>NZ_CM145745.1:0-3319941 GCF_055632435.1 Haloarcula sp. MBLA0163
CCCCTGCGGTCCGCCGTCAAGATGGGATCTGATGTTAGCCCTGATAGTTCGGTGACACCCGGTCGATGGGTGTCCTCGAACACCCTTCGATAGCGACCACACCCTTACGGGTGTGATCCCGCCTAACCCTCCCGGCCTCGCGCCGGGATACATTCCGGTTGATCCTGCCGGAGGCCATTGCTATCGGAGTCCGATTTAGCCATGCTAGTCGCGCGGGTTCAGACCCGCGGCGTATAGCTCAGTAACACGTGGCCAAACTACCCTATGGACAGGGACAACCTCGGGAAACTGAGGCTAATCCCTGATACAGCTCTCATGCTGGAGTGCCGAGAGCTGGAAACGCCCCGGCGCCATAGGATGTGGCTGCGGCCGATTAGGTAGATGGTGGGGTAACGGCCCACCATGCCAATAATCGGTACGGGTTGTGAGAGCAAGAGCCCGGAGACGGTATCTGAGACAAGATACCGGGCCCTACGGGGCGCAGCAGGCGCGAAACCTTTACACTGCACGACAGTGCGATAAGGGGACTCCGAGTGCGAGGGCATATAGTCCTCGCTTTTCTGTACCGTAGGGAGGTACAGGAACAAGTGCTGGGCAAGACCGGTGCCAGCCGCCGCGGTAATACCGGCAGCACGAGTGATGGCCGATATTATTGGGCCTAAAGCGTCCGTAGCCGGCCGTGCAAGTCCGTTGGGAAATCGACGCGCTCAACGCGTCGGCGTCCAGCGGAAACTGTTCGGCTTGGGGCCGGAAGACCTGGGGGGTACGTCCGGGGTAGGAGTGAAATCCTGTAATCCTGGACGGACCACCAATGGCGAAAGCACCTCAGGAGGACGGACCCGACGGTGAGGGACGAAAGCTAGGGTCTCGAACCGGATTAGATACCCGGGTAGTCCTAGCTGTAAACGATGCTCGCTAGGTGTGCCACAGGCTACGAGCCTGTGCTGCGCCCTAGGGAAGCCGAGAAGCGAGCCGCCTGGGAAGTACGTCTGCAAGGATGAAACTTAAAGGAATTGGCGGGGGAGCACCACAACCGGAGGAGCCTGCGGTTTAATTGGACTCAACGCCGGACATCTCACCGGTCCCGACAGTAGTAACGACAGTCAGCTTGACGAGCTTACTCGAGCTACTGAGAGGAGGTGCATGGCCGCCGTCAGCTCGTACCGTGAGGCGTCCTGTTAAGTCAGGCAACGAGCGAGACCCGCACTTCTAGTTGCCAGCAATACCCTCGAGGTAGTTGGGTACACTAGGAGGACTGCCGCTGCTAAAGCGGAGGAAGGAACGGGCAACGGTAGGTCAGTATGCCCCGAATGGACCGGGCAACAC
Source organism: Haloarcula sp. MBLA0163 (assembly GCF_055632435.1). Lineage (NCBI taxonomy): Archaea > Methanobacteriati > Methanobacteriota > Halobacteria > Halobacteriales > Haloarculaceae > Haloarcula > Haloarcula sp. MBLA0163. Next base: position 1,327 of record NZ_CM145745.1, read on the forward strand.
GCGGGCTACAATGGCTGCGACAGTGGGATGCCACGCCGAGAGGCGGAGCTAATCTCCAAACGCAGTCGTAGTTCGGATTGCGGGCTGAAACTCGCCCGCATGAAGCTGGATTCGGTAGTAATCGCGTGTCAGAAGCGCGCGGTGAATACGTCCCTGCTCCTTGCACACACCGCCCGTCAAAGCACCCGAGTGGGGTCCGGATGAGGCCAGGATACCCTGGTCGAATCTGGGCTCCGCAAGGGGGCTTAAGTCGTAACAAGGTAGCCGTAGAGGAATCTGTGGCTGGATCACCTCCTACTGATCGGGATCGAGGCTCTGCCTCGACCCACCTACGGTGTTCGAGAACACTCGTCGACCGGGCACCTATGAACTATCAGGGCTAACACCTGCGGATCTGTCGGGCCCATAGCTCAGCGGCAGAGCGCCGCCTTTGCAAGGCGGAGGCCCTGGGTTCAAATCCCAGTGGGTCCATGTCACGTGCCAGCCCCGAACCGTGCCCCTTAAGTGTGGGACGGCGATGGGATATGGTACGAAGACCGGTGCACTATCCCGGGTAAAACCGAGGATAGGAAGGGTCGATTCGCCCACCATCTACCACCTTGGGGGCGAGGATGAAACCGTGTGTACGTGCGATCCAGGCGTCCACTGGACTCGTTCAGTGTAACGAGTCACAACGACGTTGGCTACTATGCCAGCTGGTGGATAGCTCGGCTCGAGAGCTGAAGAAGGACGTGCCAAGCTGCGAAAAGCCTGAGGGAGCCGCACGGAGGCGAAGAACTCAGGATTTCCGAATGAGAATCTCTTCACAATTGCTTCGCGCAATGAGGAACCCCGAGAACTGAAACATCTCAGTATCGGGAGGACAAGAAAACGCAACGTGATGTCGTCAGTAACCGCGAGTGAACGCGATACAGCCCAAACCGAAGGTCTCACGACCAATGTGGTGTTTGGACTGACTCTCATCAGCAGACCATTTCGATGAAGTCCCTTGGAACAGGGCGTGATACAGGGTGACAACCCCGTAATCGAAACCAGTACGCTGTGCGTCAGTTCCGGAGTAGCGGGGGTTGGATATCCCTCGCGAACAACGCAGGCATCGACTGCGAAGGCTAAACACTCCTCGAGACCGATAGTGCACAAGTAGTGTGAACGAACGCTGCAAAGTACCCTCAGAAGGGAGGCGAAATAGAGCTTGAACTCAGTTGGCGATGGAGCGACGGGGCATACAAGGTCCCCTGACGAATGACCGAGACGCGAGTCTCCAGTAAGACTCACGGGAAGCCGATGTTCCGTCGTACGTTTTGAAAAACGAGCCAGGGAGTGTGTCTACATGGCAAGTCTAACCGGAGCATCCGGGGAGGCACAGGGAAACCGACATGGCCGCAGCCTCACGGCGAGGGCCGCCGTCTTCAAGGGCGGGGAGCCACGTGGACACGACCCGAATCCGGACGATCTACGCGTGGACAAGGTGAAGCGTGCCGAAAGGCACGTGGAAGCCTGTTAGAGTTGGTGTCCTACAATACCCTCTCGTGATCTACGTGTAGGGGTGAAAGGCCCATCGAGTCCGGCAACAGCTGGTTCCAACCGAAACATGTCGAAGCATGACCTCCGCCGAGGTAGTTCGTGGGGTAGAGCGACCGATTGGTGTGGCCGCCTCCGAGAGGAGTCGGCACACCTGTCAAACTCCAAACCTACGAACGCCGTTCGACGCGGGGATTCCGGTGTGCGGGGTAAGCCTGTGCACCAGGAGGGGAACAACCCAGAGATAGGTTAAGGTCCCCAAGTGTGGATTAAGTGTAATCCTCTGAAGGTGGTCTCGAGCCCTAGACAGCCGGGAGGTGAGCTTAGAAGCAGCTACCCTCTAAGAAAAGCGTAACAGCTTACCGGCCGAGGTTTGAGGCGCCCAAAATGATCGGGACTCAAATCCACCACCGAGACCTATCCGCACCCGTCAAAAGGTGACCGAGTAGGTTGGCGCTCTATTTGGATGGAAGCGGGGGCGAGAGCTCCTGTGGACCGAATAGTGACGAAAATCCTGGCCATAGTAGCAGCGATAGTCGGGTGAGAACCCCGACGGCCTAATGGATAAGGGTTCCTCAGCACTGCTGATCAGCTGAGGGTTAGCCGGTCCTAAGTCATACCGCAACTCGACTATGACAAAATGGGAAACGGGTTAATATTCCCGTGCCACTATGCAGTGAAAGTCGACGCCCTGGGGTCGATCACGCCGGGTTTTCGCCCGGTCGAACCGTCCAACTCCGTGGAAGCCGTAACGGCAGGAAGCGGACGAACGGCGGGATAGGGAAACGTGATTCAACCTGGGGCCCGTGAAAAGACGAGCATAGTGTCCGTACCGAGAACCGACACAGGTGTCCATGGCGGCGAAAGCCAAGGCCTGTCGGGAGCAACCGACGTTAGGGAATTCGGCAAGTTAGTCCCGTAAGTTCGCGATAAGGGATGCCTGCTCCGGAACGGAGCAGGTCGCAGTGACTCGGATGCTCGGACTGTCTAGTAACAACATAGGTGACCGCAAATCCGCAAGGACTCGTACGGTCACTGAATCCTGCCCAGTGCAGGTATCTGAACACCTCGTACAAGAGGACGAAGGACCTGTCAACGGCGGGGGTAACTATGACCCTCTTAAGGTAGCGTAGTACCTTGCCGCATCAGTAGCGGCTTGCATGAATGGATTAACCAGAGCATCACTGTCCCAACGTTGGGCCCGGTGAACTGTACATTCCAGTGCGGAGTCTGGAGACACCCAGGGGGAAGCGAAGACCCTATGGAGCTTTACTGCAGGCTGTCGCTGAGACGTGGTCGCCGATGTGCAGCATAGGTAGGAGACATTACACAGGTACCCGCGCTAGCGGGCCACCGAGTCATCAGTGAAATACTACCCGTCGGTGACTGCGACTCTCACTCCGGGAGGAGGACACCGGTAGCCGGGCAGTTTGACTGGGGCGGTACGCGCTCGAAAAGATATCGAGCGCGCCCTAAGGCTATCTCAGCCGGGACAGAGACCCGGCGAAGAGTGCAAGAGCAAAAGATAGCTTGACAGTGTTCTTCCCAACGAGGAACGCTGACGCGAAAGCGTGGTCTAGCGAACCAATTAGCCTGCTTGATGCGGGCAATTGATGACAGAAAAGCTACCCTAGGGATAACAGAGTCGTCACTCGCAAGAGCACATATCGACCGAGTGGCTTGCTACCTCGATGTCGGTTCCCTCCATCCTGCCCGTGCAGAAGCGGGCAAGGGTGAGGTTGTTCGCCTATTAAAGGAGGTCGTGAGCTGGGTTTAGACCGTCGTGAGACAGGTCGGCTGCTATCTACTGGGTGTGTCATGGTGTCTGACGGGAACGATCGTATAGTACGAGAGGAACTACGATTGGCCGCCACTGGTGTACCGGTTGTCCGAGAGGGCAGTCGCCGGGTAGCCACGCGGCACGGGGTAAGAGCTGAACGCATCTAAGCTCGAAACCCACCTGGAAAAGAGACACCGCTGAGAGTCCCTGTACAAGACAGGGTCGATAGACTCGGGGTGTACGCACTGAGGTAACGAAGTGTTGAGCCCACGAGAACTAACAACTCGAAGCCACAATCATACGCACTGTGACTCGCTTCACCGACGATTCACTCGTCGCTGAGCGAGTCCAGGCGCACACTGGATCGCACGGACATGCGGTGGGAAGACCACCGAGACTGGTGTATCACGGTTCGATTCCGTGACTCGGCGTTAGGCGGCCATAGCGGCGGGGTTGCCTCCCGTACCCATCCCGAACACGGAAGATAAGCCCGCCAGCGTTCCAGGGAGTACTGGAGTGCGCGAGCCTCTGGGAAAGCTGGTTCGCCGCCACCATTCATACTCATACTTTCATCGAGCCTCGCGGAGAGATATCTCTCCGCGGGGCTCTCTGTATTTCATAAGCTGTAGGTAACTATGCGCCCCCCGAGAGAGCCGTCTGTATGACACACGAGGTCAAACTGAACGAACTGACCGAGTTGCTCGGGCGCGTGTCGTATCCACTCTCGTGTGATTCGATGCGTGCGGAGTTCGACGACGTCACGCTCGTCTACGCCGACGGGTCCGAACAGCTCTCGACCGTCCTCGACCGCATCGAGAGCGACCAGTTCGACTCGGCGGAGGACGCCCAGACGTCAATTCTCAATGTGGTTCCCGTCGAAGGCGTGGGGGAACCGGGGCAGTCCGAAGGAGAGGGTTAGACGAATTCGCTAGCCTTAAGCGACCGACTTCACTACGTCTACTCGCGCCAAGGTGGCAGAGTCCGGCCTAACGCAGCGGCCTGCAGAGCCGCCCATCGCCGGTTCAAATCCGGCCCTTGGCTTTTTGAAACGACGTCGGAAGACGACCGATAGAATCGAGAGTGGTACGACCGGTCTCGGATTCCTCCCGAGCGGACCGATGTGTGGTGTCGTCCGTGGACAGTGAGCGCGTGGGAACCGTCCGGACGCGGGTGGTCGTCCTCCTGGGGTCGAAAAGTAATCATTAAACCGCGCGCCGACCGACCGTCAGAACATGCAACGACGAGCCGCGGCGGCATACTTCGCGTTCTTCCTCGTCGTCAGTGTCGCAGCCTACGCGTACATTGGCGTCGCGGAGAGCCAGCGGCCGGAGGTGGAGCTCGAGGCGAACGGCTTGAGCAACGACAGCACGTTCAGCGTCGACGGAACGACCTACACCGTCTCGAACATCCACATGTCCGGTGGTGGCGGCGGACACGGTGGTGGCGGCGGGTCGATGGTCGCGGACCTCTCGTGGACCAACGAGTCGTGGCAGTACTCCGGGACCTTGGAGAACGGGTCGACGACGTCGATAAACAACCAGACCTGGTTGGTCACGACGGACAACGAGTCCAGCACCGTGACCTACACCGAACAGTTGAACGCGACGCAACTCGCCGCCGAGGACCCGGCGGTGGAGAACTCGCTGGCGACCCAGAACGGGACGCAGTACGTCGTCTACAAGGAGAACGGGACGCTCCGCCCGGTCAGTGAGTGGCTCCCGGAACCGGAGACCCGGACCTACCAGCAGTCCGAGACGATTCCCTACCAGAGCGACAGTGGCGTCCAGCAGACGACGGTGTCGCAAGTGACCGGGAGCAGTGCGACCGTCACGTGGATCGCTCCACGTGAACGGACTGTCGAGCTCACCGAAGGTGGGAACCTCACGCTGCAGGGGCAACAGTACTTCGCCCACTTCCCGGACCACAGTACGGTGCAAGTCGTCAGCGTCGACCAGTACGCCACCTATCAGGAGCAACTCGATAGGCAGGATTACTTCCACGAACGCGAGAACGGGCTCTGGGGCGTCTCTATCCTCTCCGGTATCGCCGCCGTCCTCATGCTGGGGATGGCGTACCTCCCGACTCGCGGCTGACTGGAACGAGCCGTCTTTTCGTCGATCAGTCGCCGTCCGACAGTCCGAGGTAGGCGAGTCCGGCCCCGACGATGGCCATCAGGACGGCGCCGACGACCTGCACCACGGCACTCGCTATCGTCGCGTGGGTCGTCCACGGTGCGCCGGCGATCGTCCCCAGAGCGGCGAGGACGAGGAACGTACCGGCAGCGACGCCGAAGGGTTTGAGTGGGCCGCCGAAGCGCTCGGTGAGTGTGTCCATGTGCGACCGCTCGCCGGTGAGCGTGGTAAATCAATCGGTCTCTGAACGGACAGACAGCGCGTCCCGCGTGTCCGCACACGCGCCGCATCGGGGGCCACGCTCGCTCGCAGAGAGACGGACCGGGAGTTAACCACTGTTCCTCGCTCACGACGTTCGCGCGGACCGTAGAACGCCCTTGCTCGGTTCGGTCACGAGCCGCGACGCTCGTCAGTTCGTTGCACGGGCCGGGAGGGAGTTGAACCGGAGGAAGACATGCTCGCTCCGCTGTACGTGCCTTCCAGGGTTCAAATCCTTCCTGCCGGTTCATTCACTGACTCGCTGCGCTCCTCAGTTCGTTGCACGGGCCGGGAGGGAGTTGAACCCCCGACCATCTGGTTAAAAGCCAGACGCTCTGCCTGACTGAGCTACCGGCCCTCGGTAGTCGGTGGGGGAAGTGACGGTTAAGACCTTACGGTCCGTTGTCGAGCGTCGTCTCCAACGCGTCGGTGACGACGGTACTCGGGTCGGTAGCGTCGAGGGCCGCCCGCCGTCGGAGTTCGCAGTAGGCGTCGACGTCGACGTCGACAGTGAGGCGCCCCAGCTGGTACCCCTCCGTGGCGAGTGCGTCTTCGATACTCGCGCCGTCGTTGACGCTGCTCGCGACCGACCGGATCTGCCGGACCGTCAGGTCGTGGTCGAGTGCGGCCCACGCAAGCAGCAGGCGGGCCTCGCCGGCGACCCGGGCGATATGTTTGGCCGCGGTCGGGGCGATTTCGCCCTTCGCGACGTGGATACGGATCGAACGCGGGAGGTCGTGGACACGCGACCACTTCCGGATGAACGAGACGGTGGCCTCGCCGCCGGCCCGTTCGGCGGCGGCCTTGTACGACCCCTCTCCGCGGACCAGCGCCGCACACGCCGCCGCGCCGCGGAGCATGTAGACGTTGTCGTCGGCGCCAGCGGTGTTCTGGGAGAAGCGGCGAACCGTCTGTGCGGCGAGCTCGAGGCTCTCCGGGTCGTCGGGGTCGAACTCGACGGCCTCGTCGGCGTGCTGGCCGGTGAAGTTCGGGTCGCCACGGATGACCGGTTTCCCGACCGGTGATTCGCGGTCGGTCGACGGGGCGTCCTCTGGCATCGTCACGTGGTTGGCGGCCAGCGCACAAAAGTATCCCGTCCGGCGGGGGTCAGTCGTCCGAAGCGCTCTCGCGCTCCTCGCTCATGTGTTCCCAGATTTCGGTGCAGCCACACCCGTCCTCGACGTTGTCGAGGTGGTCGGTGGACGGTTCGTCGATTTCGGCGTCGGTTTCGTCGTGCGTCTGTTGTGCGTTCGTCATCGTTTCTGTTGGCACGGCGACGTGAGCCGCCGCGTGTCGGTATCCCTTCGTAACAGACCCACCATCATAAGGGCGCACTCTCCTGTAATTGTGACCCGCACTGCGGCTTACCGGCAACGCGTGCAGCTACCTTGTACGCGACCTGACAGAACACGAATCGTGGTAACTCGAATCACGGGGCGCACGACGGGAGTCGGATGCAGCCGACCCCGGCGAATCTTGCGAGCGCCGACGCGCTCAGGTAGTCGGGGAACCTAATGAGATGTAATGACGACCGACGTTCACCAGCTCGACGACGGGGCGTGGATATCCGTCAACGACTCCAGGGAGGTGAACGTCTCGGACCTGTGGCTTCTGGCGCGCAGTGACTTCTGTGACTGTGAGACGACCGATTTCCTCGCCGAGGGGTTCGTCAAGGTCGGCGTCGACCACCCGAACATCGAGGCTCGCATCGCGGGGCAGTGTATCGCGTGTGGCGAGAGCGGCGTCACGGACTGGCTGATCGTCGGGCGCGTCGTAGACCCGGACGTGGGTGATTTCTACGGTGTCGTCCACGAGAGCGTGCATTTCCCGGAGAAGCGCACCCGTCTCGCCCGTCCGCCGGAATAGGCAACATCATCCTGTTTCGGGGAGTGGGGGAGACGGTTGACGGCAAAGCGTGTCGTATAAGGCTGGGTCTCTAGTGACTGTACACGATCAGCCATGCCGAGCAAAGTAGAGAAATGGAAAGACGAAGTCTACGGTAACGAGATTCGGGAGCATCTTCTGGAGTTCGCGGAGCAGGGTTGGGAGTCTATCCCCGAGGACGAACACGACGCGTGGTTCGAGCGCTTCAAGTGGTGGGGCCTGTACCACCAGCGCTCCGGGCAGGAGTCGTACTTCATGATGCGTATCGGGACGCCGAACGGCGTCATCAAGCCGGGCCAGCTGGAGGTCATCGGCGAGGTCGCGAAGGAGTACGCCACCGGCCCCGCCGACAACCCCGAGTTCGGCGACGCCTACTGCGACTGGACGACCCGCCAGTCCATCCAGCTCCACTGGATAAAGCTGGAGGACATCCCGGAGATATTCGAGAAGCTCGAGTCCGTCGGGCTCTCGACCCAGCAGGCCTGCGGTGACTCCTGGCGGAATATCGTCGGCTGTCCGGTCGCCGGCAAGGACAAGCACGAGCACATCGACGCGTGGCCCGTCGCCGAGGAGCTCCACGAGACGTTCAAGGGCAACGACGACTACGCGAACCTCCCCCGGAAGTGGAAGGTCGCCGTCACCGGCTGTGACGAGGGCTGTGGCCAGGGCGACATCAACGACCTCGCCTTCGAACCGGCCGAGAAGGACGGCGAACTCGGCTTCAACGTCCGCGTCGGCGGCGGGCTCTCCCGGAAGGAGGCCCGCCTCGCCCGTGACATCGACGTCTGGGTGCCCCCGGAACAGGCGGCCGACGTCGCCGCCGGCATGTCCGCGCTGTTCAACGAGTACGGCGACCGCGAGGACCGCTTCAACGCCCGCATCAAGTTCCTCATGGACGAGTGGGGGCCCGAGAAGATGCGCCAGGTCCTGCAGGACGAGTTCGTCGACTTCGAACTGGAGACGGCGGGCGAGGACATGCGCGACCAGTACACCTACAACTCCGGCGGCAACGAGGGCCACGACGACCACGTCGGCATCCACGAACAGGACGACGGCAACTACTACGTCGGCCTGAACGTCCTCGTCGGCCGGATGGGCGCCGACGACACGCTGGAACTCGCCGACCTCGCCGAGGAGTACGGCTCCGGCGAGGTCCGTCTGACCCAGCGCCAGAACGTCATCATCATGGACGTGCCCGAGGAGAACCTCGAGGACCTCACGAGCGAGCCCCTGCTGGAGGACTACTCGCCCGAGCCCTCGCCGTTCATGCGTGGCTCCATCGCCTGTACCGGCACGGAGTACTGCTCGCTGTCCATCGTCGAGACGAAGAACCGGCAGGTCCGCTACGCCCGCTGGCTCAAGGACAACGTCGAACTCCCCGCCGACCACGAGGACTTCCACATCCACCTCTCGGGCTGTACGGCCTCCTGTGCCCAGCCCCAGATCGCCGACGTCTCCCTGCGCGGCATGAAGACGCGCAAGGACGGCGAACCGGTCGAGGCCCTGGACATCGGGCTGGGCGGCGGCCTCGGCGAGGACCCGCGCTTCGCCGACTGGGTGGAGATGCGCGTCCCCGCCGACGAGGTGCCCGGCGCGATTCGGAACCTCGTGGAGAACTTCAAGGACCTGCGCGAGGACGGCGAGACGTTCCGCGATTTCGTCGAGGCGCGCGACGAGGACACCCTCGCCGACCTCGTCGAGCCCGAGGAGACTGACTACCACGACCCGTACATGCACAACACGAAGATGACGTGGTACCCCTACGCCGAGGACGACGACATGCAGTCCTCGCCCGCCCCGACGAACGGGGAGGGCGAACCGCTGCCCTCGGACGACTGAGCGCTCTCCTGCTCGGCAGGCCCCTCTTCTACTCCGCTCGCTGGCCGACCGGCACACCGCTCGTAACCGTCGGTACGTATAAGCGAGTCCGTTCGCCCAACAGTGTATGGACGCGGCTGGGACGCAGACACAGGCGGAGTCGTTGGTCGACGCGGTGTCGGCTGTCGTCCCCGGCGACAACGCCACGCTCGACACGTTGCTGACCGCTCTCGTCGCCGACGCCCACGTTCTGGTGGCCGCGGGCTCTCCCGACGGCCTCGCGCGCACGGCACGAGAGGTCGCCGCGGCGCTGGACCTCGAGTGCTCGCGGCTGCAGTTCCCCACCGACCTCGAACCGGCGGCCATCGCCGGCGGGCAGGTGTCGGAGGGGAGCGACGGCGTCACCGGTTTCGTCCCCGGCCCGGTGTTCGCCAACGTGGTCGTCGTCGAGGGGTACGGTCGGGCCTCGCCCGCCGCCCGGTCGGTCCTGCAGGACGCGGTCGCGACGGGGACCGTCACCGTCGACGGCGAGCGCCACGACCTGCCGGACCCGTTCTGCGTCGTCGCTACGCCGGGGCGCTCCGAGAGCGCCCGCGCCACCGACGCGTGCTCCGACGGGTTCGGCCTGTCGGGGTTGATAGCCCACCCGGACCGGGCGGACGACCGCTCCCGTCGAGACGCCCGCCCGGTCCGTTCGCCGTTCCAGCAGGTGTCGACGGCGGCGGCGATACGGCGACGGCGGGCCCGCGCCGACGCGGTGACCGTCGCGGACGACCACCACCGCTTCGTCACCGACCTCGGCCGTGCGACCCACCGACACCCGGCGGTCGAACGCGGTGTCACGCCCGCCGGGATACGGCGACTGGTCGCCCTCCTCCGTGCGCGGGCGAGCGCCCACGGTCGGTCCGTGGTCACCACCGCGGACGTGCGGCGGGTCGCTCCGGCCGCGCTGGCACACCACCTCACGCTGTCGCGAGCGCGCGCGGACCGGCGGCGCGCACGCGCGGTGGTCGAGAGCGTACTCGACGGACTGGACGCGCCGGCCGAGACCCGACTGACGGCCTGACGCCGGGTGGTAAGTCTTATCGGCGGCAGTATCCTACGCTCACCCGGCAGCGGGAGGCCGGCTCCCGTGCCGAGAGGCATGAGGAAAGTCCCCCCACCCGCCGGACAGGTGACCGGGCGCAAGCCCGGGGCGGGAGACCGTCGGCTATGGAACAGCAACGACACGTCGTCGTGGGACCGATGAGGTGCGCGAATCCCGAGCGACGGGGCGTGTGCGGCACGCCGTACCGCGTCCCGGAAGCGAGGGAGAGCTAACCCACCGAGGGCTATCGAGGGCCACCGTCCGGTGCCCCTCGCCTACGACGGACCGATGGAACGGCGAATCCTCACCGGTGCAAGGCCGCGTCGACAGGTAGTCCGGTACCGCGCGCGAGCGCTGGACGCGGCCGCTGAGCCGAATGCCGGCCCGAACAGAAGGGGGCTTACTCCCCGCAGCCGTCTTGCGGCCACAACCGTCTAGTAGCGACGCCTCGATGGGTAGACGATGGACCGACGACTGGCCGCGCTGGTGCTGTGTCTCCTGCTCGGCGGCCTCGCCGGGTGTAGCGTCGCCTCAGAGTCGCTCGACTCGGCGTCCCGACTCGTCGACCAGCGACATCCGTTCGCCAACGAGACGGTGACCGTCGCCGTCGACGGGACGGCCCGCGAGCGAGCGCTCGCCGCGGACGGACTGGCCTACTGGGAGGCCCATGCGCCCGAATACGCCGGGTTCGCCGTCGACTTCCGCCTCCTCGAACCGGGCGAGACGCCCCCTGACGGGCCGCCGGACGTCGCGGTGACCTTCACCGAGACAGTCACCGACTGCGGCGGGTCCGACTACTCCGCCGGATGTGCGCCGCGCCTCAACGCCTCCACGCGGGTCGACCGGCCGGTCGAGGTGTCGATAAAACGCGGCTTCGCCAACGAGTCGACCCGGCGGGTCGTCGAACACGAGGTCGGCCACGTGCTGGGCCTGCGCCACGGCGACCCGCCCCGGGGGGTGATGCGCCACCGGAGCACGCTGGCGACGCTCCCGCGGCCGAACGCCAGCGAGCGTCCGGTCCCCTGGAACGACACGACGCTGACCGTGGCGGTCCGGACCGAGGGTCTCTCGGCCGCGGAACGGACGGCCTACCGCGAGGAGGTGGCCTACGCGCTGGCGTACCTGACCGAGGGTGCCGACGGCACCGTCCCGTCGAACGTCTCCGCGACCCTGGTCGACGACCCCGACAGGGCCGACGTCGTCGTGACCCCCGCCGCCTCGAGCGACTGCCGGAGCGACGCCGGCTCCTGCCTGCTCGTGGAGGGGACGGACCCGGACCGCGACGGCGCCATCGAGACGTACACGCGAGCGGAGGTCCTGCTCGTCGACCTCGACAGGGAGGCCGCCAGCTGGCACGTCGCCCGGCAACTGCTCGGCGTCCTCGGCGACGACCGCCTGCCCGACCGTCTCACCGACGCCAGCTACGAGACGCGCCGGGGTGCGTGGCACGGGTAGGTCCGACGGTTTCAAGCCCGCGCCGGGCGGAGTCGCCCCTATGACCGCCGACGACCTCATCGAAGCCGTCCGTGACGACCAGCAGACAGAACTCTCCCGACTCGGTTCCTCGAAGACGCTGTACGCCGACACCCGCGGCGAGATGGATCCGGACACCGTGCGCGCGGCCGCCGCCGCCCGGGAGCAGGCCGCCCACGACACGTTCTCGGCGTGGGCCGACGACGCCGACGACGCGGCCGGTGACCTGTTCGCCGACGCCGCCGCCGACGCCGCCGACCGACTGGACGACGTGGGCGCCGACCCGGCCGACCGCGAGTTCGCGATGCACGACGTACTCGACGACCTGACCGGCACCGTCGAGCGACTGGGCGGCCTCGTCGGGTGGGCGCTGGTCGACGAGAAGACGAAGGGGCAGCTCACCGGCTTCTTCACCGGGCAGGCCGACCCCCAGACCGCGAGCACGTTCCGGAGCGCCCGCAACGACGTCGAGGCCCTGCGCGAGGACGCGGCCGACCTGCTGGCGGAGACGTGTGCGGACGAGGACGACTGGGAGGCCGCCGAGGGCGCCGCCGTCGACGTGGTCGCGGCGGCCTACGACGACTACTTCGAGACGCTCGAGGACCTCGGCGTCAACCCGAAGCCGGTCTGCTGAGACGGTCTGCGGGTCCCTCGTCGTCTCCGGCTTCCCGAATCGCTGTACCGGTGACTCGCTCCTGCTCGCGGGTCGCTTCGCTCCCCACTGCGCGTTTTCGAGGAACCTCGTTTCACTCGGTTCCTCGCTAGCCTCAAGTCGCTCCAACCCTACCCCCACACAATGAGCGATGCCGGAGGCCCCCTCTCGATAGACCGCCCCGACGCCGACAGCGAGTTCCGCGTCGACGCGCCGTTCGACCCCGCCGGCGACCAACCCGAGGCCATCGAACAGCTGGCCGCGGGGTTCCGGCAGGGGATGGACAAGCAGACGCTGCTCGGCGTGACCGGGTCGGGCAAGACCAACACCGTCTCGTGGGTCGTCGAGGAGATCCAACAGCCGACGCTCGTCATCGCCCACAACAAGACCCTCGCCGCCCAGCTGTACGAGGAGTTCCGGAACCTGTTCCCGGACAACGCCGTCGAGTACTTCGTCAGCTACTACGACTACTACCAGCCCGAGGCCTACGTCGAGCAGACGGACACGTTCATCGACAAGGACGCCTCCATCAACGACGAGATAGACCGCCTGCGACACTCAGCGACCCGCTCCTTGTTGACCCGGGACGACGTCATCGTCGTCGCCTCCGTGTCGGCCATCTACGGCCTCGGTGACCCGCGCAACTACATCGACATGTCCCTCTCGCTGGAGGTCGGGCAGGAGATAGAGCGCGACGAACTGCTCTCTCGGTTGGTCGACCTGAACTACGAGCGCAACGACGTCGACTTCACGCAGGGCACCTTCCGCGTGCGCGGGGACACGCTGGAAATCTACCCGATGTACGGCCGCTACGCCATCCGCGTGGAGTTCTGGGGCGACGAGATAGACCGGATGCTGAAGGTCGACCCGCTGGAGGGGAAAGTGGTCCGCGAGGAACCCGCCGCGCTCATCCACCCGGCGGAACACTACTCCATCCCCGAGCAACGCCTCGAACGCGCCATCGAGGAGATCGAGGACCTGCTCGAACAGCGCATCCGCTACTTCGAACGGAAGGGCGACGCCGTCGCGGCCCAGCGGATCGAGGAGCGGACCACCTTCGACCTGGAGATGATGCAGGAGACGGGCTACTGTTCGGGCATCGAGAACTACTCGGTCCACCTCTCGGACCGCGAGAGCGGCGAGGCGCCCTACACCCTGCTGGACTACTTCCCCGAGGACTTCCTCACGGTCATCGACGAGTCCCACCAGACCATCCCGCAGATTCGCGGCCAGTTCGCCGGCGACAAATCGCGCAAGGAGAGCCTGGTCGAGAACGGGTTCCGCCTGCCCACCGCGTTCGACAACCGGCCGCTCACCTTCGAGGAGTTCGAAGAGAAGACCGACCAGACGCTGTACGTGAGCGCCACGCCCGGCGACTACGAACGCGAGGAGAGCGCGCAGGTGGTCGAGCAGATCGTCCGCCCCACCCACCTCGTGGACCCGGCCGTCGAGGTGGCCGACGCCACCGGACAGGTCGACGACCTCATGGACCGCATCGACGACCGCATCGACCGGGACGAGCGCGTCCTCGTCACCACCCTCACCAAGCGCATGGCCGAGGACCTCACGGAGTATCTGGAGGAGGCCGGCGTCGACGTGGCGTACATGCACGACGAGACGGACACGCTGGAGCGCCACGAACTCATCCGCTCGCTCCGACTGGGCGAGATAGACGTGCTGGTCGGCATCAACCTCCTGCGTGAGGGACTGGACATCCCCGAGGTGTCGCTCGTCGCCATCCTCGACGCCGACCAGGAGGGGTTCCTCCGCTCGGAGACGACGCTGGTCCAGACGATGGGACGGGCCGCCCGCAACGTCAACGGCGAGGTCGTCCTCTACGCCGACGAGCGCAGCGACGCCATGCAGTCGGCCATCGAGGAGACCCAGCGTCGCCGGCGCATCCAGCAACAGTACAACGAGGAGCACGGCTACGAACCGACGACCATCGAGAAGGACGTCGGCGAGACGAACCTCCCGGGGAGCAAGACCGACACCGGCGACGTGGCCGGCGACGGCCCCGCCGACGAGGACGAGGCCGCGCGCCGTATCGACCAGCTCGAAGAGCGCATGCAGGAGGCCGCGAACAACCTGGAGTTCGAACTCGCCGCGGACATCCGCGACCGCATCCGCGACCTGCGCGAGGAGTTCGACCTCGACGCCCCGGAGAGCGACGACGGCGGCGTCCCCGCGCCCGGCGCCGACGAGTTCTGACCGCCGACGCACAGTCCGGGGGAACACTTATCAATATCTATACAGCTATCTACGTGTAACCGAGCCGGTCAGTGACCGGCCGTCGACGCCCACTATGGATGTCTCCTCGCTCTCCCGGCGGTTCGCCCCGAGCGGACTGGTCGTCGCCGGCCTCGGCTTCTTCCTGACGCGCTTCACCGTGACGCTCGTGGCCTACGACGGCCCGCTGCGGTTCCTCGTCGGCGGGCTCGTGCCCCTGGCGCTGGGGCTCGGGCTCTCGGTGTTCGGCGTCTCGCTGGTGGTCGGGGACTTCGAGCGACCGTTCGTCCGCACGGTCACGGCGTGGTGTGTCGCCGGCACCGGTGCGATGTTCGTCCTCGTGGTGCTGACGCTCGTCGCCAACGACACGAACCTCGCGATGGAGCCGGTCCGCTCACAGACCTATCTCGCGAACTTCCTCATCGGCGGCAGCGCCGGCGGGGCACTCACGGGCGTCTACGCCGGCCACACGGCCCGGCAGCGCCGCCAACTCGAACGCCAGACCGGGCGGCTGGAGATGGTGACGCGGCTCCTCCGCGACGAGGTGCTCAACGCCGTCACCGTCATCCGCGGCCGCGCCGAGGTGTTACAGCGGACCCACGACGCCGACTCCGCGGCCGTCATCGAGCGGCGGACCGACGACGTGGCGACCACCGTCGAGAACGTGAAACACATCACCCGCGACGGCGACGCGCTCGGCGCGCTCGACACGATTCCCGTGACCGACTGCGTGCGGAGCGCCGTCGAGACGGTCCGGGACCGCTACCCCGCGGCGGACATCACCGTCGAGGCGTCGGCGGCCGACGGCGTCACCGTCTGGGCGAACCCGCTGCTGGAGGACGCCGTCGCCCACCTCGTCGAGAACGCCGTGGTCTACGACGACGCCGAGACGCCGGCCGTGGCGGTCCGGGTGACGGTCGAGGAGGCCAGCGTCGCCATCGCCGTCGCCGACGAGGGGCCGGGACTGCCCGCCGACCAGCAGGCGCTCGTCCAGAGCGGCGAGGTCGCGGTGTACACGGAGCGCTCGACGGGGTTCGGACTGAACCTCGTGCGCCTGCTCGCGGGCAGTTACGGCGGGCGCGTGGACGCGGCCGTCGACGAGACGGGGACGACCGTCACGCTGGCGCTGCGCCGGGCCGACACGGACGCCGGGCCCGGGGCCGACGCGCGGACGTCGTACGGACTCTCGCGGCGGGAGCTCGGACTCGTCGCCGGCGCGTCGCTCCTGGCGGGGGCGGTCATGGGTCTGTTGATGCAGTTCCTCGGCGGCGCCATCCCCATCATCGGGGCGCTGTACGGGGCGGCGGACCCCACGGTCGGCTGGATAACCCACGAGTTCCACAGCGTCGTCTTCGGGCTGACGTACGCGGGACTCGTCCGACTCGTCCCGTCGTCGGTCGACGACCGTATCCGGTACTACGGGACGGCGTTCGGGTGGGCGGTGGCCCTGTGGCTGGTCGCGGCGGGGCTGCTCATGCCCCTGTGGCTCCGACTCGTCGGCGTCCCCGCGCCGCTGCCGAACGTCGCCGCCACGACGCTCGCCAGCCACCTGCTGTGGGGAGGCACCCTCGCGGCCCTGTACCGTCACGGTCGACGGTACCTGCACGCGTAATCAACCTCGGTTTGGACTAATACAACCAAAATTGTTTTAGGTGCCACTGCAGTTGTATAGCGTGATGTCCCGCGTCTCGCTTCCCCACGACGCGAAGGCCGGCCCGACCAAACCGGAGGTCCGGGCCGTCCTCGCCAGCAAACTCGCGCTCACAGCGGCCGACCACTTCGTCGAAGTCGGGTCCTGTACCGGTGCGGTCACCGTCGAGGCGGCACGCCGCGCCGGCCGGGTCACCGCGCTCGAGCGGAAGCCCGACCGCCTCGACGTGACCCGGAAGAACCTCGCGGCCAACGACACCGGCGCCGACGTCGAGTTGCGCGAGGCCGAGGCTCCCGACGGCCTGCCCGACGACGCCGACGCGCTCTTCCTGGGCGGGTCGCGCAACTACGAGGCCGTCCTCGACCACGCCGTCGCGACGGGCGTCGACCGCGTCGTGATGAACGTCTCGCGACTGGAGGTCGCCGGCGCGGCGACCGAGGCGTTCCGCGACCGCGACCTGCTGGAGGCGGTCGTCCAGTTCCAGGTGAGCCACGGCTACGAACTCGCCGGCGCGACGAGTTTCGACTCGCAGAACCCGGTGTACATGCTCGTCGGGAGTGCCGGAGAGGCCGTCGCCGCAGACGGCGGCCGTACGGAGGGCAACCAATGACGCTGTACGGCGTCGGCCTCGGCCCCGGACGGGCCGACCTCGTGACGGTCCGCGGGAAGTGCGCCCTCGAAGACGCCGACGTGGTCTACTCGCCGGGGCGCCTCTCGCGGTCGGTGGCGACCGAACACGTCCCCGAGGCACGCATCGGCGACCTCGACTTCCCGATGACCCGGGACGAGGAGAAACTGCGGGCGGCGTGGAAGGCGGCCGCCGCCGAGATAGCGACGACCGCCCGCGACGGCGACGCGGCGTTCGTCACGCTGGGGGACCCGAACGTCTACTCGACGTTCGGCCACCTCCGCCGGACGCTCGCGGCGTTCCACCCCGAGGTCGACCTCGAAGTCGTCCCGGGCGTCAGCGCCGTCACCGCGTTCGCGACGGCACTGGGCGTCGAGGTGACCGCCGGGTCCAGCCTCGCACTGCGGGAGGCCGACGCGGGCCAGTCGCCGACCGGTCCCGACCGCATGGTGCTGTTCAAGGTGACCGACGCGCCGGCGACCCACGAGGGACTCGTCGAGGCCGGCTACGACGTGACCTACGGCCGCCGCCTGTTCATGGAGCAGGGCGAGACGCTCGTCACCGACGACCCGACCGACGTCGACGACCGGGACTACTACACGCTGGCGTACGCCGAGCGCCCCGAGGCCCGCGTCGAGCAGGCGACCGACGCGTTCCTCGAAGCGAGCGACGAGAGCGGGCTGGTCTCGGACGGTGGCGAACAGGCCATCGCCCGACGGGAACGCTCCGAGGGTGCGCTGTGCGGCGACGAGGTGGGCCGATGAGCGACGCCGGCGAGACCGACCCACAGGCGGCCATCGATTCGGTCGCCGGGAACCGCGACGACCGGGTGTACGACCACAGCGCCGGCGACGAACAGGACGGGATTCCCTTCGTCGGCGCCGGCCCCGGCGACCCGCGCCTGCTGACCGTCGCCGGGCGGGAACTGCTGGCCGACGCCGACCTCGTGGTCCACGCGGGGTCGCTGGTCAACAGCGAACTCCTAGACGAGTACTGCACCGACCCCGAGACGGTCACGTCCATCGGCAAGGACCTCGAAGAACTCGTTCCGCTGATGCGGGACGCCTACGAGGCCGGCGATACGGTCGTCCGCCTCCACAGCGGCGACCCGGCCATCTACGGCGCCGCGCTGGAGCAGATGGACGCGCTGGAACACGAGGGCGTCCCCACCTACATCGTCCCCGGGGTCACCTCCGCGTTCGCAGCCAGCGCCACCCTCAGGACGCAGCTGACGCTCAACGAGGTGGCCAACCACGTCGCCTTCACCCGCCCGCAGGGGAAGACCCTGAGCGAAGACGAGGACCACATCTCGGAGTTCGTCGGGATGGGCGACGTGACGACGTGTATCTACCTCGGGACGCACGCCGTCAGCGAGACGATGGACCGACTGCTGGCGGACGGCCACGATCCCGAGACGCCCGTCGCGGCGGTGTACCACGCGTCGTGGCCCGACGAGGACGTCGTCGAGGGGACGATTGCGACCATCGGCGAGAAACTGGAGGCGGCGGGCTACCGCGCCTCCGCGATGGTCGTCGTCGGCGACGCCGTCGGCGGCGAGGACTACGAGCGGTCGTTCCTCTACGGCGACTGGGCGAACAGGGGCGACGACGCGGACACGCAGGAGGCAGACGACTGATGAGCACGGACAACGACACAGACACGAACAGTTGCAAAGCGCCCGACTCGGACGGCGAGGTGGCCGAGGACATCGCCATCGTCGCCTTCGAGCGGAAGATGGACACCGCCCAGCAAATCGCCGACGGCATCGGCGACCGCTACGACTCCGTCGAGATTCTGGCGTACCACGGCGACGTCTTCGAGGAGCACTGGGGCGAGTACGACTGCTTCGTCGGGTTGATGGCCAGCGGTATCGCGATGCGCAAGACCGCCCACCTGCTGGACGACAAGTGGGACGACCCCGCCATCTGCGTCGTCGACGAGGCGCTGACGTGGGCCATCCCCATCACCGGCGGCCACCACGGCGCGAACCAGGTCGCCGACGACCTCGCCTCGATGGGCGCGGTGCCGGCGATGACCACCGCCAGCGAGGCGGCGGGCAAGCAGGGCGTCGAGAAGCAGGCGAAGGCGCTGGATGCCCACGTCGTCAACGGCGACTCGACGGTGGCGACCAACCTCGCGGTGCTGGACGACGAACTCGGCCCGGTCGAGCGACTCGACGGCCCGCGAGCGGTGTTGGTCGACGACGACGTGACCGTCCTCAAACGCAACGGCGAGGACGGCGTCGTCCTCGGGACCGGGAGCGTCGCCGGGGCCGACGTCGAGCAGTTCCACGCGGCGTGGGACCGCGCCCTCGACGAGGCCGGTCTCGACCGGAGCGACGTCGACTTCGTCGCCACCGGCACCCGGAAGGCCGACGAGGCGGGGCTGCTCGCGGCTGCCGAAGAGTGGGACCTCGGCGTCGTCGCCTTCGAGAAGGAGACCCTCTCGGAGTTCGAGGGCCCCTCGCCCTCGCGGTCGAAGGACCTGATCGGGTGGCCGGGCATCGCCGAGGCCTCGGCCATCGCCGGCGGGCGCGACCACGACCTGCTGGCCGCGAAGACGCGCTACGACGAGGCGGTAACGGTGGCGATAGGCGAATGAGCGGGGCCGACGAGGCGTCGGCCGCAACCACAACCGACGCTCCGCGGTCGGCGTACGGCACGCTCTCGGTCGTCGGCATCGGCCCGGGACTGCCCCACGACATGACCCAGCGGGCGAAGCAGGTCGTCCGCACCGCCGACTGCGTCATCGCCTCGAACCTGTACCAGGAGTTCCTCCGGCGAGACGGGACCCTCCCGCCGGAGAGCGCCGCACTCGACGTGAGTGACGACACCGACGTCGACGAGGCGGGGACCGTCCTCGAACGCCCCGACGGCACCCGCCAGACGCTCGTCCGGTCCTCGATGGGACGGCAGGTCGAACTCGCCCGCGAGGCGTTCGAGCGCGTGCGAGACGGCGAGGACGTGGCCCACGTCTCCGGCGGCGACCCGAACGTCTACGGGAAGTCCGACCTCCTCTTCACGATGGCGGAGGCCGAGGACGCCGGCGACGTCCCCATCGAGATCGTCCCCGGCGTGACGGCGGCGCTGGGCGGGGCGGCCAACCTCGGCGCGCCCCTCTCGAACGACTTCTGCACCGTCTCGCTGTCGGACAAGTGGCGCGGCTGGAACGAGATCGAGGAGAAGCTCCGGGCGGCCGCCATCAGCGGGTTCGTCGTCGTCCTGTACAACTGCTGGCGCGACTACGAACGGGCCGTCTCGGTCCTGCGGGAGGAGCGGGCCGACGACGTCCCAGCCGCCATCGTCAACGACGCCGGCCGCGGCGAGGCCGGCCGCAACGTCGACG
The DNA here is from genome assembly GCF_055632435.1 of Haloarcula sp. MBLA0163. NCBI lineage: Archaea > Methanobacteriati > Methanobacteriota > Halobacteria > Halobacteriales > Haloarculaceae > Haloarcula > Haloarcula sp. MBLA0163. The sequence continues at coordinate 21,785 of NZ_CM145745.1, forward strand.
GCGAGACACAGACCATCACGACGCTGGGCGCGCTGCCCGACCACGACGAGAAGGTCGGCGGGATGGGGTCGTCCATCCTCGTCGGCACCCACGAGACCGAGGTCTGGGAGAACGACTACCGCGAGTTTCTCGTCACCCCGCGCGGCGGGCGTGACGTGGAGGACTTCTGAGTCATGAGCACTGACAACACCACCGACGCGAGTACAGACACCGAATCGAACTGCGGAGCGAGCACGGAGCCCGACGACGGGAGCTCGAAGTGCGGCGCCAGCAGCGCCTCGTCCAGCAGTAGCGCGTGCGGCGCCTCGACCGACGACGCCGAAGAGGAGGTCGGCGCAACCGTCGACGACTTCGACGCCGACCCCGGCCGCCTCGTGGCCGTGGGTCTGGGCCCCGGCCAGCCGGAGGGGATGACCGCCCGCGCGAAGGCGGCCCTGTCCGACGCCGAGCACATCGTCGGCTACACGACCTACGTCGACCTGCTCCCCGACGACATCACGGAGAGCGCCGACGACGTCTACGACACGCCGATGTGCGGCGAGGTCTCGCGCACGGAGGAGGCCATCGACCGGGCGCTCGCCGGCAACGACGTCGCCATCATCGGCAGCGGCGACCCGAACGTCTACGCGCTCGCCGGGCTGGCGCTCGAAATCGTCGAGTCGAAGGGCGCGACGGCGTCGATGCTGGAGTTCGACGTCGTGCCGGGCGTCCCGGCGGCCCAGTCGTGTGCCGCCCGCGTGGGCGCGCCGCTGGTCAACGACACCGTCTCCATCTCCCTGTCGGACCACCTCACGGACATGCCGACCATCGAGTCCCGACTCCACGCCGCCGCCAAGGAGGGGTTCACCATCGCCGTCTACAACCCGTGGAGTCGCAAGCGCCGCGAGAACTACCAGAAGTGCTGCGAGATTCTACTGGAACACCGCGACCCCGAGACGCCGGTCGGCGTCGTCCACGCCGCCGGCCGCGAGGACGAACGGGTCGAAATCGTCGACCTTGGCGAGTTACCGGAACTGGGCGAGACGGACCTCGTGGACATGACGACGACGCTGCTGGTCGGCAACGAGGACACCTACGTCTGGGACGAGCGGATGGTCACGCCGCGGGGCTACGAGACGAAGTACGACTACTGATGTACCGAATCACCATCGACCGCGAGGCCTGCGACGGCGTCTTCGCCTGTCTCGTGCGCGACGACCGGTTCGTGGAGGATAGCGAGGGACTTGCCAGTCTCGACGTCGACGACGCCGAGGCCGTCGCGGCGACGTTCGACGACGACCGGCGCGCGTCGGCCGAGCAGGCGGCCGCCGCCTGTCCGCTGGACGCCATCAGCGTCACCGACGCCGACGATGCTGAGACCGGGACGGCCGCCGTGACAGAGGGGGCCGAGCCGTGAGCATCGAGACCGGCGCGCCCGGCGACCTGCTTTCGGCCCACCCGGAGACGGCGTACTTCTGGGGCCGGGTCGCCGCCGACGGGGCGTGCGAAGACGGCTGTGTCACCGTCAGGACGAGCGACGAGACCGCGGCCCGACGGCTGGCGTCCATCGCCGGGGCCGAGCGTGCCGACCACCGCATCGTCGAGCGCGAGTACGCCCACGACACGTCGATAACCCGGACAGAGGACGAGTACACGGTGCAGGTCCTCGGTGGCCTCGCCGACCGTGCAAGCGCGGCACTGGGACTGCCCTTCGACGGGGCGGCCGGCGGCTACCGCTTCGACACGCTCGCCGCCCACGACCGGCAACTCCTCCGGGGCCTGCTGGAGGGGTGTGGGACGGTGTGTTTCAAGTCCGACGACGAGGCGGTGGGCGTCTCCTTCGTCCACGAAGACGAGCGCCTGCTCCGGACCGTCCAGTCACTGCTCGACAGCGTCCCCGTCGACGCGCCGTACGACGACCTCGCCGACGCCTCGTCGGGCTACTGGTTCGGCGTCGACGACGACGCGGTGCCGGCCCTCGCGGACTGGCTCTACGACGGGAGCGAAGGGACCGGGCTGTTCGCGCCGAGTCGTCGGCGGAAGCTCCGACAGAGCGTGGACCGGGTCCGATGAGCGAAGCGACCGCCGCGCCCGACGGGTTAGACGACGAAGCGGTCCTGCTGGCCGGCCACGGCTCCCGCCGCGAGAAGTCCAACGAGCAGGTGCGCGAACTCGCGGCCGACCTCGAGGGCCGACTGGGTATCCCGGTCGACGCCGCCTTCCTCGAACTGGCCGACCCGGCCATCGACGAGGCCATCGCCGGGCTGGCGTCGACGGTGTCGCAGGTGACCGTCGTCCACCTCTCGCTCTTTGCCGCCAGCCACGTGAAGAACGACGTGCCGCTGGCGGTCCAGCAGGCCCGCGAGACCCACCCGGACCTGACCATCGACAACGGCGCGCACTTGGGCGTCCACCCGGCCATCCTCGACCTGCTGGACGACCGCGCGGCCGCCGTCGAGGCCGAGATGGGCGTCGACCGCGAGGCCGACGACGTGGCCGTGGTGCTGTGTGCCCGCGGCTCCTCGGACCCCGACGCCAACGCCGACGTCCACAAACTCGCGCGCCTGCTGTACGAGGGGCGAGCGTTCTCGCGGGTCGACGCGTCGTTCATCGGCGTCACCGAGCCGCTGTTGGACGAGACGCTCCACGACATCGCGAAGACCCGGCCCGACGCCGTCGTCGTCCTGCCGTACATGCTCGGCGACGGCGTGCTGACCGGGCGCATCGAGGACGGCGCCGACGAGTTCGACGAGGAGTACCCCTACGTCGACGCCGCCTACGGCGACCCGCTCGGCACCGACCCGCGCCTGCTCGACGTGCTCGGCGACCGCTGGCAGGAAGCGCGAACGGGGAGCGTCGAGATGTCCTGTGACACCTGCAAGTACAAGGTCGAACTCGACGGCTACGAGGCGGACCAGGGCGGCGCGCGGGCCATGCTCCGGGCGCTGACCCACCAGGCCGAACACGCCGACCGCAAGGACGTCGCCGACGACCCGCACGTCCACGACGCCCCGGAGAAACACGTCGCGGTCTGCACCAACCAGACCTGCGCGCAGGACGGCGCCCCCGCCGTCCTCGAACGCCTCCGGCAGGCTGCCCGCGACAGCGACCAGTGCGACGCCCGCATCACACGGTCGTCCTGTCTGGGTCGCTGTGGCGAGGGGCCGATGGTCGCCGTCTACCCCGACGGCGTCTGGTACGGCGGTGTGGACGAGGACGACGCCGACGGTATCGTCTCGTCGCATCTGGACCGCGACCGAATCGTGAGCGAGTTAGTCGACCAGACGCTCTGATACACTATGAGCTGCTACGAAATCGAGGCCCTCAGACTGGGCCTCATGAACGTTCTCGGTACCGAAGACGACCACGCGCGCCAGCACGCGGAACAGGAGCTGGAGGGCCACACGACCGGCCCCATCGAGGCGCTCGCCGACGCCGAGACGCTCGCCGATATCGAGCGCCACCTCGACGCGGCGCTCGTCGACTTAGAGGAGGAGATCGCACGGACCGACAGCGACGACCCCGAGTACGACTATCTCCGGGGCCGCCTCGTGGCGGTGCGGGACACCGAACGGGCGGTACAGCGGCTGACGACGCAGGGGGAGGACGTTCTTGCAGGGCTGGGCGAGGCCCACGACGTCCTCCACGAGGCGTTCCCGGTCGATGAGTGAACAGGCGCCGACCGTCTCGCTGGGCGAGGTAGCGCCGGCCCGCTCCCGTCAACAGGGCCGCCGCTCTGCGGTCGCCGTCGCGGACGGCACTGCACTCGTCGGGACCGCGGACGGGGACCTGCGGGCGGTCGACGTCTCGAAGCCGCGCCCGGCGGTCCGCTGGCACCACGAGAGCGACGGTCGGCGGAGCGTCGTCGCGGCGACGCCGTTCCGAGGGGGATGGGTCGTCGGCGAGCGCAGCGCCCGCGGCGAGATACGCTGTCACGACGGCGACGGACGCGTCCGCTGGCGCTACGAGACGCGCGCGGACGTGGGCACACCACAGAACGAGACGCGCTTTCTCCTGCCGTTCGTCGCCAGCCTCGCGAGTGACGGCGACCGACTGTACGCGGCCGCGCGCCGCTACGAACGCGGGTCGGACGGCGAGCGGACCTTCGAGAGCGTCGTCTACGCGTTCGCACCCGACGGCGATATCGACTGGACCTGCCGGACCGACGCCTCCCCCATCGCCCTGTCGGTCCGCGATGGTCGCCTCGCGGTGGCGTACAACCGCTGTCCCGGCGACCACCAGCACGGCCTCGTCGTCCTCGACGCCGGCGACGGGACGCCACGCTGGATGTGGGACCCCGGCACCGAGGGCCAGCGCCGGGTCGGCGACGTGGCGCTCCTCGATTCGGGCGCCGTCATCACGAGCCACGGTGACTACCGTGGCTACCGCCTCGACGCGGGTGGCGCCGAACGCTGGCGCGTCCCGCTGGCGACGCCGCGAGACGTGGACGGCGAGACGGTGTACGCCTATCCGAACCACGTCCACGCGGCCGACGACGGTGCGGTGTTCGTGACGGGCAACACCTACCCCGAGGACGGCCGCGAGACCGACGCGCGACACCCCCGCGAGCACACCGCTGTCGGCGTTTCTCTCGACGGAACCGAGCGCTGGACCGGCCCGGTCGGCGGGTTCGCGAGCGGTCTGGGGAGCGACGATTCGCTGGTCGCCGTGCCGGGCGCCCAGCACTTCAGAGACCGCGACCCCGACGCCCACGCGGTCCGCGTCTACGACGTCGGTAGCGGTCGAGTGGCGACCCACGACACCGACGGCGTCGTCACCGCGGCGGCCGTCGACGACGGGGCGGTCGTCGCCGTCGAGGAACCCGTCGTCTACCACGACGAGGGCCGCGAACGCGGTGCGTACCGTCTCCACCCCTTCTCCGCCGAGTGACGGGCTGTCGGCGACGCCGACTCGCGCTCCGTGCCGCGCTACACAGCCAGTAGGCCGGGAGTCCGGGCCGGCGAACGGGCACGGCCGGCGCGAGTCCGCGTCACCCCTTCATCCCCGAGAGGCTCATCCCGCGGATGAAGTAGTTCTGCGCCGCGAGGAACGCGACGATGACGGGCGCGACGATGATGAGCGCGGCGGCCATCATCAGGCCCCACTCCGCGAAGTACTGGTTGCGCACCGCGAACAGCGCGATGGGCAGCGTGTACATCTCGTTGTCGTTGGCGATGATGAGCGGCCACTGGAAGTTGTTCCAGGCGCCCATGAACGTGAAGATGCCCAGCGTCGCCAGCGCCGGCTTCGCGAGCGGGAGGTATATCTTGTAGAACGTCTGGAACTCGTTGCAGCCGTCTATCTTCGCCGCGTCGCCCAGCGCCGACGGCAGGCTCTTGAAGTGCTGGCGCAGCAGGAAGATGCCCAGCGGCTGGGCGACCAGCGGCGCGATGAGGCCCTGATACGTGTTTATCCACCCGAGTTCGACGAGGATGAGGTACACCGGAATCAGGGTCACCATCCCCGGAATCATCATCGTCGAGATGAACCCGAGGAACAGCTTGTCCCGGCCCCAGAAGTCGACCTTCGCCAGCGCGTAGCCCGCCAGCGAGTCGAACGTGAGGTTGAACGCCGTCACGGTCACCGCGAAGATGACCGTGTTGACGAACCACCGCACCAGCAGGATGTCCGGCCGCCGCCACAGCGTCAGGAAGTTGTCGAGGGTGAACGCCGCGGGGATGAACGACACCGTCGCGGCCGTCGGCGACGCCGACAGCGAGGTGGTCAGCGTCCACCAGAACGGCAGCGTCATCCACAGCGCGCCGGCGGTGACGAGGACGTACAGCAGCGTCGTCTTCGTCCAGTAGCCGGCCCCGCTGCGCTCGTAGCCGGGGTACTCGTAGTTCGACCGGGCCATCAGTAGTCCACCTCCGTCTCGTCGCGGTAGCGGTACTGGTAGTAGCTGAAGGCGAAGATGAGCAGGAACAGGAGGAACGCCATCGCGGCGCCCTCGCCGAAGGCGCCCTCCTCGAAGGCGCGCTGGTAGATGAGCAGCACCGTCGTCGTCGTCGCGTAGACGGGGCCGCCCTCGGAGAACACCAGCGCGATACCGAACACCTGAAACGCCGAGATGATGGCCATCACGAACACGAAGAAGTTCGTGTTGCCGAGGCTGGGCCAGGTGACGTGTCGGAAGCGGTACCAGGCGCCGGCCCCGTCGATGCGGGCGGCCTCGTACAGCTCCTCGGGGATGTTCTGGAGGCCCGCGAGGAAGAAGATCATGTTCGAGCCGATACCGCCCCAGACGGCCATCAGCATGACGCCGCCCAGCGCCGTCCCCGGGTCGCCGGCCCAGTTGTGTTCGAGGAACGTGGGCAGGACGCCGTTGATGACGCCGTCGCCGGCGAGGAACCAGCGCCACATCACCGCCGACGCCGCGCCCGACAGCATCACGGGCATGAAGTAGGCGGCGCGGTAGGTCTTCTTGAACCGCACGCGCTTGTCGAGCATCAGCGCGACCGCCAGCCCGCCGAATATCTGGAGCGGGACCGTCCCGATGGCGTAGACGAACGTGTTCTTCAGCGCGTACCACCAGAGGTTGGCGGACGGGCTCGTGAACACCTCGGGCCGCCACGTCAGTCCACTGCCGCTGTAGGCCACCGGGAGCGGGCGCAGCACCTCGACGTAGTTCGTCAGGCCGACCCAGGTGCCGGCGCCCGCGAGGATGCTCCACTCCTGGAAGGAGATGTAGAAGGCGTACAGCACCGGTCCCAGCAGGAACGCCGAGAAGACGAGGATGTTCGGTGCGACGAACGCGAACCCCATCAGGTTGTTCTGGTCCTCGTGGATGCCCACGCGCCGCTTGGCGCTGGTGAGTAGCCGGCGCGTACCGGCGAGGGCGTCCTCGACCAGGGACCGCTGGGACTCGGTCGCCATCGTCGGTTACAGGACCTCGTCGTTGATCTTCTGCTGGGCGGTCGACAGCGCGTCCGAGGGCGACTTCTCGCCGAGCATCGCGGCCTCGAGCTGCGGACGCACGCGGTTGACGATGGACTCGCTCTTGGGGCCGAAGGAGAAGGGGTGGGACCAGTCGCCGGCCTCCAGCAGCGTCTTCCGGCGCGGGTGCTCGTCGTAGTAGTCGAGGTCGGCGTGGGACTTCCGCGCCGAGAGCGCCAGCCCCTTCTTCGCCCAGCGGGCCATCCCCTCGTCGCTGGTGAGGCTCCGGACGAGCTCCTTCGTCGCCGCCGGGCTGTCGGTGGCGGCCGAGGCGCTGTACGACACCGTGTAGGCGACCGTCGCCTTCTGGCCGTCGCTCGGCTTCGGGAGGTGGGCGACGTCGACCTGGTCGTCGATCTCGGGGTTGTCCTCGTAGCCCTCGAGGAACGGCAGCCCCCACGGGCCGAGGACGGCCGTCGCGACCTCCTGACTGGCCAGTGCGGCCCCGTGCCACCCCGAACCGAGGTCGCTGGGGACCGCCAGCAGGCCGTCCTCCTTCAGGCCGGTGAGGAACTCCAGGGCCTCGACGCCGGGGTCGTCGGCGAAGACGGCCTCGCTCCCGTCGTCCGAGAGCACCTGCCCGCCGTTCTGGTAGAGGAAGGCCCACCACGAGCGGCCGTTGGCGTACTCTATCATCGGCGCCTTGAACTTCTCGTTGGAGACGTTGTCCTTCAGCGCCGAGAGGGCGTCCGAGAACTCCGACCAGGTCTCGGGCGGGTCCACGCTGGCCTCCTCGAACATCGCCGTGTTGTGGAACAGTCCGAGCGTCGAGAAGTCCTTTGGGACGCCGTACAGCGTGCCGTCGAACCGGAAGGCGTCCAGCAGCGGGTCGAAGAAGTCGTCGGTGTCGTAGTCCTCCGCCTCGGCCAGCGAATCCATCGAGAGCAGGACGTCAGCGGACGCGAACGACGGGAAGTACGACGAGTCCACGTAGAACGCGTCCGGCGCGTTGCCCGCCCCGAGCTGTGTCTTGAGCTTCTGCTTGTACTTCGACTGGATGGGGTTGTAGTCGACCGAGATGCCGTCGTGGTTGGACTCGAACTCGGAGACGAGGTCCGTGACGAGCGCGGACTCCTCGTTGTTGGCCGCCCACCCCGAGAGGGTGATGTCGGCGTTCATCGGCGTCGTCGTCCCAGCGCTCGTCTCCGTGCCACCGGACCCGTCACCGCCGGACCCGTCACCACCCGAACCGCCGCTGTCGTCGCTACACCCCGCGAGGAACGCCGCCGCCCCCGCCGTGCTCAGTCCCGTCACGAACCGCCGCCGTGAGAGTCGTCCGCTCGTGCTGTCGTCGGTCATGTACGTTCGTGCACAACGAAATAGCGAGAATACTTATTTCTTTCCCAAGTGCAACTACTCCAGTAGTAACACATACCGGGTTTTATTACCCACCGTCGGTATATCGCTGCACGATGAAGACCGACAGCACAGTCGTCACCGGCTCGACGTTCCTCGTGACGGACGAGGACGGGCGGCCGAGTCGTGACCACGACGGGTTCTATCACCGCGACGTCCGCCACCTCGACCGCTACGACCTCTCCCTGCCGACCGACCTGGACGCGCTGGAGGTCGTGGACGTCAGGCCGGGCGAACGGCTCCTCCACCTCGGCTCCCCGATGGAGACCGGGGCGCGCCGCTACCACGTCGCACGCCGCCAGTTCGTCACCGACGGCCTCTACGAGCGGGTCACCGTCTCGAACCTGACCGACGACCGGACGGAGACGACCCTGACGCTCTCGCTCGGGACGCGGTTCGACGACCTGTTCGAGGTCCGGGGCATGGGGACCGAGATAGCGCGGACGGTACAGGCCCGGGCTGGCGACGCCGGCGTGACCTTCGGCTACCACCCCGACGACGTGGACTTCGACCGCGAGGTTTCGGTCGCCGTCGACGGCCCGGCGGACGTGGACCCGGCCGTGACGACCGACGGCGCGCGGACCGACGCCACGCTGACGCTCTCGCTCGCGCTGGCCGCCGGCGAACACCGCGACCTCTCGATAGCGGTGACGCCGACGCCGCCGGTCGCGTCGCCGGCCGACGCGGTCGACGACGCCCGCCGCACCGTCCGCGAGCGCGAACGCCGCTGGCTGGAGACCACCACGCTCCCCGCCCACGACGAGAGCTGGCGGGACGTGCTCGCAGAGAGCCGGGAGAATCTCCTCGAGCTCCGCCTCGACACGGACCACGGCCCGCTGTACTCGGCGGGGGTCCCGTGGTTCGCCACCGCGTTCGGCCGGGACTCACTCATCGCGGCGTATCAGGCCCTCCCGCTGACCGCCGAGGTAGCGAAGGGGACGTGCCGGTATCTCGCCGCACAGCAGGCGACCGACGTCGACCCCGAGCGCGACGCCGAACCGGGGAAGATACTCCACGAGATACGCCACGGGGAACTCACCGCCCGGGAACTCGTCCCCCACCGGCCGTACTTCGGGACCGTCGACGCGACGGCGCTGTTCGTCGTCGTCGCCCACGAGGCGTGGCGGTTCACCGGCGACGACGAGTTCGCGGCCGACCTCTGGCCCCACGTCGACCGCGCGCTGACGTGGCTCGACGAGTACGGCATCGGCGACGGCGAGTTCGTCACGTACGACCTCGAGAGCGGCGAGTCCGGGCGCCTGCGCCACCAGGCGTGGAAGGACAGCGGCGACGGCATCCTGTTCCCGGACGGGCGCCACCCCAGTGGGGCCCTCGCCGCCGCCGAGGTACAGGGGTACGCCTACGACGCCATGCGACGCGGGGCGGAACTGGCCGACCACGTCGGCGCCCCGAACCGCGCCCGCGAACTCGAACGCGCGGCCGACGGCCTCCGAACGCGGTTCGACGACGCGTTCTGGCTCTCCTCGGAGTCGTTCTACGCCGTCGCGGTCACCGGCGACGGCGAGCGGGTCCCGTCGGTGACGACCAACCCCGGGCACTGCCTCTGGAGCGGTATCGTCCCCGAATCTCGCGCCGACGACGTCGTCGACCGTCTGCTCGCCCCGGACATGTTCACGGGGTGGGGCATCCGGACGCTGTCGGCCGACCACGACGCCTACAACCCCCAGAGCTACCACCTCGGGAGCGTCTGGCCCCACGACAACTCGCTGTGTGCGCTCGGGATGGCGCGCTACGGCCGGACCGACGCCGCCAGCACGGTCGGCGACGGACTGGTCGCGGCGGCCCGGGCGCGCGGCAACGACCGCCTGCCGGAGCTGTTCGCCGGCTTCGACCGGGAGCGGACGACCGTCCCGGTCACCTACGGCGAGGCGTGTGAACCGCAGGCGTGGGCCGCCGCGGCCCCCGTCGCGTGCCTGCGGGCCGTCGACGGGACCCCGGTCGAACCGCCGCTGCTCGTGGAGTAAGCACTTTCACCGACCCACTCCGGAGACACCACGATGACATCCCGCCCATCCCTCGACCCGGTCGGCACCCTCGCGGCGTTCGGCCGCGCGGCCTACTCCGACCTGACCAGCGTCGTCGCGCTGAGCCTCGCGTTCTCGCTGGCCGCGCTCCCGGTCGTCACCCTCGGGCCGGCCGTCGTCGCGCTGGTCGCGGCCCAGACCGAGGGGGTCACGGGTCGGACGGCGGGCGGGAAGGTCACCGAACGGGACCGCCTCCGCACGTTCCGAACGGCGTTCCGCGAGCAGTTCCGCCGCGGCCTCCCGCTCGGCGCGCTCGTGGTGGCCGTGGCCGCGACCACGCTGGCCTACGCCGGCCTCGCCGTCGCCAACCGGAGCGGACCGCTGCTGGTCGGCGCCGTGCTCGGCGGGTACGCGCTCGCCGCCACGCTCGTGACGGTGCTCCGGGCCGCGACGCTGCTCGTCCGGGAGGGTGCGCCGTCGGCCCGACAGGCGCTGTGGGACGCCGGGCGGCACCTCCTCTCGACGCCCTCGTTCTCGGTGCTGCACGCCCTGTTCGCCTCGCTGCTGGTCGTGCTGTGTCTCGGCCTCGGTATCGCCACCGTCCTCCTCCTCCCGGGACTGCTGGCGGTGCTCGAGGTGGTCGCGTACGAGGAGACCGCCGGCGACGGCGCGCTTCGTGTGGTCCGCGCCTACCAGGGCACGCTCCGGGTCGGTGGTGAGCCGTGACCAGCCGCGAACGCCACGTCGCGAGCGCCGTCCCCGTCGCGTTCCTCGCCGTCGTCCTCGGTCACCACCCCGCCGTCGCCGTCCCGCTGGTCGCGGGGACGCTGCTCCCCGAACTCGACGCCCTCGACGAACGGCTCCACCGGTCGTGGCTCCTCCACACCTTCCTCCTGCCGGCGCTCGCGTACGCCGCGCTCGACCGCGTGGGGCTGCTCCCGCCCCTGCTGGCGACGGCCATCCACTTCGTGACCCTCGGGATGGCCCTGCACTTCCTCGCGGACTTCGTCTACCCCCGCGAGAGCACGAACGAGGGCGCCCGCTGGCCGGTCCGTCCGGTCCTCGTCTCGGCGCCGTGGGGACTCCTGTGGCTGGGGCTCGCCTGGGCCGTCCAGTGGTTCGCCTACCTCTCGCCGGCGTTCGTCCCGTGGCTCGTCGGTTTCAACGCCTGAGAAAGCATCACTACTGGAGTAGTAACTACTAAGTCCCCGGCGCCTGAGTGAGACGATAGACAATGGCGAGCGCCAACGAGACACGCACCGCCGTCGAGTACGACGGCGTCACGAAACGGTTCGACGCCGACGACGGGCCGGTCGTCGCCGTCGACGACCTCGACATCACGGTCCGGGACGGGGAGTTCCTCGTCCTCGTCGGTCCCTCGGGCTGTGGCAAGTCGACGACGCTCCGCCTCCTGGCGGGCCTCGAAGAGGTGACCGAGGGCGAGGTCCGGGTCGGCGACGAGGTCGTCAACGACGCCAAGCCCAAGGACCGGGACATCGCGATGGTGTTCCAGAACTACGCGCTGTACCCGCACAAGACCGTCGAGGAGAACATGCGGTTCGGACTGGAGATGACGACGAGCCTCGACGACGCGGAGATAGACCAGCGGGTCTTCGAGGCGGCCGAGATGCTGAGCATCACCGAGCTGCTGGACCGTCGCCCCGACGCCCTCTCGGGCGGCCAGAAGCAACGCGTCGCGCTGGGGCGGGCCATCGTCCGCGAGCCGTCGGTGTTCCTGATGGACGAGCCCCTGTCGAACCTCGACGCGAAGCTCCGGACGGAGATGCGCACCGAGCTCCAGCAGCTCCACGAGCAACTGTCGGTCGCCACCGTCTACGTCACCCACGACCAGACCGAAGCGATGACGATGGGCGACCGCATCGCCGTCCTGAACGACGGCGAACTCCAGCAGCTCGGCACGCCGCTGGAGTGTTACCACGAGCCGGCCAACCGGTTCGTCGCCGGGTTCATCGGCTCGCCCTCGATGAACTTCTTCGAACTCGACTACGACGCCGGCTCCGGCGTCGGCACTACCGAGGGCGTCGAGTACGCGTTCACCGACGCGCAGGCCGACCGCATCGGTCGGGCCGGGCGCCTCACGCTCGGCGTCCGCCCCGAGGACATCGAGCTGGCGACCGAGTCGGGGCCCGACACCGTCGAGGGCGCCGTCGAGGTCGTGGAGCCGATGGGCCGGGAGAACCTCGTCCACCTCGACGTCGGCGGCACGGAAGTCGTCGCCTCCGTCGCCGGCGAGTACGACATCGACTTCGGCCAGTCGGTCCGACTGCGGTTCCCGCGGGAGCGCGTCCACGTCTTCGACGGGGAGACCGGCGCGGCCGTGTTCAACCGCGCCGTCGAGACGGAGTCGCTGCCCGAAGGCGTCACGCTTTAGCGACGAGGCGACACAGGTGCCGCCAATGGACACGGAGACACTCCGCACCACCCTCGAGGACATCGGCCTGACACAGTACGAGGCCGACGCCTACGTCACCGTGCTCGAACTGGGCAGCGCCTCGGCGACGGAGATAGCCGACGCGAGCGACGTCCCGCAGGCCCGCATCTACGACGTCCTCCGGAACCTGGAGGGGAGTGGCTACGTCGAGACCTACGAGAAGGGCAGTCTCCACGCTCGCGCGCGCGACCCCGAGGAGGTCATCGAGCAGCTGGACGCCTACGCCGACACGGTCACCGAAGCCGGCTCCGAGCTCCGCGAACGCTGGGAGAAGCCCACCGTCGAGAACCACCAGGTCAGCATCATCCGGCCCGTCTCGACCATCTACGACCGCGCCGCCGAGCAGATCGGCGACGCGGAGAACGAGGTCGAGGTGGCGCTGACCCCGGAGCAGTTCCGGGAGTTCCGCGAGCCGCTCGCGGCCGCCGTGGACCGCGGTGTCGTCGTCAAGGCCACCATCACCGGCGTCGAGGAGCTGCCCGACCTCGACCTCGACGGCGCCGTGACCGAGGTCCGCCACCGACGGCTTCCGACGCCGTTCCTCCTGCTGGCCGACCGGATGTCCGTCTCGTTCACGCCGGAGGAGACGCTCCACCCGCGCCAGGAGTACGGGCTCCTCGTCAACGACTACTCGCTGTCGCGGATGTTCGACTGGTACTTCCAGACGGCCTTCTGGGAGCCGTGGCCGATGGTCTTCGACGCCCGGGAGGACTCGCTCCCGCGGACGTTCACCAACATCCGCGAGTGCATCCGGGACATCCGACCGCTCCTCGATGACGGCCGAGAGGTCGTGCTGACCGTCCACGGACAGGTCCGCGGCGAGGGCGTCGAGCGCGAGTTCACCGGCCGCGTCACGGACATCACCTACACGGCCGGCGCGAACGGCCCGGCGCTCGCGACGTTCACCGACGAGGCGACCATCGCGCTCGAAACGCCGGACGAGACGTACACCGTCGGTGGCTGGGGCGCCATGCTCGAGGACATCGAAGCCCGCCGGTTCATCGTCGAGACCGTCGACTGACTGCCCGGCAGCGCGGCGGGCACCGACCGACCCGAACCTTTTGCCGCTACCGTCCGTGGGCCAGATATGGACAGTCCGACGGCCGACGGCGACGCGACCGGAGGTGCCTAGCGTGGGCTTCTTCGAGAGAGCGGGTCGAGAGGTCGAGAAGTTCAAACAGACGGCCAGCGAGGCGGCCGAGGCCCACCGGACCGGGGAGTGTCCGGCCTGTGGCGAGTCGGTCCCGGACGACGTCGAGGAGTGCCCCGAATGCGGGGCCGACCTGACCGGCGAGAACTGACTCAGTCGGCCGTCGCGGGGTAGTCGGCGTCGACGGTAGTCGTCGCTTGCCCACCCAGCCACGTGTGGACCGCCGCGAGCGTCCCCCACAGCACCAACTGCCCGAAGACGACGGTCCAGCGGTACGCCGCGACCAGCGCCGTCGGCACGTCGCCGTGGACGGGGTTCGCCGGGGCGAGGACGACGGGGACGGCCAGCAACGCGAGCGGTGCGACCGTCGCCGCGACGGTGACGGGCCGGGAACGGCCCGCACTCCGCTGATACGCGACCCCGCAGGACACGGCGACCAGCGCCCCGACGACCAGCAGGCCGCCGTACCACGCCAGTCGCATCTCCGTCGACAGGGCCTGCGCGACGCCCGGCGGTTGCGGCGGGAGGACGAGCCACGGTGCGCCGGAGACGGTCAGAAAGCCCGCGCCGGCGAGTGCCAGCCGTTTCGTCGCGCCGGTGCCGGGCAGCGCCGGTTCCAGGAGGTAGTAGCCGACGCCGAAGACGACGACGCCGAACAGCAGGCCCCAGAGGACACCGCCGCCGACGCTCGCCAGCGCCGTCGTCAGCCCCGAGACGACCGGGCCGCTCCCCCCGTGACCGTGTTCGAACGTCTCCAGCCCGGCGGTGAAACTGTTCCCGACCGTCGCCACGAACAGGCCGTACACGAGGCCGCCGGCGACGCCGGCCAGCGCGCCGCGTTCGAGGTGGTCGGTCGCCATCAGTGGCAGGTGACGCCGGCGCTGTGGCGGAAGTTGTGCAGCGAGTCGTGGAGCATCGGGTCCTGCACGAACAGGAGCGTGAAACCGAGCGCGGCCACCAGCGCGAGCGCCACGGCGACCTGTGTGCCGGTGAGACTGGCTCTGGCGCGTTCGATGCGGTCGGAGACGCTGTCGTCGGTTGCCTGCATTGAAATTCTACTTGCTAACAGAACAAGTAAGATTGTAAAACTTCCGCCTGACCTCATCGGTCGGCGGCGGTATCGACCCGGTCGGCGCTGAGCGCCGACAGCGGGACCACGTCGGCGGCCGTCTCGCGGGCGACGAGGTCGGTCACCCCCGCGCGCCCGTCGTCGCCCGCGTCGACGACGAGCGTCCGGTCGGCGACTGCATCGAGCGCTCGCGCCGCCTCGCGCGTCTCGTCGACCGGGCTGCCGTCGGCGGCGTTCGCCCGGCCGTCGGTGACGAGGACGACGACCGCGGCGTCGGGGTCTGCTCGGGTCACCACCTCGCTCGCGGTCCGCAGGCCGGCCGGGAGCGGCGTCCGGTCGCCGGTCGGCAGGTCCTTGAGATGGCGGGCCGCCCGCGCCACGCTGTCGGTGGGCGGCAACACCACGTCGGCGTCCCCGCCGGCGAAGGTGACGAACGCCACCGCGTCGCGGGCCCGATACGCGCCCTCCAGTAGCTCCATCACCGTCCCCTTCGCGGCCCGCATCGCCGGCCGCATCGACGCGCTGGCGTCGACGGCGAAGACGACCAGCGTCTCCGCGTCGCCCGCGCGGACCGACCGTCGGAGGTCCCGGGACTCGACACCGTCCGCGCCGCGTCTCGCCGCCGCCCGAACCGAGGCCGCGGCGTCCACCCGGTCCTCGGCGTCGGCCCGTTCCGTCCGCACCGTCGCACCGCGCTCGGTCCCGGTCGCGTCCGCTCGACCGCTCGCCGTCCCGCCGTCGGTGTCGACCGAGGGGGCGCCCATCGCCGGCGCGTCGCCCTCCCCGACCGACGCGCGGGACTGCCCGGGGAGGAGTGGCGGGGCCGCCTCGTCGGATGTTTCGCCGTCGTTCTCCCCGGATTCGCCGTCCTCTTCTTCGTCGTCGGCGTCACCGACGCCGTCCTCCGCGGGCGCCGGCAACCCGTCCCGGTCGTTCTCGTCCGGCTCGCCGCCGGCGTCGTCTCCCTGATTGTCGTCGGTAGGCGAGTCGCCGGTCGACCCGTCCGCCCCGTCGCCCTCGTCGGCCTCGCCGTCGCCGTCTTCGGTGTCGGACCCCCCGTCGTCACCTGTCTCGCCGTCGCTCCCCTCCTCGTCCGCCTCGCTCTCGTCGTCCTCGAAGTGGTCGTCGAGGACGTCGTCGACGTCCGGCGGCTCCGCGAACGGTTCGGCGGCCAGGCGGTGCGGGAGCGCGAACTCGGCGGCCCGCTCCACGTCGGACTCTAGTACGGTGGACCGGCCGTCGAGCGCGGCGAAGGTCCGCGCGGCCCGGGCCGTCGCGATGTCGCCGCGGTGGCCGTCGAGTCGGGCGTCCCGACAGAGTTCGGCTATCCGCTCGCGGAACTCGCGAGCGAGGGTGACGTCGGGGAGCAGGTCCCGGGCCGTCAGCAGGCGCTCGCGAGCGGACCGGGCGCGCCCGCTTTCGGAGTCCGACTCGTCGTCGTCGCCCAGCGCACGGTCGATGATGGCGACCCGGTCGTCGACGGCTTCGCATGCAGTCACCTCCGTCTGGAGGGCGAAGCGGTCGCGGAGTTGGGGCCGCAACTCCCCCTCCTCGGGGTTCATCGTGCCGACGAGCGTGAACTCGGCGGGGTGGGTCACCGTCACGCCGTCGCGTTCGACGCGGTTGACGCCGCCCGCGGCCGCGTCCAGCAGGACGTCCACGAGGTGGTCGTCCAGCAGGTTCACCTCGTCGACGTAGAGGATGCCCCGATTGGCCCGCGCCAGCAGGCCCGGGTCGAACTCGTACTCGCCGGCCAGCGCGTCGGCCACCGAGAGCGTCCCGACCACCCGGTCCCGGGTCGCGCCCAGCGGGAGCGTCACGAGCGGCACCGACCGCTCCTCGACCGGCGGGTCGGTACGCGTCCGACAGTCCGCACACTGCCGGTCGGCGTCGTCGGGCGGACAGCCGTACGGACAGTCGGCGACGGCCCGCTGGCTCGGCAGCAGGTCCGCCAGCGCCCGCACCGTCGTCGACTTCGCGGTGCCCTTCTCGCCGCGAACCAGCAACCCGTCGAGGCTGTCGTCGGCGGCGACCGCCAGCAGTCCGTCCTTGAGGTCGCGCTGGCCGACCACCGCCTCGAACGACGGCCCCTGCGAAGCTTTTTTGCCCGTACCGAATACAACCATACTTGTATTAGAGCAAACGGGAGTTTAACAACTTTATGCCACACATCGGACTCTACACCGCGACGGAGAACGAACTCGGGGCCGTCCAGCGCGCCGCCGCGGAGGTCGACGCCGACCTCACGGTGCGCTCGGAGAGCGACTTCGACGACGAACCCGCTGTCGAGGCGTTCCTCACGGACCTGGAGACGGCCGACGCCGTCGTCCTCTGGCTTCACGGCGCCGAGGACAGCATGCCGGGCTACGAACGCGCCGTCGAGCGACTGCGGGCGGCGGGCGTCCCGTTGGTCGTGAAGGCGACCGGCGACGCCTTCGCCGTCGAGGACACGTCCGTCCCCGACGACCACCGCGAGACGGTCTCCGAGTACCTAGAGCGGGGCGGTGCGAGCAACGTCGCCAACTGCGTGCGTTACCTCGTCGCGCAGTACGGCGACGCCGACCCCGCCTACGACGACCCGGTCCACCTCCCGACGGAGGGGGTCTACCACCCCGACCACCCCGCCGCGGGGTTCGAGGACCTGTACGCGACCTTCGACCCCGAGAAACCGACCGTCGCCGTCTGGTTCTACGAGTCCCACTGGACCCACGAGAACACCCGCTACGTCGACGCGCAGGTGCGCGCCATCGAGCGCGAGGGCGCGAACGCGCTCCCGGTCTTCTGCGAACCGGCGACCGACGCCGAGGGGCAGTGGAACGCCGAGCAGGTGACCGAGGAGTGGCTGCTGGACGCCGACGGGAACCCGCGCGTCGACGCCGTCTGCTCGTCGTTCATGTTCTCGCTGTCGATGGACGAACGCGGCCGGAGCGCCGACGACGAGGGCGACGGGGCCGAGGACGTGTTCCTCGACCGTCTGGGCGTCCCCGTCCTCCAGACGGTGACGACGATGCGCTCGCGCTCCCGCTACGACGCGAGCGATACGGGCGTGATGGGCTTCGAACTCGCCCTCTCGGTGGCGCTGCCGGAGTTCGACGGCAACGTCATCACACACCCCATCTCCGGCAAGGAGCGCACCGACGACGCCGCCGACATCGGGAGCGCTCCCAAACAGCACTTCCCCATCGACGACCGGGTCGACCACGTCGCCCGCCTCGCGGTCAACTGGGCCGCCCTGCGCCACACGCCCAACGACGAGAAGGACGTGGCCGTCGTCCTCCACAACTACCCGCCCAGCGACGACGGCATCGGGACCGCGTTCGGCCTCGACTCGCCCGAGAGTACGGTGAACCTCTTGAACGAACTCGACGCGCGTGGGTACGATACCGGCGGGGAACTGCCCGACTCCGGCCAGTCGCTCGTCGAGCGCCTGACCGCCCAGTTGACGCTGGACGACCGCTGGGTCGCCCCAGAGGACGTCCGCGAGCTGAGCGTCGACACCGTCTCGCCCGACCAGTACGCCGAGTGGTTCGACGCCCTCGATTCGGGCTTCAGGGAGAACGTCACCGACGAGTGGGGCGACCCGCCGGACCGGCCCTTCGCCGTCCCCGGCGTCGAGTTCGGCAACGTCCTCGTCACCGTCCAGCCCCCGCGCGGCTTCGGGATGGACCCCTCGAAGGTGTACCACGACTCGGACCTCCAGCCGCCCCACGACTACGTCGCGTTCTACCGCTGGCTCCGCAACGAATACGCGGCCGACGCCGTCGTCCACCTGGGCACCCACGGCAGTCTGGAGTGGCTCCCCGGCAAGACGGTCGGACTGGACGGGGAGAGCGCGCCCGACCAGCTCATCGACGACGTCCCGAACGTCTACCCCTACATCGTCAACAACCCCGGCGAGGGCACGCAGGCCAAGCGCCGGTCCTACGCCGCCATCGTCGACTACCTCACGCCGGTGATGGCCAACGCCGGCACCTACGACGACCTCGCGGAACTGGAGGAACTGGCCGACCGCTACCGCGAAGCGGGGATGGAGGACGCCCGAACGGACGACGGCGAGCACCTCGCTGACCTGCTCCGGGAGACGGTCGAGGAACTGGACCTCGCGGTCGAACTGGGTATCGAGGGCGAAATCGACGAGCGGGCCGACGTGCGCGGTCCGGACGAAGCCGGGACCACGCTCGCCGAGGGCGACGTCGACGGTGCGGACCTCGCTATCGACGAACTGGTCGAACGCGTCCACGAGTACCTCACCGACGTCAAGACGACCCAGATTCGGAAGGGCCTGCACACGATGGGCGAACCGCCCGCCGACGACCGCCTCGTCGACTACCTCGTCGCGCTCACGCGACTGGAGAACCCCGGCGCGCCCTCCCTGCGCGAGAGCGTCGCCGGCGTCCTCGGCGTCGACTACGACAACCTCCGGAACGCCCCCGGTGAGTACGACGAGCAGTTGGGGATGACCTACGCCGAGGCCGCCGACCACGTCCACGAGACGAGCAAGGACCTCGTGCGAACGCTCGCCGACCACGACTTCGACGTGCCCGAGAGCGAGCTCGACGACGGGGACAGCGAGGTCAACATGAACCTGCTCGTCGTCGACGTCGACCCGCTCGGCGACGCACGCGCCCGGTCGGGCGCCCACGACGACCTGCGCGAGGTGCTTTCCTACATCTGCGAGGAGGCCGCCCCGCGGGTCGCCGGCGCGGCCGACGAGATACCCCGGACCGCAGATGCCCTCGAAGGTGATTACATCCCGCCGGGCGGGTCCGGAGCGCCGACCCGCGGCGGCGTCGACCTGCTCCCGACCGCGCGGAACTTCTACACGCTGGACCCGCGGAAGGTCCCGGCCAGATCCGCGTGGGACGTCGGGAGCGAGGTCGCCGAGGGTGTCCTCGACCGGCACACTAGCGCGGCGCGAAGCGCCACGGACCAGTCGAGCCGAGAGTCAGACGAACCGCGAGACGAGACCGACGAAGGCGACTACCCCGAGGAGATAGGCGTCGTCGTCTGGGGGACGCCGACAGTGCGAACGCGCGGGGAGACAATCGCACAGGTGCTCGCGCTGATGGGTGTCGAACCCGTTTGGTCCGACGCCGGCCGCGTCGAGGACGTCGACCCGGTTCCGCTGGACGAACTCGGCCGCCCGCGAATCGACGTGACGACGCGGGTCTCCGGGCTGTTCCGGGACGCCTTCCCCGCAGCGGCGAGCGTCGTCCACGACGCCGTCGACGCCGTCGTGGACCGCGACGAGCCACCGGAGATGAACTACGTCAAGAAGCACGTCGAGGCGGAGACGGACGACCTCGTGGCCGACGGGATGGACGCAGACGACGCCCGCGACGCCGCGAAACACCGCGTCTTCACGACCCGACCCGGCGGCTACGGCGCCGGGACGAACAAGGCCGTCGACGAGGGCAACTGGGAGGACCGCTCGGACCTCGCCGACGTGTACGTCCAGTGGGGCGGCTACGCGATGGGGTCCCGGGGCCGCGTCAGCGACGCCCACGACGCCTTCGAGCGCCGTCTCGCCTCGGTGGAGGCGACGGTCAAGATAGAGGACACCGCCGAACAGGACGAGTTCGACTCCTCGGACTGGTACGCCTTCCACGGCGGGTTCATCTCGGCGGTGACCGAGATAGCCGGCGAAGAACCAGATTCCTACGTGGGCGATTCGTCGGACCCCGACGACGTCGACGTCTACACGAACGAGGAGAAGGTCCGCAAGGCGATGCGCGCCCGCGTCCTCAACCCGTCGTGGCTCGACTCCATGACGGAACACGGCTACAAGGGCGCCGGCGACCTCTCGACGACGGTCGACGTGGTGCTGGGCTGGGACGCCACCACCGGCGTCGTCAGCGACACGCTCTGGAGGGAGGTGGCCGACCAGTACGCCTTCGACGAGGACCGACAGGAGTGGCTCAGAGACGTGAACCCGTGGGCGCTGGACTCCATCACCGACACGCTCCTGGAGGCCATCGACCGCGGCCTCTGGGACGCCGACGCCGAGACCGAGGACCGACTGCGGGACCTCAACCTCGAGGTCGACGGTGATTTGGAGGCGCGTGCCGGGAGTGGTCCCGTCGGCGACCCCGCGGAGGTGACGAGCGATGACGACTGACCCGGACGACGCGACAGCCGAGGACGGGGCGGACTTCGAGGCGTACGCCGACCTCGGCGCGACCACGGCGAACGCGATGGACATCGCGGAGACGTCGATGGACCGGGTCCGGGAACTGGTCCCCGACGAGACGCTGGCCGACCGGATTCGTCAGAAGTCGGTCCACGCGACCGGCGACCCCGAGTTCCAGCACCTCGTCCGCTTCACCGGGGCGGACGACGCCGAACCGGTCCGGGCGGGCGCGCGTGCGGTCCTAGACGAGGCGCCCATCGTCACCGACATCACGATGGTGAAGGCCGGCATCACGGGCCGTGGTCACGACTGCCCGGTCCGGAAGGCCATCGGCAACGGCGCCGACCTCGCGGCCGAGACGGGGATGACGCGCACCGCCGCCTCGGTCCTCGAACTCGACAGCGAGGGCGTGTACGACGGGTCGATTGCCGTCGTGGGCAACGCACCGACGGCGGCGCTCGCGCTGGCCGACTGCATCGCGGCCGGGACCCGGCCCGCCGTCGTCGTCGCCACGCCGGTCGGGTTCGTGAAGGCCGCCGAGAGCCGGAAGCGGCTCCGAGACGTGGCCGCCGACCACGGTGTCCCGACCATCACGAACGTCGGCCGCCGCGGCGGGTCCGGACTCGCCGCCGGGCTGACGAACGAGTTGGTGCACGTGGCCTCGGACGCTCGCGAGGGAGCGGTCGACCTGTGACCGCTCCCTCGGGAAGAGCGAGCGGGGAGGATGGACCCGCGAGCCGCGAGGGGGCGGTCGACCTCGATGGCTGACGACTACGACCTCGACAGTGGCCCGGACCCGGCGACGTTCGCGGCCGCCGCGCCGGAGGCCCCCGACGCCGTCGACCCGGTCCACGCCGTCGGTATCGGCCCGGGGAACCGCGAGTACCTCACGCCGCGCGGCGAGCGGGCCATCCGCGAGGCCGACGTGGTCGTCGGCTTCGAGACGGTCGTCGCGTTCGTCGCCGACCGCACCGACGCCGACCTGCTGACCTGTGGCTACCGCGACGAGGGCGCGACGCTGGCGACGTTCGCCGACCGCGTGGCGGCGGGCGAGCGCGGGACGGCGGTCCTGATGGGCGACCCGAACCACTCGGGCTACCAGTTCGTCGGGAAGGTCCAGCGCGCCGTCGACGCGCCGGTCCGGGTCGTCCCCGGCATCTCGTCGCTCCAGCTGGCGGCGAGTCGCGCGCGGACGCCGATGGAGGACGCGACGTTCGTCACGCTCCACAAGAGCGGCGACCTCTCGGCCGACCGCGAGCGGTTACGCGCGGCCGTCGGCGAGCGTCACCTGCTGGTGTTGCCCCGCCCCTACGACGTGATGCCCGGCGACGTCGCCGCCGACCTCCTCGATGCCGGCGCGGACCCCGAACTCACGGCCATCGTCTACGAGCGACTGACACACGACGACGAGGCCAGAACCGCGACGACGCTCGCGGGACTCGCCGACCACGCCGGCGGCGACGGGCCGGGAGACACGCCCTTCTCCGACCTCTCCGTGCTCGTCGTCCGGCGCGCCTAGCGACCCTCGCCGTCGGTCGCCATCGCGCGGGTCGTCGCCGTCAACGTCGCCTCGAAGGTCTGTGGCGTCGGTCCGGTGTCGAGGGCGCGCTCGGTCTCGACGGTCGAGACGATGGCCTCGGTGACCTGCCGGTGGTCGCCCAGCGGGGCCGCGTACGCCAGCCCGCCGCGGTCGAGCTGGAGCTTCTCTGGGACGCGCTCGGCCGTCGCGGCACACTCGGACAGAAACAGCGGCACCGCGACGGCGTGGTCGCCCGTGAGGTTGTAGCGGACACACTCCACCGTCGGGTTCTGCCGCAGGTAGCAGGGGACGACCTCGCCGAACGACGACCGGCGACGGAGCCGCTCGGCGTGGTACTCCGTCACCTGTCGCTGGTAGGGCCGTCTGCTCGACCCCGCCGCGACCAGCGCCACCGACGTCCCGGCGTCGCTCGGGGCGGCCGCGGCCGCCCGGGCCTCGACGGCGGCGGTCACGAGCGCGTTCCGGCCGACCGGTTCGCAGTACCGGACCGTCGCGTCGAGGTCGCCCAGCAGCGTCGGCACCGTCTGGAGCGTGACGTGGTCGTGTGCGACCGTCAGCGGGACGGCGACGACCCGGTCGGTGTCGAGGTCGGTGACCGCCTCGGTCAGCGCCCGACGCGGCTCCTCGCCGTAGGTCAGCAACCGGACGTCGTCCACGAGGTCCCGGTCCCGGAGCCGTCGGGCGTGGGTCTCGAACGCGGTCGTCGCGCGGGCCGTCTCTCGACCGATGAGCAGGAGTGTGTCGTGAGGCATGGGTTCTCTGCCGACTAAATCAAGTGTGATTGATTTAGCCAAACTATTGTTGTTTTGAGGATGGAACCCGGCCACTAATAGCTTGTGGTCACCCCCTTCGCGGCCCGACGCTTATTTCGCTCGGGGTGGTTACTCCGGTATGACCGTCTACGAGACAGACGTCCCCGGCGTGGGCAAGAAGTTCGAAGTCGAACTCGACGGGGACGAGCGACTCGTCATCGTCATCCACCACGACGGGAAACGCGAAGTGTTCCACAAGGACGGGCCGGACGTCGACGCCGACCGCCTCTTCACGCTCGGTGGGCGGCAGGCCCGCGAGGTGGGGGCGATTCTGCAGGGCGCGTACTTCCAGCCGGTCGAGACGGACTCGGTGGACGTGCCGCTGGGCGACGCCATCATCGAGTGGGTCGACGTCGAGGCCGACTCGCCGCTCGTCGGCCAGACGCTGGCCGACGCGAAGGTCCGCCAGCAGACCGGGGCGTCGATCATCGCCATCCAGCGCGACGGGACGACGCTCCCGAACCCGGACCCGGAGGAGACCGTCACCACGGGGGACATCCTCGTGACGCTGGGGACCCGCGACGAGCAGTCGGCACTCGAAGACCTGGTGGCGCCCGACGACGATGGCTGAACTCCTGCTGGAGGTCGGCATCGCCGTCACCGGCGTCGCCCTCGCGGGCATGCTGGCGGGGCGTATCGGCCTCTCGGTCATCCCGGCGTACATCCTCGTCGGCGTCCTGCTGGGGCCCAACGCGCCGACGACGCTGTTCGGCGTCCCGGTCGCCCTCGTGAACGAGGGGGAGGTCATCGACGTGCTGGCGGAACTGGGCGTCGTCTTCCTGCTGTTCTTCCTCGGACTGGAGTTCAGCGTCGACCAGTTGCTCCGGGACCGCCGGAAGATATCCGCCGTCGGCGCGCTGGACTTCGTCGTCAACTTCGGCATCGGCGCGGCCATCGGCTTCGCCTTCGGGTGGACGCTCGTCGAGACGCTGTTCCTCGCGGGCATCGTCTACATCTCCTCGTCGGCCGTCGTCACGAAGTCGCTCATCGAGACGGGGTGGATAGCCAACGAGGAGTCCAGCCCCATCCTCGGGACGCTGGTGTTCGAGGACATCCTCATCGCCGTCTACCTCGCCCTGCTGGCGGCCATCACCGGCGGCGGTGGCTTGCGGGCGGCGGCCACCTCCGTCGGCGTCGCCTTCCTCTTCCTCGGGGGCCTGTCGGTCCTCGCCTGGTACGGCGCCGGCTGGTTCGAGCGCTTCTTCACCACGGGGTCGGACGAGCAGTTCGTCCTCCGGGTCGTCGGGCTGACCACCGTCGTCGCCGGGGCGGCGCTGGCGCTGGGCGTCAGCGAGGCCGTCGCCGCCTTCTTCCTCGGGACCGGCCTGAGCCAGACGACCCACGTCGAGCGCATCGAACACATCGTCGCGCCGGCCCGGGACCTCTTCGCCGCCGTCTTCTTCTTCGCCATCGGCCTCTCGACGGACGTGACGCTGCTCGCGGGCGTCGCCGGCCTCCTCGCCGTCGCCGTGGTGGCGACGACGGCCGGGAAACTGCTGAGCGGGACGCTCTCCGGGCGTGTGTACGGTCTGGACCGGCGGCGCTCGCTCCGCGTCGGGCTCGGACTGGTCCCCCGCGGCGAGTTCTCGCTGGTCCTCGTCGCGCTCGCGGCCAGCATCGGCACCGGCCGACTCGGCTCCGTCGTCCCGGCGTTCGCCGTCGGCTACGTCCTCGTGATGAGCGTCGTCGGGAGCGTCCTCGTCGACAGGGCCGACGGCATCACCGACGCCGTCCTGTCGGTGACCGGCGCCGACTCGCGGGGCTGACCGCCGCCGCCCCGCTGTCGGTCGTCCGTCGCAGCCCCACTGGAGGGATTTAGGGCGGCCAAAAAATCGCAAGCGGTATGTCCGGGTAGCCGGGTGTCCCCCGTATGGAACGGCAACTCGACGGCGGTTCGACGGGACGAGGTGACCCGGCGTGAGCGGCGACCGCGACGTCGTCGTGGTCGGCGGCGGCCCGGCCGGCTGTTCGGCCGCGGTCTTCCTGGCCCGCGACGGGCTCGATACGGTGGTCTTCGACCGCGGGCGGTCCTCGCTCAAGCAGTGTGCGTACCTGGAGAACTACCTCGGGTTCCCCGCCGGCGTCGACGTCGAGACGCTGTACGCGCTGATGCACGACCACGTCGCGGAGGCGGGCGGGACCGTCGTCCCGGACCTCGTCTCGTCGGTCGAGCGCCCCGACGACGGCGACGGATTCGTCGTCCGGACACAGGACGGCCGCACGGTCACGACCCGATACGTCCTCGCCGCGACCCGGTACGACGGCGCGTACCTCCGCCCGCTCGACGACGGGGCGATGTTCGAGCGCCACGAGTACGACGGCGAGGAACGCGAGCGGTTCGACCGTTCGTACGCCGACCACGACGGCACCACGCCCGTCGAGGGCCTGTACGTCGCCTCACCGTCCCACGAGGCGGACCGGCAGGCCGTCGTCGCCGCCGGGCGCGGGGCCCGCACCGCTCTCGAGCTCGTCGCGCACGCCCGTCGTGAACGCGGCTATCCGGACGCCGTGGCGGGCCACTACGACTGGGTCCGCCCCGAGAGCGCGCGTGACGAGGAGTGGGCGGACCGGGACCGGTGGCGCGAGTGGTTCGACCGCCGCCTCCCCGAGGACCACGGCCTCGCCGACGAGCGACGCGTCGAACTCCGGGCGGAGGCCATCGACCGGCGACTGGCGACCTACGTCTCCGAGGCGGAGATAGCGGCACGGACGGCCCGCGGCCAGCGGCGACTGCTGGACCACGTCGACGACGACCTCGTCCTCGAACGCGCTCGCGAGA
This sequence comes from Haloarcula sp. MBLA0163, assembly GCF_055632435.1. Taxonomy (NCBI): domain Archaea; kingdom Methanobacteriati; phylum Methanobacteriota; class Halobacteria; order Halobacteriales; family Haloarculaceae; genus Haloarcula; species Haloarcula sp. MBLA0163. Next base: position 47,973 of record NZ_CM145745.1, read on the forward strand.
TAGAGGCGGCGGCCGGCACGGCCGAGGAGTGACCGTTCGCGGCCCTTCTCGACGCTGCTCGACGGTACCGCCACGATTCTGGCCCGGTTCGACGCCACGGGTGACGCGCGGATAGCACATTTCGTATAGCGTGATGCGATTTATCGGGCAGTAGCCCTGAGACACAGAATCGGTGAGGAGAACGCCCGCATCTTCCCGAAACCGGCGTCCTCGGCCGGAACGACGAAACCCTTCAGTGCGTGGCCGCCGACCACCAGCCATGGTCGCCGAGGAGACGCTCACGGTCGACGGCGCGCGCATCCACTACCGAACGGCCGGCGACGGCCGTCCCGTCGTCCTCCTCCACGGGGGTATCATCGACGCGGCGCACGTCTCGTGGCCGCCGGTGGTCGACCGCCTCGCGCCGGAGTACCGGGTCGTCGCGCCGGACCTGCTCGGCTACGGCGAGAGCGAACTCGTCGACGACACCTACTCGATTCCCCGACACGCCGAGGTCGTCGAAGGGCTGCTCGACTCGCTGGACTGCGGCCCGGTGACGTTGGTCGGGCTCTCGCTGGGCGGCGGGGTCGCCATCCAGCTCGCGCTGGACCGGCCGGACCTCGTCGAGACGCTGGTCCCCATCGACCCGTTCGGCCTCGGGCGCGAGTTACCGAACGGCCGCCTCTCGCTCCTCCTCGCGCGGGTGCAGGTGTGCAACCGACTCGCTATCGCGGCCTTCCGCCGGAGCCGCCGCCTCACGCGTGCGAGTCTGGGGGGTATCGTCCACGACCTCGACGCGCTCTCACCGGCGGCCGTCGACGCCGTGTACGAGGAGGTCCAGCGGCCGACTGCCGGGGCGGCGTTCCGGCGGTTCCGCGACGCCGAGGTGACCCGCCACGGCTACCGGACGACGTTCACCGGCCGCTACGGGGACGTGGCCGTCCCGACCCGCCTGCTCCACGGCGCCCACGACGAGCTGTTCCCGGTCGACTGGGCCGACCGCGCCGCCGCCGCCATCCCCGAGGCCGAACTCCACGTCCTCGAGAACTGCGCACACTGGGCGCCGCGAGAGGACCCCGACGCCGTCGCCGCTCACGTCGAATCGGCCGTCTCCGGGCGGTAGAACCCGTCTCGGCCGACAGCCGTCGGTTCCCCGATTCGGTCCGCAGCTCAGACGATAAACTATATGGAGCTATATCGAATCGGGAACGAGCGGCTATCCAAGCTCGGAGGGCGGGCACGCATCGCTGGCGACGGCCGCGGCGCTCGGTCCGACGAGTCGCCGCCAGCGGTGACGGCGGCTACCGACGGACCTCCGTCCTGACGTCCGACTGCACCCACGCATCCTCGTTCTCCGTGTCCTGGATGATGGTCACCAGGCCGTTCTCGCTCCGGTACTCGATGGCGCGGTACCGGTCCAGGTCAGGCGGCTCGGGCGCGTCGCTGTCCGCTATCATCGGTTATCGACGCTCCCGGTACGGAGTGCCAGAGACGGGGTCGTCCAACGTCTCGACGTCGAACGTCCCGTCGTGGTAGACACACACCTCGTAGTCCGCGGTCTGGAAGCGAACGTGGCCGTGCGACGCCGGGCCGTCGGCCCCGGCGGGGAACAGCGACGCGAGGGCGTCGACGTCGATGTAGTCGTTCAGCGGGGGGATGTCGGTCGGGTCGACGCCGCGTTTCGCGGCTATCGTTTCGGTGATAGCGACGACCAGCGCGTCGGCGTCGTCCGCGGTCGAGGGGGGCGTGGGACAGTTCATACTGTAGTGGACGCGTCCTACCCCCATAGCGCCTCTCGATAAGGGTATACTACCGAACGTCGGGCGGGTGCTAGATGGCTAGCCCCGCGTCGCCCCGTCGTCGAATATCAGGCCGAACAGCTCGCGCTCGCCGGTCCGGATGTGGCGGCTGACGGTCGGTTGGGAGACGTCGAGCATCGCCGCCAGCTCCTGTCCGCTGACGTCTCTGGGCCACTCGAAGAACCCGCTGAAGTAGGCCGTCTCGAGCACCTCCCGCTGGCGCTCGGTGAGCCGGCTCCGGTAGTTCGCCTCGAACTCGGCGAGCGTCTGGACGGGGCGTTCCCGCTCGGTCTGGGCGACCAGTTCGCTCCCCTCGTACCGCTCCAGGAACATCCGGACGAACGCCTGCACGTCGCCGCTCTGGGGCAACTCGACGCGCACCCGACCGCCGTCGGCGCCGGCGGTCATCGCCGTCGGGTGCGCGCCGTAGGAGATGAGGTCGGCGAGGAACCCGGAGTCGCCCACCAGAGCCTCGTAGCGGCACGCGTCCCCGCGGTCCGTGAGCAGGGAGAGCTGGTGGACGGACGGGAGCTGCTCGCTGTACCGGTAGATGGTCTCCGGGTCGGCCCCGGTGACGGTGAAGAACACCCGGACGGTCCCGTCGCTGTGCTGGACGAGTTCGTCGAACTCGAACTCGCTGCCGGTCCGGGCGGCGAACTCGAACGGCGGAATCGAGTGGTCGTCGACGCTGAAGGTGAGTTCGACGGCGGCGTCGCTGACCAGCGCCTTCTTGCGCTCGATGGCGTTGATAGCGTAGCCGACCATCCCCCCGAGCTCGGCCAGCACCGCCCGCTCCATCTCGTCGAACACGCCGGCCTCGTCGGCGTAGAGGTGCAGGACGCCGTACACCGTCTCCCGGAAAGTCAGCGGCACGGCGATGCTGGCGTCGAAGCCGCGTCTGAGGGCCTGTGTCTGCCACGGGTCCAGCGGCGGGTGGGCGTGGAGGCTGTTCTGGACCACCGGCTCGCGGGTGTCGATGGCCCGCTCGGTCGGGGTCTCGCCGGTCGCCGGGCGCTCCGCGTCGGCGAGCCAGTCCAGATAGCCGTCGTCCTCCCCCGCACTCGCGCGCACGACGACGTCGTCGCTGCTCGCCCGCTGCTCGGCGACCCACGCGAAGACGTACGGGTCGGCGTCGGCGAGCCGCTCGCAGACGGCCGCCTCGACGTCCGCACGCGTCGACGCCTGCGTGAGGTCCCGGGTGAGGCTCCGGATGATGTCGTTGAGGCGGTTGAGGCGCTGGAGCGACTCGTTGTGGTCGGCCAGTTCGGCCGTCGTCGCCCGCAGCTCGCGCTCCCGGTCGACCCGGTCGAGGGCGGCCACGGCGTTCGCGACGAGGATCTCCGCGACCATCACGTCGACGTCGTCGAAGGCGCGGGGCTCGGTCGCCCCGGCGACGAAGACGCCGTGGGTGCCCATCGGGAGCAGGATCGCGCTCTCCAGCGGCGTCTCGCCGGCGTCCATCGCCGTCTCGCCCAGGTCGTCGAGGACGCGCCCCTCGCTCTCGGCGTAGACCTGCCACGGGTACCCCCACTCGGAGGTGAACAGCGGCCCGTCCCCGACCAGCGACTCCAGCGCCGCCGTCCGCCGGGCCGGGCGGAGCCGTCCGGTCGCCTCGTCGTGGTACTCGACGGCGGTCAGCGGGAGGTCCAGTATCTCCCGCGCCCCCTCGACGACGATGTCGGCCACCGCCTCGGCCGTCTCGGCGGTCGTCAGCGCCTGCCCGACCTCGTTGAGGCTGGCGAGTCGCTCCTCGCGCCGCTTGCGGTCGCTGATGTCCCGGACGACGCCGGCCCGGCCGTGGCGTCCGTCCTCGAGTTCGAACAGGGAGATGCGCGCCTCCACCGGCACCTGCTCGCCCGACGCGGTGGTCAGGACGGCCTCGAGCGTGACGCTCTCGCGGCCGTCCGATTCGATGCGCGACTGGAGTTCGTCGGCCTGCTCGACGAGGCGCGTCTCGAAGAACTCGCCGGCCGGCCGACCCAGCAGTTCCTCGCGGTCGTACCCCACGAGGTCGGTGTAGGCGTCGTTGACGACGACGAACCGCCCCTCGTCGTCCAGGGCGTACAGACCGTCGTCGACGGTCTGCATCACGGCCTCCTGCTGCTGGAGGCGGCGCTCGCGTTGCTTCTGGTCGGTGATGTCCTCCAGCGAGAACACCGACGAACTCACCGCGCCGTCCGCGTCGTGGAGCGGTGCCCCGGCGACCGAGAGCCACCGGGTCTGCCCGTCGACGGCGACGCGCGCCTCGCCGCGGACCGTCACGCCGTCCTCGACGACGCGCTGGTGTGGCCGCCGGTCGTCGCCCTCGACGCCGCCGTCGAACGACAGCACGTCGACGTCCAGTGCCGTCTCCACGAGCGGGCCGTCGTAGCCGTCGATGCCGAGCATCTCGGCCGCCCGGTCGTTGATGTAGCGGACGGTGTCGTCGGCGTCGATGATGACGATGCCGACCGGACTGGTCTCGAGGATGCGGTCGGTGAGGCTCCGCGCCTCGCCGAGGGCGGTCTCCGACTGCAGGCGGCGCAGCAACCGGCCGCGGTCCTCGGTGTCGCGCGCCGTCGCGCTGGCGCCGAGATAGGACCGCAGGTGGTGCTCGAGGAGCCGCCGCTTCTCCGAACCCGTGTCGTGGACGAACTCGTCGACGCCGGCTTCGAACGCCCGGTCGATGAGCGACTGGGAGCTCTCCGTGGCGACGAGTATCGTGACCAGCCCCGGTTGGGCGTCGAGACAGTCGGCGAGGAACGAGACGCCGTCGCCGTCCGGCAGGTCGTACTCCGCCACGACGGCCGCCAGCGGCTCCTGTTCGACCAGTTCGAGCGCCGCCGCGGCCGTCTCGGCGGTCAGTTCGGTCCGCGACTCGCCGTCCTCCGCGAGCACCGACGCCGACGCCGCCGACCACAGCGACCCGGACCCGACGTAGAGGAGACGGTGCGGCGACCGTTCCTGATCGATACTCATGTGACTAGTGGTTAGTCTCCAGATGGAAGTGAGTCGGGCCTATCTCTATAGCCCCGCCGGGGGTGCCCTCACCGTAGCAGGGTCCCCCTCACTTGTGCGCCGACATCGCCGACGAGAGGACGTAGTCGAACGCCTTGCGCTCGGCCTTCCGGAGGTGCTGGTGGAACGTCGACGCGGCGATGTCCAGCGAGTCCGCCACGTCCTGCCCGGAGACGTCCCGCGGCCACTCGAAGAAGCCGGCGTGGTAGGCGGCCTCGAGGGCGGCCAGCTGGCGGTCGGTGAGCGCCTCGGTCAGTTCCCGCTGGAGGCGGTCGTCGCCGTCGCGGGTCCGCTGTCGACGCTTGAGGAGCTGTGCCGCGGGATAGGTGTCGGTGACGACGTCGATTATCCGGCGCGTGTCCACGGTCGGCGAGACGCGGATCGTCATCCGGTAGTCGCCGTCCTCGACGACGGCCGACTCGACGAGCCCGCCGACGGAGGCGACGACCGACAGCACCGGCGGTTCCGAGAGCCGGGCCTCGAAGTCGGTCCCGCCGTCCCGGAACGTCACCGACTCCCAGTGCGGGATGGCGTCGGTGACGGCGTGGACGCTCTCGACGGCGTCCGGCGCCGCCGACCCGTAGACGACGTACTCGTCGTCGGCGACGGGAATCGCGCGGTCGAGGCTGATGGCGCCACAGGTCCCGACGTCGACGTCGAGCGTCTCGAAGACGTCGGGGATGTGGAACTGCAGTTCGACGACCTCGTCGCTCATCAGCGCCTGCTTGCGCTGTGTGGCGGCGATGGCGTGGCCGACGACCTCGCCGAGCTGCTCGACGACGACGCGCTCCCGTCCCTCGAAGGCGTTCTCGCGGCCGGTGTAGAGGTTCAACACACCGTACACCGTGTCCTCGTGGACGATGGGGACGGCGGCCGACGCCCGCACGCCGTGCGCCTCGGCCCGGTCCCGCCAGCACTCGTAGCGGTCCGCCGTCCTGACGTCGCCGACCGTCTGTATCTCGCCCGTCCGGAACGCCTCCCCCGTCGGCCCTCCGCTCCGTTCGTCGTCCGGGTCGACGGACACCTCGAGGCCGTCGAGGTAGTCCTCCGCACCGGCTTCGGCCCGCGGGACGACCCGCTGGGAGCCGCGCTCGCCCTCGCCGACCCAGGCGAACTGGTAGGACGCCGAGTTCGCGAGGTGGTGACACACCGTCGCCTCTATCTCCTCGCGGGTCGACTGCTCGACGACCGCCGTGGTGATCTCGTTGAACACCTCGTTGAGCCCGTTGAGGGCCGAGAGGAGCTCGACGTGCTGCTGGCGTTCGAGCTCGCTGCCCACCCAGTTGCTGAGGAGGTCGACCAACGCGACCTCCCAGTCCGAGAACGACTCTCTCCGGGGCTCCGTACCGTAGAAACAGAAGGTCCCGTGGACGGCGTCGTCGACCGTGACCGGGGCGCCGAGGTAACAGGAGATGCCCCACTCCGCGTTCCCGGCCTTGTCGGCCAGTTCCGGCGCGTCCCGCTCGACGTCCTCGAGGGCGAGCGTCTCCTCCGTCGAGACGACGCGGTCGCAGTTCGTGTCCGACAGCGCCACGACGTCCCCGGCTTCGAGGGCCGCGTCGGCCGGCGCGTCGACCGACTCGAAGACGTAGTCGGTGCCCTGTACGTGCGACAGCGAGGCGTAGGCCGTGCCGACGGTCTCGCGGACGACCCCGAGGAGCGAGTCGATCTGCTCGTCGAACGACCGGTCGGCGTCGGCGATGATCTCGTGGGCGCGCCGCAGCGTCCGCTCGCGCCGGCGCAGCTCCGCCCGCTGGTCGACCAGCTCCTGCTCGTCCTCCCGTCGCGCGATGGCCGAGGCGAGGATGGTCGCGACCGACTGGACGAAGTTGACGTCGTGCTCGGTGAACGCCCGCTCGGTGGTGTCGTGTGTGCCGAGGATCCCCCACGGGTCGTCCTGGGGCCCGACGATGACGCTGATACCGCTCCGGACGTCGTGGTCCGTCAGCAGGTCGGGGCCGTTGAAGCGCCGCTCCGTCGTCAGGTCCTCGACGACGACCGGGGCGGACGAGGCAAGCGTGTAGGACGCCTGCGAGTCGTCGGCGACGGCGGACACCGTCGCCGACCCCACGAGGCCGTCGTCCCAGCCGACGCCCTCCCTGAGCAGCAGCTCCTCGGCCTCGGGGTCGAGGTCCAGCACCTTGCAGTACTCGTTGTCGAGCGTCTCGGCGACGAGTTCGGTCGCCGTCCGCATCAGGGCGTCCACGTCCCTGTCCGCGAGCGCCCGCTGGCCGAGGTCGGTCACGACCTCCTGCTGGTGGACCCGCCGCTCGAGCTCGGCCTCCCGTTCGAGGCGGTCGGAGATGTCCCGGACGACGCCACAGCGGCCGACCCCGTCGTCGACCGGGAACGGCGAGAAGCGGGCCTCACAGGGGACGGCGCCCCCGTCGCTGGTCCGGATGTCGAGGTCGAGCTGCGCGACGTCACGGTCGTCCGAGACCACCTCGCCCGCCATGGTCCGGGCTCGCCGGGAGATGGCCTCGTTGTGGACCGTCGTCGCGTCCGCCCCGAGGAGCTCGCTCTCCCCGTAGCCCGTCAGGTCGCAGAACTGCTCGTTGACGAGGACGAACTCCCCGTCGTCGTCGACCGCGTAGATGCCGTCGTCGACGGTCTCGACGATGGCCTCGTACAGCTCCAGTTCCCGCTCGCGCCTCGTGCGGTCGGTGACGTCGCGGACGACGGCGACGCGTTCGTGGCCGTCCTCGGTCTCGAACAGGGCGAACGTCGCCTCGCCGGCGAACGTCTCCCCGTCCGCCGTCTCCACCTCCGCCTCGAGGGCGGCCTCCGTGCGCTCGCCGGCCGCCAGTTCCCGTTCGAGGCGCTCGGCCTCCGCGAGGACCGCCTCGTCGTCGACGACCGTCGAGACGTGCTCCCCGACGATGGCCGACGGGTCGCGCCCGACCATCGACGCGTAACTCTCGTTGGCCTCGGTGAAGTAGCCGTCGTCGTCCACGACGTAGATGCCGTCGTCGACGGTCTCGACGATGGCCTCGTACCGTTCGAGCTCCCGCTCACGCTCGACGCGCTCGGTCACGTCCCGGAAGTACACCGAGAGGCCGGTCTCGGACGGGTAGGCGGTGACCTCGAACCAGGCCGCCAGCGGCGGGTAGTACGCCTCGAACGACCGGGACTCCTGTGTCTCGAAGGCCAGTTCGTACTCGGTCCGGAACCGGGAGTCGGCCGCCTCCGGGAACGCCTCCCAGACGCTCTGGCCCACCAACTCGTCCGCCGAGCGGTCCAGCAGCGTCGCGGCCCGGTCGTTGACCCGCGTGAACCGCCACGACTCGTCCAGCGCGAAGACGGCGTCGTCGATGCGGTCGACCATCTCGGTCAGGTCGTCAGCGAACTGCTCGCGCGCCCGTTCGGGTCCGTTCTGTGACTGGCACAGTGCGGTCACGTCCGTGCAGGCGAGGACCGCACCGCCGTCGGCTCTCGGCGATACGCTGACCCGTACCCACCGGCGGTCACCGGCCGGCGTCTCGTGGCCCAGTAGTCGGCCGCTGACGGTCGCGTCGTCGTCGATGACCGTCCGAACCGGGTGGTCCGACGGCGGGACGGGGTCGCCGTCCTCGTCGTCGAACCGCAGGTCCGTCGCCGTCGACCCGGCCGCCCCGTCGACGCCGAACGCCGTCCGCGCACGCGGGTTCGCACGGTCGACGGTCCCGTCTGCGGCGACGCCGACCAGTTCGACGGGCGCCGCCTCCAGCACGCGCCCCGCGTCCGTCTCGGCGGTGGGGGCGTCCGACGGCGGTCGCCACCAGACTCGCGCGCTCGCTCCGACCTTCTTCGTGTCGAGACGACCGCGGTCGACGAGTCGGTCGAGGCGGTCGTACGTACTCCGCCGACCGAGGTCGAGCCGCTCGGCGGCCTCCGTGGTCGTCAGCGGCGTTCCCGTCCCGTCGAACAGCGCCAGCGTCTCCCGGAGACTCTCGGTCAGCGACTGTCCAGTCATGGGCCCGGTAGCGGCGCCAGCGTGTTATACCCTCCGCCGGCGGAGTCTGTCTCCCGGCACGCCGGTCGGCACCCCCGTCCTGTCGTCGAGTGTGAACGTCCGCGGGTGGGACGACGCAGCCCACCGTCGAGCCCACGCAGTGCCTCCGGTATCGACCTAAAATATTCTAGACCACTCTTAGGACAACGTAGTGCGTTGCACAGTGTACGCCGCCGTCACGACCGGATCGGCGCTACGACCCATGACTCAGATACGCAGCGACTCCGACGGTGACCTCGCGGGTGCGGTCGATCTGACCGAGAGCGACCGTCACCGACTCCTGACAGACGAGCGTCGTCGCATCGCCCTCGAGGTGCTCTCTGACCGGGTCGGCCCGGTCCATCTCGACGAACTAGCGACGGAAGTCGCGGCCCGCGAGTCCGAGCACGGAACGGCCGACGCGGCGGCCGTCGAGCGCGTGGCCATCGCGCTCCACCACAACCACCTCCCCCGGTTGGCCGACACCGACGTCGTCGAGTACGACACGGAGACGAAGCTGGTCTACTAGAGCCACCGTTTTCCGCCCGCGGGACCGAGCGGTGGACACATGGCCCCGGTTCCACAGCACTGCCGGCTCGACACGACGCTCCCGGCCGCCGTCGCCGACTACTTCGCCCCCGAACGCCGCACGCTCGACGCCTACCTCGCGTCGGTCCCCGACCGCCTCGGCCCCGGTGCCGGCGACCCGACCGTCGGCCCCGTCCACGCCGTCCCCTGGTTCTACGTCCCCGACCTCACCGGCTGGCGCGGCATCACAATCGCGAGACTGCTCGCCGCCGACCGCGACTGCCCGTGCGTCCGACTGTCCGCGCTCGCCCGCGACGGCGTGGCGACGCTGTGGCGCGCCCTCGACCGGAGCGCCGACGGTCCGGTCGTCGTCCACGTCGAACTCCGGGGCGACACCGGCCCGATTCCGGGGACGCTCCGCGAGGCGCTCCGGCGGGGGTACGACCAGCCGGCACAATCAGCGGGCGACGGCGACCCGGTGTCGGGGGACCCGGCCAACGCGCTCGTCGTGTTCACGGACACGCGGCCCTCGAAGCGCCTGACGTCGCCGCTCCCCGACGCCACGGAACCGGTCAGCGGTGCCGTCCTCTCGTACGCGCCCCGCGACAGCATGACCCCGGAACAGCCCGAGGGCACCACCGTCCTCGACGGACCGCCGGCGCTGCAGGACCGCACCGACCGGCTCGAACGCCTGCTGGCCGCGGCGCTCGACGGCGTGGGCGACCCCGACGCCCGCGACCGGTTCGTCGAGAACGCCGTCGAGACGCTCGCCATCACGCACTCGACCATCGGCAAGCAGGACCTCCTGTTCGACGTCTCGCCGCGGGTCGCGCTGAAACACGGCCACCGGCTGGACGCCCTCGGCGTCGACGAGGCGCTGTCGGGCCTCCGGCGCGACGTCCTCGCACAGGTGCCACAGAGCCCCGGGAGCGCGGACCTCCGACGCACCCTGTCGGACCTCCTCTCGGAGTAGTCAGGGCCGCCGCGGCCCGAGCGTCGGCTGTGACCGAGCCCGCTCGACGAGCCGCTGTACCCGGTCGTCCATCGGCGGGTGCGTCGACAGGAGATTCGACAGCGCACCGTCCTCGTCGCCGTGCACGTACAGCGGCGTCAGCGGCCCCAAATCGGGCGTCGAGACCCGCTCTATCGTCCGGAGTGCGCGGGCGAGCGCCAGCGGCTTCCCGGTCACCTCGACGGCCCGGTCGTCGGCCGCCCACTCCCGCCGTCTGGAGTACGCCAGCACGCCCAGCGTCACCGCCAGGCCCAGCAGCGCGACCACCTGCAGTGCGGTGCGCTGGGTCCGGGCGAGCCACGACCGGGACCAGCTCGCGGGGTCGCCACGGACCAGCGCCCACGCCCGCGCGACGCCGCCGGTCAGGACGACCACGGGGAACAGCACCACGCTGACGACGCCGACGAGACCCTGCGTGAGGCTGTACGCGAGCGTCTGGACCAGCGCGTCGCGGCGCTCCAGGTGGGCGAGCTCGTGGGCCAGCAGCGTCTCCATCTCGTCGGCCGAGAGGGCGGCGAACAGCCGTCGGTCGACGACGATGGCCGCCCCGAACCCGCCGACGGCGAAGGCGTTGGGGACCGGCAACCGGGCGACCAGCAGCGTCGGCGTCCCGGCGTTCATCCGCTCGGTGAGCGCGTCGAAGCGGCGGTACGTCTCGGGGGCGCGCGAGCGCGGGAGCACAACCGCGTCGAGCGACCGTTTCAGCCGCGTCGTCCCGGACCAGTAGCTCACCAGTCCGAGGACGAGCGCCGTCCCGACGAGCGCCCCGGCCAGTACCACCGGCGACGGCCGGGACGCCCACACCGTCCGGAGGACCCGATACCCGACCACCGCCGCCGCGGCGTACGTCACGAGCGACACGATGCCGAGCACCGCGAGCACGACCCGCCGACCTGCGTCCATCGACCGAGCGTACGGGTGGGACGCCGAAACGCCTTCTGTTGCGGCCGGGCCGCAGGTCGGGGCTGCCCGGTCAGAGCGGAATTCTATATCGCGGATAGTGATTTATCGCGTGCCGGTCGCCGGCTCGACGACGGAACTACGAAACGCACCGTAGAGCTACGAGCACGGTCGAAACCGACTAAATCCGTCGGGTTACCGACCGGCACGGCTGGTCTGCCGCGGACGGGGGGCCCGCGCACGGCCGGTGCATCCACTCGCCGGGTCGGGGCGAAACCGCACAACGGCGGTCGCGAGGCTCCGCTCGGTGGCGTCCGCACGACGCGCCACCGACGCCCGCGGCCGTGCGTGCTGGGTCCGATGTGGGGCGTGCTGGCCGTGGCGGCGCCGGCGTGTCGTTCTCCCGGACACCGTCTTCGCGGGGGAGGCCGACCCACCGACGCGCCGATGGGCCACTCCCGTGCCGGTCGACCTCGTCGCTCCGTCGTTCGCCGTCGGCGAGACGTCGTTGGCGCTCCCGACACGTGACCGACGCGTACTGGACGGTCCGGGGCCCGGCGCCTGTCGACCTTTGGCCTCGAACCGGTCCGCACCGTGTCGTCGAGAACTGCCCGGCGCACTACGACCGTCTCGGCCGGGTGACCGCCGGCTCGTCGCTCCTCGGACCGTCGACGGGTCGCCGCTTCGGCGACGCAGCAGCAGATTCGTCCGATTGCGGAGCGCTGACGCCTCTCGACGCCGGTTCACGCAGACCGGCCTCGGCACAGGATAAATCGCTATCCGCGATACAGAATCAGCTCAGCCGGCTACGGATCGTCTCGGCCGTCGCCGCGCCGACCCCGTCGACGCTCGTCAGTTCGTCCGTCGAGGCCTCGCGGACGTTCTCGACGCTCCCGAACCGGCGGAGCAGTCGCTTGCGCGTCTCCGGCCCGACGCCGGGCAGGTCGTCCAGCGCCGTCGACACCTCGTCCCGGAGCGTCTGGTGGTACTGGACCGCGAAGCGGTGGGCCTCGTCGCGGACGCGCTGGAGGAGGTGCAGGTGCGGGGCGTCGTCGGGCCAGTCGTACACCCGGTCCGGCGTGATCACGAGCTCCTCGTCTTTCGCCAGCGCCACGGCGGGGACGTCCCAGCCGGTCTCGGCGAGGGCGTCACGGGCCGCGCCCAGCTGGCCGTCGCCGCCGTCGATGCACAGCAGGTCGGGGTCGGGACGGTCGTCCCTCCCCTCGACGGCGCGCTCGGCCCGCCAGCGGACCAGCTCGCGCATGTTCGCGTAGTCGTCGTTGCGTTCGGTGAGCTTCTTCCGGCGGTAGTCGGACTTCTCGGCGGTCCCGTCGACGACGGTGACGTTCGACCCGACGACGCTCTTGCCCTGCGCGTGGCTCACGTCGAACCCCTCGATGCGACGGGGGCGGTCGACGCCAAGCGCGTCGGCCAGCGCCCCGACCGCGTCGTCGGCACCGCCGCGCTGCTGGGCGTTCTTCAGCGCGAGGTCGACGAGCGTCGCCTCGCGGCCGGCGCCGGGCACTCGCAGGTCGACGCCCTCTCGTTCGAGCCACGCCTCGATGTCGGGGTCGGCGGGGTCCTCGGCACAGAGGACGGTGCCGGGCAGGTCCCGCTCGGCGTAGTACTGGGTGATGAACGCCCGATAGACGCCCGCCGGCCCCTCGCCGTCGGGCGCGTCGAGCGTGTGGCGCTCCCGGTCGACCAGTTTCCCGCCCTCGGCGTGGAGGCGGGCGACGACGGCCCGGTCGCCCTCGACGACGGCACCCAGTACGTCCGTCGCGGCGCTCCCGCCGGCGTCGCTGACCGCCGCGTCGCCCTCCCCGTGGAGGGCTTCGACGGCGCCGAGCTTGTCCCGCAGGTTCGCCGCGCGCTCGAACTCCTGTCGCTGGGCGGCGGCGTCCATCTCCTGCCGGAGCGGGTCCGCGAGGACGCCCACCTCGCCCTCGAAGAACCGCTCGACGCTCTCGACGTCGGCGGCGTAGTCGGCCGCGCTGATCTCGCCGGTACAGGGGGCGGTGCAGATGCCCATCTCGTAGTCCAGGCAGGGCCGGTCGCGGTTGCTGTACTTGTGGTCCGAACAGCCCCGCAGGCCGTAGGTCTCCCGCAGGGCCTTGACCACCGTCTCGACGCGGCCCTTGTCGGTGAACGGGCCGTAGACGGTGGCGCCGTCGGCCGGGTCCCGCGTCACCTCGATGCGCGGGACGGCGTGGTCGGTGAGCTGGACCAGCGGGTAGGACTTGTCGTCTTTCAGGCGGACGTTGTACGGCGGCCGGTGCCGTTTTATCAGGTTGGCCTCCAGCAGGAGCGCCTGCGTCTCCGTGTCGGTCACCGCGAAGTCGACGACGGCCGCGCGGTCGACCATCTTCGCGATGCGGCGGCTCCGCGGGTCGGCGTACGAGCGCACCCGGTCGCGCAGGTCGACGGCCTTCCCGACGTACAGCACCCGGCCCTCGTCGTCCTCGAACTGGTAGACGCCGGGCTCTCGGGGCAGGTCACCGGCCCGCGTGCGGACGCCCTCTGGGTCCATCGCCTCCGGGTTAGCGCTCGGTGGAGTTGAACGTCACGCCAGCGGGTCGTCCGTCACCGGGGGCTCGCTGGCGTCGGCCGACGGCGTGCCGGGGCGGACGGCGGCGCGGACCCGCTCCAGCACGGCGTCGTCCTCGGGCGCCGACAGCTCGACGTCCTCGCCGCCGGCCACCGAGACGACCAGCACCGTCTCGCGGCTCCAGAGGTAGACGCCGAGGACGACGGCGGCGAGCGCCAGCGCCAGTCCGCCGAACAGCGTCATGATGTCGTCCAGTTGCGCCAGCAGTCGGAGCAGCCCCTGCAGGAGTCCGAGCATCCCGCCCAGCCCCATCGCGCCAGCGCTTCCGACCCCGTCCAGCGAGACGCCCGCCACGAGGCTGTCGAGGCTGACCAGCTGTCCGGCCGCGACGAGGGCGACGCCGGCGACGAGCGCCTTCACGCCCTGTTCGAGGAAGGCGGCGTTCCCGGCGGTCCGTCTGTCGACGCCCTCTACGTTGGGCCGGTCGACCTGCCGGAAGTTCGGCCCCTCGCGGTCCGGCGTGAACGCCAGCAGGCGGTGGCTCGTCACGACGACGCCGCCGTCGCCCACCCGGACCTGCTCCCGTATCGTCTCGCCGTCGTAGAGGAGCTCCCCGGCCCGTTCGACCCAGTCCATACACCGTGTATGCCGACCGAGCGCTTTCAATGCTCCCCCATCCCAAACGGCTATCTCATCAGCGCCCCGACAGGCGTACATGGTGAGTGACCCTCGCTGTCCGCACTGCGACGGCAAGGTCAGCGCGACGGCGACGTGGTGTATGCACTGCGGGCGGGACTTCTCCGAACCGGTCGAGGCCGACGGGGGACGCGTCGTCGGCCACGGCCTCGAAGCGCCCTCCGACCTCCTGTCGGCGCTCGAGTCCGGGGACGCCAGAGCCATCGGCCGGACGTTCGAGGGCCGCGAGGACGGCCCGCGAATCGTCGGCGCCGCGCTGGCCGTCGTCGCGTTCGTGACCCTCCCGATAGTCTCGCCGCCGGGCGTGACGCTCCTCTATCTGGCGGCCGTCGCCGGCGTCGGCCTGTACGCGGCCCGCCAGCCATCCGTCGACGACGCCGTCCGGGACGGCGGTACCGCCCTCGCTGTCGCCCCGTTCGCGCTGTGGCTGGCGGCGGCCCTGCTCTCGGGGTTCGCCGGGGTCAGCGTCGCCGACCTGCTCGGCCCGGTGGTGTACGCGGGGCTGGTGCTGTTCGCGGTCCGACGGCTGAGCTAGTGACCCGCGCACCGGTATCAAAACTACCATGACTGCCGACGACGAGGGTCCACCTATCAGGTGGCTTCCGTGACCAAGAAACAGGAATACACTGGCGACTACCCCGAGAAGACGCTGTATCTCCCCGGCCCGACCGAAGTGCGCGACGACGTCGTCCAGGAGATGGCCCAGCCGATGTTCGGCCACCGCATGGACCGGATGACCGACCTCTACACGACCATCGTCGAGGACACCAAGGAGTTCCTCGGCACCGACAACGAGGTCATCGTCCTCACCGCCTCCGGTACGGAGTTCTGGGAGTCGACGACGCTGAACCTCGTCGACGAGAACATGCTCGTCCCCACCTCCGGCGCGTTCAGCGAGCGACAGGCCAACGTCGCCGAGCGACTCGGCAAGGACGTCGACCGCATCGAGTACGAGTGGGGCGAGGCCGTCAAGCCCGCGGACGTCCGCGACGCCCTCGAGAGCGGCGAGGACTACGACGCCGTCGGCATGGTGATGAACGAGACGTCGACGGGCGTGCGAAACCCCGTCGAGGAGATCGGCGACCTGCTGGGCGACTACCCGGACACCTACTTCGTCGTCGACGCCATCTCCTGTCTGGGCGGCGACCAGATAGACGTCGAGGGCCACAACATCGACTGCATCTTCACCTCGACCCAGAAGGCCTTCGCCATGCCGCCGGGTCTCGCGGTGTGTACCGTCAGCGACGACGCCTACGAGCGCGAACTCGACAAGGAGTCGGCCTCGTGGTACGGCGGCTTCCAGCGCTGCCTGGACTACTACGACCGGAAGGGCCAGACCCACTCCACACCGGCCATCCCGCTCATGCTGGCCTATCGCAAGCAGATGAAACACATGCTCGAGGAGGGCCACGCGGCCCGCGACCGGCGCCACCGCGAGATGGCCGAGTACACCCGCGAGTGGGCCCGCGAGCACTTCGGCCTGTTCCCCGAGGAGGGGTACGAGTCCCAGACCGTGACCTGCGTCGAGAACACGCAGGACATCGACGTCGCCGCCACCGTCGAACAGGTCAGCGAGGAGTACGACATGGTGTTCTCCAGCGGCTACGGCGACCTGAGCGAGGCGTCGTTCCGCATCGGCCACATGGGCGAGCACACCGTCGAGAGCATCGAGGCACTGACCGACGCCATCGAGGACGTCGCCGGTCTGTAACTCCGCTCCTTCGCCGTCGGCGTGTCGTAGCGGCTCGCCCGGACTGCCGTACCCGCATCCCGGGACGGTCGCGAGCGGTCACGCGGGCGCTCCGGTGGTGACCGACAGCAGTCCGTATTAGTGCCCGGGTCCCAGAGAACCGACAATGGCAGCCGTCGACGACCCCGAGACAGACAATCCCTACGTAGAGGACCCCCCGACGGAGTTCGACCCCGTCGAGGAACTCAGCGAGAGCGAGGCCCGCGACCAGGCCGCCCGGTTGCGCGAGGCCATCCGCTACCACGACCACCGCTACTACGTCGAGAACGACCCGCTCATCGGCGACCGGGCCTACGACGCGCTGTTCTCGCGCCTCCAGACCCTCGAGTCGACGTTCGGCCTCGACACCGAGGGCAGTCCCACACAACGGGTGGGCGGCGAACCGCTGGACGAACTCGGCGAGGTCGAACACGTCGCGCCGATGCAGTCCATCGACCAGGGCGGCGAGGCCGACGACGTCCGCGAGTTCGACGAGCGGGTGCGGAGACGGCTGACCGACGCCGACTACGACGGCGCCGTCGAGTACTTCTGCGAGCCGAAGTTCGACGGCCTCTCCGTCGAGGTGGTCTACGAGGACGGGGAGTACCAGCGCGCGGCCACCCGCGGCGACGGCGAGGTGGGCGAGGACGTCACCGAGAACGTCCGCACCATCGCCACCGTCCCCCAGCGCCTGCGCGGGGACTACCCCGACTTCCTCGCGGTGCGCGGCGAGGTGTACATGCCCCGCGAGGCGTTCACGCAGTACAACCGCGAACGCGTCGAATCGGGCGAGGACCCCTTCGCCAACCCCCGGAACGCCGCCGCCGGGACGCTCCGGCAACTGGACCCCGGCGTCACTGCGCAGCGCCCGCTCGCGGTGTTCTTCTTCGGCGTCCTCGACGCCTCGACGGAGTTCGAGAGCCACGCTGCCCTCCACGAGCGACTTCCCGAGTGGGGGCTCCGGGTCTGTGACCGGACCGAGGTGGTCGACGACGTCGAGGCGGCCATCGACTACCGCGACGCCCAGCTCGACGCGCGCGACGACCTCGACTACGAGATAGACGGCGTCGTCCTGAAGGTCGACGACACCCGGGCCTGTGACCTGCTCGGGTCGACCAGCCGCGCGCCGCGCTGGGCGTTCGCCTACAAGTTCCCCGCTCGGAAGGAGGAGACGACGGTCAGAGACGTCGTCGTACAGGTCGGTCGCACCGGCCGACTCACCCCCGTCGCGCTGATGGACCCGGTCGAGGTCGGCGGCGTCACCGTCACCCGCGCGTCGCTGCACAACCCCTCGCTCATCGCGGACTTGGGCGTCGGCGTCGGCGACCGCGTGCGCATCAAGCGCGCGGGCGACGTGATTCCGGACGTGGTCGAGGTGGTCGAGAAGGGCAGCGAGGGCCACTTCGCGTTCCCGGACACCTGCCCCGTCTGTGACAGCCCCGTCGAGCGCGACGGGCCGATGGCGTTCTGCACCGGCGGCCTGTCCTGTCCCGCCCAGCGCGAGCGCTCCGTCGAACACTACGCCAGCAGGGACGCGCTGGACATCGAGGGCCTCGGCGAGAAGGCCGTCGAGCAGCTGCTGGCGGCGGGCCTCGTCGAGGACGCCGCCGACCTCTACGACCTCTCGGTCGAGGAGCTGGCGGACCTGGAGGGGTGGGGCGAGACCAGCGCACGGAACCTCGTCGCCGAACTCGACGCCGCCCGCGAACCGCCGCTCGCGGACTTCCTCGTGGCGCTGGGCATCCCCCACGTCGGGGACGTCACGGCACGGAACCTCGCACAGGAGTTCGGGACGTTCGCGGCGATTCTCGACGCCGGCGACGCCGGGGACCGCGAGGCCTTCGAGGCCGTCCCCGACGTGGGCCCGGAGGTCGCCGAGAGCGTCGTGGAGTTCTTCCAGAGCGAGGGCAACCGCGACGTGCTGGACCGACTGCTCGACCGCGTCGACCCGCAGGCCGCAGCGGCGACCGGCGGGGACGCGCTGGCGGGGCTGACCTTCGTGTTCACGGGGTCGCTCGACGGCCTCACCCGGGGCGACGCACAGGACGTCGTCGAGCGCAACGGTGGCTCGGCGACCAGCAGCGTCTCGGGCAACACCGACTTCCTCGTCGTCGGCGAGAACGCCGGCCAGCGAAAGCGCGAGGACGCCGAGGCAAACGACGTGGCACTGCTGGACGGCCGCGAGGAGTTCGAGGCGAAACTCCGGGAGTACGGCATCGAAATCGAGTGACGGCTTTCCGGTGGTTCGTCGCCACGTTCGCCGTCGCGACAGCAGAAAGCGAACCGGCCGCCCGTCCTAGAGGTCCGCGAGGCTGAACGTGTAGTAACTGATGCTCGCGGCGACGCCGATCCAGGTGAGCATGAACACGACGACGGCGGGGTCGGAGTAGTAGAACGGCAGGGACCCCGACCCGGGCGCGCAGGTGACGACGGTGCCGAAGATGCCCTCCTGGGCCTGTGGCGCGCCGTTGAGGACGTCGGCACAGATGGTGCGACTCGCCTCCTGGCCCTGGCTGAACATCCCGTACCGGGCCGACAGCGCGGGGGCCTCCCCGGAGCCGAGCATCGAGTTGACGAGGGTCTTGTAGGCCTGGTTCGGGTTGACGAGCTTCAACAGCAGGACGACGTGCCAGCGGATGGCGCCGGTCACGCCCAGTTCGTTCGAGAGGATGTTCCCGACGCCGTTGGCGCCGGCGTTCCAGAGGAACGTGAAGTAGAAGTAGACGATGAAGTTCGCGGCGCCCGACCAGAGGCTCTTCTCGAAGGCCCCGGAGATGGAGACGACGATGGCGACGAACACCAGCGCGAACACCACGGTGAAGAACGAGAACAGGCCGAACAGCTCGGGTTTGAACGTCAGTCGCGAGGCGGTCAGGAAGACGGCGGTGATGGCCAGCGAGGCGACCAGCGGCACGCCGAGCACCGCACACCGGCCCAGCACCTTCCCGATGATGACGTCCTTCCGGGAGTGCGGGAGCGACAGCAGGAGCTTCAGCGACCCCGACGTGCGCTCCTTCGAGATGGCGGCGAAGCCGAGGAAGATGGCGACGATGGGCAACAGCAACGTCACCATGTTCAGGTACACCTGCGAGAGCAGGAGCTGCATCCCCAGGCCCTGTCCCTGCTGGCTCACGCCGATGTCGAAGTACAGCGCCAGCGCGACGGGGGCGATGAACGCCGTGGTGAAGATGAGGCCCAGCAGCCAGAGCCCCTTCGACCGGATGGCGTCCTTGAACTCCTTCTTCGAGACGGTGTACCACTCGAAGGTGTTCCGGAGGAGGCGGTCCAGCCCGGCGAGGCCGCCCTCGCTGGCGGTGCTCATGCCTCCACCTCCTGTTGCTCGGTGTAGGCGCTGAAGAGGTCCTCCAGCGACGCCTCCTGGGTCTCGAAGTCCTCGACGGCGACGCCGGCCTCCTCGAACGTGTTGAGGACGGTCATCTTCGCGCTGCCGTCGCAGTTGACGGTGACGCGGTCGGTGTCCGCCCGCACGCTGGACACTTCCGGGAGGGCGCGCACGTCCTCGACGGCGGCGTCGAGGCCGTCCGTGTCGCCGACGGTGACGACGAGCTTCATGTCGCCCTGTGCGGCCGCCCGGAGCCCCTCGACGCTGTCCTTGGCGACGAGTTCGCCGTCCTGGAGGATGCCGACGGTGTCACAGACGGCCTCGACCTGGCCGAGGATGTGCGAGGAGAAGAAGACGGTGGCGCCGCGCTCGCTCTCCTCGCGCACGAGGTCGCGCATCTTGCGGGCGCCGTTGGGGTCCAGCCCCGTCGTCGGCTCGTCGAGGATGAGGAGGTCCGGCTGGTCGACGAGCGCCATCGCCAGCACCAGTCGCTGTTTCATCCCCTTCGAGTAGCCGCCGGCCCGCCGGTCGGCGGCGTCGGCGACGCCGACCCGTTCGAGCAGCGCCTCGGGGTCGTCGTCGGCGTCCTTCGACTCGATGACGAACTCGACGTGTTCGCGCCCGGTCAGGCGCTCGTAGACGTCGTAGCCCTCCGGGAGGACGCCGATACGCTCGCGGATGGCCTTCGACTCCTCGTTGACGTCGTGACCGAGGACCGTCGCGGACCCCGCCGTCGGGCGGACGAAGTCGAGCAGGATGTTGATGGTGGTCGACTTCCCGGCGCCGTTGGGACCGAGGAAGCCGAAGACCTCACCCTCCTCGACCGTGAGGTCCACTCCGTTCAGGGCGACGACGTCCCCGAACTCCTTGCGGACGCCGTCCAGTTCGATGGCGGTCATACGCGCCGCTTGTGCCGGCCTCCGGTATAGTCTTTCGTGTTACGGACCGGTCGGTAACGGGCCGAGACGCCCTCAGACCTCCTCGTCCGGGCCGTGAGAGCCCGCCATCCGCTCTGCCTCGGTGGCGTACCGTTCCCGGGTCTCGGCGTCGTCGACCGGTTCCAACCGGGCCGGTTCGATGTCGATGGCGGCCGTCACGCGCTTTTTCATCAGGAGGTTCGTCGAGAACTGTTTGGTCACGTGGCGGTCGCCCTCCGGCGTGGCGTAGACGAGCGTCACCATGCGCTCGTCGCCGTAGCTGGAGCGCTCGACCAGCCAGCAGCGGACCGTCTCGTCGGCGTCGGTCATCGACTCGCCATTCCGGTGCCAGCGGTTTGTATCCTCCGAGCGCGGGCCTCGCCACCCCGTCCGGAGACGCTACCGTACCACACGGGGAGAGTTTTGCCGTAACTCGTGGTTATAGATGCGTAGAGATATATGCATACTGCACATGACCGACCGCTACGGATTCGGGACGAGATGCGTCCACGCCGGGCAGGAGGAGCCCGACCCGGCGACCGGGGCGCGTGCTCCGCCCATCTATCAGACCTCCTCGTACGTCTTCGAGGACGCGGAGACGGCCGCCGACCGCTACGCGCTGGAGGACGACGGCAACGTCTACTCGCGGTTCGACAACCCGACGGTGCGGATGCTCGAACACCGTCTGGCGTCGCTGGAGAACGCCGTCGACGCCGTCGCCACCGGGTCCGGGATGGCCGCACTCGACGCCGCGACGACGGTGCTGGCGTCGGCCGGCGACAACGTCGTCTCGGCCTCGTCCATCTACGGCGGTACGCACTCCTATCTCGCGACCACCGCCAGCCGACGGGGCATCGACACCCGGTTCGTCGACACGCTGGACCCCGACGCCTACGCCGACGCCATCGACGACGACACCGCCTACGTCCACTGCGAGACCATCGGGAACCCCTCGCTGGTCGTGCCGCCGCTGGAGGAGATCGCCGAGGTGGCCCACGACCACGGCGTCCCCCTGTTCGTCGACAACACGTTCGGGACGCCGGCGCTCTGTCGACCGCTGGACCACGGCGCCGACATCGTCTGGGAGTCGACGACGAAGTGGATCCACGGGTCCGGCACGACCGTCGGCGGCATTCTCGCCGACGCGGGGTCGTTCCCGTGGGGCGAGTACCCCGAGAAGTACCCGGAGATCGGCGGCCAGAACCCGGCGTTCGACGCGAACTTCGCCGAGCGGTTCGGCGACCGCGCGTTCTCGATGGCGGCCCGCCAGCGGGGGCTGCGCGCGCTCGGTGACGGGCAGAAACCGTTCGACGCCTGGGCGACGATACAGGGCAGCGAGACCCTCTCGCTCCGGATGGAGCGGCACTGCTCGAACGCGCTCACCGTCGCCGAACACCTCCAGGACCACCCCGACGTGTCGTGGGTCACCTACCCCGGACTGGCGAGCCACGAGACCCACGACCTCGCCGAGACGTACCTGGAGGGCGGGTACGGCGGCGTCGTCACCTTCGGGCTGGAGGGCGGCTACGACGCCGGCCGACGGTTCTGCGAGGAGACCGAGCTGGCGCAGTTCCTCGCGAACATCGGGGACGCGAAGACGCTCGTCATCCACCCCGCCTCGACCACCCACGCCCAGCTCTCCGAGGACGAACAGCGCGCGAGCGGCGTCAGTCCGGACCTCGTCCGGATGAGCGTCGGTATCGAGGACCCGGCCGACGTCGTCGCCGACATCGACGACGCTATCGAGCGAGCCACATGAGCGTCGAGTCACAGACCGTCTCGCTCGGCGAGTTCGAGTTCCAGTGCGGGGAGACGATTCCGGACCTCGAACTGGCCTACGAGACGTACGGCGAGTTCGAGGGCGACAACGCCGTGCTGGTCTGTCACGCCCTGACCGGGAGCGCACACGTCGCCTCGCGGGGCCGGTTCGAGGAGGGCGACCAGGCGTACGCGTGGTGGGACGACATCGTGGGTCCGGGGAAGGCCATCGACACGAAGGAGTACTTCGTCGTCTGTGCGAACGTCCCCGGCTCGTGTTACGGCTCCAGCGGCCCCGCCAGCGAGAACCCGGAGACGGGCGAGCCCTACGGGCCGGAGTTCCCCCCCGTCACGGTCGCCGACTGGACCGAGGCCCAGCGGCGACTGCTCGACGAACTGGGTATCCCGGCGCTGTACGCGGTCGTCGGCGGCAGCGTCGGCGGGATGAACGTCCTCGAGTGGGCGAAACGCCACCCCGACCACGTCGAGAAGATAGTGCCCATCGCCGCCGCCCCCCGACTCGACCCGCAGTGTCTCGCGCTCGACGGCATCGCCCGGCGTGCCATCACGACCGACGAGCACTGGAACGGCGGCGACTACTACGGCGACGGCGAACACCCCGACGAGGGCCTGGCGCTCGCTCGACAGCTCGGCCACGTGATGTACTTCTCGAAGTCGAGCATGGAGCGGCGGTTCGGCCGCCGCGCGGCCACGCGAGAGGCCGAACGCGCGTTCCCCACGGACCCCGCCGGGCGCTTCTTCCCGTACCGCGACGTGGAGTCGTATCTGGACTACAACGCCTCGAAGTTCGTCGAGCGCTTCGACGCCAACAGCTACCTCTACCTGACGCGGGCGATGGACAACTACGACCTCTCCTCGGGGTTCGAGGACGACGCCGACGCGCTGGCGGCCTTCGACGGCACGGCGCTGGTGATGTCGTTCACCGGCGACTGGCACTTCACGACCCAGCAGTCGGAGGCGCTCGCCGACGCCCTGCGGGAGACCGACACCGACGTCGCCCACCACGTCGTGGACTCGGACTACGGCCACGACGCCTTCCTCGTCGAACCCGACAGCGTCGGCCCGCCGCTGGCCGACTTCCTCGAGGAAGGGCTCGACGGGAACGCCATCTCCGACACGGAGGAGAGCCCGGAGGAACCGTCGGACTTCGCGCCGGTCCACAACAGTCTCTTTTCACGCTAGTCTTTAACACACTTCGGCGCGACTGTCTGTCTGTATGACAGACATGTCCACGGGCTCCGAGAGCAACAAGGTCGCGTTCGGCCAGACGGTGTACGACGACGCCGGCAACGAGATCGGGACCATCCGGGGGTTCGACGAGCACGGCTTCTACGTGACCGTCGACGAGGGCATCGAGGCGCTCTCCAGCGAACACGTCTCGACCGGCAAGGCGGGCGAGGCGGAACTGATGTGGCGCTGCTGGGAGTGTGGCGAGATGGGCCAGATAGAGAAACTCCCCGAGGAGTGCCCGTCCTGTGGCGCGCCGAAAGAGGAGATCTACTACTGGCAGGAGGACTGACCGGCGACCCACCTCGGTTTCTCGCGGCTCAGTCGCGTTCGACGCGGTCGGCCGTCGCCGCGTCGAGGTCCGTCGTCACCGCCGCCAGCGCGTCCTCTGGGACGGTGAAGCGGACCGTCTCCTCGCGCCACTCGACCAGCGCGTCGCCGTCGGCGTCCCGGACGACGAGGTAGGCCACCTCGTCGGCCAGCGTGGCGACGGCCTCGAACGTCTCGGCCGAGAACGGGACGGTGCCGGCGGTGTGGTCGGCGGCGACGGTGACGTCCGCGTGGCCCGAGAGCGTCTCCAGTTCGAAACGCGGGCGGCCGGTGAGGTCCGCGCGCCGGCCCACGTCGAGGTAGAGGAACGCCGTCTCGGGGTCGCGAGCGGTGGCGTCCAGAACCCCCGCGAGGACGTCGACGCGGGCGTCCGTGGCGTCCGCGGGCGGGCGCACCCGAAACCGTGGCTCGTCGTCGGGCCACGTCGGCGTCCCAGTGTCGAGTCCGGCTCGCTCCCACGCGTCGACGATGGCGTCCGTGAGGCGGTCGACGCCGACGGCTTCGATGGCCTCGGTCATCCGCTCGGCGTCCGACTCGGCGTCTCGCTCGTCCATACCCGCCCTTCGTGACGGGCGCTGTTGTGGCTGGCGGTCCGCGCTGGAACGCTTTTGTACGACCCTGCCCTCCGGTGGCGTATGGACATCGTCGTCGTCGGCGCGGGCAGTCTCGGCAGCCTCCTCGGCGGGTTGCTCGCCCGCGAACACGACGTGACGCTGGTCGGCCGGGAGCCACACGTCGGGGCCGTCCAGCGGGCGGGACTGGACGTGGTCGGTACCGAGTCCTTCCACGTCGACCCGGCGGCCGACACCGCCCCGCCGGCCGGCGCCGACCTCGCGCTGGTGGCGGTCAAGAGCTACGACACCGACGACGCCGCGGCGGCGCTGGCCGACTGCTCGCTGGACGCGTGCCTCTCGGTCCAGAACGGGATGGGCAACGAGACGACGCTGGCGGCCGAACTGGACTGCCCGGTGCTCGCGGGCACCTGCACCTACGGCGCGAACCTCGTCGACCCGGGTCGGGTCGACTTCACCGGACGCGGCGAGGTGGTGCTGGGGGCCCGCGGGGGCGGCCCCTCGACGGCCGCCGACGACGTGGGTGCGGCGTTCCGGGCGGCCGGCGTCGAGACGACGGTGGCGACGGACATGCCGACGCGTCTCTGGGAGAAACTGGCGGTCAACGCGGCCGTCAACGCGACGACGGCGCTGGCCCGCGTCGAGAACGGCGCGCTGGCCGACGGTCCCGGCCGGACGCTGGCCGCCGACGCCGCCCGCGAGACCGCCCGCGTCGCCCGCGCACGGGGCATCGACCTCCCGGACGACCGGGCCGTCGCGCTGGCCGAGCGCGTGATCCGCGACACCGCCGCCAACCGCTCGTCGATGCTGCAGGACGTCGAGGCGGGTCGACGAACGGAGATCGCCGCCATCAACGGCTACGTCGTCGACGCCGCGACGGCACCGGTGCCGGTCAACGAGACGCTGTCGCGGTTGGTGACGCTCTGGGAGACGCGGACGGCCCCCGGACACGAGGGCCGAGAGACGACGTGAGAGGGTCGGTAGCCACCGGCTACTCGGCCAGCGTGGACCGCCCCCGGTGACGACTCAGTCACCGTCGGCAGGCTGTTCGACGTGCTGCCGTGAGATGCCGAGCATCTCGCGGGCCTCGGCGGGCGTCGCCACCTCCCGGTCGAGCCGCTCGATGATCTCGACGGTCCGGCGGACGAGCTGCTGGTTACTCTGTGCCTTCTCGCCGCGGCGGTAGTAGAGGTTGTCCTCCATCCCGACGCGGACGTGTCCCCCCAGCAGGACAGCCATCGTCGTCAGCGGCAGCTGGTGTGGCCCGATGGCGAGGACGTTGAACTCCGCGCCGTCGGGGACGTTGTCGACCATCGTGAGCAGCGTCTGCGGGTTCGCGGGCGTGAACGACCCGCCGAAGATGAGATTGACGTACGGCGGCTCCTCGACCAGTCCCTCGTCGACCAGGCGCCTGACCTCGGCGAGCTGGCCGGAGTTGAACACCTCCAGTTCGGGTTTGATGCCCTTCGACTGCATCTCGACGGCGAGGCGCTCGATGTTGTTGCGGGTGTGGTTCGTGATGATGTGTTTGTCCCGCTTGAACGGCCCCAGGTCGAGCGAGGCCATCTCCGGGGGCGGGTCGGTCCGGATGCCCGCGACTCGCTGTTCGTAGGGACTCTGCCCGCCGGTGGTGTTCTGGACGATGATGTCGTCGCAGTGGTCGCGAATCGCGTCGTTGACCGCCTGCAGGCGCGTCGCGTCGTTCTCGCCGTGCTCGTTCCGGCCGTGGACGTGGGCGATGGACGCACCGAGCTCCTCGCAGGCCGCCACCTGCTGCGCTATCTCCTCCGGTTGCTCGGGCAAGTTCGGGTTCGCGTCCTTGCCGTGGACTGCCCCCGTCGTGGCGACGGTGACGATGACCTTCTTCTGCCGGTGGTAGTCCTCGTATGACACTGGTGAGGGTCAGACCGTTCGGTACTTCGTTACGACACAGCTATCTGACGAAGACGGTGGGTAACAAACTGCTAGCGGCAGAATGGCGTCCATAACCAAACGCACCGAACCTGTCGTTCACCCCGATGGTCTGCCCACATCTCGACTACCGCGACGCCGACGGGGAGCACTCCTTCGACCACGAGCGGCCCTACTGCGAGATACAGGAGGCGTTCGTGTCCCCGATGGCGGCCGACCTGTGCAACGACCGCGCGCAGTTCGACCACGAGACACACTGTGCGGTGTACCAGCGGTACCACCTCGACAGCGACCAGCTGGTCCCCGGTCTCGACCTCACCGATGCCGACTGAGACGACGACCGTCGAGCGGACCCGGTCGACCGACGGCTACACGATTCGGTGGTACCGGCCCGCCGACCGCGAGGGGTTCCTGACGCTGCACGACCGCGTCTTCTCGGGGTTCTCCGCCGAGTGGTTCGACTGGAAGTTCGCCGACAACCCGTACCTCCCGGAGGCCCCCATCGTCGTCGCCGAGCGCGACGGCGAGCTAGTCGGGGCGCGGCCGAACCTCGCCTTCCAGATGCGGGCGGGGGACACGTACCACACCGCCATCCAGTCCTGTGACACGATGGTCCACGAGGACCACCGGCGGCAGGGGCTGTTCAGTCGGATGAGCGAGCGCCTGTTCGAGGACTACGCCGACGCCGGCGTCGACTTCACGTTCAACGTCCCCAACCCGATGACGACGGCGGGCCTGGCCAAACTGGGCTGTGAGCGGGCCGGCGAACACACCACCTACTACCGCGTCCAGGACCCGGCGGCCTACGCCGACGTGGCGAACCCCGTCGCCGCGACCGCCGGCCGTCTGGCCGCCCGGGGGTACCTCCGAGCGCGCGGCCGTCGCGTCGACGTTCCCGAGGAGGTGAGCGTCGCTCGACACACCGAGATACCGGCGGCGACGCTGGCCCGTCTCTACCGGCGACGCCCGCCCAGCGAGATTCACGCCTACCGCGACGAGCAGTTCTTCGAGTACCGCTTCGGAAACCCGACCTGGGAGTATACGGCCTACACCGCCCGCCTGGGGGGTGAGCCGGTCGCCGGGGTCGTCACCGGAACACAGGAGTCGGACGGCCAGACGGTCACGCAAATCGCCGACGTGGTCCCGCTGGTCGGCGACGCCGAGCGCGACCGGGCGCTCCCGGCCCTGCTGGACCGGGTGCTGGCCGACCACGCGGACGCGACGGTGGTCGCGGTGCGGGGCGACTCGATACCGCGGGACCTGCTCGCGGCCTTCGGCTTCCACAGCGACCAGCGGCTCCCGCTCCGCCCGCTGGCGACCCAGACGACGATGATAGTCTCGCCAGTGCCCCTGGACGGCGACTGGCGCGTCGCCGGTCGGGACATCCGCGACCTGGAGAACTGGCGCCCGACGTTCGTCGAACACAACACGGCCTAGAACGGCGCGGACGCGCCGGACCAGCGGCCCACCAACGAACTGCCAGCGAGCCGCTTGGGCCGTCCGCGCGGACTGGTCGGCGGGGTTCTCGCTGGGTCTCGGAACCGGCCGGCCGCTAGTTCCGCTTGAGCACGTACAGCGCCGCCGCCCCGCCCAGCACGAGTGCGAACAGGTAGCTGGCGACCCGATAGAGGATGGCGACAACCGTCGCGTCGGTCTGGCCGACGCCGGTCAGCGCGACGAGCAGGACCACGAGGGCCGTCTCGACGGCGCCGGACCCGCCCGGGGAGGGGACCAGTCCGGCCAGCGTCGACGCCGGGACGACGAAGAACACGAGCAACAGCGTCAGGTCGGCGCCGATGGCCTGCGCCGAGAAGTACAGCGGGAGGGCGAAGAACACCCACCCGACGTACGAGAACAGCAGCGCCTTCACGAGGGCGCGGCGGTCACGCGCGATGCGCTGGAAGGCCTGTTCGGTCTCGCGCAGTCGCTCTCGCAGGCCCGCGAGGGTGACGCGGGGGGTCCTGCTGGCCAGCGGCGCGACGGCGCCGAGCAGCGCCCGCCCGAGTCGCTTCCGGAAGCGCCAGCCGACGGCGGCGACGACGGGAACGCCCACCGAGAGGACGACGAGACCGCCCGCGAGCGGTTCGATGGCCTCCGGGAGCGAGCTCCCGTACAGCAGGGCCGCGAAGCCGACGCCGGCGAACGTGACGAACGGGAACAGGTTCAGCAGGTCCGCCGTGACGACGCTCGCGAGGCTGTCCTGGTAGCTCGCCTCGGTGTCCCGCGAGAGGACGTAGGCGATGAACGGCTCGCCGCCGGCCTGCCCCAGCGGCGTGACGTAGTTCGCGAACGTCGCGGCGTAGTAGGTGACGACGAGCCGGGAGAACGACTCGTCGATGCCGGCCACGCCCAGTACTATCTGCCACGCCTTCCCCCACGCGGTGAGACACAGCGCCGTCGAGACGCAGGCCAGCGCCAGCCACCCGAGGTCCGCCCGGAGGAGGCCCGCGACGACGTCGGCCGTCCCGACGAAGTCCACGAGGAGGTAGACGACCAGCCCCGCGACGGCGAAGCCCAGCAGTATCTGGGCGACGGTGCGTCTGTCGGCGAAGTCGAGGGCGGGGCTGTCCGAGGGCACGTCAGTCGATGTAGCCGAGGTCCTGCAGTCGGTCTTTCGTGTCGTCGTCCATCTCGTCCAGGACCTCGCCGTCGGCGCCGTCGGCCTCGTCCGGCCAGTCGGCGTCCACCGACTCGACGAACTCCCACAGGGCGTCTTCGAGGTGGGTCGGTTCGTCGTCGGTGTCCACGAGGTTCTCCGTCTCGCCGGGGTCGTCGGCCACGTCGTAGGCCTCGTCCGGGATGCGCGTGCAGTGGATGTACTTCTCGCCGGCGGTGCGGGCCGCGCCCATCCGGGAGTAGAAGCGCGACTGCTCGTCCAGTTCGATGCCGGCGGCGTCTGCCTTCCCCTCCAGCTGACGCAGCTCGACGACCGGCTGGTGGTACTCGACGAAGCCCACCTCGCCGCGGGGCACGCCGCCCACGTCGCCGGCGAACTCGCGGTAGTCCGCCGACAGCAGGGAGCGGGCCGACTGGAGCGGTTCGCCGCGGCCCTCGGCACCGGCGGCGTCCAGCACCGTGTGGTAGAGGTCGACCAGTTCGACCACCGTCTCTTCGTCCCGCCCCGGTTCGACCTCGGGGTGTTTGACCATCAGCGGGACGTTCACCAGCGGGTCGTAGATGCCGAACTCGTGGCCGTAGAGGCCGTGTTCGCCGAACAGTTCGCCGTGGTCGGCACAGACGACGACGGTGGTGTCCTCCCACTGCCCGGTCTCCTTGAGGTGCGAGAACAGGCGGTCCAGTTGGTCGTCGATGTGGGCCAGTTCCGCGTCGTAGAGGCCCTTGATGTCGGCCCACTCCGCGTCGTCGATGTCCCGGGCCCCGCAGTTGTACTCCTTGGAGTTCTGGCACACCTCGGTCGAGTCGACGCCGGGCGCGAACTCCTCGGCGTACGCCTCGGGCGGGTGGTAGGGGAGGTGGGCGTCCATCAGGTTGATGAACGCGAAGAAGTCGTCGCTCTCGTCGACGAAGTCGATGGTCTTGTCGATGACCTGCGGGGTCTTCGTGTCGCCGCCGCCCCCCTCGGCGAGGTGCTCGTGGATCTTGTTGCCGACCTGCACGAGGCGGTCGGCGACGCCCCGGAGGGTGTCGTTGTCGTTCATCGTCTTCCAGAGCGTCGCCAGCGGCCCGGAGAGCAGTTCGCTGGGCATTATCTGGAAGAAGTTGTCGTGGTCGTCGAACCCGGCGGTGAGGTTCGTGTAGCTCGTGATCCACGCGTTCGAGGAGTAACAGGCGGTGTCGTAGCCGGCCGCCGACAGCGACTCCGCGAGCGTGGTCGACCCCTCGAGGTAGGGGTTCTCCTGGGTGGCCCCGTGTTCGCTGGGGTACTTCCCGGTGAACAGCGAGGCGTGGACGGGGAGGGTCCACGGGGCCGGCGCGACGGCCTGTTCGAAGACGGCGGCTTCCTCGGCGAACTCGGCCAACCGTGGCGTCGTCTCCATGTCGGGGTCGTAGACGGACAGCCGGTCCTTCCGG
Organism: Haloarcula sp. MBLA0163; assembly: GCF_055632435.1. Taxonomy (NCBI): domain Archaea; kingdom Methanobacteriati; phylum Methanobacteriota; class Halobacteria; order Halobacteriales; family Haloarculaceae; genus Haloarcula; species Haloarcula sp. MBLA0163. Next base: position 78,242 of record NZ_CM145745.1, read on the forward strand.
ACCGTGTCCAGTACGACGAAAAGCACGTTCGACCCGTCCGTGTCGGTCATACTGGGACCATCTCCGCGACGACGTTAAAACGGTGTGATTTCGACCACGGGCGGCGAACTCCCGGTCTGCGAGCGGTTCAGACGCGCTCGAAGGAGAGCGTCGTCGTCCCCGGCCGTGCCGTCACGGCGAGGGTCGCCCCGTCGGCGTCGGGGTGGGTCCACCCATCGGGGACGGCCACCACCAGTTCCTGTGGGTCCTCGATGTCGAGCGAGATGCCCAGCCGACCGCCGGCGTCGTCGGCGTCCCACGCCACGCGTTCCAGTCGCGACCCGATGTCGGCGCCGATCACGAGTGACAATCGCGTCGTTCGACGGTAGCGGCCCGCTCCATACGGATTCAACTTACCCCCGCTTCCGTCCGACCGGATCTCGTTCACTGATACTAGACGGACGGTTATATCATAATTTGTACCGGTATCCACGCCATCGACGATATTTAGCCGGCTAACCGCACTAGAAAAACGGTATTATCGGATGGATGGATGTGTAGCAAAAATTATTAAATAACTGACTATCATGGCTGTAGGTACGTAGATGACTGACCGAAACCGACGACTGAACCGACGAGATGGACGTCGCTATAGACGACTACGTCACACAGACCGAATAACATGATTATCACTGACTACGATCTCTACGAAGTACCGCCACGCTGGCTGTTCCTGCGACTGGAGACGAGCGACGGCATCGTCGGCTGGGGCGAACCTGTCGTCGAGGGCCGCGCTCGCACCGTCCGGACGGCCGTCGAGGAACTGCTCGACACCTACCTGCTGGGCAAGGATCCCCTGCGCATCGAGGACCACTGGCAGACGATGTACCGCGGGGGCTTCTACCGCGGCGGCCCGGTGCTGATGTCGGCCATCGCCGGTATCGACCAGGCGCTGTGGGACATCAAGGGCAAGCACTACGAGACGCCGGTGTACGAACTGCTCGGCGGGCAGGCCCGCGACCGGATGCGCGTCTACCAGTGGGTCGGCGGCGACCGCCCCGAGGGCGTCGCCGAGGCCGCCCGCGAGAAAGTCGACGAGGGGTTCACGGCGCTGAAGATGAACGCCACGGCCGAACTCCGCCGGGTCGACTCCCCCGCGGCGGTGCAGGCCGCAGAGGACCGTCTGGCCGCGGTCCGCGAGGCGGTCGGCGACGACGTCGACATCGGCGTCGACTTCCACGGCCGCGTCTCGAAGTCGATGGCGAAACGGCTGGCAGCGGCTCTGGAGCCGTACGACCCGATGTTCATCGAGGAACCGGTCCTCCCCGAACACAACGACGCGCTGCCGGAACTAGCGGGCCACACGACCACCCCCATCGCCACCGGAGAACGGATGTACTCCCGGTGGGACTTCAAGGAGGTGTTCGAGGACGGCTGTGTCGACGTCATCCAGCCCGACCTCTCCCACGCCGGCGGTATCACCGAGGTCAAGAAGATCGCCGCGATGGCCGAAGCCTACGACGTGGCGATGGCGCCCCACTGCCCGCTGGGCCCCATCGCACTGGCGGCGTGTCTGCAGGTCGACGCCTGTTCGCCGAACGCGCTCATCCAAGAGCAGAGCCTCGGCATCCACTACAACGAGACCAGCGACGTGCTCGACTACCTCGAAGACCCCTCGGTGTTCCAGTACCGCGACGGCTACGTCGACCTCCCGAAGGGGCCGGGGCTCGGCATCGACATCGACCACAGCTACGTCCGGATGCAGGCCGGCGAGGTGGACTGGCACAACCCGGTCTGGCGCCACGACGACGGGAGCGTCGCGGAGTGGTGAGATGACCCGCTCCGACGACAGCCCCACCGCAGTCCTGCGGGACGACGCCTCGCCGAACGACGGAGGCGGGCGATGACCGTCGGCGTCTGCTACTTCCCCGAACACTGGCCCCGCGAGCGCTGGGCCCGGGACGTGGAGCAGATGGCCGACGCCGGCGTGGAGTACGTCCGGATGGCCGAGTTCTCGTGGTCCCGCATCGAGCCCGACCCCGGCGAGATACGGCTCGACTGGCTCGAGGAGGCCGTCTCGCTGGTCGGGGACCACGGCATGGCGGCCGTCCTGTGTACGCCGACGGCGACGCCCCCGAAGTGGCTCGTCGACGAGCACCCGACCATCCTGCAGGAAGAGCCCGACGGCACCACGCGCCACTACGGCAGCCGACGGCACTACTGCTTCAACTCCCCGGTGTACCGCGAGGAGACACGGCGCATCGTCTCGACGATGGCCGAGCGCTTCGCCGACTCTCCCCACGTCGTCGGCTGGCAGACCGACAACGAGTACGGCTGTCACGGGACCATCCGCTGCTGGTGTGACGACTGTGCGGTGGCGTTCCGCGAGTGGCTCGAGGCCAAGTACGGCGATATCGAGTCGCTCAACGAGGCCTGGGGGACGACGTTCTGGAGCCAGCACCTCCGCTCGTTCGCGGAGGTGGACCCGCCGCGCCACACCGCCGCCGAACACCACCCCTCGCGCCTGCTGGACTACTACCGGTTCAGCTCCGAGAGCGCCGTGGCGTACAACGCCGTCCACGAGGAACTGCTCCGGGAGGCAGACGACGACTGGTTCGTCGCCCACAACTTCATGGGCGACGTCGACTCCTGTGACGTCTACGGCTTCGCCGACGACCTGGACCTGATCGCGTGGGACTCCTACCCGACCGGGTTCGTCCAGGACCGCCGGCCAGGCGAGGCCAGCGCCGACGAACTCCGGGCGGGCGACCCCGACGAGGTGGGGCTGAACCACGACCTCTACCGGGGGGCCAAACAGCAGCCCTTCTGGGTGATGGAACAGCAACCCGGCGACGTCAACTGGCCGCCGTACGCGCCCCAGCCGGGGGAGGGCGCGATGCGGCTGTGGGCCCACCACGCGGTGGCCCACGGCGCCGACGCCGTGCTGTACTTCCGGTGGCGACGCTGCCGGGAGGGCCAGGAGCAGTACCACGCCGGCCTGCGCAAACAGGACGGCTCGCCCGACAGGGGGTACCACGACGCCGCCGACGCCGCCGCGGAACTGGCCGACCTCGACCTCGGTCCGGTCGACGCCGACGTGGCGGTCCTGCACGACTACGACAACCTCTGGGCGACCGGTATCCAACCCCACGCCCCCGACTGGGAGTACTGGAGCCACATGCGTCAGTACTACGCCGCGCTCCGGGCCCGTTCGGTGCAGGCCGACGTGGTCCACCCGGACTGGGACCTCTCGGGGTACGACGCCGTCGTCGCGCCCGCCCTGCACCTCGTCGACGACGCCCTCGCCGCGAAGCTGGCGGGCCTCGTCGCGGACGGCACCGAACTGCTGTTGACGGTCCGGTCGGGCTACAAGGACCCGTACAACAAGCTCCCGGACGCCCCGGCCCCCGGCCCGCTCGCCGAGGCCGTCGGCGCCACGGTCGACCAGCACGAGACGGTCCCGGCACAGATGGACCGCCGTGTCAGCTACGACGGTGGAACCTACGGCTACCGCACCTTCGCGGAGTGGCTGGACACCGACGGCGCCGCGACTGTCGGCACCCACGTCGGTGGGGTCGGCGACGGGCACGCGGCTATCACCGAACACGCCCTCGGCGAGGGCCACGTCGCGTACTGCGGCGTCTGGCCCGAGGCGGACCTGGCCGACGCCGTCGTCAGCGACCTGCTGGACCGGGCCGACGTGGCCCACTCCGAGCGCCTGCCGACCGGCGTGCGCGCCGCCGAACGCGACGGCTACACCTGGGTGACGAACTTCACGAGCGACCCGGTGGCGCTGGACGCCCCCGACGGCGCTCGCTGGGTCGTCGGCGACGACACCGTCGGCCCGTTCGACGCCGCCATCTACGAGGGCGCTTCGGCGCCCCTCTCGCTCGACGAGGGGTAAGCGGTCGTTCTGCCCGGGATTGCTCCCGACGGTTCACTGCGGATTCGTCAGGCGCAGGTGCCGCGACGACCGGCACGACGGAACGACGCGGGAGAACTCGGGCGACGACGGAGCGGACCACGCCGGAGACGCGGTCGCCACTGATTGGGAGCGAAGCGAACGGTCGGCCGGGTGCTCCACGTGGTCGCGTGGAGCGGTGAGGGCGGAGTGCCGACCCGACGGAGGAAGAACTGGCTCAGAACGGCGCTTCGGGGCCCTCGTCGTCGTCGCCGCCGATGTCGCCACCGCGGGACTCGCCGGGGAACGAGGGGCTGGCACCGCCGGCCATGCCCTCCTGCTGTTCCTGGCCGGTACGCGCGACGACTTCGCTGATCTCGGGGATCTCCTTGGTCATGCGCGTCTTGATGGCCTGGATGGTCATCGGCGAGATGCCACAGCCGGAACAGGCGCCGCCCAGACGGATGGTGACGCTCCCTTCTTCGCGGTCTATCTCCTCGATGGCCGCGCTGCCGCCGTGCATCTGAATCTGCGGGAAGTTCCGGCGCAGGAAGTTCGTGATGCGCTCTCGCAGGTCGTCCCCGTCCTCTGTTTCCGTGCTCATAGTGACAGTACGTCCGGGCCGGGGAGGCTTAGACCTTTGGACTGATGCGTTCGGCACCCCGTCAGTCCGCCGCTGGGGCCAAGTTTGAAGCGCGCCCGCGACGCCGATGTGGGTATGGCTAGCACGGACGACGCGATGCGGCGCTTCGAGGTCCCCGACTACGACGACTTGCCCGAGGACCTGCAGGCACGTATCGACGAGGAGACCGACCGCGCGGGCTTCACGCCGAACGTCTTCTCGGCGATGGCCTATCGCCCGTCGCACTTCCGGGCGTTCGTCGCGTACCACGACGCCCTCGTCGAGGAGACGGAACTCGAACGCGAGGAGGTCGAGATGATCGTCGTCGCGGTCAGCGGCGTCAACGACTGTCTGTACTGCATCGTCGCCCACGGGGCGCTGCTGCGCATCTACGCCGACGCGCCGAAACTGGCCGAGCAGATTGCCTCGAACCACCGGACCGCGGACGTCGGCGAGGCACACCGCGCGATGCTCGACTTCGCGGTGCAACTCACCGAGCGCCCCGCGACGGTGACCGAGGCCGACATCGAACGACTGGAGGACCACGGGTTCAGTCGCCGCGCCGTCTGGGACATCGGCAGCGTCGCGGCGTTCTTCAACCTCTCGAACAGGCTGGCCCACCTCGCGGACATGCGACCCAACGACGAGTTCTACGAGCTCGGTCGCGGCGACGGCTGAGGCCGGTCACTCCACCGCGATGCCGCCCTTCATCCCGAGCGAGAAGTGGGGCTCGCAGTGGTAGAGGACGATGCCGGCCTCCTCGAGAGCGCGCGTGTACTTCACGCCCGACCCGCCCTCGGGCTCGCCGGAGCTGAACTCGTAGTCGGACTCGCCGAGCTGCTCCTCCGGGAGCGCCTCGACGTTGTGCGGGTTCCCCTCGCCGGTCCAGTTCCACCGGACCTCCGTGCCGGTCGAGACGACGAGCGCCGAGGGCGCGTACGCGAACGCGCCGCCGTTGCCCTCGGCGCCGACGTCGACGGTCACGCTGTCGCTGTCCCGCTGGTCGACGAACGACCCGTCGTACGTGTCGTCGGCCCCGCCCAGTTCCGTCTCTGTCAGCCACTCGTCTATCGTCGGGTAGTCGTCCCCGGTGACGCTGTCGGCGCCGCCGTCGCCGCCGTCGCCACCGTCGCCGCCGTCGCCGCCATCGCCACCACAGCCAGCCAGACCAATCACGCCCGCCAGACTCGCCGCTCGGAGGACCTGCCGCCGTGACGCTGCTTGTCGGGTCATGGCTAACCATCGCCTACACCGTCTGATAGTTATCCGTACTCTTCCCGGCTCGAACGCCCACAGAGCCGCGTTTGGTACCCGCTACACACTGTCCGCCGCTTCCCGGCGGACCCCCGATGGCGGTCTGGAGCGGGACGGCTACCACGCCTCGACCGGTCGCAACCACGGCTTTCGACAGCCCCGGCCGCCGGCCTTCGACCCGATAAGTCGGGCTTATCGAATCCTTGCCTGCGGGTAACTAATCATACGATAGACGGAGGGGTCGCCATGGGTCACCGCCCGCTCTCGCGTCTCCTGCTGGCCCTCCTCCTGAGTCTCTCGGTCGTCCTCGCGACGGCGTTCGTGGGCGCCGGCGCGCTCACGGACACGTCTGCGACCGTCTCGTCACCGGATACGGCGTTACAGGTGGCGACGGAGACGAACACGCCGTCGATTCCACCGACATCGACGGATACACCCGAAACGACGCCGACACCGACCCCAGAGCCGACGGAGACGTCCACGCTGGAACCGGCTGCGACGCCCACGCCAACTCCCACGGACACGCCGACGCCCGAACCGACGCCTACGCCGACACCCACGCCTACGCCGACGGAGACGCCCACGCCGACAGCCACAGCGACGCCTACGCCGACACCCACGCCTACGCCGACGGAGACGGCGACCCCAGAACCGACTGCGACACCCACGCCCGAACCGACTCCGACGCCCGAACCGACGGCTACCCCGACTCCGGAGCCGACGGAGACGGCCACCCTGGAACCGACAGCTACACCGACGCCAGAACCGACTCCGACGCCTACGCCGACACCGACAGCTACACCGACGCCCACGCCGACAGATACTCCAACACCCACGCCCACGCCGACAGATACTCCAACACCCACGCCCACGCCGACGGATACTCCGACCGAGACACCGACGGAGTCGTCGACACCACCACCAACGCCGACACCTACCCCGACGCCGACACCCACACCAACGCCGACGCCTACTCCGACGCCGACACCGACCCCCACCGACACGCCCACCCCGACGCCGACGCCCACCCCGACGCCGACGCCCACCCCGACACCGACGCCCACACCGACACCCACGCCAACGGATACCCCGACTGAGACACCGACGGAGTCGTCGACACCACCACCAACGCCGACGCCTACTCCGACGCCGACACCGACCCCCACCGACACGCCGACGCCGACGGATACTCCGACCGAGACGCCCACGGACCCCTCGACCCCTCCACCGACGCCGACACCGACACCAACGCCGACGGACACGCCGACACCGACCCCCACCGACACGCCGACGCCGACAGAGACGCCCGCTCCAACCCCGACCGACACGCCGACGGACTCGCCGACGCCGACCGCGACACCGACTGACACACCGACGTCCACGCCGACCGACACGCTCACGCCGATACCGACCGGGACCCCGGACCCGCTGTTCCCGCCGCTGTTCCCGTCGTCGCCGACCCCGACGGACACGCCGACCCCAACGCCAACGCCGACGCCGACCCCGACGGACACGCCGACGCCGACCGACGCGCCGACGGCGGCACCGTCGAACAGCGGCGGTGGTGGCGGCAGTAGCGGTGGCGGCGGAGGGTCCTCGGGCGGCGGTGGTTCCAGTTCGAACGACGACGGCCCGTCGATTGTCTCGGGCGACGACGGCGGGGGCGACTTCGGGAGCAGTTCGGACGACTCCGGTGACGCGAACGCCCCGGGAAGCGACCAGCTGCGCGTCACGCAGTCCCAGACGGCCGACGGCGTCACGGTCACGATTCGCGGGGCCACCGCCGGCGACAGTGCGACGTCGTCGTTCGACCTCGGGGGGTCGTCCTCGCAGGCGTCGGGGGTGTCGCTCTCCAGCGTGAACGTCACGTTCGCCGCCGACCGGTCGACCGTCGAGGCGACGGTGTTCGAGCCGACGACCGACGCCGGGCCGCTGCCGCCGGTCCCGCGCGGCGACGCGATGGGGTACGTGGCCGTCGAGACGGACCTCGACGACGAGGCCGTCGGGAGCGTGGCCGTCGCGATGCGACTCGACGCACGGGCCATGCCCGCCAACCGCTCGCGCGACAGCGTCGTCATCTACCGGTACACGAACGGCAGTTGGGCGGCGCTACCGACGCGGTACGACAGCAGCGCCGGCTTGTACCTCGCCAGCGCCGACGGCCTCTCCTCGCTCGCGGTGGCCTCGCTGGAGCCGGGACAGGTCCGGGTCGTCAACACCTCCAGTCCCCCGGACTGGGCCAGAGAGGGGTACCGGACCAACGTCACCGCGACGGTCGAGAACCCCGGCGACCGGCCCGCCCAGCGCAACCTGACCGTCACCGTCGACGGGCGCCCGGTCGCCAACGAGACGGTCCGGCTCGAACCCGGCGAGCGCGAGGAGGTCACCATCGGGTTCCCGGCCGGCCGCGGTACCGTCGCGGTCGAGGGGACCGAAGCGGGGCGGATGAACGTCAGCGACGCCAATCAGTGGGACGACGACCCGCCCTCGGGGCTCTCCGCCGGCGACGGCCCCGGGTTCGACCTCGGACTGGTGGCGCTCCTGTTCGTCGGTCTCGTCCTCGTCGGGGTGGCCCGGCGACTCCGACGGCTCCGGCGCTGACGGCCTGTAGCGCAAGCGATTTGTCGCAGTCGAACGACGCTCCGGTGATGCCCTCCAGCCAGCCCCGCCACAGACGTAGCTCCGCGCTCGCCCAGCCACTGCACCGACCCGCCGCCGGCACGCGCCGGCACCCGCGGCGGTGACGATGCCGTCGTTCGTCACGCGACTCGGCGACGGGTGGCGGCGGGCGCTCGACGTCCTCCCCCTCGCGCTGGTCCCCGTACTGACCGCGCTGTTGAACACGGAGAAGCTCTGGTCGGTGCTGACCTTCGACGGCTTCCACGTCGGGTTCCGACTGTCGGCACCGGTCTCGGTCGTCGACGTCTGGACCTTCGTCGACCCGCCGGGGCAGGGGGTCACGGTCCAGACCGGCGTCCCGATGGTCGGTTTCCCGCAGGCGCTCCTGGTCGTCCCGGCGGCGCTGGCGCTGCAGGCGGCGCTGGTCGCGGGCTACTTCGGGAGTCTCCGTGAGTCGCTCGTCGCGGGCCGGTACGACTTCGCCGCCAACGTCCGCCGGTTCTTCCTGCCGTTCCTCGTGCTGACCGGCGTGCCGGTGCTCCTCTTCCTGCCGCTCGGCCTCGCCGCCGGCGGCGGACTGGACGTGCTGTTCCCGCTCGTCGTGCTGTCGATTCCGGTGTTCCTCGGCCTCGCGTACCTGTTCGCCGCGACGCCGTACCTCCTCGTCCTCCGGGAGACGGACCTCCTCGACGCGCTCCGGGCCTCCTACGGCCTCGCGATAGCCGGCGGTGCGTACCTCCGGTACCTCGTCGGGTTCGCCCTGTTCGTCCTCGTGCTCTCGCCGTTCGCGTCGCTGCTCGTCGTCAACGTGCCCGTCGTGGGACTGCTCGTCGGCGTCGCGGGCGGCGCCGTCATCGGCCTCGCCGCCAACCTCGCGACGATGCGGTTCGTCGCCGACGTCGACCCCGAGTCCCCGCAGGTGGGGCCGTGGGCCGACGGGGACGCCAGCGATTAGCCGTCGAGTTCGAACTCGATTCGCTCGACGTCGGCGCCCTTCGACGTGCGGTCCGTGACGCGGATACGGCCGATTTCGCCGGTGCGGTCGACGTGGGTGCCGCCGCAGGGACAGGTGTCGAACTCGGCTATCTCCACCACGCGCAGGGGGTCGACGTGGTCCGGAATCAGGTCGAGTTGGGTCCGCCCCTCCGGCGTCGCGGCCTCGACGTCGGCCCGCGGTCGCTCGGCCTTCGCGACGGGCAGGTCGGCCTCGACGACGCGGTTGGCCTCGCGCTCGATGGCCGCCACGTCCTCGGCGTCGAAGTCGGCGGGCTCGAAGTCGATTCGCGAGCGGTCGACGTGAATCTGGTTGCCCGCCGTCGCGGCGTCGAACTCGTCCAACACCACGCGGGAGACGACGTGCTGGGCGGTGTGCATCCGGCGCAACCGCTCGCGCCGGTCGGCGTCTATCTCGCCGGTGACGGTCGTCCCCGCCGTCGGCACCGCCCCCTCGATGTCCGCGACGTAGTGGCGCACGTCGCCGTGGTTCTTGCGCACGTCCCGGACCGTCGCTTCGCCGCCGTCCCACGAGAGGCGGCCGCGGTCGGCCGGTTGGCCGCCGCCCTCGGGGTAGAAGTACGTCCCGTCGAGGACGACGTACTCCTCGGTGGCCTCGGTCACCGTCGCCTCGAACTCGGTGACGCCGTCGGCGTCGGGGAGGTAGCGGAGGTCGGTCATGGGCGTCCGTTGGCGGGCCGGGTGCAAAAGCCGTGGGCCCGCGGTGAGGGCAGGTGCCGAGACCGCGACGGCCGACGGCCGCGTCCCCACACTGTCGATGAGTAGCCGCCACGCCGGTCGAGCGATACCCGCGACTCTGGCGGCGACGACGGCGACCAGCACCGTGGGGACGACGTACCTGACGAGTGGGTACAGCCCTGCGAGTTCCGTCCGGACGGCGTCGAGGTCCGCGGCGTAGACGAACGCGGCCACGATGAGGACGGCCGAGACGGGGAGCGCGAACGTCCCCACGGTCGCGTCCACGACGTCGAGGACGGGGACGCCGGCCAGCGAGAGGTCCAGCGGGCTGTAACTCAGCGCCGACGGCGTGCCCGCCAGCACCATCCCGCCGGTGAGCAGGGCCGTCGCGGCCCGGCGGTCGAGACGGGTCGTCGTGACGGCGGCGACGCCGACCTCCAGCATGGCGACGGCGGAGCTGAGCGCCGCGAACGCGAGCAGGCCGAAGAACGCGACGGCGACGGGCCGTCCGAACGGCATCGTCGCGAACGCCGTCGGGAGCGTGGTGAACGCCAGCTCCGTCCCGAGCGTCGGCTGGAGGCCGAAACTGAACACGATGGGGAAGATGACCAGCCCCGCCGTCAGCGCCGCGCCGACGTCGGCCACCGTGATCGCCAGCGCCGACCGCGTCAGGTCGGCGTCGTCGTCGACGTAGCTCCCGTAGGTCAGCATGATGCCCTGCCCGACCGACAGCGAGAAGAACACCTGCCCCACGGCGGCGCTCCAGAGGGCGGGGTCCGACAGCACCGTGAGGTCGGGCGTGAACAGGAAGGCCACGGCCCGGCCCCACTCGGGGAGCGTCGCCGCGTAGGCCGCGAGGAGGGCCAGCAGGACGAACACCAGCGGCAACAGGTACGTCGCGAGGCGCTCGATGCCGTCGCGGACCCCCAGCGAGACGACGCCGCCGGTCAGGAGCGCCGCGCCGACGAAGTACGCGACCGGCCGCCAGCCGTCGGTGAACGCCGCGAACGTCGTCCCGGGGCCGACGCTCCAGGACACCAGAAAGCCGAGCACCCACCCGGTGAGGACCAGGTAGTAGCTCAGGACGAGGAGGACGCCGGCGACGACGGCCCACCCGGCGACGGCGTAGCGGTCGCCGACCACGCGGAACGCCGAGACCACGTCCGTCCGGAGCGCGCGCCCGACGGCCAGTTCGAGGACGAGGAGCGGCACGGCACAGACGGCGGCCGCGACGAGGTACGGGACGAGGTAGGCACCGCCGCCGTTCTGGCCGACGACGGCGGAGAACCGCCAGATGTTGCCGAGGCCGACGGCGGCCCCGACGGCGGCGAGCAGGAACCCGACCCGGGAGGACCAGCGCTCGGTCGTCATACCCGTCTCTGCTCGCGCGACCGGGTTAAACGTCCGCTCGCACGGCACCCGCCGAACGGCCGTCGGGTGTCTGACGCTGGGCTGACGGCGGGCGCGTGGACCGACCGCTGTCGGCCGGTTTTCACTTCCGATGCGGTTGGCAGAGGTATATACTCGGGCCGCCCGTCCGCCCGGCTATGTTGGAGCAGTTGAAACGAGCCGTCGGCCGGGGGACACCGTCACAGACAGCTCCGTCCGGGGCGTTCCGCGAGTGTCGCCGGTGCGGGACGACCCTCGAGGAGGCCGTCGACGGCTGTCCCGCCTGCGGGTCGACGGACATCGCTCGCTACGACCTCTGAGGCCGCCGTCCCGGGCCGTGCCAGCGGACTCCGGCGACAGTGCGAATAGATACCGTACCTCGGAGATAGAACGGTTATTACGGTCCGGCCCCTCTCGGAGGCATGCATACCGGTTCGTCGTCGGTTGCCATCCTCGGGGGCGGGGTCGGCGGCCTGAGTGCGGCACAGGAGCTCGCGGAGCGCGGTTTCGCGGTGACGGTGTACGAGGCCGACGACGCGCTGGGCGGGAAAGCGCGGAGCTTCGAGTACGAGGCCGATACCGAGGGACCACCCCTGCCGGGCGAACACGGCTTCCGCTTCTTCCCGGGCTTCTACACCAACCTCAGGGACACGATGGCCCGGATTCCGCTGGCCGACGGCGGGACCGTCGCCGACAATCTGGTGCCGACCAGCGAGACGCTCGTCGCCGCCGTCGAGGGCGGCGAGTCGCTCTCCCGCTCGGCGACGCCGCGGACCGTCTCGGAGTGGGTCGACGCGCTGCGGCCGACCATCGGCAACGGCGAACTCACCGCCCGGGAGACGAACTACTTCCTCCGTCGACTGCTGGTGTTGCTCACCAGCGGCCGCCGTCGGCGCGAACGGGCGTTCGACGGCCTCACGTGGTGGGAGTTCGTCGACGCCGAGGCCCGGTCGCCGGCCTACCGGAAACACCTCGCCGAGAGCACGCAGGCGCTCGTCGCGATGCGGCCACAGATAGCGAGCGCCCGCACCATCGGGCGCATCTACGTCCAGTTGATGTTAGACCAGATAGAGCCCCGCCGACCGACGGAGGCGGTGTTGAACGGCCCGACCAGCGAGGTCTGGATACGGCCGTGGGTCGCGTACCTCCGCTCGCTCGGCGTCGCGTTCCGGACCGGGACGCCCGTGACGGCCATTGAGTCCGACGGCCACCGCGTCACCGGCGTCGTCGTCGCCGGCGCGGACGGTCCGGAGACGGTGACGGCCGACCACTACGTCGCGGCGGTCCCCGTCGAGGTGATGGCGCGGCTGCTCACCCCCGCACTGACCCGCGCCGCGCCGTCGCTCGCGGGCGTGCGGAAGCTCGACACCGCGTGGATGAACGGCCTCCAGTTCTACCTCACCGACGACGCGCCGCTGGCACACGGCCACCAGGCCTACACCGACTCGCCGTGGGCACTGACCTCGATATCACAGGGCCAGTTCTGGGCCGACGGCCCCTTCGACCTGACCGAGTGCGTCGACGGGTCGGTGCGGGGCGTCCTCTCGGTCATCGTCTCGGACTGGGAGACCCCCGGCGTGCTGTACGACAAACCGGCCAGCGAGTGTACGCGCGAGGAGATCGTCGACGAGGTCTGGGCACAGATGACCGCCCACCTCAACCGCGAGAGCGAACGGCTCTCCGAGGCGGCGCTGTACGACGTGGTCGTCGACCCCGCCATCGTCGAGGCCGACGGCGGGGGCCGGATGGACAACCGGTCGCCGCTGCTCATCAACACCGTCGGGTCGCTCCGGCACCGGCCCGACGCGGTGACCGAGGCGCCGAACCTCGTGCTCGCGGCCGACTACGTGCGCACAGAGACGGACCTCGCGACGATGGAGAGCGCGAACGAGGCCGCCAGACGGGCCGTCGCCGGCGTCCTCGAGCGCACGGGCGTCGGGTCGCCCCCGACGGTCTGGGGGCTCGACGAACCGTCGGTGTTCGAGCCACTGAAGCGACAGGACGACGTGGCGTGTGCGCTCGGCCTGCCACACCCCGGCGAGACCGAACGGGGCCTCGGTCGCCTCCTCCGCGGATTCAGAACTCGGGCGGGCGCGTGACCCCGACCCACGGCGCGGACGGCGATACGGTATCGACCGACGACCGACTGGCCGCGGCCGTCGCCACCTCGACCACCGCCGAGTTCACCACGGTCCGCGACGGGCGGCCGGCGACGGTCCCGGTGACGCCGACCTACGACCCGACGACCGACCGGATAGTCGTGAGCTGTGCGCCGGCCTTCGCCGAGAAGGCCGCACGGGCCGCGGCGACACCGACTGTCGGCCTCCTCCTCCACGGGCCCGACGGTCCCCTCCACGTCACGGGGACGGCGACGGTCGACGACGACGACCTCGAGGCGAACGCGCGCCGCCTCCAGCGACTGTTCGAGGCGGAACCCCTCTCGGAGAAGCGGACCGCGATGCTGGACGCGGCGTCGTTCATGCGGTCCCGCCTCGGCCTCCTGTTGCTCGACTGGTACGGGCTTCGCGTGCTGATAGAGATAGCGCCCGAACGAGTCGACCGACTCGACCGGCACGGAACCGGGCGCGTGGAGGCGTGGCCCGCGGCGGACGTCGGTGCCACCGAGGCCGCGCGCTACGACCGACTCGTCGCGACGGCCGTCGACGCCGACGGGCGACCCCGGACGTGGCCGGTCGACGGGTTCGACCTGTCCGAGGACGCCCTCGCGCTCTCGCCGCCGCCCGCGGTCTCGCTCACCGACGGCCAGCCGGTCTGCGTGCTCTGTCACTGGCACAGCGCCGGTCTCGACGACCTCGCACAACGTGTCGTCCGCGGCCGGGTCCACGTCGTCGACGGCGTCCCGCGTATCGTCCCGGGCAGCACCACCCGGTGGCGCAACGTGACGGTGCTCGACGCGCTCCGATTCGTCGTCGAGGGCAAGCGACGGACGCGCCGGTACTTCCGCGCCCGCGGCGAGACGTATCGGGTCGTCCCTCGGGCGCTCTTCCGCCGCCACCCGTTCTGACCGGGTGCGGCTCACGGTCCCGACAGCGGCCGGCCACGTGTCGTCATATATCCACTTCCCCGACTCTATCTGGCAATACACAATTCGAATGGACAGATATGGAGGCAAAATACGGGAGAAACTTACACTTTGGGATAGAAGGGTAGAAATTGAAAGTAGCAGATTCACAATTCGGGAAAATATTTCTACACGTGCAAAATATGGTATCACATTTGCATATTCTGGCGTATATACAGCTCGCGTCGGCGTGCCCGGCCGGTCGAACCGAGTCGGCACCGTCCGGGACATCGACGCCGTGGCGCGTTCGTGGTCGTCCCGCTTCGCCGCTATCTGCAGGCCGTCCACCTGCAGACGTGGTCGGTGTCGCTTCGAGAATGGACTGTCCGGGATGGCCGAACGACGTCTCATCCGAACCCCCACGACGACGGCACTTCGTCACACCGCTGTCTCGCTCAGGCGACCGATACCTGGCTCCAGCAGGTGTCGAGTGGCACGAACCGTCTACGACCTGGGATAACGAAAGTACTATTGTTACGAACGTCGTTAAGGGCCGCTGAACGAGTTTCCAGGCTGACGGCATGTTCGTCGCCCTCTCGGAACGGGGGTTCGGCTGGCGAGACGTCCGAACCGGTGGTCGACGTCTCCGAACTGTACGGGTGCCGTCGCCGTACGGCGACCGGTCCGTCAACCGATAGCTATCCGAAGCTTTTACTCACAGTCCTCGGTACGGCTACGCGATGAAAGACTGGCTCGACGGCTACGACGACCGCGACTGGCAGACGACCACGGACGGCACCGTCCGATACGCGCTCCTCGGCCTCGGGTGGTGGACCGTCGACGTCGCCCTGCCCGCTATCCGGAACTCCGACCTCGGCGAGGTGACGACGTTCGTGAGCAGTTCGACCGAGAAGGCCGAGCGACTGGCGGCCGACCACGACGTCGCCCACGGCATCAGCTACGACGAGTTCCACGACGGCGCCGCCACGGACGCCTACGACGCCGTCTACGTCGGCACGCCGAACGCCTACCACCTCGCGTACGTCGAGAGCGCGGCCGAACACGGGAAGGCCGTCCTCTGTGAGAAGCCCATGGAGTCGACGGTCGAACGGGCCGAACGGATGGTCGACGTCGCCGAGAGCGCCGACATCCCGCTGATGATAGCCTACCGGATGCAGACCGACCCCACGGTCCGGCGAGCGAAGGAGCTGGTACAGGACGGGTTCGTCGGCGAGCCGGTGTCGGTCTACGGCAACAACAGCCAGCCGCTGCTGGAGATGATACCCGACCACGACCAGTGGCGCCTCGACCCGGACCTCTCGGGGTACGGGACGTCGGTGATGGACCTCGGCATCTACTCGCTGAACACGACGCGGTTCATCCTCGACCGGGACCCGGTCACCGTCCAGTCACAGATGAGTTCCCACCACGAGGCGTTCCACGCGGTCCCGGACGAGCGGTCCGGGGCGCTGCTCACGCTGGAAGACGGCGTCCGGATGGTCACGACCGACAGCCAGCGCGCCCACGGGGACTCACAACTCAAGATAACCGGGACCGCGGGCCAGATCGACCTCCGGCCGGCGTTCCACGGCGAGTGCACGATGCACCTGTCCCGGGGCGACATGACCGCGACCGTCTCGCACGAGGGGTTCGACTCCCAGCGCGAGATGCGCGAGGAGTTCGACTTCTTCTCGGACCGCGTGCTCACCGACGGGGAGATAGTCGCCGACGGCCGCCACGGACTGGAAGACATGCGCACCATCCGGGCCATCCATCAGGCCGCCGAGAGCGGCGACGTCGTCGAGCTGTAACGGCCCGCCGACCCGCTGTTCGGGCCGTCGACGGGGCCGAGCGGTCGAGCCCTCGCGACAGACCACTAGCTTTATTCGCCCGTCGCTCGCCACTCCGGTATGCGATTCGGCATCCTCAGCACGGCAGCCATCGGGACCGGTTCGGTGATTCCGGGCATCCGCAAGAGCGACCACGAGGTCGGTGCTATCGCCTCCCGGGACGGGACTCGGGCCGAGGCGGTCGCGGACCGGTTCGACATCCCCGACGCCTACGAGGGGTACGAGACGATGCTCGCGGCCGACGACCTCGACGCGGTGTACATCCCGCTGCCCAACGGCCTCCACGCCGAGTGGATCCGCCGGGCCGCCGACGCGGGGCTGCACGTCCTCTGCGAGAAGCCGCTCACGGGCAGCGCCGAGGAGACGGCGGCGGTGTTCGACTACTGCGAGGCCCGGGACGTGACGCTGATGGAGGCGTTCATGTACCGGTTCCACCCGCTGACCGAGCGGGCGGTCGAGGTCGTCGACACCGAACTCGGGGCGGTCCGCAACGTCACGTCGACGTTCACCTTCCGGATGCCCGACGGCGCCGACGACATCCGACTGGACCCGGACCTCGCGGGCGGGAGCGTCATGGACGTGGGCTGTTACGCCGTCAGCGCCGCGCGCCAGTTCCTCGGCGACCCCGACCGGGTGTACGGCGTCACCAACGACTGCCGGGACTGCGGCGTCGACACCGAGATGACCGGGATTCTGGAGTACGAGGGCGGTGCGACGGCCCGCGTCCAGTCCGGGTTCGAGACGCCGCTCACGCAGTACTACCGCGTCGAGACCACGGACGGGTGGCTCCGGGCCGAACCGACCTTCGACATCGGCGCCGGGACCGCGACCGAACTGACCTACGGCGTCGGCGACCGGACGGTGACCGAGCGGTTCGACCCGACCGACCACTACACGCTGGAGGTCGAGCACTTCGCCGACTGCGTCGCGAGCGGCGAGACGCCGCGCGTCGACCGCGCCGAGAGCGTCGCCATCATGGAAATCATCGACGCCATCTACGAGAGCGCGGCGGCGGACGGTCCGGTCGGACTGGACTGAGGCGTCAGTTCTTCCAGTGGTTCCTCGATGCTGGTGGCACGTTCCGTCATGCTCTCCACGAGGATACCGGCCGACGATATAATTCTCAACCGTCGTATCACTCGCGGATACGAGTTTTTGAATCCACATTTAGGAATTCTGCACTTCGAAATCCAATTTATAAATATATTCTTGTGGTATTTGGGTCGAAACAGAGAGAAAATGCATAATACAACTCTCTATTAGAAAATAGCGGCACAAAAATACAATTCCGTTGAGGGTACGTGAAAATACGACACGCAACGCCACGCACCGAGCGACACCTCGAAACGTCGCTCCGTCCGGTGGAAGCGGACACTCGAACCGGAGACGGATGAATTAAGCACCTTGCCAGACATTGCCAGTCGTATGAAGTCAGTCTACTACGAGGAGACGGGCGGGACCGACGTCCTGCAGTACGGCGAGCAACCAGACCCCGAGATCGAGGACGACGAGGCACTCGTCGAGGTGAAGGCCGCTGGACTGAACCACCTCGACGTGTGGACGCGTCGCGGCCTCCCGACACCGCCGTCCTTTCCGCACATCCCCGGGAGCGACGCCGCCGGCGTCGTCCGCGAGGTCGGCGACCGGGTCACGCGGTTCGAGGCGGGCGACCGCGTCGCGGTGTACCCCTCGGTGTTCTGTGGCGACTGTGAGTTCTGCCGCCGGGGCGACGAGACCCGCTGTGACGAGTTCAAGATAATCGGCGAGCACACGCGGGGGGTCCAGTCCGAACTGACCGCCGTCGCCGAGGCGAACCTCGTCCCCCTCCCGGAGGGCGTCGACTGGGAGACGGCGGCGGCGACGCCGCTGGTCTTCCAGACGGCGTGGCGCATGCTCGAGAGCCGCGCGGAGGTGTCCCAGAGCGACCACGTCCTCGTGCAGGGGGCCTCCGGCGGCGTCGGCCACGCCGCGGTCCAGATAGCCGCCCACGCCGGCGCGACGGTGTACGCGACGGCCTCCAGCGAGGAGAAGCTGGACTACGCCCGCGACATCGGCGCCGACTACGCCATCAACTACGAGGACGAAGACTTCGTCGACGCCGTCCACGACCGGACCGACGGCCGGGGCGTCGACGTCATCGTCGACCACGTCGGCGGCGACAACTGGACGGCCAACATGGACGCGGTGGTCAAGGGCGGTCGTATCGTCACCTGCGGGGCCACGGCGGGCCCGACGCCGGAGACGAACATCTCCCGCATCTTCTGGAAGCAACTGGACATCATGGGGTCGACGATGGGCGACCCGGGCGAGATAGACGAGGTGTTCCCGCTGGTGTGGGACGGCACCTTCGAACCGCGCATCCGCGAGGTGCTCCCGATGAGCGAGATCGCGCGGGGCCACGAACTGCTGGAGGAGCGCGAGGGCTTCGGGAAGGTGGTCGTCGTCCCCGACGCCGAGTACGACGGCTGAGCGGTCACACGCCCTCGCGGCCGGCGTGACCACACGGCTTTTGCGTGTCCGCGGGCACTAGCCCTACCAATGAGCGACAGCGAGTCCGGCGGGCCCAAACAGGTCTCGGACCCGGCCTACCACAGCGAGAACCACACGGCCGCCCAGACCTGCGGGTGGACGAAGAACGCCATCCAGGGCGAAGGGAAGTGTTACAAGTACATCTTCTACGGTATCGAGTCCCACCGCTGCATCCAGATGACGCCCGTGGTCAAGTGCAACGAGCGCTGCGTCTTCTGCTGGCGCGACCACGCCGGTCACGCCTACGAACTGGGCGACGTCGAGTGGGACGACCCGGCGGCCGTCGCCGACGCCTCCGTCGAACTCCAGCGGAAACTCCTCTCGGGGTTCGGCGGCAACGAGAACGTCCCGCGGGACGTCTTCGAGCAGGCCATGGAGCCACGGCACGTCGCCATCTCGCTGGACGGCGAACCGACCCTCTATCCGTACCTGCCCGAACTCATCGAGGAGTTCCACGAGCGAGACATCACCACGTTCCTCGTCTCGAACGGCACGAACCCGGAGATGCTCGCCGAGTGCGACCCGACGCAGCTGTACGTCTCCGTCGACGCCGCCGACCGACAGACGTTCGACGCGACGGTGAAGGCCGTCGAGGACGACGCGTGGGACTCGCTGATTCGAACGCTTGACGTCCTCGCCGAGAAGGACGACACGCGCACCGTCATCAGGACGACGCTGGTGAACGGGCACAACATGCACCACCCCGAGTGGTACGCGGCGATGTGCGACCGGGCCGACGCCGACTTCGTGGAGATGAAGGCGTACATGCACGTCGGCCATTCCCGGGGGCGACTCGACCGCGACTCGATGCCCAGCCACGAGGATGTCCGCGCGTTCACCGAGGCGATGCAGGCGTACCTGCCCGACCACGACGTACTGAAGGAGGTCGAGGAGTCCCGCGTGGCGATGCTCGCCGAGGACGAACAGACGTGGGTGCCGAAGCTGGAGAAGTCCAGCGAGTTCTGGGAACGGGACGCGCTCGTGGAGTACTGAGCGGCCGGGAGTGGGTGCCGAGGATGAACACCCGTAGGTGTGAGGGACAACGTTCATTCCGGTGCTCCGCCAAGACTCGCCACGCGTCGGCCCGTGCGACAACCGCCGGGCGGTTTCTATCCGTTCCAATTCTGAGACGCATTCCATATTCGGTATGCTTATCCGAGGGGCGTCCGTAGCTCGGTGTATGGCTGAATCATCGGGACGGGCCGTCGGGCGCGACGAGCTCGCGACGCTGAAACTGCTCGCGCTCGACGGCGCCCTCGACGAGCGGACCAAGGTCTCCTGTGCGGACCTCGCGGGGCGGCTCGACGCCTCCAACCAGACGGCGTCGCGGCGCCTCCAGCGTCTCGACGAGGCCGACCTGCTCGACCGGGACATCGTCAGCGACGGGCAGGAGGTACAGATCACCGAGGCGGGCGAACACCGCCTCCAGTCCGAGTACGCCGACTACCGGCGCATCTTCGAGGCCGACGCCAGCGTCGACCTGAACGGCATCGTCACCTCGGGGATGGGCGAGGGTCGCCACTACATCACCCTCCCGGGGTACATGAAGCAGTTCATCGAGCGACTGGACTACGAGCCGTTCGCGGGGACGCTGAACCTCGAACTCACCGAGGAGAGCGTCCGCAAGCGGGCGCGACTGGGCGCGCTCGAACCGGTGACCATCGAGGGCTGGGAGGACGACGAACGCACCTACGGTCCGGCGTACTGCTACCCGGCCTCCGTCGTCAGCGGCGACGGCGAGTACGCCCCCGCCCACATCATCGCCCCCGAACGGACCCACCACGGGGAGGAGCAACTGGAGGTAATCGCGCCCGAGAAGCTCCGGGACGTGCTGGAACTGGCCGACGGCGACGAGGTGACTGTCCATGTCACGGAGTGAGCGCGCCGTGGACGCCGACAGCGCCGCCGACGCCGTCGCGGCGTTCGCCCGCGGCGAACCGGTCCTGATCCACGACGCCGCTGACCGCGAGGGTGAGACGGACGTCGTCTACCCCGCCGGCGCGGTCGACCCCGCCGCCGTCGCCCGCATGCGCAACGACGCCGGCGGCCTCGTCTGCGTGGCCCTCTCCGACGCCGTCGCCGACGCGCTGGAGCTGCCGTTCATGCAGGAGGTGCTCGACCACCCGACGTCGGCCGACCACGAACTGGGCTACGACGAGCGCTCCTCGTTCTCCATCACGGTGAACCACCGCGACACGTTCACCGGCATCACCGACGAGGACCGTGCGCTGACCATCCGTGAACTGGCCGACGCGGCGGCGGCCCCCGACGCCGGGGCGTTCGCCGACGCGTTCCGCTCGCCGGGCCACGTCCACCTGCTCCGGGCCGCCCCGGACCTGCTGGCCGACCGCGAGGGCCACACGGAGCTGGGCGTCGCGCTCGCTCACGCGGCCGACCAGCCGCCCGCGGTGGTCGTCTGCGAGATGCTCGACGACGAGACGGGGGCGGCGCTCCCGCCGACGGCGGCACGGGCCTACGCCGAGCGCGAGGGGCTGGTGTACGTCGAAGGGTCGAGCCTACTCACCGACCTCCCCTGACTCGGCCGTCTCTCTGTGGCGCGAATAAGCCCGGCTTTCACGCAGACCGCGCCGCCTGCGCCGACCTTACGGCTCGCTACGACGGGTATAACAAATGCCGTCTGTCGTGGGGTAGGTCGGTATGGACTCGGATTCCACACCGGAGCGACAGGTCGCCGTACTGGCCGTGGTGCTCACCGTCGTACTGGTCCCCCTCTCGGGCGTCGTCGTCGCACAGACCGCCGGGAACCAGACCGGAGACGCCGGGAACCAGACTGCGGCGGAGTTCGTCGCGGTGCAGGGCGAGCAGTGCACGCCGCTGACCGCCTTCGCCGGCAACGAATCGGCGCGGGCGTTCTACGACTACCGTGTCCCGTTCCCGACCAACCCCTACATCAACACGACCGGCCTGACCTACGGGTCCGAAGGGTTGGAGGGGCTCCAGCGGGCGAACGCGAGCGTGCTCTTCCTCTACCGGGACACCAACGGGACCGCGAACGAGAGCGACGACACCCTGAGCCTGGTGTTCGTCCACGGCGAGGAGGGCAACGCGAACTCCACGGGCGGGTCGGCGTCGTTCGACATCTCCGGCCTCCCCGAGAACGGGTCGTGGACCGTCAGAGACGACGACTACAACGCCTCGGACAACTACGACGTCTGGACCGTCGAGCCGGGTACGACCCGCGTCGACTGGACGTGGGGCGACGCCGCGACCGACGGCGGCGTCTTCAGCGGCCTGGGTGCCGACGAGACGATAACGGTGCAGCCGGCGTTCAACGAGGACGCGATGCTGGCCGGGCAGTACTACGACGGCACCGTCACGCGCTGGGTCGCCCTCTCGAACGAGACGGTCAACGGGACGAGCGTGCCGAACGAGACCACGCTGAACCGCACGCGAGCGCTGACGATAACGACCGACGACTGTGCGGCGGTCGTCGGCGCGACACCGACGGAGACGGGAACGGAGACGGAGACGCCGGGCGGTCTGTTCGACGACGAGACCGAGACGCCGACTGAGACCGAGTCAGAGACGCCGACCGATACGCCCGAGGAGGACGACGACACGCCGATCGACATCTTCGACGAGGAGACGGCGACGCAGACGCCGGAGAACGAGTCGACCGCCGAGTCCGACTGAGGCTCGCCCGGTCTCTCGCCCCCCGAGCGCCGCGCTCGCCGCCCCCTCGCCTTCGGGTGTGAAGCCGCGACACAGACCGTCAACACTCTTAACCGAGGGATTCAATGGGGGATATATGACACACGACGAGACACCTGCCGGTACAGAGGCGAGTCATCGCGAGACGCGGGGGGCGAGCGCATGAGCGACCGTCCCGAGATGTTCGAGGCCGTCGACGAGATATGGATGGACGGGGAGTTCGTCGACTTCGAGGACGCCAACGTCCACCTGCTGACCCACGCGCTCCACTACGGGACCGGCGTCTTCGAGGGCGTCCGGTGCTACGAGACCGAGGCGGGGCCGGCCATCTTCCGCTGGGAGGAACACCTCGACCGCTTCTACAACTCTGCGGAGGTCTACGACATCGAGATCCCCTTCGAGAAGCAGGAGCTCACCGAGGCGACGGAGGAGCTCATCCGCCGGGAGGGGCTCCAGTCCTGTTACATCCGCCCCATCGCGTTCTACGGCTACGGCCCGCTGGGGCTGAACCCCCAGAAGTCCCCGGTGCAGGTCGGCCTCGCCGTCTGGCCGTGGGGCGCGTACCTCGGCGAGGAGGCGCTCGAGGACGGCGTCGACGTCGCCGTCTCCTCGTGGCGCAAGTACGCCTCCAGCCAGATTCCGACCAACGCGAAGACCACCGGCACCTACGTCAACAGCGTCCTCGCGTCGCTGGAGGCCAAGGAGAACGGCTACACCGAGGCCATCGTTCTCAACAAGGAGGGCAACGTCGCCGAGGGGCCGGGCGAGAACATCTTCCTCGTCCGCGACGGCGAGATATACACCACCGGGCTGGCCGAGTCCATCCTCGACGGCATCACCCGCCGGACCGCCATCGAACTCGCCGAGGAGCGCGGGTACACGGTCCACGACGACGCCACCATCTCGCGGGGCGAGCTGTACACCGCCGACGAACTGTTCTTCACCGGCACCGCCGCCGAGGTGACGCCCATCCGCAGCGTCGACGACAACGAGATCGGTGCGGGCACGAAGGGCCCGGTCACCGACGAGATACAGACGGCCTTCTTCGACCTCGTCGAGTCGGGCGAGCGCGAGGAGTGGTTCCGCTACGTGTAGTCAGTCGTCGTCGGTGTTCGTCATCGGGAGCGGCGTCTCGCCCTTGTGCGTGTCGCCGAAGCCGGCGCTGAGTATCCGCGTGAGGGCCTCTTCGACGCGCTCGTCGGTCTCCTCGTAGTTCTCCGGTTCGATCTCGACGACGTAGCCGCTGGTGATGTTCGGCGCCGTCGGCAGGAAGAGCACGTCCCGGCCGTCGTCGGTCGTCTGCCCGGTCTTGAACGCCGTCATCCGCATCCCGTCCCACGCCTCGACCTTCACGGGGGTCTGGAGCTCCTCGGTGCCCGACACCGCCGTCTCGACGGCCATCTTCGAGGCGTTGTACACCACCCGGAGCCCCGGGACCTGGTTCATCGCGTCGTCGAGGGCGCTCTCGACGAAGTCGCCGAAGGCCGTCCGCATCAGGTAGCCAACCGAGAAGACGATGAGGACGAACAGCACGAGCGCGACGAACACGCGGGCGAACTCGACGGTCCGGACCGTGGCCACGTCGGCGGGCACGCCGAGGTCCATGAGCAGCTCCGTGTCGATGGCGGGGATGAAGAACGCGGCAGACGCGAGGATGCCGTAGAGGTAGACGATGACGTAGAGCGTGACGATGACCGGCAGCAGGATGATGAGGCCACTCGCGAAGTCACGCTTCCACGACGAAGAGGAGGCCATATCAGTACCAGACGGCCACGGATTATCAGCCCTTCCCTTTCTTGACAGCTCTCGCTACCCGCTCGCGATGGCCCGCAGCGCGAACAGCGCGTTCTCCTTGCGCTCGAGGACGCGCCGGTAGAAGTACGACAGCCACCTCTCGCCGTACGGCGCGTACTGCCAGACGTCGCAGGCCCCGGCCAGTTCCCGCTGGGCGTCCTCGCGGACGCCCATCAGCATCTGCACCTCGTAGGGCGTGCCGTGCTTGCTGTGGAGGTCGGCCGCCAGCGTCAGCATCGCCGGGTCGTGGCTCCCGACGGCGACGCCGTCGTCGAACTCCCGGAACATGAACTCGAGGTCGGTCCGGTAGGCCTCGTTGACCCGGGACTTCTCCGTGAACGCGACGTCTCTCGGCGGGTCGTAGGCGCCCTTGACCAGCCGGACCTTCCCGGGGCAGTCGGCCAACCGTTCGAGGTCGTCGGCGGTGCGGCGGAGGTTCGCCTGCACGCAGACGCCGACGCCGCCACCGCGCTCCCGGGCGTGGTGTTCGAACGCGTCCAGCGTGGCGTCCGTCGTCGTGTGGTCCTCCATGTCTATCCAGACGAACACGCCGTGGTCGGCGGCCGCGTCGACCACCCGGGCGAGGTTCGCCCGGAACACCTCCTCGTCGACGAACAGCCCCAGCTGGGAGGGTTTCACCGAGATACACGCACGGAGGTCCGAGCCGCCGATGTCGGCGACCAGCTGCTCGTAGGCCGCGGCGTCCTCGTCGGCGGGCGCTCGCTCGTGGTAGTGTTCGCCCAGTCGGTTGCAGATGACGCCGACGCCGGCCTCGTTCGTCTTGCGGGCGTGTTCCAGCACCGTGGCGGCCGATTCACCGGCGACGAACCGACTCGCGACTGGCGGCAACATAGGTAATATTTGCCGCCCCAGTGGCAAGAAGGTTGCCGTCGCCCTCCTGTGCGGCGTGCAGGCCGAGCCACACCGATTAAGACACCGGGCCGACAGGCGGGCATATGGACATCTTCGGGGTCGTCGCGACGGCGCTGTGGGCGATGTTGCCCGCCTACGTGCCCAACAACGCGGCGGTACTGGCTGGTGGTGGGCGACCGATAGACGGCGGTCGGACGATGGGCGGGCGTCGTCTCCTCGGCGACGGCAAGACGTGGCGCGGGACGCTGGCCGGGACGCTGGCCGGGACGGCCCTGGCACTCGCGCTCTCGGCCGTGACGCCGGCGGTGAGCACCGTCGTCGGCCACTCGCTCCCGCGGTTCCCCGTCCTCGCGGGGCTCGGACTGGCGTTCGGGGCGATGCTCGGCGACATCGGCGCGTCGTTCGTCAAGCGGCGGAGCGGCCGCGAGCGCGGCGCCGCCTTCCCCGGCCTCGACCAGCTGGACTTCGTCGTCGGCGCCCTCCTCTGTGCGTTCGTCCTCGCGCCGTCGTGGTTCGGGCGGACGTTCACGCTCCCGGTGGTCGTGGCCATCCTCCTCGTCACGCCGCTGTTACACGTCGTGACCAACGGTATCGCGTACCTGCTCGGCCTGAAGAACGAGCCGTGGTAGGCCGGCGAGCGGATGTGATGTGCTTTTCACACCGGCCCATCGAAGTGTAGGACATGACTACGCGCGCGGACACGCTGCGGCTGGCGACACGGGGGTCCGACCTCGCGCTGCGACAGGCGGCGACGGTCCGGGACCTCCTCTCGGGGCGGCGACTCACCGTCGAACTCACCGAGGTCGAGACGACGGGCGACCAGATACGCGACGAACTCATCCACCGACTGGGGAAGACGGGGGCGTTCGTCCGCAGCCTCGACGAGAAGGTCATCGCGGGCGAACTGGACGCGGCGGTCCACTCGATGAAGGACATGCCGACCGAGCGACCCGACGACCTCGTGGTCGCCGCCGTGCCCGACCGGGCCGCGCCGGGCGACGTGCTGGTGACGCCCGACGGCAGCACCCTCGAGGAGCTCCCCGAGGGCGCGACCGTCGGCACGTCGAGCCTCCGCCGCCGCGCCCAGTTGCTCGCCGAGCGCTCGGACCTGACGGTCGAACCGCTCCGGGGCAACGTCGACACGCGCGTCGAGAAGCTGCTGGCGCCGTCGCTCCAGCGCGAGCACCAGGAGCGCCACGAGGCCGAACAGGAGCGCAAGGAACATGCCGGTGACGAGGACGACGACTACGAGTTCCCCTACGACGAGGACGTCGAGACGTGGTTCGACGGACTCGCCGAACTCGAACGCCGCGCCATGGAGCGGGACCCGGACGTGGAGTACGACGCCATCGTCCTCGCGAAGGCCGGCCTCGACCGGGCCGGGCTCACCCACCACGTCGGGACGAGCGACCTCCCCCTCGACACGTTCGTCCCGGCGCCGGGACAGGGCGCCCTCGCCGTGACCGCCGTCGACGGCGACCTCGCGGAGACCGTCCGGGACCGCATCGACGACCCGCAGACCCGCGTCGAGACGACCGTCGAGCGGACCATCCTCGGGGAACTGGGCGGCGGCTGCGTCGCCCCAATCGGCGTCTACGCCACGCTGGAGGGCGGGGTCGTCCACACGAACGTCCGCGTGCTCTCCCGGGACGGTGACGAGGAGGTCCGGGTCAGCCGCGACCTCGCCGCGGAACGGCACGTCGACGCCGCCGTCGACCTCGCCGCGGAACTGGCCGACGAGGGCGCCGCCGACCTCATCGCGGAGGCCAAGCGCGACGCCGGGGCCGCCGACGACGACGCCGCGACCGCCCGGGAGGAGGACGAGCCATGAGCGACGAGGTGGGCGAGGTGTACCTCGTCGGGTCGGGGCCCGGCGACCCGGACCTCCTGACCGTGAAGGCCAAGCGCCTCCTCGAGACCGCCGACGTCGTCCTCCACGACAAGCTCCCCGGCCCCGAGATCCTCGGCCAGATTCCCGAGGACAAGCGCGAGGACGTGGGCAAGCGCGCCGGCGGCGAGTGGACGCCACAGGAGTACACGAACGCCCGGCTGGTCGAACTCGCCCGGGAGGGCAAGACCGTCGTCCGCCTGAAGGGCGGCGACCCGACGGTGTTCGGCCGCGGCGGCGAGGAGATGGTCCACCTCGCCGAGAACGAGATCCCGTTCGAGGTCGTCCCCGGCATCACCAGCGCCATCGCCGGTCCGGAGGCCGCGGGCATCCCGGTCACGCACCGCGACCACGTCTCCTCGGTCTCCTTCGTCACGGGCCACGAGGACCCCACGAAGGAGGAGTCGGCCGTCGACTGGGCGGCGCTGGCCGACACCGGCGGCACCATCGTCGTCCTGATGGGCGTCGGCAAACTGCCGGGCTACACTGCCGAACTGCTGGACGCGGGGATGGACCCCGACACGCCGGTCGCCCTCGTCGAACGGGCGACCTGGCCCGACCAGCGCGTGGCCACCGGAACCCTGGACACCATCGTCGACGTGCGCGACAGCGAGGGCATCGAACCGCCGGCCATCACCGTCATCGGCGACGTCGCGGGGCAGCGCGAGCGCGTCGTCGACTTCCTGGAGGGGGCCTGATGCGCGAGGAGCCACGCCTCCGGGTGGCGGCGTTCCGCCCGGACGACGAGCGACTGGCGGCGGCCGTCGAACTGCTGGAGTCGCTGGGGGCCGACCCCGTCGCCGACCCGATGCTCGCCGTCGAACCGACCGACAGGACGCCCAGAAGCGACGCCGACTACGTGGTGCTGACGAGCAAGACCGGCGTCGAACTCGCGGCGGACGCGGGCTGGGAACCGGGGGCGGCGACGGTGTGTGCCATCGGCGAGGCCACCGCGGCGGCGCTCCGCGAGGCCGGCTACACCGTCGACGTGGTCCCCGAGGAGTACTCCTCGACGGGGCTGGTCGAGGCGCTGGAAGCCGAGGTGGCCGGGTCGCGCGCCGAGGTTGCGCGCTCGGACCACGGCTCGGCGGTCCTGACCGACGGCCTCGAGGCGGCCGGCGCGTACGTCCACGAGACGGTGCTGTACCGCCTCGTCCGCCCGCCGGAGTCCGGCGCGTCCGCCGAACTCGCCGCCGACGGCGAACTGGACGCGGCGCTCTTTACCTCCTCGCTCACCGTCCGGCACTTCCTCGCCGCGGCCGCCGACCGCGGGGTCCGCGACGCGGCCATCGAGGGCCTGCGCGAGGCGACGGTCGGCGCCATCGGCGAACCGACGAGGGAGACGGCCGAGAACGCCGGCATCTCGGTCGACGTGGTGCCCGACCGGGCGGACTTCGAGACGCTGGCCTGTGACGTCGTGGAGACGGCGGCCCCGACCTACCACGACTGATGCGCGGCGAGGAGGGCGGTCTCGCCGACGTACTCCGACCGCTCGGTCTGGTGACCGGGTGGCAGGTCGTCGCCAGCACCTGCTTCTACGCGCTGTTCGCCGGCACGGCGCTACTCCAGGCGGAACTCAACCTCTCGCGGTTCCTCGTCGGCGTCGTCGTCACCGCCGGAACGCTCGGGTACACCGCCGCGCTGTTTCCGGTGGGTGCGGCCGTCGACGGCGTCGGCGAGAAGGCGGTGATGGTCGGCGGCCTCGTGGCGCTGGCCGTCGGCGTCGCGGGCGTGGGGCTGGCCACCGGGTTCCCCGCCTTGCTGGTCGCCGCCGCCTTCCTCGGCGCGGCCTACGCCACCGCGATGCCGGCGACCAACCGGGCCATCGTGACGAGCGTCCCCGGCGCGCTCCGGGGGCGGGCGATGGGCATCAAACAGGTCGGCGTCACCGGCGGGAGCGGCGTCGCGGCGGTCCTCGTCGTCAGCGCCGCGCCGTCGGTGGGCGCGTGGAATCTCGGCTTCCTCGTCGCCGGGGGCGTCGCTCTCGCGGTGGCCGCGGCCTTCGCCGTCGGCTACCGGGGGGCGCCCGGCGGCGAGTGGCGCCTGCCGGACCTCGACGGACTCCGGCAGAACCGCCCCTACGTGGCGCTCGCCGGCGGCGGGTTCTTCCTCGGGGCGGCGCTGTTCACGACCGTCGGCTACGCGACCCTGTACCTGACCGACTCGGTGGGCGTCTCCGTCGCCGTCGCCGGCCTCGGCTTCGCGGCGATGCAGGTGTCGGGGAGTCTGGGCCGGGTCGCCGCCGGGTGGCTGGCAGACCGTCGAGCGGCGTCGGAGGCCCGCGCGAACGCGACGGTCCTGCTCGGGCAGGCGGCGCTGGGCGCCCTCCTGCTGGCGGCGCTCGCCCTGCCGGACCTCCCGCGCCCGGTGGCGCTGGCGCTCGTCGTCGGCGTCGGCGCGACGATACTGGGGTTCACCGGGCTCTACTACGCCTGCATGACGGCGCTGGTGCCGGCCGACGAGGTCGGGGCGGCGACCGCCGGCGGCCAGACGGCGCTCAACGCGGGCGCACTGCTGGCCCCGCCCGCGTTCGGGTGGCTGGCCGACTCGGTGTCGTACCGCGCCGGGTGGCTGTTGCTCGCCGTCGGCGCCGCCGTCGGGGTCGGGTTCGTCGCGCTGGTCGCCCGCCGGACGACGCCGTAGCGGCCCGTCTCAGTCGGCGGTCTCGGCGGCCCGTTCGTCGGCTTCGACCTCCTCGCGGAGCGTCTCCAGTTCGTACTCGACGGCCCGTTCGTTCGACAGGCGGTCCAGTTCCCGGTCGATGTCGTCGCCCTCTTCGAGCACGGACTCCAGTTGGCCGCTCGCCTCCAGTTCCTCGAGGGCGGCGGCGCGGGCCTCCATGCGTTCGGTGCGCTCGGTGGCGCGCTCGATGGCCCGGTTGACGTCCGCCATCGTGTCGCCGACGCCGGTGAACGCCTCGGAGACGCGGGCCGACGCCTCGGCGGCCTCGTAGCGGGCCTTCATCGTCTCCTTGCGCGTGCGGAACTGCTCTATCTGGCTCGACAACTCCGCGCGCTTGCCCACGAGGCGGTCCTGTGTCTCCTGCAGGCTGTCTATCTGCTCCGTGAGGTCGGATATCTGGCCCACGTGGGTCTGTTTCTTCTCCAGCGCGCGCCGCGCGAGGTCCTCGCGGTCCTGTCGCATCGCCTCGCGGGCCTGTCCGTCGTACTTCTCGACGTTCTCGCGGAGGCGCCGGCGGTGTATCTCCAGCCGTTTCTTCTGGGTGGTCACGTCGGCGATGCCGCGCGTGACCCGCTGGAGTTCGTCGCGCAACTCCTCGTAGGAGTAGTCCAGTTCGGCCGAGGGGTCCGACGCCCGGTTCAGCAGGGCGTTCAGTCTCGCGCGGATGGCGAAGCCGATGCGACCGAGGAGGCTCATCGTCCCACCTCGTCGGTGGTCTCTGTGCGTCGGGCCACGAGTGAGGGTCCGGTGGAGAACATGCGACTGCCTACGAGTGACAACGAGATAACACCATCGGCGGGCCGGGCGGGCGTGTCCGGGCTCCGACCGTTAAACCGAGTTAAATCGGGGAAAGAGGCGCTAATTCGGGGTAATCTGCGTTCACCGTCGACTCCCTTGATACGGTCGTCGCCACAACGACCGGGTACAGATGACGCGACAACTGCTCCGAACGGCCGGCGTGCTCGTGGCGATACTGACGCTCCTGACCGGCGCCGCGGCGGCGGCGCCCGCGACGGACGTGACAGACGACGGCACCGAGGCAATCGGACCGCCCGGCGGCCTGCCCGACCCGGTGCCCGACTTCGTCTCGTCCATCCTCGACAGCATCACGCAGTTCCTCGAGGGCGCGCTGGGCGGCAACCCCGGTGACGAGGTCAGCGGGGCCGCGAGCGACGGGGCCGACAGCTAACCGATGCGTACGAAACTGCTCGCGGTCGGTGGCGTGGCGCTCCTCCTCGCGGGTGCCGCTGGAGCCGTGCTGACCGGGGTCGGCCCGGCACCCGGCGGCGACAGCGGGTCGGACATCGAGTCGTTCCCGACCGAGACGCCCGGCGAGCGGACGACCGACAGCGGCGGTGCGGACAGCGCGGCGACGACGGCCACGGCGACGCCGACGCCGCCGTTCGGCTTCGGTATCGACGACATCGAGAACTGCGGTCAGACCTGCCGTGACGTGACCTCGACGCTGACGAACCGGCAGGACACCGCGGCGACGGACGTCACCGTCTACACGCGCATCTACGCCGGCAACGGCACCGACGGCGACGTCGTGTGGGAGGGGTCCGAACCGGTCGGCACGCTCGACGCCGGCGAGTCCTACACGGCGACCGAGCGCGTCGAACTGTCCTACAGCGAGGCGCTCGCCGTCGAGAACAACGACGGCTGGATAACGGTCCAGACGACGGTCCAGACGGCCGACCAGACCGTGACGTTCACCGACCAGCGACAGGTCGCCTGACTCGACTGGCGGGTTTATCTTCCACCGCTTCGTACCAGACGTATGCCAACTTACCACGTCCCGGGTGGGGCGTCCGGACGTCCGGCGGCCCGACGACGGCTGGGAGCGTCGGTCTGACCGTGGCCGACGGACGCCGCGGGGCCGTCACCGACGCGCGGGTCGGCCTCGCCGTCGGACTCTTCGCCCTCCTCCTGGTCGGCGCGGGGGCGGCGTTCCTCCTCGGTGTCGGCCCGTTCGGAGCCGACGGCGGGACGGCCGGCCCACCGGAACCGGACGGTCCCCCACGGGCCACGCCCACCGAGGGACCGCCGCCGTTCACGCTCGCTATCGACCGGATAACCGAGTGCGGGCGGACCTGCCGCGACGTGACCTCGACGCTCCGGAACGAACAGCCACAGGCGTCCGCCGACGTCGGCGTCACCGCCACCATCTACGCCGGACGGGGCACCGACGGGAGCGTCGTCTGGTCGGGCTACGAGTGGGTCGGTGCCCTCGACGCCGGGGCGACGTACACCACGACACAGCGCGTCGACCTCTCGCTCGGCGAGGCGCTGGCCATCGAACGCGCCGACGGCTGGATAACCATCGAGACGACCGTCGAGTACGACGACAGGGTGCTGACGTTCTACCGCCAGCGGAAGGTCGCCTGACGACGACTGAAGGTTTTTATCCCGGGGCGCGCCTACCCCGGCACGATGAGTACACCCGGCCCCGTTCCAGCGCTGGCCGACCGCGCGACCGCCTCTGCCGACCGGCTACGGGCGGCCGACCGCGTACTGCTGGCCTCCCACATCGACGCGGACGGCCTCACCAGCGCCGCTATCGCCACGACGGCGCTGTCGCGGGCGGGCATCCCCGTCGAGACGGTGTTCAAGAAGCAACTCGACGCCGAGGAGATAGCCAGCATTGCCGCCCGCGAGTACGAGACGGTGCTGTTCACCGACTTCGGCTCCGGCCAGCTGGACGTCATCTCCGAGCACGTCGCCGCGGGGGACTTCGAGGCCGTCGTCGCCGACCACCACCAGCCCTCGGACCCCGAGGACTGCAACGCCGACGCCGTGGGCGAGACGGACGGGTACGCCGATTTCGACTACCACTGCAACCCGCTCCTCGTCGGCCTCGACGGGGCCTCGGAGCTGTCCGGCGCGGGCGCGGCGTACGTCCTCGCCCGCGCCCTCGAACCCGACGGGGGCGACAACCGCGACCTCGCGGCGCTCGCGGTGGTGGGCGCCGTCGGCGACATGCAGGCCGTCGGGGGGGAGCTGGTCGGCGCGAACGAGGGCCTCGTCGAGGAGGGCATCGCCGCCGACGTCCTGGAGGAAGGGACCGACCTCTCGCTGTACGGCAAGCAGACCCGCCCGCTCCCGAAACTGCTGGAGTACGCCACGGAGGTCCCGATTCCGGGCATCTCGAACGACCAGGCCGGCGCCACGAGGTTCCTCGAGGACCTCGGGCTCGACCTGAAACGCCACGGCGAGTGGCGGACGTGGGCCGACCTCTCGGACGACGAGCGCCAGACGGTCGCCAGCGCGCTGGTCCAGCGGGCGGTCACGCGCGGGGTGCCCGCCGACAAGATACAGTCGCTCGTCGGGACGACCTACACGCTCACGACCGAGCCCGAGGGGACGGAACTCCGGGACGCCAGCGAGTTCTCGACGCTGCTGAACGCCACCGCCCGCTACGAGCGGGCCGACGTGGGGCTGGCGGTCTGTCTCGGCGACCGACAGGCCCCCCTCGAGCAGGCCCGCAAACTGCTGGCGAACCACCGCCGGAACCTCTCGGAGGGCCTCGACCTGGTCAAGGAGCGCGGCGTCACCCGCTCCGAGCACGTCCAGTACTTCGAGGCCGGCGACGCCATCCGCGAGACCATCGTCGGCATCGTCGCGGGGATGGCGCTGGGCACCGACGGCGTCGACCCGGACAAGCCAATCGTCGCCTTCGCCGACGCCGACGGCGAGACGAAGGTGTCCTCGCGGGCGACCGGCCCCCTCGTCGGCCGCGGCGTCGACCTCTCCGTCGTGATGCGCGAGGCCGCACAGGCCGTCGGCGGCGACGGCGGCGGCCACGACATCGCCGCCGGTGCGACCATCCCGGCCGGCGAGGAGGACGCCTTCGTCGAGGCGGCCGACGACGTGGTCGCCGACCAGCTCGACTGAGGCGGGTCCACGGACCGGACCGTGTGTCGGGGTCCCACCGCCACCGTGGGCAGCAAGAGCTATACGGGCCGCTATCCGATGGAGTGACGAATGGACTCGCGCGAACTGTTCGACCTCGTGCTGGTCGTCGTCGCCGGCCTGCTGGCCTACACGGAGACGTTCGGCTTCGCCGACCCGCGGGCGACCCTCGCGGAGATTCTCGCCGTCCTCACGGGGCTGGACGTCCGGGTCTACCTCGTCCTCGGCGGCCTGTTCGGGGTGTCGTTCGTCGCCTATCTGGTCGTCTACCTGCCGAAGAAGGACGCCCGGTCGGCCCGCCCCTGAGCAAGTCCGGGCCACCTTTATCCTCGGCCGTCCTCGTCCCGACAATGACGGAGTTCGACCCCGAGCAGTTCGAGGACAAGTACGCCAACTACTTCCCGGAACTGCAGAAGGCCTACAAGCAGGCCTTCGAGGTGCTGAACGACCGCTACGACTCGGAACTCGTCCACGCCATCGACCAGCAGATCCTCAACGAGTCCGAACCGTTCTACGACGAGAGCGAAGGGTTCTACGTGGAACTGCCGGAGGACCCGCGGGAGCGGCTCACCGCCATCGTCGTCGACGACGAGAAGTTCGAGGTCGTCCTCGAGGAGTTCGTCGCCGAGATCGAGTCCCAACTCCACCGCATCTTCGGGGTCGAGGAGTAGCCGGCCCGACTGGCGCCGTCGCTGTCTCTCTCGCGGGTGGCGTCGGCCGGGCCCGGCAGGTCCCCGGCGTTTCCTGGCCGTTCGGAGCACCCGAGGGCCGACGACAGACGCCGGCAGGCGCTCGCCGACATGGGAAGGTTCGTTACCGTCGAACTGTAACCCGCCGGCATGGACCAACGGAAGCCCCCGCAGACGGAAGAGGGCTGGTACGTGCTGCACGACTGCCGCCGAATCGACTGGGACGCCTGGCGGGAGGCTCCCCAGCGAGTCCGCGACCGCGCGCTCTCGGAGGGCATCGACTTCCTCTCGGCCTACGAGGCCGTCGAGGACGCGGCGGAGGGCCAGACGGCCGTCTACACCGTGCTAGGCCACAAGGCCGACCTCATGGTCCTGCATCTCCGGCCGACGATGGGGGACCTCGACGCCGCGGAGCGTCACTTCGAGCAGACGGAGTTCGCGCAGTTCACCGAGCAGGTGTACTCCTACGTCTCGGTGACCGAAGCGTCGGGCTACACCGAGAAGGCCCGCGAGTACTTCGAGGGGGAGGTCGACGACGACTCGGGGCTGGCACAGTACATCCAGGCGCGGCTCCACCCCGAGGTGCCCGACGAGGAGTTCGTCTGTTTCTACCCGATGAGCAAGCGCCGCGACCCCGACCAGAACTGGTACGACACGTCCTTCGAGGAGCGGGCGGCCCACATCAAGCGCCACGGCGACATCGGCCGCGGGTACGGCGGCGACGTGAACCAGATGATCTGTGGCTCCATCGGGTTCGACGACTACGAGTGGGGCATCACGCTCTGGAGCGAGGACATGACCAGCATCAAGGAGCTGCTGACCGAGATGCGCTTCGACCCCTCCACCTCGAAGTTCGCCGAGTTCGGCCCCTTCTACGTCGGCCGCCGCTTCGACCCCGCGGACCTCCCGGCCGTCCTCGCCGGCCAGCGAGTTCCGACCGACGGGGAGACGGCCGGCGGGACGGCGGCCGCCGAGGCCGTCGACGCGCACGCGGAGGGCGGCGGGCAGGGACGGCCCGACGCCCACGCTGAGGGCGACGCGGGCCACGCCCACGCCGGCGACGCCGAGGACCACGGCAGCGCCCACCCGGGCGGTGCGAGCGAGGGCGACCACCCGCACGGCGAGGACCCCGCCGACGCCGACCACCCAGCGAGCGACCACGGTGGCGAGGCCGACGATTCGGGGTCGAGCGGCGGTCGGCCGGACGTCTCGGGCGACTTCGAGGAGATAGACGACGCCGCCCAGCGGCTCGGCCGGCTGGGCCTCCACGAGGGCGAGGCCTACGACGCCGGTGACTACGCGCTGGTCTTCCACTCCTCGGCGGACGCCGAGGCCATCGTCGACGATGTGGAGGAACTCGCCGAGAGCTTCGACCACTACGACCGGCACGTCACCACGACGGTCCGCGCCCAGAGCGGCCAGACCTACGTCGTCAGCGTCTGGACGGCGAAGGAGGCCGCCGAGACGGCGGCCGGGTTCCTCGGCGACCTCGACGGCGTCGAGGAGCGGCTCGGCGGCCAGCTGGGCGAGGGCGACGACGCGGACGACGACGGCGACCACGAACGGGCCGCGGCGTCCTCCCAGTCCATCCGCGAGCAACTCGAAGCCGAGGGCGTCTACGCCGGGCAGCCCCACGGTGAGGACGTCTACGCGCTGGTCGTCTACTCCGAGGCCGACCCCGACGAACTCGCCGACGAGGTGGCGGACCTCCGGAGCGCCTTCGACCGCTACGACACCCACGTCCGGACGACGGTGTACACGGACCTCGACTCCGACACGACGGCCGTCGCCTCCCTGTGGGATACCGAGGACGCTGCGGAGACGGCCAGCGGCTACCTCTCGGACCTCCCCGACGTCGTCCGCCGGCAGGGCGAGGGCGACGGCTTCGGGACGATGGGGATGTTCTACACCGTCAAGCCCGAGCACCGCGAGGACTTCGTCGAGAAGTTCGACACCGTCGGCGGCCTGCTGGCGGACATGGACGGCCACCGCGAGACGGCGCTGCTCGCCAACCGCGACGACGAGAACGATATGTTCATCGCCAGCCAGTGGGACAGCAAGGAGGACGCGATGGCGTTCTTCCGCTCGGACGCCTTCTCGGATACGGTGAGCTGGGGACGGGACGTGCTGGCCGACCGCCCGCGGCACGTCTTCCTCGCGTAGCCGGCACCGACTCCCACCCTCGGCCGGCCTCCCTGTCGGTATAAAAACCTGAGATAGTACGTCTCAAGAGTGATTCGTTCGACCGCCGTCCCGGTATCTGTGTGAACGAAGAGCACACGTACCGCGGCGAAACCGAACGATTGGCCGGGAGCGCGCCACGGAGTCACGGCGAGCGCCGCTTGCTCGGGACGCGGAGTCGAACCTGCCCGCGGGGCGTCGGCCGCTCGTCCGTCCCGAGACGCGGACGGGCCGTCTGAGGAGCGTACTATGAGTCTGATCGCTGTCATCCGCATCGACCACGAGAAACTGACGCTGGCACCCACCGTCGAACGGGTGCCGTCGGTAGACGTACGCGTCGTGACGAACTCGATGACCGACCCCGAGACGTCGATGTTCTTCTTCCTCGTCCAGAGCGAGTCGGGCGAGTTCGAGCGCTTCGAGGCGGCCGTCGAACGCGACGACACCGTCGCCGAGGCGATGGTCGTCTCCGAGTCCGATAGCTCACGGCTGTACCGGTTCACCCACCGCTCAGACACGCAACTCCTCTCCCCGAAGGTCACGGAACTGGGCGGGTTGGTGCTGGAGGCGCGGACGGCCGACACCGGGTGGCGACTCCGCCTGCAACTCCCCGACCGGCAGGCCATCGCCCAACTCTGGGAGCACTGCCGGTCCGAGGGAATCGCCTTCCATTTGGCCCGGGTCTACGACCAGCACGGGATGGCCGACGGCACCGTGACGGCCGTCAGCGAGGAACAGCGACGCGCGTTGACCGAAGCGTACCGGTGTGGCTACTTCGAGGAACCACGCGAGACGACCCAAGCCGAACTGGCCGAGCGACTCGGCATCTGCCCGACCGCCGTCGGCGGGCGCCTCCGCCGAGGGACGCGACAACTCGTCGAGGACGTCCTCGTCGACGAGTGAGTGGGGCCGTGCCGAGTGCCGTCCACGACGGTGCCGGGTCTCCGGAGGGGATTTAAACGGCGTGTCATCTGTGGTGAAGTCCCATGGGGAAACTGCCCGTACGTTTCGACACATGACGCGGTGGAACACCACGAATGACGACGTAGAGGCGGTCAGTCCAGACATCACCGACGAGACGAACGCGCTCCCCGCGCGGTACTTCACCGACCCCGCGGCCCACGAGATGGAGAAGGACAAGGTGTTCGGCCGGTACTGGGTCTACGCCGGCCACGCCAACGCGATACAGGAACAGGGGGCGTACTTCACCCGGACGGTCGGCGACAGACAGGTCATCGTCCACCGCGACGCCGAGGACGAGGTGCGCGCGTTCTTCAACGTCTGTGCACACCGCGGCTCGAAGATGGTCGAGGACACGCCGATGACCGACCCGGGGAACATGGGACGCATCCGGTGTCCGTACCACATGTGGACCTACGACCTCGACGGCGACCTCACGAGCACGCCCAAGAGCTTCGAGGAGGCGGGGCTCAACCCCGACCTAGACGACGCCGAGGTGTGTGGCTTCGACGCCGAGGCGAACGGTCTGCGAGAGGTCGAGACGGACCGCATCGGGCCGCTCGTCTTCCTCAACTTCGCCGAGGACCCGATGCCGCTGGCCGAACAGGCCGGGACGCTCAAAGACGAACTGGAGGCGCTGCCGCTCGGCGAGTACGAACACGCCGCCCGCTACGTCTCCGAGGTCGAGTGCAACTGGAAGACGTTCGCCGGCAACTACTCGGAGTGTGACCACTGTCACGCCAACCATCAGGACTGGATAACCGGCGTCGAACTGAACGACTCCGAACTCGAGGTCAACGACTACCACTGGATTCTGCACTACACCCACGCCGAGGACGTCGAGGACGAGATGCGAATCCACGAGGAACACGAGGCGAAGTTCTACTACTTCTGGCCGAACTTCACGGTGAACATGTACGGCACCGCCGACGGCTACGGCACGTACATCATCGACCCCATCGACGAGGGGCGGTTCCAGCTCATCGCCGACTACTACTTCCAGTCCGCCGAGATGACCGAGGCCGAACGCGAGTTCGTCCGGACGAGTCGCCAACTGCAGGAGGAGGACTTCGAACTCGTCGAACGGCAGTACGAGGGCCTCCAGTCAGGCGCGCTGGCGCAGGCCCAACTCGGGCCGAACGAGCACACCGTCCACAAGCTCCACCGACTGGCGCAGGAAGCCTACGAGGCCTGAGGGGACATGAGCCAACAGGACTCTCTCCCGTTCGTCGCACAGTGTACGGAGACCGGCGAACGCGTCGAGGCGGCGACGGCCAACGACGTCGTCGAGTTCTACCGCCGCCGACGCCGTCTCACCGGGGCCGACGTCGAGTGGGTCGTCGCCGACCACCCCGCCGTGACACAGGCACCCGAGGCCGGTGCCCTCGGACCGGTCCTCCACGCGCTCGACGAGCAGTTCGAACGCGGTATCCCCGTCGGCATCATCGCCGCGGCGACGAGCAAACAGGGGTGGACCGTCGGACAGACGCTCGACACGCTGTACGAACTGCGGATGAGCGGCGCGCTCTGGGAACCTCGCGACGACCACCTCCGCCCGGTCTGACACAGCGCCCGTTCGCCGCGCTCACCTCGTGGCGACGACCCGGAGCCGCCGGTAGTCCGCGGTCCACGTCTCGCTGTCGGCGTCGAACAGGTCGTCGCGCAGGCGCTCCTCGACGCCGTCGAGCACTCGCTCGCGCTCCGCTCCGGGGACCCCCTCGAAGAACTCGTCGCCGAACATCCCGACCCACTCGCGGAGGCCGTCCGCGCCGCCGTCCAGTTCCGTCGGCCGGTCGAACAGCCGTGCGAACGTCACCTCGAACCCGTGGGCCTCGAGCCGCGGCGCGTACTCGCCGATGCTCGGGAAGTACCACGGGTGGGTCACGTCGTGCCCGCGCTCGGCGAGTTCGGCCTCGAGTGCGTCGGTGATGTGCCGGACGTTCCCGTGCCCGCCGAACTCCGCGACGAACCGGCCGTCGGGACCGAGCGCGTCGGCGACGGTCGACAGCACGGCGTCGTGGTCCGCCCCGGGAATCCAGTGGAGCGCGGCGTTCGAGAGGACGGCGTCGAAGGCCCGCTCGGGCGTGTACGTCCGGGCGTCGGCCCGCTCGAACGCCAGCGACGGGTACGTCTCACCGGCCCGCCGGACCATCTCCGCCGAGGCGTCGATGCCGACCGTCTCGGCACCGCTGTCGGCGACGGCGGCGGTCAGATGCCCCGTGCCACACCCGATATCCAGGACCCGCTCGCCCGGCTTCGGGTCGAGTAGGTCGAGCAAGTCCCGGCCGTACTCGTGGACGAAGCCGTGGCCGTCGTCGTAGTCGTCGGGGTCCCACTCGTTGCCGTCGGTCATACCGTCACACACCGGGTCGGGGTCGATAAGCCTTCCCGACCCGTGGCAGCGCCACGCGCGAGACGGACGGCCGCCGTGATAACCCCACGTACAGATTAGGCCGGCTACTTATCCCACAGCGCGCGCTAGCTCCGTCCACGGGATGCTCTCCTCAATCCGACGGAGTAGCGAACGGCGGACGACCCCGTTCGGGCCGGACGGACAGCGTGGCGACAGGCTCGAATGTGAACTCTGCGGGGAAGAACACCAGTGTCTCGACCACTACGGCATCGTCGCGTGCCAGCGGTGCCGGGCACGACTCCTGCCGCGGCCGTCGCTGCTGTAGTCAGTCGTCGTCTTCGGTCGTCGTCTTGTCGAGGTCCTTCTCGCCGAAGTAGATCTCCGCGCCGTCCTGTGCGACCTTCTCCGCGAGGACGGCGCACTTGATCCGCATCGGGGAGATGTCGACACCGAGCATGTCGACGATGTCGTCGCGGTCCATCGCCTCCAGTTCCTCGACGGACATCCCGTGGAGTTTCTCCGTGAGCATCGACGCCGACGCCTGCGAGATGGCACAGCCGTCGCCGCGGAAGGCGACGCGCTCGATGGTCTCCTCGTCCTCGCTGAGGACGACGTCCATCCGTATCTCGTCGCCGCACATCGGGTTCTCGCCGACGTGGGTGAACGTGGGGTCCTCGATTTCGCCGGTGTTGCGAGGGTTCTTGTAGTGGTCGAGAATCTGCTGCCGGTACATGTCTGAGCCGCCGATACCCATTGTTGGATTCTGTTACGGTTCTGGCCCGGAAAAGGCTTCCGAGGCACCCTCCGGCGGCGACGGCGGCCGCGTCAGATGTCGTCGTAGGGGCCGCCCTTCGACTCGGCGAGGCGCTCGAACTGGGACTCGGAGAGGTCGACGGCCGCCGCCGCGAGGTTCTCCTCGAGCTGGTCGACCGTGCGGGCGCCGACGAGCGGCGACGCGACGCCGTCGTGGTGCATGAGCCACGCGAGCGACACCTGTGCGGGGGTGGCATCCACCTCGTCGGCGACGGCCCGGACCTCGTCGACGACGTCGAAGTTCTCCTCGGTGAGGTAGGCGTCCTTCCAGTCGTCGCTCCGGCCGGCCGAGGCGTCGGTGTCGCGGTCGTCGCGGGTGTACTTCCCGGTCAGCACGCCCTGTGCCAGCGGACTCCACGGGCAGACCCCGAGGCCGTAGTGGTCGCACATGTCCAGGTAGTCCCCCTCGACCTCGCGGTTGACGAGGTTGTAACGGGGCTGGGAGACGGTAAAGGGCTCCAGCCCCTCCCGCTCGGCGAGTTCGTTGGCCTGTGCGACCCGCCACGCATTGGGCTCGAACGTCGACGCCCCGAGGTAGTTCACCTTGCCGTCGTCGACGAGGCCGGTCAGCGTCCGCATCAGCTCGCGGGCCGGGGTCTCCTCGTCCCAGCGGTGGATGTACAGCACGTCGAGGTAGTCGGTCCCCAGTCGGTCCAGCATCAGGTCGATGTTGCGCCGGATGTGCTTGCGCCCGAGGCCGCGGCCGTTCGGGTCGTCCTCGCGGGTCGGCCAGTATATCTTCGAGGCGAGGACGTACTCCTCGCGGTCCCGGTCCGTGAGCCAGTCGCCGATCCAGTCCTCGCTGTCGCCGCCGCCGTAGACGTCGGCGGTGTCGATGAACCGCCCGCCGGCCGCCTCGTAGGCGTCGAGCAGGTCGTGGGCGCGCTCCTCGCCGATCTCGAGGGTCCCGTCCTCGGTCTCCCGGCCGAACCGCCACGTTCCGAAGGCGAGTTCGCTGACCGAGAGGCCCGTCTCGCCGAGTCTGACGTAGTCGAGGTCGATGTCGTCGAGTGCCATGGGGCGGGGTTCGTGCCTCCGCGGTTTGAATGGTCGGGCGGCGGTACCGTTGGCCGGTGCCCGGTCGCTCGCTCACACCTCGCCCCGCCGAGTTCAATCCGTCTGTCCGGTCGCCCGTTGCCCCGTCCCGTCGGTCGGCCCGTGGTCGCGGCCGCTCTGGCTCACGTGCTCGGTGACGAGAATCCACCCGCGCGACGTGAGGGCAACCTCCCCGTCGGCCGGCTCTATCAACCCCCGGCGACGGAGCGCCCGGACCAGCGCCGAGGTGGACACCGACTCCCCGTCGGCCAGCGACTGGGGCCGCATCCGCCCGCGGAGCGAGTAGAGGCGCACGAGCGCCCGGAGGCCGACGGGCGGTACGTCGAGCCCCCGTATCTCCCGCCTGGTCTCGACGTACTTCCGCTGGAGGTGCCGCCCCAGCAGGTGCTGCACGCGCGGCGGATTGAGCGCGAGGTCCAGCGACACCGCCACGCCGTCGCGGACGTACTGGATGTGGATGACCTGCTGACGGTCTCCGAGCAGCTCCTCGGTGGAGCGCCAGAAGTCGACGATCATCCCCAGTTCGAGGTCGAACGGCGCCTGCACGTCGCTGACGCCCACCCGACCGGGAACGACGTGGAGCCGGCCGATGTCGTAGCTCGCCTCGGTCACGCGCCCGCCGATCTCGGCGGGGTGGCGCACGGCCACCTCCTTCCCGTCGAGCAGGCGGCGGTACAGCAGGCCGGCGAACGTCGTCAGGGTGTCCTCGTCGGTCCGCACGAACAGCGCTTCGCGCCCCCCGTCCCGCTCGAACCCGACGGTCAGGACGGTGCCGCCGAACGCCGAGGCGGCCGCCTGCGGCGGCGCACCGACCCTGACGTCGAAGAGGTTGTCGAGGCGGAGTTGGTCGGCGAACCCGTCGCCCTCGACGGCGAGCGTGTCACTGCCCAGGGAGAGGGTGGTCGCGACTGGCTCGTCGCCGAGCGCGTGACACAGTACCGTCGCCGGGATCTCGACTCTGTCCGACATTCCCCGCCCGTCTGTTGTCTGGACTACATGATAAATACTCTGAACGAATTCTCACAGATTGAAACGGGACGACGGGGCGCTCGACCCGCCCCACCCGGTGTCGGCAGCCAGGACGGGGCGCGCTCACCGGTCGGTGGCCGTCCCGTGGTCTGACTCGACGACGGTCAGGTCGTCGTCGACGGTCAGGGTCAGGTGGTCCCCGTCGACGCTGAAGGTGAACCGGACCCGGAGGGGGTCCGTCGAGAGGAGCGTCTCGTCGTAGTCGGCGAGGACCTCGTTGAGGCGCCGGATGGAGTCGGGCGCCACGGGGTTGAGACCGTGGGCGGTGAGGAACGCGAGCAGGTCGGTGTCGGCCAACAGCACCACGACGAAGATGCCACCGCTCCGGAAGATGCAGTTCGTGCACCGGGCGCCGACGTTCACCGCGTGG
Source organism: Haloarcula sp. MBLA0163 (assembly GCF_055632435.1). Lineage (NCBI taxonomy): Archaea > Methanobacteriati > Methanobacteriota > Halobacteria > Halobacteriales > Haloarculaceae > Haloarcula > Haloarcula sp. MBLA0163. The sequence goes on from NZ_CM145745.1 coordinate 121,371, forward strand.
GCGCCGTCACACCGGTCACAGAGGCCGTCGCTGGCGTCGTGGTCCTCGCAGACGAACACGTCGGTCTCGACGGGCGCCGAGCAGCGGGGACAGAGCCCACTCGACATGGCCAGCATCTCCAGATGCGACCACGTCCACGCCGCCCGGACCATCCCGTCGGGCGTCCGACCCTGTAGCCCCGCCGGGGGGAGCGGCATCCGACCGAGGTACCCCGACGCCACCGGCTCCGGCCGTTTTGTGGCCCCGTACGACTGCCCGTAACGGCCGGCACACTCGGTGCAGAACAGTTCCGCGTTGCCCGACCGCCAGCGGACCTCGACCGGCGCGCCACAGTACTCGCAGGCCTCCTCGATGCGGGTCCGCTCGAAGGCGGGCGTCTCCGTGACCGCGCCCGAGAGCACGGCCTCGACGACCCGGCGGCCCGACCGCCGGAGGGTGTACCCCTCGTCGCTCTTGGCGACGAAGTGGCCGACGACCTTCTCGAGGTGGTAGTTGAACTGGCCGGAGTCGTCGACCCCGACCCGCTGGCGGAGCTCCGAGAACGAGAGTGGCTCCTCCGCCGCGCCCAGCGCCCGGAGGATGCCGATGCGGGTCTCGTCGCCGAGCACGGCGAACGCCTCGTCCGGGGCGAGGGTCGCCTCGGCCGCGTCCTCGTCGGTCATGGACCCCGGTAGGTCGCTTCGAGTTGTAAAACGCGGGGGCGACCGACCGCCGTCGGCGCGTCTCGTCCGAACCAGTCAGAACGCGAACAGAAGCGTCCTTCGGAAAGCTCGCTTACAGAAATGTCGTTCTGATTATAGTTAAGGCCGTCCGGCCCCACCGTTCGTATACGATGAACGACCCTCGTATCTCTCGTGGTGGACGAGCCCGGACGGCCGACCGGACCGGGCCGTCCGCCCGCGGAAGCCTCGGCCTCGCGGTGCTGCTCGTCGGCGTACTGCTGGTCGTCAGCTACCCCGTCTTCGCGCTCGGAGTCCTCCTCGGCGCCGTCGGGACCGTCGCCGCGATGCGGGTGTCCGCGGCGGTGAGGAGTCGCGCGCGTTCGCGTGCCCACACGGCTGGCGGTCGGCGCCGGCGCACCCGCGGGTCGCGGCCGGAGTGACGCCGCCGGGTGCGGGGCCGTCGCTCGCCACACACCGAACACAGGAGAAAACGGCGGCCGCTCCGCTCGTACCCGTCAGGCGAACAACTGCCGGGCGTCGTCGATGGCGTCGACCAGTTTGTCCACTTCCTCGCGGGTGTTGTAGACGTAGAAGGAGGCCCGCGCGGAGGCGGCCACCCCGAGTTTGTCGTGGAGCGGCTGGGTACAGTGGTCGCCGGCGCGGATGGCGACGGCGGAATCGTTCAGGATGGAGGAGAGGTCGTGGGCGTGGACCGACTCTAAGTTGAACGCGACGAGACCGCCCCGTTCCTCGCCGGCGGGCGGGCCGTACGTCTCGACGTCGCCCTCGTCGTGCAGGCGCTCCATCGCGTACTGGGCGAGGGCGTCCTCGTGGCGCTTGACGTTCTCCATGCCGATGTCGTCCAGGTAGTCACACGCCTCGGCCAGCGCGATGCCCTGACAGATGACGGGCGTGCCGGCCTCGAACTTCCACGGGAGGTCGTTCCACTTCGCGTCCTCGAAGGTGACCTTCTTTATCATCTCGCCGCCGTAGAGGTACGGCTCCATCTCCTCTAGGATGTGTTTCTTCCCGTAGAGGACGCCGATACCGGTCGGGCCGGCCATCTTGTGGCCGGAGAACGCGAGGAAGTCGGCGTCGATGGACTCAACGTCGACCGGGCGGTTCGGGACCGACTGGGCGCCGTCGACGAAGATGTAGGCGTCGTGGTCGTGGGCGATGTCGGCCAGTTCCGAGACGGGGTTGACCGTGCCGAGCGTGTTCGAGACGTGGACGACGCTGACCATCGCCGTGTCGTCGCCGATGAGCTCGCGGGCGTGGTCCATGTCCAGCGTGCCGTCCTCCTGGACCCGGATGAAGCGACACGTCGCGCCGGTCTTCTTCGCTATCTGCTGCCACGTCACGAGCGAGGCGTGGTGCTCCATCTCGGTGAGGACGACCTCGTCCTCGGGCCCGAGTTCGTTCAGGCCCCACGCGTAGGCGACGAGGTTCTCGCTCTCGGTGGTGTTCTTCGTGAAGATTATCTCCTCGCGCTCCCCGGAGGCGCCGATGAACTCGGCGACGCGGTCGTGGGCGTCCTCGTAGGCGATGGAGGCCTCCTGACTCAGCTGGTGGAGACCGCGGTGGACGTTCGCGTTCGTCGTCCGGTAGTAGTCGGCGATGGTCTCGACGACGGGCTCGGGCGTCTGCGTCGTCGCCGCGTTGTCGAGGTAGACGACCTGCTCGCCATCGAACTCCCGCTGGAGGATGGGGAAGTCCGCACGGATGCTCTCGACGTCGAGCGGCTCGATATCGGTCTGTCCCATTAGCGGAACACACGGGCTGGACGGGCAACTTTCCTTCGGTTCGCCTAAACCTTCGGCGCCGGGGGCGTAGTCACCGTCTACGGTACGGTTAGTTGCCACAATACAATGCCGGCTGTCGGTGTGTGACAGACCACCATGGGGGACCCAGAGACCGACGAGCAAGGACCGGTTACTCGCGTGGAGGCCGACAGGCCGGAACACGGCCACGAGTGGCACGGCCGGCGCGAGGGCGCCCACGAACAGCCGGCGATGCGCCGGCACGAGCTCCCGGGGACCATCCCGGCGGGCGCGTACCGTATCTACCACCACGACGGCCGCTGGCGCTACGACGACACCCCGCTGGGCACCGACGGCGACGCCGACCTGCTGGTCACCGACGAGTGGCTGGCCTACGCCGTCGACGCTGCCGAGGCCGGCCCGCACGACGTGACGCTCCGGGTCGCCGCGGCCGACGGGTTCGGCGGGGGCAGCGTGGGCGTCGCCGTCGACGGCGAACCGCGGACGCGGATCCGGTTCGACCCGACCGGCGGGTGGGACCGCTGGGGCGAGGTGACGACGCGGGTCGACCTCGCGCGCGGCGCGCAGACGGTGCGACTGGTGGTCCTCGAGGGCGGGTGGAAACTGGACCGCGTGCGGATACGGTGACGTCGCGTCCTCAGAGCCAGAGGAGCTGTGCGTGTCGCGTCCCGTCCACGTCGAGGACGTTCGTCTCGTCGACGAAGCCGTGTTCGACGGCGACGTCGACGCTGTCCTCGCCGACGATGTTGGCGACGCTACACCGGGCGAGGCTGTCGACGACCTCCTCCTCTGAGACGCTGTCCCCGCCGTAGAACGACTCGTCGACGGTGAGCGAGACGGGGCCGTCCTCGAACGTCTCGCCCATCACGTCCGGGTCACAGACCGAGACCAGCAGTCCCTCGTCGGTCTCTCGCTCGTTGAGTATCATTCCAGCAGCTGCTCTTCGGCGCTCTCGCGCATCTCCTTGACCTCGTCGGCCAGCTCCTCGGCCTCCTCGTACTCGCCCAGTTCCTCGAGGCCGCGGGCCTTCTCCTCGAGGACGTCGGCGTTGCGGAAGCCGAGCCGGATGGCGTTGTCGAACGCCTCGACCGCGTCCTCGGCGAGGCCACGTTCCAGGAGGAAGAAGCCGCGGTTGTACCACGCTTCGGCGAACCGCGGGTCGATCTCGACCGCTCGCTCGGCGTGTTCGAGCGCCTGCTCGGAGCGACCCGACTCCCACAGGGCGTACGCGAGGTTCGTCTCGGCGGTGGCGGCGTGCTCGGTGTCGTCGAGCTCCCGCAGGGCCTCCTTGTAGGCGCCGATGGCGGCGTCCCACTCCTCGAGTTCCGCGTGGGCCGCGCCCTTGTTCGTCCAGGCCTCCTGTTCGAGTCGGTCGTCGTCGGTGTACTGGGCGACCCGCTCGAACGTCTCGGCGGCCTGCTCGTGGCGGTTGATGTGCATGTACTCCAACCCGACGTCGAGCAGCTGCTCCGGGTCGACGGCGTCGTTCGAGACGTTCCGTCGGTCGAGCAGGTCCGTCACGACGCGCGAGTCGACGGGGTCGACCTTGTCGGGGTCCACCTCGAACTCCGGCGGTTCGAGGTCGAAGCCCTCGTAGGGGTCGTCGAACCCTTGTCCCTCGGAGAACTCGTGGTCCTCGGGCTCTCGGTCTGTCATACACTCCGATTGACGGTCAGGGCGGTTAAGGGCTACGTCCCGGACTCACGCCGGTCAGGCGGGCCGCCGTCGCCGTCGCTCGCCCCCTCGGACTCGGGGACGAAGACGAGGCTCCCGGCCAGATACAGGAGCGCGCCGAACGAGATGGCGACCCCGAACGGCGACGCCGGCGACCCGGCGAGGGCCGCTATCACGAGTCCGAGCATCGCCACCACGACGGCGGTACAGCGGCGGACGGTCCGACGGAGGAGGGCGACGTCGTCCATGCCGGTCGGTGGGGCGCCAGCGGAGTAAAGCACACGGCCGTCACCACCCACGACGAAGTGCCTGCCGGGCGTACGGCCGGGTATGAGCAAACGGCTGTTCGTCAGCGTCGACCTCGACGGCCTCGGAGACGCCGTGCGCGACGTCCAGGCGCGCTTCGAGGGGGCGTCGGGCCTCCGGTTCACCGACCCGGAGCAGACCCACGTCACGCTGAAGTTCCTCGGCGACACCGACCCGGACCGCGTCGACGACCTCACCGCCGAACTCGAACGGGCGGTCGCGGACAGCGGCGTCACGCCTTTCGAGGTCCGGTTCGGCGGCCTCGGCGTGTTCCCGTCGCTCTCCTACATCAGCGTCGTCTGGGTCGGCGTCCGCGCGGGCCACGGTGACGCCGAACTGACTGCTCTCCACGAGGCCATCGAGGACCGCACCGTCGCGATGGGGTTCGACCCGGAGGACCACGAGTTCACGCCCCACGCCACCATCGCCCGGATGGACCACGCCGGCGGGAAAGAACAGGTCCAGCGCGTCGTCGAGGACGAGGACCCCGACGTGGGTCGGTTGCAGGTCGAGGAGATACGTCTCACCGAGAGCGTCCTGCGCGAGGACGGCCCGGAGTACAGTACTGTCTCGTCGGTAACACTATGACCGGTCGACGACGGCTCTAGGCCGACCGAAAAACAATCAAGTTAGTGACAATTGTTATGAAGGCGACTCCCGTAGCTCCGACATGGTCGCCTTCGAGAACGTCGCGTTCGTCTTCGTCGCCGGCCTCCTCACGGCGCTCGCGACGGGGTTGGGCGCGATTCCGTTCTTCCTCGTCGAGGAGTTCTCGGACCGCTGGAACGTGGTGCTGTGGGGGCTGGCCTCGGGCATCATGGTCGCGGCGTCGCTGTTCGGCCTCGTCCGCGAGGGCCTCGCCTACGGAGGTGCGGTGCTCCTGGTTCCGGGCGTCCTCGCCGGCGTCGCCCTCGTCGAGGGGGCCGACCGCGTGCTCGACGACGTGGACCACAGTCCGAAGCAGTTCGAGCAGGCCGATTACAAGAAACTCCTGCTCATCCTCGGCATCCTCACCGTCCACAGTTTCCCCGAGGGCGTCGCCGTCGGCGTCTCGTTCGCCGAACTCGGACTCGTGGGCGTCTCCCCGGACGAGACGCTCCTCGTCGCCGGGACGGCCGTCCCGCTCCTGGCGGTGTTCATGACCGTCGCCATCTCCATCCACAACGTCCCGGAGGGCACCGCCATCGCCATCCCGCTCCGGTCGCTCGGGGTCAGCGAGTGGCGGATGGTCTGGTGGGCCGTCTTCTCCTCGCTCCCGCAACCGCTGGGCGCCGTCGTCGCCTACTACTTCGTCACGCTGGCCAAGCAGTTCCTCCCCTTCGGGTTCGGCTTCGCCGCCGGCGCGATGGTGTACCTCGTCGCCACCGAGTTCGTCCCCGAGGCGCTGGAGTACGGGGAGGACTTGCCGGGCGGCGGGCGGCGCGAACTCCTCACCGGGGTCGTGACGGGCGCGCTCGCGATGGTGCCGCTGGCGTTCGTCTAGAAGGGCGACCGACTGCGGATGACCTTCAGGTCGACGAAGGCCGTCAGCGGGTCGTCGTACTCGTCGACGCGCGTCTCCATCCGGTAGTTCGAGTGGTCGACGGCGAAGTAGTACGGTCCGGTCGCCTCGACGGACTCGCGGTTGCCGCCGTCCGTCGTCGACGCCTCGTAGAGGTCCGACCCCTCTTTCGGCAGTGCCGTCTGGCTGAACTCCGGGTGGCCCGCCGGCGTGCTGTCTGGTTCCCGCCCCTTGACGTAGGTGTCGTACGCGGCGAACGCCGCCTCGTCGGCGAAGAAGTAGACGTCGAACGGCGTCTCCGAGCGGACGATGTACTCGATGGCACCGCCGGTCTCGGAGAGGTCGGGGATGTCCTCCTCGACCCACGCGTCCCCCGGGTCGACGGTCACGTCCCGCTGGACGCTCACGACGACCTCGCCGCCACCGCCCAGACAGCCCGTCCCGACGGCTGCCAGCCCTGTGCCGAGTGTCCGTAGTACCGACCGGCGCTTCATCGACTCGGACTCGCCGATTCCGCCACTTAACTCTACGTGCCCGCTTACAAACCCTGATAACGAAAGGGGCGCGGCCGGCGTCGCCGCACGACGCGGCCTGAAAAGGAAGGAATTTAAGTCGTGGCGCGGAACACTCGGGACACCATGAGTAAGAAGTCGAAGGCCAAGAAGAAGCGTCTGGCCAAGCTCGACAACCAGAACAGCCGCGTTCCGGCCTGGGTCATGCTCAAGACCGACCGCGAGGTCCAGCGCAACCACAAGCGTCGCCACTGGCGGCGGAACGACACCGACGAATAATGAGCGCCGGTGATTTCGAGGAGCGCGTCGTCACGATCCCGCTCCGAGACGTTCGAGCCGAACCGAAGCACAAGCGCGCCGACAAGGCGATGGTACTCGTCCGCGAGCACCTGGCCAAACACTTCTCCGTCGACGAGGAGGCCGTCCGCATCGACCCCTCCATCAACGAGACGACGTGGGCCAAGGGTCGGTCGAGTCCGCCGAGTAAGCTTCGCGTGCGCGCCGCCCGATTCGAGGAAGAGGGCGAAGCAGTCGTCGAAGCCGAGACCGCAGAGTAACGTTGCTCCGCGCGGCATTCTCCGGGTCGTCGTACGTCGGTGTCTTCGCTCGTGCGACCGACGACTGCGTGCTGGTCCGCCCCGACCTAGACGAATCGCTCTGCGAGGACATCGGCGAGGAGCTCGAGGTCCCGGTCGTCCAGACGACGGTCGGCCACTCGGCGACCGTCGGCGCCCTCGCGACGGGCAACGAGAACGGGTTGCTCGTCTCCTCGCGCGTCCGCGAGTCCGAGATAGAGCGCATCCAGGACGTCGTCGACGTCCCGGTGACGGAACTGCCGGGCCGCATCAACGCGGCCGGCAACGTCGTCTGCTGCAACGACTCGGGCGCGTACGTCCACCCGGACCTCTCCCGGGAGGCCGTCCAGGCCGTCGGTGACGGCCTCGGCGTCCCGGTCGAACGCGGCGTCATCGCCGGCGTCAACACCGTCGGCACCGCCGCCGTCGCCACCAACAGCGGCGTCCTCTGTCACCCGAAGGCCACCGACGGCGAACTCGATGCGCTGGAGGACCTGCTCGACGTGCCCGCGGACATCGGCACCGTCAACTACGGCGGGCCGCTGGTCGGGTCCGGCCTCGTCGCCAACGACCACGGCTACGTCTGTGGCTCCGACACCTCCGGGCCCGAACTGGGCCGCATCGACGCGGCGCTGGGCTACATCGACTGAGCGGCCGTCGCTTCTCAGGAGGGATGCTGGTGGCTGAGTCGCTCGGCGACCAGCCCCGGGACGGGCGTCCCACAGTCCGAACAGGCCCACGTCCGACCGGTCCCGCCACGCTCTCGCGTCATGTCCTGCCGGTACCTGAGCGTCGCCCCACAGAGACACTCGTACGTCGTCGCCATACCTGCGGGTTGGGTCGGGACCGGCTAAACTCGCACGGCGACGGTTCGTGTCAACTGTTAATATCGACTAGCGTGAACGTCCGACTATGGTCCAGCGAGAGTCGTCTGCGACAGGCCGGAAGGTGCTCGTCTGCCGGAAGTGTGAGTACACGACCGAGGTGCTCCGGCCGTCCTGCCCGGAGTGCGGCGGCGACATGATCGCTGCCACCCGGGGGAGTGAGCGCTCAGAGCGAGGCCAGCGTCAGCGCGTTCGACGCGACGACGAGCAGCGAGACGAGCGCGAACGCGGCGAGGACGGCCGTCGCCCGCCGGTCGTCGAACCACGCCCAGCAGACCACCACGACGACGAGGGCGCTGAACTTCAGCAGACCGACCCCCGGCGTGCCGTAGGCCTCGACGAACGCGCGAGCGACGGCGTTGCCCTCGGTCAGGCCGCGTTCGAGCCCCACCATCGTCGTCACGATGTCGAACAGCGAGGCGAGGATGACGACGGTCCAGAGGACGGCGTGGGACTCCGAGAGCCGCCGCTCCATCGGCAGGGTCGACCAGATGCACTCGTCGGACTCCATCCTCTCTGGCGCACCCACGGCCGGCCGGTGCAAAACCGTGTCGCTCGTGGTCAGGACCGGCGATGCTCCGTGACCGCGAGCCCGTCGTCCAGCGTCAGCTCGAGGGTCTCCCCGTCGACGGTGACTGTCACGTCGACGCGGAACGGCTCCCGTGAGGTGACCGTCTGCTCGTGGGCCCGGAGGAGCGACAGCAGTTCTCTCGCCTGGTCGAACCCGGTCACCGGTGGCCCCACGTCGACGCCGTGGTCGTGGTAGAACGCGACCACCGGCGCGAGCGCCATCGCGGCCACCGCCGGCGTCGCCCCGCCGTGGTACTTGCAGACCGGACAGAGCCACCGGATGCGCGTCCCGGTGGCCCGGCCGCAGGTCCCACAGACCCCGTCGCCGCTGCAGTCGTGGGTCGGACAATCGTCGATGGTCGTCGTGATGGCCCCGGCACACCGGGGACAGAGCCCGCCGACCTTCGTCCGCATGGCCTCCAGCAACCTGAACACGCCGGCGGTGAACAGTTCCTCGGGGGTCCGGTCGGCCAGCGCCGCGGCCGGAAACGGTTCTGCGAACAGCCCCCCGGTCGGCACGTCGGCGCGCCCGCTCAGCGTCCCCGGACACTCGGTACAGCAGTGGAACAGCCAGCCGTCCTCGTAGGTGAGAACGGTGTCGGCCCCACAGCGGTGACACGGCACGTCGACTGCCGTCGGTGGGAGCGACGCCGCCGAGGCGGTGTCGGCCACGACGGTCTGGACGAGCGCCAGCCCGGCCGGCCGGAGGCGGTAGCCCAGCTCGGTGGCGTCCACGAACCGTCCCTCCAACCGCCCCAGATGGTAGTTGAACTGGCCGGAGTCACGGACGCCGACGCGCTTGCGGAGGGCCGCGAACCCGACACCGTCGGCCGTCGTTGGGTCGTACGCCTCCCAGAGGGCCAGCAGGATGGCCAGCCGCGTCTCGTTGGCCAGCAGTTCGAACGCGGCGACCGTCTCCGCAGCCGCGGTCCGGGCGGCGCTCGAGAGTGGCTGGTCCGGTCCGTCGGCCCCGGTCATGCCCCTCGAGTGGCGGTCAGCCAATATAAACCGGTCGGCGTCATCGACGGTCACGGTCCGGCCGGCCCACTCGCCCCCGGCCGAAGAACGGAGCGACGGGGCTGGCGAGGACCCGACCGGCGGCTGGGAGGGTCACGCAGAGGCCGAGCAGTCCCGCGAGCGCGAGCAGAGCGCCCGCCTGTCCGGGAACCACCGTCTCGACGGTCAGGACGACCACCAGACAGGCCAGCGGCACGAGCAGGCGGACGACCCGGCCGAGGGTGACTCGCGGGCGTCCGAGCGGGAAGCGTACTGTTCGTCCGAGGCGTGCGGTCAGTCGTCGGGTCGGGACACTCATCTGTTCGTCACTGCCACCAGAGACGCCGGGAGAGGGGATAAATAAAAGCAGAACGACAGTTCTGTCCGGCCGTCGACCGAAGCCGTATTCGGTCCGGGCGCTGACAGATGTTCCGGCCCGTCAGACGCCGAAGGGGAAGATACTTCCCTGTCCTGCACCCACCGGAGGACATGAGCACGTACACTGTTCGCGGTAGCTTCCCGGCCCGCGACGGGCCCCAGGAGTTCGAGACAGAGGTCGAGGCGCCCAACGAGGACGTCGCCGAGGAGCGCATCCTCAGCAACCTCGGTTCCCAGCACAACCTCAAGCGCACCCAGGTCACCATCGACGAGGTGGCAGCATGATGGGCGGCGGTGGCGGTGGCGGCGGTCAGATGCAGCAGATCTCCCAGGAGATCGAGCAGATGGACCAGGAGATAGAGGCCATCGAGAACGAGATCGAGAGCCTCCGTCAGGAGAAGACCGAGGCGGACGAGGCCATCGAGGCCATCGAGACGCTGGAGTCCGGGTCGACGGTGCAGGTCCCGGTCGGCGGCGACGCCTACATCCGCGCGACCGTCGACGACATCGACGAGATCGTCGTCTCGCTGGGCGGCGGCTACGCCGCCGAACGCGACCAGGAGGGCGCCGTCAGCTCGCTGGAGACGAAGAAGGAGACGCTGGACGACCGCATCGAGGACCTCCAGTCCGAGATCGCCGAGGTCGAGACCGAGAAGGAGGAGCTCGAACAGCAGGCCCAGCAGATGCAACAGCAGCAGATGCAGCAGATGATGCAACAGCAGCAGGAAGAGCAGGGCGACGACGAGTAAGGCCGCCATGTTCGACGGACTGAAGGACAAACTCAGCGGGTTCACCAGTGACGTCGAGGAGGACGTCGACGAGGAGGCCGTCGAGGGCGACGAGGACGACGCCGCCGACGAACAGCCCGTCGACGAGCCGCCTGCCGAGGCCGAACGCGACGGTCACGCGCCCGAAGGCGGACCCGGCGAGGAGACGGTCGAACCGACCGCCGAAGCGGTCGCGTCGCCGGAGACGGCGGCCGACGCCGACACGGCGGCCGAAGCACCGCCCGGCGGCGTCGACGCCGAGGACGCGGCCACCGAGAGCGACGCGCCCGCCGTCGCGGACGAACCCGACGACGGGGCGGCGACCGACGACGAGAGCTCCGGGCGCAGTCTGACCGAGAAGGCCAAGCTGATGGCCACCGGGAAGACGGTCATCGAGGAGGACGACCTCCAGAAACACCTCGACGACCTCGAACTGGCCCTGCTGTCCAGCGACGTCGAGATGTCCGTCGCCAACGAGATTCTGACCGGGGTCGAGGAGAACCTCACCGGACAGACGCGGCGGCGGCTCTCCAGTACGGGGAACCTCGTCCGGGACGCCCTGCGCGAGGCGCTGTACGACGTCATCAGCGTCGGCCAGTTCGACTTCGACGAGCGCGTCCAGCAGGCCGACAGTCCGGTCGTCATCATCTTCACCGGCGTCAACGGCGTCGGGAAGACGACGACCATCGCGAAGATGGCCCAGTACTTCGAGGACCGCGGCATGTCGACGGTGCTCGCCAACGGCGACACCTACCGCGCCGGCGCGAACGAGCAACTCCAGAAGCACGCCGAGAACCTCGGCAAGAAGATCATCACCCACGAGCAGGGCTCTGACCCGACGGCGGTCGTCTACGACGCCGTCGAGTACGCGAAGGCCAACGACGTCGACGTGGTGCTGGGCGACACCGCCGGTCGCCTCCACACCTCCGACGACCTGATGGCCCAGCTCGAGAAGATAGACCGGAACATCGACCCGGACATGACCATCTTCGTCGACGAGGCCGTCGCCGGACAGGACGCGGTCAACCGCGCCCGCGAGTTCGACGCCGCCGCCGAGATAGACGGCGCGGTGCTGACGAAGGCCGACGCCGACCCGCAGGGCGGGGCGGCCATCTCCGTGGCTCACGTCACCGGCAAACCCATCCTGTTCCTCGGGACGGGCCAGGACTACGACGACCTCGAACCGTTCGACCCCGAGCGAATCGTCGACAGCCTGTTCGACGAGTAACCGCCGCGACCTACCGGCAACTTTCTCTCCTACCGCCGACGCTGAGCGCTCGGTAGCGGCCGGACTTCACCCTCGATTGGCCGACGGCAGCGAGGCCGCCGCCGGCCGCGTACCGGCAACATTATCCGCGTCGGGGGAGGTGGGGCCGTATTCGCCGCCACGGGCGCGTTGATTGTGCGTGGGGTTGTGTACCATACCACACGCCCACGAGGTGGACTTCCCCATGAACACAGTCGAACGATGGAAACAGGAGAAACACCCGCTCGACGTCGTCGAGGACGTCAAACGCTACGCCGATGCGGAGATGACCTTCGAGGAGATAGAAGCCGCGGCCGGCGACGGCGAGTGGGAACGGCTGAAGTGGGCCGGCCTGTACGCCCACGGCCGGCAGGACGGCTACTTCATGCTGCGGACGAAGGTGCCCGGCGGTCGCCTGACGCCCGAACAGGCCCGCGTCGTCGGCGAGGTGGCCGACGAGTTCGCCACCGCCCCCGAGGAGTACGGCGGCGACGAGCAGAACCCGGTCTGGGGCGACGCCTTCCTCGACATCACGACCCGGCAGGACGTCCAGATGCACTGGATAGAGGTCGAGGACGTCCCCGAGATATGGGCCCGGTACGACGAGGTGGGGCTGACGACGATCCAGGGCTGTGGCGACTCCGCACGGAACGTACTCGGGTGTCCCGCCGCGGGACTGCACGACCACGAGTGCTTCGACGCCCAGCCGGTCGTCGACGCCGTCTCGGACTACTTCACGGAGAACCGCGAGTACGCCAACCTCCCGCGGAAGTTCAAGATGACCATCACCGGGTGTCGGGCCGACTGCGCCCAGTCCCAGATAAACGACGTCGGGATGACCCCCGCGAGACGCGAGGTGGACGGCGCGCCGCAGTACGGCTTCCACGTCCGCGTCGGCGGTGGCCTCTCCGACGGCCCGCGGATGGCCTCGGACCTCGACGTGTTCGTCCCGCCCGAGGACGCCGTGGAGTTCTGCCGGGCCGTCGCTCAGACGTTCAAGGAACTGGGCGACCGGTCGAATCGGGGCGTCTGCCGGATGCGCTACCTCGTCCAGCAGATGGGGGCCGAATCGTTCGAGGACGCCGTCAGGGACCGCTGTATCGTCGACCTGCCGACCCGGGGGACCGACCTCACCGAGGGGTACCGCGGCGACCACGTCGGCGTCCACGACCAGCGCGAAGACGGCCTGAAGTACGTCGGCTTCAACGTCGTCGCCGGGCGGATGAGCGGCGACGAGTTCGCCGCGGCGGCCGACGCCGCCGAGGAGTACGGGACGGACGAGGCGTCGATACGACTGGCGACCGACCAGAACTTCCTCGTCACCCACGTCCCCGAGGCGAACCTCGGTGACCTGCTGAACGAACCGTTCGCCCGGAACTACCGGCCCGACCCCGGCCCGTTCTCCCGCGGCGCCGTGGGCTGTACCGGGTCGGAGTTCTGCAACTACGGCATCATCGAGACGAAACAGCGCGTCCGCCGGTGGGCGAAGGCCCTCGACAGGCGCATCGACACGCCCGACGACCTCGACGTGGTCCGGATGCACATGTCCGGGTGTTCGGCCTCCTGTGCCCAGCCACAGATAGCCGACATCGGCTTCCGCGGGGAGACGGTCCAGATAGACGACCCCGAGGGGACGACCAACGAGGAGGGGGACAACATCGTCGAGGGGATGGACTTCGGCCTCGGCGGCAGTCTCGGGTCCGACAACGAGTTCCTCGACTGGGTCGAGCACGCCGTCCCCGCCGACGCCGTCGTCCCCGCACTCGAAGAACTGTTCGAGCGGTACGCCGCCGAACGCGAGGACGGCGAGCGCTTCTACCAGTGGTGTCGCCGGGTCGGGAACGACCGGCTCCGGCGGACTATGCAGCGAGCGGACGCCGACGTCGTCGGCGGCGTGGCTCGCGAGGAGGTGGCCGACGATGACTGAGCGCGAGCGAGACGACCCGCAGGTCGCGCCCGCGGACGCCGCCCCGGAACTCGTCGAACCGTCTCGTCCCCGCGGAGGACCCGACGACGAGCGCCGCCTCGTCACCGACGGGGGCCGCGACACCGGCCCGTTGCCGGGCGTTCCGGCGACCGATGCTGGAGAGGACGGCTGTGGCTGCGGGAGCGACTGTGGCTGTGGTGGCCACGACGTGCGACCAGACGGCGGCGCGGCGGCCAGCAACGTCGACGAGCACGGCAAACTCGAGCCCGTGGAGTTCACGCCGCCCGCCGAGGGCGTCAGTCAGGACGTCGAGGACGGCCGGCCGGACGAGCGGGTGAACGTCCCCGACGGCGTCGAGTTGGACACGCCGGGGTACGGCATCCGCGCGGAGATGAGCGACGTCGGGGAACCCGACGGGAAGACGTGGTTCATGGAACTCGACGAGGCGGTCATCCAGGCCGACCGCTGTATCCAGTGTGGCACCTGCGTCGCCGCCTGTCCCAGCGACTCCATCGGCATCGGCGAGGACGACCTGCCGCAACTGGTCAAGATGTGTACCGGGTGTTCGCTGTGCTGGGACATGTGCCCGCGCGGCGGCCTGCGCTACGAGCGCCAGTGGAAGATCACCGGCGGCGAGGACAACGTCAAGGGCGCGGGCGACCCCATCACGGAGTTCTCGGCGCGCGTCGAGGACGACTGGCGCGAGGACGCCCAGGACGGCGGTCTCGTCACGTCCGTCCTCTGTCATCTGCTGGAGGCCGGCGAGATAGACGGCGCGCTCGTCGCCACCGAGAGCGACGACGAGCCGTGGAAGGCCGAGTCCTTCCTCGCGACGACGCCCGAGGAGTGCATCGACAACGCCGGGAGCTTCTACAACCAGACGCTGGCGCTGGGCAATCTGGACCTCTCGCGGTGGGCGCACAAACTCGACGGGCCGCTCTCGGAGGCGTCGCTCGCGCTCGTCGGCACGCCGTGTGAAATCGAGGGCATCCGTGCCCTGCAGGACTTCGAGTGGGACTACGCGGCCCAGGAAGAGGGCGTCCGCGCCGTCGACTACACCATCGCCCTGATGTGTACGAAGAACTTCAACTACTACTCGCTCGTCGGCGAGCAACTCGCCGAGAAGCGGGACGTCCAGCCCGAGGACATCGGCAAGCTCGACGTCCTCGACGGCGAGATGCGGGTGTACGACCACGACGGCGACCCCATCCTCGTCGAGGACGTCGAGGCGTTCCACGACGCCGCGCTCAAGGGGTGTGACGAGTGTGCCGACTTCACGGGCTACTGCGCGGACCTCACCGTCGGCTCCGTCGGGTCCAGCGACGAGTACTCCTCGGTCATCGTCCGGACCGAGCGGGGGCTGCGGGCGTGGGAACTGACCGAACCGGACCTCGACTACCACGATCTGGAGGACCGGAGCGCCATCGGCGGCCTCCAGAGCTGGGACAAGAAGAAGGCCTTCGAGTCGCTGGAGCGGCCGTTCGACCCCGACGCGCCGCGGTTCATCGACTACGCGGACCACGCCGACCAGTACGGCACCGAACGCCATCCCCACGAGGCCGACCACTGAGTCTCCCGGCTCCGGTCCGGGGCGGCGTCAGTCGTCCGTCTCGCCCTCGCCCAGCGACGGGCCGCCGGTGAAGACGAACTGGTGTTCGGCCTCCGTCTCGAACCGGTCGAGGACGTCGTACAGCGGCTTGACGTAGCGGACGAGTTCGTCGGCCCGGCTGCTGACCTCGTTGAGTTCCGCGGCCTGTTCCTCGGCGGCGCCGGCGACGTTCTCGGCCTCGGACATCGTGTGGTCGGTGGCGTCGGCCACCTCGTTGAGCGTCCCGGCGACGTCGTCGAGGCTGTCGCGGGCGCGCTCGACGTCGCCGTCCTCGAGCGCGGCGACGGCCGCATCGACCGTCTCGGTGGCCTCCTGCAGGCGCTCGCGCTGGCCGGTGGCGTCGTCGGATATCCGCTGGATGGACTCGGCGACCTGTTCGGCGGCGTCCTTGACGCTGGCGGCGCTGGCCCCGACGACCTCCCCGGACTCCTCGACCTGTCCGGCGAAGCTCTTGAGCTGTCCCGTCGTCTTCTCCAGCTCCGCGATCATCTCGTTGAAGTCGGTGGCGATGGCGTCCATCGCGTCGTGCTGACCGTCGGTCTCCATGCGCTGTGTCAGGTCGCCGGCGGCGGCCCGCTCCATCACCTCGGAGTAGGTGGCGGCCGTCTGCTGGAGGTACGCGTTCGTCTCGACCACCTCCTCGTGGGCGACCTCGGCGCGCTTGCGCTCGCGCTCGACCTCCGCCATGCGCTCCTGCAGGGCGTCGCGCATCGCCCCGAACCCGTCGTAGAGCCGCCCGACCGTGTCGACGCGCTCGGACTCGATCTCGACGTCCAGCTCACCGTCCTGCATCCGTTCGGTCTTGCGGGTCAGGCGGTTGAGCGCGCTGGCCGTGTTGCGGCCCAGGACGGCGCCGATAGCGCCGATAGCGACGACGCCCAGCACCGTCGCGAGGAGCCCCCGGTCGGCGACGCTCCGGACGGTGCCGTAGGCCGTCTGGACGTCGGTGTGGACGAGCACCACCCAGTCCGTATCGAGCACCTGCGCGTAGCCGACGACGTACTCCTCGCCGGCCATGCTCGCGGACCCGTCGAGCGCCGCCGTCGCGGGCCCGGCCCGGACCGCACCGGGGTCGGCGGGGCCGCGCTCGCGGGCCGCGGCCGGCGCGCCGTTGGCCTCGCCGTAGGGCTGGAGGAACAGGTCGGTGTTCGACTGGTGGAACAGCACCTCGTTCGAGCCGTCGACCACCAGCGTGGTGCTGCTCCCGGTGCCCGAGAGCGTCCCGGTGCGCATCTGCAACGGGACGGTGTAGACCACGTAGTCGCCGGCCCCGTTGCCGGCGGGCGTGACGTAGGCGATACGCGGCTGTGGCGATTCGAGCGTCGGCGTGTCGGTGTAGGCCCCGGTGACGACCGTCGCTGCTCCCGAGTCGAACGCCGCCCTGACCGTCTCGTTCAGGATGGCGACGGACTCGCCACGGTAGTTCGACTTCGTCGAGGCCGCGACCACGCCGGCGTCGGCGTCGACGTAGTGGAGGTTGGGCTGGTCGTCGGCGTCGAAGTCGCGCTCGCGCAGCTCCCGGTCGAACCGCGACTGTATCTCGGAGACGTTCCCGGCCCGAACCGGCTGGGAGCGGGCCATCGTCTCGACGAACAGCGAGTTCTGGGTGTTCCAGTTCGAGAGGCTGTCGGCCTCCTGCTTGGCCGTCGTCGCGTGCTCGTCGAGTACCTGCTGTTCGAACTCGGCGGTCATCTGCTGGGTCCCGATGGCGCCGACGCTGCCGACGAGGACGCCGATACACAGCAGCGCGATGAAGAACTTGAGCGCGAAACTCCGGCGGACGAACCTCGGCGTCACGGACCGCACGACGCCTATCAGACCGCCGTCACGCATCCGTGTCCCCCCTCGACCCGGTCCCCGTCCCGCCCGGTCGAACCCCGGTCTCGGTCCCCGCGCGGCCCCACCGCGTCGGTGCTGTGCCCCCAGTCACTGCGCCATCCGTTGGCATGCGATTATCTGTGAAATACTATTTCATAATAGTTTTGCTCCTTTCCGCCGGTGAGAGCCAACGCCGTCGCTGGCCGGGCGACGTCCAGAACGAACCGTCCTCACGTGTGGCGTCCCGCCACTCCGCGGGTCACTTCGGTCCCCGCTCCGTCGAGGGTCCTCCCGGCTGGTCGTAACCTCGCTACTCTCTGGCGGCCTCGACGGCCTCGACGAACTCGGCGGCGCTCTCGCGGACCTGGTCCATGTCGTCGTTCTCGATGGCCTCGTAGTCGACCAGCGCGGACCCGGCGCCGACGGCGACGGCGCCCGCGTCGAAGTACTCCGCGACGTTGTCCGTCGAGACGCCCCCGGTCGGCATGATGGGCACGTCGCCCAGCGGTCCCTGGAGCGCGCCGATGTGGCCCGGGCCGACGGTGGAGGCGGGGAACATCTTCAGGATGTCCGCGCCGGCCTCCATCGCGTCGGCGGCCTCGCTGGGTGTCATGACGCCGGGGACACAGACGACGCCCTCGCGGTTGCAGACGTCGACGACGTCCTCGTTGAGGTTCGGCGCGAGGACGAACTCCGCGCCGGCCTCGATGACGTTGCGCGCGGCGGCGGCGTCCATGACGGTGCCGGCGCCGATGACGGCGTCGGTACCCTCGAGTTCCTTGTCGACGGCCGCTATCATGTCCGAACAGCGCTTGGCGTCGGCGGTGAGTTCGAGCGCCGTGACGCCGCCCTCGTGGACGGCCTTCGCGACGTCGACCATCTTCTCCTCGGGGATGCCACGGAGGACGGCCGTGACCCCGCTGTCTACGAGTTGCTGCTGGACTGCCTGTTTGCTCGTCATGAGAGAGCGTGTGCGGGCAGGGGCCAAAAGCGTAGGTGAAAGGCGTCAGCTATCGCCCTCGTAGGGGAGCGCGATGTCGGTCTTGGGCGCGCCGACGCCGAGCACTTTCGTCGGGCCGTCGGCGTCATCGGGGACGAACGCCCGATGGGGGCTCTCGGGTTCGGCGACGAACACCTCGTCGGCGGGCACGACGAACTCCCCCTCGGGCGTCTCGACGTGGAGCGTCCCGGAGACGACGTAGAACAGTTCCTCGCGCTGCCGGTGGTAGTGGTAGGTCCGAGGCAGCTGCTCGCCGGGCGCCATCTCGTAGGTGGCGGCGTGGAGCGCGTGGAGTTCGGCGGCGTCGGAGACGCCGCGCCGGTCGCAGGGGTAGTCCTCGGTCGCCGGGAGGTCGTCGGGGTCGAGGTGGTGGTAGCCCATGGCGGTGGTGGGGACCCCGGCAGACAAAAGCGTGCGGTCAGCCGAACAGCCAGACCAGCACCGACAGCGTCCCGAGGGAGGCGAGGGTCGTGGTGAACACGTTCAGCGACGCGAACGCCTCGTCGCCGCCGAGCTCGCTCGTGTAGACGTACGTCGAGACGGCTGTCGGGACGCCGAGCATCACGACGGCCGCGGCCAGCGCCGTCGACTCCAGTCCCAGCGCCGAGAACACCGCCCACGCGAGGACGGGCATCCAGACGACCTTCATCGCGACGACGCCGACGCTCTCGTCCAGCGACGACAGCGAGAGGTCGGTGTCGAGCGTGCCGCCGACGCAGACGAGCGCCAGCGGGAGCGCGAGCGTCGAGACGGCCTCCAGCCCGGTGAGGACCGTGGCCGGTACGCCGACGCCGGCCAGCGAGGCGAGGATGCCGGCGGCGAGGGCGACCAGCACCGGATTGGTCAGCAGCTCCCGGAGCTCCCCCGCGAGCGACGCCTCGCTGTCGTTGAACCGCACGAGCAGGAAGACGGTGATTGGGACGTGGGTCAGCGCGCCGACGCCGAGGACGACGCTGGCGACGGCGGCGGCCTCGCCCCCGAGCGTCGCGGCCACCAGCGGGAGGCCGAGAAAGCCCATGTTCCCGTGGTAGGACTGCACCAGGGCGACGCTCCGCCGGGCGTCGCTGTCGTGGTCGCGGTGGACGACCCAGCCGACGGCCAGCGTCAGCGCGAGCACGAGCCAGAACCCGCCCAGCAGGGCCGGCGAGACGAGGTCGCCCAGCGGCCGGTCGTACGTCGAGGCGAACACGAGCGCCGGGAGGGCGACGTAGAACGCGACCCCGGTCAGCAGGCTCGTCCGCTCCTCGTCTAGGACGCCGGCCCGGCGCAGGCCGACGCCGGCGGCGAGGAACGCGAGCATGTACGCGAGCTGCCCGAGGACGGCCATACCGGTTCCAGCCGGTTGGCCCTCTTGTCCCTTTCGTCCCCGCCGCGGCGCCGACTCCCGGTGACAACAAGCCTTTACCCGTGCGGTCGCGTACCTCGGGCTAACAATGGTACTCGACGATCTGGGGAGTTCCCTGCGGGGGACTCTCGACGACCTCCGCGGGAAGTCCCGCATCTCCGAGGAGGACATCGAGGACGTCGTCAAGGAGATACAGCGGTCGCTGTTGCAGGCCGACGTCGACGTCTCGCTGGTTCAGGAGCTCTCACAGAACATCAAGTCGCGCGCGTTGGACGAGGAGCCGCCCGCGGGCACCACGCCCCGGGACTGGGTGCTCCGCATCGTCTACGAGGAACTGGTCGACCTCGTCGGGGAGTCGACGGACCTCCCCCTCGAAGAGCAGACCATCATGCTCGCCGGCCTCTACGGGTCGGGGAAGACCACGACGGCGGCGAAGATGGCGTGGTGGTTCTCGACGAAGGGGCTCCGCCCGGCCGTCATCCAGACAGACACCGACCGCCCCGGGGCGTACGACCAGGCCAAGGAGATGGCCGACCGCGCCGAGGTGGAGTTCTACGGCGACCCCGACGAGGACGACCCGGTGAAGATAGCCCGCGACGGCCTCGAAGCCACGAAGGACGCCGACGTGCGCATCGTCGACACGGCCGGCCGTGACGGCCTGAACGAGGAGCTCATCGAGCAGATAGAGCGTATCGAGGCCGAGGTGAACCCGGACCGGAACCTGCTCGTGCTGGACGCGGCGATGGGCCAGAGCGCGAAGAGCCAGGCCGCGGACTTCCAGGCGGCCATCGGCATCGACGGCGTCGTCATCACGAAACTCGACGGGACGGCGAAAGGTGGGGGTGCGCTGGCGGCCGTCGACGAGACGGACTCGACCATCGCCTTCCTCGGATCCGGTGAGACGGTCAAGGACATCGAGCGCTTCGAGCCCTCCGGTTTCATCTCCCGGCTGCTCGGGATGGGCGACCTGAAGCAACTGACCGAGCGCGTCGAGCGGGCGATGGAGGAGACGGGCGAGGACGAGGAGGACTGGGACCCCGAGGACATGCTGGAGGGCCAGTTCACCCTCAAGGACATGCGCAAGCAGATGGAGACGATGAACAACATGGGGCCGCTCGACCAGGTGATGGACATGATTCCGGGCCTCGGTGGGGGGCTGATGGACCAGTTGCCCGACAACGCCATGGACGTCACCCAGGAGCGGATGCGCGACTTCGAGGTCATCATGGAATCGATGACCGAGGAGGAACTGGAGAACCCCCGCGTCGTCGGCCAGTCCCGCACCGAGCGCATCGCTCGCGGGTCCGGCAAGCCCGAGGAGCGCATCCGCGAACTGCTCCAGCAGCACAAGCAGATGGAGCAGATGCTCAAGCAGTTCCAGGGGATGGGCGACGGCGACATGGAGCGCATGATGAAACAGATGCAGCAGGGCGGCGGCGGTGGCGGCATGGGCGGTATGGGCGGCGGCGGCCCCGGCCCGTTCTGAGGCCGGCCGGTCGACCCGACGCTGGCGCGTTCACGCGGGGTCGCTCGACCAGTTCTGACCAGTAAAGTAAGGAGGTGGGCGCGCAAACTATCACGTATGTACGAGATAGTTGCCGGCATCGACACGAGCGAAGCGCGCGCACGGGCACAGGCCAAGGAGATCACCGGGATGCCGATGGACCACGACGAGGTTCACGTGACACTGCTGCACGACTTCCAGGACAATCCGGAGGGGGCCTCGGTCGAACAGGTGTCCTCGGTGCGCCGCGCGAAGAACATTCTCGAGGAGGCCGGCGTCACCGTCTCCCTCTCCGAGTCGAGCGGCGACCCGGCGTCGGCCATCCTCGACATCGCGGACGAGCGGGACGCCGACCTCATCGTCGTCGCGGGGCGCAAGCGGACGCCCACGGGGAAGGTGCTGTTCGGGAGCGTCACGCAGAGCGTCATCCTCGGCACCAACCGGCCGGTGCTCGTCTGTAGCGGCGAGGAAGCGGACTGAAACGGCCCCTGCGGTGCCCGCCCGCGTCAGCGACCGTACACTTCGTCGGTGCGGGCCGCCAGCGCGTCGGGGTCGGTCCGGCCGGTGACGATCTCGACCGGTTCGCCGTCCTCGAAGAAGACGAACCCGGGCGCGGCGTTGACGCCGACCGACCGGCAGAACTCGGGGCACTGCTCGCCGTCGACGCCACCCACTGGGATGCCGTCGAAGGCGGCCAGCACGTCGTCGAACTGTTCTTTCATCGCCTCACAGGGGTCACAGAACAGTTTCCAGACGGTGACGATGGCCCGGTCCCGGTCGACGAACGCGGCCCACGTCTCGTCGTCGAGGTGTTCGACGGCGTCGGGGACCGGCGTCGACGGGCCGGCCTCGGTGGCCAGTTGGGCCATCACGGTCAGCTCCGACTGGTCGTACCCCTCCAGCCGGGACCGCAGCGTGAGGAACGTCGCGAACTCCTCGCGGCTGACCTCCAGTTCTTCGACCCGCTCGGCGGCCGCCTCTGCGGAGGGGAGCCCGAACACGTCGGCGACGGACTCGTGGAACTCCGCGTCCGGCATCGTCAGGTAGGTGTCGTAGTACACCGACCGGTGGGACTCGAACTCGTCGGTCGTGCTGACGAGGTCGGTCTCGGGGTCGACGGTGACGACGTCCTCCTCGACGAGCGTCTCGAGCAGCTCCTCCGGGGATTGGTTCGCCGCCATCTCAGACCCCCAGGTACCGGTCGCGTATCTCTTCGTTGGCCCGTAGCTCCTCGGCCTCGCCCTTGAAGACGACCTCGCCCCGGTCGAGCACGTAACACCGGTCGGCGATGTTCATCGCGGCGACGGCGTTCTGCTCGACCAGGAGGACGGTCGTTCCGTTCTCGCTGATCCGCTCGATGGCGTCCTCGACGGCCTCGATGATCTGTGGCGCCAGCCCCTCGTAGGGCTCGTCCAGCATCAGCAGGTCGGTGCTCTGGTGGAGCGCGCGGGCGATGGCGAGCATCTGCTGTTCCCCGCCCGACAGCGTGCCGGCCTTCTGCGTGCGGCGCTCGTCCAGCCGGGGGAAGAACTCGTATATCTCGTCGGTCGACATCCCCTCGTCGCGGAACTGCAGCTTCCGCCGCCAGGTGTTGGTCTTGTTGCGGACCGTCTCAGCGAGGTGGAGGTTCTCGGCGACGGTGAGGTCGGTGAACACGCGCCGTTCCTCGGGCACCAGCGAGATGCCCCGGACGGCGATGTCCTCGGGGGGCTGGTTCGTGATGTCCACCCCGTCGAACTGGATGGAGCCGTCCCGTACCTCGGGGGGCGTCGCCCCGGAGATGCACCGGAGCGTCGACGTCTTGCCGGCGCCGTTGCGGCCCAGCAGCGCCGTTATCTCCCCCTCGTCGACGGTCATCGAGACGTCCTGGATGATGTGGCTCTCGCCGTAGTAGCCGTCGATACTGTCGACGTCCAGCAGCGTCATTCCTCGGCACCTCCCAGGTAGGCGTCCTGTACGGCGGGGTCGTCCTGGACCTCCGCCGGCGTGCCCTGCGCGATGACCTGCCCGCGGTTCAACACGACGATGCGGTCGGAGATGTCGAAGACGATCTCCATGTCGTGCTCGACGAGCAGGAAGGTCAGGTCGAGCTCCTCCTTGACCTCCTTGATGAGCTCGACCGTCGACTCGGTCTCCTCGGGGGACATCCCCGCGGTCGGCTCGTCCATCAGGAGCATGTCCGGCTCGGCCGCCAGCGCGATGCCGATCTCCAGCCGGCGCTTGTTCCCGTAGTCTAAGTTCTTCGCGGTCGCGTTGCGCTGCTCGTAGAGGCCGACGGACTCGAGCACCTCGTCGGCCACCCGCGTCACCTCCGGGTAGGCGTTGCGGTGCCGGAGGAAGTTGAACCGGAACGAGCCGTGTTCGGCCGCGAGCGCGGCGATGATGGCGTTCTCCTCCACGGAGAGGTCCGGGAAGATAGACGCCGTCTGGAACGACTTGCTCATCCCCCGCTGGACCACCTCGTGGGGGTCCAGCCCGAGGATGGACTGCTCGTTGAACTGGATGTCGCCCTCGCTGGGTTCCAGCCGCCGCGTGACGAGGTTGATGAACGTCGACTTGCCGGCGCCGTTGGGGCCGATGAGGCTCACGCCCTCGCCCTTGTCGATGCTCATGTCGACCTCGTCGACGGCGGTGAGGCCGCCGAAGCGCTTGGTCAACCCATTCGTTTGCAGGACCGTCATCGGCGCTCACCTCCGATGTAGTCGCGGATGGCTGTGACGCCGCCCCAGATGCCGTCGGGGAACAGCACGACGACGACGACGAACACCAGCCCGAGGATGAGGTGCCAGAACGGCCCGATGACGTCCATCCCGCTGACGATGAACTCGATGTAGAGGTACACCGCGGCCCCGAACAGCGGGCCGAACAGCGACCCGACCCCGCCCAGGACGGTCATGATGACGACCTCGCCGGAGGTGGTCCAGTACAGCGAGCTCAGCGGGACGTAGTTGCCCTCGATGGCGAAGAGGCTCCCGGAGATGCCGGCGAACAGCGCCGAGATGACGAACGCCATCAGCTTGTACCGCCAGACGTCGAGCCCGACGAACTCCGCGCGGGACTCGTTCTCGCGGATGGCCTTGAACACGATGCCGTACGGGGAGTTCAGGATGCGGTTCGCCAGCGCGATGGCCAGGACGGTGACCGCGCCCACGAACAGGTAGAGGGTGTTGCCCGGCAGCATCGCCAGCGGCCCCGACAGCCGCCCGCCGAGGTCGACGACCCCGAACAGCGGCGCGATGTCGACGGACGTGAACCCGTTCTCCCCGTTGGTGAGGAACGCCAGCGGCGACGAGGACAGGTAGAACGCCATCTGGCCGAACGTCAGCGTCAGGATGGCGAAGTAGATGCCGCCCCGGCGCAGCGAGAGGAAGCCGATTATCCAGGCCAGCAGCACCGCGATGAGCGTCCCGAAGAGGATGACGAGCACCGGTTGGCCGCTGACGCTGGCGCTGAAGATGCCGGCCGCGTACGCGGCGCTCCCCCAGAAGAGGGCGTGCCCGAACGACAGCAGGCCGGTGTACCCCAGCAGGATGTCGAACCCGAGCGCGAAGATGCCCCAGACGAGCACCAGCGTCGCGAGCTGGGTGTAGCCGTTCAGCAGGTTGTTGAACACCAGCGGAAAGACGAGCACGCCGACGACGGCGATGCCGACGACGGCGAGCTCGCTGTCCTGTATCGCCGCCAGCCGGCCGCCCAGGCCGGCCTCCTCGGATATCTCGGCGGTCGCCGCCGCGTCGCTCGGTTCGTCGCTCATTCGACGTCCACCTCCGAGCCGAGCAGTCCCTGCGGGCGGACCAGCAGGATGACGGCCGCGAGGACGTAGATGCCGACCCGGTTCCAGGCGGCGAAGCCGGTCTGGATGAGCAACACCTGTAACGTCCCCAGCAACAGTCCCGCCAGCACCGCCCCCTCTATCTTCCCGACCCCGCCGATGACGACGGTCAGGAACGCGGGCACCAGCTGTTCGGTGCCGATGTTGGGGTTGACGTTCGCCAGCGGGCCGCCGACGACGCCGGCGACGCCCGCAAGCGCCGCGCCGATGCCGAAGACGACCAGGTAGGGCCGGTCGAGCCGGATACCCAGCAGCCGGACCATCTCACTGTCCATCGTCCCCGCGCGCACGATGAGCCCGAAGTCGGTGTACTCGACGAGCGCGTAGACGAACAGCACCAGCAGCGCCGTGATGGCGATGACGCCGAGCCGCCACCGCGGGAAGTTCCCGATGACGGGCAGGGCGATCGGGCCCGAGGCCCAGCCGGGCTGGGGGAGCGACTGGCTGTCGCCCCCGATGAGCGCCCGCAGCGCCTCCTGGAAGATGACCGCCAGCCCGAACGTGACCAGTATCTGGTCGGTGTCCGGCCTGTCGTAGAACGGTTTGGCCACGAACCGCTCCATCACGATGCCGACGAGGAACGTGACGATTGGAACGATGACGAGCGCGGCGAGGAAGCCGAGCCCGAGGCCGAACGTCGTGATGCCCCACTCCGGGAGCATCCCGTTCGTCAACTGTATCTCGGTCGTGATGAACAACCCGAGGTACGCCCCCAGGAGGTACAACGCCCCGTGGGCGAAGTTGACGAACTTCAGCGTCCCCAGGATGATAGAGAGCCCCACCGCGAGTAGGACGTAGATGGCACCCTGCTGGAGTCCGTTGAGCAGGATCGTCAGTATCTGCGAGAGCAGACTCACCGTCGACGCCCTCCGAAGCTGTCGGTCGATTGGACGGTCTTACACATGTGTATCGGTATCGTATGGCATAACACGCTTCATGGAAATAAATACTGATGAATTCGCGAGGTCGCAGCGCTACTCGTCCCCGTACTCTCCGAGTTCACACTCGGCGGCCGGACCGGAGTCGCAGCTGTAACCGACGTCGTCGCGCGAGGTCAGCTCCACGATCTCGATGAAGTTCCCCTCGGACTGCTCGCTCGCGGGGAGGCCGCGCGCGACCGGGACGTCCCGCTGTGCCTGGTGGTCGCAGGCCCGCATGAGCTCGTCGCCCATCCCGATGTTGTCGTACTCGTACCCCTCGAGTTCGCGGATGACCTCGGGCGGGTAGAACGTCCCGGCCCGCTCGACGGCGGCCGCGTACTGCAGGGTCGACGCGTAGGCCAGCTGTGCCGGCCCCGACGGGACGCGGTCGTACTCGTCCTGGAACGCCTGCGTGAAGGCGTTCGAGGCCTCGTTGTCGATCTGGGAGTCCCACGCGATGGTGCCGAACACGCCATCGATGGCGCCGCCGGCGGCCTGTGCCATCGGGCGGTTGTACAGCGGGACGACGATCTCCATGTCCTCGTCGAGGCCGGCGTCGACGGCCTGGGAGACGGAGTTCGCGCCGTCGAGCCCGTAGTGGTCGAGCAGGAGCACGTCCGCGTCGCTGTTTGCGGCCTCCGAGAGGTACGACGAGAAGTCGCTGGTCCCCAGCGGCGTCGGCACGCTGTCGATCTGCTCCCAGCCGATCTCGGTGAGGAACTGGTTCATCGACTCCTGGACGGTCTGGCCCCAGCTGTAGTCGGCGTACAGCTGGTAGAACTTGTTGTCCGAGCCGTACTCGCTCTCGAGCACCGGTGCCAGCGCCTGTCCGGTCATGTAGGCGTTGAACATCTCACGGAAGCCGTACCGGACACAGTCCTTCCCGGTGGTGTCGTTGGAGTGGGTCAGGCAGGCCATGAACATGACCTTCTCCTCCTGACAGAGGCCCTGGACGGCGATAGCGACGGCGCTCGAGGAGCCGCCGGAGATCATCACCGCGTTGTCCCGGTTTATCATCCGCTGAGCGGACTGGCGGGCCGTGTCGGCGTCGGTCGCGGTGTCACCCTCGACGGACTCGACCGTCTTGCCGAGGACGCCGTCGCCGCTAAGGTCCGAGAACGACTCCACCCAGCCACCCCCGTTGTTGAGGTGTTTCTTCGCGAGGTTGTACGCCCGGAGCTCGTCCTGCCCCTCCGAGGAGTACGGCCCGGACGTGGGGACGTTGAACCCGAACGTGACGGTGTCTCCCTCCACTGGGAAGTTTCCGAGCGGCGGGTAGTCGCTGCCGCCGTCACCGCCGCCGTCGCCGCCGTCGCCACCACCGTCGCCGCCGTCGCCACCGCTACCCCCGTCACCGGAACATCCGGCCAGACCGGCGAGGCCAATCGTACTCGCTGCACCTGCTGTCTTCAGTAGCCTTCGACGACTTACGGAGCTGTCATCCTGTGACATACACTCACGGTACGCTTTAACCTTCATAATAGTTGTGGAAGGTGAACCACACGTTTCACAGTAGTTGTTGTCTGATTAGGTACCTTAACACAACGTTGTATGATAACTTATGTTCCACCATCCCCATCGTTAGCGCATGTACGGGGACCTGCGCCCCGTGGGGCTGGTCCTGCTGGTCCTGTTGACCGCCGGGTGTGCCGGGTTCGGGCTGGACGGCGACCTGACGGGCCGGTCCGGCGACACGGTGACCCCGGCGCCGCTGCCCGACGAGGCGACGGCGTATCCGCCCGGCGTCGGGCGCGAGGGCGTCCTCAGCCCGCGAGTACTCGGCGACGCACACGGACAGATTCTCGACGACACCGGGTACGTCGTGACGACCGACCGGACCGCGCGGTATCCGAACGGGACGCTCCACTCCCACTTCCGGGTCAGGGTCGAGCTGGCGGCCAACCGGACCCACGCCGTGACCATCGCCACCCGCGGTCCCGGCGCACCCGTGCTCCTCGGCCGCCCGCCGGCCAGCGCGACGTTCTGGTCCGACGGCGACAGATACCTACGACGGCTAACGCGTGACGACCGGACCGTCTACAACGAGTACACGCCACCGGACAGCTACGCCGGGACCTGGCGCTACTGGGTGTCCGACGTCGCACTGGACGGGCGGCCGGGATCCGACGTCGCCGAGACGGTCGGGTCCTTCCGGACCCGGACTGCCGGCAAGGCTCAGGACGGGACCGTCACGATTCGCGGGAAGGGCCTGCGCGACGACCGCGTCGGGGACGCGCTCGTCACCGACACCGCGAACGCCTCGCTGGTGGCCCGCGTCGAACCCGACGGCCTCGTCCGCTCCTACCGCGTCTCGTATCGGACGCGGACGCCCGAGGAGACGACGGTGCGCGTGACCCGGCGGGTGCGGTTCACGGCCGTCGGGAACACCACCGTCGGTCGGCCACCGTGGTACGACCGGGCGGTCGGCGACGACGCGGAACCGACCGAGACCGACTCCGCCGGGTCGAACCCGACGGCGACACCCTGACGGTCACTCGCTGTCGGCCCGGGTCCTCGCGGCCTCGTTCTCGTTGAACCCGGCCACCAGCGTCTCGAGTGCGGCCGACTGGACGCCGACGGCG
This sequence comes from Haloarcula sp. MBLA0163, assembly GCF_055632435.1. Lineage (NCBI taxonomy): Archaea > Methanobacteriati > Methanobacteriota > Halobacteria > Halobacteriales > Haloarculaceae > Haloarcula > Haloarcula sp. MBLA0163. Next base: position 149,760 of record NZ_CM145745.1, read on the forward strand.
GGTGCGGTCAGCGGCGAAACGCTCACCTCGCCCTCGACCAGCGCGCGGCGGTCGGTGCCGACCGGGTAGCGCTCGTCCAGATCGGCGTCGTTCGCGAAGGGGTTCTCCCAGCCGACGGTGTCGGGCCAGACCACGTCCCTGAGCGCGATGTCGCCCTCGGTGCCGAGGTTCAACTGCTCGTCGACGGCCGCGTCGGTGTCGTGTTCGACCTGCAGGTCGTAGTCGTGGTGCGGCTCGGTCAGGCGCATCGCCGGGTCGGCCACGTCGACAGGGACGTTGACGTTGAGGAAGTCGGCCGTCTCGAAGACGTCTCCGGCGAGCGCCCGGACGATGACCTCCGTCGCGACGCGGGCCGGCCGGTCGAAGTCGTAGCTCTCGGGCGGCGAGACGAAGAAGTCCTCGCAGTGGTACGCGGAGACGGCGACGCCGGGGGTGCCCAGGAAGCCGGCCTCGACGCACGCGCCGACCGTCCCCGAGCGACCGACGACGTAGTTGCCGGCGTTGGGGCCGTGGTTGCACCCGGAGACGACGAGGTCGAACGACGCGTCGAGGCCGCGCAGGCCGTAGGCCACGCAGTCGGCGGGCGTGCCGTCGAGCGCGTACCCCCACGGGTGTGACTCGCGGGCGGTGCGGTGGCTCCGCGTCCGGCCGACGCCGCTCTGGTTCTCGGTTGGCGCGACGACGGTGACGTCAGCGACGGCGGTCAGTTCCTCGTAGAGGCTCGCAAGCCCCGGCGCGTCGATTCCGTCGTCGTTCGTCAGGAGGACCCGTGGCTCGTCCATCGACTGTTGGTTCGCCCCTGCGGGCGTGAACGTGTCGGTCCGAACCCCCGCTCGCCGCTCCGGCGAACCGGCACCGAACACCCCTCTTTTTGCGAGTGGGGCCGGTTGGACCCGACAATGACCGTCCGCGAGGTCGCCGTCGAGGCCTATCGGGAGTCGATTCCGGTGTTGCTGCTCAGCGCGGTCGGGGGCCTGTTTGCGGGCGTCGTCCTCGGGGGGATGGACGCGGAACTGGAACAGGTCGCCGGACTGCTGGTCCTCGTCCCGGCCCTGCTGGCGACCCGTGGCAACGTCTACGGGTCGCTCGGCGCGCGGCTCGGCTCGGCGCTCCACCAGGGGCTCGTCGAACCGCGCTTCTCGCTGGCGGACCACCGCGTGAACGCCGCCGTCGCGGCGGCGCTGGCCAACGGCGTCCTCGTCAGCGGCGTGGCCGCGGTGCTGGCCGTCGCCCTGCTCGTGGCGCTCGGCCGGCCGTCGGCCCCGCTGATGACCCTTGTGGGCATCGCGCTGGTCGCCGGCCTCGTCTCGGGCGTCCTGTTGACCATCGCCGTCGTCTCCGTCGTCTTCGTCGGCTACCGTCGGGGGCTGAACCCGGACACGCTGGCCGGCCCGGTCGTGACGACCACCGGCGACGTCGTCGGCATCGCGACCCTGCTGGCGGCGACCCGCCTCGTCCTCGCGCTGGGGGGTGGCTGACGTGGCCGCCTCGGAGTGGCGGGTCCGCGGCATCGTCCGCCGGATGCTGCCCGTGCTGGTCGTGCTCACCGCCATCGAACTCGGGAGCGGGCTCGTGCTGGACACGTTCGAGTCGACGCTGTTGCGGTACCCGTCGCTGCTCGTCCTCGTCCCCGTCACGATAGGGATGGCCGGCAACCTCGGGAGCATCCTCGCGGCCCGCCTCTCGACGGCGTTCCACCTCGGCCTGCTCTCGTTCGACGCGACGGACGACCGGCTGGCCGGCAACGCCGTCGCCACCGTCGGCCTCGCGGTCACGGTGTTCCCGCTGGTCGGCGCCGGCGCGTGGGCGGTACAGGCCGTCGTCGGCGGCACTCGCCTCTCGCCGACGCTGGTTGTCGCCGTCGCCCTCACCAGCGGCGTCACGCTGGCGGTGCTGGCCATCGCCGTCACCACGCTGACGACGTACGCCGCCTACCGGTTCGAACTCGACCCGGACGACGTGGTCATCCCCGTCGTCACGAACGTCTGTGACGTGCTCGGGGTGCTGGTGCTGTTTGGCGTCGTGCGAGTGCTGGTGACCTGACCTGTCTGCCCCGACCGACGGACATTTGCCGCCCTCGGCCCGACTTTCACTCGTGCAGTCAGTCGTCGCCGACCTCCTGGCACACCCGGTCGCGGGGCTGCTCGCCGACGTCGCTTACCGGGTCCTCCGCATCACCGTCTTCCTCTCGCTGGGGGTGTTCCTCGCGAACCTCGCGGTGGCGTTCGGCCTCGTCGACAAGATCGCGACCGTCTCCCGGTACCTCACCGGGCCGGCGAACCTCCCGGACGAGGTGGGGACGGCCATCCTGACGACGACGGCGTCGCCGACCGCCGGCTACGGCATGCTCGCGGACTTCCGGGAGTCTGGCGTGCTGGACGACCGGGCGACGCTCGTCGCCGTCACCATCAACACGTTCTTCGGGTTCGCCCAGCACATCGTCACCTTCTACGCCCCCATCCTCGTCCCGATTCTGGGTGCGCGGGTCGGCGTGCTCTACGTGACGACGCGCGGCCTCGTGGCGCTGGCCATCACGCTGACCGGCATCGCGGCGGGCGCGCTCCTGCTGGACGAGTCCAACGTCGACGCGGCCGGCGTCCCGGCCGACCACGAGGCGAGTCCGGACGGCGGCACCGACACGGAGGCGGGACCGACCGGCCGCGAGGCGAAGGTCCGAGAGGCCTACGCGGAGACGGTGGCGAAGGTCCGGGACATCCTCCCCCGACTGGCCGCCATCTACGCCGTCGTCTCCCTGCTGGTGGCCTACTCCGACCAGTTGCTCGCGCTGTTCGGTGCGGGCGGGGCGAGCGTCGTCGGCGCCGCGGGCGACCTGACCGGCCTGCTCGGCCTGCCCGGGGCGGCGGTGCCCGTCGTCGCGGCCTTCGCCCTCGACACGACGTCGGGCGCGGTGGTCATCGCGCCGCTGATCCGGGACGGCACGTTCACCGCTCGCACCGCCGTGGCGACGATGCTGGTCGGCGGCATCGTCTCCTTCGCCGTCTCGACGTTCAAGCGGTCGATTCCCTTCCAGTACGGCATCTGGGGCCGGGAGTTCGGGTCGAAGGTCATCGCCGTCAACACGGGACTGAAAATCGTCTGGATAGCCGTCGCGCTGGTCCTCTTGCTGGCCTAGTCGAAGGTGTAGGCCATCATCACCTCGTCGACCTCCTCGTCACCGACGGTGTAGTGGTTCCGGCGGATGCCCTCGGTGTGCCAGCCGTGGGCCTCGAGGAACGCCAGCGCGTTCTCGGAGACGGCGGGGACGCTGTTGTACAGTTTCCGGTAGCCGTTGGCCCGCGCCCACTCCATCCCGCGCTCCATGAGCTGACTGCCGATGCCGTGGTCCCGGGACGCCTCGACGACGCCGACGGTCAGCTGGGCCGTCTCGCGGAGCTTGTCCAGTTGGGGCAGGTCCAGGTGGCACCAGCCCACCACCTCGTCGTCGACGGTGGCGACGAAGAACACGCGCGACTCGACGGTGTTGTGGCGGGTGACGGCGTCCTCGTACAGCAGCTGCTCGGCGACGCTCTCGGCGACGACGTAGGTGCTCTCCGCGGAGACGTCGCGGATGGCCTCGACCAGTCCCTCGAAGTCGTCGGGCTGGGCGGGCCGGATGACGTAGTCGATGCCGTCCGACCGGTGGGTCTCGACGGAGCCGACGTCCAGCGCCAGCGCCAGCGTCCCGCCGTCGTCTTTCAGATACCCCTTCGAGAGCAGGTGTTCCAGCGCCTCGTCGAACGTCTCGCTGTCCAACTCCGTCGCCGTCCGCGCCCGGTGTCGCGCCGCCGTCCCGTGCCGCTCGACGTACTGATACACCGTCCTCGCCGCACTCGTCTCGAACGTCGGCCGCTCGAAAGCGTCCATACGTATGACATGTCGTAGCGTGCGCTTAATTATTGCTACCAGTTACCAATCCACACGCCGCTCACCCCGTCTCGGGGATGGGGTCCGAGATGACGACGGCGTCGCCCTCCACGACGCAGTCGCCGTCGGCGTCGTCGACGGCCGTCGCGAGGCGGAACCGGTTCGCCTGCAACTGCTCGACCACCTCGCAGTGGGCCGTGACCCGCTCGCCGATGTCGACGGGGCCGCGGTAGCTGAGTTCCTGCGAGAGGTAGATGGTCATCCCCGGAAGGCGGGCGAGGGCGGCGCTGATGATGCCGGAGACCAGCGTCCCGTGGACGATGCGGCGGCCGAACCGGCTCCCCTCGGCGAAGGCCTCGTCCAGGTGGAGGCGGTTGGTGTCGCCGCTGACCTCCGCGAACCGCTCGACGTCGCGCTCCGAGAGCGTCTTCGAGAAGCGGACGTGGTCGCCGACGTCGATGCCGTCGGCGGTGCCGTAGCTCTCGAACGCCCAGTCCTCGTCCTCGTACAGCGTGTCCGGCCGGGTGAACCGGCGGCGCTCCGGTGGCGTCTCTCGGGACGGGGAGGGGTGCGCGAGGTGCGGGACGTAGCGGGAGATGTCCGTCGTCGTGACGATGCCGACGAGTTCGCCGTCGTCGACGACGGGCAGTTTCTTGACGCCGTGCGTGCGGAGGCGCTCGACCGCCGTCTCGACGTCCGCGTCGGGGTCGACCGTGACCAGCGCGGTGGCCATCACGTCGCCGACGGTCAGCGCGCGGGTGTCGCCCTCCTCCGCGGCGACGGCGACGACGTCGCTCTCCGTGATGATACCGACGCACTCGCCGTCCCGTTCGACGACGAGCGAGCCGATTCCCTCGTCACGCAGGCGCTGGGCGGCCGTTACGACGGGACTCTCGGGACCGATGGTGCGGGCCGGTGACTGCATGACCTCCCTGACGGGCAGTGGGACGAGCATCGTCCGGAACCTCTCGGTGCAGGCACATAAACTCCGCCCGGCAGACTTGTGTTCGTGGGCCCCCTCGCTCCGGCGATGCGACGAGTCCCGTCCGGTGTCGTGGTCGCGCTCCTGCTCGTCCTCGCCGGGTGTGCCGGGGTCGGTGGCCCCGCCGACCCCGCGCCGACGCCCGAGTCGACCGCCGCCGGCGTCCCGACCGCCGGCCCGCTCCCCGACGCGGCGGCCGAGGTGTCTGTCACCGCGGTCGTCGACGGCGACACCGTCCGCGTCGAGTACGACAACGGGACTAGAGACACGGTGCGACTGGTCGGCATCGACACGCCGGAGGTCACCGCCGAGAACGACCCGTCGGAGTTCGAGGGCGTGCCCGACACCGAGGCCGGGGCCGGGTGTCTCCACGACGCGGGCGTCGACGCCTCGACCCTCGCGAAAGAGCGCCTGCTCGGTGAGACGGTCGGCCTCGCGTTCGACCCCGACACCGACCGCCGGGGCTACTACGACCGCCTGCTCGCGTACGTCGTCGTCGACGACCGACTGTTCAACTACCGCCTCGTGGCGACCGGCCACGCCCGCGTCTACGACGAGAGCCCGTTCTCACGGAAAGACCGCTTCCTCGCGGCCGAGTCGGCCGCCCGCGAGGCCCGCCGCGGCCTCTGGGGCTGTGTCGACCCCGACGCCCTCAGTCGGACGACGCCGACGGGCACCGCCAGCAGGTCGGGACTGACCGTCGCCGAGATACACGCCGACGCCGCCGGCGACGACAACGAGCATCTGAACGACGAGTACGTCGTCCTCGCGAACCGCGGCGACGCCCCGCTGCCCCTCTCGGGGTGGACCGTCGCCGACGAGGCCGGCCACGTCTACACCTTCCGGAACTACACGCTCGGGGCCGGCGAGCGCGTCACCCTCCACACCGGGAGCGGCACCGACACCCGGAGCGACCGCTACTGGGGTCGCACGGGTGCGGTCTGGAACAACGGCGGCGATACGGTCGTCGTCCGGGACGCCGACGGTCGGGTCGTCCTCGAACGCTCGTACTGAGAACGGTCGGTCTCGTGGCTGTGCGTCTGGCTATCGCTCGGGGCGTCTCGTCGCCAGCGGCGACCTCGGCCGGTCCGTGACGCCGCCGACCAGCGTCCCGGCCATCGCGGCGAACAGCGCCGCGAGGGTGAGGAACGCCGCGGCGAACGCGGCGGTCGCGAGCGGGGTCGACCCCGCGAGGTCGGCCGCGACCAGCGTCAACAGGGCGAGTACGTGCCCGGCGAGCAGTCGTGTCTGTACTGTCTCCATTGCGGGTGTAGTTCGGCGCCGGAGGCTGTTAAGCGGCGCGCGAGCCGTGTCTACGAGGCACTGAGTGACACAGTCGCAGTAAGCTTGGCGTACCACTCGCGGGCGCTCGCGGGCGGGGCTCCGACCGGCAGTATAAGCGCGTCGAGGGCCAACACGGGTGTATGGACGTTGGCCGGTACGCCCCCTCGCCGCGGGCGGTCGACTGGGGACTGTTCGCCGCCGTCGCCGTCCTGCTGACGACGGGCGTGGCGACGATGTTCACCGGGACTCCGAGCACGGCGTGGGTCATCGACCTCCACGCTATCGCCGGGGTCGTCCTCGTCTGCCTGCTCCCGGTGAAACTGTGGCGGGTCCGCCGGCGGGTCGCGCCCGACCGCCTGACGGGGCGACGCCTCCTCTCGCTCCTGCTGGCCGCCGACGCGGCGGCGGCGCTCGCGACCGGCGTCTGGTGGATATTCGGCGGCTCGCTCGACCTGGGGCCCTGGGGGCTGTTTCACCTCCACGTCGGCCTCGGTCTCCTCGTCCCGCCGCTCCTGCTGGCGCACCTGCGCTACCGCTTCCACTCGCCGTCGAGCGTGACGCGCCGCGGGCGACGCGACGCCATCCGCTACGCCGGCCTCGTCACGGCGGGCGCGCTGGTCTGGCGGCTCCAGGGCCCGGTCAACGACGCCTTCGAGACGGCGGGGGCCGACCGGCGCTACACCGGGTCACGCGAGGAGGGGACCGACGCGGGCAACCGCTTCCCGGTGACCAGCTGGGTCGCCGACGACCCGGACCCCATCGACGCCGCGACGTGGCGACTGGCGGTCACGGGTCGGGTCGAGAGCGAGCGGGCGTACACGCTCGACGACGTGCCGACCGACGCGAGCGAGGACGCGGTCCTGGACTGCACGAGCGGGTGGTACTCCGGCCACGAGTGGCGGGGCGTCGGCGTCGGCGACCTGCTGGACGCGGCCGCGGCCGACGACGCCGCGAGGTGGGTGCAGTTCCGGTCGGTGACGGGCTACCGGTGGAGCCTCCCTATCGAGGAGGCCCGCGACGTGGTGCTCGCCACGCACGTCGACGGCGAGCGCCTCTCGCACGGCCACGGCTTCCCGCTCCGACTCGTCGCGCCGGGGCGCCGTGGGTTCCAGTGGGTGAAGTGGGTCGAGGAGGTCCGGGTGACCCGCCGGCGGGAACTCGGCGAGTGGCTGGCGATATTCGCCAGCGGGCTCTGAGCCTACAGCAGGGCCCCGATGGTCGCCCAGAGGTCCGGCCCTTCCGCCTCGTAGTGGATGGGGACGAACCCGGCGGCCCGGCCGCCCTCCACGTCGGCCTCGTACTCGTCGCCGACCATGACGTACTCGTCGGCCGGCAGGCGGTCGCGCAGGAGGTCGAACGGCGCGGCGTCGGGCTTGTGCGCCCCGGCCTCGTAGGAGGCGACGACGACGTCGAACAGGTCGGTCAGGTCGTGGTGGTCGAGCTTCCCGACCTGCCAGTCCCGGACCCCGTTCGTGATGATGGCGAGATCGTTGTCCTCGGCGAGCGCGGTCAGACTCTCGCGGGCGGCGTCGGGGACCTCCGTCGCGGCGTAGTCCTCCGTCCGGAGCGTCTCGACCATCGCGTCGGGGTCGGCGTCGACGCCGGCCTCCGCGACGACGGCGGCCATCGCCTTGCGGTGGGGGTCCGGTTCGAGCCCGTCGAAGGCGCGCTGGTAGGCCGACCGGCCGACGGCTTCGAGGTCGTCGTCGTAGGCGATGCCGTGGGCTTCGAAGGTGGCCTCGACCACGACCCCGTAGGGGTGCGTGTAGTGGACCAGCGTGCCGTCGAGGTCGAAACAGAGTGCGGTCGTCATTCGGGGTCGAGGGGCTGGCCGTCCTCCGTCGGCGGCGCGACGTAGTCGATGTAGCTCTCGGCGTCGGGTTCGCGCACGGTGACCTCGACGTGGATGTCGCCCAGTTCGGAGGGGTCGCCGACGGCGAAGTTGACCCGGCCCTCGAAGGCCGCCTGCTTCTTCAGGTCGAACGCGAAGGTGTCCCCGGCGAGCGAGTCGAAGAAGACGGACCGCGCGGTGTCGAGAATCTCGGCGCGGTGGAGCTCTTCGGAGAACCCCTCCATCGTGTGCACTTCGGCGACGAGCTCCCCGTCGCGGTGGTCGGGGTCGGCCTCGGGGAAGAGGTTCCGGATGGCGTCGGCGACGCGCGCGGTCACCTCGGTGTCGTTGACCGGCGCCGTTATCGACACGTCGACGCTGTAGACGGCGCTCACGAGTCGACCGCCCCCGGGCCGTCCCGCAACAGCGTGCGCACCTTCCGCTGGAAGGCCGCCAGCGACTCGGTGTTGTCCAGCGTGAGGTCGGCCATGTCCATGGCCTCGCCCATGCCGAAGCCCAGTTCCCGCTCGTCCCGTGCCTCTAGCGACTCGCCGCCGTCGTCCCCGCCGGCGTCGCGCCCGCGCAGGTCGAGCCGCTGTGCGCGCAGTTCGAAGGGGGCGTCGACTTTCACGAGCAGGAACGCCTCGCCGAAGGCGTCGCGGAAGGCGTCGACCTCGACGTCCGAGCGGATGCCGTCGACGAGGACGGTGTCGCCGTCGGCGCGTTCGCGTTCGATGACCGGGAGCGACCGCTCGGCGATGGCGCCCGGCCCGTTCTCCTCGCGGAGGGCCTTCGCGACCTCGCCGTGGTGGGTCGCGGGGTCCAATCCCCGCTCGCGACACTCCTCGCGGATGACGTCGCCCATCGTCACGACCGGCACCCCCATGTCGGCGGCGACGTTGGCCGCCTCGCTCTTGCCGCTGCCCGGTAGCCCGACGATACCGATGACTGTCATTGCCTGCGGTTTGTCGACAGCGGGCTAAAGACCTGCTGTTCTCGCAGTCGTCGGGCCGGCCGTCGCCAGTCAGCGCTCGCGGACGACGACGAACTCCGCGAGGTCGCGCAGGTACTCCATCGACTGGGAGTCCGGCGCGTTGACCGTCGAGAGCGCGTCCAGCGCGGCGTCGGACTCGGCACGCGCACGGTCGTTGGCCTCCTCGGTGGTCAGTTCGGTCACCTCGACCAGCGAGGGGCGTTCCATCTCGGCGTCGTGGCCCGTCGGCTTCCCCAGCGTCTCGGCGTCGGCCGTCGCGTCCAGCACGTCGTCGCGCATCTGGAACGCGACGCCGACGCGTTCGGCGTACTCGCCCATCGCCTCGACGGTGTAGGCGTCGGCGTCGGCGGCGATGGCGCCCAGCTCCGCGGCGGCCCGGAACAGCGCGCCGGTCTTGCGGCGGGCCAGCTGCATGTACTCCTCCTCGTTGCTGGGCTGGGCGACCAGTTCGGTCGCCTCGCCCTCGCCCAGTTCGACCATCGCCTCGGAGACGGTCTGCATCGCCCGCTCGTCGGCCGAGAAGAGGGCGAAGGCCTCTCCCAGCAACCCGTCCGAGGCGATGATGGCGGGGCCGTGGCCGAACTCCGCCCACGCCGCCGGGGTGCCGCGGCGCAGCTCGGACTCGTCGATGATGTCGTCGATGACCAGAGAGGCGTTGTGGACCAGTTCGATGCCGACGGCGAAGTCGACGGCGTCGGCGGGGTCCCCACCCAGCGCCTCGCAGGCGAGCACCGTCACCGTCGGTCGCACGCGTTTCCCACCCGAGAGCGCGACGTGACGGACCTCGTCGGCGAGTTCCGACGGTTCGACACCGTCCAGGACCGCCTCCAGTCGCTCTTCGACGCGGTCACGACGCCGCTCGAGATACTCCATTACGTACCGGTTGGGGCCTCCGGAAAAAGTACCTGACGACCCGCTTCGCCGGTCGACGTCACGCGACTCACCGGGAGCAGGAGAGACACCGACGTCGGCCGGCTATCCGTTCAGGAACCTCCTACTAGCCGCCGAACTCCTCGATGAGCGCGGGCACGACCTCGAACAGGTCGTCCTGGATGCCGTAGTCGGCGATGTCGAAGATGGGCGCGTTGGGGTCGGTGTTGATGGCGACGATGGTGTCGCTGCCCTTCATGCCGGCGACGTGCTGGACCGCCCCGGAGATGCCGATGGCGATGTACACGTCGGGTGTGACGACCTTCCCCGACTGCCCGACCTGCCGGTCCTTCGCCAGCCACCCGTTGTCGATGAGCGGCCGGGAGGCCGACACCGTCGCGTCCAGCGCCTCCGCGAGGTCGAATATCAGGTCGAGGTTCTCCTCCTCCTCGATACCGCGGCCCACCGAGACGAGGACGTCGGCGTCGGCGATGTCCACCTCGCCGCCCCCGACCTCTTCGAACCCGGTGACCGTCGACCGGACCGCCGACTCGTCGACCTCGGCGTCGAACGCCTCGACGGCGGCGTCACCGGTCCCCTCTGCGGTCGGCCACTCGGCTGGTCGGACCGTCACCGCCGCCCGGTCGGCGTGGACGTCGATGGTCGTCTCGACCTTCGACCCGTACAGCTCGCGGGTCGCCGTGAGCTCGTCGCCGTAGTCGAGGTCGACGACGTCGGTCACCAGCGGCCAGTCGAGACGCCCGGCGACGGCGGGCGCGTAGTCCAGTCCGTTGACGCTGTTGGGCATGACGAGCAGGTCGGGGTCGACGGCGTCGACCAGTTGGGGCACGACCTGTGTGTACACGTCGTGGTTGAACTCCTCGCCCTCGTCGACGGTGTGTATCGCGTCGACGCCCTCGCGGTTCAGCCGCTCGGCGAACGCGTCGACGTCGCCGCCGACGACGGCCGTGTGCAGGTCGCCACCGGTCGCGTCGGCCAGTTCGCGGCCCGCGGTCAGCAGCTCGAGGCTCACGTCGCGCAGTTCGCCCCGGCGGTGGTCCGCGACGGTGAGGACCGTCATCAGCTCCCCACCCCCTTCTCGCGGAGCAGCGCAGCCAACTCGCCGGCCGTCTCCTCGGCGCTCCCCTCGAACACCGTCGCGTCACCCTCGCTCTCGGGTTCGTAGAGGTCGGTCTGTTCCAGCGGGCTCTCGATGTCCGCCGCCGCGAGGCCGAGGTCGGCGAGCGTGTACTCGGCCAGCTCCTTGCTCTGGGCCTGCCGGATGCCGCGGAGGCTGGCGTAGCGCGGCTCGTTGATACCCGTCTGGATGGTCAGCACCGCCGGGAGCTCCACGTCGGTCAGCTCCTCGACGCCGCCCTCCAGTTCGCGGTGGACGTGTGCGACGCCGGCCTCGCGGTCGAGGTCGAGGTCGTTGACGACGGCCGCCCACTCCATGCCGAGGTGTTCGGCCAGCGTCACGCCGGTCGCCCCGAACCCGTCGTCGGCCGACTGCACGCCCGTGAGCACGAGGTCGGGGTCCTCCTCGGCGGCGACGGCGGCGATAAGTCGAGCTTTCGTCTCTGGGTCCAGCAGTCCCGCCGCCGCGAGTGCGTCGTCCCACACACGGACCGCGCGGTCGGCCCCCTTCGCCAGCGCCTGCCGGATCGTGTCCTCGGTGTCGGCGTCACCGATGGTCACGGCCACGACCTCCACGTCCTCGCCGGCCTCCTGTATCTGGACGGCCGCCTCGACGGCGTAGTCGTCCCACTCGTTGAGGTCGTACGTGACGTACCGGTCGTCGATGCCGAGTCCGTCTATCTCGAACTCGTCGTCGACGTCTGCCACCTCCTTCACCGTGACAAGTATTTTCATACCACGCAGTGGGACCGGACGGCGAATAAACGTTTCCGAACCAGAAACCACTACGCTGGGGTTTACGCGGACTACTCGTCTATCTCGGTGACGTCCTCGTCCGGGAAGGAGATGAGGTTCTCCCGGCCGATACGGAGCTTGTCGATGCGGTCGTCCTCGTCCATCGCCGAGAGCAGCTGCGACACCTTCGCGTTCGACCACCCGGTCTCCTTGACGATGCGGGCCTGCTTCATCCGGCCGCCGTTCTGCTCGAGGAGGTGCTCGACGCGCTCCTCGTCGCTCAGCAGGGTGAGGTCGACGTCATCGTCCGCGGCGTCGGCCGACTCCGCCGCCGACGCGCCGTTGGTCGCCTCCGCCGTCCCGGCGTCCGGCCCCCCGTCGTCGGTCGTGCTCGCCGCACCGGCCGCCGGGACCTCGCCGTCACGGTCGATGTACCGCGCCGCCACCACGAGTCCGATGACGAGCATCAGGGCGGCACCCAGCCACAGCGGCGGGTCGCTGAGCAACCCACCGCCCGGCGTCTCTTCGGACCCGGGGACTGACGTCTCGTCGTCCCCGGTGTAGACGATCTCGAGATAGCCGGGCTCGAACGTCCGGGGGCCGACGAACCGGAGTTCGCCGTTCTGGACGCCCATCGTCGGGGGCGAACTCTGGACGCCGTAGCCGGCCGGTGCCGAGATGACGAGCGTCTGGTTCGCCGTGAGGGTGTCGAGCCACGTCCCACTGGGCGTGTCGAACGCGTCGTCGATGACGAGCCGGTCGCCTTCGACCGTGGCGAAGTTCTCCCAGGTGAACTCGAGGACGAGGGTCCCGCGCTCCTCGTTGACGACGTAGTCCCTGCTCATCCCGGTGACGGCCATCTCGCGGCCCGTCGCCGCCGTCGCGGCCTCGTTGGCCTCCCGGAACGCCGTCTCCCAGCCGGTCTCGGCCTCGCCGTCGACGTACTGCTGGGCGAGTTCTTCGAAGGCCTCCGTGTCGTTCTGGTCGTCGAGCGCGTACGTGTCCGTGATCGTCCAGCGCGCGTCACCGTTCCGCTGTAGCTGGAGGTAGAACGTGGTGTTCTCGGTGACCGGCGTCGGCGTCTCGGTCGCCGTGGTCTGCGAGGCGGCGACGCCGCTCGACAGGGCGGGCGCCGCTGCGACCGACGACGTCGCCAGCGCCGCGACGAGGACGATGAGGAGGGCGGCGGATATCCGCGAGGACATTTCCACACGTGGATGCTCAGTCCGTCGGCAAAACCCTTTCCATCCGCGAATAAAACGTCAGCATCCTTTTTGAAACGTTTCGAGCCCTCTCATCCGTCTATCCGTGCTACGGCAATAGGGGGATTTTTGTACTCTCCGCATCAACCCGGTGGTGATGCGACTCCTCCCTGCCCTCCTCGTCGCACTGCTGTTCGTCAGTGCGGCGGTCGCCCCCGCCGCTGCCTGGGACGCGACGCCCGCGCAGTCGGTCCAGGAGACGTCCGTCGACCCGCGCATTACGCCGATTCCGAACACGACGAACCACCTCACTATCCCTCCCAGCGAGATCCAGTCGTCCGGGTTCAACGAGACCGGCGTCGACGTCGGCACGGCGGTTGCCGCCGGGTCCAGACAGCTCCACCAGCGTCACGAGGCGTCGGCGTTCGAGAAGCGGTTCCGGCGCGCCGACTCGGAGTTCGAACGGCGGCAGCTCGTCCGCGAGACGATATCTGACGCCGAGAGCACATCCGCTCGGCTACAACAGCGCCAGCGGACGGCCGTCCGGCGCTACGCCGCGGGCGAGATATCCGAGAGCGAACTGCTCCGTGTCCGCGTGCTCGTCGACGCGGAGTCGCGCGTCCTGCTCGACACGCTCGACCGCATTTCGTCGGCCCAGCAGCTCGAACCCGACTACTCGATGACAAGCGGTATGGAGACCCGCCTGCGGAACACCGAGGGGCACTTACAGCTACTGAACGGCCCAGTCAGCAAACAGGTGCGTGCGAGCGTCGCGGGCGCCGCCGACCCGAGCGTCGTGTACGTCGAGGGTGCCGCGGACGGGTACATGCTCGCGACCGTCGGCGACGCGTACGTCCGTGAGACGTATCTCGGCAGCGAGCGACGGCCGGCCCAACAGGACCAGTTCGTCGCGGACGCCTCCGAGGACACGAACCGTCTCGACCTGGCCGACAGCCGTGCCTCGGAACTGTACACGTGGCTCTACGAGCGACAGCGGCCGAGTTTCACGTACTACGGCACCTCGGGGATCTACGAACTGACCGCCAACCACCCCACCGGCAGGCTCACGGCGTACCTCGACGGCGGGACGACGAACGTCTTCTACGAACTCCAGCACCGCCAGTTGGCGACCGTCCAGCCCACCGCCTCTCGGCAGGCGGTCAACGGCTCGCTCAAAGTGGAGGTCCAGCGAGCGTACGAGACCGGCCCCCTCTACGTCTCGGCGACGGACAACGAGACCGGGTCGCCGGTCGGCGGCACCGTGCACGTCGACGGTCACCGTGTCGGTGCGACCGGGGCCGACGGCGTCCTCTGGACCGTCGAACCGCGCGGTCAGTACACGGTGACGGTGACGGCCGCCGACGGCACGCAGACGACGGTTACCGTGCCCGCACGCTGAACACTGGGCGGTAGTCGGGGCGTAACTGCCCGTCGAGCGCACTGCGGCCCGACGTGTGCTGACCGCCCGGCGATGCCGGCCTACTCCGGGACGTCGGCGATGGTGGTAATCGCGCGCGGACTGCCCGGTCGGGACTGCTGGATGTGGTGTTCGAACGACTCGTAGCCGGCGGCCTCGAACATCCGGTCGGCCTCGTCCTCGTCGTAGAACAGCATGATGGCGTCGGCCATCTTCTGGAAGATGGAGGAGTTGGGGTAGTCCGGGCCGACGATGAGCACCTTGCCGCCGGGCTTCGTGATGCGGCGACACTCCTCCAGGGCGTCGACGGGGTTGGGCCAGTACTCGATAGAGCCCGACGACCAGACAACGTCGAAGCTGTCGTCCTTGAACGGGAGCCGCTCGGCGTCGCCCATGTGGAACCTGACGTTCCCGTGTTTGCCGAACTTCTGGTAGGCTTTCGAGAGTTGGTGGGGGCTCTGGTCGAGTCCGTAGACGGTGTCGACGTGCTGGAGCAGTCCTTCGGTGGCGAAGCCGGTGCCACAGCCGACGTCCAGGACGCGGTCCTCGGGGTCCAGGTCCAGCATCTCGATGGCCTCGTCACGCATCCGCTCGTCCCAGATGAATGGGTTGATGGTATCGTACACCTTCGAGAGGTACTTGTAGAACGTCCGCGCGCGAGCTTTGTTCTCGAGGACTCCCATTACCGACTCGTTAGTGGTTCGCGGTCATAATTCCCCGGATTTCGGCCTGGGGACGCCTGCCGGTCCGATTCGGCGGTTGCGTGTGCCTGCCACGCACGCACCGAAAATTCGCAACTACCAAATAGGCGCTCTAACAACGGGCACACGATTAGAGAATGCCACGGCCAGAAGTTCTAGACCGGATAAAGGAGGCCGAGCAGGAGGCCGACGACATCGTCGCTGAGGCCGAAGAGTACCGCGAGGAGCGGATCGCCGAGGCTCGCGAAGAGGCCGACGAGATTCGCGAACAGGCCCGCGAGGAAGCCGAAGCGGAGGCCGAGGAGCGCCTCGAGGAGGCACGCGAGAAAATCGAGGCCGAGCGCGAGGAACTCATCGCCGAAGGTGAGCAGGCCCGAGCCGAACTCGAGGAACAGGCCGCCGGTCGCGAAGACGAGGTGGTCGAATACGTGACAGACCTCTTCGAGGAGGCGGTACATGCTCAGACCTGAGAAGATGTGCCGCGTCTCGGTGACGGGGTCGAAGCGGACGATGGAGTCGGTCATCGAGGCAGTCCACGACCTCGAGATGCTCCACGTCACCGAGTACGACGGCTCGTGGGACGGGTTCGAGCCGGGCGACCCAGTCGACGGGGCGGACGAAGCGTCTGACCTGCTGGTGACCGTCCGGTCCCTCCAGTCCATCCTCGACGTCGACGAAGAGAACGCCGGCCCGGCGCGGCTGGTGACCGACGACGCGCTGGAGGACGACCTCGAACAGGTCCGCACCGAAGTCAACGAACTCGACGACCGACGCGACGACATCCGGTCGGAACTTCGCGAGGTCGAAGAGCGCATCGACACGATGGCGCCGTTCGTCTCGCTGGGTATCGACCTCGACCTGCTGGGTGGCTACGACTCGCTCTCGGTCACCGTTGGGGAGGGCGACAGCGAGGCAGTCGTCGCGGCACTCGCCGAGAGCGAGATAGAGCAGTACGAGACCTTCAGCGAGGACGGCGTGGTCGCCGTCTTCGCACGGGCCGACGAGAGCACGCTACAGGACGCGCTGGTCGGCGTCTCCTTCACCGCACTGTCCGTCCCCGACGGTGACGGCGACCCGACAGAGTACTTAGAGGAGCTCCAGCACCGGAAACAGAAGCTCGAGTCGAAACTCGCGACCGTCGAAGACGAACTCAACGACCTGCGACTCGACTACGCGGGCTTCCTGCTCGCGGCCGAAGAGAAGCTCGCTATCGAGGTCCAGAAGGCCGAGGCACCGCTGACGTTCGCGACGACGGAGAACGCCTACGTCGCCGAGGGGTGGATTCCGAACGACCGCTACCCCGAGTTCGAACAGGACCTGCAGGCCGCCGTCGGCGACGCCGTCGACATCGAGAAACTCGAAGTGGCCGAGTACGACGACGAGGGCCACGCCGAGTCACACGAGGAGGTCGACCAGGAGCGCGGGAGCGGCGGCGAACCCGCCGACACCGGCGTGGTCGCCGAGACCGACGAGGACGGCGAACCCCGTGAGGCCGCCGCCGACGGCGGCGTCATCACGATGGGTGACGACGCCCCGCCCGTCATCCAGGACAACCCGGGTGCGGTCAAACCGTTCGAGTCGCTCGTGGAGGTCATCAACCGCCCGAAGTACAGCGAGTTCGACCCCACGGTCGCCTTCTTCCTGACGTTCCCGGCGTTCTTCGGGTTCATGATTGGCGACTTCGGCTACGGGTCGGTGTACCTGCTGCTGGGGTACCTCCTCTACACGCGCGTCGACAGCGACGTGCTCAAGAGCCTCGGTGGCGTCGCGATGTGGGCCGGTGGCTTCACGATGCTGTTCGGTATCCTCTACGGCGAGATATTCGGTCTCCACCAACTCGGTGAGATTCTCTGGGGCGGCAACCCGCCGATTCACAAGGGGCTGCAGCCACACTACGGTGAGTACGCGCTCGGCTGGCTGGTGCTCAGCCTGCTCGCCGGGATGGCCCACCTCGCAGTCGGATGGATATTCGACTTCATCGAGAACCTCGGCCACGGGCTGAAAGACGCGGTCCTGGAGAGCGGCTCCTGGCTCATGATGCTGTTCGGTCTCTGGGCCTGGATATTCGCCGGCGCCAGTGGCAGCGCGCCGGGACTGCTCGTCGGCCCCGAGAGCGTGTTCAACGGGCACCCGTTCCCGCTCGGCTTCGCTGGACTGCCCGACGCAGCCGGCCTACTCGGACTGGCCGTCTTCGGCGTCGGACTCATCCTGCTGGTCGTCGGTGAGCCCATCGAGGGCGTCGAGTTCCTCAACGTGCTGGTCAACGTCCTCTCGTACACGCGACTGGCGGCGGTACTACTCGCCAAGGCGGGGATGGCCTTCGTGGTCAACCTCCTGTTCTTCGGCGTGTTCGTGACCGGTGAGGGCGCAGAGGCCGAGTGGCACTTCGGTATCACCCACTCGCCAGCGCACATGCTCGAACAGGGGACCTACCACGGCCACGAGGTCACTGAGGTGATGTTCGGCGGGCTGATGCACTCCGGTATCGCCGGGGTCATCGGCGGCCTGCTCGTCCTCGTGGTCGGGCACCTGCTCGTGCTCGTGCTGGGTATCACCAGCGCCGGCCTGCAGGGGGTTCGTCTCGAGTACGTGGAGTTCTTCGGGAAGTTCTACGAGGGCGGCGGCAAGCCCTACTCCCCGTTCGGCTACGAGCGGACGTACACGACCGAAGACTAACTGTACCCGCGGCTCCGGCCGCGTTTTCGCTTCTCATCCCGTCTCAGTGACATCGCTTCCATCATCGTGAGACGACTGGTACCATCTCCCAATCCTACGCTTCTAAAACGCCCGAAACGCACGCTGACGAACCACTTTGGGAAGCTTTATGAACTACGTGGAATCACATACGCCTGTTCGGATACGACCAATCCAATAGTTCACATCCATGATAGAAACTATCGCACTCGTCGTCAACGCTGTACTGCAGGAAGGTGCCAGTGCCCCAGCTATCCCCCCGGCAGCCGGTGCCGCACTCGCGGTCGGTCTCGCTGCGCTCGGTGCGGGTATCGCCGAGCGTGGTATCGGAGCCGCCGCCGTCGGTGCCGTCGCGGAGGACGAGAGTATGTTCGGGCGTGGCCTCATCCTGACGGTCCTCCCGGAGACACTCGTCATTCTCGCGCTGGTGGTCGTCTTCGTCGTCTAATCACCCCTCCCTTTTCCAACAATGAGTCTTCAAACAGTCGTAGAGGACATTCGAGACGAGGCCCGCGCGCGTGCAGACGAGATACGCGACGAGGCCGAGGAGCATGCTGACGACATCATCTCCGAGGCCGAGGCCGACGCCGAACGCATCCGCGAGGAGCGCGAAGCGGCGGTCGAACGCGAAATCGAGCAGGAGCGCGAACAGCGTCTCTCTTCGGCGAAACTCGAGGCAAAGCAGGCCCGCCTCGGCGCCCGTCGCGACGTCCTCGAGGACGTACGCGAAGACGTCGAGGACGCCCTCGCCAACCTCGAGGGCGAGCGCCGAGAGGAGCTGACTCGTACCTTGCTCGACGGCGCTGTCGCCGAGTTCGACGACGACGCGCAGCTGGCGGTCCACGGGCGCGCCGAGGACCAGGACCTCCTCGAAGATGTCCTCACAGACTACGACGACGCAACGTTCGCCGGGGAGCACGACTGCCTCGGCGGGGTAATCGTCGAGAGCGAAGCCTCTCGTGTTCGTGTGAACAACACGTTCGACTCCATCCTCGAAGGAGTCTGGGAGGACAATCTGAAAGACATCAGCGAGCGACTCTTCGAAGACCAATGAGCTCGCGAGGATCGGCAAAGCGCGGCCAGGGAAGCAACTACGAGTACGTCGTCGCCCGCGTCCGCGCCCGTCGAGCGGCGCTGTTCGACGACGACGACTACCGGAAACTCGTTCGCATGGGGACGGGCGAAATCGCCCGTTTCATGGAGGAGACCGAGTACGAGACCGAGATGAACGCACTCGGGTCGCGGTACTCCGGTATCGACCTCGTCGAGTACGCGCTCAACCGGAACCTGGCGAAGCACTTCCACGACCTGCTGGACTGGGCCGAAGGTCAGCTGTACGACTACGTCGCCCGGTACCTCAGGAAGTTCGACGCCTGGAACGTCAAGACCGTCATCCGTGGCGTCTACTCCGAGGCCGAGGAGTCGGAGGTCGACGACGACCTCATCCGTGCCGGCGAGTTCGACGACAAGCTCCTCGACCAGCTACTCACGCTCGAGAGCATCGAGGAAGTCGTCGAGGCGCTCGACGGGACCATCTTCGGCGACTCACTCGAAGAGGCGTACGCGGACTTCGAGGAGTCGGGCGTCCTCGTCCCGCTGGAGAACGCCGTCGACCGTGCGTTCTACGAGACGCTGCTCGCAGACCTGCCCAGCGGCCCGGAAGCCGGCAGCGCGACGGCGCTGTACGTCGAGTTCCTCCAGGCCGAAGTCGACTTCCGGAACCTCCGGAACGCGCTGCGACTGGCCCGGAGCGGGGCCGACGTGGACCCCGGCGAGTACTACATCGACGGCGGTCGGCTGTTCGACGAGCGGACGCTCGCCCAGCTGGCGAGCGACACCGACCAACTGGTCAACGTGGTCCGCGAGAGCACCTACGGTGACGACTTAGAGGAGGCCCTCGAGACGCTCGAGGACGCCTCGAACCTCATCGACTTCGAGCGCGCGCTCGACGTGGCGCTGCTCGAGTACGCACACCAGTTGTCGAACCGCTACCCGCTGTCGGTCTGTCCGGTGCTGTCGTACATCCTCTCGAAGGAACGAGAGGTCGACAACATCCGCGCCATCGCACGCGGCCGGGAGGCCGGACTCGGACCCGACGAGATCGAACAGGAACTGGTGATACTATGAGCCAGGAGATAGCAGTCATCGGGAGCCCGGAGTTCACGACGGGGTTCCGACTGGCGGGCGTCCGCAAGTTCGCGGACGTGCCCGCAGACGAGAAAGACGAGCGGCTGGACGACGCCGTCGAGGAGATGCTCACGGACGACGACGTCGGCATCGTGGTGATGCACGACGAGGACCTGGAGCACCTCTCCCGTGGCGTCCGGAAGGACGCCGAGACGAGCGTCGAACCCGTCTTGGTGACGCTCGGCGGCGGCACCGGCAGCGGCGGACTGCGTGAACAGATCAAACGAGCCATCGGTATCGACCTGATGGACGAAGACTAACTATGAGTCAAGCAACAGAATCCGACGTCCGCGAGGACGGCATCATCGAAAGCGTCTCGGGACCGGTCGTAACGGCTCGAGACCTCGACGCCCGGATGAACGACGTCGTTTACGTCGGTTCGGAAGGGCTGATGGGCGAGGTCATCGAGATCGAAGGCAACATCACCACCATCCAGGTGTACGAGGAGACGTCCGGCGTCTCCCCGGGTGAACCGGTCGAAGGGACCGGCGCACCCCTCTCCGTGGACCTCGGGCCGGGGATGCTCGACGCCATCTACGACGGCGTCCAGCGCCCGCTCGACGTCCTCGAGGAGAAGATGGGCTCGGCGTACCTCGACCGCGGTGTCGACGCGCCGGGTATCGACCTGGAGAAGACCTGGGAGTTCGAGCCGACCGTCGAGGAGGGCGACACGGTCGAGTCCGGCGACATCGTCGGCATCGTCCCCGAGACGCCCAGCATCGACCACAAAGTGATGGTCCCGCCCGACTACGAGGGCGGCGAGGTCGCCTCGACCGAGTCCGGCAACTTCACCGTCGAGGAGACGGTCGTCGAACTGGACAACGGCGAGGAGATCCAGATGCGTCAGGAGTGGCCGGTCCGCAGTCAGCGCCCGGCCGAGGAGAAGGAGACGCCGACGGAACCGCTCATCTCCGGCCAGCGCGTGCTGGACGGCCTGTTCCCCATCGCGAAAGGTGGGACCGCGGCCATCCCCGGTCCGTTCGGCTCCGGGAAGACGGTCACCCAGCACCAGCTCGCGAAGTGGGCCGACGCGGACATCGTCGTCTACGTCGGCTGTGGCGAGCGTGGCAACGAGATGACCGAGGTCATCGAGGACTTCCCGGAACTGGAAGACCCCATCACGGGCAACGCCCTGATGGACCGGACCTGCCTCATCGCGAACACGTCGAACATGCCGGTCGCGGCGCGTGAGTCCTGCGTCTACACCGGTATCACCATCGCGGAGTACTTCCGCGACATGGGGTACGACGTCGCGCTGATGGCCGACTCCACCTCCCGGTGGGCCGAGGCCATGCGCGAGATCTCCTCGCGTCTCGAGGAGATGCCCGGCGAGGAGGGGTACCCCGCGTACCTCTCCGCTCGCCTGAGCGAGTTCTACGAGCGCGCCGGCTACTTCCAGAACATCAACGACACCGAGGGGTCGGTCTCGGTCATCGGGGCCGTCTCCCCGCCGGGTGGGGACTTCTCGGAGCCGGTCACCCAGAACACGCTGCGTATCGTCAAGACGTTCTGGGCGCTGGACGCCGACCTCGCCGAACGCCGGCACTTCCCCTCCATCAACTGGAACGAGTCGTACTCGCTGTACCGGGACCAGCTCGACCCGTGGTTCGTCGAGAACGTCCGGGAGGACTGGCCGGAGACGCGCCAGTGGGCCATCGACACGCTGGACGAGGAGGCCGAACTGCAGGAGATCGTCCAGCTCGTCGGGAAGGACGCGCTGCCCGAGGACCAGCAGCTCACGCTGGAGATCGCCCGCTACCTGCGTGAGGCGTGGCTCCAGCAGAACGCGTTCCACCCGACGGACACCTACTGTGAGCCCGAGAAGACGTACCGCATCATGAACGCCATCAAGACGTACAACGACGCCGCCTTCGACGCGCTCGAAGCCGGCGTCCCCGTCGAGGAGATCACCGACATCGAGGCCGCCCCGCGGCTCAACCGTATCGGTGTCCAGGAGGACTACAACGAGTACGTCGACGACCTCGAGGACGACATCACCTCGGAGCTCCGGGAGCTGTACTAACAATGAAAGAGTACCAGACAATCACAGAGATTAGCGGACCGCTGGTCTTCGTCGAGACCGACGAACCGGTCGGGTACGACGAGATCGTCGAGATCGAGACCGGCGACGGCCAGACGCGCCGTGGCCAGGTGCTCGAATCCGCGAGCGACTACGTCGCCATCCAGGTGTTCGAGGGCACGGAGGGTATCGACCGCGACGCCTCCGTCCGCTTCCTCGGCGAGACCATGAAGATGCCCGTCACCGAGGACCTCCTCGGGCGGGTGCTGGACGGGACCGGCCAGCCTATCGACGGCGGGCCCGAGATCGTCCCCGACGAGCGCCAGGACATCGTCGGCGCGGCTATCAACCCCTTCTCGCGGGAGTACCCCGAGGAGTTCATCCAGACGGGCGTCTCGGCCATCGACGGCATGAACACGCTCGTCCGCGGGCAGAAGCTCCCCATCTTCTCGGCGTCGGGGCTGCCCCACAACGACCTCGCGCTCCAGATCGCCCGTCAGGCCTCCGTGCCTGAAGAAGAGGAGGGCGACGACGAGGACGGTTCGGAGTTCGCCGTCATCTTCGGCGCGATGGGTATCACGGCCGAGGAGGCCAACGAGTTCATGGACGACTTCGAGCGCACCGGTGCGCTGGAACGCTCGGTCGTCTTCATGAACCTCGCGGACGACCCCGCCGTCGAGCGGACGATCACGCCGCGACTCGCGCTCACCACGGCCGAGTACCTCGCCTTCGAGAAGGACTACCACGTGCTGGTCATCCTGACGGACATGACCAACTACTGCGAGGCACTGCGCGAGATCGGTGCCGCGCGTGAGGAGGTCCCCGGCCGGCGTGGCTACCCCGGGTACATGTACACGGACCTGGCCCAGCTCTACGAGCGGGCCGGCCGTATCGAGGGTCGCGAGGGGTCTGTCACCCAGATCCCCATCCTCACGATGCCGGGCGACGACGACACGCACCCGATCCCGGACCTGACCGGGTACATCACCGAGGGCCAGATCTACATCGACCGCGACCTCAACAGCCAGGGCGTCCAGCCGCCGATCAACGTCCTGCCGTCGCTGTCGCGCCTGATGGACGACGGTATCGGCGAGGGGCTGACCCGCGCCGACCACGCCGACGTCAAGGACCAGATCTTCGCCGCGTACGCGGAGGGTGAGGACCTGCGCGACCTCGTGAACATCGTCGGCCGCGAGGCCCTCTCCGAGCTCGACAACAAGTACCTCGACTTCGCGGACCGCTTCGAGGACGAGTTCGTCGACCAGGGCTTCGACGAGGACCGCGACATCGACGAGACGCTCGAACTCGGCTGGGACCTGCTCTCGATGCTCCCGAAGGACGCACTCAACCGCATCGACGAGGAGCTCATCGAGGAGCACTACCGCGAGGAAGAGCAGGCTGAAGAAGTCGCCGCCGACTGACGCCGGCTCCGTCGCCGTCCTGCCGACCGCCGTTCCGGTCGCTTTCGGGGCCGACCGAATCGCCGATTCTTCGATGTGACTCGATCCAGCCCAGAATTTGGAAGCAGCGGGGCCGCAATATTTGTCGACTGTCACCAAACTGTTTGGGTACATTAAACTTTACTTGTGCAGTCTAAAGTACGGATGCACTATGCCACAACCAGGAGGCGAATCGATATGGCTTTGGCTCGGCACAGCAGGCATGTTCCTCGGCATGCTGTACTTCATCGGCCGAGGGTGGGGAGAGACCAACGAACGGCGACAGAAGTTCTACATCGCCACGATACTGATAACGGCGATAGCGTTCGTAAACTATCTCGCCATGGCACTCGGGTTCGGCCTGACGATAATCGAGTTGCCGAACGACCCCGAAGCGCCCATCTACTGGGCACGGTACACTGACTGGCTGTTCACGACGCCGCTGTTGCTGTACGACCTCGGGTTGCTCGCCGGGGCGGACCGCAACACCATCGCGACGCTGGTCAGCCTCGACGTCCTGATGATCGGCACCGGCGTCCTCGCGACGCTGTCGGCCGGGAGCGGTGTCATCTCGCCCGGCGCCGAACGCCTCGTGTGGTGGGGCATCAGCACGGCGTTCCTGCTCGTGCTGCTGTACTTCCTGTTCAGTTCGCTGTCCGGTCGGGTCAGCGACTTACCGAGCGACACACAGAGTACGTTCCGGACGTTGCGGAATCTCGTGACCGTGGTCTGGCTGATATACCCGGTCTGGTGGCTCGTCGGTACCGAGGGACTCGGTCTCGTCGGCATCGGTATCGAGACGGCCGGGTTCATGGTCATCGACCTCGTCGCGAAGGTCGGCTTCGGGTTCATCCTCCTGCGGAGCCACAGCGTGCTCGACGGCGCCGCGGAGAGCGCGCCGACGGGCGCGACGCCCGCCGACGACTAGGCTGACCTGCGCAGTGCGAGGACGCCGCCTCGAGCGGCCCTCGCGCCGATAGAACGGTCGACCGCGGGACTCGCCGCGAGTTCCGTCGCGGGGATGGTGGGCAGTGACGGCAGACCGCCTCCATCCGGCCAACCAGCCGCCGGGGGTTCGACGACAGACGTCGCGCAGTGTCCGACGAGCGGTCGACCCCCGCTTTTTCGCCGTCCACACCGGATAGCCACCGCTATCGGCCCGGGCCGACTGAAAACGGTTAACTGGCTACGCCCGAAACGGCCCGGTAATGGCGAAGGACGTCAAACCCACCCGGAAGAACTTGATGCAGATAGAGGACCGCATCGAACTCTCCGAGCGTGGGCACGACACGCTGGAGAAGAAGCGTGACGGCCTCATCATGGAGTTCATGGACATCCTCGACCAGGCACAGGACGTCCGTGACGACCTCGACGACTCCTACGACCGCGCACAGCGCGCCATCAACATGGCCCGCGCGATGGAGGGCGACGTCGCCGTCCGGGGCGCGGCGGCCGCCCTGAAGGAGCACCCCGAACTGACCACGCAGTCGAAGAACATCATGGGCGTCGTCGTCCCGCAGATCGACTCGAAGGGCGTCCGCAAGTCGCTGGACGAGCGCGGCTACGGCGTGATGGGGACCTCCGCCCGCATCGACGAGGCCGCCGACGCCTACGAGGAGCTCATCGAGAACATCATCCTCGCGGCCGAGGTGGAGACGGCGATGAAGAAGATGCTCGAGGAGATCGAGACGACGAAGCGCCGCGTCAATGCGCTGGAGTTCAAACTCCTCCCGGACCTCTACGACAACAAGGAGTACATCGAGCAGAAGCTCGAGGAACAGGAGCGCGAGGAGATCTTCCGGATGAAGAAGATCAAGGCCAAGAAGGAGGAAGAGGAAGACGCGCTCGCCGCGGAGGAAGACGAAGACGAGGAAGTCGAACCGCTGGCCGCGGACGACTGAGGCCGGTATACCTATCCACACGCCGTCCGTCTGTTCTCTATGTCCTGTTCCGAGTGTGGTGGCGAAACGCTCGCCGTCCCAGTTCCCGCCGAACTCCGCGAGTACCTTCCCGGAAACGCCGCCGGTGCGACCATCTGTCGGACCTGTCTGGCGATGGGGCCGTCCGAGGACCCGCCCGAGTCCACGCCCGACTTGACGATCATCGACGACGCGATGCCCAGCGACGCCGCGGCCGGCGTCCCGATGGTGCTGTTGCTGGGGTTGCTGGACTCGCTGGCGCTCCACCGACAGGAAATCACGGCGCTGCTCGAGCGCGTCGAACGGGCCGGCACCGACCCGCTGCTCGTCGTCGACCGACTGGCCGACAACTACGGCGACGACGCCCACGTCGACCTCGCGCGCCGACGCCACCAGCTCGAACAACTGCTCTGAAGACTACCTCACTAGTAAGGTACAACGGGTTAGTAGTGACCACGACTGTATCTAGGCGCAGTTTCCGAGCGTGTGTATCCGTTCGCGGACGGACGGCCTCCCCACTACCCCCACTACGCCGTTCCGTCCACCCCCGTTCCCCATTCTGACCGACCGACCAGCGCCGTGGCCGTCCCGTCTCAGTCCGTGTCGGTACCACTGGACAGGACGGCGACGACCCCGTCGGCCTCGACCGACCCGGACACGGTGCCGGTGCGCTCGTCGACCGTGGCGTTCGAGCGTCGCGTCCAGTTCCCGTCCGTCCACTGCCAGAGGGCGACGCGCCCGCCCGTCCGCGTGACCGCCTGTCGGTCGTAGCCGAGGCGGACATCGACCGTCGCGTTGCGCCCGTCGGCCGTCCTGAGGCGCACGCCGTCGCTGACGACCGTCGCGTTCGCGGGCGGGGCAGGTGGCGTGGACACCACGGCGATTCGCTCGACACCGCCGGTCCAGTCCACCGTCGTCCGTGTGCCGAGGCGGACGTCCTCGGCGACGACGCCGCCGACGGCGCTCCTGCTCAAGTAGGCACCACCACCGTTGTCCCGGACCGTCACGGTCCGGAGTCTGTCCTCGTCCGCGGGGTCGCTCAGGACGCCGGGGCCGCTGTTGCCCGCCACCGTCGCGTTCGTGACGACGTTCCCGGCACTGTCGGCGAACTCGATACCGGGGCCGCCGTTTGCCAGCACGCGCGCCCCAGACAGTCGGTTCCGAGCGACGGCCGTCGAGAAATAGACCCCCTCGTCGTCGTTGTCGAGCGCGGTCACGTCACGGAACGCGCTGTTGGTCACCTCCTGTGCGAGATACAGGCCAGTGTCGTCGTTGCCGGTGACCGCGAGGCCCGTGGCGCGAACGTCGGCGGTCTCCCAGAGGAGGACGCCGTCGGACCCGCCGCTCGCGGTGACGTTCCGGAGCGTCGACCCGTCGGCGTCCAGTACCCGGACGCCGAACCGGTTCCCGGTCGCGGTGACGTCCTCGAGCGTCGCCCGGGGACCGTCGCGAGCGAAGACGCCGAGCGCGACGCCGGTCCGCCAGCCCTCGACGCGCACGTCGCGGACGGTGACGTTCGACAGTTCGGGGCCGCGGCGACGCTGCTCGGCGGTCCCGTTGAACACGAGGATGCCGGTCCCGTCGGCGGACCCGCTCCCCGTGACGGCGTGCCCGTTCCCGTCGATGGTCACGTCGTCCGACCGGACGTACAGGCAGACGCCTCCCTCGGCCGAGAGGTCCGCGGTCAGCTCGTACCGACCGGGGTCGTCGACGACGGTACACGACGACACCGGCGTCCCGCCGCCGGTCGACTGCTGGGCGAGGCCCGTCCCGGCCAGTGCGAGGCCGACGCACAGTCCGACGCCGAGGAGACAGTACAGCACGACAGTGCCGGGTCTCGCGGCTGTTTCGCGGTACATACCGACCGGTCAGGCAGCGGCCGTATTGTTATCGAGGTGCCACTCAGAGTAGGACCGTCTTTGCGCCGCCCGATGGCCGGTAATCGGGGCTTAGCTGTCGAGAATCCGGGTCGCGGACGGGGCTCAGACGCCCGTCGAGTACCGCAGGAGTCCGGCGACGCCGCCGAACGCGGTCAGGAGCTGTTCGCCCTTCTCGAAGTCCGTCGAGATGAACATCGTCTCCGTGCCGCGCTGGTCGGCCAGCTCCATCAGGTGGTCGATGGCGTCCTCGCGCTCGCCCTCCTCTGCGTCGACGCCCGCGGCACACCGCGTACAGTCGTGGTCGGGCGTGGCCGTGCTGCTGTCGATGAGTTCGAACTCGTCGTGGCCGTTCTCGCAGGTGTAGGCGACGACGTCCTTCCGGAGGTCCTCGGAGATGAGAAGCGTCTCCACGGCGCCCATGTTGAGGTTCTGCCGCGTCTGGTCGAACCCGTAGGTGGCCTTGTCGCCGTCGTGGAGCTGTTTGAAGAACTCCTCCATGACCTGCTTGTCCTCCAGCATCTCGTGCTGGGCCAGCACCTCGTCGGCGGCGTCGACGAGGTCGTAGAGGCCGGACTCGTCGGTGTAGGCCACGTCGAACTTCCCCAGCACCATGTCCTGTAGCTCGTGGTGGAGGTAGTCGCCGTCGAGGAACTCGTCTTTCGTCGGCGAGGGGCCGCCGACGAGGACGCCGTCCATCTCGTGGCGGTCGGGGACGAACAGGTCGTTGGCCATCCCCGCCACCTCCTGGTAGAAGTTGTCGATGGCTTCCAACCGGAGACGGGCGAACCGCTGGGCGGACTGACCCCCTTTGCGCTGTTTGCCGGGCACCAGCGATGAGGCGGACTTGACCGGTTCGACGCGCTTGCCCTTCAGCCACCCGACGTTGGCCTCGCGACGGTCCAGCACGATGAGGCCGAACAGCCCCTTGTCGGCCAGCATCTCCTCCAGCGGCCCGGTGAGGAAGTTCGAGTCGCAGTGATAGCGGAACGACTGGATGGGGTCCGGCGGGCTCTCCAGCACCTTGGTCACCATGTCGGTGCGGCCGCCGCCGGTGTCGATGGCGCCGGAGAAAAGCACCATCCCGTTCGCCGGTGCGGTGTCGTAGTAGCGCAGGCGGTCCTTGATGGAGGTCAAGGCGTCCTGCACCGCGGTGCGGGTGTCCTTCGACTTGATGTTCGAGGCCTCGGAGTGCTCCTGAGTGACGTGGGCGACGACGTCGCTCAGCTGCTTGTCCTCGGGAACGTAGATAGAGACGAGCTGTGTCCCCGAGCCCTGGTAGCCTTTGAGTTCCTCGATTACCTTCCGGAACTCGTACTTCTGTTTGTCCGACTGCTCCTGTCCTTCCTGCTCGCTCATTACCCTGTTTTCGCCGACGTTGCGTAAGAACCTGTTGACAGCGAGGGGCGCGACCCTCCGAGACAGAGCACGGCCGAACGGCCCGCAAACCGGTAGTGCGTGCGTCTGCGTCCCGGGCGGCGGCAGTACCGCCGGACGGTGAGTGACTCGGCGTCGTCGGTCGACGGACGCGCACCCGACGAAATTGTACTGTGGTAACAATTAACAGAGTAGCGAACGATAGCCGAGGTGCGTACCGACGGCACTCGTCGGACACCGACGTTCTCGGCAGGGCGCGCACGAGGTACGACAATGTCCACAGAAGCCAACACGGCACTGGTTCGGCGGTATCTCGACGCGTTCAACCAGCGTGACCGCGAGACGATGACCGACATCCTCGCCGACGACGTGGTCGAACACGGCCCCCACGAGACACTGCGGGGCGTCGACGAGATCCTGGAGTTCCTCGACGTCCACTTCGAGGCCTTCCCGGACTACGCGGGACAGACGGACCACGTCGTCGCCCAGGACGACAAGGTGGTCGTCAGGTACACCGTCAGCGGGACACACTCGGGGACCTATCAGGGCATCGAACCGACCGGTCACACCGTCGAGTGGACCGGACTCGTCATGTATCGCATCGCCGACGACGAGATCGCGGAGATCTGGCTCGAAGCCGACCGACTGGGGCTTCTGGAGCAACTCGAGGCGTTCGACCCGCCGGCACACCTGCGGGTGTGAGCGCGGTCGGCGGCCGAGAGGGCCACCCGCCCTCACTCCTGCCAACCCGGCTCTGGTGGCCCGCCACAGTCGGGGCACTCGGCGTCGTGTCGCAGCGCCGTGGACTCGAACTCCCGACCGCAGTCGTAACAGCGGTACGTGTAGGTCGTTTCCGGCCTGAGGAGGCCTTTGAGCGTTTCCAGCACCATAAATGTAGAAGTTCCAACTGGTGCGGGTTAAATAGTGGTACTAGTTACCGAAACACGTGCGGAGTTCCGGCTCGACTCCGCCCGTCTGGCCAGGGTGTGGCACGCAGACGCAGGGACAGCCGGGTTTATATGAGTGCCCGTACAGGGGACACACAATCAGATTATGGCGGGGTACGTATGTACTGTCGCGGGCGGGAAAGGCGGCGTCGGGAAGACGACGACCGCGGTCAACGTCGGTGCCGGCTTGCAGGAACTCGGCTACGACGTGGCCGTCGTCGACGCGGACCTCGGGATGGCGAACCTCGGCGCGATGCTGGCCGTCGAACCCGAACAGAGCCTCCACGAGATACTGGCGGGCAACGCGGCGGTCAGCGAGGCGCTGACGGACGCCGCCGGTGGGCTGACGGTCATCCCCGGCGAGCAGTCGCTGGAGGCGTTCGCCGACGCCGACCCCGCGAAGCTCCGGAAGGTCATCAAGACCCTGCGCAACGCCTACGACGTCGTCCTCATCGACACGGGTGCGGGGCTGAGCCACGAGGTGGCGGTCCCGCTGGGACTGGCCGACGGCATCGTCCTCGTGACCACGCCCGACGACGTCGCCGTCGGCGACACCGTCAAGACCGCCGAGCTCGCCGAGCGCATCGACGGGAAGGTCATCGGCGCCATCATCAACCGCGTCACCCGGCACACGGACGTCGCCGCCATCGCCGACCGGCTGGAGTTCCCGCTGCTGGCCGTCGTCCCCGACGACACGCAGGCGACGACGGATGAGCCCCTCGTCCTCAACCACCCCGAGAGTCCCGCCGCCGACGCCTACCTCCGCCTGACCGACGCGCTCGAGGGCCTGTTCTTCGAGGGGGCGACCGTCGAGGAGGACGTCGACACCATCGTCGACGACAGTTGGTTCGTCGACGAGGAGGAGGCCACGGAGGCGGACACCGACGAGGAGGAGTCGGGCGGCGGCGTCTTCGGCCTGTTCAACTGACGGCTTCGGCGTTTTCCACCCGCTTCACATCGACGTCGGCGCCTCGACCCCGACGGCATCGAGGGCGTTGGCGACCGTGTGGCGCGTACTGGCCACGAGCGCCAGCCGTGCCGCCCGCGTCTCTGGGTCGGCGTCCAGCACCGGACACTCCCGGTAGAAGGCGTTGAACGTCTCGGCGAGCGTGCGGGTGTAGGTGGCGACGCTGTGGGGTTGGAGGTCCTCGGCGGCCTCATCGATGACCGCGGGGAACCGGGCGATGACGCGAAGCAGGTCCCGTGCTTCGGGCTCGGTCAGCGCGTCGACGTCCGGGTCGCTCGGGACCGTCTCGACCTCGTCCAGAATCCCACAGCAGCGGGCGTGGATGTACTGGACGTAGGGGGCGGACTGGGCCTCGAAGTCCAGCGCGCGGTCCCACTCGAAGGTGATGCCCTTCGTCGGCTGCTTCGAGACGATGTCGTAGCGGACCGCACCGATACCGACCTGGTGGGCGATACGCTCGACGTCCTCGTCGTCCAGTTCGCCGCGCGAGCGGTCGTCGAGCCGCGACTCGACCTCCTCACGGGCGCGGGCGATGGCCTCGTCCAGCAGGTCGTCCAGGTCGATGCCGGTCCCCTCGCGGGTGCTCATCCCGCCCTCGGGGAGGTTGACCCACGAGTAGAACACCTGCCGGAGCTGGTCGGTGTCGTTGCCCAGCAGGTCGAGCGCGGCCGAGAGCTGGTCGGCCTGCAGCTTGTGGTCCTCACCTAGCACCGTGACGGCGCGGTCGTAGTTGTCGAACTTCCACTCGTGGTGGGCGAGGTCGCGGGTCGTGTACAGCGACGTGCCGTCCGAGCGGAGGAAGACGAGGTTCTTCTCGAAGTCGGGCAGGTCGAGTTGCCACGCGTCGTCCTCGTAGACGGCGCAGTCAAGCTCCTGCAGCCGGTCGACCAGTTCGTCGGTGCTCCCGTCGCGCATGAACCGCGTCTCCTTGACGAACTCGTCGAACTCGGCGGGGAGGCGGCCCAGCGTCGCCTGCATCCCGCCCAGCACGGTGTCGACGACCTCGGCGACGCGCTCGTACGCCTCCTCGTCGCCCGCCTCGAGGCCCTGCAGGATGGCCTGTATCTCGGCCTCGGCGGCCTCCACCTCGTCGGGGTCGCCGTCCTCGAGGAAGGAGTTGCCCTTCCGGTAGTAGCGGACCATCTCGTACTCGGGGGAGTCACGCTCGGGGTCGGGGAGGTCGGACTCGTCGAACGTCTCGTAGGCCCACGTGAACACCGCAATCTGGCGGCCGGCGTCGTTGACGTAGTAGTGGCGGTCGACGTCGTAGCCGGCGTAGTCGAGCACACGGGCCACCGCGTCGCCGATGATGGGGTTCCGGGCCCGGCCGACGTGGACCGGGCCGGTCGGGTTCGCCGACGTGTGTTCGACGACGACGCTCGTCTCGCGGTCGGGGAGGTGGCCGTAGTCGTCGTCGGTCGCCGCGTCGAGCGTCTCCGCGAAGTAGGCGTCGCTCGGGAGGAAGTTCACGTACGGTCCCTGCGTCGTGACGGCGCTGACGTAGGTCAGCGAGTCGACGTCGACGGCGTCGGCGACGTCGGCCGCGACCTTCGGCGGCGGCGCACCGACCTCGCCGGCGAGTCGGAACGCCGCGCTCGACGCGAGGACGGCGTCGACGTCTTCCGGCGGTTCCTCGATGCCGAGGTCCTCCGTCGGGAGGTCGAGGGCGTCCAGTGCGGTTTCGAGGGCGTCCTCGACCTCCGCACGCATCTGTAGAAACATACCGGGTGTATCGGAGGGCCCGATTTAGCCTTAACGAAGCGGAGTAGCGGCGCGGTGTGGCGACCGACGGCGGTGGCCGTCAGCCCAGCAGCTGCGGCGCGGCGATGATGAACACGAGACTGCCGATCATCGCGAGCGAGATGCCGAGCGTCGTCGTCGTTACGACGCGCCGCCGGTTCGATATCGGGAGCCTGGAGACGATCGACTCCGAGCAGACGCGCAGGATGTGGCCGCCGTCCAGCGGATACGTCGGCACGAGGTTGAACTGCCCGGCGACGAGGTTGATCCACCCGGTCCAGAACAGGAGGTTCGCGAGCAGGAACACGCCGCCGGTCCCGAGGACGCTCAGCGGGCCGGAGACGGTGAAGAAGTTCGTCGCGATGCCGGTGAACCCCGCGAAGTTGTACTGGAAGCCGAGCGCGGCCGTCGCGAACGGCAGGGCGATGGACGCCCCGACGAGCTGCGGGAAGGAGAGCGAGTCGAACCGCGTCTCCTCGGCCGGGTTCCCGCCGATGAGCGCGAGGAAGGTGTTCGCGGGGTAGGCCTGTATCCCGAAGTCGTTGACCGTGAACCCGCTGGTCCCGCGAGCGACGTAGTCGACGCCGATGCCCGGGTCGAGGTCGGAGCGTTCGGTCAGCGTGACGTCGTAGACCTGGCGTTCGCCGCCGGCGTAGCCGGTGATGCGCACCTGATCGCCGGGTTCGGCCCCGGAGAGCGACCCGAAGACGGCGCTGGCGTTGGGCGTCCGCTGGCCGTCGACGCTGGTGATGTAGAGAGCCTGGCCGACCGGCGCGCCCTCGGCGGCCAGCGGGCCGTCCTCGGAGACGAGCGCGTAACCGCCGACGGGCGTCGTGACCGTCTCGCCGTCGTCGAGCGTGAACGTCGCGACGCTCCGGTCTGCGACCGCGTCACGGAACTGCGTCGTCGTCCGCACCTCCGTCCCGTTCACCGCGACGACGGTCTGGTTGATGCCCAGCGGGCTCCCCTCGACGGCGCTGTTGACCACCACCGACCGGGTGACGGTTCTGGTCTCGCCGTCGCGGAGTCCGACCTCGACGGTGCCGCCGGCCCGCTCGAGGCGCCGGTCGAGTTCGCTGCTGTTCGCGACCGGCTGGCCGTCGACGGTCGTGATGACGGCGCCGCTGTCGATGCCGGCCTCGTCGGCCGGCGACTGGGGGAGCGTCCCGCCGATTGGGACGCCGCCGACGACGGAGATGGCGCCGACGACGGGACCGAACAACAGCGCCAGACACAGCAACGCGACGGCGAAGTTGTTGGTCACGCCGGCGACGTACATCCGGGCCTGCGCCCCGCGGTCGGCCTTCTGGACGCCCTCCTCGTCGGGCTCGACGAACGCGCCCAGCGGGACGAGCGCGACGCTCGCGATGCCCATCGACTCGATGTCGATGTCGCCCACCCGACACAGGAGGCCGTGGCCGCCCTCGTGGACCACGAGCGTGATGACGAACCCGGCGATGATCTCGGGTGCGACGGACAGCGGGAGGAAGTCGTTGACGCCCGGAATCACGAGGACGTTTCGGGGTTCGGTGAGCTGTGAGGGCTGGGGGTTGACCACGGCCTGATACGCGCCGAGGACGACCAGTAGGAACGACCCAACCATCACGACCAACGCGACGCCGAACCCGAGGTTGGTCCAGGCCCGCCAGAACCGCTTGGGTCTGGCCAGCCGCTCGAGGAGAATCTTCCCCTTCTGCGTGTGAATCGTCGTTATCGGACCGCTGAAACGGATGAAGTCGGGAACCACACCGCGGGCCTTCAGTGCCATCGCCACCAGCGTGTAGGCGACGACGCCGACGAGGACCCACGTGAGCGTGCTCACCATGTACCGGAACGTGGGGCCAGCAAAGCAAGAGGGTTCGGGTTCGGCCGCCTCCGTCGCCGGGTTTCCTCACCGGGCGGTGCGCCGCTTCCGGTCGCTACGCCTCGCGTCGCAACCGCTGTACGACGAAATCCCGGTCGAGTTTCGCGATGAACGGTCCGAGCTGTGGGCCCTCGGTGTCGTCGAACAGCAGGCGGTACCCGGCCGCGAAGAACTCGCCGATGTCGACGTCGTGGCGCTTGGCCGTCTCGTATATCTCGCCTTGAATCGCCTCGCCGTCGTGCCCCTCGGCGACGAAGGCCGCGAGGTCGTCGAGCGCGGCCTCGGTGGCGTCGTCGAACTCGGCGTCGGGCAGTTCGGCCCGCTTGAGTTCGTAGTCGAACTCGTTGTTCGTCCGCCGCGCCCAGTTGCGGGCGCGTTCGACGCGGGCCAGCGCGCCGTCGACGGCCCACTCGGGGGCGTCGTCGGGGATGTGGCCCTCCTTCCGGGCGATGTCCTCGCGAAGCGCGGGGTCGTCGGTCATCCCGAGGACGGCGGCGAAGGTGTAGGGGATGCGGACCCGTTCCTCGCGGGGGTCGTCGACGACCATCGGGTACGCGCGCTCGGCGCGCTCGACCTCGCTCTCGTCGCGTGGCTCGACCTCGCCGAAGTAGACGGCCTCGAAGCGGTCGAAGTCGTCGACCAGCCGGTCGACGCTCTCGACGGAGAAGTCACGCTGTTTCCGCGGGTTCTTCGTGAAGAAGTACCTGAACACCTCCGGTTCCAGTATCTCCAGCACCTCGTCGACGGTGACCACGTTGCCCGACGAGGAGGAGAGCGGTTCGCCTTCCAGCGTGAACCACTCGTACACCATCGGGACCGGGGGGTCGACGTCGAGGACGTTCCGGGCGATGTCCTCGCCGGAGGGCCACGAGCCCTCGGCGTGGTCCTTCCCGAACGGTTCGAAGTCGACACCCAGAATCTCCCACTGGGCGGGCCACTCGAACCGCCACGGGAGCTTGCCGTCCCGCAGGCCGGCGACGCCCTCGTGGCCACAGCCCTCGATGGTCTGGTCGCCCGCTTCTACGTCCTCGCAGACGTAGTGGACCTCGCCGGCCTCCAGGTCGACCGCTGTGACGCCCTCGGTGAGCTTTCCGC
The DNA here is from genome assembly GCF_055632435.1 of Haloarcula sp. MBLA0163. NCBI lineage: Archaea > Methanobacteriati > Methanobacteriota > Halobacteria > Halobacteriales > Haloarculaceae > Haloarcula > Haloarcula sp. MBLA0163. The sequence continues at coordinate 184,903 of NZ_CM145745.1, forward strand.
AGTTCTCACACTGGGGAACGAACGGGACGTACTCCTCGTCGACCTTGTTCTGGTACTCGGCCAGCACCTCGCGGGCGCGGTCCGCGCGTTCGAGGACGCGGCGGGTGACGGCCTCGAACTCGCCGGACTCGTACAGCTCGGTGTTCGAGACGAACTCGACGTCGACGCCGACCAGTTCGGCGCTCTTCTTCAGCAGGTTCGTGAAGTGCGCGCCGTAGGAGTCACAGCAGCCGAAGGGGTCCGGGATGTCCGTGTACGGCTTCCCGAGGTTACGGCCGAGGGCGCCGGCGTCCACCTCGCCCAGCCCGACGACGTTCCACTCCAGGTCGGCGAGTTGCCGGGGGACCTTCCGCAGGCGGTCCTTGTCGTCGGCGGTGAACACCTGTCGGACCTCGTGGCCCCGGTCGCGCAGGGCCTCGGCGACGAAGTACCCGCGCATGATCTCGTTGAAGTGGCCGATGTGAGGCACGCCCGACGGCGAGACGCCGCCCTTGATGACGATGGGGTCCGCGGGGTCGCGGGCCTCGACGGCGTCGGCGACGGCGTCGGCCCAGAAGGCGTGTTCGGAACTCCGGCCCACCTCGTAGGGGTCTAGCACCGTCTCACTCATCGTCGGGGAGGATGGTGGTACCGTCGTAGTCGCCGTCCAGTACGGCCCGTTCGACCGCGCTGGGGTCGCTACCGTCGACCACCGCGGCGGTGATGGACGAGCGCTTGAGCACCTTCGTCGCGAGCAGGTCGATGGGGGCGTTCGACCCGGCGGCGCCCAGCGACTCCCCGCGAGCGACCAGTTCGACGAGGTCCGAGGCCCGGATCTCGTCGTAGCGCTCGGCGTCGGGGTCCTCGTTGGGGTCGGCGTCGAACACGCCGGGGACCGACGTCGCGAACACGAGGCGGTCGGCGTCGACGTACTCGGCCAGCGCCGCGGCGACGGCGTCGGTGGTCTGGCCGGGGACGACGCCACCCATGACGGCGACGTCGTCGCGGTGGAGCGCCGACGCGGCCGCTTCGTAGTCGGTCGGGACCGACGGGGCGGCCACGTCGCCGTCGAGCGCAGACAGGAGGAGGCGGGCGTTCAGCCGCGTCGTGTCGATACCGAGCTGGTCGAGTTCGCCCTCGTTCGCGCCCAGCGAGCGGGCGGCCCCGATGTACTGACGAGCGACGGGGCCACCGCCGACGACGACGCCGAGCGTCTGGTCGGCGGCGACCAGCGACTCGACGACGTCGGCGTACGCGGCGACCCGGTCTGCATCCAGGTCCGGGACGAGGACGCTGCCACCGATAGAGACGACTGTCTTCATTGCCTCGCCGTAACCGCGATGCGTTCTTAAGGGTTATCAAGCCCGCTCACACGACCTACACCGCCGGACGGCAGACGGGCGTCTGACACGACACCAGCAACATACGCCGACAAATGTCCGGAAATCCGTTGAGAATGGGGTGTTTCACACCGTTCACTGTGCTCGTTTTCCGCCCCACGATTATAGCCTCAGATGCGATTATAAAACGTCTAAAAGATTCTGGAACCGTCGTAAAATATCCCTTTCACGCCGATTTGGCCTGAAAGGCCCCGAAGCGACGCGAAGCTTCCTTTCTTTATATACTCCCTCCGGCACAAGGCGTAGTCGAGGTGACAAAGATGAGCGCTACTGCAACGCCCTCCGGTGAGGAAGAGCCCTCCAAAGAACAGCGTCTCAAGTCCTTCCTCGCAGAGAAGGCCGCCGACGGTGAGATGTACTTCAAGAGCAAGTTCATCGCGGACGAGGTCGGCCTCTCCCCGAAAGAGATCGGCGCACTGATGGTGAAACTCAAGGACAGTGCCTCGGAGATCGAGGTCGAGAAGTGGTCGTACACGAGCGCGACCACCTGGCGCGTCGAACCCGCGTAACGTCGCTGTCTGGTGTCCGCCCGGCCCCAGCTACGGTCCCCCTGTTCTCCATCCGCGGGCACGGCATATTTGTGCCCGCACGCTGTACTGTTCGGTGATGAGTCGCCCTGCCGACGAACCTCCGTCGCCCGCCGACGTAGCGGGCGCGTTCCACGTGGCCGCCGTCCGTCAGGACGGCGACACGGTCCGCTACTTCGGTGACCCGCTGGTGCCGCCGGACACCGTCGTCGACGAACTCGCGCCGCTGTTCGCTCAGCGGGGGTTCGACCTCCGACTCGAACGCCAGTCCACAGCGGGGACGACCGACGGCGGGCACGACCTCGTCTCCGCACCGCCACAGCCGTACGCGCTCGTCGCGGAACCGGCGACCACGGGCCACGACGGCGTGCCGTGGCTCAACGTCGCCCTGCTGCTCGCGACCATCGGCTCGGCGCTGTACGTCGGCGCGAGCAGCTGGTACTACATCCCCGTCACCGAGCAGCCGCTCCGCGTCTTCGAGGCGTGGCCGTTCGTCGTCGCGATGCTCGGCGTGCTGGGCATCCACGAACTCGGCCACTACGCCGCCGCCCGCTACTATGGGGTCGACGTGACGCTCCCTTACTTCATCCCGTTCCCGTCCCTGCTCGGGACGATGGGTGCGGTCATCAACATCAAAGGGCAGATTCCCGACCGACGGGCGTTGTTCGACATCGGCGTCGCCGGACCGCTCGCGGGGCTGGTCGCGACGGTCGTGGTCACCGTCGTCGGTCTCACCCTCGAGCCCGTTCCCGTCCCCCAGAGCGTCCTCGACGGTGGCGCCGAGTACGCGTTCCGCTTCCACGACCCCTTGCTCATGCAGGGATTGCAGGGGTTCGTCGAGTTCGTCGGCTGGGGCGTCGAGTACGGCCCTAACGAGGCGGTCCATCCCGTCGTCTTCGCCGGCTGGGCCGGGATGTTCTTCACGTTCCTGAACCTCCTCCCCGTGGGACAGCTCGACGGCGGGCACATCGTCCGTGCCATCGTCGGGCAGCGACAGGAGACCCTCGCGGCGGCGGTTCCGGGCGCCCTGTTCGCGCTGGCCGGCTTCCTGTACCTGACGCGCGAGGCCCCGCCCATCGGGTTCGGCGTCTGGTCGCTGTGGGCGTTCTGGGGTCTGTTCGCGACCGGGTTGGCCTACGCCGGCCCCGCGCGGCCGATGGTCGACGAACCGCTCGACCGCCGGCGCACGCTCCTCGGCGTCGCCACGTTCGCGCTCGGTATCGCCTGCTTCACGCCCGTCCCGTTCGAGATCGTGCTCGCGTAAGCCGTCGCCACTCGCTCTCTCGATGGTCGTTCAAATCGCGTTAAATGACCCGATAAAGTGTCTCGGAACCGTTCGGCCGGCCTGACACCGCCTCGGTCCCTGTGGCGGTCGAATCCCGAGGGTGCATAAAACGTAACAGAACGCTAAGCGACGCGAACGGTCGGGGGTTTATACGTGACTGCGGGGCGTAGCCGGGAGTGGCCCATGAGTTCCTGCCACCGCGACGCCCCCACCGACGACTCTCCTACCGACCGCGAGCCCCCGGAGCTGACCCAGGAGGAACGCGCGGCGGCCGCCGCCAGAGCCGTCGAACAGGTCGCGACGGCGCTGGCACGCCAGCGCTAGTGCGAGTAGCCCCGGTCCGCGAGCGGGTCCCCGTCGAGCGTCACGCCCTCCTCGGTGACGGTCCCGATACGGTGTAGCGGACACGGGACCGCCGCCCGTGCCGCCGGGAGGTCCGCCGCCGGCACCGTACACACCAGTTCGAAGTCCTCGCCGAAGAACACGCCCAGTTCTCGGCGCTCTTCGGCGTCTTCGGCCACCGCGTCGACGGCGTCGGCTATCGGGAGCGGGCCCGAGAGGTCCGCGCCGCAGTCGCTGGCCGCACAGAGCTGATGCACCGACCGCGCCAGTCCGTCGCTCGAATCGAGCATCGCCGTCGCGTAGGACCGGAGCGCGACGCCCGCCCGCACCCGCGGCTCGAACCGGAACAGGTCGTTGGCCCGCTCGGTCTCGCCGCGCTCGAACAGGCGGAGGGCGGCCCCCGACCGACCCAGCGTCCCGGTGACACACAGCGCCTCTCCCGGGGAGGCCCCCGACCGGAGGACGGGGTCGTCGGCGTCGCCCAGCGCCGTCGTCGCGACGGTGAACTCCTCGTGCCCGTCCAGGTCGCCGCCGACGTACTCGGCGCCGACCGACTCGCAGACCTCGACGGCCCCGTCGAGGAACGCCGTCAGTTCGTCGGCGTCGAACGCGGGGGCGGCGTAGACGGCGACCGCGGCCGTCGCGTCGGCGCCCATCGACGCCACGTCCGACAGCGACGCACCGACCGCCCGCCAGCCGGCGGTGTAGCGGGTCGTCCCCGCGGGGAAGTCCGTCCGCTCGTGGAGCATGTCGGTGGTGACGACCTGCCCGTCGACCACGGCACAGTCGTCGCCGGCGGCCGGGAGGCGGTCGCCGACGAGCGCGAGCGCTGCCTGCTCGTCCATACGCGTGGGTCGTGGCCGGGGGGCAAAACCCCCGTGGATGTCCCGCCGTCGATACGTTGAAAGCCGAGACGCCCGACGGGCACCCTATGGACGGCAATCGGCTGGCGACGGTCGCGGGGTTCGCGGGGGCGTCGCTCGTCCTCGCCGTCCTCGTCTGGGTCGTCGGCGTCGACCGGACCCTGCGCGCGCTCCTCATGGCCGACCCCGGGGCACTGGCCGTCGTCGTCGGTATCGCGGTCGTCTGGCTGACCGCCTGGGGGATGGCCCTCTGGTCGGTCCTCCGGGCGCTCGGGACCGAGGTGCCCGCTCACACCGCCGTCCTCGTCTACGCGGCGGCCGTCTTCTCGAACAACGTCACCCCGTTCGGGCAGGCCGGCGGCGAACCGCTGTCGGCGCTGCTCATCTCCTCGGCGGCCGACAGCGAGTACGAGACGGGGCTGGCGGCCATCGCCAGCGTCGACACCGCCCACTTCGTCCCCTCCATCGGCTACGCCATCGTCGGGTTCACGTTCGTCGCAGCGGGCGCCGTCCGGTTGGGGCGGAACCTCGTGTTCGCCGCCATCGCCGTCGCCGTCCTCGCAGTGGGGCTGCCCGTCGCGGCGTACCTGGGGTGGCGCTACCGCTACGAACTCGAGGCCGCCGTCGTCAGGCTGTTCACGCCGGTCATCAAGCTGTTCGGCCGAGTCGTCCCCCGTCGGTCGCCGCCGACGACGGCCGTCATCGAGACGCGTATCGAGAGCTTCTTCGCGGCCATCGACCGCATCGCCACCGACCGGGCGACGCTGCTCCAGACGCTCGGCTTCTCCGCGCTCGGGTGGGCGTGTCTGGCGGCCTCGCTGTGGACGTCGCTGTACGCCGTCGGCCACACCGTCCCGGTGGCGACGGTGTTGCTCGTCGTCCCGGTCGGGAGCATCGCGAGCATCGTCCCGCTGCCCGGCGGGTCCGGCGCCATCGAGACGGTGCTGGTGACGCTGCTCGTCTCGACGGTGCCGCCGCTCGCCGGACCGGCGGCGGCGTCGGCGGTACTCATCCACCGCGGTGCGACCTACCTGCTCCCGACGCTCGTCGGCGCCGGCGTCGCGAGCGCCCTCGGCGCGGACCGTGCGGCGGCCAGCGCCGGGGAGTGAACGGTTCACGCCCGGAGCCGCGAACGATGCGCTTAAATGACGCCGACGGAAAGCAAGTGCCAATGACGACACTCTACGACGCGCCCGCCGAGGACCTCATCGAGGCCCTCACCGAGAAGCTCGAAGCCGAAGACGACATCGAGGCCCCCGAGTGGGTGGCCGTCGCCAAGACCGGCGTCGACCGCGAACTGCCGCCCGAGCAGGAGGACTTCTGGGCACGACGCGCCGCCAGCCTCCTCCGGAAGGTCGCCGTCGACGGTCCCGTCGGCGTCAGCTCGCTCCGCTCGGCGTACGGCACCTCGAAGCAGGGCACCACGCGCTACCGTGTCCGTCCCCACCAGAAGTCGAAGGGCTCGGGCAACATCATCCGCACCGCGCTCCAGCAGCTCGAGGATGCCGGCTACGTCGAGACCAGCGAGAACGACGGCCGCCGCGTCACCGGTGACGGGCAGGCGCTGCTGGACGACACGGCCGGTGAGGTCATCCAGGACCTCGACCGCCCGGAACTCGAACGCTACGCGTAACGCCGCTCTCTCCTGTTTGGCGGTCCGAAATCGTTTTCCGACCGTCACCGGTAGTTTCTGGTACTCATGAGTGGCGACCCCAGCGAGGAGGAACTCGACGAACTCCGCAAGAAGAAGATGGAACAGCTCAAGGAACAGCAGCAGGACGAAGGCGACGCTGAGGCCCAGCAGGCCGCTCAGGAACAGGCCGAAGCCCAGAAGAAGGCGGTGCTGCGCCAGCACCTCAGCGACGGCGCGCGCAAGCGGCTCAACACGGTCAAGATGTCGAAGCCGCAGGTCGGCGAGCAGGTCGAACAGCAGGTCGTCGCGCTGGCCCAGAGCGGCCGCATCCAGGACCAGATAGACGAAGAGCAGATGAAGGAACTCCTCTCGGAACTCACGCCCGACTCGAAGAGCTTCGACATCAAGCGCCGGTAGATGCACTGCGGACTGCTGTACAGTGCCGGCAAGGACTCGACGCTGGCGGCGCTCTTGTTGGACCCGTTCTACGACGTGACGCTGGTCAGTGGTACGTTCGGCGTCGTCGACCCGGACCCGGCCCGCGAGTCAGCCGCCGCGGTCGGGTTCGCCCACGAGACGGTCGAACTGGACCCCGACGTGGCCCACGCCGCCGTCGACCGGATGTACGAGGACGGCTACCCTCGCAACGGCATCCAGCAGGTCCACGAACACGCCGTCGAGAGAGTGGCCGCCGGCGGGTGGACAGACTCGCTCGACGCCGTCGCCGACGGGACCCGCCGGGACGACCGGGTGCCGACCGTCGACCGGCCGCTGGCCCAGAGCGTCGAGGACCGCTTCGACGTGGACTACCTCGCGCCGCTCGCGGGCGTCGGCCGCGGCGCCATCGACGCGATGGCCGCCGACCGCCTCGACGTGGAGTCGGGCCCGAGCGCCGAGATTCCGAAGGCCGACTACGAGGTGGAACTGCGGGCGCTGCTGGCCGACGAACACGGCGCGTCGGCCGTCGACGAGGTGTTCCCCGAGCACACGCAGTCCCGGGTCGTCGGACTGCGGTGAGTGTCCCCAGCGCTGCCCTCACGCACGGCGGCCGCCCGGTCCAGAACGGACAGGTTCAAGCGCGCCCTACCTGTACGCGGGTGTATGTACGACCGCGTCAAGGGCTTTCGCGACTTCTACCCCGAGGAGATGCAGGCGCGTCGCTGGGCCATGGACACGCTGGAGTCCGTGGCCAAGCGCTACGGCTTCCGTGAAATCGGGACGCCCGCGCTCGAACCGACGGAGATGTACACGGACAAGAGCGGCGAGGAGATCGTCGAGGAGCTGTACAGCTTCGAGGACAAGGGCGGCCGGAGCGTCGCGCTGACGCCGGAGCTCACGCCGACCGTCGCCCGGATGTTCGTCGAGAAGCAACAGGCGCTCTCGAAGCCGGTCAAGTGGGTCTCCACGCGCCCGTTCTGGCGCTACGAGCAGGTCCAGCAGGGCCGCTTCCGGGAGTTCTACCAGACCAACGTCGACATCTTCGGCTCGTCGGACCCCGCCGCCGACGCCGAGGTGCTGGCCGTCGCCGTCGACATGCTCACCGACCTCGGCCTCACGGACGAGGACTTCGAGATCCGCGTCTCCCACCGGGACATCCTCTCGGGCCTGCTCGACTCGTTCGACGCCGAGGTGGACACCCGCGAGGCCATCCGCGCCGTCGACAAGCGCGCGAAGGTCGACCGCGAGGAGTACCTCGACTCGCTGTACGAGACCGGCCTGAGCTACGACCAGGCCGAGGAGTTCGACGACCTGCTCCAGAGCGGGGAGAGCGAACTCGACGCGCTGGCCGAGCGCTCCGAGGCCGTCGCCGAGGCGACCGAGAACCTGCGTGCGGTCCTCGCGGCGACCGAGGACTTCGGGGTCCGGGACCACCTCACGCTGTCGCTGACCACCGCCCGCGGACTGGACTACTACACCGGCGTCGTCTTCGAGTGTTTCGACTCAACAGGCGAGGTCTCCCGGTCGGTGTTCGGCGGCGGCCGCTACGACGACCTCATCGAGGGCTTCGGCGGCCAACCGACCCCTGCGGTCGGGTTCGCGCCCGGCCACGCGACGCTCCAACTGCTCTGCCAGCGCGCCGGCGTCTGGCCCGAGGAGGCGCTGTCGACGGACTACTACGTCCTGCAGGTCGGCGACACCCGCGCCACCGCCGCTCGCATCGCTCGTGACCTGCGCGAGCTGGGCCACGTCGTCGAGTCGGACGTCGCCGACCGCTCGTTCGGCGCGCAGATGGGCTACGCCGACGGCATCAACGCCGAGACGGTGGTCATCGTCGGCGAACAGGACCTCGCGAACGACGAGGTGACGCTGAAGGAGATGGACGAGGGCGAGCAGGTCTCCGTGCCGGTCGACGACTTCCCCGGCGACCGCGACCGGCCGACGTTCGAGGACTACGTTTAGAGCGGCCGTTCCATCTCGTGTTCGGCCCGGTCGCGCAGGCGCGTCTCGAAGCCGACCTTGTCGTACAGTTTCATCGCGACGTGGTTGGTCCGCGAGACGGCCAGCCAGACGTGGTCAAGGCCGTTCTCCTGCCCGTAGCCGAGCAGCACCTCGATGAGCCGCGTCCCGATGCCGGCCGACTGGTATGCCGGGTGGACGAAGATGGCCAGCTCCGAGCCATCACCTTCCGGAACTAGGACGGCGTGGCCGACGGCGTCCTCGCCGTGCCAGACGACGACGTTCAGCCCCTCCTCGAGCAGCGTCTCGACCCACTCGCGTATCTGTTCCTCGCCCCGCGGCGGGACCCCCTGTGCGCGGGAGTCGGAGTCGAAGTCGGCGTACATCGACACGAGCGGCGTCGGGTCGCCGGCGTACGCCTCGACGTCGACGGTTCGACCGTCCTGGTCGGTGAACGTGACCGGTGGGCGCGGGAACTGACGGACCTTATCGGCGGACGGAGCCATTGTATAAGGGTACGGTGCGGACAGTCCTAAACCCGTTTATTTTGATTCAACGAGAGAATCTCGCCCTTCCCATGAGTGACGAGTGTTCCGACGCTCTATCGGAACCGAGGAGCGAATAGGGCGGGAGTGAATCGCCTGAATACTGTGCAACAAACCACTCGGCTTCTCTCTGGTGAATACATTACGCCACAAGAATTATTTGAATTGGGTGTCCTGAATCAGGTAAGGCCAAATGGAGTCTTATCTGCAAACCGGGTCCCACACAGTGCACGCGCTCCAATATCACTTCGTGACCGTCACGAAGTACCGCGCTGACATTCTTACCGATGAGCGATTGGAGCGTGTCGCTGAAATCGCCCACGACATTGCAGAAGACTTCAAGGCCGAAATCAAGAACGTGGACGGTGGTACCGACCACGTTCACATCCTGTTTCGGACCAAACCAACCACAGACCTCACGAAGTTCATCAACTCACTCAAAGGTGTCACCTCCCGCCGGGTTCGTAAGGAGTTCCCCGAAGTGACACAGACGCTCGAAGATGCGTTCTGGCAACCGGGGTACTTCCTCGCTACGACAGGCCAAGTGAGCATTGACGTGCTGATGGATTACGTGACCGACCAGTAGCATGACCGGGACTACCACGAAAACGCTGGAAGCTACGCTCGCCCCGCCGACAGCACACAAAGAGCGGAAACTGTGTGACCTAATCGACACCTACCGTGAGGGGCTACATGAGGCGTTTGACGCCGGGTGTGACACGATGAGCGCAACCAGCGACGTGGTGACGCCCTACAATCTGCCGTATCAGGCGAAAGCGGCACTGTGCAACTACGTCCCGAAACTGCACGACACCTACGACGCACAGGAGTTAGACGACGACCACCCGGTTCGGCTCACCAACCAAGCCGCCGAGTTCGACCACTCGGCGGCGCGTGACTGCGAGTTCACATGGTGGGCACCGCAACCCGGTCGCGGGACGAATTTCTGGATACCGCTTCGTATCAACCCCGAACAAGACGGTCTGTGGCACGACCTCATACACGGTGACGCTTCGGCGGGGCAACTCCGATTGCAACGCCACCGCACGTCGTGGACGCTCCACGTCACCGTCGAGTTTTCGGTCGACCAACCGGACTACGAACCGACAGACGACGATGTAACACCAGTCGGCTTCGACATCGGCGAAGCACACCTGCTCGCGGGCTGTGCCGGCGAGCAGGGGACTCCGACTGACCCACTGCTCATCAACGGTGGTCGCGCTCGGCATCTTCGCAAAGAGATGTTCACGACGCTCAAACGCCTCCAAGAGCGTGATGCCGCCGAGTGGCGGATTGACGAGCGATTCGGCTACTACCAGAACGCACTCACTGACATCATCGAGAAGGCGTCTCGACGTGCCGTCGAGTACGCCTCCCAGTTCGAGAAACCAGTCCTCGTACTGGAAGACCTCTCGGACATCCGTGAAGACCTCGATTACGGCGAGTGGATGAACCGACGCCTCCACACATGGGCGTTCGCTCGCCTCCAACAGCGCATCGAGGACAAAGCACGAGAGAACGGACTTCCGGTCAGATACGTGCGACCGGAGTACACGAGCCAGACGTGTCACGAGTGCGGCCACATCGGGCACCGGAACGGCGACGAGTTCCGGTGCCAGAACGAGGAGTGTTGGGTGTCGGAGTACCACGCAGACATCAACGCGGCGGTCAACATCGCTGACCGCCACGACCCGTGGGGTGAGAGCCTGCCGCTGAAACCGGCGGGCGATGACATCTCACGGGATGGGAGCGCCTGTGACAGCGCCACGACCCACCGAGAGACGAGCGAGGAACCCTCGCAGATGACCCTCTCGACTTTCCACGGGTCGGAACCCTCTGCCAGCAACAGCGAAACGTAGCTGGTATTCCCATGCCGGGAAGCCGCGCCGTTTACGGTGCGGAGGATGTCACCGTTCCCAGTGACCGGGAGTCGGGCCGCACAAGTGCCCGCGCGGCGAACGTCGCCCATGCGCGCCTATCGGGTCGCCTACGACGGCCGGCCGTACAACGGGTTCCAGCGCCAACCCGACGTCCCGACCGTCGAGGACGCACTGCTGGACGCGCTGGACCGACTCGGCGTCCGCGGACGCGCTGCGGGCCCCCCTGCGGGGTACGCCGCCGCCGGCCGGACCGACGCCGGCGTCTCCGCACTCGCCCAGACCGTCGCCTTCGAGGCCCCCGACTGGCTCTCGCCGGCGGCGTTCAACAGCGAACTGCCGGCGCGCGTCCGGGCGTGGGCCAGCGCCGACGTGCCCGCGGACTTCCATGCAACCCACGACGCCAGCGAGCGGACCTACGCCTACCACCTCTACGCGCCCGACGCCGACGACGGACGGGCGCGAGCCGCGTTCGCGGCGCTCCGTGGCGACCACGACTTCCACAACCTCACGCCCGACGACGACGGGACCGTCAGGGACCTCGACGGCGACCTCGTCCGCGACGGCGACTACCTCGTCCTCGAACTCCGGGCCGGCGGGTTCTGCCGGCAGTTGGTCCGGCGCGTCGTCGGCCTCGTCGCGGCGGTCGCCCGCGGCGAGTCGCCGCCGTCGAAGGTCGACCGGGTGCTCGACGATGCCCCACTCTCCGGCCCCGAGGGCGTCGCGCCCGCCCCGGCCTACCCGCTGGTCCTGACGGCCGTGACCTACCCCGGCGTCACGTTCTCGGTCGACCCCGACGCCCGGGCGAGCGCACGCGAGGTGTTCGGAGACCTGCGGGCCGAGCGCCAGACCGCGGCGAGAATCGCCGGGACCGTCCGCGACGGCCTGCCGTAGGCCGGAAAGGCTTACTTCGGCGCCTCGCCTAGGCCGGGCCATGAGTTCGGTACCCGCACGCAGCGACATCGACGAGAGCTACAAGTGGGACCTCGAGTCCCTCTTCGCCACCGACGAGGACTGGGAGGCCGCCTACGAGGAGGCCGAAGCCCTCATCGAGGACCTCGAAGCCTACGAGGGGCGGGCGACCGAGGACGCCGCGACCCTGCTGGCGACGCTGGAAACCTACGAAGAGCTGATGCGGACCGTCTCGAACGTCGCCTCCTACGCCCGGATGCGCAAGGACGAGGACACGACCGACGACACGTACCAGGCCCTGACCGCCCGCTCGCAGTCGCTCTCCTCTGACGCGAGCAGCGCCGCCTCGTTCCTCGAACCGGAGCTGCAGGACCTGGCGTGGGACGATGTCGAGGCGATGATGGACGCAGAACCGGACCTCGCGGCCTTCGAGCACTACTTCGACGACGTCCTGCGGATGAAGGAACACACCCGCTCGGCCGAGGTCGAGAACCTGCTGGCCGAACTGGGCGAGGTCACGGGTGCGCCCGGTGAGGTGTACAACATGCTGGCCAACGCCGACATGGAGTTCCCGACCGTCGAGGACCCCGACGGCGACGACCAGCCCATCACGCTCAACAACTTCACGACCCTCCAGAAACACCCCGACCGCGACTTCCGACAGCGGGTTTACGAGGCCTTCTACGACGAGTGGGAGGGGGTCCGCAACGCCGTGGGCACGGCCTACAAGAACGCCGTCAAGACCGACGTGAAGATGGCCCGGGCCCGCAACTACGACACCGCCCGCGAGGCCGCACTCGACGGGCCGAACGTCCCCGTCGAGGTGTACGACACGCTGGTCGACGCCGTCAACGACAACCTCGACACGCTCCACCACCACGCCGAACTGAAACGCGAGGCCATCGGCGCCGACGAGCTACGGATGTGGGACCTCTACACGCCACTCGTCCAGGAGGAGTCCCCCGAGATAGAGTACGAGCAGGCCTGTGAGTACGTCACCGAGGCCGTCGCGCCGCTGGGCGAGGAGTACCAGTCCCGGCTCGCGGAGGGTCTGGAGTCCCGGTGGGTCGACGTCTACGAGACGAAACACAAGCAGTCGGGCGCCTACTCCGGGGGCACCTACGACTCCCAGCCGTTCATCCTGATGAACTATCAGGACGACGTCGAGTCGATGTACACGCTGGCCCACGAACTGGGCCACTCGATGCACTCGGAGTACACCAGCGAGGAGCAACCGTTCGTCTACTCGGGCTACGAGATCTTCGTCGCCGAGGTCGCGAGTACGGTCAACGAGACGCTCCTGACCCACCACCTGCTGGAGACCGTCGAGGACGAGCGACTGCGCCGGCACGTCCTCAACGAATACCTCGAGCGGTTCCGGTCGACGCTGTACCGCCAGACCATGTTCGCCGAGTTCGAGCACAAGACCCACGAGATGGCCGAGAACGGCGAACCGCTGACGCCCGACAGGCTCGACGACCTCTACGCCGACCTCAAGGGTGAGTACTACGCCCCCGCCGAACTGGACGACCGCATCGCCCGCGAGTGGATGCGCATCCCGCACTTCTACCGGGCGTTCTACGTCTACCAGTACGCGACGGGCATCTCCGCCGCGGTGGCGCTGGTCGACGGTATCCTCGAGGAGGGCGAACCGGCCGCCGAGCGCTACGTCGACTTCCTCCGCAGCGGCTCCCGGGAGTACCCGCTGGACCTCCTGCGCGGCGCGGGCGTGGACATGGCCAGCCCCGACCCGGTGAACGCGGCGCTCTCGACGTACGGCGACTACCTCGACGAGTTCGAGCGCCTACTCTAGGGGGCTCTGCCGGAGGCGGCGGGTCGGCGACCGCTGGAGCGTATAAATACGTTTCACTCAGTACACCACCCAAAGGCACTTTGTGTCTCAACCGTGTAGTACCGGTCAGCCAAATGTCGCGTAGTCCCTCGCTTCCGGAGCGGCCACGGTTGGACCTCGACCCCGACATGACGCCCGAAGAGCGTCTGGAGGCACTCCGGGACCACTTCGAAGACATCGTCCGCGTCAACGAACAACTCACAGAACAGCTGAACGACGCCCGCGACCGCCGGGAGGACCTCACCGACGAGGTCGACCAGCTCGAGCGGGAGAACGAGACGCTGAAGACCTCCTCGCTGTACATCGCGACGGCCGAGGAGCTCACCGACGACGGCGTCGTCGTCAAACAGCACGGCAACAACCAGGAGGTTCTCACCGAGGTCTCTCCCTCTATCCGCGACTCGCTCGAGGCGGGCGACCGCGTCGCCATCAACGACTCCTTCTCGGTCAAGCAGATCCTCGACCCCGAGACCGACGCCCGCGCACAGGCCATGCAGGTCGACGGGTCGCCGGACGTCACCTACGACGACATCGGCGGTCTCGAGGAGCAGATCCGCGAGGTCCGCGAGGCCGTCGAGGAACCGCTCGTCAACGCCCAGCAGTTCCGCGACGTGGGCATCGAGCCGCCGAGCGGCGTCCTGCTGCACGGCCCGCCCGGGACGGGCAAGACGATGCTGGCGAAGGCCGTCGCCAACGAGACCGACGCCACGTTCATCAAGATGGCCGGCTCCGAACTGGTCCGGAAGTTCATCGGCGAGGGCGCGCGACTCGTCCGCGACCTGTTCGAACTGGCCAGCGAGCGCCAGCCGGCCATCATCTTCATCGACGAGATAGACGCCATCGCGGCCAAACGGACCGAGTCGAAGACCAGCGGGGACGCCGAGGTCCAGCGGACGATGATGCAGTTGCTCTCGGAGATGGACGGGTTCGACGACCGGGGCGAGATCCGCATCATCGCCGCCACGAACCGCTTCGACATGCTCGACCGCGCCATCCTCCGGCCCGGCCGGTTCGACCGCCTCATCGAGGTGCCCAACCCCGACGTCGCGGGTCGCGAGCGCATCCTCGAGATCCACACCGCGGAGATGAACCTCTCGGAGGACGTCGACCTGCGAGCGATGGCCCGCGAGACAGACGGGCTCTCCGGCGCGGAACTGGCCTCGCTGGCGACCGAGGCCGGGATGTTCGCCATCCGCGACCAGCGCACCACCGTCGAACAGCGGGACTTCCGCGACGCCTACGAGAAGATCTCGCAGGACGAGGAGACGGGCAGCCAGCCCGTCGCCTTCGCCTGACCGTCACCTCGTACTCCGTCAGGTGGCCCTCGGCCACCGCCACACGCTCACTTTTTCATCGGTCGCTGGCACCACGCGAGACGACGTAGTCCCGTCCGCGGAACGTGTACCGACGCGTGTCACGCTCGTCGCCGACCACGCTGTCGACGACGTGGGCGTCCGTGCGGACCACCACCCGGTCGACGTCGGCCGAGAGGAAGGGGAGGGCGTTCCTGAGGCCGCGTCCGTCGCCCCCGAACCGGTTGGGTCGCATCACCTGCTCGGCGATGACGCGCTCGCCGCCGGTCTCGGCGTACCGGAGCGTGAACGTCGCGTCGGGCGGGTGGTCGTCGTCGGCGTACCGCTCGCTCGTCACCGTGACCGTCGTCCCGTCGCGCTCGCTGGTCACGTCCGCCGTGGGCACGACCGTCGCGGGTTCGCCGACGAGTTCGACCAGCGCGCCGCTCTCAGGTTCGGGGTGGCCGTAGTCGGCGACGGCGGCGTACTCGCCGCCGCCGAGGTACCCGCGCGTGAGGCCACCGTGACAGTCCTGCCCGGTCGGCACTCCCTCGCCGTTGAACGCTCGGAGCGGCCACTGCTCCTGACTGCCCGGCGACAGGAGCCGGCAGTCGGAGGTGTGTAGCCACGGCCCGACGTGGAACCACTCGCCGTCGACGAGCTTGTAGAGGTTCCAGTGGCCACACTGGAGGCGCTCGTGGCTGTGGTTGACCACCTCGAACTCGACGAGGCCGTCGAGTTCGACACGCTCGGCCGAGGGGCGGACGAACGCGACCGTCTCGGCGTCGGCCTCGTGGTACCACTGGACGTCGCCGTCGCCAGGGAACGCGGGGAGCGACCGCCCGGCGAAGCGCGACTCGGCTGCCGGGCCGGGGCGTGTCGTGTCCCAGACGGTCAGCGCCGCCCCCTCACTGAACTCGTAGGTGCCGGTCGGTCGCCCGGGCATGCCCGGCGACCCGACCACCTCGTACTCCAGTTGGACCCATTCACCGGGGACCAGCCGACGGGTATCGGTCATCCACGGGCCGACGTCTTCGACCCGCCAGTAACCCGTCTCGTCGCGGACGACGTCCGGGACCGTCGCCGCGAGGTCGTTGTTCTCGGTCGGCGCGAGGTGGAGGCTGGCCTCGTGGTCGTAGCCACGCGGTTGGCGGGCGTGGACCCCGCCGATGGCAGGAATCCGCTGCACCCGGAACGTGTTCTCGAAGTCGTTCCCGTTCCTGAGCCACCCCCGGAGCCGGGCCGGGTGGTCGGCCGTCGCGGTGCGGTCGAACCACAGGGCCACCCGTCCGCCGTCGTCCGCGCGGATGTACGGCGAGAGCGCATAGGTCCGCGGTCCGGTCTCCAGATCGACCACGTGAGATGGCTCTTCCGGCCGTGGCGGGTCACCGGTCCGCCGGTCAGTCCCGGTGTCCCGCTGTGGCTGTGAGTGCTCGGTCGCGTCTGTCTCCGGCGGGTCGACCGCCGTGTGTGTCGGGTCGCCCCCGCCGTCGCCGAACGAACAGCCCGCGAGCCCGGCTCCGGCGGCAGCGAGCGAGGTGAGGAGGGCACGTCGTCGCATGGTCCCGGAGTCGTCCCCTCGTAGTAAACGCTTTCTGGACGGTCAACCGCAGTTTGAGCGACGCGACGCCGCGCGATTTAAGCCACCCCGCCCGGTAGCGGGTCGCGTGCACGAACGCGGCCACACACGTCGGGCGTTCCTCGCCGGCCTCGGCACCGCCGTCGCCGGGTCGCTGGCCGGCTGCCAGTCCGGGTTCGACCCGCTGGCGTCGACGTCGTCGGACGAGTTCGCGGCGACGCAGTTCCGGCAGGGGCTCCTGAATCGGGGGTACACCGACCGAGCGATTCCGACGAGCGTCGAGAAAGCGTGGGAACTCCCCACCAACCGCGGCGACCACACCGCGGCGAAGGGGAGTCCCGTGTTGGCGCCGACGGGTGACCTCGTCGTCGCCGACGACACCGGCCGGGTGCGAGCTATCTCCACCGACGGCGAGGTGAAGTGGGCGACGACCATCACGCAGGCGGGTCGCGGGAGCCACGGCACCGCGGCCATCGCCAACGAGACCGCGTACGTCGGCGCCTACGACGGCGCGCTGTCGGCACTCGACCTAACGACCGGGAAGCGGCGCTGGCGGACCGACCTCGGCGACGCCATCGGCGCGAGTCCGACCTACTACAACGGCGTGCTGTACGTCGCCGTCGAACACGCGGCCCCCAGCGGGAGCGTCGCGGCCGTCGACGCCGCCACCGGCAGCGTGCAGTGGCGCGACTCGTGGCCGACGAACCACCCACACTCGACGGTGGCGCTCTCCCGGGACGACGGTCGCCTGCTGTTCGGGTCGAACGACGGCCACGTCTACGCGTGGTCGTTCCCCGACCTCGAACGCGCTTGGACCCACGACACCGGCGGCGACGTGAAGGCGCCCATCGCCGTCGCCGACGGGCTCGCCGTCGTCCCGTCGTGGGCCGGCACGGTCACCGCGCTGAACGTTGCCGATGGCTCCGTCGAGTGGGAGTTCGAGGCCGACGCCGACCTGATGTGTGCGCCGGCCGTCGATTCGGGCACCGTCTACGTCGGGAGTCACGACGACAACCTCTACGCGATCGACCTCGACAGCGGCGAGGAGCGGTGGCGCTTCGACACCGACGGGTGGCTCATCGGGAGCGCCGTCGCTACGCCCGACAACGTCCTCGTGGGGTCGTACACGTCGGCGCTGTACGCGCTCGAGCGGGAGACCGGCGACGTGACGTGGGCCGTCGACAACCGCGGGCACGTCACGAGCGCGCCGCTGGTCACCGAGGACGCCATCTACTACACGGAACGGGCGGTCGACGGCGACGCCGACCGGCCGGGGCACCTCTACAAACTAGTTCCCAACTGACAGCCCGACTTCTCCCCAGTGCCGCCACTTCCGAGACCTCCCATGTTAGCCGCTCATCAGGGGACGGTCCAGCGAGGCCGTCTGGTGGTCGGCAGTGGAGATAGCTTGACGCATCGCGGCTGCGAGCGTTCTTAGTCCGACTCGGCGGTGGCGTCGTGGCTCGCGGTGGCCTGCACGTCGGCGCCGTCGGCGTGGAACTCCCCGAGCGTGTTGTACAGACCTCGCTCGTAGATGTCCGGTTCCTTGCTGATGCCGATGTGCGAGCCGATCTTGGCGTCGGCCCAGTAGGCGCTGTGTGGCCCCTCGAACAGGCGCTTGAGCAGTCGCGGGGCGACGTCCATCTTCACCCACCCGTCGTCGTAGTCGTCGGTGTCGAGGTCCCGCGTGTAGTCGAACCCGCTGCCGTCCATCGACAGTTCGAGACAGACGCCGTCGACCAGCGGAATCAGCACCGTCGTATCCGTCTCGTAGCCGATGCGGGCGCGCTTGCCCTCCATGTTCTCGTAGGCCAGCGGGACGTACGCCCGGAACTCGTCGAGGGTCGGCATCGGGTCCGACTCGTAGTCGAACTCGCGTGGGGCCAGTTCTTCCTCGATATACCGCTGTTTCGCCTCGGGGTCGACCGGCTCGAACGGGGCCGACCGCTCGCCCGTCGTCACGTCGATGTGCTCGCCGGAGTTGAGGAAGACGCACTCGTGGGCGTCGTCGGTGTTGGCCTCGAAGAAGGCCTTCGCGTCCTTCCGCGGCGGGTTGGCGGTGTACTCGTTGAGGTGTGCGAGATCACCCGCGAGGACGTACTCGCCCGCGAAGGGCATGTAGTAGGTCGGTTCGAACAGCTCGATGAAGTTCAGCGCGAGTTCGTGTTTCTCCTGGATGACCCGGTCGCGCTCGGCGACCTTCTCCTCGTGGTCGTAGTTCGTCACCGCCTGCGGGTAGAACTGCGCGGCGCTGTACTGGTGACACAGCATGTCGACCTCGCCGTAGTCCGTCTTGATCTTCTCGCAACTGGGCTCTGCGATGGGGTACGGGCAGTCGTTCGTGTTGACGAGCGTCTCCTCGCCGTCGTCGATGACCGCCATCGAGTCCACCTGCGTCGACCCGGTCTGGTCGGCCTCCGTGTCGTACCACGTACACCCGAAGAAGTTGCCACAGCGCTCGGGGTCACAGCCGTCGGCCGCGAGGACGTTGATGTGGGTGTCGCCGCCGAGGTGGGTCCGCTCGTCGTGCGGGAGCTCTATCGCCTCGAACCCGAGGTCCTCGACGGCCTCCTTGAGGTAGTCCCAGCGGTAGTCGTGGATGAGCACCGGGATGTCCGTGTCCATCCGCTCCAGCGTCTCCGGGTGGAAGTGGTCCGGATGGACGTGGGAGACGTAGATGTAGTCGACGTGATTGAAGTCCTCAGGCTCGAACTCCGGGGCCGGGTAGTGGGCCCACGACCCGTAGTACGCGCCGTCGACGAGCCACGGGTCACACAGCACGGCCACGTCGTCCGTCTCGACCAACACCGCCGCCGATTCCAGATACGTCACTTGCATTGCCGGGGGCGAGGGCTGGACCGGCCATTGTTATCGCCGCATTGTCCAGAATTAGACGGTACTTTCGCGGCGCCGAAACCGGCCTACCGACGGTAAGGGGCTCGAAAGACGTGCGGAGTCGTGTCGCACGCCCGCAGTTCTGTGGGTGTCCGTGCGTGGAAACGAAACGCCTTACCGGTCGCGTCGTCGAAGCGGACACATGAGCACGATTCGGGTGGTGTGGGGGGCCGCCACCGGGCCGACCGCGCTGTCGTCGTACGACGCGGCGCTGGCCGAGGCGGGCGTCCACAACTACAACCTCGTGACGCTGTCGTCGGTCATCCCCGAGGGACCGGCCGTCGAGGTGGTCGAGACGGCGCCCGACCTCGGACCGCCGGGCGAGGCGCTGGAGGTCGTCCAGTCGGCGGCGACGGCCGCGCCGGGCGAACGGGCCGCGGCCGGCGTCGGGTGGGCCCGCAGCGAGGGCGGCCCGGGCATTTTCTACGAGGTCGACGGGACCGACCCCGACGCCGTCCGGACCGAGATCCGCGAGGGGCTCGCCGCCGGGCGCGACCTCCGGGACTGGGACTTCGTCGAGGAGTCGGTCCACGTCGAGTCCGTCGCCCCCGAGGAGACGTACGCCAGCGCCGTCGTGCTGGCGACCTACGGCGAGAGCCACCCGGTCGTCTGAACGCCGCGCTGCCGGCCGTATCTGACTAGTCACGGGGTTTTTAGTACCCTACCGCCTAAGTGGAGCAGAACGTCCATGTATGGGAATTCGCCGCTCGGTGGCGACACGGAGAAAGTGACGCTCACGCCGGAGCAACGCCAGACGCTGCGCGAGGACCTCGCCGGCGTCGCCGCTCGGACGCGGGAACTACTGCCGGGGGAGTACGTCGTCGGGTCCGAGATCAGCGACGGCCAGTCGGGGCCCCGGGCGACCATCGCCGTCCAGCCGCCGGTCGGGTCGGTCGTCAGCGCCGACTACACGCCCGAAGACCCCGAGAGTGCGACCATCACCGACGCCGAGCGCGACGACCTCGCTCAGGGCATCGCCGCCTCGGCGGCCCTGCAGGTCAAGCAGGTGATGGGCGACGAGACGACGCCGACAGCGCAGTAACTTCTAGACCGCCGTCGTCGCTTCCGGCGGGTTGTAGAACAGCGCGTAGCCGATGGTCCCGCTGGCCGGCAGCGACCCGGCCGCGAGCGCGGCGACGACGCTGAGCGAGGTGACGACGGCGCCAGCGGCGGCCACCAGCATCGAGAGCGCGATACTCGCGAGGACGAGGTCGGCCGTGGAGAGGGTGTGGGCGGCACCGAGCATCGTGCCTGTTCGGACACGCGCCAGCTAATTAAATATTATTACTGCGGTCGCCGCTCCGGTGTGGCTGTTCGTCACGCCAGGCTAGTTCGAGGAGTTCGAGGCTTCGCACGCCGTTTCGTGGGACCTCACCGCGGTCGGTGCTACACTACTTGCCCCAGAAGGGGTCCCGATTGCGGTGTTTCTCGAGGTACATCGACAGCGCCTCGCGCTCGTCGACGGAGATGTCCTCTTTCAGCTCCTGTTCGAGGATCTTCGCGTGTTTCTCGGGGATCTCCACCCAGAGGTCGTCGCCCTCCTCGACCTGCCGGCCGACGGTGGGGCCGTCGATGGAGACGGCCATGCGCTCGCCGGTGCGGGCCGAGTCGACGTCCTCGCCCTCGTCCTGGATGGTCTTGAGGCGTCCGACCCGCGTCGGTTCGCCGCCCTCCCACTTGACGACGTTGACGTTCCGCCGGAGTTCGCCGGAGAGTATCTCGACGCCGACGACGGCGGGGTCGGACTGGCGGAAAGTGTGGTCCTGCAGGATGCGGAACTTCGCGGGGCGCGTGATGTTCTCGAGGATCTGCTCCTGCTGGGCCTCCTCGATGGAGGTGACGTGGTCGTCGTAGCGCTCGACGAGCTGGTAGATGACGTCGTCCTCGAACAGTTCGACGTCCTCCTGCTCGGCGAGGGCACGAGCGTCGTCAAGCACCTCGACCGAGAAGGCGAGGATGGCCCGGTGGGTCGGTTCGTTGGCCGTCTCGGCGACCCGGACGTCCCGGGGCGCGACGGCGCCGACCTCGGCGCGCATGATGGGTATCTCCTCCTCGGCGAGCGTGCTCGAGATGGCCTCCAGCGAGCCGAGCGTGTCGGCCTTGACGACGACGCCTTCCTCCTGGGTGGTCACCTCGATCTCGGCGAGTTCCTCCTCGACCTCGGCGATGACCTCGCTCTGCTCGCGGTTCCGGACGACGCGAATCGGCGCGCCGGCCATGGCGTCGTCCAACTCCGGGGCGGCTATCTTCACGCCGTCGGCGGCCGTGACCTCGTCGACCTGTTCGAACTGCGCCTCGGTCCGAATCTCCTCGAGCGGGCGCGGGCGCAGAAGCGCGCGGACGTCGGTGACGATGGGACCCTGCAGGCCACCGACGACGATGGTGTCGTCCGCGCGGATGGTACCGTCGTAGACGATGGCGTCCAGCGTCGTCCCGAAGCCCTGCGTGTCCTTGACCTCGAGGACGGTCCCGACGCCGGGGCCGGCGGTGTCTATCTCCATCTCCTCTTTCATGTAGCGCTGGGAGAGGCCCATCATCACCGTCAGGAGGTCCGGGACGCCCTCGCCCGTCTCGGCGGAGACGGGGACGACGCCGATGTTGGCCTGGAAGTCCTGTACGCGCCAGTACATATCGGCGGAGAAGCCGTTGTCCGAGAGCTCGCCGATGATCTCGTACAGCTTCTGGTTCAGGTCGGAGGTGACCCGCTCGGACTGGGCGTCCATCGTCGCCTGCACGGGCATGTTCTCGTTGGGGTTCCAGCCCGGCACGGTGTCTATCTTGTTCGCGGCGACGATGAACGGCGTCTGGGTCCGTTTGAGGATGTCTATCGCTTCGAGCGTCTGTGGCTGGAAGCCGTCGTTGACGTCGACGACGAGGATGGCGATGTCGGCCAGCGCCCCGCCCCGCGAGCGGAGCGTCGAGAACGAGTGGTGGCCGGGCGTGTCGATGAACAGCAGGCCCGGCAGGTCGAAGTCCGTCGGGTCGACGAGTTCCCCGGCTATCTCCGAGATGACGTCAAGCGGCACGGCCGTGGCGCCGATGTGCTGCGTGATAGCGCCCGATTCCCCGGCGGTGACGGCGGACCCGCGGATGCGGTCCAGCAGGCTGGTCTTCCCGTGGTCGACGTGGCCCAGCACCGCGACGATGGGTGTTCGAAGGGTGTGGTCCGTCTCTGTGGTGGCGTCCGTGTCAGACATAGATGGCCCCAGAAGTTATCGGAACGAGTCGGTGACAGTAGTTAAGTTCGTCGTCATCGGGCGCACGGGCCGTGAGCCGCGCTCACTCGGTGACGGTGAACGACCCGGTCATGCCGACGCTGCGGTGTGGCGCACAGTAGTATTCGTACTCCCCCGCCACCTCGAACGTGTGGGTGTAGGTGTGTCCCGTCTCGAAGGTCCGGCCGGCGTCGCCGGGTGTCCCGGTCCAGTCGCTTTCGCTCGGCGTCGACGCCGGTTTGACGTTGTGGTTGCTGCTCCGCCACTCCCAGCGGACGGTGCTCCCGACCGGGACGGAGAACGTCTCCGGGTCGAAGACGAAATCCCCGGGCCCGACGAGCACCCGCTGGGCCGCATCGGTCGGCGTCGCCGTCTCTGTGGCCGTCGGTGAGTCGGTCGGCGTCGCCGTCGCTGTCGGTGTCGGTGTGTCCGTCGGCGACGGCGTCGGGGTGTCCGTGGCCGTGGTCGTCTCCGTCGCCGTCTGCTTGGGCGTCTCGCCACCGCCGTCGCCCCCACACCCGGCCAGCGAACCCGTGAGGCCGGTGGCCAGCGCTGCGAGGAACCGGCGTCTACTCTCGGTCATGTGCCTACTGTGGCCGCCGGTCGTAAAACACTACTCCGTCGTCTGACGGCCCGTGGCGTTTATGGTATTTCGCTCAGAAGGAGGCGTATGGCCGAGATACTCGCCGAGAACCTCTCGGGGAAAGACGTCATGGGCAGCGATGGGGCGGAACTGGGTAGCCTCTACAACATCACGATGGACCTCTCGTCGGGGTCGCTGAAACACCTCGTCATCGACCCCGCGGAGTCGCTCCGCAACACCGACTTCGAGTACAGCGACCAGGGTCGCCTGATGGTCCCAGTCGACCGCGTGAAGGCAGTCAAAGACCACATGATCGTCCAACGGTAGATGTACGTTCTCGATTCGTCGGCGTTCATCAACGAGTATCACACTGACGAGCAGATAGCGACGATTCCGCTCGTCCAGGAGGAGCTCGAGGGAGAGGCCGCCTTCCGCTTCGACGCCCTCGAGGGGTCGGGCATGCACCTCCACATCCCCGAACAGGACACCGTCGAGCGCATCGAACGCGCCGCCCGCGAGACGGGCGACCTCGCGGAGCTCTCGGAGACGGACATCCGCCTCGTCGCCGCCGCCTTCGAACTCGACGCCAGACTGGTCACCGACGACTACGCGATGCAGAACGTCGCCGAGAAACTCGATGTCGCCGTCGAGGTCATCGCCCGCGACGGCATCTCCGAACAGCGCGACTGGCTGTTCCAGTGTGCCGGCTGTGGGCGGGAGTTCGACGAGAACCACGACCGCTGCCCCGTCTGCGGGAGCTCGCTCTCCCGGAAGAACCCGGCCTGAGCAGTCACGCCGTCGACTCCTCGACGTCTTCCAGACCGAGGTCGATGAGCTGCTTGAGGACTTCCTCTTCGGTGATGCCGTAGCGGCGGGCCAGCACCTGAATCGCCCGGGCTTGGCCGTCGTCGCACACGACCGTGAACCGGGATGACATGTCACTACGTCTACCGGGCGAGCGCATAAATACCCGTCAGACAACCGTCACACGGCGAGTACGGCCGTCTGACCCTACACCGGGAGCGACGTCCCGGTCGTCGCGAGGTAGTAGTTCAGGACGAACAGCCCCGCGTTCCAGAGCCCGTGGGCCAGCGCCGGGACGGCGATGCTCTCCGTGTACTCGTATATCGTCCCGAGCACCAGCCCCAGCGCGCCGGCGGTGAGGATGTAGGTCCACGCGCTCCCGGAACTGATGGCGAAGGCGTGACCGAGGCCGAAGAGCAGACTGGCCAGAACGATTCCCGGAACGACGCCGAACGACCGGCGGAACAGCCCCTGCACGACGCCGCGGAAGACGAGCTCTTCGCCCGGCCCGACCAGGAACAGCGCGACGGGAATCATGTAGAGGAACAGCGGCGGGTTCTGCTGGCCCGCCTCGATGACGCTGTTCTGGCCGGACTCGACGCTGGTCCCGAACACTGTCTCGACGACGGTACTGAGGACCTCGACGACGACGCCCATCAGTATCGCGCCGACGAAGATGCCGGCGACGCCGACGAGCGCCCACCCGGCGTCTCCGAGCGACGGCGACCGGACGTGCAGGAGCGACCGCTCGTCCCGAAGCCCGACGAAACCCAGCGCGGCGACGACGAACCCGACGAACGAGACGGCGTTGACGGCCGCGTAGAGGGCCGCCGGCGTCCCGGTGGCGTCCAACGGGAGTGCGACGCCGAACAGCGCCGCGCCGACCTGTCCGAGAACCCCCGCGAGGAGGAACGCCGCGGCGACGACGGCCAGCGCTCGGACGCCGTTCACCGCGACTGTGCGGCCGTCGGCCACCGAGACGTACGGGGGAGTGAGTGCCATGGCGAGCGTTGGTAGACGGTAGTCGTCGGGTCCACAAGACCCCACCGATTGGGTGCGTCGACCGTGAGGGCCCCGCTACCCCGTCCGGTCGTCGATGTGGTGGACGGCGTTCGGCGAGAGGAGGCGGCCGGTCGGCAGTTTCACCCAGCCGTTGGCCAGGACGCGCAGGGCCCCTTCGTGCAGCACCGTCTCCTGAGCCATGTCCGCGTACACGACGGCGTCCGCGTACTCCTGTACGACGTCGTCGAGGGCGTCGCCCCAGACGGGCTCGTCCGAGATGACCATACCGTGCCGTCTCCCCGACGACACAAAACGGTGTCGCGGACGCCGTTCACGCCGCCCCTGGCGCTCTACTCGATGCGGTAGTGCGGCCGGTCGGCGACCGTCCGCGTCTCCTCGGTGTCCTCGCCGGCCAGCAGCCCGCGAGCGGCACGCTTGCCCCACTCGACGGCCGGTTGCGTAAACGTCTCCACGTCGGCGAGCTCGCCAACGAGGACGCAGGCGGCCTCCATCGCGTACAGCAGTTCGCCCAGATTGACGGCGTCGAGGCGGTCGAGTTCGAGTTCGACGGCCGGGCGACCGGCAGCCGAGAGGCTGGCGACCGTGGCGTCGTACTCGGCGTCCAGCAGTTCGCCGAGGTCGGCGCCGGCGAGATACTCGAGCGACTCGTGGCCCGGGTCCGGCACGGGCACGTCGGCCCGCTCGCGCGGGCGGACGACCGTGACCATCTTGTCCCGCGGGCCGGCCCGGTACAGCTGGAGCTGGGAGTGCTGGTCGGTCGCGCCGAGCGCCCGCGCCGGGGTCTGGCCGCGGCCCTCCTTCCCGAGGCTCTCGGCCCACAGCTGGGCGAACCACTCGGCGAAGTACTCCAGCCGTTCGGCGTAGGGCATGACGGCGTTGACGCTGGCCCCTCGCTCTTCGAGTGCGTAGGCGACGGCGCCGTAGGCGTAGGCCGGCGTGTCGTACAGCGACGGCCCGAGGTCGTCGGCCACGTCGCCGGCCCCCGCGAGGAGGCTCTCGATGTCGAGGTCCATGATTGCGGCCGGCACCAGTCCGACCGTCGACAGCGCGGCGAACCGGCCGGGCACGCCATCGGGCAAGGGGAGCGTCGGCAGGTCCTCCTCATCGGCGAGTTCCCGGAGCGGCCCGGACTCGCCGGTCGTGGCGACGGTCCGCTCGGTCCAGTCCACCCCGC
This sequence comes from Haloarcula sp. MBLA0163, assembly GCF_055632435.1. NCBI lineage: Archaea > Methanobacteriati > Methanobacteriota > Halobacteria > Halobacteriales > Haloarculaceae > Haloarcula > Haloarcula sp. MBLA0163. Next base: position 211,080 of record NZ_CM145745.1, read on the forward strand.
GGGCCTCGTAGGCCTCGCGGACGACGAGGAAGTTCGCCAGCGTCTCGGCGGTGGTGCCGGACTTCGAGACGACGCTGATGGCGGTGTCCTCGAGCGGCAGGTCCGCGAGCGTCCGCTCGACGTGTTCCGGGTCGACGTTGTCGAGGATGACGTGTCGGTCGGGGTTGTCGGCCAGCGCGGCCGTAATCGTCTTCGCGCCCAGCGCGGAGCCACCGATGCCGACGGTGACGACGTACTCGGCGCCGGCGACGGGTTCGACCGCCTCGCGAATCGTCTCGGGGTCTGTGCGGTCTGGCAGGTTCAGCGCGGCGTAGCCGAACTCGTCGGCCTCGCGGCCCTCGGCGATGGTCTCGTGGGCCGCGGCGACCCGTTCGTCGAGGGCGTCGAGCGCGGCCTCGTCCACGCCGGGGTCGGCGACGGTACCGAGTGCGGCACCGATGTCTACGTGCATACGTGAGCGGTCGCCGGCCTCGTACATATGTCCCGGGGCCGCCGTCGAACGGGGCGTTTAACCGCCCAGTCTCCCAAGGGGCGACGATGACAGACGCGACGACCGTCGACCGCGGCGAGGAGGCCCAGCAGACGTACAATGGGCTTCCCGGCGCCTTCCTCTACGCCGTCCGCACGAGCGAGTCGTGGCTGTTCAAGGGGTACGTCGTGCTGGCGCTCCTCCTGACGCTGGCCATCGGCCTCGTGTTCGTCTTCGGTCTGATCTCGATACTGGCCCAGACCAGCACCGTCCGCGGCGGGACGTTCACCTTCTCCCGGTCCTTCTTCCTGTTCGTCGGCCTGCTCGTCGTCGCGCCCCTGCTGGCGCCGGTGTTGCTCGTCGCCCGCAGACACCGCCGCTCGGCGTCGTCGGTGACCTACGACCGCGGGCTGGCACTCTCGGCGCTGCTGTTCGTCGCGTCGCTGTACGTCGGCCTCGTCGTCTCGGTCCCGCCACAGTTGCAGGAACCGACCGGGAGCGGCGTCGTCGCGGCGCTGTACGATCTGCCCCAGATAGCGGGCCTCGTGCCGCCAATACTTGCCGTCGGCGTGATGTACCTCGTCCACAGACTGCTGCGGTGAGCGCGGGTCGAAACCCGGAAGGACGCCGACAGCGTACCCCCGTCCATGACCACGAAAGAGGGGACCTTCCTCGTCACGCACGCCGACGACGAGTCGGCGACACTGCGCGACGTCGCCGACTCGCAGGTACTGACGCTGTCGGAGAACCCGGGGCTTGACGCCGGGACCGTCGTCGACGCCACCGTCGAGGCGGAACCGCCGATGGAGGTGACCTACACCGTCGTCGAACTGGACGCCGAGCGCACCATCCCCGTCGAACGTGTCGACTTCGAACCGACGACACAGGTCAAGGACATCGCGGCCGACCAGCCCGTGGGCGACCTGACGACCCGCGAACGGGCCGGTGAGGGCGAAATCCACGTCCTGACCGTGCCCGACGAGGACACCGACGAGGCGGCCACCGAGGTCGTCGAGGACGAGGCCACCCTCTCGCGGGCGGCCCGCCTCGGCGTCGACCGGGTGGAGGTCCGCACCGCCGCGGGCGTCGTCAGTGTCCGCTACTTGCCCGACTGAGGGCTGCTTCGGCCGTCGCTGTCTCCGCAGTCGTGTGTCGAGACACACGCTCACGCTTTTCAAATGCCACTGGTCCGGTCGCCCGCTCCCACCGGCCGCGAACGGCGTTCGCACCCTTCCTAGATTGGGAAGGCTTATTCAAAGTCGTGCCACACTCTCGCCCATGGTCGAGTTCGAGGTCCCGGAAGTCGATTACACCCAGTACTCCAACCGCCAACTGGTGGCGGTTCCGCTGGCGGTACTGCTGGTGGCGCTCATCGTCCTCGCGGGCTGGTGGGCCATGACCGGGTCGCCGGTCACGCTCGGTGTCGACTTCAAGGGCGGGTCGGAGGTCACGGTCGAGACGACGCTCTCACAGCAGGAGATACGCCAGTCGTTCGACGAGCCGGTCGTCTCCGTGCAGGGCGTCCAGGGACAGAGCAACCAGTACATCGTCACGTTCGATTCGTCGAACATCGACGCCATCCGCCAGACGGTCGACGACACCGAGGGGATGGAGCGGCTCCGTAGCGGCACCACCTCGCCGCTCTTTGGCGCCGAGAACCAGCGCCTGGCCGTTGTCGGCGTCGGGGTCGCCTTCCTCGGGATGAGTCTGCTCGCCTTCGCCCTCTTCCGCACCTTCGTGCCGAGCATCGCCATCGTCATCTCGGCGTTCTCGGACATCGTCATCCCCGTCGCCATCATGAACCTCGTGGGCATCAAGCTCTCGCTGGGCACCGTCGCCGCACTCCTGATGCTCATCGGGTACTCTGTGGACTCTGACATCCTGCTGAACAACCACGTCCTCCGTCGTTCGGGCGGGTTCTACGAGTCCACCTACCGGGCGATGCGGACCGGTGTGACGATGACGCTGACCTCTATCGCCGCCATGGCCGTCATGGCCGTCACCGCGACGCTGTTCGGTATCGAGTTGATGGCCTCCATCGGCATCGTGCTGGTGCTGGGGCTGACCGCCGACCTGATGAACACCTACATGCTCAACGTCACGCTGCTTCGCTGGTACAAGTACGAGGGGGTCAACCGATGAGCACGCTCCGCGAGAACTGGCGCATCGCCCTGCTGGTCGTCCTCCTGCTGGGCAGTGCCGTCGCGCTGTTCGTCCCCGGTACGCCGCCGGGCACGACGCCCGAGGACGGAGCGGGCGACGCCTCGAAGGTGAGCAACCTCCAGTACGGCATCCAGCTCTCCGGCGGGACCCGCATCCGCGCGCCCATCGTCGGCACGACGGCCGAAGGTATCGACGTGGCGCCCAACCAGACGGCCGCGCTCGCACAGCGCGTCTCGAACGAACTCGGTATCGACCCCATCGACGTCGAGGTACGGGCGGGCCAGCGAGGCGAGAACGGCACCGTCGAAGTGTTCACGCGCAACGTCACGAATCAGGAACTCCGAGGTGCACTCGAAGCCGAGGGGTACAACCCCTCGACGATACGGCCCGGCGTGACACAGGCTACCCGCGAGGAGATGGTCGAGAGCGTCACCGACAAGATCCGGACCTCCGCGCTCAGCGGCGGCCGGGTACAGGAAGTCAGTGCGCCCGGCAGCTCCCGGAGCTTCATCAGCATCACCGCGCCGGACCGCGAACCCGAGGCGCTCGTCGACATCCTCGAAGAGCGGGGTGTCGTCCGGATGTACGCCGTCTACCCGTCGAACAACGGGACCTACGTCCGCGAACAGGTCCTCTCACAGGACGAGTTCGCCGGCGTGGCCTCGGACAACACGCAGTCGCGCGGCCCGGTCGCCCGGGTCACCGTCGAGCAGAGCGCCGCCGAGCGGTTCAGCAGCGAGATGGTCGACGCCGGCTTCGGGCAGGCACGGAGCTGTCGCAACTACAACCACAGCGACATCCAGCAGACCGAGGGCCGCTGTCTGGTGGCGACGCTCAACGGCGAACCGTTCTACGCCCGCGGTGTCGCACCCGGCCTCGCGGAGTCGTTCCGCGAGAACACGTTCAAGGACGACCCCATCTTCGTCCTCCCGGCCGACAGCATGGAGATGGCCCGCGAGATCGAACTGAACCTGAAGGCCGGCCGCCTGCCCGCGCCGCTCGACTTCGAGAACTCCGACCAGCTCTCCCTCTCGCCGGCGCTGGCCGAGCAGTTCCAGCAGAACTCGCTGGTCACCGGCCTGCTCGCCGTCGTCGCCGTCAGCATGGTCGTCTACGGCCGCTACGGCCGGCCGGAGGTGGCCTTCCCGATGATCGTGACGGCGCTCTCGGAGGTGTTCATCCTCCTCGGGTTCGTCGCGCTGGTCCAGTACCCGCTCAATCTCTCGCACCTCGCGGGGTTCATCGCCGTCATCGGGACGGGGGTGGACGACCTCATCATCATCGCCGACGAGATACTCCAGCAGGGGAAAGTCGAGACGGGCCGGGTGTTCCAGAGCCGCTTCCGCAAGGCGTTCTGGGTCATCGGGGCTGCCGCGGCGACGACTATCGTCGCCATGAGCCCGCTGATGGTGCTCTCGCTGGGGGACCTCTCCGGGTTCGCCATCATCACCATCGTCGGCGTCCTCATCGGTGTCCTCGTCACCCGGCCGGCCTACGGTGACATCCTCCGGAACCTCGTGCTGGACGAGGACTGAAACCGCCGTCTGCCGCCGTTCTCGTCGTTCCCGACGCCGGCCGACCTCGTTTCACACCGGCGCCGAGATATTCCTTGGTACTACGTGACAAATTCATTTAGATTGACTTATTGCCTCTCGCGCCCTATATTCACTTCCCGTTGAAACGCGGGGACACACTGGACGACGTATCTCAGACTGTCCGTTCCGGACGGAACGGGATGCGTTGGGGGCAACAACCAAGCAGTCCGTAACAGGATTCCGAGGTTAACGCTCCGAAGGAGAACCGCCACAGCCCATCGCCGGCCCGGCCGGCAGGGTCGGTAGGAAGGCCAAGTACCGGACGTCACGTAAGTGGCGCTCGGGAACCCAGCACGTCGGCAAAGGCTGGTGCAAGCCCAGCTAAAGCCCGCAAGGGCAATGCCGGTGGAAGCCCGGCTAAACGCTGACACGAGTGCTGGACGGGCCGCAGGGGCTGTTGAAAACATCTCCCGTCCAGGTCCAAACCGCGTTCGCGGGGTTTTCGGCTGTCAGAACTCGCCGAGCGTCGCCTGTTCGGCCGCCGCGAGGACGTCCTCGCAGGTCGACCACGACGCTCGCGCGCAGTCGGGCAGTTTTCCGTACTCACTGACGTACTCCGAGAGGAACTCCCGTGTCGTCGGGTCGCTCGGATAGCCCGACCCGACGTCGCCGTACGTCTCCGAGAGCGACGCCACGTGTGCGTCGCGGGCCACTTTCGCAACGATAGAGGCTGCACCCACCAGCGGGTCCGTCTCGTCGGCGCCGTGCTCGGCGTCGACGGTCACGGTCGCGTCGACGCGGTCCGCGACTCGCCGGCCGAACCGCTCGGCGTCGGTGTCGCCCGCGTCGACAGTGCCGGCGAGGCCATCGGTCGCGACGCCCGCGAGTGCCTCACCGTGGGCCGCGACGGTCAGCGTGTTCATGTCCGTCTCCGGGTCGTCGATGCGCTCGACCGGAATCTCGGCGACGGCGACGGCGTCGGCGACGTCGCGTATCGCCTCGTCCAGTTGCTCGCGACGGGCCGGCGGGATACCCTTCGAGTCGCCCACGTCCTCGGGGAGCGCCGCCGGGTCGGCCCGGACCGCGGCGGCGAACATCGACCCCAGTACGGGCCCCTTTCCGGCCTCGTCGACGCCGAATCGCATGGCTGGTCGGTCCGCGGGCGCGAGCAAAGTCGTTGCGGTCGGGTCCGACCGACGGCGACCATTCGTAAGATTGACAGTCGCGAGCGTGTTCCCGACCGACGATGGCCGATTTGGACCGCGTCTACCGGGCCCTCGCCGCAGAAGAGCGCCGACTGGCGCTCGCGTGTCTCGAACACCACCGGCAGCTGACGCTCCCCGACCTCGCGGAACTGGTCCTCGAGCGCCAGCAGGACGCGGACGTCGCGAATCTCTCGGGCGAACGGCTCCGCGATACGTACTTTCAGCTCTACCACACGCACGTACCGGTCCTCGAGGAGTGTGGACTGGTCCGGTACAGTCAGGAGGAGGACCTCGTGGCCGCGACCGAGCGGATTCCGGCGGCGCTGGACTCCGTCGAGGAGAACGTCGAGCGGTTGCGGGCGTCTCCGACCGACAGCCTCGGCGACTGACCGCGCCGTCGGTCACGGGTGCGTCGGCCTCGCCGGTCATCCGTCTCGTTGGCCCGTACCCAGTATTCCCGACGACCGGTAATCGTGTGCCCGCTCAGTTTTAGCGGCCCGGGATGTCGTTACCCCGCTCACTATCGTTGGTCGGCGGTTCCCGGAGAAAGGGCTCGAATTCGACGTTGCCGACGACGTCGCTCCGGCCGTCGTCGTCCGCGGCCTGATTGTACGCGGCTCGTTCTGGGCCGTCGGCACTCCCCCACCAGTTGTCCCTCGCATCGATTTCGGGGTCCTCGGACGGGTCCCTCCGCCCGCCATCGGTCCCGTTCCGGTTGTTGAGGCCGACGGCGACGAGGAACTGGTTCTCCCGGCACGTGAGTCCGCCCCCGTCGCCGTCGACTGTCACGGCCTCTGGGAGTATCCCCTCCGCGCTCGTGATCGCCTCGACGACGTTGCCGGCGATAGTCGTGTCTTCGGTCGTGCTGAGGGGCTGGCCACTGATATTGGCGGAGAGTCCGACACTGATGCCCTGTGCGAACGTGAAGCCGAAACCCTGGCCGTCTGACGGACCGGCGCCGGTGTCGCTTGCTGCGACGAGGTCGCGAATCGCGTTGTCCGCGACGCTGACGGTCGCGGTGCTGGGCTGCACGACGATACCCAGCGCCCCGAGGTCGCTCTCGATGGCTTCGACGGTGTTGCTGCGTACCACGGCGTCTGTGACGGTGCCGGGGCCGTCGGTGTCGGCAGCGAAGCGGATGCCGCTGGCCGTCGGGAAGCCCGCCCTCGCTGTCGTCGTCTGTTCGAGGTTCCGAACCGTGTTGTTCGCTATCTCGATGCCGGCGTGGTCGCCCTGGCCCACGACGATACCGGCGACGTCCCGCCGACCAGTCGGGCCCACGTCCTCGACGGTGGTGTTCACGATGGTCGCGTCGTCGACGCCACGACCGACTCTCACGCCCCGTCGACCGCCGGAGTTCGTGACAGTGACGCCGTCCAGCGTCACGCCGTCGGCCGCGACACTGACGGCCGTGTTCGTCCCGCCGCCCGCTATCGTTGGGTCGGCGTCCGCCTCGATGGTCACCGCGACGTCGACGGTGACTGGGTCGTAGGTCGCCGAATCGGTTACGGTGAGCGCGTCGCCGTCGCTGGCCGCGTCGATGGCGCTCTGGAGCGCGTCGCCACCACCGGCGACCGTACTAGCCGCGGCCGCCGGCCCGGCGAGGCTACCGAGGCCCAGCACGCCGGCCGCTATCGCTCCACGTTTCAGTACCGCCCGCCGCGAGACGGCGTCGTCTGTCTCTCGCAGATAACCCACGGTTGCCCCGACTGACCAGCGGGTCATAAGTGCAACATTACGTTCAGACAGTTCTACACGAGTTAGCGCCATCTTAACGGCCGCCTGGGAGGCGTTCGACGCCCCTGCTATTCCTTCAGGAACTCGGGTGTCGCGAACGGTTCGTCCCCGACGGCGAATCGCATGGCCGGTCGACCAACGGCCGCGAAGCAGACTGGCGGCGGCCGGTTTCTTTCGTCTTTACCGGCCCAGCACGTCGTTCATCTATCTGTTTCCGTTCCCCGGCGGTCGCCGGAGGAAGGGTTCGTACTCGACGTTGCCGACGACGTCGCTCCGGTCGTCGTCGTCCGCGTCTTTATTGAACTCGGCTTCTTCTGGGCCGTCGGGACTGCCCCACCAGTTGTTCTTCGCGTCGATTGTCGGAACATCATCCGGTCCCTCGGTCCCGTTCCGGTTGTTCAGGCCCACGGCGACGAGGAACTGGTTCGCACGGAACGTGATTCCGCTCCCGTCACCGTCGATTTTGACGGCTTCGGGGAGTATCGTCTCTTCGCTCGTGATATCCTCGATGACGTTGCCGACGATAGTCGTGTCTTCGGTTGTGCTGAGGGATTCGCCAGTATCATTATCGTTGATTCCGATATTTATCCCCTGCGCGAACGTGAAGCCGAAGTCTACGTCGTCGGACGGGTCGCTATCGGTGTCGTCGGCCGCGACGAGGTCACGTATTTCGTTGTTGTTGATGTCGACGCCATCCGTATTATGCTGGGTGACGATGCCCAGCGGTGCGATGTCGCTCTCGAGGCCCTCGATGGTGTTGTTGTTCACCGTCGTGTCAGTGACGGTGCCGGGATCGCTGTTGTCCGCATCGAAGAGGATGCCGTTGACCGTCGGGAATCCCGAGCCGTCCGTCGTTTCCTGGTCGAGGTTCTGAATCGTGTTGTTCGTTATCTCGATGCTGTTGTGGTCGCCCTGCCCGACGACGATACCGGTCACGCCGAATCGGCCGGTCGGACCGACGTCCTCGATGGTGTTGTTCACGATGGTCGCGTCGTCGACGTCACGCTCGACTTTCACGCCGAGCAAGCCATCGGGGTTCGTGACAGTGAGGCCATCCAGCGTCACGCTGTCGGAGTCTATGCTGATGGCCGCCCCTGTTCCGCCATCGCCCTCGATAGTCGGGTCGTCGTCCGCCTCGATAGTCACCGCAACGTCGACGACGACTGGGTCGTAGGTCGCCGAATCGGTCACCGTGAGTGTGTCGCCGTCGCTGGCCGCATCGATGGCGTTCTGGAGCGCCCCACCCCCGCCGGAGACGGTACTGTCTGCGGCAGCCGGCCCGGCGAGGCCGCCGAGGCCCAGCACGCCAGCCGCTATCGTTCCCCGTTTCAGTACTACCCGCCGTGAGATGCCAGTATCGCTCTCTCGCATATAAACCACGCAGGCTATTCCGACCGGCCCACGGGGCATAAGTACGGCATTCAGTTCAGAAGGTTCACACTAGCGTTAGAGCGGACCTAACTGGGGCTCGGGAGCGAGAGAAGGACCGCGTTACTCCTTCAGGAACTCGGGCTTCGCGAACGGTTCCGCTTCGCCTTCCACGTCGACGACGTCCAGCGCGGTCACCACGGCGCCGACCCCCAGCAGGCCGGCGAGACTCGGTTCGGTGCGCCCCTCGTCGCTAGAGACGAGTTCCTTCACGTAGAGGCCCCCCTCGCCGTGGATACGGACGTCGGCGTGGGTCTCGTCGACCAGTTCGCCGCTGGCGGCGTACACCTCGCGGGTGCGCGTGAGGTCTGCGCGGCGGTGGGCCACCCGCTGTGGCGTCTCCTGTTCGATGGTCGTGCCTTCGAGTTCCTCCAGCGCCGCCTGCAGGGCCTCGTCGGTGACGGGTTCCTCGAACTCGACGTCCATCCGGTAGGTCTTCGAGGCGTCCAGCTCCTTCACGCGCTCGACCATCTCGTGGGTCGCCAGTCGGAGGCCCTCGACCTCGACTTTCCCGTCGGCGAACTCGTTGATGTCCGCTTCGAGCGCGTCGGTGTCGACGTCGCGCGTGCGGGGTTCGTCAACCTCGATGACGAACGGGCGGCCGGACTCGAGCATCAGGGCGTCGACGTCCTCACGGCCGGCGCCGTGGAACGTCGCGCCGTCGCCGTCCATGGCCTCCTCGACGACCGGTGCGGTCAGTTGCTCGACGCTCTCGTCGTAGCGGTAGCCGGTGCCGTCACAGCCGTCACAGGGCTGGCCCTGCCAGCGACCGGTGCCGTTGCAGTCGTTGCAGGGCCACTTCGTCTGGGGGATGTCCCGCTCCAGTTTGCGGTAGCGGCCGTAGACGAACGCGGAGTTGACGCGGGCCTCGACCTCGTCCGTCGCGAGGTCGAGCGTGAACTGGACCTCCGGCCGGCCGAACTCGACTTCGGCGCCGGTCAGGTCGCCGATGCGCTTGCCGACCTCGCGGTTGAGCTCGGTCTTCAGCGCCTCGCCGGCGTCCTCGTCCAGGCCGACGTCCTCCCGGAGCAGCACGTCGTTCTCCTCCAGGAGCGGCGGGACCTTCGTCCCGACCTGATACGTCGCGAAGTCGTAGCCGCGGACGGCGGTGGCGGCCTGTTCGGCCCACCAGTCGACGCGGTCGGACTCCCCCTCACACACCCAGCAGTCCTCGCTGGCCTCGAAGTCGTCGTCGGCCTCGAGCGCGAGGGTCACCCGCAGCGCGTGGCCCCGCTCGGCGTTGGTCAGCCCGAAACTCCGGTCGGCGAACAGCCGTCCGAGGCAGGCGTCACAGAGCGGACCGGTGTCGAGCGCGGCCCCCGCGTCCTCCAGTACGGTCATTGTCGGTCCGACGCGGTCGGTCCGTAACTGCGTTTCGACCTCACTGCGCCTCAGGGAATCTTGACGTAGGCGTCGCCGGCGGCCTGCCGGCGAACGACTTCGCTGACGCCGCTCTGGACCAGCGCGACGCCGTCGGGGACGTCGTCGTGCGGGATGTCACGGGCGTCCAGACAGGTCCGCCCGACGGTGACGCCGATGCCGGACTCGAGGAGGTCGCGCAGCCACTCCCGCTCGGGCGCGTCGGGCGTGAGCAGCCAGACGCCGTCGCGGTGCGGGAGTAGCGTGACACCGTCGAGCGCCAGTTCCTCGTTCGCCGCGAGCACGGTGACACAGCGGAGCGCGTGCTGGCGGTCGTCGTCGGCGTCGCTGGTGAGGTGGACGAGCGCGTTCATCGATGCAGATAGGCTGTCAGCCGACAAGTACGTAGCTCCCGATGGACGCCGTGGCAACGCACGCAGTCATCGCACGTCGTCGCGGCTGCCGTCCGTCGGCAGCCGTTCGCCCGCGGACCGCTGGAACAGCTCGCCCGGAACGTCGGTGACAGACACCGAGACGTCCCGCTGTGGGAACGGAATCTCGATGCCGGCCTCCTGGAACCGGGTGTAGACGACCCGGTTGATGTTGTGGATGGCACGTGCGTTGAGCGCGGGGTTCGACACCCAGCACAGCAGCTCGAAGTTCAGTGCGGAGCCACCGAATTCGCGGAAGCGAACCCTCGGCTTGGGGCGGTCGACGACGAGTCCTTCAGCCTCGGCCACCTCCATGAGGATGTCCTCGACGACGTCGATGTCGGTGCCGTAGGCGACGCCGACCGGGACGCGGATGCGGCGCTTCTGTTTGGGCGTGGACTCGTTGACGATGGCGGCGTTCGAGAGCGTCGAGTTGGGGACGGTGACGAGGATGTCGTCACGGGTGCGGATGACCGTCGACCGAACGGAGATGTCCTCGACGCGGCCGCGTTCGCCCGTTTCGAGGACGACGTAGTCCCCCACTTTGTAGGTCCCGTCCAGGTACAGCGATAGCGACCCGAAGAAGTTCGCGAGCGTGTCACGCGCTGCGAGGCCGACGATGATGCCGATGAGGCCGGCCGACGCCAGCAGCGGCGTCGGGTCGATGTCCCAGAGGACGAGCAAGCACAGGACGCTCGCCCCGGCGATCAGCGCGCTCCAGACGTTCTGGAGGATGGGGACGACCTGCCGGTCGATGTAGCGGCTGTCGGTGGCGACGCTGGAGGCCTTCCGACCGACCCGCATCAGCGTCACCGCCCAGACGACGATGACCACCGAGAGCGTCCCGGCCTCCAACGGCACGGCAAGGTCCGGCGAGACGTCGTACACCTGCGTCCCGACGTAGACGCCGGCGACGCTGAGCGTGACGTACAGCGCCGAGTGGACCCCGCGGAGGACGATGTCGTCGACCTCGCCGTCGATACGGGTGGTCACGCGCTTGAGATACCGGTCGCCGACGGCGCGGACGAGGAAGCCGAGGCCGAGGCCGGCGAGAATCAACACGGCGAACCCCTGCCACACCGGGAGCGAGGCCAGCAGGTCGGTGACACCACCCAGTTGCATACCACCCGTTGGCTGGCCGACGTATATATACTGGTCACCCGACGCGCCCGACCACGAGACCGAACCGCCTTTAATCACGGCTGACCGCTCCGTAACTGTGAATCCTATCCTCGTCGCCATATTGCTGGGTCTGTTGCAGGGGATTCTGGAGTGGATTCCCGTCTCCAGCGAGGGGGGTGTCGCCCTCGCATCGACAGTCCTCGCCGGGTTGGACCCCGGCGACGCCACTCGACTCGCACTCTTTCTGCACGCCGGCACGGCTGTCGCCGCCGTCGCGTACTACCGCGGCGAGGTCCGCGAGATTCTCGACTCGTTGACCCGCCTCTCCCGGCGGCCGTTCGCCGACGAGACGGCGGACCTCTCCTTTCTCGTCCTCGCGACGCTGGCGACCGGCGTCACCGGCCTCCCGGCGTACCTCGCGCTCGACGCAGCCGTCTCGGAACTCGAGGGCGGCCTGTTCCTGGCCCTTGTCGGCGGCCTGCTCGTCCTGACCGGCCTCGTCCAGCGGTTCGCCGCGGCGCTGTCGCTGGGCGAACGCAGCCGACCGGACTGGGCCGACGCCCTCCTCGTCGGCGGCCTGCAGGGACTCGCCATCCTGCCCGGCGTCTCGCGGTCGGGGACCACCGTGAGCGCGCTCCTGTTGCGCGGCCACGAGGGCGAGTCGTCGCTCCGCCTCTCCTTCCTGCTCTCGATTCCGGCCGCGCTGGCGGCCAACGTCCTCGTGCTCGTGGATACGGGCCTCCCGTCGATAGCGCCCGCACAGGCCGTCGTCGCCCTCGCGGTCAGCGCCGTCGTCGGCTACCTCACCGTCGACGCCCTCGTTCGTCTGGTCAGGCAGGTCCCGTTCTGGGCGGTCTGTACGGTCTTTGGCGGCCTCGGCGTCGTCGGCGGTCTGCTGGTGGCGCTGTGAGCGCGGTGCTGGAAGTTATATACGATTCGGCGACAACCCTTCGATAACTGCGGCCATGAGTGGTGACGAACGAAAGATAGTGGATGCGTCCGGCGACTACCAGTACGTCGTCCGGGACGGCGACCCCGTCGCCGACCCGCAGTGGCGCTCCTGCCGGCTGATCGTCACCAACAAGCGCCTCCTGCTGGCCACGAACGACGGGAAACAGCCGATTCCTCACTCGAAGATCTCGCTGGTCGACGACGAGTCGACCGTCCCCGACGGCGTCCCGACCGACGCCACCGCCCTGCGTGTCGGTGACAACGTCCTGCTGGTCGACGCGACGAACCTCGACGACTTCGCCTTCGAGTACTGCCGGGCGACGCTGCACGGTTCGGTCATCCTCGCGCGGAGCCCGGCCGTCGTCGGCGGCGTCATCCAGGACGACGCCGAGTGGTCGAAGGCCCGCTTCCGACTGGACGACGAGGAGGTCCGCCTCCAGTTCCCCGGTGGCGGGTCGACCGTCTTCGACATCGAGGACGTCGGCACCATCGAGATCAGCGAGAGCACGGTACTGGGCGAGACACGCGGCGTCGTCGAAGTCGAACACACCGACGAATCCGACCGGAGCGTCGAGACGCACTTCTCGGGCATGCCCCACCACACGGACGCGCTCGAACGGCTGTTCTCGCAGGTGGTCGAGCGCCGCGAGGACGACTACGAACTCACCGAGATGGAGAGCCAGGTGCTGATGGCGCTGTACTCCGGTGTCTCCCCGTTCGAGATGGCCGACTTCGTCGGGACGACGCCCGACGACGTCGAGGAGATATACCAGAAACTGCTCGACGTCGGCGCCGTCGACAAGGTGCGCACCCGGACGGAGGTCAGCCTGAACGCGCAGGGCCGGAACATGGCCAGCGAAGCAATGAGCGGGGAGTAAAGAGACCGAGCGAACGAGGGGGCGCCGAGATGCGCAGTAGAACGTTCATCACGGACGGTAAGTCCCGGTTACGGCCGCTAAACGGAATGGAGCGTGATGGTAGTTAACGCACTGTGATGCGTAGGTTCTGTACCGCCTGCACCGGGGCGGCGACGCATGGACGGGGGGATGGACCGCTCCCGTCTCGCGGCCAGCGCCCCTGGCGGGCGGCACGACGGCGAGGCGTCGACGGGGACAGCGACCCGTCCGACGGCGCCCTCGCCGCGACTCAGGACCAGCTCCGCTTCGTGCCGGCTCCCGTCGCCGACGTGGCCGCACCGAGTCGCCGTGGGGGTGACGCTCGACTCGGTGACTGCCGCACTTGTCGCTCACCACCGTTCTTTCGCCCCGAAAAACGTTCGTTGTGGGCTACGCGTCGTCTTCGCGGACGGCCTCCAGCGACGCGAAGAAGCCGAAGTACGCCACGACGCCGCCGAGCAGCGTCAGGTAGTAGAGCCACTGTGGGCCGCCCGGCAGGAGGTCGAAGACGAGGGTGACGACGGTCACCCACGCGATGGCGAACACGAGGTCGACGAACATCCCCGAGCGGTGCTCACGGACGTGCTCGCCGACGGTCTCGAGTAGGCGTTTCCCGGAGGCCATGGCCATCCGTTACTCCTCCAGTTCCTCCTCGTGTTCGTCGACCACGAGCACGGGCTTGTGCGTCGAGCGCAGGACCCGCTCCGTGACGCTCCCGAGCAGGGCCCGGCGGACGCCCGACCGGCCGTGACTGCCCATCACGACGAGGTCGATACCCTTCGCCTCGGCGTAGCCGGCGATGACCTCGTGAGGTGTGCCGACCCGGACCTCCTCGTGGACCTCGATGCCGTGCTCCGCGGCGGCGTCGGCGACTACCCCAGTGGCCGCGTGGGCCTTCTCCTCCAGTTCGGTCATCTCGCCGAAGTTGCCCTGCTTGATACGGTCGACCTGCTCGGTGCCGAGGCCGAAGTTCACCGCGTCGATGTCGACGACGTACAGCGCGTGCAGTTCGGCACCGTACTTCTCCGCGAGGTCGATGGCGTGGTCGACGGCCACGTTCGCCGTGTCGCTACCGTCAGTCGGGATGAGGATTTGGTCGTACATTGTTAGTCGTCGGCGGGCGTCTCGCCCCCGCTACTGGAGACGATGTCTTCGGCGGTCTGTTGCTGGCCCATCGGCTCGGGGCTGTGACACTGCCGGACCATCTGCTTGGTCTCCATCGGCGGCTCCGGCGTCACCAGCGAGACGGCGATGGTGACGAGGAACACCAGCGGCGTCCCGACCAGCGCGGCGCCGATGGGCGGCACGTACTGTGCGTAGATGGGGATGAGCGCCTGCCCGGACCCACCGGCGATGTCCGCGAGCGCGCCGATGTAGGACGGCAGGACGCTGTTGATGATGGACGTTATCCACAGGAGGAGTCCGACGGACATCCCCGCCAGCGCCCCCTGTCGGTTGGTGTTCTCCCACCAGAGACCGAGGAAGAACATCGGGAACAGCACCGTCCCCGCGAGCGAGAACGCGTACGCGACGAGCTCGCCGATGAGTGCCGGCGGGTTGAACGCCGTCACCGTGACGAGTGCGCCGACGACGATGATCGTCGCACGGCCGATGAGGATCTGCTGTCGCTGGGTCGCGTCGGGGTTGATGAGCTCCGAGTATATGTCGTGGGCGACCGCCGACGAGGCCGTGATGAACAGGCCGGCGGTGGTCGCGATAGCGGCCGCCATCGCGCCGGCGGCGACGAGGCCGACGAACCAGCGCGGGAGGTCCGCGAACTGCGCGGCGAGGACGACGATGACGTCACCCTCCGAGCCGGACATGGCCTGCTCGCCGGTGAAGACGGCCTCCGGCGAGATGTTGTTGACCTGCGCGAACAGGTCGACGCCGAAGGCGGCCATCGCGGGCGCGGCCCAGTACAGCAGGAGGATGAAGAACAGCCCCCAGACGGTCGACCAGCGGGCGGTTCGCTCGCTCTTGACCGTGTAGAACCGCACGAGGACGTGCGGGAGGCCACAGGTCCCGAAGATGAGCGAGAACGCCGTCGCGATCCAGAGGTAGTACGTGTTCCCGCCGGTGAACGGCTCGGAGAACTGCCGGCTCAGCTCGTCGAACAGCAGCCCGTACTCTATCTGCGGGAGCACCGTCGAGTACCCCTGCGTCCAGCCGACGACGTAGACGCCGGCGAGGAACGCGACGATGAGGATGACGTACTGGACGGCCATGTTCTTCGTCGCGCCCAGCATGCCCGAGAGCGCGAGGTAGCCGACGGTGATGGTCATCATCACGACGATCATCGGGACGATGTCCAGCCCGAAGACGTACTGGCCGACAAGCCCCATACCGCGGGCCTGTCCGACCGAGTAGACGTACGCGATGAGCAGCGTCGTAAAGGCCGCCAGGGCACGCGCCGTCGGCGAGTTGAACCGGTCGGCGACGAAGTCCGGCGCGGTGTACTTCCCGAAGCGGCGCATCTGGGCCGCGAGGAAGATGAGCAGGACGAAGTAGCCGGTGGTCCAGCCGACGATGAACGCGAGGCCGTAGAAGCCCGCCAGCGCGACCAGTCCTGCGAGTCCGAGATACGACGCCGCCGACATCCAGTTTGCGCCGATAGCCATCCCGTTCTCGATGTTGCCGATGCCGCGGCCGGCGACCCACATCCCCTCGGTGTCGGCCACCTTGAACACGTAGCCGATGACGAGGAAGGATGCCATCATCAGGAAGACGATGATGGCTGGCACGAGCTTGAAGGAGATGTCGAGCGCCTCGGCTTGCAACGGAACCGTCACTGGTCGACACCCCCGTCGGTGGCCGTCGCGTCGCCGGTCTCCCCGGCCTCAGCCTCGCCGGGGCCAGAGGTGCTGTGGTCGATACCGTACTTCTCGTCGAGCTTGTCCCGCTGGCGGGCGTACACCGCCGCGAGGATGAGCGCGCCCGTCGGCGCGCCGAAGGCGACGAGGAAGTAGTGCAGCGGGAAGCCGATGACCGGCATCGTCACCGTCATCGCGCCGGGGGCGATGGCGGTCAGCGTCACCGGCCCGAAGACGAGGAGCGCCCAGATGATGAAACTCGTCCAGACGATCTTGAGGTGGTCCCGCATGAACGCCGTGCTGGGGTTCAGCAGGTTCACCTCTTCGTCGAGGTAGTTGGTGTTCTGGTGTGCCTGTGCAGCCTGCGTGGCGGTGCCGCCGTCTGCCTGTAGTGGCGACTCGCCGCCCGAGTCATGCGTCTCTGTGTCTGCCATGAATGTGACCGTGGTGTGGTGGTCGCGTGGTGGGTGCGGCCGTGGTGTGTTGGCCGCGTGGTGGTTGGTCTGTTGGAAGCCGATGCCGCTCAGTCGCCGCCGACCTTCGACTGGATGTCGCTCACGACGTCTGGGTTGCGGAGCGTGCTGGTGTCGCCCAGTTCCTCGCCGTTCGCGATGTCCTCGAGGAGTCGGCGCATGATCTTCCCGGACCGAGTTTTCGGGAGTTCAGGCGTGAATATGACCTGCTCGGGCCGGGCGATCGGGCCGATGGCGTCCTCGACGCTCTCGATGATCTCCTGCCGAAGCGCATCGGTCTCCTCGTAGCCGTCCTCGGTGATGACGTAGGCGTAGACGGCCTCGCCCTTGATCTCGTGGTCGCCGCCGACGACGGCGGCCTCGGCGACGCCCTCGACGCCGACGATGGCGCTCTCTATCTCCATCGTGCCCAGGCGATGGCCGGAGACGTTCAGCACGTCGTCGACGCGGCCCAGCACGGTGATGTAGCCGTCCTGGTCGATCTTCGCGCCGTCCTCTGGGAAGTACACCCAGTCGGCGGGGTCGTCGCTGTCGACGTCGGAGTACTCCCGCCAGTACTCGTCGATGAACCGCTCGTCGTTCTTGTACAGCGTCCGCAGCATGCCGGGCCACGGCTTGTTGACGACGAGGTAGCCGGCCTGCCCGGCCTCGACGGGACTGCCGCTCACGTCGACGATGTCGGCGCTGATACCCGGCAACGGCGGCCCGGCAGAGCCGGGTTTCATGTCGCCGACGCCGGGCAGTGTCGTCAGCATCATGCCGCCGGTCTCGGTCTGCCACCAGGTGTCGACCACCGGGGCCGACTCGTCGCCGATGTGCTTGTAGTACCACTTCCAGGCGCGCGGGTTGATGGGTTCGCCGACGGTGCCCAGCAGCCGCAGGCTGGAGAGGTCGTGGCTGTCGGGGTACTCCTCGCCCCACTTCATGAACGCTCGAATCGCGGTCGGCGCGGTGTACAGCTGGGTCGCCTCGTAGTCCTCGACGATCTCCCAGAGGCGGTCCTTGTCCGGGTAATCGGGCGTCCCCTCGTACATCATCGTCGTCGTCCCGAGCGCCAGCGGGCCGTAGATGATGTAGGAGTGGCCCGTAATCCAGCCGATGTCGGCCGAGCAGAAGTAGGTGTCCTCGGGCTTGATGTCCAGCACGGACTGTGAGGTCCAGGCGGCATAGGAGAGGTAGCCGCCGGTGGTGTGTTTGACCCCTTTCGGCTCGCCGGTGGTGCCGGAGGTGTACATGAGGAACAGCATGTCTTCGGCGTCACGGGAGACGGGCTCGACCGTCGCGCCCTCGTGGTCGGACTGCAGGTCCTCGAAGGCCACCTGGTTGTCGGCGTAGTCGTGGTCGAAGCCGTCACCATCGCGCAGGCGCTCGGCGACGGCGACCGTCTCGACCTCGTGGTCGACGCCTGCCAGCCCCTCGTTGGCCTTGTCGAGGTGGTCGAGCGGGTCCCCGCGACGGTAGTAGCCGTCACAGGTGATGAGGTACTCCGAGTCCGCCGCGTTCATCCGTGTCGCCAGGGCGTCCGCCGAGAACCCGGCGAACACCACCGAGTGGGGCGCGCCGATGCGGGCACAGGCCAGCATCGCGATCGGCAACTGCGGAATCATCGGCATGTACATCGTGACGACGTCGTCCTCCTCGACGCCCTGGTCGCGCAGCGCCGCCGCGAACTCGTTGACTTCGCGGTGGAGGTCCTCGTAGGTGTATGTGATGTCGTCCTCGTCCGTGGGTTCGCCAACCCACTCGATGGCGGCCTCGTCGCCGCGCTCGTCGAGATGACGGTCCAGACAGTTCGCCGAGGCGTTCAGCGACCCGCCGGTGAACCACTCGTAGAACGGCGGGTTCGAGTCGTCGAGAACCGTGTCGTAGGACTCCTCCCAGTCCAGCAGGTCGGCCGCCTGCTCCCAGCACTCCGGCCAGTTCTCCTCGAACTCATCGTAGATATCGGGGTCCGATACGTTCGCCTGCTCGACGAACTCCGCCGGGGGCTCGAAGACCTCCTGTTCTTCGAGTCGCGCTTCGAGTTGGACATCGTCATCTGACATGGTCTATCACGTACAATAAATGGGTCCTTCATAAACGCGGGGTCTAACTATCAGAATAACTCACTGACACTTACTCGTCGAGCGTCGTCGGCGGCTCGGTGGGTCTGTCGGCGAAAAACGCCGTCAGGAGCTTCTGCTGGGCCTTCCTGAGGTGGTTGTGGAACGTCGGCGCCGAGACGTCCAGCGACTCGGCGAGTTCCTCGGCGGTGGTCCCCCGGGGCCACTCGAAGTAGCCGCTGTGGTAGGCGGCCGCCAGCACCGTCGACTGTCGCTCGGAGAGGCGGTCCGAGAGTCGCTCGCGAAAGCCGGTGTCTGTCTCGGCGGGTCGCTCCGTCTCCCGTTTGGCCGTCAGCGACGTCTCCGGATAGGCGCCGACGACACCGTCGACCACCTCGCGGAGGTTGCTGTCGCCGGGCAACTCCACCTCGATAGTCGCGGTGCCGCTCTCGGCGTCGAGCGACCGGACGCGGGCGCCGTTCTCGACCAGCTCGAGCGTCGGCGCGGCCGTCACGACGACTTCCAGCAGGGCGCCGTCGCCGTAGTCTTCGATGAGACGCGCGTCGGCGATGTCGTCGTCCTCGGCCGCGTACGACAGCGCCGGGCCGGCGGGCGCGCCGTCGACGACTATGTAGTACAGCAGCGAGCGACCGCCGACGGGGACGACCCCCGTGAGTTCGAGCGAGCAGTCGAGGGCACGCGTCAGCGCCACGGTGAACGCCTCGTCGTCGGTACACTCGAAGGCCAGCTCCGTGACCGTGTCCGCCAACAGGAGGCGCTTGCGCTCGACGGCGGCCAGCGCTGCGCCGACCTGTGCGCCCAGCGCCGCCAGCAGGTCCTGCTCGGCGTCGACGACGTGGACGGTCGTGCCGATGGCGAGGACGCCAGCCGCGGCGTCGTCCCGGACGATGGGGACGAGCGCCATCGGTCCCTCGTCGCCCTCGACCACGCGCACCTCGTGGCTGTCCATCGCGGCCGTCGCGGCGTCGTGCTGGGTCTGCACGTGGTCGGCGACGCGACTCTCGTCGATGCCGGCGGTCGCCTGCGGCGTCAGGCCATCGCCGGTCCGTTCGCTCACCCACGCGAACCGGAACCCCTCGGTCTCGGCCAGTCGGTCGCAGACGGTCTGCTCTATCTCCTCGCCGGTGGCCGCGACGGCCAGCGACTCGCCCACGTCGGCGGCGACGCTGATGGTCCGCCGGAGACGCGCCGGCGTCGGGACGTCTTCGGACCCCTCGATGGCTCGGACCACCGTCTCCCGGTCCGGATCGTCGAGTAACGGCTCCAGCCGTGCGAGGCGGTCCCAGCCGCCCAGCGCGCAGACGACGTGTGGCGGCACGCCCTCCGAGAGCATCGTCGCCGCGAACCGCCAGCGCAGGTCGCGTGAGGAGACAGCTTCGAGGCGCGGTGTCGCCTCCGCCGCGCGGCCGGCCACCTCCGAGACGAGCATCTGGAGGCGACGGGCCGACACCGAGAACAGCGGTTCTTCCGGGTCTCTGTCGGCCGCACTGGCGAACTTCCGCATGTCGTGTTCGACGCCGGCCGGCAGGTACGCTTCCCGGTCGATACTGTCGTCGTCGCGCACGCGCAGGAAGAAGTGATTCTCGGCGCTGGTCACGTCGGCCAGCCGGACGCGGGTCATCTCTGCCGGCCGGAGGCCCACCTCCGCGCCGAACCGCAAGACGAGATCCTCGCGATGGGTCTCGGCCGCGCGGCGCAGCTGCTCGTACCCCCGCGCACCGAGGACGTCGGTCCGCTCTGCCATGCTGTTTCGCGTGTTCGAAGGTAAGCGAAATAAGCATACGGGACAGTCCACGGCTGCAGGCCGGGCCTACGGTCCAACTCCTGTCTAAATGTGAGATGCTGATTAGTATCGTTTCGGGAAACTGACTTTCAGCGAAACACGTCTCATCGCTCGGGCGTCGCCGACTGCAACTCGCCGAGTATCTCGGGGTTGCGAAGCGCGCTGGTGTCGCCCAACTCCTCGCCGTTGGCCACGGCAGTCAGCAGGCGGCGCATCACTTTGCCCGACCGCGTCTTCGGGAGGTCGGGCGTGAACACCACCGTTTCGGGTGTAGCGACACCGCCGATGGCGTCCTCAACGGCGGACTCGATGCGCCCGTGCAGGTCCGTCTCGGTGTAGCCGTCCTCGGGCGAGACGTAGGCGTAGAGGGCCGTCCCGGCCGTCTCGTGGGACGCGCCGACGACGGCGGCCTCCGCGACGCCGGTGACGCCGGTGATGGCCGATTCGAGTTCCATCGTGCTGAAGCGCCGCCCCGCGACGTTGATGGCGTCGTCGACGCGCCCAAGGACGGTGACGTAGCCGTCGGCGTCGACCGACGCGCCGTCTTCGGGGTGGTAGCGCCACTCGTCGCCGAAGGTCGCCGCCTCGCCCCATCCCTCGCCGGTCCGCAGGTCGCTGGGCATCCCCGGCCACGGGCGCGTGACGACGAGTTCGCCGGCCTCGTCTACCTCGACGCTCTCGCCCGCGGGGTCGACGACGTCCGTCTGGATGCCCGGAAGCGGTTTCCCCGCCGCGCCGGGTTTCATCGCGTCGACGCCCGGCAGCGTCGAGACGAGGATGGCGCCCGTCTCGGTCTGCCACCACGTGTCGACAACGGGACACTCGCCGCCGCCGATGTGCTCGCGGTACCAGCGCCACGCCCGTTCGTCGATGGGTTCGCCGACGGTCCCGAGTAAACGGAGGCTAGAGAGGTCGTGGCGCTCCGGGTACTCCTCGCCCCACTTCATGAACGTCCGCACGGCCGTGGGCGCGGTGTAGAACACGTCGACGGCGTACCGGTCGACGATTTCCCAGACGCGGTCTTTCTCGGGATGGTCCGGCGTCCCGTTGTACAGCACCGCCGTCGTCCCCAGCGCGAGGGGGCCGTAGACGATGTAGGAGTGGCCCGTGATCCAGCCGATGTCGGCCGAACACCAGTAGGTGTCCTCGGGCTTGATGTCCAGTACGGATTGTGAGGTCCACGCGACGTGCGCGAGGTAGCCACCTGTCGTGTGGTCGACGGCCTTCGGTTCGCCCGTAGTGCCGGAGGTGTAGATGCGAAAGAGTGTGTCGCCGGCGTTGCGTGGCACGGGGGCGACCGTCTCACCGTCGTGGGCCGCTCGCAGGGCGTCGTAGTCGTAGTAGCCGTCGCCCAGATGGACGTCACGGCTCAGGATGTCCAGCACGACCACCGAGACGTTCTGGTCGACGGCGATGCGGGCGTTGTCGGCCTTGTTCTTCTGGGCGACGGCGCTCCCCCGACGGTAGTAGCCGTCGCAGGTGACGAGCAACTCCGACCCGGTCCGCTCCATCCGCTCGGCCAGCGCGTCGGCGGAGAAGCCCGCGAAGACGACGTTGTGGACGACGCCGAGACGGACACACGCCAGCATTACGATGGGTAGTTCGGGTACCATCGGGAGGTAGATCGTGACGACGTCGTCTTCCTCGATGCCCTGCTCGCGCAGTGCAGCCGCGACGGCGTTGACTTCGCGGTGGAGTTCCCGGTAGGTGTAAGTCTGGGACTCGTTGAGGTGGCCCTCCCAGATGAGCGCCAGTTGATTCTTCCGTTCGGGGAGGTGCCGGTCGATACAGTTGTAGGAGGCGTTCAGCGATCCGCCGGGGAACCACTCGAACGGCGGGTCCTCACCGCCCTGGAACACCTCGTCGTAGGGCTCGTCCCAGTCCAGCAGGTCCGCGGCCCGCTCCCAGCAGTCTGGCCACTCCCGCTCGAACGTCTCGTACACCGACGGGTCCGAGACGTTCGCCTGGTCGACGAACCATGCGGGTGGGTCGATGGTCGGCCGGTCGCCTATGGCGGTGTCGCGGCCGGAGCCGTCGCCCCCTGTCATTGGTCGAACGTTTGGCGGTGCCGTGATAAGCGTTGGCGCTAGTCACGAAGCGGTTCGTGGGTCGTGCGACTCGCTCGGGAGTGTCTCGTCTGCTTGGTGGGCTGTCGCCTTGGTATCGGGGCGTGTGCGTACCCAGGTCATTACCGTAAACAGGCCCATAGAAATGAACTCGTTCTGACTACTACGGCGTGGTGATATGCGAGAACAGACGCAGGTAGCGTTGGCTGTCCCGTTTTCGTGTTAAACACCGCCTACGTTGGGTTTGTGTTGTGTTGACATAGGGTCTTTCAGAGACACAAAGCATTTACCAGACCCACCAGAAGAGTGGTCCGTACCCCTACCCATGGCGCCAGAAGTGAGTACACCGGTTCGGTCTACGCGCGGTCGCGGTGACTGCGTTCCGACCACGTGGAAAACGGCTGACGCCGCCCGATAGCAACCAACAAACTATGACAGATACAAACGAAAAAATCCGCAGCCTGTTCCTCGCAGGTCTGATGGTGATGTCCGTATTCGCATTCACCGTCGGCTTCGCTGGCAGCGCCGCTGCTGCCGGGAACGAGGACCCCTCGTTCGAACAGGCTATCGAGTATAACGGTAACATCGAAGTTACCTTCGAACAGCCCGTCGGAACGAATGCAAGTAGTGGCACTACCGCACTAGGCCCGAGCAATTTCACGGTCTACGTTGACGGTAATGAGCGCTCGGTCACCTCCGTGACTAATGTTGGTGGTGGTGTAACTGACAAATACGTTATCACTAACATCAATAACCTTGACCCCAATCAAGAGGTTGAGGTTGAGACTAACACCATTGCCACTGGTATTACCGGTAGCACCGGCTACGCCGACCTCGGTAACACGACGGTCGACGTGACCTCGGTCAACGCGCCTTACACTTCCTCGGCTACTACCCAGGATAGCGCTATTAGTGTCTACCGTGGCTCCGTTCTCCACCTGCAAGCGAACGGTGACAACGGTGGCATCACTATCAAACAGGTCGGCGGGAGCACCCTACTCGATGGGACGACTCCGGACAACAGCTCGCGCCTCGCCTACGACACCAGCAACCTCGACACTGGTGAGTCCTACCGCATCCAGTACGAGAACTCTGGTAACGATGTCTACTTCAACGTCAGTGACCTGAACCTCCAGATCACTGACCAGAGCTCCGATATCACGGACGAGGACGACATCGAAGTCTCGGCGAGCGCCATCCGTGGCAGCTCGCCCGTGACTGCGACGCTGTTTGACGACAGCGGTGACGAAGTCGCTACCCAGACGGCCAGCCTCAACGGCCAGGGTAACGTCGACGTCACGTTCGCTTCCTCGAACCTCGACGCTGAGGAGTCCGACTCCTACACCGTCGAGATTGTCGACAACAAGACGGCTACGTCGGCGACCACCGACCAGATTAACGTCTCCGAAGCTCAGGCAGGCTCCGCGAGCTTCGCTGATTCCGTTGTTTCGGAACAGCGCGGTGACGTTGTCGAGCTCACCGTCGAACTCGAGAACACCGACACTGCAACGGTCCAGCTCGGTGACTACGCCGACGACAACTACAACATCAGCGCCGAAGTCGTCGACGACGACGGTGACGGCGAAGTCGGTCTGCTGTTCAACACGTACGTCGCTGGTTCCGATGCGAGCGCGAGCGACGTCCTCACGCTCAACGACAGCGACGACGACATCACTGTCCTGAACGAGGGTGGCAGCTTCGCCGACGGTGGTGCTGTTGGTGCAGACATCCTGAGTGCGACTGACTACGACGCGCTGGTCGTCGCTGGGACGACGAGCGGCAACACTGTCGACAACGAGGACGACGTCGCGACGGTCTCGCTCAGCGAGCGCTCCACCGACGGCGTCCAGATGTGGACCGCACCCGGCAACAGCTACAGTGACGTTGCAGGTGCTGAAGTGAGTGAGGTCTACGGACTCGCCGGTAACGACAACCTGACCCAGACCGACACTATCGCTATCGGTGACACCGGTGTCGCGCAGGTTCAGGCCTCCGGCCTCGAAGGCCTCTTCACCTACTACGTCGACACGACGGGTACCTTCGACAACGCCACGCAGGCGTACAAGGTCGTCTCCGGCGCTGCACCCGGTCCTATCACGACTTCTGGTGGTGCCGTCGCTACCGGTCCAGTTAACCTGACGTTCGACGACCAGAACCCTGGTGCGAACGTCGACAGTGCACAGTACAACGCTGACAACCTCAACTACGAGAACGTCTCCGTCATCTACGACGAGGCGAACGACACGCACTTCGTCGTGTTCAACAGCCAGAGCCTGACGAACGCTCCGTTCAACGGTGAGGACGAGAGTGAGTTCGCGGCGAACTTCACTGTCTTCGGTGAGGACGTCAACAGCGACCTCGCCAAGGACAACGCTTCGGTCGAGGACGCCTTCGAACTCGCCGACCGCGACGCCACGCTGAACGGTGGTAACGACATCACCATCCAGGCGGCATCCGGTCAGCAGTTCTCCGGCACGACGAACCTCGCACCCGGTACCGAGGTCACCGTCCGCGTCCGGAGCACCGACTCGTCCAGTCCGTTCCTCGAGCAGCCGACCGCTATCGTCCAGCCGGACGGTAGCTTCACCGCGACGGCTGACTTCAGCGAGTACAGCCCCGGTACGAACTTCACTGCTCAGACCCGACTGCGCGGCACGTCCATCGGTGACTCCATCGACGGGACGCTCGGCTCCGCGCCGACGGCCTCTGTGAGCATCAGTGATCAGGAGTCCGCCGGTGAGACGGTCGTCGTCGACAGCGCCACGCTGTCGGAGGGCGGCTTCATCGCCATCCACAACGGCTCCGCCACGGGCGACGTCATCGGTGCCTCCAGCTACCTCGAAGCTGGCAGCCACGAGGACGTCGAGATCACGCTGGACTCCGCTCAGGACGAGGACTTCACTGCGGTCGCGATGCCGCACCTCGACACTGACGGTGACCAGACCTACGACTTCCCGGACAACGACGGTCCGTACACGTCCAACGGCTCCGCTGTGACCGACTCTGCCAACGTCACGATTGTCTCCGGCGAGGAGACCACGACGGAAGAGCCGACCACGGAAGAGCCGACCACGGAAGAGCCGACGACCGAGGAGACCACGGAAGCGCCCGAGACGATGGAGACGACCACGGAAGAGACGACCACTGGTGACAGTGGCCCCGGCTTCACCGCGGTCATCGCTCTCGTCGCTCTCGTCGCTGCCGCACTCCTCGCAGTCCGACGCGACAACTAACGGGAACTTCCCGTCCTGACTTTCGCCCTTTCTTTCGCGCGCTACGTCGATAGCGGCAGCGCTGTACGTGGTCCGCACTTGAGCTTCGCTTGAAAGCTATCTACGCAGTATACGACGGCTCGTCCCATCTCGGTCTCAGCAGCGACACTGGCGGCGGAAGCTATATCCACGGCCCTAAACAACCACGGATAGAGGCCGCGGGGTATGAGCGACACAGAGAAGAAAATCGCCGACATGCAGGGCCAGTACCTGCTCGCCGTCACGCAGGGCCAGCGTCTCACCGACGCCGAGTGGCGAAACTGTCGCGTCGTCCTCACGACCGAGCGACTCGCGCTCATCGGCGACAACAAGCGTCAGATTGCGCTGGACGACATCGACCGCATCGCCGACCGATTTGACGTGAACCAGCAGAGCGCGGGCGTCTCCGAGTACCTCGCCTTCCACGTCGGGGAGGACGTCGTCCTCGTCGCGGCGTCAGACCACGAGGTGTTCCAGACGGATTTCTACCGGGCGAGCCTCGACGGTGCGGTCATACTTGCCCAACACCCCGCAGTGAAAGGCGGCGTCGTCCAGGATGCTTCGTGGACCAAAGGGCGGCTGAAGGTGACCGACGAGGCACTTCGGCTGGCGCTGGCCGACGGACAGGCCGTCGACATCGAGCGGACCGACATCGGTGACCTGACCGTCGAGGACAAACAGGTCTCGGGTGAGGAACGTACCGTCATACAGGTTGAACACAGCGAGGGCGACATCAGCGTCGAGACGCATCTGGCCGGCGAGGAGTTCCACGCAACCGTGCTCCGGACGATGCTCGAAGACAGCGCCGAGCAGAACCGCGCTGACCTCGACCTCTCGTCGACGGAGAAGCGGGTCATCATGGCGCTGCACTCGGGCGTTTCCCCGTTCGACATCCCCAACTTCGTCGGCATCGACGTCGAGAAGACCGAGGCCATCTTCGACCGCCTCATCGAACTTGACGTCATCAGCGTCGTCCGCGAACGGACGGAGGTGGCGCTGACGACGAAAGGGCGGCGTGTCGCAGGCGACCGGATGGGCGAGCAATAACGTGGTTCGCCGCAGACAACGCGAGCGAGTGGTCACATTGACCACCGAGCCAGTAAGCAGTAGGCAGCGCCTGCGACGTTTGTGCCCACCGACCCCGTACGAACCTCGAAACCGGCAGTAGTCCCGCCATATTCAAATCCCCACTCCTGTTGATACGAGTATGGAAATCGACACGGCTGTCGTCCTCGCGGCCGGCGAGGGCACGCGGCTTCGCCCGCTGACGCGGAACCGGCCCAAGCCGATGTTGCCGGCCGGCAACCGGCCGATTCTGGCCCACGTCTTCGACGCGCTGGTAGAGGCCGGCGTCGACCGACTGGTGACCGTCGTCGGCTACAAACGTGACCGCGTACAGGACCATTTCGGGTCGACGTATCGCGGCGTTCCGATTACGTACGTCACCCAGCACAAGCAACTCGGGAGCGGCCACGCGCTGTCGCAGGCCCGCTCGGTCGTCGACGGGCCGACGCTCGTGTTGAACGGGGACCGCCTTATCGACGCCGACACTGTCGAGGCCGTCGCGGACACCTTCTCTACGACCGGTGACCCCGCACTCGCCGTCGTCGAACGACAGGACACGAGCCGGTACGGGGCCGTGGAGGTACGCGACGGTATCATCTCGGACCTCGTCGAGAAGCCCAGAGAGGGCGACTACCGCCTCATCAACGGTGGTGTGTATGCGTTTTCGGCGGCCATCTTCGACGCTATCGAGGCAACCTCCCGAGAGGAGGGTGAGCTGGCACTCACGGATACGCTCGCGAACCTCATCGAGTCGAATCGCGTTCGTGGGGTGGAAGTCGACGGGATGTGGGTCGATGCGACCTATCCCTGGGACTTGCTGACCGTTGCCCGCGAGGTACTCGCCCGCGGGCGCGTCGTCGAGAGTGCGCGGCGTGAACAGGTCTGGATCGATGACTCCGCGCGTGTCCACAACGAGGCCGTCTTGCAGGGGCCAATCGTCATCGGTCCGGACTGTGAGGTCGGCCCCGACGCTGTCATCGGGCCGAACGTCGCACTCGGTGCGAACGTGACCGTCGGAGCCAACTCTGTCGTCCAGCGCAGCGTCCTTGATGCCGACACGCGCGTCGATGCCGGGTCGACGTTGTTACAGACCGTTACGGGACAGGACGTCCACCTCGGCGCTAGTACGGTCGTTCCGGGCGGCCCCGCAGACGTCCAGGTCGGCACGCGCGTCTTCGAAGACCAGCGACTGGGCGCGGTCATCGCCGACAGAGCGCGTGCCCGCGGTGACGTGAGTTTCGCGCCAGGGGCGTTAGTCGGGCCGAACGCGACGCTGGACGCTGGTGTGACCGTGGACGGTAACGTCGACGAGGGCGTGGAGGTGACCCGCTGATGTGTGGCATCATCGGTTGTGTCGGTCGTGGCGATTCGACGCTCGATACGCTGGTGCATGGCCTCTCGAAACTGGAGTATCGGGGCTACGATTCGGCCGGTGTGGCGATGGCCAACGGCGGCGTCGACGTTGTCAAGACCTCCGGTGAGATCGACGACCTTCGCGAGACGCTCGAGGGATCGGCACTGACCGGTGAGGTTGGTATCGGGCATACGCGCTGGAGTACGCACGGGCCGCCCACCGACGCGAACGCCCACCCACACCAGGACTGTACGGGTGACGTGGCGGTCGTCCACAACGGCATCATCGAGAACTACCAGTCGCTACGCGACGAACTCGTCGGGGCCGGGCATACGTTCACGTCGGATACGGACACTGAGGTCGTCCCCCATCTGGTCGAAGACGCGCTTGCAGACGGGGCAGAGCCGGAGCGTGCGGTCCGTGAGGCGATTTCACGGCTGGAAGGGAGCTACGCTGTAGCTGTCGTCGTCGCAGGCCACGAGACGGTGTACGCCGCGCGTAACGACTCGCCGCTCGTGTTGGGGCTCGGTGAGGACGAGACGTTCCTCGCGAGCGACGTGCCGGCATTCCGCGACTACACCGACCAGGTCGTCTATCTGGCAGACGGTGAGTTCGCGCGACTCGACGCCGAGGGCTGGACCGTGACGACGCTTGGTGGCGAGCCCGTCGAGAAAGACGTGGATACGATCGAGTGGGACCCCGAGGAGACGGGCAAGAGTGGGTACGATCACTACATGCTCAAGGAGATTCACGAGCAACCGCGGGCGTTGCGGCAGTGTCTCCGCGGCCGCGTCGACGAGATGGCCGGCGCCGTCGACATCGAGGATCTGGGTGACCTTTCGCCGACGGGTGTGCAGTTCGTCGCCTGCGGGACGTCGTATCATGCAGCGCTCTATGGCGCGCAACTGTTCCGTGAGGCAGGGATTCCCGCACAGGCGTTTTTGGCTAGTGAGTACGCGACGTCGGTGCCGCCCATTGGCGATGCACTTGTCGTGGGCGTGACCCAGAGTGGGGAGACGGCCGATACGCTCTCTGCCTTGCGGGCGGCCCGCAAGCGCGGCGCACGGACGCTGGCCGTGACGAACGTCGTCGGGTCGACGGCCGCTCGGGAGTGTGACCACGCCTTCTACATCCGCGCCGGCCCCGAGATCGGCGTGGCGGCGAGCAAGACGTTCTCCTCCCAACAGGTGGCGCTGAACCTGTTGGCACTGGGGATGACCCGATCCGATGAGGTTCGGGAGATCATCTCGGCATTGCGTGAGTTGCCCGGGAACGTCCAGCGGGTGCTGGATGAATCGGCTGCGCATGAGGTGGCCGAGATGTACGAGGACGCAGGTGCGTACTTCTTCATCGGTCGCGGCTACCAGTACCCGGTCGCGCTGGAGGGCGCTCTGAAGATGAAGGAGATTACGTACAAGCACGCCGAAGGCTTCGCGTCGGGTGAGCTGAAACACGGGCCGCTCGCGCTGGTGACGGAGGACACGCCCGTGTTTGCGGTGGTGACTGGCGACGGCGAGCAGGCCCGGAAGACCGTGGGCAACGTCAAAGAGGTCGAAGCGCGAGACGCGCCGGTGGTGGCGATTTCCGACGGACAGTCGGATGTCGATCGGTATGCCGATTACGTGCTGGAGTTACCCGAGACCCATCCACGGGCGGCCGCCGTGTTGGCGAACACGCATCTCCAGCTGGTGTCCTATCACGTTGCGAACCTGCTAGGGCGGAATATCGACAAGCCGCGGAATCTGGCGAAGAGCGTGACGGTTGAGTAACCGAGGTTTACCTCCTACCACTATCCTCACTGGCAGGATTTCGAGAGTGCAGTGCCTCTCCACGTCTTGTTCGAGAAAAACTTAGCACGCCAGGACTCGAACAGTGGATACAGGAACTTGAGGTAACGGACGCATATGACCAACTCCGACGAACATCACGATCTTGCGGACAAGCACGAGCGTAATCGGGCTCAACGAATCGCACAGATCAAACGCTGGGTCGCATACATAGAGTCTCAGCCATCCGATGAGTGGGGCCCCAACTCAACTCGTTGATCGAGTCGCAACTCGACGCCGCTCGAAGCGCAGACGTCTCTGCTGAGGAGTACCAGCGAACCGAAGCGGCAAGTCATGCGCGGAGCGACGACGAATAGCTCAGGATTGATTCTGTTGAACCGTCACGTTCTGACCTCGATACACGGCTGTCTCTGCTACTGAGACGTTGTACGAGCTATCGACTGTTTGCACGTCGTACGGGCCCGGATTCGCGACGGTCACCGCAAAGCGTCCGTTCTGATCTGTGGTGGTCTGCCGTTCGTACGTGAACGAGGCTTCCGAGACAGAGGCCGTCGTCGTGACCGACACTGTCGTGTTCGGTGCAGCGGTCCCCTGTATCGTCGCACCGGGAACGATGGCGAACGCTTTGTAGTTGCCATCGGGGCTGGCATAGACCGGACGGTACCGGGCTACTCCGGCGACGCCGTTGTTACGTGAGCCATAGTTCTTGTACAGTCGTGTATAGAGTGCCGTTGGCTGCTCAACTGGGATGTCGTCTGTGAGGACGACATACCCCGCGCGGCCTTCGAGACGATTGGCCCATCGCTGTGGGTCTGTTGCAGTAGCAAACGATGCGTAGTTGCTTCGCGCGTAGCCATAGCTGCGAGACTCGCCGTTCACGAAGTAGTTGTACATCCGATTGCGGCCCCACTGACTGAGGACGTAGTTTTGGGGATACTCCAGACCACGTTGGGTGGCGTCGTCTTCTATCGCGCTCGCTGTATCGTAGGCGCCGCCGTCGATGGTTACCTGGCTCGTCTTGATCGGTGTCTGTAGCATCCCAAAGCTCCCCACAAGAAGAAACAGGGTGACGAGAGCCGCGATAGTTCTGGTATCAGGAACGTGTGGCGATACGAGCGAATCTCGCATCGTTTCTACTGACTGTGCAAGGTCGATGTGTGCGGCAAGGTAGACGAACCCATAACCGGCGAACAGCGCGCCGAAGGTCGCGAACTCACCAACGAAGCGCATCTGAATGGCTGCCAGTCCGAGGAAGTACCACGCGTAGACAGTGGCAACGAGCCAGTCTGTTCGGCCCTCCGCGGTAAGGCGAACGGCCCAGAGCATCGCTGGCAGCGCGAGCACGAGTGTAAAGCCAAGCAGGAACAGGAAGCCGAACGATTCACTACTGAATAGGCCATATACTTCGGCGATGCCGTCCGACCGGAACAAGGCATCCGTCCGTGCGAGTGCTTCGGCCCACCGTTCTGGGGACGTGAAGCGAACGAGTGCAAGCCCGAGCAGTCCAGTGACGGCGTCGACAGCGACGAGGTGTTTGGCTGTTCCGCCGAGTCGGTCGACGGCGATCGCGGTCAGGACGACGCCGACAGTTCCGACGAACAGGAGTGCTGGCGTACTGGCGACGAGTGTCGTGTGCCAGCCGGCCCCGGCGTGAATTATCCACGTGAGTAGTGCCCCGAGTCCGGTTCCGACGAGGACGGGGACGTATCGAAGTGTTGCACTGCGTCCTGCGTGGCAGTCGACGATCGTCGCCAGCATTACCGTCAGACCGACAGGTACGATTAGTAGTGGGCCAGCCTGCCAGGACAAGACCTGGCCGGCGATACCGGTACCGAGTGTGCCCGCGGCAAGCCATGGCGTCGGTGTTCGAAACCACGTCATTACGTGGTCACTTCGTCTGAAAGTGAGGATGACGACGAGTGCGAGCGCTGTGAGCCCTAACCACGGGTAGTCGAACGCGTGGTGGTCAGCAAACCCAAGGCTCGTTCGAAATGCATGGCCCGGGATGAATGCCAACACGAGTACGGCTGCCAGTCCAATTCGCCGGTCGCTAGTAATGTGGACAGCAAGTAGATACAGGAGGAGTGCTGATAGTACAGCCGAAGCAACGGGATACCACGCGAGTACGTGGCCGATGACATCAGGGGTGCCACCGAAGAGTTCTGCTAGCCACCACAGCGTCGCGATCATTAGTGGTTCGCCCTTCGTAACCGCGCCTGGAAGCACTGCGAGCGAAGAAAGGTCGGCGCCACTAGCCTGGGTGGCTACTTGTTCGACCCAGTAGCGGTAGGCATAGGGATCATTCCCTGAGAGAACGATATCGCCGTTGCGGTAAATCGAACCGAGGATATATGTGCGAGCGATAGTGACGACAGCGAGTGCTCCCACAAGCATTCCGGCGGCCGATGTATTGACCGTCGGCCAAGGGACCGTTGGCTTGGAACTATTGATGATTGCATCCGTGGTGTGTACGTCTGCCGACTCATCATCAAGGGCTCGTCTGACTGCTTCGGGATTCGCAAGTTGGTAGTGGCTGTCAGTTTTCTCGACGACGCCATGTGAGACAAGTTCACCGAATGCGCCAGAATCGATTGCGACGTCGTCAAAATTCCACTTCTCGTTCTTAGAGTCCACAGCAAGAACGGTCTCAAGTGCAGATTCTAGTCCGGGACGATTTTCCAGTAGCGTAGCTGCCCCGTTCTCCTCGCTCATGCTTCCATGCTTTCTTGTCGAGTGAATAAACCCATTGGGAATACGCTACGCATCGCGGTATGGCTGCCGCCGATTTTCATGCAGGACATAAACTCATATTGATGCTATCGAATTCCGCATATCGAATAGAACAGTTGTCTTTGAGTGGCTGTAATCCTGTCATCCAGAATTTCATCGATATACTACCGAATGTAGCCAAAAAATGGCCTGGTGTAGGTTAGTTAGCTCTTTTTCTAATACAGTTCATTATTTTTGTACATTCTTGCTATAGCG
This sequence comes from Haloarcula sp. MBLA0163, assembly GCF_055632435.1. Taxonomy (NCBI): domain Archaea; kingdom Methanobacteriati; phylum Methanobacteriota; class Halobacteria; order Halobacteriales; family Haloarculaceae; genus Haloarcula; species Haloarcula sp. MBLA0163. The sequence continues at coordinate 244,013 of NZ_CM145745.1, forward strand.
ATATCAGAACAGTGACTGCAAGTTCATAGCCGCATATTCCAGAGAGTGGGGGAGATGCATGATATCATCAAATCGGTCTCTCATACTACTGGCGACTGATTTTACACGTGAGTGGCGTTAGCTCTCCTCGATTTACAGGATGATTCTGTCTCGTAAGGCAATATACGGGCCAATGATGCACGGCTCTCGAATATCTATAATGGTGATATTGGGTCGCAGTCTTTCGTGAGCCAGCAATCGCGATATGGGTTGCAAATAACTGAGCTTATTGGTTACATGTATCGCTGAACCGCTTGATGAGGAGGCAAGTGTTTCACTGTCCCCGAGCGGTCAAGAACAACCGTAGCCAGTCACCGAGGAAGGCCATGCTGCTTCAGTCAACTGCCCACACACAGATTACATCGAAACGACTGTCGCTTCGATGGTAACAGTCCCGAGGTCCAGGACGACCGTTGAGCCAGTCTGGAGTGGTCGGGCTTTGAACGTCGGTCCTGTCTCTGTCTCACGGACAGTAATCTCAGCAGTGATTGTCACATCCTTGATTCGCGGGTGGTCTCGTTCGTATATCTGCCCGTCGTCACTTGTGACGACGACTGTCGCTGGCTCACGCGTCACGTTTGTGATACGGGCGACTGTGTCTCCGTGGACAGTCTCGGTCATGCCCGTCTCAATACTCTCGGCATGTGTGGGCGGGACGTCTTGGAGTCTCAGTATGACTGCCTGTGTTGTTGGATCCCCCCGAGGCTCAGTCGCCCCAATCCTCGTGATGTTGCCGGAGAGTTCGTAGCTGTCTGTCTGGAATGGGATTGTTGCTCCTTCACGAATGGTTGTGGCGCCAAAGCGAGTTGTATCGCCGTCAGAACGTGTCGAAAGTGTGAGGCCGACGATGAGGCGCTTGCGTTCAGGCTTAGCCGTGCCATAGGCAGATACTGACTCAACCGTTCCGATATCGCGACCCGCGACGCTATAGGCATCTCCCGGCTCAATGGTCCTGGCCGTGGTTGTCTGCACGGTGTCAGTCACGACGAGTTTGGTCTGCTGTGTGTTGGGGCCCTTGCCGATGTCGCGGATAGTGCCTGAAACATTGTAGCGATTGGTCTGTATCGTCAGATTCCGGCCTAGTCGCGGTGGCGCGTTGATGTACGAGAGGGTGTCATCAGTGAGAGGTCCTTGGAGTGCGACGCCGAGGATGACATGTGTCTGACCGTCTTGGGGACTGAAGTAGATCTCAGTGATGGTGAGATTGGTGTTCTCGGTTGGTGAGTACGTATCTCCTTCTGCGAGTGCAGCAACGATATAGTCTGGTTGGGTGCCGAGATCAAGCGTGGCTTGCGTACTGCCGAGTTCCGGTTCTGGGTCAGCTTGTGGGTCGGGCTGGAGAGCGAAGGTTGCCCCGACAATAACGACAATGAGGACAAGTATGACGACAAGGGTGTCGACGACGTTAACAACGCCGAAGAGTCTGCCATCGCCATCGATGATTGGTGACGACGTATCTTTCTTAGCCATGCTGTTTACGCTTGGTGGTTGAAATATTGCTCTTTCGCTATCCTATCTTCATAACTATGCTATCTGTAGTTGTCAACAATACTGCGTAGTGGCTAGAGTTGGGAAATTGAAATATCTGCCATATGTTGGTACAGGAACAAACTCCGGAACTATGATACTGTTCAAGACAATGGATGACCCACACTGTGGCTAGATGGGCAACCGAGCGTCATAGAATAACATCAAATGCACAAATAACAATTCCGAAAAATTTTTGATATGGTTGTAGCTGCCAAGATATCAAACCAAGCGGTCCTCACAGCCTAATTTTTATGAGGCTATATTTCTATCCAAGAATTGACTCATAGACGGTACAATACTGGTCAACCATTCGTTTCTCGGTAAACCGTTCGGATGCGATTTGTTGAGCCTGTTGACTCATGGTTTGTCTTCGCTCCGGATGTTTGAGCAACTCTTCTGTCTGATTTACAAACGTTTCCTCATCTACAGCAGATGATAGTATAAATCCGGTCTCGCCATCGGTTACTGCTTCGGCTACTCCCCCACGTCGCGTGCTACAAGAGGGACACCAGCATGTAGGCATTCAAGAACCGTTAGAGGAAATCCTTCAAATCTGGATGGTAACAAGAACACATCGAAATCTGGAAGCAATTCGAGTGCATCATCCCGAAAACCAGGTATATAGACGTTGTCTAGGCCATGGTCGTCAACAAACTGGCGGCACTCACTGACAAGTGGCCCGCTACCAATGAGCACTGTCGCTATGTCATGACCTCTGTCACGGAGTTTTCGTGCAGTATCAAGGATCGCAAGCGGGTTCTTTTGTGGCGCAAGCCGCGCAATCGCTCCAATAATCGGTGTTTCAGTATCAATCCCGAATTCGTCATAAATTGTATTTCGATTAGATGAGTAACTTAGAGGCGGAATTCCATTGTGAATAACCGAGCCCGATTTTCTTGACAATATGCCGTTATTCCGTCCCTGACGCCAGTCGTTTTTTGAAACACAGACGATTTCATCCGTACGGTTAGCGAGAAATCGCTCGCCTTGAATTATGAGCGGGCGAAGCATGTCATATTCTGTATTATAAAACCCCCATCCATGGACAGTAAAAATGCTTGGGACGTCTGCCTGCGAAGCAGCTATGCGTGCGAGAGCCCCGGCCTTCGTGCTATGACTGTGAACCAGATCAAAGTCACCCTCCGTAATTAGCTTCCGAAGATCCCGATACGCCAGCACGTCCTTGGGATGTGGAGAACGCTGTAAGTTCGGTTGGACGTGTACTTGTATTCCCGCGTTTTCAAGGCGATCAATCAAACGGCCACCAGGGCCGCATGCAACCGCTGTCACATCGTCAACCTGCGTTGCTAGTGATTCCACGATCCGCGGTGCGCCACCCCAATGTGACCGGGTAATAACCTGCAAGATGCGGTGTGATGTCATTCTATGTATCCCAGCTGCTCTAGTCGATCGGTCACTGTCTCCGAGGAAGCTAACGAATCGTCGGTATAATATCGTCTTTCGTCCGGAACCGGAAGCTCTGTAAGGTCGCCTGCAAGGTGATGACCCAGTTCAGACGGTATGGACCCCTCCATCACAGCTGCCTGTTCATATCCGAACAGACTGAGTATTATCGGAGCGATGTCGGGTGCATTTGGTTCGATGTTGATGTTTGGTCCGATTGATGGCCCTGCAATGATACAGAGTCCTTGATACGTATGGCTAAACTCGTCTGTCGTCCCGAAAATCGGCTCACGAATAACATCTGTCACTTTCCAAATCATCTCGTTGGGTTGGACCACGATGTCCGGTGCTGAGGCTTCGTTAGGTACCTCGCTCCCGTGGCGGTCGTGTCGATCGTAGACTGTCGCAAACACAGGTGTTCCATCAGGTGCTGTGAGTGACTCGAGCGCCTGAACGAGCTCTGCCCGGACCGTGGGGAATTCATCTGTCGGGATGATCCCATCCGGATCACGCCCCTCAACATTACACCTGATACCAAGCGAAGAGACTGACCGGCAATATGCCTGTGATGACTCCCAATCGACGTGTTCGGCAGCCCCCACTAGGACATCGGTGGGTAGTCTCTGTTGGATTGGTGATGCGAGTCCGACAGTAGCTAAAGCTTGCTCTGCACGCTGTGGCGTGACCCCGACACGCCTCAGAGCAGCCAGAGCTGTCCCAATCAGACGCCGAGAAAGTGTACTGTCTTCACTTGTACTTTTCATTCGGAGCTTTGTCGTTTCCCCCCACGAGTGGCGCTCCGAGTCAATCGATGTCTGCAGTTTTCCTCGATTTCGAAGCCAGGTATTACAGCGAAACGTTCGTTCGTATTCGTGGATCCCGTGATCAGACACGACGAGAACAGTTGTGTCGTCGTCGACGAGGTTGAGGAGTCTACCGACTGCGTCGTCGACGCGACTGTAGACACGCTCAACCGCTTCCTTGTCATGACCCATCGTATGAAATATCGAGTCGGTCCGCTGGAACTGGACCATCATGAACGACCAGTCGTGGCGATCGGCAAGAGTTTCGGCTGCAGTCACCCGTGAGTCGATTAACTCTATGTTTTCTTCGATTTTCGCGTCTCGACTGTCGGTTTTCCGGGCGTAGATCCGGTAATTATCGTCTATATCGGTCTGTGAAGTTGGTCCACCATTGATGAGAATCTGACTGTCGTCTGGAGCGAGATACCCGGGGACCAGACTACCGGAGAAGTGATGAACTGGATGGGTAACCGGAACATTGACCACGATAGAACTGAGCCCTGCCTGATCGAGATATTCCCAGAGATATGGGACTTGTAGGTCCGTTGCACTGACGAGATGCGGGTCGTCGGTCGTGTAATCGTAGAAATCGTAGATACCGTGTGTCCATGGCGTCGTCCCGGTGGTAATTGAGGGCCACGCGGAAGGTGTCCATGGTGGTGTCGTCGTCGTTAATGGCCCTGAACTGCCTCGATCATGGAGCCGTTCAAGATTTGGCATCACACCGCGTTCAATAAGCGGGTTGATCTGTTCCGCGCAGACAGCATCAAGGCCTATACACAGAACTGTCGTCTCACTCATTGCTTCAAAGGCAAGTATACCTCGGTAGTGTGAGTGATTAGATATAGGTGCCGATTCTGCCTCCGGTAGATTGTTTATGATACTCCTGGAACGGACTGTATGGATGTTCGATCGGCTATCCGCCATTCAAGATCGTATCGACTGATTCGGAAAGGCGGGGACTATCTCTCGAACAGCCACCTCTATCGGGGCCTACAGAACCGTCGTATTCTCGGGGCGATTCTGTCCATATTTGTCGCAGCGAGCATCGTCCGAATCCTCCTGTCGGACATGAGTGATCCAGTAGCGTTCCTCAGTTTCGCGGTGATGTTTCTCGTTCTGGCGTGGTTACTGAAGGATGTCATACGTCCGTCGGAGACGTAACCACCAGTCGTCGAGAACGGGACTCGCAAATACTACCAGCAGTAGCACGAATGGGACCCGGTGGCGTGCTGTCGTTCCGAAGTTTGCGTCGATCAGACCATAGCCAACTATACCTGCGATGTACACGACCCCCAAGAAAACCAGTATGGTCCGATCGGTTTCACAGTCGTAGATCGAGGCCACTGTCCCGAGTGCAAGGACGATTAGCAGGGGGAGCGAACTGAGTGCGAGTAGGTGGAAAATCTGTTCGACATGTAGTGGGAACGGTGCAAACTGAAAATATATTGCTCGGGCAGGAGCCGAGAGCAGGACGTCAATCCACGATGCATATTCGAAGGAATCGAGATACACCGCACCGCCTGTCGCGCGGTACGTAACCTTACTGTTCAAACGATTGATTGGAAACCACCGGGTGAAAGCGAGAAAGCCTATCAATCCGAACGGCACGACCGAGACGAGGATTCCGGTCAAAGACACAGTTCGCTGGAGAACTTGATCTAGCATGAACACGAACGTCGCCGCCCCGGCGCCGACCACCACAATCAGAGCCAGCTCCGGACGGAGCAGATACAGTAGGCCCCACAAGGGTATAGCGACGGTTCCTGGTCCAGGTATGGACTTGTCGAACGCGTGAACGAGCAGTGCCAATATCGTCACGAATACCAGAACGGTGAAAGAATCACGCATCGGGATCGTGAGCATCACGAACGGTAGTGGGAGAAAAAGGATAAGGATCGTCGGTACGTGCGTCTTTCGCAAGTCCGGATAGAGACGCTGGAGTATATCCCGGAGCGGGAACGGGAGCAATACGGCCATGAATCCGTTGACGATCGACAGCGCTGTCGGGTCCGACCCGACCAGACTATACACGAGCGCCTGGAGCGTAGCGAAAGACGTCACAGTCGTCGCGTACCCCGGGAGCTGCCCGCCGAGAATCGTCAGTGCGGATTCATGGAATTTCGCGATGTCCCAGGCGTAGGGGACGCGCGGCAGGACGATGACCGCTACGAAGACGTGCCCGAATAACGCGAGCGTTGCGGCATAGCGGTATGGGGGTGCCATCCGGCGGGCCACAAACAGAAACGAGAGAGATACAATCACGAGTGCGAGCAGCCACATCGTCTTCGCAGATGACAGCGACGACACTAAACGTTCTGTCTCGAACGGGTCCTTTTTGCCCGACGGAATCAGAATGGGTAGTGATGGAGTTCGAGGAGCCGATCCGGCTCACCTACCTGATCAACACGCTCAGCGTCGGCGGCGCAGAGCGAGGAATGGCTCGTCTCCTCTCGGGCTTGCCTGTCGAGCGATTCGACGTCACAGTCGTCGCACTCGCGACTCGAGGCGGTGGTATCGTCCAGCAGTTGCCGGACCACGCCAACGTTGTTGACCTCCAGATTGACTCGCCATTGGATATCCACCGAATTCGGGAGATTTGGTACGTACTACCGGAGACAGATGTGCTGGTCACGTCGCTGTACCATGCGACCCAGATCGGCCGCGTGCTCGGGACACTCCAACGAGTGCCGGTTGTTCTGAGTTGGCAGCATAGTGAGCGATTGGCGAGTGACCTGCGACAACAATTGTTCGGTCTCCTTTCTATATTCGATTCCCGTGTATTGGCTGATTCTCATGCGGCCTCTCGCGGAGCAGCCGAATCGGGGGTCGACCCCCAGAACATTTGCTATGTGCCGATCGCGGGTATCGAGCTTGATGCGTACTCACAGGTAATTCACGGTTCACGGGAAAAAATAACAGTCGGGACATTGGGACGGCTCACACCGGAAAAAAATATGCAGGCGGTGCTGGATATCGCGGACAATCTTCGGTCAAAAGCAATCAAATTCCGTATTGGTGGTTTTGGGCCGAATCGAGAAGAGCTGGAAGAATATGCGTCGAAGAAGGAATTAGAAAATGTCACATTTGATGGAGAGATTAGCGACGTCCCGAAGTTCATGAGTGGTCTAGATATCTACCTGCAAACCTCATACCGTGAGGGCCTCTGTCTCACTGTGTTGGAAGCAATGGCAGCCGGACTGCCGATTATCGCGAGCAACGTCGGCGGAATCGTCGAAACCGTCGTCCCGGGGGAGACTGGCGTGCTCGAAGCGCCATCCGCGACGGACGCGTTCACGCAGCATGTACTCGAGTTCAGTTCCGATCCGGACCGTCGGGCACGGTACGGTGCTGCTGGGCGAGAGCGCGTGGCTGAACACTACTCCCGAGCACGATTAGTCCAAGCATTCCTCGACGTTATCGACGACATCTGACACTGTAGCTACTCCCGATATCCGAGAGCCTGTAAACGATCCTCGACAGTTTCCGTTTCGACGCCGTCCGCGGATTCGCTGTCTGCGGCACGAATCTGGCGACGCTCTCCTCGTTCGTATACTAACCATGGGACTCGGACGACAGGCTCGTCGTACAGCCCACGGGGATGACCGTATTCCCGAATCGGAATCGGAGAGGCGCGCTCCCCGACGTAGTTTCCGTGATCGGCAGTGACGACGGTCTTTCCGGTGAGCGCGTCAAGCAACGCCGCGACGTGTTCGAGTACGTATTCGAGATTCTCCTCGTAGATCGTCCACAACTCGTCGCGGGAGACATCGAGCGTCCGCTTAAACTTCTGATTCCAGACGTTCTCGTCCGTTGGTTCGCCGCCTTCACCGTTTATCTGACTGAGGTGGTGCTTGTCGAAGGCTGTATCTGCGGGCACGAACGGATAATGTGGTTGCATGTAGTGCACGACGAGTCGTTTGTTTGGATATCGCTCGGCCACTTCGAGGGCCGCCTCAGTCATCGTCTCGGCCCGGACCGTACCAGTGTCGTCGTCCCAGCCGTCTTCGAGCCAGACGTTGACCGTCTCGTGAAGGCGGATCTCCCAGCGGTCGCGATTCTGCTCGAGTTGGGGATTCGCTGTCACGTAGACAGTATCGCGGAGGTCACGTCCGTCGAAGTTCGCTTGCAACCACTCGACCGTTGAGGAGCCTTTCGAGATTCGTGCGGAAAGCGAACCGGCGAGGCGACTGGTCGATTCGAACATGTCGTATCGGCAAGCGTCGAGCACGACGAGCGTGTCCCAGTCTTCCTCGAAGATATCGACACCGGCTGTATTCACCGAGCGGCTGCCGCCGCGCCGATGAACAAGACGGTTCAAACCCCTCGCGAAGAGCCGCGGATTTCGCAGCGCTCGTGATAGACGGTCAATCGTTCCCATAGCTGTCACCTGCTCTGTCCTCGAATACGACGCCATCCAACAGCTCACCATTGGAACAGCCGCTTCGCCGTATCGCTATACTTCGCTTTATCTTTCGTAACTTCGAGACGGTGGACGGATGTATGAACGTAAGCAGATATAACAGCACACGCTCCAGTGTCCTGTCTCTTTGAAATGCCTCCTGGAAGTATTTCCGCCCCGTTCGCAAGTCTCCCTGTCTCAGATACGCTCTACCGATACGCTCTTCGATCTCTCCTTGTGCCTGCTCCCAGTACCCCCTGGTGCGAAGTAGGCCTTCGTGCTTTTCTAGGATTACTTGGTTATCCCGGCGAGCGGATTCGGGCGAGCTCGACATGCTCTCGTGAATCGTCCTGAAACATAGATGCTCTAAGATGGCAGCGACAGCCCACTCCTGGCAGAGTCGGAGGTAGAAATCCCAGTCCTGTTTGGTTGGGAGCGACTCGTCGAATGTCCCGATGTCGTCGAAGCAGTCCTGACGAACGAGAACACGAGACGGCGTGCCGATCTGGTTGCCGGCGAGCATCGTTTCCGAACAGTTCCCGCTGGGCGCACTGCTCTCACAGTAGACGAGTTCCCTATCAGGCGTGATCGCCGCTACGAGACACGTCACGAGTCCGACCGTCTCGTCCGCTTGGAGTGCCGATACCTGCCGCGCGATCTTCGTCTCGTGCCAGCGGTCGTCATCGTCGAGAAACGCGACAAACTCCCCCTCAACGGTTCGAATTCCTGTATTCCGCGCTGCGGATAGCCCCTTGTTCTCCTCGTGGCGAACACAGGTCACAGACTCGGGATACTCGGACACAATTTCTTCTGCATACGGTTCTGTGGATCCGTCATCAACGACGACTACCTCGATATTCTCGTACGTCTGTCCACACGCTGTCTCGATTGCACCCGTAAGGTACTCCGGGCGTTCGTACGTCGGAATGACGACGCTTACCAATGAATCAGATTCGTCGTTGTCAGCCATTTTATTTATATCCTAAATCGGCAAGACGCTGTGAGACTGTTTCGTTTTGACTGATGCTTGCAGCGGAAGATTCCTCTTCGACGATATTTTTCCTGTCTCTTGTATTTGTGACAAGCCACGGAATATCAGTGAGCGCAGGGATACGGATATCAGGAGGATGGCCATAGATCCGATTTGGAGCGGGCCAGGCTCGCTCACCGAGTGCGTTACCGTGGTCAGATGTAACTACTGTGTGCTCCTTGAATTCCTCCACGAGACGTTCTACATATGGCAGAACGATGTCTAGATTCTCACGATAAGCCGCCCAAACGAGGTCGGTCGGGACGGACCCTTCGTACATTTGCTCCCAGATCGATTTTTCCTCACGACGTGCCTCGTCATCAGTCGCCATTCGTTTCGAGAGTTCCATTCCTGAATGAGTCTGCAATTTAGTCTGCCCAATTTCGCCAATAAATGGATAATGAGGCTGGATAAAGTGAGCAACCAATCGCTTGTTTGGATGCGCCTGGTAGGCGGCGATCGTCTCTTCAGTCATGATCTCTGGGTGTATTGTATGGAGGTCATCATCCCAGTGATCCTCCCAAACGTTGACGACTTTGAAGAACTCATCGTCCAAATGAACGTTCACCTGCGGGTTTGCGGTGACATACACTGTATCGCTGAAGTCTCCGCCTTTGAAATTATGCTGTAGAAACTCCGGTGTGTTTGAAGCCGCAGAAGTACGTTTGTGTAGATTTCCCGAGAGGGTAGACTGCTCGGCGAACATATCGTAGCGGCAGGCGTCAAGGATTACCAAATTATCCCAGTCTTCATTTGGGAGATGAATTCCCTCATGTGGCAGATGTCTGTGTATCGTCCGTGCTGCATATGGAAACCCGGCTTGCCGCCACCAGAGTCGGTCGTTCCAATGTTTGATTGGCTTTGTAACAAAATCAATCATGCTACAGGTGAGTTTATAACCAAACATTCATTAGAAGTGGTTTTATAGCTACTGATAGTGTCTACTGATATACTGCACATATATTTCTCACCCTCAGAGTCTTATGTAAATGCTGACGAATCGCGATTTGTGATTCGCGATGAATTAAAGGGCGAGGGTGAAGACTGGTTCGTGGAACTTGCGAGATTGGATATCGATGCGACCGAGACAATCTCGTACGAGGCTTTTTGGCCGCATATCGTGATCTCTTCTCGAGGTGATCTTCTTACTAGTCTTCGCCTCTACAATCGATTAGAAGAGCGTCTTGAACAAGATACGCCTTCAACAATAGTCACTCATGGTATCAAAGATGCTTACAAAAAGTAGCCGAAGATCTCGGTGACAAATACGAGATTTGTGTTAAGCACGAACAAAAAAAGGGAATCTACGAGAAGTTTCGTTCAAGATTCGTCCTGAGATTCTCAGTACTACTATTATTGGTTGACGAAATATATTCAATATTGAAGCGTACTGTCTTTTCAACGGACTCTATTCAAAAAAATCGGCCCCTATTCTTTCCATATCCTGGGCGATACGAGAGTATGTCTCCGGTAATGACCGAGATGGAAGATGATTATAACACCTTGGTTACCCCGTTATCAATAAGTTGGAAGAGGAGAGAACACAACGAAGAGTGGGAGCGGGACGGCACAACTCTATCGGAGCACGCAACAATTCAAACGGTAGTAAAGCAGATATTTACTCTGTTTAAATTGCAGTCAGCGGTATGGTCAGAGCAAGTGACGATCGCCTCAAAAATAGGCGGCCAACTAGAATCAAAACATCACATAAGGGCCCCCCGCACTATCAAGTACATTTGCAAGAACGTAATTGTCAGAAATCTCAGGACAATTTTGTCAGGATATTTAATACATAAATCTCTGCAAGACATAGAGCCAAGTGACGTGATTGTTGGGGGAATGAGCCCGAGAGACAGACTGGCTTTGATTACCGCGGAGGAAGTAGGTGCTACCACGCATTATATACCCCACTCAATTGTGAATTCAAACGAGGTCGTACCTCCATCAGGAGAAACTCATCACTATGTAGCGGGCCCTGCTGATGAGAGGGAGCTGAGAGAAATATACCCAGAAGAAATGCTACCGGAGATCGAGCAAACTGGTCGCCCTTATCTTGATTCACTCGTTACCGAAGAAGCGAGGGAAGCGTCTGAGAGTGGTACTCAACGAATTATTCTGGGTACGCAACCTTACGATGATTGGGTTCGTGAACAATTTGTCACCGATATCTTACACAGGCTAAATAATATTGATTATAATGGAAAAGCGATTCTGAAAATCCACCCATCAGAAGACTCAGAATACTATTCGAGTAATATTGACACGGACTGGTATCAATTTGATATAGTGATAAAGGAGGGGCCTATTGAAAAATGCATTTTTGCTCGAGATGTCATGATTACAATCAATTCAAACGTGGGTATTGAGAGTATTTTATTAGGAGCATACTGTATATCGTATAACCCATTCAGACCATTTGTTCTTTCGTCATCATATATTGATGTTGATAATGTGCCGGAGGCAACTACCAGAGAAGAATTATCACTCACACTCAGGAAAGTTTTAGATTCGGCAGAAAGACACAGTCAAAAATCATATATATGCGATGCATATCTAATCGGTGATAGCGCAAATAGAATTGCAAGAATGATTGAACGCATTAATTAATCTATAGTCCAATCACATGACAAATAACCATTACTTGTATCCCAAGTTCTCGAGTTGTTCAATTGTTTCCTGCGCCGGCCTTTTCGCAACAACATCAGATTTGTATGTCGATAGATCTCTCAAAATGAATTTCTGTGCAATCTCACGAAGCTCTCGTTGCGTGTCGGTGTCAAGGCGCGTTTTAACAGATGAACTAAAATCAGTATTCGAATTATCATAAAATTCCTCCAACATAGCCCCCTCTTCAAGAGTGTTCCTACTCGGGCTGTCAGGGTAGTCAGAACCGTATGTGAATATTCCCTTCTTCCCATCTTTTTCAACCGCGACTGAATAACAATCTGGGTAGATTCGTTCAGTGATTCGAGGCCTGTCGTTTCCTGCTTTTCGAATAGAAGTTCCTTCACATTGATCTGGAGTATCAATGTCAAGAAGATCTGTGATAGTGGGAAGGAAATCGATGGTATTGATAGATTCTGGCAGGTTCCAATCTACGTCGCTTGGTGTTTTGATTGCCATGAATGGTTGGATGTTAGAATTATATAATGAAGTATGTGTGAAAAATCCTTTTTCACCAAATTCTTCACCGTGATCACCAGTGATAATTATCAAAGAATTATCAAATAGATTTTTTGTTTTTAGATAGTTGATTAACCTAGTAATTTGTGAACCCGTATATCTTACCGAACACGAATACCAGTCCCTCATAGTATCGATAAGTTCGGAGGGAAGGTTGAACGATTCATTGACACCGTCGACGTACGTCCAATTTTCAGTTTTCTTGGCAGTAAATTCGGATTTGTACTTTTTAGGGAGCGAAAAATCTATGTCAGAGGAATTTAAATATTCGACAGGTGGTATATAGGGGTAGTGAGGGTCAAACACATGCAGGAAATAAAATAGACTATGTTCACGAATTCTCGTATCGTTTTCTATCCAGTCTATGAGTTGGTTCACACTTTCTGCAGAGTCACCATCACGAGTGATCCAATCGGAGTACGACATTCCATCGTGCTTGAATCGGTGAAATCCACTTCCGAATCCGAATTCAGGAAGAATCCGACTATGGCTCACCAAGCCGGAACATTTATATCCTTGTTCGGTTAGAATCTCAGGAATAGTAATTAAATCCGGATTAATTGGACGCTGATCACCTTCTGCTTTCCCGTAGCCAACATACCCATGCTGGCTAGGATGTGTACCAGTGAACATAGAAGCGTGGGAAGGGGGTGTCCACGTACCCTGAGTTCGGGGTTCGGATGGAACGAACGCATCCGGTTCTAGTGCATCAATTAGTGACTGGAGCTCATCCTGTGTATCATATCTCAAAGTATCAATTGATATTAGGAATATGGGCGGTAGTTCCTCTTTTGGGACTACTGCTGGCGTCCCATATGCAGGGGTGGTGACTTTCCGGCTTCCATGCATGTTGCACGCCCGAGACAGAATTCCACTAAGCTTCGACCGATTGATTTCAGCCTCTATTGATATTTCAATAGGCGATTCTGGGGATTGGATGTCTACTTCTTTCCAGAAGATAGTAGGATAATCATACGAAGAGTCGAATGATATCTTTTGACTTTGATTGTTGGTTAGTTTAATCTCAATCTGGGTAGTCTCGTTTAGGCAGGCGAATGGCACCTCTATCGAATCAATTTCTTGTTCGAAATCAACCGAAAAGCTATCCTCAAAATTCTCCAGAACCGATTGAATATTCAAATAGTCACTTTGTGTCACTTGATATGATCCTGACTGTTGCGTAAGCTCCAACCAGTATGGTGCATCCGTATTAGCTACTCGTTCAATAGCATTGGGTACATGATGACTAACCCTATCAGCGGCCCCCGCTAAGACTGTTCCAAAATTACCGCGTAGAATATTTGCAATTGCTCTTTTCACAAGATAAGTGGACATCTATATACTCCATTTTCGGCAAGTGAGTAAATAATTCACGCTATTTTGCCATCAGTATCGAAAGAGATCTTAATTGGTTTTTTGCTGTGTCGGGAGTTGGAGAATGATTTCAGTCGTCTACGTAGCCGAGATCGGCCAATCGGTCACGGACTTCGCTTTTCTTAACATCGGCCGAGTGAGAGTTTATTTTACCAGGCGTAATCTCTTTTCGATCACCGTTCTCATAGATGAGCCACGGAACTTTAATTAGCGGTTCGATATGTCGCTCTATAGGATGACCGACGATTTTCCACTCCGACAAGTATCCAAACACGTTGCCGTGGTCAGATGTTACAACCGTTTTTCCCTGCAAATCGCCCATAATCTCTTCTATTGCGGGCAATGCTAATTCAAGGTTTTCTCTGTAGGCTTTCCAAACTTTTTCCTTGTCATATTCTCCTCTTCTAAGCAGTTCCCAGAGGTTTGGTTCGCCTTCATCAAATCCTCTCACTCCGCCGGAGAATTTACCTCCATGTGGAATTTTCTTCCCTGTTTCACCGATAAATGGTTGATGGGGAGGAATGTAATGGGCTAAAATCCGCTTGTTGGGGTATTTTTCAGTAGCCTCCCGAACACGTTGGTTCATAACTTCGGGGAGAACTGTGCCATACTCTTCATCCCAATCGTCTCTCCAAACGTGGATGATATCGTAAAAGCTGTCTTCCACATTTGGTTTGTAATATTTTGGGGTTGAAGTCACACAGACGAGCTCGGGGAAAATCTTATTCTGGAACGTCTTTCGAACGTACTCTGACGTATTTGATGCAACTGAATAGTATGATTCTAATTCCCCAGGAAGGGAGTGACAATCTCTGAACAAATCATATCGGCAAGCGTCGAGTAAAAGAAGATTATCCCAATCCCGTTCGGGTATCAGTGGGTCATTCCGTTTCAGAACTCTTCTTGAGATACGGGAGTGGACTTGCCAACCCTTCCTGAGAAAATGTGACTTGGCAAGCTCTGGATTTCGGACCCCCTTTTGAATTTGTGCGATTGAATACATCTAGTGCAGTGGGTTAGTGCTCCAGCGTTCATAGAAGTTATGTGTCTCGAAATTACACAACTCTAACCATTCTTCGAATTATAAATTACGCAAAATTATTTGAATTCGATAATTTTGTCTCTGTAGTTTCTGTACACGGTGGTTGATTTTACGAATATCTGACGCTACAGCGGAGGTTTTAGATGGTGGCTTTAAGTAGCATTTCACGGGACTCCAGCCACCAGCTTCGCGAACGCACGACTGCGGCGAGCGTCCGCTTGATGCTTTAGAAGGTGGTTTCAGACATGGATTGTTGGTTGATCGATCACGGTCTATGCGGGCGTTGTAGGCGTGATTGAGCGTGTTCCTGATTCTGTGCTTGATCAGTGGTCTGATGCCGTTTTCACGGAGTTCGTCGCGGAAGGCCTTCGCGTCGTATCCGAGATTAGCTGCAAGGCTCCGCAGGTCGCCCGCCAGCGGGTGACCTGCGGGCCGACCTTCGTGTCGTGTTTCTTCAAGATGGTTGAGTTGACATCGTGATGTGCAGCGTTTCGACATCCACCAAGACAGTAACTTTGAGTGCCGGACGCGGTAATGCGTGCGGTTTGCGTAGTGTCAGCTGGGTTGATCACGGTCGAAGCCAGTCGAATCGATAGCAGTGTGGCCGGTGTGTTTCTCGGCTGACGCACCGAGAAACGCACGCCACGTCTTCGTTGGAATCCGCGCAAACCCCGTGCCGAGGACGGTGAAGTGTGGCAGCCGCGTGAGGCCGATCTCGTTGAGGACACCGGGCATTTCGCTGAGCAAATCCACTGCGATGCGGTAGGATTTGCCCAGCTTGATACGGGGTCTATGCAGCGTGAGCACCGCCGACTCAGCGAACCCGCCATCCACTTCGGGGTCGTCAGGCTCGTCTGGGTTCTTGACAACTGATTTATCATTAGCCACCGTAATACGCGCGAGTAGACGGAATACTGACATTAAATCATTCCTTCTCTTCGCTTTCTACGGTAATAACGCAGTCGCGGCGTCTCCGTCTGGCGAAACTACAGAGCCAAATTTTCGATACCGAATTCAGCTACGCAGGAGGCTACGGCAGCTAACACTCAATATTGATGTTCTCGAAATCGGATTTTGGCCGGGGTACTGTTCCGGACTCAAGGAACGAGTCGCCGAAGATATCTTCATTTCTGTGACTCTCGGCGATTTCCCAGAACTCTCGATCTGAGTATCCTGTGAAATCTAGGAAATCGTCTAGGATCTGCTCGTCTAATTTGTGATCGTGTTCCCGGATGAGATTGATACCTTCCTCAATGGAGATCTCGAATTCGTCACTCCGCCGGCGGTATCCGACGACGTCTGTAGTACGCATATAGCCCATCTTCGGATACTTCATCCAGACGTTCATCAGATACGCTTTTGAGTCTATCTGATCATACGACTCGATGAATCCTTTTCGATCCCACTCGTCGTTGATTGTTCTGAATCCGTAATTTTTCGCAATTCGATAGTTCCGATAGCCATCCCATGGTCGGAAGTAGCTGAGATAGATTGGTTCGAGTCCCACAGACTCGATTTCAGAGATATCGGGATACCGCATCTGATTGAGGTTTTCTTCGCTGACACCGTTTTCGAGCCAGAGATTGAAGTCGACGGGTTTCGCGACATCGTTTTTGATCTGATCTATCGCACTGTAAGGCTCTTCGTCGTCATGATCGTACTGGACGCCGCCGTACTCCCAGCTCGTGTTCTCTCCGTACACGATCAGCGGGATATCGAAGTCGATACCCATCTGGATTGGCACGCAGTAGATAGCTCGATCGATCGGCCACGTAGGGCTCCCGAATTCCTCGAACGCGATCCGGACCATCTTCCGTACCGTCGCTGGACTGAGATCGACGGTGATGAGATCACAATCGAAAGCTTCCGCATTGTTGTACAGATTATATTCCCCAGCGTCGGTGTTCGTGAACGGATCACTGACTGCGACAAGAAGGGGGTTCATATCGAGAACCTCCTTCATCATGTACGTCTGATAGTGGCTATCTTTGCCCCCGCTTACTGGGATGATACAATCGTATGAACCGTCGTCGCGACGGTGCTCGTCACAGATCTGCCCTAGATGCTCGAATCGTTTCTCGTAATCAATCTCGCTTCGCATTTCCTGATGAACGCATCCTTGACATTTGCCCTCGACATTGAGTTCGACGCCCGGCTTGGTTGTAGGGATGAGGCAGTTGACACACCTTTTCATTGACTCATCAGACACAGGTCCGAATTATAATAGTGATGCTCCACACCGAAACGTGAGCGTTGTTCAGCGTAACCTATACACCTGCGCTCAGAGTAGGAATGTCAAGATGGCTGATCGGATTCCATTGTTCGAAATCGCCTGGGACGAGCAGGAGATACTGAATGCGGTCGAGTCGATCGGGAGGGGCGGGTACTGGGCGAAAGGGCCGTTCGTCGACGAATTCGAGGACAGACTGGAATCGTACTTCGGAGTCGAGCACGCCGTCGTGGTGAATTCGGGGACATCCGCACTCGTGGCAGCTCTAGAAGCCGCCGGTATCGGTGATGGCGACGAGGTCATCGTTCCGTCGCTGACGTTCATCGCGACCGCCAACGCGGTTCGGCTCGTCGGTGCCGAGCCCGTCTTTGCCGACATCGAACCTGACACGTACGGACTCAATCCAGAATCGGTCAAAGAGCAACTCACGGACCGGACGGCAGGAATCATTCCTGTCCATCTCTATGGTAGTCCATGCCGCATCGAGGCACTCCGAGATATCGCCGCAGAACACGAGTTGCTGCTCGTCGAAGATGCTGCCGAAGCGTTCGGATCGACGTACGGTGACGACACAGTCGGGACGTTCGGCGATGCGGGCGTCCTCTCGTTCTGCCAGAACAAAATCGTCGTCACCGGAGAAGGAGGCGCAGTCATCACCGACGACGACGAGATCGCGGCCAACGCTCGACTGTATCGATCACACGGGCGTGCGCCGGGCGACTACTTCGAAAACGTCGGCTCGGGGGAGTACCTCTCGCTCGGCGCGAATCTCCGGATGTCGGATCTTACCGCGGCGATCGGCTGCGCCCAGATGGAAAAGGTGGACGAACTAATCGGCGGCCGGCAAGCCGCAGCGCAGTATATGAACGAGAGGCTGACTGACGTAGACGGGATTCGAGTACCAGCACCGATCGACGGCGGAACGCACGTTTACCAGCTTTACACCGTTGAGTTCGACGACGAGATTGATCGTCAGGTCGTTATCGACACGCTTGAAGAACAAGGAATCTCCTCGAAGATCTACTGGGACACGCCCGTCCACGAGATGCGATATTATCAGGAAACCCTCGAGGGACCGACTCCCGAAGCTCCAATTACTGCAAAAATCACAGACAAGATTCTTTCACTGCCGATTTATCCGGATCTCGCACCGAAACAGGCGGACCGGATCGTTACAGCGGTCAGAAAGGGTGTCGACCGGGCACGGTAACGATTTGAATGCAGTTGGTCATCGGCGGCAAAAGCAAGACACTTCCCGATGGTCGTCCCTTCTGAGGGTATGAACTCTCTAAAAGGAAAGAATGTTCTCATTACAGGTGGCTGCGGCTCGGTCGGGGCAGAACTCGTCTCTCAGGTACTGAAAGCTGATCCGGCGGTCGTTCGCCTCCTAGACAACGACGAGGCGTCGCTATTCGATCTCCAGACCCACTACCACAATGAGTCTCGTCTCCGGTTTCTGCTTGGCGACATTCGTGATCGAGAGCGGCTTAGACTGGCGATCGAAGGGATTGATGTCGTATTTCATGCCGCGGCGGTCAAACACGTGGAGATCAACGAGTACAACCCCTTCGAAGCGGTCCAGACCAACGTTCGGGGAACACAGAATCTCATTCGAGCAGCGATTGAGGAGGAAGTTGAGGCGTTTGTCGGTATCAGCACGGACAAGGCTTCGAACCCGACATCGGTAATGGGGGCTACGAAGCTGCTGTCGGAACGACTCATAATCGCGGCGAACAACTATACGGGAGATAAAGACATCTGCTTCGGGTGCGTTCGATTCGGGAACGTTCTCGGCTCAAGTGGCTCCGTGATTCCGCTCTTCCTCGAACAGATCCGAGACGGTGGCCCTGTCACGGTTACCGATCCCGAGATGACGCGTTTCATCATGCCAATCGCCGAAGCGGCGGGTCTCGTTGTTGAAGCCTACGAACGAATGATGGGTGGTGAAACTTTCGTCCTCAAGATGCCGGCGTTCCGAGTGGGTACCCTTGCCGAAGCAATGGTTGAAGAGTATGCACCCCCGGCAGGATACGATCCGGACGATGTCGAGATAGAGGTCGTGGGGGCACGACCTGGCGAACGCATCCACGAGAAACTTATATCCCAGGACGAGCGCCGGCAGGCACGTGAACTTGATACGATGTACGTCATCTTGCCGCAGATCGACGTGTCTGCATACCAGGACTTCCCACATGCGGACGCAGCCCCCGTCGAACACGCCTATACATCCGCCGACGAGACGCCTCTCTCGAAAGAAGCGATTATCACGAAGATTGACGATCACATGGCGCCACGTTCGCTCTTATAAATGCGCGTGCTGCTCACCGGACTTGGATCAATCGGCCGTCGACACGCGAGATTGCTCAAGGAGTCGGCCCACGAGGCCGAGTTGATTGCATATCGCAGCGGGACCTCCGGAACAGGTAACGAACTCGGGATAGACGAGTACACGCGCTTACAGGATGCCCTCGCGACCGATCCTGACGTCTCGTTTATCACCAATCCGACCGACAAGCACGTAGAGACCGCCCTGACGTGCGCGAAAGCGGAATGTGACCTCTTCGTAGAGAAACCGCTCTCACACAATCTGGAGGGAATCGACGAACTTGTTACCGTCGCAGACGAGCGTGATCTCGTCACCTACGTCGGCTGTCAGTTGCGATTCGACCCCGTTTTGAACGCTGCTCAAGAGCGACTTTCGGACGATGCGCTCGGATCGGTTCTCTCATTTCGCGCGACTGCAGGATCGTATCTCCCCGACTGGCGTCCCGATACAGATTATCGAGACTCTTACAGTGCGGATCCGGATCGTGGCGGCGGGGTCGTACTCGACCTCGTTCACGAGATAGATTACTCCCACTGGCTGTTCGGTCCGCTGAAGTATACTGCCTCGGATATCCGGCATACAGACACCCTCGATATCGATTCAGAGGCCATCGCAGAGGCAATCGTGAGCGGTGCGGACGGTTGTCTCGGGAGTATCCATCTCGACTACTGCCGACGGCAACCACAACGAACGCTTGAGATTGTCTGCGAGAGGGGAACGATCGTCGCTGATCTCGAAGAACAGGTGCTCACTGTAGAGTACCCCTCCACGACGGAGACAGAGACGTTCGACTACGACCGTGATCGGCGCTTCCGGGAACAACTGGAGTACTTCCTCCAGCACGTCGACACCCGGAAGGCGTGTGAGAACGACCTCCGGGAGGGAAAAGAGGTATTAGAAATAGCTCTCGACATTCGAGGAGAACACAATGACTGAGATTCTATGTACGATTTGTGCCCGAGGTGGCTCCAAAGGCGTACCCGACAAGAACGTACGGGAAGTCGGTGACAAACCTCTCGTCGGACACGCAGTCTCGGACGCCCGACGATGGGAGCGAGAGGCAGACGTCGTGGTCTCGACCGACGACGATCGAATAGCCACAGTCGCCGAGGAATTCGGTGCGTCGGTTCCCTTCCGCCGCCCACCAGAACTCGCGACCGACAGTGCTGGGAAACTACCCGCCATCCAGCACACTGCCGAGCAGATAGAATCCAACCGAGGGAAAAAATACGAGTACGTCGTCGATATAGACGCGACCACACCACTCCGCCATCCCTCAGACATCGAGGATTGCTTTCTCGCCGTCGTCGAAGACGAACGAGCGACCAATGCATACACTGTCTGTGAAGCGGACAAGAATCCGTATTTCAACATGATTGAACTCGACGAGGATGGGTACGCTTCACTCTCGAAAGACGTCGGTCCCGACGTGGTCCGCCGCCAAGACACACCGACGGTGTATGAGATGAATGCGGCTGTCTACGTATATAATCGTGATTTTCTGATGGAGACTGACTCCGTACACGGCGAGTACACGCGTGTCTCGGTCATGCCAGCGGAGCGTTCAGTCGATATCGATACTGAACTTGATCTCGAATTCGTGGAGTTCATGTTCGAGCGCCAAGAGCCAGAGATATGACCGACGATCTCTTCGACTTGACGGGAAACGTCGTCCTCGTCACCGGTGGTGGGGGACTGATCGGTGCCGAGGTTTGTCGAGCACTCGATCATCGCGGTGCCACTGTCGTCGTAGGGGAGTACGACGAAAAACGAGGCCGTGAGGTCGCGGGACAACTAAACCGTGGTGAGTTCGTCGCACTAGACATCACAGACTCCGCAGCTACCGATTCGGTGTGTGAGCACGTCTTCTCGAAGTACGATCGTCTTGACGGGCTAGTGAATCTGGCGTACCCACACACAGAAGACTATGGTCAGCCTTTCGAATCAGTGGGGAAAGACGAGCTAATCCAGAACATGTCCCTTCACCTCGGCGGCTACTACGAGATGACGAAAACTGTTGTACTGGAGATGCTTGAGCGCGGCTGTGAAGGGTCTATCGTGAATTTTAGCTCGATCTACGGAACGCAAGCCCCTGATTTCACCGTCTACGAGGGAACCGAGATGACCAGTCCAGTCGAATACTCTATGCTCAAAGCGGGGGTCCTTAATTTCACCCGATACTTAGCATCGTATTTGGGTGCAGACGGGATCCGAGTCAACAGCGTCAGTCCAGGTGGTGTGTTCGACGATCAGCCCGAGCAGTTCGTCGATAACTACGAACGGAACGTCCCACTCGGCCGTATGGCGGTGCCAGAAGATGTCTCGGGAGCGGTGGTGTACTTGCTCAGTGACGCTGCGTCGTACGTCACTGGGCACAACTTAGTGGTAGATGGCGGCTGGACAATCAACTAAGGTCAACCGGTCACGACAAGATTGTAATAGTGGGTCCGGTAAGTTGAGGTATGGATTCTGACGCCCGTGAGATTCTCATCCTCACGGGAACAAGAGCGGAGTACGGGCTCCTGAAGTCTTCGATGGAGGCGATCCAAGAGCACGAGGAGCTATCGCTGTCCATCGTCGCAACTGGGATGCACCTCTCCCCGAAGCATGGGAAGACCGTTGAGCAGATTCGCGACGATGGATTCACTGTCGACCGTAAGGTCTCGATGCAACTCGATGGGGACTCCGGAGCAGCGATGGCGAAATCGCTCGGAATCGGGACGATGGGGCTCACAGACGCATTCCAGAGTCTCGATCCAGATTTCGTGTTGTTGCTGGGCGACCGGGACGAAGCATTAGCCGGCGCGCTCGCAGCGGCGCACATGAACATCCCCGTCGCTCACATCCACGGCGGAGATTCAATGCACGGGGCAACCATCGACGATAGCATTCGACACGCGATCACAAAGTTCGCGCATCTCCATTTCCCGGCTTCCGAACGGAGTGGCGAGCGAATCCGAAAGATGGGCGAAGAGGAGTGGCGAATCACAGTTTCCGGAGCCCCCGGCCTCGACGATATCCAGGCCAGCGAGTATGAGAGTCCGGACGCAGTGCTCGAAAAGTACGAGATCGATCCGAATCAGCCACTGCTACTCGTCGTTCAGCATCCGGTGACGACACAACCGAATCGGGCTGGCGAACAGATGGCAGCGACGCTCAACGCAATCGAGTCCATCGATGCACAGACAGTGCTGATTTACCCGAACTCGGATGCCGGGGGCGATCAGATGATTGCGGAGATCGAATCACGGTCGGAAGCAGGGAGGGCTCGGACATTCCGAAGCCTCCCGCGCCGTGAATATCTGGGATTGATGACCGCTGCCGACGTGATGATCGGGAACTCTTCGAGTGGAATCATCGAAGCCCCCTCGTTCGACCTTCCGGTGGTTGACGTTGGGCCCCGACAGGATGGCCGTGAGCGAGCAGCAAACACGCTCTCGGTCCCGCACGAGCGCGACGAAATCCAAGCGGCGATCTCGAAGTGCCTCACTGACGACGCTTTCCGGGAGCAAGCTACCACCTCCTCGAATCCGTATAACTACGGTGGAGCGGGGATACGGATCTGCGAACGGCTAGCTGACGTCGAAATCGATGAGCGTCTCCTTCAGAAACAGCTTGATTTCGATCGCTAATGTCCCCTACAGAATTGAGCACAGGACAACATAGATGGGTTTCCGCGCCGACTGGACTCGTATGAGTGACGACCCACGAGAGAGATTTGAAGAATGGGAGCATCCAGAGATAGTCGACGGCGAGCTCACTGAATATAATTGGCTAGTAAACCAACCAGCGGAGTTGCAGTTAGAGGAGTATGTCGATATTGGAGCGTTCACAGTGATTAATGCTCATTCTGGAGTGACGATTGAGGCGGGTGTCCAGATTGGACCACACTGCGATATCCACAGTAAATCGACGATCGATGGTAAATCGGGAGATGTTCACATCCGAGAAGGGGCACGAATCGGGTCACATACGACGGTTCTTCCCGGTGTCGAGATTGGTCGTGATGCACTCGTTGGCTCGCATAGTCTGGTCCGTGAGGACATTCCTGAAGGGGCTTTTTACAAAGGGGTACCAGCCACGAACGCGGACCAGTGAATCAAGTGGATTCGTACAGACGCTATTTCAGATCCTCTTTCCTGAGAGGGTCATCTTCCGCTTGAGAATTCGCGACTTTTCGACCAAGCACCGTCTGCAATTCACTCGGTGATAACCCCTCTGCTGGTCGAACGATTTTGAGATCGGCTTCAGAGAGTATCGTTCCCGGCTCAAGATCGTTCGCTGCATGGAGACTCTTTCGCGAGACGGTCCGAGTTTCCATTTCAGCATCGACGGGACGCTTTTCGCTGTCTCCGAGGGCCATTGCTGCGGTTTCAACCAACTCGACACAGCGATCTAACTTTGCCGGCTCGAGCGACACCTCGTGATCAGGGCCAGAAAGCGTCGAATCCAGCGTAAAGTGCTTCTCTAACACACACGCACCGGCGGCAACAGCTAGCGCCGGCGTTTCGGGCAGTGTCGTGTGATCGGAATACCCGACCGGGACCGGTAGTTCCTCATCCATCGTCTGCATCGCGCGAAGGTTGACGTCCTCGACGGCTGCCGGGTACGACGAGGTACAGTGGAGAAAGACCACCTCGGCGTCAGGGTTGGCAGCTGTGATCGCCTCGTAGGCGTCGCGGACTTCTGCCATCGTTCCCATGCCTGTACTGACGACCATGGGTAAGTTGAGATCCGAAATATGTCTGAGGAGTGGATGGTTGTCCAGTTCACCCGAGCCAACCTTGATTGCAGGAACGCCGAGATCGGCGAGCATCGTAGCGCTCTCGGGATCGAATGGCGACGAAAGAAAGGTAATCTCTCTCTCGGCACAATATTCCATCAACCGCTCGTGGTCAGCACGACCCAACTCGTACTGCCGTAACATCTCGTACTGACTGTCTTCGTCCGTCGTCTCCTCCTGATACTCGGCCGTATCGGCGTCCTTGGTGACGAGTCGATCGGCGCTGAACGTCTGGAACTTTACTGCATCGGCCCCCGCTTCGGCCGCAGCATCGATTAACTGCTCGGCCATCTCGAGGTCGCCGTTGTGGTTGACACCTGCTTCCGCGATAAAATACGGCGAATCCTGCGAGATGGATTTGTCATTGATTTCCATACGAACGATTCACCGTACGGACTCATAGATGTAGCGGGCGCCAGGTCAACGACCTCAATGACTACTGATTCGGTTGTGATTGCAGCCCGTACAGTTCCGCGTACTGCCCGTCGTTCTCAATCAGTTCTTCGTGCCGCCCCGTCTCGATTATCCTCCCCGAGTCGACGGTATAGATACGGTCAGCGTTCCGTACAGTTGAAAGCCGGTGTGCGATGCCGACCATCGCATAGTCCCGATCTAGGTTCTCGATTGACTGCTGGACCTCTTGTTCGAGCGAGGAGTCCAGATCGCTCGTGGCCTCGTCCAGGACGAGAATGTCTGCATCTTTCAGCAGTGCTCGCGCGAGCGCAACGCGCTGCTTCTGGCCGCCCGACAGCCGAACACCGTTGTCACCGAGTTGCGTGTCGTACCCCTCGGGCAACTCGTCGAAGAACTCCTCGACCTTGGCGATCCGGACCACTTCGTTGAGTTCAGCCTCGGAAACGTCCCGATTGCCGATGGTGAGATTGTATCGAAGGGTATCGTTGAAGATGAAGGGATCCTGGCGGACGACGGCGATTCGATTGCGCCACTCGTCAATTGGCATCTCGTGAATCGAGCGGTCGTTCGCTCGTATCTCGCCGGAGTCAGGTTCGTACAGCCGTGCGAGTAGCGAGACAATCGTAGATTTACCAGCGCCAGATTGACCGACGAAGCCGATGAACTCGCCTTTCTTGAACTTCAGGGAGGTTCCCGAGAGTGCCTCGTCTTCCTGGGCCTCGTAGGAGAAGTGTAGATCATCGACTGTGACCGTCTGGACTTCATCGGGCACCGGTTCAGTCTCTTCACTCGGCTCTCGGTTTCGCTCCAGTTCGTCGATGAACTCTTGCGTTCGAACGAGATGCGGGAGGTTATTCTCGATCTGGTAGAACTTCGAGTTGAGTGAACTCACTTTCGGCCCCAGCCGGAACATCGCGAACAGGAAGACACCCAGTGCACCAAGTGACATGTTGGCGAACGAGATCGCGAGGTAGATCAACAGGAACACCGATATCGCGGTCAGCAGGTTGTAGAAGTTATTGATTGCCTCCTGATTGCGTTTCTGCTTGATGCTCGAGCTTGCAAACTGATCAACTGCACCGAGGAAATCGTCGAAGAGTTCGCTCTTGAGTCCAAACAGCTTCGTATCTCTGATACCCTGAGTTCCGGCCTGAGCCGCCTGCTGGACGCGTTCGTTCGCTTCGGCCACGCGATCACCGATGTCGTACCCGGACTCCAGAACAGTGCGGAAGAGAACAGTGAATCCGCCGAGGAAGACGATTGCGAAGACTGTCAGCAGTGGCGAGAGTACGACCGCAATAGCGAGGTACATCAGGCTCAGGAGCGATTGCTCGATGAAGTTGACGACGTACTGGATAACACGGCCTGCGTATTCGGCCTGCGTCACGATAGCGTTGAGGATGTCGTCGGACCCCTCTCGGTCGAAGTATTCGATCCTAGCATCCAGCGCATTGTCGAACGCTCGCATCTGCAGATTCCGTGTGTACTCGACGGTGAGCACACTCCGAAGCCAGCGGACGACAAACGTTGATGTCCAACGAACCGTTAGGATGAGACCCACGCCGGCGACGACCGTCCCCAGTGTGAACGGAATCCCTAGCGTCTGGTAGGCCAACACGAACAGTCTCAACACACCTTCAGCGTTGGCGCCGGGATTACCTGAGGACTGGACAATCTCAACGATAGGAAGAATAAATCCCAGCCCCACCGCTTCGAGGGTGGCAGCGAAAACACCGACGACGATAATCCCAACCGTCAATTTCGGTCGAAATTTGGCAACTCGAATGAGCGCACGGAGTTGCTCAAGCCGGGAGACGCTATTTAGATCCGTATCCGTCACTAATCACTCATCTGCCATTGGAAGATAAAAGTGATACGGTACGAATACTGTGTGAGTGCTATCGGAAATAACTCAGAATATCTTTGAGACTGTTGTTAAAGGCAATTTCGACATGATATCGGTTCCAGCGATCAAGCTGTCCGATAAAATTATAATAGGATGTGAATATTTTTCATTAAGTGACACTGACAAGATCTGTTGTGTCGGAACCAGTTCTCTTCTCGGTACGCCGATACAAGAGTGCTGCCGTGAGGTTAGTCCTGTAACGCATTCACTTATGTGCAGTATCGTGAACTTTGCCGAACGTGCCTAAGAGTTGCTTTTTTGCCGACAGCCTCAATTCAGTTCCTATCGGCCGCAACCTTCAGCGTCGTCATCAACGGGCTACTATGTGTCCGGATGCGCTTATTATTCCGAATAATTGTATGTAATAACAACCGAGATTCAACCAGACAAGGACAACCTGATTTTACGCAATGACGACGATATCGTGTGAAACTGTATTTTAGTAGCAAACGGTTGTCAGCATGTGAGACTTTCCCTTTCGGGCGCCAGGTTTACTGAAATAGGCAGGAATGCCGAACAGGAATAGTCATATCTCATATTTTCCCACGAATAGAATCAATTACGTCATCTAATACCCTCCAGACCTGTCGTACAACGAGCTTTAGATCGTACTGAAATGACTGATATTTCACGTATTCTAAATCGTAGCGGAGCTTCTCCTGTGGATTTGTCCCGGTCACACCGTTCACTTGTGCAGGGCCAGTCAGGCCTGGTTTCACGAACCATCGCTTTTGCCAAGCGACAACACCTGTCTGAATATCTGAGTCCAACGCCGGTCGTTCTGGACGCGGACCAACCACGCTCATGTCTCCACGCAACACCGACCACAGCTGTGGAATCTCGTCTAGATGCGTTTGGCGAAGAACTCGACCGACCGAGGTAACACGCGGATCAACGCCACCAGCATCTTCTTCGCTGATTTTCGCACCAGTATTCTCTTCGGCGTTTTCAACCATCGACCGGAACTTATACACCGGGAACGTCTCGCCAAACACAGCAGTCCGTTCTTGGTTGTACAGTACTGACCCACCGTCATCCAATTTGATGGCGACCGCGATACCAACAATGACTGGGGACAACACCAGCAACCCCACACCGGCGAACACGATATCGAACGCTCGTTTCATCATGTAATCCTGCATGTCCCAGGGTTCGATGTCTATGTCGACGATTGTCCCAACGCCCGACTCGCTCACTAAAACCGAGTCCGCATGATCACGGTGTACCTTCGCGTTCACACCGTGTTCGTAGCAGGCATCCAGCGCACCAAAGAACTCTGCCCGATCGGATTGGTCGAACGCCAGTACGACCGTTTCCACGTCGTACTCTACGAGGACGTCTTCAATGCGCGAAAGACCACCAAGCCGGTCTAAGTTACTCACCTCAACACCCCCGTCAGGGACAACAGCGGCCTCACTGCGCCTTCTGAGCGTGTTCGTTGGACAGAGATAACCGAGCAACGGCCCCTCCACTTCAGACACAACGTGATTGATGACTTCGAGCTCGTCACCGACAACGATAGTCCGATCACCGGTTCCGGACGGCCGTTGTCGGATCCAAATGAGCCATGCGGGTAGTGCGATCAGTAATACGGGCGTCACAAGCAGAAGGCTCAATCGCGGGAGCCGATACGTGTAATCGAAGTAGCCGATAGTCGCCAGCGCGAACATAGCCACGAGAACCCGCTTGTGAGCCAGTGCGACGATATCGAGGATACGGCGTGGACGTGGCTTGTACAGCGGGAAGAACGCACCTGTGACGATAGCGACAGTTAGCAGTAATTCGATCGTAAACTCAGGCGCGGTAGCTGGATTCTCGGCTAACCGGGCAATAATAGGGAATGCCTGCGCAAGCGACTGGACGACAGGATTGTTGACCAGTGCAACTACGACTGCCGAGAGGAGGATGACTCCTGACACACTCGCCAGCCGATACCGCCACCCACTATCCATTGATGAAGTGATTGCTGAGAGAGAAAATAAGTCCTGCGTCTGGTTATCGAAATGAGTAATGGGTCACCCAAGGCTGAGCTACAGTGAATGAGCCCAGATATGGTTAGTTTATTACCTCCACAAGTATCAGCTCAGAAATACGATGCCCTCCATCGAGACACACGGCCTGACGAAACGCTACGGCGGTGATATCGTCGCCGTCGACGATCTCGATTTCACGGTCGAGTCAGGGGAAGTGTTCGGCTTTCTCGGCCCAAACGGGGCTGGGAAGTCCACGACGATCAACATGCTCCTCGACTTCGTCCGCCCGACGTCGGGCGAGAGTTGCGTCCTCGGCTACGACCCACAGACGAACCCGCGCGCCGTCCGGGAACGTATTGGTGTCCTCCCCGAAGCGACGGGGTTCTACGACGGGGACACGGCCCGTGACCACCTGCGATTCGCGACGGCGATGAAACGGACGAACGACGACCCGGATACCCTCCTCGAACGAGTGGGGCTCACCGATGCCGCCGACCGACCGGTGGGTGGCTTCTCGAAGGGCATGCGCCAGCGACTCGGCTTGGCCATCGCTCTCGTCGGCACACCAGACTTACTGATTCTGGACGAACCACTCGGTGGGTTGGATCCAGCGGGGGCTCGCCTCCTCCGTGAGGTGGTCCGGGAAGAACGCAATCGTGGGGCAGCCGTCTTCTTCTCGAGTCACATCATGGCCCAGGTGGAGACGATTTGTGACAGGGTGGGGGTCATGCACGACGGCCATCTCGTCGCGGTCGATACGATCGACGCACTCTACGCGGCGTCGGCGACGCCAGCCACAGTCTCGCTGTCGGTTGAGACGGTCCCGCAGGGCATTACGGACCGACTCGCAGCGATCAGTGGTGTTTCGGACGCAACGCTACAGAACGGATCGATCCGCATCACGTGTACCGAACCAGCAGCCAAAGCCGACGCGATCGCTCGGCTCGACGAACACGGCGTCCCTATTCGTGACATCACCACCGAGGCGGCATCACTGGAAGAGATGTTCCTGACGATCACCGATGACTCGGCCGCGGAGGGTGTAAACCGCGTATGAGTCGCGTCGCCACGATTGCTCGCGATGACGTCCGCCGGGCGTTTCGCAGTCGCCTCGTGTGGGGCGCGATCGGTCTCCTCGGGGTGATGTTCCTGCCGTCCACGGGGTCGAGTGCAACGCCAGATATCCATCCAATTAGCGAGTATCTGCTCCTCCTGCCGGCGGACCTGATGACGTTCTCGCTCGTGGTCGTCGCCGCCGTCGGCTACAGTGCCGTCGTCACCGAGCGTGTTGCCGGCACACTCCGCTTTGTCCTCGGCTTGCCGGCGACGAGACGGGATTTCGTCCTCGGCAAACTCTGCTCCCGGGTCGGGATCGCCGTGACGGCACTGGCCGTGATCCTCGCCATTGCGAACGGCCTCGTCTACCAGGGCTACGGCAGTCCGTACCTGCTCCCGTTCTGGGTGATGGGTGGCTGGATGCTCGCCTACGTCGTGGTCTGGAGTGCGATAACGGTCGGCTATTCGGCCGCATTCGACTCACCGTATCGCACACTCGGCGCACTCGTCGTGACCCACGTCGTATTTAGCTTCAACTTCGGCGTGTGGAGTGTCGTCATCCGGCCGCTGTTCGCACTCTTGTTCACTGGGTCACTCGATCCGCCGTCCTACGAGACGTTGGCCACCGCGCCGCTATGGTTGCGCATTACGGAGCGTCTCAATCCCCTCGTCGACTTCTGGGCTGCGATGCGCTGGTCGGTCGAGTTCGTCGGCCCGGGGTCGCCGACTGGCGGGCCACTCCCGCACGTGCTGGGGACGGTGGTCTTTCTGTCGTTCGGGCTCTTCCCGCTCGTGTTCGGCATGCGCCGGTTCGAACGCATGGATCTCGGCGGTGACCACGCCGAGTCGCACATCGGCAGGCAGATCTGGCGCTCACTGTGGCGTCTCCGGACATCTGTCACGGGCAGTGGGATACTCCCTCGTGTCCGGCCACGATCGAGTCGTATCTGGCGGCTCACGATCGCGGATCTCCGGCATGCACTCCAGAACTGGGTTGTTGCAGGCGCACTCGTCGCCACGCTCTTGCTCACGGCCCCAGCCCTCTGGGGTGCTATCGACCCGAGTACAGTCTTCACCGACACAGAGGTTCTCACTCGGATTCCCTACTCGTTCACGCTCCCCGTTCTGGTTCTCGGCATCGCCGTCGGGCATAACGCAATTGTCGGGGAACGCGTGTCCGGGACCAGTCGCTTCCTTCTCGGACTGCCGGTGACGCGGCGTGAGCTCGTCGTCGGCAAACTCCTCTCGCGAGTCGGCATCGTCGTCGCGACGCTGCAGCCACTCCTGGTTGTCGCCGAGGCACTCGTCGTGACGCGGCTCGGGCAGGCGTATCCCGGTGCGTTTCTCGTGTGGGCCGGCTGGACACTGCTGTACGCCACCGTGTGGACTGTCGTGACCGTGAGTTGCTCTGCAGCAGTCTCGACACGGTATCGGTCACTCGCCCTGGTAGTCGCCCTGTATCTCGTCTTCGCCAGACTGTGGGACGAACTCGTGTTGCCAGCAGTGGCCTTCGTCGTCACCGGCCAGTTCGCAACTGGGGAGTTTGCGCAGGCTGCGCACCCGCCAGCGTGGTTCCAGTATGCCGACCATCTGAGTCCGTTTGTCGCCCTCGACACCATCCGCGAGGCACTCTTCGAGGCAACCGGATACGGCACGCAGCATACGGCAGTGGTCGTCCCGCTGGTGCTGTACAGCATGGCCGTCCTGCTCCTGTTTGCAGGCGGGCTGTTCGCGATCGGAGCGCGACGATTCGACCGGTGTGACCTCAGCTAGTCACGTTTCAACTCGAAACTCGTCCATCACCGCGCGGACGATTGTCGCTTCTGCTTTCTGGATATGCTCGCTCGCTGTCGGCGCGACACAGTCGAGTTCGGCGGCTACGTCTTCGTGGGTTGCCCCGCGAGGCTGTGTATAGTAGCCGAGTTCGAGCGCGGCCTCGACCGCTTCACGCTGTCTATCGCTGAGCTGGACCAGTGGATCGTCGGTGTGACTCTCGATCCGACCGATTTCGTCTATCTGGATGTCGACGCCGTCGGGGGCGGCGTCAAGGGCGCGCTGGAGCGCTGTCGCGTCGCCGACAACGCGAGCCGACATCGTCCTGTCGCGGTAGACAATCGGTTTGCGGACGAGTATGCCGTCTTGTGCACTCGCTCGATAGATGGCAGCGAACAGTGGCGTCTCGAGCGGCCGCATTACAGCGGCAGCGAGGCGAAAGCCCATCCGTTTACGGGTGGCATGAAGCCGATAACTGGGAATCTATCCACGCTCGTAGCCACGGCTGGGGTTGGATGCTTGCATAACAGGTTATATACCGACTCTTCAGGATTGCCGCACGAGCGGTTCGTACCACTCGCGGTTGGCCTCGTACCAGTCGATGAACTTCGAGACCCCCTCTCGGATGGTGTGGCTCGCCTCGTAGTTGAGCAGTTCGCTCGCTTTCGACGTGTCGGCGTGCGTATGCTCGGCGTCGGCGTCGTGGCGCTCTTCGAAGACGAGGTCTAACTCCGGGGCCAACTGGTCGCGAATCTCCTCTGCCAGTGTCTTGATCTCGATGTTGTCCGTCGACCCGATATTGACGGCTTCGCCATCGGCGGCGTCCTCCTCTAAGAGGGTGATGTTCGCCTCGACGACGTCGTCGATGAACGTGAAGTCCCGCGTCTGGGTGCCGTCGCCGTAGATGATGGGCGGTTCGCCGTTCATACATCGGGAGACGAAGTTCGAGATGGCCATGTTCGGGCGCATCCGCGGACCGTACACCGTGAAGTACCGCAACGCCACCACGGGGAAATCGTACACCTCGCCGTAGGCACAGGCGTACCGTTCGGCCGAGAGCTTCGACGCGCCGTAGGGTGAGACGGGCGTCGTCGGGTGTTCCTCGTCGTAGGGGAGATACCGGGGGATACCGTACACCGACGACGAGGAGGCCATCACGAACCGCTCGATGCCTTCGTCGCGGCAGGCGTCGAGGATGTTGAGCGTACCGTCGGCGTTGACCTCGTGGTACTTCCGTGGGTTCTCGACGCTCGGGCGGACGCCGGCCTGTGCGGCCTGATGGTAGACATAGTCGGCGTCGGTGACGAGCTCTTGGACTAAATCGGCGTCGCGTACGTCACCCTCGACGAGTTCGTAGTTCCCGCCGCCGTCTTCGGCGGCCTCGCGGCCGGTCTCGACGTTGTGGTGCTTGATGTCGAGGTCGTAGAACGGGTCGAAGTTGTCGAGGACGGTGACCGAGTGACCATCACGGGCGAACCGCTCGGCGAGGTTACCGCCGATGAAGCCCGCACCGCCGGTGACGAGGATGTTCATTGCTTGAGTCGGGTCCGGCGACGGAGAAAAAACCGTCGGGTTCCACTTATACCTGTATGCGAAGTCGACGGCAGGACGGCGAAAGCATTACTTCGCTCCCACTGAAAGTGGGAATATGGTTACCGTCGATTCGAAGGGGCGAATCGTGCTCCCGAAAGAAATTCGCGATCGGCTCGGTATCGACCCTGGTACCGCGGTCGAGATCCACGAAGACGATGGCCGTGTGGTCATCGAGCGAGAAGACGACCCCGAACAGATTCTCGATGACATAAAGACGCTCTCCGAACACGCTGCTTCGAAGCGAAAGCAGTCGCCGTACAACGAGCTTAATTCGATAGCCCGCAACCACGTTGACTCTATTCGAGAGCAGGCGATTGACGATGAGTGACGGGCCATACCTGTTTGATGTGGGCGTGACGGCGCTTGCACATGCTGGGACTCCAGTCAGTGATACAGCACTTTCGTACGTTCGACAGGCAGTTACTGGCGAGATTTCTGCTGTCGTACCGTACGCTTCGCTCGTTGGTGCCCACCACATACTCAATTCAGTCTATGGGTTTTCTAACGAGGATGCCTCAGCACTCATGCAACGATTTATGGACGCCAAACGGATTCACTGGCACGACGGACTACCTGAGGACACCGTTCGAACGGGATTCGAGCGGGCAGGTGCACTGAACATCGACGGCTGGGATGGATACTACGTACAGGTTGCAGTCGAAGAAGGTGTCGAGACGATACTTACACTAGACAACGACTTCGACCGAATCGACGGTATCTCTACCGAGATTATTCTCTCCGATTCGGAGTTCGAAGCGCTTGATGCATATCTCGGATACTGATTCGCAGGTCAGGCCGAGTCCCACCTACACGACCCAATCAACAGAAACTTGTCACACCGGATTCCCTCGTTGCGTATGGACGGACAACGCGTGCTGGTTACTGGTGGTGGCGGATTCATCGGCTCGAATCTCGCGAACACGCTCGCTGTCGACAACGATGTCATCGTCGTCGATGACGGCTATCTCGGCACGCCCGAGAACGTCGACGACGCGGTCGAGTACGTCGAACGGAGCGTCGTTGAGGACGACCTGCCCACGGACGTCGACGTCGTCTTTCACCTCGCGGCGCTGTCGTCGTACGCGATGCACGAGGACAACCCGACTCACGGCGCTCGCGTCAACGTCGAAGGGTTCGTCAACACGGTCGAACAGGCTCGCGACGATGGCTGTGACACGGTCGTCTACGCCTCGACCTCCTCGATCTACGGCAGCCAGACCGAGCCCTCGCCCGAGGACATGGACGTGACCGTCAACACGGGGTACGAGGCGTCGAAGATGGCCCGTGAAACCTACGCCGAGTACTTCCACAATCACTACGACATCTCGCTGGCCGGGATGCGCTTCTTCTCGGTGTATCAGGGCTACGGCGGCGCCGAGGAGCACAAGGGCGAGTACGCGAACGTCATCGCGCAGTTCGCCGACGACATGGCCAACGGTGAAGCGCCGGTATTGTACGGCGACGGCACCCAGACGCGGGACTTCACCCACGTCGAGGACATCGTCCGCGGGCTCGAACAGGCCGCCGACCACGAGCTGCACGGTATCTACAACCTCGGGACCGGCGAAGCCTACGACTTCCGCACCGTCGTCGACATGCTCAACGACGAACTCGGGACCGATATCGACCCGGAGTTCGTCGAGAACCCCATCCCCGACGACGTGTACGTCCACGACACCTGTGGCGACTACGCGAAGATGCACGCCGCCACTGGCTGGGAACCGCAGATCTCCTTCGAAGGGGGGATTCAGCGAGTTTGCGAGCCGTATAACTGAGTTAACTCCGAGAAAACGTATTGACTACGTGTTGTCACGGTTAAAAATACAGTCCGACCACAGAACAGACCACCAGTAGCCCTGTTGAAAGACACCCAAGGACTAGAACAGACTACGGTGCAGCAGAACCTGTCTCCCTGTGTCTTTCTGTGAACGGAATATCTATTTCGAGACCGTCATAGGCCAACATCGGTTTTTTCGCCTGCCCTGGTCCGCCGCCCTGGAATTCGATGACGCCGATGTCCGCGAGCTCGGAGAGATTCCGGTGGACCTGTTTGTAGTCACGATCCACCAGTTCAGCAGCTTTGCGGATGCTCTCGGGTTCGTGTTCAGAGAGTGCGTCCAACAGTTCCAGGTTCTTCGGGCTGAGGAGGCGATTGAGTTCAGCGTACGAACCGAAGTTCAGCACAGGCTGAGCGTCCTCAAGGTTTTCGCCTTCCTGAGCGGCTTTGATTCGACTGCGTGTGTGCTGATCGAGGCGGTCACGGTTTCCAACGGTTACTTTGAGCGTGGACATAGTGTCTCTCCTGAGGGCATCCTACGTTGACCAATTCCATGAGACGGGCGACAACTCTTCGGCTTCCTGTTTGAAGCGGTCGTAGAGCGTGAGCATTCCGGGAAACTTGATGACCTCGACGTCATCCCGAGTATGGCGTTCGTGTCCTTTTGTCCGTTCATGAGCGTTATCGTATCGAAGGAGTGTATCACCACCGACTTTCCCAAGGTGGAGGCTGTAATCCCACCCACACGGGTACTGGTCGTCCTCCGTCTGTCGGATGGTGACAGCAACGACGTAGCCGTCTTCGACATCCCGCCAGTCTTCCACCGTAGTGTAGGACGCCATCCGCTACCCTATGGTATCTGCTCCATAGGAATAAACCTATGGACTGTACAACATAGGTCTTGGTTTTGTAATTATCGTGAGTTAGTTGCCGGTGAGCGTATCAACCGCTTCCTGATACCGCTTAGCGTACGGTCCGATCGCGTCGCCAGCCCGTTCGGACAGGACTGCAATCGCTTCCTGGCGTTCCTCATCACCTAAATCGGCTGCTTGCACGCACTCGACGTAGCCGTCCAGTGCAGTCTGAAACGTTCGGGCGTAGTGATCGTAGGCGGCGTCGATCCGATTCTCGTTGGCTTCGATTCCCTCAGCAAGGGCGCGATAGATGGTCGCGGCCTCGCGATAGCGACCGCGTGACCGGTACTGGTCGGCCTGCTCGAAGAAGTGCGAGAAGTCGATAGCGTCCGTGACGGCCGGATACTCGACTGTGTGGTCGTCGAACAGTTGGTCGACGTCGGCTCGGTAGTCCTCGACCGACCGTCGCTCGTCGCCGAATCGCGCACGAAACCGGTCACGGAGGTCGGGGTTCCGGGCGAGTTCGTCGAGGAGGAACGACCGGAGTGCATCTGGAGCGGCGTTCTCGAGGCGGTCCTCGATCTGACCACGTTCGTCGTCCGGTGGCTGCTCGGCGACGTCCAACAGAACAGCGACGACGTGCTTGCAGATGCCCGGGCCGTCGTACGGACACGTACAGGTTGCCTCGAACGGCGTCGTGGCCAGGTCGACAGTGACGTCGTAGGACCGCGAACCCTGTACGTCTGCGGTGATCACTTCTCCGAACCGAGTCAGGCGTCCGAGTCGGCCCTCCGTACGGTAGTTCTGGCCACGCTCGAACACCGCCTCCGTACATCGCTCGCGGATCTGAGCCTCGTCGATCGTCATACTGTCTGTCGGCCGATTTCAGCTGCTCACTCGCTTGCCGCGATGTTCTCGGCGGCGAGTTCGGAGTCGACTTCACCCTGGAGACGCTCTTCGGCTTCGTCGCGGTCCTCGGGATAGCCGATGTCGTTGCGCCAGCCGTCCATGCGGATGGCGTCGATGGTTCGGCCCGAATGCAACAGGAGGTCGATAGCGTCGCTGATCTCGTACTCGTCGCGACCAGAAGGCTGGACGAGGTGACAGGCGTGGAAGATAGCCGGCGTGAACGTGTAGAAGCCGGTCATCACCAGATTGGACGGTGGGTCCTCCGGTTTCTCGATGACCTCCGTAATCTCGCCATATTTGTTGGTGTCACAGACGCCGTACCTGCTGGCTTCCTCCCACGGCACCTCCTCGACGAGGAACGCGGCGTCGGCCCGGTCTTCCTGCTGCCGGTTGACAACGTCGCTGAGGTTCGCCTCGAAGATGTTGTCCCCCAGCATCAGCATGAAGTCGTCGTCGACGTGTTCCTCGACGGTCAGCAGCGCGTGGGCGAGGCCCTTCTGTTCACGCTGGTGGGTGTAGGTGATGGGAACGCCCTCGAACTCGTCCTCGTAGTGGTTGATGATGGCCTGTTTCTTGTAGCCGACGACGACGAGCAGTTCGTCGGCACCCAACTCGATCAGTTGCTCGAAACAATGCGTGAGGATGGGCTTTCCGGCGACCTCGACCATCCCCTTCGGTTTGTCCTCGGTGAGTGGGCGGAGGCGGGTCCCTTCACCGGCGGCAAGTACGACAGCTTTCATACAGATTTGTGGTCAGAGCAGCGATAAAACTCTTGTCGAAGCGGCGGGCACGTCGTCGGCATTTCAATCCCGTACAGATACTTATCGACCAGCAAGCGTCGACGCCGCGGCGTTGGCCTGTCGCATACACCATTGGCCCAACACGCGAAGCCCTGGGGCGCCATCGACCAGCCAGAGTACTGTGGCGACGACGAACAGGCCGACCTCGAGAAGGAGGTGTGGCGTAACTTCCGCTGCTGCGAAATGCGCGAGAATCCCAGCCGACTCTTCGTATGGTGGGAGGGGCGTCACGGGCCAGAGGAGATATCCCAGATAGAGGAATTCACCGTCGAAGACGGCATAGATGCCATCACCAGCGAGATGCGAGAGATAGCCGAGTCCGAAGCCAGCCATCGCTGTGCGACCATCGTGGCTATCGAAATGCCACCAGAGCACGACAAGCAGTGGGAGGGCAATCAGTAACGAGTGGGCACCAGCGCGGCCGGATGGCAGCACGCCCAGCGTCCAGCCGAGCGGTTTATCGATGAGGTCCGGAAACTGGGTGCCGACGGCGAGTGGCAGGACTACGCCGGCCGTCGGCCGATGACCATAGCGTGCCCGTAGCCAGAGCGTACACAGGAGGTAGCCGACAGCGGCGTGTCCCCAAGGCCACATGGCTGTGGCCTCGGGTTGAGGAGAAAAGAACGCTCGGGTTCGGACTCACTGGCACACTGGTGCGAGCACACTGCAGAGCGCCTCGTGGCCCTCCGGACCGCTGCTGATTTTCTGGCCTGTGTCTCTCGACATCCGCACGCGAAAAAATAGTGATGTGCCGCAGGTGTCTCTCAGTCGTCGCGACGGGCGGCGAGGAGTGCCGCTGCCACGATTGCGAGCAGGGCTGCCAGTGCAGTGAAGCCTGGCCCGTCGCCCGCGGTGGTCGTCGCAATCTCCTCGGTGGTTTCGTCGGTTGGTTCTGTGGTCTGCTCGGCGGTCGGCGTCGCGTCCTGGGTGACAGTCAGCGTCCCAGCCGACTGGTCGTTCACAGCGATCTCGTAACTGCCAGCTTCGTCGAACGTCACCGAGAGTGTCTCGGTCACGGTCTCGCCGGCACCGACTGTCACATCGGTCGTGTCGATGACCTCCCCGTTAGCGGTCACCTCGAGGATGATGGTTCCCTCGGCACTCCCGCCATTTTCGATAGTCGCGGACACATCTGCCGAGTCACCAACTTGCGTTTCCGTGGCACTCAGGCCCGACTCGGTCACGGTCAGCGACGGTTCGGCGACACCGATTGCGAACCACGAGAAGCCTGGCGTGACCGCCTGGTAGCTGCCATTCCCGAGGTAGGTCGTCTCGAGCGTCTCCCAGGAGCCATCACTGTACCGGAACATCACCACGTTGCTGGGGTCGATGCCACGGTCCTGGAGCCGTTGTTCAGAGACACGGAACGTGAACGTTCCTTCACTGACGTTCGCGTCTTGGAGGTTCTGCACGTCGACCTCAGCGTACCGGAAGACGGTACTCGTCTTGTCAACGGCGGGCGTGCCCGGCGACGGCTGCTCGCTGGTGCTGAAATTAACCCGCACGTTGCTGGCGTTATTCGCACTACTGATGTTCAAGCGTTCGACTGCAGCGCCGTCTTCGTCCTCAGTCTCGTTCTCACCGATATCGACGGTAATCGTCTGGCCACCAGCGACGCTGGGCACCGTAGCCGACAGGGTCCCGTTCGAGCGGATGACTTCTGCCGGTTCGACGAATTCAGGCACGGGTTCTGGAGGTTCGGTAATCGGTTCGTCGTCACTGTCGTCACCATCGTCACCATCGTCACCGTCGCCGCCGTCGTCACCGCCGCCGCCGCCGCCACCACCGGTGGACTCGTCGATAGTCAGCGTTCCCGTATTCGTCGCCATTCTGGACTCGTTGTCGTCAGGCACCGAGACGACGACGTACTGGTACGTCCCCTCGGTGAAGTTCGAGAACGTATCGACGGTCACAGTGGTATCCGTCGCTTCACCGTTGACAGCCGTCACCGACGCATCGATGGTTTCGTACTCAGTGTCCGATGCGCCACCGGCTTTGATGGCGTTCGTGTTCGGGTCGTTTGAGCCGACTTCGTCGGCGAAAAAGTCGATTGCACTAGCGGCATCGACTGGCCGATTGACTCGCCCATCGGCGAGCGTGTTCTGATTGAGCGTCGTTCCCGCCTCGACGTCAGCGATACCGTTGAGTTCGTCGATCGAGTGCTCGAGTTGCATGTCCTCTGACTGGGAGAAGTCGTTCCCGAGCTCTGACTCATCGACGACGACGTCAAACCGTGCATCCTCGAAGGTGGACTTCTTGTAGACTGCGACGGCGTGCGTCATCGACCCATCATCGCCACTGAACGAACTGCCAGCGTCGACGTCGAAGGTTAGGCTCTCTCCTGGCTCGGGGTTAGACGGAGTCCCGACCGTCGCACTGGCTTCCTGCACAGTGAGCATGTCAGCACCAATGACCACGACATCACCGTCGACAGAGATGTCTCCGTCAGTGACCTGGATACCGTTCTCTTTGTCCTGGTGAACTGCTGCAAAGAGCACGTAGTGGCCAGAGCTGAACGTATCCGTGTGCTCGAACGTCCCACCAGTGATCGAACCCGAGTCGACCAGCTTCTTGAACGAGGCATTGTTGTTTGCCTTCTCGACGTTCGAGAGGAGTTCGATGGCCGCCGACGTACTATCGGGTGCACCCTTTCCATCTTCTGGAGTGAGTCGTGCTGCAACGAGGTCGACTCGGTCCTGGGTGCCGACATCATAGTTCGCGTAGTTGTCGTCAAAGACGATTCTGACTGAATCACCACTCTGGTGGACGCCAGCCGGATTTCGCGAGCTGAAATCCCGAACCAACGTTTTCGTGTCCCCACCGTCGTTCCCATCAGTGAATGAACCTGAGTCCAGCGTCTGCCCGTTCACTTCTGCAGGCAGTGGGACCTGTGTTGCGGCACCGGTATCGTCAGTCCTGAGTGGGAACGCTGCTCGTTCCCAGCCTTCGATTTGCCCACCATCGCTCACAGCGAACACTTGGTCGTCCGGAATATTATCAGTTGGATTTTGTACTCCGGACTCCGCGAGCGCAACACCTGATGACCCGACACTGACC
Organism: Haloarcula sp. MBLA0163; assembly: GCF_055632435.1. NCBI lineage: Archaea > Methanobacteriati > Methanobacteriota > Halobacteria > Halobacteriales > Haloarculaceae > Haloarcula > Haloarcula sp. MBLA0163. The sequence goes on from NZ_CM145745.1 coordinate 284,271, forward strand.
ATCATTAATACACACATAATGATGGTCAGGTAGTGCCTAATCTCAGTCATATAACTGATTCGTGATGTATCTCTGAATGGTAATGAAACTTCCCATTAAATCAACTAACCTGCATACCAGCAGATGTAAATTATGAGTAACTAGAACGCAGATGGTGCTGAGATACTCACTCCCCACAGCCCCTACCGATATCAGAAGACAGACCCTGTGTTTTGAAAAACTACGGTTTGCCTATCTCCTTCGTTGCAGATACAGTGTGGCAATTATTGAGATGAGCGCTCCAGCGACTGTGAAGCCCGGGCCTGCATCCCCTGTCGTCGACGCAGCTGTTGTTGTCGACCCAGTCGTCACCGTTGATGGGTCGATGACGTTCGAGTCTGTCGTTGATTCGGTCGTGGGTGACGATTGCGTCGGGGACGTCTGGCTGCGTGTCCGAACCGCCGTCGTCGGGCGCTCCGTGGTCGGTGTTGAGTCTGTTGTCACCGTAGATTGGGTCCTGACAGGAGTTTGTGTGCGTGTACTGGTCTCGCCGCCACCGGATGAACCGTCTGACCCAGTGTTCGAGGTAGATGTCGTTGTTTCGGTCGGTGCCGTTGTCCCACCGTCTTCGACCGAGAGCGATGCCGTCTCGCTAACTGCCAGTAACTCGTCTCGTTGCCGAACCTGTTCATCGCCACGGACAGCCACATAGATGTCGTAATCTCCAGTTCCGAGTTCAGATGCTGGTATGGTCGTCGAATACGTGTTTCCGCCACTCTGTTCCATACGGGCCTGCGCGGCGACGCCGTCGTCGGTACCGACGACCACTTTGAGATACTTCAGCGAGGAATGGCGCTCGATGTCACGTTCAGCCACCGTTGCCTCGATTGTCACTCCCTCGTCGGACGCAACTGTGTCCGGTGCAGATACGGCGACATCATACCCTGGGATGACTACTGGGTGGACCGCCTGTGTCGTCCCGTTATCTTGGATTGTTATCGCGTACGTGCCTGCCTGTGCAGGCCCGTAGTAATCAATCGTATGGGAGCTGTCCCCGACCTTTCGCTCGCTGCTGATTATCTGGTTGTCTGGCCCCCGGAAATTGATGTAGTGCCCAAGATCGTTCGGTACATCTGAGGAGACCGTCACTGTCTGATCCGGAGTGATCTGTGTGAGCGAACTGATGGTATATTCTGTACCTTGATAGGTTACTGTCTCCGTCGGCGTGTCCATTGCTGGATCCGCCGAAAGTGCATAGCCCGACGCTGCGAGGCTGGGGGCTGTGAGCAGTCCGATACCGAGCAGAGTGAGAAGGAGGAGGGTAACGGTACGAGGACCAGACATACCCGTAGAGTTCTTCGAGAAGTATTCAACTTTTTTGGCTTGTGTCTTTGCCAGGATGTCTGTCGACGGATGAGGCGCCGAAGCCAGTGGCTACACAGTGCTCTTCCTGGCCGACCATCTCGCCACCAGAGCAGTGCCTTATCGATTGCCGCGTGATCGGCGCGCTAGTGCGTACCGAAGATAGCTGCAGGTCCCTATGGCCACATTGCACGTAGAGGGGGCGAGCCGACTGAAGTATGGTATGCAGGAGTCGATAGCTACAAACCGGTCGCCCCACAGACTCCGGTGATGGCAACACGACGACGGACCCAGTTCGTGACGGCCACGCTCGCCTGGCAGCTCGGGGCCGTACTGGTTCTGGCGCTGCTGGGATCCTTGTCACTCGAGTTGTTCTTCGTCGTCTCACTCATCGGCTTTCTTGTCGTCGTCGAACTCACGGCCCCGTTTGCCGTCACACCAACGTGGCGCCGACGGCTGAAATGGCTCATCGGTGTCGGCCTGCTCGTGTTCGGGTATATCGTCGTCCGTCGTATCCTCGCAATCCTGCCGCCGGGGGTGCTCTGATGCTCGAGGACTACTCGTATCCCCGTCTCCTGTTCGGTGCATTGCTCGCTACGGTCGCAGTAACGCTGCTGGTCGTCGCCGGCACCTCATCGGCGTCGCTCGGTGTGTACAATGACCAGTGGGATGGCACCTCCGAAATCCGGGCGGCTGCCGACACGGCCGGCACAGACACGACAGTGGCCCGTAACGTCAGCCAGTACGGCCAGGCCACTCCCAACCGAACGCTCGCCGTCGTGCTCTCGCCGACAGACGCTTACAGTGAGGGCGACACCGACAGAGTCCGGACGTTCGTCCGGTCTGGAGGGACGCTTCTCGTCGCAGAGGATTACGGCCAACACGGCAACGACCTGCTCGGCGCTGTCGGCGCCGAGGCACGGGTCAACGGGACACCGCTGCGTGACGAACAGCGGGCCGGCCCAAGCCCGGCGTTCCCCCGTGCCCAACCGACGACCAATCATACCTACACTGAGGGTGTCGACGGCCTCATGCTCAATCACGGGACTGTTGTCGACCCCGGCGCGGCGACAGTGCTGGTAAATTCTTCGGCGTTTAGCTATCTGGATACCAATCGGAACGAGGCACTCGACAACACGGAGGTCCTTGCGTCCCGTCCGGTCGTGACCGTCGAATCCGTTGGCTCGGGGACGGTTATCGTCGTCAGTGACCCGAGCATCTTCCTGAATTCCATGCTTGACCGGAGCGATAACGCGGCGTTCCTGACCGCAATCGTTAGCGCTCACGAGAACATCCTCCTCGATATCTCACACAGCAGTTCACTGCCCCCGCTTGTCACACTGCGATTGCTCCTCCAGCAATCCGGCCTCGCCGCGTTCGTCACCGGTTGTCTGTCGATTCTCGCGGTACTCGTCCTGTTCCGGCCTATCGGTGTAGGTGACCGACTGCGAGCGTGGCGACGTGACAGCGTCGATTCCCCGGGCCTGTCGACCGACGACGTCGCCAGAACGGTTCGAGACCAGCACCCTGACTGGGACCCAGAGCGAGTCGAGCGCGTGACAGACAGTTTGATGGCAGACCGACAGAAAGGGGAAACCGATGACTGAGCCCGCCACGCTTGCTGACGATCTCAACGAGGAGGTGTCGACGGTGTTGGTCGGTATGGACGAGCTAGTCGAGCAACTGACGATTTCACTGCTGACGCGGGGTCACGTGCTCTTAGAGGGCGTTCCGGGCGTGGCCAAGACGACGCTTGCAAACACGTTCGCACGGGCGAGCGGGCTCACGTACAACCGGATTCAGATGACGCCGGACATCCTGCCCGCCGACATCACGGGTACCAGCGTCTATCGCGAGCAGACCGGCGAGTTCGAACTGCGGAAGGGCCCCGTGTTCGAGAACGTCGTCGTCGCCGACGAAATCAACCGGGCGACGCCGAAGACCCAGTCTGCGCTACTGGAGGCGATGGCCGAGGGCCACGTCTCCATCGAGGGCGAGACACTGGACCTGCCAGAGCCGTTTCTCGTCATTGCGACCCAGAACCCAATCGAGATGGAGGGCACGTTCGAACTGCCGGAAGCCCAGCGCGACCGCTTCCAGCAGAAGCTGACCGTCGATCTGCCCGATGCCGACATGGAGCGGGACTTGCTCACGCGGTTCGATGGCGCACCGACGATGGGGCCTGCCGATATCAAAGCCGTCGTCTCGCCCGAGGACGTACTGGATGCCCGTGAAGCTGTGACGGCCGTTCATGTCGAAGACGTCGTCCGTGACTATATCCTCGCATTGGTCACCGCTACCCGCGACCACCCTGATACGGCACATGGGGCCTCTCCGCGTGGCTCACTCGCATTGCTCCAGACGGCCAAAGCTCGTGCCGCCATCCGAGGCCGAGAGTACGTCACCAGCGACGACGTCAAGCAACTGGTCGAACCGGTGCTTCGCCATCGGTTGGTGCTCACGACTGACGCTGAACTGAGTGATGTCTCGCCGGCATCGATTATCGACGATATCCGATCGTCAGTCACACCGCCGGAGGGCCAGACGACTGATGCAGATCTGATTGACGAAGATCCGGCAGAGGCAACGACAGAATAGACCGGATTGGGTGCCCTCAGATACTCCCCCGATGGCAAACGAATTTTTCATGATTCTGGAACTGTGAGCCAGTACAATGGCGCAAATTCCGAACTCGCTTCGTCTCTTGTTCGACGGCTCAATCGAGAAAGAGGACGGGCGCTACGTTATCCCGATTCCGGCCGATTTCGTCGAGAACGGCTCGCTGTCGGCAGAAGAGATGTACCGCATTGCCCTTTTGGAAGACCAGCAGGAGCAGTCGACACCAACCGATGCGGCGGCGGCTCAAACCTCCACGACGACTCACCCAGAGAGTGACCCATCCGGCGGAACATCGTCACAGGTACCGGACCCACCAGTGAGTGAAGGGGAAACGCGATCCGTGACGATCGATACCCTCGGTGACCAGGGTGACGGTATCGCGAAAGTCGAGCGTGGCTTCATCCTTATCGTTCCGGAGACCCAACCTGGCGATCAGGCTGAAGTCGAGATTACGGACGTCCGCGAGAACGTGGCCTTTGCCGAGCTCATTGGCGACCCAACGGTTCGGTAGGTCTGTTTGCGATTGGCTGAATCGGAGTAACCAGACAGCACTCTGTAGCGCGCAACTACAGTACATACATTTCTGATAGAGGGTCAAACTATTCAAAGCTCGAACACATGGTCGAAATAAAGTATGTCTATCTCTGGCGACACGACCACAACCTCAATCCATATTCTGCATGTCGATGACGACCCTGATTTTCCCGATATCACGGCGGAGTTCTTACAGCGTCTCGACGAACGGTTCACGATCGAGACGGCAACAAGCCCAGAAGACGGACTGGCGTATCTCACTGACAACGATGTCGACTGTGTCGTCTCTGATTACGAGATGCCTCACCTGGATGGGCTGGAGTTTCTAGAGCGGGTACGCGAAACGCATCCGAACCTCCCATTCATTCTGTTTACTGGCAAAGGGAGCGAAGCAGTTGCCAGCGACGCAATCTCCGCCGGCGTCACCAACTATATCCAAAAGTCTGGCGGGACCGAACAGTACGAATTACTGGCCAAGAACGTTAGCGATGCAGTCGAGAAGCAACGCGCACAGGCCCAACGTGATCGCTGGATTGAGGCCGTCAGGACGGCTAACGAAGGCATCGCAATTGTCGACGCCGACGGCCGGTACGTCGACATGAACGAAGCCTACGCAGAACACTACGGGGTAGAGCCAACTGAACTCGCCGGTGAGCCATGGACGACGACCGTTCCGGAAGCCGAAGCCGACCGACTCGCTACCGATGTCTTTCCCGAGCTTGGAGAGACGGCTAAATGGTCCGGGGAGGCGGTCGGGAAGCGTATCGACGGCACAGAATATCCGAAAACCCTCTCACTATCGACGCTCGATGACGGTGGACACGTCTGTGTCATTCGGGATATCTCGACGCTAACCGGCCGTGAGAAGCAACTCCGCCGCCAGAGTGCCAAGCTAGACGTCCTCTTCGAGAACTCGCCGGACATGATTCTCATCCATGACCCGGATGGCAAACTGGTCGACGTCAACCAGAACTTCTGTGAGAAATTGGGATACTCGAAGGACGGACTACTCGGGAAGTACGTCTGGGACTTCGACCAGACCGTCGATCCGAATGGCTCCAGATCCCTCTGGCGAGAGATGTCTGTCGGTGACATTCGCAAGGTCGAGGGCGTGTTTCAGCGGAAGGACGGGATGACCTTCCCTGCACAGATTCACCTCGCAAGGGTACGGATAGATGGTGCCGACCGATTCTTCGTCATCTGCCGGGATATTTCCGCGCAAAAAGCGTACGAACAACGACTCGAACGAAAGAACGAGCGGCTCGAAGAGTTCGCCAATATCGTCAGCCACGACCTCAGAAACCCTCTGAGTGTCGCCGAGGGGCATCTCGAACTCGAACGGCAAGACCGAGAGAGTGAGCACCTAGATACGATTGACCGATCGCTCAGTCGAATGCGACAGCTGATCGACGACATCCTCATGTTTGCTCGCCAGGGACGAAGCGTCGACGAGGTCGAATCGTTATCGCTGGATAGGCTGGCACACGGTTGCTGGGAAACCGTCGCGACAAGCACTGCCTCGCTGGAGTGTGAAACCGGGCTGAGCGTGGATGGTGACGAATCCCGCGTCAAGCAACTGCTGGAGAACGTCTTTCGGAACGCCGTCGACCACGGCGGCGACGATGTCCAACTCACCGTCGGCACACTCGAACACGAAGACGGATTCTACATCGCCGACGATGGCCCGGGCATCTCGCCGGACAAGCGGGACAAAATCTTCGAATCAGGCTACTCCACGGCCGAGAGCGGGACTGGGTTCGGACTCGCGATTGTCCGAGAAATCGTGGAGGCCCATGACTGGTCCGTCCATGTCACCGATAGCGACACGGGTGGCGCACGGTTCGAGATCGTGACCGACGGCCAGTGAGTATTCGGCACAACCACGGCTGCGGAGAGGATTCAGAGACACAGTCTGACGCTTTGTGGGCCTGTTCCCAGTAGATACTTCAGTGGTAGTGCCGGTTCTAGTGGCTGTCCTATCGGGACCTGTCCTCGCCCCACCGACAGGTCACGAGATAATCCGAACGGTCGTCCTCGGCCGCTGTAACATCTACCGAGATCGGCTCGTCAAGCCCACGTGCGAGGCCGACTGCCAGCAACGACGCCACCGGATGGTCGAACCGGTCGACGCGCCCATAGACACTGCCGTCGACTGCAACGGTCACACGCTTAGACGCCGTGTCGACCTCCGGTGTCGCAGACCGTGCGAGCTCGAACTGCTCGACGATGGCGTCCGTCAGTTGGTCGGCTATCTCGGCAGGCGTCTCAGCCAATGAGCCGGTCAGTGCGTCGTCGACGGCGGTGAACAGGCGCTGCCCGCTCGGTTCGAGTGCCAACCCACGCGTCTCCCCGTCGTCCGGAACGACGACTGTGTGCGTGAGTTCCTCTCCGTCGGGCAGCACTCCGGTGTCGTGCTGTGGCACGAATAGCCGAACGCCACGTTCGGACGTGGGCGTCGGCACGTAGCACCGTCGGGTTGACAGCCCGAGTTCGTCCGCAATCGCGGCTTCGTTATCTGCCAGCGACGCATAGACATCGCGACCGACGTCGGCCGAGACGAACTGTTCAGGTGTGAGATAGTAGGTCAGCAAGCCACCAAACAGGCCAATGGCACCGAGCGCGAACAGCACGTCACCGGCACTGGAGACGAAGATGCCCCCGACGACGGCGAGCGTGCCGAGCAGACCGAGGCCGACAGCCGTTCGCCGGTATTGTGTCTGTTTTGCCTGCGTGTAGGACGCACGGAGTTGCTGATTCTCCTCGCGGAGCACCTCGAGCTGTGTGCGTAACTCCTCGCGGGAGCGTGCGTCCTCTTGGGAGTCGTCGTCGGGTTGACGTGGGTCGGTCGTACTCATTGGTGTCGCGGGAATCGTGTCGTTGGTTCATGCCTGCTGGCTGTGGTCAGATTACTGTACCGTTTCTCTATGCCGGTCGTCGGCGGTCTCAGATTTCCTCGAGCGAGTCGAAGCCACTCCAGCAGTCACAGTCGAGGTCGTCGATAGCAGTGACTTCATCGGGAAGCGACGAAATCGGCATTCCATCCGCGAAGTTGTCACAGTCCTCCGTATGGATTGAGAAGTCCTCGCTCGACATCACAGGCATACGTGTTCGTGGCGGGCACCGCTCAAAAATCTCTGGTTCAGGGTTAGATATGCTTCCGGTCAGGACCGTGCTTCCTCTTTTTGATCCGTGAGATGCCCCAGTTCGAGGAGCAGGTATCGGTGCAGCAGGTACGACACGAGCCCGAGACCGAGAAGCAGTCCGATGGCTGCCGCGAGGAGTCCCGTGGTCTGTGCGAGGACCAGTGCCCCAGTCCCAGCCACGAGAGCAACGGCGACCAGTACGACCCCATCGATAGCTGTACGACTCCCGATTACGATATCGACCACAAGGACTCCCAGCAGTGCAGCCTCACCCGGCAGCACTGCAGTGAGGCCGGCATCGGCAGGCGACAGCGCAACCAGCGCAAACTGCCCGATTCCGACGGTCACGATCGGGGGGAAGACGAGCCAGCTCGTCGCGACGACGGCCCAGGCGACGACCCCCCAGAGCCCGCCCAGCAACCAGAACGTGGCGAGGATGGGTAGCAACGCCACAGCACTGATCCAGCCTTGGGTCGTGCCCCATCGTGAGTCCTGGACGCGGCGCTGCGGTGTGGTGGCCTGACTCGCCGACGATTCCGTACGTGACTCGTCCGGTGTCGCCGTCACTGCTCGGCCCTCCGTCGTCGCTGGCCGGCCGACAACACGCTCGCAAGTCGGTCGCTGGGGCCGACCTCGAACGCACTGACGCGGGCCAGCGAAGCGAGTTCCCGACGGAACGTCTCGAACTCGGTATAGCGACGATATGCGTCGTCGAGGTCGGTCAGTGTCTGTGGTTCATACAGGACAGTCGGCGTCAGGAAGACGACCACCTGGCCGTTGCCCCGCTGGGCGATCTTTACGGCTTCCCGAAGCTCCGTCCGGTGGCTGTCATCCGTGATGATGACCGTACGAACGGTGCCGTCGAGTCGAGCCGAGGCCGTTCGTAAAGCGCCGAACAGGGGTTGGTCGGCGATTCGCTGCACGTAGGTGTCGGCCGCCTCGAAGAACGGCCGCAGTTTCTGCTCGAACGGACTCTCGCCGTCGAGGCGGTCCGCCGTTCGTCTGGCACGTGCCGGGTTGACTAAACCTGTCGCCGGACGATTGTTTGTCGCCGTCGTCGGCTCGAGAGCGCGACCCCGTTCTGCGATCGTGCGGTACTGACTGTCGGCAGTACTCGGTTCGAACGTCTCGGTCAGCCCATCATCCCCGACGCCGTACCACCCGAGCGGGTCACCCAGTTCCTGTGCACTGTCGATAAGTGCCAGCGCCACCTGCCGGGCGAAATCGAGTTTCGTCTCGCCCTGCCGGCCCGCCGTCATGGTGGCGCGATGGTCGACGACCAGCAGCGTCTCCAGATCGGTTTCGGCCTCGAACTCGCGGATGTGTGGTTCATCGAGGCGTGCGGTTGCCTTCCAGTCGATCTGTTGGACGCTGTCGCCGGGGATGTACTGTCTGACCTCCGCTGGCGTGAGCCCACTGCCGGTCTGGCCGGCGTCGTGTTCACCAAAGCCGGCGGCGATTCGGTCGCCGCCTTCGCCGACGTGGATGTCGCGGGGGGCACGCGGCTCGACGGTTACAGACGGTTGGGTACCAATAGCCGTCGTCTGTTCGAACAACCCCAGTGAATCAGTCAGCGTAACGATCGGCACACCGAACTCGAAGGAGCCTGCGACCGGCCATGAGACATCGAACGTGGTTGTGGTCGTTTGCTCGCCTGCGGCGAGCTCACACGAGGCCGGCGTGGCCGTGGCGCCCGTCGGCGGCGCCGTGGTGACACGCAGGTCGACACGGCTGGGGTGGCTTGCCTCTACGGCGAGTGTCCCCACCGTCGTCTCTTCGGCGGTGACACGAGTTCTGTCGAGCCGTTGGGCAACTGCAAGGCTATCGACAGTCTCGCTGACCCCACGGACGAACCGATACTGTCTGACGAGCAGCCACGCACCGATACTCCCAGCCCCCACCAGCACCACTGGGCGAGTCAGGATTCCTGCCCACAGTGTGAGCAGACCGGCGACTGCCACTGTCGTCCAGTATCGGCGCGTTACCTGCATCTACTCGTGCGACGGGAGAACGAAAGTTAAGTTGTGGGGGACTGATGGCGTCTGTGGACCGGACGCAGGTACGTCGACAGTGCGGACCTGATCACTTGCCGCCGGCGTGTGACTATTTTCTTCGAACACGACCAGTGCTGCAGAGTTACTGTCTGGAGTACAAAAGGTGGGTTTTTGATGCCTGACTGCCAGTGAGCGAGTGTGCAACGGACGGGGTTCAGTATCGGTGTCGTCACCATGCTGGTGGTGTTGCTGATCGTTGGGCTCGCCACCCCAGCACTCGCTGTGTCCGGGCCCACGCAACTGGGGGCTGCCCCACTCGCACAGCAGGCGACGCCAACCCCGACGAACAATACGACGGTCCAGCACGAGCGTCCCGACGACGTTTCTGCGGACGGCGATTCACAGCAGGTGAGTCAGTGGCTCGAAGGACAACTCGCTGACCGTCTCGAAGAGAGTTCCATCGAACTCTCGCAGGGCCAGTACGAGCAAGCTCAAGGCCGGCTCGGGGACGAGTACGACTCCCGACTCGAGCAGTACGTCGACGTCGCCGGTGAGACAGAGAACAATGCAGACGATCGAACGGCTGAATCGTTCCGAGAGTCACAGGAACAGCAGCAGTCCTACACAAACGCCACCCAGTCCTATCGAGAGACCTACCAAGAGTACCAGCAAGCACGCGAACAAGGCAACACCTCCGCTGCTCGTGGGGCCGCTCGTGAGTTGGAAGCCATCTCTGACCGCGTGAGCACGCTCAACGAATCACTGAATCGCAATTACGAGACCATTACGAACCAGACCGGGGCTGATACCGGGACGGCACAGCAGTCGATTTCGAATACCACACAGAACATTACGACACAGCAGGCAACCGTCCGCAGCCAGACGTTCGTCGAAACGCGACTGGCCGTCGAGACGAACGGTTCGACTGTTGCGTTTGACGCGCCGATGGCGATTACGGGCCAGCTGCAGACTGCAAACGGGACTGTGATCGCGAACGAGACGATTCAGATTGGTGTGTTCAATCGAACCTACGCGGCCCAGACCGACCAGAACGGAACATTTTCGGTTCAGTATCGGCCTGTCTCGCTACCGGTCAACGCCACGATGGTCGCCGTCCGGTACGTGCCTGACAGTGGATCACCATACCTCGGCACAGCTGAGAACGTCTCCGTCGACGTTCGGCAGGTTTCGCCGTCACTCGACGTCTCACTTTCACGGTCAGAGGCTAGGTACGGCGACCGCGTTGAGACACATATCGTCGCGACAGCCGATGGCCGGCCTGTTCCATCGCTTCTTCTAATTTCGACACTCGGGGATATTCGTATCACTACCGAGACGAATCAGACCGGTCAAGCCGGAGTTGAACAGCCGGTCCCAGCAGCGGTCCCAGCTGGTGACCAGCCAGTCCGCGTTGCACGCGTACGTGCGAACCGCGCCATCGGTCCCGCGACCGTGCGTGAGCCTATAACGATCACCAGTACGGACACCCTCCTGACTGTCAGCGCTAACCAGAGTGATGATAATGTGACGGTCCGCGGGCAATTACGGACTGCTGATGGGCAAGGGCTCGCCGAACGGTCGGTGACGATCGCCGTCGGGGAGACTGTTCGGTCGGTGGACACCGATCGACGTGGCCGGTACCGACTTCGCCTACGTAACGTGTCTACGTCGGCGGTGGCCAACCAGTCGGCGGTTCCAGTGACTGCCCGATTCGATGGGTCAGGAACGAACCTCGCCGACAGTCGAGTGAAGACGACTATCGCTGTCGCTCTGTCCGATGGTGAGAACTCGTTCCCGTCACTACAACTCGTGTTGGGTGTCATTATAGCCGTACTCGGGTTTGGCGGTGTCTTTGTGTGGGTTCGTCGTGAGACTGTTGGCGATACCGTCGCATCGGCAGGCGACCCAACCGGTCCAACGGCGACGGACTCTGATGGTGCCAGCCAGGCACACTCTCTCGTTGACCGTGCACGGTCGGCCCTCGCTAACGATGATGCCGAGCACGCTGCGATGGCCGCTTATGCCGCCGTGCGAACGCGAGTCCAACACGAGACCGGCCTGCCTGACTCACTGACCCACCGTGAGTTCCTCGCAGCTTGTGAGCAAGAGGCCACGGTTGATGTTTCGACTCTTTCCACGCTCGCTGATGCGTACGAACGTGCGACGTTTGCCGGAGCGATCACGACGGATGCAGCCAGCAGTGCGGTCGAGGCGGCGACGGCAGTGGTATCCAGCGACGACAATCACGAGTGAGTATCGACTAACCGCGACTTTTTTGTCAGGTACTCACTTCCTACCTGTAGATGCCGCTCCGACGGGACCTCTGGGTATTGCTTCCACGCCCAGTCCGTCGGTTACCGGCCGACCTCGCCGCCGTCGTTGTTCTCCTCCTGATTAGTAATTTCGCTGTCTTCCTACCGGTCGTACGTGATACGCCGATTCGAGTCGCCGTCGCCTTACCGCTCACACTGTTCGTGCCGGGCTATGCCTTGATTGCGGCACTGTTTCCTGAGGCTGGCGAATCACCGGCTGACGACCAAGAAGCCGACACAACCGGTGCGTCCGATGACGCCGAGGGTGCCGACGCCGGTATCGACGGGATCGAACGTGTCGCGCTATCCTTCGGATTGAGTATTGCCGTCGTCCCGCTCATCGGCCTCGTATTGAACTTCACGCCGTGGGGCATCCGGCTCGTCCCCATCATGCTGTCCGTCAGCGGGGTCACACTCGCACTGACCGCCGTCGCCGCCGCACGCCGCTGGGCACTGCCGCCTGATGAGCGATTCGCAGTTCCCTATCGGCAGTGGATACAGGATAGCAAGGCGGAACTGCTCAACCCAGAGTCACAGACCGACGCCGTGTTGAACGTCGTGTTAGTCCTGAGTGTCTTGCTGGCGGTCAGCAGTGTTGGCTACGCCGTCGCCGTCCCGAAACAGGGCGAGTCCTTCACCGAATTCTACGTCCTAACTGAGAACGAAACCGGCGAGCTCGTCGCCGACGGCTACCCCACCGAGTTCGAACGGGGCGAGAGTCGTGAGCTGGTCGTCGGCATCGGGAACAACGAATACGAGTCGACGGACTATACGGTGGTGGTCGAGATGCAGCGGGTCGACATCGTCGACAACGAGACGGTCATCCGTGAGGCCACGGAGTTGCGTCGGTTCCGGACGACGGTGGCTCACAACGAGACCTGGCACCGACAGCACACGGTCACGCCTCGCATGACTGGCGAGCGACTCCGGTTACAGTATCTGTTGTATCGCGGTGATCCGGGTACATCGGTAAACCGGTCAGCAGCTTATCGGGAACTGCATCTCTGGGTGAACGTGACCTCCCAGACCGGGTGAACAGAACGTTCTGTGATCGGCCATACACGTAGCGCGAGCCCCCTCGTGTCTACACACCAACCCGGATATGATTGTCAGCGCTCACTCCCGCCTGATAGAGATTCATCCGGACTCACCGACATGGGGCTATCAGAAGCCTCGCGCCCTGACTACGACGCATGCACTCCCCCGTTCACAAATCGTTCACACTCACTGTGCGTGAAAGCGCGAACAATCCGTGCCTGAGGGGTACGTTTGTACCCTGCATCCACTCCATCACTACTGTCCAGTATCTTATCTGTTCCTCGCTCGTCGTGGCATGTTCTGGAGTAATCAAACGCTCTCAGCCCCTCTATAGACGTATATGGTCTATTTCACTGAACGTTCTGTGAGGAACAATTTGTGAGCTATGTCAGAAGCCACATATATCCACCTAACTCCCTCACTGAGCGGTCTCCCTACGTTTCTCAACGTATCCGTCAGCCGAGATAGCCAATCCGTAGCGATGCAAGGTACACGCTTGTAAAACCGCTAGCCAGCGAACGATGACACCTACGGCAGAGCGGGTTACATAATAATAATAAAAAGCACAATAGCATACACCACCCAGAACGCAGTCGTTCTGAAACAGACTCAAACCCCACTCAGACGGGGAGACTCTCTTCGTACTATCGATGGGCCGAGGCAAGGTGCTTGCCCATCTGTGGCGGCGCACACCTGCTTAAACTGTCCGCGCACGTGCGGGCGAGCGACGGCTGTGCTGGCTGCCTGTGTGTCTGCGGCTTGGCTCGACGACGGCGATGCTGTCACCGAACATGCGTACTGCGACGGCGAGACACAGGTAGCCAGAAGACGGTCAGTATGCCGATTCAGAGTCGCCATGACGCCGCTGTCACGGTCTGTCGTGTCCGTTGCCCATGCAGCCACCGACACGACGGACAAGCGCCCACACAGCGCCGACATGGCGCCCCACTCCTGAGTGCCAGCCGACGGCGGCACCGCGTCGACAGCCGGCTCAGGCCGCCTGCCTCGGGTCACGCTCTCGCGATGCCGTGGAGCCGCCGCCGTCTCGAACCACCTGTTGGGCAGCCACACGCCCCGTCACTCGTGTTTTGGCCGCTCGATAGACGGCAGCCTGTCGCCCTGCCCAGCCTGGACAGGCGCCTGTCCTATGCCGGCACCGTGTCCTCGCGTGGGTAGCCGACGACTGGGTGCTGACAGTGCAACACGGACCTCCTGCTGGCGGATGTGCCTCTCGACTGCCCATGGCCGAGACATGCCGTCACGGCGATAGTGCTGGCCACCACTCGCCTTGCCGGTCTGCTCGGCGCACTCACCTCGACGGCGAGCCTGCACGAGACTGTACTGGCACGCTTCTTCCCGACTGGTCTACCGTCGTCGGCCGATACGCCGTCGACAGTGGGGTCTGATCGGCCCACTAACCGGCAGCAACGCTGTCTGACCGCGATTTCCGTGTGACAGTGTGCATGCCGCCGGCGGCACTGGCTCGCCTGTGTTCCAGTCACAGTCCCTCTACAGTACGCATTCAACCCCCTCACAGTCCCTTCATCGTAGACACACAGCCCCACTCACATTACCTCACATTAGAGACATAGCCCCACTCACATTACCTCACATTAGAAGCACAGCTTTGTTCACAGTACCTTCACATTGGAGACATCGCCCTACTCGCAGTACCTGCACAGTAGACACACAGCAGCTCCCACGCTATCTTCACATGAGACACACAGCCTTACCGACAGTACCCCCACAGGAGATAGTCAGATCTACCCACAGGCCCACCGGCCTGGAGACGGCCTGCTAGGCCACCACTTCGCCCACTCACACGGCCTTATTATGATTATATAACCCGCTCTGCTGTAGGTGTCACCGGCCGCAGGCTAGCGGTTTTGTGGATGGATACCCCTCACCGTCGAGTCTTCCCTCGGTGGCCGGGTCTCCGCGTGACGAGGAAGGCCACGAGCGTTTTTCAGAGGGCCCTCCCTGTTGGGGAAGCGGGTATCGATCGCGTCTGCAATCCGCTGGCGGCCTTCGTTCGAACGCGCCGGCGGTGGTCAATCCCAGTCGTCAGGATAGGTCGGCTCGTCGCCGTACTCCGGTAGCTCCGGCGAGACCAGCCCGGGTGGATAGACCCAGGCACGGGACTCGTAGTACGTGTCCTTGCCTGGCCCCTCACTGTTGTTTTCTACCGTGTCGATATGCTCCGGCACAGATCGCCCGAACCAGTTTTTCGGGACGGGGTCGTACTCAGTGAGGCAGTGGTACCACGTTCGGCTCCAAGGCCAGAGTTCAGCACGTGCCAATCGCTCACCCGGCGCAGCTGTGGTGTAGGTATCGAAGACGGTCTTGACGGCTTTTCTGTGTCGTGGCTCGGGATCTGGCTGATCCCAGTGGCCAACTGGGTTGAAGGTCTCGAGCGTTCCGTCATCGACGTATTTGATCGTGACCATGTCGATGTATGTTAGGCGAGTCGGCACGAGCGGCTTGCGAACTTTCGTCCACTCGTCCAGCAATTCCTCTCTCGTGTCATAGCGATGGAGAACGCTGCCACTGGCGTCTTCGACGATGTACGTGCCGTCGTCTTCAGTGTACTGCGGGGTGTCGTACTCGAGGGTCGACAGCTCGGCGGTTGCCGAGCCGGCTGCCAGACACGTCCCGTCGGCCCGCAACTCAACGCGGCCGTCGTACGTCGGATACCACGCTGATTCGCTGACGCCCTTCGGTAGCAGCTGTGTCCACCCGTTATTTGTAATCCCGTCGCCTTTCTTGAGCGTGTAGAGGCGTGGCTCGTCGCCTCGATTATCGTACGGCACCGTCACGATCTCGCTTACGGTCCCGGCATGTGACCGGGTGCTGACGACGATCTCTACCGGCAGATCCCACTGTTCGGCGCGGATCACGTTTATCAGGAGGTCCGCCGGACTGGATTTGTTGCCCTCTTCGGCCTCGACCGCGACGATTTCGCCCGTCGGCGTGCGCCGGTAGAGGTCCGGCACCGAGTCGTTGCCCTCCTGGCTGACGACAGCCACCGCCATCCCCTTGGCATCGTACTCGTACTTTGCAAGCGACTCGAGGTAGTTGTGCGCGCTACCGCCAGCACTCGGGTTGGTCGCCTCGCGTGTGACTGCTGACAGCTTACGTTTAGCGGCTGTCTCGAGGCCATCGGGCGAATCGACGACGGGCACCTCGGGCGCGAGGCGCTGTGGTGAAGAGCGATGTTGAAGATCATCCCATGGATCCGTCGCGTAGGTCTTGTGCGTACAACTGAGGAACTGTGAGAGATCAGTTTGAGCGAGACTGAACCGGCCGTAGTGGTTGAGTTTCTTATACACGCCATCGTAGCCAGACCGATTGGCGAGCAGATCCCAGTACTCGGGGTGGCCTCTGGCGAGCTTCCGTACCATGCTGGGCTCGCTGAATTGGCCGGGGTTGCTGACAGGCACGTACCCCCAAAGCGACGATGCACGTAGGTTGCGCGCCATCAGCCTTCGGCTTGATCTGAGGCCGCTGAACACATCGGCAGGATCGGTGTCTCGGCCGTAACGAGCCACGTCAGCGAGCCCATCAGCTGTGTGAGCCTGGTGTCGCTGGGCAAACAGCGCAACGCGGACACTCGCTGTGTACTCATCCTTATCTTCCTTTGTCAATTTAGCTTGGTACAGGTGCGGTCCCATATCCGCCTGCAGAAATTCTTTAAACCCGGTCGCCTTGGTGGCGTCTTCGGGGCCTGGCGCTCGGCCGGTTTTGACCAGCAGTCGGGTCGTCGTCGCTGGCACTGTCCCGAGGGGGTCGTATGACAGCCGTACCGCTCGGTACGTCCAGCTTGGGAGTGCCTTCCTCAGTTTTTGGATGGCTGTCTGGGCCACGTCACCGGGTGCCCCGTCGCGTGGCGTGTCTCTGTCACGGATGGGTACCTTTTCGCTTTTCTCGTCGTCGTATCCCGGTGGCTCCGGGACACCCAAAGTTCGGATCTGCAGCAGGTAGATCTGTCGCTGGCTGTCTGCATCGGGGTACGAGAGGAATTCGATCGAATCCACGTTGTACTCCGAATTGAAGATCTTCTTGAGGGCGACGCCGAGGTTCTGTGCAGCTCTCTCGTCGTCGATGTTGGTGTCTGCGGGTGGAATCACCTCGACCATCAGTTCACGGTGGTAATTGAGCTCGGGTGACCACTTCTCGTCGTCGACGGCGTCCTGTTCTGCTGGAGTGGAGTCGCTCGTATCTTTGGTTGCCATTAGTATCGGTTGCCTGCTGTCGCTGGGGTGTGCGTGTTGTGCTCGTCGGCGGTCGGTTCGGTAGTTGGCGGCTGGGTGCTCATCCGCAACCTCCCGACTGTGTCAGCGCCCTTCGTTGCGGGTACACCCACTGCCGGTCAGCCAGATGGCCGTGTGTCTGTGTGTCGGGGCCGTGCCACGCGATCTCGACTGTGGAGGGGCAGTCGGCGCGAAACCAGTCACGCCGTGACTGGTCGAGACCGAGAAAAGTTGCCCACGTCGCCGCTACATCGTCCAGTGTCGGGCCGCCACCGTCCTCTGCTCGGACAGTGAACTCTCGAAGGAACGAGTCGATGGTGTCAGCACAGGTCGCTCGGTCCGGTTGGGGCCCCAAGAGGGCATTCACCGGCTCGAAGCGGCGGTCGTCGTCGACCCAGTACTCCACCGGCACGTGGTTGTAGCAGAGCCTGGCAGGCACTGCTGGCTGGCAGAGTATCTGGCAGTCATCGCCATCCGGACGTGGATCAGTCTCGCAGGTACGACACGGCGTGTCGCTGTCGTCGACCGTGGCCGCTTCGGCACTGAGACGCAGGTCAGTGACCACTGTACCATATGTGCGTGGCCAACTCGCGAGTTGCGTCTCGTCGACCCGCAGCTGCACACGGTCTTCGGGACCGAGCCGCCAGTCATAGTGGACTGACTCCGGCAGACACACGACTGCCCCATCGATCGTGTGGAGGGGGGCACTGCGTTCGTACAGCCTGGCCTGGCCCGCCACGATCTGGTAGAACGGTTGTCTGAGCATCTCGCGCATCCCGACGGCGCGTGGCACGAGTTCTGACAGTAGTGTTACGTTGTCGCCTGTTGCCTCGGCAGTCATGACGTAGTCGAGCAAGTCGCCGGGGTGAATCGGCAGCGTCGACGTGGCTGCGACCGTGTGGTGTGTCGTCGCCGTCACGGTGTCCGCTGTCGCGAGGACACCGGGACTGGCTTCTGGTTCCTCACTCAGCATCAGCATCACCTCCACTTTCGGTCGCGCATGTGCCCACGCTGGCGTCGTGACAACGCTCGTTCGCGTGTGTTTGTGACTCGATGTCGCCTGGTGGTCCACGAGCCCAGTCAGCTGGGTCCGGGATGCTGCGATCTTTGATTGTTCCGTATCGCATCAATCCGGAGTTTATGATTTCATGCCATAAGGGCTGGGCGAGGTTATATTCTAAGAATTTATAGTGAATATTGGGGCTAAGAGATGGTTCAGGTGGCTGAAAGTCCAATATTCTGGCCCGCAGAATTGCCCGTTCATTATCAAGTTTGATAGCAAAAAACGATAAACTAACACCCAAAACAACGAAATTATATTCGCCCGCGAATGAGCCGTCGCTTCGAAATACAAACAATGGTGATTTGGATTTGGCTGCATGAAATTCTCTGAATATCACTTCATCATCAGCATCTTTGGAATTCCTGTCTTCAGAACCAAATTCTGTTTTTGATATTTTAGCTTATGTTTTCACCCCGTCTTTTCTGGGCGTGATTTTTCGGCTCTAAGACGCTATGCTGGCTTCTCTGGTGAATGAGGTCCTTTCTATATTGGTTATTCATAAATATATGAGTATGTTAGGACGTGCCTTTGTAGCGTTTCAAACCGGCTGCACCCTGAACATTTATTACCCCCTTGACGGCGTCGGGGTGAATTGACTTTGCAAATTCTCTCTTTTTGTTCTGAGGCTGTTTGCAAACCGCTTAGATAACTTCTGGAGCGTGCTGAACCACTCTCTGAATTTCCGAACACGGAACTCTGTTTTTCGAGAACAATGGTGCAATGTCCTATTGCAATCTCATTTCTCCAGTTTGCTGAACTCCGTTTTCCTGGACTGGCACTTCTTTGTGAGAGTACTACAGCAAATACTGATCGAGTATTCAGTAAACCGACAGAGGGCGGTATGATTACTGTGTCTAAATATCGCCTGACACGTCTCGACTGAGATCTGGAATGTAGAATTTTGCTGCAGACTAATCTAGAATCTTGGTGTCTATCTTTCTTCCCGCAGCTCAGAACAGACCAGGATTTGAGATACTTTTCTTGATATAGTATATTTTCTGGAGACTACTGGCTTTTCTGCACTTTGAGGACTTCTATTATATACTTAGTGAAAAAGAAGCAGTCGAAAAATATTGCCGTATACTCAAATCAATAATTTTGGGACGTACTTTGACAGCAATATTCCTCCAAAAAACATAGTCGCACCAAACGTTTATTACCCCCTTGACGGCGTCGGGGTGAATCGAGTTTGTAGATTCTATCATCCTGTTCTCTTACTACTTCTGAATTCCTTAGATTGCTTGCAAAGCGTTCAAAATCGCTAAACTGAATTACCGAATACAGAGCACTGTTTCATTCAGAGTGACGGCCGAAATCAGTTCCAAGAAACCTGTTCAGTTCGTTGAATTCGTCGGATGAAAGAACGACTTCGGTATTGCACACATCAAATCGTTCGAAGTCATCATCAATCGTCAAAACAGTCTTCACCCCTTCGTCAATCGCGACCCGAGCATAGTACCCGTCCCATCCACCAACATTTGTTTCACTCGCCTGAGAAAACCCTCCTCGAACTACGTCTTCGGATTTCCCGTCGTACCAATTGATTCGTTTCGCGTCCATAAAATTCTGTAGAAGCCGGGACGCATCTGCGTTTGACCGCCCGTAGTACGTCATCAGGACGGTGTGCGCTCCAAACAGCGCAGGATACGGAACAACGGCATCTATTCATCCGGGGAGAGTGCATCGAGATCATCCTGTGCCTTCGAAGAGAGTTCCCAGGTCCACCCGTCCTCATTCATCGCTCGTACCGAACTGCTCGCGGGCCTCGTCTGCATTTATCGTCCGTCCCTCACGGACGTCTCCTTCAGCTTCGAGCAGTGCAATGAGTTCGTCGCGATCGAAGGTCGGGAACTCGATTGCGTCTCGAAGCGTGTACCGAATGAATTCGCTTCGGATGTTGAATCCCCGCCCCTGCCATGTATCGTCGACTGAATCAAGGAACGACTCGGTGAGTTTAAAATTCACTGTCACGATTTCGTCCTCATTGTCTCCATCTGTAGTTGCTCCAGCCATACGTCAGTAATACGCCAATCTTACCAGTAGTCGTTTCGCCCGGAAATACGGGTGAAACACACAGCCCCCGATTGACTGGTCGGGGTGTTCTCTCCTCGATTCTCATGAGGATCTGCCCCAAGAGTCGCGTGCCAGTCACGCCGGAATTCGGTAACACCCTATCTCGTCTGATCCGCACTCCGGACATTCGTCAGTATCTGAAGAGACGTTTTTCCCGCACTGACGGCACTCGACAACAACCTCTGTCCTCTCAGTAGAAAGGAGCCGAGTGAGAATTGTGCGGACATCCATGAATTATGTTATTCCGGGGGACCTCAATTAATCGTTCTGGTAGGCTGTCACCCCAAAACCTGGTGTGGCGGCGTGCAAGCCCGCTAGAAACTTATCTTTGACAAGCTTCAATATTTGTGTGGAAGGAACACTGTCACACGCTCCTTCCATCCCCTTTCCATGGGTGACGACAAGCAGATACTCGGTCGCTGCTGTGATGAACGTATTCCAACTGGGTGGATTTCAATCGAATACAAAAAGGATGACGGCACAGAAGGCCTGTGGGCTGAGTGTCCAGCATGTCAGAACGTTGTCGAACCGGAGTGAGACACTTTTATGCTGAACTCGTCTTATGTATCTTGCAAGCCGGATCTGAGTATTTGGAGAGGTTGATGAGGTTCATGTTGGCGGCGTAAATGTGAGCGAGCTTGCCCGCACTGGGTTAGTCGAAATGCTCTGGCGGTCGCTGGACGAACAGGATGGGATCGCGGTTTACGAACAATACAGTCGCAGTGAGATCGACGAAGACGTAGCTCGGGTCCTACTCGGTGAAAAAATCGACCAGATGGAAGCGAAGAAAGACGCATTCGAGTCTGCGATGGAGCGAGATACCTCAACATTCCTCGCTGATAGCGATGGCGAATGACCCTTGTCACCCGCTCTTGGCCGATACGAGCTCTCTGATTGCCGTTGCGAACACCGGCCAGTGAGACGTACTGGCGGGGTCGTTGGCTCTCACGACCACGAACGTCTGCAAGCACGAACTGCAGAACCACGTCAACGCGAATACTCACCCATCGGCGGGAAGCCACGAACAGTACCTGAAAGAAGGCAGTCAGCGTGTGCTCGACCACTTAGACGACGATTCCTCGTCGTGGTCATGCGTGACCGTTGTTCCGCGCCCGCACGGACCGGATACAAGTGAAGAATCGCTGAAGCAAGAACTTTCTGAACACGGAGGCTCGTATCAGGTCGTCTTACTTTTTGATGGAGTCGCACGCCGGTCGATCAGGTGACTGGTGGAGGACCACGGATACGATATTGACGTTGTGGGCCCTCCGTATCTGCTCTACGTTCTCCTCGATAACGAACTCATGCTGACGTAAGCGTATACGTGAGATTTATTGACACGCTATCGGACTGGATCTCGTTTCCGACTGTCGCATCGATTTGCCACTCTGCTCGGAGTTGGATTTGCTCGCCACCCGCGAGTTGTTCGTCAGACAGAATCGGCCCTTCGGTGAGCGCCCTGAATGGGATGTACTCGGCGGGCCCGCCAACGAGGTAGGTGACCGAGCCATCCGGCCTGGTGACCGCAAGACGAATCTCCAGTGCGCTGCCAAGCTCAACTTTGCCAGCCGTATCGACTGGTTGCTCCGGTCCGACGACGCCGTTTTCGGACGCATCGGTCCCCTCGATTGTGATATCCAACAGACCCGTTTCGGAGCCCGTATTTCGAATCGTTCGCGTGGTCGATTCCTGCTGTCCGGGAGCCACATTCGCGACACGCAGTAGGTGCCCGTCCGGGACGAATAGGTTCACATCGGCCGAATCAGTCGTCTCGGTCGAGTCAAGTTCACGATTGGTTACACTGACTGTGTACGTGGCCATTTCCTGTGTTTGTGACACTCGCTCGCCAGTGTCGACCATGGCGGTTAGGGCTACATAGCCTTCCGTCGTTTTTGTCCCATCGTCTCGGTAGGCGAAAGCATCGGCTCGGTCCCCCGTTGCCAGCGTGATGTTCGTTGTCTCGAAGACCGAGTCAAGCGAGCGGTTGCCACTCCCGTTTGCGGCGATCGTCACTCGTTGTTTCTCCGTCCAGCCGTCAGTGGGCACCCAGGTACTCACGACGAGTGTCACCTGTTCGGCATCCGTTGTCGCCCAGGAGACGTTCCCGTGTAGGGAGCCATACAAGCTGTCGACGGCCCCGGCGACGTTCGACACGTCTTTCGGATCGGTTACTGACACGGTCACCGATGGGGGGCTCGGGGATGATGGTGTCGAGGTCGACGAGTCAGCTGATTCGGTTGTCGCCGTTGATTCGGCCCCGGACGCAGGCTGTGGTGGTGTCACTTCCGGTGCCGGCGGCGCTATCTGTGCGGGCTGGTCGGTCGTGATGATGTTCGTCCCGAGCCCGGCTGCGGCGAGTCCAAATACGACCACGACGACGACCAGCAGCGCTCGGCGAGTCAGCACGGTTGATCACTCTCCCATCGCTCGTCCTGCCAGTCTGGAGCTACTGGCTGGCCGGTCCGTATGTCGACCCGCGCGTGGGTAGCTTGCCGCTGACTGTAGTGGTGTAGAGACATTTGTCCTCCTCTATCCAGATGTCTGCGTCCGTGTCTCGGTGGGCGTCGATGTCCCATCGCTCTCAGCGTCTGTCGGGGTTGCAGACGCCGGCTCAGTGGTTGACTTCGTTGTCTCAGTGCCATCGGGCGTAGCGGTAGCCGTCTCGGTAGCCGTGGGCGCCTCAGTGTCCGTTGGAGTAGCCGTGAATTGTTCCGTGGTGGTATCGGTCGGTGTTGCTTCGGCAGTGTTCGTTGTGTTCGCCTCTGTGCCGGGCGACGACGTAGTGTCCGTTTTGCGACTGGCCGTCGTATCTGTTTGAGACCCGGATTCGGTGTAAGTCGTTGACGTCGCCGTAGTCGTGCTGCTCTTGGTTGATTCGGGCTCGGAGTTTGTGTCCGAGCCTGTGGTGTCGGTCGACGTTTTGGTTGATGTCTCGGTGGAGATCGGTGTCGTGTTTTGGCCCGTTTCTACGGTCTCTGGCTCGGGTGGAGTCTCAGAGGTGGACTGCTGGCTCTTGCCCTCGCCACTGGACGGGCCTTGTCCAGCGGTCTCCGGACAGCCGTCCGCCCGCTTGTTTGCGTCCTCTACGTTGCTCTGACAGGTGTTCTTATCACTACCTGATGACTGCCCGGCATTGCCCGGGCAGCCGTCCCCTTGCTGGTTCGCGTCCTCCGAGTTACCGGGGCAGCTCTGGGTCGATTGCTCGGTGGTCCACGTACCTGCACTTACTGTCACCTCCGCACTCTCCGTATCGGTAAACAGGCCAGCCGCGAGGCCGCCACCGGCAGCGCTCGCGGCAACCACGATGACGGACACGATTACGAACACCTTGCGAGTGGGAAATGTGTGAGACACGGTTCAGTCTGTTTCTGCTGGCGTGCTTGTGCCGCTCGGTGCCTCAGAGTCAGTGCTCCCGGTCTGCTCCTGTGCATCGGCCGCCGCGGTTGCCATCTCCTCTTCGGCCGTCTCTTGGCTCTCGGCCGTCGCCGCTTGGGCCAGAGTCCAAATCTCCGAGAGACCAAGCAGGACAGCCGGGACGATGACCAACAGTATCACGCCCAGCTCGGAGCTGCCGAACATCACGACATGGCCCAGATACGGGATATGAAAGAACACGACTCCGATGACTGCTGACGCCGGCACGAGCGCCTGGTCGGGCGATTCGTTCGCATCCCCCTTCGTCCGGAAGAAGAGTTGCCCGTCCTCGCGAACAACCTCTACAACGCGATGGGTCACCCTGTTGGTTCCTTCGCTGGGTCCATCGCGCGTGAAGGTGATCACGTCGCCTTGCTGGATGCTCGATGGTGTACGCTCGTCGACGATGACGACGTCGCCGGCGTTGATCGCCGGCGACATACTGTCCGAGAGGACGACGTAGCTGTTGTTCGCCCCAACCGCTTGTGGTACGGCGAAGATAACGAATGGAATAACGATCGCGACGAGCAGCACCATCCCGGCGACGTTCGCGTAGTTCCTGATATCAGTCATCGGTTTTCTTGTTACATTCCAGTTGAGTATATCGTACTGTTATGATATTCGATTTATATTTCTTGCGACCGCACTAATCCGAGGGGACCGGGAGTATCGGGGCCCGAGTGTCCGTGTCAGTCCTATGATTGCCAGTTGGCATTCTCATCAGTTTGTCTAAGTACGGATATCCTGACCGGGACCGTCGAGCAGTGCCACGGTGCACGTCAGACTGATGTTATTATTAAGCGCATCCCAGACGGTTCCGGATAACTCTAGGGTGTAGCTGCCACCATTCGTGGGCGGTGCTGGGAGGTCATCGAAGACGCCGTGTTGTTCTATGGCAGCGAGATCGACGAACTCGCCGGTATCAGTCGTGCTGACCGCTTCAATGAGATTGTTGCCTTGTGGATAGGCAAGCTCTGTTACCTCAACTAGTTCAGCTATTCTCGAGGCCGAGTGTGGTGTTGTCCCCTCGCCGTGGGTGTTGACTTCAAGGCTGAGTTCCACGTGATTGGCCTGGGTAGTGCCGTTATTGATAATCTCGAGGAGCCAGGTCACGGAGTCGCCAGGAGCGGCGGGCCCGCTCCGGAAGGTGACCCTCTCGACAGTGGCCTCATTGTCGCCGAGCGCGAGTGGCACTGTCCCTGTGCGACCGCTATCCTCATGGGGTTCCTCATCGCTGCCGAGTACGAGCGTGCCCAGGCCTGTCCCCACGCTGGCGATACCTGTGACTGCGACCGCAGCGAGGATCCGCCGTCGCGTGAGGTCGAATCGGCCTCCAGATGCGCGCTCATTTGACATGTTTTCACTCCGTTACTGGCGGGGAGCTGGGCTTCAAGCACGCCGGTCGCTCCGGGAACACAATCGTCTTACCAGCCTCTCTGTTCGGCTGATGCCCACAGACGGAATCGAACCGTCTCGACACACCAGCGTGGGTTGGAGTATACGTCCGGTTTCTCCATGGGCCTGCGTGTCCAATCATTACTGTCCTTTCTCTTGGCCGAGTTCGACTGTGAAATCGGCAGTAACCTTGTCTCCCTGAACGTCGTTGCTCACGTCCTCCGGAAGCGACCACGACACCACCAGCCATGCTGATGTCTTGCTTGTGAGTGGGTAGCTTTCGTCGGCCTCCGTTCCGTCGAAGACATCGTTAAATGTCCCGCGTCGTACCGGTTTCTCGTCGCCGTCTTCGGTATTATCGTCCGATTCGTAGTTCGGGTCCAGAGAAACCGAAACTTCGAGAGCTGACCCTATGTCTCCCTGGCCGGAGCTATCGCCTTCAGACTCCGGATTTCTGCCTTCCGTGTTCCTTGCGTCACCGAACCGCACATCGAGATAGCCATCGAGACTGCCAGCGTTTCGTATTTCGGTGGCGCTAACACCGGAGCTCCCAGGCATAACGTCAGGGACGTCCACCGCCGTTGTCGCAGTTCCGTCGGTACCCTTGAGTGTAAGATCGAGTGTGCCAGTCTGGATTTTGTTCTCTGAACTGGTCTCGCTGTCGGTGAACAGTGCGAACGTGCCCGCACCTGCGGCGACGGACGCAGCCCCAACTGTCGTGACGCTGCCAAGCACGGCTCGCCGGGAAATGGCGACGTTGCTGGTTGCCGAGTCTTCAGTATCGGACATGGTGGTCTGGGCTGCGTATCGTGGTCCCTGTCAAGGGAAGACCCACCGGCGGAATCGAACCGCCGAGATGCCAGTGTGGGTCGTGGCCGGGAAGTGAATCCCGACCGGTTACGTGCCTTTGCCGTACAGTTGCTGTACTTCGCTCGTTGTGTGTGCGCAGTCGTCGATTACCGCGTCGAACTCGTTCGACCGGTTCAGATTCACATTGATCGTGTCGTTCATTCCTAACTCAAGCGCGCCGGCTTGGCAGTGTTTCGGGAGTTCTTTTCCAAATCGTCGAAGAGGCCGAACGTCCCTGCAGCTGACGAAGCCGCGCCGACTGTTTCGATGCCGCCGAAGGCCCGGCGGGAGAGGTTGGTTGCCCAACCGGGGTCGTCGCGCATCAGTAATCGCTTTGATTACTGGGAGTCCTTCTGGTTGAGTTCGACCTCGAGGTCGAACTCCGCTATATCGTTCTGTACTGCATTACCGACGTTCGGGGAGAGTTCGTATTCCACTATCACGTGATTCGTTGCGCCCGCGGGTAGGCTCTTGTTTGGTTCTGCGTCAACCATCGGGAGACGATTCAATTTCCCTGCGGCAACGAAGGTATCGTTCGAATCGAGAGATGCGTCTGAACTAATGTGGACCGTGATATCCAGTAGGTCCGTGAGTGTCCGCAGCTCGTTTAAGTCGATTTCCACCATCTTCGTCGCTGTGCCATCGAACGCGCTTGTTCCGGCCACTGGCGGGTTGTTGTAGCCAAAGCCGGGAATAAGGGGGATAGCGAGGTTTGAGGCGTCGCTAGCAGGCGGATTAACCGAGGGGAGATTGGCTTGGCCGGTGACCGCGAACGGGTCCGAGAGGTCGCTTTTCGGAACCTCTACCACAAACTGCTTGTTACCATTCTCCATCCGGGCATCGTACCCTGATGGCAGACTCTGGTTTCGGTCACGGGAACCGGACGGGAGCGCGCTCCCATCGTCGTACACACCGACGAGCTGGTAGCCGTCACCAGCCGTAATATCCCGTGCAGCCAACTGGAAGTCCTCAATCCCGTCGTTATCGCTGTCGAACGCGAACGTGACTGAGTCCTTCTCCGGGTCAAGCGCGTAGGGGAGATCTGCGGTTATAATGACTGGATCTGAACTGAGATCTATCTCAACTGAGGCCGTCTCCCCGAACTCAGACTTCAGTGAAACGTAGTTCGATGGATTCGCGTTGTCGCGACCATAATTAATCGTGAAATCTCGAGTATTGTCAGTCGCTGGCTCCGGATCCGGGTTTCTGTTAGTCGGCGAAACGTCACCGATGTTCACATCCAGAGAGCCGCCGATATCACCGTCATTAGTGATTTCGACGACAGCCGTTCCTGAGTCTCCCGGCGCAACGTTGTCAACAGACAGCGTTGCACTTCCGCTGTTTCCAAGCGTGAGGTCTAGCGTCCCAGCAGTAACGGTGTTGCCGGAACTGGTTTCGGAGTCACTGAACAGGGCCAGCGTCCCTGCACCTGTTGCTGCTGATGCTGCGCCGATCGTACCGAGCCCGAGCAGGGCACGGCGTCGCGTCAGTTCGATTTTCTTATCGGACATAGTTTTTCCACCCCAAGTCGGTCCAATCCGACTGGGTTACCAGACGCGTATCCCCCCTGGTATGTTACTGTGATCCGATTGATGGATATTCAACGACTGTTATCGGGTTGTCAAACACTCATATACCCGGTCTCCACCGACGAGCCCGGATTGCAAGACCGGTTCTCAGAGCGCCAGAACTCGGTCAAACAGCCTTTG
The DNA here is from genome assembly GCF_055632435.1 of Haloarcula sp. MBLA0163. NCBI lineage: Archaea > Methanobacteriati > Methanobacteriota > Halobacteria > Halobacteriales > Haloarculaceae > Haloarcula > Haloarcula sp. MBLA0163. The sequence continues at coordinate 312,005 of NZ_CM145745.1, forward strand.
TAGACACCGCAAAAACCTATTGATCAGCACTGTGGCTGGCGCTGTCCAGTTCAAACGGACCAATCTACTCATTCGCGAAGTAAACTGTATGTAGGATTTTATTAGATCCAAATTGAACCGCCGAGTAGGATGTCTGTACAAGGGGTGGAGGGTCAACGGAAGGACCCGTCAACACCGGGGTTGGACCACTCGCCGACTACGGAGGAAGTCTTCGATGTGCTGAGTAACCGGCGGCGACGGTATACACTACATTACCTGCTCCAAGAGGAGACCACGGCAACTGATTTGGGAACGCTAGCAGAACAGATTGCAGCGTGGGAGAACGACACCGCCGTCGAGGAGGTGAGCTACGACGAACGCCGGAACGTCTACACGGCACTCCAGCAGTCACATCTGCCGACGCTGGAATCAGCTGGCCTCGTCAGATACGGCGAATCCCATCGGGATATCGAGGCGACGGATTCCTCCGAAGCTCTCGATATATATGTCGACGTCGTCAGTGAGAGAACGATTCCTTGGAGTGATTTCTACCTGGGACTCGGAACCATCTTGATGGCGCTCACCGGCTTCCGGTGGATCGGACTCCCGCCATTTGAGTATATTCCGATGGTCGCCTGGGCGGCGCTCGTCTCGGTCGCATTCCTGCTCACTGGCCTCGTGCATTATCAGTACGAGCGCAGCCGGAAACTGGGTGCCGATGGACCACCACCGGAGGTGAGTGACTCATGAATCGGTCACCTTCCGTGCCAGAACTCCACCGGCGCAAAGAGGCAATCATTCAATCGTGGCCGCTTCTCCGGTTGCGAGCACCCAAGCGAAACACGCTACTGTTGCTCATCTATGCCATTCTCGGGTTCGTAGTGACGAGTCTGCTCATAAATATCGGTTGAAACACGGCCGCAAGTATCACAGCTAATAATTGGGGCGAGGAGTATATGTCGCTGACCGTGATACTGATTAATAGTGACAGCAACAGAGCGTTCTTGGCTTCGATTTGATGACACGCCCTTTGAGGATGTCGGGTTCGTTCGCCTCTGGTTGCTACCGTTGGCCACCTATGGAGTCGGTGACATTGTCACGACCATCGCGATCATCTACTTCAGCGACGCCCATACGGAAGCTAACCCGATTATCAGGCAGGCGATTCAAGCTTTCGGCGGTGGTGGCTTCCTCAGCCTGAAACTGACTGTGATCTATTTCGCCATCGGAATCAGTCTCTGGGCTGGCGTACAAGACGAAGATCGGCTGATGTTCTATCTCCCCCCGGTCGTGTTGACTCTGTTCGGGGGGTTCGTCACCGCTCATAATCTTCGTCTCCTGCTCTTTTGATCGTATTCTGCCACGCGATTCTGGCATAGCTCCGCACGCCTCTAACAGCAGCCCGGACTCCCCGTCGTTGGGTACGTTCTCATTGGACTGGCGGATGGGCAGTCTCTGTCGATGCTTACTGAGAGGGACACCCGACACCAGTTCCGAGACCGGCACTCAAACGCTCTACCGTGGTCGGGATGTATCGGCTACGTATCGTTCCGTGGACGGCCGGACGCCAACCCACATGGAACAGGCGTGTACACGAGCGGAGGGCTGGTCGCATCGTTTTTTGTATATCCCGCCGACGACACGGATGGGTCGACACGCCCACTGGGTGACGTCGTCGACGTCGCCCCGGTGGTTGGACACCGAGGCGTGTGGTTCCCGTGGAGAGAACCAATGGTGAATACGACACTACGTTACAGTAAGTGTGTTGGCAGCGCTGACGTCGAAGTAGCGAACCCGACTCGATTGAGGCCCACAGTGGTCCCGCTTCGCACTGTCGTCGCCGGCGTCGCGCCTGGTGTGGCTGGGTGGTGTCACTATGCCTGATGACGACAACGTGTCGTTCGGCGTCGTCTACGACCCGGACCGGGGCCCGCGACGGAAGCTCACCTTCGAGCCCCGAGCGGATGGCCAGTGTGAGCGCATTGAGGCGGTCTGGACCGGCTGTGACTGGCGTGTAACCGGCCGGGAGGTCGTCTCGGTCGTCCGGCGACTCGACTAATTCTGTGGGTGTCTGGGCGCATCGCTAAAAATGCGTCTGGATGTCGCGCCAGAGGAGGTACGTACACACGGCGAGGACGACCATCGAAAACGTCGTCCAGAGGTAGATGTTGATCGAGTTGGGGCCAGCCCAGTGTGGGACTGGCGGCCGTGTGACTGGCTGTCGGAACGGCCACAGCAAGTCGCCCGGAACGTGTGGGTTGGGTGGACTGAGCGCCTCGTAATTGTCGGCAAACAGGTGTGAGAGGTGGGCGACCGCGAAGACGGCGCCCAGTCGGACTCTGTGTGTCCGCCAGCCATAGGCGACGGCGACGGCAGCCAGCGGGAGTGCGAACGGCAGCGAGTGCATGAACACGCGGCCCGAGGGCAGGACGTGCAGTGCGTGGGCCAGTGGCTTGTCGACCAGATCCGGGAACTGGCTGCCGACAAAGGTGAGCCCGACCAGTCGTGGCGAGGGGAGCTGTCGGTCCCGGACGAGGACGTACGCAGCGATGGGGAGGACGGCGACGAGGAAGTGTTCGATCGGGAGCACAGCTGCTATGATGTTTCTGAGAGTGCCAGCGGCACATGCTTTCCGTCGGTCGTCGGGTCAGCGACAGTCTTAATGTGTACACAAACCCATACACAATCAGAGATGGCCTCGAAAAATATCGGCATCAAGGAGGACGTCTACGAGCGGCTGAAAGCGCACAAACGGGGCGACGAGAGCTTCAGCGAGACGCTGGACCGCCTCCTCCACGAACTCGATTCGGACTGGCGGACGAACGCGGGCTTTCTCACCGACGAGGAGGCGTCCGACCTCGAAGGAGAGGTTGAACGAGGCCTCCATGAGCTCAACGAGGCGTTCGACGAACGCGGCGATGAAATCGACGAGCAGTTCTCGGGGGAATCGTGAAACTCGTCGACGCATCGTTTCTCATCGACTACGCCCGCGGTGACGATGCTGCGATTGGATATCTGGCCGCCCACGACGACGAAGAGATCGGCGCATCGACCATCGTCCTGTCCGAACTCTATCGCGGGTTGATGATCACCCAGGATATGATACAGGAGGACGCAATTTCGAAGTACGAGTGGGTAGAGCCAATCCCATTCACCAGCGAGATTGCCGCAGAAGCCGCTGAAATCTACGTTGAACTTCGCACTGACGGCGAGATGATCAACAGAAGCGACATATACATCGCTGGAACGGCTCGCTCGCTTGGTGTGCCGCTCGTCGTGAGCGACGATCATTTTGCTGCAATCGAGGGGTTGGACGTCGAAACGTACCGCGAATAGGTGTTAGTGCGGTAGTATTGGTTAGTTCGCGACTACAGGCCTGCTGCCAGTCCCGTGCGTCTCTTCCGGTACGTCGCCGTCTGGTGGGTCACCCACTTCGCCTCATGCATTCGCTCTATCCAACGTCGTCGAGGTCGTCGGCTTCTGCCAGCCGTTCCCCGCGTCTCTATGGTACATCGTGGAGCCCCTGCAGTGTGATCATGACACGTGCACCCGTCTGGCAATCTAAACATGCTGCACCCTCACATATCAAGTAATTCCGTTGACAGCACTGTCCGCGGCAGCGCTAAGATACAGCACGCCCCTAAATCCCAGACTATGCCTATTGGGAAACTCACCGCTGTCGGCAGTGGCTGCCCAGTCTCGGCAGGCCACGTCAGCGCCCGGTGCGAAGCGACCCGTCTTCGTGAACACCAGACTCGCTGGCTTACTAACCAATCGACCCAATCAGTATGGAACACGACGCACACTTGTTCGATTTCGACACGATCGAGACGCTCCCGGGGCACCGGCCCCACGCCGGAGGGCCGTCGCCGGGTACGTCTCGCTGGCGATCGCACAGGCAGCAGATGATCACCAACTGGGCGCGTGGCGCGGCCAGCAGGCACGGGTGCAGTTGCTGGAGGAGTTGACCACAGAGGTCCTCGAGGCCTGGACGGTGCCAGCCGACGGACAGCGGATCCCACTTGAGGAGTTCGTTGCTGTCACTCGCGCTCATTATGAGTCGCTTGGCGACTCCGAGTCCAGTGTCTCGAGAATCTGAGTCAATCGGGCGTTAGCGTCAGACGTCGACGTTGAACGCCAAGGGAAGGTTGGCGACTTGGCGCTTGTCGACCGCGCCTGGGTGTTCGACCCCGACCGCTGAGGGCAACGGTCGGCTAAAGTTCGCTCTTTTTTTGCAGTGAGTTCGATCCGGACGGCGAAGGGAGGTATTAGCGCGGCTGGATCTTCGGAGGCGCTGTCTGGCCGTGACGAAGCGGAGTGGGTCCTGTTACGTGCTCAATAGAGCGGATTCGAAGCCGTCGCTACTGCTGGAGACTCTCTGTAATCGGTCGGGCAGACACACCACGTAACGAGTGAAAAACCAGCGAGATGTACTTCTCTTATCATAGCATTCTGCTAACGTCGCTATGAGACGGTCGCTCGCCAGTGCCTGGGGAGAGAATCCATTTCGTGTGGTTTCCCGAATGTATCGGCCGATAGGTGGACGCATCCAACAGCTAACCGTTCGCACAGGCACACCCCACACCGAGTGAATAAACGAGACTACCAGTGGGAACATCGCTGCGAAAAAAGATCGTTGGCCGATGGAATCAAGCCATGGATCACTGACTGATTCACTCGTTGCATAGTGTGTGCTCTCACTGAATATCGTATATAAATACTACCGAGAGTGAAGTATATACGGCGTAGAAATCTCTACGAAAAATTCACTCGGTGTCTGGTGGGCAGATTTATACTACAGCTTTGTGTCTGTTGCAGTATCCCATGTCTGATCCAGAGCAGACGGACAATATCTTCAAAACCGGGGGTATCTTTGCCAATCGGGAACTCCTCCGCGTTGGGCACGTCCCCGAATTAGAGCGTGTCGTCGGTAGAGACGCCGAGGTAGCTGCAATCGGGCAAGCTCTCGGCCCAGCAACAGTCGGTGGTCCACCCGAAACCACGATTATCTACGGGAAAACGGGAACGGGCAAGTCACTCGTTTCGAGGTGTGTGGCTCGGACGGCTCATGGAGAAGCTGAGACGAACGACGTCGTGTTCCAGCATGCATACGTCGACTGTTCGGACTACCAGACCGAAACAAAAGCAAGCCGGGAGATGGCACGGCAGCTCGCCACAAATCTCGACGCCGACGTGGATATCCCACGGGTTGGCATTGCCGCTTCGGACTATCGAGATATTACGTGGAATCTTCTCGACGAGTTTGCTGTTGATTCGCTCGTGGTCATTCTGGACGAGATTGATAAACTGGATGACGACGAGCTGCTCCGAAGCCTCTCTCGAGCGCGTGAAAGCGGGAAGTCAGAAACACACGTCGGCGCGATCTGTATCAGTAACAAAATAGAGTACAGAGACCGACTGAACGAGCGTATCGACTCCAGCCTACAGGACAACGAGATCGTGTTCGACCCATACGACGCGAGCCAACTTCGTGCGATTCTCGAGAATCGGACGGATGCCTTCGAAGACGGTGTGCTCGAAACAGACGTCATCCCGAAGGTGGCCGCTCTTTCAGCGAAGGAACACGGCGACGCACGGAAAGCGATCGATACTCTGTACGAAGCTGGACGGCTTGCAGAGAAGCAAGGCACCGAGACAGTCACTATCGCTCACGTCGACGACGCGGTGAAACAGGCGGAAGTGAACCGATTCGAGAAATTGGTGAGTGGGACGACACCGCACGTAAAATACATTCTCCATGCTCTGGCGTTGCTAACTGCGGACAATCCGGAACAGGAGGCGTTCCGTACACATCGGATATACAATCTCTACGCAACGCTTGCAGAACAGGCAGGCTCTGAGCCACTCTCTGAAGACCGAGTCTATCGGCTCCTCAAAGAGCAGTCGTTCCTCGGAGTGACAGAATCCAATCACACCGGTGGCGGCCAGGGTGAAGGCAGTTTCCTCGAACACCGTCTTCTGCGGGACCCGAAGATCGTCGTTGAGGCGCTGGATGCATCGGGGCTGAGCTGACTGGCTCGGATGATTTTCACTCGTTGTGAGGTGTGTGGGTGGATTCGTGTCCCGGAATCTTTCAACATTGCTCAGATCTCGCGTGCCTGGACGCAATCCTTTGGAGAATCTCTACCGCGGAGCTCGCTCAGCAGGAGGGTAACGTCGACGGCAGTACAGCACTGACGATACAGTTGCGCATCTTGCTGGTGTACGAGCGGACGAGAGCGACCGGAAAAATCGTGTTCCTCATTGATGAGTCCCGTTCATTGTGCGGGATGGCACGAGTCTGGTGTCTCTCGAGATGGAACTCCGGCATTACCACTGTCCAAACAGTGTCTGACCCAGATGATTGCCTCGAGCAGGCAATCCCATCCAACCGCCTCTGAGCGCGTTTTTGGCTCCGATCCGACGCCTGAAACCCTCATTTTCGGCCGTGTAGAGCGATTTTTGTGCTGGAGACGGAAAAAGAACCCAGTTAATTGCCTCCCAGAATATTTCGATTTCGCAGGTCAAATTCGGCGCTGACATAAATCATCCAGATGAATGCCTGCACCGGTTTTTCGAGGCAATGATCTGGGTTCTGCTAATTAGTGCATTCTTTATATGTGCCGGCATTCATTTCGGTAATATCACTCTTCAAAAGAACAGTTTCCCAGGCAATCTTTATAAGTAATCTCCAGGTCAAAAAACCGGGTTCTTGCTATTCATCGAATGACAGGTAGTGCTGCCTAATCGATTAACAGTCCAACCCAGCAGGATTCCGAATCAATGGAGCTTCGACTTCTCAAATCGGTCTCAAGACCGAAGATTTTCTCATAAATCACCCTTCAACCTTATTCGGTAGGTAGAGTCCGTAATTCGGCGAAGAACGGGTTTCAATCGGTCTGGGTGTCGGGAGCTCAACGGTCAAGCGAGTCCCGCTGTATCGACAGACCACCATACTACGACGTGTTTCACCCCGGGGGCATATTATCAATCTCAAAGTACGACTCATTCTCACATCCTAATACGCATTTGATCGACTGAGGGCAATCGCTTATGCCTCACCACCAAATCGATTAAATTACGATCATGAACGGGCCCCCTACGGGCGAGCATACCGATGCCAGCCCTCCTGATAACGCGCCGGGGGACGGAAACTATCGAACCCCACTAGAGTACGCTCCGTTTCCGCAGAAAGACGGGTACGGGTCAGAGGAACGCAAGTACGGAGCGGTGGAACAACGAGGATTCGATATTCACGTCTCTTCACCGGTAGACGATGTCGATGAGTTATCGCGGCGAAATCATCTCACCGCGCAGTTCCATGCCCACAACCGTACGTACTGGGAAGATGATTCTCGGTTCATCAACGATGGAGGAATGCTCTACGACAATGCCATCCTGGATCTATTCGATGAGAAGCTAAGCTGTGAAGGTATCGACCCATCCAATCCGGCCATCGGGATTCCGGTGCCTCGGCTGAAAGCGCTCTTCCTACGGAAAGCACGCGAGCAATCCGGCACCGAATTCCAGGAGTATTTGACCCAGACGCAGGCTGCTGGGTTACCCACTCTTGAGAAAATCGGGTACGCGAAGCGGAGTGAGGTCCCCAGCTACCAGACATTCCAGCGCGCACATAGTACGCTCTACGGCGAAGATGCCGACGCGATAGATGCGGATGCATTCGTCGCGGCCGTAACTCGGGCGGTCTACACTGTTTACCGGGCAGGAATCGTGCCTCCAGATGCAGTCAAACAGGAGTACGGTTTCGCCGTGCTAGAACCGCCCCTCGACGAGATACATGTCCCTCGTGAAACTGAGAAAGCGGAACTTCGGGAGTTCGTCAAACTCTTGTTCGATCTCACGACCGAGCCGCTCACCTTCGGACGAGATCTAGAACAGAGCAAACACGACATGCAGGCGTTTATCGGTGCGTTCGCCGCCTCTGCCCTCACCGGCGCAGGGCTCGAAGGACTGAAAGACGTCTGTGACTGGGATTATCCCCGTGACCAGATACCCGGCGGTGCCTGGTTGGACAACTACGTCTCGGAGCTTCCGATCCACGCCGAGGAGATGTCCGATTTCCAGTTCGACGTAGATGGCGACTCAATTTCGACGATTGATGAGCAGTTCAATGCTGTCCATCGCTTGACCCTGCAGCTTGCGAAAGCGCTCGGATTTTGGTCGAAATCAGACCCGTTCAAGCTCGGCGTCGATATGTTCCGGGTTGATTGGACTGGCGAATCGTTGGATGTGACAATTGGCCGGCCCGCCAAATTCGAAAATGACGCCGTTACTGAAGAGTGGACGTTCGTCATCGCTGGTGGCGCGGAACCAACAAATCGATTCATCCTCGGTGGTCGCTGGTTGCAGACGCTAAAGGACTATCCCAGCGCAGTTCGGGAGATTCTGTCGAACGCCGTCCCGCCTGCTTCCCTTGACACAATCCTCATCGATTCCGAAGTCGTTAGCGGGGAGCTCATCGACACGCTCAGGGAGTTCGTCGGAGACGACTGGATCATTAGTGCGCCCGATAGTGCAGTCGTGACAGGATTGAAACGCCTCACGCCGACGAACCACGTCGGCTTCGCTCCGGGGATACGGTGGAACACCGACAGGAAGCCGAACTTGGTGACTTATCCGACAGAGGGAAACGACCCAGACCCAGTGATGGTTGATCCACGGGATATTGCGCTCGAAGCCATACAGGAAGAAGAAGACGACAAGATAGCAATCCCACTCAAACACCTTCTGGAGGATGAAACCCCCCGGCAGACCTCTTTGGAGTCGAATCCAGACATTCCGCGCCTTACTGACGCAGTAGATGACCTGGAGGCAGCTCCTGGCATCGGCAGTGAAGGTGGACTTGCGGCGTATTTTACTGACCGGTCCCTCCAGAACCGCTCCGGGTCCGGGATTCGATTTCAATACGTGCAACGGTGGAGCATCGAGAAGACCGTTGACCAGGTGAAGAACGACTTCATGCCGAAGATAAACAGTCGAGACCCGAAAAAGCGCCTGTACGGGATGCATATGGCCATCTTGCTGTATAACTGGCACACCCTCATCAACCGATGTCTATCGCCGAAAGGGATTCCGCTGGACATCAATCACCAGGAACTACTGCAAGCGATTCAGCACGTCGCATTCAACGAAACTCCGAACGAAGAGTAATTGGGACAGCACGCTCGCAGAAACTTGGCCGGTGCAGATCTACACCAACCGGTCCACCGGATCGTGACGTGTTCAGCGTTAGAACTAGATGGGTTCGCTTCCCCCCAAACGATTCTGCAGAAACAGGTCGGCATGGCCATAACCACTTCCTAAACTTCGAATCGAATTCGCCAGTACGATGCCTCAGAACGCACTTTTAGCGATTCGCTAGTTAAGAATACAAATATACTTTATAATCCAGACAGAAGGTTCACTTGGCGAAAACGCCCCCGGTGCTGGAGACACCGAGGACTACGCTGCCAGCTATGACAGCATCAAACTCTAACAGTGCCGACAGTGAAAACTCTGACCTTCGGTTCCAAGATGGAGTTGACACGGAGGCCCACGGCCGCTTAATCGTTCAAGTCGTCCAGTACATCGACGAGAAATCGGGACCAGCACATCGGCTGGAACTCAGCGAGGAGTTTCGGCTGATGTTCTTCGAACTGGACGGGCTTCTCGAATGGTTCGAAGACGAAGGCTACGTAGAGCTTCGTGGAACGAAACCCTACGAAGACATCTTGCTTACGCGTAAGGGCAGGTTGCTTGCTGGGGGGAACGATGACTGACGGTGAGTGTGGGCTGGCAATCCCGATGGACCCAGACGACGCGTTCGATGCAATGGCCAATAGCCGTCGTCGGCAGGTTATCCTCTCTGTCTCACGGACAAACGAAGCAATCTCTGCTGGCGATCTCTCCGTTGAGATTGCCGCTGTGGAGAATCTCGTCGATCCAAGTGAGGTCACCAGTGAACAGCGGACGCGTGTCTACACGGCATTAGTTCAGGGACACTTGAAGACCCTCGATGAACTCGGCGTGATAAAGTACGATGAGAGGTCGAAGCAGGTCGCCCCTACAGAGGTAACGCAGCCGCTCGCACGCCACATTCGACGGATCAAGACCGCGTGTTATAAACCGGCAGAGGACACGCAATGACGGCATCGGTGAAGGGGGACAATTCTTCGCTCCCCGAATCACTTTCAGTTCACGCCGGTGACGTGAAGCGGCTGCTCGAACGCGCTTCTCACGCCCGCTGTCCAACGGACTTGGTAATCGCACCGGTCGAGTTGCACCAGCGAAATCTGAAGCTCCGAGTCACCGACGCGAAACAACCACTCGACGCGTTCGAGTTCACGGGTCCGATAAGCGTCGCATCCCGAATACTCGAAACAGCTGGCCGGTCATCGAAATCACTTGACCGTGTGGATCGATTAGCGTTACTTGAGGAGATTCTGGCAAGGGACCACGAGGCGAGGGATTGCTTCCGAATGGTGCTGGGTGGTGAACCGGCACAGAACGTGAAGGCGGTCGAGCAGGCTCGGACTGAGATCGAAACGACGACCAACTACCATCCGTCCCGTGTCGGCGCATTACGACAGACAGTCGAATCGGTACCGGAACCCATCGAGGCCGATGCCCGTGATCTCCTCGCAGGGACCCTGGCCGCAGAGCGAGAACTTCGACGGAGGACGTCGAAGGTCACGTCGGACCGCGCTGTGATTCGACGCGCTACACGAGCGCTTTCGGACACTGGCAGCGCGGTCTGGGAAGATGCGTTTCCAGCAGTTGAACAGGTATCAATTGTCGGGTTGAGCAACGTTCCAGCACCGCTCGTTGATCTGGTGAATGCCATTACCGCCACGTGCGACGTCGAGGTTCACTGGTTCCTCCGGCGTGGGACAGGGCCATTCTTGGAGAATCGACTAACGGAGCTGTTGTCGGTTCCGGACCCCGGCCAGGTGGTGGTAACGTGACTGGAATACTGAGCCGGTCGGAGCCGGATGTGTCTAATCAGGAGGTTGATGTCCCGGTCGCAGAAATTACGGCGACTACACAGCGTGAAGAAGCCCGAGCAGCGGTGGCGGTCGTCGCTGCGCTCCTGGACCGTGGTGTGCCCGTTCGGGACATCGTCGTCGTTGCCCGCGACCTCGACAGCTACGAAGAACCGCTTTCCCGCACGGCGATTCGCCACGACATCGCACCGGATTTCTGGACGCAGATTAATCTCGTCTCCACTCGTCCGTACCAGTTGATCAATTCGCTCTGTAACCTGTTTGGAACACCGGAGCCGGATTCGGATACTCTTCTCCAGCCGTTGGAACTCGGGTGGACGCCGAAAGACCCGACCGAAGAATGGCCGATTCCTGCCGAAATCCTGGCGGAGACTGCCCACGAGTTGCCGGACGAATCACGCCCGATCAGCGCGTGGCAGTTGCTGCTTAACGACACGACATGGGTGGACCCCCGAGTTATCGAGTACGTAGAGTGGGTGAGTACCCGCCGAGACCCAACGCCCGAGGCTGTGGCCGACGTGCTTGGTGGGGTCGTTGAGTCCTACCGTGAGACGGTGCTTCCGCATCAACAGAAAATGGATTCGCCAGCGCTGCTGGAAACGGAGACGGCAGCACGTGCAGTCGTTCGTTTGGAGACATTGGTTGAGCAGGTCGAGAACAAGTACGCCCAGCGTCTCTCCGACGGGTGGGCCGACAAGTCGTGGATGTCGGTCGCCGGTATCTGCGAGTCACTGGCGACGCAGCGCCCGGGGCGGCGCGAGCACGCAGATGCGCTGGCGCTCGACGTGCTGGAGGCGAATGACCTCTGGGCTCGACAGGTCCCGTTCGTCATCGCTATCGGCCTCGTCGAAGGCAAGTGGCCGCGACAGCCTGAAGGCATCGTCCCAGAAGTGGTCCAGCAGGCCATTCTCTCTGGAACCGGGCCGGCGGAGTGCCTGTCACCACGGACGGCCTGGATGGGTGGTCGTGACCGCGACCAGTTCATCGACGCTCTTCAGGCCGCTACTGAGGGGGTTGTGGTCACGCACCACACGCGGACTATTGATGGAGTGGACCGGTTCCGCTCGTCGTTGCTCACTGGTCTCAGCGTTGAGCACGTCGGCAATGTTGCTCGCCAGCATCTCCTGAGCGCCGACCGGAGGCTCCCTGACGCGATTCGATCGATGATCCCCGACGGTGATGAGGTGACTTCAGAGGTGGAACTCAATGAGTGACCAGACAGATTCGACTGGTGACCACACGGCTGACAGTGATGAACCGCTTCAGCTTCGCAACGCACAACGACGGATTCGTGACGCGTATTTCGCAAATAACGCAGGCCTGTTCGTGCTGAATTGCAACCCCGGTGTTGGGAAATCCGTCACCGTGGTGGACGTCGCGGCCGAAGAATTGCTTCGGCGGTTCGTCAATGGCGATTCGACACCCGAGCAGAACATCTGCGTGGTCTCGTTCGCACGGGACGACGCCGTCGCGTTCGTTCCCAAGATCGTCGCGCGACTCCGGGAGCTCGTGAAACACGATATGACGCCAGCCGCAGCTGCTGTGTCCAAGGATGAGGTGGAGAATCTCGTTGAGCGTGTCCGGCGTGCGCCATACGTCGGAACGATTGACAGCGTGTTCCGGGGCCTTCTTGGAGAGTTCGTCAAGGAAGTAGGGTTCGAGAGGATGCCCGCAGTCGGTACAGAGGCGGAACTCAATCGCCTCCACGCTGATTGTTTCGAGACAGTAACGTCAGCGAATGCGACGGCCATCGACATAGTCGAACGAGCCTATCCGCCAGACGAGTACGACGACGGTCCGGCAGCGCTGTTACGGCAGGCACATCATCAGTGTCGGGCCCGGCGACTCACGACCGAAGAGTTCCGTGCGGAACTGCACACCACAGTCGATGCGGTCTACGCAGAAGGAGAGACGACGTCGATGGACGACGTTGCCGACGCACTCAGTAGGTGTATCGGAGCTGACGAGGCTGCCAATGTCTGCTCTGAACTCGACGACGCTGATCGTGACGCGCTCGTCAACGCTGACCAACGACTCCACGAAGCGTGGCGCGAGACGGTTGACGAATTCTGTGCGTTGCTGTCGGCGTACCACGAGGAGTACGCGACGCGCGCCCGCGAACGCGGTGTGATTTCGCATACGGACTGTGCGTTCCTTGTCGCCGAGTTCCTCGATGGGAATCTCGGTGACGGCGACACGGCTGAAGCGAAACGAGAGCGCGTCCTGGCGCGATACCGGAAGCGCATCGAGAGCGTTCTCATCGACGAAGCGCAGGACGTCTCCGAACTCCAACACGCGGGGCTCGCCCCGTTGATTACCAGTGATTGTCGTGTACTCACTGCTGGAGACATCCGACAGTCTATCTACGGTTTCCGAGACGCACTCCCGTCCATCTTCGAGCGGGCAGCAGACGAGGGTCGGTACTTCGACATCGACTGGGACACGCACGTGACTGAAACAGCAGCAACTACGTATCGCTGCACACCCGACGTCGCGGCAGCGATAAACGCGATCGCTGAGCCCGCACTCACCGACCCCGAGCGTGGAAATCTCGGCGATCTCGACGTCACCTTCCCCGCCCTTGAGGCAGTACGGAAGCCCACGGTCGAACCGAACGTCCATGTTGCGGCCTTCGACACCGACGCATCACCAGGGTCGCCTGGTTACGTCGCCCCCGATACGGGGAAAGGCGAAGCCGGGATTCTGGCGACGTATATTTCGAACGGTCTTGCAGACGGTACGCTTGACGACGCCGATACTGACAGTGACGGGAACGACGGCGGCGGTAGTGATGATGGCGCTACTCAACCCGACGTTACAGTGCTATTTCGCTGGCGTACACAGATGGCGCGATACGCCGACGCGTTCGAGGCAGAGGGGCTCTCGGTGGAAAATGCATCCGACTACCTCTTTGGGTGTCCGGTCGTCACGACGGTCCTGGACGTCGTCGAGTGGTTGGTCGATCCGGCAGATCCGGATCGGCTGCAAGCACTCGTCACGGAGTCTTCACTCGGGCTTGCCGCGCTGACAGACGCCTTCGCCACCCACGACTGGGATCTCGACACAACCCGCGAACGTGCGAGCACGTCCAACGAAGTCACCGACGAGCAACACGACGTGCTCTCCCGGCTTCACCGGCTCCGCGAGAAGCGTCCCGTGTTTCACGCCCAGTCGGCAAGGAACTGTCTCGCCGACATCATCGAGATACTCGGCCTGCGTGCCGACCCGAACGACAGGTTTCCTGAGGTCTCGGCTGCGCAACGCGTTGCCAACCTGGACGAACTCGTGCATCTCGTCTCTGAGTGGGAACGTGATTCGCTGGCCGATCGCGCTGACGTCGTCGAGGAGTTCGCTCCGCTTCAGGAAGATCCGCATACTGGCCCGACACAACCCTTGGCCGATTCCAACGACCACGACGTCGAGTTCAAAACGGTCCACCAGGCGAAAGGCAGCGAGGCCGACGTCGTTGCGCTCGCCGATCTCGGATGGAGTCTCCGCAAGCTCGGCCCAACCAGTCAGCGTCTCGTTGCTAACGGCCCTATGATCGGTCTCGCACCGCCAGTACACGCTGCCGCCCCAGACATCGACTCCCTCTCCGTGTTCGCGCGTGGACTCTATGACCCTTCGGACGCCGATGACCGCTTCGCCACAACCCCGTTCCTCGGTGACGTGGGACTTCGGTGGGCGAGCGAACGGTGGAGCAACCAGGGTACAGATGGTCAACCCAATGCCGATATCGTCGGCCACGATCGAGTGCAAACAGCGACCCGACGCATCCGTGCCGAGGCCTTTCGAATTCTGTTGGTCGCTCTCAGCCGAGCCAGGAATCATCTCGTCGTTCCGTTGCCGAGGGACGTTCCCGGACCAGCCAGGCCGCGAGACCGCTGGCTCGAAACTATCCGTGACGATCTGGAGTTCGACGGCACGCCAGCCGCCGGTACCTACTCTCTTGACGTGGACACTCCTGGCAGGGATACCGGTAGCATCGAGGTCGCTGTCAACGACGTCGAACCATTCGCTGCCGACACCCCAGATCAGACTGCGAACTCAAATACACCGTTCGCTGCGACGACTCCATCGAACAGGGGCAATCTCTCGCCGTTAGTGCCACGGATTCTTCGCCCAAGTACCCTTCACCCGCTTTCGGAGGATCTGGACCACCATCTCCTCGACCACCTGCAAGGCCGAGCGCTCCACACTAATACCGACACGGTTGACGACGACCTCCCGCTCATCCTCGACGCGTTCGATACGGAAGCGGTCGGCAAGGTCATCCACGGTGTGCTCGCGGCCGCTGTCCTGGATGGTGTTTCAACCACAGTACTCCGCACTGTGGATGAAGAGGTTGAACGGATTATCGACGACCAGTTACACCACCATGGTCCGCCGGTGACCGACGCCGAGCGAGATGGACTGCTCACGTTCCTTACCGAGCATGTCATTCCGGACGTTATCGAGTCGGATCTGTGGAGGCAGCTGAAACACGCCGAAGACGTCTACGTCGAAAAGCGCCTCCGAAGTCACGTCCGGCGTGAAGATGTCGAATTCGAACTCGAAGGGCAAGCGGACTTCGTGATGCGCAATCCCGACGGGTCGTGGACCATCACCGACATGAAAGTCGCACTCACCGACACAAACATCGACACACAGCAACGTTACCGCGTCCAAGTCGCGTGCTACGCCTGGCTCCTCGTCACCGAATCCGTCGCCGAGGACCCGGCAGACATCACGACGACAGTCGAGACGTTCGGCGCAGTTACCGACCGCACCGCCGAAACGCCCTCGTCGTCGATGGTTCGTGACCGACTCGACGAATTCCTCGACGGAGGACAGTGATGTTCGCAAATACTGACCCACATCCACCACGTATTCTTACGGCTGACCTGACCTGGGAACCCGTCCACTCCCTCGATATCGGCCAGCAGGTGGTTACGTTCGACGCAACCCCTAGGGATCACAGATACCGGATGTACCGAGTCGGCCATGTGACCGATATCCGGACGGCACAGTGTGAAACAGTACGCGTCACGACTGACGATGCCGAAATCATCGCCGCCGCGAAGCACCCGCTGTTCGTGAAGAAGTGGAAGCGAACGATGTTCAGGGTCGCCGAGAAGTTGGAGCCTGGCGACCGAATCTTCTGGTTCGCTCCACCTAACGAGTATGAGGACACTGCCGCCTACAAGCGAGGCTACCTCATGGGCGTGTTCGCCGGCGATGGGAGCGTCCCCGGGTACAAAGACCGCGTCGTTGACCCAAAGAATTCCGGCTCGTACGTTAGCTCGGCCGATGAAGAAATAGCCCGAACAGTCATGGATTACGCCGCAGACGTCGCGCCTGAATACGACCTCAAGCTGAAGGAACGGCACTATAACGAGAATAACGATACGGCGTCGATGCCCGTTTCACCTGGTGCGAGCGACGAACTCATCCGTGAAGACTTGCAGGCGGACCACCCCACGACCGACGAGGATTTCGCACGGGGTTGGCTCGCAGGCATGTTCGATACCGATGGAACCTTCCCAGAAGGCAAAGAGCTGGGTTACTGCCAGTACGAGGGTCCGATATTCGACCAGGTATGCACGTACCTCGATCTCCTCGGATACGAGTGGAGTCACGACGAGGGTGTGCAGGACGAGTACTCGGACAAGGTGCGGCTCACGCCCGGGAGAGAAACTGGCCGTGTGTTCGAACATCTGATGGAGATTCGGGCTAAGGTGTTTCGCAAGCGGATGTCGTTCATTGGCGAACGACGAATCGGGGGGCACACGACAGTCACGGCAGTCGAGTCAATAGGCGCGGAGACAGTCTATCAACTGGAGACGACTGAAGGTACGGTGATCGCCGAGGGGATGTTGCGTGAAGCGTGATAAATTCGCTGCGTTCAGCTGATTGTGATGGATATTTATCGTATTGATGCCCGCGAGGGTCCCTACGAGGCAACTTCGGCTCGAATCACTCTGACAGCTTGAGGATGTCACTCAGATGGAGATTCCCAATGAATCACCATGAGCCGTCGATGGCGCGCTGGTAGGCTGTTTCTGCTTGGTCGGCGACTGCGTCCCAGTCGTATCGCTGCGCGCGTTCGACGGGATTCGTCGGTGGTCGTTCACCGCTTAGAGCGGCGTCGAGTGTCTCCGTCAAGGAATTGACCGTGGGATCGACGAGGAAGCCTGCACCGTCGATGACTTCGTCGGCTGCTGAATCAGGATGATCAGCGGCGATGACGGTGCAGTCGGCGGCCATTGCTTCCACAAAGGTGATACCGAATCCCTCGCGGGTACTCGGGGACGCGAAGACGTCGGCTGCGCGCATATGACCGAGAACGTCATCGTAGTCATCGAGAAAGCCAAGAAATTCCACGCGGTCAGTATGAGTCAGTGACTCCTGTTTTCTTTCGAGGCGTTCGCGTTCGGGACCGTCGCCGACGATACCCATTGTGGCGTCGTGCTCGTCGGCGACTTGGCCGAAGGCGTCTAAAAGTAGGTCTACGTTCTTGTGTTCGATGAGTCGGCCAGCGAAGAGCACGTCGTACCCCCGTTCGGGAAGCGATGCGCTTCGGACTTGCTCAACGTCAATGCCGTTCGGGACAATTTCGATGGTCTCGCGGGAAGGTCCGATAGCGGCAAGACGGTCGGCCGTGATGGATGAGATCGCTATCGGATGTTGTGGTGTGCGGGCGGTGACGTGCTCCGTGAGTTTGCCGAACGGGGCGAGGTGACCAAGATACTCCTCCCAGTAGTTGCCCCAGACCTCGTGCCACGTTGTAACGAGCGGCGTGTTCGTGCGAAGACTGGCGAGCTTCGTGGAAAGAACCGGGAAGTACGGGAAGACACTGGCGACAACGATGTCGTGTTCGTCACGCCGGAGGTGTCTGCGGATTTGTGGGAGCGCTCGGACTGCGAAGTCTATGGCTTCCGTGATGGAACGACGGTCTCCGTTGTAAAGGTCGGCTTCGGGGGCGACTGCGCGCAGCGTCATTCCTTCATGAGTGGTCTGTTCGGGGCCGTCCCAGAAGTGGCGGCCGTAGATGGTGACGTCGTGGCCCTCGTCGGCGAGTCTGGTGCCGATTTCGTGGATGCGTTTTTCGGCCCCGCCGGTGACAAACGGATAGACGACATTCGAAATAAAAGCCACGCGCATCATCGACGTGTACCAATTCAAGCATAATGTTCTTTCGATTTTGCTTCAGTCCAGAGGTAGCGCCAAGTCATTGTACATCTTGA
Source organism: Haloarcula sp. MBLA0163 (assembly GCF_055632435.1). Lineage (NCBI taxonomy): Archaea > Methanobacteriati > Methanobacteriota > Halobacteria > Halobacteriales > Haloarculaceae > Haloarcula > Haloarcula sp. MBLA0163. The sequence continues at coordinate 330,213 of NZ_CM145745.1, forward strand.
ACCTTTAATATGTAATATAGAAAAATATAATTTAATTACTTTAATACAGTTTTGATCCTAAAATCACTCTCTCTATCAAATGGACGAGCAATATCAGGACTTGTGTCAATTTCAATTCCATTATGGAACTCCAGTTCAGGGGAAACGTGCCCTCAGCAAGTTCCTCACCCAGTACGACTGGGACGAACAACAGTTCAACCACGAATGCCTCGAAGAGCTTCAGAAACACGCTGAAACACGCTGGTCACAGGATGGCTACATCATCCTCGACGACACGATCACCGAGAAAGCCGGGGACAAAGTCCCCGGCGTCGGCCACTTCTATGATCTCGCTGAAGGCGACACTGTCTGGGGCCAAGACATCATATACGCGTTCTACGCTGACGATAAAACCGCCTATCCGCTCACCTTCCGCCTCTACGAACAGCAAGACGAGAACGACCAAGACCACGACACCAAGTACGATCTCGCCCGAGAGATCGTCACCGAACTCGAAGAAGAGGTAGATGTGCCTGCAGACACCTACCTCTTCGACTCGTGGTTCGCTCACGACCTAGCCTTCCCAAACACATCGAATCCTTCGATAAGGACTGGATCGGCCCGCTCCGAAGCAATCGACAGGTGAGCTACGACGGCGAAAAGATTCGCGTCGATGCGCTGGAGAGCGCATCGACACGGACGAGCGTGATGTCGATGACGACACCTACCACATCTGGACGAAGAAGCTTCCCGTCTCCCAGGAGTGATCAGCACAACTATTGAACCCTACTGGCTAAAGCCGACTGACTCGGTGAAAATTAACAGACTGAGTCGAGATGGTCGTGTGTCACGGCGTCTTTGCGCACGTGTTCGGAACTTTCGCAGACCACTCCTGGGAGACGTGAAGCTGGTCATCGCCGAGAAAGAGACCGACGAAGACGAAGAGAATCCGGTCAAGTACCTCGCTACGAACAAAATCGACGCCCCGACCGAGCACGTGATTCGCTCCTATGGGGCGCGATGGCGCATGAAGACGTTCTTCGAGGATTCGAAGCAGGATCTCGTCCTAGGAGACTGCGAGATGCAGATTGACGAAGGTGCCAGTGCCGACTGGCACCTTCTGATGGCTGCCTACAGTCTCGTTCGTCTTGATCCTGAGTCGAGCGCCTTGGGGACGGTTCGCTCGAAAGCGTCATCGCTTCGAGCGAACCTCGAACACTCCCTGAAAGAAACCGTGTACCACCTTTTCTCGTGGGTTCGAGACAACGATGATTGTGGCGTCGATGACCTCATGGAAGAGATCGACCACCTCTTCGTTCACTCAACCGCCGACGCTAACGTGCAAAGCTGAGTAGTCTGTATAAGTTCTGAATGTATTTAAAAACATATCGCTAAAGTAATCTCGCCTTCTATACCGCGGCATATAAGTAACCATTCAATCAACCAAATATGAAAATGATAGAGAAGCTGAAATCCCTCCTTCGGGACCCCTCTCTTGCATTACGGAGAGCAAACTCGGCATACCACCATTTCCGAGGTGATTGTGCCTATAATTGTAAGGGGACAGATATTTTTTCAGAAGATTGGGATAATCTGATACTACTTGACGCATGTAGATTTGATGTCTTCGAATCATGCAATACCATCAAAGGCGACTTACAGCGACGGAAATCACGTGGATCGACGACTCACGAATTTCTAGTAGCGAATATGGAAGATCGGGATCTGCGAGATACTATCTATGTGACCGCCAATCCTCAATTATATCGACATCAGATTGATACGCAACTCCATAAGGTATACAATATATGGGAAGACGAGGGGTGGGATGAGGAACTCGGAACTGTTCGACCGGAAGTAATGACAGATTATGCTAAACAGATTGCAGCTGATCATCCGAATAAACGTTGTCTCATCCACTACTTACAACCACATCATCCATTTCTTGAGTCTGAGATAGAAGATACAGGCCGAGTTGATGAAGGTATTCCGGAACATTCTATCTGGCGGAGAATGCGTGCAGGAGAATTGAACGTAGATAAAGAAACACTATGGAAAGATTACGCAAAAAATTTGGAAATTTCACTACCATATGTTCAAGATCTTATTGATTCACTAGATGGAAAGACTGTTATTTCATCAGATCATGGTAATATTTTTGGTGAACGTGCCTATCCAATACCAGTCAAAGAATGGGGTCATCCTGGAGGATTATATGTTGAAGAACTGATTCAAGTACCTTGGCTCGTATGTAAGTCAGGAGAACGTCGCTCAATCTCACGAAGTGACGAGATTAATGAACGTGACGAGGTTGAGGATGAAGTGGTACGCAGCCGGCTCAAGAACCTCGGGTACGCTGAGTGATTTTGTTAAATTGTTCACGATCTATCTCATCAATCCCAAAGACAAGTATTGATAAAACATGGATAATAACAAGTGTCCCTAAAAATATCAAAAAGCTATTGTCTGGGAAAAACCGCTTAAGCACCATTGCTATAAAAATAGATAGACAAACTGTTGTACTGAAGGACTTAATTAACGAATATCGAATTGGATGAACATTAATTGATTTATATAATCTAATTGAATAGTAAAAGTTTACAATAAGGAAAGCAGCAGCTGATGCGACCGCGGCTCCCATAATTTCAAAATATGGTATTAGAAACAGGTTAAGGGAAAGATTCACAAAAACACCAATTAGACTTCCATTCATAACTATACGCGTCTGATTATTTGCTATAAGACAATTTTGATTCATACCAAAAATAACATGGCTAAAGAATCCTATGAGGAGAATTCGAAGTGCTAATCCGTTATTAATATATGAACCTCCAAAAACAAATTTTACTACCAGAGAAGGATATAAAAGCAATATGAGCATAAGTGGTGCTGCAGCAAAAGTCATCCATTTTGTTGTATTTGCATAGATTTCTCGGAGATTATCTAGTTGATTATTATCTATTAATTCAGAGAATAATGGTAGTGCTAAGAATCCGAAGCCACCCGTAACAACCAATAATGACTTTGTTAGAGTGAAAATTGCATCGTATTTACCGACGATATTCGGCTGGTAGAAAACGCCTAAAAGAAGAGTGTCAGTTTGTTGCATCACCGACCACAAAGCGTGGGTGACCATTAACGGTACAGAAAATGTTAGCATTTTCCAGCCTACTGATAGTGAGGGATAAGAAAATGATTTCTCTATCAGTTGAATGGCGACTATTATCCCAGCAACAGCACCAATTATGTAGATTCCGATCCACCACCAAGACAGCCACGTTACACTAACACTATAGTAACCACCGACAACAACAACAATGAATAGTACCGTCTTTAGGAATATATCTTCAACAAATACTTTCGGGAGTGATCTACTTAAACCTCGCGTAGCCCCTGTAGAGATCCACATTGCAGCGATAAACGGAGTTCCGATTGCAAATATGGATATTACATTAACAACATCCTTAGTAAACCATAAAAGCAAAAGTGGTCGAGAGACTATGACTCCAGCTGCTGTTCCACATCCGATCAGAATAGAGATAAATAGTGAAGAGATATACATAGTCATAGGTCTATCAGTAGTTGGAAGTTTACTGGCGACACCTTCATTGAGGCCAAGTACAGCAACGAGTCCAGTGAGGTTTAAGACAACAATACCAAGAACAAGAATACCGTAGTCACTTGGACCATACAATCTAGCCGCGACAACACGTGTAATAAAGCTGAACCCAAGCCCTAGTAAATTACCAATAATGGCTATGATAGTTCCAACTGAATATTGACCGAGTTGATCGTGTAACCGTCCCATCTGGTACCTATGCGGAAACAATTTATATTTGCTCCTAATTAGTTTCGATATGAGGTTGATGAACCGTGCTCTTATGTTATGCAAGAGACTATATCGTCGTCAAAGTCTTATTGAATCTGATATTCTGAAATCGCTTTATCATCAACTCTGGTATTATACATTCTCAGAATTATACACGGAATCAATTAATGAAATTGATGTCTCATTTCGTGTTTCTAATAGTCACGAAGCTCGTCACTTTCCTATAGATGAAGTAGAGCGGCAAGTGCTTGACCGAATTATCAAAAGACTTGATGCGGACAGCTGCTTTTACGATGTTGGAGCACACATCGGAATCTTTGCCTGTACAGTTGCTAAAGTTACAAATTCGACTGTCATTGCCTTTGAACCTCATCCCGAGAACTCAGATCGACTATTAGAAAATTCGGATATAAATAACTGCAATATAAATATCCAGGAAGTAGCGCTATCAGATGAACGTGGACTCATCGAGGCCACGATGAATAGCCAAGATTACGGGGGAATGGTCCACTTATCAAATTCAGGTACTCAAACAGTACAGTTGCAAATGGAAACAGGAGATCATCTCCGAGCGAGGAACACAATTCCTTCTCCAGATATTGTGAAGATTGATGTAGAGGGGGCGGAACTTAATGTTCTCCGGGGATTGAAGAAGACTCTTCGAAAAGAAAATCCAGATTTGTTTATTGAAGTACACCCGGAAACAATGGATCGATATGGTGATAGCAGGGAAATGTTAAATGAGTTTCTCAATAATTTAGGATATCAAATAGAGGAGCTTGAAAAGACTGGTTCACAACATGTCTATTTATTTTGTTATAGGTAGAGAACCGTCTCACCACACTGGATTCCGCAACCATGTTTAGAGAGACCACATGAGCGCGACTACAGTCACGCTCTCGGCCTCCAAGTCCCGCAGCTTAGACTTCGTTGATTTCAACCGATCCAACGCGATCTGTGGCAAGCGGGTCGAGCGTTATAGTGAACTGCTCGACATAGGTCGGAGGACCGGTAGACGTGTCGAATTCAGCGTGTAACTGGCCGAACTTGTGCTGTATAAGAACAACCCGTAGAGGTCTTGTCGAGGCCTATCATCACATAGGGTTGGACGAACGTTAAACCTCGCTGGAGCACCATTGCATGGCGTTCTTGACTGCTTCGTCGTCAGCGTGTTTCACTGGGTTATGCGAGAGCAACGTTTTAATCTCTGATTAAGAATACCAGCACGGATACTGGAGGACATTGGGCCATCGAACCTGCCCCAACAGATTCTCGGTGCTTGCTTCGGAGTTCAACACTTCGAATAGGAATATATCGGGTGACGCTACCGCGTCACCTTACTACCTTTCTACAGGGACGGGACTGCTCTACTTGCCCAACAACCTTCTACCGAAGAGCGAAAACACATTATTCCATATAACCTAAATTTTCAAGCCGCCTCTCAATTTCCTCGTCGGTTTCACGTTCAATTCCTTTGAGCGGTCGAGAGACGAGCTCGGACCAATTAATCTGTTCACTGTCATGGTGGATGAGCGCTTGTCCATCAGCTTCTATATCGATACCTAAACCACATAAGGCTGCAATAGTAGGAGCAATATCATATATCGAAACGGGGTTTTCCTTCACTTTAATCGGAATATTGGTGATGAATATACCTCTCGGTTTGTGGTTTTTATGTGGGTTTGGTTGATACGTATCCAATATAGTTCCGCTGAGATCGTAATTGGCACCTCTCGGTATAAGTATTATGTCGGGTGCGTCATCAATTGCATCTCCATCATAAATTGATTCAACACGTTCAGCCCGTTCTATTATCTGTCGGCCTTGAATATCTGTTACTTCAGTTGCGGCATCAATTATTTGTGAACGGATTTTCTCATAGTTGTCTTCCTTTTCAATATGAATTCCCCAGCTATTGTAGAGGAACTGATAAGCTGTTGAATGTTTCCAGTCAACAGTTTCAATTTCAATATTCTCGATGATATCTTGGGGTAGTCGATCTAAGATATAGCGATCTAAATGTATGTGTGAAACGAAATTATGAATCTTCTTTGGTGTGATCCTTAACGAGCTCAAGACCGTAATTAGGCTACTAAATATTCTTTTCTCGATGGGTTGATTATCATTTGTTGAGGTTCTTTTGAGTCGAGATTCCTTTACTGTCTCAAAGAATTTCTCCGTACCAGTTGTAGTCTGACAATATCCTAAATCGTGCAGCCAAGAATTCGTGTGGAATGTACCATTGTAGTCGCCCATACCGTGATCAGAGACTATGAGGTGATTCGCCTCGGAGTCAATAGACGCTATTTCGGCGACGATCTGGTCTACTGCCTCGTAAACTTCTCGCCTTTTATTTGAATTATTTAACTCGTGGAAAACTGTATCAGTAACCTGGATTTGAACAATAAGAAGATCCCAATCGTATCGCCTTGAGAGAAATTGAGCCATTTGTAGGCGATCACGGGCTACGGTCACGTAATCTGAAACAGCAGTTCCTTGTGGATATATGTTATACTCGCCATGCTCCTGTTCGTATTCTGTACGTAGTTGTTCAGGATGAAAATCTGCATCTTTGTCAGCCAAGTAGCCTGGTACCACTGCACCGTGTTTAAGTTCGGGTACAGGGCTAGTTATTGGATAATTGATAACGAGCGCACATTGTCCAGCAGCGTCGGCAACTTCCCATAGGGGAGGCCTTCTAATTGAGGTGTTGTCAACCAGATCTCGGTTATGCCCTGACTTCTCAAAAAAATCAAATATACCGTGCTTACCAGGGTTAGTCCCAGTAGCTAGACTTGTCCAAGCAACCGGGGTCCAAGGTGGAATTGTACTTTTTAGTTCACGGGCTGTCCCGGAATTAATCACCTTTTCGAGGTATGGTAATCGACCCTCTTTGAGCCAATCCTCGATGGAATTGAATCCAACACCATCCAGACCGATTACAATCGTTCGATCAGTCATCTTTATTTCTCCTCGCGGGTACGCCACAGTTGAACGACACCATTATCGTAAACATTCTTCACGGTTGGTTTTCTTTGAAAGCGATGATATTCTGCCATCGAGTGCAACTTAGCCCGTCCGTTTTTTGATTGAAGGGTATAGCGATCCGCACCAGATATCCAAATTAGAGTATCTGGTTTTACAGATGTATTGGGTGCGTAGCCAAAACTTGGTGCTACAAGGTATTCCGTACTAGATATTAATCCCTTACGTTGCAAGCGATCCTTTAGACCGATAACTAGATCTCCAAACCGATATGGCCGAGTCGCAATACCGGCATGTCGGGTTCCTTCGGGGGAATATAATAATGCCCATTCAGCAGCCTCGAACTCCGAATGTGTTGCTTGGGTATTTGATGTTCCGGAGTAAGGACTAGGATGAGCTGCGGCAGCACCAGTAATCGTTGATATTATAAGGAAAACGGCGAGTGTACCCTTGGCTGTCGATCCTTGTCCCGTTCTAACGAAAGCGGCAACTATTATGAGCGGAGCAATGACGACTGCCGGGCCCACGAATCTATAGATGAATAAGGAAAAAGCTCCAACAACACCTGTCATCAAACCTACTTGGAGTATTGAAGAGATTGTAAACCATTCTAATAGTTCAGGGATCTTTCGGGCTTTTTCATGCTTCTGTACCAATAGATAAAGCAATCCTAAGCCGGCACTTACAGCAAGTAATGCATCATTCAGCATCCTGCGGAGAAAGAGCAATAATATGTCAACACTCCCATAATTTGCAATTGCATCAATATTTCGTTCAACTGGACTTGAGGTATCCCTAATAAGGAAAAATGCGAGACTCCGAAGTCGTGTTTCAAGGAGCGGTGTGGCTGAGAACCAAGAAAAGGCGACAATGCTTATAATGAGGACTAAACCGATCTGTAATGTCGTATGTCGATAATTAGATTTAGTATATAATGTGACAAATAAAGCAGTTATCAGGGTACTTCCAAGAATCAGCGTTGAGACTGGATGGAAAAATGGGTACAACCCCGTGAATAATATTGTAATCATAACAAACCGTCGGTCGCCCCTATGCGCTCTGAGATATGAATAAAAGAATAATGGTATAAATAGTACGCTCATGGCTTGGCCATCAAAGACTGTATGACCCCATCGGAACGATAAGGGAAGCGTCATCGATATCAACACAGCAACTCGACATTGGATGTTAGTCAATTCAGCTTCTTTAGCTAGACACCAAACGAATCCCCATGATCCAACTGTAATCATCCCTTGAAAAAATAATAGTTGATAAGATAATTCAACCGGGGAAATATAATGAAGGCTTAATGCTAAAATATTTGGGAGGGGATAATAATTGTGCGAGGAAATAGAACCTGTATTTTCGATTACTTCGATAATTGCGATAATACTCGCTACGTCATTTCGTCCATAGTGATGATATCCCCGAAATATTGGAAGGAAAAGAATAGCTATTAGTAGAATTGCTTGGAGTAACACTACTAATCCGAACGTCTGTTTGTTAGTCAATCCCTTCTTAATAAGTAGCCACACGATAACAAGTTCACTACCCAGTCCGAGCAACCAGACCGATATCGGTATCGACTGATATGGTGATACTTCATAACCTTGTACCGGAACGGTAGCCGCTATGTAAATGAAGAGTGAAAAGATCGAAAGGACAATAATTGTTACAGATTTCTCACGCCGGGACAACCTTTTCATGAGTTCTTGATTTGGTTAAGCCAATGTTTAATAAATGTCCCCCGATCATTTTCTGGAGCAAGCGAACCTTTATTGACAACATCACGGATACCAGGCACATCAAATCCGACTACTGGTGTATCATATTCTTGAGCTTCTAATGGCGGAAGGTTTCGGCCTTCTCTTAAGCTTGCGGTCACGTACACATCCGCCTCATTATAGAAACTGGCAAGTTCGGCATCTGAGACGAATCCTGTAAATACAACATTCTCAGGGGCTACTTCACGAACTTGCTTCATATAATCCTCAGCATTCGGTTTTCCTATTATAGCAAGAGTTACATTTTCAGCATCTGATTGTAAATTTTCAAATATCTTAACTAAGGTATCAACATTTTTTGTCGCAGAAATTCTTCCTACAAAGATAGACAGAGAATCCTCCTGGGGGATATCGTACTTATTGTACACGAGAGATGGGTCAGCTACCACATCCTCAAATCTATCTTTCTCTGTGCTATTCGAGAGAACAATACTGTTAATCCCGGTCGATTTTCGTAGTTCTTCACTGGCTGATTGACTTATTGCACATACAGCATCGGCATTCTTGACAATAGTACTTCTTTCTTCAAGATATCGCATTAGGTGAACCCACACTTTCCGTGCTAAATTGGGCATTTCGGAAGGAAGTGGTGAGTGATAGTGCCAGAGAACATACGGAGTATCATGTCGGCGAGCAGCGATGTATGTCAAAAAATTAAGTGGATAGCCGTGGGATATGATGAATTCGCAGGAACGGATATCTTGGAGGAATTTGTATACACTAACTAGATTTAATGGAAATGCCAGTTGGTTAATTTTTTCAAGATAAAGATTCTCAAACTCAGATCCCAGTTCAACAAGCGCAACATCATCCGGGGGAGAGAGGTCAGCATGCATGACATATATTTTCACCTCATAGCCTGCATCACGGAGCTGTCTAGCTTGTTGTTCGATTTCTCGACCTACGCCTCCATGACCTGCAAGCGTGTAATGGGTAATACCCACAGTACTTCCTTTTGTGATCTCAAAGGCCTCAGCTAAATCGACTACATTCTCAATATCTTTTGATTCGATCTGACTAAAATCGTTAGTGGAATTAATTTTCATAGTTCTCTTTTTGGTGTACCTTTTGGGAATGTTCTCTAATGGCCCGCTTTTCGGCCATTGTCCGTTTATGCTGCTGGATAGTCGTACGTCCAGCATCCGTTAGCAATTCATTGTGAGGATGAGGTTGGTTGTCAGTAATAAGACGTTCGCCTTCTGGTGTACACACATAAGACCAATCGTCACCATGGGCGCTTATTTTCTGACTGTCACCAGTTTTTGAAATAGCCGGTTCATTCTTTATTGTATCTTCAATAGCCCGTTCCTCCACAGTCCTTAATAGTACATCCGGTAGCGATCGGAGTGATATCGGTGTATCTAAGCGTGTTGTTTCTTCGAAATTTTCACCAAAAACAGCAAAGGGTACACGCACGTTCTCATCGTATAAATTCTGTTTATGTCCGAAATTTCCGTGTTCACCGAAAGCTTCTCCGTGATCACCGTGAACCGCTACAAGCGAATTTTCTCCGATTCGTTTTGCGAGTTTTTTTATGAATATATCTGCGTATTTGACTGCATCCTCATAAGCTACCTTCAGTGGCTCAACAACCTCAGAGGAAGGAGAGATATCATGACCAGATTTCCATAATTTATAGTTCGATCTATACATTGAGAACGCACTCTGAGAACGGTGTGAACGAGGGGTTAAGTAGGGATCATGGGCATCCATGAGGAAGATCCAGATAAAGTACGGCTCCGGCAGATTGTCGATACAGTTCCAGATTTTTTCGGCATACGAATCCCATGTGCGGAATACTTCTTCACCAGTTGCCCAATTTGATAGAAGCCGGATACCGGAAAGGAAACGACTATCAGCTTTATTCAGAAGTCGTTCATAGAGACGTCCTCTCGATTCACCCACAAAATCTTCATATTGATCAAATCCTGAATCAAATCCAAAATACGTTGATGCATATGGATTGGGTGCAAAGCCAGCAGTAGAATATCCTCGAGCCTGAAATCGTTCCGCGAGCGTTGTCCTACGGGACATATGCTGGCTTATGGTCTGTTGTTGTTCAGCCATTGTCCCAAGAACATTCTCCGTGGGATACTGGCCGGTCATTATGACCGGCATCGATTCTGGCGTCGAAGGGCCAGGTGCGACTGCGTTCTCAAAGATGAGTCCTCCTGATGATACCTTTGCATCAAGGTGTGGCGTTATCTCTGCGTCCTCATTATAGAGACTACATTTATCGGCCCGGAAGCTGTCTATCGTGACTAAAATTACATTTTTCATGATATCATTTGATATGTATCGAGGTACTGCTCAGCAATGGATTGCCAAGAATAGTTCTGGGCAATTTCGTGAGCACGTTCAGCCATTCGTTCACGTTCATTGGTCTGCGAGAGTAGATAAATCAGATAATCACGCAGCTGACATTCATCCCCTGGTTCAAATAGATAACCATTTTCGTTATGATTAACTTGGCTCTTAATACCTCCTGTATCGGAGCCAACGACTGGTGTACTAGCAGCCATAGCCTCAGTTACAACCATACCAAACCCTTCCTCCCGTGCAGGATGAACGAATACGTCTGCTTCAGCGTAGAACGATCTAAGATGTTCATCAGGTACATATCCAGTAAACGTAACTTCTTGAACCCCAGTAGCGTCTAGATCATCCACCAATTGTTTGTAGTACTTTTCATCCAAGCTATTATCCCCAACTAGACAAATGTGTGCATTAGTTCTATTAATGACTTCTGCCGCGATATTAACTACGTCCTCAAAACCTTTTCTGGGGGTGATGGAGCCGACGCACAGTACTAATTGACGGTCCCGGGGGATACCGTACTCATCGTAAATTATCGTAGAAGAATCATCCTTAAACCGATCGAGATTCACACCATTAGGAATCTTTTTAATCGTTTGTTCAGTTACACCTTCCGAGCTGAAAGCTTCTTTCATATCTTCATTTAGAACAACCGTCTGCTGAACTCGTTTTGCCAGGAATACATCTGGTGAGAACCTCATGTTGGTTACTCTTGTTTCTGTTTCTCCGAGATGAGCTGTATAGATTGCCCGTTGTCTGAAAGATTGACTGACGCTTGCCAACACACAAGCAGCAAAGGGAAGATGAACATGAATTATATCAAAATCCGTAAAATCCGTTTCTTGAAGTACCCGAATAGCAAACTCCGTCCTATCCGCTATCAGTTTTGTTGTACCAAATAATGACTGAACCATTTCATAGGGAATATCTTCCCAAGGAATGGATGATCCGGTTCGGACAGAGAGTCGGCGGAATGTAATTCCCTCCCGCTTCTCAAACGATTGTAGACCATCCCATTTACGTTCAACTATTGTAACATTGTGTTCATCACTGATCTCACAGGCCACATTCCAAAGCACTGTCGGGACTGATCCGTTTCCATCACCGACAGCTTCATGACCATCATAGATATGGAGAATTTTCATAATAAGGTCTTGATTCCTCTTTCAAGCGAATATTTTGGTTCCCAGTTCAGTTGTTTTTGGATTTTTCCAGTATCGGCTTGGAGGTTCTGACGATCGGTTTCACGTTGCCGAGACACCTCGCTAACGATATTGGCTTCAACATCCGAAAGTTCAATTGCTAGCTGAGCAACTTCCTCTACAGAGTGAGACTTGCCAGTCCCGACATTGAATACATCATAATCATCCTCAAATTCTTGTAACACTCTCATCACAGCATTGGATACATCATTGACATGAACAAAGTCTCGAGATGGTTGAAGATTCCCTAACTCAATTTCAGTAGCACCATTTTTGAGCTGGGAGAGGATCTCTGGAATTAGGTGCGGATTCGTCTCATGAGGTCCGTAGACGTTAAAAAGACGTAGAGAGGTGATCGAGATATCCTTTCGAGCTGCAAGTCCTCGACAGAGATCCTCTCCGATAATTTTGGTCCGGCCATAGATGTCCATCGGCTCTATGTGTGATGATTCAGAGTTTGGTTCCGTACGTGGAGGATAAACCGCGGCCGAAGACGCAAAAACCAATTTATCGACGCTTGTTTCCTCAATTCCATCCAATATACGTTTAGTTCCGTAAACATTTGTTTCAAAAGTTTCCTCAGGATGATCATTACAATATGGAATGTAGTGTACAGCAGCGAGGTGAACAACAGCCTCAGGTTCTATATCTACAATCAGATTTGTTATTTCTGGATTGCGGATATCTATCTTATGAGCAGATACGTCAGCAGGAACATGTTCTCGCCGTCCAGCTGTGAAATCATCGACAATAACCGGTTCAGACCCAGCTTTCTTAAGATCTGATACGAGTTGACGACCGATAAATCCAGCTCCACCTGTTATAAGCACTGTCGAATCGGTGAGTTCCATCGAGAGTCTCTTTTTATAATTCATGGATAAGAAGTTATCGAAATGTCCTACCAGAACGAGATAGTACTTTATTAGGAGTAGATTTAATAATTCACTGTGGCAATCGATTGGACATGAGATGGTGGTTAATATGACCGGGACACGATCCGTCGAGTTACCAGAACAGATTATTGATCAAATTGATGTACATGTTAACAGAACCGATTTTAAGGATGCTTCTTCATATATCACATTTGTTTTAGAAGAAGTACTAGACGGGATTGAAGGTGATATTGAGTCAGATACCGGCTCTGATCAAGAAATTCAACAACGTCTTGAAGATCTTGGTTATCTATAAACTACGCGCCTGTGAAGCTGATTGTTGGTCGCTCTTCTCAGGTTTATCGTCGGAATTAGCATCTTAACTGATGATACACGGCTTCTAACTTCTACAGTTGTTCTTGTGAAGAACATTGTTGGTAGAGAGCAGTCTAGCGATTTTGTCTACAGTAGCCTCGAAAGATCTGTCTTCGAAACGAAGTGGTGAGTGGTTGAGAGAAGGAATCTAGTGATCGTCCTTCAGTGGCAAGTCGTCATCAACAATATTCTTGTAGTAGCGTGCAGAGAACCACGAAAGAGACCTGATAGCTAGTGATAGAGTTTTTTATAGAGAAATTCTATCGTATGTATCTCTGGTGAGCATTCAATGGATATTTTATTTGGTAGGAAACATGATCGACGTGGTTGAAGTGGACACGGACATGGCCCCATGCTTCTCACTATTTACAGGGCCTTCTGTACCCCAGAAGTCGCAGGGCACCTTGCAATCCCCTGTCAATATAGGCGGCCAACAGGAACAGTAAGGTAGGCCGATTTCATTTCACGTACACATGTACATCAACATCACTGCCTGGCGAGGCTGGAACTCATTTCTCTGCCCTCTGCCGATTTCATAGATTCCATTACACACTCCGTCGATCCACCGGCGATTTGAACCCTATTTCGCCAGAATTGTTTCAGTAGAATTGTCACAGCCGGGCAGATCACAACACGATAAGGAGACCTATTATTGATGGCTAAACGGCAGTATACGGCCCATATTATGCTATTCACCGGGGTACGGTGGATCAATAACCCTCGTTGGCCCAGCCCAAGAAGTCCCCATCTGCAGCCTGAGTTTTAAATACAACCGGCGGTTTTGCCGGTGCACCGCACAGATGACGAGCGAAGATCAGCCGCCGAAACCAATCAGTATTCCGCTGTCAGAGATACTCGGCGACTCTGCACCGCGCGTCCGTGAGCAACTGGACGAGTTCTACGGGTGGATGATTACGAAAGGGAGAGATCAGCTGAAACACGAACCGCTCTCAGAGTCGATGGCCGAGAGCTATCACAGCAGACTCGATCAACTGTTCAGGTACGCTATCAACCGGTTCGATCCGGATGACGAAACGGTGTTGACCTACGATCAGGCGGACGACCTGCTCCTCCAGCTCGCACATGACGAAATCACGAAGCGAACCGGGGAACCGTACTCCGAATCATCGAAGCGGAAGTTCTCGAACACCCTCTCCAAGTATTTCGAATGGAGACACGACATCGGAGAGATTCCCGCCGAATGGAACCCGCGTGTTTCATTCTCAGAGAACAATCACGAGTCGGCTGACAAGCTCAACTTCGAAGAGCGGTGGAAAATACGAGAAGAAGCCATGCAGTACGGCTCAATCCCCTCGTACTACGAGGTGTCGGAATCCGAACGAGACCGAATCAACGGACTCGTCGCTCAGCGCGTGGGAAAGCCCAAGTCTGAGGTCAATCGAGAGGACTGGTTGAAAAGTGACCAGAGTAGAAAGATTGGTTCACTCATCGCTGTTACACTTGAGGTAGGCCTCACCCCCATCGAGATCCAGGAGGCGCGGATCGACTGGTACGACCCACAACGGAACGTATTCATAATCCCAGAGGAGTTTGCCTCGAAAGAACGGACGACTTCCACACTCCCATTGACCGAGAGTACAGGAAAAGTGCTCAGTGAGTGGATTCAGGAACGGCGTCACCTGGAAGCGTACGATGGAACCACGCGACTGTGGCTGAACAACGCGGACAACCCCTACAAATCGGCCTCGCTCTGCTACCTCGTGCGGAGACTCTGCGATGAGGCCGACATTCCGAGATCGAACCGGAAAATCGTCTTTTACAGTTTGCGTCACAATCTCGGCAAATCGATGGAAGAGGTAGACAGTCTGTCGCAGGCTGCCGACCAGCTCCGTCACAGCAGCATGGAGACTACGAAGGGCACGTACGCAAAGTCCTCGATCGAAAGCCGTCGCAACACGCTAGAGAATATCAACGAGCGGGCCAAGCGCACGGCTGAAGACCCGGACTTCAATCCATATGGGGACGAAGACTCCGCAACGTCGGTGACATCCTCGACAGCATCTCAAAGTCAACCGTCGCAGGGATCGTCATCTGGAACCCATATCGACGCGGTCATCAAGGACACGACCGAGGCGCGAAGCAAGTTGGCACAGCAGATCCTCTCAGGCGAAGAAATAGACGAAACGTACCAGGGATAGTGACTGGAGCTTCGAGGACCCCATGATCACATATCTTCCTGAAGCGAATTGCCGAACTCTTCCTGGAATCCTTCGACGATGCGCGCGACACCCGACTTGAGCGAGAAGTGGGCATCCTCCTTTGCTTCACGGAGGTGTTTCGCCTGCGTCCCTGACGCCTCTTCTGCCATCTCATCCAGTTCGGCGATGAGCGCTTGCAGTGTCTCCTCGTCGTTGAGCGCATCGTAGGTTCGAAAAACGTCTTTCAACCCGCGCTTGGCCGCTTGTCTGACACGGCCGTCGTCGTCCGTGAGCGCCTCTAGCAGGAAGCCACACAGCGCGTCTGTCTGATTTTGGAGTTGTGCTTCGTCGGTACCGATGGACCGATTGTCGTTGTCGAGCGCCATCACGGTCGGAATACCGGGTGTGAGTTGGTCTGCGACCCGGACAAGGGACTGACGGACGTAACCATCGTCGGCGTCCTCATACATTTGGGCGACCTCCTCGAAGCAGACGTTGTAGAGTTCGATCCGTTCGTCGAGACTCATGTCGCCGATCTCGTCGATCACGTCGTTGACGCGATCCGAGTCACCGGATTCGAGTTTTGTGGCGAAGTCCGACCACTGGTTATGCATAGTCGGTACTACTGGCTCCACTCACTAACACCTAATCGGTAGCGACTCGGGAAGCCAGATGTTCGAGCTGTCTCCCAAACAAACCAGTCCGGTGAGATTCCGGACTGCTATGATGGGTTCGACCTCAAGCAGAGCGTCAACCCATCCGATCTAGTGCGTCCTGACGATCCTCCGGTGGCGTTTGATCGTAACGCATCGTGGATTTGGGATCGCGGTGACGAAGTTGGGTTTGTGCCGCCGCGAGATCTTCCTCGCGGGCCATATACGTTCCCGTGGAGTGTCTGATGGAATACCAGGACATGCTCCGGTTTTCGTAGTCGATGTCCGCAGTATCACACAGTCTATGGAGGAGGTTACGCAGCGATGCGGACCCGTAGGGGTTCCCGAAGCTGGTGAGCCAGAGGCTGTCGGTATCGTCGTACTTCTCGTTTACTTTGCGTTGTTCGAGCCACCGATCCAACATCGTCGCTGTCCGGTCCTGAATACTCGTCCGCCAGTTTTCCTCGTTCTTCGACGACTCCTTACTGGGAATGCGAAGGAGACCATTGTCTACATCGACCCACGACGTGCGGGCGCGTTTGACCTCAATCGGACGCAGACCTGCGTCAAGGCTGGTCCACACGAGTGACGGGATCTTCCAGCTGTTCGCTCGCTCCCAGTCGTCCTCGGTGATCTGCGATTTCGGTTTGCCGAAGCGTTTGGCCAGATAGGCTCGCCAACGGTCTCGTTCCTCGCCATAGACGTTCTCCCTCGCTGGAACACTCCCATATTCCAGCGCAGCGTCCCGGATCTTCTGTCGCTCCTCACGAGTGAGATAATCGCGTGGCGTCGTCGATTGATTCGGCTGAGAAAATGAGAACTCGGGCTCCCATTGCTCGCCGCCGCGCTGGTGGTGTCGCCACTTGTAGAGCATCTGTATTGCCTTGCGACACGTATCCTTGTGAGAGTTCGATTTCTGCTGGCGGGCGAGGTGGCGCATGTAGTCGTTGGCGTGATCAGTGGTCAGCGCCGACGTGTAGCCGTCCTCTTGCTCCCATACCCAGCGATAGAATTTGTCCATGCGGTACGCCCGGTTCTTGACCGTGGTGACGGCATACCCCTCAGCTTTCTCGGGGTCCTTGCCGAAATGAAGGAGCCAGTCCAGACACTGTTCTCGCTCACCTCGATAGTCAATGAGCTGGCGCTCATTGAGGCGTTCTTCGACAGGCTGGGTGACAAGCTTGACCTCCGCTAAGGGGTCAGTTGCCTGGTCAGCGCGTTTCATTGCCTCCCCTCCGAGCCAAGACCCACTTCATTGCTCGTCAATTCTTCCAATCGCACGACTGCGGCGGATTTTACCCCGCTAATTTCATTGCCCCTTGTGATACCTCTAATCGCATGACGGCGTCGAGTTTTCGCCGTCTGTAAATTCGTATTGCCTCCGAACATAGTTTTCTTTCTCTCATTACACGGGCGAAAAGTATTGGAGGGCGTCGGGGTGGATTGAATCGGTAGCGAATTCGCCTGGGTCGAGAGCCTCGAGCAGGCAATCAAGAAGGGATTGTTATCCCTTCTATGGATTTAACGAGCCGGTCAATAGCAATTAGCACAACAGTGATAAAAAACAAAATAACCGAAAAGGCAGGTAGGCTATTCCCTACTGTCGCTGTGACGCGATTGTACTCATAAAGAACGCGTCGAAGATGATCTGCAATCCGAGAACGATCGCGGTAAACGCGACGATGTCAGCCATCAACAGCGGCAACTGCGTAAACCCACTGGCAGCCCACTGACTCAACAGGTACGCCGCATACGCGCCACCGACGACGACGAGCCCGAGACCCAGCATCGCGCTGCGCTCTAACTGGAACACGGTCGTGATCCACTCGGTCAACGGATCGGAGGGACTGCGAATCGGATTACCCGCAACGGTGGCGAACACACCCATACTGGCGACCTGGAACCCGACAATCGTCAGCAGGCTCCCACCAATCATGGAGTGCGTGCCCAGTGTCACCCCGCCGAGTGACAAATCAGCGAACGCAAACGCCATCACAGCCAGCCCGAGCAGCGCCATCCCGAGCCCCGGCCCCGAGAACAGATAGCCCGGCGCGTTCACCAGCATGAACCGGACGTGGCGCCAGCCATCCTGGAAACTGTCCAGCGTCTCCTCACCCTCGCGTTCGTGATAGACGATCGGCACCTCCTCGATGGCCAACCCCTTGGCGCCGGCGTCCATGATCATCTCGCTGGCGAATTCCATCCCGTCGGTCTCGAGATTTAACTCCTCCAGCGCCCCACGCGAGAACACACGGAACCCGCTATGGGCGTCACTGACGCCGGCGTCGTAGAAGGCGTTCAGAAACCGCGTCAACAGGGGATTGCCGACATATTGATGTAACGTCGGCATCGACCCATCACGGATCTCACCCTCTAACCGACTCCCCATGCAGATGTCGGCCGACCCGTCTCGAACCGGCTCGAGCAGTCGTGGAATTGCCTCGAAGTCGTAGGTCGTATCCGCATCACCCATGACGACGAAGTCACCACGGACACGCTCGAAGGCGTAGCGATACGCATACCCGTAGCCGCCTTTGTCCGGCTCGACGACGATCGCCCCCATCTCACGAGCAATCTCTGGGGTGCGATCGGTCGAACTGTCGCTGATGATAATCTCACCCGGCGTCCTGAGCTCGGCCAGCGCTCGCTGGACACGCTCGATGCATTCCCGAATCCCCTCCTCTTCGTTGAGCGTGGGCATGACGACGCTGATCGCTGGCTCGAGATCACTGTCCGCTGGCAGCAACCAGTCCGGACTGGTTTCGGGCACACTGACCTCACTCGCGTCCGTCTGCTCTGCAACCTCTGCCATCGAACTCAGTCCCCGCTGTGACGGCTCGGTCGAATCGGCTCTGATCCACAGTCAACACAGACGTAGCCACCGCCTACTGTCTGCGTGACTGGTGCGTTGCAATTGATACACTTGATCGCAGAAGCCCGCACCTTCCTCGGATAACGCCCCATTAACAGGTCAGTATGCGAGAGATATAATATATCTTTGGAAAGATACACCCACTCACATACACTGCCCTGACAACCCGCCCGATTTACCCCTGCTGGCGGCCGAAACCGCTGGCAAGCTAGCCACTCGCCCGACCAACGACACCACTCGATTGGGCCGAAAAGCCACCGTTAACACCTACCTACTATCAGTTCGACGACCGGAACCACTCAGCCGCGCAACACGGCCAGTGGCTCCAACCGCCGGAGATACAGCGTCGCCGCCAGCGCACTCAGCAGACTCACACAGACGGCGATCGCCAACCCACCGAGCAACATGGGCTGTGACAACGAGACCACTTGCTCGAAGCCACTGACCTCGGCTGCCACTCGATTGACGACCCACGTCGACGGGTACGCCAGCCCGATGCCGACAAGACCACCCAGGATACCGATGAGCAGCGTGTTCGTCAGGACGATCGTCGATAGCGACGACCCCGACGTGCCCAGCGCTTGCAACGCCGCGAACCGTTCACGACGCTGATACACGAAGGAGAGCTGGAGGTTCAGCGTCAACAGGATGCCCGCAACGACGGCGAGGACGACGAGACTCACGCCGCTGGCGATCACCGCGATCTTGTCCTGCAGCGTCGCTTCCAGTTGCTCCTGATTCGTCCGAATCGCGTACTGGGGATACGCCTGCTGTAACTCGGCTTCGACGGCACTCGCGTTCGCATCGTCTTGCAAGCGAACAGAGATGAACGTCGCCCGATCACTGGCGGTCGTCCCGGTTACTTCCTGTAACTCACTTAGGTGGAGCGTCACCGTCGGCGCACCGACGAAGCGTGAGTACGTCGGCGAGATGCCGACGATCGTGAACTCGTGTTGGCGTGCCGTCGCCAGGGTCCCGCCGATGTACAGCGTGTCGTTGACCGAGACGTCGAGCAGACTGGCGGTCCGCTGGTCGATCACCACCTCGTGGGTCATCGGCCCGTCGTAACTCCCATCGGCGTAGTGGACGTCCCGGTTCTGAAACCCCTGTCCAGCAGTCAGCCTGACAGACGGCCCGCGTGCCGGCGCCCCCGCACCGATGAGCGTCTGATAGTCGGAGGTGTTCCGCCCCACATACACCGTCTGAAAGCCCATCGGGACGGCCGTCGCCACGTCTGCACGCCCTTCGATCTCGCTGGCCACCGCATGTGCATCGACCAGCGAGTTCTCGAACCCGCCGGCACTCCCCGGCCGGATCTCGACGGGCCCGCCGGTCACCCAGAGATCCCGGCCGGACTGGTCGAACTTCTGTTCGCCCGTCTCGATGACGCCGACACCCACACTCGCGAGCAACACCGTCGCCAGCACTGCCATGGCGACGCCGGTCACCGCCAGCACCGTCCGTAACCGGTCGTGTCGAAGCTGGGCGAATGCCACGCCCAGCAGCGCCCGAACCCGCGTCAACATCAGGCCAACACCTCCAGGACGTCACCACGCCGACTCAGCCAGACGGGATAGAGTGCGCCGACGAGGCCGATGCCGACGGCCACCATCAGTGCATACCCCGCCAGCTGTGGCTCGAAGACGGCGACGGTGTCGACGCCGAAATACTGGGCACCGAGGCGATTCACGCCGAAAATCCCCAACAAGCCGATGCCGATACCCGCCACTCCACCGAGCAGCGAGATGAGGATGGTCTCGGCCGCAACCAGCAGCGAGCGCGACCGCTGTGCGAAGCCGATCGCCGCGAGCGCGCCCAGTTGCTGGCGGTCGGCACTCACTTCCAGACCCATGAGCGTCGTGACGAAGAGGACGCCGACGACGACCGCCGAGACGAGGGCGGCGACGGCCACCGCCAGCGGCAGGTTCGAGGCCGACACCTGCTGGGCCGAGAGGCCACTCCGCGTGACGACCGTCGTGCGGGGATAGCGATTCTCGAGCGACGAGCGCACGCCAGGATCGTTCGTGCTGACGAGCAACTGGTCGGCCGTATCGCCGCCCGTACTGCCGGTCATCGCCTGCAGTTCGCTCAGGTGGACGAGCATCACGGGCACGCCCCCGCCGGCGGTGCCGAGCCCACCTTCGGAGACGTTGACGACCGTCATCGACCGATTGCTGGTGACTGGCGAGAGTTGCGAGCCAGTCGAGGTGTTCGTCAGCGTGGCGCCGGCCTCGTTGAGGATAGCCTCGCCGGTCCATTCCCCATCGTAGCTGCCGTTCTGGTAGTAGGGATCACCGGGTTGGAGTTGGCCGGCCGGCATATCGAGGACGGACTGGCCGGCCGCGGGGACGATCCCGACGGCGAAGATGTACGTCCGTTCACCCGTATTCGCGTCCCGAACCGGCACCAACTCGAGTAAGACGGGGGTGACGTACTCGATGCGGTCGTCGGTGGCGATCTGCTGGCTCGTCCGGTGGACGTCGCCCAGGCGGGGCCCGCCCGTCGAGACGGCGATGGACTGGACGTTCGCCTGTTCGGGGACGACCCAGTAGTCGACGCCGTCGCTCTGGACCACCGACTGGGAGGCCAGGCCGAGTGAGACGCCCGTTACAGAGACCATCAGGCCGACGGCGACGCCGACGCCCAGCACGGCCAGTAGGACACGCTGGGGCGCGATCCGAAACCGGCCGGTCACTCGTGCGACGGCCAGGCCCATGATCGAGCGAAGACGGTGCCAGCCCATCAGTCACTCCGGACGATCGTGCCGTCCCGCAGGTGATAGACGGTATCACAGACGTCCAGCGCCTGCTGGTCGTGTGAGGCCAGGACCACCGCCTGTTCGTCGGCGATATTGACCAGCAGGTCCAGCACCTGGTCGCCGGTTGCCGAGTCGAGTTCGCCCGTCGGTTCGTCCGCGACCAGCAGGTCGGGCTGGGTCACGAGCGAACGTGCGATGGCGACACGCTGTTGCTCGCCGCCCGACAGCTGGCCGGGTTTGTGTGTCGTCCGGTCACCGAGGCCGACGGCATCCAGGAGGGTTTCGGCACGGTCACGACGCGTGCCTTTCGACGTGCCCCGCTCGACGAGTGGCAGCGCCACGTTCGCCCGCGCCGAGAGCGCATCCAGCAGGTGAAACCGCTGGAAGACGATGCCGACGTGATCCAGGCGGAGTTTGGCACGCTCGCGTTTCGAGAGGTTCGAGAGGTCGTCGCCGGCGACGGTGACGGTACCACTGGTCGGGACATCCAGGCCAGCCAGCAGGTGGAGGAGTGTCGACTTGCCGCTGCCGCTGGGGCCGGCGATGCCGACGACCTCGCCGGGGCTAATGGCTAGTGAGACGCCGTCGAGGGCTCGAACCGTGGGGGCGTCCGAGCGGCCAAGCACGCCACTGCTGCCACGGGTGTACTCTTTGGTCGCCGTGTCGGCCGTAACCGCTGCGGTGGAGGGACTGGTAGGGACCGCTGTCGGCTGTGCCATTGCTTATTGGTACGTGTTTGGTGAGCAGTAATAACTGCTGTGTCACAGCGGTAACAGCGCGGAAGCCCACGGCTGTAGCCGTGGGAGGAAGCGCGTAAGCTACACTACCACAAACCACCAAAAACAGCACTGCCGACTCTCCAACAATACTCAAAAATATTACTAAAGTATAGACAGTACTGTGATGCAGATGGTGTGGGAGATAACTCGCACCGTGCGCGTCCAACTTGACGTGCCCGACGACCGCAAGAGTGACCTCCACGCCACTAATTCCAAATTCCAGTACTGCGCGAACCGCACCGCAGACTGGGCGTGGCGCTATCCCAACGAAGACTGCGTGACCAGCAAAAGCGAAGCTGAAAGCGCAATCTACGACGACCTTCGGGAAGAGACAGACTACTTGCACGCGAACCTCGTGCAGAAAGCTATCAAACGTGCCACCGACGACATCGACAACTGCGTAGACAGGCTGGCCAAGGGCGAGAACACCAGCAAGCCAGCCTACGACACGTTCAGCATCGTCTACGACAAACGCGCCGCCACCTACTACCGCGACAAGGTGAGTCTCGCAACTGTCAACGGACGGGTTGAATGTGAGTACGACCTACCCGACAACTCCGAAGGGACGCCCCACGGTGAGTACCTCCTAAACAAGGACTACTCCTTCTCAACCAGCACTGTCCATTACGCCAGCGAGGCTGACGAGTTCTACCTGCACGCGGCGATGGAACGAGAGATAGACGTGAGCAGTCCTGAGAAAGCCGAGGATTCGAGAGTCCCTGGCGGGGACTGCAACGTTGACGACCACATCGCCGTTACCTCAACGGGCAGGTTTGTCGGCAACGCCGATTATTTCAACCATCAGCGTCGGGAGTTCGAGAAACGCCGTGCCAGTCTGCAACAGACTGGCACCCGGAACGCGAACCTGACCTACCACCGTATCGGGGGCAGGTTCGGACGGTGGAGTGAAGACTACCTGCATCGGTGTTCGAAAGAACTCGTCGCGGAAGCCCAACGCCACGGCTGTACGCACATTGCGTTCGAGGACCTGGAGCAGATTCGAGAGCGCATCAGCGACGGAAAGAAGTTCCAGCAGTGGGCGTTCCGTGCGTTGCAGGAACAAGTTGCGTACAAAGCCGAGGGACAAGGCATTGTGGTTGAGAAGGTGGAACCGTCCTACACCAGCCAGCAATGCTCGAAATGTGGCTGTACGTTAGAGGAAAATCGTGACGGACAACAGTTCGCCTGCCCTGACTGTTCGTACTCGGTAAACGCCGACTACAACGCGGCGAAGAACGTTGCTCGGAAACTCGCACTCAAGCTCCAGCGGGGGCAGAAGTCCCCCACTGGAGGGGCGTTCAGTCAGTACGCCCTGAAGTCAGGGGTGATGACCGTGAACGCTACTGACGTGGCGTCCGACACGCCAGTGTCGGCAGAACGAGAGTCCACTGGCAAGCCCACCGCTTCAGCGGTGGATAGCTGACGTGTCGGCAGCGCAGGAGGCCATTGACAAGCCCACCGCTTCAGCAGTGGGTCGCTGACCACCCCTGCTGTCGAGTGTAAATCGAACGTTTAGGCACGGTAGAGGTGCTCTATCCCCATCCAGTGATACACTCGACACCTGGTTCCTCAAACGGAATACACGCACACCAAGGTATTCAACTGAGGGTGAATCCCCTCTGCCTGTCGATATCAGCACTATGACGGATACCCCATTAGTAAAATCGAGATTTAGATACCGAGCTGGCATGGTGCTAACTGTCGATAGCTGGAGAGTCGGCATCGTGGACCCTGGTGCAGGCAAGTGATCCGGTCAGGAGTGGGGGGTGGGAGAAATGCCCAGGGTCCATTATTCTATTACCATTCTCCGATAAAAATATACTGCAAATGGTGTGTATTGCCGCTTAACAGTCCGACCCCCTCATGGCGATAGTTTCTGCTCCCGGATGTCTGACTGCTCAGTTTCACTTCCACTGTGAGGCGCTTGTTTAACCACCCAACCTGCGTACACTGCTATCTCTGATCGGTATGTCGTCACACAGACAGCTTCGCGACGTTGGCACCGACGTCTTCGATATCTATATCGACGAACCGGACCGGCTCTGGTCGACGGCAACGCGAGCGACTAGCCCGTCACAGCTCGTGATCACACCCGTCGAGTTACACCAGCGCAACATCGAACAGCGGCTCCGCGAGCACGACCGCCCAAAGAGCGACTTCGACTTTACTGGCATCCGCGATGTGGCCGCGCGGATTATGGCGACCGGCGATGGCCCGACGCGAACGCTCGACCGCCTCGATCGGCTGTCGCTGATTCGCCGTCTCGTCGACGACGGAGCCGAGGGTCTCGAACGATTGGAACCACTGTTCGGCGTCCAGCTGGCCGACCACGCTGACGAACTCGAACGGGGCCGTGTCGAACTGGCACTCGTGACGGGATTTATCGAGGAACGACTGGCCGCACTCGACGACGCTGCTGAAGCGACGTCGGCGGTCGTCCAACAGGACACGACGGACCTGCTATGTGGGCTCTCGTCGCTGCAGGCACACCTCAGGGAGGCAGCGATCACGGGAAGCGCTCCCGACGACAGGCCACGAGCCGTCTCAGAGACAGATCTGCTCTCGCGTGCGACACAGCGACTCAGCGAGACGCCTGCCTGCTGGAACCAGGCCTATCCGGATGTCGAGACACTCGCTGTGGCCGGTGCCAGTATGCTGTCGGCACCACTCGAGGATTTCTGCCGGCTCGTCGCCAGAGACACGTCGGTCACCGTCGAACTGTATCTCCGGCCGGCCACCGGCCCGGCGATTCGTGAGCAACTCGCCGAACAACCCGCCGTGACGGCTCCCGGCACACAGGTGGTGTACGATGGCGACGCCCAGTGAGCGACCGACACCAGCCCTCGAGACGGCAGATGACCCCGTCGAACTGGTCGCCCCCACCCGCCCGAAAGAGGCCAGGACCGCACTGGCACTCGTCGCCGCCCTCCGTGATGCCGGCGTTGCCGAGCGTGATATCGGCCTCGTCGCGCGTGACGTCGACCAGTACGAAGACGCACTCAGACGAGCGGCACGGCGATACGATGTGACGCTCGCAGTCTGGACACCGCTGCGACTCGACCGGACGGTGCCGAACCGACTCGCCCAGTCACTCTGTGCGGTCCTGGCTACACAGCAGTCGGTGTCGGCGACGACACTGTGTCAGCCGCTGCGCATTGGCTGGGTCCCACCCGAATCGGCCACGACACAGCCGGAACTGTGGCCACTGTCGATGGCACGGCTCCAGGCGGCTCGTGACCACTATCGTGGGACAGAGCAATCGCTTTCGGCCTGGCTCGAGACATGTCAGTCTCCGGCCGCGGAACTCGAGGCCGACACGGGCACGGCTCTTATAACGTATCTTGAGTGGCTTGCCGCCTGTGACACTGAGCCCACGCCGGCAACTGCCGCAGAGCCACTCCTTACTGCGCTGGCGCGTTACGAGCGATGTGTGTTGGAGCCACAGCTGACGGACCAGGCTGTCTCCGATGCCGGCCAGACAGTCCGTGGCATCGAGCGAACGCGGGCACTCACGCGACGCGCAGCCGAGAAGTACGGCACCCGGCTGTCCGAGGGGCTGTGTGAGCACTCCTGGGCCGCTGTTGCCGACTTGCTCGAGACACACACGTCGATGGTGCCAGGGCGCCGGGAGAACCCCACCGCACATGCCGTCGACGTGATGGAAGCGAACAACATGTGGGCCCGCGAGCGCCCATACGTCATCGCTGTCGGCCTCGTCGATGGTGAATGGCCACGCCGGCCGACGTCGGTGGTCCCTGCCCCGGTCCGTGAGCGTATCCGCCAGCCGTCGGTGCCGACGAAATGGGTGCGGCCACGTGCCGGCTGGACCGAGCGCCGTGACGCTGACCATTTCTGGGACACGACGACGGCGGCCACCCAGCACGTCGTGTGTACCCGCCATACACACGACCACGACGGTACCGAGCGTCACCGATCGGTCCTGCTCGACCGTCTCGACACCCAGTGTGTCAGTGAGGCTGCCCGTCGGGACCTGATCGCCACCGGTGAGGCGATTCCACCGGCGCTATCGGTGCGTCCATCAGCGACGGCTGCGGGGCCCGGGGGTGGGCAATGAGCGACCTGCCGACACTCGATGCCGATCAACAGCAGGCTGTGACGGCGTTCTGTCAGCCCGGGGCTGGACTCATCACACTCGGTAGCGTCCCCGGTGCCGGGAAGTCGACGACATGTGCGAAGGCTGTCGCAGCCGACCTGTACCGACGGTATGCGAACGGTGAGCCAGCGCCCGAAGCGCAGCTGTTGGTCGTCTCGTTCTCGAAAGATGACGCCGCGTCACTCAAGCCAGACATCATCGCCTGGCTTCGCGAACTGTTCGAGCGGGGCGAGGTGCCCGACAGTATCGACGCCGCTGCCGTCGAAGAGGTCGTCCACCGTGTCCGACACACCGAGTGGATCGGGACGATCGACAGCATGCTTCGTAGCGTGCTTGACGATATCGCTGGCGAGATCGGATTCGACGGCATGCCGACCGTCGGCAATAAACCCTTGCTGGCCCGCCTCCAGCGAGAGTGCTACACGCAGCTTCGTGACTCGACTGTCGCCACCCAGGTTCGAGCGCTCGAAGACGCGTATCCCGAGGACGTGGGCGATTCGCTGGCTGAAATCCTCGAGGATGCACGCGTTTACTGCCGGACACGCCGACTCACCGTCGACGCATTCGAACGCCGGCTGCACGATGCGATCACCGAGACGTACGCCGGTGGCCAGCCCGACGCGTTTTCCGACATCATCGACACCGTGGCGCGGTATCGCGGTCCCGAGGCGACTGAGCCACTCGAGAAAGTACTGCCGACGCGACAACGGGAGCTTCTGGAGGCAGACCGGGACCTGTTCGTCGACTGGGCGCGAAGCGTGCACGCATTGTGTCAGGTGCTCCGGCAGTACATCCACCTGTACGATAGCCTCTCTCGGGAGCGTGGCGTGATCGGGCACCTCGACTGTGCGTACTGGGTTGCTCGGTATTTCTGTGCCGACGCCTATGCCGGCAAGCGCCGACGCCGGCTACGCAAGCGGCTCACGACTCGTCTCGACCGCGTCGTCGTTGACGAGGCCCAAGATCTCAATAGCCTGCAACACGACGCCCTCGCACACCTCATCGACGCGTCAACGCGCGTGCTACTCGTCGGCGACGTGGATCAATGTATCTACCAGTGGCGCAACGCACAGCCGAGACTCTTCGAGACGGCCATCGATGACGGAACGTATTTCGGTATCGACTGGGCGACGCATATCGACGCGACGACCCCTCGTAACTACCGGTCACGCCCGGCCATCGTCCGGTTCGTCAACGCAGTCGCCCGGCAGACGCTCACACATCCACGCCGTGGGTCGGTCGGCGACGTCGATAGCTCGTTCTCGGGAATCGAGCCGACCCGCGCACGGACCGAGACAGCCAATCTGCACGTCGCCGCCTTCGAAGCCACAGGCCAGCCTAGCACAAAGAAGTGGGTCCACTCAGGCGAGGGTGTTAACGAGGCACCTGCGGCTGTCCAGTACCTCGTTGGCGGACTCGCCGACGGGACGTTCACCGACGACGATGGAGCACAACCGTCGATTACGGCGCTATTCCGCCAACGGACGTATATGGGGGCCTACGCCGAGCTGCTGGAAGACAAGGGCGTGACCGTCGCGGACGCCAGTGCATATCTGTTCGATGCCGTGAGTGTCCAGGTCGTCAATGATGTCCTCGAGTGGTTGTGCGACCCGACTGACTCCGAGCGGACCCGGCGACTCGTCACCGAGTCGGCGCTTGCCCAGCCAGCCGCTGCAACTGGCCTTGACGGCGCCAGCGGGCACTTTGAGACTCACGAGTGGGACATCAGTGCGATTGCAGACCACCTCGAAGACGTCCCGACAGCAGCGTGTGACGAACTGGATTGGTCCGGCGTCATCGAGGGGCTGGTAACGCTCGCTGACGAGTGGCGCACGCTCGAGGTCGAACCAGCGGCGACGGTGGTTCGTGACATCGTCGACGCACTCGGACTGGAAACGGACCCGCTCGCCCTCGACCCGGATACGGGGACTGCACAGCGTATCGCGAACCTGGATGCGTTTATCGCACTGCTCGACGAGTGGGAAGGCGATGAGCAGTATACCGTTCCCGAACTGTGCTCGCTATTGACGCCGTTTCGGGACTCCCCGAAGAAGGGCCCGACACAGCCTGTTCCCGACCGTGAGGCCGTCGACGTCGTCTTCCAGACCGTCAATAGCGCAAAAGGTGACGAAGCCGATGTCGTCCTTCTCGCGGACCCGGCGTTCAACTGCGGACCACGACTGACGCAGACAGAGCAACTGGTCTCGACAGGTGACGACGTCGCGCTTGCCCCGCCAGCGACCGCAGCGACAGATCACGACTTGCCTGGATTCAGCGGTGGATTCTACGATCCCAATCCGAAAGCAGCATGGCAAACACCATCGGGAGTACCCGGCAGTCAGGACGTCGGCCTTCGCTGGACCGCCGAGCACTGGGCAGCCGACAGTGACGCGACACAAGCTGACCTGCCAACTGGCCCGCAGGTACGGCGGGACGCCGCCGCCGAATCACGAGCGGAGGCCTGGCGGCTACTCTATGTCGCACTGACGCGTGCCCGTGACCACCTCATCATCCCGCTGCCACGGTCGGCCGAGCAGCTGGACGACCGCAATCACTGGGCTCAGGCGCTGCATCAGGCACTCGAACTCGACGAGGCACCCCGACGCGGCAGCCATACCATCGATTTACCGGCTGCGGACGGCTCGACCGCTCCCGTGACTGTCAACATAAACGACGTGGCGCTTGCCGATCGGTTCTCCACTGGTGGGGTCGCGCCGACACAGCGACCACCGCAGGGCTGTGTCGGCGATACCCTGCCGACCGACGACAGCACCGTCGCACACGTCCCGCGATTCCTCAATCCGAGTACGGCTCGCCCGGTCCTTCGGCGTCCGACCGAGACACTGCTTGCCCACCTCAAGGGCGACGCTGTCCACACTGAGA
Source organism: Haloarcula sp. MBLA0163 (assembly GCF_055632435.1). Taxonomy (NCBI): domain Archaea; kingdom Methanobacteriati; phylum Methanobacteriota; class Halobacteria; order Halobacteriales; family Haloarculaceae; genus Haloarcula; species Haloarcula sp. MBLA0163. The sequence continues at coordinate 359,773 of NZ_CM145745.1, forward strand.
GTGCACCGGTCAGCGAGGCAGTGCCGTTCGACATCGACCAGGTCGGCCCAGAACGGGTTGGCGATCTCGTTCACGAGGTGGTCATCGCCCTCGTCGACGCCGAACTGACCGACACAGTGATGACCCCGCCATCCGAGCGCGTCGTCGCCGTCGTCGACGAGACGCTCACGGCTGCAGCCAATGCGGACCGAACCATAGCGTCTGTGCAGGCAGGTCTTCGGCAGTTCCTGCTCGAGCAAATTGTCCCGCAACTCGGTGAATCACCACTCTGGAGTCGCGTCCGTGTCGCAGAGCGCGTGTTCACGAACGAGCCCCTCCAGACGGTCCTTCACGTCGACGGCGTCGAAATCGAGGTACAGGGAGAGGCTGATCTGGTGTTGGCACTGCCCGATAACACGTGGTTCGTCGAAGACCTCAAGGCATCGTTCGCGCCGCTGACCGACGAGACAGCGGAGCGGTACTCCCTCCAGGTCGCGATTTATGCGACGATTCTAAACCGACAGCTCTCGGCCGACGAGCGTGTCAAAGCCCGATTCACCGCACTCGGTGTTGAGTCAGCTGGATACAGTGTGTCTGCCCCGGTAGAACGGTTTGACACAGCACTCGATCATCTTCGCATCTAGTTACTATCAAAGATTGCCTGTGTAGCGGACGGCTTGGAATTCTTCTTATACCATGGAAACCGGTTGGAGAGAGATATACAGGGCACATACTGAAACCCGAGATATTCATAAATACCTGAGTCTGCTACTCTTTCTCAACCTCACATCTGATAATATCAGGAAAAGATACTTTATTGGTTAACTGGAAGGCCTATTTAGAATGATATACGAGCGATTCATACATGATCGCCCAACGGACAACCTACGTACACAGATAGCAACCAATGTCTGACACGGCATCTCGAACGCAGATACAGGCGTTGTTGATGACGACTCTGTTACTTGTAGCAGCCTTTGCGACGACAGTCGCGTTCTCGGCCAGCGTGAGCGCCGCCGTCAATAGCTCTACGTTAACAGTGACCGATGATCCCGTCCAGGCAGACGGAACGATAACTGTCGAAGGGGATGTCAGTTCGACGGGTGATGTCACGTTCTTGATCCAGGACCCTGATGACAACGATTTCGCGACAGTCACCAAGACTGTTAACAACCAGGACTTTTCTGTTACCATTGACCTCAGTACACTGAGCTTCGGTGACGGACTGGATGACGGTGAGGCAACGATCTCGGCTGATAAGGGGACGGGCTTCCAAACGTCGGAAGCGTCGACGACGTTTGTCGTTGACAACGAATATCCGTCTGTCAACATTGATTCGCCCACTGACGGCGCTGACTTGACCGCCGGGCCGACGATCTCAGGGAGCGCATCGGACGATACCGGTGTGCGCTCGGTCAAGGTCTCCATCCAGCGAAGTAACGGCGACTACTACGACGGATCGTCTTGGGTCACCTCTGAAACGTTCTTGAGCGTTTCCGGTACCACGGACTGGAGCTACAATACGACCAAGAACGGCATCAGTAGCGATGACTCGTTCAATGTGACAGTTAAGGCGACTGATAAGGCTGGGCAGGTCAGGTCGTGGTCGTCTGGACCGCCAGTTCCGTCCGGTAACACGCTCCAGGTCGACTACATGGTCGACACGACTGCGCCAACGATGAGCAGTGTTACAGTCACACATAAGGGTGCCGACGACACCGTGACAGTTGGCGATACAGTCAAAGTCGCGGCCACCGTGACGGATGCCACAGCCGGAGTGAAATCCGTCGAAACAGATGCCTCAGCGCTCGGCGGGTCCAGTTCGCTGACCCTCTCGAAACAGTCGGGCGACACGTACTACAATACGTTTACCGTCCAGAGTCCGCCTGCCAGTGACGGCACCGTCTCGCTGCGCGTCGTTGGGACGGATAATTTCGGCAACACGGAAGCAAAGAGTGACGCGGTGACACTCGATACGGCGATCGATTCGGTCGAGACGCTCACTATCGAGCAGGACTTCGTCGGTATCGTTGCCGACACAAATACGTCGGTTCACGTGACTGCGACTGGAGTCACCGATGCGCAGGGGAACCTCATCGCCAGTGGTGATGCCAGTACCGAGACAGCCACTCTGACGATCGCTGGCGAAACCTACTCGGTCACTGTCGAAGACGGTACGATCGACACAACCATCGACCCAACGGCAATCCCGGACGACACCACGGTCGGCCAGGCGACTGTCTCCATAGCCGAAGCCGACGCACAGGCTGCTACCGACACCGTTGAACTCGTCCACGAGGCTCAGGGATTGGATAAGGGCTATCAACTGGCTGGAACCCCCATGGACGCTGACGACGTCGTGTTCCAGAACGTCAGTGACGTCACGACCTACGACCCGACGGCAGAAAACACGAAGTGGATCTCACCCGCTGAAACGAAGGCCGGGACGGGGTACTACATCTACGCCGAGGGCGCGGATGCTCGGGTCGGATACACGCTCGAAGAGCGTGGCCAACTCCGTTCTACCGAACTCCACGAAGGGTACAACCTGGTTGCTGCAACGCCGGATCTGAACACCGAACAGGAGGTGCAGATCTCGGATGACCTCGGCGACGGTATTACGGTCGACGGGAACTCTAACGTCAAGGTGTACGTTCGCGACCAGAGCGTCGACTTGACGGACAAATCCGGTGACGCAGATACCTCGGCGTTCGATGAGGTCTCTGGCACGACGACTGTCGATGGGTTCGAGGGGTACTTCGTCTACATTGACTCCGGAGAGGAGATCCGGACAGTTGACGACGAAGGTTACGACGCAAGCGAGGGAAGCTGACTAAGGCAGTTCCTCACTGTTTCGCGAGTATGGACACCTCGGCCAACTCTTCCACAGAGTGATCGAACGTACTTTCGGCGTGTTGTCTCCGCACGATGTATCGTAACACTGTCGCTAGGATTTCACTCAGGTTCTGATGGGAATGTCACCGGAATCCACGCACTCACATTATCAGTATCGCCACGCTATCGTCGCTGTACTGCTAGGGCTGTTGGTTCTCTTCGGTATCGGGGTCGGTCCGTCGATCGCACAGACCGCGCCTCCAAACTCCTATTATGGAACCGTCGAGTCAAGCACCGGGACTGATGCCCCGGCGGGCACGACTATCGTTGCGGTGGCAAACGGTGAAATACAGGATTCGATTACTGTCGAATCCGCGGGAATGTACGGCGGCTCGGAGCCAACTGCTGATAAACTCCGTGTAAGCAGTGATATCGATACGACGGTCACGTTCCATATTGACGACCGAGACGGCCCACAGGCTGAGGAGACGGATCCGGATCCGGAGCAAGAAGTAGAAGAATTGAATCTCACATTCCCCGGTGGGACGTTTGGTGGGCCTACAGCGACACCTACACCCGCCGAAACATCGACAGCAACGCAGACTGCTACTACGACAGCGACGGTGACCCAGACCACAACGGAAACCGCAACGACGACACAAACTGTAACTGAGGCACCTACACGAACCGAGACCACCACGACTCGTACAGATACACCACGGACTACTGACAGAGGTGGTGACGTACCGACTGAGCAAACGAAGACTGACTCATCTGGTACCCAAACGGCCAGTGTAACATCACAGACGCAGGTCGCCACTCAGACAGCGCAAACAGGTGGAGAAAGTTCGCTGCAAGTACTCAATGCCTCGCTCAATCGAACTCAGGCGTCGGTCAACGAGACGATCACTGTTACTGCGACACTTGCGAACGCTGATACCCGAGAGCACTCGATGGCAGTGTCATTGTTCGCAAACGGCCAGCCCATCAACACGCAGAATGTCACCGTATCTGGATCCACAACACGCCAAATCCGTTTCCAGTACCAGCCGCGTCAGACTGGCGACGTGACATTCCGTGTCGGTGACACGACTGCCGGCACGCTTACCGTCGGTCAGAGTGCTGGTTTGCTCCCCTGGAATCTGCTTCGGACAATCGGAATTTACGTCGGGTTGCCGATTCTCGTTATCTACTTGATTCTGAAGGCGCTCGCCATCTATTACGGATACTAATCTCAAACTGAGCCCGCGCTCAGAGAGCTATCAACTGTCATATACTGCACTATACCGCCAATACACAGCCGATATTCGCCGCATTTCGGTCGTCTACGAGGCCATCAGCCCAAACGGTCCCAGTCAGAGCCACGGTGTTCCACTTCCGCGTGAGTCTGGATAGGTTCACAGACTGAGATATCTCGGTGAGCAGGACGTTTGGAACGTACGTATCTTGAGACTAGCAGGCCGCCACACTCAGTCTGAAATCTCACGATAGGACTCCTCGCTAGCGGTCAGCAGGTCGCTCGTCGAGAAACGCCCGCGTCAGTGCGGCCACCGCCGACCGAAACTCACCCATGTCGACGTCGCTCCGTGCGTGGTAAAGGCGGCCGTGCGCTTCCCGAACGATGGTCTCCAGCACACGGTCGTAGAGTGCGTCGAACGTCATCGGTCGGCCATTGGCTTCGAGGTCGTCGACGACCCGCTCGAAGCGACGTGTCGTCGCGTATCTCTCTGCCAATTCGGATTCCGGTGCGTCGACCGGGTTCGACCCGTCGGCTTCCCGAACGGCGGGATTCGGCAGTATCGCTCGCTGGCCGCGCTTGTTCCGGACGACGATGCCTGCTGGCGGCCCGTCGTACCACGCTGACTCGGGGAACGTGTACGACTCGGGGTCGAAGTACTGCGCCTGCTGTTCCCGCTCGAAGGCGTTCACGGGATGGAGGCCGAGGCGGTCGAATATCTGTTCGGCGGCGTCCGGTGGGCGGAACGCGTCACGGCTGTCCGACCAGACGTCGAAGCCGAGAAACGACGGCGTCCGCTCCCAGTCGTAGGCGATCGTGTGGTAGTGCGTCGCCTCGCCGAAGAAGACGACCTCCTCGACGTCGTCGACGGCGGTGCGAAGCGCCTCCCGGTCGAGGTGCTCTCGGACGTGCCGGACGGCGTGCTGGTACGGGTCGGGGACGGCGTCGGGGTCGTCGTAAATCCGGTCGCCGTCGCCGAACCGAACGAGGCCCGAGTCCTGCAACTGGAAGCGAAGGAGCGCCCCGTCGACCTTCTCCAGCAGCCACAGGTGGCCCGATTCGAAGAGGTCGGCCGGCGCGTTCTCGACGTGTGGAATCGACGGGTACTGTTTCATCTTTGGTGGGTCACTGAGGTGCGCGTACTGACATTCCTCGTCGGGCCCGTACGTAGTTTGGGGCGGCGAACCCACTCGCCGTTACTTACAGTACATCCGCGAGGTCCCGATGCAGCGTCGTCGCGCTGTCGTAGCGCTTGTCGGGCACTGGGTCCATCGCCCGACGCAAGACGTCGTCGAGCGCCTCCGTCACGGACGCGACCGCACTCGGCTGTCGGAGCGACCCGGTCCGAATCGCCTGTCGCCTGTTCTCGGCCGTCTCGAACGGCGCCTGTCCACAGAGGAGGTGGTAGGCGAGCGCACCGAGCTGATAGACCGGCGTCGACGGCGCCACCTTCCCGTCCAGTTGCTCCGGTGTCGTGTAGGGTGTCACCGTCGCGTCGTCGACGGCCGCCCGCACGGCCCGCTCGATGCCCCAGCCCGCGAGAGAAGCACGGGCTGGCTCGTCACGCGACGTGAGCTGGACGGTCTCGGGATTGATTGCCGTACTGAACACCTCGCGTTCGATTGCGCGGTCGACGGCCGTGGCGACGTCGGCCAGTATCTGCAACTGTGAGGTGCGCGACAGCGTGCCGAGATATCGCCCGAGCGTGCCCTCGCCGGCCCGGTAGGCGACCCACGCGTTCGGGCTGATACCGACCTCGTAGACGGTCGTGACGCAGTCGTCGTCACAGAGTTCTCGCCAGTCGTCGACCGCGCGCATGAACTGTCTGGCGCCGGCGCTGCTAGCGTTCCGGTCCGGGTCGAGCAGTGCGATGCGCGCCTGCTCGCCGTCCGTCCACGTCCCGCGGTAGTGGTGGACGTACCCGGTGGTGGCGACCGTCTCAAGCTCCGTCAGGTCGGGAATCGCGGCCATCAGGGTACTGGTCGTCGTCATCGACGCAATCTCGGCGTTGCCAGTTGCCGTCGCGGGTTCCTCGCCGCTGAGAGTGTCGTCGACTCTGCCCAGCGGCCGGTCGCGCTTGAACCGCACACCGGATTCCGCGATAGAGTTCCGCAAGAACCGGTGTTCGACGACTTTCCTGACCTCACCATCACGCGAACACACCGCGAGTTTCTTGAAGTCGTACTCTCGCTGAACTGACTTCGCTGCCTCGTAGGCCGGTTCGATGTTCCGTGCCGACTCGAAGACGAAGCTATCGCCGTCGGGGACGACCACCCACGCGTCGAGGAGCGTGCTGTGTTCGAGCCGCACCCGCTTGAACGTCTCGTTCCAGTGAACCGCCTCGGGGTCAAGCCCCGAGGCTTCCCGTGGATTAGTCGGACACTCCCGCGACACCATCGGTCTGATAACCTCGAACGGCGTCGTGGGTCACGGTCGGGGCGTCCACGGCCCCCGATGCCTGCCGTCGCACCTTCCGAACGACGGGAAGGCTGTTGAGAGCAGGCACATTCCAATTGAGTTCCCTCACGCCTTTCACAGCGATATTGACGCTTGCACCACGGTCGCTGTGGTCTTGATGCCCACACGACCGACACTTGAACCGCTTCTTGTTTCGGTTCGCACGTTCTGTGTGTCCGCACATCGGACACCGCTGGCTGGTGTACTCGGGGTTAATCCACGTGGTCGGAATCCCCTTGAACGACGCCTTGTACGACGTATAGAACTGAAGGGCACGGAACGGGAGGTGGTGCAAGCGTCGGTTCATCCGCGTACCGTAGTCGATACTATCACGCATCTCTTTGAGGTCTTCAAAGACGATACACGGCCTCTCGAACTGACGGCTCCACTCCACGATGTGACGGCTCACCTTGTGGAGTCGGTCACGGACGAACCGTTCCTCACGCCCTTCCAACGTGTCGTGGATACTGTCCTTTCCGGCGTTCTGGACACGCTTCCGCATCGTGAAGTAGTGATGGCGTTCGAACTTGATTTCGGGGAAGTCGATGACTAATGTGTCCTCGACACCGTTCTCAGTGAGCGCGGTGAGGGCCACGTTGTCCTCGTTCACGTCCACGCCGACGACTGTCCGTGAGTCCTGCTTGTCTCCAACAGTCTGCTCGGTGTAGGTGACGTTGACGTGCAACTCGGGGTTGTCGTTGTGGAACAGGGCTTCTGCAGTCCCAACTTTCCACTCGTTGCTTTCGAGGGCGGTCTTGAGAATATCGAGGTGAGCGTCACTCCCTTCGAGGACGCCTTTGACGTGATTGTACGGCTTCGCGCTGATGCGGAACGCCACGTCACCGTCGTCGGTGAGCGACAGGTTGTACCCTTCCTCGTAGTTCGCACGAAGCGGGTACGCGCCATCCTTGGTATGACTCGGAAGTCCGAAGTCGTCGTACTCGTAGTAGTTCTCCATCGCGCCGAGTGCTTTGGCGACGACGCGCTGTGTCGTGTTTTTCACGAGGGTGGCGTCGTCAGCCACACGGTCGGGAATCGCATTCCAGTCCACGCCTTCTTTGGCGAGACGGACGGTTTCGTTGTACACCGAGCGGGCTTCGAGCGTGGCGTCGTACAGCAGGCCCTCGTTGTCACTCTGAATGTCGAGTTGGAAGTCCAGCGTTTTGACGAGGGCCTGTTCGTCAGTCATTCTTCGTGTTGTTCGGTGGGTTCTGAGGTTCGGACGACCTTCACGTCGGCCCCACGCCAGCGTTTGGGGACGGTGATATGGGCGCTGTTCCCGAACGGCTTGACCTCGCCGTCGAGGATTTCCTCGCCCTCAATTTCAAAGCGATTCGCCATACTCGTGTATATACTCAGAATATACTTAGCTGTGTCGGAGACGTGTTCTCATACTTACAGACATAAATACGTGAAAACCTCTGGTGGTTTGATGCTGTCGAGCGCAGAGAGCGCAGCATCACGAAGTTCATCAAGCGTGTCGAAGAGGCGATTTCCGAGTTCTTGATTCAGTTGTTTCCAGCAGTCTTCCGCGGGGTTCAGCTCCGGTGAACCCCGCGGGAGATAGCATAGTTCGATCGGTGATTCTTCGGCGAATTTCTGCACTGCGTTCGCCGTGAAATACGACGCGTTATCCAGAACAACACAGATTTTCTCGCCGAACTCGGTCTGGAGTGCGTCCAGCAGACGGATCGTCGTGTCGCTGTTGAAGTTCTCCGCACACGGCAGAAAGAACGTCTCGCCGGTGTCGCTGACCGCACCGAGGAGTTTGATGCTGTCCCAAGCGCCCGTCACCGGCAGTGACGGGCGCTCTCCCTCTGGAAACCACGCATAAATCAGCGTCGAGAGGACCTGTCGCGTCTGATCTATTGTGAGGATCGTGTATTCGTCATCCAGATCGTCGCGCTTTTTTTGAACCCTTCTTGCCAGGCTTCCTGTGCTCTCTCGTCGGACTTGTAGTACTCTGGCCGGGCTGTCTTCCAGGACAGCCCGGCCTCGGACATCAATCGCCGGACGTGCCGTTCACAGTACTCAACGTCGAACTCTTCGGAGAGGTAGTGACGAGCTAGTGGAACAGACCACGCGGGCGCGTCGAATCCGACTTCCTCGGGTCGTTGGTGAAGGACCTCGACGAACTGCTCGTGCCCTTCGTCGGAGAGTTCGGAAGGTCTGCCCTCTCGTTGTTTGTCGTAAACGACCTCCTCGAACGGCTCGTCGGCGAGCCGTTCGAGTCGGTTAAACCATTTCGAGGCCCAACTACTGGAAAATCCGTAGAGTTCGGCGGCTTCTGTCTGCGTGAGTTCGTCCATTTCCTTGTAAGTGATCGCCGCCATGAGCCGCTTTGTCGCGTCGGCATCGTCGACCTCCGCCAAAATCTGGCGGAGGTCTTCGACAGAAACGTTCTCTAACGTCGCCATACTGATCCTTGTCTCTGAAGATCCATGAATTTTTAGCCGTTAGTATCAATATAGGCGAGAAGCGGTCGAACCACACCGTGTACAACATCAACTACTACTTCGTGTGGTGCCCGAAGTACCGCCACGCGATACTCGAACCAATCGAAGATTCGCTGGACAAGAGTTTCCGCGACGTGTGCGACGAGTACGGGTACGAGATACTGTCGATCTACATCTCGCACGACCACATACATCTGTTCCGCTTTGCTCACCCGAAACACGTACCGAGCGAGATAGTACGGACGGTTAAGAGCATCACGGCAAGAGAGATGTGGGAACAGCACGAACCGTACTTGGAGAAGTGTCTGTGGGGCGGTGGTTTCTGGGAACAGTCGTACTACATCGGAACGGCGGGGCAGGTATCCAGCGAGACGATTGAACGGTATATCGAACGAACTGAACACGTCTGAGTGTCGGCTTCACCCTCGGGTCAAGCCCCCAGGCACTCGCCTTGCTCATCTGTAGATGTCACCGACGACGTCGCGAGCGTCCCACCGCAGGAGACACGGATAGCGCTCGTCGGTCATCGTCGCCTGTGCGGCCCGCATCGCGTCGATGCGACTCCCGTGTGTCGAGACCACGGTCGGCTGCCGCTCCGTGCGGCGGAACTCGCGGAGGTGCCACTCGCCGCCCACCTCGATCATCTCCAGCGGCGGCTTGCACGGCGGCTGGGCGACCGTTCCCTGTCCGGTGACAGTCCCGTCTCGCTGGCCCATCAGTATCGGCGGTGCTCCCCTCTGTGTCGCGTATACCGTTCGCCGGGAGGCAACCCCCACGTCGAGGCCCCCTGTGCCTGTCCCATCGTCTTCGAGAAACATGTAGTGGTACTAAAATGTTCATCCGGTTGCAGATATTGAGAGGGCTTCGGGACGGCGACGCCCGACTCAGTGGTCTTGCTGGTAGTATACACCGCGTAACAATCACCTATCGGACGCGACGGCCGCCATGGGTGAGGGTGCGAACCGACGGGACGACGAGTGTGACCAGACAGACGACGCGGAACAGACAGCCCTGGACATCGGCGTCGAACAGTTATCGGCGGCCGAACGACGCTGTGGTATCACGTTAGTCACCGAGGACGACTCCGAGGAGGTGTCCTGACCCCGTCTCGGTCACGCCGATGGCCTCGGCGACCACCGCGACCCGATACTGTGTCCCTGTGGATACAGGTGCATACTTTTGCCAGTCCAGTGCTAACAGTGAACAATGGCGACCGACACAGGCACGACCGACTATCGAGTCGCCGTCTCGGTGGCTGACCCGGGTCACGTCGGGCAGCTGATGCGGACAGCCATCGACATCGCTCGCGACCGTGACGGGGACGTCTTCGTCGTCAGCGTCGTGGGCGAGTCGCGGTCGTCGCCGTTCTGGGTGTTCCGCGACGAGGTCATCAAAGAGGAGTTCAGCGGCGACCGCCGCGAGCTACTCGACCGTGCCGTCGAGGTCGCCGAGGGCACCGACGTCGACGTGGACGGCCGCCTCGTCGTCGCCGACAGCGTCGCCGGTGGCATCCTCACGGCCGCGACGGACTGTGACGCCGACGCGATACTGCTGGGCTGGCACGCGCGTCGCCACAGCGACATCGTGCTGGGCCACATCGTCGACGACGTCGTTGCCGCGGCCCCCTGCGACGTCCTCGTCGAGAAGATCGGGCCGACCGCGAACGGCGTCGAGACCATCTGCCTCCCTGCCGGACCCGGGGAACATACGGCCCTCGCGGCAGGTGTGTGCCGGGCTATCGCTCGCGCGAACGACGCCCGGGTCGACGTACTCAGAGTGGTGTCGCCGGACACCGCCGACGAGACGCGCGAGGCGGCCGAGCGACTCGTCGCGGAGGCAGCGTCCGCCGTCGGCGACGTGTCCACGACGACGAACGTCGTGGAGGGCGAGGACGTCACCGCAACGCTGGTCTCGGCCGCCGAAGAACGGGACGTGACCGTCATCGGTGGCGGGGGCGGTGGCCGACTTCGCCGGGTCGTCGTCGGGTCGACCGCCCGCATGGTCGGCCGGCGCGCCGAGACGACTGTCATCGTCGCCACGCGCCCACAGCGAGTGCGGTCGTGGCTCGCTCGCCGGCTCACCTGAGCGCGACCCGGCGACCTCCCTCGGCCCCCTTTCGTACCGACCCAGTGCTGTCACGTCTTGCATCACGGCACCCGGTAGGCCGACGATAACTAAGCCCGCTATCCCTCTGTCACCGCTCGATGAGTACGGACACCGACGTCGACGCCGTCGCCGACCACTGTGGGACCGTCCTCGACACCGTTTCAGGTGCGGTCATCACCGAACGAGAGACGCTCGAGACCGTGCTCTCGGGCTTCCTCGCTCGCGGCCACGTCCTGCTGGAGGACGTGCCGGGGACCGGCAAGACGCTCACCGCGCGGTCGCTCGCGGACGCGCTCGGACTCCAGTTCTCCCGCATCCAGTTCACGCCGGACCTCCTTCCAGCCGACGTCACCGGCACGTACGTGTTCAATGAGAAGGACCAAGAGTTCGAGTTTCGCGAGGGCCCCATCTTCGGCAACGTCGTCCTCGCCGACGAAATCAACCGCGCGTCGCCGAAGACACAGGCCGCACTGCTGGAGGCGATGGCGGAGGGACAGGTCACCATCGACGGGGAGACACACGCCCTGCCGGACCCCTTCTTCGTCATCGCGACCCAGAACCCCATCGAGCAGGACGGCACGTTCCCGCTGCCGGAGGCACAGGTCGACCGCTTCGTCGTGAAGACGAGTCTGGGCTACCCCGACGAGGACGGCGAACTGGAGATTATCGACCGCAGAGCGGCCCGCACCGACCGGACGCCATCGGTGACCGAGGCCGTCTCGATGGCGCCGTCGGAGCTGCGGCAGGCACCCGAATCGGTCCACGTCGAGAAAGAGGTCCGGAAGTACGTCGTCCGACTGGCCCGCGCGACTCGCGAGGAGCCACGCGTCGAGACGGGCGTCTCCCCGCGAGCGACCCAGCGGCTGTTCGAGGCGGCCAGAGCCCTCGCCGTCGTCCGCGGCCGCGACTACGTCACGCCCGACCACGTGGCCCGCATCGCGCCGGAAGTCCTCTCACACCGGCTGGTCCTGACGCCGGACGCGCGCGTCGACGACGTCGCAAAGCGCGCCGTCGTGGCGGACCTGCTCGACGACGTCGAAGTGCCGACGGTCACCTATACAGAACAGCCATCAACGTGACGGCGGCGGCCAGGAGCAGGGCCAGCGCACCCAGCGGCACGCCGGTCCCCCCGTTCTCGTAGAGGACCATCGCACCGACGACCAGTAGGGCCCCGTAGCCGCCGCTGGCGCCGGCGTGGACGAGTTCGACAGTGTAGGTACGGGCGTCGGCTCGCAACTGCTCCCCGAGACTGATGGCGTGTTCCCCGAGGTCCCAGGCCACGATGGCGGCGGCCGTCGCCGCGAGCAGCGCCGGAGGGTCCCCGCGCTCGAAGATGCCGGTGAGGACGACGCCGACGACGAGCGCGGCGAGTCCCGCCGAGACGAACCGGCGAGCGAAGCGCTGTCTGAGCGGCCGCGTCCCGAGGCCGACGCACACGATACCCACCAGTCCGGGGACGAGCTCCGCCTGTGCGCCGAACTCGCTGACCGCACGCAGCGCGTGTGTGAGTGCCGCGAGAACCACGAGGCCGCCGGCGGCGACGACCGCCCGCCCGATCAGCGGGGGGTACTCGCCGGTCAGGTCGTCACGGTCGCCGAAGACGACGAGGGCGATGCCCGCGACCGTCCCGAAGACGGCGAGTCGCTGGTCGGGGCCGGGAGCCAGGAGTGCCGTCGAGACGCCCGCCAGCAGTATCGCCAGCGCACTCGCGACTGGCGTGGGCCGGTGGTCGACGCCGGTCACGCCGACCACCGCCGTCGTCGCTCGCCAAGCAAGACGGTGCCCAGCGATTCGGTCGGCGACCAGTCGATGACCGGGACGCCGGCCTCGCGAAGCGCGTGTATCCGGTTCTCGCGCTCGGTGCGTGCCAGTCGTTGCCCGAGCGTCCGGTCGCCGGTCACGTCCGGACACAGCACCGTCGTGGTGTGCGAGGCCGCCTCCAGGGTCCGGACGGTCCGAACGATGGCGTCGTCGGCCAACGGCGAGCAGACGAGCACCTGCGTGTCGGTGTCGAGGCGCTTCCGCAGCATCTCCGTCTGCCGGCGGATGTCGCCGTCCTCCTCGGGTGCCGGCGGCGTCGCCGACAGGCCCGGATGGGTGCCGAGCAGTCGGCGGAGGTCGGCGTGGTGGTCAGGGCCGACGCCAGGGGCGGCCCAGCAGAACTCCCGGCCCAGCGCGGCTACGCCGACGAAGTCGTTGGTGTCGTCGAGCGTCGCGAGCAGTCGCTCGACGGCGGCGAGGCTGTGGGCGACGGCGTTGGGCGTTCCTTCGCGCGCCGACCGGTAGGCCGGCTCGCGGGCGTCGACCAGCAGGAGGACCGAGGTGCGCCGTTCCTCGCGGAACTCGATGGTGGTGAGTTCGCCGGTGCGGGCCCACCGCTTCGAGTCGATGCGGCCCAGCGGGTCACCGCGGCGGTACTCGCGGACGGCGTGGAACTCGATGCCGCTCCCGCCGTCGTCGGTGACGAGCCGACCGGCGTGGCCGTTGGTCTGCTGGCGCACCGGCAGGGAGGGCACCGACTCGGCGCAGTCTATCTCGGTGCCCGTCGCCACCGTCGTCTCGACCTCGTGGGCGCCGGTCACGTCCCTGACGACGACGGTGGCGGGGTCGAACTGGTGGCGGCCGTGTTCGGCCTCGACCGCGTAGGTGTACGCTGTCGTCTCGCCGGGCCGCAACACGGCGGCGTGGCGCGGACTCCCCGACGCGACGGTGAGCATCGGCGGGACGCCGTCGACGACGCGCACGTCCGTCAGTGTCCGGTCGCCAGTGTTCGTCAGCCGCGTCGTCACCGTCACCGGGTCGCCGCGGGCGGGATGGCCGTCGTCGAGACGCCGCTCCAACTCCAACTCGACGGACGGTGGGCCGAGCAATCGGGGGTACGCCGCGTAGCCGGCGCCGACGGCCCCGACGAGCAACACCGCGGGTCGGTCGGCGAGGACACCGACGGCGACGGCGAACAGGCCGACGGCGACGATACCGCGCCACCGGCCGGTCGTCCGGACCGTGGTCATGCCTCCTCGCTCCCGTCCCCACGCGCGTCGGCCGCGTCGGTCCGCTCCAGCAGGGCGCGCGCGACGGCTCTGGCGCCGTGTTGGACCCACGAGTCACCGCGGAGCAGGAGCCGAGCGCGCTCGCTCAGCGGGGGTCCGCTGGCCGTCTCGTCCAGGAACCGCGTCGCGACCGGGTCGTCCGTCCACGCGCCCTCGGCGACCTGTCGCTCGGCGCGCTCCTCGCTCAGATCGGCCTCGCGCATCAGCGTCGCGACCACCGTCGAACGCAACCGTCGGCGGAGTTCCTCGGCGTCTTCGCTCCCCTCGCGGGCTGCGAGCGTCGGTAGCCCCTCGACCAGCTGGTCGAACTCGACACCCGGTGGCGGCGCGTCCCGAACCGTCTCCGGCTCCGGCGGCTCGGCCTGTGTGACGTGCTCTCTCGCACGGCGGACGACCATCCAGCCGAGGACGCCGACGGCGATGCCGCCGAGCGTCCCCAGCAGGAAGTACTCGTTACCGACCCGGTCGATGAGCGCCTCCGTCGGGAGGAGCCCTGAACCACCGGGGACGACCGCCAGCGCGAACGTGAGGAGGCCGACGGCCACGAGCAGGTACCACCCGAGACGACGGACGCCGGTGACCGCTCGCTCACTCATCGGCGTCCTCCCCCAGCGCCTCAAGCGATTCCTGAGCGATCCGCTCCCGCTCACCCGACGGCGACGCGCCGCCGTACTCGACGTCCTCGAACGTCCGCCGAAGCCGGTGAACGGCGTCGGCGTCCAACCCCGTCTCGACGGCGGCCCGGGCACAGTCCCGGGGTGTCTTCGTCCGCTGTCGGGCGATGCCGACGCGTCGAAGCAGGGCTACCCACGCTCGCTGAACCTCGTTCTCTGGTGCCGGGCGCAACGTTTCGGTCCCCTCGTCTGGCGGGGCTTCGGCCCCGACCATCATACCTAACAGCGAGATAATCTTCTCGCGGTAGCGGTACGCGATGCCTACGACCGCCGCGAGCGCCACCAGCCAGAGGAGCGCCGTCAGGAGTGTCTGCCAGACCGACTCGGAGGGTACGACGCCGGTCCCCTCGCCCTCGCTCGGTGCCTGCTGCTGGTTGTTCTCCCCGCCCGACCCCGCGTTCGACTCCGAGTTCGCGCTGCTCGACTCGCTGACGGACTGCCTGTCTGAGCCGTCGGGGTCCCTGTTCGCGTTCTCGCTTTGCTCACCGGTCGGTGCTGGATTGCCCGTGTAGCGGTCGTGGAGATTCTGTGCGGCGTCCTCTATCTCGCCGGCGCGGTCGTCGCCGACGGGGAGCATGTCGTAATCCGGGTCTATCGCGTCCGATGGGTCGGTCGACATCGACGGACCGAGCGTCGCGGCCGAGAGGCCGACGGCGACGACGACGACAGAGGCGACGCCGACCGACACGAGTCGTTCAGTGTCCATTTGTTCCGAACGGCGACGGCTGTCGCCTGACTGGTCACGCCTGGGGCAGGCCCCGGCGTTGTTATAAGGGGATTATCCACGCGGCCGCGACGGAAGAGAGCGCCGAACCAGCCGGCGAAGGACCCGAGTTCTCAAGTATGGTGGTGGCCAACCCTCCGCCGATGAACGTCAGCATCGTCGGGAGCGGCTACGTCGGGACGACCGTCGCGGCCTGCCTCGCCGACCTGGGCCACGAGGTGACGACCATCGACGTCGACGAGGCCATCGTCGACGCCGTCAACGCGGGCGAGTCGCCCATCCACGAACCGGGACTGGACGAACTGGTCGCCGACCACGGCGGCGACCGCCTCCAGGCGACCACGGACTACGGCGTCGTCCGAGAGACGGACCTGACGATGCTGGCGCTGCCGACCCCCTCGAACGAGGACGGCAGTATCGATCTGCAGTACATGGAGGCCGGCGCGACGTCCGTCGGGGAGGCGCTGGCCGAGGCCGACGACGCTGTGGACCCCCACCTCGTCGTCACGAAGTCGACGGTCATCCCGCGGACGACCGACGAGCGACTGGCCCCGCGCATCGCCGAGGCCGGACTCACCCGCGGCGAGGACTTCCTCGTCGCCTCGAACCCCGAGTTCCAGCGCGAGGGCACTGCTGTCGAGGACTTCCTTAACCCCGACAAACTCGTCTTCGGCGCCGACGACGAACGAGCGTTCGAGCGATTACGCGCCCTCTACGCCCCCCTCCGAGACGCCGCCGACGGTGACGTCCCCGTGGTGGAGACGGGCATCGCCGAGGCTGAGATGATAAAGTACGCCAACAACACCTTCCTCGCGAGCAAGGTCAGTCTCATCAACGACATCGGGAACGTCTGCAAGGAGTTCGGCGTCGACGCCTACGAGGTGGCCGAGGCCATTGGCCTCGACGACCGCATCGGTGAGCAGTTCTTGCGGAGTGGAGTGGGTTGGGGTGGAAGCTGTCTCACGGGTGACCAACGAGTATTAACGAAAGACGACTCGGGCACCAAACTCCTTTCATTGGCCGAATTCTTCGACCACTACGCTGCTGACGGTGACATTGAGGACGTTTCCGTTCTGAGTTGTGACGAGGACGGCGAGTTCTCCTTCGAACCGGTTCTGGCTGTGACGCGTCGGCAGTACGATGGGCCACTCCACACGATTCGGACGAAGATGAACAAGGAGGTCACTGTCACACACGACCACCCGATGCTTGCCGTAGCTGACGGTGAGGTCACCGTTCGAGAGGCAACCTCGCTAACAGAAGGCGACGAGCTACCGGTTCAGACTGGGCTACCTCCGGACCCTCTCGAATCGTTCGATTTAATCGACCTAATCGATTCGGCTCCCGCCTTCGAGAACGATTCGGTCTACCTGAAGCCGTCGTTCGATCTCGGTGAGCACAAACCCGAACTTCGGCAGTCTTTGGCCGACTACAACGACCAGTACAGCTACGACAAGGTCCACGAATTCGCTCGGAACAACTACCTACCACTCGACGTGGTCCTTGAGTTCGAGGACGACCTTCCGGTAGCGCGTGGTAATCTCGCACTCTACACGACTGTCGGTGGCGGACAGACGTACATCCCAGCAGTACTTCCTGCGGACGACGATTTCTGGCGATTCATAGGGTACTACCTCAGTGAAGGACATATTCACGACGACGACTCCGGCCGCGGGTCGACGACACGCAAACGTGTGTTCTTGAGCTTCCATCCGACAGACGAAGAGGAGTATGTCACAGACGTCGAGTCGTATCTTGACGAACTCGGGGTCAGGTATCGGACTGATACACAGGAGACGGCCACCCAGATCGAGATATCGAGCCGAGTCCTGGCGTATTTCCTCGAATGGCTCGGTTGTGGCACCGGCTCGTACTCCGCGGCTATTCCTGATGCCGCTTATCAGGCCTCGCCAACACACAGACGCGCCCTTCTCTCCGGCTTGTTCCGGGGTGACGGCCATATCGAGTACACGAGCCATTCGAACGCTGTCGTGTACGACTATGGTTCGGTGAGCGAGGAGCTAATTCAGGGGATGCAGTTCCTGCTACACAGTCTCGGTATCGTCCCGAGCTACAAGACCTCTCAATCACAGAAGTCGACGCAACCGGCACACTTCTTGCGAGTCAGCTCGAAACGGCAGATTGCTGAACTCACGGACCTGTTCCTGCCGAGCGACCGAGAGAAAATCGAACAGCGCCTATCGCAGTACGACCGCGACATCGAACCGTCGAGCCACACGGTCGGAGATTCTCACACGACAGTAGAGGTTCAGGATATCTCGGTCAACGAGAGAGAAGCCGACGTGTTTTCGCTCGAAGTCACGGACAATCATACGCTGGTCACGACCGATGGACTCGTCGTCCACAATTGCTTCCCGAAAGACACCGACGCCATCATCGCCGCCGCCCGTGAGGAGGGGTACGACCCAGCCGTCCTGTCGGCCGCCGTCGAGGTGAACGACGCCCAACCCGAGCGCCTGCTCTCCCTGCTGGACGACCACGTAGACGTCGCCGGCAAGCGCGTCGCCGTCCTCGGACTGGCGTTCAAGCCCGGGACCGACGACATCCGGAACACGCGCGCCGTGCCGGTCATCGAGGGCCTGCGAGAGCGGGATGCTGAGGTCGTAGCCTACGACCCCGTCGCCGTCGAGAACATGCGCGAGCGGTATCCCGACGTCGAGTACGCCGACTCGGCTGCCGAGGCGCTGGAGGGCGCCCACGGTGCCGTGGTCGTGACCGACTGGGACGAGTTCGGGGCGCTGGACGACGAGTTCGACGCGATGGCGGAGTCGGTGGTCGTCGACGGCCGGCGGATTGTCGAGCGGCGTGACGGAATCACGTACGAAGGGTTGACCTGGTAGGTCGGTCTACGCCGCCTCTCGGTACCGGTCGGTGACGAGGACGACTATCGCGAGCGCCAGCGTCACGACGAGTGCTGTCGGGTCAGAGGAGACGTAGAGGCTCGGCGTCGGCGGCCGCCAGTTCGTGACCGGATAGAGCCACGCCGAGGCGTGGCCGTCGGCGAACACCCGGAGCCCATCGAGGACGAGCGCGCTCAGACCACCGGCGACGAGCAGCCCATACACCCGGCGCCAGTGGTCGCGCTGGAACGCCAGCGTGATGAGTGCCGCAACGAGGAGGACGCCGCCGAGCGTCGAGAACGAGTCATAAGAGAGCGGTACGCCGAGCATCGCGCCGACAGTATCGGCCTCGAGGACGATGTCGACCTTCACGAGGTCCGGGATAGCGCCGCCGCCCATCCCGACGACGACCCAGCGCCGGTCCAGCCAGTCGATGCGCCAGCCGGCGACGGTCAGCAGGACGAACGGGACCAGCACGTGCGTCAACAGGTCAGCCATCGCGTCTCGCCTCCAGTACCCAGCGGTCGATGTCGACGCGCCAGTACCGAGCGAACAGCACGAGGAACAGGAGGACACCGACGAGCGAGGCGCCATACTTGTACAGCAGGGCGCCGGTACTCGCGTTGACCACTCTGACGACCTGTGCGTCGACGTTCCTGTCAGGGCCGAGCGTTCCGTACACCTGGACCGTCCCGCCGCGCTGCACGGCGGCGTCGCTCCCGCGTACGGTGAGTGAGATCGTCTTCCCGGCATCCTCGTCCTCGATAGTAAACGCGCCTCCCTCGGTGTTGACGGCGATCACCTCCCCGATTAGGAACACCCGTTCGCCGACGTAAGCGTCGTAGTCGGTCGCTAATTCGCTGGCGTCAGGATACGGCCAGCGCTGGTCCTCGGTGGCCTCGTAGTGGACGAAACTCACACCGAGGACCGACAGCAACAGGAGTGCGACGACGGCGCGGTACCGGAGCTTCACGTCATCCGGTGAGCGCAGGCTGTTAGATGGTCGTTGCGGTTTCTCGCCGGCGATAGCTGTCCTACTCCGCGTCGGCCAGCGCGTCCCGGACGACCGAGGCCACGTCGTGCTCGGCGGTCCAGCCGAGGTGCTCTCGGGCGGCGGTGGTATCGACCGGGAAGTCGTCGACGAGCGTCTCCTCACCGGCGCGGGGGTTCTCGACGAGTTCGACCGTGGGGTCGTAGCCGAACTCGACGGCCGTGTCACGGACGAGCCTCGCCACCTCGTGGACGCTGGGGTCCTCGTCGCTGGCTATCTCGAACTTCTCGACGCCGGTTTCGCCGGCCTCCAGCTGCTCTACGAGCCGCTCGGCGCTCCGGACGTAGGCCCGCGCCACGTCTTTCACGTGGACGAAGTTCCGGGACTGGGTGCCGGGCTCGTACACGGTCAGCGTCTCGCCGGCCATTGCCCGGCCGAGGAAGAAGTTGATGACGGTTCCCTTCGAGATGCGTTCCCCGCCGACCTCGTGGCTGCCGTAGAGGTTCGAGATCATGAACTGGTGGGCCGGGAACGCGCCGTCGGCGAACGTGTCGATGCTCCGTTCGGAGAGGAGTTTCGTCCGGCCGTACCAGTTGATTGGGTCCCGTGGGTGGTCGACGGTGATGGGGAACTCCTCGGGGTCGCCGATGACGGCCATCGAGAAGGGGAAGGCGAGCGCCGCGCCGGTCTTCCGGCAGAACCACGCGACGTTGTCGGTCCCCTGGACGTTGACCTCGTAGGCCAGGTCCGGGTTCTCGTCGCAGTCGTCGACGCCCGACACGGCGGCCAGATGGAGGACGACGTCGGCACCGTCCAGCGCGGCCTCCAGCCGGTCGCGGTTCCGGATGTCGACGTGGTCGACGTCGACGTCGCCGACGGTCCGGAGGTCGCCCCGGTAGAAGTTGTCGACGGCGGTGAGTTCCCAGTCGGGGTGTTGGTCTTGCAGTTCGACGAGGACGCGGCTGCCGATGTAGCCGGCCGCGCCAGTGATAGCGACGTGTGGCGTGTCTACCGTTCGTTCAGGCATCGGTGAATCTCCGTGCGATGTCGCGAATCCCCTCGCGGAGGGTGGTCTGTGGTTCGAAGCCAGTGCTGCGGAGCCGGTCGAAGTTGACGTGGTAGGAGGGGCCGGGGTGTTCGTCTTCGAGGTAGGTGATGTCGACCGCACCGACCTCCTCGTCGACGATGTCGGCTATCTCCGAAATCTGGTGGTTGGCGTCGGCACTCCCGACGTTGTACACCGTCTCGTCCCACTCGCTCGGTTCGAGCGCGGCGTGTTTGTAGGCGCGAGCGGCGTCGGAGACGTGGATGAAGGGCCGCCAGTTCGACCCGTCGCCGTAGACGGTGAGCGTTCGCCCGGTCAGCGCCCGGAACACGAAGTAGTTCACGACGAGGTTGAACCGGACGCCCGGCGAGTAGCCGAAGTTCGTCGCCATCCGCAGGGCGGTGCCGTCCATGCCGAACTCCTCGCAGTACTCCCGCAACAGGGTCTCCGAGTCGAGTTTCGTCTCGGCGTAGGGATTGATTGGGTCGGGCGTGACCGTCTCGTCGATGTCCGTGCTCGTCGCCCGCCCATAGACGTTACACGAGGAGGCGAAGACGACGTTCTCGACGCCCAGTTTCCCGGCGGCTCGCAGGACGTTCTCGGTGCCGTCGTAGTTGACCGCGACCGTCTCCTCGCGCCGGTCGTGGGTGCTGGACGCGCCGGTGATGGCGGCCAGATGGACGACGGTGTCGACGCCGCGCATGGCGCTCTCGACGTCGCCGTACTCGCGGACGTCGCCGCGGCGGAACTCCAGATTGCCGTCGACGGCGCCCATCAGCGCCCGTGGCGACCCGGAGGTGAGGCTATCGAGGACGACGACCTCGCCCACGCGGTCGTCGGCCTGCAGGCGGGGAATCAGGTCGCTCCCGATGTAGCCACACCCGCCCGTGACGAGGACGTCGGTCGTCATTCCGCTAAGACGCCCGGCAGGAAGCGGTCCTCGTGGGACTCGATGGTCTCGGTGTAGCGCGTCAGCGTCTCGAAGATGTCCTCGACGCCCTCCTCGAAGGTCTGGGCCTGTCCGCCGATGAGGTCGTCGTAGCGCTCGTTCTCGATCTCCATCTTGTGGGTCTCGTCCTCGTCGCGCGGGTTCTCGAAGTGCTCGACGTCGACGTCCAGCTCGAACTCGTGCCCCACCTCGGCGATGGTCTCGGCGATTTCGACGATGGAGATGGCTCGCGTGACCTGATTGTAGACGGTCAGGCCGTCGGGTCGCTCGTCGGCGTCGCCGAGTGCCAGCTGTGCGAGGCCCTCGACGGCGTCCTCCAGCGAGACGAACGGTTTGCGCTGTTCGCCCTTGCCGTAGACGGTGACGGGGTAGCCGGCGACGGCCTGCGCACAGAAGCGGTGGCCGACGGTCCCGAAGTAGTAGTCGAAGTCGAAGCGGGTCTTGAGCCGGTCGTCCTCGCGTGTCTCCTCGGTCTCGGTCCCGTAGGTGATGGCCGTGCGCACGTCCGAGATGGGGATGTCGAACTGCTTGTGGGCCAGCCGCATGTTGGCCGCGTCGTGGGACTTCGTGAGGTGGTACCAGCTCCCCGCCATCGCCGGGAAGGGCACGTCGTCGGCCTCGCCCTGGTTCTCCATCGTCGCGCCGCCCTCCGGGATGGGGAACTCCGGCGCGCCGTAGACGCCCGTCGTCGTCGTCTCGATGAAGTGGGTGTCGGTCATGTCGTGCTCTTCGAGGCCCCACAGCAGGTTCCGCGTGGCCTGCATGTTGTTGTGCTGGGTGTAGTTGGCCCGCTCGCCGTTGATCTGAGAATACGGCGCGGAGGGCTGGGCGGCGGCGTGGACGATGGTGTGGGGTTCGTGGACCTGCAGGAGTTCGTCGACGAAGGCGCGCTCGGTCAGGTCGCCCTCGACGAAGGACATGTTGTCGATACCCAGCGTCTCCTCGGCGGCGCCGATGCGTTCGTCGATGGACGCCACGGGGGTGGCGCTGGTCGCGCCGACCTCCTCGACCCACTCGCGGCGGGCGAAGTTGTCCACGAGGAGGACACGGTCGTCGGTTCGGTTCGCGATGCGCAGCGCTGTGGGCCAGCCGATGTAGCCGTCGGCCCCGGTGACGAGGATGCTCATAGTTACTCAACTCGTGAGTAACTGCACTCGGATAAATATCTTCTGCCGTTCGTCGGGGCTGGCGTGCCGATGACCCACAGCCACTCGGCCGTTCCGGAAGGGTTAAAAATCGCCCTCGCCTTCGTTTGAATGCTATCGCACGGGCCGGTGGGGTAGCCTGGTATCCTTCGGCCTTCGGGTGGCCGTAACCGCGATTCGAATTCGCGCCGGCCCACTACCTACAAACCCTTTTTCCCGGGTTTCCTGACAGTAAGCGGCCGCTTTACAGGGTGGTCCGCGTGAGCCTCTCGACTGACGAGACGCTCATCTGCGACACCTCCGGCGAGGTCATCGAGGACGCGTACCAGCGGTGTCCCGCGACCGACGACGGACGGAGGTGTCGGCCATGACGCCGACCCTGGAGACGCCGTGCATCACCGACGGCAACTGGGTACGGCGGCCGCGGGATTCTCGGGACGTCGATGGTCGCGACCTCTGTGACCAGTGTTTCCCGGACGGCTGGGACACCGTCGTTGAGAAGGACATCGAGACGTTCCTGACGACGCGGCGGACTGGCGCGAAGCTCCACCGCAGCATCGACACGGGTGACGACGCCGACACTAGCGAGTTCGGTGACCACGACTATCCCGACCAGCCACTCGCCTCTCGACTGAGCTCTGGTGACGTCACAGTCGACCATGAGTTCGAGTGGGACCGCGCGGGAGGTGATGTGTAGATGGTCTCGCACGACGACGAGTGCGAGTCCTGCGGCGCCATCGGACGAACGACGCTGACGCGCTTCGCCGACGGCTCGCGCTACGAGATGTGCGACCCGTGTACTCGGGACTGGTTGCTCATCTGGCGGCACTTCTGCGAGTTCCAGCCCCAGCAGGCCAACCGCGTCCGCGCACAGGCGAACCGGGATACCCTCGCCCGCTCGGATGGTGGTCGGCCGATAACCGACGGTGGACAGTCCACCAGCGATACTGGCCAGTCAGACACCGTGTTAGCCTGTCCGGAGTGCGATCGTGCCTCGGTCCAGCACTCTGGGCCGGAGCGATACCAGTGTCAGGTCTGTAAGGCTGCGTTCCCGAAGGAGGAAGCTATCGAACGCGAGCGGCGTGGCTCGCACGGCCTCCGTGGACTTGCGGGCCGGCTCGAAGAGGCCGATGCGGACCTCGTTACCGATGGCGGAACTGTCACAGCCGGTACTGAACGAACGCCTTGCTGGAAGTGCGGTTACGCCCGCCCCACGTTCGAGGCGTGTCCCAGCTGCGGGGCTCTCGGGAGTGATTGCGATGACTGAGTGCGATACTGTCCGCCTCGCGAAACTGGGCCGGGGTGGGATCGGAGCACGTGGGCCACAACCACTGCTCACCGTCGCGGCACAGGTCCTGTCCTTCGCTGCAGAAGGGAACGCGGGTTTCCGCGGTGCGAGTTGTAAATCGCTTTCTCTGTCAGAGGCGGGTGCGTTCCCAGGGCTAGCTACTCCTTGTCGATGTGAAATCTTCACCCTTCTATTAAGAAGTCGTTCAAGTACCCAGCTACCAGTGGCTACGGCCACTGACCAGGAGGGGTCAGAGTGAGCGACACCTTCGTCTGCGACGACTGCGGCGAGGAGACGCCGACGGGCCAACGCTGGCGCTACCTGCTCCCGAACCAGCCCGAGGTCGCCGATGAGGTCGCTGTCGACGAACTCTGTCCGACGTGTTCCACGGGCGTCGACCACACCCGCCTGTTCCGTGCCGGTGACGACCTCACGGGAGGTGACGATGCCGCGTAGCATCCGTCGCGAGCACCTCTTGGGAGCGACCGTCTGGGCATACGGCGGCGGTACTGCGGCTGTGAAACCGTGGTCGCCGACCGCGAAGGCCAGTACGCTGTCAGAGGCGCGGGCAAAGTGCCCGCATGTTAACTGTTAGCATTCAACACATATAGGTGCTGTGTGAGGATACTAACGTATGCGAGTGGTTATATAAAACTCCACTAGGTGTAAATCTGAGACAGTGGTGCCTGAGTCGACCGCTCAGTAGGTGTGCGTACCGACGGCAGACATTCTGTTTAATCGGCGGTTCGGAATGCTGATTCTGCGCCCTGGTGTGTTAGCCCTCTTCAACTGGCGTCAATAGTGGTCGTTTGCTCTCGGGTTTGAGCTCACTCCAAGAGACAGATCCCTGGTCAACAATATTTTCGGGTGCCATAGCTGGGTCGCTCAACACGAGTCCAGCGGTGAATTCAGGTGGTCGAGATTGTTCGGAGGGCGCCGGTGCCTCTCCAACCGGATTCGCTGCAGGGCCCGTGGCTGATCCGACGACAATGCTCCCGACCATCCCAAACAGCTCGTGGGGTGCACACATGATGTTGTGCACACCTTCGGTCTCGAACGTATAGAGCCAGTAATCGCCAGCAGTCAGGATCGGCGATGAATACGGCGGTACACCCGAGGGGACCCGCTGTGTGTAGCCAAACGCCGGATGGTATGCATTGATGTTGTGGTGTGGCGTTGCGAGATTGAATTGAACGGTGTCGCCGACGTCGATCGCGAGCCCGCTGGGTTCGAAATAGAACTCCGGGATTGGAATGTTCTCCCGTGGGCGGATCTCGAGGTTGATCGTGTGATCCGGTTCGACTGGTGGCGATTCATCACTCGTTCCAATGTAACCGAACCGCGGATCGATTGACTGACTGTCGCTTTGCTGTGAAGTAGTGGTTTGTTGCATCGTGGTGGTGGTTTCCGAAGGCTCCGACGTATCTGTCGAACTACTACAACCGGCAGCCGCTGGCATTGCAGCTGCTCCAATTGCAGTCAACAATTGACGGCGAGACGGCGACAGCGTCAATGCCCCATCCCCGCTCTGTGACTCCTCTGCCATTACAGGTCAGGTGAAATAGGGGTGGAGTAAATGATATGTCGGAACCCTCAATATTCGCAGCTAGCGTTAATTACCATTATCCAAAATTTATAATTCTGTTGGTACGAACCATTTACCGGTGGTTATCCGATCACAGCATGACTCATAAGGAACCCTCCCCTATGGAACTCGTCCCCCCTTCTCATAGCCGTTACTGACAAGTTTCAACAGAATCGAATGTCGTTCTGATATGCGAATATTCTGCACAAATCGTTCGCGACTTGGCTGAGAAGTCGCTATTGTGGTCCAATTTATAAGCTACCCGTCAGAAAAGCGAATCATGCTATGGGTTTGTGACAGGTGCGGGACCATCCACTCGCAGAACCCACCGGAATGTAGGAACTGTGGTCATCGAATCCTTGACTCAATGCGCGCTCAAGAATACGAGAGGACTTACGATGAGGAACCGCCTGAGCCCGTAGATGGGGCAATTACGATGGGCACCACACCGGACCCAGATTTTGAGTCGTCTCCAGACGTAGCTGTTGACGGGTCTGTCAAGAAAGATAACAAACAGAAACAAAACGTCGGCAAACGTGCTTCCGGGAATCCTGGGCTGCTCACTCGGATACGAAATTGGCTGTTCTAACCAGTGTGGATATATGGGAAACAATTCGTTAGTGGACTGCGATTTATACTGGCCACTACCCAATAGGTTCGCAATGTTATAGGTGTGTGACAGATGTGGGACTGGTGTCTACGTGAGTTTGCCTACCGCTCTCACAACTGTCGACACGTATGCTGTCAGCCCGAATACAGGGGGTAAGACAAGCATCAGCACAGCAAGAAGAGACAACCCTAGTACGATCAACCCGATATAAAAGAAAATAAAGATAGAGACGGCCCCCATCCCGAGTGTGTACATTGCGTACGGTACGCTGAGAATGCAGACCGCAATGGCACCGACTGTTGGCACGAATACGATTCCTTGTAACAACGGATATCGAACCTCGCCACCCTCGCCGTACTGTCGTAGTGCTATGACCACCACGGCGGACCAGTCAAATATCGAATTGAATCCTGTCTCGTTTCGCACCCGTCTGAGGGTCGACAACACGCCTGTACTGATGTCGATGCTAAGTCCAGCCGCAGCCACAACCAGGGCACCCAAGACCCATCTCCGGGTGAACAGGAATCGGAGTGCCTCCAGTATCGTTTCGGGACCTACTCCACCAGCCTGCATCATCGGTACCGACCCCCAGGAGACTGTTCGCTGCTTTTGAGAACCCACAGTGCTGCTGCGCCGATATAGCCCGCAGTCATGACGACCCCGCCCACACCGAGGAGGACGAGCTGGTCTGGTACCAGTTGAAAGCCGTAGATGCCCGAGCCACCGACCAGAATCACCAGGCCAGCAGTCATTCCGAATGGCATCTCAGAGGGGACCGAACGGAGTCGCCACGCGATCCCGATTGTTCCGGTCAAGAAGAATACCACGGTCCATACGACTGTTATCTCCGTCTGGAGTGAGGATTCGACCGGCCCGAAAAACAAGAGTAAGAGCGACGCTGTAGCCCCAGCTACCATGACCAATCCAAGCACGAGTCGCAGCACGACCTTTTTCAAGAATCGCCCACCGCCCGGCAACTCTCGGTTTCGAAGCTTGTTGATTGTCGAACGAAGACGGAGGTACATCGTTACCGTCCCCACCCCCTGAAACCACTTCCCGACGAGGAAAATCGCACCTACAAGATAGTCAGTCTGTGAGACAGCCCATGGATACGCGAGTGCCGCATACGCGCCGGCGAAGATCCACCATCCGAATAGACCCGAGAACTGTTGACTCCGGAACGAGCGGGCGTAGCTGAACGCGAATAGGACGGCACCACCAGCCATTATTGCTGATGGGAGCCATTTTGGCTGCGGATTCAGAAACCAGGGGAGTTGGAGGAGCGATTCAGGCATAATCTCCGACCAAGACATGTGTGGCTGCAGCAGTCATCAGACCAATCCCTATGAAGAACATTCCAATCCCGGCCGGACCCAATAACACTACTATCGGGTACATCAGCCCACCTACTTCTTCGATTATCTCGGTTTGACGAGTCGCTGCTCTCGTAAAATACCACCCGATACCACCGATCGTTCCTAACAGTACAATCAGACCGAGTGGATTTGGCGGGTTCTCACCTTCAGGAACCATTAACGTGCCAACGATGCCTGATATAATAGCGAACACAGCGAATGCCGGTGCACTCGCCGCTTCACAAGCAGGGTCTGGCCATGGGAGACACATCTGGATATGAAGTTAATATAATCTGATATTGTTTTGACGGTTGCTATTTGCGCTCGCATTTCACTTTCACTCCGCATCCGTGGCTCATCCCCTTTACAGGTACTGCCTATGTCCCGAGCATGGGTGCGACCTACGACGATTCAGACGTTCACGACCGACCGACGCTGCACACGTACCGGGAACACTGGACGACCATCGTCCTTCAGGAGCAGGATGACGGCGAGTGGCTCGCCACGCAGGGCGGCGTCGCCGTCGAGGGCCACGGCGAGGGCGAGACGGCGGCTGAGGCTGCCGCCGAATACTGCCAGCAGGTCGCGGAGGCCAGCGATGAGTAGTACCCATCGATCCACCCCTCGAATCCGGTACCGCTGCCGGGCCTACGTTTCTTGCCTCTCGGAGACCGCGACCGGCGTCCTGCCTACAGCAGCTTGAAACATGTATTTGGGAGCGGATCTCCGGCGTGAGGGCACACCCCGGTCAGAACCGTTGCGTCGGTTGCGCGATGTTGACGACCAGATAGTCCTCACCCTCGACGAGCCTACGTCCCCGCTGGGTCGAGACCGTCCTGTGGGGAGTTGGTGTGTTGGAGGTCGACACGTGAGCACCGTGAAAAACCGGCCGTCGGCAGTGGGGGTGGGGATGTCCGTGGGGTTCGATGCCGACGGTCTATTTCGACACCGACGGTCGCTCTTGAAAACGTACCGGAGCCCTCAGGCCGTCGCGGCGACGATTGCGAACTCTGTCTGTGAAGGAGTCGGCCGGAGCGTCAGTCCGGCGAGTGCGAGTACCCGGAAGACTGTCGGCGAGATACCGTCCACGAGATATCTTCGCTCGGCCGAACGACACGCGAAACCTGGGCCCGAACGGGCCGGCCACGCTTCGGCGACTGCATGACGACTCGACGCTCAATCGAAGAGGCCGCCGTTGGACTCGAACATCGGCGGGTCGAACAGGTCCGTCAGGAGGTACGACGGGGTGACCACCTCGACGCCGTCGGTCTCGTCAATGCGGCGCATCTGCTCGCGGAACCCGGCTTCGCTGATCCAGTCGTCGCTCCCGATCTCGTGATACGACAGGACGACGAGTTGGTCGTACGCCCCGGCCAACTCGATGGCGTCGGCGACGCGGTCCCGTTCCTCGGCGAAGATGCGGCCAACCGTCAGTGGGCCGCTGAGCTGATGGCCGTGGGTGTTGCTGCCGTCCGTGAACGCCAGATAGTGGTAGTCGCCGACGACGGCACGCGTCCGCGGGTCGTTGCTGCTCCACGGGTAGACGAAACTGTTGGCGCCGTCCTCGAACCCGTTGTCGAGGAGCCACGCTTTGGCCTCACGGACCTGCGAACGGATTGCATCAGTCTCGAGTTCCGTGAGTCGTTCGTGGTCGACCGTGTGGCTCCCGACCTCCCAGCCGGCGGCCTGCAGGTCACGGAGTTGGTCGAGCGAGAGGTAGTCGTCGTCGCCAACCCGGTCAGAGTTGATGGCCGCGAACCCGGGGAAGCCGTACTCGGCCATCACGGGGAACGCCCGGGTATACTGAGACGCCTCCGTATCGTCGAAGGTCAGGACGACGTACCCACCGTCACCGCGCTCGGTCGCACGGAGGTCGTCGACCAGCAGTTCGATGGGGCGGCCGTAGTCCTGGTTCATGCTGATTCGGATTTCCTCGACCTCCGAGAGGTCGGGGTTGCCGTCCTCCTCGGTGATACCGAGGTCGAGGCGGAACCATCCGTAGGTCGGCGTGATGGTCCGGCGGCGCATCCGCACCTCGTCGCCGTCATCGTCCTCGACGGTGACGGTCAGCTGCTCGACCTCCGGCGATTCGAGCTTGAGCGCCAGCGAGAGCGCCTGGTTCGAGAGGTCGAGGTCGTCGTCGAACTCGCGGCTGATCTCGAGGACCCCATCATCGTCGGCCTGCAACGAGAGTCGCGCCGACTGGGTGCCTCTGTAGACGTCCACTTCTTCGGCGTCGAGTGACCCGCTCTCGACGTCCCACTCGTCGAGGTCTTCGAAGTCGTCCACGGGCGCCCCGACGTCGACGTAGCGGTCCGGGCTGGCGAACGCCGTTCGCAACTCGTCGACGGTGGCCTCCCGCGTTCCCTCCCGGTCGTCGTCCTCATCGTCGTCTTCCTCCTCGTCGTCGTGTCCACGAGCGATGTCAGCTGTGTGATAGAGGCTCCCGACGACGCCCAGTACACTGCCGGTCCGTCGGAGAAACAGCCGTCGTGAAGCCCCGTTCGACTCCGTCATGGTCTGTCACAGACATACGGAGTCGTGCTGATTGTTATTCTGAGGTTGTCACTAGCCCGGAATCGAAAGGTGGTGTTATCAGACCTGGCGACGTGACAATCCTGGATTACCGGCGGTCGGACCGGGTCGCTGTCGGTCTGCCGACCGTCACTCTCGTGTGTCGAGGCCACCGGTCGCCCGACGGCTTCGACCGGTCTCTCGGTCGTCTCGACACACCTAACAGCCCCGACAGTCACCACCGAGTATGCGCCAGTTCGTCGTCGTCGGCCACGACGCACCTACCACGCCCGACTTCTCGCTCGACGACCTCGCCGGGGCCGCCGGGCGCTTAGACGTCCTCTGTCGCTGTGTCAACAGCGCGTTCTTCCTGAGCCACGCCATCCGGGAGGACGTCCGCACGCATCTGGTCCTCGCCGACGAGTACACGGTCACCTTCGAGGGGAGCGATCTCCGTCGCCTGAACCCAGACGAACGGTCGACGGCAGCACTCGTCCGCAACGCGCTCGAAGAGCGCGAGGAGGCCATCGGTCACATCCCCGTCGAGACGTCGCCCGGCGTCTCGCTCACCCGCCGGGGGTTCGAGGGAACGCTCGACGACGTGGCCGGAGACGGGACCGTCATCCAGCTCCACGAGGACGGCGACCCGGTCGTCGACGTCGAGCCGCCCACGGACCCGGTGTTCGTCCTCTCGGACCACCACGACTTCGAGGAGAGCGAGGCCGACCTGCTCGCCGAGGCCGCCGAGGCGCGCGTCTCGCTCGGCCCCGAGCGACTGCACGCCGACCACGCCGTCACCGTCGCACACAACTATCTCGACACGGACGGGTTCACCCGGTACTGACCGGCCCCAGAAGACCTTTCACCCGCGCTCCCGACGACGCCGTATGATGCAGACGGTCCGTCGAGCCGACGAGCGCTGCGTAGCCACCGGGGACGGACATGTACGATGGGGTGGGCGACGAGATGCCTGAGTCGACACTCGACCGACGGACGCTCCTCGCGTCGCTGGCGGGCGTCGGTGCGGCCTCGGTCGCCGGCTGTTCGGTCCTCTCGGGCGGCGAGGACAGCGACGCGAGCGAGGTGGGCGCCGACCGCGCTAGCGAACTCGCCAACCGGTTCGCCCCTACGCTGTACTTCGACGAGAACGAGCCGTGGTTCCCGACGGACCCGCGACCGTACACGAGCGAACGGGACGGCGAGACGATCGTCGACGGGTTCGACGCCTTCGACGGTTACCACGAGCGGTTCACGGGTGACGAGCCGCCGAACCCGACGGTGTTCTACCACGCCGTCGAGTACGAGGACTCGCCGCTGGCGGTCGTCCAGTTCTGGCTGTACTCCGCGTTCGACCAGTTCACGACGAACTTCCACTGGCACGACTGGGAGGTGCTGCACGTCTTCGTCGACACGGAGACCGACGAGCCGCAACTGTACGTCGCCAGCTCCCACTCCCGGAAGGTGCCCAACAACGAGTTCCTCGACCCCGACCCGGAAGGGGTGCCACGCATCCTCACCGAACTGGGCTCGCACTCCAGCGCGCTGTCGGTCAACGACTCCCCCGACGAGTTCCAGCGACTCCCCGAGGGCGGGACCTTCGCGGACATCACCAACAGCGCCATCGAGACCCTGGAGGACGTGGCCGCCATCCCCTTCGCCTACGGGTTGCCGCGTGACGAGGGCCACCGGCTACCCTACGTCGTCCCGGAGTACGATGGGGCGCCGCTGTACGATCACGCCGACCTCCCGTCCGTCCAGCGCTCGGACCTCGTCGACGAGGCCCTGACGGTGCGCTCGCTCGACTCCCTCTCGTCGCCGCCGACGGACCTGCCCGACCGGTCGACGGGGCTCGTCTTCAAACACGCCGAGCGCGAGGGCGGCGACGAGGCCGACATCGAGTACGCCCTCGTTCCGAGCGGCGAGATAGAGTCCATCACGGACTTCACGGGGCCACAGTTGAGCTTCGAGTTCGCCGTCCCGGAGTTCGGCGAGGACGCCATCGCGGGCCACATCACGACGACGGGCGCGCCGTGGGGCCAACCACGGTACGAGAACCCGGCGGCGGACATCTCCGAACCGAACCACCGCGCGGCGCTGGCCGAGCGCTACGACGCCATCGGGGAGGCGGCCCCCATCAACACCGTCGTCGCGAGCATCTCCGAGGCTGTCCCGAGCGGCGACGCCCCCGAGGACGAGGGCCTGACCACGCAGGACTCGACCGTCGAGGCGGTCGCGCTGCTGGAGAGCGACCCCGAGGCGGTGCCCACCTTTGACGGCGTCGCCGCCGTCCAGGACGTTCCGGCGGGCGACCACCGACTGACGGTCAACCGCGCCGGAGCGTCCCCGCACAGCGAGCAGGTGGCCGTCACCGACGAGGGCGGGCCGGCGCTGGCCGGCGTCGATGGCGAGATCCCGACCGTCGCCAACGAGCGCGCCCGCAAACTCGAACTGGACCCGGCCGACGCAGACAGCGAGCTGACCGACCTCGCCGTTGAGGACGACTTCGCCGGCCGGCTGTACGACTCGCCGCTCGACGGCGCGGACGCGGTGTACGTCCACGACGGCGGCGCCTACACGACGGAGGTCCGGGACGCCGACGATGCCGTCGGCGCGTTCCGCGTGAACCCGGACCCGGCGGCCGACGAGTCGGTCCGCATCGAGCGGCCCAACACGGGGAAGGCGTCGCTGTCGACCTTCCTCGCCGACGTCGCCGAGGAGACCCGTGCCGAGGTGGCCGCGACGGCCGACGGCAGCGGCGATACCGACCAGCAGACTGACGCCGACGGCGGCAACGGCGGGCAAGACGGTGGCTCGCAGAACGCCGTGCAGGGATTGGAGCAGGCGCTCGCCGCCGTCGCCGAATCGGCCCGGAAGGCGGCGGAACGGGCACGTGCCGGCGACGGGAACGGCGCCGACCAGCGACTCGATGCCGTCACCGAACGCCTCCAGCGAGTGGCGTTACGCCTTTCCGAAGCGAGCGACGACCTGCCGGACCCGCTGGCCAACGCCGCTCGACGGCGGCTTGAACAGGCTGGGCGCCGCGCGGAACAGGCCCGGAACGCCGAGAAGCTCTGAGCACTGCAGTCACTCGCCGGTCGTAATC
The DNA here is from genome assembly GCF_055632435.1 of Haloarcula sp. MBLA0163. NCBI lineage: Archaea > Methanobacteriati > Methanobacteriota > Halobacteria > Halobacteriales > Haloarculaceae > Haloarcula > Haloarcula sp. MBLA0163. Next base: position 392,737 of record NZ_CM145745.1, read on the forward strand.
GGCTCGCAGAAAGCCCGCTCGCGAATCGCGCTCCGAGACGTCTACGACCCGAGCCAGCGTGCCACGCCACCGCCGAGCATCACGAGTGCGCCGGCGATGAACGTGCCGGGGACCGGGAGTGCGAACAGGAGTGCGCCACAGACGAGGACTATCGAGGATGTTCTCATCGAGTGTTTACTACCACGGCCGCCCGGATACGCGCTGGGCTTGCAATCGCCACGGGTTTATCAGTCCCGGCCCCAATGGCGCCCATGCCAGACGACCTCGCGTGGGAGACGCTCGACGCGGAGACGGCCTACACGTGCCCGGGGTTCGACATCGTCCACGAGGACGTGCGCCTGCCCGACGGGACCGAGTCGGACTTCGACTTCCTGCGGGAGGGCGACAGCGTCGTGATACTGCCGTTCACCCCCGACGGCGACGTCGTCGTCATCGAGGAGTGGCGCCAGGCGGTCAAGCGTGTCAACCGGGCGCTCCCGGCCGGGAGCATAGAGGCCGACGACGACACACCGCGGGCCGCCGTCGACCGGGAACTCCGCGAGGAGACCGGCTACGAGGCCGAGGACGTACGCCATCTCTACACCGCGGAACCGGCCAACGGCTACGCCGACTCGGTGTTCCACTACTTCCTCGCCGAGGGGTGCACGCCGACGGCCGAACAGGACCTCGACTTCAACGAGTCCATCCGCGTCGAGACGACGACAGTCGAGGCGCTCCTGGAGGCAGTGCGGACCGGAGACCTGCAGGACGGCCGGTCGGCGGTGGGTATCATGTACTACGCGCTGTTCGAGCGCTGACTCGTACCGACGTGTAATCGGTAGAAAGCGGGACCCTCGGGTGGATTCGGACAGCAGTACATGACCGGCTACGTCTACGACGAGGCGGTGACGCTGCCGCTCAAGCGGGGCAACTCTATCGAGGCTGCGAAACGACTCCGCGAGCACGGGCTACGCCGAACAGGAACCGAGTTGGCTACTGGAACACGTAGACCGCCCCTGCGTTCGGCGCGCCGTCGTCGTCAGTCCGGGCTCCGACGGCGAGGGTGTCGCCCGCTGCCGCCGCCGAGAAGCCGAAGAGGTCGCCGGCGTCTAGTCCGTCAGGCACGAGTTTCTCGGGGGGCGCCGTGAGGTCGCCGAGGTCGTAGACGTACACCGCACCGGCATCTGCCCCAGCGTCGTCGTCAGCCACGGCTCCGATGGCGAGGGTATCGCCCGCTGCCGCCATCGAGAAGCCGAAGAAGTCACCAGGGTCAGCAGGCGTGAGTTTCTGGGGGGCCGCCGAGAGGTCGGTGAGGTCGTAGACGTACACCGCTCCGGCCCCTGCACCGCCGTCGATGATGGTTCCGGCCGCGAGCGTGTCGCCCGCCACCGCGACCGTCCGGCCGAAGCGGTCGAAGGGGTTCACTTCGTCGGGGACGAGCTTCTGTGGGGTCGCCGAGAGGTCGGTGAGGTCGTAGACGTACACCGCACCGGTGCGCGTTCCCGCGCCACCGCCATCGTGGTTCCGGGCTCCGACGGAGAGGGTCTCGCCCGCCACTGCCACCGCGATGCCGAAGTTGTCGCCCTCGCCGAGGTCGGCAGGGGTGAGTTTCTCGGGGGGCGCCGTGAGGTCGGCGAGGTCGTAGACGTACACCGCCCCCGCGCTCCATGCCACGTCGTCGTCACCGAGGGCCCCGATGACGAGCGTGTCGCCTGCCATCACCACCGGGTAGCCGAACTCGTCGAAGACGTCTAATCCAGCAGGCGCGAGCTTCTGTGGGGGCGCCGCGAGGTCGGCGAGGTCGTAGACGTACACCGCTCCGGCGTTCGTTCCCGCATCGTCGTCGAGGGCCGCAACGGCGAGGGTGTCGCCCGCCACCGCGACCGACCGGCCGAAGTTGTCGAAGTCGTCTAATCCGTCAGGCACGAGCTTCTGGGGGGCCGCCGCGAGGTCGGTGAGGTCGTAGACGTACACCGCCCCGGCGTCCCCTCCCGCGTCGTCGTCAGTCCGGGCTCCGACGGCGAGGGTGCCGTCCGCCACCGTCACCGAGAAGCCGAAGTCGTCGCTGAAGTCGAGGTCGGCGGGGACGAGTTTCGTCACCTGACCGCTCTGCGGGGCGCTGACGGTGATGGTCCGGGTGGTGGTATCGGTCGCGCCACAGTCGTCGGTCACGCGGTAGCCGACCGTTTGCTCGCCAGGGGTCGCGTAGACGGCCGTGGCCTGCTGGCCGCCGGTCTCGTAGGTACCGTCGCCGTCGAGGTCCCACGAGTGAACGAGGCGTTCGGGGGTGTCGGGGTCGGTCGCGGTGGCGGTGAACGTCACCGGGTCGCCGAGCGTGGGGTCGTCCGAGACGGTGAACGACGCCGTCGGCCCGGTGTTGAACCCCGCCGGGACGCATATGCCGGTCGGATTGGTGACCACGGTGCGGTCGCTGCCGGCCTCGGCGATGACACAGACCAACGCCCCGCGCGGCTCGGCGAGTTGAATCTGGGTGCGGTCCTCGTCAGCGTCGTACTCGACCACCAGCGGGGCGTATCCGCGGGGATTCGTCACCGTCGGCGCGATGTCGTAGCGAGCGGACCGGGTCCCGTTGCGGTCGGCGTAGTAGACGGCGATGGCATCGAGGACCGACGCCGACGAGACGAACGCGACTTTGCACCGCCTATAATCGACGGTGAGGCCGGGAACGGCGGCGCCGACAGTGCCGGTCAGTCCGTGGGCGCCGACGGCGCCGAACACGCCAGCGGTGGCCAGCGCTTTGAGGAACGGCCGGCGAGCGGTGGTCGATGATTCTGGAGATACGGTTGGGTGGGTTGTGTGTGGCATGCGAATATACAGCAAATGAAAAGCTTGCTGACTGCCATCCTAATACGTGCCAGTGAGAGATAAATGTATACCACGAGCGGCACTCACGACGTGGTCACTCCCATCAGACGACGCAGACACCCTCTATATCCGACATGGGACACCTATCAGATTCTGACGTTCCAACAGAGTCGAGATTCGCTATGTGTCTCACGTGCTGTTCATAGACGGTTTCGACGAGCTCCAGGACTACGACGGCTACACCCTGAGTTTTACTGACTCGATTCCCGTCGCACAGGCACAGCAACACGATATCGACGCTGTCCGCAGTTTCGACGCTGACGTCGTCGGCCTCGTCGACCGCCTGGACTCGGCGGACCTGTAGAACACAACCCTTAGGCGCGCGCCCCGCCGACGACGGACAATGACGAACTTCGAGGTCCGGGCCTACGACGCCGCGGGCCGTCTCGGCGAGCTCGAGGTGCCACGCGCCGGCGTCACCGTCCAGACCCCGACCATCCTCCCCGTGGTTAACCCCCACGTCCAGACGGTCGACCCCTCGGCGCTCGAATCCGAGTTCGGCGCGGAGATCCTCATCACGAACAGCTACATCCTCCACGGCTCCGAGGACCTGCGCGAACCGGCCCTCGAACAGGGGCTGCACGACCTGCTGGACTTCTCGGGCGCCATCATGACCGACTCGGGGTCGTTCCAACTCGCGGAGTACGGCGACATCGACGTGACCACCGAGGAGATTCTCCAGTTCCAGCGCGACATCGGCTCCGACATCGGGACACCGGTGGATATCCCAACGCCGCCGGACGTCGACCGCGAACGCGCCGAGTCGGAACTCGAGACGACACAGGAGCGACTGGAGCGAGCGACCGGCGTCGACACCGGCGAGATGCTCGTCTCCGCGCCGGTGCAGGGCTCGACGTACCCCGACCTGCGCGAGCGGGCCGCGAGAGACGCCAAATCGACCGGACTGGACGTGTTCCCGCTGGGCGCCGTCGTCCCGCTGATGAACGAGTACCGCTACGCCGACCTCGCGGACGTGGTCGCGGCCTGCAAGCGCGGTCTCAGCGAGACGGGGCCGGTCCACCTGTTCGGCGCCGGCCACCCGATGATGTTCGCGATGGCGGCCGCGCTGGGCTGTGATCTCTTCGACTCCGCCGCGTACGCGCTGTACGCCCGCGACGATCGCTATCTCACCGTTCGGGGCACCGAACTGCTGGACGACCTCGAACAGTTCCCGTGTCAGTGTCCAGTCTGTACCGACCACACGCCTGCAGACCTCCGTTCGATGGCCGACGACACCCGCGAGGACCTGCTGGCCCGGCACAACCTCCACGTCACCTACGGTGAGATCCGCACTGTCCGGCAGGCAATCCGCTCGGGGAACCTCATGGAACTGGTCGACTCTCGTGCCCGCGGCCACCCGACGATGCTCGACGGCTACCGCGCACTGCTCTCCCACGCCGAGCAGCTCGAACGGACCGACCCGGTCTCGAAGGACGCGTTCTTTTACACCTCCGCCGAGAGCGCCCGACGACCCGAGGTGCTGCGCCACCACGAGCGGTTGGACCGGTTCGACCTCGACGCCGACTCGGTGCTCCTGACCGAGGGCGGGTCGAACGACCGCTACGACGAGACGTGGGGCGTCGTCCCGCCATTCGGCCCCTATCCGCGGGACCTCGCGGAGACGTATCCGCTGACCGCCGAGGTGCCCGAGCGGACCGACCGCGCCGCCTACGAGGCCGCCGCCGACGGGGTCGCTCGTCTCGTCGACCTGCACCCCGACGTGGAATTCACGCTGGTCCACGACGACTGGCCCGCGACGGCGCTGGAGACGGTGCCCGATGGAGTGCGATTGCGTGACCTGCACGCTCGGGAGTAGCGAGGGGCGCGACCGAAGGGAGCGGCCCTCGAAGCGATGCGGTGACCACCGGGAACCGCGGAGCAGTAGCGAGTCCGACTCCCAGCAGTCGTCTCTGGGCCGACAACGCGAACCAGGGTCGCTGATTTGGCCGTACGTTTATTCTATTCTAATCCCAACAGTAGCGTGGTATGTCACAGCAAGTCACGAAAGAGCTCGAGGTGGACGAGTACACGCTCGGACTGGTCGGCCCCGAACAGGAGTGGGCGGGGACAGTCGCCGACGGCGGCACCGTCAGGACACACACGCCACCGGCCTGCTGGGGGCCGATGATCACACCGGAGTTCCGGGGCGGCCACGAGGTGACGAAGCCCATCCGCGTCGACGGCGCGGAGGTCGGCGACGCCATCGCCATCCACATCAAGGACATCGAGGTGACCAGCGTCGCTACCAGCACCGGGTCGATGGACGAACGCGAGGGCGCGTTCGGCGACGACCCGTTCGTCGACCACAAGTGCCCGGAGTGTGGCGCTGAGTGGCCCGAGAGCGTCGTCGAGGGCACCGGCGAGGAGTCCATCCGGTGTGCGGAGTGTGGCGCCAACGCCTCCTCCTTCGCCTTCGAGTACGGCATCACGGCGGTGTTCGACCACGACGGCGAGGTGGGACTGACCGTCGACAGCGAGGCCGCCCACGACCTCGCGGGACGCGCCGACGAGGCCATGGCGCTGCCGGAGAACTCCCGCCAGCACCCCATCCTGCTGTACGAACCCTCGGAGATGCCGGGGACGCTCGGGCACCTCCGACCGTTCCTCGGGAACATCGGGACGACCCCGCCCGTCGAACTGCCGGACTCGCACAACGCCGGGGATTTCGGCCAGTTCCTCATTGGCGCCGACCACGACTGGGGTCTCGACAGCGAGGACGAGCTCGCCGACCGCACCGACGGCCACATGGACATCAACGCCGTCCGCGAGGGGGCCATCCTCGTCTGTCCGGTGAAGGTCGACGGCGGCGGCATCTACGTCGGCGACATGCACGCCAACCAGGGCGACGGCGAACTGGCCCTGCACACCACCGACGTCAGCGGCCATACGGAGTTCGACGTGGAGGTCATCAAGGGGCTGGACATCGACGGCCCGGTCCTCCTGCCGAACGGGGACGACCTGCCCCACATCGCCAAACCGTACACCGACGAGGACGTCGCGGCCGGCGAGGCCCTCGGCGCGGAGTACGGCGTCGACGTCGAGACGGACATGGGCCCCATTCAGATCGTCGGCTCCGGCGCGACGGTCAACGACGCCACCGAGAACGCCTTCGACCGTGCGGGGACGCTGCTGGACATGACCGAGGGCGAGATTCGCACCCGGTGTACGTTCACCGGCGGTGTCGAAATCGGTCGGCTCCCCGGCGTCGTCCAGCTGACCATGCTGGCCCCGATGGACCGGCTCGAGGACCGGGGTCTGGACCACCTCGTCCGCGAGCAGTACGACCTGTAACCGGCCGCGCGCGGCACGCCTTCGGTGGCGAATCGGCCCGAAACCGAAATCGGGCGCCTGCGACCCGCTCGGTTCGATTTAGGTCGATTTAATCCGCGTTAACCGTCCTAAAGCCGGCCCGAAACCGACCGAAAACCGGGCTCACGGCCACCCCCCACTTTATCCCTCTCCCCGGAAGGCCGAGATGCGATGTTCGAAGCAGATCCGCTCACGATGGCAACGTTCGCAAACGACGCGGCACGGATGGCGATGCAGGCTGGCCCGCCCGCTGACCTGCCCGCGCAGGTACCGGAATTCGTCGGCGACATCCTCGGGGAGGTCGGCTCCTCGGCCGGCGAGGCCAAGGACGGCATCGGTGAGACCATCAGCGGTCTGACACCGGGCGGCGGTGAGGGCGCCGACACGGCGGCCAACGCGACCGACGCGAGCGAGGCCGCGGCCGGCGCGTCCGGCAAGTAGAGTCCCGTAACCGCTGACGCTCCCACGCGCGCCGTCGACGCCGCTGGCGGCGCGTGACCCCACTCCACCGAACCCCACCCCTCTGGCCGCCTGGTCCCCGCTCGGTCCCTGTCCTCTCGGACTCTCCCTCTCAGGGCGTCGACCGCATCCGCGGCGCCTTTCACACCACCCGCCGTAGCGGTGGGTATGAAGAAGTCGCTTGACGAACACGCTGACCGCTTCTCCGACCACGCCGCCGACTACGACGAGAGCCAGGACTCCCCGGAGTACCGGGCCTGTGCGGACCTCGTCGTCGCTCACGCCGACCCCGAATCCGACGACGTCGTCCTCGATCTGGGGACCGGGACGGGCGCCATCGCCTTCGGCGTCGCCGACGCCGCCGGGGAGGTTCTCGGCCGCGACATCAGCGAAGGGATGCTTGAGCAGGCCCGCGAGAAGGCCGCCGACACCGGCGTCGAGAACGTCACGTTCGGCGAGGGCCGCTTCCGGGACCCACAGGTGCCCGAGGGCGTCGCCGTCGATATCGTCACCTCGAACTTCGCGATGCACCACCTCGGCGACGACGAGAAGCGCGAGGCCATCGACGTCCTCGCCGAACTGGGGCCGCGCCGCATCGTCCTCGGCGACGTGATGTTCTTCGGCGAACCGAACCCCGAAGACCCCTTCTACAGCCCCGAGGTGGACGACCCGGCGACAGTCGGCGTCCTCGCCGATGCCTTCACCGACGCGGGCTACGCACTCACGGCCGTCGAGATGGTCTCGGACCAGGTCGGCGTCCTCGTCGCCGAGCGACCGGACTAGAGCGACTTCGCGTAGACGTAGCCGTCGACGTCGAGGAACTCGTCGTAGTGGTCGTCGACGCGGAGGAACCCCCGTGACTCGTAGAACGCGACGGCGTCGTCGTTGCCGGCCATGACGACCAACTGCAGGCGTCGCCCGCCGCGCTCCCGGACGTCGGACTCGATCGCATCGAGCAACGCCGTGCCGATGCCCTCCCGCCAGTGCTCCGGGTCGACGTAGCAGCGCGCGAGTGACCACGTCCGGTCCGCCTCGGTCGGCCCGGCCTCGGCGAACCCGACCACGTCGCCGTCGACCGTCGCGACGGGGAACACGCGGTCCGCGTCGGTGACGGCGTCGTCGAGCTGCGACGGTGTGTAGTACCGCTGGAGGAACGCGTCGACGGTGGCCGCACCGACGATGTCGTCGTGGGCGTCGTGCCACGCCCGGCGAGCGACGCGCTGGACCGCCGGTACGTCCTCGCAGGTCCCCTTTCGAACCCCCGACATACGCGGACCTATCAACGCGCTCGTAATAAATGCTTGTCAGGAACGCGCGCTACCGGTCCGACGCCGGCTCCAGCCGCGTGCCGTCCCGCGGGCAGTAGTCGTACGACTCCACAGTCGCCTGGAACCCGCAGTGGGGACACTCCTGGACGACGGTCGGTTCGTCGTCGCCCAGCCCCCGGAAGAGGAACGGGACGAACGGAAGAAACAGGAAGACGAACAGGCTATCGAAGTACCACCAGAGCGCTACGGTGGCGAGGAGGCTCACGAGGAGGCCGACGGCGGCCGTCGCGGTTCGGGACCCGACCATGCCCGGCCGTTACCGGCCGAGGGGCAAAACCCCACGGCTCCCGGAGTGTCCCACGTGCCCACACCGCACGTTTTTGTCCGCCGCGGGACGATACTCCACTCGTTATGTCCGACGACGATGACGGGTACTGGCGGTTCTGTGCCATCGTCGAGCGAGAGGTCATCACGACGCCGACGGTGACGGCACCGCCACGCACCGAACGGGCCGTCCTCGAACAGCACACCGGGTCCGGCGAGTACCGCCTCAGACCGCTGGGCGACATCACCGACGGCGACGAGCGCATCACGTAGTCCCTCACCTCCCCGACCGCACGCTGCCGAACGTGCGCTGTCCCGGGGCCGGCGTGGTCACTGCCCGGCAACTCTGTCCGCGACAGCTTCGCGGACCCGGCGGTGGAACCGGCCGCTCCCGAAGCGGTCCGGCGAGAGCCGCGGTCTGGCGCCCGTCTCGACGGCCGTCACGCGGCGGTCGGCGGCCGCCGGACCGGTGCTGTCGCTGTGGGACGCCCCGCCTCACCCGCCCTGCATCGGCGGGTGGACGCTGAGTTCCGCGTCGGCCGGACAGTGGTCCGCCGGGTCCACCGCGGCCCCGTCGACGGAGAGCCGCACGCTCGATTCGAGGGCGCCGTCGTCGAAGAGGTGGCGCTCGGCGCGCGGGTACGCCGCGACGAGGGCCGACACCGCCTCCCGGACCGTCCCGCCGTCGAAGTCGACGGTCACCGTCTTCTCGCCCGTAGCACCCCTGAGGTGGCCGTACACTGTGACCTCCATGGGCACGGTTTCGGCCGCCGCGGTGATTACCCTTGCCCGTCCCGGCTCTCGAAGAGCAAGATAGTTGAGCGCCCGTGGCAGAGAAGGTGGCATGACCGACTACTTCGAGGTCCACGAGCGCGACGGCGCCGCGCGACTGGGCGAACTGCGCCTCGCCGAGTCCGTGACGACCCCGGCGCTGGTCGACGACGTGGACGCCGACACGCCCGGGGACGTCCACCGTCTCCTCCACGACGCCGGCAGTCGCTGGCCCACGGAACAGGGACTACCGGAGGGCGACGACTCCCAAGTCACGGTACTCCCACACCGCGGCCTGCCCGCCGGCACACCGGACGAGGTCGCCGACGCGTTCGCGCCCGACTACCCCGACGTCGACTTCCCCAGCGGGGCCGTCGTCTCGCCGGACACGGCCGACGACTTCGGGAGCGACGTGTACCTCCTCGCGGGCGCACCGGGCTACGTCGGCCACGCCGCGGCGTTCGTCGACGCCGTGACGGCGACGCGCGAGGCCGTCCCCGCCGACACCGCCCTCTATCTGCCGGGCGTCGCCACCCCCCGAAACGTCGCGACGCTCGTCTACGCGGGCGTCGACGTGGTCGACCCGCACCGCGCCGTGATTCGCGGCACCGAGGGCCGCTATCTCACGACGGACGAGGCGTACTTCCTCGAAGACTTAGACGAACTCCCCTGCTCGTGTCCAGCCTGTCAGCAACCGCGTGAGGCGTTCACCCGCGAGGACTGCGTCGAACACAACGTCAACGCCCTCGCCGCCGAGCTGCGACGGGTCCGCCGCCGCATCCGGGACGGCCGCCTCCGGGACTACGTCGAGGGACAGGCTCGACAGGACAACTGGCTGACCGCGACGTTCCGCCGGCTGGACCAGCAGTACGGCTACGTCGAACAGCGGACGCCGCTCATCCGGCGCGCACAGCTCTCGGCGGCCAGCGAGGACTCCATCCGCCGCGTCGAGATCCAGCGGTTCGCCGAGCGGGTGACCGACCGCTACGTCCCCCGGTTCGACGACCGACCGCTGGTCATCGTCCCCTGTTCGGCCCGCAAACCCTACAGCGACTCCCAGAGCCACAAGCAGTACCACGACGCCGTCCACTGGCGCGCCCACATGGTGTCGATGACCTCGCCCATCGGCGTCGTCCCCCAGGAACTCGAACTCACCTACCCCGCACAGCACTACGATTCGGTGGTGACAGGCCGCTGGACCGCCAACGAGATAGAGTTCGTCTCGCAGGTGCTCGAACGCTACCTCGCCGACGCCGACTACCCCGAGATAATCGCCCACATCCCCGGCGAGGGGTACCGAGACATCTGCGAGCGCGTCGAGGACTCGCTCGGACTGGACTTCACCTACACGGTGACGGACCACCCGACGACGGCCGATTCGCTGGGCAACCTCGCGGCCGAACTTGAGGGGTGGGACACCTACCAGAAGTCCACCCGCGAGGCCAACACGATACGGGCCGTCGCCGACTACCAGTTCGGCGCCGGTGCCGGCGACGAGCTGTTCCCGGACATCGGTACACAGGGGCGGTACCCGCAGTTACGAGCCGACGACGAGGATGGCGAGCAACTGGCGGCGCTGGCCCAGCAGTACGGCGTCCTCTCGCTGACGCTCGCGGGCGCGCGCCGCTGGGTCGAGAGCGACGTCCCGACGAAGACCGTCGAGATAGAGCCGTTCGTCCCCCACGGGTCGGTCCTCGCGCCGGGCATCGTCGACGCCAGCGACGACATCCGCGTCGGCGACGAGGTCGTCGTGCGGGGCGACGCCGCCTTCGGCGTCGGCCGCGCCGAGATGCACGGCGCGGAGATGGAGTCCTCGACGCGGGGCATCGCCGTCCAGATGCGCCACGTCGAGGAACGGTAGGCCACCCCACCTTTTTCTCCCGCCGTCGACTACCGGAATCTGATGGCAGACGCGCTGACGGTGTATCTGCTTGGCCTCGCGCTGCTGGTCGTCTGTTTCGCCGCCGCCTACGTCTACTACGAGGCGGCCGCGATGCCGGCCAGCGCGCTCCCCGCGGGGCTGACGCCCCGGGACGGTGCGGCTGTTACCGTCGTCACGCTCACCGCCGTCGTCGCCATGGGGTTCCTCGGCGACGTGGCGGTCTTCGACCCCCAGACGGACGTCCGCGGCGTCGGGATGCTCGCCATCGGTTCGTCCGTGCCGCTGGTCCTCGGGCTGGTCGGCCTCGCCAGCAGTCACACGTTCGCCCGGCGGTGGCGCCGCCTCCACCCCGACGGGGACGTGCCGACCGGGTCGCTGTCGCCAGGTCCGGCCGCCTGTACGGGCGCCGTCACCGACGCCGCGGCCACGGCACCGGTCACCGGCCGCGAGGCGTGTTGCTGGTCGTGGGACGTCGAGGTGCTCGACCCCCACGGCGTGGGCGACATCGGCCAGCGCGAGCAGTGGGTCGTCCGCGACGGCGGCGTCGGCGGCGTTCGCTTCGCCGTCGACGACGGGAGCGGGCCGGTGTGGGTCGACCCCGACGGCGCGACGGTGGACCTCATGGCCACGCGAACGCTGTCGCTCGGCGCCGACGAGCGCCCGCCCGAGAACGTCCCGAATCCCGCGCCGGAGGTGGAACGCGACCACAGAGACAAGCCGCGGCGCTACGAGGAGTCGGTCGTCGCACCGGGCGACCACGTCGCCGTCGCGGGGACTGCCCGCGAGACTGACGGCGGACTCGTCCTTGCCGAGGACGTCCACGTCGCCGTGGGGTCGCTGTCGACGGCGGCCGTCCGCTACCGCAACCGGGCGGCGATGTACGGTGTGGCCGGCACCGCCGGCGTCGCCGTCGGGCTGCGGGCGCTCGCGCTCGTCTTCGGCGTCGCCTGAGCACCGCGTGACTTATCGGCTGACGCGACGAACGACGCGTATGAAGCCGTCGCGGTTCCGTCCGTACGCGCCCGCTGTCGCGTTCGCCGCCCTCTTGCTCGTCACCTCGCTCGTTCCGGTGCCAGAGAGCGGCGTGGACGCGGTGCCGACGCTGCTCGGCGTCGCGCTCGACAAGTGGGTCCACGCTGGGAGCTACGGTCTGCTAACCGGGCTACTTGCGTGGGGCCAGCGGACTCGGACCGCTGCCGTCGTCGCCGCCCTCGCGACGCTCGCCGTCGGCTACGGCGCCGGCATCGAGGTCCTGCAGGGGCTGGTCGCGACCCGTGACACGAGCGGCGCGGACTTCCTCGCCAACGCCGTCGGCGCCGGCCTCGCCGGCGTGGGGTGGCTGGCGGTGCGCGACCGTTTCGCCCGCGAGGCCTAACGAAGGCGATATACGCGCCCGTCGGCAATAGCGGCGTAATGAGCAAGCCCAGTCCCGACGTCTACGAGCAGGGCAAGGGCATGGACGCCCACAACTCGGTGATGCGCGACATCCGTTCGCGCAACGACTCGACCTACGACCCCCGTGAGCCGACCCGCGTCTGGCTGGACGAGGACAACACGCCCGACGGGGTGTACCAGAGCCTGACCATCATCCTCAACACCGGCGGCTGTCGGTGGGCCCGCGCCGGCGGGTGTACGATGTGCGGCTACGTCGCCGAGTCCGTCGAGGGCGGCAGCGTCGCCCACGAGGACCTGATGGCACAGATACAGCACTGTCTGGACCACGAGGCCGAGAACGCGGACGACGAGAGCGGCCTCATCAAGATATACACCTCCGGGAGCTTCCTTGACGAGCGCGAGGTGCCCGCCGAGACCCGGCAGGCCATCGCCGACACCTTCGCCGACCGCGAGCGCATCGTCGTCGAGTCCCTGCCCGACTTCGTCGAGGAAGCACGCGTCTCGGACTTCGTCGACGCCGGCCTGGAGACGGACGTGGCCGTCGGACTGGAGACGGCGACCGACCGCGTCCGCCACGACTGCGTGAACAAGTACTTCGATTTCGCCGACTTCGAGGACGCCTGTGCCGCGGCACGGGACGCGGGAGCCGGCGTCAAGGCCTACCTCCTGATGAAGCCCGTCTTCCTCTCCGAGCGGGAGGCCGTCGAGGACATGAAGCGCTCCGTCCGTCGCTGTGCCGCCGTCGAGGGCTGTCACACCGTCTCGATGAACCCCTGTAACGTCCAGCGCTACACGATGGTCGAGGAGCTGTACCACGACGGCGGCTACCGCCCGCCGTGGCTCTGGTCGGTCGCCGCGGTGCTCGAAGCGACCGCCGACGAGGACGTCATCGTCGTCTCGGACCCCGTCGGCCACGGCAGCGACCGCGGCCCGCACAACTGCGGGGAGTGCGACGACCGGGTCCAGCGAGCCATCAAGGACTTCGACCTGCGTCAGGACCCCAGCGTCTTCCAGCAGGTCGACTGCGAGTGCGAGGCCACCTACGAGGCCGTCATCGAGCGCGAGACGAGTTACGCGATGCCGCTGGCCCGGTAATCGGCCCGTTTTCACGTACGTTTATACCGGATTTCGTCCAATCAGTCGACGTGCAACCTCGGACACTGCTCGTCGCGGTCGGTGCGGCAGTCACGACCTTCCTGTTAGTGACTGTGACCATCATCGAAGCCGCGAACGTCGAGTTCTCCGCGCTCGTCGCGCTCCCACTCGGACTCCTCGCCGGCCTCGGGACGCTCATGGCGGTGGCGCTCGAACTCGCGGGCCTGCCGCCGGCGCGTCGTCGCCTGCTGTCCGCCTACGCCGCGTTCGGGCCGGCGGTGCTACTGGTGCTCGGGCTCTCGTACGTGAACGTCGGCCGGTCGCTGTTCACCGTCGAGGTGGCCGTCGGCGTCGGACTGCTGGCGACCGCCGCCGTCTACGTCTCGCTGACTCTGACCGACGCAGACGCCACCCGGTAGCCGGCGGCGCCCCGCATCGACGGCCTCACAGCACGTCGTCAGGGTCGTGCTCCGCCTGCATCCGCTCGGCCTCCCCGGCGTAGCGCTCGCGCGTCTCGGCGTCGTCGACGCGCCCGAGATTGCCCGGGTCGACGGCCATCGAGACGGGCGTCTCCCGGTGGTCACCGGTGTAGGAGGTCAGCGCCCGCTCCTTCCGGAAGTCCCGGCGACCGTCCGGTGTGGCGTAGGTGAGGACGATGAGGTTCTGCTCGTCGTCGGAGTACGTCCGCTCGACCAGCCAGACCCGGACCGACTCGTCGGCGGTGGCCTCGTCTGTGCTCATACTGTCGGGTAGGTCACGACAGGATATGAGTGTGGTGACTGTTCCCAGTCCCCGAGACGGCCGGTTTCACTTTCACTCCGGTAGGCTGGCGTTTTTACCATCGGGGGCTATACTGATACGTAGGGGCCGCGGAACATGTCACACGCTCCACTGGCCCCACTCCATTCCTATCCCTTTGGACCACGCCCGTAGCGACCGGACAGAAGACAGTTACCGGTCGGGGGTTTCGTCGCCGATATGCGCCGCACCCACGCAGTCGCCCTCCTCGTCGGTGTCGCCGCTCTCGCCGTCACGGTCGTCGCGGCCGCCGGCGTCGGGCCCTTCCAGCCACCGCCGGACGTCCGAGTGACGAACGATACGGACGGCGCGACGGTGCTGGACCCGTTCCGCTACCGCAACGAGTCGTCTCCCCGAACGGTGGTCCACGTCGGCGACGAACGCGACGGGCCACCCCGGCCCATCGCCGTTCTCGTGTTACAGAACGGGCCAAAGCGGGGAATCTCGCTGACTGTCTCGCACGACCGGACGAACGCGACGCTGTACGAGCGAACGGTCGCCCTCCCCGAGAACGGCACGGCCGTCATCGTGTTCAACCGGCCGGCGGACTACACGCTCACGGTGTCGGCGGTCGGCGAGACGAGCGTGTACAGAATCGAGCGCGACCAGTTCGACTGCAACAAGCAGACGTACGGCGTCGCGGTCGAGGCGGGCGGACAGACGCTGCTGACCCGCGTCGGCACGCAGATGGCGTGTTAGTCGGCGAAGCCTTCGAGAACGGGGCGGCCGTCGGTCCGACCGAGGTCCTCGAGCGACGCGCGCTCGGGGTGGGGCATCATAACGGCGACGTGGTCCGAGTCGCCGGTGACGCCCGCGACGGCGTGTTTCGAGCCGTTGGGATTTGCTTCGGGCGTGACGTTGCCCTCGGCGTCGCAGTACCTGAAGAGGATGCGGTCCTCGGCTTCGAGTTCGTCGAGTCGGTCGTCGGTAATCTCGTAGCGGCCCTCGCCGTGGGCGATGGGGAGCTCGACGACGTCGCCTGCCTCGTAGTGGCGGGTCCACGGCGTGTCGGCGTTCTCGACGCGGAGGTGGACGTGTTCACACTGGAAGCGGGCGCTCTCGTTGGTGGTGAACACGCCCGGCGTGAGCGCGGACTCACAGCCGATCTGGGCGCCGTTGCAGACGCCCAGCACCGGCGTCCCGTCGGCGGCGGCCTCCCGAACCTCGTCCATGATGGGCGAGCGGGCAGCCATCGCGCCGGCCCGGAGGTAGTCACCGTAGGAGAACCCGCCGGGGAGCATGATGCCGTCGACGTCCGCGGGCAGGCCGTCCTCGTGCCAGACGAGTTCGGCGTCGAAGCCGAGCGTCTCGAGGGCCTGCACGGAGTCGCGGTCGCAGTTCGACCCGCCGAACTGGATGACGGCGATGGTCACAGTGACCACCCCGCGTGGGAACCGAGCATCGGCGTCAGTGTGACGGCGATCATTCCCGGTCGGCGACCTCCACGTCGTAGTCGTGGATGGTCGGGTTCGCGAGGAGGCGTTCGGCCATCTCCTCGGCGCGCTCGGCGGCCTCGTCGGCGCTCTCGGCGTCGAGGTCGATCTCGAACCGGTCGGCCGAGCGCAGGTCGTCGAGGTCGAAGCCGAGGCGCTCGAGCTGCCGCTGGGTGGTCTCGGCCTCGGGGTCGAGGACGCCCCGCTTCAGGCGAACGGTGACGGTCGCGGTGAAGGCGGTCATTACTGAGAGCCGGGCGGGGGGCGGAGAAAACGCTTGTGTTATCGGAGCGCGGGCACCGCCGTCCACTCGCGCGGCTGGTCGGGCAGACCCCGCACCCGGACCTCGACGCCGTCGTCGGTGTCGCGGACCTCGACGCGGCCGTCGAACGACTGGGCGATGCTCCCGACGACCTGGTCCTCGTGAGCCGCGGGGTCGATGGCACACACGCCCAGCCCGTCGGCGGTCCGGATGCGGCTGGTGACCGTGTTGATGAAGCGGAACACCGGCCGGACGTCGTCGCTATAGACCAGCAGCGGCGTCAGCGTGTAGATGCCGGTCCGGGCCCTGTCGTAGCCGCGGGCGTAGACGGATTCGTACTGACCGGCGTACTCGATGCCGATGCCGGTGAGGTCCCCGGGCGTTCCGACGGCCGAGACGAACTCGCCGAGGTCGTCGTCGTCCTGCGAACAGTCGACCACGCGGACCCGCTCATCGGGGCCCGCCCCGCCCAGCCGCTCGAAGTCCGCCAGCGTCTCGCGAGCGCTCGTATCGGCCGTGATGATGAGGACGGCGTCCTCGCCGAGCAGGAGGCGCAGGAGCAGGTCCCGGGTCCCGCCGAGCGTCGGTCCCGTCACGAGCAGGTTCGTCCCCGTCGCCACCGGTTCCAGCGGCAGGCGCTCGAACTCGTAGACCGTGTCCCCCTGTAACGACACCTCACTCACCCCCGCCGCCGAGTCGGCGGCGCAACAGGAGCTGTTCTTCGACCTCGTCGGCGAACCGCCGGAGGTCGTCCAGTTCCGCTCGCGTGTACGAGCGTGGCTCGTCGTCGGTACAGCAGACCGCGCCCAGCGCGTTCCCCTCGTCGTCGGTGATGCGAGCGCCGGCGTACGACCGGATGTGCAGTTCGTCCAGCCGGCTGACTTCGGCGAAGCGGGGGTCCTCGTGGGTGTCCTCGACCACCATCTCCTCGTCGGTGAGGATGGTGTGGGTACAGATGCTGTCCTCGCGCGCCAGCGTCCGCCAGTTGGCGCCGGTACAGGCGACGAACCGCTCCTCGTGTTCGTCGACCAGACCGACGAAGGCGACGTCGATGTCGAAGTGCGTCGTCATCAGCGCCGTCAGGCGCTCGAACGTCGCCTCGGCGGACAGTTCGGCCACGTCGTACGCCCGGACCGCCGACAGTCGCTCGGTCTCGTCCTCGGGGAGCGGGTAGGCCGCCTGTGTCACCTCGGCGGTGGCGCCCTCGACGACGTCGACGAGGCGGTCGCGGGCCGCTGGGACCGACTGCGGGACGTACTCGACGATTTGGTCCCGCCCGCCACGCGGCAACTCCGAGGGGGACTCCGGCGTGAAGAAGACACAGGCGCAGTCCGGGTGCCGGTCACGCACCGTCCCCACCACGTCGAAGCCGTCCCCGTCGGGGAAGGCGAACGCGGTCACGACACAGTCGACGTCGGCGTCGTCGAGCGCGGCCGCGACGGCCGAGACAGACGGGGCTGCCAGCACGTCGAAACCGGCCGATTCGAGCGCGTTCACCGTTTCCGACCGGCTCTCGTCGTCCGGGTCGGCACAGACCACAGTCGCCAACGTACCTCTCACGTGCCCACCCTGTGGCCCCAACAACTAAGCTATACCGCCGCCGGGAGGCGGAAAACGAAGGCTTTTGCATCGGCCCTGCCGAACTGGACGGCAATGAACCACCGTATCCGCCGGAGGTGGCAGGCATGACCCACGGACTCACCGAGATCACCGTCGTCGGCGACGACGACACGGGACTCATCGCCGAGGTCACCTCCCTGTTGTTCGAGCGCGGCATCAACATCGAGGACCTGGACCAGGCGGTCCGCGACGGCGTCTTCCGGATGACGATGCACGTCGACACCGGCGACATGGTGACGACGGAGGAGAAACTCCGGGAGGACCTCACCGACCTCGGCGACGAGCTGGGCGTCGACGTGCAGGTCCGGTTCCCCGCCGACCGCGAGACCCAGTCCATCGCCGTCCTCGTCACGAAGGAGTCCCACTGCCTCGAGGCGCTGTTCGAGGCGTGGGCCAACGGCGACCTCGGGGCGGACATCGAGGTGGTCATCGGCAACCACGACGACCTCGAACCGCTGGCCCGGAAGTACGACGTCCCCTTCCACGACATCGGCGACGAGAAGGGCACGCCCGACGAGGAGAAACTGCTCGACCTGCTCGCGGAGTACGACGCCGACCTCATCGCGCTGGCCCGCTACATGCGCATCCTCTCGCCGGACGTCGTCTTCCGCTACGAGAGCCGCATCATCAACGTCCACCCGAGCCTCCTGCCGGCCTTCCCCGGCGCGTCGGCGTACATGCAGGCCATCGAGGAGGGCGTCCGCATCGCCGGCGTCACCGCCCACTACGTGACGACCGACCTCGACCAGGGCCCCATCATCACCCAGCGGGCGTTCAACGTCCCCGACGACGCCACGGAGGAGGAACTGCAGGAACTGGGCCAACCGCTGGAGGCGGAGGCGCTCATCGAGGCCATCAAGCTCCACCTCAACGACGAGGTGACGGTCCACCGCGGCCGGACGAAACTCCGGGACCCCGAGGAGACCGACGTCCAGCTGGGCGCGCCGGAGACGCTCGACGAGGAGAACCCGGACCGCCCCATCGACGGCCTCGGCGAGTTCGTCGCCGGCGAGGAACCGGGGACCGAGGCGGACGACTGAGACGGCGCCGACGCACGAGCGCGTGCGGGACCCTTCGCCACCGTTTCCAAGCACCCCGCGCCGTGCTCAGATTTCGTAGCGGGCGATGTCGACGGACGCACAGCGGGGGCACCGGTCAACGTGTGCCTCCACCGTGGTCCCGCAGCGACAGCACTCGTGGAGCACCGTCGACGTGGCGCCACACCGGGCACACGACGACTCACCGAACGCCACGTACGCGACCAGTCGCTCGACGACGGTCATCGGTCCTCCCCCCGCCGTTCGAGGCTGGCCGCCCGCCGTGTCGAGATACGTGTTCGACTCATCGTATCAGCTCCCGGATTCGATACGCACTCGGTGGACTGTGACGTACAGCTGCTCTACCTCCGAGAACGGCGAGCGTATCCGGGTCTTGCCCTTGAGCCCGTAGTCGTAGTGGGCGGCGCCGTACTGGCCGACGGTGAGGTTGCCGGTGACGGCCAGGCCGTACAGGTCGCCCTGCTTGATGTAGACGTAGCCGCTCCCGTCGGTACCGGCCGGCGCGTAGAGCAGGCCGTCGAACGTCGCCTTCTTGCTGTTGGACCCGGCGATGGTCGCGTTGAACGCCCGGGTGCCGTACACCCTGAGCTGCCGCGAGTCCTCGCCGGGGACGTGGACGGCGCTGTCCTTGCCCACGTGGAAGTTGACCGCCTTGCTCCCGAGCCCCGTCGGCGAGACGGTCGTGTCGTTCTCGCCGGCGACGACGAACCGCGCGATGCCGTCGCCCTCGACGGTCACGTTGCCGCCCTGCGTCAGTCTCACGTAGTCGCGGACGACCACCGTCACGTCGCCGTCGGTGGTGTTCAGCGTCAGCGAGTCGCCGTCCAGCGTGACGTTGTGGACGTAGTACCGGCCCGCGTCGAGTTCGGCGGACGACCCCGTCATCGCGAGCTGCTCGCCGCTGACGGTCGACGTCCGGTCGTTGTCGTTCCGGTCTCTGACACGCCGGGCGTACGTCTCGACGAACGTGTCGACGGGCATGACCGAGCGCACGCCGTCGATCTCCGCCACCTCGCCGGCGACCTTCGACTGCTCGGTGCTGTCCGGTTCCGGGGCCCGGGTCCAGTAGGCGCTCCCGTTGATACTGGTACTCCCCTGCAGTTCGACCGTCCCGCCGGACCTGACGTCGCCGTCGACGAGCGAGTTCCCCGTCGCCGTGACGTTGCCGGCCGACTGGATGAGGCCGTCCGCCGAGCGGGTCTCGGAGTAGTTCCCGTCCGCGGAGTCGTAGCTGTTCACGTAGGCGCCGGTTCCCGCGACGGCCAGTTCGCCCGCACTCGACGTCGCGATGATGCCCGCGTCGAAGGTGGTTCGCCCGGGCAGGACGACGAACGTCACCGCCACGCGCTCGTTCGCGTGGTCGTAGCGCACGATGGCGTCGGTCTCGGTCTCGAAGTGACGCCCCCACGCGTCGTAGTACTCGCTCTGGACCGTCACCGTCACCGACCCGCTGTCGGGCGGGTTGGCGAACCCGAGCGTCCGGTTCGGGTACCGCTGGACCGGTGCGCCGTCCGGCCGACTGTCGAGCCGGCTCGAGAGCCCCGTCTCGCCGTCCATCGACACCACCGGGAGCGTCACGGTCCGGTCCCGGTAGTGGAACTCCGGCCGAGAGAGCATCACCGACCCGTCGCCGTCGCGCCGCCAGACGCCGCCGCCCTGTGACGCGACGGCCGTCTCGCCCTGTCTGTACTCGACCGTCCCGAGCGACTCGTTCACGACGACGGTCTCGGCGCTCGTCTCGTTGTCGACGGTGACGCGGACCCACCCGGTGTCGTGGTACCGGACCTCGCCGTCGTTGGCACGCAGGCCGAGGTCGGTACTGGCGCGGGACTGCCCGAACGCGACGGCGCTCACGTCGGTATCGAACGCTGCGAGCGCGTGTTCGGCCGCGCCCACCTCCGCCCTGTCGCGCGTCTCGACGATGGCCGTCGTCCCGCTCGCGACGAGGACGGACAGGCTCATGACGACGACGACCAACAACAGGACGACGGCGATGACCTCCGACTGGCCGCGTGCGGTCGTCGAGCCGCCGCTGGTCGTAGTGCCCGTCTCGTCGGTCCGTCGGGTCGTGTCTGCGTTCATTGTGTGTCTCGTCGTGTCCCCCGTGTGTCGTCCCCTGTGCCCGGCGTTATCCGCCACCGACGACGGATACCGAACGCCAGACGGGGACCGGGGCCGGAATCAGTGTTCTGTCTGTGCGTGCGTGGTCACGGCGCCGTCGACGTGGCGAGGACCGCGCTCTTGTCGCTGTTCGGAGCGTTGTAGACGACCTTGATCTGCGCACCCGACGCAACACTAGTTCCGCTAGTGAGGGTGTCGCCTGCTGCAATCTCCGTGCCTGCGGCGGGGTTGACAAGGACGCTGCCGTCTTCCTTCACGACTATGTTCCCCGATTTCAGCGTATCGCCGCCGTCGTGCGTTATCGTCACAGTGCCAGCGCCGGTGTCGTAGTCGAACGTGAAGCTCGCCTGTGGCGTCGCGCTCGTCGAGCTGCCCAGCCCGAGCACGAACGAGCCGATGACGGCTGCGAGGATGACCGTAATCGCGACCATCAGCACGACGCCGATGACCGGTGAGACCGCGTCGTCGTCCGCGAACAGTGCTTTGAGGTTTCGTAGTTGCATGGTTCTGTGGTGGATGGTTCCCGAGTACGGTTCGGCAGTCGCGTCGCCCCGTCACGCCGCCCGACACTGGTGTCCGCGACGGCCCCACGCCCGTCCCGCCCGCGACCTTGCGGGCGAGCAGGGTGGTGCCGTCGTGCCTCCCCACCGCGCCGACTCCCTCGCACTCTCGACCATCGCTGCACCTGGTCCATCTGCTCAGTGGGATATTGTTATCCGATAAATACCTCATTACCGTGATAGATATACCTGAAACGTTCAACTACTGTTCAGGACTGTTCACGGTAGTAGCCCGTTTCTTCCCGCGCTACGTCGGTCGTATGGGGGCTGTAACAACGTGTGTACTGTCGAAAGGGTCCATATCGATGGGACCACTCAGTACTGATCGACCGAACGGTGACAGACCTCGCGCACGGGTGTGCGAGCGGGTGCGAGCAGACCGGCGGGGTGGACGATGACTCGCGTCCTCCGGACTGGCATCGACGTGTTGGACCGGAAACTGAACGGCGGCGTGCCGCCGGGGAGCCTCGCGCTCCTCTCCGCTGACCCGGCGAGCCAGTCCGAACAGTTCCTCTACGAGCTGACCACCCCGCGGCGGACAGCCTATCTCACCACGGCACGGTCGAAGCGGGCGGTCGGGACCGCGATGCGGAACGCCGGCGGGACGCTCGACACCACGGACCTCTACGCCATCGGCGAGCGCCCGCTGAAAGAGACGTACCGGGTCATCCGCGACAGTCCGGCCCAGTCGACCATCGTCGTCGACACGGTCGACATGCTCGAGACCGGGAACACGCAGGAGTACCTCCACTTCCTCAACGACGTCCGCGACACGCTCGCCGAGAAAGACAGCTTCGCGGTCATGCACGGCCTCGACGGCCGGCAGGTCCCCGTCCAGCGCGACGTCACCGAGTACCTGGCCGACATCATATTCGAGCTCTCGACGGAGGTGCGGGGCGAGAGCATCGAGAACCGGCTCATCGTGCCGAAGTTCCGGGGCGGCGCGCCGTTCGACGAGACGGTGAAGCTCGAACTGACGCAGGAAGTCGCCATCGACACCAGCCGAGATATAGCTTGATTGATATTTTCCGACGGGCATCACTCGGTGCAGAACTCGCTTACTGCTCGTCCGTCTCGCGTATCCGGTGGTTTCGTATAACTATTCCATCATTCGAGCGGCGCTCCGCTCGACGCCGAGGTAACGCGGCCCCTTCCGTCGTCACGGCTCGTTCTCACCTCGGATACTGGCGTAGATGCCCGCTACCGCCACGAGCGGGTCTGTGGACCGTCGTCCCAGTTGCGGTCGTAGAAGCGGTACACCGTCTCTAATTTCAGGTAAACCACACATTACCAACACCGTGTAGGTGCGTGGTGCTACCCAGCCACACGCGCTCCGGCCTCGTCGGGTCAGGCACCGATTTATCGGTGGCCGACGGCGCCGAGGGCCGTGTGTTGGGACTACAATGAGTGAACACAGCACTTCGAACGGTGGGGACTCGCAACGACGGGGTGACGGACCGTGACGTCCGCGCCCGGACCGTCCGAGAACGACGACCGGCGGGACCGCCCGGTCGCGGTCGGCACGTACACCTGGGACGACCTGCTGGCCGAGCTGGGGTACGGCGCGGACGTCGACCGGGTCGTCGAGACGGAGCAGTCCGACGACGACGGCGGCGTCCTCGGGACCTTCGGCCGGCGGACGACCGACGATGCGCCCGTCCGGACGCGGGACTGGACGGCGACGGCGTTCTCGCCCGCGGCGTACCTCGGCTGCCACCCGGACGAGTTCCCCGCACGCGTCGGCCGCGCGAAGGCGAACGCCGACCGGCTCTACGAGCAGTACGCGGAGTGGATCGCCGCCACGCCGGTGACGAAGGACGAGTACACGTGGGAGCACTTCAAGTGGGAGTACCACTACGACGAGGACGGCCACCCGCCCGGAGACGGCGACGGGACCGCCGAGCCGTTCGACCCGGAATCGTTCCTCGGCTTCCCGCCCGAGGAGATGACAGACCGGCTCACGCGGGCCAGCGACTTCGCCGAGGCCGTCGACGAGATCGTCGACCGGCGCACGGTCAACGTCAACCCCGAGATCGACGAGGACGCGTTCTTCTCGACCCACGACGGCCTGACGACGCTCGCGAACCGCTACGACCTGGAGAAGGCGGTCCCGATGGAGAAGAAGCGCCACTTCGTCGAGGTGGAGCGCTACTGGGTGAACAAACCGTACGCCTGCGTCGTCGTCTTCCACTCCATCAAGGAGAACGAGAAGAAGTACACCGTCGTCGAACCGTACATGAACGACATCGAGGTGCGGGTCAAGGAGTACCTGACCGGCCGCCTCAGGACGGCGGTGAAGTACTCCGACGACGACGCCCTCATCGACGGCGACGAGGCCGACAGAGCCGACGTCATCCGGTCGGAGACGCTCCGGCTCCTAGACCAGTACGACCTCCGCGAGGGCGTCCGGGACGACAGCGTCGTCGGGCAGTTCAAGGACCTGTTCGACATCGGCGCGGCCGCGGAGTCCTCCGACCGCGAGCTACAGGGCCTCGCGGCGCGACCGGAGCCGGCGGTCATCGAGGAGGACGCCGGGACGCTGACGGAGGCACAGGTCGAGCGCCTCCTGTACGAACTGCAGCGGGACTTCCTCGGCTACGAGCGCATCGACCCCATCAAGCACGACGTCAACGTCGAGGACATCTCCTGTGACGGCTACGACTCCCCGGTCTTCGTCTACCACACGGAGTACGAGAACGTCATCACGAACGTCAGCCACGACGAGACGGGACTGGACAACTTCGTCGTCAAACTCGCCCAGCGCTCGGGGAAGGGCATCTCGAAGCGGCGACCGCAGGTGGACGCGACGCTGCCGGACGGCTCGCGTGCCCAGTTGACGCTGGGCCGGGAGGTCTCGGACCACGGGACCAACTACACCATCCGGCAGTTCAAGGACGTCCCCTTTACCCCGATCGACCTCATCAACTGGAACACGTTCTCGCTAGAGGAGATGGCGTTCCTCTGGCTCGCCATCGAAAACAACCGGAGCCTCATCTTCGCCGGCGGGACGGCCTCGGGGAAGACGACGAGCCTGAACGCCGTCTCGCTGTTCATCCCCTCGAACTCGAAGATCGTCTCCATCGAGGACACCCGCGAGGTCGAACTCCCACAGCGCAACTGGGTCGCCAGTGTCACTCGCCCCTCCTTCGGCGAGGACGACGTGGGCGACGTCGACGAGTTCGACCTGCTCGAGGCCGCGCTCCGACAGCGACCGGAGTTCATCGTCATGGGCGAGGTCCGCGGCGAGGAGGGTCGCACGCTGTTCCAGATCATGTCGACCGGGCACACGACGCTGACGACGTTCCACGCCGACTCCGTCGGCGAGGTGCTCAAGCGGTTCACCACGGACCCCATCAACGTCTCGAAGACGATGTTCACCGGCCTCGACCTGGTCTCCATCCAGACCCAGACCCGCGTGCAGGGCCGGAAGGTCCGGCGGAACAAGACCATCACCGAGGTCAACCACTACGACGCCGAGAACGACGAGATAAACATCCGCGACATCTTCGAGTGGCAGCCCGAGAGCGACGAGTTCCTGCAGCTCGGTCGCTCGAACACGCTCCAGGAGATACAGTTCGACAGGGGGTGGGACCGCGAGCGACTCGAGGACGAGCTGTTCAAGCGGAAGGTCGTGCTGGCCTACCTCGTCGAGAACGACTGCAACGACTACGCGGAGGTCGCCGCGACGCTGCAGGCGTTCATCAACGACCCGGAGGCGATCCTCGCACTGCTGGCCCGAGGTGAACTCGGGGAGAGCCTCTCTGACCTCCGGGAGATGGAGAGCGTCGAGATAGACATCGACCCGGAGACGGAGGCGGTCGTCCCGCGGCCGGACCCCGACCCGGAGACGCGAGAGGTCGCGAAGGAGATTCTCGACGTCGCCGACGGGACGCTCTTCGAGGAGTACCGCGGCCGCGACGCGTTCTCGCTGATGGACGCGCTGCCGGAGCACGCGCGGGCGAAGGGCGCCGAGATACGGAGCGGGCTGGCAGCCGACGGGATGGGGACGGCCCCCCTGGCCGACCCCGTGGTCGTGGAACAGGGCGACGAACAGACCGACGACGACACGGAGTGAGACACCATGGAATACGTCTACGCAGCACTCATCCTGCACGAGACCGGCGCTGAGATCAACGAATCGAACCTGACCGCTGTCCTCGACTCGGCGGACGCAGAGGTCACCGAGTCACGCATCAAGGCGGTCGTCGCGGCGCTCGAGGACGTCGACCTCGCCGCGACGAAAGCGAAGACGATGGCCTCGGACGAGGCGGACCTCGCGGTGCCCGAGACGGACGACGCGGTCCTCGAACCCGAGGCCGGGGACGGGGCGGACGACGACGACCCGGGCGACTCGCTCGACACGCTGTTCGAAGCGGACGAGACGAGTGGAGCGGTCGGGCCCGACGACGAACCGGACGGCGAACCATCGCCCGACGCCGGCGAGGACGCGGTGTCCGACGACGAGACGGGGGCATAGATGAGTACCGAGACCGGCGACCACCCGACGGTCCGCACGCTCGAAGGGGGCGCGGACAGACTCGGGAACGCGTTCTACCCGGTCTACGACTACGTGTTCGAAGACGACGACCAGTTCGTCGCGACCGTCGAGCGGAAACTCGCCGAGGCGCGGATGCCCGTGACCGTCGAGATGTACCTCTCGCGGGCCGTCGGTGTCGGCCTCATCACGGGGGTCGCGCTCTGGTTCGTCGGCATCGCGCTCGGCTACCTGCTCGCCACCACCGGCGTCCTGTCCGGCCCGTTGCTGGGCGTCCCGCTCCCGGAGAGCTCCGTCCTCGTCACGCTCGTCCGGACGCTCCGCGTGCCGTTCGTCGTCGTGGTCCTCGGGTTCGGACTCGGCGGCCTCGGGTTCGGCCTCGGCTTCGGGGGCCTCCTCGCGGTCCCGTACTCGCGTGCGAGCGCCCGCCGCCGGGAGATAAACATGCTCCTCTCGGACTCGGTGTCGTTCATGTACGCCCTCTCCATCGGCGGCCTCAGCCAGCTCGAACTGCTGGAGGCGATGGCGAAGGCCGAGGACACCTACGGCGAGGTGTCCCAGGAGTTCCAGGCCATCGTCAGGGAGACGAACTCGCTGGACACCGACTACCGGACCGCGATTCGACACCAGCTGGAGCAGACGCCCAGCGACGAGCTCCGGGAGTTCCTCGTCGACATGCTCGCGGTCATCAACAGCGGCGGTGACATGACCTCGTTCCTCGACAACAAGAAGCACAAGTACATGCGGGCGGCCAAACAGGAGCAGGAACAGACGCTCGACGTCCTCGAACTGCTCGGGGAGATGTACATCACGCTGTCGCTGTTCCCCCTGCTGCTGGTCATCATCCTCGTCATCATGAACATGCTCGGGAACGCCTCGGAGCTCCTGCTGTACGTCACCGTCTACGGGCTGATTCCGCTCATCGCCGCCGCCTTCCTCGTCCTCGTCACGACGGTCAAGCAGGACGAGTTCGGCGACGGGGTCATCCGGCCGCGCGAGCAGAGCGCGTGGCTCGAGACGCAGGGCCGCAGTGGCCTGCGTGACCTCGGCTTCATCACCGCCTTCAGCGGGAGCTACCACATCTTCGACCGCATCGAGCGCAAGAAGGGGCTCCAGGAGACGGTCGACCTGTTGCGGAACCCGCACCTGTTCTTCAAGGACAACCCGCTGTACACCCTCGCGCTCTCCGTGCCGGCCTCGCTCTCGTTGGTCGGCGCGGCGGCCCTCTCCGGGGCCGTTCCGGTGTCGTGGGACGGCGTCGTCGCACGACCCGTGTGGGCGACGTTCGTCTACTGCTACGTGCCGCTGTTCCTCGTCGTGACCCCGCTGGCGGTGTTCCACGAGTGGGACCGCCGCTCCCGCCGCGCGCTGCTCGGGAACCTCTCGGACACCCTCCTGAAGCTCTCGACGGTCAACGACACCGGGGCGACGACGCTCGAATCGATAAAGACCGTCTCGGAGACGTCCTCGGACAAGCTCGCCGACGAGTTCCGGGCCATCTACCGGAAGGTCAACTACGGGATGAGCCTCAAGGAGTCGCTTATCGAGTTCAACAACAAGTACCGCATCCCGCGTCTCGCGCGGACGGTGAAGCTCGTCACGAAGGCCCAGGAGGCGTCCAGTCACATCTCGGAGGTGCTGTCGACGGCCGCGAAGGCCAGCGAGGTGCAGGACGACCTGGCGCGTGAGCGCCGCTCGCGGACGCTGATGCAGGTCGCCATCGTCCTGATGACGTACGTCACCCTGCTGGGCGTGATGGCGCTGCTGAAGGTGCAGTTCATCGACGTCATGGCGGAGTTCGGCGCCGACCAGCCGGCCCGGACCGGCGGCGGGATGTCGCTGGCCGGCGTCGACGCCGACCTGCTCTCGCTGATGTTCTTCCACGCCGTGACGATACAGGCCGTCTCCGCGGGGCTCATCGCGGGCTACCTGCGCGAGGCGACCCTGCGCGGCGGCGCGAAGTTCGTCGTCGTCCTCCTGACGATATCGCTCGCGGTCTGGATGGTGGTGGGGTGAGATGGCGCCGGCACCGTCGACAAGGGGGCAGATGCCCATCGACTTCCTGACGGGGATGGCGGTGTTCTTCGTCGTCGTCGGGTTCGTCCTCCTGTTCGTCCCGGACCTGCTCACGCCGACCGACGGGGGGCAGGAGACGGCGCTGGTCGCGGACAGGGTGGGAACCCAGCTCGTCGAGCTACACCTCGGCGACCCCGGCGCCACGACGCTCTCGACCTGTGCCTTCTGGTTCTTCAACCAGAGCGGCGCGAACCCCTGTGGCACCTTCGACACGAGCGCGACGCTCACCGACCAGGTCGGCGTCGACGAGCGCTACGGCGTGAACGTGACGCTCCGCCGGGACGTCGCCGGCGACCCGACCCGGGAGGTCCTGTGTGCCGACGGCGGGAGCGTCGTGCCGTGTTCGACCGGCGGGTCGCCGCTGGCGGTCGGGCCCCCACCTACCAGCAGCGACGCCTCCGTCGCCACGGCGCGGCGGCACGTCTCGCTGGACGGCACGGCGGCGACGTTACGGGTGGAGGTGTGGTGACGATGTCGACCCGCGGACAGGCGTACACGCTGGAGGCGTTCGTCGCCGCGCTCGTCCTCCTCGGTGCCGTCGTCTTCGCGCTCCAGTCGACGGCCGTGACGCCACAGACCGCGAGCACGGCCAGCGGGGCCCAGCAGCAGCAACTCGAACGCGTCGGGAGCGGCGTGCTGGACGCCGCCGCCGAGGACGGCTCGCTCCGCCGGACGGTGCTGTACTGGAACGAGGGGACGGGGACGTTCCACGGCCTCGAACCGTACGAGTCGGCCTACAGCAACGGGACGCTCCCGACCGACTTCGGCGACCGACTCGACCGCAGCGTCGGCGCCGACGGCGTGGCCTACAACGTCCGGGTCCGGTACCGTACCACCGCGGGCGGGACGGCGACGAGAGCGGTCGTCGACAGCGGGACCCCCAGCGACGACGCCGTCAGCGTCGCCGCGTTCCTCACGCTCTACGACGACGACGTGGTGTACGCGGCCGCGGAGACGCCGACCGGCCGGACGCTGACGAACGCGTCGCTCTACGTGCCCGACAGCGCCCCGGACAGCGGCGTCTACAACGTGGTCCGGGTGGAGGTGGTCCTGTGGTCCACCTGACGCGCCCCGAACGGGCGGACCGCGGACAGGTGCTGCTCGTGACGACGTTCGGCATCGCCGTCCTGTTCGTGGTGCTGGCGCTGGCGCTGAACGCGTCGGCGTACTCACAGACGATGGCCGCGAACCACGACGACGGCGGCGGGGAGGCCGTCGCGTTCGCCGAGGCGGCCACCGAGGGAGCGGACGGGACGCTCGCGTACGTCAACCGCCACAACGACACGGACTACGCGACCCTGCAGACCGAACTGGACGAGGGCGTCGCCGACTGGCGCGAGCAGGCCGACGGCTACGCGGCCCGGCGCGGGGCGAGAGCGACCGTCTCGGTCACCGGCACGACCGAGGGGACCCGCATCGTCCAGAACGTCTCGACCCGCCCGATGACGAACGCTTCCGGAGCCGACAACTGGACGCTCGCCGACGGCGTCTCGGGCACGCGCGACGCCCGACTGAACGTCTCCGAGAGCGCGCTGGTGGGCTCGCCGGACGACACCAACGCGACCACGCTGCACGAGGACCGCGTGTTCCACCTCGACGTGACCGACGGGGCCGACGTGTGGCGCCTGTTCGTCTACCGGAAGGGCGGCGACGTGGTCGTCAGGGTGCAGGACACGAGCGGGTCACTACTGCCCGCCTGTGCGGTCTCGGCGGGGGCCGACGGGTACGCCGTCGTCGACCTCTCGGACGGCTCCCTCGAAGGCACCGACTGTCCGCAGGTCGCGGGGTTCGACGCCGTCGGGAGTTCCTACGACGTCGCCTACTACTGGGGGTCGAACGCCGCCGGCAACTACTCCATGATCGTCGACCGGTCCCGTCCGTTCGTCGAGGACGGCGACTACGGGACGGCGGGCAGCGGCGACCCGTTCGTGACCGAGCGGCTCTACAGCGCGTCGATACGCGTGACCTACGAGACGCCGACGACCGAGTACGTCACCGAGACGACGGTGCTGGCGGGTGATGCGGATGACTGAGCGCGGCGCCTCCACGGCAGTCGGGTACGTCCTGACGCTGGGCATCACGCTGTTGCTCGTCGTCACCCTGCTCTCGGTGTCCGTCTCGCTCGTCGAGGACGAACGCAGCAAGGCGGTCCACTCGGAGCTGTCCGTCCTCGGGAACCGCCTCGCCTCGGCGTTGACCTCGGCCGACAGCATGGCCCGGGCGGCCGACACACCGGAGACGGTCACGGTGCGGGCGCCGCTCCCGGACCGCGTCGCGAACGGCCAGTACCGACTCACAATCGACGAGCGGGCGGACGCCGGGGCGTTCTACCGGTACCGCATCGTCCTCGTGAGCGACGTGGCCGACACCTCCGTCGCGGTCCACCTCAAGACCGGGACCGAAATCGCGGAGACGACCGTCGACGGCGGCCCGGTCGTCGTGACCTACGACGACGGCACCGACACGCTGGAGGTGGACGCGTGACCGACCGCGCCCAGAGCACGACCGTCGGGTTCGTCGTCATCTTCGGCACCGTCCTCGTGCTGGTCGGACTCGTCAGCGTCGGCGGCTTCGCGGCCCTCGAAGACGTGCGGGACGAGGAACGGGTCACCAACGGGGTCCGCTCGTTCGAGGTGCTGGCGACCAACGTCGACGACGTCGCCCGCGAGGGCGTCCCGAGTCGGACGACGACGGTGAAACTCGACGGCGTCTCGCTGTCGGTCGGGCCGGACGTGAGGTTCGAGGTCCACGTCCCGGCCGACGGGGTCCGGACGACGGTCGACACCCGTCCGCTCGTGCTGGCTGCCGGGGACGGCACGCGGGTCGTCTACGCGAACGGGGGCGTCATCCGCGAAGACCGGGCCGGACAGGTGATGGCCAGACCGCCGCGCCTGCTCCTCACGGCCGACTACGCCCGGTTCCACGTCGTCCGCACGCGCCCGGTGGCGGCGACGTCGGTCGGCGGCCGGACCACCGCCAGCGTCCGGACGACCCGCAACGAGACGACGGTCACACAGACCGACACGGCGGGCGACACCGTCTACCTCAACGTGACCAGCCCGCGGCACGAGGCGTGGGGCCGGTACCTCGATAGCCGGCCGCAGGTGAGCTGTACGTCCGTCGGCGGCAACACGGTGTCGTGCGTGGTCACGACCGACGAGACGACGGTGGCGGTGACGGACGTGGACGTGCGGCTCGACGACTGAGACGGGCGTCGTCGGGCCGGCGCTCAGAGGTCCCGGACGGCGTCGACGGCGGCCGACAGCGACGGGGCGTCGAAGACGTCGCCGCCGACGTAGGCGTTGGTCCCGGCACAGTAGAGGTCCCGGGCGGCCAGCACGACCGACTCGTCGAGCGGCGCCGGCGAGACGTCACACAGCGACTTCCAGTCGGCGACGCCCTGCTCGGTGGCCTGCTGTTTGGCCGCGGCGACGGCGTCGACCCACTCGGGTTGGGTGCGCTTGTGGTACTGGCGGATGACCTCCTTCGAGACCTGCTGGCCGTCGTAGGAGAAGCGGTTCTCGTCGAAGGTGCCGACGACGTCGGCGACACGGATCTGGCCCTCGTGGTAGAGACACTCGATCTTCCCGTCCTCGTGGACCAGGTCGGCGTCCGCGGCCTGGTCCGTGACGACGTGGTTGACAGCCAGGGCCAGCTCCTCTAGCTGGTCGACGTCGGCCGTGCCGGCGATGCGGTCGGCGTCCTCGCGGTCGAGGTAGCTGTCCTGCTCCTCGTACTTCGTGGAGAACTCGACGATGGGCTGGTCCAGGTCCACGACTTCGTCCGGCCACGTCTCGAAGTCGAGACCGTGGTCCGCGGGGTCGGTGCGCTTGCGGAGCGACGACCCGACCGGCACGCGGTTCCGGAAGACGATCTCGAGCGGAATCAGGTAGTTCTGCCCCGCCTCGGCGTGGTAGGCCTCGTAGTCGTACTCCCCGTCATCGAAGGGCAGGTCCGGCACCTGGGTCAGCGAGATGACCATCTCTTCCGGTGCGTGGCCCGTCGAGAGCGCCTCGCCGAGGTCCAGCACCGCGTCGCTGTCGCCGACCCGGACGCCCTCGTAGTGGGTCGGGATATGGTTCTCCTCCAGCAACTGGAAGTTGAACGCGCCCATCGTACACAGCGAGGCCCCCTTGTCGGGAATCCGGTCGGGCATCTTCCCCCAGTCGAACACCGAGTAGTCGTCCGTGAACACGAAGGCGCCGCGGCCGAGGTCGGTGGCCGTCGCCGCCTCGTCGATACGGAACTCCTTGACGCTCGTCATTGCCGGCGCTTTGCGGGCGGGGACAAAGACGTTTCTCACTCGGCACGAGGGGCCTCCGCGGCAGGCAACCGAACCGCGGCGTCCGGGCGTCTCCGCGGCGAGTCGCCGGAACTGCTCAGTGGGACTCGTCGACCGTCGGCCGCCGGGACCGCTCACCGATTCCCGGCGTCGGCGGCCTCGCCCGTTTGTGGGCCGTCGCCGAACACATCGAGACGAGCCGGCTCGCCGTCGCCGTCTCGACGCCGAGCGAGTCGGCCACGCCGTCGACCGGGTCGCCCTGCTCGACGACGCGCCACAGCACCGAATCGACGACGTCGTAGGTCGCGCCGAGGTCGTCGGCGTCGGTCTGGCCCGCCCGGAAGCCGGCGGTCGGCGTCCGCTCGACGATGGCGTCGGGCAGGCCGAGATGGCGACCGAGCGCCCGGACCTCCGTCTTGTAGAGGTCGCCGAGGGGGAACAGGTCGGCACCGCCGTCGCCGAACTTCGTGACGTACCCCAGCAGGAGTTCCGACCGGTTGGCCGTGCCCACGACCAGGCGGTTCGTCCGGTTGGCGGCGTAGTACGCACAGGTGGTGCGCAGCCGCGCGACGGCGTTGCCGAGCGCGCGGTCGTCGGTCGGCACCGACCCGTCCGTCTCGCCGGGGTCGAGGCTCGGGACGACGTCGTGGTCGAACTGGTGGAGGAGGGGCCGGAGGTGGACGCGCTCGAACGCGATGCCGAGCTGGTCCGCGACGGTCTCGGCCTCCATCGCCGCGGTGGCGTCGGTCTTGTGGCAGGGCATCGCGAGCCCGAGGACGCGCTCCGGGCCGAGCGCCTCGGCGGCGAGCGTGGCCGTCACGGTCGAGTCGAGCCCGCCGCTCATCGCGACGACGACGCCGTCCGCGTCGGCGGCCCCGACGCGCTCCCGGAGGAAGGAGACGACGGCCGACTCGACCGCGGCCACGTCGTCGACGGGGAACTGCACTACGCTGTCTGGAGACTGCATCTGATCCGTCATTGGTGGACGTCTGTATCGCTCCTACGTGCAGACCTGACGGACGGTGGCATATACGACTAGTCCTTAAACACTTGTGAGACTCGGAGGGACTGCTAGCGGTTCTGACCGCCAGAGGACAATCCCTTTCCCGTCGCTCCGTCATCACCGACCACATGGCCGGGAACCTGCTCGTCGCGGTCGGCGTCGTCGTCGCGGCGACGGTGGCGATATGGAAGGGGAGCGAGTGGCTGGAGACGGCGAGCGAGCGGCTCGCGGCCCACTACGGCCTGCCGGACGTGGTGCAGGGGGCGATACTCGTCGCCGTCGGGTCCAGCTTCCCGGAGCTCGCGACCGTCGTGTTCGCGGCGCTCGACGGGTCCATGCCGCTGGGCGTCGGGGCCATCGTCGGGTCGGCCATCTTCAACGTCCTCGTGATCCCCGCCGTCGCGGGCATCGCCACCGAGGGCGACATCGAGTCCAACCGGACGCTCGTCTACAAGGAGGCCCAGTTCTACATGCTGGCCGTCTCCGTCCTGCTCATCACGTTCGCGCTCGCGGTCATCTACTACCCGGGCGAGGCGGCGCTGTCGGGCGCGGTCACCCGCCCGCTGGCGGCGATACCGCTCGCGCTGTACGGGCTCTACGTCTTCATCCAGTACCAGGACACGGCCGACCACGAGAGCGACGGGCGCGAGGCCGCGGACGTCGCCGTCCGACGCCAGTGGCTCTTCCTCGTGGCCGGCCTCGCGGTCATCTTGGTGGCCGTCGAGAACCTCGTCCACTCGGTGTCGGTCGTCGGCCGGGCGGTCGGCGCCGACGAGTTCCTGCTGGGCGTGACCGTCCTGGCGGGGGCGACCAGCCTCCCCGATACGCTCGTCAGCGTCCGCGCCGCCCGCCGGAACCGCGGCGTCACCTCGCTGGCGAACGTCCTCGGCTCGAACACGTTCGACCTGCTCGTCGCGATTCCGGCGGGCGTGCTCCTCGTCGGCGCGTGGACCGTCGACTTCGCCATGGCCGTCCCGATGTTCGGCGTCCTCACGCTGGCGACCATCTGCCTCTTCACGGCCCTGCGGACCGACCTCTCGCTGAGCACCGCGGAGTCGTACGGACTGCTGGCGGCGTACGTCGTCTTCGTCGGATGGGTGGTCGCCGAGACGCTCGGTGCGGTCACCGGCATCCTTCCGGCGGGATAGGCCACCGCGGGCGGGTGTCCCGCCGTCCGCGGACACCCACACGTTTTTGCCCGTCGTTCCCTTTCGAACGAGCAATGCCGGACGCCTCCGACGCCGCGGACCCCGCCGGTGAGTTCGACTTCGCCCACCGGCCGGTGACCGACCAGTCCTTCGAGAACGCGCTCGCGAAGGCCCGCGACGGACACCGTCTCTCCGTGGCCGACGGCGTCGAACTCATCACCACCGGGACCGACCGCGACGGCATCGACCGGCGGCGGAAAGAGCAGGTGCTCGAGGCCGCAGACCGGCGCCGCGCCGAGGTGGTCGGCGACGAGGTGACGTTCGTCGCCAACCTCAACAACAACGTCACGACGGCCTGCAACACGGGCTGTCTGTTCTGCAACTTCAAGGACCGCTCCGAGCAGTTCCGCAGCAGCTACCAGGACGACCACGGCGGGTTCACGAAGACCCCCGCGGAGTCCCGCGACATCGTCCGGGACGCCGTCGAGCGCGGTATCTACGAGGTCACGTCCGTCTCCGGCCTCCACCCCGCGCTGGCGCTCGACGACGAGCACCTGGAGATACTGGCAGCTAGCGACCGGGGCGACCTGAACTACCGCCCGGCCAGCGAGTACGACGTCGACCCGGGCACCTACTCCGAGCAGCTGCGGGCGATGGCCGTCGACGGCGTCCACGTCCACTCGATGACCCCCGAGGAGGCGTACCACGCCCGCCGGGGGACCGACTGGTCCTACGAGACGGTGTACCGTCGCCTGCAGGACGCCGGCCTCGACAGCGTCCCCGGGACGGCCGCCGAGATACTCGTCGATGAGGTACGCGACGTCATCTGTCCCGGGAAGATAGACAGCGGCGAGTGGCTCGACGCGATGGAGGCCGCCGCCGCCGTCGGGCTGGACATGACGGCGACCATCATGTACGGCCACGTCGAGAACGCCAGACACCGGGTCCAGCACCTCCAGAAGGTCCGGGACCTACAGGACCGGACCGGCGCCATCACGGAGTTCGTCCCGCTGTCGTTCGTCCACGAGGAGACGCCGCTGTACGACCGCGACATGGTCTCGGGCGGCGCCAGCCGCGACGAGGACGAGCTGATGATAGCCGTCTCGCGGCTCTTCCTCGACAACGTCGACCACATCCAGTCCTCGTGGGTCAAGTACGGCGACGCCCACGGCCTGAAGATGCTCACCTGCGGCGCCGACGACTTCATGGGGACCATCCTCTCCGAGGAGATAACGAAGCGCGCCGGCGGCGGCTACGGCGAGTTCCGCTCCGTCCGCGAGTACGCCGACATGATAACGGCCATCGGTCGCACCCCGGTCGAGCGGTCGACCGACTACCGGCAGCGCCGGCTCGTCGACCCGGACGCCGCCGTGGTCGGGCCGGAACTGGGGCCGAAGGCCGACGGCACGCCGCTGCTGGACTGAGGCGTCGCTATCCAATCGGTGTCTGCGTCGGAAAATCGGCGGGACCGCGTCCTCGGTCGCGGTCTCGCCGAGACGACGTCGTTGCCCGGGTTGGCTGTCAGAGGCACGCCCCGGACGTTCAATAGTAAGGGTGCGAGGGGGTATATATCTAGAACCTAGCTGTCTAGGCGGCTCCCGCTCCGCGTCGAATCGCGACGTTTCCGAATCGGAACGTCGCCGCCGTCCTCAGGTTTGTACGGGGTTCTCGCCCCGTTCGAGGACGGACCGGAGGCGCTCGCCGGCGGGCGTGTCGGCGCGGATGGCGTCCCGGACCACCGGCGAGAGCCACTCCCCGTCGGCGTACCGCTCGTACACCGGGAGGCGCTCGGTGAGTGGCACCCCGGCGCTGTCGGCGACGGCCCGGAGTTCCCGCAGGGCTGGCCACTCGTACTCCGGGTTGATGTGGTCGACGGTCACCGGCGAGACGCCGCCGAGGTCGTCGATGCCGCAGTCGGTCAGGTCCCGGGCCGGGGCGAGGTTGGGCGGCACCTGTACGGAGACCTCCGCCGGCAGGCCGGCGCGCGCCATCGCGGTCGCGCGGCGCATCGTCGCGAGGTCCGGCGACCCGTTCTGCCAGCGCTCGTTCTCCGCGACCGGTTGGACGATGACCTCCTGGACGTGGCCGTAGCGTTCGTGCAGCTCGCGGATGGCGAGGATGCTCTCGGCGCGGTCCCGCCAGTCCTCGCCGAGGCCGACGAGGATGCCGGTCGTGAACGGGACGCCGAGTTCGCCCGCCGTGCGGATGGTCGCCAGCCGCTGGCCGGGGTTCTTCGCCCGCGGGCCGCCGTGGGCCTGCACGTCGGCGGTCGTCTCCAGCATCACGCCCATCGAGGCGTTCAGGTCGGCGACCGTCGCCATCTGCTCGCGGGTCTGGTCGCCGGGGTTCGCGTGCGGGAGCAGTCCCTCGTCGAGCGCTATCTCGCAGGCCTCCCGGAGGTACTCGTGGATGGTGTCGTGACCCAGCTCGGCCAGTCGGTCGTACATCTCGGTGTAGCGGTCGTCTGGGTCGTCGCCGAAGGTGAACAGAGCCTCCGTACAGCCGGCGTCGGCGCCCCGCTGGCACGTCTCGCGTATCTCCTCGGGGGTCATGAGCTCCGCCTTCCCCGGCGGGTCGTAGTAGGTGCAGTAGGTACAGGTGTAGCGACAGGCGGTCGTCAGCGGGACGAACACGTTCCGACAGTACGACAGTGCGTCGGCGCGCTCAACGTCGGCCGGCATCACCGAGAGCAGGTGCTCGACGTCCGCATCGGCTATCGAGACGTCGACGCCGTGTTCGGCCGCACCGGGTATCACGTCCCCTCCTCTGCGCTCCGAGCGCAAAAACGGCGGGGTTCGGACCCCCCGGTCCGTTCAGTCCGCCGCGGCGGGGGCCGTCCTGTCGGCCGTGTCCCCGACGACGCCTTCGATGAACACCTGTCGCCGGGCGTAGAAGAAGTAGACGTAGGGGACCTTCGCCAGCAGGTCGAGGAAGGCGTAGGTGAGGCTCGTTCCGACGAAGGTGCTGACCCCGAGTCCAGCGGGACCTGCAATCCACACCAGCGGGTACGCCAGCCACAGC
This sequence comes from Haloarcula sp. MBLA0163, assembly GCF_055632435.1. Lineage (NCBI taxonomy): Archaea > Methanobacteriati > Methanobacteriota > Halobacteria > Halobacteriales > Haloarculaceae > Haloarcula > Haloarcula sp. MBLA0163. The sequence goes on from NZ_CM145745.1 coordinate 429,982, forward strand.
AGCCCGATGTGGTTCTTGAGGAGGCTGAACAGGCCGAGCCGCTCGGGGTCGTCCGGCACCGTCTTGGGGAAGACGAGATAGAGGTAGCCAAACAGCGCGATGTGGAAGCTCGCCGAGACGGCGAACAGCGCCCACTTCACCGTGCCCTCTGTCACCGTCGCGCCGACGCCGGCCAGAATCATCAGCGCGTCGGCGACCATCACGCCGACGATGGCTCGGCGGGACGCACCGGCGACGTAGCCGACGAACCCGACCAGGAGCGGCGTCGTCACGACCCAGTCGACGTACCGGAAGCCCACGAGGACGGTGTCGCCGACGGTCACGGTTCCGACGCCGAGGGCCATCAACGCGTACGAGAGTCCAGCGAACCCAGGGATGATGGCCAGTGCCGTGAGGACTGTCCGCTCGTCGGACCCTTCGAGGGAGGCGTACAGCCACCAGACGATGGCGACGCCGACGAGGAACCCGGCGGCGGTCACTCCGTACGCGATGGCGACGGGGTCCATCAGCTGTCACCTCCCGCGACCGCCGTCCGCTCCTGACGGGTGGTCGCGCCGTCGACGACGAACATCTGCACCCGTGATTCGAGGTCGTCGACGGCACGCTCACGGAACGACTCCAGCGATTCCGCGATGGACTGCACCACGTCCTGTTGCTGGCGTATCTGCGTCGACATCTCGTCGGCGCTGGTCGCCGTCTGGACGCTGGTCTCGGTCACGTCGCTGATGGACTCGGCGGTTGTCTGGACGGTGTCGGCCTGGTTGGCCGTGGTGTCGCGTATCTCCTCGATAGAGGCGGAGATGTCGTCGACGGCGCCCGCGATGGTCGCTATCTCCTCGAGCGTGGATTCGACCGTCTCGGTCCCGTTCTCCACCCGCTGCTCGGTCTGCTGGATGGAGTCGGTCACCTCCGCCGTCTGGGTGGAGACCTCGTCGATGAGCGACGCGATCTCGTCGGCGCGGTCCTGTGTCTCCTCGGCCAGCGACTTCACCTCGTCGGCGACGACACTGAACCCGTCGCCGTCCGCACCGCTTCCGCCACTCCCCGCGCGGGCGGCCTCGATAGAGGCGTTCAGCGCCAGCATGTTCGTCTGCTCGGCGATCTCCGAGATGATGTCCGCGATATCGGTTATCTCGTCCATGCGCTCGCGAAGCGCCTCGACCTGTGCGACGGCGCTCTCGACGTCGGCCTCGATGCGGTCCATCTCGTCGAGTGCCGTCTCGGATGCCGACTTGGCGTCGCGGCTGGCCTCCTCCACTTCGGTGCTGCGGGCCGCGAGGTCGTCGACGGTGGCCGCTATCTCCTCCGCCGAGGCGCTCACGTCCTGTACGTCGTCGGCAGCCGACTCCAACTCTGTCTGCTGTCGAGACGCCCGGTCCTGAATGCCGACCGCCGTGTCCACGGCCTCGTCCACGTCGCGCTCTATCCGGCGGCTCATGTCGGTCATCTCTTCGGTCTCCGTGGTGATGCGGTCGGTCACGTCCGCCACCGTCTCGATGGTCTGCTGGAGGTCCTCCATCATCTGGTTGAACGACCGACCGATGGTCGCCATCGCGTCGTACTCCGTCGCCACGTCGACGCGCTGCGTGAGGTCGCCGTCGGCCGCACGCTCCATCACCGTGCCGTACTCGGTCGCGATGTCGCGGTAGGCCCCGGCCATCTCACGCGCCTCGCGCTCCGCGACTTCCGCCTTCTCACGCGCTTCGTCGGCGTCCTCACGCGCCGTCTCCAGTTCGGCGCGTGCCGATTCCATCTCGTTGAGGCGGTCCCGGAGGGAGACCCGCATCTCCTCGATGGAACCCGCGAGGTCGCCGAACTCGTCGGTCCGGGTCGAGCTGATCTCCGTCTCCAGGTCGCCATCGGCGACCTTCCGCGTCTGTGCGGATAGCTCAGTGACGCTCGCGACTGTCTCGGCCGCGTTGATGGAGCCGAGCGTCAGCAGTCCGGCGATACCCGCGACGACCGTCGAGGCGACGTCCTGTGTGAGGACGCCCACCGCGACGAGCAGTGCCCCCGCCGCAACGTATCCCAGTCCGAGCTTGGCACCGTAACTCTGCTTAAGTAGGGAGAACACCATATCGCTCTTTTGGCCGAAATCCGCATAAAGCCTACCTCGCAGTTATCAAGCAGGAAAACGGGCACCGGCTGGTACCACGGTCGGTTCACCGCTCGGCGCGCACCCGGCCGTGGTCGAACGACAGCTCGAACCCGGCGTCGGTGAGCCAGTCAGCGGCCGCCCCGTCGCCGTGCAACAAGACCTCGGCGAGGTCGGCTTGCTCGTCGACGTCCGTCGCCAGCACCCGAGAGTCCACCTCGGCGAGGCTCGCGCCCACGTCGTCGGCGATGCGCCGGTGGTCCCGTATCGACGCCCCGTGGTAGTCGACGCGGAAGTCCGGGTGGCGACAGACGACGGCGTTCGTCCCGCCACCGAGTCCCGGCGCCAGCACCACGTCCGCGTCGGGCGCGAACAGTCGCTCGACTGCCTCGGCGGTGAGAAGCGGGAGGTCGGCCATCACCACGGCCAGCGGCCCCCTCGAGAGCCCGTCGTTGACGAGCGCGTCGAGGCCCCGGTCGTCGACGGTCACGGGCGCGGCACACTCGACGGGCCCGGTCGAGACGACGTCGGGACTGCGGCCGGCGCCGTCGAGGGCGTCGAGGACGTCAGCGAGCATCGCCTCGGTGAAGTCGCGCCGCTCGTCGGGGCCGAGAACGTCCGAAAGGCGCGTTTTGGGGTCGCTCCCCGAGACGGGGACGACGGTTCGCATTACAGTTTGCTGTAGTCGTCGCCTTGGGTCTGCGTGTAGATGTAGTATCCGCCGCCCGCGAGCAGGAGGAGGACGACGAGGCCGCCGCCGGCCAGCAGCAGCGTCTGGGTCGTCTGCTGGCTCTGCTGGGCCTGCTGGGCCGTGTTCCGGGCCTGGTTGGCGAGGTTGACGGCGTTCTCGAAGTTGCCGTTCTCGTAGGAGGAGACGGCGCTGTCGACCAGTTGCTCGGCGTCACTGTTGCCGCCGGCGGCGTCGATGGCCGCCTGCGCGCTGTCGATGGCGTCGCGGGCCTCACGGCTGTCGGCGGTGTAGTGGTGGGCCGTGCTGTTCTGGAACTCCTCTTCGTTGCTCCCGCTCACCCGCGTGAGGCTGGCGACGACGTACTGCTCCTCGGGCTGGTACGTGTAGTTCTCGACGGCCGGCGTCGTCCCGGTGAGCTCCACCCGGACCTGGTCGCCGTTGTTGTCGATGTCGAGGTCCTGACTGAACGACTGGTCGCCGTAGGTCTCCTGACTGACCTGACTGCCGGCGCGGAGGACCGTCACGGTCCAGCTCACGTTCTGCAGTTCCGTCTCGCCCGCGAGCGTCCACTCGTTGGACGTCCCGGTGAAGGGGTCGTCGACGGTGTAGGTGACCGTCACCTCGTCGCCGACGGCGGATTCGGACGGCACGCCCTCTGCTGAGACGGTGAAGGCGCTGGCCGTCCCGGCGACGGCGAGCAGACCGACCACACAGAGGACGGTTACGATGCCCCTAGAAGAGCGGATCGAGTTCATCCTCATCGTCTTCAACCAAGTCCTCTAAGTTATCTTCGCTTTGTTTCCTGATGTCGTCGATGTTGTCCTGTGCCTCGATGGCGACCTGCTGGAGCTCCTTGATGCGGGGGACGTTGTGGACGCCCGCCAGCAGGATGGAGGCGGCGACCTTCGGCGCGTTGGTCGGGTAGTCCCCACCGCGGACCTCCATCGACCCGGTCTGCTCCTCCAGCCACTTGCGGCCGCGCTCGATGCCTTTGCGGTTGAGGTGCTCGGGCGGGCCGGCCATCACGAGGAGGGCGCGCTCGGCGCCCTCGATCTCGCAGGGGAGCGTCAGCCGACCGAGCGCGGCCTTCCGGACGAGCGAGGTGATGCGGTTGGTCGTGTTGGCGGTGTCCATCCCGTCGTCGCCGCCGTCGTCGCCCTTGAACCGCGAGAGGAGCCCGCCGCCACCCGAGGAGACCTCGACGTCCTCGGAGGCGTAGCCGACCGTCGAGACGCCGCCGCCGTCGAGCGTGTTGATGATCTCGGAGGAGTCGACGACGCTCTCGGCGATGTTGTCGCCGGCCTCGACCTCGCCGGCGCCGAAGAGGACGCCGAACCGGCGGACGATCTCCTCGTTGATGTGGTCGTAGCCGCCCTCGACCGACTCCCCGGTCTTGCGCCAGGCGTCGTTGTCGAACACCATGAGGTTGTCCACCTCACGGACGAACGTCTGGAACGAGCGGGCGGCGTTCAGCGTGTAGATGCCACCTTCGTCGCTCCCGGGCAGGACGCCCAGTCCGTAGACGGGTTCGGTGTAGATGCGCTTGAGATGTTTCGCGATGACCGGCGAGCCGCCGGACCCGGTCCCCCCACCGAGGCCGGCGACGACGAGGAACGCGTCGACTTCGTGGACGGGGATGTTGTCGATGGCCCCCTGTATCTCGTCGATGTCCTCTTCGGCTATCTCCGCGCCGAGTTCGTTGTCCGCGCCCACGCCGTGGCCCTTCACGCGGGCCTGGCCGATGAGCACTCGATTCTCCTCCGGTATGTGTTCTAGTCCGAGCAGGTCCGCCTTCGCTGTGTTGACAGCGACGGCCGAGCGGACGATTCCCGAGTTCGTGTTCTGGTCGTACTCGAGGAACTTGTCCACGATTTTGCCGCCGGCCTGCCCGAAGCCGATCATCGCGAGTTTCATGAATGTGGTCCTCCGCTTAAAAGGCCTAAGTAGGATTGCGCGTATAAGTTTTTTGCCCAAATCTCACCGATGAAAGTCTGTATCAGAAACAAAAATATCCTGATGTTAGGGAGGCATTATCCCCGCTCCGTCCCGGACAGACCGGTTTCGAGCGGTTCCGGCTACGCGCCCGGTGGAGACAATCCGCTATTAGGTCTGAAAAGACCGCGTTTTGGTCGCTATCGGACGCCGAGATAGTCCCCGTACGTCCGCATGGACTCGGGGTCGACGCCGAAGACGCCCACGTCGTTGTCGCGGGGGGTGTTGTCGAAGTCCAGCCCCTCGTACTGGTCGCTCCCCATCGGGAAGCCGAGCGCACCCAGCACCGGTAGGCCGATTTTGGCCAATCCCATCGGCAAGGGCACGATGGTGATGGACTTGCCCTCGGCCTCGAAGACGAGTTCGGTCGCCTCTTTGAGGCTCAGCGTCTCCGGGCCGCCGACCTCGTATATCTGGCCGACGTGGTCGTCGTCCTCCAGTGCGTCGGCGAGCATCGGGACGAGGTCCTCGACCCAGATGAGTTGGAAGTGGGCCTTCTCGCCGCCGCCGGGCAACGGATAGACGGGGACGCCGGGGGCGAATATCTGCTTGAGTCGCTTGGTGAAGTAGGCGAACTCGTCGCCCTCGCCGAAGACGATGGATGGCCGGAAGACGACCCAGTCGAGGTCCGAGTCTTCGACCACCTCCTCGGCTTTCCCCTTCGCGCGGAGGTAGTGGGTCGGCCCGTTCGGGTCCGCACCCAGCGCGCTCATCTGGAGGAACCGCTCGACGCCGTGTTCCTCGGCGGCCCGCACGCAGTTTTCGGTGCCGCCGAGGTGGACCACCTCGTGCATCTCGTTGCCGCCGTCGGGCTTGAACAGCGGCGAGAGCGCGGGGAGGAAGACGACGGCGTCCTGCCCCTCGAACGCGCCCTCGATGCTGTCGTAGTCGGTCACGTCGCCCTCCTTGCGCACCACGCCCGTCGGCAGGTCGGCGTCGTGTGGGTTCCGTGCCAGTGCGGTGACCTCGTGGCCTCGGTCGTCGAGTTCCCGACACAGATACTGTCCGATGAAGCCGGTCCCGCCGACCACAAGTACGTCCATACCCGTTCCGTCGCCGTCAATCACCGTAAAGGTAAGGCGCAACTGGTTTGGATTTCCGTCCGGCGACCCGTTCAGAACCGGCCGGACGGCGCTCCGGGGTGCTTACGTACCCCGGCGCCGACGGTCGGATATGCTCGTCACGCTCGAAGGCCTCGACGGCAGCGGCAAGACCACGGTCTGGGAGCGGCTCCGGGCCGACGACGCCCTGCCGGGAGATGCCACGTTCACGCGGGAACCGACCGACAGCTGGTACGGCGAGGCCGTCCAGCGCTCTATCGACGATGACGACGCGGACTCGCTGGCGGAGCTGTTCCTCTACACGGCCGACCACGCCGCCCACCTCGCCGACACCGTCCGGCCGGCCCTCGCCGACGGCCGGCTCGTCGTCTCGGACCGCTACTCGGACTCGCGGTACGCCTACCAGGGCGCGACGCTCGCCGCGTCCGACCACTTCGAGGACCCGCTCGCCTACGTTCGGGAGGTCCACGCGCCGTGGACCCGGCCGCCGGACCTGACGGTGTACCTCGACGTCGACCCCGAGACGGCGGCCCGCCGGAGCGGTGCCACCAACAAGTTCGAGGCGGCCGACTACCTCGCCGAGGTCCGCGAGAACTACGAGCGGCTCGTCGCGGCCGACCCCGAGCGGTTCGTCCGGGTCGACGCGACGGCGGCCCCCGACGACGTGTACGACCGCGTCCGGTCGGCGGTCCTCGACCGACGCGACTAGTTCGTCGACGTCGGGAGGTCGATCTCGTCGGGCGAGGGCATCCAGACGTAGTCGAAGGTCATCCCGACGACCAGCGGCAACACGACGCCCAGCGAGAGGAACGTTACCGTCCCCAGCGTGATGAACGGGCCGACGGGGACCGACAGGAGGACCGAGAGGAGCAAGAGCGCGAACGCGCCGAACAACACCGAGTAGATCGCGCCGCCCCACCGCGTGTTCATGCGGACGCGGAAGAAACGGGTCACGAGTGCCGCCACGGCGCTGTTCACCAGCACGATGACGACCAGTCCGACGAGGCCGACGACGCTGACCATACCCTCGCTAGGGTGGCGACGCTCTTTGCCGTGTCGGAATCGGTCACTCCAGACAGATGTACGTCCGCGTGTCCGCCACGCCCTCCAGGTTGCGGACGCGGGTCGCGACCGACTGCATCACGTCGTACACCTCGGGACCGGTGGCCTCGGCGATGATGTCGTACTGGCCGGCGACGATGTGGGCCTCGGTGATTCCCTCGGACTCCGTGACCGCCGAGAGCAGTTCGTCGGACTTGCCCGCGACGGTCTTTATCATGATGAACGCGCTGACCATACAGTGGTATGCGGTACCATACCCCAAAAAGTTTCGCGCGACCGGCCAACGGGAGCGCCCTGGGGCGTCGCGGGCCGGCGTGTCCGGGACCGAGTTCCGGGGCGCCGGTGGTCCGGCGGGATACTTTTATTCACTCCCGTTGCGTACGGCGTCACATGCGATTTGTTATCGTGGGTGCAGGACGCGTCGGTCTCCGGACCGCGCGCGTGTTGCAAGAGAGCGGGCACGAGGTCGTCCTCATCGAACAGGAGGAGGGCGCCGCCGAGCGAGCGCGCACTGCCGGCTTCGATGTCATCGAGGGCGACGGCGCCATCGAGACCATCCTCGACGAGGCCGACCTCGACGCCGCCGACGCACTCGGCGCGCTGACCGGCGACCTCAACGACAACTTCGTCGCCTGCATGATCGGGAAACAGCACGGCTGTCGGACCGTGATGCGCATCGACGAGGACTACCGCGAGGAGATATACCGCCGCTACGCCTCGGAAGTGGACGAGGTCATCTACCCCGAACGGCTCGGTGCCATCGCCGCGAAGAACGCCCTGCTGGGCGGGAACATCCGCGCCGTCGCGGACATCGCCCAGAACCTCCAGCTCGTCGAGTTCACCATCACGGAGGCCTCGCCGATGAACGGCTACTCGCTCTCCGAACTGGAACTGCCAGCCAACGCCAAACTGATGGCTCACGGGAAAGGCGAGTCCGCGCTGACGATTCCCGACCCGGACGAGACGCTCGAACTGGGCGACCACGTGGTCGTCCTCGCCGACTTCGACACCCTCGCCGACGTGCGCTCCATCGTCGTCGGCGAGAGCGGCCGCGCGACTGCACTCGGAGGTGCCTAACGATGGTCACTGCTTACGTCATGGTCAAAGCACACACCGGCGACGCGGACAGGCTGAAGAACGAGATCGAGGGCATCGACGGGGTGGTGGAAGCCCACATCGTCGCCGGCGATGTCGACCTCATCGCGAAGGTCGAGGTGGAGACGCCCGCCGAGGTCAAGGACGTGGCCGCCACTCACATCCAGGAGATAGCCGGCGTCGAGAGCACCCAGACGTACATCGCGATGGACTGACTCTCCGGCAGGCCTCGCGGGAAATCCAAACAGTCGAATAGCCCTCGCCACTACCTGACGGTAGTGACACACACCCAAGTCACGCTACTGCAGATAGACAACTACGGGCCGTGGACGGTGACCCCGTCGCCGCGGCGCGAAGTCGACCTCCAGACCCTGCAGTCACGACTGTACGCCGACCTCTCGCAGCTCGTCGGCAACCGCGAGGGGTACGTGTTCTTCTCGCGGTTCGACAACATGATTGCGGTGACCAACGGGCTCTCGATGGCCGACCACTCGCTGATCCAGGAGTCGGTGCGCAACCGGTACCCCGTGACGATCAGCATGAGCGTGGCCGCCGACGGGTCGCCCGCCGAGGCACTGGAGACGGCCACCTCGCAGCTACAGGACGAGGGCTCCGCACAGGACGCCGAGCGGACCGAAGTGCTCCGGGGCGACCCGCTTCCAGAGGTCGAACGCACGGCCGAGGACGTCCAGCTCGCGCACTTCGACGTCGACAACGCCACCGAGAAATACACCGACCAGCTCAACGAGTTCGACACGTTCATCGAGATAGAGCAGGGCTACGCGGAGCTCATGCAGTACATGCGGCGGGCCCACGACGGCCTCTCCTTCTTCGTCGGCGGCGACAACGTCATCGCCGTCTGCCCGAAGATGGACGCCGAGGCGTACGCGGACGCCATCGACCACGTCGAGGACGCCGTCGGCGTCGAGCTGAAGGTCGGCGTCGGCCGGGACCGCAACGCACAGGGCGCGGGCATGGCCGCCAAACACGCCCTCGAGACCTGTCGCGAGGCCGGCACTGCCGTCGAGATGAACCTGTAGTCGCTCCCGCCTACAGCGGCGTGCCGCCGCGGGTCCCCTCGCTCCCGCCAGTGCTCGCCGAGTCCATCAGGTCCGCGACGGTGCCGACGTAGTCGTAGCCGGGGACGATGCCCTCGACGTACGTCCCCTCGACGTACTCGACGAACGCCTTCGCCGCGTCGGCCGCTTCGCGCTCGCCGCCGAGGCTGTAGCGGTACGTGACCACCACGTCCTCGCCGTCGCGTTCGACGGTGTACTCGTCCAGTTCGACGGCCACGCGGGTCGACTTCGGCGCGTCCTCGAGGCGCCGCTCGAAGGTCTCGAACCAGCCGTCGGCGACGGCCGGCCCCACCTCGTCGGCCGTCGCGGCCTGCAGTGACGGGGTCCTGACCGTCACCTCGTACTCTGTCCGCCACGCCTCGCCCTCGTTCGCCGTCACTCGCCCGTCGAACCGCGTCGTCTCCAGCGCGTAGCCGTCGCCGCTGGCGACGAACCCCTCGCGGTCGTCGAAGACACGCTCGACGTTTGCTGGCACGTCAGTCATCGTCCCTCTCTAGCCGTCTCGGCAGGAAAAACGCGTCGTATCGTCGAGAGCGCCACAAGGCACATACTCCTCCTCGCCGACCCGTCCGCCGTGTCGGGCCACCTCGTCGCCGCCCTCGCCCTCCTCCTGTGGACGCTCCTGGCCGCCGGCGTCGCCGTCCACGCAAACGACCGGGGCCGGTCGTGGGCCCTGTGGGCGCTGGTGGTGCTCCTCACCGGCGTCCTCGGGTTGCTCGTGTACGGTGTCGTCGTCGCCGCCGGGCGCGAGCCGACAGACGACGACCCCGCGACCGTCCGAGTCTGTCCCGACTGCTCGACCCGGCACGAGGGGTCGCCCGACTACTGCAGCGACTGCGGGACACAGCTGGACGAGCGCGACGAGACCGGGACGGCGCGCGTCCTCCGCAGCGGGGCCGAAGGCTACTGCAGCAACTGCCGGTCGCAGGTCGAACTCGACGCCGACGACTGCGGGCACTGTGGCTACGTGTTCTGACTGGTCGGAGAATGCGAGGGATGGGATTCGAACCCGATGCAACCGCTCGCATCGCTCGCGGTTCCGTGATTCGAACCCCGCTCGCATCGCTCCTCACGTCCGTTCGTCACAGATGCGAGGGATGGGATTCGAACCGAAATCAGACGTGCTCGCTCGACTGCGCGCGACTGATATGCTTCGACTCGCCATCGGTTAGATTTTCACGACTCTCACGTTCGTTCGAGTCGGAGAATGCGAGGGATGGGATTCGAACCCATGGACCCCTACGGGAGCGGGTCTTAAGCCCACCGCCATTGGCCAGGCTAGGCGACCCTCGCGCATCCACCTCTCCACACTCAGTGGGAAAACGGGTTTCGGTTACCAGTCGACCGACAGCGTGCCGTCGCCGTCGGGGTCCGGCGCTATCTCCTCGTCGGTCCGCCGGTCGACGACGTGGATGACGCCGCGGTCCTTCTTCGCCGGGCAGACCTCGGCGGCCTTCACGTTGTGGTCGAGCTCCGATTCGCCGAAGAAGTACGTCTTCGGCTTGGCGATGCCGGTGTCGAGGTCCAGCGACCAGTTCGTCGACACCTCGGCGCACTTGCCCGCGCCGAAGCACTTGTTGGCCTCGAAGATTATCTTGTAGGGCTTCTCCTCGACCGGCGGTGCGCCTTGCTCGCCGACCTCGCTGGGGTCGACCGGCTCGTCGGCCTCTGTCATGTGCAGGCGTTAGCGGTCGACGGTCTTTCCGCTGTCGGTTCCGCCGGTGCGGCGGGTCACCCGCTCCAGCCGCCCGCGACGTCGTCGCCGACACGGGCGCGCCACCGACCGAAGGCGGCTTCGCACTCCGATCGAGACTCGATGTGTGCTACGAACCCCGCACCCGGCGAGGCGAGCACCTCGTCACAGAACGGACATCGGTTCGGGTCGTCCCACGTCTCGGTGGTCGACATATCCGACTGTCAGCCGTCCTACCATATAAGGTTCGTCGGCTAGGACTCCCATCGCTCGATATGCAATTATACACCACTAGTACGTACCCGGGCGTCGGTGGCTATCCCGCCCGCTCAGGGCGACAGACAGCACCGCTCGCCCCACTGTCGCCGCTTCGGCCCCCGCGGAGCGAGCCGGGACGTCCTAGAACAATCATTTCAATATAATAACAACACTCATGCCGGGCGAGTCGTTGTGATTCGACGATGGCAACCCACCAGCAAACCGGCGTCCATACGTTCCGATGTCCCGACTGCGACGCGGACCTCGCACCGGCTCAGGAGTTCTGTTCCTGCGGCTACGTCCCCCGACGGAGCGCCGACTGACACGCCACGCCGACGGGACCCCGTCGGTCGCTGCCGCTCTGCTCACGTCACTATCGTCACGTCGTCGCCGACGGCGACCGTTCCACCCCGGTCGGCCTCCGGTACGCGGCCGATGAGCATCAGCGTGTAGAAGTGGTCGAAGGCGTCGCGGTCGGCCCACTCGGGGAACGTCTCGCGGCGCCGGTCGAGGAACCGTTCGCGGAAGTCGGCGGTCTGTTCTCCCGTGTCGGGGTCGCGCTGTGGGACGACACAGCGGCCGCAGGGGGTGACGCCCTCGATGCGGACGTCGCCGGCCTCGAACGCCGGGGCGTCCGCACCCACGAAGCGGTCCTCCCAGAACGCCGGGACGCCGCCCACCTCGACGTTCGCGCGGAGACGCCGCCGCATCCCGTCGACGGTCACGTCGTCGAACCACCCGGCCACCGTCTCCAGCGTCGCCGTGCTGACGACGGAGGGTCCCATCTCCCGCCGGTCGACGTGTCCGCGCGCCGTGTCCCTCGCCAGCGTCAGGTCGGCGTCGAACACGTCGCCGAACCACTCGGCCGCACGCGCTCGACCGGACTCCGTAGCGAGGGCGAACCGCTCGCGACCGACGTCCGGAACCGACGCGTCGAGCGTCCGGGTTTCCGGCTCGTAGGTCGTCGCCACGTCGTGGACGCGGGCGGTCCGCTTGCCGTTGACCACGTCGCCGTCGGCGTCGAACAGCGCGAACTCCCGGTCGTGGGCGAGGGTGCCGCCCGTCAGGACGGTCGCTCGCTCGACGTCGTGGCCGTCCAGTGCCTTCACCGGATAGACGGTGAGTCGCTCGATGTGTGCCACTGTTCGGGGACAGAGGCGCGACGGGCATAGCCGTTACCCACCGCACGGGTCGGGCGCTGCGGGCTGGTGCATGCGCCGTGGCGCGTGTGTGGCACGTGGCCGAGCGGGGGCATTACTGTCGCAGAGTTGACGAAACCCCCGAAAGCGACAGGATTAGGTGATGGGTGGAACAATGCGAGTGCAGACGAATGGTCGAACACACCCGGACCCTCGACTTCAAAATCGCCTTCGCAATCGGGCTCGGGACGATGATCGCAGCGGGCATCTTCTCGCTGTCGGGCACCGCCGTGGCGGCCATCGGGTCCAGCGCCGTCATCGCGTTCGTCATCGCCGCGCTCATCGCCGGCGTGACGGCGGCGGCCTACTCCGAGTTCGCCTCCATCTACTCCGAGAACGGCGGCGGCTACCTCTTCTGTTCGCGGACCTTCGAGGACCGCGATTTGTTGACCTACGGCATCGGGATGTCGCTGTTTCTGGGCTACACCGGTACGACGGCGTTCTATCTGGCGACGATGGACGAGTGGTTCTTCGAGTTCGTCCTGCCCGAGTCGCTGCACGTCCTCCCGCACGGGACGACGGGCGTCCTCGCCGCCGTCCTGCTGGGCGTGCTCAACGCCCGCGGGACCGAAGAGAGCGGCGGGTTCCAGCTCATCGTCACCGGCGCGAAGGTGGCGGTGCTGTTCGCCTTTATCGGCGGCGCGTTCGCGTTCCGCGGGCCGTCGACGGCGGTCACCGAGTTCGCGACGAACTTCGGCGGCGGTCCCATCGACATCCTCACCATCTCGGCGCTCGCGTTCATCACGTTCTTCGGCTTCTCGGCCATCGCGGCCAGCGCCGGCGAGATAATCGAACCCCAGAAGACCGTTCCGCGGGCCATCGCGGCGAGCATGGTGACGGTGACGATACTGTACGCGCTGGTCATCGTCGCCATGGTGAACTCGCCGGTGCCGGCCGAGGTCATCGCCGAACAGGGCGAGACGGCGATGGGCGAGGTCGCCGCCGGCTTCCTCGGGAGCATCGGGCGGTCGCTCATCGTCGCCGGCGCCATCTTCTCGATGGTGTCGGCCTCGAACGCGTCGATACTGGCGGCCAGCTCCATCGGGTCGCTGATGGGGCGACAGGGGCAGGCTCCCCGGCGGTTCGCCCGCATCCACCGCGAGTACGGCACGCCGTTCTGGAGCGTCATGACGGCGACGGTGACCATCGTCTCGCTCATCGTCCTGTTCATCGCCGTCTTCCCCGCGGAGGGCGGACTGGTGCCGTTCGACCTCACGGTGCCGCTCCCCGTCCTCGGACCGCTCACGCTGACCGACCTCGGCCTGACGGCGCTGACCGGGTTCGCCACGCTGAACCTCCTCATGCCGCTGGCGGTGGTCAACATCGCGCTCATCTACTCCCGGCGGAAGTTCCCCGACATCGAGCGCGGGTTCAGCGTTCCCGGAGTCCCCGTCGTCCCCGTCATCGGCGTCCTCGCGAACATCGGTCTCATCTACAACCTCCCGCGAATCGGCGTCGTGGTGGGCCTCCTCCTGACGCTCGCCCTCGTCGTCGCCTACGTCCTCTGGGGCGGTGCGCCCGTGGAGGAGGACCTGCTCCGGGAGGTCGTCCCGGAGTCGGCCGGCACGACGGGTAGCGAACCGTCGGCGGGCCGCTATCGCGTCCTCATCCCCGTCGCCAGACCGGACCGGGCGTTACGCTACGCGCGCCTCGGCGAGGCGCTCGCGGCCGTCTCCGACGACGACCCGCTCCTCCACGTCCTCAACGTCACGCAGGTGCCCGACCAGACGCCGTGGGAGACGGTGCAGGACACCGCACAGGCCCGCACCGAGCGCATCCAGGCGGAACTGGCCGACGCCGACCTCGGCGTCGACTACACCGTCGAGGGACACACCTGCCGCGACGTGGCCTTCGACATCGTCCAGACCGCCCGCGAGGAGGAGGCCAACCTCGTCCTGATGGGCTACCCCGAGCGCCACCAGGACGTCACCGAGACGGTCGAGCGCGAGGCGCCGTGTGACGTGTTCTTCGCCGACCAGACGGTCACCGCGGAGGACCTCGGCGTCATCAACATCGGCGCCGGCGGCGGCCCACACCACCAGGCCCTGCTCCCGCTCGTGAACAAACTGGGCCAGAGCGGCAGCGAACTCCACCTCATCAACGTCTCCTCGGGGGACAGAGGCACCGACGAGACCTCCGGGACGACGCTGGACGCGCTGGAGGGCGTCGAGACGACACAGGTCCACAACATCACCGCCGGGTCCGTCGCCGCGGGCCTCGTCGAGACGGCGGCCGACAACGGGGGCGTCCTCATCCTCGGCGCCTCTCGCGACCGCTGGCTCAGACAGGCGCTGTTCGGCAGCACGCCGGACGAGGTCGTCGCACTGGCCGAGGAGATGGAGGTGCCGGTGCTGGTGTACGCGAGCGAGACGGGCGTCTCCGACCGCGTGGGCGAACGGCTGTTCCCGGTCGTGCGCTACCTCAGAAAGCGGTTCCCGCGGCGGGGGTCGAAACGCGGCGGCACCCCCGAACGGAGCTAGCGTCGCTCGTTCTTATCGGTGAATCTCGACGGACTCGAGGTGAATCGGGCTCGTCGGCGCGTCGTTCACGTCCGTGTCAGCGTCGCCGATCTCCTCGACGACGTCCATGCCGTCGACGACCTCGCCGAAGACGGCGTGCTTGCCGTCGAGGTGTGGCTGTGCGCCCAGGGTGATGAAGAACTGCGAGCCGTTGGTGTCCGGGCCGCGGTTGGCCATGCTGAGGACGCCCGGCCCGTCGTGTGAGAGCTCGTCGTGGAACTCGTCGTCGAAGGTGTAGCCGGGGCCGCCGCGACCGGTACCGGTCGGGTCGCCCATCTGTATCATGAAGTCCTCGATGATGCGGTGGATCTCGATGTCGGTGTACAGGGGGTCGATGCGCTTCTCGCCGGACTCGGGGTCCTCCCACGCGCCGGTGCCGGGGCCGACCTCGGTGCCGTCGTAGTCGTTCGCGCCCTCCGCGAGTCCGACGAAGTTCTCGACGGTGTTGGGGACCTTCTCGTCGTACAGTTCGACTTCGATATCGCCCGCTGTCGTGTGGAGCGTCGCTGTCAGGTCGCTCATACCCGGCCGGACGGCGTCGCAGGGGAAAAGCCTGCCCACTACGGCGCGCGCCGCACGGCGTCACGACAGGTGCTCGAGCAACAGCTCCGCCACCCGGTCGGGCGCGTCGAACTGGACCCAGTGGCTCGCGTCGGGGAGCCGTTCGACGCGGAGGTCCGGGACCCACTGCTCGACCCCCTCGCTGAGGCGGACGTCGAGCGCGGCGTCCTGCTCGCCCCAGACGAGCAGCGTCGGGACGTTCACGGGCTGGTCGCCGACGCCGCCCTGCGTCAGCGTCAGGACGGCGTTCCGGCGGAACAGCGCCCGGTAGTAGTTCAGCGCCGCCGTCCGGGCGCCGGGGCGGGCCAGCGCCGCCTTGTACCGCTCGACGTCCGTCCGCGTGAACGCGTCGGGTCTGACCGTCCCGTCGCCGAGGATGCGGTCCAGCAGCGCGTAGTCGTCCCACGCCAGCCCGGCCTCCGGGAGCCACGGCAACTGGAAGTAGAATACGTACCACGACTTCCGGAGCTGGGCCGGCGACCGGCGGAGCAGTCGCTCGTAGGCGGTCGGGTGCGGCGCGTTCAGCACGCCCAGACGGTCGACCACGCTCGGGCGGTCGACGGCCGTCTGCCACGCGACCAGACCGCCCCAGTCGTGGCCGACGACGTGGGCCGACTCGCGGCCGAACGCCCGGACGAGGCCGACCACGTCGCTGACGAGCTCGTCGACGTGGTAGGCGGCGACGCCGTCGGGCTTCTCCGAGCGGTTGTAGCCGCGCATGTCCGGCGCGACGACGCGGTAGCCCGCCTCGGCCAGCGGCGGCAGCTGGTGGTGCCACGCGTACCAGAACTCCGGGAAGCCGTGCAGGAGGACGACCAGCTCGCCGTCCTCCGGCCCGGCGGTGACCGCGTGCAACCGGACGCCGTTCGTCTCGACGGTGGTGTGCGACCAGACCTCGCCGTCGGCGGGGACCGTCCACTCGGTATCCGAGTGGGCGTCTGTCGAGGGCATTGGTGGGTGTTCGACCCGCTCGAGAAAATGGGTTCCGCCGCCGACCGACTCAGCGAGTGAGCGGGCCGCGCCGACCACGGCCGCGAGGACCGCCACGGCGCGGCCGGGACCCGGGCACCGGTCGCTCGCCCAGCGTCACGCTGTCGGTGAACTCGTCCCCGTCGCGGCGGACCGTCACGTCGACGGTGTCGCCGGGGTCGGCCTCGGTGAGGAGATAGCTCGTCAGTTCCTCCGTCGACCGGACCGTCCGGCCGTCGACGCCGACGACGACGTCGCCGCCGGTCGGCACCTCGCGACCACGGACCTGCGCCACGCGGTCACAGCCACGGAGCGTCGCGCCGGAGTCGCCGCCGACGTCCACGACGAGGACGCCGGTCGTCTCGTCGAGGCGGTTGGCCTCCGCGACCGTGGGCGAGACGTCGATGGTCCGGACGTTCAGGTACGCCGGCCGGAACCGCCCGTCCGCGACGAGGGCGGGGACCACGCGCTGGACGATGGTCGGCGCGATGGCGAAGCCGATGTTGTCGCCGCCCTTCGCCCGGTTGACGCCCACGACGGTGCCGTCCAGGGTGAGCAACGGGCCGCCGCTGTTGCCGGGGTTGACCGCCGCGTCGGTCTGGATGGTCTCGGGGATGGTGAACCCGGTCCCCGTGGGGTTCGACCGGTTCGTCCCGCTGACGTAGCCGACGGTGATGGTCCCGTCAAGCCCCATCGGGTTGCCGATGGCGGCGACGCGTTCGCCCGGGTCTGGGTTCGCGTCGGCGACGGGGAGCGGCACCGCGTCGTCGGGCAGGTCCGTGACGTGGACGACGGCGAGGTCGGTGTAGGGGTCGTCGCCGACGACGGCGCCGGTCCGCCACTCGCCGTCGCGGAAGCGGAGCTCGACGTAGTCGCTGTCCCCGACGACGTGTTGGTTCGTGACCACGTGCTCGTCGTCGTAGACGAACCCGGACCCGGCGCCGCCGCGGGGCCGGTCGTCGCCGCGGTCGGTGACGTACACCGAGACGACCGACGGGATGGTCTGTTCGTACAGTGTCTTGATGGTTTGCTTGTCTGACATCACGCTCGGAGTCCCGCTGGCGGGCGTGGCCCGTGGCAACAAGACTCACTTGAGGTAATGGCTACGTCTATATATCCGTATCGGCGGCGGTGACGCCCTACGCTTCGAGGAACCGGAACGCGATGTCGCGGCCGCGGTCCACGCTCAGATGTATCCAGAGGCGCGCGAGGTGTTCGAGGTGGCCGGCCGCCGACAGGTCGCCGGCGACGACTACGTCGAAGCCGAGGTCGGACGCCAGCCGTTCGACGACGTCGGACTCCGCCCCGGCGACGAACATGGTCGCACGCTCGCCGTCGACGACGGGGTCGGTCAGCCGCTCGGCGCCGACGGTGTTGAACGCCTTGACGACCGTGGCCGCCGGGGCTGCGTCGGCGACCCGGAGCGCCAGTGTCCGGTCCGCCGCCGGCTCGGGGTACTCGTTGGCGGTGTCGACCACCGTCTTGCCGGTGAGGGCGTCCGAGAGGTCGGCCGCGACGCTCGTCACGACGCCGCCCGGCACGGCGAGGACGACGACGTCGCCGTGGGCGGCGGCCGCTCGCTGGTCGAGGACGGCCACGACCTCCGCCCGGTCGCGGAGGTCCGGCGACGCCGAGGCGGGGTCCCGCGACCCGAGGACAACGTCGTGGTTGGCCGCGCTGAACCCGCGTGCGAGCGCGCTCGCGACGCTCCCGGTGCCGATGATTCCGATTCGCATACCTGACAGACGCGCTACCGGACGAAAAAGCTCGCGGCGGCTCAGAACTCCCGGAGGGCGTCGAGTTTCGCGGCGGCGCTCCCGTCGTCGATGGCCGCCCGGGCCTGTTCGAGGCCGTCCGCGATGCTGTCTGCGTCCTCGCGGGCGTAGATGCGCAGGGCGGCGTTCAGCGCGACGGCGTCGGCGAAGCCGTCGGTCCGCTCGCCGGTCAGCACCGCTTCGGTGACGGCCGCCGAGTCCGCGGCGACGTCCTCGACCTGCAGGTCCTCGCTGGTGACGTCCATGCCGAACTCGCCGGTGCGGATCTCGAAGTCGGCGATGTCCTCGTCGTCGCTGTCCGACCCTTCGACGGGCCACTCGGCGACCACCGTCTCGCCGGGGCGGACGTCGTCGTACCCCTCCATCCCCTGGAAGAACAGCGCCCGTTCGACGCTGCTGGACTGGGCGTTCTTCAGCGTGCGGACCATCTTCTTCGCGAAGGGGAGGTGGTAGAAGCTCCCGAGGTGGACGCTCGCGCCGGCGGGGTTGGCCAGCGTCTCGACGGTGTTGACGAACGTCCGGACGCCCATGTTGTCGCGGCGGTCGAACAGGGCGTCGATGCCGGGGTTGAACTCCGGCTGGTAGTAGTAGCCGAAGCCGACTTCGTCGACCATGTCGGCGCTCTCCTCGGGGGCGAGTTCCGTGCGGACGCCCAGCTCGTCCAGCACGTGCTTGTAGGCGTCCTGCTTCTGTGTCGGGACCCGGTCGCCCGAGTGGACGACGACGGGCGTGCCCGCGGCAGCGGCGACGAGGCCGGCGGCGACGCCGAAGATGGCCGAGCGACCCTTGCCGTCGTAGTTCGCGCCACAGTCGACCGGGTCGGCGTCGGGTTCGGCCGTGACGACCGACTCCTCGGCCATGACGTCGACGTACGCGCCCAGCTCCTCGGGCGTGTTGCGCTTCCAGCGGTTGGCCAGCCAGAACGCGCCCAGCGTCGTGTGGTCCGGTTCGTCGTCGAGGATGCGCTGGAACGCCTCGCGGGCCTGTTCGCGGCTCATGTCGTCCGCGGACTTGTGGCCGGAGCCGACGACCTCGGTCATCAGCCGTTTGAGTGGCCATTCGCCGTACTCACGGGTCGCTTGTGCCATGCGAACCAGTTCGGGACCGAGTTTGAAAGCCCCTGTGTTTCGTTCCTATATCGCGGGAATCCGGCACGCTCCCGAAAGTGATACACCCGTTCACGCCTAATTCGGGGCAATGAGCCTCCGGTCGGGTGACTGGCGCGAGCGCATCGACGACGTGGACGCCGCTCTCATCGACGAGTTCCAGAGCGACTTCCCCGTCTGCGAGCGCCCCTTCGAGGTGGTGGGCGAACGACTGGGCGTCTCCGGGGCCGAGGCCCTCGAGCGGGTCGAACGGCTCCGCGAGGCCGGTATCTTCCGGCGGTTCGGCCCGGTGTTGAACCCGCCGGTCATCGGGTCGTCGACGCTGGCGGCCGTCGCCGCCCCCGCGGACCGCTTCGAGGAGGTGGCCGAGGTGATCAACGAGTACCGGCAGGTGAACCACAACTACGCCAGGGACCACGCGTGGAACATGTGGTTCGTCGTCACGGCCGGGTCCCGCGAGAAACGCGACGAGATTCTCGACGACATCGAGGCCAGGACCGGGTGCGAGGTGCTCGTCCTGCCGATGCTGACCGACTACTACATCGACCTCGAGTTCCCCGTCGTGAACGGCGACCGGTTCGCCAGGGAGTCCATCGAGGACACCGACGCCAGCGCCACCCGCATCAGCGAGGACGCCACCGCGAACTTCTCGGCGCTGGACCGGGCGCTCCTGCTGGAGATACAGGAGGGGTTCCCGCTGACCGCGACCCCCTACCGGGACGTTGCTGAGGCCGTCGACGCCGACGTGGACGACGTGCTGACGGCCGTCGAACGACTGCGCGAGGGCGGCTGCATCAAGCGCATCGGCTGTGTGGTCAACCACATCACGACCGGGTTCGACAACAACTGCATGGTGGTCTGGGACGTGCCCGACGAGCGACTGGACGAACTCGGCCAGCGAGTGGGCGAGTTGCCCTACGTCACCCTCTGCTATCACCGCCCGCGGCGTCCCGAGCAGGACTGGCCGTACAACCTCTTCACGATGATCCACGGCCGCGACGCCGAGGCCGTCGACGAGAAGATAGACGAGCTGTCGGGCGAGTACCTCCCGTTCGACCACGACCGGCTCTACTCGACGGAGACGCTGAAACAGACGGGTGCGCGGTACGACGACATCGTGGGCGAGTAGACCGCGTCGACCGCCGAACCGGTACGATAGGGACGACCGTTCTGTGACCGTTCCTCGTCGGTACCGGTCGGGAACACACCGGGATGGGACCGCGTCGTCGACGACGACCCGACGTGACGGACACGGGTTTCGAGGGTCCAGTGAACGCCGGCCAGAGGGACTGAGCGGCCGACGTAGAACCACAGGTTCCGAAAGCACTAACCGGGTCTCTCCCTAAGACTGGCCAATGAGTCAGCAACTCCCGGACGTGCAGGCGTCGAGTCCGGACGTGACAGTCGGTCTCAACCGCGTCGGTGTGACGGGCGTCGACAAGCTCGTCAAACTCGGGCGGCGAGACCGCGACCCCATCGTCCTCATGGCGGAGTTCGAGGTGTTCGTCGACCTCCCGTCCTGGCGGAAGGGTGCCGACATGTCCCGCAATATGGAGGTCATCGACGAGACGCTGGAGACGGCCGTCGCCGAGGAGGCCTACCGCGTCGAGGACGTCTGCGGTGACGCCGCCGAACTGCTCCTCGAGAAGCACGACTACACCACGAAGGCGGAGGTCCGGATGGAGGCGGAGTACGTCACCCACGAGACGACCCCCGAGAGCGACGTCGCCACCCAGTCGACGGCCGACATCATCGCCTCGGCGACGGCGACCGAGGACGGCACCAGCGAGGAGATCGGTGCCCGCGTCACCGGGATGACGGTCTGTCCGTGTTCACAGGGGATGTCCGCGTCGCGGGCCCGGGAGACGCTGCGGAACCTGCAGGTCGAGGACGAGGTCATCGACGAGTTCCTGGAGAAGATGCCACAGGCGGGCCACTCACAGCGTGGCCACGCCACGCTCACCGTCGAGAGCGAGGGCGCGCCGGAGGTCGACCTCAACGAACTCATCAAGGTGGCCCGCGACTCCATGAGCGCCCGCATCTACAACCTCGCGAAACGGCCCGACGAGGACCACATGACCTTCGAGGCCCACAAGGACGCGAAGTTCGTCGAGGACTGCGTCCGCGCGATGGCCGAGGGCGTCGTCGACGAGTTCCCGGACCTGCCGGACGACGCCATCGTCACGATGAAACAGTCCAACGACGAGTCCATCCACCAGCACAACGCCCACGCCGAACGCGTCGCCGAGTTCGGCGACCTGCGGTCCGAACTCGCCGACTGACCGCCGCCGTCAGGGCGGGTTGATGGTCGTCGCCTCCTCCCAGTGGTCGTCGAACGCCTTGCTGATGTCGGCGGTGAACTCCGGGTCCTTGAGGTCGATGACGCCGAACGTCTCCGCCCGGCCGAGTGGGTGTGGGACCTCGATGCACACCTCCGTGTCGTCGATGAGTTCGAACGTCGTCGTGATGTTCGGCGTCGCCCGGGCCTGGTAGTTCTCGTACGGCGAGAGGCGGTCGTAATACTCGCGGTTGGCCTCCCGGGGCAGACTCTCGAAGAGGTCCGGACGGACCAACAGCGACACGTCGACACCCCGTTCGAGCGCCGCGACCAGTTCGTCAACGATGCGTTCGGTCGCCTCGATGATGTCGACCTGCCTGGCCGGCGAGGACCCCACCATGACGATGCGGGAGTCCGCGGCGGCCAACCGCTCTAACAGCAGGTCCAGCGTCTCCTCGGGCCCGACGGCGGCCGTCCAGAACGGCTCCTCGACCGGTTCGGCCGTCTCGAGCTGGTCCGAGAGGTCGTCGACGATGTCCTCGTACTGCTGGGCCTTCGCCTCGAGTTCCTGTTTCTTGTCGTCCAGCAACCGGTCCAGCGCGGTGTCCGGTTCGACGGCGACGTACTTCTTCGGCCGACTCGCCGTCTGACTCCGCACTAGGTTGTAGGTCTCCAGACTGTTGAGCACGTCGTAGATACGGCCCATCGGAACGTCACTGGCTCGCGACAGCTCCTTGGCCGTCGTCGGCCCGGTCTCAAGCAGCGACCGGTACGCTCGCGCCTCGTACTCAGAGAGCCCCAGGTCTCGTAGACTCGCCATATCCTCCCCTCTCGGTCCAGAACCAAAAACTCGTCGCAGGTTTACCGTTTCTCCACGTTTCCCGCCGTTCCTCGTCGGGGCCGCCCGGCCGGTCCCGGCCAGTTCGACCGACGGTTCCCCCGCTCGCCGTCCAGTCGGGCGTCACGCCTCGCGTCTCGTCCGCACTACTCGCGTGCCCGCGGTTCCCCTTCGGTCACAGCCGTGTGTCTCCGAGGGCTGTGCTCCGCGCGCCCGTCGCTACTCCGTCAACGCCGCCTCGAGTTCGGCGGGCGTCTCGCCCTCGGCGGTCACCGTCTCGCCCTCGTAGCGCCGTGCCACGCCGTCGCCGTCGGGGTCCGGAACGACGGTCGTCTCGTGGTCGGCCAGTCGGAGCGCCGCCCGGTGGAGGTCCGTCCCGGCCTCGGTGCCCACCCGCAGGGTCTGGGGGTCACGCAACCGGGCGGCGACGGTGGCGTAGCCGGCCACCTCGACGCCCATGCGCTCGGCCGCGCCGGCGAAGGACTCGACGGCCTCGGTGGCGACGGTCCGGTAGCGGTCCTCGCCGGTGAGCGCCGCGAGGTCGACCAACGCGTCGGCGAGTTCGACGGTGGCGTCCAGCGGGTGGAGCGAGCGCCCGCAGAGGCCCGCGCCCGTCTCCGGGCCGTCCCGGAACGCGCCGCTGTCCTGCTGGCGGTGCTCGACGGTCCAGTCGGCGACGGCCGGGGCGGGGCCGCCCTCGCCCAGCACCTGCCAGCTCGTCGTGAGTCCCTGCAGGAGCTGGGCCTGGTCGAGCAGGAGGCCGGTGTCGCTCTCGGCGGCGGCGTAGTGGGCCACCTCGCCGTCGTCGACGAGCGTCTCGCAGACGTGGTCGCGGGCCCGCACCGCGTACCGCCGCGCCCGCTCGTCGTCCGTGTACGCGTGGAGCCACAGCAGCGCGTCTATCGCGAGACCGTTCCGGTCGGCGAACACCGTCTCGTCGACGTGGGGGGCCTCTCGGTCCTCACGGTCCGTCGCGCCGAGGCGGTAGTAGTCGTCGTCCCCCGCCTGGCTCCCGGCGAACGCGTCGCCCGTCCAGAGGTCCGTCGAGAGGTACTCGACCGTGCGCTGGGCGGCGTCGCGGTAGGACTCGGTGCCGGTGTAGCGGTAGCCGTGGGTGAACGCCCGCACGAGCGCCGCGTTCTCGTCCAGCAGTTTCTCGCGCCGGGGGTTCGACCAGTCCCGGCTCGTCGCGTACCGGAAGAAGCCGCCGTCGTAGGTGTCGAACAGGTGCGTGTGCACCGCCTCGAGCGTGCGCGTCGCCTGGTCGCGGGCCCGCACGAGCGCGAACTCGACGGTGCGCGGGAGCGGGAACTTCACGTCCGACCCCCACCCGCCGAACTCCTCGTCGAACGCGCCGAGCAACTGCTCTATCATGTGCTCCTCGATGCGGGCGCGCAACTCGCCGGCCGGCGGTGCCTCGTCCTGTAGCTGGCGGGGAATCGACCCGGCCGCGGTCCCCTCGGCGTCCCACGACTCGCGCACGCTGTCGAGGATGCCGCGGAACCCGTTCGGGCCGAGGAACGTCGCGCCGCTGATGACCTCCCCCTCCGGGGTGAGGAAGACAGTGGAGGGGAACCCGCCCATCGTGTAGCGCTCCCGGACTCTGGGGTTCCGGTCGGCGTCGACCCGGACCGGGACGAACCCGTCGTTGACGTTGGCCGCGATGCGCGGTTCGCCGAAGGTCCCGCGGTCCATCGCTCGGCACTCCTCGCTCCACGGCACGGTCAGCGACAGCAGCACCGGTTTGCCGCTGTCGGCGGCGCGCTCGAACGCCTCCGGCCCCCACTCCCGCCACTCGACTTTCGTGTCCGCCGCGAACTCGTCCATGTGTCGGGGTCGGTGGTGGGCGTACAAAGGGGCTGTCACTCCGGCCGCGGGGGCCGGCGGGACGAGATACCCGTCATTCGGGACGTCCGCGAAATCCTTCCACGCGGCGCTCGACGGAACGAAAGACGGATTTGTCGGACGGTCGTACGTCCACCGATGCCCTCCCAGCAGGCCGACACCGAGCGACAGGGGCCGGTCACGCCGGGCCGGCGGCCGCCCCGAATCGGTCGCGTCCCGCTCGTCGAGAACACGCTGTCGATGGTCCGTGACCCGCTGGGGTTCTACGCCGAGGCCGACAGCGTCGACGCCGACGTCGTCGGGTTCAACGTCGCCGGGACGACGGGCTACTTCGTCACCCACCCGGACCTCGTCGAGCAGGTGCTCGTCACCGACGAGGCGGACTTCGACAAGGGGCGCCTCCTCCGGGACACGCTCGGGGAGTTCATCGGCGAGGGGCTGTTCCTCCTGGAGGGCGAGGAGTGGCAACAGCAACGGACCGCCCTCCAGCCCGCGTTCTACCGGGAGCGCATCGCCACCTACGGCGAGACGATGACCGACTTCGCGCTGGCGACGGCCGACGGGTGGACCGACGGCGAGACGGTGTCGCTGCTGCCCGCGATGCGGTCGTACACGCTCCGGGTGCTGGGGAAGACGCTGCTGGACGTCGACATCGAACGCACCGCCGAGTCGCTCGAACCGCTCCTGTCGGCGCTGCGTCACCGCGTCGACCCGGGGAACCTCTCGGCGTACCTCCCGCTGTGGGTGCCGACGCCGAACAACCGCCGGGTCCGACGGACGCGGGCGGCCTTCGAGGCGACGCTCGACGACATCATCGCGGAGCGGCAGGCCGAGGCCGCCGACGAACGCGAGGCCCGCGACGACGTGCTCTCCTTGCTCCTCTCGCTGGACGAGACGACGATGGACCGCGAGCGACTTGGCCACCAGCTACTGACGTTCCTCGTCGCCGGCCACGACACGACGGCGCTGACGCTGACCTACGCGTGGTTCCTGCTCGCGACCCACCCCGACGCACAGCGCGAACTCCACGCGGAACTCGACGCGACGCTCGACGGCGCCGACCCGACGCCGGCGGACCTGTTCGAGCTGCCGTATCTGGACCGGGTGCTGACCGAGACGCTGCGGCTCTACCCGCCGGCGTTCACCACGTTCCGCCAGCCCACCCGACCGGTCACGCTGGGCGGGTACGACATCGAACCGGACGCCCAGTTGACCATCCCGCAGTGGCTGGTCCACCGGGACGAGCGGTGGTACGACGCCCCCGACGCGTTCCGCCCCGAGCGCTGGACCGACGCGTTCGAGGCCGACCTCCCGGACTACGCGTACTATCCCTTCGGCGGCGGCCCCCGCCACTGTATCGGGATGCGCTTCGCCCGGATGGAGGCGAAACTCGCGCTCGCGGCCGTCGCCCAGCGGTTCCGCTTCGAGGCCGTCACCGAGCCGCCGCTGGACCTGGGGATGCGCATCACGCTCTCGCCGACCGAACCCGTCACGGTTCGGGTCCACGAGCGCGGGTGAGGCTTCGACGTAGCCGCTCTCCGCGTCGTTTCGAGGGCTCCCACGTCGCTCGATTCCTCGCCACCTCTCGAAAGGCGTTTGGGGCCTGACCTGCAAGCGGGGGTATGCTCCGGGTCATCGGGCTGCTGTTGCTCATCCCGCTGTTCGACGCCGTCCTCTTGGTAGCGCTGGCCACGGGTGTCATCTACCCGATCCCGCCACTCGTCGTCGTCGCACTCGTCGTTCTCACCGCGCTCGTCGGGATGTTGCTCGTCCGCGCCGAGGGCCGGGCGACGCTCCAGTCCATCCAGCAGAAACTGGCGACGGGGGAAGTACCCACGAACGAACTCGTCGACGGCGGCCTGCTCATCGCCGCCGGCGCGTTCTTCCTCACGCCCGGCCTCGTCACCGACGCCGTCGGCCTGCTGCTGGCGATTCCGGTCACGCGCTACCCCATCCGTGCGGCCGTCCGCCGCTGGGTCATCGAGCCCTACATCGACGCCAAGACCGGCGGCTTCGCCAGCGGGCAGGTGTACGTCGGCGGCTTCCCGAACGAGGACGGTCAGGGCCCGGGCGCCGGCGTCGGCGGCTCGTCCGGCCCGTCCGGTGGCGGTGCCTCCGGCGGCGCGGGCTTCGACCCCGACGACGCCACCGACGTCGACTTCGAGGACAGCGAGAACTGACTCAGTGGTGCGGTTTCTCACGCAACCCGCCGTCGAAACGTTACCCTTTTCTATACCCCTCGGATACACCAAGATGCGCTCACCTGGGCCAATAGCTCAATCAGGTTGAGCGCTCGGCTGATAACCGGGAGGCTCTCGGTTCAAATCCGAGTTGGCCCATCCAAACTCTGACTGGTTTCTTGCCAGTCAGGAACTGGGGCCGCAACTCCCCAGCCACCCAATCCTTCCGTTTCCACGGTTCCCAGCGACGGCGCCAGACAGGACAGTTGTCGCCGAGCACCCGTTGCTACGCCCGTCCGACCGGACCGACCACTTTCACTACCCCTCCGTACCTGCGGCGCACCGTCTTACAATCGCTGACCGTAGCCGCCCGTCTGTCGATATCGGACCCTCGTCGTCAAGCGGGAGACGCAACCGTTCGCCGTCGTCGGGCACCGCGACTCAGCGGCCGCCCGCGTCGCCGTCGCGGTGATCGGCCGCCACGGGGTGAATCATTCGACGCCGGCACAAGTTATTTACACGCCTCCGAAGATTGCTACCATGACATGATAGAAGACAGTCTCAAGTACCAGACGCAGGGTGACAGTTGGCTGAAGCGGATTCTCATCGGCGGGTTGGTGCTCTTCCCGGGGGCGCTCCTCATCGTCCCGGTGTTCACGTTCAACGGGTACATGCTGGAAGTGATGCGCCGGGTCATGGGCGGCGACACGGCGAACCCGCCGGAGTGGGGCGAGGTCGACCTCGCGGGCCTGACGGTCGACGGCCTCAAACACACGGTCGTCGTACTCGTGTACTCGCTGGCCGTCCTCCTCGTCGCCGGGGTGCCCTTCTTCGGCCTGGTGGTCGCCGGCATGGGGATTGACTCCGGTGGGCTGTCGCTCGTCGGCATCCTCGTCGGCGGCCTCGTCTACCTCGTCGGCGTGCTGGCACTGGCCGTGGTCCTGCCAGTCGCGACGGGGAACTTCGTTCGGACGGACAGCATCGGCGGCGGGTTCGACCTCGACGTGCTGCGGGAGGTCACGACCAACGGGACGATGCTGAAGGCCGTCGTCTTCGGGTTCGTCGTCAACATCCTCATGCAGGTGGTCAGCAGCGTCCTCGGCATCACCATCGTCGGCTACCTCGCGGTGCCGTTCCTCGTGTTCGCCGGGCAGTCCGCCATCTTCTACATCTGGGCCGAGGGCTTCAGAGACGCCTACGAGGCCGAGTACGGCGAGCCGCCGCTCGCGGGCGTCGGCGGGACGACCGCGTCGACGGCCACCACCGACGAGACGTGGGGCACGGAGACCGACACGGCCGTCGAGGACGGCGGTGTCGACGACGGCCGCACCGACGACCGGTTCTGAACGCTTCGGCATCCAGAGTCCGGAGACCACCCGCCGTCGGCGGGCCTGAAAAACCCGCCAAATCGGGGGTGACCGGTTATCCTCACCCACGCGGTTCGTTTCGATACCGTGCCAACGTACTGGTTCACCTGCCCCGAGTGTGGGGCGCGCGTGGCCGTCGACGAGGGGGCGCGTGACCGCCTCCTGTCGGCCGGGTGTGCCGTCTGTGGCGTGCCCGTAGGACCGGCGGCGTTCACGGAGTCGAACACGTTCGGCACAAGCGCCTGACAGGTCCGGGCCGTCGGTGCGCGTATGCACTCGGAGCGAGCGAACGCGCGCGAACTCGACGTCCGAGACGTCGACGGAGAGCCGTTCTCACAGATCATGGCGGCCCTGTCGGACCTCGGACCCGGCGAGACGTTACGGCTGGTCAACAGCTTCGAACCGGTCCCGCTGTACGGCGTGCTGGAGGAGCGGGGCTACACCCACGACACCGAACAGGTCGCCGACGACGAGTGGCACGTCTACGTCGAGCGGGCGTAGATGGGCGCCCGGCGGGTCACCCGGTGGAGTCGGGCGTTCGTCGCCGCCGGCGCCGCGTTCCTCGTCGCGACGCACCTCGCCGTCGCGGCCGGCCTCGGCCGCCGGACCGTCGTCACGCTGGGGCTGTACGGGTTCGTGTTCCACGTCCTCTTCGGGAAGGCCTACGCGCTGGTGCCGTCGTTCTTCGACCGCGACCTGCCGACCGCGGCGCCACTGCCCGGCCACCTCGCGCTGTCGGTCGCCGGAACCGTCGGGCTGGCCGCCGACAGCCTCGGCGTCACCGACCAGCCGTGGGTCGGCGCCGCCGCCGGTGCGCTGTGGGGTCTCGGGGTCGCCGTCTCGCTCGGCACGCTGGCGTGGACCGTCCGTGACAACCTCTCCGGGGCGGCGACGGGGACTGGCGGCGCGAACGCGGACCGGCGGCCGGTCGACCGGCGGGCCAACGCGGCCGTCCCGGTCGCCGGCGCGTATCTCGCCGTCGCCGCGGCGGTGTGGCTCTCCGCGCCGTTCGGGGGCCGACCGATCGCCGCGCCGCAGGTGTCGCACCTCCTCGCGGCGGGGACGGCGGCGCTGCTGGTGTTCGGCGTCGGTCTGCGCCTGTTCCCGCGGTTCCTCGTCGCGGACCCGCCCCGCTGGCTCGTCCCGGTCGTCCTCGTCCCCGGCGCCGTCGCGCCGGCGGCGCTCGCCGTCGGGCTGTTCGACCGCCGACTCCTGCTGGCCGGCGGCGCCCTCGAAGCGGTCGCTGTCGTCGGGTTCGCCGCGACGTACCTCGTCCTCTTCGGCCGCTCGGACCGCCGCCGCGTCGGTCTCTGGGCCGTCCTGCTCGCCGTCCTCGCGGGCGTCGGCGGCGTCACTCTGGGCCTGACGCTCTCGGTCGCCGGGCGGGACCCGACGCTGGTGACCGCGCACTACCGGACGATGCTGCTGGGATTCCTCGGTCTGACGATCGTGGGCGCGACGTTCCAGTTCTACCCGCCGTCGGTGGGGGCGTGGCCGCTGGCGTCCGACCGGACGGCGCGGGTCGCGGTGGCGCTGCTCGCCGTCGGCCTCCTCGGGCAGGGGGTCGGTCTCGTCGGCGGTCTGCCGGCACTCGAGACGCTCGGACACGGGGCGGGCGTGGTCGGGGCGGGGCTGTACGCGTGGCTCGTGGCGGCCGCCTTCCGGCGTCGGGCGACCTGACTCAGGCGTCGAGGATGGTGTCGAGCAGTTTCGTCTGGGCCGCCGCGAGGTGCTCGGCGAACGTCGAGACGGAGATGTCCAGGGCCTCGGCCACCTCGCTGGCGTTGGCGCCCTTCGGGTACCGGAAGTACCCCATCTCGATGGCCGTCTCCAGCACCTCGCGCTGACGGTCGGTGAGGCGGCTCCGGTCGACGAGCACCGAGTCCGTCGGGTTCGTCTCGCCGTCGCGGCGGAGCGAGCGGAGCGAGACGTCGCCGTAGAGCTCTTTCAGCCGGGTGACGATGGCGCGGATGCGGTCGACGTCCGGCGCGTGGAAGGTCAACAGCAGCTGCCCGCTCTCGGCGCGGATGTCGGCGACGGGGCAGGCGAACTCCTCGACCGTCTCGCAGACACAGCCCTTGCGCTGACGTTCGAATCGATAGCGGGCGCCGTCGCCCCCGGAGAACACCGCGTCGACGTCGCCGCGGGACTCGACGGCCTGCGCCCCGCCGTCGGCGGTGAACTCTTCGACGACCTGTCCCTCGTCGTCGTCAAGCGGTGCGCTTCGCGCCACGTCGGTCACCGTCGTCCCGGCCTCCTCGGAGACGTCGGCCACCGGACACGCGCCCGGCGAGTCCACGGACAGTTCGACCCTGATGCCCGAGTCGGTCATACACGTACGTCGGCGGTCCCGGAATAAAACGGGGGGCGTGCGTTCCCAGTGTGTGAAAAACCCCCTCAATCGGCCGGGTGCTGGTCGGGAACCGTCCCCTCGAACGCCTCGGGCTCGTAGGCACAGAGCGGGTCGGCCGCCAGCGGGTCGCCCGTGGTCGCGTACGCCCGCGAGCGACTGCCGCCACAGACGCCGCGGAACTCGCAGGCCCCACACTTCCCGGTGAGGGCGTCGTCGTCGCGCAACTGTCGGAACAGCGTCGACTCCCGGTACACGTCGACGACGCTCTCCTCGCGGACGTTGCCCGCCGACTCGGGGAGGAACCCGGAGGGGTACACCTCGCCGGTGTGGCTGACGAACGCAAACCCCTTGCCGGCCCGGACCCCGGTCCGGCGGCGGACGCCCTCGCCGTCCCCGTCGTTCTGGAGACCGACCCGGCGGTAGTGGGGCGCCTCGGTGGTCTTGACGCCGAACGGCGCCTCGTCGCTCACCTCGTGGAGCCACGCCATCACCCGCTCGGCCCGGTCGGGGTCGATGGGCGTCAGCACGCGCCCGCGACCGACGGGGACGAGGAAGAAGACGGACCACAGCACGGCCCCGAGGTCCGCGACCAGTTCGCGGATGGCGGGCAGCTGCTCGACCGTCTCCGCACAGACGGTGGTGTTGACCTGCAGCGGGATGTCGAGGTCGCGGGCCGTCTCGGCGGCCTCCATCGTCGCCGCGAAACTGCCGGACTCGCCGCGGAAGCGGTCGTGGGCCGCCTCGCTCCCGCCGTCGATGGAGAGGGCCATCCGCCGGAGGCCGGCCGCGTCCAGTTCGGCCAGTCGCTCGCGGGTCAGCGAGTGGGTCCCGCTCGGGGTCAGCGTCATCCGGAGGCCCCGGTCGGTGCCGTAGTCGACCAGTTCCGCCACGTCGTCGCGGGCCAGCGGGTCCCCGCCGGAGAGGACGACCAGTTGCCCCTCGCCGAACTCGCGGGCCTCGTCCAGCAGGGCCTTCCCCTCGGCCGTCGTGAGTTCGTCGGGGTGCCGTCTCGGGTGGGCGTCGGCCCGGCAGTGCTTGCAGGCCAGCTCGCAGGCCTGGGTCAGCTCCCAGATGAGCACCAGCGGTCGCTCGTCGAAGTCCATCTCGCCGAACATCACTCGCTCACCCGGGCGCGGACGACGTGGCCGCCACAGCCACACTGGTCGACGTAGGTCAGGTCGACGCGGTCGCCGAACCGCTCCCGGAGGGGGCCGTAGAGGTACGTCTCCGGATGCCCGTGGGCGGCGTGCGTGACGAGGTTGACGTGGTTGCCGGCGGTGGTCTTCTCGATGGCCTCGCGGGCCTGGGCGACGACCAACGCGCGGTCGTCGGCGTGGACCGGCTCCTCGAGGTTCGCCGACCACGAGTTGTCGTGTATCTCGTCGGTCACCGAGGGCGTGTCGTCGTGGGCGTGGCTCATACGGGCAGGTTCGGGCCCGCGACCGCTGTGTCCTGTCCCGAAGACGTTCGGGTCTTTACGTGACCTGTGCCTCCAGCCAGTCGAACTGGCTGTTCAGCTCCTTCCGGCGCTGGCGCTCGACGACGGTGCCGTCAAGCACCGGCCCGATGACCGCGAGGTCAAGGGCGGTGTACTCCGTGGTCGCGGTCACCTCCGTCCCCCCGTCGACGGGCGCGACGTAGTACTCGGTGCGCATCGACTCGAAGACGCCCTCGCGTTGCTCGTAGGCCAGCACCGCGTCCTCGACGTCGACGATCTCGAGGTCGAGCTCTATCTCGAAGAGGCCGACCCGGTTGCGCATCCGGATGGTGTCGCCCTCGACGGTCACCCCGTCGACGCCGGTCGCGGTCATGAACGGCCCGACGTCGGCCATCGCGGCCCGGACCGCCTCCTCGTCGGCGTCGACGACGCGGGTCAGCGAGACGCGTTCCATACCGGACTGCGACCGGCGAGCGAGATAAGGGTTCGGTGACCCCGAACCGGTTCGGGTCGGCCTTTTCGGTGCTCGTCCCGCTATGGGCGACCATGTGCCGACGGCTCATCCGACGGGCCAACCGGGCGGTCCTGCGGGCCATCGAGACGCCGCCGGACTCCGGCGTCGAGGCGCGCCTCGACGAGGTGGCGGCGAGGCTCTGGTACCTCGCGGAGGCGCATCCGGAACCGCCGGACCCGGGACAGGTCTCGAGGCTTCGGGCGACCCTCTCGGACCTCGAGGACCGGGTCGCCGACCACCGCGCGGCGCGACTCGCCGACGCGCGGCACTGTCTGGCGGCGTACGGCCGTCACCTCGACCCGGTCTGAGACCGGCGCCGACGCTCGGGTCGCTCCGGCGGCTCCGTCACCGTCGGTTCGGCCCGTCTGGTCCACCAGCGAGCGACCCCTACCGCACTCCAGTAGCCGACGGTGAACACGACGATCGACAGGACCGCCACTCCGAACATGTCCCAACGCTCGACGCCGTGGTATACCTTCGCACTACCTTACCTGTTTGGCGTCGGTAGATTGTTGTGTGTCGCCGTTCGAGTACGAACATGTTCGGGATAACTGGCCCCGCCCTCCGGGCGAATATATTCGGATAGAGCGATGCCCCGCGCAGAACTCACTCTCACGATACCGGACGACATCTGGATCGGCGACGTCTCCCGGGTCAACGCCGACGCGACGTTCCGTATCCTCGCGGCGCTCCCCGGCGAGGAGACGGGCGTCGGGCTGGCGGAGGTGACCGCCGACGACCTGCCCGCGGTGTTGCGGGACATCGAGTCCCGGGAGGCCGTCCTCACGATGGAGATACTCTCCCACCGCGACGAGACGGCGCTGATACAGTTCGAGACCTCGACGCCGCTGCTCCTCTTCCCGGTGCAGGGCTCGGGGATTCCGCTGGAGATGCCGTTCACGCTCCAGGACGGGAGGGCCGTCTGGGAGATCACGGCGCCACAGGACCGCCTCTCCGAACTGGGCGAGCAGCTCTCGGAGTTCGGCATCCCGTTCAGCGTCGAACGCGTCCAGCAACACGTCGAGTCCGAGCAGTTGCTCACCGAGAGCCAACTGGAGCTGCTGGAGGCCGCCGTCGACGAGGGGTACTACGACACGCCGCGGGACTGCTCGCTGACGGAGCTGGCCGAGTCCGTCGGCATCGCCAAGTCCACGTGCAGCGAGACGCTCCACCGGGCCGAGGAGAAAGTGGTCAAGCAGTTCGTCGACGACCTGCGGTAGGCGCGGCAAGTCGAAGCGTGTAAGAATCCCCTCCGAGATTGGTACGGCATATGAGCACCGACGCGGACGAGACACACGAGAACGCCGAGCAGGACGTCATCGCCGTCGACGCCGACGACAACGAGGAGGGTCTGGTCAACCGCCTCGACGCCCACACCGGCGACGGCGTCCGTCACCGGGCGTTCACGGCACTGCTGTTCGACGAGGACGACCGGGTGTTGCTCGCCCAGCGAGCGGCCACGAAGCGCCTCTGGGACACCCACTGGGACGGCACTGTCGCCTCCCACCCCGTCGAGGGACAGACCCAGGTCGAGGCCACCGAGGAGCGCCTCGAGGAGGAGCTCGGCGTCACCCCCGACCAGTACGACGACCTGCGGGTGACCGACCGCTTCGAGTACAAGCGCTACTACGAGAACGCCGGGCTCGAGTGGGAGGTCTGTGCCGTGTTGCAGGCCACGCTCACCGACACCTCGCTGGACCCGAACCCCGAGGAGGTCGACGGCGTCATGTGGGTCCCCTACGACCGCCTGCGCGAGCATCCCGAGTACTACCGCCAGCTGCGTCTCTGTCCGTGGTTCGAGATCGCGATGCGCCGCGACGAGGAGCGGTAGCGTAGTTTTTTACAGCCGTAGCGAGCAGGAGTGATATGCTCGCTCGGTTCCTCTGGGAGTTCGCCCTCCCGCTCGCTGTCGTCGCCGTCCTGCTCGTCGCCGTCGACCGGTACCGGGACACGCGCCTGCTTGCGTACCTGACCGCCGACGGGGAGCGGACCGTCCTGTTCGTCGGCGGGACGGTTCTCGTCGTCGCCCTCGTCGCGAGTACCTACCTTCTCGGGTCGCCGCCGGCCACCGAGGGCCGCTACGACCTCTCGCTGTACCACGTCGGCATCGTCGCCCTGGTGGTGGGGGTGTTCATGACGGCCCACGGCGGGCGACACTATCGGGCGGCGACGACGATTCGGGACGCGGTCCACGTCGCCCCCAGCGACCGCCCGACCGACGGCGTGGCCGCGGTCACGGGGACGGCCGAACCGGTCGGCGGGACGGTGCCGGCCCCACACAGCGGCGACCCGGCGCTCGTCGCGGAGGCCGGCCACGTCGTCGGCGGCGAGACGTACGCCGCGACGGCCGACACGGACCGGGCACAGCAGTTGCTCGACGCCGAACGCGCAGGGACCGACTTCGAGGTGACCGACGAGTACGGCGGCGTCCGGGTCGACCCCGACGGCGCGAGTCTGGCCTTCCTCGTCGGCGAGACGGACGGCGCGACGCTCGAACGCCGGGTCGACGCCGGCGACGAGGTGACCGTCGTCGGGCGCGTCGATGGCGGGCGACTCGCCGACCCGCTCGTCGTCGCACACGCCGACAACCCGTCGCTCGGCCGGTTCGCGACCAACGTGCCGCGCGTGGCGACACTGGGGCCGGTCCTCGCGCTCGTCGGTGTCGCCGTGATGCTCCTGACTGCCGGCGTCGTCTGACTTTTCGGTACGGGCGCCCTATCGGGCGGCATGGACGTCTCGCTGTACGATTCGCTCGACGGGCAGGTCGCACTGGTCACCGGGGCCACGCGCGGCATCGGGAAGGCCATCGCCGACGGCCTCGTGGACCACGGCGCGACGGTGTACGCCGGGGCGCGGGACCCGGTAGACGTGACCGCGACGGACCGCCGCGCCGTCGAACTCGACGTGACCGAGGACGCCGAGATGGCGGCCGCCGTCGACCGCATCGCCGAGGAGGCCGGGCGCCTCGACGTGCTCGTCAACAACGCCGGCGTGATGGACTCCCGGGAACCGCTCGACGCGATGCCGACCGAGACCATCGACCGCACGCTCGACACCAACCTCCGGGGGCCGACGGTGCTGACGAAACACGCCCTCCCGCTGTTGCTCGACCGCCCCGGCGGCCGCGTCGTCAACGTCTCCTCCGGACTGGGCGCCATCACCGAGCGCCAGTCCGGCGGGACGCCGGCCTACCGAATCTCGAAGACCGGACTGAACGGGCTGACGCGCTATCTCGACGGCGAGTACGCCGCCGACCGGCTGCTCGCGAACTCCGTGTGTCCGGGGTACGTCCGGACCGACATGACCGAGGGGTCGGCGCCGCGGACGCCCGAGAAGGGCGCCGAGACGCCCGTGTGGCTGGCGCGGTTCCGGCCCGACGCGCCCGGCGGCCGGTTCTGGCGCGACCGCAAGCCGAAACCGTGGTAGTCAGCCGTCGCGGGTCGTCGCCGACCGTGTGCGGACGTCGGCGATAGCGTCGGGGTCCGCGGGGTCCGCCGGCGGCAGCTCTATCTCGACGGTGGTGCCCGGTCCCTCGGCGAACGACAGCGTGCCCCCGGCGTTGCGGACGACCCACTTCACGAGCCACAGGCCGACGCCCGACCCGTGCTGGAGCGGCGTCTCCTCGCCGGCCAGGATGACCTCCCGCTCGTAGGGGGCGATGCCGGGGCCGTCGTCCGAGACGCGGACGACGACGCCGGTGTCCGGACTGGCCGGCTCGACGGTGACCTCGACGGTCGGCCGCCCGTCGCCGTGTTCGACGGCGTTGTCCAGCAGTTCCTCGAAGGCGAGGGTGAGCGACGGCCCGCCCTCGACCCAGCAGTCGTCGGGGCAGGCCAGCGAGAGGTTGGTCCCGGGGTTCCGCTCCCGAACGGTGTCGACGACCGGCGCGAGCAACGGCTGTAAGCGGACCGGACGCGGGGCCTCGCTCTCCAGCGCCTCGGAGACGCGCCCTATCTTGTTGCTCCGGTCGACGATGTCGTCGACGGTCCGGACGATACGGTCCAGTCTGTGCGCGTCGTCCGGGGCCACGCTGTCGGCCAGCAGGTCAGCGTTCCCCCGGACGACGTTCATCTCGTTGCGGATGTCGTGCCGAAGCAGTCGGTTGAGCACGTCGATGCGCTGTTCGCGCTGGCGGCGGTCGGTCACGTCGCGGAGGCTGACGAGGTGTCCGGAGACGACGCCGTACGCGCGGTACAGCGGGGTCACGCGCACGTCGAAGTAGCGGACAGCGCCGTCGTGGTCGAGCTGCGTCTCCGTCTGGACACGCTCGCCGGGCTCGGGGAGCGTCTCCGCCAGCGCGGGTAGCTCGCGCTCCAACGACTGCCCGAGCAGCGTGGTCGGGTCCGCGTCGAACAGCGAGGCGGCGGCCTCGTTCACGTCGACGATGCGGCCGGCCTCGTCGACGATGACGACCCGGTCGTCCATCTCGGCGAAGATGGCCTCCCGACCGAGGTCCCGGGTCACCGGCGCCACGTCGAGCAACTGGCCACGCAGCAGCGCCGCCGAGAGCACGATGCCCGAGACGACGTAGCCCAGACTCGTCGGGTCCACGGGCGACGTGACGACGTCGAGCGCGTGGAGCGACTGAGCCGCTGTCGGGACGGTGATGGCCACCAGGAGCGCGAGGCTCTGGACCCGAAACAGGTCGTTCGTCCGCAGCATCTGGCGGATGAGGAGGACGCCGCCGGCCAGAATCAGGCCCAGCATGTACGCGAGGTGGCCCCAGTAGGCCACGCCCCAGACCGGGACCAGCGTGCTCGCCTCGGCGACGACGGCGGTGTCGGCCCCCGACCAGACGAGCCGGTGGGCGTCGTTCGACCAGACGAGCGTGACGAACGCCGCCGGTTCGACGAGCAACAGGGCGACCCGGCGGCGCGTGAGCCACTGGGGGTGGCCGGTGTACTCGAACACCGTGACCAGCCACGCGATGGGGACGACCACCGAGAGCGTCAGCTGCAGCTGGAGGAACCACACCATCGTCGCCACGTCCGGTACCGCCAGTTCGAGCCCCTGCGCGACGGCCCAGAGGCTCCCGGCGACGACGAACGCCGCCAGTGGCCCGGCACCGGGGCTGTCGCGGTGGAGCCAGACGAGGACGGCCACGGCCATCCCGGCCACCGCCGCGAGGAGGACAACGGACAGGGGGGACAGCAGCATCTGCTTCGACCGTTGGGAGACTCTCTGATAAACGTTCTCGGCCGAGTATCGTCGCCGATACTACGAGCGCCGCGAGCGCAACGCCGACCACACCGCGACGGCACCGAGCAGGAACGCCGGCACGAGCGGCAACACCAGATACGCGGCCCGGAGCGTCAGGCCGAGCGAGCGGACCACGCCCTGGGCCGCCGGCAGGACGAGGATGGCGGCGGGGATCACGAGGAAGCCGACGAGTATCATCCCGACGAGGGCCCACCCCTCCCAGCCGAACTCGTCGCTCGGCTCGGCCTGTGTCGGCGGTTCACCGCTGGGACGGTGGACGTACCCACCGTCACCCTCGGTACCCTCGCCGGGCGGCGAGTCGTCCGGCGTCACCGTCACCGTCACCGTCTCCTCGGCGTCGTCAGACACCGCTCTCACCGTCCGGGTCGCCGGGGCCGGTCGCCGAGTCGCCACGCTCGGCCACGGCCGACGGTTCGTCGACGGCGCGGCGGGTGGGGCCGGTGTACTGGGCAGGCTGCATACTCCGAGTTCGGGATAGCGGCCGCAAAACGCTGGCGGTCCGCCGGTCAGACCGGCTTGCGGGGGGACGGACGGTCTATCTCGAGGACGCTCACACGGTGGTCGTCGTCCCGCTCGTGTTCGTTCCACTCGTCGAGTGCCGTCCGGTGGTCTTCGAATACCCCCTCGAACGTGCACTCGTGACACGTGACGTGGTAGACCCGCTCCATACGCAGTTTCATACGCATATGTATAATAAAACTTCTGGGAGAACCATGAATTAAAGGCGCCATCGAGTTCGGTTCACGGGGCCGGAAAGACTTACCACCGCCGGGCCCTCCCCCCGGTATGGTGGATTTCCAGTCCCGCGATACACGGCGAGGGGTCGGCGACGACGGGGACGAAACCGACGAGACGGACGACGCAACGAGCGACGAGACGGCGGCCGAGGAGAGCGAGTCAGTCGACGAGACAGAGAGCGCCGACGAGACGGTGGCGGCCGACGCGACCGACATCGACGACGAACCGACCGACGCCGACCACCCCGCGGCGGAGACGGGCAGGTCGGACACGTCGGACCCACTCGACTCCGAGGCGGCGCCCGACCCGGAGACGGCCACGGATACCGACGCGGCGGGGGTCGAACCGTCCGCCGACGACTCGGCGGCCCCGTCGACGGCGAGCGACACGCCCGAGGCCCCAGCGGACCGGCCGGCCGGCGGCGCGGCGGGGTCGAAGGTCGCCACCGGGTCTCCGCAGGCCGGGGCCGACCGGTCCACGCCGGCCGTCCGGCCGGTGGACGTGGCTCTCGTCACCGTCGGGACGACGACGGGACAGGGTTCGGACCCGACGGGCGAGGCGCTGGCGACGGCCATCGAGTCGGCCGGCCACAGCGTCACCGCACGGGAGCGACTCCGCGGCGACTACGACGGCATCCAGCAGGCGGTCGACACCGTCGTCGGCCGCGACGACGTCGAGGTGGTCGTCACCGCCGGCGGCGTCGGCATCGAGCCGAGCGAGGCGACCATCGAGGCGGTCCACCCCCTCTTCGAGAAGGCCCTCCCCGGGTTCGGCGAGGCGTTCCGGACGCTCCTGTTCGAGCACATCGGCACCGGTATCGTGGCCGTGCGGGCCACCGCCGGTATCGCCGATGGGACCCCCGTGTTCTGCCTCCCGGCCGACGCCGAGGCCGCCACTCTCGGGGTCGACGAGATAATCGCGACCGAGGCCCCGGAACTGGTCGCCCATCTGGAGTGACCGCTCCGAGCGACGTGCCGGTCGCCGGACCGGCGCCGGCCGCGGCGGGACCGGCTAATTATGCAGCCCCACCGATTTCATTCGTTTTATATCGTTTAATCCGACGAAAACGCCCGGACGCGCTCGATTCCGCGGAATCAGCGGTTTCGGACCGCGATGCCGGTCGAAATCGACTGTTCCGCCGGACTCAAACCGCGAAAATCCGGCTTAACCGCGTCCCCCCTTCAAGTGTAGGTCTCCCCACGCCCCGAGTGCAATGTCCGAACGCGAAGCCACCCGACGTGGCGTCCTGAAGGGTATCGGTGTGTCAGTCGCTGCCGCGATGGGGTCGGCGGCCCTCCCCGGGTCCGCGGCCGCGAGCAGCCCGTGGGAGTCCGTCGAGTCGCCCACGGGGAACACGCTCCACGACGTGGAGTACACGGACGCGGGAGCGTACGCCGTCGCCGGCGGTGGCATCGTCCTCGAACGGACGGAGCTCGGCTGGCGGAAGATCATCGACGGCGGCCCGACCGGCAACGGCAATAGCCTCTACGGCGCGGACGTGACCGACGACGGCAAGGCCCTCTGGTTCGTCGGTAGCTCCGGCGCCATCGGCGAGTACGACGTCGAGTCCGGCGTCCTCACCGACCACAGCGCCCCGATGGACGTGACCAACAACTTCAACGACGTCTCGGTCACGGGCGAGGCGGGCGAGGCCAACGTCTACGTCGCCGGCGACTCCGGGAAGATGTACTACTCCTTCGAGAACGGCGCCAGCGCGACGTGGGACTACGTCACGCCCGGGTCCGGGTCGGCCATCAACGCGGTGGACTTCTTCGACGACCGCAAGGGCCACATCGTCGACGGCAACAAGTCCGTCTTCCGCACGCAGGACGGCTCGACGTGGAACAAGATCGGGCTGGCCGACGCCAACGTGAACTTCTACGGCGTCGACTCGGACGGCTTCGACGACGTCTGGGTCTCGGGCGGCGGCGGCATGATATTCCACTGGGACGGCAGCGAGTGGACGCCGTCCGACACCGGCGACGCCGGCCTCCGCGACATCGAGGTCACCGACGGCGACGACGACGGCTACACCGTCGGCGGCGGCGGCAAGGTGTACGAACTGGACGACGAGTGGACCCAGAACCAGACGCCGACCGGCCAGAACCTGAAGGCCGTCGTCCGCGGGAGCACCGACATCGCCGTCGGGTCGGGCGGGACCATCATCGAACGGTAGCGGCTCGCCCGCTCGACGGCCCGCCGGCGCTCTGTGTCCCCCACGCGGCCCTCGACCGCTCTCACTCCCGGCACGCCCCACCCAACTACCCAATCGTCGTGACGGCCTCGGCTGTCACCGTCACCGACGCCCCGATTCTCCGCCGGTTCCCGCTGGCACTGTCGTTTTGCCCCTGGCCCACCAACGGCTCGCCATGGAGACGATTCAGGTGCAGGGCGAGTCCGTCCCCGCACTCGGCCTCGGCACGTGGCAACTGACCGGCCAGACCTGCCGCGAGACGGTCCGGACGGCCCTCGAGATGGGCTATCGACACGTCGACACCGCGCAGGCGTACGGCAACGAACGGCAGGTCGGCATGGGCATCGACGCCGCCGACGTGGACCGCGAGGACGTCTTCCTCGTGACGAAACTGGACGGGCGCAACCGCAGCGCCCAGCGGGTCCGACAGTCCGCCCGCGAGAGCTGCAATCGGCTGGGCACGGACTATCTGGACCTCCTGCTGATACACTGGCCGAACACGCCGTGGATGGCGCCGCTGTCGGAGACGATCGGTGCGATGAACGACCTCGTCGACGACGGCCTCGTCGAACACGTCGGCGTCAGCAACTTCTCGCGGTCGCTGCTCGACGAGGCCCGCGAGCTCTCGGACGCCCCGATTCTCACCGACCAGGTGCAGTACCACCCCTACTGGGACCAGCGGGAACTGCTTGACTACTGCCGCATCCACGACGTCCTCCTGACGGCGTACAGTCCGCTGGCTCGCGGCGGCGTCCTGGACGACCCGGCG
The DNA here is from genome assembly GCF_055632435.1 of Haloarcula sp. MBLA0163. Classification (NCBI taxonomy): domain Archaea; kingdom Methanobacteriati; phylum Methanobacteriota; class Halobacteria; order Halobacteriales; family Haloarculaceae; genus Haloarcula; species Haloarcula sp. MBLA0163. Next base: position 470,871 of record NZ_CM145745.1, read on the forward strand.
CTGGTCCAGATAGGGAACCGCTACGGCAAGTCGCCGGCACAGGTCGCGCTCCGATGGCTCGTCCAGCAGGACGGCGTCGCCGCCATCCCGAAGGCGTCCAGCCGCGAGCACCTCGCGGCGAACCTCGCCGTCTTCGACTTCGAGTTGACCGACACCGAGATGGAGCGGGTCCGGTCGCCATCGAAGGCCAAGACCGGGTACCACTTCATCCGGTCGCAGCTACCGTTCTGACGGCGTCTCGCCGGTCGACCTGGTCGCCGGACTCCGCCCGGTGACGACCCGTCGCTTGCCACGGTAGTACAGCCAGAACAGGACGCCGAGCGTCAGTGGAAACAGCACGACAGCGAGGACGGCGAGGGGCGGGAAGAAGAGAAACAGCGCGAACGTCCGCCACGAGACGACTGTATCGCGAGCCACAGCGGCCCGTCACGTCCCCCGCTACATCGGTCGTGTGGCGCCGGCGCCGAGAAGGGTTTTGACGCCGGCACCCCTACGCCCCGACATGGTGACGCCGCTCACGGACGACGTCTGGTGGTACGACCTCTCGGGAGTCAACGCGTACCTCGTCGACGACGACGGGACGCTGACGCTGGTCGACGCCGGGATGCCGTGGCACGGGAACTCGCTCGTCGCCGGCGTCCGAGCGGCCGGCTTCGAGTTGCGCGACCTGGACCGTATCCTCGTGACCCACTACGACCTCGACCACGTCGGCGGCCTGTCGGCGTTCGACGGCGTCGACCTGACCATCTACGTCGGGACGGCCGACGAACCGTACGTGACCGGGAGCGACAAACCGCCGCTCACGAACCACAAGGGGGCGCTCCAGCGACTGACGCGCCGACTCGTCGCCACCCCGTCGAACCCCGTCGAGCCGCTGGACGACGGCGACACGGTCGGGAGCTTCACCGTCCACCACACGCCGGGTCACACGCCGGGCCACGTCTGTTACGTCAGCGACGCGCTCTCGGTGGCGTTCCTCGGTGACCTCGTCCGCGAAAACCGGGGGACCCTCTCGGCGTCGCCGTGGCTCATCAGCTACGACACGGGCGCGGTCACTCGGAGCCTCCGCGAACTGATGGACCGCGTGCCGCCGTTCGAGGCGGCCGCGATGGGCCACGGCGTCCCGTTCAAGCGGGGCGGGAGCGGGCGCGTCGCCGAGCTGGCGGCGACGGTGTGACGCCTACAGTTCCTCGGCGACGGCCTCGGGGCCCAGCAGGTTCGGGTCGACGACGAGGTCGGTCTGTCTGCTGGCGAAGTCGGGCAGCGACCCCTCGGCGTAGACGACGACGCGGATATCGGGGACGAGGTCCTTCGCGACGGCGATGGAGGTGGCCTGTGCCATCTCGGTGAGCAGGTAGACGTCGGCGTCGTGGACGCCCGCCTCCTCGAGGCCGGGGCGGTTGCCCACGTCGGCGATGGCGACGGTGTGGCCCTCCGCTTCGAGTGCGTCGGTGAGCCCGTCCGGGTCGGACCCGACGAGGACGACCCTCATTCGTACTCGATGGTCGCCGGCGGTTTGTGCGTGACGTCGTAGACGACCCGGGCGACGTTCTCGTGGGCACCGGTGATGCGGGACTGCATCCGCTGGAGGGTGTCCCAGTCGAGTTCCTGTGCGCGGGCGGTCATGCCGTCGCGGGATTCGACGGACCGCACCGCGACGACCCAGCCGTGGACGCGGTTGTCGCCCTTGACGCCGGTGGCCTTGCCGATGACGGCGGCCAGCGCCTGCCACGGCTCGTACTCCGCCAGTTCCTCCTCGACGACGTGGTTGGCCTCGCGGGCCACCTCGAGTTTCTCCTCTGTGACCTCGCCGATGATGCGCACGGCCAGACCGGGGCCGGGGAACGGCATCCGCTCGGAGATTATCTCCTCCAGGTCCAGCGCGCGGGCGACCTCGCGGACCTCGTCCTTGTAGAGGTCCCGCATCGGCTCGACGATGCCGTCGAAGTCGATGCGCTCGGGGAGGCCGCCGACGTTGTGGTGGCTCTTTATCGTGCCCTCGCTCTCGATGCGGTCGGGGTAGATGGTCCCCTGAACGAGGTAGTCGGCGTCCACCTCGCGGGCGACCTCCTCGAACTCTCGGATGAACTGCTCGCCGATGATGTGGCGCTTCTCCTCGGGGTCCGTCTCGCCTGCCAGTTCCTCCAGGAAGCGGTCCTGTGCCTCGACGATGCGCAGGGAGTCCATGTAGTCGAACGTCTCGCGAATCTCCTCGGTCTCGCCCTTCCGCATCAGGCCGGTGTCGACGTACACCGCTGTGAGTTGGTCGCCGATGGCCTCGTAGGCCAGCGCCGCCGCGGTGGAGGAGTCGACGCCGCCCGAGAGGCCGATGACGGCGTTCTTGTCGCCGACCGCCTCGGCGATCTCGGCCGTGGCCTCCTCGATGAACTCCTCGACGTCCACCATCAGTGGCTCACCTCCTCGGACTCGACCCCGTGGGGGTCGTCGCCCAGCACGGCCTCCAGCAGGCCGACGAAGGGGGGACTCGCTCTCGTGGGGCGCGAGCGGAACTCGGGGTGGAACTGCGTCCCGATGAAGTACGGGTGGTCCTCGGGCGCGAGTTCGAGTATCTCCATACGGTTCCCGGAGCGCCCGGAGAACTTCAGGCCGGCGTCTTCGAGCCGGTCGAAGTACTCGGGGTTGACCTCGTAGCGGTGGCGGTGTCGCTCCGTGCAGGAGGTGCCGCCGTACAGCGCGGCGGCGAGCGTCCCGGCGTCGATGTCCGTCTCGTGGGCGCCGAGCCGCATCGTCCCGCCCATGTCCTCTATCTCGTACTGCTCGGGGAGGATGTCGATGACCGGGTGCGGGGTGTCCTCGTCGAGTTCGGCGGAGTGGGCGCCCTCCAGGCCGAGGACGTTCCGGGCGTACTCGATGACCGCCAGCTGGAAGCCCAGACAGAGGCCGAGGTACGGGACGTCGTTCTCGCGGGCGTACTGGATGGCGTCTATCTTGCCCTGCGTCCCGCGCGTGCCGAAGCCGCCGGGGACGACGATGGCGTCGGCCTCGCGCATCCGGTCCTCGTGGTGGTCGGGCATCTTCTCGGAGTTGACCCACTCGACGTTGACGTCGACGTTCTTCTCGAGGCCGGCGTGTTTCAGCGCCTCGTGGACCGACATGTAGGCGTCCTCGAGGTCGTACTTGCCGACGAGCGCGACGTCGACCTCGCCGTCGGTCTGCTGGGTGACCAGTTCGCGCCAGCGGTTCTCGCGCTCTTCTTCGGGCAGGGCCTCGTCCGCGATGTCGAGGCGCTCCATCACGTACTCGTCGAGCCCCTCCTCCTCGACCATCAGGGGGACGTGGTAGATGTCGTCGACGTCCGGGTTCGAGAAGACGGCCTCGGTGGGGACGTCACAGAACAGCGCTATCTTCTCGCGCGTGTCGATGTCGAGCTTGTCCGAGCAGCGGCCCACCAGGATGTCCGGCTGGAGGCCGATGCTCCGCAGTTCCTTCACGGAGTGTTGCGTGGGCTTGGTCTTCTGCTCGCCGTTCTTCGAGTAGGGGACGAGCGTGACGTGGGTGAAGAGGATGTCGTCCTCGTCCTCCTCGTGGGCGAACTGACGCAGGGCCTCCAGGTAGGGCATCCCCTCGATGTCGCCGACGGTGCCGCCGACCTCGATGATACAGACGTCGTTGCCCTCGGCGGCCTCCCGTATCCGGCGCTTGATGTCGTCGGTGATGTGCGGGATGATCTGGACGGTGCGACCGAGGTAGTCGCCCGCGCGTTCCTTCTCGATGACGTGCTGGTAGGTCTTCCCCGTGGTGACGTTGTGGTCGAACGTCATGTCGATGTCGAGGAACCGCTCGTAGTTCCCCAGGTCGAGGTCGACCTCGCCCCCATCTTTGAGCACGTACACCTCGCCGTGCTGGAAGGGGTTCATCGTGCCGGCGTCGACGTTCAGATACGGGTCTATCTTGACCGCTGTAACGTCGAACCCGGCGTTCTTGAGGAGCCTGCCCGTGCTGGCGGCGGTGATGCCTTTCCCCAGGCCAGACATCACGCCGCCGGTGACGAAGATGAACTTCCGACCCAGTTCCGGGTCGTAGTCCGTTTCGGGTTCGGTCGGCATACCGACCGTGGACAGTGTGTCGTCAAAACGGTTTCGGGACACCCCTCGTTCGTCACGCCCTGTCAGTCAGAAACTGGACGTTTGTGGCCTCCCCGGCGTCGACGCCGACCCGCGTCACCGCACCAGCGCCCGACTCACGGCGACGACCAGCGCGAGCGAGAGCGCCGAGAAGACGGCGTCGTCCGCGGCGGCACCCACGGCGAGGAACAGCGCCAGACCGGCCACGAAGCCGGCGGCGAGCGAGACGGCCCCGTGACTGACCCGCGGTCCGATGCGGAGTGGTCTTGCTGTCGACATACCTCATAAACGTTCGTGACGGATAATAAAAATCCGCCCGGACTCACCGGCCGAGTCGACGCCTCAGTTCGCGATCGGCCGGGAGATAATCCACAGCGAGACCACGGTGTACCCCACCATGACGACGACCAGCGGGAGGTGGGCCCGTCGCCCGCCGCCGCGGCCGTATCGCGCGACGGCGACGGTGTGAGCGGCGACGACGGCGACGAGGTGGCCCCCGACGACGAGGGCCACCTGGGACGCCCAGAACGCCGCGAGCGAGAGGCCCGCGACGGGGTCGGGCGCGACCAGCCCGCCGGTCGTCAGGTCGAGGAGCGTCCCGAGGTTCCGGAGGACGAACGGGTAGGTGTGGGCCACCTCGTAGGACCCGGCGATGGGGAGCAGCGAGGCGGCGAAGGCCGTCGCCGTCCGACCGACCGGCCGCGACTCGCCCGCGGCGGCGTCGACGAGCGAGACGGCGGCCCAGTAGCTCCCGAGGAACGCCACGAACCCGACGAGATACAGCACGACGGCGGCCGTCGTCGGACCGAGGCCGTCGGGCACGGCGGCCAGTAGCGCCCGGAACGTCGCCGTCTCCGCCATCCCGTCGAAACTGACCGTGTAGAGGGTGAGGACGACGAACGCCACCGTCGAGGCGTCGGTCACGGTGCGAGTACAGGCCCGCCACGGCGCCCGGAGCGCCAGCCGATACCCGTCGTCGGTCCGACCGAGGTGAACCGGTGCGAGCCGCCCCAGCAGTCGGTAGAGCACCGCCAGCGGGTCGGCCCGGCGGAGCCACGTCGGCCCGAACGCGAGCGCGCCGACGACCATCAGGAGGGCGTAGCCCGCGACCAGCGTGGCGGTGAGACGCGGCGAGCGCGGGAGCGTCGTGAGGTTCTCGACGACGCCGACCAGGAGCGCGAACCCGGCGACGGCGGGCCAGTCGCCGAGCGGTTCGGGGTACTCGCCCAGCAGTGCCGGCGGCTCCCCCTCCAGCCACGCGAGGCCGGCGTAGAGCGTGCCCCAGGGCGAGACGACGCGCCACGGACTCCCCGCGACGACGGCGAGGATGGCGAGCCCCTTCAGCCACACCGGCCAGAACAGCACCGTCGCGACGTTCCCCGACGCGACCTGCTGGCCGAGGACGCCGCTCGCGAGGACGGCGACCAGCGCGAACAGGCCGACGGCCCGCCCGACGTTGGCGAGCGTCTGTGTGGCCCAGTACGGCAGCGCGAGCGACGGCGTCCCGCGGCCGCCGCCCTCTCGCTCGCCGACCGCCAGCCACCCCGCGGTGACGGCGACGGTGCCGCCCGCGCCGGCGTACAGGAGCCACAGCGGAATCGGTGCCTCGACGTCGCTGCCGACGCTCCCGTGCGCGCTCGCGACGCCGACGAACGCCAGCGACGCGAGCGTCGTGACGGTGAGCGCGAACGCCCGACGACGGCGGACCATACCAGAGACTGCCCCGTCGGCGGGCAAGTACGTACCGCTCTCGTCCGCCGGGCGCACACGATAGCCGACCTTATGCTCGCCGGACGTGGAGTGTCGACAATGCGACCCCGGACGACGCTCGTCGCGCTGCTGGTCTGCGGTGCGCTGGCCGCCGTCCTCGCGGTCGGCGTGACGGCCGACGGCGGGACACTCACCCAGACGTGGGTGAGCGACACGGCCCGCCAGAACGAGGTGAACCACCACGCCGTCGGCGTCGGCCCGCGCGGCGACGTCCTCGTCGCACCCGTCGCGGCCGTCCCGAACGCCGAGCCCATCGGTCCGGACTCCTGTTCGCTCGTCCGTCTCCGACCCAGCGACGGGGCGACGCGCTGGCGGTGGTCGGTCCCGGCGGAGGACTGTTTCACCCACGCGCTCACGCAACCCGCCGTCGCGGACGTGGACGGTGACGGCGGGCTGGAGGCCGCCGTGGGCACGACGGAGAACGCCGTCGTCGTCCTCGACGCGGCCACCGGGACCGAGGAGTGGCGCGTCCCGCTCTCGACGTACGGCTACGGCCAGCCCTCGGTCGGCAACGTCACCGGCGACGCTGGTTCGGAAATCGTCACGAGCGACATCGCGGGGACGCTCGTCGTCGCCCACGGCGACGGCACCGTCGCGTGGCGTCGTGACGCGAACATGACGGTGTGGGCGCGGCCGCGGCTCGCGGACGTGGACGCCGACGGCGCCGCGGAGGTGGTCCTCGGGGGCGACGGCGGGGTCGTCGTCTACGAGGGCGACGGTACCGAGCGGTGGCGGGCCGACGTCGACGCGACGACGCTCACCGTCGGTCCGGACGGGGCCGTGCTGGCGGGCAGTACGGGACAGCTGACCGCCCTCGACGGGGCCTCCGGCGAGCGACAGTGGACTGTGGACGTCGGCGGCACGCCCCGTATCCACGACGTGGGCGACGCCGACGGTGACGGCCGAGCCGAGGTGTACGCCGGCGTCCCGGGGAACACGGTGCGGTCCATCGACGTCGCGTCCGGCGAGACGGAGTGGCGAACGTCGCTGGGCGGCGGCGAGCGACAGACGGCGTACGCGCCGGTACTGGGCGACGTGGACGGCGACGGCACGCAGGACGTCGTCGCGGTGACGAACGGGGGGACCATCGCGGTTCTCGACGGCCGGACCGGCGACGAACGCGCCGCCTACGAGCGCCCGGTCCCCATCTGGACGTTCGCGACACCGGCGGACCTCGACGGCGACGACGGGGCGGAGGTGCTGGTCCGGTACGGCGACGGCCGCGTCGTCGCGCTGGACTGGACGACGTCCGGCGGGAGCGCGCTCGCGGTGCAGCCGCTCGTCACAGGTGGGCGCTGAGGAACGTCGCCACCACGTCGGCCACCTTGTCGGCCTGCCCGACGAAGTGGTGGTCTGCGGCGACCGACTCGACGGCGTGGCCGCGGTCCCGTGCGCGTTCGACGACCGGCCGCCAGTCGACGGTGTCGTCTCGCTCGCCGTAGACGACCTGGACCGGGCAGTCGACGGCGTCGAGGGCGTCGGCCGCCGACTGGCCGCTGCTGGTCGCCGGCGGCGCGAGCACGGACAGTGCGTCGGGGGCGGTCTCGCCGCCCTCGGCGGCCGCCCGAACCGCGACGCCGGCGCCGAAACTGTAGCCGAACAGGCCCACGGCCTCGTAGCGGTCGGTCGCCCACGCCAGCGCGTTCTCGGCGTCTGCGCGCTCGCCGCGGCCGTCGTCCCACGGACCGTAGTCGAACCGGAGGCAGGCGACGTCTGGACCGAGCGCGTCGCTCACCGCCCGCAGCCGCTGGTCAGACCGACTGCCGCCGTACTGTGGATGCGGCGGACAGGCGACGACGACGCGGTCGGCCCCCGGCGCGTCGAGGGTCGCCACGACCCGCCGGCCCCCGGGGACGTGGACCGTCTCGCTCATACCCGTACGGTCGGCGGGTACAGGCCTGTATCTGTCGCCGAAGCGATGTCGACAATCACGTCCCGGGGCCGACCGAACACACGCCCATGTCTGACGACGCCGACGACGCTCCGGAGGGCTACGCCCACCGTTCCACTGTGAGCGAGTCCGACCGCCGTCGCCGCAGCGTGCGCCAACTGCTGTTCATCATCGCCGGGTCACACACCGGCGCGTTCGTCGGGAGCGTCGTCCCCTCGTTCGGCCTGCCCGGAGACGTCTTCTCGGTCCTGCTGGTCGTGTTCCTGCTCGCCCTGCCGCTGGCCGTCGACGCGAAGTGGGAGACCGTCGAGCGGACGTGGTTCATGCTGGTCGGCGACGCCGGACGGTCGTCTCAACGGGGTGAGTAGTGGAAGAAATTTAAGGCGACAGCACCGAACTTTGAGCCATGGGAATCCTCTCGCGCGCCTCGTACATCATCCGGTCGAAGGTGAACGCGGTGCTCAACCGCTCCGAAGACCCCGCCGAGACCCTCGATTACAGCTACGAGCAGATGCGGAACGAGCTGCAGGACGTCAAGCAGGGCATCGCGGACCTGACCACCCAGAAGAAGCGACTGGAGATTCAGAAGCGCCGCCTGGAGGAGAACGTCGAGAAGCACAACGACCAGGCCCGACAGGCCGTCAAGCAGGACCGAGAGGACCTCGCGCGGCAGGCCCTGGAGAAGAAGAAACAGAAGATGAGCCAGATAGAGGAGCTGGACTCCCAGATATCCCACCTGGAGTCCCAGCAGGACCAGCTCGTCGAGCAGAAGGACGAACTCCAGCGCCAGATAGAGCAGTTCCGCACGAAGAAGGAGACGATGAAGGCCCGTCACGAGGCCGCGAAGGCATCGAAGCGGGTCAACGAGGCCATGACCGGGGCCGGCGAGGAGATGGAGGACGTCAACCGCGCCATCGAGCGCGCAGAGGAGCGCACCGAGGACATGGAGGCCCGCGCACAGGCGATGGACGAACTCCGCGAGGACGGCGTGCTGGAGGACCAGCTCTCCGACAAGAGCTCGCTGGAGAAGGAGCTCGAAGAGGTCCAGCAGGAGGGCGCCGTCGACGCCGAACTCGACACGCTGAAACGGGAGATGGGCAAGGCCGACGAGGACGCACCGGCCGAGAGCGAGGCCGCGACCGCCGACCAGAGCGACGCCGAGACGGATCTCGAACAGGAACTGGCCGACGACGCCGCCGCGGACGTGGAGACGCCCGACGTCGACGAGAGCGAGGTGGAGTCCGAACTCGAGGAGCTGAAAGACGACGAGCAGGCCTGAGAGATTCACCTTCTGCCGCTCACAGCGGCCAGACGACGGCGACGGCCAGCGTCGTGACCACGCAGAGCAGCGCCTGCAGGGGCGCGCCGACGCGGGCGTAGTCGGTGAACCGGTAGCCGCCGGGCCCGTACACCATCAGGTTCGTCTGGTAGCCGACGGGGGTGAGGAAGGCGGTGGCGACGGCGAAGGTGACGACCAGGAGGAACGGCGTCCCCTCGACCCCGACGTCACGCGCCGTGGCGACGGCTATCGGCGCCATCAGCGCGACGGTGGCGACCGGCGTGATGACGCTCGCCAGCACCGCCGTCAGGAGGTAGAACAGGCCGAGCAGGACCAGCGGCGGGACGACGCCGGCCACCGCCGCGAGGAGACTGCCGACGAACGCCGCGCCGCCGGTCGCCTGCATCGCCGCCCCCAGCGGGAGGAGGCCGGCGAGCAGGAAGACGACGTTCCAGCTCACGGCGTCGTAGGCCCGCGAGGCGGAGAGCGCCCCCGTCGCCACCATCGCGACGACGCCGCCCAGCGCGGCGATGTATATCTGGACCACCCCCGCCGCGGCGAGCGCGATGACGGCGACGAGGACTCCCAGCGGCACCAGCGCCCGCGGGCCGAGCGTCGGCGCCGGGCCCTCCTCCTCGCCGTGGATCACGTCGAACAGTTCGGGCGGGCCCTCGGTGAGGACGAGGTACCCCTCGTCACTCAGGTGGGCTATCTCGTCGACCGGCGTCTGGAGCAACAGCGTGTCCCCGGCGGCGAGTTCGACGTCGGCGAACCCCTCCCGGACGACCGTGTCGCCACGGCGGACCGCCAGCACCGTCACGTCGAACCGCGAGCGCAGGCCCACGTCCCCCAGCGTGCGGCCCAGCAGACGGGAGTCGCCGTGGACGACGGCCTCGACGAGGACGCCGGGGTGTCCGCTCTCGGCCAGCAGTTCCTCGGTCACCGACTCGCGGGGGAGCTGTCGGAGCCCGTAGCGCTCGCCGAACTGGTTGACGGCCTGCGTGTTGCCCCGGACCGTCAGCACGTCGCCCGGTGCCAGCGGTCGGTCGGTCGCCGTCGCGAAGAACGACTCCCCGTTCCGGTCTATCTGGAGGACGTCGACGTCTATCGGTTCGGGGACGGCCGGTTCGCCGTCGGCGACGACCCCCTCGGCGTCGGCCGCGGCGGCGTCGACCACGCCGTCGTCGTCGAGCGCCTCGGCGACGGTCAGGCCGACCAGCGGCGACGACTCGCGGACCGTCACCTGCGCGAGGTGACGGTCCATGTCGAACTCCTCGGTGAAGTCGGCCGCCGGGTGTATCCGCTCGGGGACCAGCGCCCGGCCGACGGTGAGCAGGTAGGCGACGCCGACCAGCAGGACGACGACGCCGACGGGCGTGAGCGTGAACATCGAGAACGGCTCGTCCAGCAGCTCCCGCGAGATGTCGCTGGCCAGCAGGTTCGTCGCGGTGCCGACGAGGGTCAGCGTCCCGCCGAGCATCGCCGCGAAGGAGAGCGGGAGCAGGAGCTTCGACGGCGAGACGCCGTACCGCTCGGAGAGGCCGGTCACGAGGGGGATGAACACCGCCACGATGGGCGTGTTGTTGACGAACCCGGCGCTGACGCCCGTGGTGCCGACGATGGCCGCGAGCAACCGCCGCTCGTCGCCGCCGGTGAGCGCGGCCAGTCTGGCGCCGAGCCAATCGACCACGCCGGCCTCCTCGACGCCCGCGCTGAGGATGTACATCGCGACGATGGTGACGACGGCGGGGCTGGCGAAGCCCGAGATGGCCTCGCGGGCGGGGACGCCGGTGTACGGCTCGAGGACGGCCAGCGAGACGAGGACGGCCACCGCCGTCATGTCCGGCGGGAGCCACTCGGTGACGAACAGCGTCAGGGCGACGGCGACGAGCGCGAACACCACGAGCGCCCCCGCCGAGAGCGCGGCCATGTCCCGCCAGAACGTTCGGCTGTGTGATAAACTCGTGTGCCGCGAGGGGACTCAGTCCCAGTTGACGTCCACGGAGCGGTCCGTCTCACGGAGGATGAACGGCCCGATAGAGAGCGTCCGCTTGGTGATGGTGACGATGCGGAGGATGTACGCGAGCAACAGCGTGAACGGGAGCAGCGAGACGGTGGTCGTCAGCGCCAGTATCCACAGCGAGTCGGCGACGCCGAACGTGAGAGTCGCGAAGTCACGCGGGTCGAAGTACACCTGCGCCGAGATGGCGACGGCCAGCGCCGGGACGGCGACGTACAGCAGCGCCCGCGAGAGGTTCGACAGCTCCCACTGGAAGTACAGCGTCTTGAAGTGCTCGCGGGCCGGCCCGAACAGTTCGAGGGTGTCGACGAGGGTGCCGAGTCGGTCCAGCGCTTCCTCGGAGAGCTCGTCGCCGTACTGCTCGCGGATGCGCCGGCCGGCGTACAGCTTCCAGGAGTAGTTGTAGTTCAGCGCGGCCTTGACGACGTCGAACTCCCCGAAGTTCGCGCCTTCGAGTTGCTCGGTGACCGTCTCGGCGTTGCCGACGATGGAGTCGAGGTACGTCGAGAGCAGGTCCGACAGGTTCTGGTCCAGGTCGTCGGCCTCGACGGCGGTCTCGACCTCCTGGGCGTGCTCTTTCGTCGCGCGGACCAGCGACCGGAGGAACGCCGACGGCTCGGCGGGGCTGACGGCCGTGCCGACGGCGTCGGCCATGTCCGAGCGGAACTCCATCGCGCCCGCCATCCGGTCGCGCTGGTCGCCCACGGCACCGAGCTCCTGTGAGAGGACGAGCTGGCTCAGCGTCAGGACCAGCGTGACGCCGGTGATGGTGCCGGTGATGAGCGCCTGATACAGCGTCTCGATGGGGTCGCCGCGGGTCAGCAGCTTCTGGCCCGGGGTGGGGTGGAGGACGCCGACGACCACGAGCGTGGTGAACAGCGCGGCGGAGAAGATGGCCGCGACGAACCGCCGGTCGGCGTCGAGCAACACCCAGAGGAACCACGTACTCTCGTCAGCCCGCTCCCGCATCGTGTCGCTGGGCTGGTCCCGGTCGGCGTCTGTCATGCCGAAGCCGTCGCCCGCCAGAGGTAAAAGGAACCGCCTTGCTGTGATACGGCCACCGGCAGTCCGCTACCGACCGGCGAGGAACGTCACGGCGGTCCGCTGCTGTCCGACCTCGGTCTCGAGGTGGTCGCGGAACTCGGCGAGGTCGATGCCCTTCTCCTCGCGTTCCTTCCGGTCGCGCACGGAGATGTCGCCCGCGCTCTCCTCGTCGTCGCCGATGATGAGCATGTAGGGGACCCGGTCGTCGTGGGCCTGCTGTATCTTGCGGCCGACGGTCCACGAGCGGTCCTCTATCTCGACGCGGAACTCGCCCAGTTCGTCCTGGAGCTCCTCACAGTACGGGATGTTGTCGTCCGAGACGGGGAGGATGCGGACCTGTTCGGGGGCCAGCCACGGCGGGAACTTCCCGTTGTAGTGCTCGGTCAGCACCATGAAGAACCGCTCGTAGGAGCCGTACAGCGCGCGGTGGATCATCACCGGGCGGTGGTCCTCGTTGTCCTCGCCCGTGTAGGTCAGGTCGAACCGCTCGGGCATGTTGAAGTCCAGCTGCACCGTGGGGCCGTCCCAGTTGCGCCCGAGCGCGTCCTCGAAGGCGAAGTCTATCTTCGGGCCGTAGAAGGCGCCGTCGCCCTCCTCGACCACGTAGTCGATGTCCTGCTCGTCGAGGACCGAGGCGAGTTGGTTCTCGGCCTTCTCCCATATCTCGTCGCCGCCGACGGACTTCTCGGGGCGGGTGGCGAACTGGACGGTGTAGTCGAGGTTGAACGTGTCCAGCGTGTCGAGGATGATGTCCACCGTCGCCAGCACCTCCTGCTCTATCTGGTCGGGGCGGACGAACAGGTGGCCGTCGTCGATGGTAAAGGCCCACGTCCGCGAGAGCCCCGACAGTTCGCCGCGCTGTTCTTTGCGGTACACCTTGCCGTCCTCGAAGTACCGAACCGGGAGGTCACGGTAGGACCACGACTTCTGGTCGAAGATGGTCGCGTGGCCCGGGCAGTTCATCGGCTTGAGGCCGTACTCCTCGTCGTTGACGTCGAGGAGGAACATGTCGTCGACGTAGTTCTCGTAGTGGCCGGACTTCTTCCACAGCTCCGTGCGGAAGACGTGGGGCGTCTCTATCTCGTCGTAGCCGGCGTCGCGGTTGAGCTGGGCGACGTAGTCCGAGAGCTCGTTGAGAACCTTCTTGCCGTTGGGTTCGTACAGCGGGAGGCCCGGCCCGGTGGTGTCGTCGATGGAGAACAGGTCCATCTCCTGGCCGATCTTGCGGTGGTCTCGCTCCTGGGCCTTCCGTCGGCGTTCGAGGTACTCGTCGAGTTCGCCCTGCGTGGGGAAGGCGGTGCCGTACACGCGGGTCAGGGTCTCGTTGTCCTCGTCGCCGCGCCAGAACGCCGCCGATATCTCCAGCAGTGCGAACCCGCCGATCTCGCCCGTCGACTCGACGTGGGGCCCTGACAGAGGTCGTAGAACTCGCCCTGTTCGTAGAAGGAGACGGGGTCCTCGTCGGCCGCCTCGGTCTCTAAGATGTCCTGCTTGAACGGGTTGTCCTCGTAGCGCTCGAACGCCTCCTCCCGGTCGACGAGTTCGCGTTCGATGTCGTAGTCCTCTTCGATGATGGCCGCGGCTTCGGCCTCGATGTCCTCGAGGTCGTCCTCGTCGAGGTCGACCCCGGTGACGTCGTAGTAGAACCCGTCGTCGGTCCACGGTCCGATGGTCAGTGTCGCCTCGGGGAACTCGCGCTGGAGCGCCTGCGCGAAGACGTGGGCGGCGGAGTGCCGAAGCACGTCCACGTACTCGTCGCTGCTCGGTGTGACGATGACCAGTTCGACGTCCTCCTCGATGGGAGTGTGCTTGTCGACCAGCTCGCCGTCCACGACGCCCGCGACGGTGTCGTCACCGAGTCCCGGTCCGATTTCGTAGGCGACGTCTTCGACCGTACTGCCGGCGTCCATCTCGAGCGTGGACCCGTCCGGCAGCGTGACCGTGACCGTACTCATACCCGTGGATAGGATAGCCGCCGGGGATAAGTGTATTGAGACGCGGACGGCGACTCACTCGGTCGTCAGGAGCCCTTCCCCGTCGTCGGTGCGCGCCGAGCGAGCGCGGTCGACCCGCGTCGGCGGGGCCTCCACCGTCGCCTCGTCGACGGGCTCGAACCGCGTCTGGTCGCCGGTCTCGAGGGCGTCGAGGCGGTCGGCGACCGTCGTGACCGCGCCCTCGGCGGCGTGGGGCGTGACACAGACCAGGGCGTCGTCGACGTACTCGACGAGCACGGCGGTCGGGAACCGGATGGCGCGGAACTGCTCGCCGACGATGGTGTCGTCGACCTCCCGCAGTTCGAACGCCGGCGCCAGTGACCGGTCGTTGGCCGCCGCCCACTCCCGGAAGACGACGACCCGGTCGAGGACGTACTCCCCGACGGCCGTCCGTGCCGCCTCGCCACCAACCGGGACCTGTCGCCCCCAGATGTGGACGTGACGGTCGGTGAGCGTCCCGGCCTCGACCAGCGTCGCCGTCCGGTCGAGTATCGTCGTCTGTGACTGGTGGTAGCCGTCCGGCGCCAGCGACCGCACGTACAGTTCGACGGACCGGCCAGCCGGTAGGTCACTCCCTTGCATGGTGGTCCCACACATGTCCCCCTGCATGAAAAGTACACTAGTTGACAAGTAATGGCAGAACGGCCGCTCTGCTGAACAGTGGTAATTCAACGCCGTCCCGTAGCGGCGTCGGTCGTCGTCCGGCGCGTCGTGTGGTGTGCCAACAGGGAGTACTATGTACCGTCGGGACGCAGTGCCGACGTGCCGATGTACGACAAGGTACTCGTCGCGACCGACGGCAGTCAGGGGACGACCGAGACGCTCGCTCACGCCGTCTCGATAGCCCGCGACAACGACGCGGTGTTGCACGGTCTCTACGTCGTCGACAGACGCCTCTACCTCGCGGCCGACAAGGACACCCAGGAGGACGTCCGGGAGTCGCTCCGCGAGGAGGGGCAGGTCGCGCTCGACGACATCGCGGTCGGCGGCGAGGAGGCGGCCCTCGAGACCGTGACCCGGATGGAGGAGGGCATCCCGCACAAGGTCATCACGCAGTACGCCGCCGACGAGGACATCGACCTCGTGGTGATGGGGACCCACGGCCGGACCGGCCGCGACCGGGTGGCGAACCTCGGGAGCGTCACCGAGCGCGTCGTCGAGAGTTCGCCGGTGCCCGTCCTCGTCGTCCACATCGAGTGAGCAAGTTTCAGTGCTGATAGTTTGGCACTACGCATTTACCACGTGCTTTCCAACAGGTCACAGAGACCACGATGTCGGTACCCACCGGTAGCGAGACCCTCGACCACATACTCCACGGCGGCCTCCCCGAGGGGCGTACAGTGCTGGTCACTGGCGGTCCGGGGACGGGCAAGTCGACGCTCGCCATGCAGTTCCTGCAGGAGGGGCTGGACCGTGGCGAGGAGTGCCTGTACATCAGCACCGAACAGACCTTCGACGAGCTGTCGGACGCCTTCGCCGACTTCGCGTTCGACATCGACCACGACAGCCTCACGGTCACGTCCGTCCACGCGACGCCGGGCCAGACCGTCGAGAGCGGTGAGGAACGCGAACTGACCCTCGAGACGCTCGAAGGGGGCCAGATGCTCGGCGGTGACTACTCCGCCCCCTTCGAGGCGAAGTACATCACGCGCTACCTCGAACAGTTCGCCCCCGCCGACCGGGTCGTCCTCGACTCCGTCTCGGGGCTCTCGGCCATCGGCGAGGACCAGGACGTGTTCCGGCGGACGCTGCTCGATTTCATCCGCCTGCTCAACGACGAGTTCGACGCGACGGCGCTGTTCACCGCCGAGGAGTCCCAACCGGGGCCGATGCAGGAGGACGTGAAGACGGTGGCCGCCAGCGACGCCGTCCAGTTCAACACCCACGGCGTCCTCCGCCTGTGGCGTGAGAACGTCGGCGGCGACTACCACCGCTTCCTCGAGGTGGTGAAGATGCGCGGCGTCGACCACGACACGCGCGTCCACGAGGTGTCGTTCACCCACGAGGGGCTGCGCGTCGCGCCGCGCCTCCGGACCCACCCCGGCGAGTTCGTCCCCGGCGACCACATGTCGACGGGCATCCCGGGGCTGGACCACCTCATGGGCGGGGGCATCGTTCGGGGCGGGACGCTCCTGTTGGAACACGACGGCCGGGCGAGTCCCCACTCCATCCTGACGAACCTGCTGACGGAGGCCCGCGACAACGGGTGCGCTATCACCATCGTCCCGCCGGTTGAGCTCCCGCCCAAGCGGTTGCGCAGCATCATCGACGAGCGAGTCGGCGACATGGAGGACCTGCTGGCGAACGACCAGCTGTTCCTCATCGACTTCGCCAACATCTGGGAGAACACCAAACGCAACGTGTTCAAACCGCAGGAACACGACACGGACAACCCCGCGTCGGTGTTCCGCACCATCGACGACAGGCGGGGCGACCAGTCGATGTTCACCGTGCTCAACGTCGAGGCCCAGCTGCCGGTGCTCGACGGCGACGAACTCCGGCAGATCCGCTTCTGGGAGGAGGAGAACCTCTACCGCGAGGACGACACGACGATGTACCTGTTCAACCCCGCGACGCTGGACGACGAACTCGCGGCCTTCTACGAGAACGGGTCGTGGCAGACGCTGAAGACGTGGATGACCGACAACGGCCTCCAGTACATCGAACTCCAGAAGTCGCCCACCGGCTACATGGGGTCGACGCGGCTCGTCGAGTACGTCGAGACGGAACCGTACATGCGCGTCCAGCAACCGCCGGGTGCCGGCTCGACGGTTGCGACCCTCGACGGCGACGGGGGTGGGCAGTAGATGGAGCAGACCAGTGTCCGACCCGGGACGAACGTCCTCGTCTCCGCGCCGTCGTTGAGTGCGACCAAACACGAGACGTGTCTGGAGCTGCTGGCACCGGCCCCGCCGGAGCAACTCGACGTGTTGCAGGTCACGTATTCGGCCTCGCCGGCGGAACTGGTCGCGGACTGGCGCGAGCAGTACGACGAGCTGCCGGCGCGGATGGGCATCGTCGTCGTCGGCGACCAGGCGGGCCTCCGCGAGGCGGACCACGACGTGCCCGACAGCGTCTTCGTCACGACGGCGAACCCGAACGACCCGACCGGGCTCGGCATGCGCCTGAACAACTACCTCACCGACCACGAGGATGGCGTCCAACTGGTCGCCTGCTTCGACTCCTTGACCGAACTGCTCCAGTTCGTCGACGTCCAGTCGGCGTTCAAGTTCCTCCACATGCTCGCCGGACAGCTGCGCGAGGTCGACGCCGTCGGCCACTTCCACGTCGACCCGGCGGCACACGACGACCGGACAATCAGCCGCCTGAAACCCCTGTTCGACGACGCCGTCGACCACACCTGACCTGTCTGACCGGTATCTTTTCGGATATCCCACACGCTGTACCGAGTATGGACAGCCGCGAGTACGAGTTCGAGGGAGCGACGCCGGACATCCACGGGTACGCACACGTCAGTCGCGAGGCGACGGTGGTCGGTGACGTGACCGTCGGTCCGAACGCCAACGTCTGGCCGGGGTGCGTCCTCCGGGGCGACGTCGGCCCCGTCGAGGTGGGCCGGGAGTCGGCCATCGGCGACGGCGCCATCCTCCACGCCTCGACGGTCGGCGAGAAGGTGATGGTGGGCCACGGGGCCGTCCTCAACGACGCCGAGGTCCGGGACGGCGCGCTGGTCGGATTCAACTCGACGGTGAGCGACGCCATCATCGGCAAGGGCTCCATCGTCGCCATGGGCACCGTCGTCCCGCCGGGCTACGAGGTGCCCGCCGAGTCGTTCGTCCGCGGGAGTCCGGCGCAGGTCACGCCCCTCTCCGAGACGACCATCGACCCCGACGAGGTGTTCGAGGCGTTCTCCTCCGGCGACTACGCGAACCTCGCGGCGCGACACGAGGACCTGTTCGAGTAGCGAGGGGCGCGACCGAAGCGAGCGGCCCTCGGAGCGGAACGGCGACCGGCGGGAGCCGTAGCGCACGGCCGAGTACCTCGCCGCTGACGGGGTAGTTATAAGGGAAGAACCGCCACAGTTCACGGTATGGACGACATCGTCGACCTGGTGCGCCGCTCGTTGGCTGACGAGACGTACGCGGAGTTCGCCGACCGGGTCGACGACCAGGCGGCACAGCTGCGGACCGCCATCGAGGCCGGGGAGTTCGACAACGAGTCCTTCTCCGTCGGTCTCGAGATAGAGCTGTACGCCATCAACAGCGTGCCGGAGCCGCCGGAGCCCGACGACGAGGACGAGCCGGAACTGGACGAGAGCGACCTGGACGACGACCTCTCGGGCGGCGGCGGGTCGGCGTGGGACGGCTCGCTCGACGCCCCGGCCGAACCCGGTGACGGGAGCGGTGCGTCGCTCGAACCCGAGGGCGACGCCCCGCTGGAGCAGACCGACGACCCGCTGGCACCGGCGGGGTCGGGCGACGGGGCGGCGGGGACAGCGGACGACGGCGAGGACGACGAGGACGACCAGTTCGGCCCCGGCGAGGGGCCCTCGCTGGACATCGACCCCGACAGCCCGCTGGCCGAGGACGACACGGAGACCCCCGAGGACGAGGGGGAACCGGCCGTCGAGGCGGTGGCCGACGAGGCCGAACCCTACATGGACCCCGAGGACTGGGCGGGCCGACTCACCCGCCTGCCCGACGTCGTCTTCGAGGGCGAGGCCAACAAGGAACTGGGCCTGCACAACGCCGAGGTCAACACCGAACCCAACAGTTTCGACCAGACGGGGATGGAGGTCCAGACCACCGCCGTCGAGATGCAGACCAAGCAGGCCCGCGCGCAGGCGAGCAACCAGCACTGCGAACTCGTACTGGACGCGATGTGGACGGTTCCCCCCGAGGAGGGCAGCGAGTCCTACCTCTCGGCCCACGAGGCCCGCGACGGCGTGGTGCTGGCCGACAACATGCGGCAGGCCCCGCGGTACGTCGCGCTCGACAACGAAGCGCTCCAGCACGCCGGCGGCGAGATCCCGTTCGACGTGCCGGGCTACGAGGGGGCGTTCCCGACCATCCTGTTCGAGTCGCTGGCCACCTCCATCCAGCCGCACCTCCAGATTCCCGACAGCGAGACGTTCCCCGACTACTACAACGCCGCCATCCGGACGCTCGGGCCGCTGCTCGCCCTCTCGACCAACTCCCCGTTCCTCCCGGCGGACATGTACGACGGCGTCGACGGCGAGTGGCTCTGTGAGGCGACCCACCACGAACTCCGCATCGCCGCCTTCGAGCAGTCGGTCAACACCAGCGCGAACCCGAAGGTCCGGGTGCCGGAGGACATCGACCGCGCGACGGACGTGGTCGACCGCGTCGTCGCCGACGACCTCTTTGCGCCGTTCCTCCGGGAGTGGCTCGAAGACGACGACCGGAACGGCTTCGAGGACGAGTTCTGGGAGTTCGACCACAAGCGGGGCACCTACTGGCGGTGGCTCCGCTGTGTCGTCGGCGGTACCGCCGTCGACGGGGCCGCGAGCGAGCGCTCGCTCCGCATCGAGTACCGGCCGCTCCCCACCCAGCCACACGTCACGGACATGATCGGGCTGCAGGCGCTGACGGTCGGCCTCATCCGCGGGCTGGTCGCCGCCGACCACCCGCTGGCGGAACTGCCGTGGCAGGAGGCCCGCCGGAGTTTCTACGCCGCCGCCGAGGACGGACTGGACGCCGACCTCGCGTGGGTCACCAGCCACGGCGAGCGCACCACCGACCCCGAGGTCATCTTCGACGAGGTGTTCCACTACGCCCGCCTCGGCCTCGCCGAACAGGACCTGCCCGAGGAGCTGATCGACGAGTACGTCGCTCCCATCGAGCGCCGCTACGAGGCCGGCGAGACGCCGAGTTCGTGGAAGGTCGGTCGCGTCAGGTCGTACCTGGACGACGGGTACGACCTCCGGGCCGCCATCGCGGAGATGCAACGCGACTACTTCGAGCACAGCCGCGAACACCACGAGTTCGCCGAGTGGCTGTGAGCTACGGCACGCCGGGGTCGGCGGGGAACCACTCGGGGCGCGGCACTCGCTCGAGGTCCGTCGTGACGCGCATCCTCAGCGACCGTACCGACCCGTCGGCGTAGCGTTCCCGGTGGACCAGATACCGGACGACCCCGTCACCGTCCACGTACAGTCGCGAGTCGGCGGCGACGACGGTCCGGAACCCGCTCCGCGAGAGAGACGCGTTCGTCGTGGTCGCGCGGACGACGGCCAGCCGCGTGCCGTTACGGGTGACGGACCCGGTGCGGTTGTAGACGAGGCCGGCGACGTGTTGCTGGAGGACGAACAGGCCGCTCGCGGTGTCGACCGCCGGTAGCGAGTTGCTCGTCGGCTGGACCGCTACCTCCCCGTCTCCCGTCCGCGTGTAGCGTCGCCCGTCGACGACGACCACATCGTCGGTCGAACGGCCGAACCGCTGGCGGACTCGCACGACGTCGCGGTCCCGGTCGGCCCAGACGTCCGTCGCCGACTGCCCCCCGTTGCGGACGACACGCCGGTGGACGCTCCGCGACCGCACCGTCTGGTGGTGTTCGACGACGAGACGGCCCACGTCCGGCGTCCCGTCGGCCGTCCGGGGGAGCGCGAGGCGCCCGGGGGTCTGCTCGGGGACGGGGGCGGCCGTGACTCGCGCCGGCGTCCCGGCCGTGTCCCCGCCGGCGAAGACGCCCGCACACCCGGCGAGGACGGTGACGACGGCGAGCGCGACCCAGAGCCTCGGGCGCATAGGTCCACCTCGGGATGGCACCGGCAAATAGCCGGTGGGACCGGGCGGTGGTCCCCAGTTTGCGACCATTTATTCGGTTCAAGCGCCAACGCACGGTCGATGGTATCCACAGGCGATTCCGCACCGAACATCTCGGCGACGGTCGCGAACGGAGAGGTAGAGGCCTTCGAACTGTCGGACCACCTCGGGGACGGCCCCGTCGTGCTGGCGTTCTTCCCCGGCGCGTTCACGCCGCCGTGCTCGAACGAGATGGTCGCGCTCCAGGACCACCTCGAGGCGTTCGAGGCCGCCGGTGCGACGGTCCTCGGCGTGAGTGCCGACTCGGCGTTCTCGCTCAACGCCTTCCGCGACGAACACGGACTCGAGTTCGACCTCGTCAGCGACATGGGGCGCGAGGCGATTCAGGACTACGGGCTCGAGATCGACATCGGCGACCTCGGTCTGCACGGCGTCGCCAACCGCGCCGTGTTCGTCGTCGACGACGACGGCGACGTGGCGTACAGCTGGGTCGCCGACGACCCCACCAACGAACCGGACTACGAGGAACTCCTCGAGGCCGCTGAGAGCGCCTGAACGGCGACGGAACCGACGTCTTTTGTCACTCGGCGTCGAGCCACGCGTCGAACTCGTAGAAGCAGTCCGAACAGAGCGCACCCTCGAGCGTGGCGACGTCGTCGGACGCGTGTTCGACCATGTACCGCTGGTGACGGGCCTGTGCTGGGTCCAGCTCCGTGCCGCAGTTGTCGCAGTACTCGGTCATGTCGTCCGCTCGTCGCCCCGGGCGGATAACGGCCCGGCCTTCACACGCAAGGGCGGTGTCAGTCCTGGCGGTCGAACGCCGGGTTCGGACGGACGCCGGTCCCCGAGTCGACCGCCCGGAGGTCGAACTCGTCGCCCTCGACCGGGACGCCCTCGTAGGGGTCGGCGTCGAGGAGGAGGGCACCGTCGAGGTCGGCGTAGTCGACCAGCGGTGCGAGGTGGGCCGCGGCGGCGATAGAGGCGTTCGACTCCACCATGCACCCGACCATCGTCGCGAGGCGGTGGGCGTCGGCGGCGTGGACGAGGCGCGTCGCGGCCCGCAGGCCCCCGCACTTGACGAGTTTGACGTTGACGACGTCGCAGGCGTCGGCGACCCGCGGCACGTCCGTCGGGACCACGCAGGACTCGTCGGCACACACCGGTATCGCCGTCGACCGCGTGACCCGCCGGAGGCCCTCGACGTCGTCGGCGGCGACCGGCTGCTCGAGCATCGTCGCGCCCGCGGCTTCGAGCCACCCGGCCGCCGTGATTGCCTCCTCGGGGTCCCACGCCGCGTTCGCGTCGACCTTGAGGTCGGCGTCCGGGACCGCCTCCCGGACCGCCTCGAACCGGGCCCGGTCGGCGTCGGTGCCGAGCTTCACCTTCAGCGTCGAGAACCCCGCCTCGACGGCGGCCGCGGCCTTCTCGGCCATCTTCTCTGGAGGGTCGATACCGACGGTGTAGGAGGTCGGCGGGGCGCGGTCGGGGTCCAGTCCCCACTGCCGGTACAGCGGGACGTCCACCTCACGCGCCGCGAGGTCGGCCAGCGCGATGGAGACGGCGGCGCGGGCCGCCGGTTGGTGTGGGGCCTGTTCGCGGAGCCGGCGCTCGATGCGCTGGCCGGCGTGCGGGTCGCCGACGGACTCGACGGTCCGCAGCAGGTCCGGGAGCGTCTCGGCGACGCTGGTGGGCGTCTCGCCGTAGTACTCTGTGGGGGTCGCCGCACCGACCCCGGTCGTCCCGTCGTGGGTGAGTTCGACGACGACGGTGCCGCTCGTCTCGCTGGTCCGCCGGGCGATACCGAACGGCGTCGAGAGCGGCAGGTCGTACCGTTCGACGTGCCACCTCATAGGATGGCGTCGAGCACCTCGTCTGGGACGCCGTCCCGGACCGGGTCCGTCGCCGGGACGCCCAGCGCCCCGCGGTACGTCTCGACGGCGGCCGCCGCGTCGTCCGCGTCAAGGGCGCTGGTGTTCAACATCCCGGCGTCGACGGTGGCCTCGGAGACGGGCGCGGCGAGTCGCTCGTAGACGTCGACGTACTCGTCCAGCGGCGGGATGGCGAACGACTCGTAGCTGTGGACGACCTCCTGTCCGGCATTGTGACACAGCACCAGTGCGTCCGGCGCCGACCCGTGGAGGATGCTCGTCGTCACGCCGGAGTAGGCCGGATGGGCGAGCGCGCCCTGCCCCTCCACGACGAGGAGGTCAGCGTCCTCGGGCGTCTGGACGAGGCGCTCGACGGCGCCGGCGGCGTAGTCGGCGATGACGCGGTCGACGGCGATGCCCCAGCCGGTGATGGCGACGCCGGTCTGGCCCGTCGGCACCACGGCGGCGTCCAGCCCGCGCTCGCGGGCGGCGTCGCGTATCTCGAAGGAGGCGGTCATCTTCCCCGTCGAGCAGTCGGTGCCGACGGTGGTGACGACGGTGGCGTCCACCTCGCCGGCGGTCCCCTCGGCCACCGTGAGGTCGTCTGGCGGCTTCCGCAAATCGTGGAGTTCGCCACCGTGTTCCTCGGCGAGACGGACGAACTCCGCGTCGTCCTCGAGGAAGTCGTGCAGTCCCGAGAGGACGTCACAGCCGCGCTCGAGCGCCGCGCGCACGTCGGGCCGCCACGACTCGTCGAACCCGCCGCCGATGGGGGAGATGCCGATGACCAGCGCGTCCACCGCCGGCACGTCGGCCATCGAGGCGACGATGGGGGCGTCCTGTACGTCCGGCAGGTGGTCTGCGACGCGGCCGCCGGCGTGCTCTCTGTCGAGGACGGCCCGCACCTCGTGGTCACCGTAGCGGAGCAACCCGACCGCCGTCTTGGCGCGGTCGGGGAACGATTCGTGGGCGAGGACGGCGACATTCATGTGAAGACTGTCGGGGGGCCGGCGCGTAAAGCTATTGTCACGCGCCTGTGACGGTCTCACTGGACCCGCAGGGGGCGACGCTTGCTGGCGGTTCTGAGCCAGTCTCCGACGGAGGCGGTGGTGGTTCTTCCCGAACGATGGTCGTGGAGAACGGCTTTGGCTACTCGCCCCTAACGACCGGACAGACGAGGCTCCGCGACACGAATGAATTCGACACCCCCGCCGTCGAGTGAACCGCTGCTGGAAGTCGCCGTCACCCTCGGACTGCTCGCGCTCACGTTCGGCATCATGCTCGGCATCCCGTTGTTGGGCACCGGTCGCTCACGGCTGCCGCCCGAGGAGGAGTCTGCGAGCGACGGATTCGAACGGCCCTGAGTTGGTTACCGGTCCAGCGCCGAGAGGATGCGGAGGACCCACTGGAGGACGTGGACGAACACGCCCATGACGGCGACGTAGATGCCGATGGCGTTGCGCAGGTCGCTGGCGTACCGGTTCTCGCGCACGGCCCATATCTCGTAGGTCAGGTCGACGACGAACCCGAGGAAGAAGAGGAGGCCGGCGACGACGAGCAACACGGGGTTCAGGAACACGCCGGCGGCGCCGACGACCAGTCCGCCGATGAAACAGCCGAAGGCGTAGCGCTGCCACCCGGAGAAGTCGTGGTCACTCTTGAAGACCACGGTAGCGACGACGGCCGTGATGGCGCCGGTGACGACGGTGGTGATGCCCAGCGCCGGCACGCGGAGGCCGCCGCCGTAGATGTACAGTATCGCCGCGCCGAACAGGCCGTACCCGCCCTGAATCAGGAGGACGCCCGCGCCAGCGAGGCCCATGCTCCCGCGCTCGACGCCCCTGGTCGCTATCCAGAACCCGCCCCCGACGGTGACGGCGAAGACGGCGATACCGACGAAGAAACTGGAGAACAGCGCCGCGCCGAGCGGTGCTATCGGGGTGTACGACAGCCCCAGCATCACGAGGATGTTGACCGCGACCAGCGCGGTTCCCATCCCGATTATCTTGCTGATGTTCCGGTCGACCGTCGCCCCGACGGTCCGGGTCCCGCGGTCGAAGGTACTACTCATGGGTGGGACCCACTCGACTGCCACTCATGGGTCTTTTCCCTCCCAGACGGCCGAAACGGCTATGACCCGTCAGTCCCGTCCGTGCCGGGTGACACAGGTCGAGAGGCCGATGAGTTCGACGGGTTCGGAGTTGTCCGGCGAGTAGACGACCCGCTGGCCCTTCTCCATGTAGGGCACCTTCGACTCGAGGTTGCTCGGGATGTTCACGGCCTTGATGGCGTCCTCGTCGCCGAGGTTCAGCACCATGGTCGTGTTTATCTGCTTGAACACGGGGTCGGCGATGTCCTGGGGGTCCTGCGTGATGAGGTAGAGGCCCAGCCGCTCTTTCCGGCCCTGTTTGGCCGCCTCCGTGAACTTCCCGATGACCTTCCGGGCCTGGACGCTGTCGGCGTCCGTGAGGAAGTTGTGGGCCTCGTCCATCCCGAGGACGAGCGGCGTCTCCTTGATGCGGTCGTAGGTGGGGTCGTTCGAGAGCTTCTGGTCGATGAGGAGGCTGGAGACGGCGAGGACGATGGTCGACGCCGTCCGGGAGTCCGTGATGTGGTACGTCGGGATGACGGTGAGGCCGCCGTCCCGGACGAGTTGTGATATCTGGTCGGTGATGGGCCGGGCGTCCTGATCGAAGACGGCGCCGAACCCGCGCACCCGGCGCTTCACCGCGTCGAACGTGGCCTCGTGGACGTCGCCGGCCTCGTGGAGCTCCTCTTTCAGCGCCGGGTCGTCGAGGAAGGTCAGGAACTGGTCGTACGTGCCGCTCTCGCCGTACTCGCGCTTGAACCGCTTGAGGAACGTGTTGACCAGCGCCCCGTACTGGTTGTCGTTGAGGCTGGACCCGGCGATGAGCCACGGGTTCTCGTAGACCAGCGAGAACGGCACCGTGAACTCCACCTGCTCGGCGCGGTGGTGGCTGGCGTTGTACTCCGTGCCGGCCACCTTCGGGACGAACGCGATGGTGTCGTCGTAGCCGCCGTAGGCGACGCCCTCCCGTTCGCACCGGCGAGCGAACTCGTCGGTCAGTTTCGGGTTGTCGTCGTGCATCTGGGCGTACTCGTCCTGTGGGTCGAACTGGACGACGGCCAGTTCCGGCGAGCGCCCGTCGGTCATCTCGTAGGTGCGGCCGAGATACTGCCGGAGGACGTTCTTCGAACTGTGGGTCTTCCCGGACCCCGTGCCCCCGGCGACGAGGGTGTGCCGGAAGACGAGGGGGTCGCCGTCCTCGTAGTCGTCCTTCAGGCGGTAGTCGATGGTCGGCGGTTCGGCGCTGGTCCTGACCTTCTCGCCGCCGACCGAGAGGTGGCCCAGGAAGACGCCGTCCTCGGGAATCTTCAGGCCGGTCTTTATCTCGGACTTGTCGGTGGCCTCCCGGACGACCGTCTCGGGTTTGGGGACCCGGTCGGTCATCCGCCGCTTGAGTTCGCCACCGTCCTGGTACAGCACTGCGACGGGGTCCAGTTCCGCCATGAACTTGAAGTCCTGTTCGTCGATGCCCTGCTGGCGCATCGCGCGCCGGGCGTGGATCTCGGTGGCGTCGTCGGCGCGGAACTCCTGGGCGTACTCCAGCGCCGAGATGCGGCAGAACAGACGCTCGCCGTCGGGATAGGGGACGAGGAGGTACTTCCCGATGCGGACCGCCGAGCGGTTGGCGGCGGTGACGTACGCCTGCAAGTGGCACTCCTCGGCCTCCTCGCTGATGCGCAGGCCGTCGGCGGCCGAGAGGACCCCGAGGCCGCTGTCGGCACCGACGGGGTCGGTCTCGATGTCCTCGAACGCCTCGTCAGCGGTCTCGGTCGCCGTCTCGTCGGTCGAACCGGTGGGCGGGGTAGCCGACGCGTCCTCGTCGGCCTCGCCCTCGTCGTCGAAGTCGGTGAAATCCCCGAGGTCGGACATACCGGCACCCACGGTAGCCGGGGATTAACACCTTTCCCCAGCGCGGCGGAAGTGAAGCCTTACGCCGGTGGGTGGTTTGAGGGTGCGTATGGACCCGGCACGGGTGATGTCGTTCAACGTCCGCTACGACGCCCCAGAGGACGGACTGGACAACTGGTCCCATCGGCGCCGGCTCGTCACCGGGACGATCCGGTACCACGCCCCCGACGTCGTCGGCGTACAGGAGGCCCAGACCCACCAGATGCTGGAGCTGGAGACGCTCCTCCCGGCGTACGACTGGGTCGGCGACCCGCGCGATACGGTCGAGGCGGGCGGCGAACACACGGCCGTCGGCTACCGCACCGCGCGGTTCGACTGCGAGGGGACCGAGACGTTCTGGCTCTCGGAGACACCGGAGACGGCGGGCAGCGTCGGGTGGGACGCCCGACACCCCCGCGTGGCGACGTGGGGGCGCCTCCGGGACCGGGCGACGGGCGACTCGCTGCTGGCGGTGAACACCCACCTCGACCACATGGGCGAGGAGGCCCGACGGGCGGGCATCGACCTCGTCTTGACGCGGCTGAACGACGTCGTCGCGGACGAGGCGGTCGTCCTGAGCGGCGACTTCAACTGCGTCGTCGGCGACCCCGCCCACCGGCGCGCCGACGGCCACACGCTCCCGGACGGGCGCGCGCTCCGGGACACGCGCGACCTGACACCCACCCGGCACGGGCCGACGACGACGCGGACGGACTTCCACGACCTCGTCCCCGAGATGGGCATCGACCACGTGTTCGTCAGCGAGGACGTGACCGTCGACAGCTGGGCGGCCGTCACCGACCGGGACGACGACCACTACGCATCGGACCACCTCCCCGTGGTCGTCGACTGCCGGTTCTGACGCGTCGTGTTCCCGCGGCCGACGTGTCAGCGGTGACGACGGTCCGCGGGGAGTTTTTGCCGGCAGAGCGCGTAGCTACCGGTATGTTACTCGTTCGCGGGACCGCCGGGGGGACCGGACTGACTGGCACGCTGTACGAACCGGGCGAGGACCCGCCCTCGTACCGCGGCGCGCCGGACGACGGGTCGCCGTACGTCTGGGTCTGTGACTCCTTCTACGAGGTCGAGAGCGGCGGGCAGGTCCAGACCGTCGGGGACCGGGAGCTACGGGTGGCCTTCGAGTCGCCGATGCCGCGTGGGTTCGAGTCCCGGGACGCGGCGCTCGCGGCCGCCGAGGAGCACGTCCGCACGCAGTTCGCCCGCCTCGGGGTCGTCGGGTCGTCCGTCGACGTCACCGTGGTACGACCCGAGGAGGCCTGACTCAGAACGACTCCTCGACGGCGCCCCAGCGGTGGTCGTCGTACGACGAGTCCCGGTCGACATCGAACTCCCGTTCGATGCGGCGGGTGAGTTCCTCGCTGCCCTGTCTGTCGATGCTCGCCAGCTCGTCGGCCTTCGCGACGGCCAGCGGCGGGCCGCGCTCGGCCGCCACGTCGTGGAGTACTTGGCGGGTGAGCCGTTCGCGGCGCTCGGGGTCCTTCGTGAACGCGTAGGGCGCCTCGACGCGGAACACGAGGTCGGTCCGGGGGTCGTAGCAGACGAAGAACGTGACCTCGTACAGCTCGGAGCTCAGCGTCCGCTCGATGCCCAGCGCGTCGCCGTCGGCGGCCATCGTCCCGTCGGTACCGGCCCGCGAGCGGAACCAGTTGGTGCAGGTGAGCGCGTCGTCGAGCCGCTCGCCGTCGTCGTCCCGGCGCTCCAGGACGTGCCGGAAGAAGGCGCTGTCGCTCGTCCACGGCGCGTTGGTCTTCCTGCGGACGACGCGGGTCAGCGGCTTGCGCGCGGCGTTCTTGACGAACCCGACCAGCGGCACGTCCCGCTCGACGAACCGCTCGACGAGTTCGACGTAGTTGGCGACGACGCTCTTCGGGCGGTCGTCCTCGGCCAGCACCTCCGCCAGTTCCGTGTCGCGGTCGGCCCACCGGAGCAGCCCGGTCGGATAGATGGGGCCGTCCAGCACGAACAGGTCCTCGACGGCGTCGGCGTTCAACAGCGCGTGCTCGCTCTCGGCGAGGTACAGCGCCAGCGCGTGGACGACCCGTTGTTCGAAGCGGTCGACCTGCGGGGCGTCGAGGACGCGCCGACGGGCGTACCCCCGGTCGTCGGCCCGCCAGTCGCCGTCGAACCGGAGCGTCGCGTCGTTCGAGTGGACGGCCATGATGATGGTCCGACCGCGGTGGAGGTCGACGTCGGAGGGGGTCGCGCTCATCGCCGCCTGCGCGACGTCCAGCACGAGGCCGTTCTTGAACGTCGTCGGGTTGATGGTCCCCGAGTCGAGGCCGTGCTGGGTCGGGAACGGCGGGTCCTCCAGCGCGATGTCTGCGATGGGGACCTTCCGACGGCGTCGCTCGCCGAGCGGGGTCAGTATCTCGCGGCCGTCGGTGTCGTACAGCGGGTCCAGAAAGTTCGCCCACACCTCCTCGGCGGCGGCCCCCTGGTCACTCGACTCGACGGTCGCGCCCACCTGTCCGGCGAGCTTCGCGATGCCGTCGACGTGTACCGGGTCCAGCGTCATGTGCGTGGGTTCGCTGGCGGGAGCATAACTCTGGTGGGCTCTCCCGGTCGGGTGTCGACGTGTGGCTATCGGCCCCTCCGCCGCGGGACTCCGCTCGCGGATTGGCACAACGGTTAGGTGGGTGCTGGCGGTAGCCGACGGTATGTCGCCAGCACCGGCCGTGAACGTCGCCCCGCGGACACGCACCGCCTGAGATGGTCCTGTTCGACGCGCTGTTCGTCGGCGTCGCCGTGGTCGCCCTCTGGTTCGGCGCGGACCAGTTCGTCACGGGCGCGGCCCGCATCGCCCGCCGACTCGGCGTGCCCGGCCTCGTCGTCGGCCTCACCGTGGTCGCGTTCGGCACCTCGGCCCCGGAGTTCGCCGTGACGCTGGACGCCGCGCTCGCGGGCCAGACGGACATCTCGGTGGCGAACGTCGTCGGGTCCAACGTCCTCAACCTCGGGTTCGTCCTCGGCGGCGTCGCCCTCGTCCAGGCGCTGGCCACCTCGCGGGCGCTGGTCCGCCGGGACTCGCTCTTGCTGGTGGCGACGACGGCGCTCCTGTTCTGGATGGTCCTCGACGGCCGCCTCGGCCGCGTCGAGGGGGCGCTCCTGTTCGCGGGGCTGGTCGCGTACCTCCTCTATCTGGCCCGGAAGGGGAGCGAACGGATGGCTCCCGACGGGGACCAGCAGTTCCACTGGCCCGACGCGGGCCGTCTCGTCGTCGGCCTCGGCCTCGTCGTCGGCGGCGGCCACCTCCTCGTCCTCTCGGCCGTCGACATCGCGCAGGCGGTGGGCGTCTCGGAGTGGGTCGTCGGCATCACCGTCGTCGCCGCCGGCACCTCCCTGCCGGAGTTCGCCACCTCGCTGGCGGCGGCCAGGCAGGGCCGGACCGGCATCTCCGCGGGCAACCTCGTCGGCAGCTGCATCTTCAACGTCCTCGGAGTGCTGGGGCTCGCGGCCGTCGTCCATCCGCTCCCCGTCAGGCCTATCGGCGTCGAGGGGACGGCGTGGCTGCTGGGGACCGTCGTCCTCGTGACCGTGCTGTTCTACACCGACGCCGCGCTCTCGCGGCTAGAAGGGGGACTGCTGGCCGCGCTCAACGCCGCCAACTGGCTGGCAAACCTGCTCTGACTACTCCTTGCCCGACTCCTCGCGGAGGAGCCGCTCGATGGCCTCGGCGATCTCCTCGTAGGAACTCATCGAG
Organism: Haloarcula sp. MBLA0163; assembly: GCF_055632435.1. Classification (NCBI taxonomy): domain Archaea; kingdom Methanobacteriati; phylum Methanobacteriota; class Halobacteria; order Halobacteriales; family Haloarculaceae; genus Haloarcula; species Haloarcula sp. MBLA0163. Next base: position 501,265 of record NZ_CM145745.1, read on the forward strand.
AGGCCGTCCGTGGTGATGAGCACGCCCTGTCGCTCCGTCGTCGCCCGCAGGAGGTAGCCGTTCGAGAACGCCCGGACGGTGAACTTGTAGTCCCCGAGTTCGGAGTCCTGGTAGGCGTTCTTGGTCTGCTTGTACCCCTGCCACTCGTGGCCGACGAAGTCGTTGAGGTCCGCGTCCTGTTGGAGGTCCTCTCGCAGGTAGAGCTGCTCGAAGTTTGCCCGGGTGAAGTAGGTGACCGACCGCAGCGAGTCGCCCGTGGCCGTCCGCGCCGTCGTGACGATGCTGTCGGCCAGGTCGTCCGAGAGGATGTTCCGTGTCATGCCCGTAGGGTGACGGCCCAGCCTCTTAACGTCGGGGTTCCCGGCACCCCCGGACGGCGGCCGTGCGACGGGTCACTCGCTGCGTTCGTCCTCCAGCGCCTCGAGCGTCTCGTGGGCCTCGGCGGCGTAGGTCAGCGCCGGTCCGCCGCCCATCACGACGGCGACCTTCAGCGCGTCGACGACCTCCTCGTGGGTCGCGCCCGCCTTCAGGGCCGCGTCGGTGTGCCAGAGGATGCAGTTATCGCAGTGGACGACGACGCTGATAGCCAGCGACAGCAGCTCCTTCGTCTTGTGGTCCAGCGCGTCGTCGCCCTCCGCGGCGTCGAGGAACTCCGTGAACTGTTTTATCTCCGGTGCGTCGTTCAGCAGGCCGCCGAGCGTCTTGTTGAACGACGCCAGTTCGGCAGTTCGTGTCATCGAATCTGAACTTAGTCCACCGGCGTGAAAACGATACCGCCGGCGAGGAAATCGGCCACCCTGCGAGCGACCGAAGGGCTATTAGGCGGGTCACGCCACCCTCCGGATATGCAAGTCGGGCTCGTCATCCTCGACGGCTGGGGCCTCAACCCGGACGACGACGTACGGGACGCCGTGGCCGCGGCCGACACGCCGAACTTCGACCGGTACCAGGACGCAGGCGCACACTCGACGCTGGAGACCCACGGCCGCCGCGTCGGTCTCCCCGAGGGCCAGATGGGGAACTCCGAGGTGGGCCACCTCAACATCGGCGCCGGCCGCGTCGTCAAGCAGGACTCCGCTCGCGTCAGCGACAGCATCGCCCGCTCGCGGGGCGAGAGCCCGCCCGACGACGCCGCACAGGACCCCCCGTTCTTCGAGAACCCCGAAATTCTGTCGGCGTTCGAGTACGCCGAGGAGCACGGCGGTCGCGTCCACTTCATGGGGCTGGTCTCGGACGGCGGCGTCCACTCCTACCAGGACCACCTCCACGCGCTCGTCGAACTCGCGGGCGAGCGAGGCGCCGACGCCGTCACCCACGTCTTCACCGACGGCCGGGACACCTCGCCGACCGGCGGCGAGGACTACCTCGCGGAGCTGCAGGCCCACGCCGAGGCCCACGGCACCGGCCACGTCGCCACCGTCTCGGGCCGGTACTACGCGATGGACCGCGACCAGAACTGGGAGCGGACCCGCCGGGCCTACGACGCCATCGTGAACCGCGAGGCCGAGTTCACCGCGGAAACGGCTGTCGACGCCGTCACCGAGTCCTACGAGCGCGGCGAGACCGACGAGTTCGTCGAACCGACGCTCGTCGAGGGCGGCCCGGCCATGGGGGACGGCGACGCGGCCATCTTCTTCAACTTCCGCTCGGACCGCGCCCGCCAACTCACCCGGATGCTCGCCGACATCCGCCCGGAAGACTGGGGCGCAGACACGTCACCGCCCGGGATTCGGATGGTGACGATGACCCAGTACGACGCCACCTTCGACGTGCCCGTCGCCTTCCCGCCGAACCAGCCCGAGAACGTGCTCGGGGAGGTGCTGGCCGACGCCGGCGAGAGGCAACTCCGCATCGCCGAGTCCGAGAAGTACCCCCACGTCACCTACTTCCTCAACGGCGGCCGCGAGGTGGAGTTCGACGGCGAGATCCGCCACATCGTCGAGAGCCCCGACGTGCCCACGTACGACCTCCAGCCGGAGATGAGCGCCCCGGAGGTCACCGACACCGCCGTCGACGTCATCGAAAGCGAGGACCCCGGCGCGATGGTGCTCAACTACGCGAACCCGGACATGGTCGGCCACACCGGCGACTACGAGGCCGCTATCGAGGCCGTCGAGGCCGTCGACGAGCAACTGGGCCGCCTCGCCGACGCCGTCCAGTCCTCGGGCGGGCACCTCCTCGTGTGTGCCGACCACGGCAACGCCGACGACATGGGCACCGAGGACGACCCCCACACCGCCCACACGACGAACCCTGTCCCGTTCGTCTACCTCTCGCCGGACGGCACCGCAGACGGGAGGACGGCCCGCGACGGCGGCACCCTCGCCGACCTCGCGCCGACGATGCTGACGCTGATGGGCATCGACCGCCCGGAGGCGATGACCGGCACGCCGCTGGTCGAGTAGCTCAGTTCTCCGACCGCTCGTTGGCCCGCGACAGTTCGTACCGGATCACCAGCGGGTCGATGTCCTCGACCAGTTCGTCGCGCTCCCGCCGGAGCGCGTCGGCGTCGCCCGGCGGGAACGCCGCGGCCAGTTCGACGGCCCGGTCGAGGTCCTCGCGGGCCGCGGACAGCAGGTCGTACGCGGCCTCGTCGTTGTCGGCCGCCCACTCCCACTCGCCGGCGGCGCGTCGCTCCCGGGCGCACTCGACCCGCGCGTCCACGAGGTCGGCGATGACCGCCTCCGCCTCGGCGCGGGCGGTAGCGGGGTCGCCGTCGAACGGGCTCGCGGCCGCGGTCACGAGCCGCGCGACGACGCGGTAGGCGTCCAGCGCGTCCTCCAGCGCCGCGGCGCGGTCCGCGGGCTCGGCCGTCTCGTCGACGGCATCGGCGGCCTCGCGAGCGGCTTCGAGGGGGCGGGCGGTGACGGTCGCTTCGAGGTCGTCGGCCGCGGCGAGGCCGGTCTGGGCGGGTCCGTCGTCGACGTCGTGGGTCGTCGCCACGTCCGTCGCGTCCTGCAACCGCTCCCGGGCGGTCTCGATGCGGTCGTAGCTCCCCTCGAAGTCGCCGTCCTCGAGCAGCCGCTCGGCCTCCGAGAGGAGTTCCTCGCCGCGCCCGACGTGGCGGTCGCGGACGAGTCGGTAGAGCTCGGTCGAGAGCCGTTCGATTCGGTCGACGACGCCGTCGACGGGCGCCTCGTCGGCGCCGTCGCGCGCGGTCTCGAGGGCCGACTCGGCGACGGCGAGTCGCTCGTCGAACGCCGCCCAGTTCGCCGCGTCGCGTGCGTCAGCGAGGGCATCGCAGTGGTCCTCGAGGTCGTCCAGCGCCGTGGTCACCTCGCCCCACCCGTCGCAGGCGTCGGCGAGGAACGCCGCCACCTCGTCGACGTCGGCCTCGCGGGCGGTGAACGACCACGCCGCGCCCAGCGCCGTCTCGAACCGGAGACTGGCGGTGAGCGTCTCGGCGGCGGCCGTCGCCTCGGTCACGTCGGCGTACGGGAGCGACGCGACGAAGTCGCCGTCGTGCCCGTCCGGGTCGCCGACGAGGAGGAGGATTCGTCTGTCGGTGAGGCCGGCGACGGCGCCGCAGTCGTCGGCCGGCCGTATCTGCGTCGTCTGCTCGCCGACCCGTTCGACCCCCACGCGGTGGTTGGTCAGCACGTGGAACAGCGTCTCTCCGCCCCCGAGATAGTCGCGGAGCGGACGCTCACGGAGGTGTCCGTCGGTCCGCCGTGTGTCCCCTGCGTCTCCGGTTTCCATCGCTCGGTTCGGCGTGCTGCCCCCCCCGCCGTCCCCAGCGCCCCGTCTATCGTACCAGACCGAGAATCCCAGCATAAAGCTAGTGGTTCGGACCGCGCTGTCGGCACCCTGCACGCGACGTCCCGTCAGCGACGGCCCTGACGAGTCAGGTACGACGGCGGGACGGCGTCGGTCGTGTACGTCGCCGTCCCGCGGCGCGTCACGTCGTGGCCGTCGGCCCGCATCGCGGCGGCGTCGACGGCGAACACCACGGGGTCCTCGGCGTGGCGGCGCCCGACCTCGCGGGCGTCGGCGACGCTGGCAGAGAGGTGGACCTGCTGGCGACCCATCGGTCTCAGTCCCTCCCGCTCGATGGCGGCGACGTTCCGCGGCGCGGTGCCGTGGTACAGCGTCTCCGGAACCGGGTCGTCGCCGGCCGCCAGCGAGACGTCGACGGAGTGGCCGTAGGCCGCGCGGATTCGGTCCGCGTCGCCGCCTGTCCGCTCGAACCGGCCCTTCGGGTCCGTCGCGACCACCGCCGCGAGCGCCTCGCGGTCGGCCCAGTCGTACTTCGACTCGACGGCGGCGACGAGCGCCGAGAACGGCGTCCACCCCGCCGCGTCGAGGTCGAGGCCGGCGTCCCCGGGGAAGTGTCTGAGCGCCCCCGAGACGAACTTCGAGAGCTGGCGGCGGCGACCGCCTCCGAGAACGAGGCGGCCGCTGTCGCCGCAGTCGGGACAGGTCGCGCCCTCGAAAGAGCCGTGGTCCTCGCAGGTCCGGACGTCGGCAGGCATCACGTCACCGTCGGCCGGTGACCGACAAAAGCGTCCCGCTCACCCGGTCCGGAACGAGAGGTCCAGCGTCGGCGCGGAGTGGGTCAGCGCGCCCATCGAAATCACGTCGACGCCCGTCGCGGCGTAGTCGGCCACGTCCCCGACGGTGATGCCGCCGCTGGCCTCCGTGAGCGCGTCGGCGTCGGCCGACGCGACGAGGTCCACCGCCCGCTCCGTCTCGGCGACGCTCATGTTGTCCAGCAGGACGACGTCCGCGCCCGCCTCGGCGGCACGCGGGGCGTCCTCGGGCGTCTCCACCTCCACGTCGAGCTTGGTGGCGAACGACGCCCTCTCGCGGAAGTGCGAGATGGCGCCCTCCAGCCCCAGCTCGGCGACGTGGTTGTCCTTGACCATCACCATGTGCGAGAGGTCCAGACGGTGGGTGTCTCCGCCGCCCGCGGCGACGGCGCGCTTCTCGACGCCGCGCAGGCCGGGGGTCGTCTTGCGGGTCCCCGCGATTCGCACGTCGTCGTCGACGGCGCGTGCCTCGTCTACTGCGGCCCGCGTCTCCGTGGCGACGCCCGAGGCGTGGCCGACGAGGTTGACGGCGACGCGTTCGCCGCGCAGTATCTCGCGTGCGGGGCCCTCGACGCGGAGGACCACGTCGCCCGCCGCTATCTCGGACCCGTCGTCGACCTGCTCGGCGGTACCACCGCCTCGCTTCGAGGTGCGGAGCACCTCGCATCCCAGGTACTCGAACACCGCACGTGCGGCCTCGAGGCCCGCGACGACGCCGCTCTCCTTGGCGACCAGACGGCCCTCGGTGTCGCCCGGCACGTCGTTCGTGACGTCGTGGTGGCCCACGTCCTCGCGGAGCCACCGTTCGACGTCGGCGTCGGTGAGCATCAGTCGGCGGAGGGTTCGGCCGGTTCCTCGCGCACGAGGTTGTGGGTCCCGACGCTCTCCGTGTTCTCGGCGGCGTGGCGCGCCACCAGCAGCGCCGTGACGCTCGCGTGGCGCAGTTCGTACAGCGACCGGGCGGTCCGCGTGCGGACGTAGGCGTCGACCTCGCCCTTCAGACGGCGCAGGACCGCCATCGCGCGCTGTATCTCCGCGGGGTCGCGCTCGACGCCCAACTGCTCGTCCATCACGCGGCGCAGGCGGTGGAACTTGTCGCGGGCGAACTTCGGCGGGAGGTCGGGGTCCCGTTCCAGCAGGTCGGGGGCCTCTATCGGTTCCACGCCTCTACCCGCGGCGTCCTCGCCGGCCCGCAGGCCCCACACGAGGCCTTCGAGCAGCGAGGTCGACGCGAGGCGGTTCGCGCCGTGGACGCCGGTGCGGGAGCACTCGCCGACGGCGTAGAGCCGGTCGAGCGTCGTCCGGCCGTACTCGTCGACGGCGACGCCGCCACAGAGGAAGTGCTCGGCCGGCGCGACCGGAATCCCCGTCTCCCAGTCGACGCCGTGGTCCGCACACCGGTCTGCGAGACCGGGGAACTCATCGGCGAAATCGACGGGCGAGACGTCCAGCGTCACCTCGCCGGTCGCCTCGCGTTCGGTCTTGACGGCGCGGGCCACGACGTCCCGCGGCGCGAGTTCGGCGTCCGCGTGGTAGTCGGGCATGAACCGCTCGCCGTCGCCGTTCCGGAGGAGGGCCCCTTCGCCCCGCACCGCCTCGCTGACGAGGAAGGCGACCTCTTCCTCGACGACGCAAGCGGTCGGGTGGAACTGGACGTACTCCATGTCGGCGACGTCGGCGCCGGCGAGTGCGGCCATCGCGATGCCGTCGCCCGTCGCGTCGGCGGGGTTCGTCGTCCGCGGGTACAGTTCGCCGATGCCGCCGGTGGCGAGGACGACGCTGCCCGCGTAGTGGGGACGGACCTCGCCGTCGGCTTCGAGCATCGCGCCGTGGACGCGGCCCTCGTGGCGAATCAGTTCGAGTGCGGCGGTGTCGTCCAGAACCTCCACGCCGTCGTGGGCGTCCAGGTAGTTCAGGAACGGGACGTGGATGTGCCTGCCCGTCGCGGCGTCGACGTGGAGGATGCGGTCCTCGCTGTGGGCGGCCTCGCGGGTGTAGTCGGGGCCGTCCCCGTTCTGGTCGAAGTCGATTTCCAGCGTGTCGAACAGCACGTCCTCGACGGCCGCGTTGGCGTTCTCGACCAACACGTCGACGGCGTCGGGGTCGGCGGTGTCGTCGCTGGCCGCGAGGATGTCCCGTTTGAACTGCTCGGGGTCGTCCCGAGAGACGGCGATGCCGCCCTGCGCCCACCACGAGGAGGCCCCCTCGGGGCGGGTGGCCTTCGTCGCGAGGGTGACCTCGCTGCCCTCGCTGCTCGCGGTTCCACCGCTCGCTCGTTCCGAGCTCTCACGCTGTTCGAGCTCGCGAACGGCCCCCAGCGCCGCCGCAAGCCCGGCGATGCCGGACCCGACGACGAGGACGTCGGAAGTGTCGCGTGCAGACATGGCTATATCTCCAGCATCCGGTCGAGCGCGACCTGCGCCAGTTCCTTCTCCTCGGGCGCGACCTCTATGACGTTGCGCTCGCGGCCCGCGACCAGTTCCTCCAGCACCCACGTCAGGTAGTTCGGGTCTATCTGGCGCATGGCGTTGCAGTCCATGCAGGCGTCGCCACACAGCGGCACCACGTCCACCTCAGGGTGCCACCGCTGGAGGTGGTTGGTGAGGTGGACCTCCGTGCCGATGGCCCACGTCTCGCCGGGGTCGGCCTCGGCGACGGTCTCGCAGATGGTCGCCGTCGACCCGACCACGTCGGCGGCCTCGACGACCTCGCGGCGGCACTCGGGGTGGACGATGACGTTCGCGTCGGGGTCGTCGGCCCGAATCGCCTCCACGTGGGCCTCGCGGAACCGCTCGTGGACCTGACAGTACCCCTCCCAGAGGATGACGTCGTTGGCGACGGCCGCCTCGGCGTCGGTGCCCTCGGGGTCCCACGGGTCCCACTCGACCGTCTCGTCGGCCATGTCGAGCCGGTGGGCCGTGTTCTCGCCGAGGTGCTTGTCGGGGAGGAAGAGGACCTTGTCGCCCTTCTCGAAGGCGTACTCGAAGGCCTTGTGCGCGTTCGAGGAGGTACAGACCAGCCCGCCCTGTTCGGCGCAGAAGGCCTTCAGGTCGGCGTAGCTGTTCATGTACGTGATGGGGACGATGTCCTCGTCCGTGGCGGCGGTGAGCTCCGCCCACGCGGCGTCGACCTGCAGGGCCTCGGCCATCCCCGCCATCGGGCAGGACGCCTCCATCGACGGGAGGACGACGCTCTGATTGTCGTCCGTGATGATGTCGGCGGACTCGGCCATGAACGTCACGCCGCCGAAGATAACGTAGTCGGCGTCGCTCTCGGCGGCTTCGACGGAGAGCTGGTAGGAGTCGCCGACGAAGTCGGCGTGGTCGACGATCTCGCGTCGCTGGTAGTTGTGGCCGAGGATGACGACGTCGTCGCCGAGTTCTTCGAGCGCGGTCTCGATGCGCTCGGTCCGTTCGTCCGCCTCGAGGTCCCGGTACGCCGGGGGGAGCTGCTCGAGGTTGTCGTACTTGAAGAGACTGAGGTCGGTTTCGAACTCAGCCGTTTCCATTTCGGGCACGATTGACCCACCTATGAGTACCGAATCGTTCGGACTGTAGTATTGAAAAGATTTTGCCTTCAATACTGGGTCGTGTTGAGAATCGAACCCCCATACCGCCGATTGTCGAATTTTGGTGTGTGTTACCGTCGGTCACTCGACCGACGTGTGCCGCGTCGATAAGGTCGCCCTATCGCGGTCGCCGGCCCGCTAACCCTCTGATTACTTAGTGGGTCTCGGCCCTCCGGCGGGCCATGTCACCGACAGACGACGTCGACCACGGTCGCCGTACGGTCCTCGCGGCGGCGCTGGCGGCGGCACTCCCGGGCACGGCGGTCGCCCGCACGCACGACGTCTCCTCGCTCCCACCGGCGATGCTGACCGCGACCGGGCCGCCGTCGTCGACGGTGTTCCCGCAGAGCGTCGCCAGCGGCGACCCCTCGCCGACGGGTGCCGTCCTCTGGACGCGCGTCTCGCCCGACGCCTATCGTGAGGGGGTGCCACTCCGACTGACCGTCACCCGCGACGCCGACCGCTCGGACGTCGTGGGGTCGTGGCGGATTCCGGCGGACCGCGTCGCGGACCACGACTACACCGTCAAGGCCGACCTCGACGGGGAGCTGGAACCCGACCGGCGCTACCACTACCAGTTCGCGTACGACGGTGCGAAGAGCCCGGTCGGGCGCTGTCGGACCCTCCCCGAGCCCGACGCCAGTCCCGACCGGGTGGCGTTCGCCCTCGCGACGTGCCAGGACTACCGCAACGGCTACTACGGGGCGTACCACCACGTCGCCAACGCCGACGTGGACTTCATCCTCCACCTCGGCGACTTCATCTACGAACACGGCGGCGGCGGGCAGTTCGACGGTCGCTCGCTCTCCCTGCCCAGCGGTGAGGGCGTCGTGATGGAGCTCGACGACTTCCGTTACCTCCACCGGACCTACCGCACGGACCGGTTCCTGCAGGCGGCCCTCGCCGCACACCCCATCGTCCAGACGTGGGACGACCACGAGATAGTGAACAACCGCTACTGGGACTACGAGGAGGGGCGGCCCTACGCCGGCCGCGGCGACCACCCGCGCAACGACGACCCCGAGTTCATGACCCGCCTGTTCGCCGACGGCATCCGGGCGTGGTGGGAGTACACGCCCACACGCGTCCCCTACGACCCCGACGCCGACTCGCTGCTGGACCAGATCGCCCTCTGGCGGCGCTACCGCTTCGGCGACCTCGTGGACCTGTTCGTCACCGACGAGCGACTGTACCGGACCGCGCCCGCCGACGGCGCACAGTTCGGCGCCCGCATCGGCGAGGCCGGCGACGAGATAACCGAGACGATGCTGGGCGAGCGCCAGCGGCAGTGGTTCACCGACCGACTCGCCACGAGCGACGCCACGTGGTCCGCGTGGGCCAACGAGGTCCTGGCGATGGAGTTCGACCTCGACCTGGGCGGGGTCGACCTGCTCAACGCCGACGCGTGGGACGCCTTCCCAGCCGAACGCGACCGCATCCTCCGGGCCGCCGCGGAGAGCGACAGCTCGCTCGTGGCGCTCACCGGCGACATGCACACCGCGCTCGCGGGCCACATCGAGGGACCGGACCGCCGCTACGGCGTCGAGTTCATGACGCCCGCGGTCACGAGCCAGAACCTCCGCGAGTTGCTCGGCCTGCCGAACGACCCCGAGGTTCGGCGTCTCGTCGAGCGATACGTCCAGGAGTACAACCCCCACGTCCAGTTCTTCGACAGCCACGACTGGGGGTACGCCACCGTCGAGTTCACGCCCGACGCCTGCACGTACAGCGCCTACGGCGTGGACAAGCGGACCGACTCGGCGGACGCGAACCGGCGGCTGCTGGCTCGGTTCCGGTGTCCGGCGGGCGCGGACTCGTTGCAGCGACGCGGATGAGGTCCGTCGGCCGGGCGACCCCGCACCGCCAGCACGCCCCGGACTGCCGCGCGTACTCCGGTTGGCTCCGCCGAGACGGTGGACAAGAGCAACTGTTAGGACCCTCCCCACCCACGCGCCTGTATGACCGACACCGACGCCGAGAGCCTCGCCGAGCGAGTGCGTGAAGGCGAGTTGCGCCTCTACGAACTCGAAGCACACGCCGACGCCGAGACGGCCGCCGCCGCCCGCCGGCACCTGCTGGCCGAGGAGACCGGCGTCGACCTCGACGTCGTCGGCGAGTACGCCTTCGACGCCGCCGACGCCGAACCGAACATCGAGAACATGATCGGCGCGGCTCAGGTTCCGATGGGCGTCGTCGGCCCCCTGCCCATCGACGGCGGGGCGGCCGAGGGCGAACACTACCTCCCGCTGGCGACGACGGAGGGCGCGCTGCTGGCCTCCGTGAACCGCGGCGTCTCGACCATCCGGAACGCCGGCGGTGCCACCGCGCGCGTCCTCAAGTCCGGGATGACCCGCGCGCCGGTGTTCCGGGTCGAGGACGTCGCCGAGGCCGGCGAGGTGTCCGCGTGGGTCCGCGAACACGTCGACCGGCTGGCAGAGGCCGCCGAGTCGACGACCAGCCACGGCGAGCTGCAGGACGTGACCCCCTACGTCGTCGGCGACAGCGTCTTCCTGCGGTTCTCGTACGACACGAAGGACGCGATGGGGATGAACATGGCCACCATCGCCACCGAGGCGGCCTGCGAGGTGGTCGAGAGCGAGACGCCGGCCGACCTCGTGGCCCTGTCGGGGAACCTCTGTTCGGACAAGAAACCGGCCGCCATCAACGCCATCGAGGGGCGGGGCCGCACCGTCTCGGCGGACGTGCTGATTCCACACGAGCAGGTCGAGGAGCGACTCGACACGACGACGGCGGCCATCGCGGAGGCCAACACACGGAAGAACCTCGTCGGGTCGGCGAAGGCCGGCGCGCTGGGGTTCAACGCCCACGCCGCCAACGTGGTCGCCGCCGCGTTCCTCGCGCTGGGCCAGGACGCCGCGCAGGTCGTCGAGGGGAGCAACGCCATCACGACCGTCGACGCCCGCGAGGACGGCCTCTACGCCTCCGTCACCATCGCCTCGCTCGAGGTCGGGACCGTCGGCGGCGGGACGGGCCTGCCGACCCAGTCGGAAGCACTCGACGTACTGGGGTACGGCGGCGGCGGCGACCCCGCCGGGAGCAACGCCGACGCGCTGGCGGAGGTCATCGCGACGGGCGCGCTGGCGGGGGAACTCTCCCTGCTGGCGGCGCTGTCCTCGCGACACCTCTCCTCGGCCCACGCCGAACTCGGGCGGTAGTCGGGCCGGCCGGTCGGACGACCACTTTCACTTCCGCTCCGGGGGTGTGGCTCCGGTTTATCGACCGGCGCCCACAACGTCCGAGGGCGTCCGCCGGGCAGCACCCGCGGGCGCGCCACCACCATGTCCCCACCACCGACCGACGCCGAGTCCACGGTATCGCTCGCGCATCGGCTCCTCCACCTGCTGAAGCTGCTCGCGACGACGCTCGCGGCGCTCGCCGCGCTCGCGGAGACGCTCGGCTGGCTCTGACTCCTCCGTCAGCGCCCCTGCGTGACCAGGAAGCCGACGCCGGCGACGAGGACGACGACGCCGGCGACCAGCACGGGTCCGCTCCCGAGGAGCGGGCCGAGCGCCAGCAGTCCCCACGCGACGGCGAACACGCCGTGCGCGGCGGCGAACAGGCGGTGGCCGCGCCGGGCGAAGACGACGAAGCCGAGCGAGAAGCCCAGCGTCAGGACGACGGCCGACAGCGCCACGACGCTCACCGAGAGGCCGCCCAGCGACACTGGGTCGACGACGGGCGCGAGCAGATACAGGAGCCCGGCGAGGCCGACGAGCGACCCGACGGCGACCGGCCCGGGTTCGAGCTCCAGCGCCGTAGTCATAGCAATCGGTAGGTCCCCCGCGACTCGGAGACCTGCCCCGACCGGACGAGCTTCTGCAGCGTCTTCTCGGTGTAGTCGGCGGGCACGCCCCGCTCGGCGGCGTAGGCCACCACGTCGTCCTCGGTGGGCCCGTCCAGTTCGCGGAGCGCGGACACCACCGTCTCCTTGCGGCTCGACCCGCCGGTTGTCCCCTGCTCGGCGCGCTCGCCGGCCGCCGCCACCGCGTCGCTGTCGAGGCCGGACGCTTCGAGGTACGTCTCGTCGTCGACGCCCGACTCGTCTATCCGGCGGTCCATCTCGGCGTAGGAGTCCAGTTCGGCGAAGGCGTCGCCCTCGCCCTGCCGGTTCGCGAGCATCGAGGCCCGCACCTCGCGTGCGTGGGCCTCGTCGTCCGTCTCGACGAACTTCCGCCGCTTGGCGTGCTGTCGGCGCTGCCCGCACCGGGGGCACTGCGTCGTCTCCGGCCGCCCCTCGACGACCCAGAGGGCGCTACACTCGCTACACCCGACCACCGCGTACATACCGTCGTGTTGGGCCGGTTCGGGGTTGAACGTTCGGATTGTGACCACCCGTGGCTTTACGCCGTCGTCCCCCGATAGCCCGCCCATGCAGGAAGTCCCCCAGGCCGCGAGCGAGACGGTCGAAGTCGTCGACGGCGTCCACCTCACGCAGCTGGCCGCCGGCGAGGCGATGAGCGTCCAGCACTTCCACATCGAACCCGGCGCGGCGGTGCCCGAACACAGCCACCACCACGAACAGGTGGGGTACGTCGTCACGGGGACGCTCACCTTCACGGTGGACGGCGAGGAGTTCGTCGTCGGGCCGGGCGACTCCTACGTCGTCCCCGGCGACGAGCCACACGGCGCCGAGAACCGCCGCGACGACCCCGTCGCCGGCATCGACGTGTTCAGCCCGCCGCGGACCGACCCCGACTGGCAGGACTGACACAAGACACTTCTCCGCACGCGGGCAACCGCCGCGTGTGTCCGGGTCACGCGCACTCGCCGTCGCCGTCGCGCTCCTGTTCGTGACCGCCGGGTGTCAGAGCATCGGAACGGAGCGTGCGGACGGTCCCGAGACGGTGACGCCGGCGCCCGTGCCGACGACCGCCGACACGCGGGTCGGCGCCGAGACACCCGTCGACACGGGACGTATCGCCGACCGCCACCGGAACGCGCTCGACGGTCGGTCCTACAACGTCACGGTGGCGTTCACCGTCCGGTACGACAACGGTTCGACCGGCCGCCTGCGCGACCGGTTCGTCGTCGGGCCCGGAGGACAGTACCGCTGGAACCGCCGGGCTACCGGGCCCTACCCCCAGACGGTCCGTGACCACGTCGTGTGGCAGAGCGAGTCGGGGTCGGCTATCCGCCGGACGCTCGAGAACGGCACCACGCGCGTCGACCGCGGCGACGTCGTCGGGCCGAGCGACCCGTCCCTGTCCTTTTTCGTCGCCCGGCTGATACGTGGCTTCAACGTCTCCGCCGCGGAGACGCCGGATGGGCGGCGACTCCACGGCACCAGCGACGAGGCCCGTTCGGTCCCGCTCCCGGCCGGTCTGACCGACAGGCACGACGGCACGCTGAACGTCCGCATCCGGGACGGCGTCGTCACCGACCTCGTCATCGGCTGTCGGGCCAGACTGCGGGCGACGGGGCAACCGGTGTGGTTCCGCTTCGACTTCTCCGTCGGCGACGTCGGCGGTGCGCCACCGACGGAACCGCCGTGGGTGACGACGGCGACGGCCACACCGGCACCGGAACGGACCGAGACCGCGACGGCGTCGTGACTCCCCGAGCGGGGCGTTCAGCCCGGTTCCGCGACAGACGTTTGTGTCTCGGGCACCATCTTCGACCGATGCGGCTCCGCGTGCTCGTGCTGGGTTGTGCGCTCGTCTTGGCCGGCTGTAGCGGCTTTACCACCTCGGAGACGTCCGAGACGGTGACGCCGGCGCCGGTCCCGACCGACGGGCTCCGGTATCCCCCCGGCGTGACCGACGACGGCGTGGTGCCGTCCGCACTGGCCAGCGCGCACGCGGGCGCGCTCTCGACCGACAGTTACACGCTGACGAGCGAACAGCGGGCCTACGACGAGGACGGCGATTTGGAACGCCGGACCGACCACGTCCGCTGGGTCGCGGCCAACGCCTCGACCTACCGCGGCCACTACCAGCAGAACGACACCGAGTACCGGGCCGGCTGGAGCGCGACGCGGGTGGACTACTGGGCCAACCGCTCGACCGTCGCGACCCGCTACGAGAACCAGCGCGGCGAGGTGACGCTCCTCCGCTGGCCGGCCGAGAACAGCGACCTGCTCAACGACCTCACCGAACAGCAGCGACTGGAGGGCGAACTCGCGGCCGTCGAGATGCGCGTCGCCCGCCGCGAGGCCGACGGCGACGTCGTCCTCGTCGGCTCGCGCCCGCGGGACACCGAGCAGCTGGTGACGCCGCTGTTCGCCCGCGAGGTCGAGAACATCTCCGTCCGGATGCGGGTCCGCTACGACGGCACCGTCGTCGCCCGCCGACTCAGCTACGACGCCGTCCTCAGCAGCGAGCGCGTCCGCATCGTCCGGGAGGTCCGGGTCACCGACGTCGGCGAGACGACCGTCGACCGTCCGGCCTGGGTGCGGAACACGACCACGTCCGAACGGCGGTAGCGCTCGCTCGTCGGCGAGCGGCAAAGAAGGTGCAGTGGTCGGGAGAGTCGCTTGCGCGGGCTGCTCTCTGGCTTCGCGGCGGCGCTGCGACGGTCGCCGGAACTGGCCTCAGGCCAGCTTCTCTATGTTCTCGACGACCTTGTCGGCGAACTCGCTCGTGGCGAGCTTGTTGCCGCCCTCGATCTGTCGCTCGAGGTCGTAGGTCACGTCGCCGCTGGAGATGGTCTCCTCGACGGCGTCGCGGACGAGCTTGCCGGCGTCCTTCCAGCCCATGTACTCGAGCATGAGGCGACCGGAGAGGATCATCGCGGTCGGGTTGACCTTGTCCTCGCCGGCGTACTTCGGGGCGGAGCCGTGGACCGGTTCCGCGAGACAGCGGGCCTCGCCGAAGTTCGCCCCGGGGGCGATGCCGAGCCCGCCGATCTGGGCGCCGGCGGCGTCGGACATGTAGTCCCCGTTGAGGTTCATCGTCGCGATGACGTCGTACTCGTCCGTGCGGGTGAGGAGCTGCTGGAGCATGTTGTCGGCGATGCGGTCGTTGACCACGAGGGTCCCCTCGGGCTGTTCGCCGTCGTACTCCTCCCACAGTTCGTCCTCGGTGATGACGTCCTCGCCGTACTCCTCCTCGGCGACCTCGTAGCCCCAGTCGCGGAAGGCGCCCTCGGTGAACTTCATGATGTTGCCCTTGTGGACGAGGGTGACCGAGTCACGCTCCTCCTCGATGGCGTAGTCGATGGCCTCGCGGACCAGCCGCTTGGTGCCGAACTCGGTAATCGGCTTGACGCCGATGCCGACCGGGCCGTCGTGGATGGTGCTGTCGAAGCCCATCTCGTCCTCGACGAACTCCTTGACCTCCTGGACCTCGTCGGTGCCGGCCTCCCACTCGATGCCGGCGTAGACGTCCTCGGTGTTCTCCCGGAAGGTGACCATGTCCATCTTCTCGGGCTCGGAGACGGGCGAGGGGACGCCCTCGAGGTGGTACGTCGGGCGGACGTTCGCGTACAGGTCCAGCGTCTTCCGGAGCGCGACGTTCAGCGAGCGGAAGCCGGCGCCGACGGGCGTCGTCAGCGGACCCTTGATGGCGACGTTGAACTCCTTGATGGCCTCGACGGTGTCGTCGGGCAGGTTCTCGTCGTACTTGTCACGGGCCGACTGGCCGGCGTAGACGCGCATCCACGAGATGTCGCGGCCGGTCGCGTTCGCGGCGGCCTCCAGCACCTTCTGGGCGGCCGGGCCGACGTCGGTCCCGATACCGTCCCCGTGGATGATGGGGATGATGGGGTTCTCGGGGACGTCGAGTTCGTTGTCGTCTGTGACCTGGATCTGCTGGCCCTCTGCGGGCACCTCCACTTGCTCGTAGTCGTAGCCCATACCTCGCGAATCGATATTCGCGCCTAAAGGACTGCCGTTTTCCCGTAGACGTGGTAACGAGCGACACTAGCAAGCGAGGCGACACTACCGCGGGGCGTCGACCCCGTCTCGCGCGCTCCCGGCCGCTGGTGCGGTGCCTTCGGGGAGGCCGACGACCGACTCCAGCGGCGCCGTCGTCGGACTCCGTCGTAGCCCTGTGGACCGGCCACATGTTTTCCGTCTGGCGCCCGAGCAGTGGCGTATGCACGTCGTCGTCCACGGTGGGGCGGGCGGCCCACCCGACGAGCCGGCGGACCGCCAATCGGCCCTCGCCGACGCCACCGACAGCGCCGCGACCACCGAGACGCCCCTCGAAGCGGTGCTCGCGGCGCTCCGGCTGCTAGAACGCGACCCGCGGTTCAACGCGGGCGTCGGCGGGGCCGTCCAGAGCGACGGCGTCGTCCGAACCGACGCGGGGCTGATGACCGACGACGGGACGGCCGGGGCCGCCTGCTCGATGGCCGGCGTCGCCCACGCCACGGACGTGGCCCGCGTCGTCGCGACGGAGACGCCCCACGTCTGCCTCGCCGGCGACAAGGCGGTCGAACTGGCCGCGGCGAGCGGTGTCGACGCCGACGAGGACCTGCTGACCGACCGGACCCGGGGCCGCTACGAGGACGCCGACCCGCCCGGGGCAGCCGTCGCCGACCACCTCGCGTGGGTACGCGACCACTTCTCCGGGACAGATACCGTCGGCGCCGTCGCGACGGACGGCGACCGACTCGCGGCGGCCACGTCGACGGCCGGCCGGTGGTTCGCGCTCGCCGGGCGCGTGGGCGACGTGCCACAGATAGGCGCGGGGTTCTACGCCGACGAGCACGGGGGCGCGAGCGCCACCGGCGAGGGCGAGGCCATCGCCCGGTTCGGCCTCGCCCGGCGCGCCGTCGACCTCCTGGAGACGTTCGGGCCGCGACAGGCCGCCGAGGCCGCCATCGCCGAGTTCGAGGACGCGACCGGCGGCCGGGCGGGGGTCGTCGTGCTGGACCACGCCGGCCACGTCGGCAGCGAGTACAACACCGCGGCGATGCAGACCTCGCGGGCCGGGCCGGAGTGAGGACTGGCCCGCAGGCCGACCGCCTGCCGGCAACGACAAACGCTTTCACCCACAGCGCCCAACGCCGGGGCATGAGCGACGTGGACTTCGAGTCCGAGCAGTACGAGAAGTGTCGCGAGGCCGGTGAAATCCTCGCGCAGGTGCGCGACGAGGCCGCAGAGCGGGTCGAGGTCGGGGCCTCTCACCTCGAGGTCGCCGAGTGGGCCGAACAGAAGATCCGGGACCTGGGCGGCGAGCCCGCCTTCCCCGTCAACATCTCCATCGACGAGGAGGCCGCCCACGCGACGCCCGAACGCGACGACGACAGCACGTTCGGCGAGGAGATGGTCAACCTCGACATCGGCGTCCACGTCGACGGCTGGCTCGCCGACACGGCCGTCACCGTCGACCTCTCGGGCCACGACGAACTGGCGGCGGCCTCCGAGGAGGCGCTGGACGCCGCGCTGGACGTGGCCGGTCCCGGCGTCGACGTCGGCCAGATAGGCGCGGCCGTCGAGGAGGTCATCGACGGGTACGGCTTCAACCCCGTCGTCAACCTCACGGGCCACGGCCTCGGCCACTGGGAACAGCACACCGCCCCGAACATCCCGAACCGGGAGGTCGCCCAGGGCGCGACGCTGGAACCCGGCGACGTGGTCGCTATCGAGCCGTTCGCCACCGACGGCCGCGGGAAGGTCCAGGAGGGCTCCGACGAGGAGATATTCGCGCTCGAACGGGAGGCCACCGTCCGCGACCGGACCGCCAGACAGGTCCTCGAACAGATCACGGAGGAGTTCAAGACGCTCCCGTTCGCCGCCCGGTGGCTGGACTCCCCGCGGGCGACCATGGCGCTGCGACGCCTGAAACAGCAGGACGTCGTCCACGGCTACCCCGTCCTCAAGGAGGAGGACGGGAAGTTCGTCAGCCAGAAGGAACACACCGTCATCGTCACCGACGACGGTGTCGAAGTGACGACGCGGTCGCGGTAAGCGGCTCTTTATCGGCCGTGTCCGGAGCGAGTGGGGTCCTCGCTACCGGACCGGCGTGCGGAGAAGTACTGGCCACACGACCGGGGGCCGTGCGGCAGGGGAACCGTCTGACGGATGCGGATGGAACTCGCTCGGGATGGCCTACGCGTTGTTCATGCGCGTGTTGGTCGTCTCGCCACAGACCAGACACTCGCTGACCCGATACGGTTCACGCGAGAACGCGGCGTTCTCGCGTTTGGAGCTCTCGGTCTGGATCTGGAGCGTGACATCGTGGGGAGTCTCTCGCTCGCAGTTCGAACACGCCTCTGACATATCGACGCCGTCGTTTGTTGTCGCCATCCCACCTCTGCCTTCCGACGAAGACAGAATAAAAACCCCCTTCCGTTGGACTCCGTTCACACCGTTTATCGCAGGACGTGAGTGGATTGTGAGGTTCGACGGCTCAGAGCTCTCCAGACGATTCAAAAACGCTTCTGTGTCCCTGAACGGGGTGTTTACTCCGTGAACGGCCGACAGGTTTAAATACGGGTTTCGGCCCCGTTCGAAGTCGTTTAGGCCGGGGGGCCGGACGGTGGCTGTATGGACTCTGTGTTCGCGCCGTGGCGCATCGACTGGGTCGAACGGGACGAGGGGAACCCCGACTTCGACTGCGTGTTCTGTGCGTTCCGGGACGACTCGGCCGACCGCGAGAACAACGTCGTCGCGCGGAGCGACCACGCCTTCGTCGTCCTGAACAACTACCCGTACAACCCCGGCCACGTCATGGTCATCCCCGACGCCCACACCGGTGAGTACGGCGACCTGGACGACGAGACGCTGCTGGACCACGCCCGCCTGAAACAGCGCTGTTTCGACGCGCTGGCAGACGGGCTGGGCCCGGACGCCTACAACGCCGGCCTGAACCTCGGCGGGTCGGCCGCCGGAGGGTCCATCGACGACCACCTCCACACCCACGTCGTCCCGCGCTGGGAGGGCGACACGAACTTCATGCCCGTCGTCAGCGACACGAAGGTCATCGTCGAGGCCGTCGAGGACACCTACGACCGCCTCCACGAGGCCTTCGCCGCCCAGGACGGCACCACCGTCACGGACCCCGACGCGGCCGTGCGCATCGACGCGCCTCCAAAGCGGCTTTAGCCTCCCCCCGTTAGTTCCGAGTAGATGTCGCGCCGCGCTACGCTCCGGCGGGTCGGCCTCCTCGTCCTCGGCGTGAACCTCACGCTCGCGCTCGTGAAGGGCGGCGTCTGGCTCACGACGGGGAGCCTCGCGGTCCAGTCGGAGGCGGTCAACAGCGCCGCCGACACGGCCTACTCCCTGGTGGTCGTCGCCGGGCTCTACCTCACGACTCGGCCGCCGGACTTCGAGCACCCGCACGGTCACGAGCGCATCGAACCGTTCGTCTCGCTGTTCGTCGCCGCGGGCATCTTCGCGGCCGGCGGCGTCGTCCTCTGGCAGGCCGGCCGGGCGCTCCTGACCGGCGACATCGCCGTCACGCAGGGCCCGTTCGCCGTCGGCGTGCTCGCCCTCTCGGGCGCCGCGAAGTACGGGCTCTACCGCTACTGTCTGGCCGTCGGGCGGACCCGGAACTCCCCGGCGCTCGTCGCGACGGCGAAGGACAACCGCAACGACATCCTCACCGCCGGCGCGGCGCTGGTCGGCGTCGCCGGCGCCTCGGCGGGCTACCCGGTGGCGGACCCGCTGGCGGCCATCGTCGTCGCCGTCGGCATCCTCTACACGGGCGTCGAGGTCGTCCGGGACAACGTCGCCTATCTGGTCGGGGCCGCACCGCCGGAGGACCTGCGCCGCGAGATCCTCCAGCGGGCGCTCGACCACCCGCAGGTGCAGGGCGCCCACGACGTCATCGCCCACTACGTCGGCCCCGAGATAGACGTCAGCCTCCACATCGAGGTGGAGGGCGACCTGACGCTCCGGGAGGCCCACGACATCGAGACCGCCGTCATCGAGTCGGTGAAGGACCTCCCGGAGGTCGACGACGTGTTCGTCCACGTCGACCCGAAGGAACTCGGCGAGTGGAAGGACGACGACGAGGTCGAGCGGCTGGCGGACCTGGAGTGAGTCGCCGCTACTCGGCGTCGGCCGGCCGCTCGTACGTGAGCACGAACCGCTGGCTGGCCAGCGTCGCGGCGCTGATGGCGTCCATCGCGTCGTCGTGTTTCGTCCCGCCCGGTACGGAGAGCGGTGCGTCGAGACCGTACACCTGCACGCGGTACTCCTTCGTCTGACCGGGCGAGGGACACGGTGCGGCGTAGCCCGGCGAGCCGCCCTCCGGTTGCCCCTGCCGGGCGCCGCCGAGCGAGTCGAGCGACGCCGTCCGGGGGAGGCCGGCCGGAATCTCGCGCCGGTCGGCGGGGACGTTCCAGAGCGTCCAGAGGACGGGTTCGATGATGGCGCTGCGGTCGGACTCGACGGTGACGGCGACGGCTTCGACCGGCTCCGGCACCGATTCGACGCTGATGGGCGGGGACTCGCCCGCGCCGTCGCAGGTGTACCGCGCGGGGAGCCGGCCGTCGTCGCCGGGGACGGTCACGCGGAAGGGCGTCCCGTCCGGTTCCGCACCGGCGCACCCGGCCGTCGCTCCCAGCGCGGTCCCGACAGCGGCCAGCAGGCGGCGGCGTCGCATACCCCTACTGACGGCGGTTCGTACTTCCGGGCTTCGGTGTGTTCCGGACGAGGTAGCAGTACTGCGTGAAGCCGAAGAACGACGCGTCCTGCGCGGCCTGTTCCCGCAGGTCGGCGGCCCACGCGTCGGCGGTCTCCGGGCCGACGTCGTCGTGGTCGGCCGCGTAGTCCGCCACGAAGGCCGCGAGGTGATAGGGGAACGTGCCGTCGGCGAACCGGGTGGTGCACATCGCGTTCGGCACGACGCGGTCGACGGTCAACCCGGCGTCGCGGAGGACGGGGCCGAGTCGCGACCCGAGCCGGGGGTGGGGACAGTGGTCGTCGAAGGCCGTCAACACTCGGTCCATCCGCTCGGGGTTCGGCGACCGCCAGACGAGCGTCTCGAAGTCGGCGTCACAGACGACGGCGCGGCCGCCCGGCCGGAGGACGCGCGCCAGTTCGGCGACGGCGGGCGCCACGTCGTCGAGGTACTCGTACACCTGCACGGCCACGGCGGCGTCGACGGCGTCCCCGGCGACCGGCAGGTCGGCGGCGTCACCCGCCGCGAGCGACGCCTGCGGGCGGTCCGCGCACCGCCGAGCGGCGAGCCCGAGCATCGCGTCGCTGCGGTCCACGCCGAGCACGCGGCCCGACGGGCCGACGGCGTCGGCGAGCTCCGCCGGCTCGAACCCCGGCCCGCAACCGATTGAGCAGACGGATTCGCCGCGCTCGAGGCTCAGCAGTTCCCTGACGGTCGCCCGCCGGTCGGCCGCCGTCGGTGTCCGATAGATGGCCGCCTCCTGCCGCGCCTCGGACTCGTCGTACGAGAGCGTCTCGCCCATGGCTGTCCCGGTCGTTCGCGCCGTCGGTACAAAACGCTGGCCTGCGGCTCGCTCAGTCCGCGAGCGCCGCCCGCTCGACCGGTTCGCCGAACGCGTAGACGGTGTTGTGGCTCGTGACCTCCACCTCGACGAACTCGCCTATCTCCAGCCCCCGGTCCTCGGCGTCGGCGATCACGACCTGGCGGTAGGCCTCGTCGTAGCCGACCAGCGACTCGTCGGTGCCGTCCTCGACGAGCAACACCTCGGAGGTGCGACCGACCATGTCCTCGTAGGCCGCGCCGGTGACGTCCATCTTCAACTCGGTCATCGCCTTCGAGCGGTCCTTCTTCGTCTGGCCGCCCAGCCCCTTCATGTCGGCGGCGTCGGTGCCGGGCCGCTTCGAGAAGCGGGTGACGTTGATCTTCTCCGGACGGGTCTCCCGCAGCAGTTCCATCGACCGCTCGTGGTCCTCGGGGTCCTCGGTCGGGAAGCCGACGATGAAGTCCGTCGACAGCGTCCAGTAGTCCAGCGCGTCGTCGAACGCCTCGACGACCTCCCTGTACTCGTCGACGGCGTGCTGACGGCGCATGTCCGCCAGCACGTCGTCGCTGCCGGACTGGACCGGCGCGTGGATGAAGTCGTACAGTTCGTCGTGCTCGGCGAACACCGCGGCCAGCTCCTCGCGGACGCCGTGGAGGCCCTTCGGGTTCGCCATCCCGACGCGGACCCGGAACTCGCCGTCTATCTCGGTGCAGATGCGCTCCAACAGTTCGGGCAGGAGGCTCGTCCCCTGGTTCCGGTCCCAGCCGTAGACGCCGGTGTCCTGCCCCGTAATCCGTATCTCCTTCGCGCCGGCGTGGACGAGCGCGCGGGCCTTCTCGACGTTCTCGTCTACGGGGGGCGAGTCGATGCGCCCGGTGGCCTGCTTCGTGATGCAGTACGAGCAGTCGGACATACACCCGCGGGCGATGGGGAGGATGCCGACGACGCCGTTGAGCACCGTCTCGGTGTCGGGCGTGACCGTCGGACACTCCCCGTTGAGGACGTGCTGGGGCACGTCGTCCCAGTGGAGCACCTCGGCGTCGACGTCGGCCTCGTGGAACGCCTCGCCCTGTGCGAGGGCCATACAGCCGGTGACGACGAGGTCCGCGGGGGTCTCCTCGTCGAGTTCTTTGGCCCGCTGGAGCATGTTGCGCTCGGTCTTCTCCAGCACCGTGCAGGTGTTGAGGATGGCCACGTCCGCCGACGCGGGACCGTCGGCGGGGTGGTGGCCCCCCTCGCGGAGCGCCTGCTCTATCTGCTGGGTCTCACCCCGGTTGGAGGTGCACCCGTACGTCTCGATGTGATAGCGGGCCATTCGTCCTAGCGATGCGGCTTGCCGGGCAAAAGCGCGACGGATTCCCGCTGCCGGTGTGAGGCGCCCGGGGGGTAGTACTATGTGTGGCTGTGCTCATCGCTAACATGTGTATGCGAGCCCGGCATCTGACGAGGGCGCGACGACCGGTACGCGTCGCCGACGGGGACGCGGTCAGCGGGGCGCCGCTCGCGGCCGCCGCCCGGGAGAGCGAGCGGGCGCGCGTCCGGATGGATAGCAACGGGCATCCGCGACCGCCGACCGTCGCCTGCACCGACGGCGCGGGAGCGGGGTTCGGCGAGGATCCCGACCGCTACCGGGTCCTCTGCCAGCGGGTCGAGCGGTACGGCGTGTTCGTCCTTGACACCGACGGACGGGTCGTCGAGTGGGGCGACGGCGCCGGACGGCTCCTCGGCTACGACGGCGACGCGGCGCTCGGCGAACCGCTCGCGGCGTTCTACACCGACGCGGACGTGGCGGCGGACCGCCCGGCCGAGACGCTCGACCGGGCCGAGGCGACGGGCGAAGTCGTCGACGAGGGGTGGCAGGTCCGGGCCGACGGCTCCCGGTTCTGGGGCCGGCTCGTCGTCACGGCGCTCCGGCCCGACGGTGAACTGGTCGGCTACGGCGTCGTCGCGACGGACCGCTCGGAGGCCCCGGACAAGCTCCGGGGGTACGAGACGCTGACCGACGCCCCGGTCCAACTGGTCGGGCTGGCCGAACCGGACGGGACCCTCGTCGAGGTGAACGAGACCGCACTGGAGTTCGCCGGCGTCGAGCGGGCCGACGTCGCCGGGACGCCCATCTGGGAGACCCACTGGTGGTCCCACTCCGAGGACGCCCGCGAGCGTCTGCGAGAGGCCGTCGAGACGGCCGCAACCGGAGAGTTCGTCCGCTACGAGGCGACGCTGGTCGGCGCCGACGGCGACGAGATGACGGTCGACTTCTCGCTGACTCCCGTCACGGACGACGCGGGCCGCGTCGTGGCGCTCGTCGCCGAGGGCCGGGACGTGACCGAACGCAAGCAGGTCGAGGCGGAACTCCGGGAGCGCAACCGGATGTTCTCGACGCTCGTCGACAACCTCCCCGGCATGGCCTACCGCTGTGAGAACGAGCGTGGGTGGCCGATGTCGTTCGTCAGCGCGGGGTGTGCCGACCTCACGGGCTACGACCCCGAGGCGATAGAGTCCGGCAGCGTCAGCTGGGGCGAGGACGTCATCCACCCCGACGACCGGGAGGCGGTCTGGGCCGACGTGCAGGCCGCCATCGACGAGCGCGACCCGTTCACCCTCACCTACCAGATACGCACCGCCGACGGCACCGAGCGGTGGGTCTGGGAGCAGGGCGAGGGGGTCTTCGAGGCGGGCGAACTCGTCGCCATCGAGGGGTTCATCACCGACATCACCGACCGGCGGGAGCGCCAGCGCCGCCTCGAAGCAGTGTTCGACCAGACCTACCAGTTCACCGGCCTGCTCGACCCGGACGGGACCGTCCTCGAAGCCAACGAGACGGCGCTGGAGTTCGGCGGCCTCGACCGCGCGGACGTCGTCGGCAAACCGGTCTGGGAGACGGGGTGGTTCCAGATAGACGGGGCCCGGGACCGGGTCAGAGCCGACGTCCAGCGCGCCGCAGACGGGGAGTTCGTCCGGCACGAGCTGGACGTGCAGGGGGCCGACCGCGTCGCGACCATCGACTTCTCCATCCGTCCCATCACCGACGAGCGCGGCGAGGTGGAGCTGCTCGTCCCGGAGGGGCGCGACATCACCGAGCGGACCCGGCGGGAGTCACAGCTGGAGACGCTCAACGAGGTCTCGCGGGAACTGACCGAGGCGGCGTCCGAACAGGCCGTCTGTGACATCGCCGTCAGGGCCGCCCGGGAGACGCTCGGCCTCGAACTGGCCGCCGTCGAACTGTACGACAGCGAACGCAACCGCCTCGTTCCCCACGCCCGGACCGAGGCCGTCACCGAACTGGTCGGCGACGCCTCGCTGTTCGAGCCCGACGGCGGCGAGTCGTGGCAGGTGTTCGTCGAGAGCGAGGGGACCGTCTACGAGGACATCGGGTTCCGGGCGGACGTCTCGGAACCGGGGACGCCGCTGGACAGTGCCATCGTCCTCCCCCTCGGCGAACACGGCGTGTTCATCGCCGGCGAGACGACACCCGAGTCATTCGCCGACGCCGTGGTCGACCTCGCCAGAGTCCTCGCGGCCCACGTCGAGACGGCGCTGGGCCGGGTCGACCGTGAGGCCTCGCTCCGCCAGCGGACGTCGGCGCTCGAGGCGAAGAACGAGCGGCTGCAGCGGATGGACCGCGTGAACGACGTGCTGCGCGACGTGACGACGGCGCTGGTCGCGGCCGACTCCCGGTCGGAGATAGAACGGGCGGTCTGTGAACAGCTCGCCGCGACCGGCCCCTACCGGTTCGCGTGGCTCGGGACCCGCGACCCGGTGAGCGGCGAGATGCGCCCGGCGGCGTGGGCCGGCGACGAGTCGGGGTATCTGGACGCCGTCACCGTCGACGCCGAGGCGTCGGAACCGACCGGGCACGCGGCCAGCGAGCGCGACACGCTGGTCACGATGCCGGCACAGGCCGACCCGCCGTTCGACCCGTGGCAACAGGCGGCGCTCGAACGGGACTACCGGGTCGTCGTCTCGGTCCCGGTCTGTTACGAAGAGGCGCTGTACGGCGTGTTGAGCGTCTACGCCAGCGACCCCGACTACGTCGACGAGGAGGAGCGGGCGGTCCTCACGGAACTGGGCGAGATAGTGGGGTACGCCATCACTGCCGTCGAGCGGAAGGAGGCCCTGATGAGCGACGCCGGGGTCGAACTGGAGTTCGGCGTCGAGGACCCCGACACGGCGCTGTTCCGGTGCGTGCAGGCCGTCGGCGGCGAGTTCGAACTCGAGGGGGTCGTCGCGGAGGGCGCGAGCCCGCTCCGGGTGTTCTTCACGCTCCGGGACGCGGACCCGGACGCAGTCTGCGAGTTCGTCGCCGACGCACCCGGGTTCGGCGAGTGCCGGCACGTCGCCGGCGACGACACGGAGAGCCTCTTCGAGTGCACCGTCGTCGGCGAGAGCATCGTCGGCGCCGTCCTCGACCACGGCGGGGTCCCCAAGACGCTCACCAGCGACGGGGCGACCGTCCGTCTCGTCGTCGAGCTGGCCCACGACCGGGACGTCAGGGAGTTTACCGAGACGCTGGAGACGGCCTTCGAGGGCGCGACCCTGCTCGCCCGGCGCGAGCGCGACTGGCCGATACAGACGGCGACGGAGTTCCGCGCCGAACTCCTCGACCGGTTCACCGACAAGCAGCGGGAGGCCGTCGAGACGGCCTACCTGAGCGGCTTCTTCGAGTGGCCCCGCGACAGCACCGGCGAGGAGGTGGCGGAGATGCTCGGCGTCTCCCAACCGACGTTCAACCGCCATCTGCGGGCGAGCCAGCGGAAACTCCTCGACGTCCTGCTGGACGAGTGACCCTGGGGTTCAGTGTATAGTGGGTGCCGGCGGGTCGGCTCTAGGCACGTACGGACGCTCGTTTTGCCGCTCTGGGACCGGTGTGTACGCACGTCGCTCCGTCGATACGCGTCGACAGTCGTCGACCCGTACCCACCGATTCATGAACCGAGACGGCTCCGAACGGCCGCTACGAGCGTCCGACCGGCCGCGAACCTGTGCCAGTTGCGGCGACCAGATAGACACGACGGAGTGGTACCCGGTGGTCTCGGTCCCGGGGGAGGGATACCGCATCTACGCGTTCTGCGACGCGGCCTGTCGCGACCGCTGGCGGCAGGAGCGGTGAGCGGCGCCGGTGTGCGCGCCGACGACCGTCGGTCTAACTGTATAGTGTGTCGCCGGTCGGCGGGTCTGTGCTTGTAGCAGCTACCTCTATTCTCGTCTGGTGTGTTGCTCGAACCGATGAGACAGCGAGCGAACGACCATCGACACGTCGAGCGGACCGTCGGCGACGTCGCCTCGCCGGCGGAGTTGACACGGGCCATCGTCGACGCCGTCGCCGAGGCGACGGACACTCCACCCTCGGACCTCGAGGCGTCCCTGTACGACGTCGTCGAACCGGACGCGCTCTCGGCGGTCCTCGAAGCGGCCGCCAACAGCCACGTCTCGTTCGTCTACGCGGAGTGTGGGGTCGTCGTCGCCAGCGACGGCACCCTCCTCGTCGACCCGGACCCGACGTTCGCCGGCGACGCCGGCCACCCGTTACAGGGGGTCTCACCACAGTCATGACCGGCGAGTTCGAGCCACAGCGAGCGGGGCCGGCGGCCCCCGTCGACGACCGGTACACCGCACTCAGGGTCGACGACGAACTCCTCATCTACGACCACGAGACCGACGGCGCGTGGATACAGTCGACGGAGACCTGTGAACTGCGGGCGTGAGCGGCCTACTCGGGGCGCTGGTCGCGCCACTCGGAGACGATGACGTCCCCACTGGAGGCGCCGATGCGCTCCGCTCCGGCCTCGAACATCGCGGTCGCCTCCTCGTACGACCCCACGCCGCCGCTGGCTTTCACCGGGAGGTACTGGCTCAGAATCTCCACGTCGTGGACGGTCGCCCCGCCCTCGGAGAACCCCGTCGCCGTCTTGAGGTACGCGGCGTCGGCGTCGGCGACCAGCCGCCCGACCCGGTGGAGCTCCTCGTCGGTCAACAGCGGTGCCTCGACGATGACCTTCACGGGGACGGGGACGGCCGCGACGACCTCGGTGAGGTGGTCGCCGACGGCCTCGTCCGCGCCGGCCTTCAGCAGGCCGACGTTGCAGACCACGTCGAGCTCGTCGGCCCCGTCGTCCCAGGCCCGTTTGGCCGCGTCACACACCGCGGCGGTGGCCCCCTGCCCGTGGGGGAAGTCGACGACCGTCGTCAGCGGGACGTTCGCGTAGTCGGTCGCCAGCGGCAGGTAACACGGCGGGATGCAGGCCCGCATCCCGTACTCCAGTGCGTCGTCGAGACACGCTCGCACGTCGTCGGGCGTCGTCGTCGGCCCGAGGACGGTGTGTTCCACCCGGTCGGGAAGGTCGTCCATACCGGGTCGAGAGGCGGCGAGTACCTAAACGTCCCGGCGACGCGCCGCGAGGCCGGAACCTTTTCGGCGTCACGGGGCGGCGTGCAGATATGGTATTGCCTTCGGGGTTCGGACTGCCGCCGTTGCCGTATCTGGCGGCGCTCGCGGGTGGGACGCTGGTGGTGTCGGCACTGCTGTTCGCGCTGGAACCGCCGATAGACCAGCGGACCGTCGTCGCCCTCGCCCCGTGGATGGCCATCGGCGGGACGCTCCACGCCCTCGGCCAGCCGCCCATCGAAGTGTACGACCCGACGCTCGAACCGCTGTTCGGCACGCCGGCGGTGTACTTCACGACGTACGTCACGCTGGGGACGGCGTGGGTCTTCCTCTCGCTGTTCGGCGTCCGACGGGGCCACGACGAGGCCATCTCGCGGAACCTCGGCCTCGTCGGGACCGGCATCCTGACGGTGTTGCTGGTGCTTGCGGCCATCACGGCGCTGCGCTCCGGCCTCCTCGCGCTCGTCTGGCCGACCGTCGCCGTGGTCGGTGCCGTCGTCCTCGCGGCGGCGACGCTGCTGGTCGTCGCGCTCTGGCGCACGCCGATAATCGTCCGGACGCGCTACGCCGCGCCGGTCGTCGTCTTCGCCCACGCGTTCGACGGCGTCTCGACGGCCATCGGGACGGACGTCATCGGCGTCGGCGAGCGCTCGCCGGTCCCCCGCGCCATCATGGACTTCGCGGGGACGCTCCCGACCGCCCCGGTCATCGGCGAGGGGTGGCTGTTCGCGCTGGTGAAGCTCGTCGTCGCGGTGGCCGTCGTCGTCCTGATGCACCAGTACCTGGAGGACGAACCCGTCGAGGGGAGCCTCCTGCTGGCCTTCGTCGCCGCCGTCGGCCTCGGCCCGGCGACGAACAACGTCGTCCTGTTCCTGTTCACGCCGGTGTAGGGCCCAAACGCTCATTGTGCCCCCCATCGAGGGGGCGAACATGTTGTCGCTCTCCCTCGGTGAGTGGGGTGTCGTCTGCGTGTTCTCCGGCCTCTTCGCCGCCGTTCTGATGAACATCCCGATGTACGTCCAGCCGGAGGGGTACCTCCCCGCCTACGTCGCCGCCGGCGGCCTGACCGGGCAGGACCCGGCGGACACGCCGACGGTGCTCGCGGTGGCCGTCCACCACGTCACCGGCACGGCCGCGGCGCTGCTGTACGGTGCTATCGTCGCCGTCCTCGCGGCGGCCCTCCCGACCGGCCTCTCGCTGGTCGGCATCCCGGCGCTGCCGCACCTGCTGGGGGCCGTCGGCGTCACGCTGTTCATCTACTACTTCTTCGAGCGCGTCGCGATGCCGCGGGCCGGCGGGAGCCTCAGCGGCCGACGGGATGACATCGTCCAGCAGTGGGCGCTCTCGTCGTTCATCTACGGCACCACGCTCGCGCTGGTCGTCCCGGTGTTCGTCACGCAGCTCTGACTCAGCCGTGCTGCTTCGAGAGGTTGCGGTACATCACACCGAACAGGAAGACCGCCGCCAGCGCGCCGAACGGGAGTGCGTACGCCCACGGGACGTCCGTACCGGTCCCCGTCCGCTGGGCGAAGACGGCGATGAACCCGAGCCCGAACCCGGCGATGGTCGAGACGACCGCCGGCCAGCGCATCCGCCTGTCGAACAGTGAGAGGTCGTCGCTCATACACACACCGTGACCCCGCCCCTACCTGATTGTTCCGACGAATCCCCGGCGTTCATACGGGGCCCGGTCGAACGGCCGCCATGGCGAAACAGCCCCACCTGCTGGTCGAACCGGGCGACCTGAACGACGTCGCGCTCCTGCCGGGCGACCCCGGCCGGGTCGACCGCATCGCCGGGCAGTGCGACGACCACGAGGTGGTCGCCGAGAACCGCGAGTACAAGGTCGTCAACGCGACCTACGAGGGGACGGACCTCACCATCTGTTCGACCGGCATCGGGTCGCCGTCGGCGGCCATCGCCGTCGAGGAACTGGCCGCCGTCGGCGTCGAGACGTTCCTCCGCGTCGGCACCACGGGGGCGCTCCAGTCCGGCATCGAGATCGGCGACATGGTCGTCGCCACCGGCGCCGCGAAGGACGAGGGGACGACCGACCGCTACGAGGCCACGGCAGTCCCCGCCGTCCCGGACTACGACGCCCTGTCCGCGCTCGTGGACGCGGCCGAGGCCAACGACGAGGAGGTCCACGTCGGCCCCATCGCCACGGACGACGCCTTCTACGCCGAGACCGACGAGTACGTCGAGAACTGGGAGGCCGCCGGGTTGCTGGCCGTCGAGATGGAGGCCGCCGCCATCTTCTCGCTGGCCCGCCGGAAGGGACTGGCCGCCGGCGCCATCTGCACCGTCGACGGGAACCTCGTCGAGGGGACCCAGAAGGGGGCGACGGACGACGACGAGCTCCCCGAGAAGGCCAAGAACAACGTCGAACGCGCCATCGAGATATCGCTGACCGCCGCGGCGTCGCTGTGAGGCCGCGACCGCCGGCACACCCGCGGTACCAGCGGTGAACTTACGGCCCCGTCGTGCGACTTGGTAGATATGCTCGACCAGTTGGTCCGCCGGGTCCGGACGCTGTTCCTGCGGGCCCGTCGGGTCGAGCGCCGGGAACTGCGGGAGTTCCGCCGGTGGGCCGAGACGACGGACCGCGTCGTCCACCTCTCGATGCTCGTGTTCGTCCCGCTGCTCATCGCCCTCGTGACGGCGCTCGCCAACGCCGTCCCGCGACTGACCTTCCTGCTGTTCCCGCCGCTGGCGTCGGGCACCTACACGCTGTTCGTCGACCCGACCGCGAAGTACTCCGACCCGAAACGGTTCGTCGCGGGCCTCACCATCGGTGCCGTCTGTGGGCTCGGCGCGCTGGACCTGTCGAGCGTCGTGCTCGCGCCGCCGACCGGCCAGTTCGCGGTCAGCGCCATCGCCGCCGGTCTCGCGGTGCTGGCGACCGGTCTGGTGACGTGGCCGCTGGACATCGAGGAACCGTCGTCGTACTCGACGGCGCTGCTGGCGTTGCTGGTCCAACCGAACCAGCAGCTCGTGTTCGTCGGGAGCATCTTCATGGCGAGCGCGCTGGTCGCCAGCGTCTTCGTCGTCTGGCGGGACCGGTTCTACGAGCGACGCGCGACGTACCTGTACGAGTCGACGACCGGCGACGACCACGTGCTGGTGCCGATGCGCGGCGAGACGGCGGGCCGGACGGCGATGCTGGGCGCCCGTCTCGCGGCCGCACACGAGGCCAGCAAGGTCGTCCTGCTCGACATGGTCTCCGACTCCGACGCCGCGGCGACGGAGCGCGAACTCCTGCAGGACACCGTCAAACTCGACATGTTCTCCGAGACCGGCACCGGCGCGTCGAGCGCCGGCCGGACCGACTCCACGGCCCCCGTCGTCGGCGACGGCGGGAGCGTCGACACACCGACGACCGAGGCGGCCGACTTCGACGCGCAGGTGGACTGGCTCGAGACCCACGCCGCTCGCATCGAGACGCGGACCGGCGTCCCGTGCCAGGTCGTCGTCGCCATCGACGACGGCAACCCGGCGGCGACGACGCTCCAGACGGCCGCCGAGACGAACTGCGACCTCGTCGTCGCGCCCTACGAGAGCGAACACGGGGCGCTGTCGCCGTACCTCCGGCGCCTGTTCCGGGGGAACACGGACGTCCTCGCCCACCGCTCCCGTGCCGAACTGAGCCAGTGGAAACGCGTGCTCGTGCCGGTCCGTCGCACCAGCGACGTGGCCCACAACATGGTCGACTTCGCGACCCGACTGGCCGGCAAGAGCGGCCGGGTCGCCGTCGCGACGTGCATCGGCGAGTCGCAGAACCGCCGGCGGGCCGAGGAGATGCTCGCCGACCTCGTGGAACCGTTCGACGGGGCCATCGAGACGCGCGTCTCCCGGGCGGACATCAACGAGTTCCTGGCGACGACGGGGACACAGTACGACCTCGTCATCATCGGGGCCAGTCAGGACCGGAGCGCGGCGTCGCGGTTCGTCTCGCCGCCGACGTTCGAGCGGTTGGAGGACGTCGAGACGGACGTGGCCATCGTCGACCGGAACTAGATGTCGGCGTCGCCCTCGCGCTCGATGTCCAGCAGGTGGTCCGCGATGTTCTCCATCCCCTCTCGGCCCAGTGCGGACTGCACGAGGAGGTGGCCGCCGATGAGAGCGGGACTGATGACGGTGCTCGCGCCCGCCCGCCGGAGTTTCTCGATGTTCTCGCGCTCCGTCGCGGCGGCGACGATGTTGAGGTCGGGGTTGAGCGTGTGCGCGGTCAGTATCGACAGGGCGTCCTGGGCGTCGTCGTTGGTGGCCGCGACGGCCGCCCGCGCGTCGTCGATGCCGGCCCGCTGGAGCGGTTCCTCGTCGCTCGGGTCGGCGGTCAGCACCGCGATGTCCCGCTGCTGGAGGCGCGCCGCCGTCTCCGAGTCGGGCGTGATGACGACGAAGTCCGTCGCGTCGACGAGTTCTTCGAGTATCGGTTCGGTCAGGTCGCCGTAGCCCAGAACCACCACGTGGTTCTCGAGCAGGTCGAGTTGTGCGTCAGTCATGTTCCCGAGTACCTCCGCGAAGCGCTTCTCGAGCGCCGGGCCCAGCAGGGACCCCAGCGCGATGGCGAAACTGGCCGTCCCCAGCACGACGACGGACATGCCGAACAGCGTCGCCCGCTCGCTCACCGGCGTCACGTCGCCGTAGCCGACGGTGCTGGCCGTGACGAGCGTGTAGTAGAACGCGTCGGTGAGCGTCTCGACGTTGACGAACTCCTCTCGGAGCGCCCACGTCCCGACGGTGCCGTACACCTGCGCGCCCAGCAGGGCCGCCCCCGCCGCGAGCTGCGTCGTCGAGAGGTCCAGCTTCCGGTCGAACCGCCGGCGGTTCAACAGCACCGTCGGCAGCGACACCAGCGAGAGGACGACCAGCGGCAACGAGAGCGGCGAGGACTGCACCACGCCCTGCAGCGCCGACACCGGGAGCAACACGACGGTGACGTACCACGCGATGCGCAGGCGGCGCCGGAGGCCGACGACGCTCAGGAGCAGCGAGAAGCCGGTCAGCGCACCCGTGAAGCCGGCGGCCTGCTGCAGGCTCTCGGGCACGGTGGTGCCGAGTATCCCGCTGATGGGGGCGGTGATGTTGGCGACGCCGGTCGCGAACGACAGCACGGCCACCAGCGTCGGCAGCAGTATCGTCGCTCGGGCGCCCAGCCACTCCCGCGACCAGTGCATATCTGCTCTGTGTCGGTGGGGTGGTGTAAATGTACTGTCCCGCACTCGCCGGGACGAGGCCGGACGCGTCGTCGGAAGCGATTTACCACCGGGCGCGCACGGTGGGGACATGGCTTCGCTCCCAATCGAGATTCTCCTGGGCATCTATCTGGGGCTGCTCGTCGGGGTCATCCCGGCGCTGGCGTCGTGGGCGCTCGGGTTCGGATTCAAGTACCTCACCGGGGTCACGCTGCCGGGGTTCGCCGTCGCCGTCCTCGCCATCGCGCTGGCGGGTGTCAGCGGCGGCTTGCTGGCGCTGGCAGACGAGTCCATCACGCAGGCGCCCAACGCCGAACGGGTCATCACCGCCATCGTCCTCGTCGGGATGGTGTCGATGTACGCCCACAGCAAGGGCGACCAGATGGGGGCGACGTTCCCGAAGCGGCTCTCGTTGCAGGGGCTCCGGGACCGGACGCTCTCGGCCGACGTGGTCGAACGGTTCGGCGGGCGCGGGGAGGTCAGCATCCGCGTCGTCGGCGAGGTGGCCGACATGGAGGGGTACCCGCCGCTGTCGGAACCGCTCCGGGCCGATATCCGGGGCGGCGAGTGGACGTTCCCCGCCGACCTCCGCATCGGCGAACTCGAGGCGGAGCTGGAGCGGCGACTGAAGACGGAGTTCGAGCTCGGCGACGTGGCCGTGACCATCGACGAGCAGGGGCAGGCCAGCGTCGTCGCCGCGCCGCCGTTCTCGGGGCTCTCGAAGCGCGTGGCCGACGGGCGACACGCCGTCTCCGTCGACGCGCTCCTGCCGACGGGGCTGGCGCGGAACGACGAGGTGACGGTGCTGACGACGGACGCGCAGGTCCGTGGCACCGTCGTCAGCGCCCGGTCGAAGGGCTCGGAGGCCGGCGTCGAGGAACCCGAGGACCCGGACCTCGCCGACGACGCCGAGGCGCCCCCGGCACCGGTGCGCGCCCCGACGACCGACGGCGGCGAGGGGCGACTGACCATCGCGGTCAACCGGACCGACGTCCAACCGCTGCTCCGGAGCGAGTCGGCGAAGGTGGTCGTCGAGCCGCGGGGGACCCGTCGCGAGTACGAACTCGTCTCCCTGCTCCGGCGGGCGGGGAACCGCTTCCGCCGGTTCACCGTCCGGGACGGCGGGGCGCTCGACGGGACGACGCTCGGCGACGCCCGGGTCCGCGAGACGTACGGCGTCGCCGTCGTCGCCGTCCGCGAACAGGGCGGGTGGCGACTCGCGCCGCGGGGCGACACCACCGTCGAGGCGGGCGAGGAACTGTACGCCGTCGGGCCACACGACGCACTCGACGCCTTCGAGGAGGCGGTCGCATGACGGCGTTACAGGGCGGCCTCGTCCTGCAGGGCGGCCTGCGAACGGACGACCCGATGGTGCTCGGGGCACAGCTGCTCGGCATCGGCATCGCCGCCGCCGCGGCCGCCGGGTCGGTGGCGATGGCGTATCGCTGGTACGTCCGCGAGCGCGTCCCGACGGGACTGGGCGTCCTCTTCGGCCTGAGCGCCGTCGCGCTGTACCTCGGGACGACGGGCGCGCTCGGCGACGTCATCCTCGGCCAGGAGCAGGTGTTGCAGTCCAGTAGCGTCCTCCCGAACCTCGCCGCCTTCGCCGTCGGCGGGGCCGCCGCGCTGACCGGGACGAAGGTGGGCGACCGGCTCGGGACCGACCTCTTCGCCGCCACGGGTGGCCGGAACGTCGACGCGGACGTGAGCGAGATCGTCCAGACCGTCGGGCGGGTCACCTCGGTCACGCTGCCCGCGGAGATAGACGACATCGTCGGCTACGACCCGATGCCGGACGCGACCAAAGCGCAACTCGCCGAGCGGCGGTTCCTCTTCCCCCGGCGGCTGACGAAGGGCGAGCTCCGGGACCGCCTCGTCACGCGACTCAAGACCGACTACGGCGTCGGCCACGTCGACGTCGAGTTCGACGACGGCGAGGTGTCGTACCTCGCCATCGGGTCCCGTGCGGCCGGTATCGGTCCGACGCTGCCGCCGTCGACCAACGCCGTCGCGATTCGCGCCGACCCCGCACACGCCGCGAGCTCGGGCGACCTCGTGCAGGTGTGGGAGCGAGAGCCGCTGAATCGGGTGCTCACCGGGGAACTCCGGGGCATCGCCGACGAGGTGGTGACCGTCGCCATCGACGCGGCGGACACCCCGAAACTCGACCCGACGGCGACGTACAAGCTGGTCACGCTCCCGGTGCAGGACCGTCCCGACCGGGAGTTCGCCTCGCTGCTTCGGGCGGCCGACGAGACGATGGACACCGTCACCGTCGAGGCGGGCAGCGAACTCGTCGGCACCACCGTCGGGAGCCTGGGCGTGACTGTCGCGGCCGTCACCCGCGACGACGCGGCCCCGGAGACCATCCCCTCCCGCGAGCGCGTCCTCGCGGCTGGTGACGTGATATACGCCATCGCCACGCCCGACGCCCTCCGTCGCATCGAGACGGCCGCGACGGGGCCCGGCGCGGACGCGACTCCGGACGACGCGACCCCACAGGACTCTCCGGCCGAGGACGGACATACGGGTGGACCCGCCGAGGACGGGCCCGAGCCGGTCGCCGCGGCCGAGCAGTCCGACACCACCGGACCGGCGGCCGACGACGAGGCCGAGCGCGGCCCCGACTCGTTCGATGCCGACGACCGGCCAGCGGCCGACGAACCGCCGGACGACGCGACCGAGGGACAGACGAGCGACCCGACGACCGGCGCGCCGGCGGACGACACCATCCCGGTGTGGGACCCGGAGGAACACGTCGACGTGCCCGACGCCACCGAGGACGGCGACGCGGCCGACGGCGCCGAGGCCGACCCCGACGGCGACGACGCTGGCACGGCCGACGAGTCGACCGACGGGGACGGTCCCGACCGCGGTGGGGCCTGAGCGGTCGCAACCCTCTTTGGCACGGCCGGCCCCCGTTCGAGTATGGAGTGGAAACTGTTCGCGCACCTCCGGACCGCCGCCGACGGCGGGACCGTCAGCGTCGACGTCCCGGACGGGGCGACGGTCGAGACGGCACTCGACGAACTGCTGGCCGAGCGACCGGCGCTGACAGACGAGGTGCTCGAAGACGGCGAACTGGCCGACCACGTCCGGCTCCTCGTCGACGGCGAGGACCCGTTCGCGAACGGCGACGGCCTCGCGACGACGGTGGACTCGGAGACCGAACTGGCGCTGTTCCCCCCGGTCAGCGGGGGCTAGCCCGACGTGGTGCCGGCGCGTGCCTCGCTCTCCGCTCGGCCGTCGAGGGTGGTGACACCGGCGACGACGATGCGGACGCCGTCGTCGTAGCCGGACGCCAGCGTGACCGTCCAGCCGTGTGTCTCGGCGAGCATCCGGAGGTTCGGGAGGGTCATCCCGGCCTCCGCGTCGGGGACGGCGGTGCCGTACTCGAAGAACGAGTCGGGGTCCTGCTCGCCGACCGGGTCGCCGTCGTCGGTTATCGTGAACCCGTCGTCGGTCACCCGGACCGTCACCGTCGAGGCGCCGTTGTGGGCCGCGAACGTGAACCCGTTCGCGAGGAGGTCCTGCACCCGTTCGGGGTCGGCGGTCACCTCGGCGTCGCCGTCCATCGCGAGCGTCAGCCCGTCGGTGTCCGTCGTGTCCCACGCGGCCCTGACCACGCCGCCGAGGTCGAACGTCGTCCGGTCGTCGACGGTCTGGCCGTACCTCGCCAGCGTCGCCAGGTCGTCGACGATGTCCGACATCCGCCCCGCGGTCTCCGAGGCGGTGCTCAGCGACTCACGCGCCGTCGACACCTCCCCGTCTTCGAGCGCGTCGCCCGCGATGTCGACCCTGGCGCTGACTATCTGCAGGGTGTTGAGCAACTCGTGACGGATGGCGGCGGCGAACCCCTCCAGTTGGTCGTTCTGCCGCTCCAGCTCGCGGCGCTGGCGCTCCGCTCGCGTCACGTCGGTGAACACGACCACCCGTCCGATGTCGACCTGTCCGAGCGTGAACGAGGTGTCGCTGACGAGGAAGTACGCCGTCTCGCCGCCGTCGGTCAGTTCCAGAATCTGGTCCTCCGAGTCGAGCGCGGCGACGACCTCCGGGAGCGTCGCGTCGAGCGGGTCACCGACCGCCGTCGAGAGCGCGGGGAACAGGTCCGTCGCACGGCCGTTGACCTCTCGAATCCGGTCGTCGTCGTCGAGGTACACGACCGGGTCGTCGACCCCGTCGGTCAACTGGACGGCGAGGAACTCCGTCTCGAAGACGTAGAGGACGCCGACGGCGAACACCGCGACGCCGAGCGGTTCGTAGTTGATGTCGAGCAGGCGGTCGCTGGCGAAGCCGACGATATCGAACAGCACCGGGAGGCCCGTGACGCCCGCGAGGGCCGCGAGCGGTCGCGTGTCGTAGTCGGCCTCGAGGAACAGTTCGTACAGCATGAAGAAGCCGACGGCGACGAGCGCGTACGACAGCCCCGAGACGACCCAGTGGAGCGTCCCGTGGACGATGGTCAGGTGCGGGAACGGCGTGGCCACGACCGCCGTCTCGAAGTACCAGCCGTGGAGCGGGTTGGTCAGCTTGACCGTGACGATGGCGAGGTAGGCGGCGACGGCGAGTCGGCGGTACGCCGCGTCCCGGTGGAACGACCGCCCGGTGTAGGCCGAACAGAAGTACAGCCACGCGCCGACGGTGGCGAGGCCGACGACGAGGCTGAGGACGTACGCGCCGTACTTCAGTTCGGTCGCGGGGAGCACGAGGAAGGCCAGTTCCAGCGCGGCCCACCCGCCGCTGGCGACCACCAGTGCGACCAGGCCGCGACGGGTGTCCGGGTCCGCGACCGCTCTGGCCCGCGGGAGCGCCACGAGGCAGGCGAGCGTGGCGAGTCCGTAGGCCGCGACGTAGGCGAGAAAGGCCGGCGAGGCGTCGGCGAGTTGCATCTATCACGCACGTACCGGCTGCCTAACTTGAGTGCTGGGGCGAGATTATCCGCGCTGATAACCCCGGGTCACGTCAGGTCGGCCGCCAGCACGAAGTCCGGCCAGTCGGCGAGGTCGGCCCGGACGAAGGCGGCCTCGGCGACGTGTCGCGGCGTCTCCGGAATCAGCACCCGCGTTCCGTCGACGCCCAGCTCGGCGGCGTCGGCGCGGATCGCGTCGAACAGCGCCGCGGCGGCGTCGGTGTCGGCCCACGTGCCGAGGGCGTACTCCGCCAGCGTCTCGTCGGCGGTGGGGTCGACCGTCTCTCGCACCCGAGCGGCCATCCCGCTGGTGCCGTCGTCCTTGACCGCGAAGACGGTCTGGTCGTCGGCCAGCGTGTGCAGGCGCTCGCGGGTCAGCTCCGAGAGGGCCCACGTCTGTCCGGGGTCCAGTGCGAGGCCGGAGAGCGAGGTCCGGCCCTCGCTGCCGGTCCAGTAGCTCCACGCAGCGGCGGGGTCGTTCTCGACGGCGGGGCCGTCGGGGTCCGGCGTCGCGTCCCGTGGCTCCGGGTGGGCCCAGCGGAACGCCGTCTCCGGTTCGAACCCGGTGGCGACGGACTGGCCGAGGCCGGCGTCGTTCCACGAGAACACCATGTTCCGGCCGACGGTCGCTCCCCGGTCGCTGGCCCATTCGAAGAGGTGGTCGACCATCGCCAGTCCGAGCCCCTCGCCGCGGTGGTCCGGGTCGACGCGGATGCCCTGTAGCCACGCCTCGTGGTCGGTGAGCATGACGGCCTGACAGAGGCCGGCGGCGGTGCCGTCGACATCGGCGACGACGGTGTGCTGTGTCGGCCCGTCGCTCTCGACCCACTCCTCGAACACCTCTGGGATGTAGTCGACGGTGTCGGCCCGGTCGGCCCACACCTCCTCGGCGACGGCGACGACGTCGTCGTAGTCGTCGGCCCGCGCCTGCCGGACGGTCGGTGACATGACTCGTCCCTCGGGCGGCGGCAGGAAAAAGCTACGCCGTCAGGCGGTCGAGAGCTCGATGGACTCCGTGACCCGCTCGCCGTCGTCGTCGGTGACCCGCACCTCGACGAGGAGCGTCCCACAGAAGTCCAGCGAGAGCGTGATGCTCTCACCGGTCCGCTCGTACTCGCCGTCGCCATCGACGTCCCACTCGATGGCGGAGACGGTCCCGTCGGGGTCGGTCGCGTTGGCCGTCAGCCTGACAGTCGTCCCGCCGTCGAGGTCCTGCGCTTCGGCGTCCGGTGGGTCCGTCGAGAGCGTGACATCGGGCGGGTAGCTGACGGTCCGGTCGGTCGCGAACTGGTTCCACGGCGGCACCGCGTCCGTCGTCGACCGGAGCGCGTAAAGCCCGCCGTCGTCCGAGTAGCGCTCGCCGTCGCCGATGGCGAGATAGAGGGTTCCGTCGGTCGGCACCGTCTCGACGCTGTCCAGTCCACCGAACTGTGCTTCGTGCTGGGCGAACTGCCACTCCTGCTCTCCGGTGCCGGTGTCGAGCGCGTACACGCCCTCCTGGCGGGAGGGTGTCGACGAGGCGGTCCACTGTTCGGCGGGGACGTAGACCGTGCCGTCGGCGACGGTCGGTGCGTACATCCTCGCGTCAGCGCGTTCGAAGCGCCACTCCGTCGTCCCGGTGGCCGCGTCGAGGGCGTGGACCGTCCCGACGGCGTCGTCGATGGTCCCCACGTAGACCGTCCCGTTCTCGACGGCCGGCGCGGACGCCGCCCGCACGCCCTCCGCGGCCGACGTCAGTTCGACGTTCCAGTCGACCGTCCCGTCGTCGGCGTCCATCGCCGAGACGACGTTCACTCCGTCGGAGACGTAGACGGTACCGTCTTCGACTGCCACGCCGCCGGGGTCGACGTACGCCTCGGTGTTCGCGACCGGTGACTGCCACTCGACGCGCCCGGTCGTGGCGTTCCGCCCGGTGACGGTCGTCCCGGTGTCGTTGACCCAGACGGTGACGAGCGTGTCCTCGCTGGCGGCCACGGCTTCGACGCTCACGGCTGACCGACGCCAGCGCGTCTCACCCGTGGTGGCGTTCAGGGCGACGACCGTGCCCTCCTTCTGGACGTAGACGCGACCGTCGCCGACGACGTGGGTCTCCACCTCGTCGAACTCGCTGTCGTTGCGGGCCCAGAGCACCTCGCCCGTCGTCGCGTCGAGGGCGAAGACCCCGCCTCGCGCAGTCGGTTCGGTGTCCGGCGTCCCGAGTCCCCCGTCGTATGGGCCACGACCCGAGACGTAGACGCGACCGTCTTCGACCGTCGGCGTCCGGCGTACCTTCGGGAGCGCGCTCTGATTCCACCTGACCGCACCGGTCGACGTGTCGTAGGCGACGACCCGGCCGCGACTCACGTAGCTCAGCGAACTACCGGTGTGGTCGTAGCCGACGAACGCCGTCCCGTCGACCACCGCTGGCGCAGTCGGTTCGCCGGGACCCCCGTCACCCGCGGGGAGTTCCCGGGCGACGGTCGCGTTCGGTCCCGCCGGGGCGTCCGCGCCGTTGGCACCAGTCCGGGCCGAATCCCCGCGTGGCGCTGGCCAGTCGTCGGCCGAATCCGCCGTCGAGAGCGACGGCCCGGCGACGGCGACGGGCAGTAGCGACGTAGTGAGCAAGACCGTCACGACGGCGAGAAGGGCAGCTCGGTGGCGCATGGGACCACGGTCGACCTGGTCGTCTGTTACTACCCAGTTACTAACAAGCTAATATCGAATTAAGCCCTGACCGGACAGGTCACACGCGGGAACCGGTCAGAGCCACGGCGTCGACCGCCGCTGTATCTCGCCGGCCAGCGGCTCGCCCATCGCGTCGGCGACGTCCTCGGCGTTCTCGAGCGCCCACATCAGCTTCACCTTGGCCGTCCCGGGGAGCATGTCCTCGCCCTCGACGACGCCGGCCTCCAGCAGGTCACGCCCGGTGTCGTAGACGCGGTCACACACCCGCCCTTCGAGACACTGGCTGGTCATCACGACGGGGATATCGAGGTCGTCGACGACGGCTATCCAGTCGGTGTTGACGTGGCCCAGACCGGTGCCTTCCAGCACGAGTCCCTCGCTCCCCTCGGCGGCGGTCTCGAGCAGGTCGGTGCTCATCCCGGGCGTGAACTTCAGGAGTTCCACGTCGGTCGCGAGGTCGTCGTAGAGCGCGAGGTCGGCCGCGCCCCGCTCGGCGTACTCCCGGCGGAACGTGACCGCGGTGTCGCCGTCGGTGTCGTAGTCGACCTCGCCCAGCGGCTTCGCGCCGACGGTCTCGAAGGCGTCCCGGCGGGAGGTGTGGTTCTTGCGGACGCGGGTGCCGCGGTGGAGCGCACAGCGGTCGTCGGACTCGTCGGCGTGCATGCAGACCAGCACCTCCGCACAGTCGCTCTTGGCTGCCTCGACCGCGCAGACGGCGTTCATCACGTTGTCCGAGGAGGGGCGGTCGGCGGAGCGCTGGCTCCCGGTGAAGACGATGGGGACCGGCGTGTCGAGCATGAAGGCGAGCGCCGAGGCCGTGAACTGCATCGTGTCGGTGCCGTGCATGACGACGACGCCGTCCGCGCCGGCCTCTATCTCCTCTCTCACGGCGCGTGCGAGGTCCTGCCAGACCTCGGGGGTCATGTTCTCCGAGAGGATGTTCGCGACGACGCGGCCGCGGTAGTTGGCCCTCCCCGCGAGGTCGGGCACCGCCCGGAGGACGTCCTCGGCGTCGAACTGCGCGGTCACCGCGCCGGTGCGGTAGTCGACGGTCGACGCGATGGTGCCACCGGTGGAGATGAGCGACACCGTCGGGAGGGCCTCGTCGAACTCGATCTCCGAACTCCCGTCCTCGTCCTGTGCGCTCTCGACGTCGTAAACGTCCGATTCGAGGACTTCGACCGACGCCTCGTCCCGGTCGATGCCGACGTTGTACCCGCCGTCCAGCTTGACGACGACGTGGTCGGGCGTGCTGGAGGGGAGCAAGACGCCCTCGTAGCTCTGGTCCGCGCTGTCGACGCGAACACGGTCGCCTGCGTTCATGCGCGTGGGTTCCTGCCGGCGTGACTTGAACCCATTTGTTTCGGCGCCCGCTCCCGGCGGCGGGGGCGCCGCTGTCCTCGCCGCCACCTCCACAAAGGCCATAGGTCCGGCGAGCCGACCGTGACGTATGTCCGAACGAACGGCGGAGCGGACCCGCGAGACCGACACGGAGGCCGAGACGGGCGAGGCGAGTCCCGGTATCGGCCGGCTCGACGGGTTCTCGACGGAGACCACCGAGAGCGAGTCCGAGTCGGAGAGCGGGAGCTACTTCTCGCTCCGGGCGCTCCTGGTCGCGTTCGTCGCCGTCGGCGGCGGCGCCGTCGCCGGGAGTCTGGTCCCCCTCCTGCCGTTCACCGCGCTGCTGGGGATTCCGGCCGGCGCGTTCGTCCACGGGCTGCTCGCCAGCGAGCGCCGCTACGCGGAGACGGCGCTGGCCGGTGGCCTCACCGCCGGGGTCCTGTCGGTGACGTCCTTCCTCTCGCAGTTCGTCGTCCGGGGTATCGCCGGCGGCCAACTCGGGATGGGGCGCCTGTTCGCGGTCGCCGCCGCCGTGGGGCTCGTCCTCGCCGTCCTCGGCCACTACTTCGGCCGCGACCTGCGCGACGGCCTGACGCGGGAGTTAGCGTAACTGCCAGCCGTCGTGGGTCTGCTCGACGACGCCCTCGCTGGCGAGTCGCTCGAGGGCCTCCTCGACCATTTCCGGCGGTGCCTCGATGGTGTGGGCCAGTTTCCGCACCGACGCCGACCCGTGGGACAGCGCGCTGACGAGTTCCGCGTACAGGCGGCCGTCGCCCTCCTCGACGCGCTGGTCGAACTGGTCGCGGACGTCGGTCACGCGACCCTGGACCCACCGCTGGGCCAGCGAGAGCTCGTTCTCCAGCTGTTCGAGCCGTTCGAGTTCGCGGGCGAGGTCGCGCAACTCGCCGTCGCCCTCGTCCTCGACGTCGATAGAGAGGTGCCGACAGGCCGAGATGTCGAGGCCCGGGTTCGCCGGATAGGCGCTCTTGGTCCCGAACTCGTAGGGGGAGACCCGGACCTCCAGCCGGAGGTTCCGGGCGATAGAGAAGTACTTCCGGCGCTGGTCGTCGGTGCGGGACTCGACGAGGCCGGCGTCCTCCAGCTTCTGGAGGTGGTCGATGACCGCCTTCGGGCTGACGCCGATGTACTCGCTTATCTCGGTCACGTAACAGGGTTTGTGTGCGAGCAAGCGGAGGATACGCCGCCGGTTGGCGTTCCCCAGCAAGTCGAGCAACTCGGCGGAGTCCATTCACCCGAGGGTAGCGGGTCGCAGTAGAAAAGGGTGACCCCTGCGGCCGTCAGCGGCCGGCGTCACCGGCCGCCGAACCGTCGCCGCTGCCGCCGTCGCCACTGCTGCCGTCGCCGGCACCGCCGTCACCGGGCCCATCGCTGCTCCCGTCGGCGTCGCCCGCGT
The DNA here is from genome assembly GCF_055632435.1 of Haloarcula sp. MBLA0163. Lineage (NCBI taxonomy): Archaea > Methanobacteriati > Methanobacteriota > Halobacteria > Halobacteriales > Haloarculaceae > Haloarcula > Haloarcula sp. MBLA0163. Next base: position 544,629 of record NZ_CM145745.1, read on the forward strand.
CGTCGCCGGCCGTCTCGTTCGCAGATCCGTTCGTCGCCGCCGAGTTACGAGGGTCCGCGTCATCACCGGCCGCTGGGCCGTTCTCGACCGGTCGCTCGCCCGCGTCGCCGGACTGGCCGTTCCCGGCCGCCGGGACGCCGCCGGCTCTCGACGTACGGTTCGCCGACGACGTGTTCGCTTCGTCGGTTGGCCGCTCCGATCGTCCCGGGGCATCGACCGGCGGACCGCCGCCGTTCGCGCGCACGAGCGCCGCGACATCGCGGCCCGACAGCCGACTGGCGTTCTCCTTGAGTCGCTCCAGCCGGTCGTCCGCGACGCCGGCCACCGTGGCGGCCTCGTCCGTGTCGTTCACCGCCGTCTCGAGCGCGTCCATGCGGGCCACCAGGCGGCTCTGCTGGGCGACGTACGCCTGTCTGGGGATGCTCCCGTTCTCGTACCGCTGTCGCAGGCTCTCGTTTCGCTCGCGGAGCCGCTCGAGGCGCTGCTCGAGGGTTCCGGTCCGACTGGTCACCATCCGCGCTCGCTGGCTCTCGTTCGCACGCTCGAACCCGGCCTGCCACATGCCGTTCTCGACCGTATCGTTGGCGGCGGCCGAACTCGACTGCAGGAACGCGGTCAGCCGCGTCCCGAAGCCGGGCCCGTCGTCCGTCTCGTTGGTGTCGGTGGCGACAGGGGTCGCGGTGTCGGTGGTCGTCTCCTGTGCCGCGGCCGCCGGTAAGCCCACCATAGCGGCGGCGACGAGACACAGCACGAGTCCCACGGCGTACCGTCGATTCATCTCTATCCACTCATTACCGACCCAGCATAAAAAGCGGCGTCTTCGTTCGCTCCGTTTAGCAGCCTCTGAAACGACCGCAGACAGTCCAAGAGTGTTTAGGAAGCGCGCTCGTCGAGCATCGGCATGATTCTCCATGCGACGCCGACAGAGAGGACAGACAGCGCGACCGTCGCCAGCGCGAGCGTGAGTCCGGGGTCGTATCGGAGCGGCGGGTAGTAACCGAACCCGTAATCTAAGAGGTCGTTACCGAGTGCGACGACGAGCGCCGCGAGGAGCGCCCCCCGAGTCGTCCGGCCGTAGTGAGGGACTAACAGCCCCTCGGCGACGAAGCCGACGTGGGTCACGATGATGCCGAAGTACGCCCACGGCTCCGGGAAGTACGCGTCGAAGCCGAGGTTGAGCGCTACGAACGTCCAGACGCCCATCTTCACGAGCCAGACGAGCGCGATGGTGTGGAGGTACGCCAGCGGCAGGTTCGTCGGCACGTCGTCCAGCGAGCGCCCGAGGAAGGGCAGCAGCGTCACGAGCGACAGCGTGAGCAGGAACAGGGCCGTCGGCGAGTCGGCGTACAGCGGCCAGAGGAACGTCGAGACCTCCGGCATCGTGTCGACGTAGTACCTGACGCCGACGAGGATGCCGACGACGTTGACTAGGACCAGCCACACCAGACTCGGCGTGTTCTCCAGGTAGTACCGCGCGTAGCGGCGCGGCAACGGCCCCCGATCGGTGTCCATGGCCGCCCCTGTGCCCCGATGGGCGGAAACCCTGTCGGTCCCGGGCGGCGAGTATTGCGCTCTGAATGCCCGACGGCAAAAGGGTGTCGGCGAACGTTTATGTGTGTCACTAGCACACGTAGAGGTGTACCGATGTTCGAACAGTTCTCCCGCGGCTACTACCTCGGCCGCCTCTACGTCGAGCCACGGCGAGAGGGGGCGGCGGCGATGTGTCGGGACCAACACGAGCGAGTCAACCAGCAACTGTACGCCTCCGGAGACGGGGTCGAACGCACAGACCTCCCGCTGGTGATGAAACTCGGCTCCCGTCACTTCCCCGTACACGGCGACGAGCGGGTGCCGGCCGACACCCTCGCTGTCCCGGACGAGGTACTCGAGTCCGCGAACGTGCGAAACCCGCCCAGCCTCCGCGAGGTGTTCCTCGCGAAGGCCGACCACGCGGCCCAGCTGCTCTCGGTCGCCGACACGACGTCGGCGTTGCCCGACAGCGCCGTCTGAGGGCGGCCACTTTTAAGCCCGTCCCGGTCCGCAGTCCAGTCGATGCTGGACCGGTTGCTGGGGCGCGCCTCGCTCAAGGAGCGCGTCGCAGAGCTCGAAGAGGAGAACCGCCACCTCGAACGGCAACTCGACGCCGAGGAGGAGCGCCGCGCCGAGGCGTCGACGGCCCGACAGCGGGCCGAGGCCGAGGTCAACCGGCTGGAGGACCGCGTCACCGAACTGGAGGACCGCGTCGAGCGACTGCAGGCCGACGACGGCGAGCACGCCTACCGCGCCGAGGAGCGCCTCACCGGTCGCCGCGTCGGCGAGCTACTGGACCGGCTCCAGTCGGTCGAGACGGAGCCGGAGGGGGTGTTCACGGCCTACGTCGCCGACGAGAGCGACCTGCCCGGGCCGGTGCGTGACGCCTTCGGCGACCGCGCGTCGCTGGTCGCGCGGGCCGCCCCATGTCTCGCCGTGACCGACGACGCCGGAGTGCTGTCGGCCTGTCTCTCGGTGCCGGTGCCGCCCGAACCGTTCGCGACGTGGGCCGACCACGTCGAACTGGAGCGCTCGTGGTTCGAACCGGCGGGCCGGTACTCGGTCGCGCTCGTCCGGTCGGACCTGTTCGCACTCGGCCAGTACGAGGGCGGCGAGCGCACCGCCTTCCACGGCTTCGACGCCGAACTCAAGAGCCAGCACTCGAAGGGCGGGTTCTCCCAGTCCCGGTTCGAACGCCTCCGCGACCAGCAGATAGCGAGCCACCTCGACCGCTGTCGCGCCGCCATCGAGGAGGTCGGTCCCGAGACGCTGTACGTCGTCGGCGAGGGGTCGGTCATCCACGAGTTCGAGGACGACGCCGCGGTCACGCGCACCGTCGACGCGACGGGCGACCCCGAGGACGCACTCGCCGACGCCGTCCGGTCGCTGTGGACGGTCCGCCTGCGGGTGCCCTGACGCCGGTCACAGGCCGAAGATTCAAGCCGCCCGCCGCGGGCAAGAACTGTATGAGCAAGCGCATCCTGGTCCCCGTCGACGGGTCCGACCAGGCGAAGGCCGCCTCCGAGTTCGTCGTCGAGAACTACCCCGACGCCACCGTCGTCCTCCTGCACGTCATCAACCCGGCCGAGGCCGGGTACAGCGCGCAGGCGTCGGTGCCGTCGTTCTCCGAGGAGTGGTACCAGCAGAAGAAGGCGGCCGCAGAGTCGCTGTTCGACGACCTCGAGGCGACGGCCCACGACGCCGGCGTCGAGTCCGTCGAGCGGGTGCTGGAGGTCGGCCGGCCGACCCAGACCATCGTCGACTACGCCGACGACCACGACATCGACCAGATCGTCATGGGGAGCCACGGTCGGTCTGGCGTCTCGCGAATCCTGCTCGGGAGCGTCGCGGAGACGGTGGTCCGCCGAGCGACGGTGCCCGTGACGGTCATCCGCTGACGGCGGGGGTCACGCCGAGCGAGCGCGGCTCACCTGCTGTGGTCGAGCGTGCGCACTCGCGGCTCACCTGCCGCGATTACGCGTGCCGCACGATGTGGACGTCGTACCGCGGGTCCTCCGAGACCGGCGCACCGACGCTGGAGACGGGCGACGAGACGCGGCCCGCGTTCTCGCTACCGATGAAGACGATGGAGGCGTCGACCTCGTTCGCGACCGACCGGAGGGTCCGGACCACGTCGGTGGTGATGGAGGCCATCGAACTGACGTCTTCGGGGACCTCGGCGCGGAACTCCGCCTCCGGCGCTATCTCGGCGACGCGCTCGCGGAGATTGTCGGCGATGGCCTCTGGGTCGAACGGGTCGTTCGGCGAGAGCCAGTTTCGCTCCAGGGCGTAGTCGGGTTCGTCTGGGATGACGACCAGTGCGAGGACGGCCTCGTCCCGGTACTCCGAGAACTCCGTCGCGCGCTTGAGGGCGGCCTGTGAGAGGTCCGAGCCGTCGAACGGAACGAGCAGTACCATAGCGGTGACTCGACAGGGAACGGATTAAAACCCTGCGCCCGGCGCCGGTCCTCGCGCTCAGAAGATGTTGGCCTGCTGGTAGACGCTGATGCCGTCCATCGTGATCTCGTAGGGTTTCGTCTCACGGGAGTGGTTCGCGTTCCGGATCTTCTGTATCTCGACGGCCAGCCGCGTCTCGCGAGTCTCCGAGCGGACGTACTGGAGGATGAACACGCCGTCGGTCAGGTACTCGATGACGCCGTGGCGGGAGGCGTAGGGGTTGTCCTCGCTGGCCTCGGAGGTGAGCATCGTCGTCACGCCGGCGTCCTTCAGCGACCGCGTGAAGTCGAACACCTCGGTCCGGCGCTTCGAGGGCTTGTCGTACATCATCTCCAGCAGGGAGACGGAGTCGAGCACCAGCCGGTCCGCGTCGAAGTCCTCGACGAGGTCGGGGAGTTCCCCCCGGATGTTGTCGAGGCTGTTCGCCATCTCGACCGGGTCGAGGTCGACGACGGCCAACTGCCCCTCGGCCTCGTACTCCGCGAACCCCCACCCGCGGTCGTCCGCGGTGTCCATGATCGCCTCGTGGGACTGTTCGAGCGTGATGAACACGCAGTTCTCGCCGTTCCGGAGGCCGTGGTGGAGGAACTGTAGGCCGAACGTCGTCTTCCCGGTGCCCGCCGACCCGATGGTGACCAGGAGGTGCCGGCGTGGAATCCCGCCCTGTATCATCCGGTCGAGCCCCTCGATGCCGACGTCGATGCGCGGGATGTCGGAGTCGAAGTCCTCGTCCTCGAAGTCCGCGCCACCGCCGCCGCCACCGGGGTCACCGGCGGACTCGAAGGCCGACGCGAAGTCGTCGTCGAACAGCCCGTCGCCGCCGGACTCGTCGAAGGGGCTCTCGCCGCCGCCGTCGTCGAACGGGCTCTCACTGCCGGCTCCGGCCGGCGGCCCGCCGTCGCCGTTGTCGCCGAACGGGTTGTCCCCACCGCCGCCGTCGAAAGGGCTGTCGCTACCGCCGTCGTCGAACGGGCTGTCGTCGTTCCCCCCGTCGAACGGGCTGTCACCGTCCCCGTCGAAGGGGTCGTCGTCACGCTCCGCGTCACCCGATTCCTCGTGCTCGGCGTCGTCGCCCTCGATGGCGCTCTCGAACCAGTCGTCGTCCTGTCGCTCGTCGTCGCTCATCGCCCCAACCACCGGCCACAGACCCGGGCCATGGGGTGCAATTCACGTCCACGCAAATATAACCTTGCCGTCGTGGAGGGTTTATAACCGCCCGCCTGAAAGACACGTCAATGACCGTCGGTATCGTCGCCCAGCGAGACAACGACCGGGCGATGTCGCTCGCCAGCAGACTGACCGACCGACTCGCCGAGGTCGGCGAGTCCGTGGCCGTCGACCAGACGACCGGCGCGGCGCTCGACGACCACGAGGCGTGGGACGCCGCAGCGCCGTCGACGCGGCCCGTCGAGGCGATGCGGGACTGTGACCTCGTCGTCAGCATCGGCGGCGACGGCACGTTCCTCTACGCCGCACGCGGTGCCGGGTCGACGCCGCTGATGGGCGTCAACCTCGGCGAAGTCGGCTTCCTGAACGCGCTGGCTCCCGAGGAGGCCGTCGAGACGGTGGTCGCCGAGGTCGAACACATCCAGAAGACCGGGAGCGCTCGCACGCGGGCCATGCCGCGGCTCCGGGCCAGCGGTCCCGGCTGGGAGCTCGCACCGGCGCTCAACGAGGTGGTCGTGCAGGGCTCACACCGCGGCTCCGGCGGCGGGGGGACGTTCGAAGTGCGGGTCGACGGGTCGCTGTACACCAGCGGACACGCCGACGGCGTGCTCGTGGCGACGCCGACCGGGTCGACGGCCTACAACCTGAGCGAGGGCGGGCCGCTCGTCCACCCCGACGTCGCCGGGCTCGTCGTGACGGGGATGGCCGAGGCCGACGGGATGCCGCCGCTGGTCGTCGACGCGGACAGCGACGTGGTCGTGTCGTTGACCGACGCAGAGAGTGGGGTCGTCGTCAGTGACGGACGGGTCCGCGAGGAGATAACGCCGCCGGAGCGGGTGACGCTGTCGCGGGCGAGCGAACCGATCCGGCTGGCCGGGCCACCGCTCGATTTCTTCACCGCGCTCGGGAAACTGGGTTAGCGGCGGCCGACGGCGTAGAGGACGGGCGCGACGGCGAGCAGTACCAGTCCGAACAGTTTGTACTGGAACGGGGAGGCGAGGACGCTGCCGGCGTTGGGTTCCATCGCCGCCGCAGGGGTGATGAGCAGCAGCGCCCCGATGGCGATGGTGTGAACGCCCAGCATCCGGAGCGAGCGCATCGGGAGGATGCCGACAGCGCCCACGACGAACCCGAGGAGCAGGATATCACCGATGGTGTAGTTCAGCAGGAAGCTGTCGATGACTTGCAGCGGTGGCGCGAGCATTCCTATCCCGAATCTGGCCGTGACGCAATCTTTAAAGTTCCGTTCCGTCACCGACCGTCGGTGTGCTCTCCCGGGAGCCTCCGACGACGTCTCGGCTGGGCTAGCGGCGGTACGCGTGACGGATAGTTATATGTACGCGGCTAGCAGTACACAGTACCGTGTCAGACACCACTGCGGAACCGACCGTCCTCGTCGTCGACGACGAGGAGGAGGTCGCAGACGTCTACGCGTTGCGACTCCGCAACCAGTACGAGACGGAGACGGCCTACGGCGGCGAGGCCGCGCTGGACCGGGTCGACGAGGACGTCGACGTCGTCCTCCTGGACCGACGGATGCCGGACATCTCCGGCGACGACGTCCTCGCGGAGATACGGGACCGCGACATCTCGACCCGCGTCATCATGATCACGGCGGTGGACCCGGACTTCGACATCATCGACATGCCGTTCGACGACTACCTCTGTAAGCCCGTCGAGAAGGCCGACCTCGTGGCCGCTATCGACCAGCAACTGGCCGCCCGTCGGTACGACGACAGGCTCGCTGAGTACCTCGAGGTCACGTCGAAGCTCGCGCTACTCGAGGGGGAGAAGACGCCGCAGACGCTCGAGGACAGCGACGGGGTCGAGACGCTCCAGCGCCGGGCGGAGCAGCTCAAGTCGGAGATGGACGAGGCGCTCTCGGAGTTCGAGAGCATCGACACGGCGTTCAAAGAGATCGGTCGCCGCCCGAGCTGACGCCGTCAGGTCTCGTCGACGGGGGTGTAGAGGACGTACCCGCTCGCCTCGCCAGCGACCGTTCTGAGGCGGAACGGGGTCGCGCCATCGGCCGTCTCACAGGTGACGACGGCGTCGTACCCGCCCGCGTCGAGGCGGTCGCCGTCCGCCGCCTCGGCACCGGTGACGAGCACGGCCTCCGACAGCGGCGTTCCCGTCAGTTGGCCGGCCGGCACGTCGAACGTCGCGGCGAACGCCTCGTTGGCCGCCCTGACGACCGGTCCGTGGCCCTCGTCGGCGTAGTAGAGCACGGGGTCCGGGTGGCCGTCGAAGAGGTCCGCCGGTTGGGGGGCCGGCGCCGACGACTCCTCGACGTCGACGGTCATCGTCTCGTCGTCCACCTCGACGTCGTCCGCGGTCCGGAGGAAGTACACCACGGCACCGAGGCCGCCGCCGAGAGCGACGCCGAGGCCGAGGCTGACCGGCCGCGGGACGGGGAGGTCCGCCACCGTGTCCACGGCGAACATGAGTGCAGCGAGGGTGGCGGCTCCGGCGGCGATGTAGCCGACGACGACGACCAGGCTACCGAACCGACCGGACGCCGCGGCGTCGTCACCGGAGGTCTCGTCCATGCTACTCCGGAGTCGTCGGGCCACGAGTTAACCTTTTTCGAGACGGCGCCAGCGACAAGACATATGCGTCTCTCCGTCGTACCAGACTGACGTGTCCACCGAGGCAGACAGGCGCGCCCACGTCCTCGTCGTCGACGACGAACACGACGTCGCGGACACGCAGGCGCTCCGACTCCGCGACCGCTACGAGACGACCGTCGCGTACGGGGGCGAGGCGGCGCTGGAACTGGCGGGCCCGGACGTCGACGCGGTGCTGCTCGACCGCCGGATGCCGGACGTCCACGGCGACGAAGTCCTCGAGCGCCTCCGTGCCCGCGGGTACGACGGCGTGGTCGTCATGCTGACCGCGGTGGACCCGGACCTGAACATCCTCGAGATGTCGTTCGACGACTACCTCCGGAAGCCGGTCGACCGGGAGACGCTGTTGTCCACGCTCGACCAGCACCTCGACCCCCCTGGCGAGGACGAGCGGCTGGACGAGTTCTTCGAGATAACGTCGAAGATAAGCGTCCTGGAGGCCGAGAAGTCCGCCACACAGCTCGACGACAGCAGCGAGTACGCCGCGCTCGTGGAACGCGCCGACGAACTGGAGTGGCAGCTCCGGACCGAGCTCGACGACTTCGACGACATCGTCGAGACGTACCGCTCCATCACCCGGAACGCCGGGTGACCACTGGGCGAACCGACCGTCTCCGAGTCGCCCGAGAACGACGACTGCTGGCGACAGCGCCCGGCAGCGAGCGCTTCGGCGAGCCACCGGCAGGGTCGCTGCCGGTGGCGTCACCGTGCCATCGGCCCGGAAGACGAAGTCAGGTACCGAAAGCCGGGCACACGACGGACCGTCGGCGCGTCACGCGTCGGTGGACTCCGGGACCAGCAGTTCGCTCTCGATGTAGGACTCGATGGCCGTCCGGAGCTGCGGGAGCGGGTTGTCGTCCCGCGTCGCGTTCTGGAGTGTGATACCCTCCAGCGTGGTCAACAGGAACTGTGCGGTGCGTTCCGGGTCGACGTCTCTGAACACGCCGGCCTCGATACCCTCCGCGATGAGCGCCGCGATGCGCTCGGTGAACTCCCGGTCCGTCTCGGTGAACTTCGCCCGGAAGTCCGGGTTACGGACCGCCTGTGCCCGCAGTTCGACGTACGTCGCCAGGATGTCCTCCTGTTCGGGCAGCCCTTCGGCCGTGGGGAAGTCCCCGAGGAGGAGCCCGAAGAACGTCCGGAGGTCTTTGGCCGGGTCGCCGGACGACTCCAGCTTGAAGACGCGGTCGAACTCCTCGAGGGTGAACTCGAGGAACGAGAGCAGCAGGTCCTCCTTCCCGTCGAAGTGGTGGTAGAACGTCGACTTGCTGAGGTCGGCCTCGTCGGCGATACGCTGGATGGAGAGCCCCGCGTAGCCGTGTTCCTGCAGCGCACAGAACGTCGCACGCATTATCGCTTCGTGCGAGTCCTCGGGTTCGCCCGCGAACGGAAGCGCGTCAGTCATCCCGACCGAATATTCGTTCGGTAGACAAAAGTGCTTCGTACCATTCACTAACCGGAACGTTGATGTTTGACCGAACGTTCGTTCGATACGAGATGAACGACTGGAGGGTCGGGCTCGACGACGCCTGTTGCCCGAACACGGACCTGTCCGCCCGAACGGCTCCCGTATCGCCCGCCGAACCGCGCTCTCTCCCCGCATCGACCCAATGAGACTCCGAACACCACTGACGCTGACCGTCGTCGCGCTCCTGTTGTCCGCCGGTACGGCCGCCGCGGCCGTTACCGGGAGCCCCGACATCGACGTGACGCTCGCAGACAACACCGTCTCGCCCGGCGAGGAGACCACGCTCGACGTGGTCCTCGTCAACACCGGTACCCTCGACACGGGCGGTCCGCAGGCTCTGAACAACGAGGTGATGACCGCACGCGGCCTGAAAGTCGGCGTCGGCTCCGGCGGGGCGCCGATATCCGTCACGACCTCTCGGCAGTCACTCGGCACGCTCGCACAGGGACCGACGCGGACGGTCCCGTTCGAGATCAGCGTCGACGAGAACGCGGACCCGGGCACGTATCGCATCCCCGTTCGCATCTCCTACGAACACACGAGCTACATCTCCGAGACGGAGGGCACGCGTGACGAGGAGACGGTCCAGACGACGAAGTTCGTCACGGTCCGCGTCAGCGACGACGCTACCTTCGACGTGACGAACGTCGAGTCCGCCGCCCGCGTCGGGTCGACCGGCACGGTCGCCGTCACCGTCGAGAACACCGGCGACGAGGCCGCGCGTGACGCGTCCGTGACCCTCGCCAGTCGGAACGGGGACCTCAGCGTCAGCGGCGGCACCGAGGGGTCGCGCTACGTCGAGGTCTGGGAGTCCGGCGAGCAGCGGACCTTCCGCTACCGAGTCGGTGCCGCCGAGAGCGCCGAACCCGAGCCGTACGAGTTCGGCTTCTCGGTCGCGTTCGACGACGCCGACGGCGTCCGCAAGCAGTCCGTCGGGTCGTCGGTCGGTATCGCCCTCGACCCCGAACAGACGTTCTCCGTGACCGACATCGACAGCGACGTCCCCGTCGGAGCCAGCGGCACCTACGAGGTGACGCTCCGGAACGACGGGCCGACCCGCGTCGAGTTCGCGACGGTCACGCTCACGACACAGAGCAGCGACGTCTCGTTCGGCAGCTCCTCGACGGCCACCCAGTTCCTGGGCACCTGGGGGCCCGGCGAGACCCGCACGGTCAGGGTCAAGACCGACGCGAGCTCGGACGCCGAACAGCGCGTCTACGCCCTCTCTGCCAAGGTCGGCTATCAGGACCCCGAGGGCGACTCCGGGGCCAGCGACGACATCCCGCTGGGTCTCCAGCCCCAGCCAGAACAGCAGTTCGCACTGTCGAACGTGACCGCCTCGCTGCAGGCCGGCGAGGACGGTCGGCTCGAAGCGACGCTGACCAACGAGGGGCCGCGCGTCGCCAACAACGTCGTCCTGAACTGGGACAGCGAGCACAGCAACCTCTCGCCACAGGAGACCCAGTACGCCGTCGGGGACCTCGAACCCGGCGAGTCCGCGACGGTCAGTTTCGGCGTCGACGCCTCCGAGAGCGCCGACGCGGGCCCCCGACAGTTCGACTTCAGCACCGTCTACCGCGACGCCGCCGGTGACCGCCACGAGGGCGACACGATGGAGATCCGCGCCGACGTCGCGGGGAGCGAGGACGAGTTCGCCATCGAGTCCGCCAACACGACGGTCAGCGCCGGCGGGTCTGCGACCATCGAGCTCACCGTCACCAACGAGGAGGACGTGCCGCTGACGGACATCTCGGCGAAGCTGTTCGCCGACTCGCCCATCTCGGTCACCGACGACGAGGCGTACATCGACCGCCTCGAACCCGGCGAGTCGGCGACGCTGCGCTTCGGCATCGGCGCCAGCGGCGGGGCGATGGAGAAGGACTACCCCGTCTCGCTCGACTTCCAGTACGAGGAACCCGACGGCGACACGCCGGTGTCGGACACCTACCGCGTCGCCGTCGGCGTCACGTCCCAGGGCGGCGGGGGTGGCCTGCCGCTCTCGACCATCGGAGCCGTCCTGCTCGTGAGTCTCCTCGCAATCGGTGGCTACGTCAGGTTCCGCTAAGATGGACTACCAGCGGTACATCGACTGGGCGGACGACCGCATCGTCGAGGACTCCCGGCGCGTCGTCCTGACGTTCCTCGTCGTGACGCTCGTGTTCAGCGCCGGACTGGGCAACATCTCGACGAACGCCGGGACGTCGCAGTTCACCACCGGCCTGCCGGCCGAAGAGGCGTTCGAGCGCGTCAACACGGAGTTCTCGCCCGCGTTCTCGCCGGATACGGGCAACACGCAGCTCATCCAGGAGGGCAACAACGTCCTCTCGAGGGACGCCCTCCTTCGGATGTTGCGCGCGCAGGACCGGCTCGAAGACCACCAGGACCTCCGTGTGACCGGGACGTCCAGCGCCGCGGGCATCGTCGCCCGCCAGCTCGACCCGTCGGCCCGGACCACCGAGGCACAGATCCGCGCCGTCGAGTCCGCCTCCAGCAGCGAGATAGACGCCGCCGTCAGACGCGCCGCCGACCAGAACCCGCAGTTCACCTCGCTCGTGAGCAGCGACTTCAACCGCGGGTCCGCGTCGGCGTCGGCCACGCTCGGCCTCGTCACCCACGAGATTCCCGCGGGCATCTCCTCGGGGTCCGGGCAAGGCGGGTCGAGTCCGCTGACGAGCATCCAGCGGCAGGCCCAGTTCACCGTGCGGTCGGCCGGTCAGGGCACCATCACGGTGTTCGGGTCGGGCATCGTCGCCGCGGAGTTCTCCAACGTCGTCTTCGACTCGCTCATCCTCACGGTCCCCGCGGCGGTCATCTTCATCCTCCTCTTCCTCTCTATCGCCTACCGAGACCTCGCCGACATGGCGCTCGGCCTGATAGCGCTGTTCATGGCCATCGTCTGGACGTTCGGGTTCATGGGGCTGGCCGGCATCCCCTTCTCGCAGATGCTCATCGCGGTGCCGCCCCTGCTGCTGGCGGTCGGCATCGACTTCGGCATCCACGCGGTCAACCGCTATCGTGAGGAACGGCAACACGGGACGAGCATCGACGAGTCGATGCGCATCACGACCGACCAGTTGCTCGTCGCCTTCTTCATCGTCACCGGGACGACGGTCATCGGGTTCGCGGCCAACCTCACCAGTTCGCTCCCGCCGATTCAGGACTTCGGGTTCGTCGCCGCCATCGGCATCACGTTCACCTTCCTCATCTTCGGCGTGTTCCTGCCCGCCGCCAAAGTCGAACTGGACGAACTGCGCCAGCGCTACCCCATCCCGACGTTCACCGAGCGCCCTCTCGGCTCCGAGGACTCCGCGCTCGGCGGGATTCTCCGGGGCGGCGTCGCCATCGCCGAGCGCGCGCCGGTCGTCTTCCTCCTCGTGACGCTGGTCGTCACGGCCGGCGCGGGCGTCTACGCGACGGGCATCTCCACCTCGTTCTCGCAGGACGACTTCCTGCCGCCCGAGGACAACGCCGACTGGATACAGTCCCTCCCCGAACCGTTCGCGCCGAGCGAGTACACCGTCACCGAGCGGACGAACTTCCTAGAGGAGAAGTTCGACTCGACACAGAGCGGACAGGCGACCATCTACGTCGAGGGGCCGATGCGGAAGGACTCGGCCCTGGAGCAGATACACCGGGCCGGCGACGACCCGCCGGACACGTTCGTCCGCGAGGACGGCCGGGCGGCGTCGACGTCCATCGTCACCGTCATCCAGGACCGGGCCGAGCGGGACCCCGAGTTCCGGCGGCTGGTCGAGCGCAACGACGCCAACGACAACGGCGTCCCCGACGACAACCTCGAGACCATCTACGAGTACCTGCTCGACTCCTCCTCGCGCGACCGGGCGCTCAACTACCTCAACGAGGACTACCGGAGCGCCCGGGTCGTCTACACCGTCGAGGCCGGCGCGAGCGACAGCGAGGTGACCGAGGACGCCAGGGCCGTCGCCGAGGACTTCCGCTTCGAGGCGACCGCGACCGGCTCTATCGTCGTCTTCCAGGCCGTCTCCGACGTCATCCTCGAGTCGGCGGTCCAGTCGCTGGCCATCGCCCTCGCCGGGGCGTCGGTGTTCCTCGTGTTCATCTACTACGTGCTGGAGGGGCGGCCCTCGCTGGGCATCGCCAACGTCGTCCCCGTCGTCGTCACCGTCGCCCTGCTCGCGGGGACGATGCGGTTCCTCCAGATACCGTTCAACGCCATCACGGCGACGATGCTCGCCATCACAATCGGGTTGGGGGTGGACTACTCCGTCCACGTCACCCACCGGTTCGCCGACGAGATGCACGAGTACGACCTCGTGACCGCGCTCGACCGGACGGTCAGAGGGACCGGCGGCGCGCTGCTGGGCAGCATGCTCACCACCGTCTTCGGCATCGGGGTGCTGGCGCTCGCGGTGTTCCCCGCCATCGGGCAGTTCGGCATCCTGACGGCGCTGTCCATCGCCTACGCCTTCCTCACGTCGCTGCTGGTCCTCCCCTCGGTGCTGGTCGTCTGGGACCGCGTCACCAACTACGACCAGCCCCTCCGGCGGCTGCTGGACCTCGGCGGCCCGCGAGGGCCGGTCCAGCCGACCGAGGGCGACGACTGAGCGCCCCGGTCGTGCCCTCCGGCTACACGCCACTGAAGCCTTTATCCGGGGCCACCGCTAGCCTACCGGTATGACCCACGTCGTCATCATCGGCGCGTACGGGAGCGCCGGCGCGGCCACCGCCGGCGAGCTCGTCGACGCGGACGGAATCGAACTCACCCTCATCGACGACGGCGACCCCGGTGGGGGCCTCTGTATCCTCGAGGGCTGTATGCCCTCGAAGGAGGTGCTCTCGGCCGGGGCCCACCGCTTCCAGGCCCGACACGACCACCGACTGGTCGGCGACGTGCCGGACGTCGACCTGGAGGCCGTCGTCGAGACGAAGAACGAGCGCACCCGCGGGTGGGCGGGCCACCGGCGCGACTCCATCCACGAGATGGCCGAACGCGACCACGTGGAGTTCGTCCACGACACGGCCACGCTCGTCGACGACCACACGGTCCGGGCCGGCGGCGAGGAGTACGAGGCCGACTACGTCGTCATCGCGACCGGCTCCTCCGTGTACGTCCCGGACCTCCCCGGTATCGACGATGTGGAGTTCATGACGAGCAAGGACGTCCTCCACGCGACAGAGTTCCCCGACTCCGGCATCGTGATGGGCTTCGGGTACATCGGGATGGAGATGGTCCCCTACCTCGCCGAGGCCGGCGGGATGGAACTCACCGTCGTCGAACACGACGACCGCCCCATCGACGAGGCCGACCCCGAGTTCGGCGACGAGGCCCGGCAGATATACGAGGACAACTGGGACATCACGATTCCCACGAACTGCCACGAGCGACGGCTCGAACGCACCGCGGACGGCGGCGTCCGCCTGCACGTCGAGTTCGAGGACGGCAGCGAGGACACCTTCGAGGCCGACCAGCTGTTCCTCTTTACCGGCCGCCGACCCACGCTCGACGGTCTCGGTCTCGAAAACACGTCGGTCTCCGCCGAGGGCGACTGGGTGCGCGAGACGATGCAGACGGTGGACGCCGACCACGTCTACGCCGTCGGCGACGTCAACGAGAAGGAGCCCATCCTCCACGTCGCCAAAGAACAGGGCTTCACCGCCGCCGAGAACATCCTCCGACAGGAGGCCGGGGCGGAGCCACAGGCCTACGAGAACGTCCACCACCACGTCATCTTCTCCGGACTGGGCATCTACCCCTTCGCCCGCGTCGGCCACAACGAGCAGACGGCCCGCGAGGCGGGCTACGACGTCGTGACGGCGACCCGGCAGGCCAGCGACGACGGCGTGTTCAAGTCGAAAGACGTCCCCGAGGGCCTCGCGAAGCTCGTCGTCGACGCCGAGGACGGCACCGTCCTCGGCTGGCAGGGCCTGCACTACCACGCCGACAGCTTCGCGAAGACGCTGCAGATAGTCGTCGAGATGGGGCTGGACGTGCGTGACCTGCCCGACCGGGCCTATCACCCCACCCTGCCCGAGAACCTCGACGGCCTCATCCGCGACTGCGTGGCGGAACTGGACGACTAACCGCCCGTCGACGGGTAGTTCTGTATCTCGACGAACGCCGTCCCGCCGCAGGCCGCACACTCCTCGGGCGGGGTGTACCTGTGGTCCGGCGGGTCGCCGTGGACGGTGCCCGCGAGGACGGCGTGGCACTGCTCGCAGACGTACTCCTGTGGCCGTTCTGGCTGGTGCGCCATGTCGTGTAATTCATTCTACACGTGCATAAGCGTGTGTCCGGTATCCGGTCCGCGGTCACTCGACCGCGAGGCCCCGGACCTCGAACCGTGCCCCACCGGCCTCGCTCTCGGTTATCGTGACCCGCGCGCCGTGGGCCTCGGCTATCTCCGCGACGATGCTGAGCCCGAACCCCGTCCCGTCGTCGCTGGTGGTGTAGCCGCTCTCGAAGACGCTCTCGCGCTCGTCCTCGGGGATCCCGGGGCCGTCGTCGGCGACGTAGAGGCCGTCGCCGTTCGACAGCACGCCGACGCGGACGTGGACACCGGGGTCCTGCCCGTCCGTCGACCCGTGCTCGACGCAGTTCCGAAAGAGGTTCTCGAACAGCTGCTGGAGACGGCTCTCGTCGCCGGAGACGGTCGCGGACCGGTCCACGACGGTCAGCGTGGCGTGCTCGTGCTCGACGACGGCCCACGCCTGCCGACAGAGGGCCTCCAGTTCGACGGTGGTCGTCTCGACGACCTGTGTCCCCGAGCGAGCGAGCGTCAACAGGTCCTCGATGAGCGCGTCCATCCGGGTCAGCGCCCGCTGCAGTCCGGCGACGTGGTCCGGGTCGCCGTCGTACTCCTCCCGCAGGAGCTCGAGGTGGCCGGTGGCGACGTTGAGGGGGTTCCGCAGGTCGTGCGAGACGACGCTCGCGAAGTCGTCCAGCCGGTTGCGTTCCCGCGTGAGGTCGCGTTCGCGGCGCTCGCGTTCCAGCTCGTAGCTTATCCAGTTGCCCATCAACTCGACCAGCGTCACCTCCCAGTCGGCGAACGCCTCCCGTCTGGGGTCGCGGTCGTAGAAACAGAACGTCCCGTACACCTCATCGTCGACGACGACGGGCATCCCGACGTAGCAGGCGATGCCCATCTCGGTGAACCCGGAGCGCTCGGTCAACTCGGGGGCGTCGGCGGCGATGTCCTCCAGGACGAGCGTCTCCCGTTCGACGATGGCGCGCTCGCAGTTGGTCGACGCGAGCGGAATCACGTCGCCGGGCTGTGTCTGCCCGGTCGGGTCCCGGACGGCCTCGAAGACGTAGTCGGTGCCCTCGACCCGCGAGAGCGCGGCGAACTCCGTCCCGAGGGCCTCCCGACCCACGTCCAGGAGATGTTCGACCTTCTCCCGGAAGGGGGTCTCTTTCTCGGCGATGACGCGGTACATCTCCGTCAGAGTCGCCTCCCGTTCGGCGAGCGAGTCCTCACGCTCCCGGCGGGCCGTGACGTCCCGGAAGTACACGGAGAGGCCGCTGTCCGAGGGGAATGCCCTGACCTCGAACCACGTCTCCAACGGCTCGTAGTAGGCTTCGAGCGTCTCGGGTTCCTGGGTCTCCATCGCGCGGTGGTAGACGTCGTAGAACGCCGTGTCGACGGCCTCCGGCACGACGTCCCATATCCGGCGGCCGACCAGTCCCGACGATACCGCGTCCGCACTGGCGGCCTCACGGAGTATCTCCCGGCCGCGGTCGTTGAGGTAGGTGAACCGCCACTCCTCGTCCAGCGCGAAGAACGCGTCGGTCATCCGCCCGAGGATGGCCTCGCGCTGGGCCTGTTGGGCCGTGGCCGCTCGGACCCGGTCGGCCAGCGCGGCCGCCTGCGCCTCCAGCGGGGCCTTGAGGACGTAGTCGGTCGTCCCCGCGGCGAACGCGTCGCTGGCGACGGCCTCGCTCCCGTCGTCGGTGAACAACACGACCGGCAGGTCAGGGTGCCGCTCGCGGACGCTCCGGAGCAGGTCCAGTCCGGTGCCGTCCGGGAGCGCGTACTCCGTCACGATACAGTCGAGAGGACGGTCCTCGACGAGGTCGACCGCCTCCGCGACGCTCTCGGCCCTGTGGACCGCGACCGTGTCGGCGGCCCCCGACAGCGCCGTCTCGACCGCCGTCGCCGCCTCCGGGTCCGGGTCGACGTACACCACCCGCATGGGGCCGTGGCGGTCGTGTCCCGATGGCTCACCGCCGGCCACGGCGTCGTCCATACCGGCCTTTACAGGTAAAGCCGTATATTCATGTGGGTTCGTCCCGCCCGGCCGACCCGTCGTCCGGCGCACGCGCGGCCAGCACCGGCATCTCGTCGAGTCGCTCCGGCGACAGCGCCCCCCAGTCGACGCCCGCCGGGCGGTCGTACGGCGTCTCGGTCTCGACGACCCGCTCGGGCGTCACGACGTACTCCATCGGGACGTCGTGGGCGTCGACGGGGACCTCGGCGTCCGTGACGGTGCCCGACGGACCGCCGACCACCTGCAGTTCGTGGACCGTCGTCAGCGTCGGCGTCGCCTCGTCGACGAGGCCCAGTTCGCGCAGGACCGCGTACTCCAGGTCGCTGAACCCCTCGCCCTTGCCGATGCGAGCGCCGCCCTCGGTGACGGCCACCGACCCCGACACCACGAGGTCCACCGCTCCGACGGCCTCCGGTCCGACCTGCCGGGCGTGGTCCGCGACGTTCGACACCGCCGGGGCGGCGTCTATGTCCTCCAGTTCCGCAGGGTCGAGTTCGTAGAAGCACGCCGCCTCGCGCAGCCGCGGGACGGCCATGTAGACGGTCTTGCCCGCACGCAGGGCGGCACGGCGGAGCGGGAGTTGCGGCGAGTCGGGGTTCGCCTTGATACGCTCGGCGTCCGCCCAGACGGCCGTCTCGGTCACTCGCTCGGCGGCCCGGTCGGCCCCCTCGAAGTTGGGTATCCTGTCGTGGGGCGGGAACGGGAACCGGGCGACGCCGGTGTCTTCGAGCGCGTCCCACACCCGGTCGCGAATCGCCTGCTTGTCCATGGTCGTCACTCGGCTGTCGGGCGCAAAAGTGGTCTGTCTCCCTAGCTCACGAGCCGACCGGCGTGGGTCGTCGGGTCGAGTTCGGCGAGACGGGCGTCGCAGTCGGTGCAGGCCACCGCCACCACCTCGTGGACCCCACAGCAGGAGGTCTGGACCTCGTTGGCGCGCTCGACCCGGCCCCCACAGGCCGGACAGACGGTCCGGTGTGAGCGAATCGTCTCCAGCATGTTCACGCGCTGCTCGAGGGGGACGTCCGTCCAGCGGTCGGTCCAGTCGGTGAGCGCCTCGTGGGCGGCGACATCCACCCGGAGGGCGCTCCACGAGGGCCACTCGCGGATGCGGTTGCCGACCGTCACCGCGGGGTAGGGGTCGCGTTCGACCGTCACGTCGGCCGGCTCGGTCCCGAAGGCGTCCGCCAGCGGGCCGGTCAGGTCGGCGTCGGTGGGCCGGGCCTCGACGCACTCGCTCACGGCGGCGGCGAACCCGTCGGTCAGTGCTCGGTCCTCACCGGTCCCGGTGGCGACGCCCTCCTCGACGAGGAAGGCGTCGGCGTCGACCGCGTTCTCGCGGTGGTGGCGGACCTTCTCGAGCGTCTCGAAGTCGTCTGGTTCGGTCGGCGCGGGCTCTTTCCCGAACGCCCGGAGGACTCGCTCGGGGAGGTACCGTTGGGTCAGTCGCGGCGTCCCCGGGACCAGATACCCACGGAGCGCGATGGCTGCGAGCGAGGCGACGGCGACCACCGCGGCGAGTTCGACGGCCACGAGCGCCGCGACGCCGCTCAGGACGGCGGCGATGACGACGTTGACGACGGTACACGGCCAACAGCGGTTCTCGCCCGTGTGGTCGGGGTTCCGGAGGCGGTCGAGTAGCGACGACTCGTCGGGAGACATGGCGTGTGGTACCGTCTCCAGCGGCAAAAGCGTACGTCGGCGACGGCCCCCGTCGGTCACTCCGGTTCGATGCGGACCGTCGTCTCCGCGGCCAGCCCCTTCCCCTCGGGGTCGTCGACGTCGATGTAGGCACCGACGGTGTACTCGCCCGGCTCTGCGGGCTCCCACTCCGTCTCGCTCACCTTGAACAGTCCCGTCCAGCGGCGGAGGAACTGCTTGCGCTCGCCCCGGTCGAAGGTGAAGACGCGCTCCTCCTCGGGGAGCGACTCCGGCACCCGCGAGGCTTCTGGCGCGCCGTCGACGTGCCACGTCCACAACCGCGGCGTCGGCGTGCGGACGCTGATGGGGACGGGGAACGTGTTCCGCAGGGTCACCTTCAGGGGCACGTCGGTGCCCGCAGGGTAGGCCGACTCGGGTGTCTCGACGGCGACGGTCAACGCCCGGTAGCGGAGCCACGTCGGGACGAGGAGGCGACTCAGCGACTCGCCGGGCACGGACCGCATCGCGGCCGGTTTCGGGGCGTCGTCGCGCTCGCGGGGCGTGAACGCGTCGTCGTCCCGCTTGAGGGCCTGTGAGTCGTAGATGCGGCGCATTGGTGCCTGTAGTCGGTCAAATCGGGAAACGGTTCGGGTGCTCAGTCGTCGGCGACGGCGTCCCCACCGTCGGCCGTGCCGGTCGGGTCGTCGGCGTAGGCCTCGTCGTGGAGGTGACAGGCGATGCGATGGGTGTCGCCGGTGCCGACCGCCCGCGGTTCGTCGGTCTCACACGGCGAGACGAACGCCTCGTTCAGGTGTGCGGACGCGCCCTCGACGTCGCCGTCGTGGAGGCTGTCGATGGCCGTCGAGAGGGCTGTCTCGGCGTCGGGGTCCGAGAGCCGGTCCGGCAGGTCGAACTCCTCGCGGACCAGTCCGTCGAGGACCCCTCTGGACGCCGTCTCGGGGTCGTCCTGCTCCTCCTCGGTGACGGCGGTCAGCGAGTCGACGTTCTCGGTGCGGGCCGCCCGCAGTTTCAGGTCCATCACCGAGCGCCAGACCGACTGCTCGAGGTCGTACTCCTCGGGCTGGATGACCTTCGGACAGCGCGTGTGGAACCGACAGCCCGAGGGCGGGTCCAGCGGCGACGGCACCGTCCCGGGGAGGAATATCTGGTCGCCCTCCCACAGCGGGTCCGGCTCCGGCACCGCCGACAGCAGCGCCTCGGTGTAGGGGTGGTACGGCGGTTCGAACACCTCCTCGGTCGTCCCCACCTCGGCGAACTCCCCGAGGTACATCACCGCGATGCGGTCGGAGATGTGCTCGACCACGCTCAGGTCGTGCGCGATGAAGATGTACGAGAGGCCGTACTCGTCCTGCAGGTCCTCCAGCAGGTTCAGGATCTGGGCCTGCACGGAGACGTCCAGCGCCGACACCGGTTCGTCGCAGATGATGACCTCCGGGTCGACGGCCAGCGCCCGGGCGATGCCGATGCGCTGGCGCTGGCCCCCCGAGAACTCGTGGGGGTAACGGTGGGTGTGGCTGGGGTTCAGCCCCACCGTCTCCAGCAGGTCGTAGATGCGCTGTTCGCGGGCCTCGCCCTCGGCGATGCCGTGGATGTCCAGCGGCTCGCCGATGATGTCGCCGACGGTCAGCCGCGGGTTCAGGCTCGCGAACGGGTCCTGGAAGATGTACTGCAGGTCCTTCCGGAGGTCCCGGAGTTCGCCCGAGTCCAGCGTCGTCAGGTCGTCGCCCCGGTAGTACACCGACCCGTCGGTGGGTTCGGTGAGCCGCAGGAGCGCACGGCCGAGCGTGGTCTTCCCGCACCCGCTCTCGCCGACGACGCCCAGCGTCTCGCCCTCCCGGAGCTCGAGGTCGACGCCGTCGACGGCCTTCACCTGTTGGTTGTTGCCCAGTAGCGAATCGATGAACCCGCTGCTGGAGTCGTAGTACTTCTGTAACCCCTCCACGCGGAGGATGGGGTCCTCACCGGGCATCCTGTCCCTCCTCTAGGAGCGGGTCCTCGCCCTCGACGGACACCTCGAAGTCCAGTTCGCCCTCCAGGTCGCCGGTGTACTCCAGACACGCTGCCGCCCGGTCTTCGGCCGCCGTCGCCGCCTCGCCCGTCTCCGGGTCGACGAGCGGTGGCTGCTTCCGGGCGCAGGACTCCTCGGCGTACGGACACCGGGGGTGGAACGCACACCCCGGCGGCACGTCGACGAGGTCCGGCATCGTCCCCGGGATGGTCTGGAGGCGCTCGCGCTCGTCGCCGATGCGCGGAATCGAACTCATCAGCCCGACCGTGTAGGGGTGTTTCGGGTCGTAGTAGAGGTCCTCGACCCCCGCCTTCTCGACGGGGCGGCCCGCGTACATCACCATCACGCGCTCGCAGATCTTCGCGACGACGCCGAGGTCGTGGGTGATGAGCTGGACGGCGGTGTCGAACTCGTCGGCGAGGTCCTGGATCTGGTCCAGGATCTTCGCCTCGGTGGTCACGTCGAGCGCCGTCGTCGGTTCGTCCGCGATGAGCAGGTCCGGGTCACACGACAGCGCCATCGCGATGACCGCCCGCTGTTGCATCCCGCCGGAGAACTCGTGTGGGTAGTCGTCGTACCGGCTCTCGGCGTCGGGGATGCCCACCCGGTCGAGCAACTGGATGGTCCGGTCGCGGGCCTCGGCGTCGCTGTAGTTCAGGTGGTGGCGGATCGCCTCGGAAATCTGCTCCCCGACGGAGTAGACGGGGTTGAGCGCGGTCTGTGCGTCCTGGAATATCATGGCAATCTCGTTGCCACGCACGGAGCGGATCTCCTCCTCGCTCATCTCCAGCAGGTCCTCGCCCTTGAACAGTATCTCGCCGCTCTCGATGCGGCCGGGGTCCTCGATGAGGCGCATCAGCGAGAGCGCGGTGACGGACTTGCCGGCCCCGCTCTCGCCGACGACGCCGAACGTCTCCCCGCTCTCGATGCGATAGGAGAGGTCGTCGACGGCGGTGACGACCCCGTCCTCGGTGTAGAAGTTCACCGTGAGGTCGTTGATCTCCAGGAGGGTCATCCGCCGCCTCCCTGCCCGACGTTGCCGACTTCCTGCGCGTCCAGCGCGTCGTTGACGCCGTCGCCGATCATGTTCATCGCCATCACGAACAGGAAGATGGCGCCGCCGGGGAACACCGTCGCCCACCACGGGATGGAGCCACCCGGACCCTGGATGAGCGTCTCGCGGGTCTGGTCGAGCATCGTCCCCCACTCGGGGGTGCCCGGTTCGAAACCCAGTCCGAGGAAGCCCAGCGCGGCCACGCCGATGACGACGGTGCCGATGGAGAGCGACGCCTGCACGATGAGCGGGGCCATCGCGTTGGGCACGATGTGCCGGAAGATGACCGAGCGGTCGCGTGCGCCCAGCGCCTGTGCGGCCAGGACGTACTCGTTCTCCTTCACGGAGAGTATCTCGCCGCGGATGAGGCGGGCGTAGCCGGCCCACCCCGGCACCGAGAAGGCGATGACGAGCGGCCAGTAGCCGCCGCCCAGCAGGGCGACGATGACCAGCGCCAGCACCAGTCCCGGGAACGCGAAGATGACGTCGACGAACCGCATCAGAATCTCGTCGACCCAGCCGCCGTAGTAGCCGGCGACGGCGCCGTAGGCGAGGCCGAACGTCGCCGTGATGCCGACGACGACGAACCCGATGGAGATGCTCAGTCGGCCGCCGACCAGCACCCGCGAGAACAGGTCCCGGCCGGAGGCGTCCGTGCCCATCGGGTGGGCCAGCGTCGGCGGGTCGTACCGTCCGACCGTCGACCCGGGTTCGAGGTACAGGATGGTCCCGGGGTCGTACGGTGCGATGGAGAACGGCTGGACGGTGATGCCCGCTATCGTCACCGGGCGGGCGAAGAAGGACAACAGCGCCATCGCGGCGACGACGTACACGCCCAGCATGGCGACCCTGTTGTGTCGGAACCGGCGCAGGGCGCGCCGCCATCGGCTCTCGGTCCCGCCGGACGTCGCCTCTGACCAGTCCGACAGGTCGTCTCGTTCGGTCACGCGGTCCGTGTCGAATCCGGTTACCCGGATGCGTCCTCGTTCAGTAGACATGGTCAGTCGTATCGAATCCGTGGGTCGAGAACCGCATAGAGGATGTCGGCCACCAGGTTCGCCAGGATGATGGCGACACCGATGAACAGCGTAATCCCCAGGATGAGGTCAATCTCTCGGTTGCTGACGGCGCTGATGAGCGCTCGGCCGAGACCCGGCCAGCCGAACACCTGTTCGACGACGACCGACCCCGAGACGATGCTCGCGGTCAGGAACGCGGCGACGGTGGTCACCGAGATGAGCGAGTTCCGCAGGACGTGCTTGAGCACGACCGTCCGCTCCGGCAGCCCCTTCGCTCGGGCGGCCGTGACGTACTCCTTGTTCATCTCCTCGGCCATCGAGGAGCGCATGATTCGCATCAGCGTCGACGCCGAGGCGGTGCCGATGGTGATGCCGGGCAACAGCAGGTACCAGAGCATCTCCGGCGAGTACAGCGCCGTCCGCGGCGCGAGCACCGGCCAGAGGTTCAGCGTCAGTGCACCGATGAGGATGAGCATCAGTCCCAGCCAGAAGTTCGGGATGGAGATGCCCGAGAGGGCGAGGAACCGGCTGACGTGGTCGCCGAGTTCGTCTTTCCGGACCGCGGCGTAGATGCCGGCCGGCACCGCGATGATGACGGCGAACACCCAGCCGAAGATGCCCAGTGCGATGGTCTCGGGGAGTCGCTCGACGATGACGGTGCTGACGGCCCGGTCGGTGGCGATGACCTGGCCGAAGTCACCCTGCAGGACGCCGACGAGCCAGTCCAGATACTGCTTCCATATCGGGTCGGTGAGCCCGTATCTGGCGCGGAGTCGGGCCTCCTCGGCGGGGGAGATGTCCGGGTTCAGCGCCACTACCACGTCGACGGGGTCACCCGGGGTTATGTGGACGAGGGCGAACGTGATGACCGAGACGCCGAACAGTATCGGGAAGATAAGCAAGACCCGCTTGGCGATGAAGCGTCGAAGGCTCATAGATGGAGGACCGGATCTGTGTTACCGGTCGAGGTAGGTAATCTGCTGGTCCGTTGGGTTGTACATCGCGTACCCAACTATATCTTGGGTGCTCGGGTAGGTGTTGAACCCCTTGACGTCGTTGTTCACGACGCCGACCAGCGTGCTGTGGGTGCCGTAGGAGTTGCCGTTGAGCTCCAGAATCAGCTCCCAGACCTCCTCGTAGCGCTCGCGACGGAGCTGTGGGTCCTGAGCCAC
This sequence comes from Haloarcula sp. MBLA0163, assembly GCF_055632435.1. Taxonomy (NCBI): domain Archaea; kingdom Methanobacteriati; phylum Methanobacteriota; class Halobacteria; order Halobacteriales; family Haloarculaceae; genus Haloarcula; species Haloarcula sp. MBLA0163. Next base: position 569,037 of record NZ_CM145745.1, read on the forward strand.
ATCGACCCCGTAGCGGGCCTTCCGCATGGCCTCGTTGAGTTCGGGAAGTCGATGTTCTGGAAGTTACAACACTGGGCGAAGTTCTGGGGGCTGTGGACGGACTTGGCGTAGCCGTGCGGGTTGAACCCACCGGAGAGGCCGATGAAGGCCAGTTTGCCCTGGTTCCAGTAGTCCTCGGAGAGCAGTTGGCTGACGAAGGTGAGGAACTCCTTCGTGTTGACGCTGACGTCGAAGTACTGGGTCCCGTCAATCTCCTGGCTCATCGACTCGGCCATGAGTTCGACGGTCCGGACCCGGTCGTCGTTGTCGGAGTTCGTCTCCAGCGTGACCTCGATGGGGAACTCGGCGTCGATCTCGCTGGCGGCTTCTTCGGCCAGTTCGGCGGCGGCCTCCGGCTCGTAGGTGTTGTAGCTCTTGAGGTCCTCGACCATCGCCTCGTAGTCGGTCGACCCGGCCCCGGCCGCGAGCGGCGGGAGCGGGACCCACGCGGGCTTCTCCCAGCCCTGGAAGATGTTCTCGGAGATGCTCTGGCGCGGGATGAGCTTGTTCGCGGCCCGGCGGAGCTTCGCGTTGGTCCACGGTTCGACCTCCACGGGGTACTGCAGGAACGTGTAGCCAGCCCCGTTGGTCGGTGCGGTCCGGTAGTCCTCTGACTCACGGTAGTTCGTGAGTGTGCTCGCGGTCAGGCCGAAGGTCATGTCGATCTCGCCGCTCTGGAGGGCGCCGGCCCGCTGTGAGTCCGAGGAGATGATGGCGATGTCGACCTCGTCGACGACCGGGCCGTTCGGGAACTCCGACGGGCCGTCGAACCAGTCTTTCATCTCCGTGTCGAACCAGTAGTTCTCGTTCTTCGAGAACAGGGCGTACTCCTCGTTCTGGAACTCCGCGAGTTCGAACATCCCCGTACCGAGCGGCGTGTTCCCCTGCCGGGGGTCCATCTTGCCGAGCGGGACGTTGTCCGTGATCTCCGAGGGGTACACCGGGAGGCCGCCGAGTTCGCGGATGGCGGAGGCGTCCGGCTCCTGGACGTACATGTCGACGGTGTAGTCCCCGTCGGCCGCGATGTGCAGCAGCGAGTCGAACACCTGCCCGGAGAGCGTGGAGTTCTCGATGCGGCCGTAGGAGGCGACCACGTTGTCGGCGGTCAGTTCCTCGTCGTTGTGGAACTGGATGCCCTCGTGGAGCTGGAACCGGAAGTGCATCCCGTAGGTGCCGTCGGCGACGGCGTCGGCGGCCTCGTCGACGGTGAGTATCTCGGCCTGGTCGCCCTCGGAGGGGTCGTCGGGGTTGTCGGGGCTCTCGACGACAATCTGCTTCTCCGTGTTGATGTAGACGGAGCCGTCGTCGGTCGCGGCGTAGGGCGCCGTCGTCATGTACTCCGTGTAGTCGCTCGCGGAGGCCTCCTGGACGTCGACCTGCTCGTAGGACTCAGCGAGCCACGGGTACAGTTCGCCCGTCGCGCTGGTGGTGACCATCCCTTCGAACAGCAGGTTGTGGAGGATGGAGGCCGTCGCGGACGAGCTCTCGGGGAAGTCGAACGTGTCCGGGTTCGCGCCGATAGCCGTCTTGAACGTCCCACCTTCCTGGATGTCCTCGGGGTCGACCGTCACGCGGTCCTGTACCGGGTCGACGGCGCCACCACCGCCGTCACCGCCGCCACCAAGTCCCGAACAGCCGGCCATCGAAGCGACACCGAGCCCGGCGACTGTTTGCATGAGGTTTCGCCGCGAGAGGACGCTGGACAGACCCTGTTGGTTGTTGTCAGTCATGTGATATCACAAACGGTCTATAATGATGGATATACCCCTAAACAAAAAATTTTGCGCAAATTTACGCTGTTGTCTCCGGCGCCATACCCCAAATATTGGGACGTAGTGACACCGAAACGACTGCTCTCCGGTGACTGTCGCTCGCGAACGCGAATCGGTAAGGACCGAATAACTACACTCGTCCACTGACCGCCGCGGTGGTTACTGGCGTCTGCCGGCCAGCAGTGCTGCGGCGAGTGCACCGACGAGTGCGGCCACGGCGGTGAAGCCGGGACCGCTCCCCCCGGTCGTGGTGGGCGACGGCTCGGTCGTGCTCTCACCGTCCGACGGGGTCGTCGTCTGTTCGGTGGCCGTCTCGCTCTCGACGGCCGAGCGCGGGACGTAGCTGTCCTCGTCGTACCGCTCCGGGTAGAGCTGTCGCGTGGCGTTGTGGACCGTGTTGACGACGCTCCGGGGGGCCGGCTGGTTGAGGTCGCGGACCCGGAGCCGGACGGTCGCGTTCGTCTCTCCCGCGGTCGTACTCGCGTACGGTTCCTCGTCGACGAGGCCCGCCGTGCGTTCGGTGACGACCAGCACCTCCGGATCCAACTGGAGGAGCACCTCGTCGCTCAGTTGCGGGTAGCCGGTGTGGTCGCGCGCCGCGACGTTGTCGGCTCCGGCCACGCCCAGCAGGGTGTCGATGAACGTCCCGTTGGCGGCGACGTACCCGCTCCCGAGCGGATAGACGACGGTCTTCCGGTCCTCGATGCCGGCGGTGGTGTCCTGCACGGCCTCGACGTTCTGCGTCATCCACGCGTTGGCCTCGGCCGCGCCCGCGCAGTTCCCGGTCAGGCGGCCGATGGTGGTCGTCTTCTGGCGGATGTCCTCGACGGTGGTCGAGGCCGGCAGGTGGTACACGGTCAGGCCGGCCTCCCGGAGACCCGACACGTCGCCCGCGCTGGCGTTGGGGGCGATGACGAGGTCCGGGTCCGTGCCGACGACCTTCTCGACGCCGACGCCGAACCCGGCCGAGACGTTGGTCCGGCTCTCGGCCCCCTCCAGGTACGACGCGAACTGCGTGAGGCCGACGACCTGCTCGCGGCCGCCGATCTCCCACATCGTCTGGGCGGCCGACGGGTTCGTCGTCGTCACGCGCTCGGGGCGCTCCTCGAGGGTTATCTCGGTTCCCGTGGCGTCGGTCATCGTCACCGGGAACGAACAGCTCTCTGCCGACTGCGTCCCCGTCGCGGCCGCCGGCATCGCGCCGACGACGGAGAAGACCAGTAGAACGCTCAAGACTGCGGTGGCGAATTGTCGCATCGTCTGTGACCGGGAGGACGAACAATAAATATTTACCTACTGCAAGTGGCCTTTCAATCATGCATCCGTCGGGACGGACGCTCTCGTGGTCGCTGGCTCTCACGGCGTTGCTCGGCGTCGTCGTCACCGTGAGCGCCGGCATCGGCCCGGTGTGGATCCCGCCCGACGCCGTCGCGAAGGTGCTGCTCAACGCCGTCGTCCTCCCGACGGCGGTGGACCTCTCGGGCGCGGCCCCGGCCGTGACGACACAGCCGCTGTTCCGGTTCCCGGTCGAGGACATCCAGCGGCAGATCGTGCTGCAGGTCCGCCTGCCACGCATCCTCTTGGGCGCGGTCGTGGGGTTCTCGCTGGCGGCCGCGGGCACCATCATGCAGGGCATCTTCCGCAACCCGATGGCCGACCCCTCCATCATCGGCGTCTCCTCGGGCGCGGCCGTCGGCGCGGTGGGGTTCATCGTCGCGCCGGTCGCCCTGCCGTTCGGCCTCGGTCTGCGCGCCGCCGCCTTCTCCGGGGCGCTGCTGGCGGCCTTCGGCGTCTACCTCATCGCGACGCAGAACGGCCGGACACCGGTCGCGACCCTCCTGCTCGCGGGCGTCGCCGTCCAGACCTTCCTGGGCGCCGTCGTCTCCTTCCTCCTCCTCCAGAGCGGCGAGAGCATCCGCCGGGCGCTGTTCTGGCTGATGGGCCACCTCAAGGGCGCGGCGTGGCCGGAGGTCTGGACGAGCCTCCTCCTCGTCGCCGTCCCGTTCGTCGTCCTCCTCGTGTACGCCCGCGACCTGAACGTCATGCTGCTCGGCGAGGAGGACGCCCAGAGCCTCGGCATCGACGTCGAGCGGACCAAGCGGATCCTGCTGGCGTTCTCCTCACTCGTCACGGCCGCCGGCGTCGCCGTCGCCGGCATCATCGGCTTCGTCGGCCTCATCGTCCCACACGTGATGCGACTCGTCGTCGGGCCGGACCACCGGGTGCTCCTGCCGACGGCGGCGCTGGCGGGGTCGTCGTTCCTCGTCGCGACGGACACGCTCGCTCGCTCGGGGAGTGCGGAGGTGCCCGTCGGCATCGTCACCGCCGCGCTGGGCGCCCCGTTCTTCCTCTATCTCCTCCGGCAGCGGGAGGTGCACGAACTGTGAGCGACGGCGGGCACACCGGCGAGCAGCTCCCGATGCTCGAAGCCGAAGACGTCAGCGTCTCTCTGGGGGGCACGCAGGTGCTCTCCGGCGTCGACTTCTCGGCCGCGTGTGGCTCCGTCGTCGGGCTGGTCGGCCCCAACGGCGCCGGGAAGACGACGGTCCTGCGGACGCTCAGGGCGACGCTCACACCCGACAGCGGGACGGTGCGGGTCGCGGGCGAACCCATCGACGGCCTCTCCTCGAGAGAGGTGAGCAGGCGCGTCGCAAGTACGCCGCAGGCGACGACGCTCTCCTTCGACTTCACCGTCGAACAGACAGTCGAGATGGGACGCACCCCGCATCTGGGCCGGTTCGACCGCGCCGACGAGGACGACTACGACGCCGTGCAGGCGGCGATGGAGCGCGCCGACGTGGCCCGGTTCGCCGACCGGACCGTCACGTCGCTCTCCGGCGGCGAGCGCCAGCGGGTCCTGCTGGCCCGGGCGCTCGCACAGGAGACGCCGGTCCTCCTGCTGGACGAACCGACCGCCAACCTGGACGTCAACCACGCCGTCCGCACGCTGGAGCTGGTCGCCGACCTCGTCGCCGAGGGGAAGACGGCCGTCGCGGCCATCCACGACCTCAACCTGGCCGCCCGGTACTGCGACGAACTGGTCGTGCTCTCCGACGGGGAAGTCCGTGCCGCGGGCGACCCGCGCGAGGTGCTCACGTCCGAGACGCTCGGGGACGCGTTCGACGCCGAGACGCTCGTGACCCGCCAGCCCGGCACCGACGCCCCGCTGGTGACGCCGCTGCCCGACCGCGACCACAGCGCGACGACGGTCCACGTCGTCGGCACCGGCCGGCAGGCCGCCGCCGCCGTCGCCCGCCTCGTCGCGGCCGACTGTACCGTCTCCGTCGGGGTCGTGCCGGCCGGCGACGCCGCCGCCGAGCGTGCCCGCGACCTCGACTGCCCGGTCGTCACCGTCCCGCCGTTCGCCGGTGTCGACGCGAACGCACGGGAGCGAGCGACGGAACTGGCCCGCGGGGCCGACGCCGTCGTCGTCGCCGGCGACGTGGGCGACGCGAACCAGTCGGTGGTCGCCGCCGCCGCGCGCCTCGTCGCCGTCGCCGGCGAGGGCGTCCCCCGGGTCGAGTCCGAGCGGACCACCGTCACCACCGTCGAGGAACTGCCCGAGGCCGTCGCCGACCTCCCGCCCGCGACCGAGGCCGAACCTCCGGTTCGGTCCCGAGAACAGCAAGACCGATACTGACCCGTTCCCTAGCCCGGCCGTGGACGACACTATCGCGTGGCTCCGCGACCGACCCTACTACCAGGGCCAGATCGTCGACGAGCGCACGGTGCCGGGCCGGGACGCCACCGTCGCCGACTGTGCGCTGGACGCGCGCCTCGCGGACGTGCTGGCCGGCGAGGGAATCACGGACCTCTACGCCCACCAGACCGCCGCCGTCGACGCCGTCCGCGACGGCGGGAACGTCGTCCTCGCGACGGAGACGGCCAGCGGCAAGAGTCTGGCCTACACCGTCCCCGCGTTCGAGCGGGCGCTGGACCGGCGGGCGACGACGCTGTACGTCGCCCCGCAGGTGGCGCTCATCAACGACCAGACCGAGACCCTGTCCGAGCTGGCACAGGGCCTGGGCTTCGCCTCCGGGGTCTCCGTCGCCCAGTACACCGGCCGCCAGTCCAAATCCGAGAAGGAGGCCATCCGGGAGCGCCAGCCGACCGTCCTCCTGACGACGCCGGACATGCTCCACTACGGCATCCTGCCCCACGCGCACCGCCTCTGGGACTGGTTCTTCCAGCGCCTCGAGACCGTGGTCGTCGACGAGGTCCACGGCTACCGGGGGGTGTTCGGCAGTCACGTCTCGCTGGTGCTGCGCCGCCTCCAGCGCATCGCCGAGCGCTTCGACAGCGACCCGGAGTGGGTCTGCTGTTCGGCGACCATCGGGAACCCCGTGGACCACGCGGCCACCGTCACCGGCCAGCCGACCGACTCGTTCGCCCTCGTCGACGAGGACGCGAGCGCCAGCGGGCCGCGTCACTGGCTCCTGTGGAACCCGCCGGAGTACGACGGCGGGGATGGGTGGGGGAGCGGACGGCGTCGGTCCAGCCACGTCGAGACGAAACGTCTGTTCGTCGACCTCGTGGAACGAGGCCTCCAGACGGTGGTGTTCGCGGGGTCCAGACAGACCGCCGAGCGGTACGCCAGCGACAGCGCGGACGCCCTGCGGGACAGAGGCTACCACGACCTCGCGGACGCCGTCGGCGCGTATCAGGCGGCGCTCACCGACGAGAAGCGGCGGGACCTCGAGACACAGCTGCAGTCGGGGGACCTCCGCGGCGTCTGGTCGACCAGCGCGCTGGAACTGGGCGTCGACGTGGGCGGCCTCGACGCCGTCCTGCTCGACGGCTACCCCGGCACGCGGATGCGGGCGTTCCAGCAGGCCGGCCGCGCGGGCCGGGGCACCGACCCGGCGCTGGTCGTGCTCGTCGGCGGCGAGGACCAACTCGACCAGTACGTCCTCCGCAACCCGGCGACGCTGTTCGAGAAGGGCGCCGAGCAGGCGGTGACGAACCCCGAGAACGAGCAGTTGCTGCCGAACCACGTGCTGGCGGCCGCCGGCGAGAACTGGCTCTCGCCCGACGACGACCGGCACTTCGGCGAGACGTTCCCCGACGTGGTCGCGGACCTCGAATCGGCCGGGCAACTGGACCGACGGACGACCGACGGGGGCGTCCGCTGGACCTCGAACGGCCGCCCGCACCACGACATGAGCCTCCGCACCGTCGACGACCGCGAGGTGAAGCTGGTGGCGAAGGGCGACGTCATCGCGAGACTCCCGTTCGAGGACGCCCTGCGGGACGCCCACCCCGGCGCCATCTACCACCATCAGGGGCGGCGCTACGAGGTCACCGACCTCGATTTGGCGACGGGCGTCGCCGAACTCGACCGGACGTGGGCGAACTACTACACCCGCGTCCTGCACGACAAGACCATCACCGTCGAGACGGACTTACAGGAGCGGCCGCTCCCGACCCGCGAGGACGTCCCCGTCCGGTTCGCGTCGGTGACGATGCGCAAGCAGATTACGGGCTACGAGCGCCGCGACGGGTCCTCGGGCGAGGTGCTCGGACAGCGCCCCCTCGACCTGCCCGAGACCACGCTGGAGACGAAGGCGCTGTACTACACGGTGCCCGACGACCTCGAAGGCCAGATTCGCGGCGCGGCCGACGAGACCGGCGAGACCACTGCGGGGGTCGAGACGGACGGCGGGGACCTCGGCGACTTCCCCGGCGCCATCCACGCCGCCGAACACGCGATGATATCGATGTTCCCGTTCGAGTACCTCTGTGACCGCGGCGACATCGGCGGCCTGTCCACGCCACACCACCCCCACACGGGCGAGCCGACCATCTTCATCTACGACGGCTACCCCGGCGGCATCGGTCTGACGCGGGCGGGCTACCACGACGTCGGCCCGCTGATGGACACCACGCTGTCGATGCTGCGCTCGTGTGACTGTGCCGACGGCTGCCCGGCCTGCGTGCAGTCGCCCCACTGCGGCAACGCCAACGACCCGCTCGACAAGCACGGCGCCGTCCACCTGCTGGACGGCCTCACCGGCGGGGAGGGGTGACTCACTCCGCCGGGGCGACCGACTCGTGGACGGTCACCTCGCCGGACAGTTCCGTGTGTGGGGACTCGCTGAGGTCGATGCCCTCCGCCCGGCAGGCCTCGTGGACGCCGCGGACGAACGCGGACTTGACCGACAGCGCGCGGTTCTTCCGCTCGACGGGGAGCCACACGCGCCCGACCAGCAGGACGGAACTGCTCGTCAGCTCCGAGACGGCGACGCTCGGCGCGGGCTTCTCGCGGACGTGGTCCAGGTCGCGGGCCACGTTGCGGATGATGGCCTCCACCTCGTCCAGGTCGGCCTCGTAGTCGACGCCGAACTCGTAGGAGATGCCCACGGGGTCCGTCGACGTGTGGTTCGTCACCGCCGTCGTCGCCAGCGTCGTGTTCGGGACGACGATGCGCTCGTTGTCCGGCGTCCGCACGCGGGTCACGCGGAGGTCGATGTCGACGACGGTCCCCTGCTTGCCGTCCCACTCGATGGTGTCGCCGACGTTCAGGTCCGGGTCCGTGACGATGAACGCGCCCGAGACGAAGTTCCCCAGCACGTCCTGGGCGGCCAGCCCGACGGCGACGGTGATGCCGGCGGCGATGAGCGTCGACCCGGCGAGGCTCCCCCTGAACCCCGCGAGGCTGGCCGCGACGACGACGGTGACGACCACCACGAGCAGGTGGGTCGCGCTCACGAGCGCGCTCACGACGGTCCGGTTGAACTGCGAGCGCTCCAACGCCCAGCGGGCGCCCGGGACGACGAGCAGACGGCCGATGGCGTACAGCAGGACCGCTACGGCCAGAAACTCGGCGCCGTCGTTCGCGAGCTGCGCGTACGTTCCGGTGATGTCGCCGGGGAAGGTGCCAGAGAACTGCATAGCGGGGCTACCGCCGGGACGGACGTAAGAACTGGCCGACTACCCGACGCGCTCGTCGAGGATGAGCCGCGTCTTCGTGCTCACGACCTCGTCCAGCTCCCGCGCTCGCGTGATGAGGTCGTTGACCTCGCCGGTGTCGGTGGCGTCGACGACGACGACGATGTCCTCCTCGCCGGAGACCTGCCAGACGAAGTCGACGGAGGCCCACTCGGCGATGCGGTCGGTCACCGCCGCCGTGTCCACGTCGACGTCGACGCCCACCTCTATCATCGACTTGACGTTCCCGGTGCGCGTCGCGACGGTGAACCGCTCGATGACCCCGTCCTCGACCAGTCGCTCGACCCGGTTGCGCACGGTCCCCTCCGAGGTGCCCACGTCGTCGGCTATCTCCGTGTAGGGGGTCCGGGCGTCCTTCCGGAGTATCGAGAGTATCTCCCTGTCCAGTTCGTCCATCGAGATTGGATGCTTCCCACCCACCGGACTTGAGGATTACGAAAATCGTAACTCGGCTTCGAAAGCAACCCTTATGAACTGGAATCCTGTACGCATCTCGTAATGACAGACGCATACGTAGCGCTGGAGGGTGACCGCGTCATCGAAGCCCGCGCACGCGCGCCAGGCACGGCACGCGGCGAAGTGGTGTTCACGACCGCCTACACCGGCTACGAGGAGAGTCTGACCGACCCGTCCTACGAGGAGCAGGTCCTCACGTTCTCGTACCCGCTCATCGGGAACTACGGCGTCCGGGAGGAGCGCTTCGAGTCCGACCGCGTCCACCCGCGCGCGGCCGTCGCCCGCGAGATGACCGACGACGTCGCCGAGTGGCTGGAGAGCGAGGGCGTCCCCGCCGTCGACCACCTCGACACCCGCGACATCGTCACCGAGATCCGCGACGAGGGGGCCATGAAGTGCGGCATCGCCGCCGGTCCGGACGTCACCGAGCAGGACGCGCTGGACGAGCTCCACCAGTGCAAGCACATGTCCGACCACGTCGACATCGGCGCGCAGGTCTCCGTCGACGACGTCGAGGTCCACAACGAGGACGGCGACGGCGCCACCGTCGCGCTGGTCGACTGCGGTGCGAAGGGCTCTATCGTCGAGTCGCTGGTCGACCGCGACGCCGTCGTCCACGTCTTCCCCTACGACGCCACCGAGGACGACGTGGCCGCCGTCGACCCCGACCTCCTGTTCATCTCGAACGGCCCCGGTGACCCCCAGAACTTCGAGGCGGCCGGCGAGCTGGTCGAGACCTACGTCGGCGACGTGCCGCTGGCGGGCATCTGCCTCGGCCAGCAGGTCGTCGCCAACGCGCTCGGCGGCGAGACCGAGAAGATGGAGTTCGGCCACCGCGGGGTCAACCAGCCGGTGCGTGACCTCCGCACGAACAAGGTCGTGATGACGACCCAGAACCACGGCTACACCGTCGCCGAACCCGGCGACAAACTCGACGTGACGCAGGTCAACGTCAACGACGACACCCCCGAGGGGCTGGAGAACGACGACCTGGACATCATCACGCGGCAGTACCACCCCGAGGCCAACCCCGGCCCGCACGACTCGCTGGGCTTCTTCGACGACGTGCTGGGGATGGCGCAGGACTAGCGAGGGCGCGACCGCAGGGAGCGGCCCTCGGAGGACGAACGGGGAGCGGAGCGGCCACACGGTTTCGAATATCGAAACCACCGGCCGCGCCACACGACTCAGTCGCCCGCGAACCGCTCGGCCCACGGCCGGAGGACGGCCGTGACGGCCTCGTTCATCGGGACCCGGACGTCGGTCCCCTCGGCGTGGCGGACGACGGCGGCGTTGAGCGCGTCGAGTTCCATCGCCTTCTCGTGGGTTAGATCGTAGTGCAGCGAGGAGTACGAGTCCGCGTCGAGGTCCCGCGCGAACGCGACCCACTCGTCGGCGGTGTCGTCGGGGAGCGCCACGTCGTTCGCACGCGCGACCGCACACACCTCCTCGATGACCCGGCGGTACATCCGCCACGACTCCTCGGTCTCGCGGATGTCGCCGACCGGGAGCCGGGTCGCCGCGGTCATCCCCGAGTGGGCGCAGATGAACGCGAACTTCCGCCACAGCTCGACGCGGATGTCCTCGGCGAGGACCGCCTCGACGCCCGCACAGGAGCGTAGGGCGTCGTCGAGGGCCTCGATGCGGTCGGTGCGCGCCCCGTCCAGTTCGCCGTAGACGAACCGCGCCGGCCCGCCGGTGTGTTCGACGACGCCCGGCTCGGCGATGGTCGAGAAGATGTAGGCGACGCCGCCGACGACGTGGGACTCGCCGACCGCCTCGGCGAGCCACCGCTCGTTGTCGACGCCGTTCTGGAAGGAGACGACGGCGGTGTCGTCCCCGAGGAGCGGTCCGAGGTCCGCCGCCGCTTCGCGCGTGTCGTGGGCCTTCACGCAGAACAGGACGTAGTCGACGGGGCCGATATCGGCCGGGTCGTCCGTCGCGGGCAGTTCGACAGCCGTGTCCCCGGCGACGCTCTCGACGGTGAGGCCGTCGGTCCGGAGCGCGTCCAGGTGGTCGCCGCGGGCCAACAGGTGGACCTCGTGACCGGCGTCGGCCAGTCTGGCGCCGAGGTAGCCGCCGACGCCGCCGGCGCCGAACACTGCGAAGCGCATGCCCGACACTAACGGGCCGCCACACCGTAGCTGTTTGGCCGCTCAGAGCCGGTCGCCCGGCACCCGGCGGCCGACCAGCCGCCAGTTGCGGACGCTCCAGTACCCCAGCCCCGAGGCGACGAGCGCCGCGGCGGCGAGGTAGACGAACAGGTCCGAGGAGACGACCAGCTCGGGGTTCTCGACGGCGTAGACGACGCCCTCGGTGCCCAGTGCGACCTGGAGGAACCCGACGACGCCGGCGACGCTCGCACCGACGAGGCCGCGCTGTCCTCGGTGACGGGACTCCTCGAGGACGACGAGCCCGGCGACGAACGTGACGGCGCCCGCGAGGACGTACAGCTGGAGCCGCGAGGACGCTCCGCCGGCCGCACCGGTGACCAGCGCCACCACGCCGACGAAGGCGGCGGTCAGCGCCAGCGTACACACCGCCACGAGACCCCCGGTGCGGAGCAGCACCGCCCGGTCGAGTCGCTGGCCTCTCGTCGTCGCCATCGGCGACTAGTTGGTAACTATCCCGGAAAAATACCGGTCAGACGGGCGTCAGACGGCCGGACGCCTCACTTGCCCCACTCGCGCGTGGTCTTGGGGCGCTCGTCGATGGCCTGCACCGCGAGGGGCTGGTCGTCGGAGTTGATGGCCTCCAGCGCCGCCTCGCCGCTCTCGATGGTCGAGAAGTAGGTGACCGTCTCCTCGACGCAGGCCTCCAGCACGTCGCGGTCCCGCGACACGACGAGGTCTATCTCGCCGTTCTGGATGGCCTCGACGACGGCCTCGGTGTCCTCGAAGTCGTCGAGGTCCTTCACGTCGAAGTGCTCCTCGAAGCCGAGGATGGGCAGGTCGACGATGGCCGTCCCGCCGAGCGGGATGGGCTTGCCGACGCACATCTGGGCCTTCTGGTAGGCCTTGCCGAACGAGCCGGCGGTGCCCATGACCTCGCCCGTCGACTTCATCTCGGGACCGAGACGCGGGTCCGACCCCGGCAGGCGGTCGAACGGCAGGACGACCTCCTTGACGGAGACCTGCTCGGGGATCTGCTCGTCGACGTCGAGGTCCGCGAGCGTGTGTCCCGCCATGACCTGCGCGGCGAGTTTGGCGATGGGGACGCCGGTGGTCTTCGAGATGAACGGCACCGTACGCGAGGAGCGCGGGTTCGCCTCCAGCACGTACACCTCGCCGTCACGCACCGCGAGTTGGACGTTCAGCAGGCCGACGGTGTCGAGCGCGTCGGCGATCTGTTCGGTGACCTCGCGGATGCGCGGCATGACGTCCTTGATCTCCTGGGAGCGGGGCGGAATCATACAGGCCGAGTCGCCGGAGTGGACGCCGGCGGTCTCGACGTGTTCCATCACGCCGCCGATGAGGACGTCCTCGCCGTCGGCGACGGCGTCGACGTCCAGTTCCACCGCGTCGGCGAGGAACTCGTCGACGAGGATGGGTTTGTCCGGGGAGACGCGGACGGCCTCCTCGATGTAGGTCTCGAGGTCGTCGTCGTTGTAGACGACGTCCATCGCGCGGCCGCCCAGCACGTACGAGGGGCGCACGAGGACGGGGTAGCCGATGTCGTGGGCCAGTTCGAGGGCCTCCTCCTTGCTGGTGGCCGTGCCACCCTCGGCCTGTGCGATGCCGAGGTCGTCCATCAGCTTGTTGAAGCGGTCGCGGTCCTCGGCGAGGTCCATCGCCTCGACAGAGGTGCCGAGAATCTCGCAGTCGAGGCCGCGGCGGTCGAGCTCGGCCTCGAGCGGTTCGCCGATGTCGACGGAGGTCTGGCCGCCGAACTGGACCATCACGCCGTCGGCGCCGGTGGACTCGACCACGTCGGCGACCTCCTCGGCCGTGACCGGCTCGAAGAACAGGCCGTCGGAGGTGTCGTAGTCGGTCGACACCGTCTCGGGGTTGTTGTTGACGACGTGGGCGTCGATGCCCATGTCCTCCAGCGCGCGGACCGCGTGGACCGAACAGTAGTCGAACTCGACGCCCTGTCCGATGCGGATGGGGCCGCCGCCGACCACGACGACGCTCTCGACGTCGGGGTCGACCTGCAGTTCGTTGCGGTCGATGCCCGAGATGGGGTCACGCGTCGAGTAGTAGTACGGCGTCGTCGCCTCGAACTCGCCGGCGCAGGTGTCGACCAGTTTGTAGTCGCGGTGGGTCGTCTCGTCCTCGACGGTCTCGACGGTCACGCCGGACCCGTCCGTCGCGGCCTCGACCTCGGCCTCGTCGCCGCCGTCGGGGTCGAGGCTGGCCGGGAGCCACGAGACGTGGGTGTCGTTGAACTCGCCGCCGGCGAGCGCGGTAATCTCCTGGTCGGTGAAGCCGGCCTGTGCGGCCGTCTCGTAGTCGCCGTCCATCGCGGCCTCGGCGGCGTCGGCGACCGTCTCGAACCGCTCGACGTACCACTCGTGGATGTCGGTCAGCTCGACGACGTCCTCGACCGTGTAGCCGCGCGTGAACGCCTCGAAGATGGCGTACGGGCGGTCGGGGCTCGGGCGTTCGAGGTACTCCGACTCGAGTTCGTCGTCGTCGACCTCGTCGAAGTCGACGGCGGGGTTGTACTCGGAGGAGCGCAGGGCCTTCAGGAGGCTCTCGGGGAAGGTCCGGCCGATGGACATCGCCTCGCCCGTCGACTTCATGGCCGTCGACAGCTCGAACTCCGTGTCCCGGAACTTGTCGATGGGCCAGCGGGGCACCTTCGTCACGACGTAGTCGATGGCCGGTTCGAAGGCGGCGGTCGTCTCGCCGGTGATCTCGTTGTCGATTTCGTGGAGGCGCTTGCCGAGTGCGACCTTCGCGGTGACGCGGGCGATGGGGTAGCCGGTCGCCTTCGAGGCCAGCGCCGACGAGCGGGAGACGCGCGGGTTCACCTCGACGACGCGGTACTCGCCGCCGGGCGTGCCGTCGTCGCGCCAGGCGTGCTGGATGTTACACCCGCCCTCGATGCCGAGTTCGCGGATGACCTTCAGCGCGGAGTCGCGCATCTCCTGGTGGCCCTCGTCCGGGATGACCTGCGAGGGCGTGACGACCGTGGACTCCCCGGTGTGGATGCCCATCGGGTCGATGTTCTCCATGTTGCAGATGATGATACACGAGTCGTCGGCGTCGCGCATCACCTCGTACTCCAGTTCGACCCACCCGGAGATGGACTCCGTGATCAGGACCTCGCTGTTGCGGGAGAGGCGCAGGCCCTTGCGGACGCGTTCGAGGAGCTCGTCGAACTCGTCGACGACGCCGGACCCGGAGCCACCCAGCGTGTACGTCGTGCGTGCGATGACCGGGAGGCCGCCGACCTCGTCGACGGCGTCCTGGACGCGCTGTTCGAGTGCCTCCTCGTCGAAGTCCGTGACCGACTCGTCCTCGTCCAGCGAGATGGTCGTCGAGGCCGGGACCGGTTCGCCGATGTCCTCCATGCGCTGGCGGAACAGGTCGCGGTCCTCCGTCGCGTAGATGGTGTCGAGCGGCGTGCCCATCACGTCGACGTCGTACTCCTCTAAGACGCCCTCCTCTGCGAGTTCGGCCGTGACGTTGAGGCCGGTCTGGCCGCCGAGGCCGGCGATGACGCCGTCGGGGTCCTCCTTCCGGATGATCTCGCTGATGGCCTCGGTGTTGATGGGTTCGAGGTACACCTTGTCGGCCATCTCCGGGTCGGTCATGATGGTCGCCGGGTTGGAGTTGACCAGTACCACGCGGGCACCCTCTTCCTGGAGGGCCCGACAGGCCTGCGCGCCGGAGTAGTCGAACTCGGCCGCCTGTCCGATCTTGATGGGGCCGCTCCCGATGAGCAGTATCGTACGGTCTTCGTCCTCTGTCATTACCCGAATCGAACCCACACATCGTAATAAGCCCGGCGAAAAGGTACGAGTCTCGAAGTCCGATTTCGAATATCGTAATGCGACAGCCTCACACGGGGGCCGTTGACACCCGGCCCCGGTTCAGTTGCCGCGCTCGTCGACCCGGTAGCGGTACGGTTGGCCCTCGATGACCTCGACCTCGCCGGTCTGTGCCCGGCGACCGAGCACCGTCGCGACGCGGTGGGCGCTGCCGAAGTCCTCGTCGTGTTCCTCCAGCAGGTCGAGGATCTCGCGGGCCGTCAGCGGGCCGTCGGCGTCGGCGTCGTCGAGCACCGAGGTGATGCGCTCGAACTCGCCGTGGCGGATGGCCATAGAGACACACTATACCCCAAACACCATATAACACCGTCAGACAGGCGTCAGACGGCCGTTTAGCGAAAACCGCAGGACGGCGGGGCGGCCTCTCTGTCAGCCACTGTCATACGGCGTCGTCGTCGCCGTCCCACGCCGCGTCTCCTCGGGCCACCGCTCGCGGACCCACGCCGGCCGCGCCACCGTCGTCGTCCCGACGTCGGTGTACCGGAACCGGTGGTGGGCAGTCGCGTTCCGCTCCGTGTTGCGGTAGCTGACGACGAACGACCGGACGAACCCCGAGGGCGCGACCACGGCGCGGACGACGTACCGGTCGACCCGTTCGAAGCCGTCCGGAGCCCGCCGGACGACGAGTTCGTAGCCGTCGGGGCGGCGCTCGATGGCGGCGGGCCCCGCCGGGAGGAAACTCCGCACGAGACGGCCGGTGACGTGGCCGAACCGGTCGTGTGCGGGCACGGACTGACCGCGGACGAACTTCACACCGAGCGGTCGCCGGTAGCGGTCGTAGCGGGCGGCGCCGTCGACGAACGTCCGGTCGCTGTAGCCGCCGCCCCGCTGCTCGCTCCGGTAGTGGTACCGGCGTTCGCTCTCGACCGCCAGTCGGGTCCGCCCGTCGCGGGCACCCACCGTCCACCGGAGGGCGAGGGTGTAGGAGCGACCGTACAGCGCACGCCGATGGGCGCGTGCGAGGGCGTCGGGACTCGCGACGGTGTCGTTCGTCAGACCCGGGACGGCGGCGGGGCCGGTCGGTTCCGCCGGGACCGGGGCGGGCGTCACCGTCTCCGGCCGGTCGGCGGCGGTGAAGCCGCTACACCCGGCCACGACGAACGCGACGGCGACGGCTATCGCCCGCCAGCGCATACGGGTCACTCGGACTGCACGCAGGAAACGGTAGCGCTCAGATGGCCGTGTCGTGCCGGTCGTCGAAGTTCCGCTGGGCGCGGTACTGGTCGACGAACTGCTCGACGTCGAACTCCAGCATCTGGGACTCGAACTCGGCCATCACGGCGTCGTCCTCGGCGTGGCTGACGGCGTGTTCCATCAGTTCGACGAGCAGCTCGACGACGATCTCGTGGAGGCGGCGGGAGTCGAAGTCGGTGACCCACGCCAGCGAGAACCCGACGGCCCCGTCCTCGGCGGCGTCGGCGACGGCGACCTTCTCGGGGAACTCCTCGATGACGACGCCCATGAGGTGGGCCATGGTGAACTCGTCGTGGTCGTCGGCCGGTTCGATGGTCTCGGTGAGTACCGTCTCCAGGAACTCCGGGACGAAGCGGGCCAGTGGGTGGGCGTCGAGGACGACGGCGTGGCTCGCGCCACACGCGCAGTCGTACTCGCGGATCCCCATGTGCAGGTCCTCGTGGGTGTCGATGACCTCGCCACAGGCGAGTTCGAGTTCGGACTCGCGTCCGCCGGGCACACGCGGTTCTGCCATTGTCCGTTGTAGGACACTCCCGGGGTTAAACTCCGCGATACGGGGCGTGGCGTCAGAACGCGGCGTCGGCGGGGCTCAGGGCCAGTCGTCGCGCTCGTCGTCCTCGTTGGTCGTGGCGGCGGGAGCTTCGGGTTCGCCGAGTTCCCAGTCGGCCGCCTCCGCGGCCTGTTCCACCGGGAGGAACTCCCACCCGGCCGTCTCGGCGAGTTCGGCGGCCGCCTCGTCGGTCCCGACGAAGACGTGCCGGTCCGTGTCGAACTGCTCTTTGACGTTGACGAGGCTCTCCTCGCGGCCCCGCGGCCCCGAGAAGAAGTCCTGTCGGATCCGGTGTTTCCGCGTGAAGTTCGTCACGACGTACGTGGGCTGGTCGGAGATGACGCCGACGTACTCGGACCACTGGCGCGCGTCGTTGAAGACGCTGTCCGGGTACGCCAGTTCCTTCAGGGCGTCGAGGTCGAACGCGAGGGTCATGTCGCCGCTGCCGCCGTCCATGCGGGCTACTCCGCTACGGGCGAAAAAAAGGGCGTCGTTCTCACGCGCGGGCTACCGCCGGTGCCGGTCCGCGTCCGACAGCGTCTCGGCCTGCTCCCGTATCTCGCGCATCTCGCGTGCGGCGGTCTGTCCGCTCTCGCCGTGGCTCCGGTTGACCGAGGCGTCCAGTCGGGACCCCGCGAAGCCGTCGTCGCCGACCGCGTCGTCGTCTCGTCCGTCGCCCCCACCGAAGAGGTGACGGAGACGCTGGAGGGCTGCTCGAAGCACGACCGGCGATTGGGGACGAAGCAGCGAAAAACCGGGGGTCGTCGCGGGTTACTCGGCGGGCGCGGCGGTCTGGGCCTTCACTTCCTCGAGGTCGACCTCCTTCTCCAGCAGGAGCTCCTTCTTCTCCGCGACCTGTCGCTCCTCGCGGATGAGCTTCTTGAACTTCGACTGCTGGGAGAGGTCGCCTATGAGCACGCCACCGACGAGCTGGCCGTTCTCGAAGGCGAGGCGGCGCCACTCGCTGTCGGAGTACTTCCGCTCGGCCTCGTCGTCCCCGCGGGTCGGGTGGCCGAAGGAGAGGAACGGGAAGTCGAAGTGGGTGATGGAGTACGAGGAGACCCAGCGGAAGGCGTCTGCCTCGTCGTCGGCGACCATGTTCGTGCCGGCGACCGAGCCCTGCTCCTTCGCGGAGCCCCACGCGCCGTTCTGGGCCTGCGCGTCGAGGATGGTGTCGTGGAACTGGGTGATGTCCCCGGCCGCGTAGACGTCCTCGACGTTGGTCTGCATGTACTCGTCGACGACGATGCCGTCGTCGAGGTCGACGCCGGAGCCGGCGAGGAACTCCGTGTTGAAGTCGAGGCCGATGGCGACGCCGGCCCACTCGCCGTCGTACTCCTCACCGTTCGGGTCGACCGCACCAGTGACGTGGCCGTCGTCGTCGACGGTGAAGTGGTCGACGCCGGAGTCGAAGACGGGTTCGACGCCGTTCTCGCGGAGCGCCTCGTGGATGATTTCGGCGCCGTCCTCCGAGAGCGCGTAGCGCCACCAGCGGTTGCCGCGCATGAGGTACTTCGCGTCGATGCCCTGTGCGGCACAGACGGCGGCGAGGTCGATGCCGAGCAGCCCGGCGCCGACGATGATGCCCTGGTCGGCCTCCTCGGCGTGCTCGGCGATGCCGCGGGCGTCCTGGAACGTCCAGAAGTGGTGGATGCCGTCGGCGTCGCTGTTCTCGACGGGGACCTGTGCGGGCGTCCCGCCCGTCGCCACGAGGAGCTTGTCGTACTCGTAGGTGGTCCCGCTGTGGGTGTTGACCTCGTGGGCGTCGGGGTCGATGTCGGTCACGTGCGTGTTGAGGTGGAGGTCGATGTCCCGCTCCTCGTACCACTCGGGCTCGTGGATGGAGATGGGGGCCTCGGGGAGCTTCCCCTTCGCGAACTCCTTGATGAGGATACGGTTGTACAGGGCCTCGCCCTCGTCGGTGATGACGGTGACGTCTGCGTCTGGGTCGTCCTCGCGGATGGTCTCGGCCGCGGACGCTCCCGCGATTCCGTCTCCGATTATCACGTGCGACGTGCTCATGTTCGGTGGGTAGGAAATCGGGCTTAATGTGGATTGCTATCTCCGTATCGACCGTGATACCGGGACCGAACCCGCCGAAATCCCGCGATAGTCGGGGCATTGAAGACGTTTGCGTCCCAAGCGATGGCTGATGAAACTCCGTCAGAACGTCAAGCACTTCGCGGCCAAGCAGGCGCTGACGCTCCCGGTGGTCGGGGACAAGGTCAACGACCGCCTGGTCGACCTCCACACGAACGTGTTCGCCGACAAGGCCGACCCGGACCGGGCGGACGAGCGCCGGCCCCACCTCGACGACTTCTTCGACGCGACGATGAACACCTACGTCGCGGCGCTCGAGGCGGGCTATCCGGAGGCGGAGGCCCGCGAGATAACCCACGTGCAGGCCAACTTCGACTTCTACAACCACGGCTGGACCGAGATGATGGAGTTCCCCAGCGACGAACTCGAAGTGCACTACGAGCGATACGACGAGTTCTTCGAGCGCTACGACATCACCATCGACGACCCGCTCGGGAAGTTCCGACCGGCCGACGGCGTCGCGGAGGCCCCGTCGACGCCGGAGAAACTCGACGACCCGGAACACCCACACGCCGAGGGTGGGTTCGCCGACGACGCCTACGTCGAACTCGACAGCGGCGAGGTCGTCGTCGGCGGCCAGGCGGAACCGGCCGACGTCAGTCCGTCGGAGGCACCCGGCGTCGACGACGAGACGACCGGCTGAGACGCTCCTTGCGGCGGTCGGTCCACCGCTGTCGCAGCTCGAACGCCGCCAGCGGCGCCACCAGCCTGCCGTCCTCGTGGTACCCCGCGACGGCGAACACGTGACGGCCGTTCGTGCTGTCGACGACCACGTCGTGTGCGCCGGCCGCTGTCTCCCGCGTCCCGTTCAGTCCGACCCGCCAGACGAACCGCTCGCCCGTCGAGACGGTCAGCGAGTCGTCGCGCGCTCCGGCGGCGACGACGTGCCAGCCGTCCGGGTCCCGGCGGGCCAGCGTCCACCAGTCCCGCCCCGTCTCGAACGGGACGGGGGACCGGTTCCGGAGCGTGACCGACAGGCGCTTGCCGACCTCTCGGAGCGTGTCGACCCGGAACAGGTCGACGGACGCGGTGAGCCGGACGGCGGGCCCCTCGCCGTCGGGTGTCCCCGGACAGACGTACTCGTCGGCGTCGGCGGGGAGCCGCGGACACCGGTGCTGGTCGGGCGTCGTCGCACTCGCGGCGGGACGGTCGGCGGTCGGTACCGGCGCGGCCGTCCGGACGGCGCTGTCGCGCGTCGTCGAGCAGCCGGCGAGCGCTCCGAGTGCCGCACCGACGGCGGCGAGCAGGTGACGACGGCGCATACGGCCTCGACGGCGGGCACGGCAAAGAGTTCGGCGGCCGGCGGGACCGACCTCAGGGCGTCCCACCCGATAGGCCGGCCGTCCTCGCCTGTTCGTCGGTGACGACGTCGAACAGACCGACGCACTCGCTGTGGAGTCCCGACCCGCCCTCGACCGTCTGGACCACGAACGCGTGTCGGCCGGGAGCGACGCGCGCGTCGACGGGTTCGAGCCGCTCGCCGGTGGTCGCGCCGCCGAGCACCCAGTCGAACCGCTCGCCGGGGCTGAGCCACACCAGCCGCGAGTCGGCGGACGCGGTCGCCGTCTGGGTCCACCCGTCCTCGCCCGTCGCTCGCATCACGTACCAGCTCCTGGCGAACACCGAGAGGTCCTCGAAGCCCCGCCACCGCAGCGTGAAACGCAGTGGGGCGGTCGGCGCGCCATCGGTGAGTGTGACGACGGGACGACTGGGCCTGAGGCGGAGTGCGGACGCCCCCGTCGCGACGTGGCCACAGACGCTCTGGTCGGTGCGGTCGTCGAACGTCGGACACGGTTCGCCGTCGAACCTCGCCGCCGGGGGTTCGGCCGTGGCTGTCGTCGCGACGCGGTCGGCGGTCGGGACCGGTGCGGGCGTCCGCGTCGGGCGCTCCCGACCGGTGCCCGGACAGCCGGCGAGGGTCCCGAGCGCGCCGGCGACGCCGGCGAGCAACTGACGGCGACGCATACCTGTCCGTGAACGCCCGTGACAAAGAGTGCAGCGGCGGAGCGACCCGCCGGCTACCCCTGTTCGGTCGTCCGCCCGGACCCGCCGACCGGTATCGCCGTCTCCACGCGGGCGAGCGCGACGAACTCCGTGCGTCCCTCCGGTGCGTCCGTCGCGCCGTCGGCGAGCTGGTAGCCACCGGTGACGCTGAGGGCGTACACGCCCGGCGACAGCGAGAGGTCAGTGGCCGCCTCGTGGCTCACTCGGCAGTCGGTGTCACGCGGTCGGTCTCGGCCCCTCCGCGGCCGTCGATGCGGTCGGCGCACTCGTAGCCGGCGACGACGCCGCCGTTGAGCGACCGCTCGGGGTACTGCGCTCTCGAGGCCATCCCGGCGTAGTAGACGCCATCGGCCACCGCGTCCCCGAGGTCGTAGGGGACGACCATGTCGACGTACCCGCGCTCGTATATCGGTGCGGTGCGGGGGTTGCGCGCGGTGCGGACCCAGTTGACCGACTCGCGGTCGAACTCGGGGAACAGGTCCTCGATGCCCGAGAGCCACGTCTCGCGCACCTCCTCGTCGTCCTGCTGCCAGACGTCCTCCTCAGGGGACTGGATGTAGCGGGCGACGTACAGCAGGTGTTCGCCGCCGTAGCGCTCGCGGGGGACGAAGTTGGTGTGCTCGATGAGCGCGCCGAACGGGGCCTCGTCGGCGATGTTGAGCCAGTAGGTGTCCATCAGCGACTCGTCCATGCTGACGACCGAGCACACCGTCCCCTGGAAGTCGATGTCACAGGGGTAGCCGGTGAGGTCCTCGAGGACGTCCGGCATCGTCGCGACGACGACGCTGTCCACGTCGTGGGTCGTCGCCTCGCCGTCGCGCTCGGCGGTGAGACCCGTCACCACCCCGTCGGCGGTGTCGATGTCCGTCACGCGCGTGCCGGTCTCGATGTTCCCGCGGCCGACGGCGTCGACGAGGGCGTCCAGCAGGCGGCCGAACCCGCCGTCGAGGTAGCCCAGCACCTCGCCCTTCAGGATGTCTCGCTCGCCGCGGAACTTGATGCGGCCCAGCAGCCACGCCGCGCTCACGTCGTCCTTCCGGTCGCCGAACTTCGCGTCCAGCAGCGGCTCGAAGAACGTCTCGTAGACGTTCTGCGTGGTGTGTTCGCGGGCGAACTGCTCGACGGGGACGTCCTCGAAGTCAGACAGCTCCTCGTAGGTGTCGAAGGATGGGACGCCGCCGCGCACGTCGACGTCTAGCGTGAGCATCCCCAGCCTGAACTTGTCGTAGAGGCTCCAGTGGGGGAACGAGAGAATCTCCCACGGCTTGTCCATCGGGTGGACGACGCCGTCGACGTAGTAGGCGTTCTTCCCGATGCGCCACTCGACGTCGTCGCCGAGCCCCAGCTCAGCGGCGAGTTCGACGATGGTCTCCTCGGACTTCGAGAGGTGGTGGTAGAACTTCTCGATGGGGTCCCCGGCCGTCTCGTACACCGCGGCCAGCCCGCCCAGGTCGTCGCTGGCCTCGAACACGCGGACCTCGTGGCCGCGTTGCTGGAGGCGGTACGCCGCAGAGAGCCCCGCGATGCCGCCGCCGACGACGCCTATCATACGCGGGGGTATCAGTCGTCGCGGGATTTACTTTGTGCTTCGACCGCCGGGTCGTCGGTGTACACCACGCCCGTCCGCGTCGGCGCCGACGTGCGCTGGGGCGAGGTCCGCCGGAACTCGAGGACGGCGACGGTCCCGGTCGGGTCGTTGTCCTCGAACCAGACGTTCCCGCCGTAGAGGTCCATCATCACGGAGACGAAGTAGAGGCCGAACCCGTCGCCCGTCTGGTTCGGCGTGAGCGTGCGCTCGAACATCGTCGCCTTCAGGTCGTCGGAGATACCCCGCCCGTCGTCGGCGACCCTGAGCTGCACCCAGTCGCCCGCCTGCTGGGTCGTGATCGTGACGTGTGGTGTCCCGTCGTTGTGCTCGACGGCGTTCTCGAGGACGCTCAGCAACACCTCGTCGACGAGCCCGTTCGCCAGCACGCGCTCGTCGCCGACGTCGACGCCGATGGTGGCGTCGGGCCACTCCTCGCTGACCGTCCGGGCCACCTGCCGGAGCTGCTCGCCGAGCTCGACCACCTCCAGCCGCTCGCTCTCGCTGGCGGTCACCGTCTCGTTGATGTCGCGGATCGTCTCGCTCGTCGCCGCGAGCTCCTCACACCACGTCGTGACGCTGTCGAGGTGTCGTCGCTGGTCCTCGGGGACGTGGTCGCGGAGGTGCTCCGAGCGGCCGCGTATCACCAGCAGGCCGTTCCGGAGCGAGTGTCTGAGCACGCCGTTGAAGAACTCTATCTGCTCGTTGCGTCGCTTGACTGCGGTGCGACTCTCGCGGAGCTCTCGCTCCCGTTCGACCTGGTCGAGTGCGACCTGCGTGGTCCGGGCGAGTATCTCGGCGTACTGGCGGTCCTCCGGCGCGTACTGCTCGCCTTCGGAGGCGATGGCGAGGACGCCGTGGTCCCCGAGCGGGACCATCAGCGCCGTCTCGAGGGGGCCGACCCCGTCCCCGTCGAACGACGCGATACGGCGCTCGCCGCTGTCGTAGGTCTGCCAGAGGTTGTCCTCGGGCATCTCCTCCGGGTCGACGTACAGCAGGTCGTCGTCGACGTACGTCTCGACGGCGTCGCTGACGGCGGTCGGTTCGAGGTGCCCGAGCTCGTTACAGAGGAAGACGCCGGCGGCGTTCTGGTCGAGCACGCGCGTCGCGAAGTCGACGGTCAACCGCGCCACCGTCTCCGGTTGGCTCGCCTCGATGAACTGCTGGGTGGCGGTCTGGAGCGCCTCGAGACGGTCCTGCCGGCGCTGTTGGCCGGTCACGTCCCGGAGCAGGACGAGTCGACCGCGGACCGTCCCGTGCTGGTCCGTGATGTCTCTCGTCTGCGGGGCGAAGTAGGCCGACCCGTGGCCCACCGTGAGGAGACGCCCGCGGTCCACGTCGTCGAGGAGGCCCGGGGCGACGTCGTCGACGTGTGCTCCCTCGATGTCGTCGCCGTCGGCTATCGCGTCGGCGGCGGCCGGGTTGTAGTCGATGACGACGCCCTCACAATCCAGGACGAGGACGGGGTCGGGGAGTTCGTCGACCAGCAGGTCCCCGGCCAGCGGTGCGACCGAGAGGAAGTCGTACCGGAACAGTGCGAGGCCGACGAACAGCCCGTTCAGCGCGAGCGTGAGCGGTGCGACGTTGATGCCCGGATGCGGCGTCACGCCGAAGACGAACAGGAAGTGAGCACACCCCGTCAGTACCCCGGCGCCGAGCACCACGAACGTCTGCTTGCGGTGGAGGTTCCGGGACCTGAGCAGGAACTCCCCGAGCAGGCCGTACGCGGCGACGATGAGGAGCAGCGAGGCGACCGTCTGTGCGGTGTACACCGGTCCCGTCTGCCCGACGAAGAAGGTCCGTCCGGCGACGGTCGAGAGAGTCGCGTCGGCGACGACGAGGCCGTGGAGCGGGTTCGTCAGCGCCAGCAGCGCGTACGTCGACGGGAGGAGGAACAGCACGCCGAGGCGGGGGGCCGTAATCCGCGCCCTGTGGCCCGTGTATATCAGTGCGAACAGGAGCCAGAGGCCGACCATCAGGCCGGAGATGACCCGGATCGCGAGGAACAGTGCCGTCGCGACGGCGGGGTCGGTGGTGACGACCCACGCGGCCTCGAGGAAACACCAGCCGGCTGCCGCGACCATCAGCCACCCGAACGGGACGGCGCCGGCCACCGAGCGGTTGCGCCAGGCGCCGCCGGCGAGACCCGCACTGACGACTCCGCCGACGAGGCTCCCCAGCGCCACGACGGTCTCTACCTCGACCTCCATCCCCTTTCTACCGGTAGGACCCGACTCCGTGGTTTATGCCTTGGGTCTGCGTTCTCAATCCTGAAAGCCGACTGCGGCGTCGCTGTGGCGGTCCGCTACCTTTTTGACCACACTGGAAAAATTCGCAGGCATGCTGACCGTCCGGGCACCGGCCACGAGCGCGAACCTCGGCAGTGGCTTCGACGTGTTCGGCGTCGCGCTGGAGCGGCCCGCGGACGTCGTTCGCCTCACGAAGGCCGACCGGACGACCATCGACGTGACCGGTGCCGGGAGCCAGTTCATCCCGGAGGACCCGGAGAAGAACACCGTCGGCGCCGTCGCCGAGGCGCTGGAGGCCCCCGCACACATCGAGATAGACAAGGGCGTCCGCCCGGCGTCGGGGCTCGGGTCGTCGGCCGCCAGCGCCGCCGCGGCGGCCGTCGGCCTCAACGAACTGTACGACCGGGGCTACTCCCGGGAGGAGCTGGTCCCCATCGCCGCGAAGGGCGAGGCGGTCGTCTCCGGCGACGCCCACGACGACAACGTCGCGCCCTCCATCATGGGCGGGTTCACCATCGCCACGGAGTCGGGCGTGCGGCAGGTGGACGCCTCGATACCGCTCGTCGCCTGCCTCCCCGACATCGTCGTCTCGACCCGTGACGCCCGGCGGGTCGTTCCGGAACGCGCCCGCGTCGACCAACTGGTCGAGACCGTCGGCAACGCCGCGACGCTGACGACGGGGATGCACCGGGACGACCCGACCCTCGTCGGCGAGGGGATGCACGACACCGTCGTCACGCCAGCGCGAGCGAAGCTCATCGACGGCTACGAGTCCGTCAGGGAGGCCGCGCTCGAGGCCGGCGCCACCGGCGTCACCATCTCGGGGGCCGGCCCGACGGTCATCGCCGCCTGCGAGGACGCCGACCAGCGGGCCATCGCGAGCGCCATGCTCGACACCTTCGGCGACCGGGGCATCGACGCGCGGGCCTACCAGACCCGCATCGGCCGCGGCGCACAGGTGTTCTGAGCTACAGGAGTCCGAGATCGCGCTCCGTCGGCGTCTCCTCGACGGCCGTCCCGCAGTCCGGACACCGCTCCATCTCGTCGACGATGAACGTCTTCTCGCAGTCGGGGCACGTCCAGAGGGACGTCCCGGCGTCGTCGCGTGGTTCGTTCCGCCCTCTGGCACCGCGTCCGGGACCACCGACGAGCGACTTGAGCCGCTCGCTGAGTTTTTGACCCATTGACATGTACACGGGGGACTGTCGATAAATGTGTTTTGGCCAACCCTTCGGCGTGCCGTCGTCCCCCTCGGCAGAGCACCTATACGCCGGCCGTGTGGACCCGGTGTATGGACGTCCTCCTCACGGGCGCGAACGGCACCGTCGGGACAGCAATCACCGACCACCTCTCCGACCGCTACGACTTCACGCGGCTCGACGTCGACGCCGGCGAACGGACGGACGTCGTCGCCGACGTGCGCGACTACGACGAGATACGGCCTCACTTCGACGGGCAGGACGCGGTGGTCCACCTCGCACTGACGCCCGGTACCGGCGGGCCCGACGACCGCTCGCTCGGGTGGTCCGAACCGCTGGCGGACAACCTCGAAGGCATCCACAACGTCACCGAGGCGGCCGTCGACGCCGACCTCGACAGCCTCGTGTTCGCCTCGTCGAACCACGCCGTCGGGATGGTGGAGGTGCGCAACGCGCCCGACGTCTACCACGACACCGGCGTCCGCGCGGGCCACGACGAACCCCACCGGCCCGACTCCCGGTACGGACTCACCAAGAGCTACGGCGAGGACGTGGGGCGACTGGCGGCCGAAGCCCACGGGATTCGGTTCTACGGGCTCCGCATCGGCGCGGTGCGGGACCCGCCGTACGACCACCCCTACGGCGACGCCGAACGCGGCGTCGAGGAGGGTCGCTGGGAGCGCGGGAGCGACGCCTACGCGGAACAGGTCGCCCGGATGAAGGGGCTCTGGCAGTCCCGCCGGGACTGCGCGCAGCTGGTCGCGTGCTGTCTCGACGACGAGAGCGTCGAGTGGGACCACTTCTACGGCGTCAGTGCGAACGAGCGCCGCTGGCTCGACGACCTCGCGTACGCCCGGGCGACCGTCGGCTACGACCCACAGGACGACGGCGAGGCGTGGGACGGGCCGCCGGCGTAGCGGGCGCCGTCGTCGCGTCGGTTACCCGCCCTGGACGTACGCGTTGCGCGTGTCGGTCAGCACTTCCTCCGCGTGGCCCGACGGGTCCGCCATCGCCGGGTCGTACACCGCCTTGACCTCGCCGTCGGCCAGCACGAACGTCCGACGGTCGGTCCGCCCCGAACTGGTGTCGAGGCCGAACGCCTCCGCGACCGTCCCGTCGGGGTCGGCCAGCAGGTCGTAGAGGATGCCCTCCTCCTCGGCGAACTCGTCGTGGGTCTCGACGTCGTCCATCGAGACGCCGTAGACGGTGATGCCGCCCTCGCGGAACTGCGGGAGCGCGTCCTGGAACTCCCGCGCCTCGATGGTACACCCGCCGGTGAAGTCCTCTGGGTAGAAGTAGACGACCGTCGGGGACTCGAACGCCGGTCTCACCGTCTCGCCGTACTGGTTCTGTGCGCTCACGTCGGGTGCAGGGTCGCCTGCTTCGAGCATACCGGCACCTGGTGGGCCGCGGCTTTACGGATTTGGGTCGGGGCAGACGGGGGTCCCGCCGTCGGTCCGGCCCAGTCGCGTTTGGACAACCATTTAACGAGCGCGGGAGAACCGGCGTCCATGTCGAACCCACGACTCCTGATTCTCGGACCGCCGGGAGCCGGCAAAGGCACACAGAGCGCCAACCTCGCCGACGCCTACGGCGTCGAGCACGTCACGACGGGGGACGCCCTGCGAGCCAACAAGGACATGGACATCAGCGACATGGACACCGAGTACGACACGCCGCGGGAGTACATGGAGGCCGGCGACCTCGTCCCGGACGCCGTCGTCAACGCCATCGTCGAGGAGGCGCTCTCGCAGGCCGACGGGTTCGTACTCGACGGCTACCCCCGGAACCTCGAGCAGGCCGAGGAACTCGAGGGGATGACCGACCTCGACGTAATCCTCTCGCTGGACGTCTCCCGCGAGGAACTCGTCGACCGGCTGACCGGCCGCCGGGTGTGTGACGACTGCGGCGCGAACTACCACGTCGAGTTCAACCAACCCGAGGAAGCAGGCGTCTGTGACGAGTGTGGCGGCGAACTCATCCAGCGCGAGGACGACAACGAGGAGTCGGTGCGGAACCGACTCGACGTCTTCGACGAGAACACGGCGCCGGTCATCGCCCACTACGAGGACCACGACGGCTTCGTCGCCATCGACGGCGAGCAGACGCCCGATGAGGTCTGGGCGGACATCGAGAGCGCGGTCGACGCACACGCAGAATAAACGTTGATAAGTCGTCACTGCTGAACACAGTACAATGGCACGCACCGCGCCGAAGGTAGAACGACTCGCCGACGAGGGCGAAGCAATGACCGACGCACTCGCAGAGGTCCTCTCCGTCGCCGAGGAGAAAGGTACCGTCACGTGGAGTGACGTCAGCGACGACATCACCAGCGGCGAGTGGGGGCGACTCATCGAGTCGGGCCTGCTCGTCGACGCCGACGGCCAGGGGTTCGTCGTCGACGACCCGGAGGGCGTCCGCGAGGCCCTCGAAGAGTCCGACGCCGCTCCCGAGGACGACGAGGACGACAGCGGCTGGAGCACGTGGGACAAACTGGCCGGGCTCGCGACGCTCGGTCTGTTCGCGGGCTACTCGCTCAACTCCGTCCGCGACGCCATCGGCGGCGTCATCGACGTCGCGCTGGGACCGCTCGCGGAGGTCGTCCCCTTCTACGTGGTCATCCTCGTCCTGGCCGTGTTCACCGGCTCGACGTCCTCGATTCTGCAGGACCAACTGATGGACATGTCCGGCATGGGCGACCATCAGGAGAAGATGCAGGACCTCAAGGAACGCCGCGAGGCCGCGAAGGAGCGCGGCGACGACGAGGCACTGGACCGCCTCGAAGAGGAGCAGATGGAACTCATGACCGACCAGATGGGCATGTTCAAGAAGCAGTTCCGCCCGATGGTCTGGATAATGCTCATCAACATCCCCATCTTCCTGTGGCTCTACTGGATGGTGTTCGGCACCGGGATGTCGCTGGAGCCACCCGTCGTCACGTTCCCGATACTCGGGGAGGTCAACTCGTGGCGGGAGGGCGCCGCCGGGCCGCTCCAGGCGTGGATCCTCTGGTACTTCCTGTGCTCGCTCTCGTTCACCCAGATAATCCGAAAGGCGCTGAACGTCGAGACGACGCCGACCGGCACCTGACCCGTCCGCGACGGGTCGCGGTGCGGTTCGAAGACACAACTCCTTTTATCGCCACCCGCGGAGGGTGACTATGTTGATTACCGTCTCTGGCCCCGCTGGCAGCGGGAAGAGCACGCTCGCGAAGAGTCTGGCCGACGCGCTGGACTACGACCACGTCAGCGGCGGCGACATCTTCCGCTCGCTGGCCGAGGAACGGGGCATGACGCCGCTGGAACTGAACAAGGCCGCCGAGGAGGACGACCAGATAGACCGCGACCTCGACCGACGGCTCCGGGACATCGCCGCCGAACGGGACGACCTCGTCCTCGAGTCCCGCCTCGCCGGGTGGATGGCCGGGGAGTACGCCGACATCAAGCTCTGGCTCACCGCGCCGCTGGACGTCCGGGCGGACCGCATCGCACAGCGGGAGAACAAGCCCTTCGAACAGGCCCGCACGGAGACCAAAGAGCGCGGCGACAGCGAGGCCCAGCGCTACAACGACTACTACGACATCGACTTCGACGACCTCTCCATCTACGACCTCTCGGTGAACACCGCCCGCTGGGACCCGCAGGGCGTCCTGAGCGTCTCGCTGCACGCCATCGACTCCTACCGACCCGACGGCGACGAGGGGAAGGCTCCCGTCGAAGGCATCCGCTACGAGTTCTGAGCCATGCCGCTCCGCGACCCACCTGACGACCGCGACGTCGACGCCCTGCTCGCCTTCGGCGTCGTCAACCTCGACAAGCCCCCCGGCCCGTCGGCCCACCAGGTCGCCGCGTGGGTCCGGGACGCCACCGGCCAGTCTCGGGTGGCCCACGGCGGCACGCTCGACCCGAAGGTGACCGGCTGTCTGCCGATTCTGCTGGGGGACGCCGCCCGCGCGGCCCGGGTGTTCGACGACGCCGTCAAGGAGTACGTCGCCGTCCTCGAACTGCACGACCGCGCCCCAGCCGACTTCGAGTCGGTCGTCGCCGAGTTCGAGGGCGACGTGTACCAGAAACCGCCGCGGAAGAGCGCCGTGAAGCGACAGCTGCGGACCCGCAGAATCCACGACCTCGACGTCCTCGAACGCGAGGAGCGTCGGGCGCTCCTCCGCGTGCGCTGTGCGTCGGGGACCTACATCCGCAAACTCTGTCACGACCTCGGACTGGCGCTGGGGACGGGCGCGCACATGGGGGACCTGCGCCGGACCGCCACGGGCACCTTCGACGATGCCGACCTGGAGACGATGCACGACCTGGTGGACGCGCTCGCGTTCGCCGAGGACGGGGACGAGACACCCCTCCGCGAGGTCGTCGAACCAGCGGAACGCGCTCTCATCGCGCTCCCGCGCGTGACAGTCGCCCCCAGCGCCGCGCGGGCCGTCGCCGACGGGGCGCCGGTGTACGCCCCCGGCGTCGTGGAGGTCGGCCCCGCGAGGGTCGGTGGCGCGACGCCGGACGAGGGTGCGCTGGTCGCGTGCTACACGCCCGACGGCGCGGCCGTCTGTCTCGGGACGCTGGTCGGCGACCCCGCGGCCGAGCGCGGGACCGTCGTCGAACTCGAACGCGTCCTGGTCTGAGCGGCGATAAGTGAGTCTTACCTGCGGTAACGGGGAGGGACCGGCCCGGTAATTTCCGCGTTACCTACTGCCCGCTCTCGTCCTAGAGACCGATGGGAGCGCAGACGGGAGACACAGCAGTCGTCATCGGGAACGGGTCGCCGGGAAGTATCGCTGCCGTCCGCTCGCTCGGGCGGCGCGGCGTCGACACCGTCGTCGCGTCTGACCACACCCTCCCGCCGAGCGCCCGGTCGCGGTACTGCGACGAGTTCGTCCCGCTGCCGACGCCGGCGGACCCCGACGCGTACGCGTCGGCGCTCCTCTCGCTGGCGCGCCGACCCGACGTGCGAGCCATCCTGCCCGGCCGGGAACAGGACGCGTTCGTCCTCGCGACCCACCGCGACGCGTTCGCCGAGCACGTGGCACCGCTCTGGCCGTCGTTCGAGACGGTCCGCGAGGCGCACGACCGACTGGCGCTGTTCGCGACGGCGGCGTCGGCCGACGTCCCCATCGCGGCCACCGAACCGCTGGATGCAGTCACTGACTGGACCGACGAGCGTATCGTCAAGTCGCGCTACGCGCTCCTGACGGACACGTACGACCGAGCGATCCCCTCGAGCGACCTGCACAAGCCGCCCTCGACGGTGTACCTCGAACCGGGCCAGACGCCCGACCGGCAGGCGCTCGTCGAACGGATGGAACACGTCCCCGTCACGCAGTCGTACGTCCGGGGGACGGAGTTCTCCTTCCGGGCGCTGTACGACCACGGCGACCCGGTGATGACCAGCCAGATACGCCAGCACCGCGGGTTCAAGTACACCGGCGGTGCCAGCGTCTACCGGGAGTCCGTCTTCGACCCGCGTCTCGAACGCGCCGGCCGCGCGCTCCTTGACGCGCTCGACTGGCACGGCCCCGCAGAGGTGGAGTTCCGCCGCCCGACGGACGGCGACGAGTACCTGCTCATGGAGGTCAACCCGCGGCTCTGGGCCTCGCTGTCCTGTGACGTCCGCGCCGGCGCCGACTACCCGTGGGCCATCTGGCGGCTCGCCGGCGGCGACCCGGTGCCCCAGACCACCGACTACCGGACCGGCGTCGGGACCCACCTACTCCGCGGCGAGGCGTCCTACCTGTACAGCCTCGTGACCTACGACTGTCCGCTGGTGGACCCGCCCGAGCTCGGGACCGCACTCCGGGACCTCGTCGCGTCGTTCGGTCGCCACCCGGACTGTGACTACCTCTGGCCGTCGGACCTGGGACCGTTCCTCCGCGACTGCCGTCTCGCGGTCCAGTCGCACCTCCCGTGACCGCGGCACACCCCACCACGGCGGGGCCGAAGCGAAGCCCTTAATTAAAGCACACTCGTCTGCCCGAGTGCGGGACCGTGGGGTAGCGGTATCCTCTGCCGATGGGGTCGGTAGGACCTGAGTTCGAATCTCGGCGGTCCCACTCCAACTTATACGACGGCGGCACCACGTCCGCTGTCTCGCTCGTCAGTTCCGTAGCGCCAGCCGTGCGGGGCAGACGCACAGGACTTCACAGCACGGACCACTACGGTTTCACTCGCTCGGCGTCGGGCCACGACTCGCGTCGGGGGTCGCTCGAAACCGGCGTTCAGTTCCGGGTCAGTTGAATCAGGCCCTGTTTCAGCGCCGCTTCGAACCGTTCGTCCAGCGGCATCGTCTCCCAGTCGTCGGGCAGCTCCTCGGCGGGCAGCGACTCCAGCGAGTCGACGAGCGAGCGGTGGAGAAAGCGGCCGTTCCGCCCGCACTCGTCACAGGTCCGGATGATCGACCGGATCTGGAACGGGCGGGTGACCGTCGTTTGGCAGTTCGAGCAGACGTACGTCTCGGACACGACACGGGATTGGACCTCCACTTATTCGTGTGTTGTGACTCGCGGTCCGGTCGCTCGTCGCCTCAGTCCCACTTCGCGCCGGGGTTGGTCACGGCGCCGTTGGCCGCCGACCCGAACTCACGGTCGTCCACCTTTTTCGTCGTTGGGTGCGCTCACGGTGTTCGCGCACCGCGCCTCGAAAAACGTGGGCGAAAACGACGGGACGCTCACTCAGTTCGCGTCCCGTGGAATCGGTCCGGTCGCTCGTCGCCTCAGTCCCACTTCGCGCCGGGGTTGGTCACGGCGCCGTTGGCCGCCGACCCGAAGTCGCGGTGGTACTTCGCCAGCACGCCGTTCGTGTAGTTCGGTTCGGGGGCGTCGCGGTCGTCGAGGCGGCGCTGTATCTCCTCGTCGGAGAGGTCGATGGACAGTTCGTGGTCGTCGATGTCGATGGTGATGGTGTCGCCGTCTTCCAGCGCGGCGATGGGGCCGCCGACGAAGGCCTCGGGGGCGACGTGGCCGATGGAGAAGCCACGCGTCGCGCCGGAGAAGCGGCCGTCGGTCAGCAGCGCCACGTCCTCGGAGTGGCCCTGTCCCGCGACGGCGCTCGTGACGCCCAGCATCTCGCGCATCCCGGGGCCGCCCTGTGGCCCCTCGTTGCGGATGACGATGGCGTCGCCGCTCTCGACGTTGCCCTCCTGGACGTACTCCATGGCGCCGGACTCCTCCTCGAAGACGCGGACCGGCCCCTCGTGGTGGAGGTGGTCCTCGCCGGTGATCTTGATGACCGCGCCGTCGGGCGCGAGGTTGCCCGAGAGGATGCGGATGGCGCCGCGCTCGTGGATGGGGTCGTCGACGGGGTGCAGGAAGTCCACGTCGAGGGCCTCGATGCTCGGCGGCGAGAGGTCGGCGAGTTCCTCGGCCATCGTGTTGCCGGTGACGGTCAGTGCGTCGCCGTGGAGCAGGTCCGCCTCCAGCAGCGCGTTCAGGACGACGGGGACGCCGCCGACCTCGTGGAGGTCGTTCATCACGCGCTCGCCGCCGGGCTGGAGGTCCGCTATCTTCGGCGTCCGGGCGCTGATGTCGTTGAACGTCTCGATCTCGAGGTCGACGCCCGCCTCGGCCGCGAGCGCCAGCAGGTGGAGGACGGCGTTGGTCGACCCGCCGACGGCGACCTGCAGGGCGATGGCGTTCTCGAAGCTCTCGATGGTGAGGAAGTCCGAGGGCTTCCGGTCGTTCTCGACGACGTCCAGGACCAGTTCGCCGCTCTCGCGGGCCACGTCGTAGCGGGACTCGTGCTCGGCCGGCGGGGAGGCGCTGCCCAGCGGCGCGAACCCGAGCGCCTCTGAGATGGAGGCCATCGTGTTCGCGGTGAACATCCCGCCACAGGAGCCGGCCCCGGGACAGGCCTGCCGCTCCATCTCGTCGAGTTCGTCCTCGGTCATCTCGCCGTCGGCGACGGCGCCGACGCCCTCGAAGACGTTCTGGATGGTTATCTCGCGGCCGTCGTGCTCGCCGGGCATGATGGACCCGCCGTAGAGGAAGACGCTCGGCAGGTCCGTCCGGATGGAGGCCATCATCATCCCGGGCATGTTCTTGTCGCAGCCGCCGATGGTGACGAGACCGTCCATCCGCTCGCCGAAGGAGACCAGCTCGACGGAGTCGGCGATGACCTCCCGAGAGATGAGCGAGGCCTTCATCCCCTCGGTCCCCATCGAGATGGCGTCCGAGATGGTGATGGTACCGAACTCGATTGGCATCCCGCCGGCGGCGTCGATGCCCTCGTAGGCGGCGTCGGCCACGTCGTCCAGGTGGACGTTACACGGCGTGATGTCGGCGGCGGGGTTGGCGACGCCGACCATCGGCGAGGCGAGGTCCTCGTCGTCGTACCCCATCGCGCGGAACATCGCCCGGTGTGGCGCCCGTTCGGTGCCCTCGGTGACTTCGTTCGACCGGAGGTCCGGGTCCTTCTCCGAACGCTCGCGGCGTTCCTGCTGGCTCATACTCCGAGGAAAGCCGCGGGTGGTCTTAAGCACCGTGACTATCGCGTTCGGCCGGGTCCGGCGGCCGTCGCTGGCGAAACCATCCGGTGACAGTAGGTTCTTTCCCGGGCGTCTCCAACGCCGCCGTATGGCGACGGTCACGACGGCGGCGCGACTCCACTTCGGCTTCCAGAACCTCTCGCTCGCACACGAACGCCTCTACGGTGGGGTGGGACTCGCGCTCGACGAGCCGCGGCTGGTCGTCGAGGCCCACCCCGCCGACGAGGTGGACTGCGACGACGACGAGGCGACGGCGTACGCCGAACGCGTCGTCGAGGCGCTGGACGTCCCCGGTGCGCGCGTCCGCGTCGAAGACCGGTTCCGCCGTCACGTCGGTCTCGGGAGCGGGACGCAACTCGCGCTCGCCACCCTCGTCGCCGTCGCTCGCGCCCACGACACGACTGCCGACGCTCGCACGTACGCGCCGCGACTGGGTCGCGGCGGCCGGAGCGGCATCGGCGTCGCCACCTTCGAGCGGGGCGGGTTCGTGGTCGACGGCGGCCACCCGACCGAGCGGTTCACCGCCGAACCGCCCGCCGAGGGCGACTGGGCGGTGCCGCCGATTCTGGCCCGCCACGACGTGCCCGCCCACTGGCGGTTCGTCCTCGTCGTCCCCGACAGCGACCCGGGACAGAGCGGCAGCGAGGAGGACCGGAGCATGCGACAGGCCGTCGAGCGGGCCGACCCCGGCATCGCCGACGAGATATCGACGCTGCTCACCCGGCGGCTCCTCCCCGCTATCGGGACCCGCGACCGCCGGCAGTTCGGACAGGCCGCCGCCCGCCTCGGTCGACTCAACGGCGCGTGGTACGCCGACGAGCAGGGCGGCGTCTACCGCCCGCCCGCCGGCACCATCGTCGAACGCCTCGCCGAAGCACCCGCCGTCACGGGTGCCGGCCAGTCCTCGTGGGGACCGACGGTGTGGGGGCTGACCGACACCGACGGCACCGCCGCGGCCAGAGAGGCGGGCCGGGCCGCGCTCGACGCCGCCGGCGTCGGCGGCGACGTCCACGTCGTCGCTCCACGCAACACGGGCGCGAAGCTGGACGAATAGGCCCGTCTCCGACAGGCAGTGCGGCCGAACGGACGGACTGTCTGGCCGCCTCCGTGTGCCATCGGTGACGCCACAGTAAGCCACAGGTACTGCGAGAGGGCAAGCGTTTAAGCGACCACACGGGTCAATGCGTGTATGGAGCGCATCCCGTTCGGTGTCAAGCAACTGGACGGCATCATCAACGGCGGCGCACCGGCCGGTAGCGTCGTCCTACTGGCCGGCGAGGCGGGGGCCGGGTCGCGGGAGTTCATGCACACGAGCGCGGTCATCAACGGACTCAGCCACGTCGACGACGAGATGTACGACCTCTACTACGGGACGCCATCCGCGTCGGCCACGCCGCCGGAGGAGGTCCACTACATCTCGTTCACCGCCAGCGAGGAACAGCTGGCCGAGGAGATGCGACTGGCCATGGACGAGGACCTGTTGGAGGCGGCGCTCTCGGGCGTCGAGTTCCACGACATGTCCGAGCGGTTCTTCCACATGAGCCCCGTGCCGCGGTCGTGGTACGCGGAGCAGACGCCAAACATCAAGGACCTGCGGGCCCGCCACGAGCGCGACGACCTGCTGGGGGCGCTGGGGTCGAAACTCAGCCAGGTGGCGTCGGGCAACCTCGTCGTCATCGACTCGCTGTCGGACCTCGTCAGCGCCATGGGCGAGGACATCGACTGGGTCGACATCACCTTCCTCGTCGCCGGCCTCCAGAAGGCGGCCCACAAGTGGGGCGGCCTCATCCTCCTGCACCTCAACTACGAGACGCTCTCGGACACCCGACAGGGGCAGCTGAGCGACGCCGCCCACGGGACGATGGAGTTCTCGTGGGAGTCCGGCGGGTCCACGCGGGCACGGACCCTCGTCGTCAAGCAGTTCCGCGGCGTCCTCTCCCAGATAGAGGACGAGGACATCGTCCAGTTCGAGACGGAACTGGGCGACGCCGGCTTCGACATCAGCGACGTGCGCAAGATCCGGTGAGCGCCGACAGACGGCCGACCCGACCCCTCAGTGGTGGTTTCGCGGCGTGAAAGAGGCGGCAAACCCTTAACTATCTAGTTCGTGAAGTGGAACGTAATGGCCAGTGAGTCGACGGAGGAGGGGGCCGTCACGGTCGAGCTGCCGGCGGAACTCGACGAGTGGCTCGACGAGCGGGCGAGCGCGCTCGGGGTGGAGCGTGCGGAACTCGTTCACCAGTTGCTGGCGTCGTATCGGGTGGCGACCGACCAGGACGACGCCGAGTCCGTGGCGGCGCTGTTCGACGCCGACCGGGCCGTCGAGGAGGCGATGGGCGACCGGTTGGACGCCGTCGTGGCCGCCGCCGTCGACGACGCCGTCGACGGGCGCGTCCCACCGGCCGTCGAGTCCGCCGTCGGCGACCGCCTCCCGGACATCACCGACGCCGTCGAGGGGCGTCTCGACGCCCGGTTCGAGACCGTCGAGGACGACTTTCAGGAGAAGATAGACGACGTCCGGAGCCGGGTCGTCCAGCTCAAACGCGAGCTCGACGGCAAGGCGGCGGCCGACCACGACCACGAGGAACTGGCGGCCATCGAGGACCTCGAGGCCGACCTCGCGTCGCTGAACCGCGACCTCGCCGCGGCCCGGAACGACCTCGAAGACGACCTCCAGGACCAGTCGGCCCGCGTCGACGACGTCGAGCAGCGGCTCGACGACCTCGACGACCGACTGGACGACGTCGAGGAGAAACTCACGCGCGTCGCGTGGGTCGTCAGCGACCTCCGCAACGACCAGGGGGGCCGCGACGCCCACCAGAAGGCCGTCGACCGAATCAAGCGCGCCGCCGCGCAGGAGGGCGTCTCGACGGCGTCCTGCGAGAGCTGCGGCGAGTCGGTCGACATCGGCCTGCTGACGGACCCGCAGTGCCCCCACTGCGGGTCGACGGTCTCCGACGTCCGGCCCGAGGGCGGCATCATCCGCAAGAAAGCGCGGCTCGTGACTGCCGCACAGCTGGAGGCCGGGCCGAGCGATGAGTGACGACGACCCAGAGGACCCCTTCGAGGAGTTCGACGTCCCCGACGACCGGTCGGGCGACCCGTTCGAGGAGCTGGAGGGGCCGGCCGAGAACGACACCGAGGGACCCGGCGACTCGCTGGACCCGGTGGCCGACGTGACGGCGGACACCGGAGTCGACGGCGCCACGCCGCCGGACGACCAGCCGCCGACCGACCCAGAGTCGGCCGCCGACGCGGCGTCGACCGTGGCCCCGCCGCAGTCGGGCGAGCGCGACGCGGACCCGTTCTCGGAGATGGGTGAGCGCGGTGGCGACCCCTTCGCCGACGGCGAGAGCGTCTTCGAGTCGGTCGACGTCGGCTCCGTCGACCCGGACGAGGTGTGGGACTCCCTCGGCGACGACGAATCGGCGACCCCAGCCCCCGACGGGAAGCGCTACGCCGAGGTGTCGAAACACCGCTACTGCGAGCAGTGCGAGCACTTCTCCGGCCCGCCGGAGGTCCGCTGTACGCACGAGGACACCGAGATTCTGGAGTTCCTCGACATGGAGACGGTCCGCCTGCTGAACTGTCCGGTCGTCGCCGAACAGCGAGAACTCGGCAACGAGGAGTAAGAGTAACGTCTTTTTGTCGCCGTCGCGGATGGCCGAGCATGCAGTTCTGCGACGACTGTGGCTCGATGATGCACGCCGACGGCGACGAGATGGTCTGTCAGTCCTGCGGCGCTCGCGTCGCCAAGGACGCGGACAGGGCCGCGGACTTCGTCAGCACGGCCGAACAGAGCGACGACGACGTCATCGAGACGGAGGAGGGCGCCGACTTCGAGGGCAAACCGACGGCCGACGACGTCACCTGCGAGGAGTGTGGCCACGGGAAGGCGTGGTACACCATCAAACAGACCGGGTCCGCCGACGAGCCGCCGACGCGGTTCTTCAAGTGCCAGGACTGTGGCTACCGCTGGCGGGAGTACAACTAAGCCGTCCGCGGCCCGCCATCACCCAT
This sequence comes from Haloarcula sp. MBLA0163, assembly GCF_055632435.1. NCBI lineage: Archaea > Methanobacteriati > Methanobacteriota > Halobacteria > Halobacteriales > Haloarculaceae > Haloarcula > Haloarcula sp. MBLA0163. The sequence goes on from NZ_CM145745.1 coordinate 607,638, forward strand.
GACACTCGAATCGCGGACCCGCGACGCGGTCCGCACGGAGCTCGAGCGCCTCATCGACACCTACGGCGACGTCCCGGTCCGGCGAGACACCGTCACCAACGCGCCGGACTTCTTCGAACGGGGCGAGAAACTCGCCGCGGAGGGGTGGCTGGGCGACGCCGGCGCGTGGGTCACCGACGACGCGGGGCGCGTCCTCCTCATCAGGCATCGCGGCGCGCCGGAGACGTGGGGCACCCCCGGCGGCGGCCACGAACCCGGCGAGGGGCTGGACGACACCGCCCGCCGCGAGGTCCGCGAGGAGACCGGCGTCGACTGCACGCTGACGGGGCTGTACTACGCCCGCTGGAAGACCATCGTCCACGCCGACGACGCGGACCGGCGTCTCCACATGCTGACCGTGGAGTTCGACGCCGAGGCGACCACCGAGGACATCGCCGTGAACGACGACGAGGTGCTCGACGCCCAGTGGTTCGAGACGGTCCCCGAGGAGCTCCACGAGATCCCGGCCACGCGGAGCACCGACGAGTCGGCCTGAACGCTCAAAACGCAGCCGGAGCCTCCTGAAAGCACTTACACCGGCCGCCGGTAGCCCGGGTATGCGCCGCCGCACCCTCCTCGCGCTCTGTGGCTCGCTCGTCGCCGGCAGCGGCTGTCTCGGCGTGGGCAACGACACTACCCCGGGCGACGAGAGCGTGACACCAGCACCCGAACCGACCACCGAGAGCGACACACGCGCCGGGACCGGTGTCAGCGTGCAGTCGGCCGTCGTCCAACCGGGCGTCGTCGCACCGGACAGTCCGGACTCCATCGGCGTCCACGCCGACGCCGGTCAGTACCTCCTCGTCGACGTCGCCGTCGACGGCCACCCGCCCGCCCACTCGGCCTTCGGGTGTCACTTCGACGACGAGACGTACCGACCGACGAGGTTCCACAGCGGGCTCTACCGGAACGGCGAGTGGGGCGCCGGCTACGGCGACGGGAGCGGCGGCGTTCTCGTCTTCGCACTGCCGGCGACTGGCGACGCCAGCGACGCTCGACTCACGTGGAAGCACGGCGAGTGGGCGCCGCCGGCACGGGTGCGCTCTCGGCTCGAAGACTCGCTCCCGTCCTTCTCGGTCGCCCTCGACGGTCCGACGACCGTGACGGCGGACGACGACCCGACCGTCAGTATCCGCATCACCAACGAGGGCGACCGAACCGGTCGGTACGCGTTCGCGCTGAACCGGTCCGGCCCGCGAGTCGCGTCCGCGCCGGTGGCACGCGTCGTCGGCGAACTGGGCCCCGATGCACCCACGACCCGGGAGGTGGACGCCGAGAGCCCTTACGTCGCCGACCCGCCCCGCGAGGCCGTCTATCGACTCGACGCGGCCAGCGAGGAAAACGACGCCCGGCTGACCATCTCGCCGGCCGAGACGGGGACGGCGACAGACACCGCGACGTCGGCGGAGTGAGCGGCCGGTTCAGGCGGCGACGACGACCCACGCGAGGACGACGAGCGCCCCGCCGGCGACCGTCGACCCGACGGCGTGGGTCCGGAGCTCGTCCAGCAGGTCGTGGGAGTGTTCGTGCAGGGAGCAGACCTCGTCGATCTCGCTCCCGGCCTCGCAGTTCGGCAGGAAGTCCATCGCGACGTGGAGGAAGATGCCGGCGGCGAACCCGAACACGACGGCGTTGACGACCGGGGTCTGTGGCACCGGCAGGAGCGCCGAGGGAATCGCGGTCAGGCCGACGCCGGCCGCCGGGAGCAGGAGCGCGGTCGCGGACTTCCCGTCGCGGTTGAGACGGCGAGCGGCGGCGTAGCCGGCGGGCCCCTTGTGCGAGACGATGGCGAGGCCGAGGAGCAGCCCCAGCGTCGGCATCGAGGCGTAGACGAGCCCGATGATGAGGCCCGCCGACAGGGCGTGGGCGGCGATGGCCGCGGTGGTCGTGTCGAAGGCCGTGTCGACGTGGGTCAGGCGGTGCCCGACGGTGTGGGTACCGTACCCGGCGACGATGCCGGCGGCGATGCCGATACCCCCGATACGGGGCGTGCCGGCGGCGCTTCCCAGGCCCATCGCCTGCGGGACGAGGAACATCGCCGCGGAGGCGACCATCGCTCCGCTCGCGAGGCCGTACCCCCAGACGAGACGGTGGGGGTTCGTCTCTGCGGCCCGGGCACCGAGCCACGCGCCCAGTCCCATGGCCACGAACGCGACCCACGAGATGACCAGGACCTTCCGGAGGCCACCGGTGGCCCCGACGGCCGAGAGCGCGAGGAGGCCGACGACGCTCGCGAGGCCGACGAGCGACAGCCCTCCGTTGTTATTAACTACGCTTGTACTGTTAATAGCCATTGACTAATGCAACCGCAGTATTACTAATAAACCCGTCGGTCGCCGGTCAGCGGGTCGCTCGGCGGTAGTCGCCCCAGTCCAGTATCGCGCCGTCTAGGTCGTCGGCGGGGGCGTCGGTGAGCGCCCAGACCACCATCTCGGCCACGTCGGCGGGGTCACGGCCGCCCTCGCCCGAGAGGTCGGTGCCGACCTTCCCCGGGTCCACGGCGCCGACCGGCACCTCGAGGTCGGCGGCGAACCCGCGGGCGACGGCCTCGGCCGCGGCCTTCGAGACGGCGTAGGAGCCGTATCCGGGCATCCCCTCTCGGGCCACGGCCCCCGTCGGGACGACGACCCGGGCGGCCGGTGCGAGGTAGGGGACCGCCTCGCGAACCGTGGCGAACACGCCGCGGGCGTTCGTCCGGAGGTGGTCGTCGAACGCCGCGTACGACTCCTCGGCGAGCGGCGTCTCGCCGGCCTCGCCGTGGTAGACGCCGGCGTTGGCGACGACGGCGTCGACGTCGCCGTTTATCCGGGCGGCCGTCTCGAGGAGTCGTTCGACGTCGAACTCGTCGCGGACGTCGGCCCGCACCGCAGTGACCGCGCCACCGTCGTCAGCGATGTCGTCCGCCACCGCCTCGAGCGCCGTCCTGTCGCGGGCACAGACGACGGCGTGTCCGCCCGCCGCCGCGACGGCGCGTGCGACCTGCTCCCCGATACCCCGACTGGCGCCGGTCACGACCACTGTCGTGTCCTCCATGGGGTCGTATTCGGACTCCAACCACATCTCCGTTGCCACCGTCCGGGCCGGGGTCAGCGGGCCGGCGTCGCGCTCCCGTGCCCCAGTCTGCCACACCAATCCAGTTTGGCCGCGTGTTTATTGTTCGTCCGGGCCTCAGAGATGCACAATGAGTGACCTGTCCGGAGAAGACGTCGTCGTCGTCGGCGGTGGGTTCGGTGGCCTCTCGGCCGCGTGCTACCTGGCCGACGCCGGTGCGGACGTGCGGTTGTTGGAGAAGAACGAGCAGCTGGGCGGTCGCGCCTCCCGTCTGGAGGCCGAGGGGTTCAAGTTCGACATGGGGCCGTCGTGGTACCTCATGCCCGACGTGTTCGAGCGGTTCTTCGCCGACTTCGGGAAGGAGCCGAGCGACTACTACGACCTGACCCGACTGGACCCCCACTACCGCATCTTCTTCAAGGACGGCGACCGGCTCGACGTCACCGGCAACAACGACGAGATGCGCGAGAAGTTCGAGGAATACGAGCCCGGCGCGGCCGAGGCGTTCGACGAGTACCTCGCGACCAGCGAACGCCACTACGAGACGGCGATGGACAAGTTCGTCTACGAGGACCGCTCCACCCTCCGCGACTGGGTCGACCTGGACGTGATGACGGCCGCGCCCATCGGCCTGCAACTGCTCGGGTCGATGCAGGGCCACGTCGAGGACTACTTCGAGCACCCGAAACTCCAGCAGATAATGCAGTACACGCTCGTGTTCCTCGGCGGGTCCCCGAAGAACACGCCCGCACTGTACAACATGATGAGTCACGTCGACTTCAACCTCGGCGTCTACTACCCCGACGGCGGTATCGGGGCCGTCGTCGACGGCCTCGTCGAACTCGGCGAGAGTCTGGGCGTCACCTACGAGACGGACAGCGAGGTCCGAGAGATATCCCGTCGGAAGGAAGGATTCCTCGTCGAGACGGTCCACGGCGACACGCGCCACCCCGACGAGGTGGTCGTCAACGCCGACTACGCCCACGCCGAGCGCGAACTCCTGCCGGACCACGAGCGCCAGTACGACGACGACTACTGGGACGACCGGACCTACGCCCCCTCGGCCTTCCTCATGTACATGGGCGTCGAGGGCGACGTCGACCCGCTGGAGCACCACACGCTCGTCCTGCCGACCGACTGGGAACCGCACTTCGACGACATCTTCGAGGAGGCCGACTGGCCCGACGAACCGGCCTACTACCTCTGTGTCCCGAGCGAGACGGACCCGTCGGTCGCCCCGGAGGGCCACTCGAACCTGTTCGTCCTCGTCCCCATCGCGCCCGGACTGCACGACGGCGACGCGATCCGTGAGGAGTACCGCGAGAAGATTCTGTCGGATATCGCCGAGAACACCGGCGTCGACCTGCGCGACCGCATCGTCTACGAGAAGCAGTTCGCCGTCTCGGACTTCGGCGAGCGCTACAACGCCACCGAGGGGACGGCGCTGGGACTGGCCCACACGCTCCGCCAGACCGCGCTCCTGCGCCCGAACAACCGCTCGTCGGCGGTCGACGGCCTCTACTTCACCGGGTCCTTTACCACGCCCGGCATCGGCGTCCCGATGTGTCTCATCAGCGGCGAACACACCGCACAGCGACTCATCAGCGACAACGAATGAGCACCGTCACGGACCGCCTGAGCGAGGTCGCCCCCTCCGAGGACACGCGACTGGGCTACCTGTTCTGGCTCTCGCGCCCGCGGTTCTGGCTGTATCAGGGCGGCCCCGTCGTCGTCGCGGTGACCTACGCGGCCGACGGGCCGGGCGAACTGTTCTCGCCGCTGGCCGTCGCCCTGTTCCTGTACTTCACCGTCCCCGCGAACGTCTTCCTCTACGGCGTCAACGACGTCTTCGACCGGGACGTCGACGAGCACAACCCCAAGAAGGACGAGGGGCGGGAGGTGAGCTACCGCGGTGACTCGGTGGTGGTGGCGACTATCGTCGGGTCTGGCCTGCTCGCCGCCGCGTTCCTCCCGTGGCTCCCGATGCTCGGCGTCGTCGCGCTGCTCGCTTGGGCGGCCCTCTCGGTGGAGTACTCCGCCCCACCGCTGCGGTTCAAGACGACGCCGTTCCTGGACTCGCTGTCGAACGGCCTGTACATCCTCCCCGGCGTCGTCGCCTACGCCGCCATCGAGGGCGTCGCGCCGCCGGCCACCGCCGTCGCGGGCGCGTGGCTCTGGACGATGGGGATGCACACCTTCTCCGCGATTCCGGACATCGAACCGGACCGCGAGGCGGGCATCCAGACGACGGCGACGTTCCTCGGGGAGTCCAACACCTACTACTACTGCGTGATGTGCTGGCTCACCGCCGCGTTCGTGTTCACGTACACCCACTGGGTGTTCGGCGCGCTCCTGCTCGTCTACCCGGGTCTGGTCTTCGGCATCCTCGCCGCCGGCGTCGACATCGAGGAGGCCTACTGGTGGTACCCGGCCATCAACTCGCTCGTCGGCATGGTGTTCACGCTCGTCGGCCTGTGGGTGATGCTGTATGGCTGAGACGCCGCGACTGCCGGCCGACCGGCACGAGGCGGGCGCGCGACTGGACGCGCTCGTCCGGGAGCACCGCTTCACCATCGCCGTCGTGTTCCCGCTGGTCGGCGCGGTGACGCTGCTGGCGAGCGCCGAGGGACTGCTCCCGCCGCCCCTGGCGTTCAACCCCTTCTTCGTCCTGTTCGGGACGCTCGTGATGCGTCTGCCGCTGGTCGCGGGCGTGTTCCCCCTGCTGGACCGGAAGGCGGCGCTCGCGCTCGTCGCATTAACCGCCTACTCCTACGGCATCGAACTGTACGGCGTGACGACCGGGTGGCCCTACGGCGAGTTCTCCTACGGCGTCGACCTGGGGCCGATGCTGTTCGGGGAGGTGCCGCTGGGACTCCCGGTATTTTTCTTCCCGCTGGTGTTGAACGCCTACCTGCTGGTCCTCCTGCTGCTCGGTCGGTGGGCCGAGTCGACGCCGGTGCGCCTGCTGGCGACGCTGGCGACGGTCATGCTCGTCGACCTCGTCCTGGACCCCGGCGCCGTCGCCATCGGCTTCTGGGAGTACGAAGTCCAGCAGTTCTACGGCGTCCCGTGGCAGAACTACCGGGGGTGGCTCCTCTCCGGGACCGTCGCCGTCGTCCTGTTCGACTGGGGGTTCGACCGGGCCGGGCTTCGCCGCCGCCTCGAACAGTGCGAGTTCATGCTCGACGACCTCGTGAGCTTCGTCCTCCTCTGGGGCGGCATCAACGCCTTCTACGCGAACTGGGTGCCCGTCGCGCTGGCGGCCCTGCTGGGCGCGGGCCTGCTGTGGACCGACCGGTTCGACTTCGACCTCTCGGAGACGCGGCTGGGCGGCGTCGTGTTGCGGTGAGCGGCCCGTAGCGTCGGCAGGGCCGGCGTTAGTCGGTCGACGGCGCCCGCATCCAGCGACCGTGTGAGGACTATCTGGCTCGTCTGTTCGGTCACATGGGAATCTTCGAAGTGATATACGGCGGCATACTGTGCTAATAACTACCACGGTCGGTGTCGAATCCGACGTAGAGCGCCTCTCGGCGGAGCGCGCTCACCGTGGAAAGTGATTACAATGGCTACCGAACGACAGACTGCGGGCGGTGAGGAGGGACAGTTCGAACTCGGCTCGCGGCTTCGGCAAGGGTCGCTGTTGATGGCCCTGGCCGGCGTCGCGTTCATCGGCTATGGCATCGTCTTCCTCGTGATGAACTTCGTGGGGAGTGGCTTCGAACTCGGCGTGCGTACGCTCGACGGCACGACGAAGGCGGCGTTGAACCCGACGGTGGCGTACTACATCAGCCACCTGCACGTCGCGACCGCCGCGTTCATCATCTCGACGGGCATCGCAGTCACTGCCCTGTCGTGGTACGGCGTTCGACAGCGACTCAGATGGGCGTGGGCTACCGCAGTACTCGCAGCCGTCGTCGGGCTGGCGCTCGCGCTGCCGATGCACTACACCGCAGACGCGTTCGCCCACGACTGGCTGGTGCATCTGGGGCCCATCTATCTGGCGACGGTCGTCTTCGTCGTCGGTGTCGTGCTGTCCTACCGGGGCGTGCGCGCCGCGGAAGCAGGCAGCGCGTGAGACAGTCAGAGCGACCCCGTCCGCGCTCGGCGTGCTGCGTTCGCCGACCCGTCGAGCGGCTGGTCCGACAGCGGGTCCCCGAACGTGTGGTCACGCGACACCGTCCGGCTTCCGGCAACGCCGACGTTCGCCCGTGCGGTTATCCGACTCCGCCGCCAACCCCTGCCGATGACAGCACTGTTCTCGCCGCTCGACCTCCGAGAGACGACGATACCGAACCGCGTGATGGTCTCCCCGATGTGCCAGTACTCCTGCGAGGACCGGGACGGCCTCGCCACCGACTGGCACCGCACCCATCTGGGTTCGCGGGCCGTCGGCGGCGCCGGCCTCGTGATGACCGAGGCCACCGCCGTCGAACCCCGCGGTCGCATCTCGCCGGAGGACCTCGGCATCTGGAGCGACGACCACGCCGCGGCGCTCGAACCCATCACCGAGCAGATTCACCGGCAGGGTAGCGTCCCCGGCATCCAGCTGGCCCACGCCGGCCGGAAGGCCTCGACCAGTCGGCCGTGGGACGGGCACGACCCCCTCCAGCCGGACGCGGGCGGCTGGGAGACGGTCGGGCCGAGCGGCGACCCGTGGCCCTACGAGGACGGCGCGGCGCCACCCACCGAGCGACTCGACCAGGACGGTATCGAGGGCGTGCTACAGTCGTTCCGCGCGGCCGCCGAGCGCGCCCGCGACGCCGGCTTCGAGGTCGCTGAGGTCCACGCCGCCCACGGCTACCTCCTCCACGAGTTCCTGTCTCCGGTGACGAACCACCGCGCGGACGACTACGGCGGCGACTTCGAGGGCCGAACGCGACTCGCCCGCGAGGTCACGGCCGCGGTGCGCGAGGTGTGGCCCGACGGCAAGCCCGTGTTCGTCCGCATCTCCGCGACCGACTGGCTCCCGGACCGCGACTCGTGGACCGTCGACGACTCCGTGCGACTCGCCGACCGCCTCGCCGAGGCCGGCGCGGACCTGATAGACGTCAGCGGCGGCGGCATCCACCCCGAGTCCCGCCCGGCGTACGCCGGCCCGAACTACCAACTCCGCTACGCCGAGCGCATCCGCGCGGAGACCGAGTCGGACGTCGGCGTCGGCGCCGTCGGCGGCATCACGACGCCGGAACAGGCCGAGGCCATCGTCGCCAACGACCGGGCCGACCTCGCCATCGTCGGCCGGGAACACCTGCGGGACCCGTACTTCGCGATGCACGCCGCCGAGGCGCTGGACGCGACCGACGAGATAGAGGGGCCGCCGCAGTACCGTCGCGCGTTCGGGTTCTGACGGCCGACGCTCCGGCGGTGTCGAACGCGGCGACGGACACGGTCACACCGAGTCGAGGTCGAGGTCGACGGCGTACCAGTCAAGCACCAGCAGGAGCGCCGCGCCCACGACGGCCGCGCCGGCGAACGCCACCAGCACGTCCGTCGAGAAGCCGACCTCGGTCCGGACCTCGAACACCGGCGCGCGGAGCGCCCCGACGACGAGGGCCACGAGGAACGCCATCGTCGCCCGTCGGTTCCGGTCGAGCGCGCGGCGGACGGCCCGCGAGATGGTGAACAGGCCGACCAGTCCGCCGAGGACGAAGGTCACGACGACGACGCCGACGTCGACGACCTGTGTCACGGACCCGCCGGTCACGAGGCCGACGAGGGCGTCCACGAACTCGCTCAGCGCCGTCGACATCCGGGTGTACTGCCCGAGGATGACCAGCAGCAGCGACCCGGAGATACCGGGCAGGATCATCGCGCTGACGGCGATGGCGCCGGCGACGAACACCAGCAGGAGGCCGTCGCTGGCGAGGAACGGCGTGGGCCCCGAGAGGACGAACGCGACGAGGAAGCCGACGACGGCGGCGCCGACCTGGAACGCCGACTCGAAGCGGAGTTCCTTCAGGAGGACGACGGCCGAGGCGGCGATGAGGCCGAAGAAGAAGCCGAACAGAAGCGTCGGCGCGTCCTCGCTGAGGACGTGGACGGCCCGCGTGACGACGACGACGGCGGTGGCGACGCCGGCCAGCAGCGCGAGGCCGAACCAGCCGTCTATCTCCTCCCAGACCCCGACCGCCGCCCCGACCGAGACGCCGCCGTCAGTCGGCACGAACGCGGTCAGGAGGTCCCAGACGCGCTCGGGCGTGATGGCCGTGATCATGGCGATGAGGCGGCCGTAGATGCCCGCGATGAGGGCGATGGTCCCGCCGGAGACGCCCGGCACGGCGTCGGCGCTCCCCATGCAGATACCGATGGCGAACGTCCGCGCCCACTCGCGCAGCGGGGGGACGGAGCCACGGAGGGTCGGCGACGCGTCGGCGGTCTGGTCGGCGGCAGTCATTGCCTCATCGTACCGCCATCTGTCTCAAGTCTCTTGTGGAGTCGCCCGCCACCCAAACGGGAATGTGGGTGCGGCGCCAAGTCGGGCCGATGTCCTCGTTGGACCTCGACAGACCGGACGGCGTGGTGTTCACTGGGGTACTCCTCACCGTGGTATCGACGTTCCTCCCGTGGCAGCGACCCGGTGGGGGACTCCCCGACGCCACCGCGACGGCCGGGTACGAAGGGCTGGGCTTTCTCGCCGTCGTCGCCGCGCTCGCCGTGTTCGCCACGGCGGCGGTGCTGCGGCACGACCGGACGAGCGCGCTGGTCGCCGTCGGCGGCGGCGTCGGCGTGCTGGCGCTCGCGCTCGTCGCGTTCGTCCGCCTCGGCGGCCCGATGCGGCCCGGCGTCGGCCTGTTTCTGGCGGCCGAGGCCGGCGTCGTCGTGAGCGCGGGCGGGCTGCTCGGCCTGCGCACCTACGCCTGAGTCAGTCGTCGCCGGCGACGACGAGGACGCCGTTGTTGAGCGACGCCGTCCCCCCGGACGCCGGGAGCGAGACGTCGTACTCCGTGTGGTAGACCGGCGTGTCGACGGCGACGACGGCCGTGTCGCCGAGCAGTTCGACGGTCACCGCCTCGTCGTCGACGGGGTAGAGGTCGACGGCGACGGTCCAGCCGTCGCCGTGGTCGGCCCGCGAGACGTCCAGCTCGTCGGTGTCGTGTGTCGCGTCCATCGGACGTGGGTAGGTCCCACAGCCGTATAGGGGGCCGTTCGGCGCGTGCCGAATCAGAGGTACCCCCACGCCTGCAGGCGGTCACCGTCGCCGCCGGGCCGGTCGCTGGCGTCGGTGTACCACCGGTCGCCGATGTCCGTCCGGTAGAAGCAGTTTGGCATGAGGACGTTCCGCGCCCGGTCGTAGGCCCGCTCCTGTGCCTCGCGCATCGTCTCGCCCTTGCCGGTGGCGACGAGGACGATGCCCGAGGTGCCGGCGACGCGCCACTGGCCGTCCGGGTAGACGGCACCGGCGACGGCCTCGTCCGTCCCCTCGTCGCCGACCGGCACCCGCTTGACGTCCTCGATGTGGTACTCCTCTCGCACCGCGTCGTCGTCCAGCGCCACGGGCGCGTTGCGGGTCGTCTCGTCGAACAGTTGCTCGTCGTCGTAGGGGAACGGCGGCATGCACACGCGGACGCCGACCTGGTACCCCGAGTGGACCCGCAGGTCGGGGTCCCGGCCGTTCGCGATGGCCTCGAAGAACGCCCCGATGGGCGTCTCCATCCCCTCCTCCTGGATGTAGATGGACGGGTAGCCGAAGCGCGGCGTGAACTCCAGCGGGTAGACCCCGTCGGCGTTGACGATGCAGTTGACGTCCATGCTCCCGACGTACCCCTCCTCGGCCAGCAGCGGTTCGAGTTTCCCGAGCGTCTGCTCGAACAGCGGACACCGGTCGGTCCAGAACATGCTCGTTCCCATCTCGCCGGTCGAGGGGCCGATGTTCGAGGGGAACAGCTTCTTGTGCTCGAAGTTGACGTTTATCGGTTCGACGAACCCGTCGCCGTTGCAGAAGCCACAGATGGCGACCTCGACGCCCTCGATGCGCCGCTGCAACTGGAACCCCTTCATCCGGTGGCCCCACGCCTTCTCGTAGGCCTCGAGTACGGACACCACGTCCGAGCCGTCGTCCTCCCGGCCGACGTACAGCAGCCGTTTGACGTTCTGGACCTCGCCGAGCGGTTTCACGACGTACGGCGCCGGGTTCTCCCGGACGTACTCGATGCCGGCGTCGAAGCGCTCGAACTCGCGGTGGGGGAGCGTCTCCACGCCGTGGTCCTCCAGGGTCTCCATGGCGAACCCGCGGTCGTCCTCCAGTCGGTCGGTGAGTTCGGTGCCGCCGACGACGGCCTGGCCCTCGGCCCGCAGCTCCTCGGAAATCTTGCCGGTACCTACGTCGCTGCCGTCCCAGATGTCGTCGAAGACGACGACGTCGGCCCACTCCAGGTCGGCCCGCCAGTCCTCGCTCTTGGTGACGAACCCGTCGCCGATCTCCCGTTCGGCGGGGTAGTGGTTGCTGATGAAGTAGCGCACGTCGTGGCCCTCGCGTTCGACGCGCCACGCGATGTCGGCGATGAGCGGGGCGTCCAGCGAGCAGAAGAGGAAGTTCGCCATACCCGACGTGCACCCGCCGGCGGCCTAAACGTTCGCCCGTCAGCGACAGGTGCAAGATTCTGCACCAAGGGAACCGTTTTAACCTCGTTGGCAGAACGTCCGAGTATGACACGAGATGCACTCGCGACGGCGAGCGACCTCCTCGAATCGGCCGCCGACGACACCGCCAGCGACGACGCCAGCGAGCGACTCGGCGACCTCGCCGACCAGTTGGAACGGCTCTCGACGGCGGACCGGGGCCCCGACCACGGCCGCCTCGCCCGCATCCAGTCGGCGTTGAACGACGTCGCCACGGGCGACGGCGCGGACGTCGCCGACACCATCGACGAGGCCGACGACGCCATCAACGAGTACCGCTCCGACCTCGAAGGGGTCTGAGACGTCGAGACCCCGTTTCCTGCTGGTACTGTTCCAGACTGAGTGGGAACGCGCGGTCGCGCCGGTGTGGACACCGGTATCGACCACGCCGCCCACGTCAACCCCGAGGCGCCGACCGAGACGGCTCCAGAAGACGACTGGGCGGTCGACGACCCCGGAAAACCGCGTTAATTCGGCTGAATCCCGGTCGACGGACTGACCGGTTCTTGTCCGTCCACTCCCTCGACTCGGGTATGCCAACACACGGACTCGTACCGTTCGGACTCGTCGAGGCATTGGTCGCGTTCGTCGTCAGCCTGCTGGTCGGCGCGACGGCCATCCACGTCGCGTCGCTGTACGTCTATCGGGACACCGACCAGTACCTCCGGTTCAAGTACGCCCTCGGCACCGCGGTGTTCGGTGCCCTCGCCTGGGTCCTCACCTCGTGGCTCCCGCTCGTGGGTGGGGTACTGGCGCTGGTCGCCTGGGTGGCCGTCGTGCGATGGCGGTACCGGGGCGGTTGGACCCGGGCCGCGACCACAGGCGTCCTGGCGTGGGCGCTGGCCGTCGTCGTCGTCGCCGCGCTGGAACTGCTGGGCGTCCGGGCCGTCTCGGCCTTCGGCGTGCCGGGCGTCTGACAGACCGCGACGAGTGTCGGCGTCGTCGCCCTCGGTGCCGGGTTCACGGTCGTCGTCCGCCGGGTCACTGCTCGTAGGCGGTTCGTAACGGGTGTCGGTACCGGCACAGCGACGTATCGATGCCGGCCCACGGTCCGACGACTCCCGCCGACGACGTGGCCGGCTACACCTCGCCGTCCAACTGCTCGGCCAGCATCGGGACGAACGTGCCGATGTCGGTGACCATGCCGACGGCCTGTGCACTGCCGCGGTCCAGCAGCTGGGTGACCGTCGAAGGGTTGATGTCGACACAGACGACCCGCGTCGTCGAGGGGAGGCAGTTGCCCACCGCGACGGAGTGCAGCAGGGTCGACAGCATCAGCACCATGTCGGCCTCGTGGGCCTGTTCGCGGATGGCGTTCTGGGCCTCGACGGCGTCGGTGATGGTGTCGGGCAGGGGGCCGTCGTCGCGGATGGACCCCGCCAGCACGAACGGCCGGTCGTTCTCGACGCACTCGTACATCACGCCGGACTCGATGGTGCCCGACTCGACGGCCGCCTCGATGCCGCCCTCGCGGATGACCTCGCTGATGGCGTAGATGTGGTGTTTGTGGCCGTGCCGGGCGTGGTCCAGCGTCTCCGTGTCGACGCCCAACGACGTGCCGTAGAGGTCGCGCTCGATGTCGTGGACGGCGAAGCCGTTGCCGGCCGAGAGCATGTCGACGTACCCCTCCCGGACGAGGTGGGCCATGTCCTCGCGGGCGCCCGAGTGGATGAGTGCGGGGCCACAGACCGCCAGCACCTTGCCGCCGTCACGCTTCGTCTCCTCGATGGCGCCCGCTATCTTCTGGATGGTCGACTCGGAGGGACGCTCGGCGGAGACCCCGCCCTGCATGAAGCCGAAGGCGCCGCCGGAGTCGCGGGGCCGCGACGGCGGGTCGACCCTGATGCCCGTCTCGCCGACGACGATGCGGTCGCCCTCCTCGACGGCGTTGAGCACCTTCGTGTAGGCCCGTGGCTCCGCACCGTCCTCGACGACGACCGCACAGTCCATCTCCATGTGTTCGACCTCGAGCCACTCGCCCTCGTAGCGGATGTACGTGGGATGGTTCGTCGTCGAGTAGAACCCCTTCGGGACGACCTGGTCCGCGGGGGCCTGCTGGAGCTTCGCGTCTTTCGGGTCGGCGGGGTTCGCGCCGTGCTGGTGGAGCTCGTGGACGATGGACTGGAGCGTCGCCTCGTCCTCGGCCTCCACCAACAGCCGGGCGTAGGACTCCTCGTCCTTGCGCCGGCCGATGTCGAACTCCTCGACGGTGAACGAGCCCCCGAGGTCCATGATGGTCCCGAAACTGGACTCCATCATCCCCGAGTCGATGATGTGGCCCTCGAGCTCCACTTCGCGAGAGACAGCCATGCACGGGGAATGGCGGCAGTCGCGTAAGACGGTTTTGGGTGCCCGCTACCCGGACCGGCGACGCACCACGACGTCGGCCTCCTCGCAGTAGGCCCGGAGGCGCTGCTCGAACGCGCCCTCGCCCGGCCACTCGACCGGTGCCCCGAGCGCGTCGGGGTCGCCGACGTAGCACTCGACGGTCCCGTCGCCGGCGGCGAGCGGCAGCGAGAGCCGAACGTACAGCCCCCGGTCGACGCCCTCGTACTCGTCCAACGCCGCGACGTCGGGCGTCCGGAGGAGCCGGCCCTCCGTGGTTCCGCCCGGCGCCAGCGTCGGGTAGCGCCCGTCGACCCGCCGGAGGCCGACCAGCTCCGCGGCCCCGCGGTAGTCGTAGGTGTCGAGCAGCGACCGCGCCGTCGCGTGGTCGGTCAGCGTCCCGTAGACGAACACGTCCATCGTCATCCCCGCTGGACTCGGACCGGCGCGCCGCCCGTGACGGTCGCGAGCGGGTCCACGTCGTCTATCTCGGCGACGACGCTCACCGGCGAGGCGGCCCGCGGTTCGTCGCCGCGACTGGCCGGCGTCGGCCCCCAGAACAGACACAGCGCGTTCCCCTGTGGCCAGTAGGCGACGGCGCCGACGGGCACCTCGGTCCGTGTGTCCTCCGGCGGTACGTCGACCGGCACCGCGAGGTAGAGTTCGTCGCCCCACCGCGTCGCGTCGCCCGAAACCGGCAGCGCCTCGACGAGTGCGTCCCGGGTCTCGTGGTTCCCGTCGGTCCACGACGCGGTGAGCGTCGCGTCGCCGACCCGCAGGCTGAGGTCGCTCATGCCCGTCGGTGTGGGTGGCAGGCCCAAAGCTTCACGGGACGCCCCGTCCAACCTGCCGCGTCCCCGCCGGTCAGGCCTCGTCGACGGAGCGCTCGACGCGCCACGAGCGGTCCGGGTCCCGCGCGCAGAGCCGCTCGTAGAACCGCCGCAACCCCGCCGACTCCGTCGTCGGGAGCACGTGCAGGCGGACGGTGCCGTCGCGCACGGCCACCCGGAACACGTCCGCGGTGCCCTCGTCCCGGACGAGCCACAGCGGCATCGGCAGGTCGTGGAAGTCGCCGTACCGGTACGGCCCGTCGGCGAGGATGTCGGCCACGACGCCGGCGAGGTCCGACGTCGGCAGGTCCGGGTCCGGGCGCAGTTCGAACTCCGTCCCGCCCTCGTACTCGACCCCGCTCCCGTGGGGGAACCGGCGTTCGGGGCGCCGCGGAATCGAGAACGAGGGGTCCGTCGTCATGTGCCTTCGCGCCACGGTAGGGCGCGGTCCCGTTTAAATTCGCGGGCGGCAGCTCTCTCAGGGCGTCTCGTCGCCGTCGGGGCGCGTCATCGCGACGCTGTACATCGTCCCGGCGAACTCCTCGCCGATGGCCTCGACCAGACGCTCGGCCCGGCGTTCCAGCGGGTCGCCCAGCTCCGGCGGGAGGTCCTCGATGGCGTCCGTCACGACGCCCGCGTGTGCAGAGAGGTGGCTCGCGGTCCACGGCACCGGGTCCAGCAGCGTCCGTTCCCTGTCGAACGTCCAGCCGTGACCGGCGAAGACGCGCCTCAGCAGAGCCGCCGGGTAGAAGGTCAGCGCCGAGCGGCCGGCGGCCAGTTCGCTGGCGGCGTTCTCGACGGCGAAGAGGTCGCGGACGGCGGCGCTCTCGGGGAGCGGTTCGTAGTCGTCGACGACGAGGTGACACCCGGCGGCCGCGACCCGCGAGAGCTCCGCCGCGACGGCCGCCAGCGCCGCGGGGTCGAGGAGGTTACAGAGCCCGTGGGCGGTGACGAGGTCCACCGAGTCCGGACGGAGAGGGGTCCGTCGGAGGTCGGCCTCGACGACGACGAGGCGGTCGGTCGCGCCGTCACAGCGGTCCCGTACCGTCGCGGCGTGGTCGGGGTCGTCCGTGACCGCGTAGACGCGTTCGGCCCCGGCGGCCAGCAGGCCGGCCGTCGCGTTGCCGACGCCGGCGCCCGCCTCGAGACAGACCCGTCCCTCCACCGGCCGGTCGGCGAGCGCCGCCTCGACCGTCTCGGGCACGGCCTGCGACGCTGACTCCCCGGCCACGGGTCAGTGGTGGAGCTGTTCCGGCACGGGGCTGTCGTCGTGGCGCGACTGCTCGATGAGGCTCCGCTGTGTCGCCTCGTCCATCCCGTCGTAGCGGCCGGCGGCGTCGAGCACCATCGAGACGAGTTTCGGGTCGCCCGGCGTGACGACGGTGCTCAGGCCCTGCGAGGCGGCGAAGTCGAACCGGTCGCGGATCGCCTCGGGGGTGTCGACCGGTTCGTACCAGTTCGCGTACGGGCGGTCTGCCTCGGGGAGTTCGGACGTGGGCGGCCACGACCCCTTCGCGAACGCCTTGATGCCCAGCGTGCCGATGTCCTCCGCCTCGGCCCGCTCCAGCACCGCCTCGTAGTCGTGCTCGTCGTCGTCCTTCCCGACGACCACCGGGTTCAGCGGGAACATCAGCGTCTCCAGGTCGTCGATGCGGTCGATGGCGTCCCGAATCAGTCCGGGGTTCCCGTGGCTCGTCAGCCCGATGTGGGCTATCTTCCCCTCGGCCTTCGCCTCGCGGATGGCCGCGAGCGCGCCGTCGTCGCCGGTGATCTCGTCCAGTTCGGACTCGTACTCCAGCCCGTGAATCTGGTAGAGGTCGATGGTGTCGACCCCGAGGCGGTCCAGCGACCGCTCCAGTTTGTCGGCCGCCCCCTCGTAGCCCCGCTCCTGGGTCTTACAGCCGAGGAAGATGTCCTCGCGGTGCTGCCGGAGCTTCGGACCGAGCTTCAGTTCGGCGTCGCCGTAGGTCGGTGCCACGTCGAAGTGGTTGACGCCGTGGTCCAGGACGTGCTCGACCATCTGGTTCGCGCCCTCCTGTTCCAGCCAGTTCAGAGCGATGGCACCGAACGTCGCCACGGTGCTCTCCTGTCCGGTCGCGCCGAGTGGTCGGGTCTCCATACCGGGGCGTCGGCCCGGACGCGCAAAACTGTTGGTGAGGCTTTTGCCGCTCGCCGCCCTCGCTCGGAGTATGTGTGGCCGTTACAGCCTGTTCGCCCCGCCGGCGGACGTCGAAGCCCGGTTCGACGCGTCCTTCGACTTCGCGTTCGAGCCCCGCTACAACGCCGCGCCGAGCCAGTCCCTGCCGGTCGTCACCGACGAGGACCCCGACACCATCCAGCGCATGGAGTGGGGGCTGATACCCTCGTGGGCCGACAGTCGCTCGGACCACGGCTACATCAACGCCCGGGCAGAGACCCTCGGGCAGAAGCGGTCGTTCGCCGACGCCTACGAGTCCCGCCGCTGTCTGGTGCCGGCCGACGGCTTCTACGAGTGGACCCAGCGGGACGGCGGGAAACAGCCCTACCGCGTCGCGCTCCCCGACGACGCTATCTTCGCGATGGCGGGTCTCTACGAGCGGTGGGAACCGCCACGGCGCCAGACCGGTCTCGGGGAGTTCGGCGGGGGTGGCGGCGACGGCGGCGAGGACGACGTGATAGAGACGTTCACTATCGTCACGACCGAACCCAACGACGCCGTCCGCGACCTCCACCATCGGATGGCCGTGATTCTCGACCCCGACGAGGAGGCGACGTGGCTCTCGGCCGACACCGACGTCGCCGCGGACCTGCTTGACCCCTACGACGGCCCGATGCGGACCTACCCCGTCTCGACGGCGGTCAACAGTCCGAGCAACGACCGCCCGGAACTCGTCGAGGAGGTCGAGGCGTAGGGTTTCGACACCCGCAGTTTTCTGGTGGGGGCCTTACCCCGACCAATCGTGAAGGCCGCGATATGCAATCGGTCGCGGCGCCACCGGAGACACGCACAGTCGCATCGGACGTGACGGACCTCGTCGGCGACACGCCGCTGGTCCGTCTCGATTCGTTCGCCGAGAATCTGCTGGGGAAGTACGAGGCGGCCAACCCGTACTCGGTGAAGGACCGCATCGCCGCCTACATCGTCGAGGCGGCCGCCGAGTCGGGCGAACTACCCGATGGCGGCACCGTCGTCGAGGCGACCAGCGGCAACACCGGCATCGGACTCGCGGCGGTGTCGGCCGCCCGCGGCTACGACTGCGTACTGACGATGCCCGAGTCGATGAGCGAGGAGCGGCGGCGCCTGCTGTCGGGGCTGGGCGCCGAGCTGGTGCTGACGCCCGCCGACGACGGCATGAGCGGGGCCATCGAGCGAGCGGACGAACTCGCCGCGGCAGACGACGCCGTCCGGGCCAGCCAGTTCGAGAACGCGGCGAACCCCCGCGCTCACCGGGAGACGACCGGCCCCGAGATATGGCGGGACACGGACGGGGACGTGGACGCCGTCGTCGCGGGCGTGGGCACCGGCGGCACCATCACCGGCATCTCGGAGTACATCAAGGAGGAGCGGGGTGCGGCCCTCACGTCCGTCGCCGTCGAACCCGAGGCCTCCCAACTGCTGTCGAACGACGACCCGGACAGCCACGGCATTCAGGGCATCGGGCCGGGGTTCGTCCCGGACGTCCTCCGGACCGACCTGCTGGACGAGGTGCGCGTCGCCAGCGAGGCCGACGCCGTCGCGGCGACCCGTCGCCTCGCCGCCGAGGAGGGGCTGATGGTGGGCATCTCGGCCGGGGCGGCCCTGCACGCCGCCACCGAGTACGCACACGACAACCCCGACGAGACCGTCGTGGTGGTCCTGCCGGACACCGGCGAACGCTACCTCTCGACGGACCTCTGGGACGGCGACGAGTAGTCCGGTCCTACCGGACGAACTCGTGGGGGTCCGTGTCCTCGGTCAGAGCGCGCCCGCCGTCGTCGTCCCGAAACGCCTCGCCGGCCAGCAGGAGATAGAGCGAGCACCCGGTCGAGAGCAGGACCCCCGCCAGCGGCACCGCCAGCGTCGCCCCCGAGAGCAGCGGAAGGAGTTGCACGACCGCGAGGCCGCCGAACGCGACGACCCCGACCCAGCGGCCCCACGGTCTCCGGAGGGCGACTCCGACGCCAGCGGGGACGAGGAGCAGTCCGAGGAACGACTGAGCGACCCCGAGGACGAGCGTCGGGACACCGACCGCCGAGAGGACGGCGAGAGCGCCCGCGGCGGCGTTGACGACGCCGAGGCCGAGCGCCACCGCCGCGACCACGTACAGTCCGCCTTCGCCGCTCTCGTCGACCATAGCACGGACTGGACGGGGCGACGACAAGTGCTTTCGGTAGCAGAAACCGCTCGCGGGACGGCTTACTGGACGCGACCGAACGCCAGCGTCCCGCTGATGCTCTCGATGTAGGCGTTGACGACCTGGCCCTCGCGGGCGCCGGAGACGAAGATGGTGTACTTGCCCTTCTCGGCGACGCCGTCGCCCTCGCGGCCGGTGCCGGTGATCTTGACCTCGTAGGTCTCGCCCTCCTCGAGCGTGGGCGTCTGCTGCTGGGTGTTCTTGCTCGCGCTCTTCGAGACGGGCCGGAACGCACCACAGGCCTGACAGCGGAGCATGTCGACGCCGTCCTCGGTCTTGAGGACGGTGTCGGGGAGGCCACACTCCGAACACGTGACGTACTCGGCCACGTAGGCGTCGATGGCGGCCTGGAAGTCCGCGACGTCGAACGACCCGTTGTAGCGGGCCTCGCCGCCGTCGAACTGGCCGTTGGTCCCGAACTCGCGCTGGATGCTGCTGTGGAGGTGCTGGGCGTCTCGCGAGAGGGCGTCGGCGATGGACTCGAGGTTGGTCAGTCGTGTGAACGCCCCGTCTGTCTGTCCCTCGGGGTCGGGGATGGAGAGTCGCTCACCCGCCTCTCTGGGCTGGTCTGGAAGCACGTCGTACGCTCGCTGGAGTGCGGCCTCGTAGTTCATACCTGCTAGAGCGCGTTCTGACGTAAATGGGTTCCGTGATAGCCGCTGCCAGGTCCCGGCGACGGGGCCCAGGACCCCGTAGGCGGCGGGTAAGCTCGGCTTCACGAATCGCCGTCGAGATATGCGCAGTATAACAAATTCCTACTCTCCGGTTGCGTTCGGTATGACGGACACTCCGCCAGAATCGGTGAACCGACGCCAGTTCCTCGCGACGACGGCGACGGCCGCCGGTGGGCTCGCCCTAGCCGCCGGGTCGGTCACCGCCCACGACGACAGCTTCGTCGTCGAGCAGGGCGACCGGTGTTTCCGTGTCGAACCCCTCTCGGGCGACGAGCCGGTTCGGGACCTCTACCGCTGGGGGCAGGAGGACTACTACTACAGTTCCACCGGGACGACGGACCTCCAGCGGGCGGACACGAGCATCCTGTTCCTCTACGACGGCCCCGACGGCCTGAGTCTCGTCGTCGTCCACGACAAACTCGACGACGACACCGACGGCGGCTCCGTCTCGTTCACCATCGAGAACATCCCCGTCGAGGCGACGTGGGTCGTGAAAGACGACTTCTACGAGGGCGACTCGAACTACGACCGCTGGGACATCGACGACACGGAGACGACCGTCGACTGGACGTGGGCCGCCGAGCGAACCGACGGCGGCGCGCTCCGGGGTCTCGACGACGACGACCTCTCGCTGGTCATCAGGCCGCGGTTCAACGAGGACGCTGCCCTCTTCGAGGAGTACTACGACGGGCGCATCGACCGCTGGGAGTTCCTCTCGGGCGACCTCGACGACCCGGACCGGTACCGGCTGTCGCTCGGGCGGCGCCTGCGTATCCGTCGCGGGTCCTGTGACGACGACCACCACCACGACGATGACGACGATGACGACCACGAGGACCGCGACCGCGACGACCACGACGATGACGACGATGACGACCACGAGGACCGCGACCGCGACCGCGACGACCACGACGACGATGACGACGATGACGACCACGAGGACCGCAGGAAACGCGGGCGCGACGAGAAGGACGAGGAAGACGGGAAGGAACGGGGGCCACCGGACCACGCGGGACCGCCGGACCACGCCGGCCCGAAGGAGGACTCGAACGCACCGGACCACGCGGGACCGCCGGACCACGCCGGCCCGAAGGACGACGACGAGGACGACGACTGACCGCTCAGCAGTCGCCGAGCGGAATCCGGAGGCCGGCACCCTCCCGTTCGACGGTGGTGCCGAACGGGGCCGAGAGCGAGCGCATCCGGTCGCGTAGCCACGCCGCGGCCGCGTCGCCGGCGGGTGTCACCTGCGAGTCCTCGATCTCGACCGGCACCAGTTCGAGCGCCGAGAGGGTGCCGTCGTCGACGACCAGTTCGAACAGGAGGCTCCGGTCGTTGTGCAGGCCGTCCTTGACGAGGTAGTCGTCGACGAAGTCGCCGGCGTCGTAGACGATTGGTCGGCCCCGGTACGTCTCGACGCCCTGTATCACGTGGGCGCTGTGGCCGTGGACGACGTCGGCCCCGCGGTCGACGAGCCACCGGGCGAACGACCGCTGTGCCTCCGAGGGCGCGGTCTCCCAGTTGGGACCCCAGTGCAGGGAGACGACCAGCAGGTCAGGGTCGAGCTCGCGGGCCCGTGCCAGCGCCCCGCCGACCCAGTTCCGGGTGAGCCGGTCGCTCCGTCGCAGCGGGGCGTAGGCGGCCCCTGCGGCGTCCGCGCGGGCGGCGTAGCTGGGCGACTGGTCGGTGACGGCGACGACGGCGACGTCGAGGCCGCCGACCGTGAGGTGGGCCGGTTCGAAGGCCGACTCCCTGTCCGGTCCAGCGCCGGCCGTGGGGACGCCGGCGTCGTCGAGGTGTGCGAGCGTGTCGGCCAGCGCTCGCGGACCGAAGTCGAGGACGTGGTTGTTCGCCAGCCCGGCGAACGCCGTCCCGGCGCTGTCGAGAGCGGGCACCGCCCACGAGGGATGGGCCCGGAAGTGGTAGGTCCGGCCGGGCCGCGGGTCGCCGCGAGCGGAGACGCAACACTCCAGGTTCAGGAACAGGCCGTCGAGGGCGTCGAGGCGGTCGGCCATCCCGTCCCAGACGCCGGTCGGGTCGTCGCGCCAGCGCTCGTCGACGTTGCGGCCGAGCATCACGTCGCCGACGAACCCCAGCCGCGCGCTCCCGTCGCCCTCGACGGGGGCCGGACACTCGACGGACACCTCGCCAGCACTGCCCAGACAGCCACCGAGGCCTGCGAGCGACGACGCGAGGAGGCTCCGACGAGTGAGCACGACCTTGCCCGATACGACTGTCCCACCCGTATTGAAGCTCCGGGGCCAGCGTCCGCTCACGACACACGGCCGGGTGGATTACTTTCGGTAACTGGACGGTGCCCCGTGTCGTCGGCGCCGACGAGGACGTTCCGCCGCCAGTCGGGGCCCGTCTCGGGGAAGTCCGTGCGGTGGTGTGCGCCCCGTGACTCCTCGCGTTTCCCGATGACCAGCGGTTCGACGCCGTGTTCGGCCAGTTCGATGGCGACGCGGGCCCCCGCGGCCCCACCGCCGACGAGGAGCACCGGCACCGACACCGTCTCGTACTCGACGTCGTAGTCTCGTGGCGACGGCGCACTGCCCGTCCGGAGTCGGTCTCGCATGGTCGCACGTAGGCGTCGCGTCGCAAGCGCGTGGGCGCGACCCCGGACTCGCCCCCGGACTCCACAAGAATTTCAGGCCGTCACGTTCATCGATACGGGCTAGATGGAGACGGACTCGGACCGCCGTGCCCGCCTCGGTGGCCTGACGCTCGTATCGCTCGGTCTCGTGATGGCGGCCGTCGCGTCCTACGACGTCGTCGAAGACGTCCTCGTACAGGGTGACCTCGTCGTCCTGACGCTGCTCGAAAACGCCGTCCCGTTCGCGCTGGCCCTCCTCGTCGTCGGTGCCGGCGTCCGCGTCGCCACCGACGACGGACCGGTCGAGGACCGGTTGGCGGTCGTCCGCTGGGCGCTGGTCGGGACCGGTGGCGTCGCGCTGATGGTGCTGTGGACGCTCGGGTTCCAGCTCTGGCAGGGGACGGTCAAGCCCGCGTTCATCGTCTCGTACACCGCTATCTGGGGCTGTGTCGCCGGCCTGCTCGTCGGCGTGTACGCCGTGAGACAGCGCAGACGCGAGCGGACCATCGAACGGGTCACCGACGTCACCGCCGAACTGTGGAACGTCGACACGGCGCTGGTCGGGGCGTCCTCCCGCCCGGCGATGGAGCGGGCCGTCTGCGAGCGGCTGACCGACGTCGGTCGGTTCGACTACGCCTGGATAGGCGACGCGACGTCGGAGCGCGACGATGTCGAACCGCGCGTCGAGAGCGGGCTGGACGGGTCGCCCGGCGGCCCCGCCGTCACCGACGGCGGCACCACCATCCAGCAGGCGGCCCGGCGCGACGGCGAACCCGCGGTGGACCCGTCACCGAGGGGGTCGCTCGCCGCGAGAATCGCCGTCCCGGTCCAATACGACGGCGCGCCCTACGGGGTCCTGACGGTCGGTATCGACAGCGACGCCGAGTTCGGGCAGTTCGAACGCGAGGCCCTCGACAACCTCGGCCGGCGGCTGGGCGACGCCATCCACGCGCTCCGCTCGCGGGAGGCGCTGCTCTCGGACACGCTCGTGGAGTTCACCGTCGAGGTCACCGGGGCCGAGCAGTTCTGTACGTCCGCGACGACGGCCACCGACGCGACGCTCGAACTGTCGGCGGCCGACGCCACGGTGGACGCGCCGCTTGCGTTCTTCACCGTCCACGAGGGCGACCCGGAGGCGGTCGCCTCGGCCGCCGAGGCCCACGACAGCGTCGCGGAGGCCGTCACGCTCACCGACCGCGAGGCCGACCCTGGACTGCAGGTGGTCTACGACGACGTGCCCTTCTTCGCGACCGTCACGGAGGGCGCAGGGAGACTGGCGGACGTGCACGTCGCCGACGGCACGGCGACGGTGGAGGTCTGGTACCCCCGGTCGGCCGACACTCCCGAGGCGTCGCAGTTGCTCGACACGCCCCCAGAGAAGACGGAGCTGGTCGGGCGCCAGACCGTCGAGGTCGATCCCGACCACGTCGAGGCCGTCGAGGACCGGGTCCTCGACTCGCTCACCGAGCGACAGGCGACCGTCGCACGGACGGCGTACTACGGCGGGTACTTCGAGACGCCCCGGGAACGCACCGGGGAGGAGCTCGCCGCGTCGCTGGACATCACGTCGCCGACGTTCCACGACCACCTCCGGGCGGCCGAATCGAAGCTGTTCGAGGCGGTGTTCGAACCCGAACAGGGGGACTGACACTAATTTATGAGCCATGGCCTCTTTCAGGTCGGGGAGCGAAGTGTGACGATATGTTTACTGACACCGCCCCTCGGGTTCGTCGGGAGGTCGCCGAGCCAGAGGCGTCGCTCGCCGTGGTCGTCACCCGCGCCGTGGCCGACGCGAAGGGGGTCGACCCGACGGTGCTCCGCCCGTTCGACACCGTCGTCCCGAGCGATGCGCTGTCGACGCTCTACGAGGACTCGGAGACGGAGTTCGCCGTCCAGTTCGAGTACGCCGACCACCCGGTCGCCGTCCGCGAGGAGGGGGAGGTCCGTGTCTACCCCGCCGACGCCTCGCTCGGGGAGTGAGTCAGCGCTCGACGGCGACGACGTGCGCGTCACTCGGGTCGAACCCGACGACGACGTCGTCGCCCGGCGGGTCGGTGGTCCGTAGCCGGAGCGTCCGACCGCCCCAGTCGAGGTGCGCCCGCGTCGCTTCGCCGAGGAACTCCGTGCTCGTCACCGTCGCCGACAGCGTCGTCTCCCCACCGTCGAGCGAGAGCCGCTCGGGTCGGAGACAGAAGGTGAGCCGGTCGCCGACGCCGGCCTCGTGCCGGTCCTCGAGGCCGACGGCGAGCGGTTCGCCGCTCACGTCGACGGTCGCGACGGGACCGTCCGAGCCCACGCTGACGTCGGTCACACGCCCCGAGAGGACGTTGTTGTCGCCGACGAACGAGGCGACGAAGCGGGTGGCGGGTCGGCGATATATCTCCCGGGGCGTCCCGACCTGTTCGACGGTCCCGTCGCGGACGACGGCCACGCGGTCCGAGACGGCCAGCGCCTCCTCCTGGTCGTGCGTGACGTACACCGTCGTGATGCCGAGCTCCTGCTGGATCTCGCGGACCTGCACGCGCAGTCGCTCGCGGAGTTTCGCGTCCAGCGCGCTCATCGGTTCGTCCAGCAGGAGGAGGTCCGGCCCCGGCGCGAGCGCGCGGGCCATCGCGACGCGCTGCTGTTGCCCGCCCGAGAGCGTGTCCGGGTCGCGCTCTTCGGCCCCGGCGAGGTCGACCAGTTCCAGCAGGGTCGACACCCGCTCGTCCCGCGAGACGCCGCCCGGCGGGTCGGTAAAGCGGAGGCCGTAGGCGACGTTCTCGCCGACGCTCATGTGGGGGAACAGCGCGTAGTTCTGGAAGACGACGCCCACGTCGCGGTCCTCGGGCGGGACGCCGGCGACGCTCTCGCCGCCGAACCTGACGGTGCCGTGCGTCGGCGTCTCGAACCCCGCGAGCAGGCGGAGCGTCGTCGTCTTCCCACAGCCGGAGGGGCCGACGAGCGTGAAGAACTCGCCCTCCCGGACCGACAGCGAGACGTCCCTCAGCGCGGTGGTGTCGCCGTAGCGTCGGCTGACGCCGTCGAGCGCCACCGCCGGCGGCTCAGAAGCCACCGTCGGCACCCCCCAGTCGGTCGATGACGACGAAACTGCCGGCCGTCACCACGAGCAGGACGACGCCCATCGCCGTCGCGGGACCGAGCCGTCGGCCGATGAACCGCTCGATGGCGACGGGCATCGTGAACTGGTCGGTGCCGGTCGCCAGCACCACCGTCGCGGAGAACTCGCCGACCGAGATGGCGAACGCGAAGGCAGCCCCGGCGACGACGGCCGGCCACACCAGCGGCAACTCCACGTCGCTGAGGACCCGGGCGCGGGGCGCACCCAGCGCCCGCGCCGACTCGACGAGCGACTGGTCCAGCCCCTCCAGTCCGGGGGCGACGGTGCGGACGACGAACGGGTACCCGGAGACGGCGTGGGCGGCGACGATGGCGAGGGCACCGCCGACAGCGAGGCGCGTCCCGCCGACCTCGACGCCGAACACCAGTCCCCGGAGGAGGCCGATGCCGACGACGATGCTCGACACCGCGAGCGGGGCCATCCCGACGGCGTCGACGACTTTCCGCCCGCGGTACTCGCGGGTCGTGAGGACGGCGACGACGACCCCCATCGGCAGGGCCAGCAGGAGGGACCCGACGCCGAACAGCAGGGAGTTTCGCACGGCGTCCCACGGCGTCACCTGGAAGGCCGCGGCCGTCGCCTGTCGCCGGACGAGGAACTGGTAGTGGACCAGCGTCAGCCCGTCCGGCCCGCTCACGCTCGCGTACACCATGCTCGCGATGGGGGCGACGAAGACGGCGAGGGCGACGACGCCGTACGCCGCGAGACCCGCCCTCGGGAGCAGGTCGCCGAGCGAGCGCGACGGCGGGCGGAGCGGCCGCCGGGGGAGCGGGCGGATGCCGCGCGACCGGACGCTGTGGCGCGCCTCGTACCGGAGGTAGGCGTACAGCAGGCCCAGCGAGATGGCGAGTTCGACGACGGCCAGCGCCGCGGCCTCGGCGTACTCGAAGTCCCGGATCAGCTGGTAGACGAACACCTCGACCGTCGCGAGCTGGAACCCGCCCAGCGCGAGGACGATGGGGAAGGTACCGAACGTGAACACGAACGTGAGCGCCGCGCCCATCAGCACCGAGGGGTACAGTTGCGGCGCGACGACGTCGAGGAACGCCCGGCGCGGACTCGCCCCCAGACTCCGGGCCGTCTCGACGGCGCTGGCGTCGACGGACTCCCACGCCGCCGTCGTCACCCGCGCCACGAGCGGCGCGTTGTAGAACGCGTGGGCGATTATCACGGCCTCGAGCGTGAACAGCAGGCGGACCTCGCCCAGCCCGAGCGCGCCCAGCACGGCGTTCAGCGTCCCGTTCTGGCCGAACGTGGCGACGAAGCCCACCGCGACCATGATGGAGGGGAGGACGAACGGGAGGATGGTCAGGGAGCGCAGCGTCCGGCGGCCGGGGAACTCGTAGCGGGCCAGCAGGTACGCCGCCGGCAGCCCGAGGGCGACGCTCGCCACCGAAGAGAGCGCCGCCTGGTAGGCTGTGAACCCGACGACGCCGAGCCGCCGGTCCGGCGAGAGGAGGTCCCCGAGCACGGCCAGGGGCGACCTACCCGCCGCCAGCCCGGCGAGGTCGCCGACGTAGAACGGGTCGGTGAGGATACCGACGAACACCGACAGCGTCGCCCGGCCCTCCACGACGACGCTGTCGACGAACACCGTCGCGACAGGGTAGTAGAAGATGCACAGCAGGAGCAGTACCGTCCCGGCGGCCAGCGTCGGGAGCGCGTACCGTTCGAGACGGACCCGGACCTGTCCCGCCGCGGTACCGCGTCCGCTGTCCGTCCGCTCGGCGGCGTCGGTCACGTCAGTTCTGGGCGAACTGCTGGCTCCAGTCCTCCACCCAGCCGCCGACCGAGCCCTGCAGTTCGTCGTAGGTGAACGTCACCGGCTCGGGCGGTTCCAGCGCGAACTCCGCGTAGTCGCTGGGGAGGTCGGCGTTCGTCGTCGCCGGGAACGCGACGTTCCGCACCGCGATCTCGCCCTGCACCTCGGGGCGCAGGAGGAACTGCATGAACTCGCGGGCGAGGTCGGGTTCGTTCGCGTTCTCGAAGACGGCCATCCCCTCGGGGTTGGCGTACCCCTGGTCGTTCAGGAACCGGATGCGGTGCTTCTCCAGGTCCTGGTCGTAGCGGTTCGCGTACACCCGGTCGGTGGAGTAGGAGGTGACGATGGGGGCCTCGCCCTCCGACCACGCGCTGTACGAGTCGTCCCACGACCCCAGCACGCGGACGTCGTTGGCCTGCAGGTCGGCCCAGTAGTCGAGGTAGCCGTCGGCGCCGAACTGCTTGACGGTGTGGAGCATGAACGCGCGCCCGGTGTCGGAGCTGCTCGGGTTCTGCGTGATGAGGTCGCCGGTGTGGTCCTCGGTCAGCAGCCCGTCGAACGTCTCCGGGGCCGTCGTCGCCGTCCCGTCGAAGACGAGGCTGACGTAGCCGGTGTCGAACGGCACCGCCCGGCCCTCGGGGTCGAAGGTCAGCCCGTCTTTCACGTCGTCCTGCCCGCTCAGGTCGCCGGCCTCGGCGAACAGCGACTCCTCGAGCGTCTCGTCGACCCGCACCAGGTCGTCCGCGTTCACCCCCACGTAGAGGTCGGCCTCGACGTCGACGCCGGCCTTCCTGCGCTCGATGTAGTGGTTGAGCTCGTTGCTCGGCGTCTGCCACACCAGTCGGGCGTCGAACTCGCTCTCGAACCGCTCTTTGAGCCACGCACCCGGGCTGGAGGAGGGCGCGTCGATGAACGGGCTGTACGTCCCGACCACGAGCGTCCGTCGGCCGCTCTCGGTGCCGGTCTCACCCGTGGTCCCGATTCCGCTACACCCTGCCAGCGAAGTGGCGACCGTCGCGCCGGCCGCCGCGAGGAAACTGCGTCTCTCCATTACCCCGTGGTCACACCCAGTGGTACTTAACCCCCGTGTTCTCCGAGGACGCGGCGTGGGTCCACGGAACCGGCCGCTCGCCGGGGTCGTCTCGCCGGACTCAGCCGAACAGGAGGACGGCGTTGTAGCCGGCGACGCCGACGGTGACGGCGGCGAACAGCGCGAGGAAGACGGCCGCGTCGCGGTCCGAGAGCAGGGCCCACCCGCCGACGAGCCACACCATCGCCGCGAACTTCACGAGCCAGAGGCCGGCCACGCCGAACTCCGAGATGAGCGCCGCCACGACGACGTTCCCCTCGCGGTAGCCGGCCGCCAGCCCCGAGAGCGTCAACAGGACGTCGGCCACCGTCGACGCGAGGATGAGCGCCCAGAGGACGGCGTGCGCGCGGGTCATCCGCCGCGCCCGCCGGAGGGTGAACAGCGCGTCGTCGTCCTCGTCGGTCGAGACCACGGGCATCGACGGACCCAAGGGCTGGACCGGCATGAGAGCTCGGGTCGGTGGGCACCCGGGACCGAGTTTTAGAGGCCGGGCGGCGTAGCCCGACGCGATGGACCTCGTCGGCAAGTGCCCGCCGGACCCCGACTCGCTCGACGCCGCCGCCGACCGTGGCTTCGACAGCGTCGAACTCCACCTGCGACCCGCCGACCTCGACGACGTGGCGGCGACGGCCGCGACGGTCGACGCGTCGCCAGTCGACGCCGCCACGGTGCACACGCTCCACGCCCGCCCGGACGACGCCGAGCCGTTCCGCCGGAGCGACGCGCTGGCCGCCCGCCTCGACGCCTACCTCGTCGTCCACAGCCAGTACGCCCAGCACACCCACGTCGACACGCTGGAGGGCTACGGCTTCGAGGCCCGGTACGGCTACGAGAACAACCCCGGCGCGACCCCGTTCCACCTGCGGAACCTCCTGCTGGACCGGGGCCACGACCTCGTGCTGGACACGGCGCACCTGTTCATGTCCCAGCCGGACTACCTCGACGGCCTCCGGGACCTCCTCCGGGCCGACGGCGACCGTCTCCGGGTGGTCCACTTCAACGACGCGACGCCGACGGTGGACGGCCTCCCGGTCGGCGACGGCGAGGTGCCCCTCGAACGCACCGCCCGACTCCTCGACGCCCACTTCGACGGGCGCGTCGTCCTCGAGGTGATGCCCGACCACCAGGCCGACGCACTCCGGCAGGTCCGGGAGTGGGTGGGCTGACCCCGTTCCCACGCACCTTTTTGCCGGTCTATCCCGATTGTCCCGACAGGATGGCAGCCGACGTACTCGACCGGGCGCCGGACGACCGTGTGCAGGTGCTAGACGCCGACGGCGAGGTGGTCGCACCGGACCTCCTCCCGGACCTCGACGACGAGGCGCTGGTCGAGATGTACCGCGACATGCGCTTCGCCCGCCGGTTCGACGAGCGCATGATAAGCCTCCAGCGGCAGGGCCGACTGGGGACCTACTCCTCGCTGGCCGGTCAGGAGGGCGCACAGGTCGGGTCGACGTACGCGCTGGCCGACACGGACACGCTGTTCTACCAGTACCGGGAACACGGGGCGCTCGTGGCGCGCGGCCTCCCGTGGGAGTACCTCCTCTACTGGATGGGCCACGAACGGGGCAACGCCGCCCTCGCCGACGTGAACGTCTTCCCGCTGAACATCTCCATCGCCGGCCACATCCCCCACGCAGTCGGGTGGTCGTGGGCGGCCAAACGCGACGGCGACGAACAGGTCGGCGTCGTCCACTTCGGCGACGGCGCCACCTCGGAGGGGGACTTCCACGAGGCGATGAACTTCGCCGGCGTGTTCGACACCCCGACGGTCTTCGTCTGTAACAACAACCAGTGGGCCATCTCGGTGCCCAGAGAGCGCCAGACGGCCAGCGACACCATCGCCCAGAAGGCCGCCGCCTACGGGTTCGACGGCGTGCAGGTCGACGGGATGGACCCGCTGGCCACCTACGTCGTCACGAAGGCGGCCCGCGAACGGGCGCTGGACCCGGCCGAGGGGGAACGCCGGCCGACGCTCATCGAGGCGGTCCAGTACCGCTTCGGCGCCCACACGACCGCCGACGACCCGGAGGTGTACCGCGACGAGGACGAGGTCGAGGCGTGGCGCGACCGGGACCCGCTGGCACGGTTCGGCGCATTCCTCTGGGACCGGGGCCTGCTGGACCAGGAGCGCCTCGACGCGATGAACGAGGCGATAGACGACGAGTTGGCCGACATCGTCGACCGGGCCGAGGACGTGGCCGCCGACCCGACGGACCTCTTCGCCGACGTCTACGCAGAGTCGACCGACGAACTCGACGCACAGCGCGCGTATCTGAGCGAACTGCGAGCGCGCCACGGCGACGACGTCCTGCTGGACGAGTGAGTGCGGCCCGGCGGATTCGAGAGACGGCGCCGGGACCGGTGGCCGAACGTACGCGTATCCACACATACATGGGCGTGGTTGTGGTATGGCCCGTATGGTCCACATCGACCTGACCACCAGTCAGGAGCAGACGCTGACTGCGCTGGTCAACCACCACCGCTCCGGGGACGGGCCGGTGAAAGGCCAGACCATCGCCGACGACGTCGACCGGAGTCTGGGCACCGTCCAGAACCAGATGCAGAGCCTCGCCCAACTCGGCCTCGTCGAGGGCCACTCCGGTCCGGAGGGGGGGTACGTCCCGACCGACCAGGCCTACGCGTCGCTCGGGCGCGACCCCGACGCCGAGACGGAGTCGCTCACGCTCGCCCGCGAGTTCGAGCGGCTCGACGTCACCGTCGACGGGATACGGTTCACGACCGTCAACCACCCCGACGAGTGTCGCGCACAACTGCACCTCCAGCAGTCCGTCGGCCAGTTCTCGGCCGGGCAGGCCGTCGCGGTCGGGCCGACGCCGAAACACAACCTCGTCGTCGCCGGGACGGTCGTCGCCATCGACGACACGCAGAACACGCTCATCCTCGACGTCGCACAGGTCGAGGCGCCGGTGGAACCGCCGGAGTGAGCCGTCGTGGCGTCAGCCGCCGCGCTTCCGGTACCAGACGCGCTGGCCGACCGGTGACGCTCCCGCCTCGACGTCCAACCTGCCCAGGAAGAGGTCCCGCACCGCGAACGTGACGACCAGCTCGACCGTCTCGCCGTCGTCGGACGCGACGGTGACGACGCAGTGCCCGTCGCGCTCGCCGATGCGCTCGATGGTCCCGACCGACCACTTCTCGACGTGGTGGCTCGGCTCCCGTGCGTGGATTCGGTCGTGGTTCACGTTTCCCTTACGTCAAGCACGGTGTTGAGCGTACTGCTCTCGCCGCCGGAGGCGGTCGATTTACCCGCCTGCGGGCCGACCCGCGGGTATGGGAGACCCCTTCGACGACTTCGACCACGAGACGCACATGCGGCGGGCGTTCGAACTCGCACGCGAGGCGGCGGACCGCGGGGACCGTCCCTTCGGGTCCGTCCTCGTCAGGGACGACCGGATAGTGCTCGAGGCGTCCAACCGCGTCGTCACCGAGGACGACGTCCGGCGCCACCCCGAACTCGACCTCGCGATGCGGGCCCGCCGCGAGTTCTCGCCCGCCGAGCGCGCCGAGACGGTCATGTACACCAGCACGGAGCCGTGTCCGATGTGCGCCGGCGGCATCCGCCACGCCGGTCTCGGCCGCGTCGTCTACAGCGTCGGCGGCCGCGACATCGGCGACTTCACGGACCAGAGCGCCCCGGTCCAGTCGGCGGCGGTGCTGGCCGGCGTCACGGAGGTCGTCGGCCCGGTGCTCCACGAGGAGGGGCGGGCGATACACGAGGCGTTCGACTGGTAGTCACCGCTGCCACTCGTAGAACCACCAAGCGCTCCCGAGCAGCATGAGGCCCGCGCCGAGCGCGGAGGTGGCCGGTTCCGGGATGACGAACAGGACGAACCCGGCGACCAGCATCGTCACGGGCTCTATCTCGTCGTAGTAATCGATGAGAGACATGCGGCGACAGTACGACGGCCTCCCTCAAAGCGGTTGGCACCCGTGGCCTCTGGCAGAGCCACGTCGCGGCGGTGGCCGAGTGGACGCGCCGGCGGCTTGCATACTCCGGGTGGGGCTATATGCGCCCAGACGTGGTAGCTACGGGCGAGCCATGACTGCTGTCCAGAACTCGCCGCTGAACAGACTCAGCGTGCTCTCGACGCTCGTCGACGCCGCGCTCGCCTTCGTCCGCGGTCGGACGAAGAGCGGCCTCGTACTGCTCGGTGCCGCCGCCCTCTCCAGACGGGTCCCCGGCATCGGAACCGCCGCCTCGGTATTGCTCAGACTGGTTCGACGGCTCCGGTGACGACGTCGTCGGGCGACCGCGACGCGGTGTGGTCGCTCTGGGACTGGTCACCGCCTCGAAGCGGTCCGCGGACGCCCTCCCACAGCCGTGTCTGTGGCCGGGCGTCCCGCGACGGCCTTACGCGTCGGTCTGTTCGACGCAGTCGTCGCCGCCGTCGTCGCCGGCGCGCTCCTCGACGGCGAGCGAGGCGTCGGTCGCGGTCCCTGCACTCTGTGCGTTGACGGTGAGTTCGACGGGGTAGTCGCCGGCCGACGCGGGGTTCTGCGCGTCCTCGAAGACGAGGACGACCTCGTCACCCCGCTGGAGCTGGTAGCTCCCGCCGAACCCGACGGTCAGCGTCGTCCCGTCGTCACTGGCGCCGACGCCGCTCAGGTCGTCGGCGACGGACTCGTCGACGGCCGCCCCGTCGGCGTCGTCACCGCGGTCGATACCGACGGCCCTGACGTCTCCCTGCCCGACGTCGGAGACGTCGGTCCCGTTCTCCCCGTAGGAGACGGCGAGGGAGTTCAGGGAGCTCCCGGCCGCGTCACCGTCGACGGTGACCGTCGCCGTGTGCGCGGCGGTCGAGTCAGCTGTCTCGGGGTCGGCGGCGATGCTTCCCTCGGTCGCTGCGCTGGCGACGAGCGGGCCAGCGGCGACGAGCGAGACGACGACGGCGAACGTGACTCCGAGCTGCCGGAGCCGGGACGTGTCGGACATTGCTTGTCGAAGGGCTCGGGGACGTCGGGACGGCAGTGCGTGACGCCACACGAGCGGGTCGACCGTTCGGATGGGTCCCGGAATATTATCGGCGCGGTAAGGGTCGAATACCCGATTATCGCCGCGTTAATGCGACGTGGATACCACTAAATACGGGGTTCGTCGGTGGCGTCGGCCGCTCGACGGTCTCGCTGCGGCACGGAGGCCGTCGGCCTCACTCCATGTAGCCCAGCGACTCGAGACGGCTCTCGACCTCCTCGCGGTCGACGGCGTCGTAGTTCGCGTCCTCGTCGTCCGAGACGGACGCGAGGACCTCCTCGACGACGAACTCGACGTAGGCGCTCGCGTCGTCGAAGTCGGTGTACTGGAGGCGCTGTTCGACGTCGTCGACC
The DNA here is from genome assembly GCF_055632435.1 of Haloarcula sp. MBLA0163. Lineage (NCBI taxonomy): Archaea > Methanobacteriati > Methanobacteriota > Halobacteria > Halobacteriales > Haloarculaceae > Haloarcula > Haloarcula sp. MBLA0163. The sequence continues at coordinate 641,467 of NZ_CM145745.1, forward strand.
AGGCCCGTCGGCAGTTCGACGCGTGTGACGTTCTCGGCGGGGACATCGGACCGTGACATGGACGACGGGACCGGGGGCTAGCATAAAAACGGCCCCTACTGTTCAGCCGTGACATCGTACAAATAGCGCGTTTACCGGCTGAAAAAGCCGGCTTACGTGCTGAATAGTAACCCCCGCTCTCCGACTCCCAGAGGGCACATGCCCGACGACCAGAGCGTGGTCCTCGTCACTATCGACAGTTTCAGAACCGACTACTGCGGCGCCGCGGCCGGCGATGCTGACACGATGCCGACACTCGCGTCCCACGCCGAGGACGGCCTGGTGTTCGAGAACGCCGTCGCCCCCGGCGCGGCGACGTTCGCCTCCGCGACCTCCTTCCTGACGGGGACGGACCCCGTCGAACGGCCCGGCGCCGACGGCGCGACCCGCGAAGACATGAAGGCACACGTCCGGGAACACATGGCCGCTCGACGGAGCGTCGCCGAGGAGTTCTCGGAGCGGGGCTACGAGACGGCCGCGTTCACCGCCAACCCGTGGACCTCGCGGTACTTCGGGTTCGACGAGGGGTTCGACCACTTCGAGGACTTCATGGAGGACGACGCGTCGAGCGACCTCCTCGAAGGCGGTGAACAGGAGAGTACCGTCGGGACGCTGGCGATGAACGCCGCCAACTGGTGGCAGGGACAGGACATGTTCATGTCGTGGGAGGCCCTCGCCGACGAGATTCAGGAGTGGACGGCACAGGCCGACGACCCGTACTTCCTCTGGGTCTTTCTGGTCGACAGCCACCTCCCCTACCTCCCGCCCGAGGAGCACCGCACCCAGTCCCGTCTGAAGACCTATCCCGCGAACATGGGCCTGTTCCTCAGTCGGGACCTCCCCTTCGAGTCCGTCCTCCGGGACGTGCTGACGACGGCCTACGAGAACTCGCTGGCCTACACCGACGAGTTCCTCTCCGTGCTCACCGAGGCGGTGGGCGAGGACACCCTGACCGTCGTCCACGGCGACCACGGCGAGGCCTTCGGCGAACACGGGATGTACGGCCACGGCCGCCAGCTGTACGACGAACTCGTGAACGTCCCGCTCGTGGTCTGTAACGGCCCCACGGGACGGGTCGAGGAACCGTTCTCGCTCGGTCGACTCCCGGCGCTGCTGCACGGCCTCGCCAGCGGCGACGAGACGGTGCCCGACCGGCTCACCGAACCGTACGTGTTCTCCTCGACGCGGATGCCGAACGTCGCCGTCCGCGGGCGGGACTGGAAGTACATCTGGTCGCCCGACGACCGGGAACTGTACGACCTCACCGACGGCGAGGCGGCCGAACTCGACGACGAGCAGCTGCGCGACGTCGGGCAGGCCCTCGTCGACTTCTGGCGCGGGTCACAGGCCGAGAAAGAGCGGGTCGTCGCCGCCGCACAGGACCTCGCCGAGAGCGGGCGGGTGTAGGGACGGCCGGTCACAGCGACCGCTCGGGGTCGCCGTGGAGGAGCATGTCCGCGACCATCTGGTCGAAGGCGTCCTCGTCGACCGACTCGACCACGCGGGTCCGTGGCTCGCCGTCTGTGATGCCGAGCTCGTCGACGAGGCTGTACCCTCGCGTCATCCCCTCGCGCTCGTCCACGTCGACGAAGTACGTCCCGGCCTCGGTGACGATGTCGGGGTTGAGGAGACACGCCATCGCGAGCGTGTCGGGTTGGGTGGCCGCGTCGACGCCGAACCGCTCCTGGGAGAACTCGCGGGCGTGGCTCGTTATCTCGGTGAAGAACTCGGCGTAGGGCGTCTCCGCCGCCGCGAACCGGTCGAGTGCCTCGCCGTCGATGGTCCCGTGGCGGACCGTCAGCCCCCAGTCGACGAGCGTCAGGTCGAGTTCGTTCACCACGATCTTCGCGGCGTCGGGGTCGACCCAGAAGTTGAACTCCGCCGAGGGCGTGTCGTTGCCCAGCGTGTTCACCGCACCCCCCATCACCCACACCTCGTCCAGCAACTCGTCGAGGGCCGGTTCGCGCCGGACCGCCATCGCCACGTTGGTCAGCGGGCCGATGCAGGCCAGACTCACCTCGCCCGGGGACTCCCGGGCGGCCTCGACGATGGCGTCGACGGCGTGGCCGTCCGCCGAGGGGATGCCCGTGTCTGGGTAGAGGTCACCGCCCAACCCCCCGTCGCCGTGGACGTGGTCGACGTGGTCGAACTCCTTGAGCAGCGGCCGGCGCGCCCCCTCGTAGACCGGCACCGCGTCGGCGACGCCAGCGAGGTCGAGGGTGTACTTCGCGTTCTCGACCTCGTAGTCGAACTCGACGTTGCCCGCGACGACGGTCAGCGCCTCGACGTCGACGGAGTCGGCGAGAGCGGCCATGAGGATGGCCTGCGTGTCGTCGCCCGCGGTGTCCGTGTCGATGATGAGTCTCCGTACCACGGTACGAGTTCGCACGCAGTTTACTTAATCCTCCCGACAAGACGTGTCCCTCGGGGTCCCGTGACCCGTACAGCGAATCGGCCGTGGCCGGTTTGACCGCTCGCGACCGACGACTCGGCGAACCCGGACGTTCGCCGTTTCTGTACTGCCTCTGTGACCACATCCCGACCGAGCGGACGCCGTCAGTTCTGAGCGGCGAGTACGGGGAAAGGGGCCTCGGCACTCATAGGGTTCGTCACCGTCGGGGAGTCACCCCGACTCGGAACGCGCTGTCGTCATCGGCCATCGGGGCTACCCCCTCCGACGGCAAGACGGTTCCCCCTCGCCGCCGCACAGGAGAACAAACGATAAACCGGGTCGAACCCTTCCGGCGACTATGAAGCGACGACGTCTGCTGGCGCTGGTGGGGACGGGGACCGTCGGGGCGCTCGCGGGGTGTGGCGGTGGCAGCGACGCCACGGGCGAGTCCATCGAGGACCACCCGGCGGCGGCGAACTACCGCGAGCAACCGCGACTGGGTGAGCTGGGCGGCCACGTCGTCCTCGCGTTCGAGGACCCCTCCTGCCAGCGGTGTGCGGCGTTCCACGAGAACACGGTGCCGGAGATTCGCTCGAACCTCGTCGACTCGGGGGCGGGCGCGTACGTCGTCCGCACGTACCCGGTGGTCTACCCGTGGGGCGAGCCGGCGACGCAGGCGCTCGAAGCGACCTACGCCCGCGACGACGCCGCGTTCTGGTCGCTGTTCGAGCACTACTTCGCGACGCGGTCGCAGTTCACCGTCGACAACGTCCTCGAGCGGACGGCGTCGTTCCTGAACGCGGAGACGTCGCTGGACGGCGACGCCGTGGCCACGGACGCACGCGAGAAGGCCTACGACGACGCCGTGCAGGCCGACATCGCGGCCGCGGAGGACGCCGGCCTCGGCGAGACCACCCCGGTCATCCTCCTCTTCCGGGACGGCGACTTCGTCACGAAGGTCAACGGGAGCGTCGGGTACGACGTCATCGCCGAGGCCCTCGGGGAGGCGAACTGATGCGCGCGGTCCGGATCGGTCGGCGGCTGCCGGTCCGTGGCCGCGACTGGCGCCTGATGGGTCGGACGGCCCGACTCGTGCTGACGCTCCCGCTGTACGCCGCCGTCGCCGCCGTCGCGGGCGTCGCCTCGCTGACGGCGTTCGTCGTCTCGCTGAACGTCCCGCTGGTACTGGACCTCGTGATCGGCGGGTCCCTGCCGCTGGCGAGTCGGCTGACGGTCCTCCTCGAACTCTACCCGTTCGTCGGCACGTTCTTCCACCCGGCACAGGGCGTCCTGCTGGTGGCCGTCGCCGCGCTGACCGGCGTGGACGTGGCGATGGCGACCTACCACTTCCGCGAACACGGCCTGCAGATACGACAGGGCGGGGCCGGCGCCGCGGGCGTCCTCCTCGGGACGCTCGGCGCCGGCTGTGCGGCCTGCGGGTCGGCCGTCCTGCTGGGGTTGCTCTCGCTGCTCGGCGTCTCGACGTCGCTGCTCTTCCTCCCGCTGGACGGGCTGGAGTTCGCCGTCGGCGCGCTCGTCGTCCTCACGCTCTCTATCTACTGGCTCGCCGACGGGATGCGCGGCGGCGAGATAAACGGCTGTCCGGTCGACGTCTGACCGTCGTCAGTCGGTCGTCGCGCGTTCGCCGGCGGCGCTGGCGCCGGCGTCGCCCGCGGCGTCGGTGTGGTACTGCTGGAGTTCGAACTGCAGGCTCTCAGCGTCGGTCGCGAACGTGTCGACGCTGTCGACCATCTCGCCGACGAGGGCGTCCTGCTGGTCGGCGGTGCTGGCCACCTCCTCGGCCTCCGTCGCGGTCTGGTCGGCGATGGCGCTGATGTCGTCGATGAGGGCGACCACCTCCTGTGCGCTGTCGGCCTGCTGGTTCGTCGCGCGGTCTATCTCCTGGATGCTGTCGTTGACGTCGACGGTCGCCTCCACGACCTCCTCCAGCGTGGTGATGGTCTCGGAGATGGTGTCGCTCCCGCGGTCGACCGCGGACTCCATCGTCTCCATCGCCGCGACGGAGTCGCCGACCTGCGAGCGGAGCGTCTCGATGAGGGTCTCGACGTCGGCCGTCGCGTCCCTGGTCTCGGTGGCGAGTTGCTTTATCTCGTCGGCGACGACGGCGAACCCGTCGCCGGCCTCGCCGGCGCGGGCGGCCTCGATGGAGGCGTTCAGCGCCAGCATGTTCGTCTCCTCGGCGATGCTGTCGATGACGTCCAGAATCTCGGCCACGTCCTCGGCGATCTCGTCGAGGCGCTCGACCTCGGTGGCCGCGGTCGTCGACTGGTGGCGGATGGCGTCGACGGCGCTCTGGGCCTCCGAGGAGGAGCGCTGGGCGTCGCGGCCGAGTTCGGCCGCGGTGTCGCTCCGGTCGGCGATCTCCGTGACCGAGGAGGCCATCTCCTCGACCGTCGCCGAGAGGTCGCCGAGTTCGTCGGCGGCGTCCCCGAGCTGGGCGCGCTGGGTCGACGCGCCGTCGGCTATCTCGTCGACGCTCTCGGTGACCGACGCGGTCTCACTGCGGACCCGCTGGCCCTGACTCGCGACCCGGTCGCTCTCGTCGGCGATGCGCGCCGAGATGGCCTGTCCCTGCGCGATGGCCCGTTCGAGCGCGTCCAGCGTCTCGTTGATGGCCGTCCCGACGTCGGCCATGGCGTCGCTCATGCTCTCGTCGTCGACGCGGGCGGTCAGGTCGCCGTCGGCCGCGGCCGCGAGCGTGTCGCGGTACTGCGTGGCCTTCAGTTCGAGGTGGCTGGAGAGCGCTTCCATCTCGCTGCGCTCGCGTTCGGCGTTCTCCGTGGCCGCCTCGGCCTCTTCGCGGGCCGCCTCCGCGCGCTCCCGTGCGCTCTCGGCCTCTTCGATGGACTCGCCCAGCGAGTGGGCGGTCCGTTCCAGCGTGTCGTACGTCTCGCCGATCTCGTCGACCCGGTCGACGCCGAAGTCGATGTCGTACGCGCCGTCGTCGACGGCAGTCGCCTTCTCGTTGATCTCGATTATCGCGCGGTAGAGTTCACAGTAGCCCAGGAACCCGGTACAGAGGACGATGGCGGCGGCGAAGGCCACTGCGGGGAGCGCGTCGGCGAACAGCGTCGCCGCGACGGCCGGCCCGACGACGACGGAGACGAACGCCAGCAGGAACAGACGGACACCGAAGTCCCGGCGGAGGGGACCCGGGAGGTACGGTTCGACGGCCATCGGGACGGCGCCGACAGCCACCAGCAGTCGGCCGACGAGGCGTCCCTCTGCCGTGTCGGTACTCATCGAGCCCCCTCCGTGGGACAGGCAACCCCGACGAGTGACGGCCGGCGGGATATCGAATCGGACATACCCGAGATAGCGGCCCGGAGGCCCAAAAACGACGACCCCGGATTATCACAGTTGATGTTCGCGGGCCGGCGTCGACCGCTCAGTTCGTCGTCGTGATCTCGACGACGTCGCGGTGGTCCAGTTCGGTGTCGGCCCCGACCTGCCGCCCGGAGCGCACGTCGTGGGCGTGGAGGAAGCCGTCGCCGATGTCGGTGTGCAGGAAGTACGCGAAGTCCTCGGCGGTCGACCCGTCGGGCAGGACGAAGCAGTCCTGCAGGAACGTGCCGTCGTCCTGTGGCTTTCGCGCGCCGGGGAAGACGGCGATGGCGTCCAGTTCCTCGAACAGGGCCGTCTCCAGGGCCCGCTGGACGCCGGTGCCGTCGAACTCGTCGACGAACGAGCGGATCTGTTCGAGGCCGGCGGCCTTCTCCTCGGGGAGGTCCGCGGTCACCTCGAAGTCGTCGTCGCCGGGGCGGTAGTCGAGGACGCCCTGCTCGTCGCCGTTCTTCAGCGCCTTCTCGGCGTGGGCCGAGACGGGGACGAACGTGAGGTGTTCGTACTCGGGGTCGGAGGTGACCGTCTCCCAGTTGTCCTGTGCCGTACCGGTGTCCATCTTGTTGGCCGCGATGACCATCGGCTTGGTGCGGATGCGTATCTCGCGGGCCAGCGCCTCCCGGTCCGCCTCGTCCCACGCGTCGGGGTCCAGTTCCATGTCCAGCGCGAGGACGACCTGCTTTATCTCGTCCTCGCTGATCTTGAACGCCGACATCTGCTCGGCGAGGTCGGCCTCGATGTCCTTGTCCTCGCCGTGGTAGCCCGAGCGGTACCGCTCGATGCCCTTCTCGAGGATGTCGAGGTACCACATGTCGAGTTCGTTCTCGAGGAAGTCGATGTCCTCGCGGGGGTCGTGGTCCTCGGTGGGTTCGCCCTCCAGGTCCGTCTCGCCGGTGAAGTCGACGACGTGGACGAGCACGTCGGCCTCGTTGAGGTCCGAGAGGAACTGGTTCCCGAGGCCTTTGCCCTCGTGGGCGCCCGGAACGAGGCCGGCGACGTCGACCAGTTTCGTCGGGACGAAGCGGACGCCGTCAGCGCAGTAGCCGTGGTTGGGGGTACAGCTGTGCTCGAACTCCGGAGCGGCACACTCGACCCGGACGTACGCCTCGCCCATCGAGGGGTCGATGGTCGTGAACGGGTACGCCCCTTCGGGGACGTCGTTCATCGTCGCCGCGTTGAAGAAGGTGGACTTGCCGACGGAGGGCTTGCCGACGAGTCCGATCTTGTAGCTCATTGAGAGCTAGGAGACGAATCGGCGGCTAAAACGTTGCCAAACGGAGCGAGGGCGAGTGAGAGTGCCAAACACGGCCCTCCTCTCCGTACCGACGAGCAGGTGCTGTGGCGACGGTGACACGGCCGTAGCGACCCCCAGCGAGGTCCCCCCACTGCGGCCCCCCACCGCTGCTCGACAGCCGCCGTCGGTCGCCGTCTCGCGTCGAGGCGCCTCACCTCGGCCGGGTCCCCGCTAACTCCACAACGACAGCTCGTAGACGTTCACCGGCAGCTTCTCGTCGCCGAACCGCTCCTGCCGGCGGTCGACGTGGTCGAAGTGCTTCCGGTAGAACGCGTTCCCCATCTCGTTGTCGACGAGCACCTCGTCGCGAATCTTCCGGACCGAGAGGCTCTGGAGGTGCTTCTCGCCGCGGTCGAGGAGCCGGGTCCCGATGCCCTCGCCCCAGTAGTCCGGGTGGACGTAGAGGTCGAGGTCGCCGATGCCGGCCGGGTCGGTCATCCCGCAACTGGCGTACCCCACCACGTCCTCGTCCGCCGTCGCGACGAACAGGCCGATGTCGTCGAAGTCGACCATCTCGCCGAGGTGGTCGTCGTCGTACCCCTCGGCCAGCAGCTCCTCCACCTGCTCCTCCCCGAGGATGTCGTCGTAGATGGCGTGCCAGGAGGCACGGGCGACCTGCCGAATCGACGAGATGTCCGTCTCGTCCGCTGGTCTGATGTTCAGCTGGAACGACATATGTGAACGTATCACGCCCACACCCATAGAACTAGCCCGGCGAGCCCGGGGACGTCGCGCTATTCGCCGGCGCGTTCGCGGGCGGCGGCGACGACCAGTGGCAGCGTGATGGTCGCGTCGGCGTACACCGAGACGTTCCGTGCGTCCTTCTCCAGCTTGCCCCACGAGCGGGCCTCGTCCAGCGTCGCGCCGGAGAGCCCGCCGGTGTTCGAGGGGTCCATCGTCAACTGGACGGCGTAGTCGTAGGCGTCCGGCGAGACGAGCATCGTCTGGAGGACGTAGTTCTTCGGGACGCCGCCGCCGACGACCATCGCGCCGGCGCTGTCGGCCTCGTAGGCGATGTCCGTAATCTGGGTCATGTCAGCCAGCGCGTCCACGGTGAACTCGCTCGTCTGGGAGTACATCCAGGCCTGCAGGCCCAGCACGGAGTCCTGGAACGCGGGGCAGTACACCGGGACGTCGTTCTCGTAGGCCGCCGCGAGCACCCCGGCGTCCTCGGCGACGTCATCGCTGGCGTTGACCTCGCTGTTGGCCCGCCCGAGCTCCTCGGTCATGCGCTGGATGGACACCGTGCCCTCGTCCTCCAGCACCGAGAACACCTCCTCGCGGAGGTGGCCTTCGAACAGCGCGAAGTGCTCCTGCGGGAGGTAGACGTTGTAGATGCGGTCGACGCCCTCGTCGCGCAGGGTCTCGTCGTGTTCGCGCTCGGTCCGCTCGGGCGGCGTGACCTCGCCGTGGTGGTGCTTGCCGCCGATGGCCTCGATGGTGTCGTGGGTCAGGTTCGCGCCCGTCGTCACCAGCACGTCGACGTGACCGTCCCGGATGAGCTCCGAGACTACGGCGCGCATCCCGGTCGGCACCATCGCGCCGGCCAGTCCGAAGAAGGTGGTCACGTCGTCGGCCAGCATCTCGGCGTAGACGTCGACGGCCTCGTGGAGGTCGTTCGCGCCGATACCGGCCTCGCCGTAGCTCTCGGCCAGTTCGCCGACGGTCATCCCGGCCCGGGCCTCCGCGTGCCCGATGGGGTCGTGACGGAACGTCTCGCGGTCCTCGTGGTCGCTCATTGTCGGTCCCGAGTCGGTCCGTCGGCTTGAACGGCGTGGTTCGTCCCGGCGTTGGCTCAGACCGTCCCCGCCGGGACGACCCCACCCGCCACAAGACCATTGACCCTCCCGCCCGTCGGATGGTACGATGCCCGCGTCGAACGTCTCGTCGTCGCTGTCCGAGCACACACGGACACGGTTACAGGGTGGGGTTACACACGTCGCCGACCGCGACCCGCTGCCGGTCCGGAGCCCGTTCACCGGCGAGGAGCTGGGCGCCGTCCCGGCGTGCCAATCGGCCGACGTCGCCGAGGCCGTCCGCAGGGCACGGGCGGCACAGACCGACTGGGCCCGGCGACCGCTCGAGGAGCGAGCGGCCGTCCTCCAGCAGTTCGCCGACGAGGTGCTGGCCCACCGCGAGGAGCTGCTCGACGTCGTCCAGTTGGAGGCCGGCAAGGCGAGACTCGACGCACACGTCGAACTGCTCGACGTCGTCCTCAACGCCGACTACTACGCCCGCGAGGGGCCGAGTCACGTCGCGTCGACCCGGCGAGGCGGCGGGTTTCCGCTGCTGACGAGGGCCGTCGAACACCACGACCCGGTCGGCGTCGTCGGCCTCGTCGAACCGTGGAACTACCCCCTGACGCTCGCTATCTCGGACATGCTGCCCGCGTTGCTCGCGGGCAACGGCGCGGTGCTGAAACCCGCCGAGGCGACGCCGTTCTCCGCGCTCCGGGCGGTCGAACTCCTGAAAGACGCCGGCGTCCCGGACGACCTCGTCCACGTCGTCACGGGTCACGGTGAGACGCTCGGGGAGCCACTGATTTCGAGCGTCGACTACGTCACCTTCACCGGGAGCACGGAGACGGGCCGGACCGTGGCGTCGCTGGCCGGCGAACACCTCGTCGACGCCTCGATGGAACTCGGCGGGAAGAACGCCGCGGTGGTTCTGGACGACGCCGACGTCCCGCAGGCGGTCAGGGGGACCGTCCACGGGAGCTACGCCAACGCCGGCCAACTGTGCATCTCCTTCGAGCGAATCTTCGTCCACGAGGCCGTCTACGACGAGTTCGTCGACCGGTTCGTCGACGCGACCGAGTCGCTTGACCTCGGCGCGTCGCTCGCCTTCGGCCCGGACGTCGGGTCGCTCATCGGCCAGCACCAGCTCGACACGGTCGAGGACCACGTCGCCGACGCCCGCGAGCGCGGCGCCACCGTCGAGACGGGCGGGCGCCGACGCGAGGCGGTCGGGCCGCTGTTCTACGAACCGACGGTGCTGACGGACCTGCCCGACGACGCCACCGCCGCCTGCGAGGAGACGTTCGGCCCCGTCGTCTCGATAACCCCCGTGGCCGACGCCGACGAGGCGGTCGCACGCGCCAACGACACCGACTACGGCCTCCACGCCAGCGTCTGGACCGGTGACGCAGACCGTGGCGAGGCGCTGGCCCGCCGCATCGAGGCCGGGTCGGTCTGTGTCAACGACGCCTACCTCGGCATGTGGGCGTCGACGGACGCACCGATGGGCGGGGTCGGCGACTCCGGTATCGGCCGCCGCCACGGGCCCGCCGGTATCCGGAAGTACACGGAGTCCCAGACGGTCACGACCCAGCGCCTCCACCCGCTGGTACCCGTCGAGGGTCTCCCGAACCGCCTCGCTGCCACCGGTGCGACGCTGAGCATCCGTGCGCTCCGTCGACTCCGACGGATCTCACCGCTGGGCGGGCGCTGATGCAGTTCCTCACCGGCTTCCCCGGCTTTCTCGGGTCGGCGCTCGTCGGCCGACTGCTCGACCGGAGCGACGACACCGTCACCTGTCTGGTCCAGTCCGCCTACCGGGAGACGGCGGAGCGCCGGGCCGGCGAACTGACCGACGACGCTGGCGTCCCCCGTGAGCGCGTCCGGCTCGTCGAGGGCGACGTGACGGCGCCGGACCTCGGACTGGCCGACTACGACCGCCTCGTCGAGGCCGCGGCGACGGTGTACCACCTCGCCGCCGTCTACGACCTCGGGGTCGACGCCGACGTAGCCGACCGGGTCAACGTCGACGGGACCGACCACGTCCTCGACTTCGCCGAGGCCGCCGACGTCGAGCGGTTCCACTACGTCAGCACCTGCTACGTCAGCGGCCGCTACGACGGGACGTTCACCCACGCCGACCTCGACGTGGGCCAGGACTTCCACAACCACTACGAACGCACCAAGTTCGAGGCGGAGGTCGCCGTCCGAGAGCGGCTGGAGGCGGGGCTCCCGGCGACGATATACCGGCCGGCCATCGCCGTCGGCGACAGCAGGACCGGCGAGACACAGAAGTACGACGGCCCGTACTACCTCCTGTCGCTGCTGCGCCGCCAGCCCCGACTCGCGTTCGCACCGGCGCCCGCCGCCCCGGACCGCTACCGCCTGAACGTGGTCCCGCGGGAGTTCGTCGTCGACGCCATCGCCGAACTCTCCGGGCGGGACGACACCGTCGGCGAGGTGTACCAGCTCTGCAACCCCCACCCGCCGACCGTCGGACGGCTGGTGCGCGCGCTGGGCTGGGCCAGCGACCGCTGGGCCGTCCCGGTTCCGGGGACCGTCGGCCCCTCGTACGCGGCGCTGTCCCGCCTGCCGCGACTCGCCGACAGGCTCGGCGTCGAACCCGAGACGCTCCCGTACCTCTCTCACGCGACGCGGTACACCGACGAGAACACGCGGCGGGCGCTCGCGGGCACCGGTGTCAGGTGTCCGCTGTTCGAGGCGTACGTCGACACGCTGGTCGCGTACGTCCGCGAGCACCCGGCCGTCGACGACGCGGCGATGGTGTAACACCCGGGCCACCGTCGCGTGTGCCCACGTCCCGTAGAGTTATGTCGCCCGGTTGTCTACTTCCGACGATGGAGCCTGAACACGCGTTCCTCCCGCTGTTCGCGGTCGTGCTCTCGCTGGGCGTCACCGGGCTTCTCGTCGTGCCGTCCTGGTCGATGCTGTTCGCCGCCCTCGCGGCCGTCTCCTGTCTCGGCATCGGTGTCGTCGCCTACGCCACCTACTGGTGTTGACCCCCGTCAGACGACCCGCGCCACGGCCTCCGAGAGCCCCGACAGCGGGACCGTCTCCACGTCGACAGCGGGCGCGTCTACCTCGCGTTCGGTGAACCCCGTCCCCGTGGCGACGAGGACGACGTCGTCGCCGGCCGCGAGGTCGCCACGGTCGCCCAACCGGCGAGCGCCCGCCAGCGCCGTCGCGCAGGCGCTCTCGACGAACAGGCCCGCGCCGCTCGCAAGCGCGCGGCGCGCGTCGAGGATGGCGTCGTCGTCGACCGCGAGGACTCCGCCGCCGGTCGCGCGGGCGGCCGCCAGCACGCGGTTGCCGCTCGGCGGGTCGGCGTTGGCGATGGAGTAGGCGACCGTCTCCCCCGCCTCGACGGGTGTGACGACGTCGTCGCCCCGGTCCCACGCCTCGGCGATAGGTGCACACGCCGCCGCCTGCACGAAGTACAGTCGCGGCATTCGGTCGAGGCGGCCCGCGGCCGAGAGGTCCCGGACGGCCTTCCAGACGCCGCTGGCGTGGCCGCCGCTGGAGACGGGGAGCACGACGGCGTCGGGTACGTCGGGCGCGAACGACTCGGCGACCTCGAGGGCCGTCGTCCCCTGGCCGGCCACGCGGAGCGGGCTGTCCGAGTTGACGAACCGGACGCCGGCCTCCGACCCGACGCGGAGCGACTCGCGGTAGAGGCGGCCGTAGTCGCCGTCGACCCGGAGTATCGTCGGGTCGTAACGAGCGAGCAGCGCCAGCCGTTCGACCGGGACGTCCGCCGGCACCAGCACCAGACAGTCCAGCCCGACGCTGGCGGCGTGCGCGGCCATCGACCGGGCCATGTTGCCGTGCGAGACGGTGCCGACGGCGTCGTCCCCGGCCGCTGTGGCCGCCGCGACGCCGACGGCGCTCCCGCGGTCCTTGAACGTCCCCGTCGGGTTCGCCCCCTCGTACTTCACGTGGACGGTCGCGCCGACGTCGTCGTCCAGTCGGGGCGCGCGCACCAGCGGCGTCCCGCCGGCGCCGGCACCCAGCCCGTCCGGGTCGACGTCCGGCAGGAGGGCCCGGTACCGCCACAGCGAGCGCTCTGTGGTGGCGGGCCAGTCGAACCCCGACGGGTCGGTCCGGACCCAGTACGGTTCGCCGCAGTCACAGCGGGGCCCGTCCGCCAGCATCGCCGTCGCCCCGCAGGCGTAACAGGAGAGCGACAGGTCCATACGGGCGGTTCGGCCGTGGGGAACCTAACGCTGCCGCCGGTCAGTCCAGCGCGAGTTCGGCGCCACAGCAGTCCGAGCGGTAGCGCGCTCGCTCCCGGACCAGTTTGCAGTCCCGGTAGCGCCGCGCGACGAGGTCGCCGCAGTCGCTACACGACAGCACGTACTTCGGGTCGGCGAACGCGGGGCAGTGGACGTCGGTGTCGAGGGCGGCGGCACGCGCCCGGAAGGCCGCGCCGTGGTCCGTCGTCCCGTCGCGCTGGTACTGCTCGACGTGGACGAGTTCGTGGCGGAGGGTCGCCTCCCACTCGCCCCGGTCGAACGCCTCGAACGCCGCGCGAGTCAGCGACAGCGTACAGGGGAGCGGCCGGCCGTCGGCCCCGTCGACCGCCGCCCAGTCGTACGGCACTCCCACTTCGGCGTCCGGGAGTCTCGGCCGCTTGACCGCCGCGGCGCGGCGCTTCGCGCGGGTCGACACCTCCCAGTCGACGAGGTCGAAGCGCACGTCGACGCCCCGTTCCCGCCGCACGTCCCGGCAGTACGCGCGGGACCACGCGACGATGTCGGCGTCGGTGGTCACCGCGTCGTAGGCGACGGCGTCGCCCATCAGAGGCCGGTCGGGCAGTCGACGAAGGTCGTCTCCAGCCCCCACTCCTCCAGCCGCGACTGGAGCGAGCGGACGCCGAACGTCTCGGTGGCGTAGTGGCCCGCCAGCACGACGCTGATGCCGGCCTCGCGGGCCTCGTGGTACACCTGCTGTTTGCCCTCGCCGGTGACGAGGACGTCCGCCCCGACGTCGACGGCTTCGTCCACCCAGTCGACGCCGCTCCCGGTGACGACGGCGACGTCCTCGACGAGCGACGGGCCGAAGTCCAGCGTCCGGATGGACTGCCCGCCGGTGTCGAGGTCGGCTTCCAGCGTCTCGGCGAGGTCCGCGACGGTCGTGGCCTCGGCCAGTGTCCCGCGCTGGCCGACGTACTCCGCCCCCAACTCGCCGAACGGGGCGCGGTTGTCGAGGTCCAGCAGGTCCGCGAGGCCGGCGGCGTTGCCCAGCGACTGGTGGCCGTCCAGCGGGAGGTGGGCGACGTACAGCGAGAGGTCGTCGTCGACGAGCGGCGCGACCCGCTGGTAGGTCGTCCCGGTGAGGCGTTCGACGCTCCCCCAGACGACGCCGTGGTGGGTCACCAGCATGTCCGCGCCGGCGTCCTCGGCTCGCTCGATGGTCTCGACGGCCGCGTCGACCGCCAGGGCGACGTGGTCGACCGGTCGGTCGGCCGGGCCGACCTGCAACCCGTTGGGGCTGGCGTCAACGTCGGCGTACGAGGCTACGTCGAGTTCGTCGTCGAGTCGGGCGGCGATGTCGCCTGTGTGCATGGCCGGGTGTTCAGCCGCCGGGGTGGTAGGCCTTACTCCGCCTCGACGAACTCGCCGTCCTCCTCGGCGATGAGGCCGCGGTCGACGGCCGCGTCGATGATGGCGTCGAACTCCTCGGGTTCGATGTCGTAGGCGTTGACCGCCACCGCCCGGATCTCGTCGCGGTCGACCGGCAGCTGGCGGTTCTGGAGCAGGCGCATCACCTTGCTGTACTCCAGCCGGGTCAGCGACGGGCCGTCGTCGCCGGCGTCCTCGGTCGCGTCCGGTCCGCTGTCGGTGGCCGCGCCGGACGACCCGGCCTCCGTCGCCGCCGCCTCGGCCGCGCTCGGCGAGGTCGTCTCTGTGGGCGACGCCTCGCGCTGTTCGTCCGTCTCGGCCTCGGCCATCGGATGTGGGCGGTCGGGGGCCGTCTCCGCACCCGCGGCGTCCTCGTCGTCGAGCAGTCCCCCTGCGTCGGCGTCCGGCTCGCCCTCGCCGGTCTCGCTGGCGTCGCCGACGGCCATCGGGTCCGGTTGGGGCGCCATCCCGGACTCGTCCATCAGGCCGCTCTGGTCGGCCGGGTCCTCCTCGGTCGCGGCGACGACCCGCTTCAGCACCGCCGCGAGCTTCCGCCGACAGGTCGGACAGAGCGTGACCTGCTGGTCCGGCGTCGACTCCGTCTGGAGGGCCTTCGGAACGACGGGGTACTCGGAGAGCGAGGCGTCGAGGGCCGCACCGCAGAAGTAACACGACGAGAGTCGGTCCATGGTGACACGTCCTCGCCCCTCGGTCTTAAAACCGGCACGCCCTAGGTCGGACAGCCTCCCATCATGGCCTTCTCCCGGACCTCGGCGGGGACCGTCACCGCGACGTGCTCGCCGTAGTCGCGGTACCGGGTCCCGAGCGTCGCCGTGGCCGTCTCGCCGTCGCCGGAGACGACCACCGTCACCTCGCTGCGGACGGGTCTGTTCGTCTCCGCGTCGAGCCAGAGGGCGACGGTGAGGCTGTCGACGTTCGGTGACCCGAACAGCGGTCGACTGCCGGCGCCCTCGCCGTAGCGGTCGAGTTCCGACTTCGAGGGCGACCCGGTGAGGTGCACCAGCTCACGACCGTCGACGGTCTCCGTGCCGTTGTGGTAGAGGTCGCCCGTCGAGAGCAGCGCCAACTGGCGGCCTATCGGGGTCGTCTCGCGCCAGTCGCGCTCGGCCGGGACCTCCTCCTGGCCCCAGAAGACGCTCGGCCCGCCCCCGACGCCGGGACACTGGACGTACGCCGTCCGGTTGTCGACGTAGGACCGTCTGGTGGTCCCGTCGACAGTCAGGTTGGTGGCGGCGTGCCGCGTCGTCAGGTTGATCCGGCCCGTCCCGCTGCCCCCGACGCGGCGACTGCTCGTCGACGACTCGACGGTGAACGAGAGGTCGTAGCGGTACGAATCGAGCGTGGCGGCGCGCTCGCGGGCGGCGTCCAGTCTGTCGACGGCCGCCTGCTCGCGGACCGGGCCATCGCCGAGGACGGAACACCCCGCGAGGACGAGACAGACAGCCAGCGCTAGGTGGAGGGCAGGGCGCATAACCGGGCTACTCCCGCCGACAGAATGAAACTTGTGTCAGGGTGCGGCGTGGGCGAAGACGAACGCTCGCAGGAGCTTCGCCGCCAGCGTCGCGGCCTGTCCGTCGTCCCGGTCGTTGACCTCGACCACGTCGAACCCGACGGCCCGCGGCGCGACCGACCGCACCACGTCGCGCAGCTCGCGGGGCGCCAGCCCGAACGGCTCGGGCGTGCCGGTCCCGGGCGCGAACCCCGGGTCGGCGGCGTCGATGTCCACCGAGATGTACGCCGACTCGCCGTCGAACGACGGCGTCCAGTCGGCCACGTCCTCCGGCGGGACGACCGTCACGTCCTCGGCCGCCGCGCGGTCCCACTCGGCCTCGCTGCCGGTGCGGGCGCCCAGTACGACCGCGCGGTCGGCCACCGACAGCGCGTGGCGGGTCACCGTCGCGTGGGAGTACTCGTCGCCGGCGTAGGACTCCCGGAGGTCCAGATGGGCGTCCAGACAGACGAACACGTCGGGGTCGAGCGCGCGGACGGCGGCGACGCTGACGGTGTGTTCCCCGCCGACCACCAGCGGGACGGCCCCGTCCCTGTCGAACTCGGCGACGGCGCTCCGCAGGAAGGTCAGGTACTCGGCGGTGTCGGCCGTCGGGCCGACGTCGCCGTGGTCGTACACCCCCAACTCGGTGAAGCGGTGGCCCGAGCGGCGGTCGTAGTCGTCGAACTGTTCGGCGAACTCGCGGACGCGGCGCGGGCCGAACCGGGCGCCGGGACGGAAGGAGGTCGAGGCGTCGAGCGGCGCCCCCACGAGGGCGTAGTCCGCGGCCTCGCGGTCGGCGACCGCGCCGGGGAACATCGTTACGAGCGGGTGATCTTGCGCTGTTCCTCGTACTCGAGGTACTCGATCTCGTCGTCGGGCTGGAGGTCGACGTCGTCCGGCATGAGCATCGTGAACGTCTCGTAGGTGTCGAGGTCCATGACCTGCGCGTCGTCGCCGCTGACGGAGACGACCTGCCCCTGTTTCCGGTCGATGATGGGGACCCACACCTTCGCGTCGACGGGCTGGGAGAGCGAGCGCTTCTTGCTGTCGAACACACCGCGGGCGTCGATACGGGCCTTCGCACTGCCGTGCTTGCCGGGCTTGGCCGTGCTGTAGGAGTCGATCTTACACGGTGCGTCGTCGATCATGACGTAGCTGCCCTCGTCGAGTTCGCGAACCTCAGTCTGCTCTCTTGCCATACGGCCGGGTTGCCCCTGTTGGGGTATAAACGGTTTGGAATGGCGCAGTCACCGTCCTCCGGCCCGAACTGCGGTCGCACCCCCGTTCAGGCGTCCTCGTCGTCGAAGGCGGTCGTCATCCCGCCCGCGCTCTCGCCCTGCCGTTCGCGCATGCTCTGGCGCGTGAACTGCGGTTTCGCCCGGACGCCCTTCTTCGAGCGGAACGACCACCACAGCGCGCCCCCGAGGCCGACGACGCCCGCCCCGGCGACGGCGGCGACTACCGGCGTCGCCTCGGCGTAGAGGAACGCCGTCGAGAACACCGTGCTGGCCAGCAACATGCCGAGTATCAGACGCTTGGTCATGGTCGCCAGCAGGCGGTCGGAGTCCTCGATGTCGGCCCGTATCTGGAGGTCCTCTCGCTCGACCCTGTCGAGGACGGACTCGAGCTTCGGCGGGATGCGGACCGCCGACTGCGCGGCGTCCTGTACCTCGTTCGCGCGGTCCTCGACGTAGTTGCGGACGCCGGCGGCGATGTACCCCTCCTCGCGGAGGTACTCGGTCGCCACCGAGATGAAGTCGAAGTCCGGGTCCAGGGTCACGCAGACCCCCTCGACGACCGTCGCCACGCGAAGGACGAGCGCCAGGTTCGAGGGCAGGCGCAGCGGGAACTCGTAGATGGTGTCCTCGACCTGCTGGATGATCTGCTGGACGCGGTACTGCTCGATGTCCTCCCCGCGGGCGTCGGCGATGGCCAGTTCCATGACGTCCCCCATCACCTGCCGGTCGGCCTCCGGGGAGAGGGTGCCCATCTCGATGAGGGCGTCGAGGATGGCGTCGATGTTCTGGTCGGCGACGGCGGCGTAGAAGTCGACGATTTTCTCCTGGACGAACGGGTCGACCCGACCCGACATCCCGAAGTCGTAGAACACGAGCTTGCCGTCGTCCTGGACGGCGAGGTTCCCGGGGTGGGGGTCGGCGTGGAAGACCCCGTCGTCGATTATCATCTGGAGGTAGGCCTGCTGGAGCGTCTCTGCCAGTTGGGTCCGGTCGAAGCCGCGCTCGTCTAAGTCCTCGATGTCGTTGATCTTCGTCCCGGGGACGTACTCCATCGTGAGGACCCGCCGCGTCGAGTGGGAGTCGACGACCCGGGGGATGCGGACGCGGTCGTTGTCGGCGAAGTTCTCCCGAATCTCGCCCAGCATCCGGGCCTCGCGCTCGTAGTCCATCTCCTCGCGGATGGTCTTCGCGAACTCGTCGGCCAGCGTCTCCAGCGAGAACGACCGGGACTCGTCGATGAAGTACATCAACAGCGGGAGCGACCAGCGGATGACCCGCAGGTCGGCCTCGACGAGGTCCTCGATGTCCGGCCGGCGGACCTTCACCGCGACCGACTCGCCGTCGACCTCCGCGCGGTAGACCTGTCCGAGCGACGCCCCGCTGATGGCGTCGGTCTCGAACTCGGCGAACCGCTCGTCGACCGGCCCGAGTTCGGCCTCGAGGACGCGTCTGGCCCGGTCCCACTCGGCGGGGGGCACGCGGTCCTGCAGTTTGGAGAACTCGTCGATGTACTCGGGCGGGAGGATGTCTGGGCGTGTCGAGAGCAACTGCCCGAGTTTGATGAACGTCGGCCCGAGGGTCAACAGCGAGTCCAGCAGCGCCGCCGCCCGCTCGCGCCGCTGTTCGCTCGTGACCTGTCGCGAGGAGCCGAACAGCAGGAACCGGTTGCGGTCCCGTGCGTACGCGAGCAACAGCGGGAGGAACTGCCATGCGACGACGAAGAACCGTCGGTACGCGCGGAGGTTCACCTACAGGGTCCCCCGCTCAGCCCTCGTCGATGGGAATCGTCGTGCTCGGCGCGGCGGTGGCCTTCGGGAGGGTGAGCTCGAGGACGCCGCGGTCGACGGTGCCCTCGGCCCCCTGTCCGGTCGCGTCCGGCGGGAGCGGCAGTTCCACGTCCAGGAACACCGACCGGTCCTCGCGGACGAACCGGAACTCCCGGGGAACGTCCTTACTGCGCTGTCCTTCGATGACCAGACGGCCGCCTTCGACGCTGACGTCGAGTGTCTCCGCGGTCACGCCCGGCAGGTCCAACACGAGCAGGTACGCCTCCTCGGACTCGAGCACGTCCGCGAACACGGCGTCCGGGAGGTCCCGCAACGCCTCACGCAGCGCTGACATGGGCAGGTCTAGGGAGGGCGGTGCGTTAAACCCGGCGGTATCGGCAGGCTCAGGAGTGGGCTCGGGTCGCCGCCGCCGTGGTGTCACAGGACGAGCGGGACCGCGAACAGCAGGCCCAGCACGGCGAGGCCGAGTCCCAGACCGACCTGCCAGAGGCCGCCGCGGGCGATGCGCCACGCGGTCCCCCGCTCGGACGTGTCCGAGACGACGAAGACGGGTGTCCCGTCGCCGTCGGAAATCACGGCGTCGACGAGGTCGCTCCCCCACTCGACGGGCGGTCCGCGACCGGCCTGTCCGTAGACGTAGACGGACTCACCGACGTCGAGGCGGCGCTCGGTGAACCGCTGTCTGTTCCCGACGTGGAGCTCGGTGACGAGCAGGTTCACCGTGGCGTCCTGCGGGTCGACGGCGTCCGTCTCGGCGACGTATCGGGCGAGCCTGTCGGGCAACTCCGTCCCCGGTGAGACGGTCACGGTGTGGTCGCCGAGGCGGACGTCCGCCCCCGTCGGGTCGACGCGCACCCGGTCCGTGCCGTCGTCGACGACGAAGTCCACGCCGTCCATCCCCTCGTCGAGCGTGTGCCAGGAGGACTGTTTGCCCGACGACCGCAGTTCCTCGACCTCGTAGGTGTAGGCCAGACACGCCGACCCGGTGAACGGGGCCGTCACCGTCCCGTCCTCGCCCGCCACGGCGGTCCCCGATATCTCGACCGGACCGGTGTAGCCGTGGAGCTCTCGGACGGGGACCGGGTCGTTCCGGAGGACGTGGTACACCGTCGTGAGTTCGCGGCCGCCGGTGTAACAGAGGTAGCCGGCGACGGCGAGGGCGGCGAGGGCGACGACCTGTGGGAGGACCATGCCCGGACCCGCGGCGGCGAGGCGCAAAAGCGTTCCCGAAGCGCCGGTGGAATTGCCACACTCCGGAGTCTTTTGCCGTCGCAGTCCCAACGACGGGTATGGCCGGGGCTTCGCCGACGGACACCGAAGAGTGCAGCCTGGAGACCGCCCGCCGCCAACTCGGGAGCTACGCCGTCCCGGTCGACCGGACCGACCGCATCCCCCTGTCGGTGGCCGTCGGGCGGGTGCTGGCGACGGACGCGACGGCCAACGAGCAGGTGGCCGACGCCGCGCTCGACGTCGGCGAGACGGTGTTCGAGCGCGGGCGTCAGGTCCGGCCCGCCGACGTGGGGCTCCTCCAGAGCGCCGGCGTCACCGAGCTGCTCGTCCGGCAGCGGCCGCAGGTCGGCATCCTGCCGACCGGCGACGAACTCGCGCGCCACGTCTCCGGGGCGGACACTCGCATCGAGACGGCGGGGTTCACGCTCGCCCAGTACGCCGACCGCTGGGGCGGGAAGGTCACCTACCGCGACCCGGTCGCCGACGACCCGCCGGCGCTCCGGATGGCCGTCCAGCGCGACCTGACGCGGGACGTACTCGTGGTCACCGGGACCGAACCGGGCGACGCGCTCCGGGAGGTCGTCCGCGAGCTCGGCGACGTCGTCGCGGACCGGGTCGCCCTCTCGCCGGGCCGGGAGACCGGAATCGCCGTCGTCGAGGACCGGCCGGTGCTCCTGTTGCCGGAGTCGGCGGTCGCGGCCCGCGTCGGCGCGCTCCAGTTGCTCCGCCCGCTGCTGAAGGCCTTCGGCGACGCGCCGCTCACCCCCCACCCGACGCGGACGCTCCCGCTCACCGACGGCATCGACGCCGACCCGTCCCGACACACGTTCGTCCCGGTCGCGGTCGACGAGGCGGGCGCCACCCCACTGCCCGGCACCGACGTCGCCACCGCGACGCGGGCCGACGGCTGGGTGGCCGTCCCGGAGGGCGTCGCGGGACCGGCCGCCGGCGACGGTGTCGACGTCGAGGACTGGGACTACCTGCCGTAGCCGGTCGTCGGAATCGGGACGGCAGTTCGGCGGACGACCCCCCTAGAGGTCGAGCAACGACGTGACGCGGTGGTCGCCCCGCACGCACCGGTCGGTCGAGACGGGCGACTCGCGGTGGACGTGGATGCCGTCCAGTCCGGCATTCCAGGCGGCGCCGATGTCGCCGGGGTTGTCGCCGGCCAGCGCGCCGACGTGGCCGTTTCGCCCGACGCCCATCTCGCCCATCGCCCGGCGGACCGGTTCGGGGTCCGGTTTCCAGCCGATGTCGTCGTCACAGCAGACGACCGTGTCGAACCAGTCGGCGATGTCGAGGTGGTCCAGCACCGGTTGGGTCAGGTAGTCCTGACAGTGTGTCACGAGCCCCACGGGGTCCGTCCGGTCGGCGAGGAACTGCTCGGCGTCCTCGTAGAGGTACGTCGCCTCGGCGCGGGCCTGCGGGTCCTCCTCGTCGTGGAACGCGGCCCAGAACCGCTCGGGCGCGACGTCCCGTTCGGCGAGGAGTTCGGCGCGGGTATCGCCCTGCCCGTACCAGAGGCGAGCGGCGTCCTGTTCGGTGAACCCCTGACCGAGGCGGTCACCGACTCGGGCCATGACCTCGACCGGGTACGACGGGTCGACGTCGACCAGCGTCCCGTCGAGGTCGAACAGCCAGAAGTCGTAGTTGGGGGGCATGGGGACACGTTTGTAGGACAGTTCCGGGTATAGTCTTTCTGCCCCTAACGGCGGCCTAGAGAGCAGCTAACACGGTCGCGAAATCACTCGACGCGGATGGAGCTCCCGAGGTACTTCGAGAGCACCTCGGTGACGTTCTCGGCGTTGAACGCCTCGAGGTCGGCGGCGATGGCCGCTCGCAGGTCGTCCAGATACGCCTCGTCGGTCTGGAGTTCGCTGAACGACGCGGACTCGACCGGGACGCCCAGCGCGTCCTCGGCCTGCCGGCGGAAGTGTCCCTCGTCGGCGAGCTCGCCGCGCCAGAGGTTGTCCCGGAAGAACAGCCACCCGTCCTCGCCGGGTGGGTCCGCCGCCCGGTACAGCACCGTCTCGAAGTGGTCCGGGTCGGCGGCGAGGCCCTCCCCCGGCGCGAGGCGGTAGGTCACGCGGAAGACGTAGCGGGCCGCCGCGTCGTCGGGGTCGGTCACGGCCCTACTCGTAGATGCCGTTCAGCCGGTCGGCCATGTCGATGTCGTTGTCGGTGATGCCCCCCGCGTCGTGGGTGGTCAGTCGGACCTCGACCTCCCCCCAGCGGACGGTCATCTCCGGGTGGTGCCACGCGTCCTCGGCGACGCCCGCCGCGGCCGCGAGGAACCCCGACGCGTCGAGGTAGGCGTCGAACTCGTAGGTGCGGACGATCTCGTCGCCCTCTCGCTCCCAGCCATCGGGGAGGCGCTCGGCGATCTCCGTATCGGACAGCAGGTCTGCCATACCCTACCGGTGACGTGCCAGCCGCAAAACGGTTGGGTCGGTCGCCCCGACGGCGAACGAGCGGCGGTGAGACCGCCTAGTCGTCGGCCAGCTGCTCGAGGACCGCCGGCGGTATCTCCTCGCGCATCCCCTCCGGGATGTCCTCGATGGCCATGTCCTCGAACGCGGCCGGCGGTTCGCCGGTCTCGGGGCCGAACTCGGGGTCGAACAGCTCCAGCGCCGTCTGGATGGTCGTCCAGTCGTCCTCCTCGGCGGCGTCGCGGAGGCTCCGGGTCGGCGCCGCGAGCAGTTGCGAGACGATGGCGTCGGCCATCGCCTCGACGACCTCGCGCTGGTCCTCGTCGAAGTCCGCGCCGGCCATCGCCGTGTTGAGTTCGGCGGCCTTGACCTGTTCGGCGCTCTCGTACATCGCCGAGATGACGCGGTCGGCCCGCTTGCGCTTGTACTGGGTCAGCAGGTGGTCGAACTCCTCGTCGACGAGGCGCTCGACGGCCTCCGCGGCCCGCCGACGCTGCGCGCGGGTCTCCTCGGTGACCGACTCCAGCGCGTCGAGGTCGTAGACGGTGACCCCGGGGACCTCGTCCGCACCGGCCGGGACGTCCCGCGGCTGTGCGATGTCGACGACGTACGTCTCCCCGCTGCCGGCGAACGTCTCGGCGTCGAACACGTGGTCGTTGCTCCCGGTCGCCGTGACGACGATGCGGGCCTCCTCGAGGGCGGCCTCGGCGGCGTCGAGCGCGACGGCGCTGGCGTCCGCGTCGATGGTGTCGGCGACGTGTTCGGCGTGCGGGACGGTCCGGTTGGCGACGATGACGCGGTCGACGCGCGTCGAGAGCGCCTTCGCGGCGAGCTGGCCCATCTCGCCGGCGCCGACGACCAGCGCCGTCTCGCCGTCCAGCGAGCACTCCCGGTCGACCAGCCTGACGGCGGCCGACGCCAGCGAGACGACGCCCTCGTTGATGCGCGTCTCGTCGCGGGCGCGCTCGCCGACGTGGATGGCCTTCGTCACACCGTCCTCCAGCAGGGGGCCGACGCCGCCGACGCCGCGGGCGTCCTCGTAGGCGTCGCGTAACTGGCCCAGAATCTGGTCCTCGCCGAGCACGATGGACTCGAGGCCGGCGGCCACGCGGAGCAGGTGGCGCAGGCTCTCCTCGTGGTCCATCGTGACGACCACGTCGTCGGGGATGTCGCGGGTGAACAGCGAGAGGGCGTCCAGTCCCGTCTCGTGGTCGGGCGCGACCACGTACCCCTCGGTCCGGTTGCACGTCTGGAGGGCGAGCGCCTCCTCGACGCCCGGTCTGGCGAGCAGCGACTCGACGGCGTGGCGCTGGCTGTCCGTCGCTGCCGTCTCCAGTTGGTCGACGCTCGCACGGTCGTGCGAGACGCGTACACCGACGATGACGCCGTTGTCCTGCATCACGTGGTCTCACCCGGGAAATCTCCGATCACGTCTTCAGCTACCTGTCGAGCTTTGGGTCTTCCACTATCTAAAGCCTTCCAAACCGCTCGGTCCCTGACGACGGTGCGGACGGCGTCCCGCCGTTCGGCCGGCGGGACACCCTCCGATTTGAGGGTCTCTCGCAGGTCGCCGGTCAACTCGGCCATCTCGCCCGCGCCGGCGAACTCCGATTCGAACCGCTCGCGGAGGTGCTTCGACAGCGCCGGCGCCCGGCCGCCGGTGGCGACGGCCATCGTCACCGGGTCGTCCCGGACCGTCGCTGGCACGACGACGTTGCCGACGGACTGGGCCCCGTGGTCGTCGGCGCGGTTGACGAGCGCGCCGCGCTCCCGGGCGGCCGACTCGGCGGCCGCGTTCAGGGCCGGGTCGTCCGTCGCGGCGACGACCAACGCGGGGTCCGTTCGCGCCACCCACCCGCGGACCTCGTCGGCGTCGGGCGCGGCCCGAACCAGCTCGGCCCCGCCGAACTCGCGCTCGCCGAACTCGGGGCTCACGACGACGACGGACGCCTCCTCGGCGAACCGGCGGGCTTTCCGCGCGCCGACGGGGCCGCCGCCGACGACGAGCACGGTCTCGCCTTCGAAGTCGTGGAGTAGTGGTATCATCCCTGGTCGGGGGCCGATTCGACGTTCGCCTCGGCTCTGTCCTTAACTCTAATGCCCGTCTTCTTCAATATTCGTGTCGAGAACAGGGTGTCCCAGTCGTCGTCGCCGACGTCCCAGTACTCGGACATCCGGTCGTGGACCTGCTGGATGCGGCGCTCGCTCTCCGCCTCGGTTCGCCCGTGGGTCATCGCGAAGAAGTTGTACGGCCAGACGTCCTCGTGGCGCGGCCGCTCGTAGCAGTGGGTGACGAAGTCGAACTCGGCGATGGCCGGCCCCACCTCGTCGACGACCTCGTCCGGCACGTCCCAGACGGTCATCCCGTTCTCCGAGTAGCCCAGCGCGTAGTGGTTCGGGATGGCGCCGACCCGGCGGACCTTCCCCTCCTGGTCGAACCGCTTGATGGTCTCTATGACCCACTCGGTGTCGGCGTCGATAGCGTCGGCCACGTCGGCGTACGGCGTCTCGGTGATTGGGAGGCCGCCCTGAATCTCCAGTACGAGGTCCAGTTCTTCGGGGGTCAACGACTGCCGGTCGGTGGGTGTCACGTCCGGGCCGGCGTCCGAGCAGTCGACGGCCTGGGTCTGTGGGCCCTCGACCGGGAACTTCGCGCCGACGTGGAACTCCTGCTGTTTGGGGAGGTTGAACGTCGGCTCGCCGGTCTCGGCCTCTATCTCGGCCAGTACGTCCTCGACACGGCTCTCCTCGGCCACCGAGAGGACGAACCACATGTTGAGGTAGGGGTGTTCGCGCTCGTAGTTGTGGGCCACCTCGGGGTGGGCGTTCACCATCTCGGCGTGCTCGTCGTAGGCGTCTTCGGGGGCGTGTGTCGCCACCAGCGTCGCCGTGCCACCGATCTCCTCGGCGTTGATGAGCGCGCCGAAGCGCGTCAGGACGCCCTCCTCGTCGAGTCGATGGACCCGTTCGAGGAGGTCGTCCGCGCTCACGTCCACGCCGTACTCGGCCAGTGCGGCCGCCGCCGGTTCGAACGGCCGCTCGACGACCGGGAACCCGCCCTGAAACGCGTTGAGGATGGCCCTGTCCACCCGCCCGAGGTCTTCGCTCATGCACGAGGGTCGGGACTCTGTGGATAAAAACGGCGCGGGAGCGGTATCGCCCCACACGGGCGGGACTGGCCGGTCAACGGCCCGCTCCGTTCCGCTCGACACAGCGCTTTAGCGCCTCCAGCACGTACTCGTCCCGTGCAGATATCCACCGCTGAACTGGCGGTGCGGTTGCTGGTCTACTGCTTCGTACTGGTGGGTGCGCCGCTCTCGTTCGTCCTCATGTTCCGCCTCATGGACTACGCAGCGAAGGACTCGCTCGTCGAGCAGTTCAGCGGCCGGCGCGCCGGCCCCGACACGGGGCAATTGAACGCCTACTTCGAGCAGGCTGGCGTCGAGGCCCGGACCTGTCGGTTCTGTGGGTCAGCGAACGGTCCGGACTACAGCTACTGCCACAACTGTCAGGAACGGCTGGCTGACTAGTCGCCGCGGACGCCGGTGACCGCGAAGCCGCGGTCCTCGACCGCGTCGAGGATGGCCTCGTGGTCCGCGCTGGCCTCGTAGTAGAAGACGAGGTCGAACGACCCGTCGCGCAGGAGCTGCTGGCACTCCCAGACGAACTCCTCGCCGTCCAGCGTCAGGCCCTGGTGCTGGTTCGACGCGAACTCGGGGTCGTCGCTGCCGGAGTAGACGAACGTGTCGCTCGGGTCCATCCCGTACCCCTCGGCGATGTCGTCGCCGACGTCGATGGTGGCCTGCATCATCTCTATCTCGTCGCTGCCGTCGTACTCCGTGTGGACGACGGCGCCGTTGAGCTGAATCTCGCCGGGCTCCAGCAACTGCTTGGTCCGGCGGTACAGGTCGTCGTCGAGTGCGTCGGCGTCGCTCATACCGTAGGCTGAGTCTGGGGCCGTCTAATGCACTTCGGATTCAGACGGCGTGGCGGCCGCTCTCGCCGCTCCGACACGCTCGTCGCGACGAACGTGTTCGCCTACAGGCGCTTCACGTTCTCCGCACGCGGCCCCTTGTCCGCCTGCACGATGTCGAACTCGACCTCCTGCCCCTCTTCGAGGTCGGGGCCGCCGACGTCCTCCATGTGGAAGAACACGTCCTCCTCGGAGTCCTCCGTCTCGATGAAGCCGTACCCGCCCGTGTCGTTGAAGAAGTCGACTGTGCCTGTCGCCATCGTCACAACCTCTGGAGGTTCTTCGCGCGCGGACCCTTGTCCGCCTGCTCTATCTCGAACTCGACCTCCTGGCCCTCCTCGAGGTCGGGGCCGCCGACGTCCTCCATGTGGAAGAACACGTCCTCGTCCGCGTCGTCTGTCTTGATGAAGCCGTAACCGCCCGTATCGTTGAAGAAGTCTACCGTACCGGTCGCCATTGCGTCCGAACGTAGACGCCGGGGGTATTAAAACTATGCGGCGGTGTCACACGGGCGGTCGGAGCCACAAACGCCTTATCGCTCGGTTGATATGCTTCGGGTGATGCAAGACAGGGTCCGCAGTCTCGGCTACGCCGCCTACGAGCGACTGCTCCGCTGGGAACTGTCCGGGACCCCGAGCCACGTCGCCGTCATCCAGGACGGCAACCGACGCTACGCCCGCGAGCGAGGCGTCGACGCGAACCGAGGCCACAGCGAGGGCGCCGAGACCACCGAGGCGCTGCTGGACTGGTGTGACGAGCTCGACGTCGACGAGGTGACGCTGTACGCCTTCTCGACGGAGAACTTCGACCGCCCGAAGGACCAGCGCGAGCACATCTTCGACCTCGTCGAGCAGAAGCTCCGCACGTTCGCCGACGCCGACCGCGTCCACGACGCCGAGGTGTGTATCCGCGCCATCGGCGAGACGGAGATGCTCCCGGAGCGGGTCCGGGAGGCCATCGACTACGCGGAGGCCAGAACGGCCCAGTACGACCGCCTGAACCTGAACGTCGCGCTGGCCTACGGGGGGCGCGCGGAGCTCCTCGGCGCGGCCCGCGACGTGGCCGAAGCCGTCGAGGCGGGCGAGTTGACGCCCGAGGACGTCGACGTCGACACCGTCGAGGAGCGCCTCTACGAGGGCCCGACGCGGGACGTCGACCTCATCGTGCGCACCGGCGGCGACGAGCGTACCTCGAACTTCCTGCCGTGGCACGCCAACGGCAACGAGGCCGCGACGTTCTTCTGTACGCCCTACTGGCCGGAGTTCCGGAAGATAGACTTCCTCCGGGCCATCCGGACCTACGAGAACCGCGAGGAGTCGTGGCGGACCACCCGCGCGCGCCGGGCGCTGACGCTCGTCCGCGCGGTGGAGAACGCCGAGGTGCCACAGGCCCGCCGGGTGCTGGGTCGGTTCCGCGACGCCCTCCCGAACGGCGAACGGGAGGCCCTCGACGAGGAGTACGAGGCCGCGGACTGAGCGCGGTGACAGGCGGACGCGGGTGTCCGGGACGGGACGCGCCGGCTACCGTTCGGTCACGGAGAGGACGCGACCGGCGGCGACGGTCTGGCCCATGTCCCGCACGGCGAAGCTCCCGAGTTCTGGAATCTCGTCGCTCGGCTCGATGGACAGCGGCTTCTGCGGTCTGACCGTCACGACGGCCGCGTCGCCCGACTCGATGAAGTCGGGGTCGGACTCGAGCGCCTCGCCGGAGGACGGGTCGACCGTCCGGTCCAGCGACTCGACGGTACAGGCGACCTGCGCGGTGTGGGCGTGGAAGACCGGCGTGTACCCCTCGGTGATGACCGACGGGTGCTGCATGACGAATATCTGGGCCTGGAACGTCTCGGCGACGGTCGGCGGGTCCGCCGCGGGGCCACAGACGTCGCCCCGCCGGATGTCGTTCTTGCCGATGCCGCGGACGTTGAACCCGACGTTGTCGCCGGGTTCGGCGAGGTCGACCTCCTCGTGGTGCATCTCGATGGAGCGGACCTCGCCGCTGGCGTCCGAGGGCTGGAACGAGACGTCGTCGCCGGGCCGCAACTGCCCCGTCTCGACCCGGCCGACCGGGACGGTCCCGGCGCCCTCGATGGTGTAGACGTCCTGAATCGGCAGGCGGAGCGGCGCGTCCGTCGGCGGTTCGGGCTCCTGCAGGTCGTTCAGTGCGTCGAGCAGCACCCGGCCGTCGTACCAGTCCATGTTCGCGGACCGCTCGGCGACGTTGTCGCCCTGCAGCGTTGTCGCCCTGCAGGGCCGACATCGGGATGAACGAGGCGTCCGACGTGGGGAACTGGACCTGATCCAGCAACGCCGTGACCTCCTCGACGACCTCCCGGAACCGTGCCTCCCCGTAGTCGACCATGTCCATCTTGTTGACGGCGACGACGAGTTCGCCGATACCTAGCGTGCGGGCGAGGAAGACGTGTTCGCGCGTCTGCGGCTGGACGCCGTCGTCGGCGGCGACGACGAGGACAGCGTTGTCCGCCTGACTCGCCCCGGTGATCATGTTCTTCACGAAGTCCCGGTGGCCCGGACAGTCGACGATGGTGAAGTAGTACGCATCCGTGTCGAACTTCTGGTGGGCGATGTCTATCGTCAGCCCCCGTTCGCGCTCCTCGGCGAGGTTGTCCATGACGTAGGCGAACTCGAAGCCGCCCTTGCCCTTCTCCTCGGCCTCCTCCCGGTACTGCTCGATGACGTGTTCCGGAACGCTCTCGGTCTCGTACAGCAACCGGCCGACCAGCGTGCTCTTTCCGTGGTCGACGTGGCCGATCATGGCCAGATTCTGGTGCGGTTTGTCGGTGGTCATTGGTCCCACCTCGCAGCGTTCGGAGAGTACGACGCGCGTGAGCAAAAAGGCACGCGTCCGTTCGTTCGGTTGACACGCTGCGGTCGGGTCGCCCTACCGACCGAACCGCCGCTGGCGCTCCTGGTAGTCCCGCAGCGCCCGCAGGTAGTCCCGGCGGCGGAAGTTCTGCCAGTTCACGTCGGTGAAGTACAGTTCGGAGTAGACCGACTGCCATATCATGAAGTCGGAGAGCCGCTCGGCACCCGTCTTGATGACGAGGTCCGGGTCCGTCGGGAAGACGAGGTGGTCCTCGACGGCGGCCTCGTCGATGTCCTCGGGGGCCAGCGTGCCGGCCTCGACGTCCTCGGCGAGCTTCTGGACCGCCGTGGCGAACTCCGACTGGCCGCCGAGACCGATGGATATCTGTATCGGCGCGTCGGCAGCCGTCTCGTCGTCCGGCCCGCGGACGGCGACCGGTTTCGGCGTGCGAAGATCGGCCAGTTCCCGCCGGATCGTCGGCACTACGTCCTCGTCGAGGACGCTCACGTACACCACGAGCGTCGTCGCTTCGTACTGGACCGCCCAGTCGAAGAACCGCTCCAGCGTTGTGTACGCGCCCTCTGTCAGCAGGTCCCGCTCGGTGATGACCAGCGCCACCGTCTCCGGCAGGGCCGCGTCGCTCATCCGGAGGCGCGCGGCGAGATACCTATCGTAGACACCCACACCGACGGGTACAGTCACAGTTCGCCTAAAGTTCACGGTCCGGGGCCGGCGACCGAGCGTGCTCGCAACGTACTGACGGATAGCCCGCAAGTTCGGAAAGGGTAAGTGGCTCTCGGGGATACCGGCGGGACGTGACTTCGACAGTCAGACGCGCCGGGGCGTTCGCCGCGGTCGGCACGCTGGCCTTCGTCGTGCCGGTCGCGACCCGCATCCAGTCCCCGGCCCTCGCGACTGTCGCCGCGACGGCCCCGTTCTTGCTGGTCGCGGTCCTCGCCATCACCGTCCTCGAACAGGGGACGGTGCTGTTCGAGTTGTTCGCCCGGCCGGGCGACTACGAGGACGGCAAGCTGTACGGCCTCGCGGCCTTCGCGCTCGCCGCCGCCGGCCTCGCCCTGCTCGCGGTCCAGTTCGAACTCCCCGTCTGGGTGTTCGTCGGCACCGTCGTGCTCGTCGCCTACGGCAACCTCGGCCAGCGACTGGCCGCCCGAGTTCGGACGGACGAAGTCGTCGCCTCGGCCGGGTTCGTCGTCAGCGGGTTCGCCACCGGCGTCGCCGCGCAGGTCGGCGCCGCACGGATACAGGGCGCGACGGTGGCGTTCCCGGACACGCTGTTCCTCGCCGCCAGCGGCGCTCTCGTCGCCGCGTTGCTCAGGTCGGTGCTGTTCGAGCGCGACGACCCGCTGGTGATGCTCTCGGTGGGCTTGCTGCTGTGGCTGTTCTTCGAACTCGACCCGTCGGTGGCCTCCCAGCGGGTGTTCGTCGCGCTCGGCATCTCCGCCGTCCTCGGCTACGTCGCCTACGCGCTGGACACGGCCTCGCTACCGGGGATGCTCACCGGCGTCCTCCTGTCGCTGTTGACCATCGTGCTCGGTGGGTACGGCTGGTTCGCCATGCTCATCACCTTCTTCGGCCTCGGCGGCCTCTCGACGAAGTACCGCTACGAGGAGAAGCAGGACCGCGGCATCGCCGAGGAGAACGAGGGGGCCCGCGGGAGCGGGAACGTCCTCGCGAACTCCATCGTCGCGCTGGTCGCCGTCCTCGCGTGGGCGGCGAGTCCGAGCCACATCGCCGTCGACCCGGACCTGTTCCTCTACGCGTTCGCCGGCGCCGTCGCCGCCGCCATGACCGACACCTTCTCCAGCGAGTTCGGCGGCCTCTACGACAACCCCCGACTCATCACCACGTTCCAGCGCGTCGAACCCGGCACCGACGGTGGCGTCACCTGGCAGGGCGTCGTCGCCGGCCTGGTCGGGTCGGGCATCATCGCCGGCATCGCCGCCGCCACCATCGGCGCGGTCGGGTCGGTGGGCGCGACGGTGATCCTCGCCTGTGGGTTCGTCGGCATGACCGTCGACAGCCTCCTCGGCGCGACCGTCGAGGGCTCCCTCGTCGGGAACCAGGGCGTCAACGCGCTGGCGACGCTCGCTGCGGCGCTCACCGGCGTCGCCGTCGCCGTGGGCCTCGCGCTGGTATGATCCGCCCAGCCACGGAGGCGGACCGTGACCGCCTCGAGGCCGTCCAGTCGGCCGCACTCGACCACCCGTGGCCGGGGCTCCTCGACGTCGCCATCGACGGGCCGCCGGTGGTGCTCGTCCTCGACGAGAACGGCCCGATAGCGTACGCGCTGGTCGTCCCCGACCACCCCGTCGCCTACCTCGCGGAGTTCGCCGTCGCGCCACCGCTGCAGGGACAGGGCTACGGGACGCGACTGATGGACGGGCTGCTCGACAGGCTCCGCTCGGAGGGGTTCGAGACGCTCAGACTCACCGCCCGGGCCGACGACGAGCGAGTCAGGTCGTTCTACGACGGGTTCGGCTTCGAGCTCGTCGACCACCTCCCGGACCACTACGACGACGGCGACGGGGTCCTGCTGGCGCTCGCGCTCTAGCCGACGGTCCGGACCTGCACGCTCGTCGGCTGCTTGACGTACTCCCCGTCGCCGGTGGCGACCACGACGTCGACGCCGCGCTGGGCGGCGACGTCGAGCACCTTCTGCGAGCAGGTGTCGTCGAGGACTATCGTCCGCGGCGTCCCCTCGCAGCCGTCGACCAGCGAGACGACGTCCGCGGCGTCCCCCTCCGCGAGGACGGTCAGGTCCTCGTCGAGCAGTCGGACGGTCCCGCTCCCGCTCCGGATGACCGCGTCGACGTGGTCCGAGAGCCTGCTCGGCTCCGTCTCGTCCGTCTCGTCCGCTCCCGCGGTGGACGCGGTCTCCCGTGCTGCCGTCCCGTCGGCGGCCTCCTCTCCCGCCGACGACGGTGCCGCGGGGTCGGGACCGTCGACCGCCGCTGGCGGCGTCGTCTCGCGGTCGTCCGTGCCAGCCTGTGCCCCGTCGACGGTCCCCGCCCCGTCGGCGCTGGTCTCGACGGCGTCGAGCGCGGCCGCCGGCGACTCCGCGTCGGCGACGGACTCGTAGGGCACCTTGTCGCGGAGCGCCTTCATCGCGTCGGCGCGCGAGAGGTCCTCGACCGACCGGCCCCGGGGTGCGACGGCCACGTAGTCGACGTCGCCGACCTGTGCCAGCTCCTTCAGGATGAGGTCGCCGCCCCTGTCCCCGTCGAGGAAGGCGGTCACGGTCCGCTCGCTCGTCAACTCGGCGACGGCATCGGGGACGTCGGTCCCTTCGACGGCGATGGCGTTCTTCACGCCGTACTTCAGCAGCTGCAGGACGTCAGCGCGTCCCTCGACGACGACGATGGCGTCGGAGTCGGCCACCCGCGGGCCGGCGGGGAGCCCCTCGTACTCCGTGATGTCCTCGACGCGGGCCCGCTGTCGGACCGTCTCGACGATGTCCTCGGTCTGGACGGACTGTTCCTCGAAGTCGGCCAGCAGCTCCGTCGCCCGGTCGACCACCTCGCGGCGTTTGGCGCTCCGGACGTCCTCGATCTCCGAGACGGCGATCTCGGCCCGGCAGGGCCCTATCTGCTCGATGGTCTCCAGCGCCGCGGCGAGGATGGCCGTCTCGACCTTGTCGAGGCCGCTCGCGACCGTTATCTGGCCGAACGACTGCCCGCTCTCGGAGCGTATCTGCACGTCGATGCGACCGACCTTCTTCGAGTCCTGCAGGTCCCGCAGGTCCAGTTCCTCGCCGAGCAACCCCTCCGTCTGTCCGAACACCGCGCCGACGACGTCGCTCCGCTCGACGACGCCGGCGGCGGTGATGTCCGCGTGTATCAGATATTTCGCTGTGTCGTGCATTATCCCGGACTCCCGGCCCGTCGCAGAGACCGTCGACAGACCGTTGTCACTATCCTTACGTTGGCGACGACGCTCCAAATAAGCTTGGCGTCGGCGGTCTGTCTGGTGGTTAGTCCCACGCAGTGACGGCGGTCACCGCGCCAGTACGCCCTCTAGGACGTCGATACCGTTCTCCATCGAGGCTGTCGGGTCCGCGGGGTCGTCGTGTTCGAAGACCAACCACTCGGTCCCGGCGTCGCGGGCGGCCTCGACGACCCCTGGCAGGTCGACGACGCCCGCGCCGAGTTCGGTGGGTTCCCCCGCGGCGGTCACGTCCTTGACGTGGACGACCGGCACGCGGCCGGCGAGCTCCGAGAGGAGCGCCGCCGGGTCGCGGCCGGCCGCCTCCGCCCACCCCACGTCGAGTTCGAACCCGACGGCCGTCTCCGCGGCGAGGCGGTCGAACGCCGTCTCGGTCCCCACGGGGACGAACTCGTGGTCGTGGTTGTGGTAGAGGAGCGGTCTGTCGAACTGGGCCGCGAGGTCGTCCAGCATCGCGGCGGTCTCGGCCACCGTCGCCGCGTCGGCGAAGTGGTCCGTGTCGAGATACGGGACGACGACGTACGGGACGCCGAGCGTGTCGAGTTCGGCGGCGACGCCGGCCGGGTCCGCCCTGAGTTCGTCGGCGCCGACGTGAGCGCCGGCCGCCACCAGTCCCACCTCGTCCATCGCTCGGGCGGTCTCCGGCGGGTCCTCGATACCGGCGAACTCGACGCCGTCGTATCCGGCGGCGGCGACCCGGTCGAGTAGCGCCGGCGTCGAGGCGTCGAGGTTCCGGAGCGTCCACAACTGGACTGCCGTGTGCATACCTCCCTCTGGCGGCGCGACTGTCATATAACCGGCCCCACAATACGGTCCCATGGGATTCAGCGAAGCGAGCATCGACCCGGCAC
The DNA here is from genome assembly GCF_055632435.1 of Haloarcula sp. MBLA0163. Taxonomy (NCBI): domain Archaea; kingdom Methanobacteriati; phylum Methanobacteriota; class Halobacteria; order Halobacteriales; family Haloarculaceae; genus Haloarcula; species Haloarcula sp. MBLA0163. The sequence continues at coordinate 675,740 of NZ_CM145745.1, forward strand.
GGTTCCTCGAGGACGTGGAGATGCGCGTCGGCGAAGTCGTCGACGTGGCGGACTTCCCCGAGGCGCGAAAGGACGTCTACAAACTCGAGGTGGACTTCGGCGAGGAGACCCTGCAGTCGGCGGCGGGCCTCACCGACTGCTACGACCACGAGGACCTGCTGGGCGCACAGGTCGTCGCCGTCGTCAACCTCGGGACCGTTTCCATCGCCGGGTTCGAGAGCGAGTGTCTGGTCACCGGCGTCGACGGCGACGACGGCGTGGTCCACCTGACGACCGAGCGCGACGTCGACCCGGGGACCCGCGTGTACTGAAGAGAGAAATTCTTCATAACTTCGCTGTGAAGGTTCGATACCCATTAGTATCGCCAGTGTCTACCGTTCGTCAATATGAGCGTCGTGCGAACCGTCGGCTGGACAGTCGTCGCCGTCGTCCTGATGGCGCTGGCCGTCCCGTGGTTCCTCTGGGACAGTGCGGGTGTCGCGTTCGGTCTGCCGGTGTGGCTCTGGTGGCACGTGGGCTGGATGGTGCTGGCGAGCGTCGTCTTCGCCGTCTTCGCCAGGACCGACTGGGGCCTCGGCGTCGAGGGGGTGCACTGAGATGGCCGACACCGCACTCCAGCTGGGTATCGTCGGCGCGTACATGGTCGTCGCGCTGGCGGTGGGCGTCGTCGCCTATCGCCTGACCGACCGGAGCGCCGAGGACTACTACCTCGCGAGTCGGACGCTGGGGACCGTCGTCCTCCTCTTTACGACGTTCGCGACCCTGCTCTCGGCCTTCACCTTCTTCGGTGGGCCGAACCTCGCCTTCGCCGCCGGCCCCGAGTGGATTCTGGTGATGGGGCTGATGGACGGCATCATCTTCGCCGTCCTCTGGTACGTGCTGGGGTACAAGCAGTGGCTGGTCGGCAAGCGCCACGGCTACGTCACGCTGGGGGAGATGCTGGGCGACCGGTTCGGTTCGACGCCGCTCCGGGTCCTCGTCGCCGGCGTCAGCCTCGTCTGGCTGTTCCCGTACGTGATGCTCCAGCAGAAGGGCGCCGGGCAGGCCATCGTCGGCCTGACCGAGGGCGCGGTGCCGTTCTGGGTCGGCGCGGGCGGCATCACGCTGTTCATGATCGCCTACGTCGCCGTCTCCGGGATGCGCGGCGTCGCGTGGACGGACACCTTGCAGGGCCTGTTCATGCTCTCGCTGGTCTGGGTCGCCGTCGCGTGGATTCTGACCGCCGTCGGCGGCGCGGGCGAGGCCACCGCGGCCCTCGCCGAGACGAACCCCGAGTTCCTCGCGCTGGGCGGCGGGCTCTACTCCCCGCAGTGGATGCTCTCGACGGCCATCAGCATCGCCTTCGGCGTGACGATGTTTCCCCAGATAAACCAGCGGTTCTTCGCCGCCGGGTCGAAGACGGTGCTGAAGCGGACGTTCGCGCTGTGGCCCGTCCTCGTCCTCCTGCTGTTCGTCCCGGCGTTCATGCTCGGCGCGTGGGCCGCCGGCCTCGGCGTGACGGTGCCGGAGGGGAGCAACGTCGTCCCGGCGCTGCTGGCCCAGTACACGCCGACGTGGTTCGCGGCGCTGGTCATCGCCGGCGCGATGGCCGCGATGATGTCATCCAGCGACTCGATGCTCCTCTCGGGGTCCTCGTACCTCACACGGGACGTCTACCGCCCGCTGAAGCGCGTCTTCGGCGCGGGCGAGGCGGCCGCCGAGGACGCCCGCGAGGCGCTCGTCGCCCGCCTCGGCGTCGTCGTCTTCGCGACGCTGTCGTTCGTCGCCAGCCTCTACACGCCGGGGACGCTCGTCCAGATAGGCGACACCGCCTTCAGCGGGTTCGCCCAGCTGACGGTGCCCGTCGCGCTGGCGCTGTACTGGCAGGGCACCACCCGCTACGGGATGTACGCCGGCATCGGCGGGACGCAGGTGTTCTACGTCCTGCACGTCTTCCCCGTCGTCGAGACGCTCGCCGGCCTCGTCGGCGCCACCGTCGCGCTCCCGACCGCGTACATGGGCTGGACGCCCGGCGTCGTCGGTATCCTGCTCGGACTGGTCCTGACGGTCGGCGTCTCGCTGGTCACCTCGACCGCGCCGGAGGAGGACCCGGCGGTCTACCGGGTCGACGGCGTCGACGCGGACTGACGCCCGGCGACTCCGCGTGTGCCGACCGGGCGCACGACCGGGCGACCGTTATCAGTCGATGCGGCCAACGCCGGGTGCATGACGCTGGAACAGTCGCAAGCGCCCGATTTCACACTCCAGAGTACCAGTGGCGAAGCGGTCTCACTCTCGGACCACCTCGGCGACGGCCCGGCGGTCGTCCTCGTCAACCGCGGCCACTGGTGCAGTTTCTGCGCCGAACAGCTCCAGACGTTCAGCGAGGTCTCCTACGACCTCTGGTTCAACGACGGCGTCGACATCCTGCCGGTCGTCACCGACCCCATCGGTCCCGTGACGGAGATGCGGGACCGCTACGACCTCGACATCCAACTGCTCGCCGACCCCGACGGCGAGGTCGCGGAGCAGTACAGCGGCACCGAGGAGACCAGTCACGGTCTCACCGGCATCGCCGCCACCTACGTCGTCGACGAGTCGGGGACGGTCCGGTACGAGCAGGTCGCCGACCACCCCGGCGACCGGACCTACGGCAACTGGGTGCGGTACTTCATCCGGAACGGCTACGAGGACCCGTTCGGCGAGTGAGGTGGAGGCCGCCGTGGCCGAGACGTGAACCTACAAGGGCGTCCGGGCCGACGCTCCGACATGGACGTTTCAGAGAACGTCGGCGGCCGCGACAGACTCGCCCGTGCAGCCCTCGCAGTGGTCCTCACCATCGCCGCGATCCGCTCGTTCCGGAACGGCAAGCGCATGCGGGGCCTGCTGGCCGGTGCCGGTGCGCTCGTCTTCGGCTTCAACGCGAGCACGAAGTACTGCGGCGTCAACGACGTCCTCGACATCGACACGTCGGTCGGCGTCGCCGAGGACGAGGCCGACGACGACACGGCAGTGGTATCGACCGACGACGAGACGACCGACTCGGCGACGGAGAGCGCGACCGCCGGCGCGTCGCTGACCTGTGCCGCCTGCGGCGAACCCATCGTCGTCGGCGAGTCCCGAAGCCCGAACGAGGACGGCGAGACGGTCCACGACGCCTGTAAGTAACTGGTCGGACGCCCCGTCGCCGACGCGGCGGGACTCTGCAGGTTTTTATAACCGTCCGTGACGGGAGTTGGGGTATGCAGACCCACATCGTCCCGGTCGGCTTCGACTACGACCGGCTCATCGCGCCACTGGTGCGCGAGCAACTCGACGTGGACCGCGTCATCCTGCTGGAGGGCGCCGTCGGCTCCGAGGCCAACGTCGAGTACTCGCGCAACCTCGCCGAGAAGCTGGAGAAAGACTACAGCAACCTGCTGGGCGCCGAGACGGAACGGGTCGTCGTCGCCGACGTCTACGACTACGACGAGGCCTTCGAGCAGGCGTTCGAACTCATCAACGCCGAACTCGACGCCGGGGGCGAGGTGTGGGTCAACGTCTCCGCGATGCCCCGGACCGTCTCCTTCGCCTTCGCCACCGCCGCCCACTCCATCATGGTCGAACGCGAGGGCGACCGGGACCGCATCCACACCTACTACACCGTCCCCGAGAAGTACCTGGAGACGGAGCTCGCCGAGGAACTGCGCCGGCAGGTCGACCTCCTGCAGGACCTCCGCGAAGGCGAAGGCGTCGACGACCGGGTCGACGAGCGACTGGCCTCCGCGCTGGACCTCTTAGACGAGTTCGACGAGCGCGGCACCACCATCGGCGCCAAGGAGATAGACGGCTCGCACATCGTCGAACTCCCGGTCGCGTCGTTCTCGAACGTCAAGCCCTTCGAGGAGGTCATCCTCTTCACGCTGGGCGAACACGGCGAGTTCGAGTCCGTCTCCGAACTGGCCCAGGAACTGGCCCGCGATTTGGGCGAGGAGTACACCGACTCGTTCCGCTCGAAGGTCATCTACAACGTCGACCGACTCGGCCCCGGCGGCAAGGGATACATCGAGCAGGAGGAACACGGGAAGTCCTACCGCACCCGCCTCTCCCGCATCGGCGACCTGTGGGTCCGCGCGCACTCGGCCGACGAGCGTCCGCACGAACTGCCATAGGGACCGCGACGACCGTGTCGGGACCGACCCGCCTCGCTCCGAGCCCCCCGCTCGGCCACTGTGCCACCGTCAGCAAACCGAAGTCGTTTAGCCCCCGGTTGGCCCACATACACGTAATGGCGCGTCGAGCAGTCTCCGGAGCCGTTCTCGTACCCGTCGTAGTAGGGGCCCCCACGCCCCACTAACCCCACACCTCGACGCCCGCACCGTTTTCGACCGACACGCCGCAGTTCAGACATGAGTGACACACAGGACCCACCGACCGAGGAATCGCCATCCGACCAGTCCGAGAGCATCGACGGGGAGTACGACCCCCGCGAGATAGAGCCCAAGTGGCAGGACCACTGGGTGACCGAGGACACCTACGCCTACGACGGCGACGCCGACACCCGCTTCACCATCGACACGCCGCCGCCGACGGTGTCGGGCAACCTCCACATGGGCCACCTCTACCAGTTCACCCTGCAGGACTTCGTCGCCCGCTACCACCGGATGGCCGACGACACCGTCTACTTCCCGTTCGGTTACGACGACAACGGCATCGCCTCCGAGCGACTGACCGAGCGCGAACTGGACATCCGCCACCAGGACTTCGAGCGCCGCGAGTTCCAGGAGAAGTGCCGCGAGGTCTGTACGCGCTACGAGGACGAGTTCACCGAGGACGTCCAGTCGCTGGCCATCTCCGTCGACTGGGACAACACCTACAAGACCATCGCGCCGGAGGTCCAGCGGGTCTCCCAACTGTCCTTCCTCGACCTCTACGAGCAGGGTCGGGAGTACCGCCAGCGCGCGCCGACCATCTGGTGTCCCGACTGCGAGACGGCCATCTCGCAGGTCGAACAGGAGGACGAGGACAAGCACACCAAGTTCAACGACATCGCCTTCGACCTCGTCGAGGACGGCGACGGCCCCGTCGAGGACGAGACGTTCACCATCTCGACGACGCGCCCGGAACTCCTGCCGGCCTGTGTCTCGGTCTTCGTCCACCCCGACGACGACGCGAACCAGCACCTCGTCGGCGGCACCGCGCGGGTCCCGCTGTTCGGCCAGGAGGTCCCCATCATCGCCGACGAGCGCGTCGACATGGAGACCGGCAGCGGCCTCGTCATGTGCTGTACGTTCGGCGACCAGAACGACATCGAGTGGTACCAGGCCCACGACCTGGACCTCCGCCTGGCCATCGACGAGTCGGCGACGATGACCGAGGTGGCCGGCGACTACGAGGGGATGAGCACGACGCAGGCCCGCGCGGCCATCATCGAGGACCTGGACGTCGAGGGCTACCTGCTGGAATCGCGTGACCACGAACACACCGTGCAGGTCCACGAGCGCTGTGGCGTCGAGGTCGAGTACCTCGTCACCGAGCAGTGGTACATCAAACTGCTGGACAAGAAAGAGGAGTACCTGCAGGCCGGCCGCGACATGGAGTGGTTCCCGGAGAAGATGTACAGCCGCTACCAGCACTGGATAGAGGGGCTGGAGTGGGACTGGTGTATCTCCCGCCAGCGCGACTCCGGCATCCCCATCCCGGTCTGGTACTGCGACGAGTGCGGGGAGCCGGTGTTGGCCGACCCCGAACAACTGCCCGTCGACCCGCTCTCGGACGACCCGCCGGTCGACGGCTGCCCGGAGTGTGGCCACGACACGTTCACGCCCGAAGAGGACGTCTTCGACACGTGGGCCACCTCCTCGCTCACGCCGCTCGTGAACGCGGGCTGGGACTGGACCGCGGACGGCGACGCCGACGCGGACGGCCCACAGTCCGTCGCCGACGGCACGTTCGAGATGGAGATGCCGGAGCTGTACCCGTTCGACCTCCGCCCGCAGGGCCACGACATCATCTCCTTCTGGCTGTTCCACACCGTCGTCAAGTGCTACGAGCACACCGACGAGGTGCCCTTCGAGAACGTCATGGTCAACGGGATGGTGCTGGACGAGAACCGCGAGGCGATGTCGAAGTCGAAGGGCAACGTCATCCCACCCAGCGAGGTGCTGGAGAACTTCCCGGTCGACGCCGCCCGCTACTGGGCCGCCGGGACCTCCATCGGCGACGACTTCCCGTACAAGGAGGGTGACCTCGAAGCGGGCGAGCGCCTGCTCCAGAAACTCTGGAACGCATCCCGACTCGTCGACCAGTTGACCCCCGCTCACGACGCGGTCGGCGACGTCGACGCGGCCGACCTCTCGGCCGTCGACCGCTGGCTACTGGCGGAACTGGACGCCACAATCGAGTCGGTCACCGCGAAGTTCGAGGACTACGCGTTCTCGAAGGCCCGCAACGAACTGCGGTCGTTCTTCTGGAACACGTTCTGTGACGACTACCTCGAAATCGCCAAACAGCGCCTCTCGGACGGCGGCGACGCCTCGACGGAGTACACGCTCCTGACCGCCCACCGCACGTTCCTCAAACTGTTCGCGCCGTTCCTCCCCCACATCACCGAGGAGCTCTGGCATCGCGTCTACGACGAGGCCGAGTCGGTCCACACGACCGACTGGCCCGTCGCGGGCGGCTACGAGGCCGACCTCGAAGCGGGCGAGACGGCGATGGAGGTCGTCTCCGCGCTCCGGCGCTACAAGACCGAGAACGGCCTGCCGCTGAACGCCGACCTCGAACACGTCGAGGTGTACGGCCACGTCGAGGGGTTCGCCGCCGCCATCGCCGAGGCGATGCACGTGGAGACGCTCGAGACGTTCGAGGACGCCCCGGACATCACCACCGAGGTCGGCGACATCGACCTCGACTACTCCCTCGTCGGCCCGGAGTTCGGCAGCGACGTGGGCGCCATCGACAGCGCCATCGAGTCGGGCGACTACGAGATAGACGGCGACACGCTGGTCGTCGCCGGCGGCGAGTTCGAACTCGACGCCGAGATGTTCGAAATCGAGGAGTCCCGGACCTACTCCGGCGAGGGCGAGATGACCGAGACGGAGACCGCCGTCGTCGTCGTGCGGTAAGCGACCGCAGTCTCGCCAGCCGTCGTCGCGTGTCTCGCCGAGACCAGTAGCGTCAATGTCGCCCGGACGGTACGTCCGTGCATGCAGGACGAGGCCGCGATACGCGACCGCATCGAGGCGCTCCGCGACGAGTACGACAGCCACGACCCGCCGTCCTCCGAACTGGAGGACGAGGCGGAGGTGGCGATTCTGCGCGCCATCGAGGAACTGGAGTGGGTGCTAGAGGAGCGCGACGCCGACGACTCCTTCACCATCTGAGCCGCTCACTCGGTCGCCGACCGGCGCTTCAGTTTCTCGACCCGCGTCGACAGCGCCCAGAACGTCGCGGCGAGGGTCAGGAGGACGGCCCACCCGGCCGCGAGGTCGTGGGCGAGGACGGTGTGGTCGAACGTGTACGCGCCCACCAGCGGTTCGCCGCGGAGCCACGTGTGGTGGGGCCCGCCCAGCACCGGCACGAAGTAGTCGACGACGTCGTTGAAGCCGTACCAGAACACGGCGACGGCGACGGCCGGCACGGAGAAGCTCGCGTAGCGATGGATGAGGCACGCCTCGACGGCCATCGCCAGGTGCGAGAGGATGAGGAACCAGTAGAGCCACGCCGCGATGCCGCCCGGGCCGTTGACGACCAGCTGGACGAACGGCGTCCACAGGCCGAGTTTGATACAGCCGAAGAAGGCGAGCATGTGTAACCACTCGACGTCCCAGTCGAGTCGCCACGCGGCGAACGAGAGGCCGATGAACAGCGTCGCCACGGGCGAGTCGGGGATGAGTGGGTAGGCCAGCACCGGCGCGGCCCCCAGTTGCCCCTCGACGAGCGGCGGCGCGAGGTTCAGCGGCCGCCCGGCGTAGTACCAGAACCCGAAGAGGGTCCCGACGAGGTTGACGAGCGCGATGGGCCACGCCAGCCGCAGGCCGACGTTCTCGAGCCACTCGGGGAGCGGCGCGACGTACCGGGGCAACCCCTCTGTCGCGGGCACCGGCCCGTCGAACACCCGCGCGACAATCGCCTCGATGCGCCCGCCGACGCCCTCCTGCGTGGCCATGTCTCCGCTGTGGGATGGGGCGGGGAAAACGCTATCGGGCAGGTCCGGCGCCCGCGCTCAGACGCGGACCTCGAACCGCGCGCCGCCCGCCTCGCTCTCGGTGACGTCGACGGTCCACCCGTGCCGGTCCGCGACGGTCTCGACGATGGCGAGCCCGAGGCCGGTCCCCCCGACGGCGGTGGTGTACCCCGTCTTGAACACCCCATCGCGCTCGTCCTCGGGGATGCCCGGACCGTCGTCGGCGACGAAGAACCCCGCCCCGTCGTCGAGGGGGCCGACGGTCACCGTCACGTCGGCCCCGGCGTGGTCGATAGCGTTGTCGACGAGGTTGTCGACGAGGCGGTTCAGTTCGGTCGGGTCCGCCTCGACGGTCGGGAGGTCGCCGACCGACAGCGTCGCCTCGCCGGTGCTGTGGCTGGCCCACGCTTCGGTGACGGTGTCGGAGAGGGCCACGGGTTCCGGCGTCGGTTCGACGTCGCCGTGTCTGGCGAAGCTCCCGAGCTCGTCGGCCAGCGCGGCGATGCGGTCGTGGCTCCGTTCGATAGCGTCCAGTCGGTCGTCGTCGTCGACCGTGTCCCGGAGCAACGCGACGTTCGAACTCGCGACCTGCAGCGGCGACCGGATGTCGTGGGCGACCTCGGCGAGGAACTGTTCGAGGCGCTCCGTGTGGCGCTCCAGGGACTGCTCGTAGTGTTTCCGGTCGCTGATGTCGAACGTGATGCCGATGAGACCGACGATGTCGCCGTCCTCGTCGCGCCACGGCACCTTCGAGGTGAGCGCCCACTCGTTGTACCGTTCCTTGTCGGTGACGACGTCTTGCTCGTAGTTGTCGTCCAGGTGGTCGAAGCTGTACGTCTCGCCGACCTCGTCGATGGTCTGTTCCTCCTTGTGGATGATCGGTTCGCCCGTCTCGATGACCGACATGTCGTCGGCGTAGGTACCATCGGCGTGAGTCGCCGGATACAGTTCGGCGTCCGTCTTGCCGATGGCCGCCTCGGGGTCGTCGACGTGTGCGTGACTCATCCGGAGGTGACGCCCCTCCTCGTCCTTGACGTACATGTGGTGGGGAATCTGCTCGAATATCGTGTCGAGCAGACTGCTCTCGTAGGCGAGCCGCCGCTCGGTGCGTGCGTGGTCGACGGCGTTCTCGATGCGGTTCTCCAGCATCTCGAACGTCTCGCTGTCCCCGCTCTTCTGGACGTAGTCGGTGACGCCCGCGGAGATGGCCTCGCTCGCCACCTCCTCGCTCCCCTTCCCGGTGAACAGGATGAACGGCACGTCCGGGTGTGTCTCCCGGACCTCGCGCAGGAGTTCGAGACCGTCGACGGGCTCCATGTCGTAGTCCGACACGATACACTCGACGTCGCCGTCGGCGAGTCGCTCGGTCACCGCCGTCGGGTCGTCGACGGGGACGACGTCCAGCGTCTCGGACTGGCGAGCGAACAGCGCCGTCGCCACCTCCAGGAAGTCCGCGCTGTCGTCGACGTGGAGGACCCGTATCTGTCCGGTCCGGTCGGTCGGGGGCCACTCCGGATTCATTGGCGATGTATCGTCTGCCGGGGATAAAATACCACTAGCACGGAAGCGACCGCCGGCGTCGGTTCCTGTCCCCGCCAAGGACACGCGTTAAGTAAATCCAGTCCCAACCCACCCTCAATGCCTGAAGCTACCGATTTGGAGGACCTCCGCCGCGGTACCGACCTCGTCAAGCGCGGGTTCGCGAAGATGCAGAAGGGGGGCGTCATCATGGACGTCGTCACGCCAGAACAGGCCCGCATCGCCGAGGACGTCGGTGCCGTCGCGGTGATGAACCTCGAGGCCGTCCCCGCGGACATCCGCAAGCGCGGCGGCGTCGCCCGGATGGCCGACCCCGCCTCGCTGCAGGCGGTCATCGACGAGGTGTCCATCCCGGTGATGGGCAAGGCCCGCATCGGCCACACGAAGGAGGCCGAGATTCTCGAGGCCGCGGGCGCCGACATGCTCGACGAGAGCGAGGTGCTCACGCCGGCCGACGACCGCTACCACATCGACAAGCGGGAGTTCACCGCGCCGTTCGTCTGTGGGGCCCGGAACCTCCAGGAGGCGCTGCGCCGCATCGACGAGGGCGCGGCGATGATCCGGACGAAGGGCGAGGCCGGCACCGGCGACGTGAACCAGGCCGTCCACCACCAGCGCAACATCAAGGGCGCCATCCGCAAGCTCGAGGGCATGAGCTACGAGGAACGCGAGAAGTGGGCCCGCGAACACGAGGCGCCCGCGGACCTCGTCCACGAGACGGCCGACATGGGCCGGCTCCCGGTGGTCAACTTCGCCGCCGGCGGCATCGCGACGCCCGCCGACGCCGCGCTGATGATGCACCACGGCTGTGACGGCATCTTCGTCGGCTCGGGTATCTTCGGCGCCGAGGACCCCGAGGCGATGGGCACCGCCATCGTCGAGGCCGTCAACAACTGGGACGACCCCGAGCGGCTCACCGAGATCAGCAAGAACGTCGGCAAGGGGATGAAAGGCGACGCGAACGCCGACCTGCCCGAGGAGGAGCAGCTCCAGGGCCGCGGCGTCTGAGCGGGCGACGCACCTTCTCCGTCCTCACTCTCGCCAGAGAGCGGTGTAGCCTCGCTCTCGGGGCCGGAAACGAAGACACAAGTCACTACGGGGGTGATATGGGGGTGTGCAGGCGACGGACACCACGACGGCGGCCGCGGACCGGTCCAGCCAGACGCTGCTCGACCTCGTGCAGGCGCTGCAGGAGTCACTCGAGGCGCTCGCGTCCTCGGAGGGCCAACTCGCCGCGACGGCCATCCTCCTCGGCGTCCTCGTCTTCGGCGTCGTGGTCCTGCCCGCGCTGCTCGACCGCCTGCGGACCCTCGCGGTCGACCAGCTGGAGTCGGGGTGGCTGACCCGGCTGGCCCGGTACACGCCGACGTCGTTCCGCGGCATCCTCTTCCGGACCGCCCAGGTGACGCTGCTGTTGCTCGTCGTCGTCTCCTTCCTCGTCGTCTGGGACCTCGTCGACGTCGTCGGGTCGCTGCGCCCGTACGTCGAGAGCGACGACCCGACGCTGTTGCGGACGCTCCAGACGGTGTTGCTGACGGCCGTGGCGTTCGTCCTCTCGGACCAGCTACAGCGGACCATCGACCGCCTGAGCCTGGCGCTCGACGACTTCACCGAGCACCAGGAGGAGATACTGCTCCGCCTCGGGCAGGTGACGATATTCGTCACCGCCGGGGCGACCATCCTCGCCATCTGGGGCATCAACATCGGCGGCCTCCTCGTCGGGGCCGGGTTCCTCGGCATCGTCGTCGGGTTCGCGGCCCGCCAGACGCTGGGGTCGCTCATCGCCGGGTTCGTCCTCATGTTCTCCCGGCCGTTCACCATCGGCGACTGGGTCGTCGTCGGCGAGCAGGAGGGCATCGTCACGAACATCACCATCTTCAACACCCGGCTGGAGAACTTCGACGGGGAGTTCGTCATCATCCCGAACGACCAGGTCAGCAACGAGGCCATCACCAACCGGAGCCAGAAGGGACTGCTCCGGCTGACCCTGGACGTGGGCATCGACTACGACGCCGACGTGGAGGCGGCGATGGACACCGCGGAGGCCGCGATGGCCCGCGTCGCCGACATCGTCGACTCGCCGCCGCCGCAGGTCATCCCGAAGTCCTTCGGCGACTCGGCCATCGTCCTCGAACTCCGGTTCTGGATCGACCACCCGACGCCGCCCCGCAAGTGGCGCGCCATCTCGGCCGTGGTCCAGGAGATAAAGGCGGCCTTCGACGAGGAGGACATCTCCATCCCGTTCCCCCAGCGGACGCTCAAGACCAGGGGCGAGGGACAGGTCGAAGAGGCCGTCCGGTCGGTCGGCCCGGAGGCGGAGGACTAGTCGAACAGCCCGTCGAGCACGAGCCCGGCCCCGAGCAGCCAGCTCCCGGCGAGCAGGCCGAGCGCGCTCGCGTGGAACAGCCACGCACGGCCGTACCCACCGACCAGCGGCGCGTCCGCCGCCGCGAGCACCGCGTCGACGCCGGCCGCCAGCGTCGGTGCGTCGACGACCATTCCGGCGCCCGTTCCCACGACCAGCGGCAGCGTCGCCGCGGCGAGGGCCAGTCCGGCCCGCGTCGCCCGCCGACCGACGACTGCCGGGTCCCCGGGGGTGGCCGTGTCGACCCTCGAGCGCCGCTGTGACATGTCGTGACATAGCGCTCGGGAAGGTATAAATCCCCCAGAACAAGGGGTGCCACCGGCCGCCCCACCCTTCGAGTAGTATCCGCTTGCATCCGGGTGGTCTGACGGCGACACGGCGGTAGGCGTCGCCTGTCGAAGCTATTATCCCCGGGCGCACGAACGGAGTGGTATGAGCACTCCGCCGGGGGAGTATTACACCGAGGAACGCTGGCAGAACTGGCTCGACCGCATCGAGGAGGAGGGTGTCGACCCCGAAGACGAGGACTCGGCACGCCTCCTGTTGAACCTGCAGGACGACGCCGCCATCGCCATCGCGAAGATACTCACCGACTACGAGGACGGTACGCTTGACGAAGAGACGACGCTCGACGAGCTGGCCGGGGTCAGAGAGATCGTTCTCGACGACATCGAGATGGACGACGAGGAGACGCTGATGCTCATCGACGGCGTCCAGACATCGCTGGTCTGTGTCTTCTACGCCGCCGAGGAGTACGTCGCCGAGGGTCCGGCCGACGAGGCGACCGTCGCCGACTACGTCGGGGCCGCGGCCGACGCCGAGGCCGAGGAGGACCTGGACGCGGCGCTGGGCTACTGTGTGCAGGCCGGGACGCGCATCATCGACGGCGACGAACTGGCGATGGACGTCGCCGAGGACCTGGAGTACGGGCTGGTCTCCGAGTGGGTCAACGGGCTGGACAGTCTCCAGACCGCGATGAGCGACCCCGAAGTCGTCGAAGAGGAAGACGAAGACTGAACCGCAGCCGTCACGCCGCAGTCCCGCACTCGGCTGTTGAGCCGGCGGACAGGTTTTTACCTACCAGTACGTAACTACGTTGCATGGATTTGGTGGGTGACGAGCGAGGGCAGTCGGTGCAGATCGGGGCTGTGCTGTTGTTCGCCGTCCTCATCGTCGCCTTCTCGTCCTATCAGGCGTTCGTGGTCCCCGACCAGAATCGCGCCGTCGAGTTCGACCACAACCAACGGGTGCAGTCCCAGATGCAGGAGTTGCGGAACGTCGTGGTATCGACGACGGGAGAGACGAGCGCCAGGGCGATTTCTGTAGCACTCGGGACACAGTACCCGAGCCGAGCAGTGGCGGTCAACCCCGGACCACCGACAGGGGCATTACGGACGGTCGGAACGACAGATAGCGACGTTACTTTCGACATCGACAACACGACCGCCACTGGTGAGGCAGACGATTACTGGGACGGCTCACTCAGGCAGTACAATACTGGCGGTATCGTGTACGCACCGAACTACAACCTCTACACGAACGCACCCACCACCGTCTACGAGCACACAGTCGTCTACAACGAGTTCCGGACCGACTCACTGCCGAAGTCAGGCCAGATACTCGTCGACGGCCGCGACATCACGGTCGTGACGCTGAACGGGTCGCTGTCGCGCACCTCCGCCGGTACCGCTAGCGTCGACGTCCGGCCAGTGAGTACCTCCGAGCGGTCTATCGACGTGGAGAACTCCGGCGGTCGGATCAACCTCTCGTTCAGGTCCCGGCTCGACAACAGTACGTGGGAGGCGCTACTCGACTCGGAGTACGACGAGGCCGACGGCGACGCGAGTCCGGACAAGTACGTCGCCAACATCAGCTCGACGGACCTCGGGAACGGGCTGTACCGCATCGACATTCTACTGGAGCCCGGCACCTACGACCTCCGGATGACGAAAGTCGGTGTCGGGACACGGGTCCGGAGCGAGGAGGTCAGTTACCTCACGAACGTCACGACCAACGGCACGTCGGCGACTGCGGGTGAAGCGACGAAAGTCGTTGTCGAGGCACGTGACCGGTACAACAATCCCGTCTCTGGGCGGTCGGTCAACGCGACGAGCAACGCGACCGGTGCGCTGGCGAGGACGACGGCCACGACGGGCGACGACGGGCGGGTGGCGTTCAGGTTCAACGCGTCGAGTGCGGGTACCTACCGCGTCCGGACGAGTCTCGATAGTATCGGTGGCGATTACGCGGCAAGCGGCCAGCGGAACGTGACGGTCGTCGTCGACGTCAAAGCGGCAGCGACAGACGGGAATGGCGGTAATGCGGGTTCATCGACGGGCGCGGGGGGAAGCGGCGAGTCGACGTACTCGACCAGCGACAACTCCGAGACCGTCACCGACGAGAACGGACTCTGGAAGAAGATTCAGTACACCGACCAACTACGGTTTAGTCAGGGCCAGCGGGTCATCCTGCCGGAAACGAGCACGCAGAGCGACCGTCTCGTAACTGGGTTCACACTCAGCAACGAATCGAGCGATACCAAGTATGCGGTGCGGTTGGAACTCGTAAAGAAGGCCAGTGGCAGTTACAACACCAAGAAGGTCTTCATCACCTACTATGCCCCGAATAACCAGAATCAGAACTCGCTGTCTCTCACCAGGCGGGCTGCGGACCGAATATTCAATGCGACGGCCTACGACGGGACGAATCTCCTGAACCCGGAGATCTACCTCTCGAATCCGAGTTACAGCAAAGGGTCGTTCGGCGACTACCAGGACAACATCACGCGGATGGATGATTCTACGGTCACGCTGACGTTTTCGGAGCAAACCGGTCGAACGCAGCTAACGCTGTGGGACCGAACGCTCATTCAGTCGGTCTCGCCGTCCCCCGACTCGCCTGCCGCGCTCGACACCGATGACGATGGGGAGTTCGTGGCCCTGCACTTCCGGAGCCCGGTGGACACCACGGGTTGGACCATTGAGGACGACGAGGGCGACGTGACTTCGCTCCCCAGCAAGACGTTGAACGGCCGAATATACTTCGCCAAGGACGAGGCCGCCTTCGAATCCGAACGCGGTATCGCCGACGACAGAGCCTACTCGTTGGACACGCCGTTGGACAACAGCGGTGACGCACTGAAACTTGTCGACGCGAACGGCGACCTCCGCGACGAGTTCGCTTACGAGAACGGCACCTCCCCGACGACCTCGAACGGGACGACGGTCGCCGTGGGGAAAGGTGGGGTGGCGAATCGGACGAGCGACGGCGTGTTCAAGCGTGACACCGATACCGAGACGGACTGGAACGTCGTCGGCGAGAACACGTACTTCGACCGGACGCCCCAGCCCGGGGTCGCGTTCACCGACGGCGGGACGTTAGCGTCGTACTCCAGACTAGGCGAACTGACGACCTACGCACAGTCGGCTTCTGCGGTCGGTAGCAAAGTCGTCGACTTCGATTCCAACGGCGAGGCCGACGTGCCGTTCGTCAACGCGACCGGGAACAGACCGGGCCTGTACGTCACCGACTCAGAGACGACGAGGGAAATCTCTGCCAACAACAACAACCTGAAACTCAAGCCCACCAATATCGGTGTCGGTGACTTCGACGCCGACGGTGACGACGAGGTTTATTTCATCAGGGACAACGGGAAGATTCGACGCGGTACGCCGGGCAATAGCAACGATGTCACAAACGCGGACGCGATTGCAATAGCCGGTCTAGCCGACATCGATGGCGACGGAAGCACCGAGATCGCGTACTGGGGTGGAAACGGTGTATCCTCGCTGAAATATGTCGATGATGACGGCGCGGTTATCGACACGACCTATAGCGCTGTCGGTACCGCCGACGGCATCGGGGTCGGCTCACCCGCTGACTTCGACGGTGATGGCACCGCCCGAGTCCCTGTCGTCACCAGTGACCAGGACATCGTGCTGGTCGACGAAACCGGAGCAACCGAGACGATACTGAGCGGGGCATCCCCGCAAGAGTCGTCGATAGCCGCGTTCGACATCGACGACGATACCGAGGTGGAAATCGTCTACCTCGATGGCAGCGGCCGGTTGACGAAACTCGAATACAACGGTGACACGACGGTCTTAGAAGATACGGCAGGAAACGACGTGACAGCAGACAGTAGCACCGGGACCAGATAACCGGTTCGACATTCGTCGAAACACCAGTCGACAGTAACTTATCCACCCCCGTCGACCCTCCAGCTATGACAGCAGTCGGTATCGACGCGATGGAGATATGGACAGGCAAGCTGAAACTCGACCTCGCCGAGACGTTCGCGCCGGCGCAGGGCGACGACCCGGGGAAGTACACGAAGGGGCTGGGGCTGCACGCCTCCTCGTTCCCGGACGTCTACGAGGACATCGTGACGATGGCGGCCAACGCCGCCCACCGACTGATGGAACGCAAGGGGCTCGAGCCGGCTGACATCGGCCGCATCGACGTGGCGACGGAGTCCTCCTTCGACAACTCCAAGCCGGTCTCGACGTACGTCGCCGGCTGTCTCGAACAGGTGTACGACGGCGACTTCCACCACGCGAACAAGGGCGAGCGGAAGTTCGCGTGCATCTCGGGCACGCAGAGCCTCGACGACGCCTACAACTGGATTCGCGCGGGCCGGAACCGGGGTCGCGCGGCCATCGTCATCGCCACGGACACGGCGCTGTACGCCCGCGACGACCCGGGCGAGGCGACGCAGGGGGCCGGCGCCGTCGCGATGCTCGTCGACGAGGACCCGAGTCTCGTGGAACTCTCCACCGAACAGGGGTTCGGCAGCGCCGACGAGACGGACTTCCTCAAACCGAACCAGCAGTTCCCCTCCGTCGACGGGAAGCGCTCGGTGAACGTCTACCTCGCACGGATGCGCGAGGCGCTTGACGACTTCGCCTCGCAGGTCGGCGACATCCACCCCGACGACTACCCGCTCATCCCGTTCCACACGCCGTTCCCCGGGATGGTCCGGAAGGCCGCGGCGCTGGGGTACCGCCACATCATCCGCGGCACCGACGTCGAGGAGCTCGTCGCCGAGGAGATCGGCCACCAGCCGATGCGCGAGGACTTCGAGTCCGACGACGAGTTCCGCGACGCCATCCGGGAGTACACCGACGCGCTGACCGAGACGGAGCGCTATCAGGACTGGTACGCCGACACCATCGACCCGACGCTGGAGATATCGCGCGAGGTGGGCAACTGGTACACCGGGTCGGTCCACATCGCCCGCGCCGCCGGGCTGAAACACGCCCGCGAACACGGTCGAGAGCTGGACGGGCAGCAGCTACTGGTCGCCTCGTACGGGTCCGGCGCACAGGCGGAGGTCCACGCCGAGACCGTCGTCCCCGGCTGGGAGGAGGAGATCGCGCAGTTGAACATCGACAAGCAGAACCGCGAACGGTACGACCTCTCCTTCGAGGAGTACGAACAGATCCACGACGTCCACAACCACGACACGGAGGCCGACGTCGAGGAGTTCACCGCGCCGGAGTCCGAGTTCGTCTTCGACGGCTGGGGCCGGATGGGTGAACGGAAGTACCGGTACGTGGAGTAGCGAGGCACCGAGCGAAGCGAAGGTCACCGAATCGAAGCGACGAACGGGGCGAGACATCCCGCAGCCACACGGCCACCGTGGGCGGCGGCGGACGCTGACGAGAGGCGCGCGATACGGGGGCCACGAACGCGAACGTACTTTCTTCGACCCCCCGTCGGCTACTCACCGAGAGACACGCTGATGGGAATCCAACGGCTTGAGCCGCCGGACTGACGGCTTCAGCCGTGGCGCACCCTGTTCTGACCACCGGCACATTTTTACTTTAGATTAGTCTAATCTAGACTATGCTAACATCTAACAAGGTGTCGCCAGCCGGCCTTTCGGTACGGGCGAGTTCTGGGGGAGGTGCGGTCTGATGTCCGACGACGGGCCACTGCCGGCCGGCGACCACGGGGACGCGGCGGCACTCACGGAGTCGCTCACGGACAGACTCGTCAGTGCGGTCGAAGACGACGCGGCGGTCAGCCGTCGTGCGGTGTTGGGTGGTCTCGGCCTCGCGGGCGCGAGCGCCGTGGGCCTCGCCGGCGGTGCCAGCGCGGCCGGAGACCAGGAGGACAGGGCGTCGCCGCACGGTCGCGCCGGCGTCGTCGGCGAGTTCCAGTCCGCCGACTTCGACCCGCACGAGTTCCTCCGAACCTTCGAGACGGGGACCGTCAAGACGGAGGGCGGACAGCGGGTCCGGGAGTTCGAACTGGACGCGTCGCTGCGGGAGATAGAAATCGCACCGGGCGTCACGTTCCCGGCGTGGACCTACGACGGGCAGGTCCCCGGCCCCACCCTGCGGGCCGTCGAAGGAGAACTCGTCCGCATCCGGTTCTCCAACGGGCAGGAACACCCCCACACTATCCACCCGCACCTGAAGAACGTGAACCCGCGGATGGACGGGATTCCGCAGAACGGGCCGGGCGTCGTCGAACAGGGCGAGCGCTTCGTCTACGAGTGGCAGGCGAAACCGGCGGGCTGTCACTTGTACCACTGCCACTCGATGCCGCTGAAAGAGCACATCCACCGCGGCCTCTACGGGGCGATGATCGTCGACCCCGACCCCGAACGGGTCCGGGAGCAACCCCGGGAGTACGTCAACTACCACGGGCCGATGACCGACGACCTCCGTGCCGAACTGGTCACGGAGGCCGAACTGCGCAACCACGAGTACCGCGCCGACGAGGTCGACGAGATGGTGATGGTGATGAACGGCTTCGACACCAACTTCGACGGCGACAACGAGGTGTACGCCGCGAACACGCGGGCGTTCGCCTACGGCGTGGGGTCGACCGACGCCGAGAACGGCGAGTGGGAGGCCGGCGAGACGGTCCGCCCGATACGGATTCGGCGCGACCAGCGCCAGCGGGTGTACCTCGTCAACGCCATCGAGTTCGACCTCGTCAACTCCTTCCACACCCACTCGCAGTTCTTCGACTACTACGACCACGGGACGACGCTCAAACCGACCCACAAGACCGTCGACACCGTCATGCAGTGTCAGGCACAGCGAGGCATCGTCGAACTGGACTACTCGGACCACGAACCCGGGTTGTACATGTTCCACGCCCACCAGTCGGAGTTCGCCGAACTGGGCTGGATGAGTTTCTTCGAGGTGCAGGCATGACCCGCGAACGCACCGACGGCGGCGCGACCGTCGCTCGCGGCGGGATGCCCTTCGGCCTCCCGACGTGGGTCGGTGCCGTCGCTCCCCTCGTCTTGCTCGCGGTCGTCGTCGCCGGGTTCGTCCTCCTGAACCCCTTCGCCGGACTGGCGACCGGTGGCGCGCTGCCCGACATCGCGGTCACGCACACGTCGCTCCCGAACGACGAGACCGTCGTCCTGCACGTGACGAACAACGGACCGAACCCCGTGACAATCAACCAGGTGCTCGTCAACGACGCCTACTGGGACTTCACGCTGTACGCCGGCGGCGAGGCGACGAACACCCTCGCGCCGATGGAGAGCGGGCGCGTCGTCGTCCCGTACCACTGGACGCCCGGGTGGGACCTGCACGTCGGCCTCGTCCTCAGCGACGGGACGACGTTCGCCCACACCATCACGGCGCCGCAGGTGTCGCCGGGGCTGACCGGCGAGTTGCTGGGCTTGCTCGCCGTCGTCGGCCTGTTCGTCGGCGTCGTCCCCGTCGCGCTGGGGATGCTCTGGTTCCCGGTGCTGCAGGAGATGAGCGACCGCTCGCTGCACGCCGTCCTCCTGTTCGCCGTGGGCGTGCTGGCGTTCCTCGCGTTCGACGCCGGGTTCGAGGCGTTCGAGTTGGCGGCCGAGGTGCCCGGCGCCTTCGAGGGGGACCTCCTCGTCGTGCTGGGCATCCTCGGGGCGCTCCTGCTCGTACAGGCCGTCTCGGCGTGGAACGGCTCGGGTGACGTGAACCCGCTGGGAATCGCCTACCTCGTCGCGCTCTCTATCGGCCTGCACAACCTCGCCGAGGGACTGGCCATCGGGAGTTCGGTGGCGCTGGGCCGCGTCTCGCTGGGCGCGTTCCTCGTCGTCGGCTTCATGATTCACAACGTGACGGAGGGGCCGGCGGTGGTCGCACCCGTCGCCGACGGCGAGCGCCCGGCCCTCTGGCACTTCGCCGCGCTGGGGTTCGTCGCCGGCGCGCCGGTCGTCCTCGGCGGGTGGATAGGGAGCGTCGCCTTCTCGCCGACGCTGGGGGCGCTGTTCCTCGCCATCGGCGTCGGCGCCATCCTGCAGGTGAACTGGGAGATAGGGACGATGGTCCGCAGGCGCGGGTCCCTCGGGATGCCGACGAACGTCCTCGCCTTCCTCGCCGGCCTCGCGGTGATGTACGGGACGGACCTGCTGGTCACGCTGTGAGCGACGCGGCCGCCGGTGTTACGGGAGGCTCCGCAGTCCGTCCAGTACGTCCTCCAGGTCGCTGTCCGTGACGGCCAGCGAGAAGTCGTCGATGCGCGCCAACTCGGCCGCCTTGTCCCACACGTCGTCGCTGTCGAGCCCGTGGAGGACGACGGCGTTCGGCGTCGGCGAGACGACCCGCATCGCCACGAGCGGCGACTCCCCGCGGGTGACGTTCGTGAACACGAGCGCCCGGTTGGTCGACTGGCCGTACAGCTGGTAGAACTCGTCGGAGGAGAGCCGCGTGATGGCGGCGATAGAGTTGATGACGGTGTGACCGGCGACGGTGTCCTGCCCGCCGCGGTGGAGTTCCTCGGCGCCGATGGCGTCGTACACGCGCTCGACGCCGACGTTGGCCGAGTACTCCCGCAGGTCGTGGACGACGTCGCTGTCGAACCCCGAGGAGAGGACGCGGGCGTGCTGCCGGATGTGGTCGCCGCCCCGCTCCTCGTCGATGTCGAGGAGCGCACCGACGAGCCGCCGGACGACGGCGATACCCGGGTTGTCCCGGCGCCCGCTCTCGTAGTCGGAGACGACCGACGGTGAGACGTCCAACCGGTCGGCCAACGCCGTCTGTGCCACGCCGAAGTCGGTACGCCACTTCCGCAGAGTCGCCCCCGGGTCGTCGCTGAGTGCCACTTCGCCGGCTATCTTCTCGGCGAGTTGGGCGCGCGCGCCGCGTGTCATTAGTTAGCAAGAATATCGGACTGGAACAAAAACGTACCGGAACGACGGTGCCCATCAGGACGCCGTCAGCGACTCTTCGACGACGACGGCGCCCGTCGGCGCGTGGACGACCCGGACGGTGAACCGCTCGCCGTCGGCGAGGGCACACTCGCTGGTCGCCAGCCGGAACTGGGCCGTCTCGCCGGCGCTCCACGTCCCGTCGTCGTCGACGTCGCCCGTCCCGATGGGGCCCTCGACGGCGTCGTAGGCGTTGTCGAAGACGTCGTCGCCGCGGACGTACTCGTCGGTCGGCCGCAGGTCGTCGCCCGTCGCCGGGAGGTTCACCAGACGCCCCGTCTTCCCGCAGGCGTCCTCCGCGTCGACCACCAGTTCGAGGGCCGCGACGCGCAACGGGTCGCCGGCGAGGTGGGTGAGGCGGACTATCTGGTCGGTGTAGTGGCCCCCGCCGGCCGCGTACCGCTCGAACTCGCCGCTGGACTGCGCGACGGTCGGTGCGGGGTCACGCAGTTCGCGTGCGTACCCGACGGTCGCGGCGGTCACCGAGGCGGCGAGGACGACGACGAGCGCGACGAGCAGCACCACCCCGACGACGGGCGTGGCCGCCCGCTGGTCTTCGGGCTGGCTCCGGGCTGGACGTGCCACGGCCGTCGGTGGTCACGCCTTCCCACCTAAACGTTCGCGTCAGTCGCCGCCGAGGACCGTCCCGAGGGCGGCCCCGAGCGTCCCGAAGACGACGGGGTAGACGACGCCGGCGAGGACGACGGCGGTCAGGAGGTCGGGCGACCCGCCGCTCCCCTCGCCAACCCTGACGGCGAACAGCACCGCCCCGACGACCGCCAGCGGGAGGTAGCCGAGCGTGACCGCCGGGCCGACACGGAGCGCACGCGCCGTCTCGACCGCGCCGTCGACGCGGGCGGCCGCGAGGCCGGCGGCGGTCAGGAGAGCCGGCGGAATCAGGTACAGCACGGGCGAGAGCGCGTCGCTCTCGGCGATGAAGTTCACCGCGTCGGTGCCACCGAACAGCGGCACGTCGACGGTGATGGTCGTCGTGACGAACTGGGCGTTGAAGAACACCCAGCCGACGATCTTCCAGGCGGCGTTCTCGTCGCCGAACGCCTCGGCGATGCCGGTCAGTATCGAGTCTCTGACCACGGAGATGCTGAGGGCGTACACCAGTACGTACGCGAGGACGAACGCGACGGCACCCGCCGCCGCGGCGGCGACGTAGCTACGGCTGTCTTCGTTCATGGCGGGTCAGACGGGGCCTCCCGCCGATAAATGTCTTCGGGCCGCTCGTCGGGTCGCGCACGTCCGCAACCCCTAAACGCCGGTCGCACCAACCACGAACCAATGGACTGGACGGAGAAGTACCGCCCGAGTACGCTCTCGGAGGTACGGGGCAACAACAAGGCCCGCGACGCCCTGAAGGAGTGGGCCGACACGTGGGAGAACCACCGCGAGGCGGTCGTCCTCCACGGCACGCCCGGGGTGGGCAAGACCTCCGCCGCACACGCGCTGGCCAACGACATGGGCTGGCCGACCATCGAACTCAACGCCAGCGACTCGCGCACGAAGGACGTCATCGAACGGGTCGCCGGCGAGGCCGCCAAGTCGGGGACCCTGACCGCCGGCGGCGCGGGCCGTCGGCTGGTCATCATGGACGAGGCCGACAACATCCACGGCAACGCCGACCGTGGCGGCGCACGGGCCATCTCCTCGCTCGTGAAGGAGGCCAACCAGCCGATGATACTCATCGCCAACGAGTACTACGAGATGTCCAACTCGCTGCGCAACAGCTGTCAGGACATCGAGTTCTCCGCGGTGCAGAAACGCTCCATCGTCCCCGTCCTCCGTGACATCTGCCGGAAGGAGGGCATCGAGTACACCGACGCCGTCGTCGAGGACATCGCCGAGCAGAACAGCGGCGACCTGCGCGGGGCCATCAAGGACCTGCAGGCGACCGCCGAGGGCCGCGACCGCATCGAGGCCGACGACTACGTCTCCGGCGAACGGGACACCTCCGAGGGCATCTTCGAGTACCTCGACGTCGTGCTGAAGGAGGGCACCGCCGAGGAGGCCCTGAAGGCCAGTTACGACGTCGACGAGACGCCCGACGACCTCATCAACTGGATAGAGGACAACATGCCCAAGGACTACGAGGGCGCCGAACTCGCGCGGGCCTACGGGTTCCTCTCGAACGCCGACCGATGGCTCGGTCGGGTGCGGGCGACCCAGAACTACTCGTTCTGGCGCTACGCGGGCGACAACATGACCGCCGGCGTCGCCGCCGCCCGCGACGGTACGAAGGGCGGGTGGACCCGCTACGGGCCCCCCTCCTACTGGTCGAAACTCGGGCGCTCGAAGGGGACGCGCCAGACCCGCGACTACGTCGCCCAGCAGATAGCCGCCGTCGACGGCGTCTCGATGCGGACCGCTCGCCGCGAGATCATGCCGTTCCTCGCGACGATGACCCACCACTGCACGAACCGCGAACTGACGGTGGCGATGGCCGCCACCTACGACATGGAGGCCGAACACGTCGCCTTCGTCACGGGGTCGGGCGAGGACACCAACAAGGTCCAGTCCATCGTCGAGGACGCCGAACGGTTGCAGGAGGAGGCCGCCGTCGAACACTCCGGGGGCGCGTTCGCCGGCGGGTCGGCCAGCGGTGCCGAGGCGAGTGCGGACGACGAGGCCGACGAAGACGACGGCGACGACGACTCGCAGGCGACGCTCGGTGGCGTCGCCGACGAGGGCGAGACCGGGGACGACGAGGAGGTGCCCGACAGCGAGTCCGCCGACGAGGACGACCAGCAGTCGGGTCTCTCGGACTTCATGTGAACACTCACCGCACATAAACGCCAGTAATACTCCCGTCCAGTCGGTTTCTGTCCCCCTGCCCACGATCCGGCCATGAGCGACGGCTACGCCATCGTCGACCCCGAGTCGGTGCCGGACGACCAGTTCCAGACCTGCGAGTCGACCGTGCGGCGACTCACGGACCCCCTCGGCGCCGAGGCGATGCGGGTCAATCAGGTCGTCGTCGACCCGGGCGAGGTGACGACGCCGCACACCCACGACGGGCAGGAGGAGGTGTTCGTCGCGCTGACCGACGCTCAGATAGCCATCGAGGGCGAGGTACAGGACGTACCGGCGAACGGCGTCGTCCGCGTCCACGAGGACACCGTCAGGAACCTCTGTAATCACACCGAGACGCGGCACGTCTGGCTCGCGTTCGGTGCGCCGCCGGTCGGCACCGCCGAGGACTTCGGGGCCTACGTCGTCGAAGACGACGGGTAGTCAGGCCTGTCGCTTCCCGCCGATGCCGGGGACGGACGTGCGCTCCTCGACTATGTTCATCAGGAGCGACGCGGAGACGACCAGCGCGAGGTAGAACAGCGCCGCCAGCACGAACAGCTCCGTGTAGCGGAAGGTGTCGTTGGCGATGGACTCGGCCTGGAAGAACAGCTCACGGACCGTGATGAACGCCGCGAGCGAGGAGTACTTGATGAGGTAGACCAGCTCGTTCGACCAGCCGGGGATGGCGTACCGGAGCCCCTGCGGGAGGACGACGTAGCGGATGCCCGCCACCTTCGAGAGGCCGATGGAGCGCGCGGCGGTCAGCTGGCCGACGTCGACGGACTCCAGCGCCGACCGGATGTACTCGGCCTGGTACGCCGCGCTGTTGAGCGTGAAGCCGATGATGGCGACCCACACCGCCGTCGCCGGGACGAACCCGACGCCGACGCCCGGCACCTCGCGGATTATCTGGGTCAGCGGCAGGCCGAAGTACAGCACGAACAGCTGTGCGAGCAGCGGCGTCCCCCGGATGAGTTCGGTGTACGACAGCGAGAGCCACCGCAGCCCGCGGCCGCCGTACACCCGGGCGACCGACAGCGGCACCGCCAGTACGAACCCGAAGGCGATGCCGGCGACGGTGAGGACGATGGTGAGCCACGCGCCGCGGGCGAGCGAGGGGAGCGAGGGGATGGCGCCGGCGACGAACCCGAGCAGTCCCGCGACCACGTCCAGCGGCGCGCCGGCGACGCCCAGCGAGGCGGCGGTCGCACCGAGCGACTTGGCGGCCGCCGCGAACGGCGCCGCCGGCACGAACGACTGGTCGCTCGGGAACGCCATCCCGTCGGGCAGGAGGAAGTCGTTCGTCCAGCGCAGGAGCAACCAGCCCCAGAACGCCGCGAGGCCGACGAGCGCCCACGGCCTGTCGGTGTCGACGGTGACGGTGGTGCGGACCTCGTCGGCGACGGACGGCTCTTCGGCGCTCATCAGTGGCCGTTCGACTGGAGTCCCGTCAGGAACTCGCTGGTGCGGTCGTGTTCCGGCCGCTGGAACAGCTGTTCGGGGGGCCCCGACTCGACGATGCGGCCGCTGTCGAGGAAGTGGATGTCGTCGGCGGCAGAGCGGGCAAAGCCCATCTCGTGGGAGACGACGAGCATCGTCATCCCGCGCTCGGCGAGGTCGCGCATCACCTCGACCACCTCGCCGACGAGTTCGGGGTCCAAGGCGCTGGTCGGTTCGTCGAACAGCATCAGCTTCGGCTCCATCGCCAGCGCGCGGGCGATGCCGACCCGCTGTTGCTGGCCACCCGAGAGTTCGGCGGGGTAGGAGTCGGCCTGGGCGGCCAGCCCCACCTGTGCGAGGTGGTCGGCGGCGCGGTCGGTGGCCTCCGCCGCCGACATGCCGAGGACCCGTTTGAGGCCGAGCGTGATGTTCTCCAGCGCGGTGAGGTGGGCGAAGAGGTTGAAGTCCTGGAACACCATCCCCACGTCCTGCCGGAGTTCGTTCACGTCGGTGTCGGGGCCGTAGACCGGCGTCCCGTCCAGCCAGACGTCGCCGCTGTCGATCTCGGTCAGCCGGTTGATGCAGCGCAGCATCGTCGACTTCCCGCTGCCGCTGGGGCCCATGAGGACGTCGACGTCCCCGCGGTCCATCTCGAAGCTGACGCCCTTCAGTACCTCCTCGTCACCGTAGGACTTGTGTACGTCCTCGACTCGTAGCAGTGTCATGCGTTCTCACCCGACGGAATCGCGTAGTAGTCGCTCAGCCGGTCCAGCGCCCGGTTCGTCCCGAAGGTCAGCACGAAGTAGATGGCGCTTATCGCGACGAAGACCTCCAGCACGGCCGTTGACCGCCCGCTCTGCGTGAACAGGTCGTAGCCACGCGTCAGCAGTTCCGCGAGGCCGATGGCGAAGGCGATGCTCGTGTCCTTCAGGACGATGGTGAACTCGTTCTGGAACCCGGGCATCGACCGCCGGAGGGCCTGCGGGACGACGACGTACCGGATGGCCTCGAACCGGCTCATCCCGACGGCGCGAGCGGCCTCCATCTGCCCCTCGTCGACGCTCTGGAGCGCCCCCCTGAATATCTGTGACTGGTAGGCCGCGCTCCGCAGGCCGAGGCCGACGGTGGCCGTCACGAACGCCGACTTCGATATCGAGACGACGAAGAAGAGGACGAGCATGATGACGACGATGGGCGTCCCGCGCAGGACGACGCCGCTGACGCTCACGACCCGTTCCGCGAGGCCGTCGCCGTACACCTCGACGGCTCCCGCCGGGAACCCGACCAGGAAGCCGAGCAGGAGGCTGGTCAGCGTCAGCCCGACGGTGACGGCCGCGCCGGTCAGCAGGTAGTCGAAGTTGCCGACGACGAACGCCCAGTCGCCTGCCTGCAACATCGGTCTACTCGCCGAACCACTTCTGGGTCAGTTCCTCGTAGGTGCCGTCCTCGCGGACCGTCGAGAGGCCGGCGTTGAGCGCCTCCTGTCGGGCGTCGTCGTCGGTGCGGACGCCGAAGCCGAACTTCTCGCCCGTCTCGTAGACGAACGCCACCTCGACGGGGCGGTTCGCCGCGAACGTGTTGGCGACCGGCACGTCGATGACGACGGCGTCGACGTTGCCGTTCTCCAGGTCCTGTATCGCGAGGACGTAGTTGTCGTAGGCGTTGTACTGGTTCTCGGTTATCTCGTCGCCGACGAGTTCGTCCTGCACGACGCCCTCCCCGGTGGTCCCCTTCTGGGCACCGATGGAGCGGTCGGCGAGGTCCGAGAGGCTCCCCGGCGAGAAGTCGCCGTCCGCGCGGACGACGATGGCCTGGTCCGAGGAGTAGTACGGGTCGCTGAAGTCGATGGTCTCGTCGCGCTTCTCGTTGATGGTCATCCCGGCCGCGATGACGTCGATGTTGTTGTTGGTGAGCGCGGGGATGAGCGAGTCGAACTCGAACTCCTCCCAGCCCTCGAAGGAGTAGTCGGTCTGTTCGACGACGGCCTCCAGCAGGTCGATGTCGAAGCCGACCAGTTCGCCGCCCTCCTTCATCTCGAACGGCGGGAACCCCGGGGCGGTCCCGGCGGTGATGGTCTGTTCGCTGCCGCCGCCGCTGCCGCCGTCGCCGGAGCAACCGGCGACCGAGAGCGTCACTGCCGTCCCACCGACGGTGGTGAGGTACTGTCGTCGCGAGAGTCCTCTGTCTGACATAGACGGTACATCGTCGCTGGCCGGGATTAGTGTTACGAACCGGTTACTACCGGTGTTGTACGTTCTTCGAAAAGAACGGGCGGAACCGGACAGTCAGTCGGAACTCGGGCTGGCGTCCGTGTCGGCCGTCGAGTCGCCCGTCGCCGCCTCCGACCTGGTTTCGGCGGGCGACCCGGTGTCGTCGAACGTCCACGCGGTCGCCGCGACCAGCGCGGTCAGAATCGTCAGCGCGGCGGCGTGGTGCAGCACCTGCGCCGTGGCACCGAAGTTGATGATGGTGTTCGCGCCCAGCAGTATCTGGACGGGGAGGACGACGGTGGCGACGGCGGTGGCGTACTTCACCCGGGTCGAGTAGCCGCCGCGCCACGCCGCGACGGCCGACCCGAGGATGGCGAACCCGGTGACCATCGCGACCAGCCGATGGAACCACTCGACGAAACTCGCCCAGTTCGCCGGGAACAGCCCCATCCACCCGTCACAGAGCGGCCACCGCGCCCCGCAGGTCAGTCCCGCGCCGATAGCACCGGTGTACACGCCGAGCAGGATGAGCCCGAAGGTCATCGCCGTCGTCGCCGTGAGCAGCCGACGGAAGCGGTCGGTCATACTCGATTCTTGGTGCGCTCGTATTTATCCCCTTCTTTGAGTGACCGACGGGCGAACGACGCCGCCGAAGTGACGCGTCCGACGGCCAGCGGGCCGTGGCCACGGCGGCGGGAACTGCCGTCGAGGGCGAGAGTGCCGACGAAGAATTTCGACAAGCGTTGTTGTCGGATACGTCGTTTGACGCGAAACCCGCCTTTTTGACGACCGGGGACGACGTCTCGATATGGGACTTGACGAAGACGCGCTCGACTACCACAGCCGTGACCCGCCCGGCAAGATAGAGATCGCGACGACGAAACCGACCAACACACAGCGTGACCTCTCGCTGGCGTACTCTCCGGGGGTCGCCGCTCCCTGTGAAGAGATAGCGAAGAACCCCGAGAAGGCGTTCACCTACACCGCGAAGGGGAACCTCGTCGGCGTCGTCTCCGACGGCTCTGCCGTCCTCGGACTGGGCGACATCGGCCCCGAGGCCGGCAAGCCGGTGATGGAGGGGAAGGGCGTCCTGTTCAAGCGCTTCGCCGATATCGACGTCTTCGACATCGAACTGGACACCGACAGCGCCGACGCGATGGTGAACACGGTCCGGGCGATGGAACCGACCTTCGGGGGCATCAACCTCGAGGACATCGCCGCCCCCGAGTGTTTCGAGGTCGAGCAACGCCTCCGCGAGGAGATGGACATCCCGGTGTTCCACGACGACCAGCACGGCACCGCCATCATCTCGGGGGCCGCGCTCGTCAACGCCGCGGACATCGCCGACAAGGACCTCGCGGACCTCGACATCGTCTTCTCCGGGGCCGGCGCGAGCGCCATCGCCACCGCCCGCTTCTACGTCTCGCTGGGCGCGACGCGGGAGAACATCACCATGTGTGACTCCTCGGGCATCATCACCGAGGACCGTGCCCAACACGAGGACCTCAACCAGTTCAAGCGGGAGTTCGCCCGCGACGTGCCCGAAGGTGACCTCGCCGACGCCATGGCCGGGGCCGACGTGTTCGTCGGCCT
Organism: Haloarcula sp. MBLA0163; assembly: GCF_055632435.1. Taxonomy (NCBI): domain Archaea; kingdom Methanobacteriati; phylum Methanobacteriota; class Halobacteria; order Halobacteriales; family Haloarculaceae; genus Haloarcula; species Haloarcula sp. MBLA0163. Next base: position 705,001 of record NZ_CM145745.1, read on the forward strand.
CTCCGTCGGCGGCATCGTCGACGAGACGATGGTCCAGTCCATGGCCTCGGACCCCGTCATCTTCGCGATGGCCAACCCCGACCCCGAGATCGACTACGAGACCGCCAAACAGGCCCGCGACGACACCGTCATCATGGCCACCGGCCGGTCGGACTACCCCAACCAGGTCAACAACGTGCTGGGGTTCCCGTTCATCTTCCGCGGGGCCCTGGACGTGCGCGCCACCGAGATCAACGAGGAGATGAAGGTCGCCGCTGCCGAGGCGCTGGCCGACCTCGCCCGGCAGGACGTCCCCGACGCCGTCGTTAAAGCGTACGGCGACCAACCGCTCCAGTTCGGCCCGGAGTACATCATCCCCAAACCGCTGGACCCCCGAGTGCTGTTCGAGGTCACGCCTGCTGTCGCCAGAGCAGCCATGGACAGCGGCGCCGCGCGCAAGGAACTGGCCCTCGACGACTACGTCGAACGGCTGGAGGCCCGACTGGGCAAGTCCCGCGAGATGATGCGCGTCGTGCTCAACAAGGCCAAGAGCGACCCCAAACGCGTCGTCCTCGCGGAGGGCGACGACGAGAAGATGATCCGGGCCGCCTACCAGCTGGTCGAACAGGGCATCGCCCAACCGGTCCTGCTGGGCGACGCCGACGAGATAGAGGCGACCCGTCGCCGGTTCGGCCTGGAGTTCGACCCCGTGGTGGTCGACCCCGAGACAGCGGACGTCGAGGCGTACGCCGACCGCCTGTACGAACTCCGCCAGCGCAAGGGCGTCACCCGGCGCGAGGCCGAGGAACTGGTCCGGGACGGCAACTATCTGGGTAGCGTGATGGTCGAGATGGGCGACGCCGACGCGATGCTGACGGGGTTGACCCACCACTACCCGTCGGCGCTGCGCCCGCCGCTGCAGGTCATCGGCACGGCCGACGACGCCGAGTACGCCGCCGGCGTGTACATGCTGACGTTCAAGAACCGGGTCATCTTCTGCGCGGACGCGACGGTCAACCAGGACCCGAACGCCGACGTGCTCGCGGAGGTCACGCGTCACACCGCCGAACTGGCCCGCAGTTTCAACGTCGACCCGCGGGCGGCGATGCTGTCGTACTCGAACTTCGGCAGCGTCGACACCGAGGGCACCCGCAAACCCCGCGAGGCCGTGGCGAAGCTACAGGCCGACGAGCGGGTGGACTTCCCGGTCGACGGGGAGATGCAGGCCGACACGGCCGTCGTCGAGGACATCCTCAACACCACCTACGAGTTCTCAGAGCTCGACGACCCGGCGAACGTGCTCGTCTTCCCGAACCTCGAAGCGGGCAACATCGGCTACAAACTCCTCCAGCGGCTGGGTGGCGCCGAGGCCATCGGGCCGATGCTCGTCGGCATGGACAAACCGGTCCACGTCATCCAGCGTGGCGACGAGGTCAAGGACATCGTCAACCTCGCGGGCGTGGCGGTCGTGGACGCCCAACAGGAGTAGCACGGCGACGCAGTCGCCGTCTCGTCGCTACGTCCGACCGCGACGCGGGGCAGTGGTCACCCCCCTGTCGGCGGGTTGAGGAAGAGGGCGTCGACGACGGCCGTCAGCGCCAACACCGACCCGGCGGCGAGCGCCTTCGGAACCGCCACGTCGGCCAGTCCGGCGGCGACGACCGTCAGCAGGAACGCCGTGGGGATGAGAGCGAGCACGAAGTCGTACCGAGAGACCGACGGTAGCGGTGCCGTTCGGTCCGTATACTGTCCGTCCGAACCGCGAGTCCTGCTGCTACTGGTACTCATCTTCCTGTCACCTCCCAGGGTATACTATACATCCACTCCCACTTAAAGTTTGAGCTGTGTGACGTTGGGGGAACGTTTTCGAAGTCACGAACGAACGTCTCTATAACTTATGCGGTGCTAACCCCTCTCCACTCGATACAAGTGTATACTGGCGGACACGTGCCACGGAGGTTTTCCCGTCGGCGTCTCACCGACGAGGTATGCCCGAGACAGTCGCGGTCACCGGCGGCAACGGCCGAGTGGGACAGGCGGTCCTCGAACACCTCGGTTCGGAGGAGTACCGCACCGTCAACCTCTCTCGCGGGAAGCCCGACGAGTCGCACTCGGACGCGTATCTGACGACGGACCTGCTGGACGCCGGCGAGGTGTACGGGTCGCTCGCGAAGAGCGACGCCGACGCAGTCGTCCACCTCGGGATGCTCCCGACGCCCGAGCGAACGCCGGGGTACCGCACGTTCGAGAGCAACGCCATGTCCACGTACCACGTGCTGGAGGCCGCCGGCGAACTCGGCGTCGAGACGGTGACGCTCGCGTCGAGCTTCAGCGCCATCGGCGGCGGCTTCGAACCGGACCCCATCACCGTCGACTACCTCCCGGTCGACGAGTCCCACCGACTCACCCCGTCGACGGCCTACGGGGTGGGCAAGCAGACGCTGGAGACTATCGCCGACGGGTTCGCGCGACGGGCCGACGACCGACCCCGCACCATCACCTCCCTGCGGTTCCCGTGGGTCGTCGACGACGAGCTGGCCCGCGAGGCGTTCGTCGAGGCCGACCGGACGCTCGACGGCCTCCGGGCGGCCGACGCGCTCCACACCCAGCGCAACACGCTGTTCACCTACGCGCACGTCTCGGACGTGGTCGACCTCGTCCGGCGCACCGTCGAGGCGAGCTTCGACGGCCACGAGCGCGTCTGGGTGTCGGCCCCCGACACGAGCGCCGCGACGCCGACGAAGGCGGTAGTCGCCGACCTGTTCCCCGACGCCGAGGTTCGGGCGGACCTCTCAGACCACGCCGCGCTGGTCGACACCGCGAAGGCGGAACGGCTGTTCGACTGGACGCCGTCGTGGCGCTGGCGCTCGCTCGAGTGACGGGTGGTCGCGGTCGATTAGGTGTCGTATAAGCCGCGGAGCGGGCGCCGTCGACGTCTACGGGCGCGCCTGAGTCGCCGACCCGCGCGACCGGTCAGTCCGAGGCGCCGCCGCGCTCGGACCGGGAGGGCGGCGGCACGCGCTCGTCCGTCGACGTGGTTCGCGGGAGGACACAGCGGTCCGGTTCGCCGTTGACGTGGGCGTACTGGTCCGGCGCGTTCGCGAGCGGGTGGGCCGGGTTCCGGTCGCTGGAGATGCGGGCCGCCCGGACCTCGCCGAAGCTGTTGACGCGGGCCTGGATGCCGCGCCAGTGGAGGCCGGTCGCCGGCGGCACCGAGACGCTGTGGGGCGGGTCGTAGGCCGACCCGTGTGTCGCCAGCACCTCGGCGTTGACGTTCTCGGCGAGCTGGTCGTGGTCGATGAGCAGGCCGACGCGGGCGTCGGCCGGCGCCCGTGTCGCGAGGACGTCCAGCCCGAGGTGGAGCGCCCGGTACTCGGCGACGTTGTTGTCCGGCGCGTTGTCCGGTACCGAGAGGCGGACGACTCGCTCGCCGTCGAGCGTCTCGACGACGACGCCGAGGCCACCGCGCTCCGTCGGGCCGCCGTCGCCCGCGACGGGGTCGACGCCGTGCTGTCGGAACGACCCGTCTGTGGCGATGTAGAAATCCCGGTGGTGGCTGCGAGGGGGGTGCGCGATGTGCGGCGTCGGTGACTCGTCGAACAAATCTCGTAAGGTCGGCCGGCCGTAAGCGGCCATACGACCCTTTAGACGACTGGGATTATAAATATGTGGCCCCGACTCACCGAGTGAGACGCCGCGAGGGGACCGAGCGCGGCCACTCCCGTCGTCTCACTCCCGGGCGTACGAGTGCCCGAGGAGCAGCGCGACGGCGTTGCAGGCGACCAGTGCGGCGAAGGCCGTCCTGACCGCCGGGGTCTGCAGGCCGGAGGCCAGCAGGGGGAGGTAGAGGAACGGGAGGGCGATGGCTGTCCAGAAGGCGATGCCACGGAGGGACTCGAGGAGGGTCTGGGGAACGTTCGGGACCGTTTCGTCGAGGCGGGCGAACAGTTCGTGTGCTGACGAACTCGACATGGGGTGACCTGCTCACCCGTAGCACGGAGACCGGCTTATAACCGCGAGAGCCTTCGCCCGATTTCGTCTCGTTTCACGCGAAGCCCCGCGACGGCCCGACGTTTCACGACCCGGTCAGAGGCACGGAGACCTTTTAGAAACCGCTCTCTCCCCGTGGACGGTGGTTCTATAGCACTACGGAACGGTACGGACGCCGCCGTCTCTCACGGCCCCAATATAGAGACGGTAAGTTCCTGGTCTACAGCCGGCACCGTCACCGTCTCGACGACGTGGTCGAGTATCTCCGCTCGCCACTCGTCGACGCGCCGTTCGTGGTAGGTCCGATGGCGCTCCACGGAGTAGGTCCTCTCGGCGTCGGCGCGGAGCTCGTCGGCGGTGTCGTCGGGCGTCGGATAGGGGGGCGCCGCGTCGGCCACCAACCGCTCCGGGGGGACGTGGAGCGTCTCGTCGCCGTCCTCGTCCGCCTGTACCACGTGGAGACGGGCCCGCATCCGACCGCTGTACGGCGGCGTGGCCCGGAGCACCGTCTCCGGACCGTCACGGGTGGTCGCCTCCAGTGCCGCGACGAGGTCGTCGGCGCTGACGGCCAGCGAGCGAACGACCGACGGGTCGGGTGACATCGACGGCTGTACGACGGCCAGCCACAAAGCCCCGACGCATCGGTTCACATCCGGTCGCTGTAGTCCCACGAGTGCAGCCGGTCCGGCGTTATCGTGATGGTCACCTCGCGTCGGTCCGGGGAGAGGAGCCGCTCGGCCAGGGGCGAGTCGGTCCCGCCGAGGTACCGGTCCATGAGGGCCCGGAGCGTCTCCTTGTCGTCGTCCGGCGCGACCGACGCGCTCCCGTTGCCCCTGACGCCACGGTACGGGGGGTCGTTGGTCGACACCTCGAAGCTGACGACGTCGTCGTGCTCCAGATAGCGGACGACGTCGGCGTCGGCGGCGGTCGCACACCGTATCGTGCCGTCCTCGTAGCGATACCACAGCGAGAGCATCCAGGGGTCGCCCTGCGGCCGCCGACAGCCCAGTCTGATCGGCACCGTCGTCGTCTCGAGGAAGTCGGTGAGTTCGTCGGTGGACCACGGACCCGTGACAGAGACCATCGGGTGCCGATAGGTCGGCCGTCGTAAACTGCTCTGGGGTGGCTCCCCTCGGTCCACCGGTTTCAGAATCACCACTGATAATCCGAGAGGTGGATTTATTACAGCTATCCGGCAAGAACGAGACCAGAACAGCCGGGCGGGACACGACGATGGAGAGAGAAAGTGTGCACGTGGGAACCCGAACTGCGACGGCGACCGTGCTCGTGGTCGACGACGAACGCGACGTGGCCGAACTGTACACGACGTGGCTGCAGCGAGACCACGACGTTCTGAGCGCCCACGACGGCCAGACCGCACTGGAGAAACTCGACGCGGGCGTCGACGTCGTCTTCCTGGACCGGCAGATGCCGGGGATGTCGGGCGACGACGTCCTCGACGCTATCGACGACCGGGGTATCGACTGCCGCGTCGTGATGGTCACCGCCGTCGACCCGGACTTCGACATCGTCGAGATGCCGTTCGACGACTACCTGACGAAACCGGTCGACCGCGACGACCTCCTCGACGTCGTCGGCGAGATGCTCGTCCGTGACTCCTACGACGACCACCTCAAGCAGTACTTCGCCATGGCCTCGAAGAAGGCGACGCTCGAGTCCGAGAAGAACGCCGCCGAACTCGACGCCCACGAGGAGTACCACGAGGTCTCACAGCGCGTCGAGGAACTCCGCCGGCAGGCCGACCAGACCGTCTCCGAGTTCGACGACTTCGAAGCCGCGTTCCGCGACTTCGGCGGCTGACCCGGTCCCTACCGGGGGCTCGAGACCACGTCTGCGTCGGTCGGCCCCTGCCCGTCGTATCTCGCGACGAACGAGTCGAGTCTGTCGGCGTCGTCGGCCCCGGGGAGCCGTCGCGTCGCCGTCTCGCAGTCGGCGTCGACGTCCAGTCGGTCGCAGACGAGGTCGGTCGTGCTCTCGGCCATCTGCCGGTAGGTCGTCAGCTTCCCGCCGACGACGCTGACCAGGTTCTCGACGCCGTCCGCGGCGTGGTCCAGCCTGAAGAACCCCCGCGAGATACCACGCCGGTCGCCCTCGCCCTCGTCGGGGGCGTACAGCGGTCTGACCCCCCACCACGTCCGGACCTCAGGGGCGTCGGCGACCGGCGGCAACATCGCCGCACACTCCTCGACTGACCGCTCGACCTCCCACTCGGCTCTCTCGTAGTCGTCGGGGTCCGAGACGGGGACGCTCGTCGTGCCCAGCACCGCCTCGTCCTCGTGCGGGACGACGATATCGCCGTCGTCCGGGTCCCGACACCGGTTCAACACCGGGCCGAGCGCGTCGTACTCCACGGAGACCATCACGCCGCGTGCGGGCGCCATCTCGACGTCGAGGCCGGCCTTCGCCGCGACCTGTCCCGCCCAGGCACCGGCCGCGTTGACGACGTAGTCGGGCGCGACCGTCTCGTCGGCGTCGCCGCCGAGCGTTGCGGTCGTCACCCGCCCGTCGGTGACGGTCAGCGACTCGAGCGGGGCGTGCGGGTGGATCGTCGCGCCGTTGGCCTCGGCGTCGGCCGCGTTCGCGGCGACGAGGCGCGAGGGGTAGATGACGGCGTCGGGTACCCGCATCGCACGCTCGACGTCGTCGGTCAGGTCCGGGACCAGCTCGCGGGCGGCGTCCGGGTCGAGTTCTGCCGTCTCGATGCCGACGGCCTCGCAGGCGTCGCGTTTCGCCTCGAAGTAGTCCGGGTCGTCGCCGGGCAACTGCACGAACAGGCCGCCGGTGTCGCGGATGCACTCGCCCGCGATGTCTCTGAGGACACGGTTCTCCTCGATACACTCCTCGGCGCCCGTCGCGTCGGCCTCCGCGTAGCGCGCACCGCTGTGCAGGAGGCCGTGCGAGCGACCGGAGGTGCCGCTGGCGAGGCCGCCGCGCTCGGCCAGCGTCACGTCGACGCCCCGCAGCGAGAGGTCACGGGCGACACCGACACCGGTCGCACCGCCGCCGACGACCAGTACTGTGGTAGTGCGTGTCATCACTAGGTGTTGGTCTGGAAACACATGGGTCTAGCGCTCGGCCCGACCGCCCGGCACGCCCTACGGTTTGACGAGCACCTTGATGGCGTCACGTTCGTCCATCGCGCGGTACCCCTCCGGGACGCCGTCCAGGTCGACCGTCTTCGTGAAGATGGGCGACGGGTCGAGCGTCCCCTGCAACACGTCGGCCATCAGGTCCTCGGCGTAGGCCCGGACCGGCGCCACGCCGCCGCTGAGCGAGATGTTGTCGCCGAACATCCCGAAGAGGTCGAGGCCGTCCTCGTTCACGCCGTGCGGGACGCCGACGTAGCCGACGGTCCCGCCCGGTCGACAGACGTCGATGGCCGTCTCCATCGCCGACGCGGCGCCGACGCACTCCAACACGTGGGTCGCACCGCCGTAGGTCGTCTCTCGGGCCTGTTCGACGGCCGCCTCGCCGCGGGCGCTGATGGTCTCGGTGGCGCCGAACTCACGGGCCAGCTCCAGTCGGTCCTCGTGGTGGCCCATCGCGACGATGCGCTCGGCGCCGAGCCGACGCGCGGCGAGGACGCCACAGAGACCGACCGCGCCGTCGCCGACGACGATGCAGGTGTCGCCCTCGTCGACGCCCGCGCTCACGGCCGCGTGGTGACCGGTGCCCATCACGTCGGTCAGCGGCAGCAACGCCTCCAGCGTGGCCTCGTCGTCGGCGTGTCGGTCCGGCACCCGGACGAGGGTACCGTCGGCCTCGGGCGCGCGGACGTACTCGCCCTGTCCGCCACCGTTGTCGCCGCCCCACGAGTCGCCGTTCACGCAGGACGTGTGCAGGCCCTTCCGACAGAACTCGCAGCGTCCGCAGCTGACGAGGAAGGGCGCGAACACCCGGTCGCCGGGTTCGACCGAGCGGACGTCCTCGCCGACCGCCTCCACGATGCCCATCGGTTCGTGACCGACGCGGGAGCCCTCCTCCCGGTCGCTCTCCCCGCGGTAGAACCACAGGTCGGAGCCACAGACCGCCGTGTGCGTCACACGGACGACGGCGTCGGTCGGCGACTCGACCTCGGGTTTCGGGACCTCTTCGACGGTTATCTCGCCGGGACCGCGAAAGATGGCTGCGCGCATACCCGGCGTTCGGCCCGCCCGTGGAAAACCGTTCGCCCCGCAGGGATAAGGGCCGTCGAGCGCTACGCCCGCACATGGACGCCCGAGCGACGATCCACGACTACTACGACTCGCTACGCCACGGTGCGCCGCTGGACACCTTCTTCGCCGACGACCGGCCGGCGGACGACCCGATCGTGAAGTTCGGCGTCTCCGAGCGGTTGGTCGGGTCCGACGCCATCCAGACGGGGCTCCGCGACCAGACGGCCTCGACGTCCGACTGGACCGTCGACAGCCACGACCTCCGGGTCACGGAGCGCGACAGCGTGGCGTGGTTCAGCGACGTCGTGGCGCTGTCGTGGGACGAGGGTGACGCCCACCACGAGTGGTTCACGCGCTGGAGCGGGACGCTCGAACACCGCGACGGCGACTGGCGGTTCGTCGGGATGCACGTCAGCGTCGCGGCGGACCTCTGAGGCCACGCCGTTCGCGACGCGTCCGCTCACAGACCGAGCGCAGTCGCTCGCCGATGCGAGCCACAGACAAAGTATGCCCGGGGAGGGCTCCGAACCCTCGATCTCCGCATAACCCAGGTCCGGGGCGTGACGAGCACCCCTCGGGTCATGCCGGTTGGTACCGCATGAGTCGTAAGACCCTATGAGTGCGGCGCTATGTCCAGCTAAGCCACCCGGGCGCGAGTGCACTCGGTCGTTGGCCGCTTGCCGTCTTGAAGGTTCTCATCTGCCGTGGGGCTGTGGGACTCTCCCACGGCGGCCGGTCACTCGGGGGACCCACGGATTTAAGCCATCACGCTAGTATGCACCCTGCATGGAGATTCCCGACCTCGTCCGGCAGGAACTCGGGGACGAGGAGATCCAGGCCGGCGTCAACCTCGGTGACGAGGACGCAGTGTGTTTCACGCCGACCCGGACGCTCGTCTACCGCGGCGAGGGGCTGCTCAGCGACGAGAAGGTCGCTGCACACCCCCACGACTTCGAGCGACTGACGATATCCGAAGGCCGGCGCAAGACCAAGTTCACGCTGTACTACACCGACGAGAAGCGTGACTTCGGCGTCCCGAACGACCGCGCGGGGACCGTCCTCGAACGCCTGCTGGAGGGCACGCTCCGCGTCTCGAACGGCATCGCCGCCGACGAGAGCGTCACCGGCGTCTTCCGGTTCAGCGAACTCACGCTGGTCGTCACCGACACGCGACTGCTGAAACACCTGGGCAACGTCACGTGGGACGCCGACTACGAGGCCTACGCCTTCGAGGACGTCACCGGCCTCGACTTCGAGGAGGGGAGCGTCGCCACGGCAATCGTCCTCGGCGTGAACGACCGGCCCGAACGAATCAAGGCGCCGGCCGAGCAGGCCCCGAAGGTCCGCAAGACCCTGCAGGAGGCGCTCTTTGCCTTCCACGACGTGTCCTCGCTGGCCGACCTGAACGCGAAGGTCGGCACCGACCCCGAAGAGGGGAGCGACGCCGGCGGCGGCCTCGGCCTCGAATCGGGCATCGACCCGCTCGTCGGCGACGACGAGGGGGCCGACGAGGACCAGTCCGAGCAGCGCCCCACGCAGTCCGCCGCGGCCGCGACACAGCACCAGTCGTCGACGACCGACGCCGAGCAGACGACCGAGTCGCCGGTCCAGCCGTCCGCGTCGGCCGACAGCGCCGGCGACATCGAGGCCCTCGAACAGCAGGTCGCCGAGCTCACGGCCGCCGTCGAACGCCAGAACGAGCGCATCGAGAGTCAAGAGGAGACCATCAAGACGCTCATCAAGGAGCTCCGACAGGGCCGCTGAGGCCGCGGTCACGGCCCGCGAGGGTCGCCACCCGCTACTCCCGTCCCAGCACCTTCCTGATGCAGGTCGACCCGAACGGGCCGAGCTCGCCGCCGTCGAACTGGACGAAGTGGCCCGTCGAGATGCTCGCGCCGCAGCGCTCACAGGAGAAGTCGCCCTCGCGGACCACCACGTCGCCCTCGAAGCTGACGTAGGTGCCCCGCGTCCGGGGGCGCACGAGGCCGTCCTCGCGGTCGATGACGCCGCGCATCGCCGCGGTGTCGAGTATCTCGCGCTGGAGGCCGGGGTTGGTCGTCACCGTCTCGATGCGGTCCATGGCCTCGGCCACCGAGAGTGCCTCCTGTTCGAGGTGGGCGAGCAGTTCCACCCCGAGTTCGACGGGGTCGCTGTCGGCGTCGTCCACGGCGGCATCTCGTCCGCCACCGGATTAACGCTTACCACAAGAGGTTTGCCGCTCGCTGTCTCTGTCTCGGGTAGATGGACCGTCTGGTGAAGCGGCAGGTGCTGGGGTCGGCCGCACTCGCGGCCGTCGTCGCCGTGGCCGCCCTGATTCTCTCGCCGGCCCGCATCATCGCAGAGGCGATGCATCTGGCGGACCACCCCGTGTATCTGGCGGGCCTCATCGTCGCGCTCTACCTCGTCCGGCCGCTGTTCGCGTGGCCGACGATGCCGCTGTCGGCGTTCGTCGGCTTCGTCCTCGGCGTCGAGTGGGGGTTCCCCGTCGCGCTGATGGGCGCCCTCGTCACCTGTCTCATCCCCTATCGCTTCGCACAGAAGGCGGGCGAACAGGGCGGGATGTTCGGCTGGCTGGGCGAGTCCGGCCAGCGGATCATGTCGGTGACCGGAGAGACGCGGGGCGTCCTCGCCGCCCGCCTCTCGCCGGTCCCGGCCGACCCGGTGTCCTACGGCGCTGGCTTCGCCGACGTCTCGACCCGGGCGTTCGTCGTCGGCACGTTCCTCGGCGAGATTCCGTGGGTCGCCGTCGAGGTGATCGCCGGCGCGTCGATGCGGTCGCTCACGCTGACCGGCCTGTCGATCGAGGCGCTGCCGCACCTCCTGGCCCTGTTCGGCGCGATGGCGGTGCTGGTGCTCGCCGGCCCGACCTACCGGCACTTCAGCGGTCGGCCGGAGTCGTCCTGAACTCGAAGCGTGCGCCGCCGGCCGCACTCTCGCTCGCGTCGACCGACCACCCGTGGGCGGTCGCGATGTCCTCGACGATGGCGAGACCGAACCCGGTCCCGCTCTCGCTGGTCGTGTAGCCGCGCTCGAAGATCCGCTCGCGTTTCGACGGCGGTATTCCCGGCCCGTCGTCGGCGACAGCGAAACCGGTGGGCGACGCCCCGTCGGTCATCGTGTCGACGGTCACGGTCACGGCCGTCGCCGCTGACTCGTCGCTCCCGGCCGGTCGGTCGGCGCCGCCCTCGACGCGGCCGCTCGCGTCGCTGTGTTCGATACTGTTCCGGAAGAGGTTCTCAAGCAGTTCGCGCAGGCGGGCCGGGTCGGCCTCGACCGTCGTCGTGTCGGCACACTCCAGCGCCGCCCCGTCGGTATCGACGTTGGCCCACGCCTGCTCGGCGGCGGTCCCGACGTCGACGTGCTCCGTCGTGCCGACGGTCTGGCCCTGTCTGGCCAGCGACAGCAGGTCGTCGATGAGCCGCTCCATCCGGTCGGCCGCCTCTGCCGCGTCGCCGATGTGGTCGACGTCGCCGGTCTCCTCGGCCAGCGCGATGCGCCCCTGCACGACGTTGAGCGGGTTCCTGAGGTCGTGACTGACGACGGACGCGAACTCGGCGAGGCGCTCTTCGCGCTCCTTCCGCTCCGCGATATCGCGGACGACGCCGGCCGTCCCCGCGAACTCGCCCTCGGGGGCCGGCAGCAGCGCCATGTTGTTCTCCGAGGGGATCCTCTCGCCGTCCCGCGTCACCACGTCCATCTCCAGCGTGGCGCTGTCGGCCGCCTCGCCGGCCAGCAGGTCCTGTACGACCTGTTCACCGCGCTCCAGTCCCTCGTCGGTCATGATGACGCCGATGTGCCGGCCGACGAGCGCCTCGGGGCTGTAGCCGGTCATCGGTTCGATGGCCTCGTTGACGAACGTGAACACGCCCTCGTCGTCGAGCGTGTAGACCGGGTCGTCGACGGCCTCGACGATGGTCTCGTAGCGTTCGAGTTCCCGTTCGCGTTCGATCCGCTCCGTGATGTCCCGGATGACGCCGACGGACCCGACGAACTCCCCCTCGTCGTTCACCAGTGGGGCGACCTTGTCCTCGTTCACCGTCCGGTTCCCGTCGGCGTCGACGGTGCGCATCTCGAACGTGGCCCACGTCCGGTCGGGGTTCGACAGCAGGTCCTGGATTATCTCCCTCGCCGTCTCGACGTCCTCCGGCAGCATGAAACTCGTCGGGTCGGCGCCGACGATCTCCTCGCGGTCGTAGCCGAGGTGGTCCGCCATGGCCTCGTTGGCCATCTGTATCGTCCCGTCGGTGTCGAGGACGTACATCGCGTCGCCGACGTTCTCGACGAGGGTCGCGTACTGTTCGAGTTCCCGTTCGCGGGCCTTGCGCTCGGTGATGTCGCGTGCGATGCCGGCGATACCGAGCACGTCACCGTGGGGGTCCTCGATGAGCGACCCGCGGAACTCGTGGCGGATCAACTCGCCGTCTTTGGTCTCCACGGGCAGTTCGAGCGTCGCCTGCCCCTCGGCGACGGCCGCTTCGAGTCGGTCCAGCAGCTCGTCGTGGTACGTCTCGGGGACCAGGTCGAACGCGTCCATCGACGCGAGCGCCGCGTTCGTGTACCCGGTCACGTCGAGGACGGTGTCGTTCCACCGGAGCAGGTCTCCCTCTGGGCTGACGAGGTAGAACGCGTCGTCGATGGCGTCGACGAGCGTCTCGGTGAACTGTCGCTCCTGTTCCAGTTCGCGCTCGCGCTGCTTCCGGGCGGTGATGTCCGTGACGAACCCCTCGAGCAGTTCGACACCCTCGTCGTCGGTGTCGACGACCCGGCCGCGCTCCCAGAACCAGCGCGTCTCGCCGTCGGCGGTCTCGACCCGGTAGGTGACTTCGAACGGCTCGTCGGCGGCGAGGCAGGTCTGGACCTGCTCCCAGAGCCGGTCCGTCTCCTCGTCCACGATGATGTCTCCCCAGGACACCTCCCCCGACTCTATGGTCTCCGACGCGTAGCCGACCAGCTCCTCGCTGCCGTCGCTGACGAACTCCATGGGCCACCCGGGTTCGTTCCGTGCACGGTAGACCATCCCCGGGAGGTTCGAGATGAGCGTCGAGAGCTGTCGCTCCGACTCCTCGAGGGCCGTCTTCGCCCGGTTCTCCCCAACGGCCCGTCTGATCCGGTTGGCCAGCACCGTGTACTGGTCGGTGCCGACGTCCTTCTGCAGGTACTCGGTCACGCCGGCCGAGATGGCGTCGCTCGCGATCTCCTCGTTGCCCTTCCCGGTGAAGAGGATGAACGGCAGCTCGGGGAACTCCTCGCGGACCGCCCTCAGGAGCTCCAGACCGTTCATGTCCGGCATGTCGTGGTCGCTCACCACGCAGTCGAACGGCTCCGACCGGAGCCGGTCGAGCGCCTCACAGGCGTCCTGTTCGGTGGCGACGGCGACGTCCTCGTCCACCCGTTCCAGATGCATCGCGGCGACATCCCCGAACTCCGGTTCGTCGTCGACGTGGAGGACGCGAATCTCGCCATCGCTTTCCATTGTAATACGTCTGCGGTTCCATCGTAATAAATCCGCCAGCAGTCCGTCAGTAGAACGTGTCGGCACAGTCGTAGACGACGCCGTGTTCCGGACAGACGTACTTGCAGTGCCGATGGTACATCGCGCGGTCGCACATCGGACAGGGCCGGCCGCCTGACGCGTCGCTCATACGCGGTGGGACGGACTCCCGACGCTTCGCTCTTTGGGGTCGAAATTGGAACAACGCCTTTTGACGGGTAGCGCCTTCGAGCGAGTATGACCGACGACGTTCTCGACACGAGGGGTGGACGGGTGCTGGTCAGCGTCGCCGCCGGGGTGGCCGGCCTCGCCGGTTCGTACGCCCTGACGGGGGCCGCGCCGGCCTTTCTGGCCTCCCCCGTAGAGCGGGCACTCGCCCGGGCCATGCCCGGTGCGATAGTCTCGTTCGCCATCACGACCCTCGGGAGCCTCGGCCAGCAACTGAACTTGCTGACCGCCGTCGCCGTCGCGGGCCTGTTCGTCGCGCTCGCGGCCCGGGCGGCCATCCTCGCGGGCGCGGCGGCCAACAACCGCCTCCTCCCGGCGGTCGGGACGGCCGTCGTCACGTGGGCCGTCGCCGTCGCGCTCACGGGTGAACTCGTCCTCTCGGCAGGCGCGGCGCTCCCCGCGGCCGGCGTCGTCGCCCTCGCACAGGCGCTCGACGCGTTCGGCGCCGACGCGGCGCCCATCTCCTCGAAGCGGCGCCGCGCGCTCTCGACCGTCGGCGTCGCGCTCGGCGCCGGCGTGCTCGGCTACCGACTCGGCGGCCAGCGGTCGCCCACCGCGACGGCATCCGGCGCTCCACCCCTCGCCGCGCCCGGGGCCGATACGGAGGACGCACAGACGAAGCTCGACGCCGCGAGCGACGCCTCGCTGGCCGTTGACGGCCTCGACTCGCTGGTCAGCGAGACGTTCTTCGAGGTGGACATCAACTCCATCGACCCGCAGGTCGACGCCGGCGACTGGACGCTCTCGGTGACGGGCGCCGTCGAACAGGAGGTCACGCTCGACTACGACGAGCTGCGGTCGATACCCGCCGAGAACCGCTTCTCGACGCTCCGCTGTGTAGGTGATTCCCTCAACGGCAAGAAGATGGACACGGCGCTGTGGACCGGCGTCCCCGTCGACAGGTTGCTCGAGGAGGCCGGCGTCCAGAGCGGGTGCGAGTGCGTGATGCTCCGGGCGACCGACGGCTACTACGAGGAGTTCCCCATCGAGGCGCTCCGCCGCGGCCTCCTCGTCTACGGCATGAACGGCAACGTCCTCCCGCGCGGGCACGGCTACCCGGTCCGGGCGCTCGTCCCGGGCCACTGGGGCGAGGTCAACGTCAAGTGGCTCACCGAGATCGAGGTCCTCGACCGCGAGGCCGAGGGCTACTGGGAGCAACGCGGTTGGCAGGGCACCGGCCCGGTCAAACCCGTCGCCAAGCTCCACCACGCCGAACGGCTGGACGACGGCCGCCGCCGACTGGCGGGTCACGCATACGGCGGCCTGCGCGGCGTCTCCCGCGTCGAGGTGTCCACCGACGGCGGTGCGACGTGGGCCGACGCGACCCTCTCGGACCCGCTCCCGGCCGTCGACGGTGACGGAGCGGCCGAGGACGCGTGGCGCCAGTGGGCGTACACCTACGAGCCACCCGGCGGCGGCCACACCGCCGTCGTGCGGATGGTCGACGCGGCGGGCGACGTCCAGACCGCCGAGGAGACGGACCCCGTCCCGAGCGGTCCCTCGGGCTGGGTCAGTCGCGAGTTCGCCTGAACGGACAACACACATCCGTCGGGACGCCGTCTCCCCGGTATGACCGAGACGATAACGGGCGAGGTCGTCCACGTCGTCCCGCCCGACGACCTCGACGACTACGACCTCGACCCCGACCTGCGCTCGCTGGCCGACTCCCGATACGTCCTCGTCTGTCGGAAGGGCGGTCGCCCGTCGTGGGTCGAACGGGTCGTCGCCTTCTTCCGGCGGACGCCCATCGAACCGGTGACGCTCGTCGCCGACACGGCCGCCGAGGAGGGCGAGGACGTGACCGCGAGCGTCGAGGCGACCGGCGTGACCGGCGTCTACGACGTCGTCGAGTTCCGATAACGAACCGCGTCGGGCGAGGTGAAAAACGGGCTCCGGTGTCACACGCTCCGTCTGGCCGTCCCTACCTCAGCACTCGGACCAGCCACAGGACTCGCAGGTCTTGCAGCCCTCCGAGTAGTACAGCGAGAGCGACCCGCAGTCGGGACACTCCGGGCTCTCGCCGGCGTCGATGAGGTCCTGCTGGTCGCCGGTCGTGCCGGCGTCGGCGTTCGGCCCGTCGGCGGTCTGGGTGCCGCTCGGTTGGGCCTGCGGGCCGCCGTCCGTCTGGGTGGCGGCGTCACGCTCGGCCTCCTCCTCTTCGGCCGTCTCCTCCAGCGTGACCTGCTGGGGATAGGCCTTGTCGACGTCGCCGTCGAGGTACCGGCGCAGGGCCGTGCCGATGGCGTCCGGGATGGACTGGATCTGCTCGCCCTTGTCCCAGGCCACCTTCGGCGAGCGGATGCCCTGCAGTTCGTCGGCTATCTCCTCGGGGTCGACGCCCGAGCGCAGCGCCGTCGAGATGGTCTTCGCCAGCGCCTCGGTGAAGGAGGCGGTGAAGCCCCCGCTGTTGCCGATGTTGGCGAACAGCTCGAACGGCCGCTCGGCCTCGGGGTCCTCGTTGATGTTGACGTACAGCTTCCCGTAGCCGGTGTCGATGCGCTGGGTGACGCCGTGGAGGACGTCGGGCCGCGAGCGCTTGCGGGCGAAGTCGGACTGCTCGCCGTCGGCGACCGAGAGCATCCCCTCGACGGACTCGTCGAGAGCGGCCTGGACGGCCTCGTCCTCGAGGAAGCCCTCGATGCCGCCGAACATCTCCTCCAGTTGGGCGACCAGTTCCTCGGTGTCCATGTCCGAGAACTCGGTGTTCTGGGCACGGGTCGTCAGCACCTGCTTCGAGCGGGTGCCGTCGCGGTAGTAGGTGACGCCCTTGCCGCCGTGTTCGTAGATGTACTCGAACACCTCGGCGGCGTCCTCGACGGTCGAGTCGTTCGGGGCGTTCACCGTCTTCGAGATGGCGGAGTCGACGCCCTCCTGGCAGGCGACCTGGACGCCCGCGTGGTCCTGCGCGGAGAGGTCGCCGGTCGTGACGAACAGCTCGCCGATGGCGTCGGGCACCGTCGTCAGCCCGTCGACGCCGTCGAACTCGTTGTCGGCCATCTGCGCCTGGGCTTCCTCCTTGACGGCCTCGACGTCGATGCCGTTCTCCTCTAGCGCGCGGAGGAAGTAGTCGTCGAACTCGACGAGCATCTCGTCGCCCTGGACGTCGTCGGAGACGTTCTTGTAGTAGGCGACGTTGTAGATGGGCTCACACCCGCCGGTGGTGTTGCCGATCATCGACGTGGTGCCGGTCGGCGCGATGGTCGTCGTGTTGTGGTTGCGGATGGGGAAGCCGTCTTCCCAGTCGTCGGCGTCCTCGCCGGTCTGCTTCTCGAACCACTCGCGGTACTCGGTCGGGTTCGCGTACTTGGAGTTGTCCCACTCCTCGAAGACGCCGCGGTCCTCGGCGAGCTCGCGGCTGGCCTGCTTCGAGCCGTGGTTGATGTGGCGCATGACCTGCCGGGCGATCTCGTTGGCCTCGGGCGAGCCGTACTCGACGCCGAGCTGGATGTACAGCTGGGCCAGTCCCATGATGCCCAGCCCGATCTTGCGCATCTCCCGGACCTTCTGCTCTATCTTGTCGACCGGGAAGTCCGACATCGTGACGACGTTCTCGAGGAAGCGGGTGCCGAGTTCGATGCGCTGGTCGAGCTCCTCGACGTCCAGCGCCTCGTCGAGGAACGCCGAGATGGCGGCCTCCTGCGAGTCGTACTCGTCGGCGTGTTCCTCGGCCCAGACGCGGTAGTCCGGGGCGTCCATCGCGGCCAGCGTCGAGAGGTTGATGTGTCCGAGGTTACAGGCCTCGTACTCCTCCAGCGGCTGCTCGCCGCAGGGGTTGGTCGCGAGGATCTGGTGCTCGGGGTGCTCCTCGACGTCGAAGGAGTGTTGCTTGTTGACGCGTTCGAGGTAGATGACGCCCGGTTCGCCGTTCTCGTGGGCGCCCTCGACGATGCGCTCCCAGAGCTTCTCGGCGGGAATCGAGAGTTCCTCGCCGACCTCGACGTACTCGCCGAGGTCGAACATCTCGTACAGCTCCTTCGTCTCGGCGGTGGCGACGTGGGGTTCCTCGGTGCGCGGGTTCGTGAAGGTGAACTCCTCGCCGTTCTGCAGCGCCTCCATGAAGTCGTCGGTGACGCCCACCGAGATGTTGAAGTTCGAGAGGTGGCCCTCGACGGCGTTCCGGAGGTGCTTCGGGACCTTGCCGTCGTCGTCGATGAGTTCGCGGGCCTCCTCCAGTGCCTCGGCGAAGGAGTTGTGCGTGAAGTCGTCCGGGTCGTTCAGCCGGAGCGTCTCGGCCAGCGAGACGTCCTTGTTCTTGGCGTGGATGAACTGGATGACGTCGGGGTGGGAGACGCGCATGACGCCCATCTGGGCGCCGCGTCGGGCCCCGCCCTGTGCGATGGTCTCGCACATCTGGTCGTAGGTCCGCATGAAGGTGATGGGGCCGGAGGCGATGCCGCCGGTCGAGCCGACGGGGTCGCCGTACGGGCGGAGCTTCCAGAACGCGTAGCCCATGCCGCCGCCGGACTGGAACACCTGTGCCGCCTCCTTGGCGGTCTGGTGGATGTCGTCGATGTCGTCGCCGGGCGAGTCGACGAAGCAGGCCGAGAGCTGCTGGAGCTCGTCGCCGGCGTTCATCAGCGTCGGCGAGTTCGGCATGAACGAGAGCTGTTCCATCTGCTCCTGGAACGCGTCGGCCGTCTCCTCGACGTGGGTGCGGACCTCGTCGGGGAGCTCGGGGACGACCGTCTCGTAGGCGAACTTGTTGACGTTGTACACCGAGAGCGTCGTCTCGACGTCGTCCTCGGCGGTGGTGCCCTTGCCGAACACCTCGGCGGCGAGCTCGTCGCGCCGGGGGTGGTCGGGCTTGAGCTGGTCGGGCGTGACCGTGACCTCGACGTCGCGCTTCTCGGCCTCGAAGACGGCCTCGGCGAGCGCGATGTTCTTCGCGACCCGGTCGAAGAGGTCCTCCGGGTCCTCGACGAGGTCGCCGTTCGCGTCCTTCCGCAGATAGCGAGCAGGCAGAATGTTGTTGTAGGCGTTGCCCGTCAGTCGCTCCTGGATGGTGTCCCCGTCGGTACGCTTGATAGGCAGCGTGAGTTCGTCGGCGGAGAGCTCTGCGTCGCTCATACGTCGGTCCTCCCCCCGACAGCGTCCGTCTGCCGGTCGATACCCCTCTCGACTGCTGGCCGAGTTCCTGTCATTTCTGGCGGCGAATACGTAGTCATGGATGGCGTATAACGCTTGCTTTCTCCAACTTCTGTCAGATTCCGTAGCTATCAGAGAGTCGGTACTACGGTGGTTGTCGGTCGGTCTCGACGACGCGCACGGCGCGGCCGTGTACGACCACTAGCAACGTCGGTCACTCCTTAATGGTGAGTAGACCGCAGTGAAAGTAAAATGTTCCCACCACCAACCGCAGGACCGCGACCAGAAATCCAGTAGAAATCGGCGGGGGTTTCGGGTGGAGATTCTGACTTCGATTCACCTACACAGTCGGTGAAAACTGTGCGTCAGACGCTCCGCAGTCTTGCGGTTATCGGGCGACAACGGTGCCGTCCTGCGGTGCGGGCCAGTTCCCAACTAGCCACGAAGTATATGTGTCCGTCTCGCGTTCCCCTCCGTATGCTCTCGCTGTTGCAGCTGGGGCCGCTCGGGTCACCGCCGTCGTTGCTCGTCGGACTGGTTCTCATCGCGCTCGTGTTGCTCGTGGGCCGGTTCGTGATGAAGGTGGCGTGGCGACTGGTCATCCTCGCCATCGTCGCCGTGACGGTGCTGTGGGTGCTGGGTATCCTCGGCTTCAACGTCGCGTTCTAGACGCCGTCGAGGAAGTTCCGGATGACGTCGTGGCCCACCGCGGTCAGCACCGACTCGGGGTGGAACTGCACCGCCTCGATCGGATACTCGCGGTGACGGACGCCCATCACCAGGTCCGTCCCCGCCTCGGTCGTCGTCGTGGCCGTCACGTCGAACGCGTCGGGCACCTCGTCGGCGACCAGCGAGTGATAGCGGCCGCCCTGGAACCCCTGTTCTAGGCCGCGGAAGACGCCCTCCCCGTCGTGGTCGATGGGGAACGCCTTCCCGTGGATCGGTTCCGGGGCACGGCCGACGGTGCCGCCGTAGGCGTACACCGCGGCTTCGAGGCCGAGACAGACGCCCAGCGTCGGCACCTCGGGGCTCAGCTCACGGAGGACGTCCATCGTCACGCCGACGTCGCGGTCGTTCTTCGGGTGGCCCGGCCCCGGCGAGAGGATTATCGCGTCGGGGTCGAACGCGCGCACCTGTTCGAGCGTCGCCGTGTTGCGGACGACCTCCGTCTCGGCGTGCTCGGAGACGTACTCGACGAGATTGTAGGTGAAGGAGTCGAAGTTGTCGACGAACAGCACGCGCAGGTCGTCGAGCGCGTCGTCGGCGGCCTGCGTCTGCGCGCTCATCGGTCCACCTCCGTCGTCGCCGCCGTCAGGTCGTCGGGCGTCTCGATGCGCTCGAGGGCCGCGAGGACGCCGTCCATCTTCTGTTCGGTCTCGACGTACTCGCTCTCCGGGTCCGAGTCCGCGACGATGCCGGCGCCGGCCTGCACCGTCACGCGGTCGTAGCGTTCGTCTGCGTCGGGTCCGGCGTCCGGGAGCGCCACGCCGTCCTCGACGGTGGCCGACCGGATGACGATGGCGAAGTCGGTGTCGCCGTCCCAGTCGAAGTAGCCGACGCCGCCGCCGTACGGGCCCCGGGGCGAGCGCTCGAGTTCGTCGATTATCTCCATGGCGCGTATCTTCGGCGCGCCCGAGAGCGTGCCCGCGGGGAACGTCGCCCGCGCGGCGTCGAAGGCGTCGCAGTCCGCGGCCAGCGTCCCCGTGACCGTCGACTCGATGTGCTGGACGTGACTGTACTTCAGGACGTTCATGAACTCCTCGACGCGGACCGACCCGGCCTCGGCGACCCGGCGGACGTCGTTCCGTGCGAGGTCGACGAGCATCGTGTGTTCGGCCCGCTCCTTCGCGTCGGCGAGCATCTCGCCGGCCAGTCGCCGGTCCTCGACGGGCGAGTTCCCGCGCGAGCAGGTGCCCGCGATGGGGTTCGAGACGACGCGGTCGCCGGCCACCGAGACCAGCGTCTCCGGACTCGCACCGACGATAGAGAGGTCGTCGTAGCCGAGCAGGTACATGTACGGCGAGGGGTTGACCTCTCGGAGCGCCTCGTACAGCCCCAGCGGGTCGACGTCGCCGTACAGCTCGCGAGTCCGGGAGATAACGCCCTGATAGATGTCGCCCGAGAGGACGTACTCCTTCGCTCGCTCGACGGCGTCCTCGTACTCGTCCTGCGGCCCGGCCACCTCGGCCTCGCGGGTGAACCCGCCGGTCGAGAGCTCGTCGGCCCCCGAGAGCGCCGCTTCGACGCGTTCCGCCTCGGCGACCAGTTCGTCGTAGCGCTCGCCGGCGTCGTCGCCCACGCGGACGACGGGGGTGAAGAGGAGCTCGACGCTCCCCTCGGCGTGGTCGAACCGGAGCGTCGCCGTCGTCAGGACGAACTGCGCGTCGGGGAACCGCGAGTCCGGGCGGTCCAGTCCGACCTCGTCCAGCCAGAGGTCGTAGACGGCGTCGTACGAGAGGAAGCCCACGAGGCCGCCCTCGAGGTGCTGGCGGTCCATCTCGGGGAACCCGCGCAGTTCCACGTCGGGCATCGCCGCCCGCAGGTCGTCGACCACGTCGCCGCCGTCGGTCGTCACGAGGTCGGCGTAGCGGTCGTCGAACACCTCGACGTCGCTCTCCGCGCCGGTCACCGTCACGACCGCTCGGGGGTCGTAGCCGACGAAGGAGAACCGGGCGTGCCGGTCGTCGGTCTCCGGGGCGAACGCGCCGTCGGGGTCGCTGGAGGCGACCTTCTCGGCGCTCTCTAAGAGGAAGGTGTAGTCGTTCGATTCGACGTCGCTGGTGCGACCCGACAGGGCCGCGTAGGCCGCCAGCGGTTCGACGTCGACGTCGAGTTCGGCCGCGGCCCGGACGACCACCGGCCGGTCGGCCTCGGCGTACTCGAGGAACGCCTCGCGGGAGACGTCGAGGGTCACGCCGACACCTCCGCGTCGGCGGCCGCGACGGCCGCGACGAACCGCTCGACGGCGTCGTGGTCCTTCACGCCGCCGCTCGACTCCACGCCGCTCGCAGTGTCGACGGCGAACGGTCGGACCGTCTCGACGGCCTCGGCGACGTTCGCGGGCGTGAGCCCGCCCGCGAGAACCACCGGCACGTCGACGGCCTCGACCAGTTCGCGGGTCCGCCCCCAGTCGTGGGTCTCGCCGGTGCCGCCCGCGCCCTCGTCGTCGACGGAGTCCACGAGGACGGCGTCGGCGTGGTCGGCGTACTCGGCGAGGTCGTCGGCCTCGGCGTCCACGACGGCGATGACCTTCTGGGTGACGCGCCGGGAGAGCGCACCCAGCTCCGGCGGTGTGAGGCCGTCGTGGACCTGCACGGCGTCGGGCTCGACCTCGTCGACGCGGACGACGGCCTCCTGGACCGTCGCCGGCATCGTCACGAGGACGCTGGTCACGAGCGGCGGAACCCCGTCGACGAGGGCCGCGGCGGTGTCCTCGTCGACTTCGCGGGGAGTGTCGACGGGGACGCCGTGGATGACGCCGACGGCGTCGGCCCCCGCCGCCACGACGGCGTCGCGGTCCTCGGGGGTGGTCACGCCACAGAGCTTGACCCGCGTCATGCGCCGACGAGGTCCTCTAGCTTGGCGGCGGCCGCGCCCGAGTCGATGGCCTCCCGGGCGAGTTCGACGCCCTCGGTGTGCGTCTCGGCGACGCCCGCGACGTAGATGGCCGCGCCGGCGTTCGCGAGGATGATGTCGCGCTTCGCGCCGGTGACCTCGCCGGCGACGATGCCGCGCAGGTCCTCGGCGTTGGCCTCGGGGGACCCGCCGGCGACGGCCTCGATGTCGTGGGTCGCCAGTCCGATGTCCTCGGGCGTGATGCTGTACTCCGAGATGGAGTCTCCGGTCACCTCGGCGACGGTCGTCTCGCCGTGGATGGCGATCTCGTCCAGCCCGCTCCCGTGGACGACGAGCGCCCGCTCGACGTCGAGTCGGGCCAGCGCCTCGGCCATCACCGGGACGAGGTCGGGGTCGTAGACGCCCAGCACCTGCGCGTCGGCGTCGGCGGGGTTCGTCAGCGGGCCGAGGATGTTGAAGACGGTCCGCATCCCGAGTTCCTTCCGCGGGCCGATGACGGCCTTCATCGCGGGGTGGAAGACGGGGGCGAGCATGAAGCCGATGCCGTCGCGCTCGATGCGCTCCTCGACGGCCGGCGGTTCGGCGTCGACGTCGACGCCGGCCACCTCCAGCACGTCGGCACTCCCCGAGGAGGAGGACACCGAGTAGTTGCCGTGCTTCGCCACAGGGACGCCCGCGCCCGCCGCGACGATGGCGCTCGTCGTCGAGACGTTGATGGTGTCGTAGTCGTCGCCGCCGGTCCCGCAGGTGTCGACCAGTCCCTCGCGGTCCGGTTCGATGGTCCGGGCGGCGTCGCGCATCCCCTCTGCGAACCCGGCGATCTCGCTCTCCGTCTCGCCTTTCGCCCGCAGTGCGGTCAGCAGGGCGCCGATCTGGGCTTCCGTGGCTTCCTCGAAGACGAGCGTCGCGACCTCGCGTGCCTCGTCCTGTGTCAAGTCCTCGCCGTCCGTGACGCGTTCGATGTACTCCTGCATGACATTCACCAATGAGCTATTTCGTGTTGTGATGTACAAATCCGTACACTGACTTAAGGCTATCGGGCCGACCACCGTCCCGGCGGCGTGTGCGCACAATCAACAGACGACGTTCGGGTCCGGAATTCGAAACCTTCAATTATACCCCCCGGCAACAGAGAGGTGTACGAGGCAGCGAGGGTTCGTGGTCTAGGTCGGTTATGACACCTCCTTGACATGGAGGAGGCCGGCGGTTCAAATCCGCCCGAACCCACTACTTCTGTCGCGAACGAGTCCCCCCCAGCGACGCAACCGTCTTCGTGACGTTCTCTGCGAGTCACGCGTTCTCGGCGCGCCCGACCGGCTCGACGTCCGTAGCGTCGCCTACGCGGCCCGGCGCGCCAGTCGTGGGGTTCCCCACGCGTGGGAACGTTCCAGTAGTTTCTTAGCCGAGCCATCGTAGCGACGGATATGGAGGAGACTCTCCGGTCGACGCGGTCGTTCGAACAGTTCGTGCTTCTGTCGGTCGTGGAACTGTCGCTTGCGGGCGAGACGCCGGCACACTCCTACGACGTGACGCAGGCGGCGAAGGCCCATCTCGACGACCTGAGCCGGGACCCCTTCGGCGGCGTCGAGCGGCAGGAGGTCATCTCGGCGCTGCGGTCGCTGGCCGAGGTCGGGCTACTGGCGAAAGACCAGACGACGTCCGCGACGGGCAAAGGCCGACCCGCCTACGCCCTGGCCGTGGACGCCGACGCGGTGCTGGACGAACTAGCCGAGGCCGAGGCCGTCGGGCCGTACGTCGAGACGCTCAGGACGAAGGCGTAAGTTCAGACGATACTCACGTCGGCGGCGGTCCGTTCGAGCGCCGGCGGCGCGCCGTTCTCGAGGCGCTCGAGCCGGTCCATGATCGTGTGGACGACGTCCCCGTCCGTGCAGGGCGCGACGTGTGCGAGCTCGCCGTCGTGGTACTCGGCCAGTCCCATGACCGGGAGGACCATCGCGTCGTAGGCGCCGTCGGTGACCTCCGACCCGACCTCGCTGGTCTGGTAGAACGACTCCAGCGAGACGTTGTTCGAGAGCGCCCACTGCCGGAACTCGGCGACGCGGTTGAGGATGTACGTCCCCTCCTCGGTGTTGGCGGCGGCCGACTCGGGGGCTATCTGCTTCCCCCAGACGACGACGTTGTACCCGGCGATCTCGTCCTCCCGGTCGAGTCGGTCGAGGTGGTCGATGACGGCCTCCTGTCGCTCGTGGGCCCCGTCCGGGAGCAGCGACCGGACGTACAGTTCGATTCGGGGCGTCGGTGTGTCCTGGCTCATGTCTGGGTGGAGTCATGAAGTCGATGCCACATATGCGTTCCGTGAGAAGTGTATGCACGTCTCGGGACAATATATACTCCTAATAACCGCACGAAGGCGCGCGGTTGCGATGTTGGAAATTACCATCGTTATTCTCGTCTCGCGGGCGAGTTAACGATGGAAAACCCACATGAACGGTGTGTGATACGACGTCACGACTCGTCGCGGCGACGGAGGTTCTCGTGGATGCCCAACACGAGTGCCGGGACGACGACCATGAAGATGTGCTCCTCGATGGGGATGCCGAGCAGGTCGACGCCGGTCCGCAGTCTGATGGCGAACACGCCCACCTCGAGGGTGTACCAGTCCCAGACGTACGCGACCGGGTAGAGCACGACGATGGTCCGGCCGGCGAGACGGAGGGCGTCGGCCCGCCACAGCAACACCAGTGCGACGGCCCCCCAGACGACCTCCGTAACCAGATACGTGTAGGGACCGAACACACCGATGTCGGGAAGCATATCTGACAGACGGCCCGGGGTTCCTAAAGTTTGGCCCACCTCTCGTGACACGGGAACTAAACCAACCTTGATAACCCTTCACGTAGAATCTGCGGACGTGAAGCACGATGGACATTGCTGACATCGCCACCAGAGAGTTCGTCGAGGTCGACGCCAACAAGCGCCTCGGGAAGGTCCGTTCTATCTTCGAGCGGGAGAACCCGAAGGGCATCATCGTCACCGAGGACGGTGCGTACGCTGGCGTCATCACGCAGAAGCAGTTGGTCCAGTCCCACGTCGAGGACGACGCGAAGGCGGGGGCGATGACTCGCTCGGCGCCGAAGGTCGAGCGGACCGACGACGTGCGCGAGGTCGCGCGCGTCTTAGTCGAGGGCGGGACGAAGATCGCCCCGGTGTTCCAGGGCGACGAGCTCTGGGGTATCGTCACCGAGGACGACATCCTCGAGGCGGTCCTCGAGAACCTGGACGCGCTGACCATCGACCAGATATACACCGAGGACGTCATCACCATCAGGGAGGACACCAACGTCGGGCAGGTCGTCAACCTCCTGCGGAAGCACGGCATCTCCCGGCTCCCGGTCCTCGACGACACCGATTCCCTCACGGGGATGGTCACCCGACACGACATCGTCGACGTCGTCGTCCGGGACATGAACAAGGCCACGCGGGGCGACCGCTCGGGCGAAATCGAACGGGTCCTCGACCTGCCAGTCTACGACGTGATGAACAGCCCCGTCGAGACGGCCAACCTCGGCGACTCGGTGCGCGACGCCGTCGAGCGGATGCTGGAGCACGACTTCGCCGGCCTGGCGGTGACCGCGGACGACGACGACAGCCACGTCGTCGGCATCCTCACCAAGACGGACGTGCTCCGGGCACTGACCTACACCGAGGAGGACCACATGGACGTCCAGATCACCAACATCTCCCTGCTGGACACCATCAGCCGCGAGGACATCCGGGCCGACATCAGCGACGTCGCAGACAAGTACCAGGCGATGCAGGTCCAGCACGCCCACGTCCGGTTCCACGAACACAAGGAGAAGCTCCGCGGCACGCCGCTCATCCAGTGCCAGATCCGCCTCCGGACCAACAAGGGGCAGGCCGCCGGCTCCGGCGAGGGGTACGGCGCCGCGACGGCGTTCAACGTCGCGCTGGACAAGCTCGAACGGAACGTCCTCGAACTGAAGGGCGTGCAGGCCGACGAGGAGTACCGCGGCCAGCTCCTCCGGAAACTGGGCGAACTGTAGCGACGCCCCACTCTTCGAGTTATTTTTCGGCTGTCGAGACGTCAACCGTGACAGCAGCAGGTGCGTCGACACGTCGTCTCCGCGTCGTCGGGTCCTGCCGCTCTCTGTTCGGTGTCGTCGCGTCGATTTGGCCGCCGCTCGTGGAAGTTAGAGCGACGGTTTAGGGCAGACAGCGGTAACCGCACGTGGAAACCACGCGGGTTGAAAGGTAGCCGTCTGACCGTGCCGTCTACCACTATCTCTCTCGGTGCCGCGTAAAACCCCTCCGATACGCGAGTGCGGTAGGTCACTGTCTCGGATGGCCTCGCAAACGGCGTCGTCGGTGGCGAACTGGGACGGCCGTGGCTGCTGGCGTGAGCAGAGAGTGGTGGCCGCAGACGACCGAAGAAATCCGACGAAATACGAAGTGGTCGCTACTGGAAGCCGATGCGACCGCCGCTGCCGGCCTGCCGCTGCGGGCTGGACCCGCCCTTGAACTCCTCTTGCATCTGCTCGTAGTACTCGCGGATGTCGTCCGTGATGGTCGGCCGGACGCTGTCCATGGCCTGGCGGAAGTGGCGCATCTCCACCTCCTCGGCGTCGTCGGACTCGCGCAGCGCCTCGATGGCGGCTTCGCGGGCAATGGACTCGAGGTCCGAACCGACGAAGCCGTCGGAGCGCTCGGCGAGTTCACGCAGGCTGACGTCGGGTGCCAGCGGCGTGTCGTCGGTGTGGATCTTCAGTATCTGCTCGCGGCCCTCGACGTCGGGCTCGCCGATCATCACGAGGCGGTCGAAGCGGCCCGAGCGGATGAGCGCCGGGTCGATCATGTCCGGGCGGTTGGTCGCGCCGATGACCATCACGTCCTCCATCTCCTCGAGGCCGTCGAGTTCGGTCAGGAGCTGGTTGACGACCCGCTCGGAGACGTTCGAGCCCATGTCGCCGCCCCGGCCCGGCGCCAGCGAGTCGAGCTCGTCGAAGAAGATGACCGTCGGGGCCACCTGCCGGGCCTTCCGGAACGTCTGGCGGATGGCCTTCTCCGACTCGCCGACCCACTTGCTGAGCAGCTGCGGGCCGCGCACCGAGATGAAGTTCGCGTCCGTCTCGTTGGCGACGGCCTTCGCCATCAGCGTCTTCCCCGTCCCCGGCGGGCCGTACAGCAGGACGCCCGAGGGCGGCGTGACGCCCATGCGCTCGAACTTCTCGGGGGAGTTCATCGGCCACTCGACGGCCTCCTGGACCTGCTCTTTGGCGGGGTCGAGACCGCCGACGCTGTCCCACGACACCTTCGGCAGTTCGACGAGGACCTCCCGCATCGCGCTCGGGGACACCTCGTTGAGCGCGCCCTTGAAGTCCTCGCGCTTGATTATCATGCGGTCGATGAGGCTCGGCGGGATGTCCTCCTCGTCTAAGTCTATCTCGGGGAGGTACCGGCGCAGGGCCTTCATCGCGGCCTCCTTCGTCAGGCTCTCGATGTCGGCGCCGACGAAGCCGTGGGTGTCGGTCGCCATCTTCGCGAGGTTGACGTCGTCCGAGAGGGGCATCCCGCGGGTGTGTATCTGGAGGATCTCCTCGCGGCCCACCTCGTCCGGGACGCCGATCTCGATCTCGCGGTCGAAGCGGCCCGGCCGTCGCAGCGCGGGGTCGACCGAGTCGACGCGGTTCGTGGCGGCGATGACGATGACCTGCCCCCGCGATTCGAGGCCGTCCATCATCGTCAGCAACTGGGCGACGACCCGGCGCTCGACCTCGCCGGTGACGTCCTCGCGCTTCGGGGCGATGGAGTCCAGTTCGTCGATGAAGATGATGGCGGGGGCCTCCTCGCTGGCGTCCTCGAATATCTCCCGGAGCTGCTGTTCGGACTCCCCGTAGTACTTCGAGATGATCTCCGGCCCGGCGATAGAGAAGAAACTGGCGGAGGTCTCGTTGGCGACGGCCTTCGCGAGCAGGGTCTTCCCCGTGCCCGGCGGCCCATGGAGCAGAACCCCCTGGGGCGGCTCGATGCCGAGCTTCTTGAATATCTGGGGGTGTTTCATCGGCAGTTCGACCATCTCGCGGACCCGCTGGATCTCGTTCTGGAGGCCGCCGATGTCCTCGTAGGTGATGCCGCCGCCGGTCTTCTCGAAGCCCGAGATGGGCTCCTCTCGCAACTCGACCTCGGTGTCCTCGGTGATGAGGCAGACGCCCTCGGGTTCGGTCTCGACGGCGATGAGCGGGATGGCCTGGCCGGGCGAGCGCATGAACGGGTGGTTCGTCGAGGACATCACCGGGACGATGTCGCGCTCGACGACCGGCCGCTTCAGGATCTGGCGTTTGACCATGCCGGCGGCGTCGGAGCCGAACTGCACCGACGCCTCCTCCGGCGGTGCGAGCACCAGCTTGTCGGCCTTCTCGGCCTCGGCCTTGCGGATGGTCACCCGCTCGCCGATGCCCACGTCGGCGTTCTGCCGCGTGAAGCCGTCGATACGCACCGTGTCGGTGTTCCAGTCCTGCCGGTCGGCACGCCACACCTTTGCGGCCGTCGTGTCGCTCCCCTCTATCTCGATGATGTCGCCGGGCGAGAGTTTGAGATGCAGCAACGTGTCGGGGTCGAGGCGGGCGATGCCGCGTCCCGAGTCGTTCGGGTACGCCTTCGCCACTTCCAGTTGCACTTCGTTCATAGTAGAGTCGGGCTACAGAGAACTCGGGTAGCACGAGAGATATGCTTTATGCTACCGGCGGGCAGGACGCGACAGCGACGGGTTTATATGTGAACTGCTACCATGCGTCAGTCGACGCCCGACGGCGCCCCGTTCTCGACTCGTTCGACCCACACCCGGCCCGGACCGACCGTCCTTCCGTTGCCCGGTGCCCGGCCGATACGCTACACCGACTGCCGCCACCGCCGCGTTTGATAAGGCTGGGCGCGATAGCGCCGGTATGGTATTTCTCGTTCCCTTCGACGGGTCGTCGCTCGCAGAGGCCGCACTCGACCGTGCGGTGACCTACGCCGCCGCGATGGACGTCGACGTCGTCGCCGTCAGTCTCGTCCCGACGGGGTCGGACTACGCCCAGCGCCGCCGCCGCGTCGACCCCCACGAGGACTTCGCCGCCGAGACGGCAGCCTCGGACCTCCGCCGGAAGATAGAGGAGGCGACCGACGACGCCGAGCTCAACTACGAGGACGTGAGCGCGTACTCGGCGAACGAGCTCTCGGAGACGGTTCGACAGGTCGCCCGCGACGTCGACGCGAGCGTCGTCTTCCTCGGGAGCGCGGACACCGAAGACGTCGTCGTCCCCATCGCCGAACTGGCCGAGGAGGACGCCTACGACGTCCACATCGTCCGGCGCTCCTGAGGCCGCTGTAGCAGGCCTTTTCTCCGGCGGGTGCGAGGGGCCGAGTATGCGAACACTCGCCTTCGACGGTCGGATGGGCGCCGCCGGCGACATGCTGCTTGGTGCGCTCCTCGCCGCCGGTGCCGACCGGACCGTCCTCGCCCCCGTCGAGGCCGCCCTCGACGTCGAGTACGCCGTCTCGACGGTCGACCGCAACGGCATCGGCGCCACACGCGTCGAGGTACTGCTGGCCGACGCGGACGACGAACACGGCCACGACGACGCAGGCCAAACACACGACCACGGCGACGGTCACGACCACAGCCACGCCCACGACGGGGACCACTCGCACGACCACAGCCACGACCACACGCACGCTGAGGGCCACGGTCCGACCCGAAGCTACGCCGAGGTGGTCGACATCGTCGAGGGGATGGACCTGCCCGACCCCGTCGAGGCCGACGCCCTCGCCATCTTCGAGATTCTCGGCGCGGCCGAGGCCTCCGTCCACGGCACCGACCTCGACGACACGCACTTCCACGAGGTCGGGGCCGACGACGCCATCGCGGACGTCGTGGGCGCGGTGCTGTTGCTGGACGACCTCGGCGTCGACCGCGTGGTGACGACGCCGCTCGCGACCGGCGGCGGCACCGTCGAGATGAGCCACGGCACCTACCCGGTACCGACGCCGGCCGTCGTCGAGATAGCCGAGCGCGCCGACTGGTCGCTCCGGGGCGGGCCCGTCGACGCCGAACTCCTCACCCCGACCGGTGCGGCCATCCTCGCCCACGTCGCCGACGGCGTCGACCGACTCCCGACGCTGACCGTCGACAGCTCGGGGTACGGCGCCGGAGGCTGGACCTTCGAGGACCGACCGAACGTCCTCCGGGCGATGGTCGGCCAGAGCGAGGGCCGCCTCCGGCGGGACGACATCACGGTGCTGGAGACGAACCTCGACGACGCGCCGCCGGAGCTGCTCGGCGACCTCCAGCGCTCGCTCGGGGACGTGGGTGCACGCGACGTCTCCGTCCTGCCGGCGACGATGAAGAAGTCCCGGCCCGGCCACCTCGTGAAGGTCGTCTGCAAGCCAGAGGACGCCGACCGGGTCGCCCGCCGACTCGCCGAGGAGACGGGAACGCTCGGAGTCCGCGAGCACGGCGCCGGCCACCGCTGGGTCGCCGACCGGACCTTCGAGACGGCGACGGTCACCGTCGACGGCGAGGAGTACGCGGTGGCAGTGAAGGTCGCGAGCGACGTCGACGGCGACGTCTACGACGTGAGCGCCGAGTTCGACGACGCGGCGGCCGTCGCCGAATCGACGGGGCTGCCGGTCCGCGAGGTGCTCCGGCGGGCAGAACAGCAGGTCCAGCAGTCGGACTAGCGCTCGGTCGGGTCCGGACCGTCGCGGTCGGTGTCCTCGCCGCGGTGTTCCGCCAGCGCGTCCTCGATGGTGAGCTCGCCGTCCGCCACCCGCCGGGCGAGTTCGGCGTCGATGGCCCGGTTGGTGTCGCTGGCCTCGCGCGAGCGGTCCTTGATGCGCTGGAGTTCGCCGGCCGTCGGTTCGACGTCGCGGCTGACTATCTCCTCGCCCTCCAGCCGGGCGATGTTGACCGCCGCGAGCACGTCGCCCATCCCGCGGGCGCCGGTGCCGAGATACGGCGTCGTCCCCGTCTCGTCGACCAGTTCGACCGGGACGTCCTCGATGTCGTCGATGACCCGTGAGCCGACCAGCCGTGCCCCGTCGCCGATACGGACGAGGGGGTCGACGGCGTCCTCGACCTCTCGGCCCACGACCGCCGCGGCGTCGGCGGCCGGCACCTGGAACGTGGCGACGACCATCTCGCCGTGCAGCACGGCGATACCGGGCCTGTCGCCGGGGTCGATGCCGACGACGGTCCGACCGGTCTCTCCCCGGAGCGCCTCGATGGCCGCTTCGACGGCCCGCCGCGGGCGGTCGGGGTCTGCCGCTACGAGGTCGACGCCGTCCGGAATCGCCACGTCCTCGCCAGCAGCGACGACAGCCACCGCCGTCTCCTCTGGCCAGTCGTCGTCGGGTTCGATGGTGGTGAACGTCACGCCGCGGTCCCGTAGCTCCGTGACCACGCCGTGGTACACCTCGAAGTCACCCGTCGCGACGACTATCACGCACCGGACTTGGGCGGGTACCCACTTACGAGTGCTG
Source organism: Haloarcula sp. MBLA0163 (assembly GCF_055632435.1). NCBI lineage: Archaea > Methanobacteriati > Methanobacteriota > Halobacteria > Halobacteriales > Haloarculaceae > Haloarcula > Haloarcula sp. MBLA0163. The sequence goes on from NZ_CM145745.1 coordinate 737,029, forward strand.
GGTCGTGGTGCCGGACCGGGCGTCGACGACCACTTTCCGGAGGACGGCGACGCCACCGACGAGTACGAGCGCGATAGCCACGACGTCGACGACGAGGCCCAGCGCGGCGAACACGGTCGCGAGGACTCCTGGCAGGACGCCCGCACCGAGTGCGTGTGCGACGTTCAGTATCGGATACGGGTCGACGGTCAGGTCGAACAGGAGCAGTCCGGCGACCACGACGGCGTACAGTCGGCGGAAGGTCGGTCCAGTCGCGTACGACAGCAGTTCTCGGGGGTCCTCGGAGGGCATGCGCCACGGTTCGGACAAGGCCGGAAAAAGCGTGGCGGCCACCTGACCACCGACCGTTTTTTGTCGTGGCACCGAAGGAGACCCTATGTCGCCCTCCACCGGCAGTGACGGTTCGCAGCGGGACGCTGACCCGCTCTTCGGCGTCGTCGTCGGCGGCTACCTCGCACTGCTCGCCGCCCCGCCCGTCGTCCTCGCCGTCGACCGACTCGTCTCGCCGTCGTCCGGTGGGCCTACGGCGTCGTCCTCGTCACGTTCGTCGCCGTGACTGGGCTGGGGTGGCTCACGAGCGCTCGATGGCCCACGCTCCCAGTCCGCCTCGGCCGGACCGTCGCCCGGTGGGTACCGGTTGTGGTCCCGGCCGGGTACGCGCTCGTCGGGTTCGCCTCGCTCGGCGCGACCGGCGTCGCCGGCGTCCTCGCGTTCTTCTTCGGCCTGTTCGCGATGCTACTCGGGTTCGCACTGGGCGTGATGGCCCGGACGCGATACACGGACACAGTCACCGCCGACGCCGCGACGGACTGTACGTTCACCGCCGGGTGGCCGGAACGGGCACGGCGCCGATTGCTGTACGTCGCCGGGACCCTCGTGACAGTCGCCGCCGTGGGGTTCGTCGCCGGCCTGCTCACGGACCGGTTCTGGCTCCGTCTCGGGTCACAGATACTCTTTCCCGTCGGCATCGTCCTCGGCACTGGCGGCGAGGAACACGCCTACGCCGTCACCGACGCGGGGCTCGAACACCGGATTCCGGTCGCGAGACGCCTGTTTCCGTGGTCGGCGTTCGACGGCTACGTCCGAACCGACGACGCGCTGGTGCTCCGTCGCCCGTGGCGAGTCGACGTCAGGCTAGCACTCGCGGACGTGGACGACCCGGACGTCCTCGAGAGCGCGGTCGCCCGGTATCTCGACTGACCACAGGTGCGAGCGTTTTTATCCGAACGCGTCGAAGACGGCAGCGTGAGCGACCACGTCTCGACCGGCTGTGACCCGCTGGACGAGCTGTTGGGAGGGGGACTGGAGCGCGGCGCCGTCACGCAGGTGTACGGGCCGCCGGCGGCCGGGAAGACGAACCTCGCGCTGTCCGCGGCGCTGGACGTCGCCGCCGACGGCGACGCTGCACTCTACGTCGACACGGAAGGGCTCTCGCCCGACCGCATGGAACAGATAGCCCGCGGGCGCGCCGCCGGGACCGACCAGACGGTCGACGACCTCGCCGGCCGTCTCATCGTCTCGGAGGTGTACGACTACGACGAGCAGACCGAGGCCGTGCAGGACGCCGCCGAGTTCGCGGCCGAGATCGAGCTGATCGTGCTGGACAGCGCCACGGGCTTCTACCGACTGCGACGCGACGACGCGGACGGCGGCGAGACGCTCCGTGACGTGGCCAGACAGATAACCCACCTCCTCTCGCTGGCCCGCAAGCACGACCTCGCGGTCCTGTTCACGAACCAGGTGTTCACCGACCCCGACAGCGACCGGTCGACGGCGCTGGGCGGGCACACGCTGAACCACTGGTCGGGCGCCATCCTCCGACTCGACCGGTTCCGGGGCGGCAACCGCCGCGCCACGCTGGAGAAGCACCGCGCGAAACCCGCCGGCGACACCGTCCAGTTCAGCATCACCGACGACGGCCTCGTCGGCGACGACGCGGTCGAGACGCCGCGCTGAGCGACGACCGGTTTCAGTGTCTGATAGCGTGACGGACGGATTTTTAAGCGAGAGGGACGCCGATGCGGATAGTCGTGAACTACGTCGCCGATCTCAGGGCGTTTCTGGAGGGGTTCGTCACCACGGAGGCACGGGTGGCGGCGACAGTCGTACTGTTGCTCGCGGCGCTCGTGACGGCCATCGTCCTCGCGCCGCGGGTCGTCGGGACCGTCCACCGGTCGGTGAAGTACCTCGTGTTCGGGAGCGACAGGGTGCCGTTCGAGCCGCCGGAGTTCGACTGGCGGCTGCCCGTCACGGCCCTGGTCCGGACCCTCCAGTTCGCGGTGCTGCTGGGCGCCGTCCTCGCGGTGCTGGTCGTCTGGGGGTTCGTCGACCTCGCGGCCGTGGCGGTGACGACGATGGCCGGCCTGATTCCGACGCTGGCCCAGGGGCTCGCGACCATCGTCCTCGTCGGTGGGACGCTGGCCGGCATCGACGTCCTTGAGACGGCCATCGAGCAGTACGCCGAGGAGTCCGACGCCCTGAACCAGCACCAGCAGGGCATCGTCTTCCGGGTCCTCCAGATCGTCGTGTTGCTGGCGGCGGGGCTCGCCACGCTGACCGTCTGGGGCGTCCCGCTGGGGAGTCTGGCCGTCGGTGCCGGCTTCCTCGGCATCGTCGTCGGGACGGCCGCCCGGTCGACCATCGGGTCGCTCATCGCCGGGTTCGTGCTGATGTTCGCCCGACCGTTCGAGATCGGCGACTGGGTGGCCATCGACGGCGACGAGGGCATCGTCACGGACATCACGATAATCAACACGCGGATGCGCAACGCCGCCGGCGAGGAGATCGTCATCCCGAACGATGTCGTCTCGAACGCGACGGTGACCAACCGGACGAGTCTCGAACGCCTCCGCCTGTCGGTGGACGTGGGCGTCGACTACGACACCGACGTCGAGGCGGCCGAGGCCCTCATCGCCGACGTTCTCGACGACGTCTCGGGAGTCCTCTCGAACCCGACGCCACAGGTCGTCCCGAAGTCGTTCGGCGACTCGGCCGTCGTGCTGGAGTGTCGGTTCTGGATCGACCACCCGAGCGCCGCCAAGCGAGCGATGACGACGGCTGCCGTCGTCCGCGAGGTGAAAGCGGCGCTGGACGAGGCGGGTATCAAGATCCCGTTCCCGCAGCGCGAACTCCTCGGTCGCGAGGAGTCCGGCGGGTTTCAGGTCGCCGACGGCGACGGCACCGGGTCCCCCCGGCCGACCGCCGAGCAGTTCGAGCGCAGTCAGTAGATGAGGTCGTCGTCGTTCTCGACCATGTACAGCGTGCGGGCGGCGATGTTGACGGCGTGGTCGCCGACCCGCTCGATGTCCCGAATCGTCAGCAGCAGGCGCGAGACGTCGGCCATCAGCTGCTCGATGTCCTCGTCGCTGGAGTCGGCGTCTATCTCGCGTTCGATGAGGTCCCGGACGACCGTCTCGGAGGCCGTCTCACAGCGCTCGTCGACCTCGTCGTCGGTGTCGGCGATGGTGTAACAGAGGTCGGGGTCCTCGCGGTCGTAGGCGTCCATCGCGTTCTCGACCATCCCGATGACGACCTCGGCGACCTCCTGGATGTCGACCTCCGGGAACACGTCGCGTTCGGCCTCCAGCGAGTACTCGCCGAGGTTGGTCGCGAGGTCGCCGATGCGCTCGAGGTCGGTGATGATCTTGAACGACGCGGCGATGAACCGGAGGTCCGAGGCGACCGGCTGCTGGAGGGCCAGCAGGTCGATACAGTCCTGCTCGAGGTCGAGATACAGCTGGTTGATCTCGTCGTCGCCGTCGATGACCTGCCAGGCCATCTCCTCGTCTTTCTGTTCGAGGGCGGAGAGCCCCAGTCGCAACCGGTCGAGGACGACTTCGGACATGTAGAGGACGTCCTCGCGGAGCGATTCGAGGAGCTCCTGATACGATTCGCGTGGCATGGTCGGGACTCCCCCGGCCGGGCGTATCAGCCTTTCCCTTCTCGTAATATACGCCTCCCGAGAGCTACGTAGCTCCCGGTAGTCGCCGCCACCGGCGACGGCGCGGTCAGTAGACGAGGTCGTGGCTCCCCGTCACCATGTACAGCGTGCGGGCGGCGACGTTGACGGCGTGGTCGCCGACCCGCTCCAGGTCGCGGACCGTCAGGAGGTAGCGCTTGGTGTCGGCCAGCAGCGCCTCGGTGTCCCCGTCGGCCGGGGAGTGGCGCGCCAGGGTCCGGACGAGGTCGTCGGCGGCGGCCCCACAGCGCTGGTCCAGGTCGGTGTCGGCGGCCGCCACCTCGCGGCAGCGCTCGGCGTCGCCGTCTTCGTAGGCGGTCAGCGCGCCGTCGAGCTGGGCCAGCGCCATGTCGGCGATGTCGGCGATGGGGACGTTCGGGATGGTGTCCGACTCCATCGCCTCGACGTACCCACCGAGGTTGGCCGCGAGGTCGGCGACCCGTTCGACGTCGGTGAGTATCTTGAACGACGCGACGACCACGCGGAGGTCCGAGGCGACCGGCTGGTACAGCGCCAGCAGGTCGATACAGTCCCGTTCGAGCGCGAGATACCGCTCGTTGACGGCGTCGTCCGTCGTCGCCACGGCCCGCCCCATCGCCGGGTCGCGCCGCTCGTAGGCCGTCGTGGCGCGGTCGAGCCGGTCGACGACGTCGGTGCCGAGAGCGGCCACGTCGGCCCGGAGGCGGCCGAGCCTGTCCTCGAAGGCGTCGCGCGGCATCCGTTCGTGATGTGGTGTGCGCGTCGGTTTAGCGTGTCGGTGGCGGGGCCTGCGGTCCAGCGTGGCTCGGACCGCTGGCGACTCTGGCAGTTTTAATAGGCTCCCCTCGCCACCACACGATGAAACGGATGACCGGTGACACGGGCGTCGCGGCGCCGTCGGGCCGACTGGTGGGGTCGGGGCGACGGCGTCACACAGGGACGGAGAGCTCGCGCGTCGACGCCACTGGGGTCGACAGATGAACACCATCGTCGACTGGCGCAAGAGCGTCGCGCTCACCGGCACCGTCGTGAAGTACCTCTCGGTGGCGATGCTCGTGCCGCTGGTCGTCGCGCTGGTGTACGGCGAGGACGCGGGCGTCTTCGGCGTCGCCATCGTCGGCACCGTCCTGCTCGGACTGGCCGTCGAGCAACTGGACCCCGGGACCGAACTCCGGGAGCGCGAGGCGCTCCTGTTCGTCGCGCTCACGTGGTTCGTCGTCGCCGTCGTCGGCGCCGTCCCCTACGTACTGGCGGGGATGGGCACCGAGTCGACGCTCGCCCATCCCGTCAACGCCCTCTTCGAGTCGATGTCCGGGTTCTCGACCACCGGCGCGACCGTGATGGGCGACATCAGCGTCGGCGCCCACTCGCACGCCATCATGATGTGGCGGCAGGTCACCCAGTGGCTCGGCGGCATGGGCATCATCGTCCTGATGGTCGCCATCCTGCCCGAACTGGCGGTCAACGGCGCGCAGCTCATCAGCGAGGAGGCCCCCGGGCCGACGCTGGAGAAACTCACGCCGCGCATCAGCGAGACGGCGCGCATCCTCTGGCAGGCGTACTTCGCGTTCACGGTGTTGCTGGCCGTCCTCCTCTATAGCCTGCACCTGACCGGGTTCGCGCCGAACATGGACCTGTACAACGCTATCGCCCACGCGTTCTCGACGCTCCCGACCGGCGGCTTCTCGACGAAGGCCGAGAGCATCGCCGCCTTCTCGGCGGCGGTGCAGTGGGTCATAATCCCGTTCATGGTCGTCGCCGGCACCAACTTCGCGCTGTTCTGGTACCTCTTCGACGGCGAGGTGAGGGCCGTCTTCGAGGATACCGAGTTCCGGGCCTACGCGGGCGCGACGGCCGTCTTCACCGCCGTCCTGTTCGGCCTCCTGTTCTCCGGCGCGGCCCCGACGCTCGCCATCGGCGGGACCACGGAGGGCGCACTGGAGAACGCCCTGCGGCAGGCCGCGTTCCAGGTCGGGTCGCTGATGAACTCGACCGGGTACGCCACCAGCGACTTCGCACAGTGGGAGGCCCACAGCCAACTCGTCTTGCTACTGGTGATGTTCGTCGGCGGGTCCGCCGGGTCCACCGGCGGCGGTGTCAAGGTCGTCCGCTGGCTCATCGTCCTGAAGACGCTCCGGCGGGAACTGTTCCACGCGAGCCACCCGGACGCCGTCTCGCCGGTCAGACTCGGGGACGTCGTCGTCGACGAGGAGGCGATACGGGGCGTCGTCGGGTTCACGCTGCTCTATCTGCTGCTGTTCGGCGTGGCGGCGGTGTTCATCATCTTAGACGCCGCCCGCGTCGGTATCGCGCTCACGCCGATGGAGGCCGTCGGTGCGAGCCTGGCGGCTATCGGCAACATCGGCCCGGCGTTCGGCCGACTCGGGCCGTTCGGGTCGTACCTGATGCTGCCGGACACGACGAAGGTGGTGATGATCCTCCTGATGTGGGCCGGGCGACTGGAGATAATCACGGTCCTGGTCGTGTTCACGCGCTCGTTCTGGCGGCGCTGACTCGCTCAGAACAGCTCGCCGGGGACGCACTCCTCGTTCTCGGCGAGCAGACAGACGACGGGTTCTATCTGCTCGAACGCCGGGCCGCGCGTGACGACGCCGGTGTCGCGGTCCCACTCGACGACGCCAGCGTCTGCCAGTTTCGGGAGGTGGTTGTGGTACAGTTCGATGGCGACCGTCGAGTCCGTCGCCGTCGCTCCATCACCGGCCACCGCGGGCCGGCTCTCGGCACTGGCGCCACGCGTCAGAATTGCCTCTGGGAGCTCGACGGACTCCGAATCGCAGAGCGTGAGCAGTATCTGCCGCCGGTAGTCCGCTGCTAACAGTTCGAACACCGACGATGCCCCCAACACAAAGTAACAATTTAACGACATTCCTAATAAATGTTACCGCACAGTCAGGAGCGCCAGTAGGCCCGCGTCAACAGCACGAACACTGGCAGGATCTCCAGCCGTCCGGCCCACATCAGGAAAATCATGTACACCTTACTGGTCCACGCGAAGCCCGTGTAGCCGTTCATCGGCCCGACGGCGCCGAATCCCGGCCCGACGTTGCCAAGCGTCGCGGCGACGGCGGACATCACCTCGAGGACGGACAGCGAGTAGCCGACGCGGGCGCAGTCGACGAAGACGACGGCGACGCTGACGAAGAAGATGACCAGATACAGGAGCGTGAAGGCGTAGATGCCGCGGAGCGCTCGCTCGTCGAGGACGCGACCGCCGAGCCTGACCGGCGAGACCGCCTCCGGGTGAATCGTCGTGAACAGCTCCCGGCGGAGCGACTTCAGGATGACGAGCCACCGGACCATCTTGATGGCCCCGCCCGTCGACCCGGCGGACCCGCCGACGAACATCCCGAACAGGAGAAGGTACTTCGTGGCGTCGCTCCACGTGTTGAAGTCCATCGAGGCGTACCCCGTCGTCGTGACGATGGAGGTGACCTGGAACGTCGCGTGCCGGAGCGACCGCTCCGCGCTCCCGCCGATGGGGAGGACCTGCTCGGGCAGCGACGCGAGGCCGGGGCCGAGGCCCGCGAACAGCAGGCCGGCGATGACGGCCGACAGCGCGGCCATCACGCCGGCGTAGAACCGGAACTCGCTGTCCTCGCGGAACACGCCGAGGTTCCCCTGGGTGGCCCGCCAGATGAGCGCGAAGTTGGTGCCGGCGACGACCATGAACGGGATGACGACCCACTGCACCGCCGCCGAGAACGCCTCGATTGAGCGGGCGGCCGGCGAGAACCCGCCGGTCGGCATCGTCGTCAGCGGGTGGGCAATAGCGTTGTACAGGTCCATGTTCGGCGCGAACCCGGTCAGGTGCAGCCCGTAGAGGAGCAGGAACTCGAGGACGGTGAACCCGAGGTACGCCAGCCACAGCGCGCGGGCCGTCTCGGCGATGCGGGGCGTGAGCTTCTCGATGCCGGGGCCGGGGGCCTCGGCGTCCATCAGCTGGGCGCCCCCGACGGAGAGCTCCGGCAGGATGGCGACGGCGAGGACGACGATACCCATGCCGCCGAGCCACTGGGTCAACTGCCGCCACAGCAACAGCGCGTGGGAGTGCCGTTCGAACCCGATGCTCCCCATGACCGTCGCCCCCGTCGTCGTGAACCCCGACATGGACTCGAAGAGGGCGTTGACGGGGTTCGCGAGCGTCGACTCGGTCCCCATCCCCGCCAGTACGTAGGGGACGGCGCCGACGACGGTGACCGCGAGCCACGTGAGCGACACCATCAGGAACGCCTCCCGCGCTCCGAGGTCCGGGTCCGCGTCGAGGCGCTCGAGGGCGATGCCGCCGAAGACGGTCAGGACGATGGTGACGCCGAAGACGCCCACGTCCTCCCCGTAGTACAGCGCCAGCAGCATCGGCGCGAGCATCGCCACCGAGAGGTACTTGACGACGCTCCCGACCAGCGACACCGCCGCTCGCCAGTCGACGCGGAGGGTGCGTGACTGCGCCGTCGTCCCGAGCATGGTCAGAGGACGGCGCTGGCGGCTTCGAGCGACTCGGCGTCGACGAACAGGACGACGTGGTCGCCCTGCTGGATGACGGTGTCACCGCGCGGGATGACGAGTTCGCCCGCGCGGGTGATGGCGCCGATGACGACTCCGTCCGGGAGGTCGGTGACCGACTCCCGGATGGGGCGGTCCGCGAGGACGCTCTCGGCCCCGACCTCTATCTCCAGCACCTCCGCGCGGTCGGACTCGATGATGGCGACGTTCTCGGCCTGATGTTCGCGGGTGAACCGCGTTATCTCCTCGGCGGTCGCCTCGCGCGGGTTGACGGCCACGTCGACGCCGACGGCCTCGAACAGGGGGACGTACGCACCCGAGTCGACGACGGCGACGGCGCGGTTCGCGCCGAGGCGTTTCGCCAGCAGGCTCGCCAGCAGGTTCTTCTCGTCGTTGTCCAGCGCCGCGACGACGATGTCCACGTCGGCGACGTGTTCGCGTTCGAGGAACTCCCGGTCGGTCGCGTCGCTCTCCAGGACGGTGGTCCCGTCGAGCTCCTCGGCGAGCTCGCGGGCGCGGTCGTGGTCCTGCTCGACGAGTCGCGGCTTCAGCCCCCGGTCCTGCAGTAGCCGTGCGGTGTGGTAGCCGACGTCGCTCCCGCCGACGACGAGGACGTTCCGCGCGCCGTCGACGTCGGGCGCTATCTCGTGGGCGAAGGTGTGGACGCTCTCCTGGCTGCCGATGACGATGACGTCGTCGCCCGGTTCGAGGACCGTCTCCCCGCGCGGGATGACGACGTCGTCGTCCCGGAGGATGGCCGCGAACGTGAGCGACTCGTAGCGGTCGGCCTCCTGGACCGTCTGGTCGGCGACGGGGCTCGACTCGGCTATCTCGAACTCGGCCATCTGGACGAGGCCGTCGGCGAACGTCTCGACGTCCTGTGCGGCCGGCAGTCCGACGACCCGCGTGATGGTCTCTGCTGTCAACAGGTTCGTCGCGACCATGTGGTCGACGCCGAAGGCGCGCTCGGACTGCTGCCACGTCCGGAGGAACTTCGCGCTCTTGACCCGGGAGATGGTGAACGCGTCCGTCACTGTCATGGCGGTGCCACAGGTGACGATGTTCGTCTCGTCGTCGTCGGTGCTGGCGATGATGATGTCGGCCCGTTCGACGTTGGCGTCCTCCAGCGTCGAGAGGTCCGCGCCGTCGCCCTCGACGCCCAGTACGTCGACGTCGTAGACGAGTTCCTCGACCCGGTCGCCGTCGATGTCGATGACGGCCACCTCGTGTGTGTCGGCCAGACTCCCCGCGATGGCCGACCCGACTTCACCGGCGCCGACGATTACGACGTACATCTGCGACCCTCCGCGTCGTACATACCCGGCCCGTTCTGCGGGCCGGGTGAAGTGTATTTCCATCTCACCGACTCCGGGCAGACGTGAGGGTTAAGGGTTCTGCGCGACTGGGAAGGGATATGTATTGGCCAGCCACGGTTACGTCGTCAGACCGCCGACAGCACGGGCGAACTACGGGGGGACGGTGCCATGGCTGACCTGCTCGACCGGGTCGTCGTCCCCGTCGCGAGCGAAGCGGACGCCGAGGCGTCCGCTCGCGCGCTCGCACGGCAGTCCTACGGCGAGGCCGTCTTCGTCCACGTCGTGGAGAAGGCCGGCGGCGCGCCGGACAAGGCGGGCGTCGAACAGCGGGAGTTGGAGGCCCAGGAGATGTTCGAGGCGGCGCGGGCCGTCCTCGGTGACGTCGAGACGGACATCTACTACGGCACCGATGTCGTCGAGACGATATTCGACGCCGCCGAGGACGTCGACGCCTCCGCCGTCGTCGTCACGCCGCGGGGCGGGAACCGCCTCGTCCAGCTCGCGACGGGCGACGTCGCACTGCGGTTGGTGACGGAGAACGACCGGCCGGTGGTCGTCCTCCCGGCCGACGGAGACGCCGAGGACCCCGAGGACGGGACATGAGTGACGAGGAACTCGCGAAGGACCTCGGCCCGCTGGCCGCGCTGACCATCGGCGTCGGGACCATGATCGGGGCGGGCATCTTCGTCCTGCCCGGCGACGCCATCATCAAGGCCGGGTCGATGGCCTCCGTCGCGTTCGTGCTCGGCGGCGTCATCGCCATGTTCACCGCGCTGTCGGCCAGCGAACTCGGGACGGCGATGCCGCGCTCCGGCGGGGCGTACTACTACGTCAACCACGCGCTCGGGCCGCTCTTTGGCTCGGTCGCCGGGTGGGCCAACTGGCTCGGACTGGCCTTCGCGAGCGCGTTCTACATGGTCGGGTTCGGCCGCTACATCGCCCGCATCTTCGGCCTTTCGGGGACCCTCGGCGTCGGCCCCGTGTCGATATCGGCCGTCAAACTGGTGGCGCTGGCCGGCGCGGCGCTGTTCGTCTTCATCAACTACGTCGGCGCGAAGGAGACCGGGCGCCTGCAGAACGCCATCGTCATCCTGCTGGTGGCCATCCTCGCCGTGTTCACGCTGCTGGGCACGCTCCGGGCCGCCCCCGAGAACCTCCCGGAGGCCCGGAGCGTCGTCACGACCCTGGAGACGACGGGTCTCATCTTCGTCTCCTATCTGGGCTTCGTCCAGATCACGAGCGTCGCCGAGGAGATACAGGACCCCGGGAAGAACCTCCCGCGGGCGGTCATCGGGAGCGTCGTCCTCGTGACGGTCATCTACGCGCTGGTGCTGGTCATCATGAGCGCGGCCGTCCCGCAGGGGTTCATCGCGGGCCTGTACGAGAACCTCGCGCCGGGCGAGACGGCCCCCATCGCCGTCGTCGAGGTGGGCCAGTACCTGCAGGGCGCAGCGATGGGCGGCGCGCTCCTGTTCGGCGGCCTGCTCGCCACCGCCTCCTCGGCGAACGCCTCCATCCTCGCGTCCTCGCGCATCAACTTCGCGATGGGGCGCGACCGCATCGTCACGCCGGCGCTGAACGAGATCCACCCCCGCTTTGGCACGCCGTACCGGGCCATCGGCATCACGGGCGGCCTCATCCTGCTGTTCATCGTCGTCGGCGACATCACGCTGCTCTCCGGGGCCGCCTCGGGGCTGCACCTCATCATCTACGGCCTGCTGAACGGCGCGCTGGTCGTGATGCGCTACGTGAACCCCGAGGAGTACGCCCCCGACTTCACCGTCCCGCTGTTCCCGCTGCTCCCGATTCTCGGCGGCCTGCTCTCCTTTGCCCTGCTGGCGTTCGTCGCCTCGGACGCGCTGTTGCTCTCGTTCGGTATCGCCGGCGCGGCGATACTCTGGTACGTCCTCTACGCGCGTACCCGCACCGAGAAGCAGGGTATCCTCTCGGAGCACATCCTCTCCCGCTCGGAGGAACTGCCCGACGCGGCCGTCAGCGCCGCCGCGGGCGTCCAGCCCGACGGCGGCCAGTACCGCGTGATGGTGCCGCTGGCCAACCCCGAACACGAGAAGGACCTCATCACGCTGGCCAGCGCGCTGGCCAAGCAGCGCGGCGGGACCGTCGTCGCGACCCACATCGTCACCGTGCCCGACCAGACGGCGCTGGCCGGCGCCGCCGAACGGGCCGACGAGATAGACGAGACGTCCGAACACCTCCTGAACCGGGCCCGCGAGGACGCCGAGACGTTCGGCGTCGACGTCGAGACCCACACCATCATCTCGCACAAGTCCTTCGAGGCCATCTTCGACGCGGCCCGGACCCACACGGCGAGCCTCGTCGTGATGGGGTGGGGCCCCGACGCGCACGGGTCGCCCGGGCGCGCCGAGTCCGCGATGGACGAACTCACCGAGGCGGTCCCCTGTGACTTCCTCGTCCTGCGCGACCGCGGCTTCGACCCGTCGCACATCCTGCTCCCGACCGCCGGTGGGCCGGACTCGGACCTCTCGGCGTCGGTGGCACAGATGCTCCAGGCCGAGTACGACTCGGAGGTGACGGTGCTCAACGTCACCGACGACGACCCGGCGGACGCCGAAGAGTTCCTCCGGACGTGGACGGCCGACCACGGTCTCGACGACGCCCAGATACGCGTCGAGGAGGGCGACGTCGAATCCGCCATCGCGACGGCCGCCGAGGACGCGACGCTGTTGCTCGTCGGCGCGACGGAGGAGGGCCTGCTCCGTCGCCTCGTCTCCGGGTCGCTGGTCATGGACCTCGTCGACGACGTGGACTGCTCGGTGCTGTTGGCGGAGAAACACCGGAAGCGCGGCCTGCTCGAACGCCTGTTCTAGCGGCCGTTCTCCCACATCGCGAGTATCTCCTCCAGCGTCTCGTCGTCCATCTTCTCCCCGTTGGTCCGCGGGACGTAGGCGTCCTGCTCGTTCCAGTGGACGGCCCGCTGGACGTCCGCGAGCCCGATGTCGCCGTCGCGGGCGACGACGCGGGGGACCGACAGCGGTTCGATCTCGGTCACCGGCGGGTCGAGCAACTCCGTCAACATCGTCGAGGGTTTGATGACGTCGAGCCCGCGTTCGGCGATGCCGGTCATGGTCTCCCGGAAGGCCGACTCGGATATCCAGCCGCCCGTCCCGACCTGGTGGTAGGCCAGGACGACCGTCTGGCCGTACTTCTCGGCGAGGTCCAGCGTCGCCTCGACCTGGTCGCGGTTCTCGCCGAACACGCGGCCGACGGTGAGCGGCCCCGTCAACCGCGCGCCGTGTGGCATACTGCCGTCGGTGAACGCCAGATAGTGGTAGTCGCTGACGATGCTGCGGATGCGCGGCGAGGTGCCGCTCCACGGGTAGGTGAATATCGACGACCCGACCTCGAACCCCCGGTCGAGGAGCCACTGCTTGGCCTCTGCGACCTGCCGCCGCGCCGCCTCGTTCGAGAGCTCCGGGAGGTCCAGGTGGTCGACGGTGTGGCTCCCTATCTCCCAGCCGGCGGCCCGCATCTCGCGCATCTCGGACTCCCCGAGGTAGTCGTCGCGGTCGACTCGGCCGGTGTTGACACACGCGACGGCGGGGAAGCCGTACGACTCCAGAATCGGGAGCGCACGCGTGTACTGGGTGATGCCGCCGTCGTCGAACGAGAGGACGACCCGGCCCCCGTCGACCCGCGGGCTCGTCCCGAGGTCGTCCAGCCAGACGAGCATCGGGGCGTCGGAGTCCCGGTTGAATTGAATCCGTATCTCCTCGACAGAGGAGAGGTCGGGGTCGCCGGACTCGTCGGTCACCCCGAGGTCGATGCGGAACCACCCGTACGTCGGCGAGATGGTCCGGCGGTTCATCTCGACGTAGTCGCCGTCCTCGTCCTCCACCTCGACGACGAGTTGTTCGGTGTCCGGGTCCCCCAGACGGAGCGCGAGCGAGAGGTCGCGGTCCGAGAGGTCCAGTTCGTCGAACTCCCTGCTGATGGCGAGTCCGTCCGCGTCGCTGTTGGCGGGCGTCGAGAGCCGCGCGGACTGTGACCCGCGGTACACCTCGCTCGTGTCGGCGCTCAGCGACCCCTCGTCCTCGCTCCACGCGTCCAACTCCTCGAAGTCGTCGAGACGCTCGTCCGGGTCGGCGTAGCGGTCCGTGCTCTCGAAGTCCGTCGTGAGCAACGGGTGGCGCTGCTGGGCGCGTGCCCGTCCGAGGGTTCGACCGCCGCTGGCGAGCGCGAGGGCCGCGGCCCCGTGCTTCAGTACGGCTCGGCGCGAGACCGGCGGGATGTCGGTCATTCGACCCCGACTAACGGTGATTCGGGTATTGTTATTGCGAGCTTTGTCACCGGGGTGGCGTTACGCGGCGTTTACTCCGGTGACGGGAAAGCGCCGCTTACCCTGACAATGCGGCCATAACAAACCGACGTGAAGCCCGGCCTACTGACACCGATGGTTCCGCTTCGGCGTCCAGCCTCCCCCACGGTGTCGACGAGTGACCACCCGCTGCGACGAGGTCGGCCGGCGTGATGACCGTGTCACGTCGCCGCCTCGTCGCAGTCGCGCTCGCGCTCCTCGCCGTCGTCGCCGTCCCGTCGGCAGTCGCGGCACCGGACGACGCCGTCACGGTCGAGCAGTCCCTGACGGCCGACAACGTCGCCCCGGGCGAGTCGGTGGGATTCACGGCGACCGTCGCGGTCGAGGACGTCGACGCGCCCGCGATCGACGTCTCCGTACCGGCGAACTGGACGATCGAGGTGGTGGACGACGGTGACAGCGACGCCAGCTCCGGCAGCGCGTGGCTCTGGCGGGACGGGGACGAACACACGGTCGAGCTGACCCTCGGAATCCCCGAGACCGCCGACGGCGGGAGCTACGAGGTCGCCGCGACCGGGTCCGGCATCTATCAGGACACCGGCGACCGGGTCACCGACCGGACGAGCGACGAGGTCGAGGTCGGCGGGCCGGTCGCGGTGACGGCCGACGCGGGCGAGAACCGGACGGTCACCCCGGAGACGAGCGTCGAACTGGACGGGAGCGGGTCGACGGCTCCGGACGACGCGGAACTCACGTACCGCTGGACGCAGGTGAGCGGTCCGTCGGTCGCGCTGGCCGACAACGGGACGGCGACGCCGTCGTTCGCCGCCCCCGACGTGACCGACGCGGCGACGCTCGGGTTCGAGTTGACCGTCGCCGACGCGAACGGGACCACTGACACCGACCGCGTCGCCGTGACCGTCGAACGGCCGAACCGGCCGCCGACGGCGAGGGCTGGTGACGACCGTTCGGTCGCGCCCGAGACCACCGTCGAGTTGAACGGGACGGGGTCGACCGACCCGGACGGCGACGACCTCGCGTTCGCGTGGCGACAGGTCGACGGGCCGAACGTCACGCTGACCGACGCGAGGACGGCGACGCCGGAGTTCGAAGCCCCGGCCGGCAACGACACGCGACTGACCTTCCAGATGGCCGTCAGCGACGGCACCGCGGAGGCGGTCACCGACACCGTCGCGGTGACCGTCGCGGATACGAACGCCGCACCGACGGCGATCGCCGGGCCCGACAGACGCGGGGACCCCGGGACGACCGTCGAACTGACGGGGACGGGGTCGACCGACCCGGACGGCGACGACCTCGACTACGAGTGGACGCAGGTCGACGGGCCGAGCGTCGACCTCGACGACGCCGACAGCGCGACGCCGGCGTTCGTGGTCCCCGAGACCGACGGCGCGGCGCGGCTCACCTTCGAGTTGACCGTCAGCGACGGCCGGGAGACCAGCACGGACAGGGTTACCGTCACCGCCGAGGGTGCCCCGTCCCCCGTCGCGGAGGCCGGTGCCGACCGCTCGGTCGTCGAGGGGAACACCGTGACACTCGACGGGACGGCCGACGACGCGCCCGACGCATCCTACGAGTGGACGCAGGTCGGCGGGCCGTCGGTGACGCTGGACGACGCCTCGGCCCGGACGCCGTCGTTCGGCGCCCCCGCCGTCGACGGCGAGACGACGCTCACCTTCGAGTTCACCGTCACGGACGACCGCGGCCGGAGCGACACCGACTCGACGGCCGTGACGGTGCGGCCCCAGTCGGACGGTGGGGACTCGGGTCAGAGCGACGGCGACGACGGCGGGAGCGACTCCGGCGGGAGCCGAGACACCGACGAACGTGACGCAGGCGGCGGTGGTGGCGGTGGGGGCGGCGGTGGCGGGTCAGCAGCGCCGCCGGAACCGAGCGGGCCGACCGTCGGCATCGACCGACCGGACGGCCGGAGCGCCATCGTCAGCGTCGCCGCGGCCGACGACGACCCGGTCGGCGTCACGCCCCGGGTGGCGGACGACGGTCTGCGCTTCGAGCGACTCAGCGTCGCGCCGAGCGCGACGCCCGCTATCATCCGCGTGGCCGGACCGAACAACACGAGCCGCGCCGTCGTCGGCGTCGGACCGCTCGGCACGCTGGCGACCGACACCGCCGCCAACGCCACGGTGACGGCGACGTTCAGCGTCGCCGGGGCCCGCCTCGGCGACACCGACCCCGCGTCGGTGACGGCGTTCCGCGTCGACGACGGGGCTGTGACCGCCCTGAACACGACGCTGGTCGAAACGAGCGGTGGCCGGCACGTCTACAACGTCACGACCACGGCTCCCGCCGAACTCACCGTCGGCGTCCCGGTCCCGGCGCTCTCGGTGACGGACGTCAGGACCAACGTCTCCGAGGTCGGCGTCGGTGACCCCGTCGAAGTGACGGTCACGGTGACCAACGCGGGCCGGAGGGAGGGGACCGAGACGGTGCGACTCGACGACGCGGGCACGACGGCGAACCGGACCGTCACGCTGGCGGCCGGCGAGACGACCGAGACCACGTTCGTCCGACGGTTCGAGTCGGCCGGTGACCGGACGGTCCGCGCCGGCGACGCGTCGGCGACGGTGACCGTCGGCGAGGCGTCCACGCCCGCGTCCGGTGGCTCCGCCACGCCGTCGTCGGCCGCCGGGACAGACACCGAGGGGCGGACCGACGGCCAGACGACCGGCGGGTCCGGCCCGGGGCTCGGCGTGGCTGTCACGCTGGTGGCGGTCGTCGTGGCCGCCCTGTTAGCCCGCCGTCGCTGATTTCGCCCCTCCCCAAAGCTATTCGTCCGGTGGCACCTACGCCAGATAGTGTCATCGTACATGAAATTGTCACCAGCTACCACGGCAGCGTACGTGGTCGTCGTCACCGCCGCCGTCGTGACAGCGGTCGTCCTGGGCCCGGTGGTCTGGGACGTCACCGCGAGCGCGGGCGGTGACCGGGAGCACGTCGCCGTCGTCACTCTGCGCGGCGGGACCACCGACGCCAACGTCGCCGCCGTCACGCAGCGGCTCAGACAGATACGGGGCAACGACTCCGTCGCCGCGGTCGTCCTCCGCGTAGACAGCCCCGGCGGCCCCGTCGACGCCAGCGAGGAGTTCTACCTGGCGGTCAACCGGACCGCCAGCGAGATGCCGGTGGTCGCCTACGTCGAGGGGACCGCCGCGTCCGGCGGCTACTTCGGGATTTCGCCGGCCGACGAGATAATCGTCAAGCCGAGTTCGAACGTCGGGAGCATCGGCGTCATCGTACAGGCCCCCCGGAGCGCCATCGAGGACACCGCGCGCCAGCAGGAGCAGTTCGTCCGGTCCGGGCCCGACAAGGCCCAGATAAGCCTCGACAGCCTCCGCCAGGACATCGAGACCCTCCAGCGGGCGTTCGTCGGGACGGTGCTGCGCCACCGGGGCGACGAGCTCACGCTGAGTCGGTCCGAGGTGGCCAGCGGCCGCACGTACCTCGGAACGCGCGCGGTTCAGAACGGGTTCGCCGACCGTATCGGCGACGTCGGGACGGCCATCGAACGGGCCGCCGAACTCTCGCCGGACATCGAGGGCGACCAGTACGACGTGGTCTACGCCGACACGCAGCGCCCCGTGCAGGTGTTCGTCCTGGACGGGAGCGTCGAACGGGTCGAGGGCGACGTGGTCTACGTCGACCGGCCCGACGACACCCGGGAGCAGGAGTTCCAGCGCCCGGTCGAGTACTACGCCGTCTGGGGCGTCCCCGCGGGGAACGCATCCGACGGGGAGGTGTACGTCTATGACTGAGGGTCGCGTCGTCACGCTGGTCGCGACGTACATCGTCGTCGCGGTCCTGCTCGTCGGCGCGACGGCGCTGCTCGGGCTCCTCGTCGGCGGGACGGTCGGGACGCCCGACGGTGCCGGTATCGAGGGCCAGTCCCCGGCACAGTTCCAACCGGACCGCGTCAACCCCGAGGTCGACCCCGAGACGGGGCGTATCGCCGTCGACCGGGGTGACGCTCGCATCCTCGTCGACACCGACCACGGCAACCAGTTCGAGGAGTCGGACCTCGAACCCACCGTCGAGGCCGCGTTCCGGGCCGGCCACACGGTGACGTTCTCCGACGACGTCGAGGCCGACCGGCCGTACAACCGGACACTCGCGGGCCGGTCGGGCCTGCTGGTCGTCCAGCCCACGGAGGGGTTCTCCGACGGCGAACGGGCGGTCATCCGCAACTTCACGGCCGAGGGCGGCCACGTGGTCGTCCTCGCGGAACCGACCCAGTCGCGCGTCTCGACCGGCCTGTTCGGCGGCGGGGCCACCTCCGTCTCCTTCGGCGCGAACGACCTGACCGAGTCCTACGGCGTCCGCATCGGCGCCGAACCGCTGTTCAACGTCGAGGACTCGGCCAACGACAACAACTTCAAGAGCATCTACAGCTCGCCGCGGGGCGACGACCCGCTGACCGACGGCGCCGAGACGGTCACCTTCGACGCCGGCGGTTACGTCGTGGTCAGCCGGACCAGCGACGCCGAGGTGGTGTACCAGTCTGCCCCGGGGACTCAGACGCTCGACTCCCGCCGCGCCGGGCAGTACCCCACCGTCGCCCGCACGGAGAACCTCGTGTTCGTCGCGGACACGACCCTGCTCGAGCGGTCGGAGGTGTACGACGCCGACAACGAGGTGTTCGTCGGGAACCTCCTCTCGTTCCTCGCCGCCGGGGACGCGCCCGAGAGCCTCCCCGGGGCGCCCGAGCCCGACGACGTTGACGGCACGAACGGCGGTCAGACCGGCAACGGGACCGCCACGCCGACCAACGAGACGCCGACGCCGTCTACCTGAGCGGGCGATAGGAGTGCCCGAGACGGCTCCCGTCCGACCAGACTACACGGTTCCCGAGTGTCGACGTCGCTTTGAGACAGTACTGCCGCTCGTGGGCTCGCTCTGAAAGAATGCGGTGTCGGGAACCGGGTGTAACCGACCGGAAGTCGTGGTGCGATACGCGGCGGCTCAGCCGAACATCTGGCGCATCATCGGGTGCATCTCCATGAGCTGCTCCTCGGCGATCTCCTCGTACAGCTTGTACGTGATGGAGACCGTCAGCAGCAGCCCCGTCCCGGAGACACCGCCGATGGTGCCCAGCATGTTGGCCATGACCGCCAGCAGCCCGACCAGGGCACCGCCGATGACGGTGACCTGCGGGATGTATCGTTCGAGCACCTTCTCGATGACGCCGACGTTCTGCCGGAAGCCGGGGATCTGCATCCCGGAGTTGTGGATCTGCTTCGCCGTCGCCTCCGGCCCCATGTCGGTCGTCTCGACCCAGAAGACCGCGAAGACGGCGCCGCCGACCAGCATGAACGTCAGGTCGATACCGACGCGGATGAGTATCTGCCACGCCGGCTGGGCCGTCGTCTCCAGCCACCACATCCAGTCACCGGGCGACTGGATAGGCGCCAGGTAGTAGAACAGGCCGCCGGTGGCCTGTCCGTTGTCGTAGGTGCCCAGCCACGCCGGGAGCGAGCCCAGCTGGGACTGGAGGATGCGGCCGAGGAACTGGATGTTCGCCTGCAGCGCCCGGACGAGAATCATCGGCAGGACGCTGGCGTAGATGAGCTTCACGGGGAAGCGACCACGCGCGCCCTTCACCCGGGCGTTCGAGAGCGGAATCTCGACGCGGACGGACTCGGCGTAGACGACCACCGAGAAGATGAGGACGGTCGTGATCAGGGCCAGCAGCCGGCCCTGCCCCATGAAGAGGGTCTGGAGCCCGGACGCACCGAGCACCGGACCGATGGACTGCTCGCCGACGATGAACAGGTACCAGGTGTGCAGGATGCCGCTCTGCCCGCCGATGAACGGCGTCGCGAGCAGACCGCCCAGCAGTCGCTGGCTCACGCCGGCGACGATGAACAGCCCGATACCGGAGCCGACGCCCCACTTCGAGATGACCTCGTCCATGAACAGGATGAGGACACCGCCGACGAATATCTGCGCGAAGATGAGCCACTGGACACCGGTCTCGCCGATACCCAGCGACTGCGCGACGGCCGTGTCCGCCGGCAGGAAGCCGCCCGCAAAGACCATCGGCAGTCCCGTCAGACAGATCATCACCAGGACCAGCAGCTTCTGGAGGCCCTGATAGAGGATCTGGTCACGCGGGTCGTCCTGCGTGTTCAGCCCGAGCAGGTTCGCCCCACCGAGCAACTGCAACACGATGGACGCCGTGACGATGGGTCCGATACCCAGCTGCAAGATGCTCCCCTGTCCAGAGGCGAGAATCGACCCGAATCGGCCGAAGACGTCCTGACTGGCGTCGATGTCGAGGCCGAACAGCTTGACGTTCGTCAGGAAGAAGTACAGCATCAACACGCCGCCCGTCCACATCAGCTTGCGCTTGAACGGGACGTGGCCCTCCGGACGCTGCACTGCCGGCATCCGGACGAGCAGCGGTTCGGCGGTGTCCTTCCAGCTCATAGGTCCTTATTCCTCGTCGTCCGCGTCGTCCTCGGCGGCTTCTTCGGCGGCCTCCTGCCGCTCCTGGCCGAGTTCGGTCAGTTCGGTCTCGCCACCGGCGGCCGATATCTTCTCCTCGGCACCCGCGGAGAAGTCGTCGGCGACGACGGTGAGCTCGTTCCGGACCTGTCCGGCACCGAGCACCTTCACGACGTCGGCGTCGTCGGCGTCCTCGACGACCTCTCGGGCGTCGATGTGGTAGCCGTCGCCGTCCTCCTCAGCGAGGCCGTCGGCGACCAGCAGCGGGGCGTCCTCGTCCAGTTCGCGGACGTCGACCGTCGCGACGGTCTCCTGGACCTTCTCGGGACGCGTGAAGCCGCTCTTGCCGAGCGGCTCGTAGTTGTGCATCTCGTGTTTGGCACGCCCGGCGGCCCCGCGGCCACCGCGGTGCCCGGCACCGCGTCGGTTCTTGTGCGAGCCGCCGCCGTGGGTGCGGGACCCGCGCTGTCGTCGTTTCTTGCTCGTCATTATCGCATCGCCTCCAGCAGTGCGTCGATGCCCTCGGAGTCGTGCCGCCCGAGTTCACCGCCCTCCTTGGTGGGGTGCTTGATGCCGTCGTGACCGCCGCGCGGCGGGTGGAGACGGAGCGTCGGCGAGAGGCCCTGGTCCTGCAGCGTCGTCTCCTCGGAGACGAGCGCCCACGCCAGGCCCTCGATGTCGTCGTAGTCGGTGTTCTCGGCGACCCACTCGTCGTCGACGTCGGCGTCGCCCTCGGCGGGTTCGGCGCGCTTCTCCAGGAGCAGTTCGACCGTCTCCTGGCTGGGTTCGCCGAAGGCCACGAAGTCGTTGACCTTCGAGACCATCCCGTTGTACGTGTCCGTCTCGGGGACGAACGTACAGTGGTTGACGTGGTGGATGTTCAGCATCTTCAGCGTGTCGTGGATGTCCGTATCCATGTTCACGTCGCCGCGGATCTGAACGAGCGCTTGCATCACTCGATCACCTCGCGCTTCTCGAAGGTCCGCTCGGGGACGCGCGCCTCGGCCGTGTTCTTGAGGGCGTTGAACGTCGCCTTCGCGAAGTTGACCGTGGTGCGCGTGTTCCCACTGGAGCGGGTCCAGATGTCCTCGATGCCGGCCAGTTCGAGCACCTTGCGGACGGTCTCCCCGCCCGCGAGGCCCAGCCCGCGCGGGGCCGGCTGGAGCTCGACCTCGACGCTCCCGGCCTTGCCCTCGGTGCGCAGCGCGACCGTGTGGGGACGGCCACAGCCACACTCCCAGGACCCGCAGCCGCGGGAGACGTCGATGAGGTTCAGTTTGGCCACGTCGATGGCCTTCTGGATGGCACCGCCGACCTGGTCGTCACGCCCTTCGGCGTAGCCGACGAGGCCGTCGCGGTTGCCGACTGCGACGACACAGCGGAACTTCACCCGCCGGCCGGAGTCGGTCATCCGCTGGACCATGTTGATGTCCAGCACTTCGTCTTCCAGGTCGGGAACGAGCTGGTCGACGACTTCCGATTCTTTCAGGGGAAGCCCCGAGTTCAGCGCCTCCTGCATGGAGTCGATGTCGCCCTCGGCGACCTGCTTGCCGAGGCGTGTGCGGGGTTCCCAGCCGTTGTCAGCACTCATAGTTCGATGTCACCTTCCAGTAGGGTCTCCCGTACTTCGTCGAAGTGTTCCGGGAGGTCTTCGGCGTCGAAGTCCCCGCTGTACAGCGGGTCGTCCAGCTGCTCGGCGTACTCGGCGATGTGGGCACCGCGGGTGCGCTGCCAGTCGGCGAGCACGTCGTCGTTGTGGGGGACGTCGAGCCCGGCGTCGATTGCGCCTTCCTGTATTGCGAATACTTTGCTTCCGGGGGTCGGGGAGTTGAGGCCGATGTCCAGCACCGCTTCCTCGACGCCCGCTTCCTGTGCGCGAAGGCCGGCCAGCAGGCCGGTGAGGTACGCCGAGGGCATGTTGCCCGTCGGGGCCTCCCAGCCGTAGTCGGCCAGGTCACTGGAGTGAGCGGACGCGAGCGTGCGGTCGCCGTCGGGGCCCAACGTCACCAGCTGCGCCCTGACGTGCTTGTTGCTCTTTCGAGCAACGAGGCGGGGCTTGCCGGATTTCAGCAGGCGCAACCGCTGATGGTAGTCGGTACGGGCCTCGCGGCGTCGCCGCATCGGCACGTTGTATCGTGGTCCTGTCGCCATTATTCGTCACCGTGGTTTGCGTCGATGTATCGTTCGAGGTCGGCGACACTGTCGAACTCGCCACCGCCGGCCTTGTCGTACAGGTCGCGGTACTGCGAACTCGAGAGTGTGCCGTCGTCGCGCAGCTCGCGCAGTTTCTTGCGCTGGGCGCGGATGCGCGACTCCCATTCCTCTTTGGGGTCCTGTCGTGCCCCGGCCTTGCCCTTCCGGGAACCGGCTCCCTTCTGGTGGCCGTAGGCGCGCTTCTTCTGGCGTTCCCGGGCGCGGCCGCGGGAGTTGCCCTTCTTGTCTTTCGCCTGGATGGCGCCCTCATCTACCAGTTCGCGGACGTCCTCGCGGGTGATGGCGTCCGCGATGTCGCCCTGCCGGTCGGGGTTGAACCAGACGCGGTTCTTCCCGACGTCGAGGACGTCTGCTGCGAGTCGCTTCTGTGCGGAGAGGTCCGTCATTACTCGTTCACCTCGACTTCTTCGTAGGTGGGGTTGAGCACGCGGATACCCGCGTCCTCGGCCTCCTCCTCGATACGCTCACGCTTGCGAGCGCCGACCTTGGAGGCGATGCGGACCGCCTCGACGTCCCCGTCGACGCCCTCGAGGTCGGCCACGTTGTGCACGCGGACCTCCTCGAAGCCGGAGGGGTGTCGACCGCGGACCGCCTTCGGGGAGCGGAAGCCCGCCTCGACCGTGTCGCCCTTGCCCTTGATGCCGCGGCGCTGCTTCGAGAGCTGGCCGCGCGGGCGGCGCCACGACGTCGAGACGCGCTTCTTCTTGTGGTGGTCCTGTCGGTTGAACTGCGGCGTGCCGACGCGGTGTCGCTGTGCCAGCAGTCGAGCCTCCTCGTCGTCGAGGTCGGGCGTCTTGTCGGCGAGCCCGCGGGGCTGGAGCTCCGTCTCCACGTCCGCCTCGGGCTCTTCCTCGGCGCCTTCCTCTTCGACTTCGGCCTCGGTCTCGGTGTCGACCTCGAGCCCGCCGACGTCGGCCTTGATACGGGCCGCGAGGGCGTTCCCGACGCCGTCGACCTCCGCGAGTGCGGACTGGTCCGCGGCGCGGACGTCGTCGACCGTCTCGAAGCCGGCCTCGCGGAGCGAGTCGGCCTTCGAGTCGCCGACGCCGCTGATGTCGGTCAGCTCCATCTCGTCGTCGCTGTCGGACTCGGCCTCCTCGGCGACCTGGTCGGCGTCCTCGGCCGGCTCGCCGTCGAGCGGCTGCTCCGACTCGACGTCGGCCTCGGGGGCGCCGCCCTGCGTGAGCGCTTCCTCGTTCGCGTCGGCGTCGCTGCTCTTGTTGTCGGGGTTGTCTGCCATCAGGCGTCACCTCGGTTCGGTTTCTGGGTGATGTACACCCCGTCCTGGAACACGCGCACGTCCTTGTCGTTGATGCGCGTGAGCTGTTCGATGTCCGCGGCGGTCTGACCGACGGCCTCGATGTCGGGGCCAGTCAGCGTCAGTTCCTCGCCGTCGACCTGGACGTCGGTCTCACCGTGGACGGTGGTCCGACGCGCGGCCTTCTCGCCGAGGAAGTTCTCGATGACGACTTCGTCGCCTTCGACGTCGACCTGCATGGGGAAGTGAGAGTAGAAGACCTCCATCTCGTACTCCCAGCCCTCGGTCACGCCGTGGAACATGTTCTCGATGTGGCTCTCGAAGGTACCGATAGTCGACATCGTCTTCGCGTCCTCCACCTCGGACTCGACGACGACGGTGTCGTCCTCGACCGAGACGTCGATGTCGGGGTACCAGAGCCGACGTGTGACACTGCCGTTGGGCCCCTCGACGGTGAGGTCGAGATGGTCCAGTTCGGCGGTCACGTCCTCCGGAATCTCCAGTTCTACTCGTGACATTGTCAGTATACGTACGCGATGACCTGGCCACCGACGCCCTCTTCGCGGGCCTCGTAGTGGCTCATGATGCCGTGGCTGGTCGTGACGACGAGGGTCCCGTAGTCACGGGCGGGGAGGAACCGCTTCTCCCACTTCTCGAACTCGTCGGCACCCGCAGAGTAGCGGGGCTTGACCGGGCCACACTCGTTGATGGCACCTTTCAGTTCGACCTCGAACTCGCCGGCCTTGCCGTCGTCGACGAAGGTGAATCCGTCGATGTACCCGCGGTCGTAGAAGACCTCGAGGACAGAGCCGATTTCGTTCGAGGCGGGCGATACCGTCTGCTCCAGATGCCCGACGCTCTCGGCGTTATCGATGGCCGACAGCGCGTTGGCGAATGGGTCGTTTCCTGTCATGGTTAGCTGTACTTCTTGAAGCCCATTCCCCGAGATATCTCGCGGAAGCACTGGCGACACAGCCAGATGTCGTACTTGCCGACGAGCCCCTGTTCGCGCCCGCAGCGCTGACAGGACTCGAGCTGGCCGGTCCGCTCTGTCTCGGCGGCGTCGGGCTCTTCTGTGGTTTCACTTTCGCTCATTCACTGACCTCCACGTCGAATGTCGACTCGATGAACGCCGTCGCGTCTTCGGGGTTGAGTCGGTGGTTCGACGGAATCGAGCGCGACGCCTTGTCGCGCTTGGCGACGCGGTACCCCGGGCGGACGAGGTTGACGGTGACGTCCAGCCCGTAGATTCCGATGCTCGGGTCGTACTCCTGGCTCGGGAACTCCGTGTGTTCCTCGACGCCGAAGCTGAAGTTGCCGGTGTCGTCGAACTGGGTCGCCGACAGGTCGGCGAGCGGCAGGGCCGTCTCGAGGAACTCCTCGGCGACCTCGTCGCGAAGGGTGACCTTCGCACCGATGGGGTCGCCCTCGCGGATGTCGAACTCGCCGACGGTCCGCTTTGCCTTCGTCCGGACGGGGCTCTGGCCGGTGATCTCGCCGAGGATGTCCTCGGCGTTGGCCAGGTCGCGGCCACCGTGGCCGATGCCCATGTGGACGACGACCTTCTCGACGCTCGGCTCCCGCATCTCGTGGAAGTCGGCGGACTCGCTCTCCGAGCTCATTCGTCGTCACCTCCGCCCGTGAAGTTCTCGTCGATGACGACGACGTACTCTTCGACCGTCTCGAAGCCGCCGTCGTCCTGGGAGACGAGCACGTTGTTCTGGGCCGAACCGGGCGTGACCTGAATCTCGTCGATGGTGCCGATCTCGCCGGCGTGTGCGCCGTCGACGGCCGTGACGAGAGCGCCCTCCTCGTACTCGAAGTGGGCGATTATCTCGCTGGACTCGTTGTCGACGACGATGGAGTCGCCGCCGGCGTAGGTCTGGTCGTCCTCGACGACGAGGGTCTCGCCGTCGTGGAGGCCGAGCTGGACCTCGCCACCGTCGACGTGGGTCTTGGTGACGATCTTGCCCAGCTTGGACTCGGCGGCGTCCGCCTCGATGGCGGTCAGGGCCAGCCGACCGCCCTCGCCGGGGAACACTCGGTAGTACTCTTCGCGCTCGGTGAACGCGAGGATGTCGAACATCCCGACAGGGCGCTCCTCGTCGGAGACGGCCTTGCCGTTGATGAGGACGTTGTCCTCGTTGAGCGCGTAGCGCGCTTCCTTGCGGTTGTCGGCGTAGCCCAGCACGTCCCGCAGGACGATGAGCAGGGGGACCCCCGACTCACCGTGCGGGCCGGCGCCGGCCTTCACCGTGAACGTTGCCGTCTTGCGCTCTACGGGCCAGCTGTTGGGGACCGAGAGGCGCTTCTGGTGGTTACTCATGCGGAATCATCCTCCGATTCGAGACGCGATTCCCGCTCGTCGTCCTCGAGGTCCAGGTCCGTGACCCGAACGTTCGAGGTGTCGAGCGGGCGAGGGACCTCTTCGCCGTCCGTCTTCTCGAGGGTGACACCCTCGACCTCGATGGTGGCGTCCTTGAGGTCGACGTCGACGACCTCGCCCTCTTCGCCGGCGAAGTCACCGCGGAGCACCTCGACGGTGTCTCCGGCGTTGACGCGGACGTTGCGCTGGCCGTACTCCTCGCGGAGGTCGGCCGACAGCGTCGCCCGGACCTGCTTGTGACGCTCGTGGAGCGGGGCGCGTCGTTGACTCGTTCGCTGTTTGTGTGGTTGCTCACTCATGGTTCTATACGATCATCGTCGCCGCGGAGGCGACACTCCCGAACCGCTCTGCGACTTCCCGCGAGATGGGGCCTTTCAGCTCGGTCCCGCGCGGGTCCTCGTTCTCGTCCACGATGACGGCCGCGTTGTCTTCGAACTTGACGCGGGTGCCGTCGGGACGGCGGATGGGCTTTCGCTGACGGACGACCACGGCCTCGAGCACCTGGCGACGCATCTCCGGCGTCCCCTTGGTGACCGAGACGGTGATCTTGTCGCCCAGACCGGCCTTCGGGTGTCGGCTCTTCGTCCCCGAGTAGCCGTGGACCGAGATGACCTTCAGCTCGCGTGCGCCCGTGTTGTCGGCACACGTGATGAGCGAACCCTTCTCGAGTCCCTGGGTGACGTCTGCGTTCAGCGCCTCCATTATTGCTCACCGTCCTCGATCGCCACGACGACGTGGCTCTTCGTCTTCGAGAGCGGTCGACACTCTGCTATCGTGACCGTGTCACCGACCGCGAGGTCGAGACAGTCCGGTGCGTGAGCCGGAACGCGGCTCCGCCGCTTCATGAAGCGGTCGTATTTGGGCACCTTCACGTCGTACTCGCGCTCGACGACGACGGTCTTCTCCATGTCGGTGGAGGCGACCTCACCGTCCAGTGTCTGACCGCGCACGGAGAGCTCTCCGTGGAACGGGCAGTTCTGGTCGGTACAGGTCGTCTCCGGTTCCTGTACGTTCAGTCCTAGCGCCATTTGGAATCACCTGATTTCTCTGTGCGGCGAGCGGGACGGGCGACGAGTATCGAACCGTCCACCCGGACTCGCTGTCCCGATGGCAGGTCGAAGGCGAACGTCGCGCTGTCCTTCGGCACGTGCCACACCCGGTCGGCTCCTTCGACGGCCAGCGTCTGGGTCGTCTCCACGACGACCGTCCCGCTGATACCGACGGCGTCCGGGCTGGACGCGGCGACGACCTCGACGTCGAGGCCGACGAGTTCGTGACGTGGGAGCGTCTCGGGTGTCAGTGGCATTATTCGTCCTCCGGCTGGAGGTCGCCTTCTTCGCCCTGAATCGTCTTGATCCGGGCGATGGCCTT
This sequence comes from Haloarcula sp. MBLA0163, assembly GCF_055632435.1. Taxonomy (NCBI): domain Archaea; kingdom Methanobacteriati; phylum Methanobacteriota; class Halobacteria; order Halobacteriales; family Haloarculaceae; genus Haloarcula; species Haloarcula sp. MBLA0163. Next base: position 764,812 of record NZ_CM145745.1, read on the forward strand.
CTTCAGTTCCTTGATGCGGCCCGGGTTCTCCGGGGCGCCACCCGCGGCCTGCACGGCCCGGGCGTTGAGCAGTTCCGTCTTCAGGTCGTCGAGTTCCGCCTCGCGTTCGGCGGGCGTCATGTCACGGATCTCCTGGACGTGTAGGACGGTCATTCTTCGTCATCCTCCATCTCGTCCATGAGCTCTTCCGCTTCGGCTTCGACGTCCTCGTCGAGTTCCTCGTCGACTGCGTCTTCGAGTTCCTCGACGTCCACGTCGTCGACGTCGTCGTCGGTCGGGACCTCGACGTCTTCCTCGACGATCTCCTCTTCGACGACCTCTTCGTCGATTTCCGCTTCGGTCTCGTCGGGCTGGTCGTGACCAACCTCGGTCGTCTCGGCGTCGTCTTCCGCTTCGGGTTCGCCTTCGAGGAGTTCCTCGACCGACTCGCCGTCGGTCTCGGCGACGTACTCCTCGACCTCGACGTCCTCGTAGATCTCGAAGTCGTCGGGGAGTTCGGCGTTCGGCGGGATGATCTTCACGCGGACGCCGATGGTGCCGAGCTTCATCACGGCGACGCCGACGCCGCTGTCGACGATGTCCTCGGCGGGTTCGCCGTTGTGCTTGATGTAGCCGCGGTTGAACTTCTCGACGCGCGAGCGGGCACCCGTGACCTTCCCGGAGAGGACGATCTCGGCGCCCTTCGCGCCGGCTTCCATGATCCGGTCGATGGTCGTGTGACCGGCCTTGCGGAAGTACCAGCCGCGCTCGAGGGCGTTCCCCAGACGGTCCGCGACGATGCGGGCGTTGAGGTCCGGCTCCTCGACTTCCTGGACGTCGATCTGCGGGTCGTCGAGGTCGAACCGCTCTTCGAGTTCCGTCGTGATCTTGCGGATGTTCTTTCCGCCCTTGCCGATGACCATGCCGGGCTTCTCGGCCTTCAGGACGATCTGGGTCCCCATCGGGGTTTTGGCGACGTCCATGCCGCCGTACCCCGCGCGACCGAGTTCGTCCGCGAAGAACTCGTCAATCTGGGTCCGCTGGAGGCCGTCCTCGATGAACTGCTGTTCGTCGGCCATCAGTTCTCGACCTCCTCGAGGATGAGTTCGACGTCGACCAGCGTGGAGTTCCACGCGGACGCACGCCCCATCGCGCGGGGCTTGCGACCCTGCTGTTCGCCGACCTTGTGGGCGGCGACGTGCATGATCTCCATGGCCTCACCGTCGAAGCCCTGGTGGTCGGCGTTGCCGACGGCGTTCTCCAGCAGGTCGATGAAGGCCTCGGAGGCCTTCTCCGGGTAGCGACCGGCGTCCCACCCGTCGACCTTGCTCTTGTGACCGACGCCCGAGTTGTGCTGCTTGAACGCGACCGGCTGGTCGCCCTCGATGACAGCCTCGAGGAACTCGACGGCGTCGCCCGCCGTCTTGCCCTTGATCTCTCGGGCGATGGCCTTGCTGTGCTTGTGGCTCATCTGCCGCTCACGGAGCATCGCTTTCGCGGTCGTGTCCGGATCGGCGTCGACTGAGTAGCTGATTCCCATGATTACTTGAGCGGTACGAACTTCGAGGAGCGTGTCGCTCCGATGCCGGCCTGACCGTGTTCGACCGAGGTGCGGGTGAGCTGGAACTCACCGAGGTAGTGACCGAGCATCTCGGGCTCTACCTTCACGCGCTCGAAGCTCTGGCCGTTGTGGACGGCGAAGGTGATGTCGACCATCTCCGGCAGCACCGGCATGTCGCGCAGGTGCGTACGGATGGGGTCGTTGGCCGTCGCCTCCTCGTCGGCCTCGCGGGCCTTCTCGAGCAGTTTCTGCTTCTCCTCGGTCAGACCGCGCTTGATACTTCGCCGCTGGCGTGCGGGGAGCAGTTCCGCGACTTCCTCGAGCTCCATCTCCTGCAGCTCGTCGAGCGTGTGGCCTCGGAAGGAGAACTCTCCTTCGTGGCCGATTTGATATTCCGAACTCATTCGTCACCACCTCGGCCGGTTCGTTTCGAGGCGATGTCCCCGACCTTCCGGCCTGGCGGAGCGTTGCGGGAGATCGATTTGGGCTTGCCGGGGTGCTGTCGGCCGCCGCCACCGAACGGGTGGTCGACGGCGTTCATCGCGACACCACGGACGTTTGGCCACTTCGTCCCGCGGGCTTTCATCTTGTGATACTTGTTGCCGGCCTTGACCATCGGCTTGTCAGTGCGGCCGCCACCGGCGACGACGCCGATGGTGGCGCGGCACTGCGGGTCCAGGCGCTTCATCTCCCCGGAGGGGAGCTTCACGACCGCGACGTTGCGGTCGTGGGTCAGCAGCGTCGCGTTGACACCCGACGCGCGGGCGAAGCGCCCGCCGTCGCCGGGGCTGGACTCGACGTTACAGACCGGGACCCCTTCGGGAATCTCCGCGAGCGGGAGCGTGTTCCCGGGGGCGATCTCGGCGCTGACGCCGACCTGCAGTTCGTCGCCCACGCCGACGCCTTCCGGCGCCAGCACGAGGCGGTGGTCGCCGTCCTCGAACTCGACGGCCGCGACGGGCGCCGAGCGAGCGGGGTCGTGTTCGATGTCCACGACGGTCCCGGCGACGAGGTCGCCGTCTTCGACTTTACGGTGCTGAAGGTCGGCCTTGTAGCGGTGCGAGGGCGCCCGGAACGTGGACGTCCCGCGACCGCGTCGTTGTCCCTGAATTCGTCGTCCCATCGTTAGAACACCCCGATCCTGGAGGCGACTTCCTGCGCGTCGTCGTCCTCGGAGAGGCGAACGACGGCCTTCTTCTCGCCGTCCATCGTGTTCTGTGTGTTCACGTCGACGACGGTGACGTCGTACTGGGACTCGACGGCCTCGGTGACCTCCGGCTTCCCAGCCGCGTCGTCGACGACGAACTGGAGCTTGTTGTCGAAGTCCATGTCGTTCATGGCCTTCTCGGTGACGTGGGGGTACTTGATGACGTCCCAGCTCATCGTTCGGCCACCTCCTCGAGTGCGGACTCGGTGAAGACGGTGAGCCGACCGGGCTGTGCGCCGGGTGCGAGGTCCTCCGCGTTGACCTCCCGGGCGGTAGCCACGTCGACGCCCGCGAGGTTGCGGGCGGCCTTCGAGGGCTTGTCGCTGGTCACGAACAGGATGGAGGAGGGGCGGCGGTACTTCCGGCCGCGTGCCTTCCCCTGTCCGGCCTTGATCTTCGTCTCGTCGGCGCGCTCGACGTCGGCGTGGACGTCCAGCGCTTCGAGGACGTCGACGACCTCCTGGGTCTTGACGAGGTCCTCGAAGTCGTCGGAGACGACGACGGGCACCTCGTCGCGGTCGAACTCGTGGCCGCGTTCGGCGACGAGCTCGGCGTCCGTCGTGGCGGCGAGCGCCGAGCGGACGGCGAGCTGCCGTTCCTTGTCGTTGATGTCGACGGAGCGGTCCTTCTCGGCCTTCGGCGGGTGGGCGCGTCGGCCCTTGACCGCCTGCGGGACGCGGCGGGCACGGCCGTCCTGCTTCGGGACGTGTGCCTGGCCGCGGCCGCTACCGAAGGACTCGGCCGGCGTCCGGAGACCGGCGTACTCGTCGGAGCCGTAGTCCTGCTTCCGGTTTGCCTGGGCGGCGGTGACGGCCTTCTGGATGAGGTCGGGTCGCACGGGCGTCTCGAAGACGTCCGGCAGGTCGACCTCGCCGTCGGCCTCGCCGTCCAGAGTGTAGATTGTTGCCTGCATGGGTTATCCCTGGTTCGATTCTGTGGAGACGTAGCGCACCTCGGGGTCGAGGCGCGGCTGGTCGTTCGGACGCACCGCGGGCCGGAAGCGAACCAGACGCTTGTCCGGACCGGGCACCGACCCCTTCACGAGCGTGTAGGGGCCGTCGACCTCGCCGTAGTTGACGAAGCCACCGTCGACGGTCGCGTCGTCGCCCTCGCCGATGTCGATGAGGCGCTTGTTCAGTTCCGTGCGCTGGTGGTAGCCGGTCTGCCCCTGCTGGGGGACCGTCGAGCGCACGCGGGAGGGGTTCCACGGGCCGAGGTTGCCGATCCGGCGCCGCCAGCCCTGCCGGGCGTGCTTGCCCTTCCGCTTCTGGACGCCCCAGCGCTTGACGGGACCCTGGGTCCCCTTGCCCTTCGTGACGCCGGCCACGTCGGCGTACTCGCCGGCGCGGAAGACGTCGTTCATCGAGTGCTCGCCGCCGTCGGCGACGAGTTCGAGGGCGTGGCTGAGGCGGTCCTCGAGGGAACCACCGCCGACGCGAGTCTCCATCACGTCGGGCTTCTTCTTCGGGACGCTCTGGACGGCGTCGGGGACGGTGTGCGTGATGAGGCGCACGTCCCCGAGGTCACCGGCCTCGAGTGCGTCGCGTACCTGTTCCTCTGCAGCGTCCGGGTCGTGGTCCTCCGGCAGGTTCAGTGTCCGGTCGAGCTCCCCGTGGAACTCGTCCGTCCAGACCTCCGTCAGCGGACGCTTGCCGTACGGCGTATCTTCGTACGCTCGCAGGGCGACGGCGCGCATCGGCGGCGTCTCGACGACCGTCACCGGGACGGTCTCTTCCATCCCCTCGCGCGGGGAGTTGGGTTCGTCGTTGACGAGCACGACGTGAGTCATGCCCGCCTTGTAGCCGGCGAACCCTTGAACGCCGGGCTGGCCGTCGTCGGACGGCCAGCTGTTGAAGCGCGGCGTCTCGCTCGTCGAGCGCTTGCGCGGGCCGAAGCCCAGCGAGCCTTTGCGTGGTCTGCTTGATTGTGGCATACGTTTACTCCGTGAGGGTTAGACAGGCGAGGGAGGCGAACAGTGCTTCTTCCGTCCGCACGACCTCGCTGCCCTGGTTCGGAACCGTATTCAGCCAGAGGTCGAACCCTGTGGGGTCGTCGTCTGTCTGGTCTCGTCCGACGGAGCCCGGGTCCACGTCGAGTATCGACGGTAACCCACGCTCGGGGGCTCCGAAGGCGACTGTCATGCCGCCCTCGGCGTCCCGTCGCTCGGCCAGACGGCCGAGACGGTGTGTCGTCGCCGGCTCTCCGTACCTCGAAGAGGCGATGGTGAGCCCGGCGTCGTCACGCGAGAGTGCTGCATCGAGGTCCGCGGAAACGACGTCGAACCCCGGCGTGGGGTGGTCGACGAGTTTCGCCCGGACCGGCCGTCGCGAAGAGACCCTGACGGTCACGCGCTCCCCCTGTCCCACGTCCAGACCGTCTGGAACGGGGAGGGAGATCGGGTGTTGCATGCCGCAATTGACCCGTACGCGCCCATCAGCTCCGACCTCGGTCACGATTCCCTGTCTTAACGACCCCGAACCCTCAGATCCGGAGCCGGTCTGTGAACGCACGCGGAGCGGCGGCAGGACGCCGACGTACTCTAGTTCGTCCCGCTTGCCCCACATCTCCTTTCGGAGGTGCGGCGGCGTCGCGGCGTACCGCAGCACGGTTTCGACGAACCCGTCTTCCCACTTGCCCCGCCCGTCCGGGTCGGGGAACACCGTCAGCCGGTCGACCCGGAACACCGTGGCCGCGCGGGCCACGTATCCGAGCTTTCGAGTCGCCTCGCGGCGGTCCTCGGCTTCCCGTGTGAGGGAGTCGGGCACGAGTACGCTGGTCGTCATGCCGTGACGCTTCCACGTCACGCCACTAGACTGTAGCGATACTTCTCCGTCCCTACGGTAAAAAGACCCCGCTTCGCGCACGCGTTGGGACGCGTTCACACGGCCCGTCACAGTCCGTAGCCCGTGAACCGCCCACACGGGCCTTGCCGGTTCCGAAAGGCCGTGGCGTGCTATCCACTCTCGGGAGACCTATGCGCCGAATGCCCTCACGTCCCACGATTGTCCTCGGAAAACGGAAGGCTTTTTACCGTCACCCTCGCCAGATTGGAATGCAGAGAGGCGCAGTGCGCCACGCTGGGCGCTGGTAGTGTAGTTGGTATCACGTGACCTTGCCATGGTCACAACCTGGGTTCAAATCCCAGCCAGCGCATTTCTGTCGACGCCGACCGACGAGCGAAGCGAGTCGCGTCGCGAGACGAAATCGCCCTGGATTTGAAGCACGGAAATCCGAGGGAAGCGAGGATTTGCATCGGGTTCAAATCCCAGCCAGCGCATTTCTCGGACCTCGACCCGTGAGCGGAGCCGCCAGTACTCACTCGGAGTCCCGGTAACAACCGCTCACTGTTCGAGGTCGCGTTCGACGCCCTCGCACTCGTCGGCTATCTCGTCGAGCTCGGCCTCCAGGCGGTCGATGTCCGCTTGCAGGCGGCGGAACTCCTCGTTCTCGCCGAGTTCCGGCGGCGACTTCTCCTGTGCGAGGACGTTCCGCTTCACGCGCTTCTGGCTCAGGTCTCGGTACGTCTCGTCGTACTCGGCCAGCGAGAGCAGTCGGTCGACCGCCTCCTGTACCGCCTCGGTCGTGACGGGCTTGACGAGGTAGTCGTCGACGCCCATGTCGATGATGTCGAAGTCGGGTTCGATGGCGGTCACCATCGCGACGTAGCAGTGGTCGGTGCGGGCCTGTACCTCTCGGAGGAGGTCCTCCCCGTCGACGTCGGGGAGCGTGCGGTCGAGGAGGACCACGTCTATCTCGTCTGTGAGGCGGTCTATCGCCGCCTCGCCAGTCGTGGCCGTCGACACGTCGTAGGACTGCGAGAGGACCCGTGAGTAGGCCTCCCGGAGGGGTGGTTCGTCCTCGACGAGGAGGACCGATGGGCGGGAGTCGCTCACGACACCCCTTTTTTGTGTTGGGATGGCAATAAATCTAGGTGTCGAGACCCGCGAACGCCACAGTTAGGACGCCGCCGCCCGACGACCAGGTATGACCTGTATCGGCTTCCTGTCCGTCGCACCGGTCGTCGAGGAGAGCATGGCCCCCTACGTCGCCGACGCCGTCGCGGCCCTCGAGGCGTTCGACGTCGAGTACGAGACGACGCCGATGGGCACGATAATCGAGGCCGACGACAGCGAGGAACTGTTCGCGGCGGCCCACGCTGCCCACGAGGCCGTCGGCGCGCAGTCCGACCGCGTCGAGACGTTCCTGAAGATAGACGACAAGCGCGGCGTCGACCAGCGTGCGAGCGAGAAGGTCGACGCCGTCGAGTCCGAGCTGGGCCGTGCCGCACGGAGCGACGGGTCCGAAGGCGGAGATTAAAAGGCAGGCTGCCAAAGACCGCGTATGGACAGTCTCAACCGGATGGCCACGGAGCTCGTCGACGAGGCCATCGACTTCGCCGACGAACTCACGATAGACGTACACGCGCTCTCTGGCGACGCCGCGGTGCTGGACTTCGGCGTCGAGGTGCCCGGCGCCGTCGAGGCCGGGCTGGTCCTCGCGGAGATACAGACCGCGGGGCTCGCGACGGTCCAGTCAACGATGGACGCCGTCGCCGGCGCGCCGCTGACCCACGTCGAACTGTCGACGGACCACCCGGCGCTGGCGCTGCTGTGCTCGCAGAAGGGCGGCTGGGAGCTCTCGGCCGACGGCTTCGAAGGGCTGGGGAGCGGCCCGGCCCGCGCGCTCGTGGCCGAGGAGGAGGCGTTCCAGCGCATCGGCTACCGGGAGGAGGCCGACTTCGCCGTCCTCGCGGTGGAGACGGACGAACTGCCGGACGAGGCCGTCGCCGCACAGGTGGCCGAGCGCACCGGCGTCCCCGAGACGGGCGTGTTCCTCCCGGCGTTCTCGTCGGCGAGTGTCACCGGCAGCGTCGTCGCCGCCGCCCGGGCGGCCGAACTGGCCGTCTTCCGGCTGGCCGAACTGGGCTTCGACCCGGTCTCGGTGCTCTCGGCGAACGCGCGCGCCCCCGTGGCGCCCGTCGCCGGCGACGAGGCGACGGCGATGGCCCGGACGACGGACGCGCTGGCCTACGGCGGCGAGGTCCACCTCACCGTCGACGAGTCGTTCGACCGGTTCGACGAGGTGGCCTCCGTCGCCGGGCGCGAGTACGGCGAACCGCTGGAGGCGGTCTTCGAGGCGGCCGACTGGGACTTCGCGGACCTCCCCGTCGAACTGTTCGCGCCGGCACAGGTCACCGTCGACGTCGTCGGCGGCGACACGCACGTCGTCGGCGACACGCACGAGGACGTCCTGGCCGAGAGCTTCGGGCTCTGATGCGCTACAAGGTGGCCCCGCCGGCGCGGTCGCTGTCCTTCCTCGACGACGCGAGGGCGGCGGTGCCGCTGGTCCCGGACGACGAGTCGGACTGCTGTCGTGCCATCCAACGGGCCACGGACGTCCCGGACCGCGAGAACGCGCGCGAATACCTGACGTTCCTCCGGGCGCTCGGCCTCGTCGCGGAGAGCGAGCGGGGGTACTACCGCACGCGGACCGACCCGGACGGGGAGACGCTGGCGACGGCGTTCCGCGAGAACGTCTTCGGCGCGGCCGAGGTGCTCGATACGCTCGGGAGCGACCCGCTGACCGTCGACGAGGTGTTCGCCGCGGTGCGGCCGGCGATTCCGCGCTGGGAGCGAGAGCGACACGTCGACTGGGAAGGTGTCTGGCACACGCGGGTCGAACACCTGCTGGGGTGGGCGACGGTGTTCGGGGCCGCACGGGACACCGATGCGGGGTTCGTCGCGGCGTAGCCGTCGAGTCCAGGCCACCACAGCTTCTTGCCGTCGGCACTCGTCAACCAGCTTATGCGAACGACGCCTACGGAAGGGGTAGCATGAGCACACCGGTCTGGCACGGCTATCCGCCGTACAGCCCGGGGACACAGCCGGTCTCCGCTCGCGCGTACGGGTTCGACGCCGCCTACGCCGGGGCCCCCGCGTGGGACATCGGTCGCCCGCAGCGGGCGTTCGTCGAACTCGCGGAGGCGGGCGAACTGCGCGGCCGGGTCCTGGACGTCGGCTGCGGGACCGGTGAGCTGTCGCTGTATCTCGCGGCCCGCGGCCACGAGGTCCTGGGCGTCGACTTCGCGCCGCAGGCCATCGCACAGGCGCGCCAGAAGGCGCACTGGCGAGGGAGCGACGCACAGTTCCTCGTCTGGGACGCCCTCTCGATAGGCGACCTCCCGTTGCGGTTCGACACGGCGACGGACTCGGCGCTGTTCCACTGTCTGAACGACGCCGAGCGCGACCGGTACGTCGCGGCGCTCCGAACGGTCCTCCGGCCCGGCGCGGGCTGTTTCGTCCTCGCGGCGGCCGCGCCCGAACGCTGGGGCCGACGACCCGGCGGCGTCGCCTACTCGGAGTTCCGGTCCCGGTTCGGCGAGGGCTGGGACCTCCGGTGGGTGCGCAACGCTGCGTTCGAGAACCGGCGGTACCCCTACCAGCACCCGGCGTATCTGGCGAAGGCGGTCCGTCAGTAGGCGATACCGACCCGCGCCCGGTGGTAGGTGTCCTCGACGAGCGTCTCGTAGAGGAACGCCGCCACGTCACCCGTCGAGACCGACTGCCCGCCGTCCGGGAGGTAGTCGACGGCCGTCCGGTAGTGGTTGGTCGGCGTCCCCTCGGGCATCCGCGGGGGACAGACGAGCGTCCAGTCGACGGTCGAATCCCGCAGGCGTTCGTAGACGTCCTGGTGGGCCGTCGCCACCTGCCGCAGGTGGTCGGGGAACTCCGGCGTGTCGAGCCGGAGTCGGTTCGGCGTCGCCTGCAGGATGCCGGCCGCCCCCACGGTGACGAGGCGGTCGACGCCGCTCGCCGCCATCGCCGCGAGCACGTTCTCGATACCGACCGATAGCACCGCCGGGGACTCGCCCGCGTCCGGACCGACGGCGAGACAGACGGCGTCGTGGCCCGGGACGGCGGCGGCGACCGCCTCGGCGTCGGTGACGTCACCTTCGACGACCCTGCTCCCTGCCGGGGCCGCCGCGGCGTCGCGGACGAACGCGGTGACGGCGTGGCCGTCGCTGGTGGCGTAGTCGCAGATACGACGGCCGACCCGACCGCTCGCGCCGAAGACGAGAATATCCATGTCCGTCTAGACCGCGTCGACGGATAAAGCCGTAGTACCTAACGGGTCAGTCGGTGACGATGTCGGTGACGGTGCCGACGCCCTTCGAGCGGCCCTCGCGGAAGACGAACTTCTGGCCCTCCTCGACGAGATACGGTCTGAACTTGAACTCGACGGTCGTCTCCCCGGCGTCGCCCGGCAACAGCTGGCCGTCCGAGGGGTGGAAGACGGCGGCCTCGCTGACGGTCTCGAGGTGGACGACGGGTTCGTACCCGTCGCCGATGCGGGTCGGGTGGTTGAGCACCATCACCTCGGCCTCGAACTCCCGGACCGGCGTCGGGTCTGCGTCCCTCGGGAGCAGGACCATCCCGCGCTCGACGTCCGCCTCCCGGACGCCCTTCAGCGCGATGCCGACGATGCGACCGGCCTTGGCCTCGTCGACCCGGTAGTAGTGCATCTCGATGGAGCGGACCTCCACCTCACGGAAGGCGCCGTCCTGCATCGGGCCGAGGAGGAGTTCGTCCCCGGCCTCCACCTCGCCGGACTTGATGGTGCCGGACGCGACGGCACCGACCCCCTGGACGTTGTACGTGCGGTCGACGTACATCCTGAACTCGCCCACTTCGCCGGCGGTCTTCGGGAGCGCCTCGAACATGGCGTCCAGCGTGTCCATGCCCGCCTGCGTCACGGCGCTCGTCGTCACGACGGGGACGACCGTCTCGGATATCTCCTCGATGGCGGCGTCGACGCCGTGGCGCTCGACCCGGAGCGGCGTCTTGTCCACCTCGCGGAGCGCCCGCTCGACGCTCCGCTCGACCTCGGTCACCCGCTCCTCGGTCACGAGGTCCGTCTTCGTGATGGCGACGATGGTCGGCAGGTCCGTCGCGAGCAGGATACCCAGGTGCTCCCGTGTCGTCTCGGTGACGCCGTCGTCGGCGGCGACGGTAAGCAGGCCGTAATCGAGCTTCTGCCCGACCAGTCCGCGGATCGTCGTCCGGAGCCACGGCTCGTGACCGACGGTGTCGACGAACGACACCAGCCGGTCGGACTCCTCTACAACGCGTGCGCGGTCACTTTTCCGATGCGGGTTGTCCATCCGGACCGGCCCGTCGTCGTCGAAGCCGTAGACGCCGTAGGAGAGGTCCGCCGAGAGGCCGCGTTCGACCTCGTGGGGCTGGACGTCGAGGAACCCACGCGTGTTGCCCTCGCCGTCGTCGGGCTCGCCGGTCACCAGCGACCCGACGAGCGTGGACTTGCCGTGGTCGACGTGGCCGGCGGTGCCGACGACGATGTGGTCGTCGTCTTCGAGTACCGCCCCCTCTCTGACCGTGGCGACGCCGACGATGCCCTCCGGCCCGTCGCTCTCGCCGGCCGCGTCCGAGACGCCGTCGACGCCCCACGTCTTGACCTCCTCGATGTGGGCGCCGGCCTCCTCGGCCAGCAGACTCAGCACGTCCATCGACTCGGAGAACGCTTCGGGGGCGATGCCGGCGAGGCCGCCGTCGTCGGTGACGCCGACGACGTAGGTCGCCTCACCGTCGCCCGAGAGGACGCGGTGGCGGAGCTGCGCGGTCAGGGATTCGAGCCGACCCTCCGAGAGATGCAGGTCCTCGGTGAGCCGTTCCTTGAACTCGACGCTGCCGCCCTCCTGTTCGCCGCGCTCCAGCGCGCGCCGGAGGACAGCCCGGTCGGGGCTCATGGGAGTCCGTAACGGAGGACGAGATAAAAGCCTTCCCCGGGTTCGGGGCCGCTTACCGGTGTTTTCGGCTGTGGACGAGTCTGTCTCTCACAGTAGCGCCCTGTGCGTCGACGGACCGGAACGGGCTGACGGCTGGCCCCGAGACACAGCCCTACAGGGCCGAGGAGACGTGACACTCACCGACGCCTACGGCCGGTAGGGGGCCACCGCCTCGAGGAAGCCGTTGGCGTACCGGGCCTCGGTCACCCGGTCGGCACGGGCCTTCGCCGTCTCGTCCGCGTTCGCGACGGCGACGGCCTCGCCGGCCACGTCGAACGCCTCCGCGTCGTTCTCGGAGTCGCCGACCGCGAGGAACGACGACGGGGCGATTCCCAGCTCTGCACAGACCGCCTCCAGACCGGTCCCCTTGTCGACGCTCGGGTCGGTGACGTGGTACGCGAAGCCGGTGTCGAGGACGACGAGCCCGGCCTCCTCGGCCAGCCGTTCGAGTGGCTCCAGCGGCTGGTCGAGGCTGACGACGAGTTCCGTCTCGCGCCAGCGGTTCGCGAGGTCGACGGTTCCGAAGCCGAGTTCGTGGCCCAGCTCCCGGTAGCCCTCGCCGACGGCGAGACAGGCCTCGTGGTCGCCGCGCAGCTGGAGTTCGTCGGTCGCCTCGACGAACACGACGCCGCCGTTCTCCGCGACGACGGCTCGCTCGATACCGAGGAACTCACACAGGGCGATGGGATAGGGCATCGCCTTCCCGGTCGCGACGACGACGGGCTCGGGCCACTCGCGCAACACGGGGAACACGCGCGGGTCGACGGCGCGGGACGCGTCGGTGAGCGTCCCGTCGATGTCGACGAGTAACGGGGGCGTCTCGGACATACACGTACTGGCGACCGGACCGGTTTGGCCGTTGCGATACGACTGGTCGGTCTGTGGTGCCAGTGGCTCGCCGGGGGTCGAGCGGCCGGTCACGACGACCGGTTCAGTCGTCGGTCAGCATCTCGTAGGCGGCCTTGACGCGCTTGAACTCGGCCTCGGTTCCGGTGTCCGTATCGGGGTGGACCTCCTTGACGCGTTCCCGGTAGGCCTGTTTGACCGCCTGTTCGTCGGCGCTGGGGTCGAGGCCGAGACGGTCGTACGCCTCCGACAGCGTCGGGCCGTTCGACTGCCCAACGGGCCCGCGCTGACGCTGCTGGGCCTGGCGGCGACGTCGCTGTTGGCGGGCCTGGCGGGCGCGTCGGCCGAAGCCGTCCGCCCGCCGCCCGTCGCGTGGCGGGGTCCACTCCTCGCGCGGCCCGGCGCCGAACCCACCCCGCCGACTCCCGCCGGACTCGGTGGCCGCGCGCCGCTCGACGCGCTCGTAGAGGTTGGCAGCCATCTTCCCACTCAGATGGTAGTACATGAGGTACGTGGAGGCGGCGAACATCAGGGCCAGGAAGAGCACGGCCGGGTTCACCAGTATCCCCACCACCGTCAGCAACGCTGTCAGTACCGCGAACACCGCGGCGACACCCGTGATGAGCCGGTCGTACTGCACGATTCGTGGTTCGGCCTACAGGACCGTAAGCGTCTCGCCTGTCGCCCCAAGCGTTCAATACGCCGAGCGTGCTAGTCCGTGACATGAGCGTCTCCGGGCTCTGTGACCTGTGTGACCGGCCCGACGTCGACCACGGCTGTGACCGCTGCGGGCGACTCGTCTGTGACCGTCACTGGGACGAGACGACCGGGCTGTGCGTCGAGTGCAGCGTCGAGGCCGGGCAACCGGGCGACCGAACTGACCCCGAGGACCTGCCCGACGGCGTCGACACCTACCGGTTCTGACCTACCGGAACCGGTTCAGTTGCTCCTTGAGTCGCTTCGCCGACTGTCCGGCCGCCTCGAAGAACTGCTCGGGGGCCCCGCGGTCGGCGGCGTCTTCTCCGGCGAAGATGATACCCCGCGAGGAGTTCACGAGGCCGACGCCGTCGGCGAGTCCGAACTCCACGGCGGCCTCCGCGTCGCCGCCCTGCGCGCCGACGCCGGGGACGAGGAACGGGATGTCGGGGACGAGTTCGCGTATCTCCTCGAGTTCTTCGGGCGCGGTGGCGCCGACGACGAGGCCGACGTTCCCGTTGTCGTTCCAGAGGTCGGCGAGGTGGACGACCCGTTCGTACAGTTTCTCGCCGGAGGCCAGTTCGAGGTCCTGCAGGTCGGCGCCGCCGGGGTTCGAGGTGCGCCCGAGGACGAACACGCCCTTGTCCTCGTGCTGGAGGAACGGCTCCAGCGAGTCGCGACCCAGGAACGGGTTGACGGTGATGGCGTCGGCGGCGGGGCCGTGCTCGTCGTCCAGGACCGTGGCGTACTGGCGGGCGGTGTTCCCGATGTCGCCCCGTTTGGCGTCCAGCAGGACCGGAACGTCCTTCCCGTGGGCGTACGCGATGGTCTCCCGGAGCGCCCGCCAGCCGTCGGGGTCCTCGTAGAACGCCGCGTTGGGTTTGTAACAGGCGGCGTACTCGTGGGTCGCGTCGATGATGCGGCGGTTGAACTGCCAGCGGGGCAGGTCGGCGTCACGGACGGCGTCGGGGAGGCGGGCCGGGTCCGGGTCCAGTCCGACGGAGACGACGCTGTCCGCGGCCACGATGCGGTCGTGGAGCCGGTCGAAGAAGTGCATAGGTAGCGGGCCGCCGGCGACGGATACAAGCGTTTCCCTCTGTGGCCGCGGCCCGCGGCTGAGAATCAATTCTGAGAATCAGACCCCGAGTCTATTTCACACCCCGAATGAAACTGAGCCTATGGACCGTTCCCTCGATGTCGGGCACGTCGCGGAGACGCTCCCGGACCTGCGACAGGCACTCGAGGACCCCCGGCTGCGGCCGTTCGGACTCGTCGGCGGCGTGGGGCTGCTCGTCGTCGGTGCGCTACTGTCGCTGATGCCCACGTCCGGGTCGTCGGCGTTCTGGTCGAACGCCGTCGCCGCCACGCTCGTCTTCGTCGGGGTTCCGCTGTTCTGCCTCGGCCTCGCGGCGCGGGAACCCGCCTCGGACTCGTGGTTCCACATCGGCGTCGACCTCTCGACCAAACAGCGCCAGGCCGTCGCCGTCGGCACGCTCTGTATCACGCTCGCCCCGATAGTGATGGCGGTCGGCTCGCCGCTCGGACTCACGGTCGTCGTGCTCGCGACGGCCGCGACGATGACGTTCGTCGGGTCGGCGCTGGTGCTCACCGGGTTCATCGCGTGGACGGCCGAGACGCTGGCCGAACCGGGGTCGACCTGACTACCCCAGTCGGTCGGCGAGCACGTCGACCAGCGCCTTGACCGCCGCGCCGCTGTGGGCGACGACGACGGTGTCGTCCGCCGACTCCTCGACGGTCACGTCCTCGCGAGCGACGTCGACGGCCACCGACCCGGAGAGCCGCAACCGCGCCGTCTCGGGCGTGACGTGGACCTCGGCGAGCCGGGTGCCGTCGGCCTCGATCCCGAAGGCGAAGGCGCCCTCGGGCGTCGGGTCCACGTCCGGGTCGGCGTCGACAACCGACAGCGTCCCGAGCGCCCCCCGTTCGAGCCCCGTCACCTCGGAGGCGAGCAGCTGACCGATTCGCTTCCCGTCGGTGATGCGGTCCTCGACCATCAGACCTCCTCCCGCGCCTCCTCGGCGATGCTCTCGACGGCGACGCCCTCGCTGCGGGCGTAGACCACGGCCGCGGCCTCCAGGGTCACGCCGAGATCCGACTGCAGCGAGTTGATGCCGGCGACGGCCGTCTGCTTCTCCACGCCGCTCTCGACGACGGCGTCCAGCACCCGCTCGAACGTCGACCGTGACTGGAGGACCTCCTCGCCGGGCGAGAACCCGTCCGGAACGTCGACGCTCCCGGCGTCGAACGTGACGAGGAGGGCGTCGGACTCGCGTTCGACGAGGCCCTCGCTGGCGGCGACGTCGACCAGCGACTTCGCCTGGTCCGGCGAGAACCAGTTCCGGTCGAGCGACAGGGCGACGACGAACTCGCTCTCGGCCATCCGGTCGGTCCCGCGCTGGCGGAACGGCGCGGCCACGGCCGTCTTCAGACTCATCGTTCGGGCAACCGTCTCGCCCCCGGGTAACGATTACGGTTACGCCGCCGCCCGACGCGTCGGGCGATGTGCGGGCCGTCACGCTCCGACACACTCCGGTCCGGCATCGAACGCTTCAAGTAGCCGCTGGGTCATGACTCGGGTATGAAAGACCAGGGACGCTCCCCTCGCAAGCGCACAGGCGGTCGACGACGCCCGAACCACAAGAAGAAGAAGCACGAGCTCGGCCGTGAACCGACGGAGACGCAGGTCGGCGCCCAGAAGCTGAAGGTCGTCGACTCCCGCGGCAACACCCAGAAGATCCGCGCCGTCACGACCGACGTCGCGAGCGTCGCCGACGGCGCCGAGACGGTCGAGGCGACCATCGAGAACGTCGTCGAGAACCCGTCGAACCCCAACTACGCCCGCCGGAACATCATCACGAAGGGCGCCATCGTCGAGACCTCCGAGGGCGAGGCCCGCGTCACCTCCCGTCCCGGCCAGGACGGCCAGGTCAACGCCGTCCTCGTCGAGTAACCCGTTCTCGCGGCCTTCTACACACGCCTCGCCCTCGCCAGCGGCCGGTCTGGCCGGGCGCCGACGTGCCGGTCGGTGACGATAGCTGGTGCAGGCCGTCGTCGAGATGCCGCTCCGAGAGCGACGGCGACGACCACCCCGTCGGGATGCTGACGGTGAACGACGGTACCTGAAAACGAGGGGCCCGGCGGAGACGTCGGTAGAACGGCTTCGCGACTAGGGGCGCGGTGCGGCCTTCTGGAGCGCGCTCTCGGCGATGTTGCCGCCGTAGTCGGCCGTCCGCGAGAGGGAGTCGACGACGCGGCCGAGGATCTGTGCGCTCTGTGGGTCGAGTTCGCGGACGTCGGTGTCGACCTCGCGGGCCGTCTCGTCGACGCTGGGAATCTGGCCACGGGCCTCGTTGGCCAACTCGACGGCCTCGTCGGAGTCCTCCGCGAGGAGGGCGTCCATCGCCGTCTCCGAGACGGCGGTGGCCTCCTCCTCCAGCTGTCGGAGCAGGTCGGCTGTCTCGCCGGTTATCTCTCCGATCTCCTGGGACAGGCCGGCTATCTTCGTCGCGTGGTCGGCGATGCGCTCCAGCTGGCGGGCGCTGGACTGGTAGTCGAACACCGTCTCGCGGGGGAACCCGATCTCGTTGGCCGCCGTCGGGTTCCGGAGGACCGTCCGGAACACCCGCGAGACCATGTACCAGAGGCGGTCGACGTCGTCGTCCCGTTGCATCACGTCCTGTGCGAGGTCGTCGTCGTCCTCGATGAGCGCCTCGACGGCGTCCGAGAGCATCGTCAGCGAGACGAGTCGCATCCGCGTGATGGCGTTGTGGACCGACAGCTCCGAGGAGTCGAGCAGGTCCTGCAACACGACGCGGTCGGAGGTCTCCTCGATGACCTCCAGCCCCACCAGCCCCTGTGTGGCGTCGCGGATGATGCGGCGCTGTTCGGCGGTGATGCGGGGCGCCTCGAGACGGATGACGTCGAACCCGCTGACGTACATCGTCATCACCGCGCGCGTGAGCTCGTGCTTGTTGTCCAGCCCGCCCACGTCCAGCGTCCCCTCGACCCTGTCGTCGTCGCGCTTCGGTGCGAGCAACAACAGGTCCTCCTCCGCGTGGAACTCGACGACGCTGCCGGCGCTCACGTCGTTCTCCGTGGCCCAGTCTTTCGGAAGCGAGACGGTGTACGTCGAACCGCCGGTCACCTGCACCTTGCGGGTCTCCATGTACGTCCGTATCAGTCCCCCCGCGACATAAATCCCGCCCTATCTATATATTCGATGACCTGTCCACCCGTACAGGAGCGAAATGCGCCGAAAACAGCTGTAGAGCTACCTGTGTGCGTAATCGGGTGTCGAGTCGAGTGGACCGGGCGGCTGCGCGAGAATTCCAGTTCTGCTGCCGTTTCGGGCGTCGAGAGGGTAATATCCGTATCATACCAGTCCCCCTGACACACGTTCTCAACTTTTTCCTATATAGACAACGTAGCCAACTATACACGTCATAGTAGAGTACTTATTTATCACTGGTCTCCGTCCCGATGATGACAGACTCACCGAACCGCGGCGTCTCGCGTCGTAGTTTTCTGGCAAGCACCGGTGCCGTCGGAGCGCTCGCCCTCGCAGGATGTACCGAAGGTCCGTCCAGTGGTGGCTCCGGCGACGGCGGCGGTTCCAGCGGTGACGGCGGTTCGAGCGGTCTCTCCGGCGAGATAAACATCACCGGGAGCAGTACGGTCTACCCCGTCGCGACGGCCGTCGCGAACCGGTTCCAGCAGGAACACTCCGGCGTCGACATCAGCGTGAGTTCGACCGGGTCCGGCGGTGGGTTCAGCAACCACTTCTGTGTCGGCAACTCGGAGTTCAACAACGCGTCCCGCCCCATCTCGGAGGAGGAGAAACAGCTCTGTAGCGACAACGACATCGAGTACCACGAGGTCAACGTCGCCACGGACGCGCTGACGGTCATCGTCAACAGCGAGAACGACTGGGTCGACTGCATGACCCCCGACCAGCTCAAGCAGATATGGCGCGCCGACGGCGCGTCGAACTGGTCCGACGTCAACAGCGAGTGGCCCGACGAGCCCATCAGCCGCTTCGGCGCCGCCGACACCTCCGGCACGTTCGACTACTTCAGGGAGGCCATCCTCGGTGAAGAGGCCAACCACACGAGCAACTACGAGGCCACCGAGCAGGACAACCTCATCCTCCAGGGCGTCCAGCAGGACCAGTACGGTATCGGCTACTTCGGCTTCGCGTACTATCAGGGCAACAAGGACGCCGTGAAGGCGCTGGGCATCGACAACGGCAACGGCTGCGTCAAGCCGTCGCTCGAAACGGCGAAGGCAGGCGAGTACAAGCCCCTCTCCCGCCCGCTGTTCACGTACCCCAAGAAGAGCGCGCTCGCCGAGGAACACGTCGCCGAGTTCGCCCGCTACTACGTCGAGCAGAGCGCCAACTCCTCGCTCATCGCCGACGAGATCGGCTACGTCCCGAAGACCGAAGAGGGCATGCAGGAAGAGCTGGACGCGCTGAACGAGGTCATCGACGAAGTCCAGTAGCGACTACGTATCCCGATATTGAGACACAATAGCCCTATAGATACAATCCGGGTACTTTTTCCCGAGATACGGTATATGACTCAACGACCACGATGAGCAACGAGGGACAGACTCCGGACCTCACAGGGGACCGGGGGTTCAGGACGGTCCGGGAGTCGACGTACAGATACGCCCTTGCCGGGTGTGCCGTGTTGTCCGTCCTGACGACCGTCAGCATCATCGCGGTGCTGGTGCTCGACGCGGCCGACTTCTTCTCGGTCGTTCCGATCGCCGAGTTCCTCGGCGGGACGCGGTTCAGTCCGAACCTCCAGCCCCAGAGTTTCGGCGTCCTCCCGCTCATCCTCGGGACGCTGCTCATCACCATCGGGGCCGCGGTCATCGCGCTCCCCGTCGGCCTGCTGACGGCCATCTACCTGAGCGAGTACGCGACCCAGCGGACCCGGTCGATTCTCAAGCCCATGCTGGAGGTGCTCGCCGGCGTCCCGACCGTCGTCTACGGCTACTTCGCTATCGTCTACATCACGCCCGCGCTGAACGTCGCTCTCGACTGGCTGAACTCGACGCTCGGGCTCGGGCTCCCCAACCTGGGCCTGTTCAACGGGCTCTCCGCCTCCATCGTCGTCGGCATCATGATCATCCCGATGGTCTCCTCCATCAGCGAGGACGCGATGAGCTCCGTGCCCGACTCGCTACGACAGGCCGGCTACGGCCTCGGGGCGACGAAGTTCAACGTCTCGCTCCGCATCGTCGTCCCGGCCGCCGTCTCGGGCATCGCGTCGTCGTTCATCCTCGCCATCTCTCGGGCCATCGGCGAGACGATGGCCGTGGTGCTGGCCGCCGGCTCACAGCCACCGGACATCCCGGCGGTCCAGTCGGCCTTCGGCATCCCGTACGTCGCGCCGGGTGACCTCCTCGGACTGTACACGGAGAGTTCGGCGACGATGACCGTCGCGATGATCGACATCGCGAGCGGGGACATCTCGGGGGGGTCGACCGCCTACAAGTCGCTGTTCGCCATCGGCCTCACGCTGTTCGTCATCACGCTGGCGATGAACGTCGTGAGCGACGTCGTGGCGAGCCGATACCGGGAGGAGTACGAGTAAATGGCGACACAGACACCGACACAGGAGACGACGGAGTTCGGCGAAGTCAGCCGGCTCAAGGGAATCGTGTTCAAGTACACCTCGTTCGCCGCGTCCATCGTCGGTATCCTCGCCCTGGGGGTCCTGCTCGCGTACGTGTTCTGGGACGCCTTCGGGCTGGAGTCGGCGGGGACGACGTGGTACCTCGCCTACACCGCGACGCTGCTGGTGCCGCTGCTCGCCTTCTTCGCGTACGCACGGACGAGGCCCGACGTCGTCGCCGGGGCGTTCGAACTGTTCAGCCTCACGCTTGGCGGCGTGATGCTCACCGTCGCGACGGTCATCGTCCTCTCGGTCATCGCCAGCCCACCGGTCTGGTTCGCCTACTTCCTCACCGTCGTCGGTCCGGCCATCGGCATGTACGTCTACGGCCAGTACGATCGGGAGGCGACGTGGGTCGGACTGGGCATCCTCGCCGCCGTCGTCGTCGGCCCCGTCGTCGGCACACTGGCGCTGGACACGCTCGGTTCGCTCGGCGCCATGCTGGGCGCACCGGGCATCTACTTCCTGTCGCTGGTCCTGCCCGGGGCGGGGCTGGCCGCCTTCCTCGCGTACGACCGGCTGGAGCTCTCGAGGCGACAGAGCGCCGGCATCGGCGTCGGCCTCCCGGTGCTGGCTATCGTCGGCGTGCCGGTCGTCGACATGGTTCCCCAGATCGCTCGCTCGGTGTGGCTCATCGGCCTCGTGATGTTCGGGTTGCCCGTCGGCTACACCGTCGTCAACACCGCGCAACGACGCGAGCGGTGGGCCGCCTTCGCGTTCCCCGCCATCGCCGTCCTCGGGTTCCTCCTGGGCGAGTTCGTCGTCGGCGTCGTCGGCGCGACCGAGCCCTCGCCGTGGCTCGACTGGCAGTACGTCACGAGCGGCCCCTCGATCTCCAACGCCGCCGAAGCGGGGCTGTACCCGGCCATCATCGGGTCGGTGTTCCTCATCGTCCTCGTGAGCGTGTTCACGTTCGTCTTCGGCGTCGGCACCGCCATCTACCTCGAGGAGTACGCACCGGCAACCGGCCCGGTCGGGACGATCACGCGACTCGTCAACGTCAACATCTCGAACCTCGCCGGCGTCCCCTCGGTCGTGTACGGGCTGCTCGGGCTGGGTATCTTCGTCAACATCGACGCCCAGCTCGGCCCGATTACCTACGCCGGGTTCGGCGTCGGGACGGTGTTCACCGCGTCACTGACGCTCTCCCTGCTCATCCTCCCCATCGTCGTCATCTCCGCACAGGAGGCCATCCGGTCGGTGCCCGACTCGCTCCGGCAGGCGTCCTACGGCATGGGTGCGACCCGGTGGCAGACCATCCGGAACGTCGTGTTGCCCCGGTCGCTACCGGGCATCCTGACGGGGACGATTCTGGCGCTGGGTCGGGCTATCGGCGAGACGGCACCGCTCATCATGATCGGTGCGGCGACGACGAAGTTCTCGCCGCCGTCCGGACTGTTCAGCAAGCTCACCGCGATGCCGATGCAGATATACGCGTGGGCGTTCCAGCCCTCGCCCGACTTCCGCTACGGCGTCGTCGCGGCCGGGGTCGTCACCCTGCTCATCGTCCTGCTGACGATGAACAGCGTGGCGATTCTCGTGCGGAACAAATACCAACAGGAGGCTCACTAATGACGACAGAGGACATGGCGACAGAGACCGAGGCACAGGACGACGAGGCAGACGAGGAGTCGCTCATCAGCACCGACCCCGGCAAGGGCGGGTTGGACGAGAACGCCGACCGCGGCGGCGTCACCGCCGGCAAGACCATCATCCAATCGCGCGACCTGGACGTCTTCTACGGCGAGACGCAGGCACTCCAGGACATCGACCTCGAGATACCCGAGAACCAGGTGACGGCGATGATAGGCCCCTCGGGCTGCGGGAAGTCGACGTTCCTGCGGTGTATCAACCGCATGAACGACCTCATCGACATCGCCCGCGTCGAGGGGGAACTCTCCTTCAAGGGCAAGAACGTCTACGACGACGACGTCGACCCGGTGGCGCTCCGCCGCCGCATCGGGATGGTGTTCCAGCACCCCAACCCCTTCCCGAAGAGCATCTACGACAACGTCGCCTACGGCCTGCGAACGCAGGACAAGACCGAGAACATGGACGCGGTCATCGAGGAGTCCCTGAAGAAGGCCGCCCTCTGGGACGAGGTCAAGGACCGCCTCGACGAGTCCGCACTCGACCTCTCCGGCGGGCAACAGCAGCGACTCTGCATCGCCCGGGCCATCGCCGTCGACCCCGAGGTCGTCCTGATGGACGAGCCGGCGTCGGCGCTGGACCCCATCGCCACCTCCCAGATAGAGGACCTCATCGAGGAGCTCTCCGAGGAGTACACCGTCGTCATCGTCACCCACAACATGCAGCAGGCGGCCCGCATCTCCGACAAGACGGCCGTCTTCCTCACCGGTGGTGAACTCGTCGAGTTCGACGACACGGACAAGATATTCGAGAACCCCGAGAGCCAGCGCGTCGAGGACTACATCACTGGCAAGTTCGGGTAACGCCGTCCGCTTTCCTCGAGTCGCCTCACTCGGACAGCGTCGCCTCGGTGTCGATACCGTACACGGCACGCGGCGTCTCGACGTGTGCGGTTCGCACCGCCTCCTCGTGGCCCTCCTCCAGCAGCCAGCGGACCCGACGCGGTACCGTCTTCGGCCCCAGTACCGCGCCGGGTCGGTCCGGGTCGTCGATGTAGTCGGTCTCCATCAGGAACGGGTCGCCTTCCTCGATAGCCACCTCGAGTTCGTCCTTGTCCGCGAGGACGGACTTCGTCGGGCCCCGCAGCCGGCCGCCGGAGTAGTGCTTGACGACCTGCTGGCGGTCGAGGCCGCGCTCCTCGGCCCACTGGGCCACCTGCTCAAAGTCCTCGCCGCCCTCCGTGTGCAACTGCACGGCGAAGCCCCCGTCGGCGGCCAGCTCGAACGCGTGACACATCACTTCGTTCGAGGCGTCCCAGACGGCCTCGGCGACGTCGTAGTGGGGACGCCCCGACTTGATGGCCAGCGCCGGGCCGTCGCTGACGTACTCGGCGGCCACGTCCAACCCCGTCTGCATGATGTCCCGGGCTTCCTCGGCTGTGTAGCCGTCCTCGACCAACTGCGAGACCAGCGCCGGATGGACGCCCAGCACCGGCCACGCACGGCCCGGCAGCACCTCGGTCGCCGACTCGACGGCGCCGACGGTCAGGTCGAACGCCTCGCGGAAGGTGTCCTCGTCGGTGGCGGCCTCCACGAGGTGCCACGACGGCTTGTTGAGGACGAGCAGGTGGGTGCCGCCCTGTTCGGCGAACTCCTCGACGGCCTCGACGTTCCGGCCCTGTACCGGGTCCAGATGCATGTGGTTGTCGAGCACCGGCGTTGCCTCGATGTCCATGTCCCGGGGTCCGGCCCGCGCGCAAAAGGGGTTGGCTATTCGACGTCGGCTTCCAGCGACAGCGAATCCTGGGCCGCGTTCTGCAGGGCGTCCGACTTCCCGTGCTCGCCGGGCGCCAGCGCGACGGTCCGGACGCCGTTCCGGGCGGCCACCTCGAGTGCCGGTTTGAAGTCCGTGTCGCGCGAGGCGACCACCAGCACGTCGATACGGTCGGCCGCGACGGCCTCCGTCGCGTCGACGGCCAACCGGACGTCGACGTCGCCGCTGGTCGTGACGACCTCGAAGCCCCGGGCCTCGCCGGCCTGTATCAGGCCCGGCGAGGCGTTCTCGTCGAGGTAGAGTCTGGTCGCCGTGAGCGGGCCGTACGATTCGGCGATGGTCCTGACCTCGTCCAGGTCGACGTCGAACTCGCTGCGCAACACGTTCGGCCCGTCGACGAACAGGCCCACGCGCGTCCGGTCGTCGGTGTCCTCGCCGACGAGGCGACGGAACAGGTTCATGAGGCTTCTCGCCCGCCGCTGGGCTTATGTGTGGCGTTTCGGGTGTCTGGCTCCGACCGAGCGGTAAACAGGATATCGCTATATCGAATCCGTCGCTGACCGCGACAGCAGCGGCATCGACTGGTCGCGAGCGCCGTCCGAGTGTCCTCGAAAGCGGTGCCACAGACGCCGGTCCGCGCTCCTCACGCGCGCCCGGTAGGTTCCGCCCGGACCGTCCGGTCGCGCTTCGGCTCCGTCGAGGGTGTCGAACGGCGTTGCGTGCGGGAAGGGGGAGGCGACGAACAGGAGGGCCCCGCTACCTGGGCCTCAGCCCGCCGACAGGGTGCCCCGAGCAGCCGTCGCAACTGTGCGTAGTCGACCTTCCCGTGCGGGCGCGTTTGAATAGATTGCCCGACGCTCCCTCGCGCTCGATACCGGCAACACCGATGGCGACGGGCGCCTGCAGGGCGCCGCCGAGTGCGGCGAACCAGTCCGAATCGGCGCCGAGACAGTCGACGGTGTCGGCCACCGATTCGGCTGGTCCGGTCGCATCGGCTCGCCCGGGCCTGACCTACCATCGGGTAGTTCGACAGTGGGGCTGTGGTCGTGGATGCGAACCCGAGGGTCGTCGTCCTACATCGACCGGTGAACGGGGCGGCGGGACTTCTGTCCGTCACCCTGCGACGATACGCCCTCGTGGCGTCGCCGCGCCCAACTCGCCGACAGTGTCTCCATCGACGAGGTCCCATCTCCCCACCGGTCGACCGCGCGGGGGAAGACGAGGAACGAGACACGCGGACCGAGCCGGCGACCCGGCTTCGGCCGCAGACCGGTCAGAGCTGTGGGGCCCGCGCTTCGGCCGAGAGGGACGAGCGAGCCGTTGTCTGCCGCCCGGACAGAGCCGAGCTCTACGAGGTATTCGAACATTTGATATCGCGCTATGCGGTTCATGCGTCGGGTTGGAAGCGCGGTCCCACGGCAGCGGAGGCCAAGTAGTAAGGTGGCCGGGGGCGATTTCCCGGCTATGACACTCCGCTCACCCCCGCTCGCTGGAGTCCACCAGGCGGCGGGCGCAAGCATGACCGACTTCGGCGGGTGGGAGATGCCGGTCGAGTTCGCGTCGATACGGGAGGAACACGCCGCCGTCCGGTCCGCCGTCGGGAAGTTCGACGTCTCGCACATGGGCGAGATAACCGTCGACGGTCCCGACGCAGAGCGCCTCACCCAGCGGCTGACGACCAACGACGTGGCGGCGCTGGACCCGGGCGAGGCACAGTACGCGGCGATAACGGACGAGGACGGCGTCATGCTCGACGACACCGTCGTCTACCGCCTCCCGGAGGGCGAGGCAGACGAGTTCCTGTTCGTCCCCAACGCCGGCCACGACGAGGAGATGGCCGAGCGGTGGGCATCGCACCGCGAGGCGTGGGGCCTCGACGCGACGGTGACCAACCGGACGACGGAGTACGCGATGGTCGCGGTCCAGGGGCCCGACGCCCCGGACCTGCTCGGCGAGGTGACGGACCTCTCGCTGAGCCGGCTGAACCAGTTCGACGTCGGACGCGGGACCGTCGGCGGCGTCGACTCGCTGGTCGCGCGCACGGGCTACACGGGCGAGCGCGGGTTCGAGATACTCTGTCCGTGGGACGAGGCCGAGGCGGTGTGGTCGGCGCTGGAGTGCCAGCCGTGCGGCCTCGGCGCGCGCGACACCCTCCGTCTGGAGATGGGTTTTCTCCTCTCCGGGCAGGACTTCGACCCCGAGGACGAACCGCGGACCCCGTACGAGGCCGGCATCGGGTGGACGGTCGAACTCGGCACCGAGTTCGTCGGCCGCGACGCGCTCGAACAGCAGGACGCCGAGGGCGTCGCGGAGAGACTGGTCGGCATCGAACTCGTCGACCGCGGCGTGCCGCGCCACGGCTACGAGGTCACCTCGCCCGACGGCGAGCCGCTCGGCCACGTGACCAGCGGGACGATGAGCCCGACGCTCGGCGAGGCCATCGGGCTGGCGTACCTCCCCACCGCGTACCGCGACCCCGGCACCTCGGTCCGCGTGGTCGTCCGCGGCGAACCGAAGAAGGCACGTACCCGGGCCACGCCATTCATCGACTGATGAGCTTCGACGTTCCCGACGACCTGCGATATCTGGAGTCCCACGAGTGGGTGCGCGTCGACGACGGTACCGCGCGCGTCGGTATCACCGACTTCGCACAGGACGAACTGGGCGACGTGGTCTTCGTCGAACTGCCGGACGAGGGCGCGGACCTGACCGCCGGCGAGGAGTTCGGCGTCGTCGAGTCGATAAAGGCCGTCTCGGACATCTACGCCCCTGTGTCGGGCGAGGTGACCGCCGTCAACGACGCCCTGTTCGACGAGCCGGAACTGGTCAACGAGGCTCCCTTCGGCGAGGGCTGGATGCTCGAGCTCGAGCTTGCCGACGAGGGCGAACTCGACGCGCTCCTCTCGCCGGACGCGTACCGCGACCAGATAGCGTAGGCCCGCGTTCGCCCGCGTGCGAGTCTCTCGCGCGGACCGGGGGAAGGAGTAGGCTAATGTGCAGCCAGTTGTTAGCACCACCCATCCTGTCCACCCGTGCGGATGGGCCTTCCGACCTATGAGCGAGAGAGACGTACCCACAACTGGCAGTCCGTACGCACCGCACACGCCGGCCGAGACGGCGGCGATGCTCGACGCCATCGGCGTCGACGACGTCGAAGCGCTGTTCGACGTGCCCGACGCGGTCGCCTTCGACGGCGAGTTCGGCATCGACGCCCGCGGCGAGCGTGAGACACGCCGGGAGGCGGCCCGCCTCCTCCGGCGCAACGACGACCTGACCGAGTTCCTCGGGCGGGGCCACTACGACCACTACGTGCCGAGCGTCGTCGACGACCTGTCGAAGCGGTCGGAGTTCCTGACCTCCTACACGCAGTACCAGCCGGAGGTCGCACAGGGGTTCCTGCAGGCCCTCTTCGAGTACCAGTCGCTGCTGGTCGAGCTGACGGGGCTGGGGGTCGCCAACTGCTCGATGTACGACGCCGCGACGGCGCTGGGCGAGGCGGCGACGCTCTCCCAGCGGGTCCGCTCGGTGTCGGGCGACCGGATTCTGGTGCCCGAGCACCTGCGCGAGGGCAAGCGCGCCGTCCTGGAGAACTACGCCGACGGCCCGGACCTCGCCGTCGAGTCGTACCCGATGACCGACGGCCAGGTCGACGTCGCCGCCCTCGCCGAGACGGCCGACGAGGACGTGGCGATGGTGTACGCCGAGACGCCCAGCGTCCGGGGCGTCGTCGCGGAACGCCTCGCCGACGTGGGCGACGTGACCGACGACCACGACGCCCTGTTCTGCCTCGGGTCGGACCCGGTCGCGCTGGCGCTCCTGGAGCGGCCCGCGGACGTGGGCGCCGACGTGGTGGTCGGCGACGCCGCCACGCTGGGCATCGGCACCGCATACGGGTTCGGCCTCGGGATGTTCGTCACCCGCGAGGCGTACCTGCGACAGGTCCCCGGCCGCCTCGTCGGGGCCAGCGACGACGCCGACGGCCGGCGGGCCTACACGCTCACGCTCCAGACCCGCGAACAGCACATCCGCAAGGAGCGGGCCACCTCGAACATCTGCACGAACCAGGCGTGGGTCGCGCTCCGCACCGCGATGCACGCGGCGTGGCTGGGCCCGCAGGGCCTGGTGGACCTCGCAGAGGAGTGCGTGACCCGCGCCCGCGACCTCGCGGCCGAACTCGACGACGTCGTCGGCCTGCAGGCGCCGGTCCACGACGGCCACCACTTCCGGGAGTTCGTCGCTCACACCGACCAACCGGCGCGGGCGGTCGTCGAGGACCTCGCCGCGCGCGGCTACGCCGTCCACGCCGTCGACGAACACCTGATACAGGTGTGTGCGACGGAGGTGACCGCCGACGAGGAGGAGGCGTTCGTCGAGGCGATGGCGGAGGTGGCCGCATGAACTACGACCAGGCCCGCTGGACCGACGACGACGGCGAGCGCTACGAACCGCTCCTCTCGGAGAAGGCCAACCGCGAGGTCGAGGTCCGGGACTCGCCCCTGCCCGAGGACCTGACCCGGGACTCGCTGGAACTGCCCGACCCCGCCGAACCGGAGCTCGCCCGGCACTACACGCGCCTCTCGCAGATGAACTACGGCGTCGAGAGCGGGCCGTTCCCGCTGGGGTCCTGTACGATGAAGTACAACCCCTCGTTCACCGAGGCCGTCTCCCGGCGGGCCGAGGCCGCGGTCCATCCCGACCGGCCCGACAGCACCGTCCAGGGGACGCTCGCGCTCTGTCACCGCCTGCAGGACTACCTGGGCCGCATCGGCGGGATGGACGCGGTGACGCTCCAGCCACCGGCCGGCGCCGCCGGCGAGTTCACCGGCATCCAGATAGCGAAGGCCTACCACCGGCACAACGACGACGAGCGCTCGGAGGTGGTCATCCCCGACTCGGCCCACGGGACGAACTTCGCCACCGCGGCGATGGCGGGCTACGACGTGGTCGAACTCCCCAGCGGCGAGGACGGCCGCGTCGACGTCGAGGCACTGGAGGCGGCCGTCGGCGAGGAGACGGCGGCGCTGATGCTCACCAACCCCAACACGCTGGGGCTGTTCGAGCGCGACATCGAGCGAATCGCCGACGTCGTCCACGACGCCGGCGGCCTGCTGTACTACGACGGTGCGAACCTCAACGCCCTCCTCGGTCGCGCCAGACCGGGCGACATGGGGTTCGACGTGATGCACTACAACGTCCACAAGACGTTCGCGACGCCCCACGGCGGCGGTGGGCCGGGTGCCGGCCCCGTCGGCGTCACCGAGGCGCTGGCGGACTTCCTGCCCGACCCGCACGTGCGGTCCAGCAAGGGCGGCTACGAGTACTACACGCCCGACCACTCCATCGGCAAGGTCCACGGCTTCTACGGCAACTGGCCGGTCCTCCTGAAGACGTTCGCCTACGTCACCCGACTCGGCGACGCGGGACTGGCCGACGCCAGCGCGAAGGCCGTGTTGAACGCCAACTACCTCGCCGAGCAGATCCCCTACGAGGTGCCGTTCGGCCCGTTCCACCACGAGTTCGTCGCGAGCGCCAGCCCGCAGGACGCCGCCGACGCGGCCAAGCGGATGCTCGACCACGGTGTCCACCCGCCGACGACGAAGTGGCCCGAGATCGTCGACGAGGCGCTGATGACCGAGCCGACGGAGTCAGAGAGCAAGCGCTCGCTGGACCAACTGGCGGCGGCGTTCTCGGCGGTCCACGGCGAGGACGACGAGACGCTGGCGTCGGCGCCCGAGCGGACGGCCGCCGGGCGCATCGACCAGGTCGAGGCGGCGAGGAACCCACGGCTCTCGTGGCAGGCGCTCGATTCTGATACCTGATAATCTGGGCCGGGTTTATTAGTACGTGGCACTCGGTTACGTTGTAACCACCAGCATGTCCGAGCAGTCTGTCGTCTTGCACGTCCGTCCCGCAACGGTGGCCGACGGTGTCACCTCGCTCTCGCTCTCGGCGGGTCCCGGCGTCGAGGTGACGTCGGTCACGTCTCGCGATGCAGCCCTCGACGCAGCCGCTGCCGTCGACCCCGACGTCGTCGTCTGCGACCACGTCCCCGACGCCGGCCTCGACGGCCTCGCCGTCATCGACGCCTTCAGCGACCAGCACCCCGGCGTTCCGGTGTTGCTGTGTACCCCCGACCCCGACGGCAGCGTGGCCGCCGAGGCGACGCGCCGGGGCGCCACCGAGTACGTCCCCCGGAGCGAGACGGACCCGGCCGAGCGGGTCCGGGCGGTACGAGCGGGACGGGACGGTCCGGAGAGCGGCGACACCGGCGCCACCATCGCGTCGCTGCCGACCGACCTCTCGGCGTCGTTCGACGCCATCGCCGGGAGCGTCTCGGACGCCATCGTCACCATCGACGCCGACAGCACCGTCGTCTACGCCAACGAGTACCTCGCGGAGCTGACCGGCTACGACCGCGAGGAGCTGGTCGGCGAACCGTTCGTCAAACTCATCCCCGAGCACCTCCGTTCGGCCCACGAGGAAGGGGTCGCCCGGTATCTGGACACCGGCGAGAAGTCCCTGGACTGGGACTACCTCGAGCTCCCGCTCGTCGACGCCGACGGGACCGAGCTGACGGTGTCGGTCTCCTTCGGCGACTTCGAACGCGACGGCGAGTGGTACTGTACGGGCGTCATCCGGAACATCTCCGAGCGCAAGGAGCGCGAACAGCGACTCATGGACACCAACCGTCGGCTCGACCTCGCGCTCGACGGCACGGAAACCGGCGTCTACGAGTGGAACCTCGAGACGGGCGAGGTGACCTGGGACGAGGCGACCGCCGCGCTGTTCGACACGACGCCGGAGGCGTTCGGCGGGACCGTCGAGGACTTCCACCAGTACATCCACCCGGACGACCGCGAGGAGTTGGAACGCGCCTTCCGGGCGGCGCGCGAGCACGACGAGCAGTACGAGGCGGAGTTCAGGGCGCTCCTCGACGGCGAGACGCGGTGGCTCTACACCAACGGGGTCATCGAGGAACGCGACGCACAGGCCCCGCGGCTTGTCGCCATCGCCACCGACATCTCCGAGCAGAAACAGCGTGAGCACGAACTCCAGACGAACAACGAGGCGTTGCGGGAGCTGACGCGACTGGCGACGCGGGACGACCTCACGAACGCCGAGACCATCGACGCGGTGCTCGAACTCGGCGCCGAGCGACTGGACATGCCGGTGGGGTACATGAACCGCATCGACGGCGAGGACTACGAGGTCGTGCAGGTCGTCGGCGAGAGCGACGTGCTCGAGCCCGGTCTGACGACGGAACTGGCGAACACGTACTGCAAGCGCATCGTCGAGACCGGCGAGACGCTCAGCGTCCTCGACGCGCCGGCCGAGGGGTGGGCCGGCGAACCGGCCTACGAGATGAGCGGGTTCGCCTGCTACTTCGGCGGCGCGATACACGTCGACGGCGAGCTCTACGGGACGCTCTGCTTCGCGGGGGAGCGGGCCCGGAAGGAGCCGTTCACCGACGCCCAGCGGCGGTTCGTCGAACTCCTCATCGAGTGGGTGAGTCGGGAGCTCGAACGGCGCCTGCGGGAGGACGAACTCGAGCGCTACGAGGACATCATCGAGGCCGTGGACGACGGCGTCTACGCGCTCGACGACGAGGGCAACTTCGAGTTCGTCAACGGGGCGATGACCGAGCTCACGGGGTACGACGAGGACGCGCTCCTGGGCACGTACACCGGTGCGGTCAAGAACGACGCGAGCGTCGAGCGCGCGGAGTCGGTCATCCGGGAGATGCTGTTCGACGACCGCGACGACGAGGCCACCTTCGACCTCGAGATACAGCGGGCCGACGGCACCTCGTTCCCGGCCGAAGACCACATGACGCTCCTCTACGGCAAGGACGAGTCGTTCGTGGGGAGCGCGGGCGTCATCCGGGACGTCACCGACCGCGTCGAACGCGAACGGGAGCTCCGGGAGGCGCGCCAGCGCATCCAGCAGATACTCGACCGCATCGGCGCGGCCTTCTTCGCCGTCGACGACACGTGGGAACTGACCTACTGGAACCACCGCGCCGAGGAGGTCCTCGGGGCAGACGCCGAGATGGTGATGGGCGAGAACCTCTGGGAGATGTTCCCGGAGGCCGTCGGGTCCACGTTCTACGAGGCCTACCACGAGGCCATGGAGACGCAGGCGCCGGTCTCCTTCGAGGAGTTCTACCCGCCCGTCGAGAAGTGGTTCCGGGTCAACGCCTACCCCTCGGAGAACGGGCTCTCGGTGTACTTCCACGACATCACCGACCAGAAGGAACGCGACCAGAAGCTCTCGGGCCTCCTCGAGACCACGCGGTCCCTGATGCAGGCCCACACCGCGTCGGAGGTGGCCGAGACGGTCGTCGACGCCGCGCAGGACCAGCTCGACTTCGACCTCAACCTCGTCAGACTCCACGACCCGGAGACGGACACCCTGCAACCGATCGCGGGGTCGGACTCCCTGCCCGACCGCCCGGTCTACGACGACGACGAGGCGTTCCCCGGCGAGGCGTTCCAGCGCGGCGAGCCGATTCGCGTCGACGACTTCGAGGAGGTCGAGTCGTACGACAACCGCCACGCGAACGCCGCGATGTACGTGCCCATCGGCGACCACGGCGTCCTGAGCGTCGCCGCCGCGGAGACGGACGGGTTCGACGACGCGGACCTCTCGGTCGCCGAGATCCTCGCGTCGAACGCCGCTGCCGCGCTGGACCGCGTCGAACGCGAGCAGGACCTCCTGCGCTACGAGACGGCCGTGGAGAACGTCCGTGACATGGTGTACGTCCTCGCCGAGGACGGGACCTTCCAACTCGTCACCGAACCGCTCGCCGAGTGGCTCGGCTTCGATCGGTCGGAGATGCTCGGGCAGCACCCCCGGACGGTGCTGGACGACCACTCGGTGGCCGCCTTCGAACAGCGCATCCGCGACCTCCGACAGCAGAGCGACGACGGGTCGATGCAACTGGAGACGTCGCTCGTCACGGCCGACGGCGTCGAGCGGCCGGCCGAGATAGAGGTGTCGCTCATCGACGACGACGTGTTCCGGGGGACGGTCGGCGTGGTCCGGGACCTGACCGAACTCAAACAGGCCCGCGAGGAGCTCCGCGACGAGCGCGACCGCTTCTCGTACCTGTTCAACAACCTCCCGGACGCCGTCGTCGAGACTGAGTTCACGGCGGACAGACAGGCGGTGCGCTCGGTGAACCCCGCGTTCACCGAGGTGTTCGGGTTCGACCACGCGACGGTCCTCGACCAGGAACTGACGGACCTCATCGCCCCGCCGGACGAGGCCGCTCGGCTGGAGGCCGACCGGCTCGCGGAGGCCAACGCGAGCGGCGAGTCGGTGCAGGCCGAGATCCGCCGTCGGACCGACCACGGGTTCCGCGACTTCCTCTACCGGGGGGTCCCCTACCAGCGCGACGACGGGCGGATGTGGGGCTTCGGCATCTACACGGACATCACCGAGCAGAAAGAGCGCGAGCGGCGGCTCGAGGTGCTCAACCGCGTGCTACGGCACAACCTCCGGAACGACCTCACCGTGGTGATGGGGCTGGCCGACGAACTGGCCGAGCGACTCGACGACGAGACCCGCCTCTCGCTGGTCGAGCGCCTCCAGCGGAAGGCCGCCGACGTGGCCTCGGTCAGCGACCGGGCCCGCGACATCGAGCGTGCGGTGCGCCGGGACGACGCCGGGACGAGACCGGTGGACGTCCCCGACGCCGTGGCCTCGCTGGTCGAGACGTACGCCGACGAGTACGGGGGGCGCATCGAGACGAACATCCCGTCGGTCGACGCGTCGGCCGCCGACGGCCGCTTCACCCGCGTCGTCGGCGAGTTGCTGGAGAACAGCCTCGAGTACGCCGGGCCCGACCCGACCATCACCGTCGACGTCGACGTGAGCGCCGACCGCGTCTCGGTGACGGTGGCCGACGACGGGCCGGGGATTCCCGACCACGAACTGGACGTGGTGACCGGCGACGAACCGATCACGCAGTTGAGTCACGGCAGCGGCCTCGGCCTGTGGCTGGTCATCTGGGTGACGGAGTCCTACGGCGGGACGGTGACGTTCGACGAATCGGCGACGGGCGGTACGTCGATAACGCTCGACCTCCCGCGGACGGACGTCTAGACGGCGTCCCGGATGCGCTCGGCGAGCGTGCGGTACTGCTCGGTGCCGGTCCCCTTCTGGACGAACGCGGTCACCCCGGCCTCCGTGGCCGCCGGCTGTACGTCCGCCGGTTCCCGCGCGCTGAACAGCAGGAACGGGAGCGACTCGTCCTCCTCGCGGATCGCCGCACACAGTTCCAGCCCGTCGAGCCGCGGCATCTTGAGGTCGCTGACGACCGCGTCGTACTCGCCGGTCAGCGCCATCTCGAGGGCCGTCTCGGGGTCGGCTTCGCTCGTCACCGAGAGGTCGTCCTCCTGACCGAGGAACGTCGCCACGATCTCGAGCACGTCACGGTCTTCGTCGACCAGTAGGACCTCCAGACTCATCATGCAGTAGTTCCGGTCCGAGGTGGTAAAACTCCCGGTCACTGCATCTCGTCCAGCGCGACGAACGCCGACCGGTCGGCCGTGAGCCACGTCGACATCCGCGGCACGCCGGAGAGGCCCGGCGGGTACATCGTACAGCGGTCGGGGCCGTCGGAGTACTGCACGACCGTCAGTGACAGGTCGACGTCGCGGTCGTCGGGACCACTGCGCGCGTCACCGGCCGCCCAGTCCGGGTCGAGGCTCATTGGCTCTATCCGACGGCTCGCCCACCACCGACAAAACGACTGCTAAGAGCACTCCGTACGGCTATTGAGCCGTCTATGCGGTCTGCCCGGTGTCGACCTCGCCGTCGATGCGGACGAAGCCGTAGTCACACTCGGGGCAGTGCCACTTGACCTTCGTCCCGAGGTGCATCGTCGTGCTGGCGACCTTCCAGAAGTCGCGGTACTCCTCACACGCCGGACAGTAGTGCTCCAGTTCGAGGCTCATACGGGACGCTTCTGTACGGCCCCAATTGAAGGTCCCGGTTTCCGCCGGTTCGCACCCCGTCGTGACCCGAAGACGCAAACCGATCGCGCCCGTCCCGCGGGTATGGGACGACCGGACCGCGAACCGACGCGCCCGACCGCACTGGCACTCGACGCCGCCGCGCCGCCGCCCGAGGCGACAGCGACGGCGACGTTCGGCATGGGCTGTTTCTGGGGGCCCGACGCCCGCTTCGGTGCCATGCCCGGCGTCGTCCGGACGCGCGTCGGGTACGCGGGCGGGAGCGACCCGGACCCGAGCTACTACTCGCTCGGCGACCACACCGAGGTCGTACAGGTCGAGTACGACCCGACGGAGGTCGCCTACGAGGACCTGCTGGACGCGTTCTGGGCGAACCACAGTCCGTTCTCGGCGCCGCACAAGCGACAGTACCGCGGCGTCGTCCTCGCCCACGACGACGCCCAGCGAGAGGCCGCAGTCACGTCGAAGGCGGCGCTCGAGGACCGGACCGGAAAGTCCGTCCAGACGCCCGTCGAAGCGCTGTCTGCGTTCTACCGGGCGGAGGACTACCACCAGAAGTACGAGCTCCGCTCGACGCCGGTCGTCGCCGACGAGCTCGAGGACGTCTACGGGCCGGCGTTCGTCGAGTCGACGGTCGCCGCCCGTCTCAACGGGTTCGTGGCCGGCCACGGCGACGACGACCGGCGCCGCGAGCTGCTCGCCGACCTCGACCTCACCCCGGCGGCCCTCTCGGAGGTCCGCCGACGGCTCTGACCCGCGCACCCTCGCCGCCCGCGTCGCGACGCGCCCAAACGGTTCGCCCACGGCTATAAGAGCGTGGCAGACCCACCTCCTCTATGACCATCTACACCGGCCGCGGCGACCAGGGGCAGACGGACCTGCGGACGATGGACCGCGTCTCGAAGGACTCCCGCCGCATCGAGGCCTACGGCACCGTCGACGAGGTCAACGCCCTCGTCGGCGTCGTCAGACCGACGGGCTACGACGACCTGGACGACCACCTCCGGGAGGTCCAGAACCACCTCCACATCGTGCAGGCCGACTTCGCGAACCCGCAACCCGACGAGGACGACCCCCAGATAACCGAGGCTCACGTCGAGGAGATAGAGGCCATCATCGACGAGGCCAACGAGGAACTGGACCCGCTGGAGTCGTTCATCCTGCCCTCCGGGTCCGAACCCGGCGCGAAGCTCCACCACGCGCGGGCGGTCTGTCGCCGGGCCGAGCGTCGCTCCGTCTCGCTGGCCGCCGAGGAGGCCGGCGTCAACGAGACGGCCATCGTCTACCTGAACCGCCTCTCCGACGCGCTGTTCACCCTCGCGCGGCTGGTGAACAAGCGCGAGGGCGTCCGCGAGGAGAGCCCGGACTACTGAGGACTTTCTCTGCATTTTTCCGCGTCGGGCTGTTCCGTCGAGGCAAGAATGTCGGACACAGTCGCGCCTGACGTGACGGTACGGGGTCCCGACGGCGACCCCGAAGTGACGGTCGTGGCGGGGATACACGGCGACGAACCCAGCGGGGTGCGCGCCATCCAGCGGGTCCTCGACGCGGGCCACGAGTTCGAGCGCCCGGTGCAGTTCGTCTACGCGAACCCGCCGGCGCTGGCGGCCGACCGCCGCTACGTCGACGTGGACCTGAACAGGGCGTTCCCGGGCGACCCGGACGGCGAGGCCCAGGAGGAGCGACTCGCCGCCGAACTGCTCGACGTCGTCGGCGACACGCCCACGCTCTCGCTGCACGCGACACACTCGCAACCGGAACCGATGACGCTGGTCTCGCGCGAGTACCCGACGGCGCTCGAGACGGCGGCGGCGCTCCCGACGCCGTCGGTCGTAGACACGAGTCGGAACGTCGACGGGACGCTGAACCAGTTCGCGCCCGTGGTCACGGTCGAGGCGGGGCGACAGCGGACCGAGGACGCGACGGACACGGCGACGATGCTCGTCGAGACGTTCCTCCGGATTCACGACGTGCTCCCGGGCGCCATCCCCGAGGGCGACCCGACGTTCTACGAACTGGACGATGTCGTGGAGAAGCCCGACGACGCGCCGCCGGGCGCGGCGTGCAAGGAACTGTACGACCTCGAGGCCGAGAACTTCGAACTGGTCCAGGAGGGCACCGTCTGGGCGACCATCGACGGCGAACAGGTCCTCGCGGACGAACCGTTCGTCCCCATCCTGATGTCCGAGTGTGGCTACCAGGACATCTTCGGCTACAAGGGGTTCGTCGCCGGCGAGACCCTCTCGGACGCGCGGACGTACTGGGAGCGGGACTGACCGTCGAGAGCCGACGGGAGTGCTCGTCGGCTCCGGACGGTCTGCCCACCAGCTACTTGTCGGATGGTACCGTGGTGCAGACCGATGGCAGCGACGTTCGAACTATACACCGACAGTGCAGACCAGTGGCGGTGGCGGCTCCGCCACTCGAACGGCAACATCATCGCCGACAGCGGCGAGGGCTACGCCAGCAAGGCGAAGGCCAAACAGGGTATCGAGAGCGTGAAGTCCAACGCCCCGGACGCCGACGTCGAAGCGCAGTGACGACCGGCACGGGTTCGCAATAGCAAAGTGACCGGCCCGGAACGGTGAGGTATGAAAGCGACCGCGAAAGCCCACCCCATCCAGGGGCTGGTCAAGTATCACGGGATGCGCGACGAGGAGCTCCGGCTCCCGTACCACGACAGCATCTCGGTCTGTACGGCGCCGAGTCACTCGAAGACCACCGCCGAGTTCGACCCGGCCCGCGAGGACGACACGTACGTCATCGACGGCGAGGCGGTCGAGGGCCGCGGGGCCGAGCGCATCGACGCCGTCGTCGACCACGTCCGGGAACTGGCGGGCATCGACCACGGCGTCCGCTTCGAGTCGACGAACAACTTCCCGACCAACATCGGCTTCGGCTCGTCCTCGTCGGGCTTCGCCGCCGCCGCGATGGCGCTGGTCGAGGCCGCCGGACTGGACATGACGCGACCGGAGATATCGACGGTCGCCCGCCGCGGCTCCTCGTCGGCCGCCCGCGCCGTCACCGGCGCCTTCTCGCATCTGCGGACCGGGATGAACGACAAGGACTGCCGGAGCGAGCGCATCGAGACCGACCTCGAGGACGACCTGCGCGTCGTCGCCGGGATGGTCCCGTCCTACAAGGAGACGGAGGCCGCCCACGCCGAGGCCGCCGACAGCCACATGTTCGAGGCCCGGATGGCCCACATCCACGGCCAGATATCCGACATGCGCGACGCCCTCTACGACGCCGACTTCGACCGGGCGTTCGAACTCGCGGAACACGACTCGCTCTCGCTGGCGGCGACGACGATGACCGGGCCCGCGGGGTGGGTGTACTGGCAACCCCGCACCATCGAGATTTTCAACGCCGTGCGGGAACTGCGCTCGGAGCACGACGTCCCGGTCTACTTCTCGGTGGACACCGGCGCGAGCGTCTACGTCAACACCACCGAGCAGTACGTCGACCGGGTCGAGGAGACGGTCGTGGACTGCGGCGTCGACACCCGCGTCTGGGAGGTCGGCGGCCCCGCCCGCGTCCTCGGCGAGGACGCCGCGCTGTTCTGAGCCGACTTCTGACCGACCGGCTGGAACAGGACTATCCCGCTCCGGACCCTACCAGTGGCCATGCGCGTCGCCGTTCTCGGTGCCGGATACGCCGGCCTGACACTCGCTCGCTCGCTCGAACGGACACTCCCGGAAGCCGCGGACCTCGTCGTCGTCGACGAGCAACGCGACCACCTCGTCCAGCACGAACTCCACCGGGTCGTCCGACGACCCTCGCTCGCCGACGACATCACGGTCCCGCTGACCGAGGTGCTCGACTGCGAGGTTCGGCGGGCCGCGGTCACGGAGGTCGACGCCGATGCGGGCGCGGCGACGCTACGAACGGGAGACGGTGAGGAGACGCTGGAGTACGACGTCGGAGCGGTGTGTCTGGGTGCCGAGACGGCCTACTACGACCTCCCGGGTCTGCGAGCGCACGCGACGCCGCTGAAGCGCCTCGACCACGCCCGAGAGATACGCGAGGACTTCCTCGGACTCGACGACGGCGACCGGGTCGTCGTCGGCGGCGCGGGCCTCTCCGGCGTCCAGGTGGCCGGCGAACTCGCGGCGCTGGCCGACGAGGAGGGCGTCGACGTCGAGGTGCTCCTGTTGGAACAGGAGGACGCGGTCGCACCGACGTTCCCCGAGTCGTTCCAGCGAGCGGTCCACGACTCGCTGGTCGACGCCGGCGTGACGGTGCGAACGGGAACTGGCGTCTCGGGCGCCGAGGCGGACTCCGTCCGACTCGAGTCGGGCGAGGACCTCGCCTACGACCAGCTCGTCTGGACCGGCGGGATTCAGGGGTCGGCAGCGCTCCACGACGAACGCCCGGTCGTCCGGGCGGACCTCCGACTGGGCGAGTCGACGTTCGCGGTCGGGGATGCCGCCCGCGTCGTGGACAGCGACGGCGAGGCGGTGCCGGCCAGCGCCTCGGCCGCCATCCGCGAGGCCCGGGTCGCGGCCGACAACGTCGCGGCACTCGTCGACCACCGCCTCGACGGCGACGGCGGGTTCGAACCGCGCCTCACGCAGTACCACTTCGACGTGCCGGGGTGGCTCGTCTCCGTGGGGAACGACGCCGTCGCGAAGGTCGGTCCGACGGTGCTGACCGGCCGGGCGGCGCTCGCGCTGAAGACGACGGTCGGCGCGGGCTACCTCGGGAGCGTGGGTGCCATCCAGAACGCGACGGACCTCGTCCGAGAGGAGCTGAACGTGGCGGTCGACGAGGCGGACGTCGACGCGGACGTCTCGGACGTGGTCGACGTCTCGGAGAAGTAGGCCGCTCAGTCCTCGCCGGTCGCCGCCGCGAGCGCGTCGTCGGGTTCGACCCAGATGACGAACTGGTCGTGGTCCTCCCGGTCGACGACGCCGCGGACGTACTCGGCGTCGACCGGCGGGTCGTTGACCTCCGACTCGGCGACCGGGACGACCTGCCGGACGCTGTCGACGACCCACCCGACGGCGCCCTGCTCCTCGAACACCTCGGGGTCGAAGACGACGATGAGGTCCTGACTGCCGTCCTCGGTTATGTCCATCATCTGCTTCGGTTCGAGGATGGTCGTGATCTGGCCGCGCAGGTCGACGACGCCCTCGACGTAGTCGGGCGTGTTCGGGACACGCGTCACGGCGTCGCGCTTGACGATCTCCTCGACGTACTCGATGTCGAGGCAGTAGTACTCCTCGCCGAGGGCGAACTCCAGCACCCGGACGAGCTCCTCGGTCTGGGTCGACGCCTCGTCCACCCCGGCACCGCGCGCGCCCTCCGTCCGACCGGTCCCGCCGGCCGCCATCGCCTCCTCGAGGAGCTGCTGGTCGGGTAGTTCGACGCCGGTCGGTCCCTGCATCGGGGACGCCGTCGCCGAGACGTCGCCGGTCTGGGTCCCCGCACCGACGTCGGCGTCGGTCCCCTCGCCCGTGATCTGTGCGGCGGCGGCCGCAGCCCGTTGGGCGACCTCCGTCGGGTCCGCCTCGGAGCCCGGGTCCGCGCCGTCGACCTCCGTCTCGGCGTCGCCCTCTGTGGCCGTCTCGACGGGGTCGTCGTCGGCGTCGTCGGCCGTCGAGGCCCGGTCGGCGGCGCCCTCGTCTACCGGTTCGGCGCCGGTCGCCTCGTCGTCCGCCTCGCTGTCCGTCGACGCGTCCGACTCGCCGTCGTCGGGTTCGTCGTCGTTCCTGTGCCCCGTGCGCATCTCCCTGATGCGCTCTGCTCGGTCCATGCGGTCGTCGTCACTCATGCTGTTACCTCCGTGTAGCCGAACTGCTCGTCGAGCGTCGCGGCGATGTCGCTGAAGACGTCGGCCATGTCACAGCGCTCCTCGGTCGCGAAGACGGACTTCCCCTCGGTGTAGGCCCGCTGGAGGGCCACGCGCTTGCGGACCTCCCACACGGGGCTGTCCGGGAACGCGGCGTCGAACCACTCCAGCATCATCTCGTCCTCCGAGGTCGTCTCGATGCGGTTCGCCACCACGCCCAGCGTCCCGACGGTGGCGCCGGTCTGGCGCTCCATGGCGGCCATCTGGTCCATCAGGAGCTCGATGGCGCGCTCGGAGGTGGCCTCCGCCAGCGCCGGGATGAGGATGTGGCCGGCGGCGTACACGCCGGTGTCGGTCAGTTTCCCGTAGAACGGCGGGGAATCGATGACCACGTAGTCGTAGCCCGTCACCGTCTCCAGGGCGCGGTCCAGCGTGTCCAGCGCGTGGTCGCCGGTCACCGTCGCCGGCGTGACGTTGACGGCGAACTGCGAGAGCGCCGCCGGGTCGACGTCGTGCCCCTGCGTGCGGACTCTGGCGATGAGGTCCGCGATGGTCAGTTCGTGTTCCGCCTGGAGCATGTCGATGCTGGAGGGGACCACGTCCATCTCCTCGTGTTCGACCACGAGGTCACCCAGCAGCGCGGGGTCGCCCGTCAGGGCGTCGAACAGCGTCGGTGGCTGGGCGTCGTACGCCTCGGTCAGGCCCAACCCCTCCGTCGCGTTGCCCTGCGGGTCGAGGTCCACGAACAGGACGTCCCGGCCGCGGTCGTTCAACGCACCGGCTACGTTGATGGCTACCGTCGTCTTGCCGGTCCCGCCCTTCGCGTTCGTCACGCAGATGCGGGCGGGGTCGGTCGTTGCGTGCCGGCTCATCGTCGAAGTGGCTCCACCTCGGTCGTGGGTCACTATAAAAATACGCCCCCGATTATCAACGGCGTAACTCGGGGCCGGCGGACGAATCGGCGGGCAGGCGGCGTGAGCGAGCGTCTGACGGCAGTCAGACGGGGTGCAAGATTTAACTTAGCGTAGATAAAATGGAGACAACATGACTATCAATCCGCGCGACTACGACCTCGACGAGTTGCGCGAGATGGCTCGCAAGCGCGGTGACCGGAGCGGTGGGCTGGGTGACGACGAGGAGATGCCCGACCCGTCGAACCTGGGCGTGGGACTCGAAGACGCCGACGAGGAGGTGCTGGCGGGCAGTTCCTTCCGGTCGGGGCTGTACCGCGAACTGCTCCCGTTCCTCGCCGGCGACGGGCAGGAGAAACCGTATCTCGCCTCGCTGCCCGAGACGTACGCCGCCGAGTTCGTCGTCTTCGAGTGGCTGGAGTTCCTGCTGATGCACTCCGGGTACCAGGGCGCCGACGAGGCGCTGGCCTACTACGAGTCCATCGACTGGATAACCGAGGAGGTCGAGGCGGCCCTCTCGGACTACCTGCTGGGCATCGACGAGTCCTCGACCAACGACGCCAACGACCTCAGCGTCGACGACCACATGCTGAGTCTGGTGTACATCGCGAAGCTCACCGCGATGACCTGAGGTCGGTATCAGCGCTGATTCTTGACGTGAGGTTATATACCGGGCCGGCGACAACACGCCACCGTACATGAGTGACGACGACGCGGAGGCCAGTGGTGGAAGCGGCCGTTCGGTCCCTATCGGTGTGAAACTCGGTAGCACCCGGACGGTCATCGCCCTCCCCGACGAACACGGGACCGAGAACCGCATCATCAAGACGCTGACCTGCATGGCCACCTACGAGGACGCGCTGACCGGCGAGGAGAAGGTCCTCTACGGCGAGGAGGCCGCCCGCGAGTACCCCGACCGCGTGCAGTACATGCTCCGGTCGGGCCTGCCGGAGGACAGCGACCGCGCGGAGATGACGAAGACGTTCTTCGAGGCCCTCATCGAGGAGAACGACCTCCCGGCCGACAGCGGTGTCGTCTACGCCATCCCGACCATCGACAACCCGGCCGGACTGGAGAACCTCCGGTCGGTCATCGAGGACTCCTCCATCGGCCTCGACATGGTCGAGAGCTACCCCGAGTCGCTGTGTGGCTCTATCCCCGCCTTCGGCGACGACCTTGAGGCCATCGACGAGATCTTCATCTCGGTGAACATGGGGTCGACGAACCTCGAAGCGTCCGCCTACCGCCGCGGCGAGCAGCTCGCGCCGTTCACGACGGGCGCGGTCACCGGCAACGAGGTCGACCGGATGATAGCGAACTACGTCGAGGAGGAGACACAGGGCCGGGTCAACATCGACACCCAGACCGCCCGCGAGTACAAGGAGGAACACGCCGACTTCGAGGCGTTCGAGCCGTTCACGGACATCATCCAGCAACCCGGCGGCGGCACCCACGAGTTCACCATCGAGCGCTCGGTGATGGACGCCGTCGACGAGTACCTGGACGACGCCGTCGACGAACTCGCCAACACGTTCCTACCCGAGCTGGCCAACGACTACATGAAGGTGTACCAGCTGGCGCTGGACCGCCCCGTCGTCCTCACCGGTGGGATGGCCTGCATCCCCGGCATCGTCGAGGAGTTCGAGCGGCGGCTCAGCGAGGAACTGAACCGCGAGATAGCGGCGACAGCGGCCGACCAACCGGACGTCGCGCCGACCGTCGGGGCACAGCGCATCGCCGCCCGCCTCGTCGAGAACAGCTGACTACCCGCTCCAGCAGTCGAGCCACCGCTCGACGACCGGCCGCATCGCCCGGTCGCGCCGCGGCCGCTCACCCGAGAGGATGGCGAACACGTCGGTGTCGATCCGGACGTCGAGTCCCCCCTCGACACGGTTCTGTCCCCCACTGTGGTCCGTCGTCTCCAACCGTACCCGTGGCATGGCGCTGGCTATGCAACCATGAACTGTAAACCTCAGTCAGACGCCCGTCTGCCGTCCTGTCATCGGAACCACTTCACACGAAGGTAACTGCTGGACGGCTCCCGAATCAGCCCGGCGGACCGAGAAAGTAAGGCGGATACCGGAAAATTCCACCGAATATTATCGGATTAGATAAGTGAATATCATAGTCACCGACGCTGTACGTCGCACTGATGGGTCAGGTTATCAAAGTAGATAATCGAGGGGGTGCGACGCCCGACGTGCTCACTCGGACCGGACAGGGTGGGTTCCTGTCCGCGGGCTATCTCTGCGACCAGCCGGCGGTGGCGGTCCTCGACGACGCCGAGACGCCGCAGTTCGTCCTCACGAACCGCAAGAACGGCGTCAGTATCGAGTCTCCGGAGTCGACCGATCACGTCACGCCGGGCAGCGGGTATCGGACGGTCGCCGTCCTGACCGACCGCCGCGTCGTCGTTCTGGTGGGTGACGCGGACGGCGACACGCAGTTCTCGGTGCCGCTGGTCGAGGTCGAACAGGTCGAACACACGACGAGCATCCGGCGCGGTCGGCTCACCTTCCGCCGCGAGGGTGGGTCGACGTGGCACGTCCACACCGGGACCGACGGCCTGGCCGAGGTCGCCGACTACCTCGCCGCCGCCTCGCAGGCCTGGATACGCGTCGAGAACGAGTGCAACAGGGTGACACAGACGCTCGTCACCGCCAGGGACCACCGGGACGACGGCGCGTACGACGAGGCGCTCTCGACCGCCCGCCGCGCCGAGGACCACCTCGAAACCGCGCGGGCGACGGCGTTGCGGTTCTCGACGGACCGGCCCGGCGACGCCCTCCGGAAGCGACTGGACCCGGTCGAATCGCGCTGTGTGAACACCGTCGCCGAGATCCGGGTCGGCCGCGCCAGACAGGCCACGGACGAGGGCGAGGCCCGCTGGCGCGAGGACGACTACGAGGCCGCCTACGAGGCCTACGAGCGCGCCCGGAGCGAGTACGAGGCCGTCCTGTCGCTCGACCAGACCCGCCTCGACGACGTCGAGTCGATACGCGAGGAACGGGAGCGCCTCGACCGGATCGTCGGCCACCTCGAACAGTCGCCGCTCCGCCGCGCCGTCAGGGCCGACAACGCGGCCGCGGACGCGGACGACCCGGCGGTCGCGGCCGACCGCTGGACGGAGGCGATGGCTCACTACCGGCGCGTGCTGGAACTGGACTGGGGGAGCGGCGACCGGCGTTTCGCCGGGGACCCCGAGAAGGTGCGCGAGCGACTCGGGACGGTCGCGGAGCAACTCACCGGGGCCCAGCGGGCAGTCGCCGTCGACGCCATGCGGGCCGGCGACTGGTACAGCGACGCCGAGCAGTACGAGGCCGCGCTCGCGGAGTTCGAGGCCGCGGCCGAGGCCTTCGAGACGGCGCTCGCGACGGCCCGGGACTGCTACCCGGACGCCGTCGACCACCTCGAGGCGGAGCGCGAGGCGGTCTCCCAGCGTATCGAGCGGACCGAAGCGATACTGGCCGGCGACGAGGTGGGCGACCACATCGACGGGGACGGCGACCCGGACCACTCGGTGACGGCGACCATCGGCGACCCGGTCCCCGACGACGACGGGCCGACGGCTATCGAGGCGGCCATCGAGGCCACCGCGACCCGACCCGGACCGTCGCTCACCGGCGGGGGTGTCCCGGAGTCGACGGCGGCGCGCCTCCGCCGACTCGACAAGCGGGAGCTGACGACGGTGGTGGCCGAGGCCCTCGACGAGACGGTGTGGTCGGCGGCCGAGGCCGACGGGTCGCCGTTCGACCTGCTCGCCCGGCGGGACGACCACGTGATGGGCGTCGTGGTCGCCGACACGCGGGACGAGACGGTGGGTGCGGCCGCCGTC
This sequence comes from Haloarcula sp. MBLA0163, assembly GCF_055632435.1. Classification (NCBI taxonomy): domain Archaea; kingdom Methanobacteriati; phylum Methanobacteriota; class Halobacteria; order Halobacteriales; family Haloarculaceae; genus Haloarcula; species Haloarcula sp. MBLA0163. The sequence goes on from NZ_CM145745.1 coordinate 809,490, forward strand.
GAGCGCTGCGCGGACCGCGCGGCCGAGGGCGACGTCGACGCGGTGGCGCTCGCGGCGGCGGTACCGCTCGAGGACGGGCTCTCGTCGCTCGCGGCCGAGCGCGACGTCCGGGTCCTCGACGGTGGGTCGCTCTCGGCTATCGTCGACGCACAGGACGTCGCGCTCCCAGAGTCGACGCGGCGCGTCCTCGAAGAGTAACCGACACCTCGCGCGGTCCGCGCAGACGCCGAACACCGGCCGCGCGACCCGGTGTACCCTCGGTCCGGCCTCGGCGCGGGCCGACTCGGTGGCGCTCTGGCGGGCGAATCGACCGAGAGCGCCCCGGGAGAACCAACGCTTAATACCGGCGACAGTCTATCATCAACTATAATGTACTGTTCGCACTGTGGGACACGGATGACGTACAACGACGAGACGACGAAGCTCACGGAGTTCGTCTGTCCGGACTGCCACGACACGCTCATCGACTGGAAGGCGGAGGCCCGGGGCGCGCGCATCGACTGACACGGGGGTTCGGTTCTCGCCCGGTCTGCGGACGGTTCTGCCGCCCGTCCGCGCACGTTCGCGCAGGAACAGACACGAACGATTGCCGAATCCTTTTATATTTGAAGGGGTGAGTACCTCCAATGGTAGAGTCGCTACGTGTCGGTTGTCTGTTCGTCGACGCCTGTTCCGACGAACAGGCAGCAGCGTACGAGTGGTGCGAGGAGGCGTTCGACGACGTCAAGCGGTGTTCTCTCGCAACTGTCGACCCGACCGACTACGACGTCCTCTGGTGGCACCGCGACGACCCCTTCGACGGCGACGCCGTCGCGGGCCCCGCAGGGGAGGCACTCGCTGCCTACGTCCGGTCCGGCGGGGCGCTCCTGCTGACCCTCGGTGCGATGACCGCCGTCGAACCGCTGGGGTTCGACCCGGTCGGCCCCGACGCGGTCGGGTGGGAGGAGATTCCGGAACCCACGGGCCCGCTCTGGAAGGCGCTGTACGCGGACCACCCGGTCGCCGAGGGGTTCGACACGCTCCGCGTCCACACCCGCGGTCCCGGGGTGACGGTGCCCTACGCGCGCTACGAACACGTCGCGCCGATGGAGGGCGACGTCCTCGCCAGCACGGCGCGGGGCGACACCGACGTGGTGAAGGGGATGGCCACCGTCGTCTGGCACCCCGACGAGGGCCGCGTCCTCGGTATCGGTTCGGCCGTCTCCTTCCGCCAGCCGACCCACGACATCTGTCACCGCAACCGCGAGACGCTCGTCTCGAACGCCCTGACCCACCTCGCCGACGGCGACGCGGTCCGGTTGACCGGCCGCCCGAAGGACGTGGCGACGCTCACGGCGATGCGCGAGGCGCTGGGCGACGACTCGCTCCGCCCGACGTACCACGTCACCTCGCCGGCCAACTGGCTCAACGACCCGAACGGCCTCATCCACTGGAACGGCCAGTACCACCTGTTCTATCAGTACAACCCGACCGGCCCCTTCCACAACACCATCCACTGGGGCCACGCGGTCAGCGACGACCTGATACACTGGGAGGACAAGCCGGTCGCGCTCTCGCCGTCGCCGGACGGCCCGGACCGGGACGGCTGTTGGTCCGGGTGTGCGGTGGACGACGGCGGCACGGCGACCATCCTCTACACCGGCGGGCGGGACAAGAAGCAGTTGCCCTGTATCGCGACGGCGGCCGACGAGGAGCTCTCCGCGTGGGTCAAAGACCCCGACAACCCGGTCATCGAGGCGACGCCCGCCGAACCCGAGGTCCTCCGGACCGAGGACTGGGAGGGCGAGTTCCGCGACCACTGCGTCTGGCGCGAGGACGGCGTCTGGCACCAGCTCATCGGCGCGGGCATGGAAGACGGCGGCGGCACGGCCCTGCTGTACGTCTCCGAGAACCTCCGGGACTGGGAGTACCGCGGCCCCATCCTCAGCGGTGACCGCGACACCGCGGGCACCGTCTGGGAGTGTCCGGAACTGCTGGACTTCGGCGACCGGCACCTCCTGCACGTCTCGAACTACGAGGACGTGGTGTACTTCCTCGGCACCTACGAGGACGGGGAGTTCACGCCCGAACGCCGGGACAAACTCGACCACGGCGACTTCTACGCGCCCCAGTCGATGTGGACCGACGACGGCCGCATCCTCACGTGGGGCTGGATTCCGGAGGCGCGGGACGTGAGCGCACAGTGGGACGCTGGCTGGTCGGGCGCCATGTCGCTCCCGCGGGAGCTGACGCTGGCCGACGACGGCGGCCTCTGTCAGCGGCCCGCGCCCGAACTGACGGACCTCCGCGGGACCAACACCCACCACGACGAACTCCGGCTCTCCAGCGGTGACCGCCGGCGCCTGGACGTCGAGAGCCGCGCGTTCGAACTGCGTGCGACGGTCCGACTCGAGGACGCCGAGGCGGTCGAACTCTCCGTGCTGGAGACGCCCGACCGCGTCGAACGGACGCCGGTCCGCTACACGCGCGACAGCGAGATACACGTCGACCGCTCGGAGTCGAGTCGGGACCCACAGGCGACGACCGCCACCCAGCGGATGCGGGTCACGCCGTACGACTCGCCCCTGTCGCTGCGCGTGTTCGTCGACGGGAGCGTCGTCGAGGTGTTCGCCAACGAGCGCCACTGCCTGACCAGCCGCGTCTACCCGTCCGACGAGGACGCCACGGGCGTCTCGCTGGCGGCCGAGGGCGGCCGCGCGACGGTGGCGTCGCTCGACGTGTGGGAGATGGAGAGCGCGTGGGCCGCCGAGCGGGACCCGAGTTCCCGATAGAACCGTCCGCGGCTCAGGCGCCGTAGCCGCCCCGGCCGTCGTCCTCGGCCCGCGCACGGCGTATCAGTTCCCGCTCGGTCGGCGGCAGTCGCTCACCGGTCATCGGGACGTGCCAGTGACCGAGTTTCCCGACGATGCGCGTCGTCGTCCCCTGCACGTCCAGCCGGAGCGTCGGACCGAGCGTCCCGCCGAACCGCCGCATCTGCTCCGACTCCGGGAGGTGTGCGATCTCGTCCAGCGTCTCCCCCGCGAAGTCGTAGTAGTTGAAGAAGCTCTGGACGAGCACCTCGTCGTCGTGGGGGAACGCCATCCACGAGTACGACTGGAACGGCGCGTTCTCGGGGTTCGTCGCGACGAGACCCGACCCGTTCAGCGGGACGTAGTCGCCCCGGAGGTCCTCGGCGACGAAGCCGTACAGCGCGTCGTACCCCTCCAGCCCCGGGGCGAACGTGTGGAGGTGGCTGGAGATGAACAGGTAGTACAGGCCGTCCCTGTAGACGATGTGCGGGCGTTCGAGCTCCTGGTTGACGCCGACGGCGTCCAGTAGCGGGTCCTCCAGTTCCCACGCCAGCGGGTCGCCCGTCGGCGAGCGAGCGATGCCGACGCTGCCGTTGTACCCCTGCTGGGCGGCGTCGCCGTCGCAGACGTCGCTCCCCTCGGGGACGGGGGAGTTGGCCTCGAAGAGGAGCCACGTCTCGCCCGTCTCGGGGTCCTCGAAGAACCACGGGTCCCGGAAGGTGTATATCATCGCGCGGGACTGGTCCTCGCGCTCGTAGCGCTCGCCGTCGGGGTGGAGGAGTTCGTGGTGGGTCCACGGACCGCGCAGCGAGAACCCGTCGGTCGTGTCGATGGTGCCACCGCCGGCGCCGACGATGCGCTGGCCGTAGGTGAGGTCGTCCGCGCCGTCCTCGCCGGCGGCGGTGTAGAACAGGTACACCGAGCCGTCGTCGTCGTACAGCGCCGACCCGGCCCACTGGCGCTGGCCCAGCGCGTCCTCGAAGACCGGGCCGCCGTCGGACCAGTTGCGCCCGTCGTCCGAGTAGAAACAGCGGATGGTCGCCACGTCGTGGCGCTTGCCCGGCAGGAGGTCCGAGGGCGCGGTCAGCGAGAAGCAGACGCGGTAGCCGTCAACCTCGGCGAGTGTGCCGTCCCGGTTGCGCAGGAGCCACGTGTCCCAGATGTGGAGGTGCGGAATCTGGTCGTCCTCGGGCGGGTAGAAGACGGGCGCGACGGTGTCGTCGCTCCGCTCGATGCGTGCCGCGTGCTCGCGTGTCCAGCCGGCGCGGGCTCTGAAACCCGGTGCCCCGTCGCCGAGCGAGTCGTGGGTCATGCATCGGTGTGCGTCCACGACCGGGATAAGGGTTTCTGGATGACTACAACTGCTGTTGTATATGCGTTTCTGTCCGTTTCGGGACCACCTACTCCGCGGTCCCCTCGAACTCCTCGGCGTCGACGCGCGAGAGGCGCATCGCGTTGCCGGTGACGCCGACGGTCATCCCGGCGTCACCGAGCAACACCGCCAGCGCGACGCCGACGTAGCCGGTGACCGCGCCGACCGCCAGCAGGAGCTTCAGGCCCAGACTGGACCAGACGTTCTGCTGGATGACGCCGGTGGCCTTCTTCGAGAGGGTCGCGAGGTAGGGGAGTCGCGCGATGTCGTCGCCCAGCAGCGCGATGTCGGCCGTCTCGATGGCCGCGTCGCTCCCGGCCGCCCCCATCGCGATGCCGACCGTCGCCGTCGCCAGCGCCGGCGCGTCGTTGACGCCGTCGCCGACCATCGCCACGTCGTCGTACTCCGCCAGCAGTTCCTCGACGGCGGCCACCTTCTCGTCGGGCAGTAGCTCGGCGCGGTAGTCGGTGATGCCGACCTGTTCGGCGATGGCGCGGGCCGTGCGCTCGTTGTCGCCGGTGAGCATCACCGGTTCGATGCCGAGGTCGCGCAGGCGCTGGACCGTCTCGGCGGCGCCCGGGCGCAGTTCGTCGGCGACGGCGACGACCCCCTCGAGCGAGTCCTCCGTCCCGACCAGCACCACGGTCTTGCCCTCGTCCTGTAGCCGCGGGATGGTGTCCTCGACGAGGTTGAGACAGCCCTGCCGGTCACACAGCTCGCGGACCTCGCCGGCCAGTTCGCCGGAGGGGTCGACGACGTGGGCGTGGTCCAGTTCGAAGCCGAGGTCGTCGAACAGGCCGGGCTTGCCGGCGTAGTGGCGCGTCCCGTCGAGGGTCGCCTGCACGCCCTCGCCGGTCAGGCTCTCGAAACTCGTCGGCTCGGTCGCCTCGACGGCCGCCGCCTCGGCGTGGGCGACGATGGCCTCGCCGATGGGGTGTTCGGACCGCGTCTCGAGGCCGCGCGCACACCGGAGCACGTCCGTCTCGGTGCGGTCACCGACGGGCACGACGTCGGTGACGGAGAGTTCGCCCTTCGTCAGCGTCCCCGTCTTGTCGAGTGCTATCGCGTCGACGCCGCCCATCGCTTCGAGGTGGGTGCCGCCCTTCACGAGGACGCCGTGGCGGGCGGCGCTGGTGATGCCCGCGACGACGGTCACGGGCGTCGAGATGACGAACGCGCAGGGGCAGGCCAGCACGAGGAGGGTGATGCCGGTGACGAACCACTCGAGCCACGGCGCGCCGAGCAGGAGGGGTGGGCCGACGGTGACGGCGACGGCCAGCGCCACCATCAGTGGCGTGTAGTAGTTCGAGAACCGCTCGACGAACTGCTCGCGCTCGGTCTTCTTCGCCTCGGCGTCCTCGACGAGCCGGATGACCTGCGAGAGGGTGTCCTCGCCGGGCGGTGCGGTCACCTGCAGTTCGAGGTAGCCGCCCTCGTTCATCGTCCCCGCGTAGACGGCGTCGCCGGGGACCTTGTCGACCGGGACGGACTCGCCGGTGACCGGGGACTCGTCGACGGCCGACTCGCCCTCCAGCACGTCGCCGTCGGCCGGTATCTTCTCGCCCGGCCGGACGACCACGCGGTCGCCGACACGCACGTCGTCGACGGGGACGGTGACCTCCTCGCCGTCCCGCAGGACCGTCGCCTCGTCGGGCGCGAGGTCGACCAGCTCCCGCAGGGAGTTCCGGGCGCGGTCCATCGCGTACCCCTCCAGCAGCTCGGCGATGCTGAACAACACGGCGAGCGTCGCCGCCTCGACGTACAGCGTCTCGTCGCCGACCACCGAGGCCGTGATGGCGCCGACGATGGCCGCCGACATCAGGAAGTCGATGCCGAGGTTCCGCTGGCGGGCGGCGACGACGCCACCGCGCAGTATCTCCTGGCCGGCCGCCGCGACGGCCCCCAGGAAGAGGAGGTCCGCGAGCGCGAACTCGACCAGTCCCAGCGGCCCGACCGGGCCGACGGCGGCGACCGGTATCGGGGCCAGTCCGAACTCGGCGAGGAGGCCGACGGCGAGCAACACGGCGCCGACGGCGGTCTTCTTCGCGCGGGCCGACTGCCAGACGGACGCGCGCTCGTCGCTCCTCGGCACGTCCGTCTCGTCGCCGTCGCTCGCGCTCTGGACCGGGTAGCCCGCCCGTTCGACGGCCGAGACCAGCGTCTCCCGGTCGACCGCGTCGGGGTCGAACGTGACTACCGCGATACCGCTCCCCGGGCGCGTGTCGACGGCCGTCACACCGGGGAGGTCGGCGACCGCCGAGTCGACCGTCGCCGCACAGGACGAACAGTCCATCTCCGGGATACGGAGGCGGAGGGTTCGTGCGTCCTCACTGCTCATACGCGACGGTAGTCGGCGGAATCTTATTAATCCAGCTGCTACGAAACCCGGTATAGTTGGTCTTTGTTAATAATTTAGATGGCGCGCGTTATTATTCTTCGACGGAGTCCTCGTCCTCCGGGAGGCCGACGCCGTCGGGGGCGCTGATGTCGAGCGGCCGGACCCACTCGTACCAGATGTACACGACGCCGAGGCCGTACCCCAGCGCCCAGACGGCGCTCCCGACCCACGGGTACCCCATCTGGCTCAGGAACCCGTTCGCGAGGCCGGGGACGATCACCACGGCGGCGATGGTGACACCGAGGACTATCGTATCGTCGCGGTTCATCGACACCGCACCCCCGCTCCGGGGACAGTCATGGCCGCACGTACGCGCTGGCAGCGTTTAGGCGTGGCGTTTGCCCGACAGCCGACGGCCGAGAGCGGGGACCGCCCCTCGCCCCACAGCCAACCCATTTTTATTAGAGTACGCCCTACGCCGGGTGACGGGAATGTCTCAGAACCACACTGGCCGGTCGTCAGAAGAAGATATTGAGTGGTGCTACGACGCCGTCCACCGGGTCTCGCGGACGTTTAGTTTGACAATTGCGGAACTCGACGAGCCGATGGCACGCGACATCTGTGTCGGGTATCTCCTCTGCCGCGTCGCCGACACCATCGAGGACGCGGGCCACATCCCCCGGGGGTACAGGCCGACCTCCTCCGACTGTACAGCCGGACGCTGGACCCCTCGGCGGACGCCTCGATTCGCGCGTTCGACGAGGCGGCCGGGGAGTGGCTCCCCGCCACAATGACCGACGACTGGGAGGTCGTCGACAACGCCGGTCGCGCGGTCGGCGTCTTCCGCTCGCTCGACACCCACTCGCTGGACGCCATCCGCGGCCCCGTCCGCGAACTCGTCGACGGGATGGCGATGTTCGTCGACCGCTACGCCGACGAGGGCGGCCTGCGCATCAAGACCCTCGAGGAGCTAGAGGAGTACTGCTGGTACGCCGCCGGCACCGTCGGCACCCTCGTGACCGGGCTCGTCTCCCACGAGGCCACCGACGAGCAGGTCCAGCGGATGGAAGAGAACGCGCGCTCGTTCGCCCTCCTGCTCCAGTTGGTCAACGTCGCGAAGGACGCCGCGACCGACATGGAGGAGGAGAACAACGTCTACCTCCCGCTGGAACTGCTCCGCGAGGAGGGGCTCGACCACGGCGACGTGGGCGACCCGAGCAACGTCGACTCGCTGGTCCCGGTCATCGAGCAGGTGACCGCCCGGGCCGAGAGCTACCTCGACGGGGCCCAGACGTGGCTCGACGCCATGCCCGAGACGCGGGGCAACTCGCTGTCGGCGTGGGCCATCCCCTTCCTCCTGGCCGTCGGGACCATCCGGGAACTCCGCGCTCGCCCGGCCGACGTCATCGAGCAGGGCAACGTGAAGATAACCCGCGAGGAGGTCCACGCGGTGTGCCAGCAGTTCGTCGGCGACGGCGACCCGTCCATTGGCGACCTGCGGCGGAAGATCCGCCAGCGACCCCTCCACGAGTACTGACGCGGCGACCGTCGGGACATTCCTCTCCGCGGACCGGGCGTGGTCCGCACAACCCTGAAACGTCGGCCACCCGTAGCCGTGGCCATGAGCGAGACGCTCGAACTCCCGAACGGCGACGCGGTGTCGCCGGACGACGTCTTCCTGTACAACGACTACCCGTACCGGCTCGTCTGGCTCGATAGCGACACCCACGCCTTCGAACTGTCGCCGCTGTACTGGGGCGACAGCGGGATGGACATCCCGTTCCGCGACCGGGCGGCGCTCGTCGACCAGTGGGAGACGGACTCGCGGGGCTTGCTCTCGGACGACGAGTGGGTCGAGTGGTTGGAGTCGGCGGTCTCGGACCCGCGGTTCGGCGACGAGGAGGTGGCGGAGCTGGCCGAGGAACTGCCCGTCGACTGGGAACCGCCCGGCAGCGACTCCTCGTCGACCGGCGGTCTCCGGGACAAGCTCGGGCTCTGAGCGGGGCGGGCCGCCCGGCCGCTTTTGTTTCGCGGGCGCCGATGCCGACGCGTGACCTTCAGCATCTGCGTTCGGGAGTCCTACGAGGACGAGAGCGGGGCCGAGCAGACGCGGTACGGCGTCGCCGTCACCACGCGACTGGCCGGCGTCGGGACGCTGTGTCCGTTCGCCAACGAGCACGGCGCCGTCGCGACACAGTCGCTCGTCAACGTCGAGCTCGGCCGGAAGGGCGTCGAGTACCTCGCCGACGGCCTCGCCGTCGACGACGCGCTCTCGGCGCTGCTGGCGGCCGACGAGGGCCAGCCCTCGCGGCAACTCCACGGCGTCGACGACGACGGGACGTTCGCCTTCTCCGGCGAGGAGTGTGGCGAGTGGTTCGGCCACCTCGAACGCGAGGGGCTGACCGTCGCCGGGAACCTCCTCACGGGCGAGACCGTCATCGAGGCGACGGCCGACGCGTTCGAGGACGCCGACCCCGACGCGCCGCTCCCGGAGCGTCTGATAGACGCGCTGGCGGCGGGCCACGCGGAGGGCGGCGACAAGCGGACCGACCTCGAGATCCAGTCGGCCGCGCTGAAGGTGACGACCACCGAGGAGCGGGAGATGGAACCGTACGACGAGGACCTGCGGGTCGACGCCACTCGAACGCCCGTCGAGGACCTCCGCGAGACGTACGAGCGCGCGGGCGAGAGCTTCGCGGCCGCCGTCGCGAAGTACGAAGACGAGTACGAGGCCGACAGCCTCGACGACGAGTGAGCCCGACTCTGCAACCTATTAGGACGCAGGGCCTGAGACACCGGACATGGAACTCATCTGGTTCGCGGCCGGCGGCGGCGTGCTGGTCCTCGTGCTGGGGCTGGTACTGCTTCGACGCCGAGGCTCGTCGGACGCGGCACAGTCCAGACGCGCCCACGAGGACGCACAGCAGCGCGACCCACCGGTCGACATCGGCGAGACGTACGAGTTCGGCATCACGGAGTTCACGGACCACCACTCCGGCGACCGCGTCGCCGTCGGGAAGGTGGAGGGGTTCGTCCTCTTCACCGAGGACGTCCCGTCATCGCTCTCGGAGGGCGACGTCGTCCGCGCACGCGTACTGTCGTTCAACCGGGGCCACACCTCCGCCGACGCACAGTTCGTCGAGACGGCGTAACGCAGCGCGCCACGGGCCGTTCTCCGCTGTACCGTGAGACGTTCTCGTCGGGAGACTCCGGGCAGTCGCCGGGTCTGTCCATCCCACCGCCGAGCCCCTGTAAGTATAACAGTACTAATATTTGTCCTCGTAGTTCGTAGCCGGTCACAGTATGGTACACACACTCACTCGAATCGCCGTCACGCTCGCCGTTCTGGTCACCGCCGTCGTGGGGCTCTCGATGCCTGCCGCCGCCGTTCCGCTGGACGGCGACGACGGCGACGTGGCCGTGCTGCCGGGGGACAACGTGCAGGCTCCCGGGCAGGTCGGCGTGATGCCCGGCGACAATCAACAGGTTCCCGACGGGACGTTCCTGAAAGCGAAGAAGGCCTTCGACGAGCACGTCCCCAAGACGAGTGCGTGGGGTGCGCGGGACCGACTCTTTACGAGTGACTGAACCGTGTCTCACCGACTCGGAGCACGCACAGTACTCCCAGCGTGAGTCTGGGTGGAGGTGGACCGGAGAAAGACTCGCTTCTTCGTCTATCGGGGTCCGAAGCCGCCACACGCATCGCTGCTCACGGTCTGGTCGCAGGAAAATGGGTTGGGGCGGATTCGAACCGCCGACTTCCTCCGTGTGAAGGAGGTATCATAACCGGACTAGATCACCAACCCGGCTACACCGGTGGCTATTCGACCGGATACATTAAGAATTGCGTTCCGACTACGCTTCCGTCTCGTCTTTCTGGCGGTAGGACTCGATCTTCGACCGCGCGTCGGCGATGGCTTGCTCTGCCTCACCCTCGGCGTTCTGCTGGAGTTCTTTCAGGTCGGCCTTGACCTTGTCGAGGCGGCCCGGCTCCGGTTCGCTCTCCTTACCGGTCAGCTCTCGGAACCGCTGCTCGACGGGTTCGAGTTCCTCTTTGACGCCCTTGCTCGCTGTTTCGCCGGCGCGCTTGAGGTAGTACCGAGCATCTTCGAAGTGCTTGTTCATATCTGTCCCTTGGCGAACGACGAATAAATCCTTTGTGCCCGACCGGGCGTGTGCGAACTGTTTTCCATCCCGCCATACATCGTCGTGGTATGTTCACACGTGTATCTATCCCGACGCCGTTCCAGGTCGGGGCGGTCAACGCCTACGTCGCCGGCCGGACCGTCGTCGACCCGGGGCCGGACAGCGAGGAGGCGTGGTCGCGGCTGCTGGAGACGCTGGAGGCGCGGGAGCTCACACCCGGTGACGTCTCACAGGTCGTCGTCACCCACCCGCACCCGGACCACTTCGGACTGGCGAGTCGGTTGCGCTCCGAGGGGGCCCGCGTCCTCGCCAGCCCCGAGGCCGCGGCCATCATGCGGGACTTCGCCGCCCGCCTGGAGTACGAACAGTCGTACTTCTCGGACCTCTTCGAGCGCTGTGGCATCTCCAGAGAGACCGCAGAGGCGGTCACACAGCTCCCCGAGGCGTTTCTGGCCTACGCCCAGAGCGTCGCCACGGACCGGGAGCTGACGGCCGGTGACACGCTCACCGTGGACGACGAGCGCGTGTCCGTCGACAGCGTCGCCGGGCACGCCGCGGGCGAACTCATCTTCTCGTACGACTACGACGGCCGACGCGAGGCCATCGTCGGGGACAACGTCCTGGGCGACATCACGCCGAACCCGTTCCTCCAGCCACCCGAGGACCGCGGCGGCCAGCGGCCACGCGTCCTGCCCGCGTTCAACGACTCGTTGCGCTGGCTCCGCGAGCAGGGCCACGACCGGTTCCTGACCGGTCACCGCGAACCGGTCGAGTCGCCGCGTGACCGCATCGACGCCATCCTCGCCGAACACGACCAGCGAAGCGAGGAGGTCGCCGACATCGTGAGCGAGGGGGCGACGACGCCCGCGGACGTGATGACGGCGCTGTTCGGCGACCTGCCGGCGACGGAGTACTTCTCGGGGATGAGCGAGGCTATCGGCCATCTGGACGTGCTGGAAACGCAGGGTCGCGTCGAGAAACGGGAGAGCGGCGGCGTCTTCCTCTACGAGCTACAGTAGCTCGACGGCCCGGAACGCGAGGCTGGAGACGTAGTCGAAGCCGGGGACCAGCAGCACCGTCACGACGGCGGCCGAGACGATGGCGGTGTAGAGCCCGGTCGGGTACGACTCGATGGACCGGTCGCCGGTCGGCTCCTCGATCCACATCGCCTTGACGACGCGGGAGTAGTAGAACAGCGACAGGGCGCTGTTGATGACCAGCGCGGCCGCGAGCGACCACGCGCCGACGTCGAGCGTCGCCGAGAACAGGTAGAACTTCGAGAAGAACCCGCCGCCGATGGGCAGGCCGGCGAGGCTGAAGAGGAAGACGGTCATCGCGGCACAGGCCAGCGGGGCCTGCCGACCGAGGCCGTTGTAGTCCTCGAAGCGGCGACCGACGCCCCAGTACTCGGCGAGCGCGATGAACAGGAACGCGCCGGTGTTCATGAACCCGTAGACGAGCAGGTGGGCCATCCCGGCGCTCATCGAGAGGGCCATGCCGTCACCGGAGGCCGACAGCGCGGCCAGACCGATGAGGATGTAGCCGGCGTGCCCGACGCTGGAGTAGGCCATCATCCGCTTGACCTTCTCCTGGGTGGCCGCGGCGAAGTTCCCGATGAACATCGTCGCGATGGCCAGCACCTGGAAGACGACGAACCAGTTCAGCGCCTCGCCGCTGGAGACGAGCGCGCCGATGGGGAAGGCGACGGCGAACGCGCGGAACGCGAGCACGAACCCGGCGGCCTTCGAGGCCGAGGAGAGGAACGCCGAGATGGGTGCCGGCGCCCCCTCGTAGGCCTCCGGCGCCCAGAACTGGAACGGGACGGCGGCGATCTTGAACGCGACGCCGCCGATGACCATCATGATGCCGACGCCCAGCACGGACATCGGGACGGCGGGCGACCCGGCCTGGGCCTGCACCGTGCCGTCGACGATGGTCTGGACGGTGCCGCTCTCGATGGCCGTCGCGACGGCGTCGAACCGGAGGACGCCCGTCGCGGCGTACACCAGCGAGATGCCGTAGGCGAACACCGCCGAGGACACCGCGCCGATGAGGAAGTACTTGAGCCCGGCCTCGACGCTGCCGCGGTTCTTCTTGAGGAACGCGACGAGCGCGTAGGAGGGCAGCGAGACGAGCTCCAGGGCGACGAACGCCGTCGCGAGACTGTTCGCGGCGCTCAGCACGGACATCCCCGTCGCGGCCAGCAGGACGAGCGCGTAGAACTCCGCCTGGTAGGCGTGGTTCTCGACGTAGTCCGTGCTGGCCAGCGTCACGAGCGCGGTGACGCTCGCGACGATTATCATGAAGAACAGGGCCATCTGGTCGACGACCAGCTGCCCGTTGAACAGCACGGGCGTCCCCTGGCCGCCCTCGCTGGTCGGGATGCCGGTGCCGCCGAAGATGAACCACACGGCGAACGCCAGCGACGCCAGCGACCCGACGACGGAGACCCCGCCGAGGAGGCTCGTGTTCGTCGTGTCGGGGTCGACGCTGTCGACCAGCAGCAGGACCAGCGCCGTCGCGGCGAGTGCGAGTGCCGGCGCGAGACCCGCCCAACTCGGTAGCTGATGGACCATCTATGCACCACCTCCAGTGAGCGGCGTGATCGCGTGTTGAATCATGTCGTACGAGAGGTCGGGGGCGACACCGAGCAGGATGACCAGCAGGAGGAGGACGGCCAGCGGCGCGACGTCGTGGAACGCCGCCGGGCCGACCTCGTAGTCGGTCTCCAGACTGAAGCCACCGAACAGGGTGCGTTGCATCGCCCACAGCAGGTAGCCGGCGACGACGACGATACCGAACATCGCGGCCGAGGTCAGCACCGGCGCGGCGCTCCCGAGCGTGGCCGCGTCGAACGCGCCCTGGAAGATGAGGAACTCGCCGGCGAACCCGGCCATCAGCGGCAGGCCCATGTAGCCGAACGCGGCGGCCACGAAGATGCCGACCGTCCACGGCATCCGGTCCGCGAGGCCGGACATGTCGCCGACCATGCGCGTGTGCGTCGTGTTGTAGATGACGCCGACGGTCATGAACATCAGGCCCGAGATGAGGCCGTGGGCGACCATCTGGAACGTCGCCCCGCCCATGCCGTGGGGCGTGAACGCGACCAGTCCGAGGATGACGTACCCCATCGACGAGATGGAGGAGTACGCGACGATGCGCTTGAGGTCACGCTGGGCCAGCGCCAGCATCGCGCCGTAGATGACGCTGACGACGCCGACGATGGCCAGCGGGACCGCGAGCGCCTGGGCCGTCTCCGCGAGCATCGTGAAGTTGAACCGCAACAGCGCGTAGGTCCCCATCTTCAGGAGGACGCCGGCCAGCATCACCGACACCGGCGTCGGCGCCTCGACGTGGGCGTCCGGCAGCCACGTGTGCAGGGGGAAGACGGGTACCTTCACCGCGAACCCGAAGAACATCAGGACGAACGAGATGGTCGCCAGACTGAACCCGGCGATGGTCGGCAGCCCGGACGCGGTCCGGAACGCCTCGGCCATCGCGGGCAGGGCCAGCGACGTGAGGTCGGTGTTGAACACCAGCGCGAACAGCCCCGCGAACATGATGAGCGAGGCCACGTTCGTGTAGACGAAGAACTTGATAGCGGCGTACTTCCGCCGGGGACCGCCCCAGACGCCGATGAGGAAGTACATCGGGATGAGCACGCCCTCCCAGAAGACGAACCAGAGGAAGAAGTCGAGCGCCGCGAAGACGCCGATGAGGCTCGTCTCCATGAACAGCATCAGCCCGTAGAACTGGGACTGACGCTCGTCGATGGGCGTCCACGCCGAGACGATGGCCAGCGTGGTCAGGATGGTCGTCAGCGCGAGCAGCGGCATGCTGACGCCGTCCAGCCCGACGTAGTAGGACACCTGGTAGCCCGCGAGGTCTATCCACGGGACCTGCTGGCCGAAGGCCACCTCACCGGGCGAGAGGAGGGCGTTGCCCGCCCCGCCGTTCTGGGTGAGGAAGACGTAGTACATGTACACCGAGGCGAGCGCCGGGACGGCGCTGATGGCGGCGGCGAGCTTGCCGGCGTAGCGGTTCGGCGAGAGCATGACGGCGGCGCTCCCGAGCAGTGTCACCGCGAGGAGTGCAGCGACCCACATTCAGAACCACCCCCCGGCGAGGCCGAAGACGGCCAGCAGGAGCACCAGCCCCAGCGTCAGCAGCGCCGCGTAGTTGTTGACGACGCCCGATTGGATGCGGCGGATACGGCTCCCACCGAACAGGCTCACGCTGGAGACGCCGTTGACGACGCCGTCGACGACGCCCTGGTCGAACTTGTCCATCGCACGGGCCAGCGGGTGGGTCAGCCCCGTCGCCAGCCACACCTGATACTCGTCCTGGTAGTAGTTGTGCATGAGTAGCGTCTTCAGACCGCCCAACTTGTCCGTGTGTTCGACCGGGTCCGGGCCGCGGTACAGCATCGTCGCGGCGCCGGCACCGGCCAGCGCCAGCCCCAGCGAGACGGCCGCCGAGGCCAGCAACGTCCCGGTCGAACCGAGTGGTTCGCCCGCAGCGACGCCCGCGACGTCGTGGAGCAGTTCCTCGTAGTGGTGGGAACTGGTCACGAGTGCGGCCGGCCAGCCGCCCTCGTCGGGTCCGGCGAGCCACGCGTGCAGGAAGTCGATGTGCGCGCCGGTCAGTTTCGCGACGGGCTTCATGTTGATGAACCCGACCGTCGCCGCCAGCACTCCCAGCACCGCCAGCGGCCCCTTGACGTTCCAGCGAACGCCGTGGGGGTCGCGTGCGGTGTCAGAGCGGGCGTCACCGTGGAAGGTGAGGAACACCATCCGGAAGGTGTAGAAGCCGGTGAAGAAGACGGCCAGCAGCCCCATCGCGTACGCGAGGATGTAAGTCGTCGCGAGACCGCCCTCGCTGCCGAGCCCGTGGATGAGTGCCTCGTACAGCACCTCGTCCTTGGACCAGAAGCCGGCGAATGGCAGGATGCCGGCCAGCGCCAGCGACCCCGAGAGGAACGTGTAGTAGGTCACTGGCATCTTCTCTTTCAGACCGCCCATGTCCCACATGTTCTCGTTGTGGTGCATGGCGATGATGACCGACCCGGCGCCGAGGAACAGCAGCGCCTTGAACACGGCGTGGGTGGTCAGGTGGAAGACGGCGGCGATGTAGCCGCCGGAGCCCAGCGCGAGCATCATGTACCCGTACTGGGAGATGGTCGAGTACGCGAGGACCTGCTTTATCTCCTGTTTGACCAGGCCCATCGTCGCGGCGAACAGCGCCGTGAAGCCGCCGACCAGCGCGATGACGGCCAGCGCCGTCGGGGAGATGGCGTAGAAGCCGTACATGCGCGCGACGAGGTAGACACCGGCGGCGACCATCGTCGCGGCGTGGATGAGCGCGGAGACGGGCGTCGGACCCTCCATGGCGTCCGGGAGCCACGTGTGCAGCGGGAACTGTGCGGACTTGCCGATGACGCCACCGAGGACGAGCAGCCCCAGCACCGTGAACCAGGCCTGTGCGCCGAGGCCGACGGTGTCGAGCATCGCGATGGGGCCGGTCTCGCCGTCGACGACGGCGTGCTCGGCGAGCACCGGGAAGCTCTGGGCGACCACTTCGCCGTTCTGGGTGACGGGGGCGAAGAGGCCGGTCCCGAAGGTGGCGAAGATGCCGACGACGCCGATGAGGAAGAAGTAGTCACCGAAGCGGGTGACGAGGAACGCCTTCTTCGCGGCGCTCGGCGGGCCGTCCTCGCGGAACCAGAACCCGATGAGCAGGTACGAACACAGGCCCACCAGTTCGAAGAACATGAAGGCCATCAGCAGGTTGTTGGCGACGACGAACCCGAGCATGCTCGCCGTGAACAGGCCGAGACCGGCGTAGTAGCGCGGCAGGCCCGTCTCGCCCTCGTCGTTCATGTAGCCCAGCGAGAAGATGTGGACGAGGAACGAGATGAGCGTCACGATGAGCAGCATCAGCGCCGAGAGCGGGTCGAGCAGCAGGCCGAACCGGAGCGTGACCGACTCGACGCCGGCGACCCACGTGTAGATGAACTCGTTGTGGTAGCCACCGCCGGCGACGGTGAGCGCGACCCAGATAGAGAGCAGCAGCGACCCGCCCGTCGCGGTGATGCCCGCGAGCGCGCCGCCTTTCGGCATGCGGTCGCCCGCGAACAGTGCGACGAGGAACGATACGAACGGCAGCAGGACGATCGCCGGAGCGTATGTGAATGCAGCCATCTGTTACCACCTCATCGTCGTCGCCTTCGTGACGTCCACGTCACTGAAGTTGCGGTACAACACCAGGATGATACCGATACCGATAGCCACCTCGGCCGCGGCGAGTGCCATCCCGAACAGGGCGAACACCTGCCCGGTGAGGTTGCCGTGCTGGAGCGAGAAGGCGACGAAGTTGATGTTCGCCGCGTTGAGCATCAGCTCGACGGACATCAGGAAGACGAGCGCGTTCCGCCGGGTCAGGATGCCGAACAGACCGATGCAGAACAGCGCGGCCGAGAGCAGGAGGTACAACTCCGCCGGAATCACGACTCGTCACCTCCCACGCCGTCCGCGTCGCCGCCGTCGGCCGCGACGGCTGGTTCGTCGGTGTCCGTGTCGTCGACGCCGAGGTCGACTATCTCGCCGGCCTCCTCGCGGCGGGCCAGCATGATGGCGCCGACCAGCGCCGCGACCAGCACGACGTCGATTATCTCGAAGGCCACGAGGAACCCTTCGCCGGGCACGGCGGCCTCGTTCTCGCCCATAATCGCGCTCGGGGCGATGTCGAACATCGCCGCGCCCAGGCTCTTCGTGATCGCGGCGGACTCGCCGAACCCGACCGGGTTCGGGAACGAGGCGCCGAGGAACACGACGCCGAGAACGACGAACAGGGCGACCGCCGCGAGCCCCGCGACGAAGCTCCCCTCGGTGTTGAGTTCCGGTTTGCTGGTCATGGTGCCACCTCGATGACCGACTCGTCCTCCCGAGTCAGCATCACCGCGAAGGTGATGAGGATGAGGACGCCGCCGATGTACACCAGAATCTGCATCGTTGCGACGAACGCCGCCTGGTTCATGACGTAGAACACGGCGACGCTGACCAGTGACACACCCAGTAACAGCGCCGAATGCCAGACGTCCCGGACTAACACGACGCCTGCCGCGCTGCCCACCGTCACCAACGCGAACAGCGCGAACGCGATTGACTCGTACAGTGCCATCTTACTTTGAGACTCTTTCCGGCGTCCCTTTGAAGATTCCTCTTTCGTCTCGCCTGCAGAGGGGTCTGTCACCGGACCGTCCGGTGTCGGCGACGGAAAATCGGCACTCGTCACACACGGACGGGACGTCGGAGAAAGAACCGAGCGGTTACTGGTAGTCCACTTCGCCGTCGCCCTCGCCGATCCACGCGCCCCGGTCGGGTTCGCGGGACTCGAGCGGGTCGATGTCCTTGTACCACGGCACGTTCTTGAGTTGCTCCTTGTCGTAGGCGAACTCGTCTTTCGTGTCTGCGGTGAACTCGAAGTTCTGGGTCAGCAGGATGGCGTCGGTCGGGCAGACCTCCTCGCACAGCCGGCAGTAGATACACTGGCCGATGTGGAGGTTGTACTGCTCGCCGTTGCGCTGGTCGTCCATCACGATTTGGATGGTGTTGTTCGGACAGACGTTCTCGCACTGCCGACACCAGATACACCGCTCTTGGCTCCACTTGTGGACGCCGCGGAAGCGGGGGCTCACCTCGGGGGCGACGTCCGGGTACTCCACCGTGAACGTCTCCCCGTCGAGGGCGTGTTTCATCGTCGTCGCCATGGACTTCAGGATGCCAATCATTGTGGGTTACCTCCGATAGTCGCGGGTGCGGTCATCAGGCGATCACCCCGACGATGACCGCGGTCAGCAGCAGGTTCGCCAGCGAGAGGACGAGCATCCCCTTCCAGCCGATCTCGATGAGCTGGTCGATGCGGACGCGCGGAACCGCCGAGCGGGCCCACTGCGTGAACAGGAAGACGCCCCATATCTTGACGAGGAACCAGACGATGCCGAGGCTCGCCGGGCCCGGCCCGGCCGGGCCTCCGAGGAAGATGGTGGCGATGATGGCCCCGCCGAGGAAGATGTGGATGAACTCGCCCAGGTAGATGAGGACGAAGTACACCGAGGAGTACTCGGTCTGGTACCCCGCCACGATCTCGGTCGGTGCCTCCGGGATGTCGAAGGGGTTGCGACCGACCTCGGCGAGGTTCGCGATCATGAACAGCACGAACGCGAAGGGGTTGACGAACGCGTACCACGAGGGCAGCGGCCCGATGAGGGTCTGCTGCTGGGCCGCGACGATCTCGCTCATCTGGAGCGAGCCGGCGAAGATGACCACCGACGCCCCGGTGAGGATGAGCGGGATCTCGTAGGCCACGTTCTGTGCGACGGCGCGCAGGCCGCCGAGGAACGAGTACTTGTTGTTCGACGCGTAGCCGGCCATCACCAGCCCCACCGACGCGATGGAGGCCGTCGCGAAGACGTAGGCCAGCCCGACCTCCGGGTCCGCCAGGTGGATGCCGCTCCCCATCGGGATGACGGCGAAGCCCAGCAGCGCGGAACTCGCGATGATCAGCGGTGCGAGGTCCCACGCGGGGCGGTCGACGCCGTCGGGCACGATGAGCTCCTTCGAGAGCAGTCGGACCGCGTCGGCCACGATGATGAACAGGCCGTACGGGCCGATACGGTCGACGGCGATACGGTCGGTGAACGCGGCGGTGATCTTCCGCTTCGCCCACGGCCCGGCCAGCGCCGTGTTGGTCATCATCAGCGTCCCGATGAGCGCCGCGCCGACGAGGCTCATCAGGATCATGACCGGCGTGCTGTTGGGGTCCAGCCCCACGAGGTTGGCCAGCGTCTCCGGGAGCGGGGCCGACTGCATCAGCGGTCCACCTCCCCGAGCACGATGTCGAGGCTACCCAGCGAGGCGACCATGTCCGGGACGTACTCGCCCTGGGACATCTCGGGCAGGGTCTGGAGGTTCGAGAAGCACGGACTCCGGATCTTGAACCGGGCGGGCTTGTCGGTGCCGTCAGACCGGATGTAGATGCCGAGTTCGCCCTTCGCGCCCTCGACGGCACGGTAGATCTCCTTGTCCGGGTCCGGACGGAGCGTCCGGGGGACGTTGGCCTGGATCTCGCGCTCGTCTTCGGGCCACTGCTCCAGCAGGTCGACACACTGCTCGATGATGCGGGCCGACTCCTCGACCTCGCGCATGCGGACGAGGACGCGACTGAAGTTGTCGCCGCCCTCCTCGGTGACGACGTTCCAGTCGAGCTCGTCGTAGTAGCCGTAGGGGTCGTCCCGTCGGAGGTCGTAGTCGACGCCGGAGCCGCGGGCGACCGGGCCGGTGGCGCCGTACTGCTTGACCATCTCCTCCGAGAGGACGCCGGTGTCGACACACCGCATCTGGAAGATCTCGTTGCCCGTGATGAGGTCGTGGTACTCCTCCAGCTTGTGCGGCAGGTCGTCGAGGAAGTCGCGGGTCTTCTCGAAGAACTCCTCGCGGGGCTCGGGCAGGTCCCACGCGACGCCGCCCAGGCGCATGTAGTTGAACATCAGGCGCTGGCCGGTGAGGTCCTCGAGGATGTTCTGGACGACCTCGCGGTCGCGGAACGCGTACTGGAAGATGGCGGTGAAGTCGCCGAAGACGTCCAGCGCGAACGTCCCGAGCGCGAGCATGTGCGCGGCGATGCGGCACAGTTCCGCGCTCATCGTCCGGATGACCTGCGCGTACTCGGGGACCTCGATGTCCGCGAGGTCCTCGGCCGCGCGGGCGTACGCCCACTCGTTGAGGATGCCGGCCGAGACGTAGTCCCACCGGTCCGGGTACGGCATTATCTGGTGCCGGTAGGTCCCGTTCTGGCACATCTGCTCCTCACAGCGGTGGAGGTAGCCGATGTCCGGTTCGATGTCGGCTATCTGCTCGCCGTCCAGCACCGTCTTCACGTGCAGGACGCCGTGGGTCGCCGGGTGGTGGGGACCGATGTTGACGAACATCGTGTCCGGGTCGTCCTCGCTGCGGTGGTCCTCCTCCAGCGGGTTGGCGTTCTCCCGCAGCGTGACGATCTGTGGCTGGTCCTGGTTGTAGTCCTGCGAGAGCGGGTGGCCCTGCCACGTCTCGGGCAGGAGGATGCGACGCAGGTCGGGGTGGTCGTCGTAGTCGATGCCGACGAGGTCGTAGGCCTCCCGCTCGTGCCAGTCGGCCGTGTCGTAGACGCGGGCGGCCGACTCGTTGTGCGGGTCGTCCTTCGGCGACGGGACGACGACCGACAGTTCCTGCGTCGGGTCGTCGAACTTCCGGAGATGGTAGATAGACTCGTACCGGTCGTCGTACTCCTGTGCCGTGACGCAGGCGCAGTGGTCGAACCCGGCCTCGTTCTTCAGCGTCGAGAGGACCTCCTGCACCTCGTCGGGACGGATGACGAACCCCTCGGCGTTGACGTGTTCCTCGCGGTCGAGGACGTGGCCGCCGAGCAGGTCCGCGAGCGCGTCGTAGTCGAGGCCGTCCTCGGTGACGCCGACCTCGGTCGCCGTGTCGGGAGTGGGTTTTTCGAGACTCATGGTTATGGCGAGTTGTCCCAGTTGTACCGCATGACGAGGTCGTCCTCGTCTATCTCGTCGGCGAGCTTGTCGACGAGTTCGTCCTGTTCGAGGTCACCGAACTGTTCGAGCTCGTACGGTTTGACCGTCACCGGCGAGGACTCGCCGTTGGCGATGCGCTCCTGCAGTTTCGCGACGCCGTAGACCAGCGCCTCGGGGCGCGGTGGGCAGCCGGGGACGTGGATGTCCACGGGGATGACCTCCTCGGCGCCCTTGACGACGTTGTACCCCTCCTGGAACGGGCCGCCGGAGATGGTACAGGACCCCATCGAGACGACGAACTTCGGCTCGGGCATCTGGTCGTAGACGCGCTTCATCCGCGGGGCGAACTTCGAGACGATGGTCCCCGGGACGATGATGACGTCGGCCTGCCGCGGCGACGCGCGCGGAATCCCGGCGCCGAAGCGGTCGAGGTCGTGCTTGATGGCGTAGGTGTGGATCATCTCGATGCTGCAGCAAGCGATACCGAACTGCAGCATGAACATCGAGGAGCCCCGGACCCAGTTCATGAACTTGTCGAACTTGGTCAGGATGAACGGCGTCGACCCGAACGCCTCGCGAAGCGTGGAGTTGAACCGGTCGTCAGCGCCGTCACCCATGCGGGCTTCCTGCGTCGATACGTCTTCGACCGCCGGTGGTGTCTGGTCACTACTCATATGTGTCTGCCCCCTTCGTGGCACGCGGACTGCGCACCCATCTCACTGCGCCGTTACGCCACGCCCAGCCGAGTCCGACGACGAGCACGCCGATGAACACGACCATCGGCAGCAGGACCTTCGACATCCCGACCGCGCCGACGGCGTCGCGGTAGATGACCGTCCACGGGAAGATGAGGACGGTCTCGATGTCGAAGACGACGAACAGCAGGGCGACCATGTAGTACTGGATATTGAACTTGATCTGCCTGCTGCTGCCGGTCGGCACCTCACCGGACTCGTAGGTGGCGGTTTTGCCTTGTTCGGGCACGCGCGGACGCAGGAGGCTCGACACCACCATCATCGTGATGGGGATAGCGAGCGCCACGACCGCGAGTGCGCCGATGGCGATCCATGGATTACTCATTCCGAAATCTCCTATCGTGCGACGGTTAGAAGTACTGGCATATAAGGGTTGATAACCACTACGGCGCCGGATTTCGGGCGGTTCGGCGGTCCTTAAAACGGGCGGCCCGTGCGGTCCTCAGTCCCAGTATTCGTCCTTGAACCCGGGCGTCCCGAGTTCGTGCAGGTCGCGCGAGACCTCGCCGACCTCCGCCTGGAGCCCCTCGTGGTACTCGACCAGCCGGTCGCGGAGCTCGTCGTGTTCGCGGGAGAGCATCTGGACCGCGGTCAACGCGGCGTTGAACGACTTGCCGGCGTCGACGGCGGTTATCGGCGCGCCCTGGGGCATCCCGATGACGGAGTCGACCGACTTCTCCTGGACGGGGACGCCGATGACCGGCAGCGGATAGGCGATGCTCGCCGTCATGTTCGGCAGGTCGGCGGACTTCCCGCCCGCGCCGGCGATGATGACGTCGACCCCGCGGGCCTCGGCCGTCTCCGCGTACGCGTACATCAGGTCCGGCGTTCGGTGGGCCGAGCAGACGAACGTCTCGAAGGTGAAGCGGGCGTCGGGCGCGTCGGTGTAGTCCGTCTGTTCCTCGAAGCCGAGTTCGTCGGCGAGTGCGGCGTAGGCCCCGGGCCGTTTCCCCTTCCCGCCGGCCATCGTCGGGAGGTCCGAGTCCGACCCCATGACGATGCCGACGTCGGGCGTCAGTTCGTTCGGGCGGTCCATCTCGGCTTCCGCGTGGAGCTGGTCGACGAGCGACTGGACGGAGTCGGCGGTCATACGCGGGTGTCCGACCGGCGGGGGTGTAAGTGTAGGCGATTTCCGCTCGTCACTCGGCGTCGAGCACCGTCGCGAGCGCGTCGTAGCACGCCTGCGGGTCGGCGGGGAACAGCCTGAGCGGCCGGGTCCGGCCGGAGACGCTGACCCTGAGCGCGCCGCGTTTCCGGTAGGTGAGCGCGGTGCTGACCAGCCCGGCGACGACGAACAGGGCCGCGAACGGGAGGTTCCGACCGACGGAGGCGAGCCCGAACCCGACGAGCCCCAGACTCATCACGACGAGGAACCAGTCCACGTCCTGCAGGGTCACGTCGACGACGCCGGAGAGCGGGACGGCGACGGACTCCCCGTCCGGCCGGTCCACCAGCAGTCGGTCACCGGTGACGGTAACCCGGCCTCCACGTCGTAGCGGGCCGTCGTACACGGTCTCCCGTTCGTCGGGCATCGGGAGTCAGTCGTCGCCCGAGACCGGCGGCTTGTCGCCGCCGCGACCGCGGACGCGGTCGAACGCCGAGACGAACTCGTCGTCGTCCTCGGTGAGCTCCGCCCACGCGGTGAGGCCGCGCTCCTCGCGGGTACCGGGGATGGTGTTGTCGAGGACGAACGCGACGATGCCCCCGACGACCATCCCGGTGCCGCCGACGACGAACAGCGTCGTCGCGACGACGTCGGTACCCAGCACCGCGCCGAGCACCGGGACGCCGGCGAGGCCCTGCTGGAGCGCCGTCGCGCCGCCGGCATCGAGCCCCTGCCCGACCTGGCTCATGTACTCAGGGACGGCGAGGCCGGCGAACAGCGCGAACCCGACGATGAAGATGTTGCGGTTGGCGTCCAGGTCGACGTACTTCAGCTGGGAGAGGCCGACGGCGGCTATCTGGCCGAACATGACCATGTAGAGGCCGCCGATGATGGGAGCGGGGATGGTCGCGAACAGTTCACCCATCGGCCCGAAGTAGCCGACGATGATCATCACCGCAGCGCCTATCTGGACGACGTAGCGGGAGGCGACGCCGGTGATGGCGATGGCGCCGACGTTCTCCGTGTAGGAGGTACAGCCGTTCCCGGTACCCATGATACCGGCGAAGACGTTGCCGACGCCCTCCATCCCGATGCCGTGGTCGATGCGCTTCGCGCTCGGGGCGCCTTTCCCGGCGATGCGGGCGACGGAGTGGTAGTCGCCGAAGCTCTCGACGACGGAGGCGAGCATCCCCGCCATCATGCCGACGACGAACCCGGGAGTGAACTGCGGCAGCCCCCACTGGAACGGGTAGATGGGCTGGAGCAGGGGCGCGCTCGTGACGCTCCCGAGGGCGACGTAGCTCACCGACCCCTCCGCGAAGACGCCGGTCACCGAGAGCACGGCGGCGACGCCCCACGCGAAGGCGATTCCGAGGAGCACCGGGAACAGTTTGAACGCGCGGTGGCGCCGGTCGAGGTACTGCGAGAAGACGACGATGGCGAGCATCGTCAGCCCCAGGAGCCACCAGTTCTGGCCGGTGCCGGGCGCGGCGAAGTTCGGGTTCGATATCTGGGGGACGTTGAACAGCGCGAGGCCGATGAGCGCGATGACGGGCGCGATGACGACCGGCCCCATGTACCGCTTGAGCTTCCCCATCACGCCGGTGTAGCCGATGGCCATCTCCACGAGGCCGGCGACGATGACCGCCCCCTGCAACTCGACGAGCATCGTCTGCCAGTCGGCCCCCTGTTGTGCGAGGACGCCGATGATGGCGAGGCCCGGCGCGAGCATCGAGAACGTCCCGCCCTGCACGATGGGGTAGCGGTTCCCGATGGTCGTCTGGGCCAGCGTGGCGATGCCCGAGACGACGAAGAACGTCCCGATGAGCCGGCCGACCTGACCGGGCGCCGCCTCGAACATCCCCATCGCGCCCGCGAGCCCGAGCGGGATGGCGACGGACGCGCCGATCATCGTCAGGTAGTGCTGCACGCCCAGCAGTATCGACTCGCCCCTCGGGGGTCTGTCCTCGATGCCGTACTCCACGAACCCGGCGGCCGACGTCTCGCCCGCGACGTCCGGCCCCTCCGGGGTGAAGTCCTTCTCCACTTCCTCGAAGTCGTCCGCGCTGTCAGAGCCCATATGCCAACTATAGTGGTCCTGAGCGTGGGGCCACAAATTTCTTGCCAGTTGGCTCGCTCCCTGCTGCAGGGAGCGCTGGACGCCCACACGGAAAGGAAAACGCTCTTAGCCCGGACCGACACATCTGCGTACATGAGCAACGGGGACGACGAGACCGCCGAGGACGCCCCTGCCGAGGAAGACGGCGCGGGCGTCGGTAGCGAGGAACTCGAATCGCGGCTCGACGAGGCCAGCGAGGGCCTCGAGGCCGCCGAGACGGAAGCGGACCTCGACGAGGTCGAAGCGACGCTCGACGGCGTCGAGAGCGACCTCGAGGCCGCCGACCTGCCCGAACCCGACGAGGACGACGAGGACGCGGAGGACCCCCGAGAAGCGCTCGAATCCCGCCTCTCGGACCTGCGCGACGACCTCGAATCCCAGCGCGGACCCTACGCCGAGGACGTCGTCGATATCGTCGAGACCGCACAGGGGACCGTCACCGACAGCGAGTGGACCGACGACGGCGAGGCGGAGGCCCACGAGGCCGTCGAGACGTTCCTCGCGGCCAGCGAGGAGTACGTCGACCACGACGCCGACGCCGGGTCGGACCTCGACGCCGCGGCCGACGCCCTCGGGACGGTCGCCGACGCCGTCGAGAGCGCGAACTTAGACGCCGACGACGACGCGGAGACCATCGCCGGCCTCCTCGAGGCCGCCGAGACGCTCGACGACGACCTCGAAGCGGCGGAGGTCTGGGACGACCTCACCGTCCACGAGCAGCTCGACGCCAAGGGGTTCTACGACGTCCTCACCAACGAGAACCGCAAGGACTTCCCGGCCGAGTGGAACGCCGCGAAGATCCACGCCAAGGAGGGCAACCTCGACGTCGTCCTCTTCGCGCTGGACAAACTGGGCTCCGAGTTCATCGAGGAGTACTTCGTCGACATCCTCTATCACCTCGGGAGCGACGCCGAACCCGCCTTCGACGTGATGCACCAGCGTGCCCAGAAGCGCGACAAGGGCCCCATCAAGGTGCTCGGGAAGATAGGCGACGACCGCGCCACGGAGACGCTCCACGACTTCATCGACGGGGACGGCGACCCCGCGCTCCAGAAGGTGACCATGCGCTCGCTGGGCGCCATCGGGAGCCCCGAGTCGGTCCAGCCGGTCGCGAACCGACTCGACGCCGACAACGACGAGGTTCGGTCCGTCGCGGCCCGGTCGCTGGGACTGCTCGGCGACACCCGTGCCGTCGACCCCCTCGCGGACGTCCTCGAGAGCGACGAGAGCGACGAAGTCCGCGCCTCCGCCGCGTGGGCACTCCGCCAAATCGGTACCGAGGCCGCGCTCGACGAGGCGGCGAAGTACGCCGACGACCGCGCCTACCTCGTGCAAGCCGAGGCCGAGAAGGCCGAGAGCGCGTAGCCCCGAGCTTTTTGTACGGAGGGGCGACCAGCCCCGCCGATGCAGTCGTCCCCCGCACGGCAGGTCGGTCGGAGACGGACAGCGACGCTGGTCGGCGCTCTCGGACTCACCGTCCTGGTGCTCCTCGCGACCGTCACCGCCGCGGCCGGCGTCGCGGCCCCGCCGCAGTCGGCAGACGACGAGCGACCGAGCATCCACGCCGTCTACCCGGACCCGGTGGCCGGCGGCGACCGTGGCGAGTTCGTCGTCCTCGACGTGCCCGAGATAACCGACCTGGGCGCGTACGCGCTCACGGACGGCCACACCACCGCCCGACTCCCGAACCGGACCGCACAGGGGCGCGTCTACCTCACGGCCCACCCCGACCGCGTACGGAACCTGACGGGCGAGTTCGTCTACGGCCTCGACTCTGCCGTCGCCCTCGCGAACGGGGGCGACAGTCTCCGGTTACTCCGGAACGGCACCGTGGTCGACAGGGTGCGGTACCGCGACGCCGACGAGGGTTCGGTCGGCGTCGTTCGCGGGTCGACGATGCGCTGGCGGCCGCTCGGCGCGACGGACCGGCCGGTCGTCTCCGGCAGAGCGGGCGAGGTCCGAGCCTTCACGCTCCCCGACGCCCCGACCGCACCGCTCGCACCCCTCCGGGACGCCGACGACCGACTGTATCTCGCCGGCTACACCCTCTCGTCGGCCCGCGTCGCGGACGCACTCGTGGCCGCCCACCGCCGCGGGGCCGACGTGCGCGTCCTGCTCGAGGGGTCGCCGGTCGGCGCCCGTACTCGCGCCGAGGCCCGGACGCTCGACAGACTCGCCGCCGCGGGCGTGGACGTGCGACTCGTCGCCGGACCGCACGCTCGCTACACGTACCACCACGCGAAGTACGCCGTCGCGGACGGCACCGCGGTCGTCCTCACGGAGAACTGGAAACCGGCCGGAACGGGCGGGAACAGCAGTCGGGGCTGGGGCGTCACGACGGGCCAGCCCCGGGTCGTCGAGGGCCTCGACGAGACCTTCCGGGCCGACGCCGGGTGGCGGGACGCCGTCCCGTGGGCCGAGTACCGCCGCGGGCGGCAGTTCGAGCGGGGCGAACCCGCCGACGAGACGTACCCGTCACGGTTCGACGCAGAGTCTCTCGCCGTCGAGCGGACCGATCTGCTCGTCACGCCGGACAACGCACAGCGCGAACTCGTCGCCGAACTCGACGCCGCCGACGAGTCCGTCGCGGTCGTGCAACCGACCGTCGGCGGGTGGGACGAGCCGCTGCTGAGGGCACTCCGCCGGGCCGCCGACCGCGGCGTCGAGGTCCGACTCCTCCTCAGTTCGGCGTGGTACGTCCGCGAGGAGAACCGTCGGACCGTCGACCGGTTCGAGGCGTGGGCAGCGCGGACGGGTGCCCCGCTGTCGGTCAGGTTGGCCGACCCCGGCGGTCGCTTCGCGAAGATACACGCGAAGGGGGCGGTCCTCGACGGCGAGCGAGTGGTGCTGGGGAGCCTCAACTGGAACGAGCAGGCCGCCACGACGAACCGCGAGGTCGTCCTCGTGTTGCACGGCGAGGGGGTCGCCGAGTACTTCGGACGGGTCTTCGCAGCGGACTGGTCCGGGGGCCGCCCGGCGGTGCCGCTGGGGCTCGTCGGTGCCACGCTCGGCGCCCTCGCCGTCGGCGCGCTCGCCGCCAGACGAGTGCGGTTCGAGAGATAGTGCGTCGAGAACGTGTCGTCGCGCCGCTCAGACCTCTTCGGGGAGTGCGGTCGAACTACCGAGCTCCTCGTCGATCTCGGCCTCGGCCATCTTCTCGACGAGCGCCTCTATGACGGTGTCGCGCATCCCGGAGACGAACTTGATGGAGCCGACGACGAGGTGCCCCCCGCCGGAGACGCCGCCGCCGTCGACCTCCTCGGTCAGTTCCGAGACGTAGCGCGGGATGTCGAGACGCACGCCGTCACTGCGGAGAACGGCGAAGTCGGGGCCGTAGCCGATAGTGATGACGGGGTCGCCCGTCTCCGCTACCTTCCGGTCGTGGATCTCGCCGGTCGTCTTCCCCGGCGCGGGGTAGGTAAAGCGGTGGGCGTGGTTCTCGACGTCGATGCGGTAGAGGTGGGCGCCGTTGTCGAGCCGCTCGTGTTCGACGTGGCTCATCGCCGCGTCCAGCTGGTCCTCGACGTCGCGCTCGGCCTTCTCGGCGAGGAAGTCGACGAGTTCGCCGTGGCGGTCCCGGTCGTCCGAGTCGACGTTGAGTACGTCGCTGATGAGTTGCTCGCCGGAGCTGTACCGGAGCCAGTGGGTGGCGTAGTCAAGCGCCTCGCCGATGTCGCGCAGGTCCGACTCCTCGTACCCCTTCTCGCTGGCGAGGGCCAGGTAGTCGCCCATCGCCTCGGCCTCGGAGCGGTCCGAGAGGCCGGCGACGGCGGGGACGTGCTGGAGGTCGTCGGTCAGGTCCGGGTCTATCATCCGGGCCAGCTCCACGCAGAGCATCCCCGTCGTGATGCGGTAGTCCTCGTCGTGGAGGTAGGGGTTGACGTGCTGTTCGATGAGCGGCTCGACGGCCTCCGGGTCGGGGTGGTGGTGGTCGACGACGACGACGGGGATGTCGTAGTGCCGGAGGTTGCGGTAGGCGGGCGTGTCCTCCTCGGTCGACCCGTTGTCGAGCATCAGCACGAGGGGGAGCTTCTGGCCGTGGCGGGTGCGGTCCTCCAGCGCGAAGTTGAGGTCCCGCGTCACGTCCTCCATCTCGTAGTAGGGGGCCTTGCTCGGCAGGCGCTTGAGGAGGTGCTGGGGGGCGTCCCCGTCCTCGTAGTGGTCGGCGATGAACCGTTCGAGGGCGACCTGCAGGGGGACGCTGGCACAGAGGCCGTCGCCGTCGGCGTGGTGGCGCATCCGGATGGGGCGCCCTTCGAGGACGGTCTTCCGGAGTTCGGTGGCGACCTCGCGGAGGTCGTCCCACAGCTTCTCGAAGGCGGGCCACTCGACCAGCGGGTCGATGTCGGTCGGTTCCGCGGCGGCGGCCAGCGCCTCGTCGAGTGCCGTCTCGACGGCGGCGGCCTCGTCACCGCCGAGGACGGTCAGCGAGTCGACCTCGACCTGCACGCCGCCGTCCCGCTCCTCGGCGCGGCCGGAGACCCGGACGACGTCGTCCATCTCGACGTCGGGGTAGGCCCGGACGCCGGCCTCCTCGAAGGCGGCACACGGGACGATACCGGTGCCGTCACGGACCTGGAAGACGGTCGGGCCGCCGGTCTGTTTTATCTGGACGACCTGTCCCTCGACGACGACGGTGTCGCCCGTCTCCTCGTCGAGGTCCGTGACGTCGGCGGCGGTCCCGTGCGGGACGTGTTCCTCCTCGTAGTCGGTCAGGCGGACCTCCTCGAAGCTGAGGTCGCCGTCGGGGCGGACCTCGCCCAGTTCGACGACGAGGTCGTCGCCGACCTCGTAGGCGCCCAGCAGGTTCGAACTGTGGACGAGCCCGGACACCTCCTCGGAGAGGTCGACGAAGACGCCGTAGTCGACGACGCCGTTGACCGTCGCTCGGTAGCGGGCACCTTCCTCTACGTCGTCGGCGGTACACTCGGCAGCGAGATCGTAGACGATGGTTCCCCCGTCGGGAACCGCGGCACCGTCGTCGGTGCCAGTTGGCGGAGACATTTGGCGTCACTTCGGCACTCCCCCGTTTGTACCCTTCGGAATCGCTGGCTAGCCGATGCGGGCAACCAGCGCCGTCCGACCAGCGCGGCGAGTGACACCGACCTGCCGAGAGCGGAACCCTTAGAAAGCGCCCGACCCGAGCCTACAGGTATGGGGCTGTTTCGTTCGGGCGGCATCCTCGGCATCGCCGAGTCGGCGCTCGACTTCGCGCGGGCCGCGTCCGAGGAATCCCATCCGAACGAGTACATGGGACTGCTTCGCGGCGACGACGCCGCCAAACTGGGACTGGACGAGGACGGCACCGTCCTCACGGACGTCCTCGTCATCCCGGGGACCGAGTCGAACCCGGTGAGCGCGACGGTCAAGACGAGCATGGTGCCCAACGACATGCGCGCCGCGGGGTCGATCCACTCACATCCCAACGGGGTCCTCCGACCGAGCGACGCCGACCTCGCCACGTTCGGCCGGGGGGACGTCCACATCATCGTCGGCTACCCGTACGGACCGGACCACTGGCAGGCCTTCGACAACGAGGGCGAACCGGTCGACCTGCCGGTACTCGACGTCGACCCGCCCGAGGAGTCCTTCTTCGACTTCGACCAGAGCGACATCGACCGGGAACTCCGCGAGGAGGAGTTCGACTCGTGAGCCGCGTCGTCGCACAGGGGACCTTCGACATCCTCCACCCCGGGCACGTCCACTACCTGCGGGACGCGAAGGCGATGGGAGACGAACTCCACGTCATCGTCGCCCGCTCGGTCAACGTCACCCACAAGGAACCACCGGTGATTCCGGACGAACAGCGCAGGGAGATGGTCGCCGCGCTCAAGCCCGTCGACGAGGCCCACCTCGGCCACCCCGAGGACATCTTCGTCCCCATCGAGCGCATAGACCCCGACGTCATCGCGCTGGGGTACGACCAGCACCACGACGAGGAGCAACTGCAGGCGGCGCTGGCCGACCGCGGCATCGACTGCGAAATCCGGCGTGCGAGTCCGCTGGACCGGGAGGACTCCGACCGTCTGCTCTCGACGGGCCGCATCATCGACAGGGTCCTCGAAGAACGCGCGTAGACGGTCGGACGCCGCTTTTGCAGACCGGAGCGGGGCTTTCGACGGTCCAGTCCAGCGGGCAGGTCTGACCGTCACGGCCGGCCGGCCGCTGAACGAGCGAGGACGGTCCCTGCCGGGCACCGAGTCGCGTCGGCGACGCTTTCGCCCCGGTCTTGCGGCTGACGGGCTATCAGAGGGCCCACGGGACCTACACCCGGCCAGCGTTCTGGGAGCGCCACGTCGAACAGCCGGTGGTCTGACGACCGCCGGTGGCACAAGACACTTATCTGTCATCCGAGCACCGTCCGATATGCCCTCCACCCGCAGGTCCTTCCTCGCAGCCACGGCGGCCACCCCGTTCGCGCTCGGCGTCGCCGCCGCAGACGGGGCGCTCGGCGTCCAGTGGCGCCAGTCGTTCCCGGGGGAACGGCTCAGAGACAGCACCCGCGTCGGCGACACGACGGTCCTGCTCACCGGCCGCCCGGACGAGTCGGGGACGCTCCGGGCCGTCGCCGACGACGGGTCGCGCCGCTGGGCCCGTCCCGTCGCGGAGCCCCCCGCCGTCGAGGCCGTCACCGGGACCGCCGACGGGGGCGTCCTCCTGGCTGGTCGGGCCGAGACCGGCGACGACCACGTCGTCGTCGCGCGCCTGACTCCCGACCGCTCGCTCGCCTGGCGCCACCGTGTCGGCGTCGGCTACCACGACGACGAACTCCGCGTCCGGCCGCTCGGTGACGGTGCCGTGCTGGTCTCGAACGAACTCGGGACCCACGCCGTCTCGACGCGGCTCCAGCACGTCGTCGCGGACGGCACCGTCCGCTGGGACGACACCCGGGACGGCCTCGCCGGCCTCGTCACCGGCACCATCGACGGCGACCTCGCCGTCGGCGGGTACGCCTTCGAGTCCGAGTTCCACGGCTGGCTCGACCGGATAGCCCCGGACGGCGGGACGGTCTGGGCGCGCCGGTGGCCGACGTACCTCGACGTCGCCAACGCTGGCCCCG
The DNA here is from genome assembly GCF_055632435.1 of Haloarcula sp. MBLA0163. NCBI lineage: Archaea > Methanobacteriati > Methanobacteriota > Halobacteria > Halobacteriales > Haloarculaceae > Haloarcula > Haloarcula sp. MBLA0163. Next base: position 841,747 of record NZ_CM145745.1, read on the forward strand.
CCGGCGGCGTGACGGTGGCGACCCTCCCGGACGACGAGGGCGGCCCCGGCTGGCGGTACCGCTACCTCGCGACCGACGGCGTGACCGAGCGTACCTGGAGGCACAACTTCGACGGCGACGCGCCGACGCCGGTGGCGACCGCACGGCTGGCCGACGGCGGCGCGATGACCGTCGCCGACGTCGACGAGTCGGGCCGCGTGTTCTTCCTGCGGACCGGACCCGAGGGCAGCCCCGACTCCGCCACCGTCGTCCCCTACGAGAGCGCTACGGTCCCGCGGGCGGTCTATCCGCTAGCCGAGGGGGCCATCGTCGCCGGACACGCGCAGTCCGCCACCGACCCCGGCGCCTGGGTCGCCCGGCTCGCTCCCGGGGCGCCACAGCAGCCGACCGACGCCGGGACGCCGACGGGGACCGACACGCGGACCCGGACGACCCGGACGGCGACCGACACCGAGGTGACGCCCTACCCACCGCCGCCGACGACCACGTCCGAGACGACGACCGGGGACAGCGGCCCCGGATTCGGCCCGCTGGCGGCGCTGGCAGGCATCGGGACGGCGACGCTCGCGAAACTGCGAGACGACGAGAAGGGGGTCTGATTAGATGAGGTCGTGCTCGGCCAGCCGGTCGACGGCCTCCTGCAGGCGCTCCTTGCTGTTCGCGTAGGAGATGCGAGCGTAGCCGGGCGTCCCGAACGCGCTGCCGGGGACGGTGGCGACCTGCGCGTCCGAGATGGCGGCGTCGCACCACTCGGTGTCGTCGCCGTCGGGCGCTATCTCCGGCATCATGTAGAACGCGCCCTGCGGTTCTGGGACGTGGACGCCGTGGTCCTCGAACAGGCCCATGAGGAACTCGCGGCGCTCGGCGAAGGCCTGTCGCATCTCCTCGACGGCCTCGTCGGTGTTGGTGAGCGCCTCGATACCGGCGTGCTGGACGAAGTTCACGGCACAGGAGACCGAGTGGGAGTGGACCTTCCCGGCCTGCGAGACGAGCTCCTCCGGCGCGGCGAAGTAACCCAACCGCCACCCGGTCATCGAGTACGCCTTCGAGAAGCCGTTGAGCGTGACGGTACGGTCCTCCATCCCGTCGAGGGTGCCGAGGCTCGTCGCCTCGACGCCGTCGTAGGTAATCTCCTTGTATATCTCGTCGGAGATGACGGTGATGTCGTGTTCGACGGCGAGGTCACGGACGCCCTCCAGCGCGGCGTCGGAGTAGACGGCCCCGTGGGGGTTGCCCGGCGAGTTGACGACGAGCAGTTCGGTGTCGTCCGAGACGGCGTCGGCGAGGTCGTCGAGGGCGCCCTCCAGCTGGAAGTCGTGGGCGGCGGTGTCGACGCGGGTCAGCGTCCCGCCGGCGAGTTTCGCCATCGCCTCGTAGGAGACCCACGCGGGGTCCAGCAGGGCCACCTCGTCGCCGTCGTCGATGACGGTCTGGAAGACCTCGTAGAGGGCCTGCTTGCCGCCCGGCGTGACGATGAGGTTCTCGGTGCCGTACTGCGTGAGGCCGTCGTCGTGGAGTTTGTCGACGAGGGCCTCTTTCAGTTCGGGGATGCCGTTCGAGGGGGTGTACCCCGTGTGGCCGGCGTCCAGCGCGTCCTTCGCGGCGTCCTTGATGTTCTCGGGCGTGTCGAAGTCGGGTTCGCCGACCGAGAGGTCGACGACGTCCTTGCCCTCGGCCTCGAGTTCGGCGGCCTTGTTGCTGATCGCGAGTGTCGCGCTCGGTTCTACACGTTCGACGCGGGAAGCGAAGTCCATAGTCATAGGTTTGCGAGTTCGATGGCGCTCGTGACGGCCGACCCGCCCTTGTGGGTGCGGGCCTCGGCCTCGTCCTTGCTCATGCCCGGACCGATGATGCCCAGCGTGACGGGGGTGTCCCGGTCGAGCGAGACGTCGGTCAGGCCCTGTGCGGCGGCGTCGGCGATGACCTCGTCGTGGTCGGTGTCGCCTTCGATGATGACCCCCAGCACCGCCACGGCGTCGACGTCCTCCCGACGTGCCAGTCGGTCGGCCGCCAGCGGCGTGTCGTAGGCCCCGGGCACGGTCACCGTCTCGACGATGTCTGCGTCGTGGTCGGCCGCGGCAGCGCTGGCCGACTGTCTCATCGCCTCGATGACGGCACCGTGTTTGTCGTACTGGGCGACGACCAATCCGAGCTGCACCATATCTGTGTGGGTGGCTGTCGTCCCTAAAGAACTACCGTTCCGGCACGGCGAACCAGAAGGGTTCTAATCCTGCCCCTGCTTGCCACCACCATATGGCTACGTCGAGCGGTTTCCTGCCCGCCCTCCAGAACGCGCGCCGCCGCGTCAGTTCGTGGGTCAGGGCCGACGAGTACGCGACGGTCAAACTCGTCGTCGGCATCACGCTCCTCGCGCTCGTCCTGCGACTGGTCTCGCTCGGACAGCGGGTCGCACACTTCGACGAGGGCCGCGTCGCCTACTGGGCGTGGCACTACGGCGACACCGGCTCGTTCGCCTACCGCTACATCATCCACGGGCCGTTCATCCAGCACGTCGACCGCTGGCTGTTCGCCGTCGTCGGCCCCTCGGACTTCGCGATGCGGCTCCCCGTCGCCGTCGTCGGCGGTCTCATGCCGCTGGTCGCCCTCCTCTTCCGCCGCCACCTCCGCCGGACGGAGGTCGTCGCCGTCGCACTCCTGCTCGCGGTCAACCCCGTCCTCCTGTACTACTCGCGGTTCATGCGCAGCGACATCCTCGTCGCGGCGTTCATGTTCGTTGCCTTCGGCTGTATCGTCCGGTTCTACGACACCCGGCGACCGCGCTACCTCTACGCCGTCGCCTTCTTCATGGCGCTGGGCTTCGCCTCGAAGGAGAACGCGCTCGTCTACGTGTTGACGTGGCTCGGCGCGACGGGGCTCCTGCTCGCGAAGGTGCTCGTCCTGCCGAACGGCTTCCGCGACGCCGTGCTGTTCATCACCGATACGCCCTCGGCCGGCGAGATTCGCGACCGCGTCGTCGGCCGGGTGCGGGGCGACGTCGCGCTCGTCGTGGAGACCGTCCGGTCGTTCCGCGACCGCCACGACAGTCCGCTCGGTGTCTTCGGCGTCTACGCCGGCCACGTCGCGCTCGGCGTCCTCCTGTTCGCCGCCGTCTCGCTGTTCTTCTACGCGCCCCGCGGTGCCGGCGTCGCCGGCATCCAGCACCCGCCGGCCCCACCGTCCGGCGGGTCGGTGGGCTTCTGGGAGGGCGTGACCAACCCGGCGCTGTTCGGCGAGATGGTCCAGACGACCGTCGACCGCGTCGTGGACCAGTGGAGCGAGTGGCTCAACCCCGCCTCCGAGAAGACCGCCTCGGACTACGAGCGACACCTCGGCGTGTTCCTCAAGGCGATGGCGTACGCCTCGGCCCCGCTGACGGCGTTCGCCGGCCTCGGCTACGTCCTCGACCGACTGGGGTACACCGCGCCGCGCCACCTCGTCCCGTTCCTGTTCTACGGCGGGTTCGTCTCCATCTTCGGCTACCCGCTGGGGACCGACATCGGCGCGCCGTGGATCGTCGCCCACGCCGTCGTCCCCCTGGCCGTGCCCGCGGGCGTGGCTCTCGCGGCGGTGTTCCGCTGGGGGCTGGAGTCGCTGTCGACCGACGACGAGACGGGCGTCGCCATCGCGACCGTCGTGTTCCTCCTCCTGACGGTGCTGGTCGCCAACGTCGCTGTCACGCGCGTCTACACCAACACGACCGCCGACAGCAACGAGCTCGTCCAGTTCGCCCAGCCGGACCAGTCGGTCAGGGAGGCCCTGACCGAGATGGACCGCATCGCCGCGGCCCACGACGGCGGCCCGGACGTCGTCGTCTACCACGGCGAGTCGGGCGACGACTACGACGAGAACAACGCCTACGTCGAGCAGAGCAGGGACACGTGGGACGAGGGGTGGTGGAACACCTTGCCGACCTGTATCAAGTGGTACAACACGCTCCCGATGCCGTGGTACTTCGCGGCCAACGACGTCTCGGTGGCCTGCGAGAACGAGGAGACGGCGCTGGGCGTGCGCGCGATGCAGAACCAGCCGCCCATCGTCATCACGCAGGTGTACGACTCGACGGTGCCCGGCGAACGCCTCCGGGCGGCGGGTTACACGAACGAGAGCTACATGATGCGCACCAGCGGCTACAAGAACACGTTCACCGTCTGGACCCATTCGGAGTACGCGGCCAACGCGACGGCCGAGTGACGCCGCACGACGCCCCGGTCGCTCGCCGGGCCAGAAATCAACGCTTATGCGCTCGCCAGCGAAAGCGCGCCACATGACACGCACGTCTCCCGGCCCGACCGTCGGCGTGGTCGGCGGGGGCCAACTCGGACGTATGATGGGCGAGGCGGCCGCGCCGCTGGGCGTCGAACTCGTCGTCGCCGACCCGACGCCGGACTGCCCGGCCGCACCGGTGGTCCGCGACCAGCTGGTCGGCGGCTTCGACGACGAGGAGACGTTCCGCCGGCTGGCCGAGCGCGCGGACGTCCTCACCTACGAGATAGAGCTGGCCGACCCCGACGTCCTCGAACGCGTCGCCGAGGAGACGGGGACGCCGGTCCACCCCGACCCCGACACCCTCCGCACCATCGAGGACAAACTCGTCCAGAAGCGACGGCTCTCGGAGGCCGGGGTGCCGGTCCCCGAGTTCCGCGCCGTCGAGACGGCCGACGAGCTGCGCGAGGCCTGCGAGGAACTGGGGTACCCGGCGATGCTGAAGGCCCGCACCGGCGGCTACGACGGTCGCGGGAACGTCCCCGTCTCCGGCCCCGAGGACGTCGAGGCGGCCATCGACGACGTCGCCGGCCCGGCGATGGTCGAGGAGATGGTCGACTTCGAGCGGGAGCTGGCGGTGATGGGCTGTCGCGGCGACGGCGAACGCGACGCCTTCCCGGTCACCGAGACCATCCACGAGGCGGAGATACTCCGCGAGAGCGTCGCGCCGGCACGCGCGAGCCAGGCGGTCCGTGACCGCGCCCACGAGGTCGTGCTGGACGTCTTAGACGTGATGGACGGCCGCGGCGTCTTCGGCATCGAACTGTTCCAGACGGCCGACGACGAGATTCTGCTGAACGAGATCGCCCCGCGGCCGCACAACTCCGGCCACTGGACCATCGAGGGCTGTCACACCTCGCAGTTCGAACAGCACGTCCGCGCCGTGCTGGGGATGCCGCTGGGCACGACCGAACAGCGCGACCCCACCGTCTCCGCCAACATCCTCGGGGACGTCGACGAGCGCCAGCCAGCGGCGCTGTACGGCGACGAGACCGTCTTCGAGACCGACCGCGCGCACCTCCACTGGTACGGCAAGCACGAGGTGTACGAACTGCGGAAGATGGGTCACGTCACGATGCCCGGCGACGGGGACGTCGACGGGTTGCTCGCCGACGTCCGGGAGCTGCGCGACGGCCTCACGTTCCGGGACTGAGTCTCTCGAAACGCCCGTGGACACCGGCTGGTCGCCGCGTCGAGCGATTCGCGAGGCCGGCCCCCACTCGGTCGGACGTCAGGCCGACTGTCGACCGGTCTGCTTCTCCTCGACGAGTTCGAGAAAGCGTATCTCCGGGTCGCCTTTCACGCCCGCTTCGTCCATCTTCTCGCGCAACGCCTCGGAGTCGACGAACTCGCGGGCACCGTCCATCGAGTCGAACTCGAAGACGCCGAGAACCTCGTTTTCGTCCGCCGCCGAGCGGAACAGTCGGTAGCCCTGTTGGCCGTGCTCGACCCGGCGCTCGTCGTCCTCGTCGAACACCGGTTTCCACTCCTCGAAGTCGGCCACTTCGTGTCGAATCAGTACGGATGGCATTGGGGTCACTCCACGGAGATATTGTTGGCGAGCCATCATAACTTGCGGTTGCCAGATACCAGTTCGTCGTGGCCCTGTTACTCCCAGCGGTGTTTCTCCTCGCCCGTCCCGAACCGAGGCGTCTTTGTCCGTCCGGTCCCGATGCGGGCGTATGGAGCGACGGGCCTTCCTCCGGGCGGTCGGACCGGCCGCGGCGGTCGGACTGGCCGGGTGTATCGGCGGACGCGGGGCGAACACCGACTACGACGTCGGCATGGGCGCGAAGGTGTACCGCCCGCAGGAGCTTCGGGTCGAGCCGGGGACGACCGTGACGTGGCTCAACACGAGCAAACAGGGCCACACCGTCACCGCCTACGAGGACACCCTCCCAGAGGGGGCCGACTTCTTCGCCTCGGGCGGCTTCGAGAGCGAACAGGCCGCCCGTGACGCGTGGGGCAACGGCACGGAGGGGACGCTGTTCCAGGGCCAATCGTTCGAACACACCTTCGAGGTGCGCGGGGAGTACCCGTACTTCTGCATCCCGCACGAGCGCGGCGGGATGGTCGGGACCGTCGTCGTCACTGACGACCCGGGACCGACCGAAGAATAGCGCGTTCGAGTGCCGAACGGAGTTAGGCTTCCTCGACCTCGACGTCTTCCTCGTCGACGTCGACGGCCGTCTCCTCTTCGGCGGCGACCTCCTCGGGGCGAGCCTCGAGGGTGGTCTTCTGGATCTCGACGCGGCGGAGCGGGTAGATCTCCTTGGCCTCGCCGTAGATGGCCGAGGAGAGCCGCCCCTCGACGACGCTGTCGACGAGCTCCTCGAAGGTGCGGTCCTTCGCGGTCTCCTCGACGAGGTCGATCATCGTGCGTCGGATGGCCTTCTCCTGGGAGGCGTCGGCCTTCTTCGTCGTGACGGCGACCGGCTGGATCTGGACGCGGTAGTCGTCCGTCGTCAGCACGGTCACGAAGGCCTCGACCTTCGAGGAGCCGCGGCGGACGAGCGAGCGCAGGTAGTCCCGCGTCAGCTCGTGCTTGACGAACTCCGTGTACGCGGAGTCGCTGGCGACCTCGTTGATCTTGAAGGTCAGCTTCGTGTTGTTCTCGCTGGCGTCGTTCTTCAGTTCACCCAGCGTGGTTTCGATGGTGCGACCGAGCACCTTGTCCGGTTCGTCTGCGGGTGTCTCACCGAGCACCTCCCGGTCGAACTGTTCGGGAGCCTGCACGGTGTACCACCGCTTCTGCTGTTTGCGCTTGGAGACGCTTCGTTCACTCATGGTTGGATTGTGTTGGTTGGTCGGAGAGCTGTGCTGCGACCCGGAGGTTGACGATGTAGTCGTCGACGGTCGACTGCAACCCGCCCGTCGAGTCGCGCTCGACGGTGGTGACCACCGCGTCGCCGTCGACGCGGGTGGTCATCTCGGTGGTGTTGTCCGGCCGGAGTGCGGCCGCGACGCGCTCGGCCCGGGCCGGCGTGCCGTGCGTCGTGCGGATCTCGGCCCGTCTCATAGTGCCTCCCTGAACGCCGTGATGAAGTCGGCGGTCGACACGTCGAACCGCGCGCTGGCGCGGGCGCCGTGTCCCACCGATTCGCCGTCGACGGCGTCGGCGGCGGCCCGCATCGCCGCGGCCACGTCCCGGCCGTCGGTGGCGCGGGCCGCGGCCTCGCCGTCCGTGACGACGAGCGTCACGGGTTCGGGCGCGCGGAAGTCGGCCACGAGACGCGCGACGGTGCCGACGGGCATCCGGTCGCCGCGGGCGACGAACAGGCCGTCGTACCGGCCCGTCGTCGCGTCGGCGACGGCGGCGTGAGCCCGGCGGGCGTGGGTCCGCCACGCCGAGAGGGCGTCCGCGCGGACGCTGTCGTGGCCGAGCGCCAGTGCGATGCCGACCCCGGGGCGTTCCCGGGCGACGGCGTCGAGCACGTCGGCGTAGCCGCCGACCGTCTCGAACGGCCCGCCCACGTACGGGTGGAGGACGCGACCGAGGGCGTCGGCGGCCCGCGGCGGCGCGTCGTCCGCGCCCGTGACCGACAGCGCGACCAGCGACGCGACGCGCCGGTGGTCGTCGTCGGTCGGCTCGGCGGGCAGGTCGAGTTCGGCCAGCGTCGCTCGTGCCTGCTCCTCGTCCCCCGAGAAGGGGCCCGAGAGCAGCGTCGAGTGGGCCAGCCCGTCGGCGAGGTCCGCGACCGGTATCGCGAGTCCGGGGCGGCGGTCGAGGCCCGCCTGTTCGGCGGCGCTCTCGACCGACCCGTCCACGTCGCCGCCGGCGATGGTGCCGGCGAGCGCGAGGGTCGGACTGGTCGCGGTGCCGAGTTCGCGCGCGGTCTCGAAGGCGGTCGCGGCCGGCCGGTCGGCCAGCGCGTGGTCGGCGGTCGGGAGCGAGCGACCGAGGGCGACTGTCACGTCGGCCTCCGTCGTCCGGTCGGGGTCTGCGAAGGGGGCGACGACGCTCGCCTGGAACGGCGTCCCGGCGGCGTCGAGTGCCCGCGCCAGCACGCCCGTCGCGGCCAGCGCGGCGCCGGTCGCGTCGCTGACGAGCCGAACGAAGTCGGCGGCGCCGAGCGACGCGGCGACGTCACTGGGAGCGGGGGCTGGCGTCTGTTCCCGACCGGTGGTCGACATTATTCGTCGTAGAGCAGCGCGACGGCCTTGTCGTAGCTGTAGGTGAAGTCCTCGTCGAGTTCGTCACCGCGGTAGTAGTCGACGAGGCGGCGGATCTTCGACTGCGTGTTCTGGAGTGCACGCTTGTTCTGGTGGTCGCCGGGGTTCTCGTCCATGTGGTCGCGCAGGCGGACCGCGCGCTCCATCAGGTTGCGGAGGTCCTCGGGCAGGTCGCCCTCGGCGTCGTTCTCCTCGAGAATCTCGGTGACCTTCTTGCCGGTCGCGAGCTTGACGTTCGGGACGGGCGTGCCCTGGACGCCTTCGTCGCGTAGTTTGAGGCCGATCTCGCTGGGCGAGTGGCCCTGTTCGGCGAGTTCGACGACGCGTGCCTCGATGGCGTCGTCGTCGACGTCGCTCCACTCCGGGGGTTCGTCTGCCGCGGGCTTGTCCGAGTCGGACGAGCCACGACGGCGTGTGTGCATTCGTGCCATTGTTGTCGATTGGAACCGCACGAACCGCTCGTCGCTGCCGGTAGCGAGGCGTATCGGCATCGGTAGATGCCAAACACGGCCGCAATCCCGAGCCGTGGAATCCCACGGCGTGTCAGATTTGCGGTCGTGCTGTTCCCGTTGGAGGGTCGTCGGTCGCGCGACTAAACCGTTTCCATCTCGGGCTCGTGGCCAGTAGACATTTGTACTGGTACGTCAACCGAGCGTGCATGGATAGACGTGCGTTCCTCCACAGCGGTGTCGCGGCCGCCGGTGTGGCACTGGCCGGGTGTGACAGCGACGCGCCGATGGGGACGCTCGCGACGTACGTCAGCGACCAGCCTGGCGACATCGGGGACTTCGACTCCTGTGTCGTCGCCGTCGACGAGATTCGCGTCCTCCCGAGGGCGGCCGCGACCGAGACGGAGGACCACGAGGGCGACGAACTGACCTTCTCCGTCGGCGGCGTCAGTCTCGACCTCGTCGACCTGACCGGCGAGGCGGCCGCGCTCGCCGACACCGTCGAACTCCGGACCGGGGAGTACGCGTACCTGAAGCTCGGTGTATCCACCGTCGAGGCGTCGCTGGCCGACGGCGGGACGGCGATGATGTCGATCCCCGGGAACGCTCTCCTGAAGTTCCCGCAGCCGTTCGAGATCCGCGCCGACGAGACGACGCGCTTCACAGCCGACGTCACGCCCGTCGCTCAGGGCGAGACCGGCCGATACGTGCTCAGTCCGGTCGCCGAGGAGACGACGGTCAGGTACGAGTGAGAGTTCGCTACATCCGCGACGAGACCCGCTTTCACCAGCAGACATCCGGATTACAATTCGGATTGTGTGGCGGACCGTTGGTGAGTGCGATATTCGCACCATCGGTCCTGCAGGCAGGGTCGAGGTGACCTCGAAAAGTACCGTCTCGCCACGCCTCGGTCAGCGGCTCTGGAGCTCTGGTGGATGCCGCTGAAGAACCGGCCGTGAGGTACGCGGTCCACCGCGTGCGGCCAGAGCGTTTATCACGTTTGATAGGTAAGGGTGCACGATGAGCAGAGGCCGGGGTCACGTCGGTGAGCGACGGCGCGCGCAGTCGTCGCCGCTGGGGCTCACACTCGTTATCGCGCTGGTCATCGCTTCGACGACGGCGGTCGTTGCGCTCGGTGCCGGTGCGATATCAGACACGCAGGCACAGCTCGACGTCGAGCGAACGGAAAAGACGATGACTCAGCTCGATTCGCAGACGGCGCTCGTCGCACTCGGCGAATCCGACGTCCAGCAGGTCGATATCGCGTCACCTGGGTCCAAAGGATACCGGGTCGAGAGCAGTGCGGGCCGGATGAAGTTGTCCTACGAGAATGTGAGTTCGGGTGTTGAGAAGACTATCTTCTCGACCGAGATGGGGCGGGTGGTCTACGAACTCGACGACGGGACGACGCTGGCGTATCAGGGCGGTGGAGTCTGGCGGTCCGCCCGTGACGGCAACTCGGTCATGGTCTCGCCACCGGAGTTCCACTACAGGGAGGCGACGCTGACGCTCCCACTGGTGACAATCGGCAACGACGGGTCCGTCGACGGTCGCGCCGTCGTCACGCGGAACGACACCAAGCAGTACTTCCCCAACACGTCGATAAACAACGAGTTCCGGAACCCGCTCGAAAACGGGAAGGTGCAGGTCACCGTGACGAGCGACTACTACCAGGCGTGGGGGCGGTACTTCGAGACCCGTACCGACGGGCGTGTCGAGTACGACCACCCGAACGACAAGGTGACCATAACCCTCGTCGCGCCGCTCCAGAACACCAAAATCACGTCGGCGACCTCGAGCCTCTCCGCGAGTGGGTCCTTCGAAATCAACGGCGGGACCAACGTGCTCTGTGGTCCCAGCGTCTACACGAACAGCTACAACTCCAGTGGCACGGACGACGGCTACTGCGCCCAGTCACCGGGCCGAGCTGGCGACGTGGTCTACGGGGGTGACGTCGACATAAGCAACGGTGCAGGTACCAACGATATCAAAGGTGACGTCGTCTCGGGCGGGACCGTCTACGTGGGCAGCGGTGGCGGTGGCGGGAAACCGGAAGTCTACGGGAACATCAGCTATACAGACAACTGCGAACCGTCTGTCTCCGATTGCGAGGACCAGATTACCTACGGACCGGGGACCGTGAGCCAGATCAGCGGCGTCGACGAGGCACCGTCGATAGACGGGCTGATCACTACCAGAGTCGACGAGGTCGCCACCGACAACGACAACAGCGCGACGGGAAACATCTCTTCTAACAGCCTCGACTTCGCCAACGCTGGCACCACAGACACCGTCGAACTCTCACAGGGGACGTACTACCTCTCCGACCTCACTGTCTCCTCCTACGATACAGTCTTCCTCAACACGACGGAAGGTGACGTCGTACTGGTCGTCGAGGACAATGTCAAACTCGAGAACGACGCGAACATCACCGTCCTCGGAGACGAATCGGCAAGCGTCTACGTCGACGGGACGGGCACGTACAACGGGAACCACCTCTACATGGGTTCGTCGAGCAACATCACCAACGCTGGCGACGACGCTGCCCAGTTCCGTATGTACGGCAAGTCCAACTTCACCGCGATGATCGGGAGCGGGGCCGGCGGCAACCTCGCGAAGTTCGTCGGCGTCATCTATGCTCCGCCCGGCGAGAGCGGGACCGGAAGCGTGACCCTCGACGGTGGGGACGTGTACGGTGGCATCCTCACCGGAACGACCACCATCGACGGCGGGAACGGTGGGAGTATCCACTACGACGAGGCGCTCCAGACACAGCGGGTGCTCGAACGGAGTGGCACAATCACCAAAGTCACGTACATCCACGCGTCGGTAAATCAGGTCAACGTCACGGGTGCCTGAGGCCCGACGTCCGTCCGACCGGCGTCATCAGCCGACGTCGCCGGTCACTGGTCGATGTTGACCGCGATGTCGTGGTAGACGACGTAGACGCGGTTGATGCCGCTCCCGTACTCACACGAGACGGTGTTGGCAGTCGTCGCCGTGTCGTCACACACCCGACTGAAGTAGTCCGCCCAGAGCGACTGTCGCGGCGAGTCGGTTAGGGTGATGCGAATCTCGTCTGCCGCACCCGTCGCGTTCGCGTAGGCCATCTCCGTTCGTCGTTCGTCGGTTCTGACGAGCACTGTAGAGCCACCGAGGCTCTGCTGAGTCGGCCGGTTGAGGCCGACCACGGGCACGAGGACACGGTCACTCCGGACGATGAACGGTGGCTCACGGACCACGACACCGCCGTCACGAGTCGTCCGGAACACGGCGCCGAGTTCGTAGGCGATGGCGCGCTCTCGGTTTCCCCTGTACTCGATTGGACGCACCGTCCAACTGCCGACGGTATTGAACCCGCTTCCTTCGTCGACGTCGACCGTGACGGTGACGTTTTCGCCGGTCACCAACTGCTGCTGGCCGAGGCTGATCTCGGTCGCTCGGCTCGGGGCACCTCGCTGGTGGATGTCCGCGACGTTGTCGGCGAGGACGTCGAAGGCCCGTTCGGCGTTCTCCATCTGCTCGGCGTCGCGGGTATCCTGCAGACTCCCCAGGCCGGCCACGGATACGACAGCGACGGAGGACAGAATGAGCCCGAACACGAGCGAGTAACTCAGGACCTCGCTCACTGCTCGCTCAGACATCCTGCACCTCCAGTGACCCACTATCGTACGCGATCTGGACGACACCGCCGTCCGCGGCAGTGTCGGCTAGCGGCGTCTCCGTCTGGACGCTGACGCTCACAGATATCTCCGGTCGGGCCGACCTGAGCACCACGGCTGGTCTGGACGAATCGAGTGTTATCTGGTAAGTACTCCCCGTCACCCGGTCCGGAAACTGTTGGGATATCTCGACAGTGGGGGTACTGCTGTCCGCGGCGACGACCAGTCGGTCTGCGCGCATGAGGTCCGAGACGATCTGCTGGCCGACGACCGTGAGTTCGTTCCTGATGACCTGTTCGCGGCGGTCGTCGACGTAGTTGCCACCAGCGACGAGCAGGCCAGTCACGAGCGTCGCCGCTATCGCGAGCGTCAGCGTGTACCCGAGCGCCGTCGAGACGGCACGGTGGTCACGCATCTGGTTCACCCGGAGCGACCCGTACATCTGTCTCGTAGCGCATGTTCGCTGTCTCGTAGGTGTAGCGTACCGTCACTTCGTACAGCGCATCCGTGTTGAACGGTTGGCCGCTGCCGATGAGGCCGAGGTTCGGCAGGACGAGGTTCCCGTCGTCGTAGACGACCAGCGAGAAGTTACCCGAGATCTGGTCCGCGTTCTTGAAGTAGATGTCGTACTGCTGATTCGTTCCCGGGTCGACACCGGTGCCGGACCCGAAGTGGAAGTTCCGGCCGTCAGGCGTCGTCCGAAGCGCGTCGCAGGGCTCGTCGTCTATCGTACCCTCTGTGACGTCGACACGGAACGTCGGGCTGGCACTGTCGACGGTGACCTCACAGTCCTCCTGACGGTTGGTACCGCTCTCGTTCCGAATCGTCCGTACGTGTACCGTGTCTGTCCCGTCACGATAGAGGCGCATCCGCCAGCTGTTCCGGTTGCCGACGGCACCCGACTCGTTGACCTTGACCTCGAACGCCGAGCTGTTGGACGTCGCGGCGATACTGCTGGCGTTGATGCGGAACGCTCGGGTCCCGTTGCCTCCACTGACCCGCTCAACGTCGCCGGCCAACTCGTAGTCTGTCGCGCCGCCACTGGACTCGAACCCGTCGGACTCGTTGTGGACGATACGGACCCCGTTCTGTTTACTCTGGTAGGTGACTTCCACTACCCGTCCCGTCCGTGCCTGCTGATACCCCGTCTGTGTACTGACGTTCCTGACGCTCGCCTGGACGGCGTCTTCGAGGCCGGCATACCCAGCGGAGGCGTTTCGCCGATTGGCGACCGCCACGGCCTCGCCGACGTTCGCTTCGACCATCGCCCGCATGTCGAGTGCGTCGTCGCTGCCGGCCGTCTCGCCACGGGTCGCGAGGTTCTCGGAGTAGATGGCCGAGTTCACGATGAGCGCCAACACGACGAATATCACGGCCAACGCGAAGGCCGCGAGGAGGATTATCTGTCCGCGGTCCGACCGGCTCAAATCCGCCACGCGACCACCTCCACGCGAACTGTGTTGTACAGGTTGCTGCCTCGGTCGGGCATCGGGTACGTCGAGTTCTCGTCACCCAACTCTGTGGCGTTGCGGGTCCCGTCGGCTTCGACGAGGTGGTCGTCGTCGACGAGGACGATCGTGTGCGTCGCAGTCACGGCGTTGTCGCTCGGGACGCCGTTGTAGATGTACCGCCGCGTAATCGATTCTTCGTCGTTGTTCTGAAATCGGAGATAGACGTTGTACGCGATGCCGCGTTCGTTGAACGACCGTTCGAGCATCGTCCCGAACGTGTTGTTGGGAGGTGCGCTAGAGTAGTATCCGAGGTCCTCGCTGCTGTCGTGGAAGCGGCGAGAGCTGTTGTTCCAGTAGAGGACGGCTGATTTCAGCGCGTCTGTCTCTGCTGCCGACGCCAGGACGCCTTGCCCGGTCGCTTGCTGCTGGTTCTCGATGTGTTGACTGGAAGTACTCGCAGACAGCGGCGTGACCGCAGTCATCTGGAGCGCGAAGATGAGACTCGTGAGCAGGAGTAGGGCCCCGACGGTCGCTTCGAGCGTGTGTGCCTGGCCGCGCATGTTACCACATCACCACGTACACTGTCACGTCCGTCGCATCGAGCGAGACGACTCGCAGTGCGGTCACCGAGGCGTCGTTGTCTTTCGGCGGCCGGTCTCCCCGAGTGAAGGGCACGTCGCAATCACTGTTGGTCGCTTCGAGAAGACCCGTTTCTTGCCCGTCTGCTTCCCAGCAGAGAAGGTCCTGACCGGCCCCGCTCGTAGAGACGTTCCCCCGGATCGTGACGTTGAGATTTTGTCGGGCTCCGTCCAACTGAAATTGTGACTCGACACTCCCCGAGCCGTAGTTACACTGTGCTGGACTGTTGCCATCGAAGAACTCGACCGTACAGTATTCGTCTAGAGCATATGGGTTCTCAGGGTGAGCGAGAACGCTCTTCGTGAGGTCGTCTGCCACTCTGTTGGAGATGACCGTCTCCTCCTGTGTACTGTCGGTGAACGGCGCCAGCACCCCGGGGATGAACAGGAACACGAAGATGAGCACCGCCAGAAAGAGGCTCATCCCGATGGCAAAATCGAGCGTCGTCTGGCCGCGCATCAGTGTTCTCGCCCCGCTTCGTGGCCGCACCGCTCACGGCCACCCGGTCTCTCAGTGCCAGTTCCCTTGCCGTACATGTATCGCCTGCGCAGTCCCACGCTACGCGGTGTCTGACGGAGTGTCGCACTGGACACTCTTGTACATTGTGGCGGTCCCATCCGGGAGTGCGGGACGGCAGCGACTCCCACGTCCGCCCCGGTTCGATGGGTTTAAGAAAGGTCGTCGGATACGATTGAGTGCAGCGAGGGCTCGTAGATCAGGGGTAGATCACTCCCTTGGCATGGGAGAGGCCCCGGGTTCAAATCCCGGCGAGTCCACTTGAAAATAGCCGTGGTGACGGGGGAACCCCGAACCGCGTTTTCACCGTCCTCAAACGCTTAGCAGAGCGTTTCGGATTTTTAACGTCTCCCTCCGCAAATCGAGATGACCAGCCGAACAAACGGGGGGCTCGCCCTCCGGCTATTTCGCGGAGGGAAATTTGCCGCTACTGCGGCGACTACACCGACCGGCACGAGATGTGTCCCGCCCTCGCCGATGGGAGGTGTCGGCCATGACGCCGACCCTGGAGACGCCCTGTCTCACGCAGGGCAACTGGGTCCGGCGACCGCGCGATTCCCGGGACGTCGACGGGCGCGACCTCTGTGACCAGTGTTTCCCTGACGGCTGGGACACAGTCATCGAGAAAGACGTCGAGACGTTCCTGACGACGCGGCGGACCGGTGCGAAGCTCCACCGTAGCATCGACACGGGTGACGACGCCGACACCAGTGAGTTCGGTGACCACGACTACCCCGACCGAACGCTCGCCGCTCGTCTGAGCTCCGGTGACGTCACCGTCGATCACGAGTTCGAGTGGGACCGCGCGGGAGGTGACGTGTAGATGGTCTCGCACGACGACGAGTGCGCGTCTCATTCGTTCTGGTGGCGGTTCCGGTCGCTACCCGTAGCTGTCTGGTCGGTGCCGTCGTCCGTCGCTGGCGTCGGGTGATCGGTGTCGGCTCTCGCCCGGTCGACGGCGTGTCGGGTGCCCTGTCGGCTAGCGACCTACAGCGTCCCCAGCACGAGCGGGAGTGCCAGCAGCACTGCCGACAGGCCGGCCCAGTTCGCCGTCGCGAGGATCGACGCGATGGTCGCGTAGCCAGCCAGGTGGACGAGCGTGGCGCGGTCGTTCATGTGCCACCTGCAAGGAGTTCGCCGACGAGATCGCGGCTGGCGCCGGCCGCCTCACGCCGTGCTCGCTCGCGCCGTCGTTCGTCGACGTTTCGCCAGTCGGTTCGGTACGCTCGAATCGCGGTGTCACCCGCGCAGTCCGGCGGTTCGTCGCCACCGGACGGGTGATCAGTCATGGGTAGGGGTACAGGCCCGCGGTTCGACCGCGGGTTGGCCGCGAATGTGACTATCAGGTGATATACCCGCCGTTGAAATAGGGAACAGTGCCAGCCTGTGGCCAGAAAACCGTGATAGAAGATACGTTTAATAGCCTAGATATGGCCCATCCGCTATGCAACAACTCCAGACCCGAGGTGGGTCAGGACTGGTGACGGTGCCGAAGGACTTTCTCGAACGTGACGGGCTTCTCGACGAGAACGGTGAACCGAACGACGCACACCTGACCGTCGAGCGGTTGGGTGAGCGCGCGTACGTTGTCCGGGTCTGTGACGGCGACGTGCCCGAGCTGGCCGAGTGTGAGTTCATCCAGCGCATCGCCGCCGAGCGCGTCCTCAATGAGGACGTGCTAGGGCGACGGCACGGTGAGTGAATAAGTGAAAATCTGGCGTACGAGGCAAATGAAATGTGTCGCAAAAAATAGGAACTGCGAACTTTTTATGACTCGTCTGCGCCAACCTCGCCGTTGACTTCCCCACCGGTCGTTGCCGTCGCACTCCGGTTGTTGACCGTCACAGTGAACGTCGCGGTATCGCTCGACTCGATTAGTTTGGTGCCGCCGTTTCCAGGCTCTCCATTGTACACGGCACAGGTGAACCGCATCTGCACGTCCGTTTCTTGCTTACCGCCGTCATTGTCAGCCTCGAACACGGACGTGCTGTACTTGTTGGCTGCGTCACGAAGGTCTGGGTCGCTCCCAGCGATTGCGTAATCTTCGTTTCCGTTTTCGTCACCGTAGTTGAATTCGAAGTACCCGTCGGTTCCGGTTTGCTGCGTTTCGTCGTTCGAGCCGCCCCAGTTTGCACCGAGTTCACCATAGTCTTCACCGTGGCTGCGCCAGCTACTGAAGCCGCCACCAGTGTTCACGCGTGACTCGGTTTTGTAGTACCCGTAGGTGGCATTCTGGTCAAGGCCATCCCACGTGAAAATCAGGCGCCCGCCGAAGGCGACCCATTTGATCTCTCCGTCGTCGGTGGTGACCGCAGACGGACTCGTTGCCTGAAGGTCCGTATCTGATGCTGCTGCACTGCCGGTGAAGGCCGCAAATCCGACACCGGACGCCGCGACAGCTCCGATTCCGCCAATTCCTTTCAGTATGGAACGTCGTTTCATATGTTTACCTGCCCCCACAGCCCTTCTCCGTGCCGTCTTCAGCACCCATTCGCTGCGGGAGACAACCAATACGTGACCGTCGCTTCCATTTATTCATCAACTCACTAAGGTATAGTCAATGAATGCTATCTCACTAGTTAGAGAGTGTATACTCTATGATATCTGTCTCTGTTGAAACCCTCAGACCGTGACAGGAGGTGCGTGCTAAATATAGAGGATACAGTCAGCACAGTACCTCCGTTTCTTTCAGGTACCTCCTACTGAATCAGCTGCTCAGTGTGAGTGCGTAGTTACCAGTCGTTGCACCAGCCGAACCGATAAGTGACAGCTATTGATTGCGGTTCCCCCCGAACTGATGGTATGCACGACGGGACAACCAAATTGAGGCGCGTTCTTTGTACGTTCGGTCTTGGGGCGCTGCTGGTGGTCGCGGGCTGTACTGCCCTTCCATTCAGTGGCTCGTCCGTTCAAGAGCGCCCGGTTACGGTTATCCTTAACAACTCGGCAAGCACAAATCACACGTTCGAAGTGTCAGTGGTAGAACTACCGGCTGAATACACCCTTCGCTTAAATGACGGCCGTGTTGACACCACCTCGATTGGCCAAGGAATCCGCTCCCACAATCCCGGAGATAACCAGACATTCACGACAGTCGAACTACCCGAATCGGCCCGTCTCCATGGACGGTACACGCTTGCTGCTGGCGAAACAAGTCAGACTTCCATTGAAGATTTCCCTCGACGCTTTGCCGTGGTTGTTGTCGTCTCTCGGGAGGTGGGGGAAATCGTGTGGTACGTCACGGTCAATTGTCATGAGCAGGCTCTTGCAGGGTTCGAAGTCATCCGTTTCTCCGATTGGGTCGGTGTCTCACACTCGTGCGTTTGAGACTCGTGTAGTCCGTGGCGGTAGTTCCCTCCCCTGTATCGACCGCTCAGTAGGTGTGCGAATGTGTGGTCAGGGCGTAGACGGGTAGTATGTTGCGGCTATTCACGGACTTGTAGCGCCATCTCGTGGTATGAACCGCCGGACATACTTGGCGGCGGCAGGGACTGTCGCCCTCAGTGGATGTCACGGGAGGTTCACCGGGAACTCCCGCCAAAGTCCTGGGGAAGTTACCTGCACCGCTGACCTCCCACCGAGCTCGTCAAGCGGGCCCGGTAACGGCTCGTGGCTGACCGAACTCCACGATATGCAGAATACCGGCCAGACGGATGCCGCGGGACCGTCTGGGTGTGTCGAGACGCGGTGGACGTGGACCCAAGAACGGCGGCTATTTGGGACACCGGTTATTGACAAGGGTTCCGCTTACGTACCCCATTCGGTGATTGATGACGTTTCGTTCGTTGTTCTCGCTGCCGAAACGGGCGACGAACAGTGGCACTACGATGGGGTTCCATTGACGCCCAGACGGACACCGACGCTCGTCGACGACACACTCTATCTCGTGAGTTACTCAGCCATCGATGCAGTCGATGTGCACGCACAGACATCCCGCTGGCACATTCCATTTCATCTCGAAGGGGAGCTGTCTCACATCGAGGGGTTACAGCCGCCACGCGTCGCGAATGGCGTCGTATACCTCGCGGCTGACCCCGGGGCGGTCCTCGCATTAGATGCAGACACCGGCGCGCTTCGGTGGATCCACGATATCGAGGGACTCCCCCCGACCGTTCGCATCGAGGGCGATAGCGAGGAACACGCGGCGGTACGCCGCCAAGGAAAACCTTTCGCGCCGGTAGCGGTGACGGACCAGCGTGTCTACGTCTCCAGTTGGGATCTCTCGCTGTACGCGCTCACCGCCGAGACTGGCGAGCGTGAGTGGGCGTTCTCCCCCGGGATGGATCACTTGGATATGCTGCACGCGCCCACGGTTGTCGACGGTGCCGTCTACACCCAGACGGAGGATGCTGTCCTGTACGTCCTTGATACCGAGACAGGCGACCTGTTGTGGACGTACGACGAGTACGGCGAATCCTCCGATGGCGTCTCACCAGTCGTCGATGAGGAGTCGGTGTACATCATCGCCGGGACCTCGACCGAGAACCTGTTCTTGGTAGCACTGAACCAAGCGGATGGCACCGTCCAGTGGGAACGCCCCGTCGGACCGCCATTCCAAGACCCCGTCGCAGACGAAAACACGATTTATCTCGACCAGGGGCGGAATGTAGATGCGATCGAGAAAGCGACGGGAGAACTGAAGTGGGAGCTTCGAATGAACAGCGCGCTCGCTGCACCCGCGACAATCGTGGATTCGGCCATCTTCGTGGCGGATACGGCGGGAACTGTCTATGGTGTCTGGTAAGTCTTCTCGCGCTCTCTAGATCCCCATCGAGCGGGAAGTCCTTTTTCTGTACTGACCGCTCATCATCTTTCGATGATTGGCCCTGAAGCGTGCTGACTATGCGCTCTGTATTCAGCACGGCTCCTGAAACCTATCACCGATTAAGGAGTTTAACAAGGTCAGCATTCAAATGCGTCTGATAGCACGTCTAATTCGGATATTTCTGTCACTCCGTGTCGACGGTGACCGTGCGCTCGACGGCAACATGCATCTCGCGCGTACTGAGGCGGTCGGCGACCTCGGCGAGGACGTCGTCGCCAACGTGATCCGCGAGGAAATCCAGCGCGTCACGCTTTGCGCTGAGGTCCTGATGGGCGTGTTCGGTGGCGTGGATGACCGCAGCGGTGTTGTTGCCGACGCCGAACACGTCTTTGGCCTGCTGGATGGACTCGTAGCGGTGGGCATAGCCGTCGTCGGCATCGGTTCGGATGCGGACCTGACTCGGAATGTCCTGACTCATGTCTGTGGCCACGGCCCCCAGAAGCCTAGTTTTTCCGGCTCCCTCGAATTTGCTGAGTATATAAAGACCGGCCGAATCCTACAGACGCCGCGGGTTGAGGCGGGGGCGTGCCGCGGTCGTCGCGACCAGCTCGGCTGCGTAGTGGCCACGAAGTGAGCGGGTCTCGTGGCCACTATCGCGAATCGGTTTCTCTCGACGTGCGACCCCCAGTGGTCATATCCAGATCCATCTGAATGGTCTTCACACTGTGACGGTTTCTTGAGTTGCGGTTACGAGGGGCCAATGCCAGCCCGATCACGGTTGATAACCCAGTATACCGAGTAAAATCCGGTTGTCTGTTACGACTTGTACAAGCAGTCGTGTCTTGTGATTACTTCTCAATGGGCTTTCTCAGATTCTGTAACCGGAGCATTGTATTTACGTATCCAGACCGCCACAATCTGGTAACTGCCGAAAACGAGTGGGAAACCCCCACCCGAGCAACTGGAGTTGTCTGCGTGGCAACTTGTGCGTTTCCCTCGTTTCGGCGGGTAAGACAATGAAATTGCAAGAAATACTCAACAACGACGATGCTGTATCACCTGTTATCGGCGTGATACTTATGGTTGCGATTACGGTAATCCTTGCGGCCGTGATTGCGACCTTTGTTCTCGGTCTCGGTGATCAAGTTAGTAACACCGCCCCACAAGCCAGCTTCTCATTTGATTACGATAGCACTGCCACTAGTCCGTCTAACACTACTCTGGGGAGTGATGGTGCTCTAACGATCACTCACGACGGTGGAGATACTATAAACAGCGCTAATCTCTATATACAGGATAATGATGGAAATAGCGTCACAGACTCTTATGCTGAACACTTCTCTGGTTCTGGTTCTACCGGAGTGGAAGTGAGTGCGGGAACTTCAGCTAAGGTCCGAGTAGGCAGTGGTGATACCATTCGCGTTACTTACCGGGATTCGTCTGCGGATTCCTCGGCAACACTCGCGAAATGGACCGGACCCGACGCCTAACACTCGCTACTCTTTTTATCAGTCGGCCGTGGTGAATCGCCAGACGTAGCTTGATTTCACGAGTTCAGCGATTGCTTGATGTTGTGAACCGCACACATCAGGACGAGTTCACGAAATTCAGCGTACCAGGTTCGCGCACGCACGGCGTCGCCGAGCGTGCGCTTGATCGTCGAGAAGACGGTCTCACACATCGCTCTCTGGCGGTATCGAGGCCCATCGATCCGCGCGTTGTGCGCGTGATCGATGGGCCGGAACTCACGATGTTTGATCAGCGGTCTTACGCCCTCTTCGCGGAGTTTCTCGCGTAAATCCATCCAATCATAGCCTTTGTCGGCAGCGAGGCTGGCGAGGTCGCCCGCGTTGCGGCGGGCGACCTGCCAGCCGAGCTGTGTGTCGTGGCGTTTCTCGGTCGTACAGTGAACGTCCAGAATGGCTTGGCTTTCTGTGTCGACGAGAGCAGTCGTTTTGAGCGTCTGAACCTGGTAATTCGTCCGCCGACAGTAGTGCTTGCTAGCGTTTTCGCGGTCGAAGAATGTTGCGTCAATGGCGGCGTGACCAGATAGCTCGTGCAACTGCGCCGAGAGGCGCAGCAACACTCGCCAGAGTGCTGTCTTGATTCTGTCAAACCACTTGATTAGCGTGGAGTGATCGGGGAGATCGGCCGCTTCAAGGCCGATATCCCCGAGTATTTGTGGCATCCCACTCAGCAAATCAAGTGCTTCTCGGTAGGATTTTTCCAGGTAAACCCGCAGACAGTGCAGCGACACCACCGCATACTCGGCGAAGCCGCCACCCCCTTCGGGGGCGGCGACTTCGCCTCGCTCACCAACAGCATTTTTAGCTAACTGGGCCGCTTTCTTCGTGAAGCGGGAGATCTTCGACATGAACCATCGGCGGTTTCCCGCTTCAACTCCCTAGTTCTGACGGTCGAAACCGACGCCATCCAGTGATTCACCAGAGCCTATCAGTCCAATATTCTACAAACTTGTCGGCGAAGTTACAAATCTGCAGGGATTGGTGGAGGCCTTTGCGGAAACATATGCGTCCGCAAGTACATTAGATTCGTGGGAATTGGTCCAACAGTATCAGCATGTAACTGGATATTCCGCAAATCACCCGAACAAAGATCTGCTGCGGTGGCATCGGCACTGGAGCTGCCACGATCAAGAATTCGACTGTGGGTTGACGCCAACGGACAACCCGACGTTGTCCGAGGTATGCAACAAGCAGCAGTAAACGGCTGGCTTGACCTCACCTGAGACGAATCGACAATTCGTCATCTCACGATTCTTGTTGTGTGGATATTCAGCACAGTAGCGTGAATGAGAACTATCAACCCGCTTTTGCCGTGGATGAGGTGCCAGTAGTATTGTCGAGGCAACACTTGATGAGCTTGGAACCGGTGCGCTCGCATTCCGTGAGGACGACCTAGAACGGGCAACAGAGGTCCGTCCTGATGTAGATGCGAGCATATTGGGTCGTCTTTTAGTTGCGCTGGGTGCACCAGTTGGTTTCAAAAACTGGGACCGCGAAATAGGCCTCTCCGAGTATCTTGCTGGTGCCCCAGAGGATATTCGCCTTACATTTGTCATGATATACGGCATGAATCGGGTACTGACCGATCGGCCCAGCCTTCAACACTGATCCAATTAGCTGAACAGCGGGATACCGTCTTTCAGGGTCAGTTGAACCATTGTTCGAGTCTTTGACCACTGCTGATGCCCTCCGTGGTGATGCTGAATCCTATCGCCTTTCTGCTGATGCGGCTACAACACTTGGAAAGGTGCCGCCAGTTATCTCAGATGATGAGTCCTCAGCGTAGTTCTGTTAGACAGCCCTCAAAAGTACTCAAGTGCAATTTCAAGGCCGACTTGAAGGTTTACAGCACTGACTTGGAGGCCCTTCAAACAACATAACCGACTACTACTTTTATTACAATTGATAACCGTGGGTCTTCTGTATGGATCTTAAGCAACTCTTAAACGACGACGATGCGGTATCACCGGTTATCGGTGTGATTCTCATGGTCGCGATTACGGTGATCCTCGCGGCCGTGATTGCATCATTCGTACTTGGGCTCGGGGATCAGGCTCAGCAGACGACGCCCCAGGCGAGCTTTAGCTTCGACTTCGATAGTTCAGTCTCAGTGACTAGCGGTAATGAACTAACAAATAGTACTGTAAAGTCCAGTGACGGTGAATTAACCATTACTCATGACGGGGGGGATACTATTGACTCGAGCAGGCTCAGTGTGAAAGATAGTGAGGGTAATTCAATATCACCATTTAGTGGAGAGGTTAGTGCTGGCTCATCTGTCGACCCAGAAATTGACAGTACCGACACAATTAGAGTCGTTTATAGTGGAGAGAGCGGAGACAATTCAGCAACACTCGCTACCTACAACGCACCCAATGCATAACCATGGATATTAAAAAACTCATTCCGCCAATCTCCGATGACGATCAAGCTGTCTCGCCCGTCATTGGCGTGATTCTAATGGTTGCGATTACGGTTATCCTCGCGGCCGTGATTGCTTCGTTCGTACTCGGGCTCGGGGATCAGGCACAACAGACCACTCCGCAGGCGAGCTTTAGCTTCGATTTCACAGACAATGCAGGTGGTGCGGCTGACGAATTGGTCGTTACTCACGATGGTGGGGATACGATTACAGCGTCCACCCTCGCATTCAAAGCAAGTGGTGTTGAAGGTAATGACAGCGACGGATCTGCATACAGTTCCGATGTGAGGATTGTAAATGCCAATAGTTGGAGTGACATTGGTAGTTCCGGTGACGTGGCGGCTGGATCTTCCATCACTCTAGATGGTGATGAATTCGTGTATGATCCGTCAGGTTCAACTAACGCACTTGATTCGTCTGCAGATAAAGATGGTGACACAAACGGAGACTATGTTGAACTCGAAGGTGCTACGATCCGCATCACGTATACGAGCGAATCTGGCGACAACAGTGCTACGCTTGCGACGTGGGAAGGTCCTGACGCGTAATCGTAGCTAATTCATTTTTTATTTTTAGCGCTTACGAGTGGAAACACAATCACTTTCACTCCGAGCATGGCTTGTCCTTTAGTTTCTACTTGTTCACCAGACATCTACAATGCTCACGGACGCCCGGGCTATAGACCCAGAGTACGTTCCTCGTGACCCTCACCACCGTGAAGGTCAGATAGATTACCTCTCATCAATTCCTGCGCCATCATCACTCGAATACGCGGAGGACATCTGCACCTTTGGCCTTCCGGTGCTGGAAAGATGACTTTCGCGAAGTACACGCTCGCCAGCTCAAACGTGAGATGGTGAATCTTAGCTGGGGTTACGTGAACTGCCTGCGAGACAACTCTGTCGGTGCGGTCGTCCATGCCTTCGCTCGCGATGTCGGCGCCGGCGCAGATCTCCGATTTGAAGGGACGCCGACGTTGATTCGACGTCTTCGGGACCATGATCAGCAGGTCATTGCAGTCCTTGATGAGGTCACCGTAATCGACAAGGAACCACTGCTGGCCTTGTACGAAATCTCGAACGTTTCGCTCATCTGTCTCATCACTGCTGAAACGGAGTGGTTGAACTCGCTGAATCAAGCGGCCACATCACGGATGCAAAACGCTGCGACCGTCCGTCTGGAGAAGTACAGTCACTCGGAACTGGTTGACATTCTTGATGCGCGGGTCGCCCACGGGCTAATCTCCTCTCGCGTCGCCGACGGTGCGATCGAACACATCGCAGACCTGCCACCGGCGATGTCGGGATGACATTGCTTTTCTCCGGCGAGCGGCGGTTCACATTGAGCGCGACGAGATGCGTGAGCTGACCGCAGAGGTTGTCGACGCGGTCGCGGACGACGCCGAGCCGGATATCCACCAGCGTCGTATCCGCTCGCTGAGAACTCATTAGCGGTTTCTGTTCCGCATCATTGACGGGGCAGGCGAAATCGACAGCGGGACGCTTCACGCACGATACGAGGAGCGGGCCGATTCGCCGAAATCTCAGTCATCACGTAGTCGGTATCTTCGGCATCTCGAACGATACGATCTCATCGAATCCGAGGGGTCTGCCAGAAACCGATGCTACCACTCGGTCTCGATTTTCACATGTTCATAGAACTCTCAGATAGCGGCTCTCTTACCTACTTTTACCCATCACCTACCCATTCACCCCGACCCTCAAATTCGGCCGTGACAGTCCAAATTACCAATCCGGTTAATCGAGATACTCGTGTAGCACGCACGGATGAACCGGCGTCGCACTTATCCGTCACGGGCACGGCTCTACCCCACGAGGGTAGCGGACGCCCGGCTAGAGTAGCGGTCGCGTCGTCTCAGACGTCGGCCCGTAGCTCCCGGTCGTTTTCGCCGACGCCGTAGAGAAACAGACAGACGAGCGTGAGCCCGAGCAACCAGAGGCAGACACCGGTGAGGATAAGGTCTGACATACCCGGGACGTGGGCGGGACGCCACATTGCTATGAACAGCCTAACTCACCGGTGCCGTCCGCAGAGGCGAGTCCACAACTGCAGACACGGGTGGCGCACGACTGTCTCTCGTTGGGCCGGCGTAGCAACGCTGACGATTCCGGTGGTCTTCCGGGCCGTCTGGGTCGCGGTCTCGCAGGTCCGGTTCGCTCGCCGCGGCGAGCGAGCGGACCGATCACCCCACGGCCATCCACACGACGAGCGCTATCGTCGAGAGGACGACGGCGAACTTCACGCCCGCCATCAGGTTCACCTCGCGGATGTAGCCGGCGATGAACGAGGAGAGGAGCGCCTGCAGGGTGACGGCGTGGAAGAACAGCATCGACAGGAGGTCGACGTCGACGCTGCCGCCGAAGCCACCCCCGGGTGCGCCGGACCCGCTGGCACCGGAGGCCTGGGTCGCCAGTCCGGACATCACGTCCAGGAACTGCGTCTTCAGCAGCGCCATCACGCCCAACAGGGTGAGGTAGGTCATGATGATGATGACCATCTGCATCCGGGTGCGTGACTTCCGCTCGCGGGCGATGTCGTCCTGGTTCTCGGAGGCCTGTGCGGCCGTCGAGAGCACGTCCTGGATCTGGCTCGAGGCCTCCTGTGCCTCGGCGATGAGCTTCACCGTCCGGGCCAGACGCGGGACGTGGTACTTGTTGTTGAACTCCCTGAGAGCCTCCTTGAGGCTGGTCCCGTAGTTGACCTTCGCGTGCATCGTCTCGAACTCCTCGGAGAGCTTCCCCGCGGACGTCTCGGAGACGACCTTGATGGACTCCAGGAGGGTCATCCCGGTGTCGTTCGCCGAGGCGAGCTTCCGGAGGTTGTCCGAGAGGTTGCCGATGATGGCCTTCCGCGAGCGCTGGTTCCACTCGTAGAAGATGGTGAGCGGGACGAAGTTGATGTACATCGGGACGTACACCCAGAAGAACGTCCCCGGGACGGGCCGGGCTATCATCCCCTCGAGCGACAGCGGTGCCTGCCCGAGGACGACGGCGGCGACGATGGCGAGGATGGAGAGCGGCACCGTCAGTCCGAGGACGAGCATCGGGTGGTCGCGGAAGAACAGGTGTGGCTGCTTGAGAATCTGGAGGAGCTCGTGGGTCCCCTCGCGGCTCTTCACGCGGTCGAAGACCGCGTAGCTCCCGGTGTACTGCTCGACGAGGCCGAGGTTGAACACGCCGATGCCCTCGTCGACGACGATGTCGTCCTCGCCGGCGTCGGGGCGGAGGTAGCCGTCGCCGATGGAGTCCTGCGTGACCGTCGAGACCAGCACGAGGAAGGCCATCCCGGTCAGCGGGATGAGGCCGTAGACGGTGCCGTAGATGAGCGTCTGCTGGGCGTTGCCCATCATCGACATGATGACGAGGATGATGATGAGCAGGAGGGGGAACAGCGAGAGGGTCATGTACATCTCGCCGAACAGTTCCAGCGTCTCCAGCATCTTCTCCTGTTCCTGTCGGGCGGTCCGCATGTGCTTCTCCTTCTGGTCCTCGAGGAACGAGGTCATGTCCCCCCCGGAGTTGATGATAGAGAGCATGTCGGTGAGGAACTGCGAGAGGCTGTCGGAGGGCGTCTCGAGGGCCTGGTTACGCACCGCGGTCCGGTAGTCCGTGTCGAAGTACTCCGTCTCCAGCACGATGGACTGGAACTCCTTTGCCACCTCGCCGTAGGTGTCGTCGGCCTTCCCCATCGCCTGCAGGATCTCGAGCTGGTTCAGCCCGCCCACCGAGAGGGCGTACATGAACGAGATGGCGTCCGAGAGGAGGATGTTGATCTCGCGTTCGCGGGCGCTCGCCCGGAAGTACGGGATGGAGACGAGCGACCCGAACCCGATGCCGAAGCCGATGGCACCGAAGACGATGCCGGTCACCAGCACGAGGAAGGGGATCTTCAGCGCGTCGATGACCGCGAGCAGCGTCTCGTTCTGGATGACGATACCGATGAACGTCGGCCCCTCCGAACCCGAAAAGAGCAGCGTGACGAGCAGGTAGCCCAGGAGCGTCCCGACGAGCCAGAGCGCCAGCCCGGCGATGACGCCGACGGCCAGCGCCCGCGCGAGGAACATCTCGACGTTGTCGGCCATCCGGGCCTCGGCGAGCTTCGTCTCGACGCTGTCGACGAAGTCGCCCTCCTCGTCGAACAGCGTCTGGAAGGCCGGGTAGAAGGCGTCGCCGAGAGCGCCACCGCTCCCGAGCTGTTGCTGCCCCTTCGTGTCGAGGCTCATCCGCTATCTGCCTCCTTCCCGGCCTTCGGGACGAACTGCCCGAAGCCGCTCTCGTCCTCGTCTTCCTCGGCGTCAGCGAGCGCGTCGCCGTCCATCAGCGCCGAGACGATGTCGGTGGTGTCGCCGCTGGTGAACTGGTCGAACAGCGGGTCGGCGTTGTCGAGCACCGATTTGGTCTCCTCGACCATCTCCGGCGGGGCGTCGGGACGCGGGACCATCTCCTCTTTCTCGGGGTCGATGTTGATCTTGACCGACTCCATCTCCCGCAGGTCCTCGAGGGACTGTTCGAGCTGGTCGTTGGCGATGAGCGTGAGGATGGTCTCGGGGTCGTTGATGAACGCCTGGATCGTTGCGGCGACCTGCGTGTAGGTGTTCAGTCCCTGTTCGATGAGGTACGCGAGGACGACCTTCCGCTTGAACAGCTCCTCGTCGAGCTTCTCCTGGGTCCACCCGCGGTCGAACTTGACCTCCTCCAAGGTGTTGGAGTTGCCCATCTGGATGTACTCGTCCGTCTCGGCGCGCCACTCGTAGACGTCCCGGACGTTGATCTCGTCGTTCTCGGCGGAGTACTCGTTGATCTCCGTGAGCGACTTGTTCCGGCGGACCTTGTTGCCGTCGACGCGGGTCTGGGTCTGGATGGAGACGAGGTCCAGCGCCGTAAACAGCGTCTTCGAGACGTTGATGGGTTCGGTCGTGAACCGCTTGATGACCTCGCCGACGGAGTCGGCGTGGAACGTGGTGTAGGTGGTGTGGCCCGTCGACATGACCTGGAACAGCGTGCGACCCTCCTCGCCGCGGATCTCGCCCATGACGATGTAGTCCGGGCGCTGTCGGAGCGCGGCCTCCAGCAGGTCGAACTCGTCGACGTCGCCGGTGTCGTCCTCGCCGAAGGAGGGGCGAGTGACGCTTGCCACCCAGTTGCGCTGTGGCAGTTCGACCTCGCGGGTGTCCTCGATGGAGACGATCTTCGAGTTCGAGGGGATAAAGAGCGAGACGGCGTTCAGGCTCGTCGTCTTCCCCGAGGCCGTCCCGCCGGCGAAGATGAGCGACTTGTGGTTCTCGATGCAGAGCCAGAGGAACGCCATCTCGTCCAGCGAGAACGTGTTCCAGTTGATGAGGTCGATCGGAGTGAACGGGACGTCCTTGAACTGCCGGATGGTGTAGTTGGTCCCGTGGTCCGAAACCTCCCGGCCCAGCGTCAACTGGGCACGCGACCCGTCCGGCAGCGTCGCGTCGACCTGTGGCTGTCGCTTCGAGATACCCTTCCCCGAGCGCTGGGCGAGCTTCACGACGAAGTCGTCGAGTTCCGTCTGTCCGTGTTCGACGTTCGAGATGATCTGTTCGTAGTCGGTGTGGTAGACGAACACCCGCGAGTTGTAGCCGTCACAGGAGATGTCCTCGACGTTGATGTCGTGTTTGATGGGGTCGATGCGGGCGTAGCCGATGAAGTCCCGTTTCAGCTCGTACAGCAGCTTCTCGACCTGGTACTCGTTGAGCGTCGCCGGGTCGTCCTCGAGAAACGCCGGTTCGGGCCGGGCCGAGATACCGTCGAGTTGCCCGACGTCCTCCGGTTCCTCGTCCGCCTCGCCCATGTCGAACAGCTCCTTCATCTGGTCGAGGATGCCGCCGCCCTCGCCGGTGTCGGCCCCGACCGTCCCGTCGTAGAGGTCGTACCTCGAGAGGAGGTTCTCGGCCTCGCGCTGGATGACCTCGGCCCGGTCGGCGTTGGACCCCTGGACGATGACCTCGTCCTCGGAGTACTTGATGGCGGTCTTGAGCTTCCCCGAGAGGAACTCCTTGAGGTCGCCCTCGATGGGGTTGAGATACGGTTCGACGACGTAGTACTTCTTCTCGTTCTCCTTGCGGGAGTGGAAGATGACGACGCAGGCGTAGGGCTTGTTGACCCAGTACCGCTCCAGCTCCTTGAAGTGGGACTTCTTGCTCTGCGGGACGGCCTTCTCGAGGTCGTAGCGGTTGACGACCGTCGTGTGCCCCCGTCTGGTCGAGAAAAAGGCGTCCTCGTCCAGCTCCGGGTTGACGTCGACGGTGTTCTCGTCGACGACGTCGGCCAGTTCCGACGCGAGGTCCTCGGCCCGCGAGAGGCGGTTCTCGGTGTGGTCCGGGTCGAAGCCGAGGTGCTCCTCGGCGTCGAACGGGACGACCTCGCCCTCACCGTCCCGCGGGAGCGCGCCGTCCTCGTAGTAGTACTCCTGTTTGAAGTGCTCCCACGTGTAGACGTCCTTGGTGACGGGCGTCGTCGTCGGGTCGAGGTACGCCTCGAACGGCCCGTTCAGCGTGAGTGCCGCGCTCGCGGCCGCCTCCAGTTTGTCCTCGAGCTGTCGTGGCTCGAATCCGAGGTACTCGCTCCGGTCGAATCGCCCCCCGTCGTGGAACTCCCGTCGCACGTCGTCCCACGTGTACTCCCCCACGGCGGCTGGCCGGTCGGCGTCGGTCCCACCCTCGCCGACCTCGCCCGGCTCCGTCCCCCCCGTGTCATCAATTGCCATTGTGTTTCATCTGCTGGTTGGTGTGAAAAAACTTGTTGCCAGTGAGCTGACCCGCGACTCCCCTGACGGTGACCCTGACCTGCACAGTTTGAGCGTGATTGAGGAGGAACTATCCTTAAGCTTTCGGCACCTCTATTATGCTTGATAACTGGGCGCCAGCCCCGGTCCGAGACGGTGCCGTCGCCGTTACTGGAGGAACGACTCCATGCGGTTCATCGCCTCCTTGAGGTCGTCCAGTCCCGTGGCGTACGAGAGGCGGAGGTGGCCGTCGCCGCCCTCGCCGAAGGCAGTCCCCGGGACGACGGCGACCCCCTCGGACTGGAGCAGTGCCTCGGCGAACTCGCCCGCGTCGTCCCACGGGCACTCGGGGAAGGCGTAGAAGGCACCGGCCGCGGGGAAACAGTCCAGCCCCATCCCCCGCAACCGCGAGAGGACGTAGTTCCGCCGCCGGTCGTACTGGGCGGTCATCTCCTCGACGTCCTCCCAGCAGTTGTCGAGCGCCTCGATGGCGGCGTACTGGGCGGTGGTCGGCGCCGACAGCATCGTGTACTGGTGGACGCGGTTCATCGCCTCGACGGCCTCGGGTGGGCCCATCGCGTAGCCGAGCCGGAACCCGGTCATCGCGAACGCCTTCGAGAACCCGTTGAACACGACGGTCCGTTCGCGCATCCCCGGGAGCGTCGCGATGGAGGTGTGGTCGTGTTCGTAGGTCAGGTCGGCGTATATCTCGTCGGCGAACACCACGAGGTCGTTCTCGCGGCAGAAGGCCGCCACCTCGCGGAGTTCCTCGCCGGTCATCGTCGCGCCCGTCGGGTTGTTCGGGTAGCAGTAGACGAGGGCGTCGGCGTGGGCCGCCCCGGACTCCTCCAGCACCTCGCGGGTGAGTTTGAACTCGTCCTCGACGCGGGTCGGCACGTCGACGACGTCGACGCCGGCGAACGTCGCGCCGGGGACGTAGGAGACGTAACACGGCTGGGCGACGGCGATGCTGTCGCCGGGGTCCAGCAGCGCGCGAAAGGCCAGGTCGAGGCCCTCGCTCGCGCCCGCGGTGACGAGTATCTCGTCGTCGGGGTCGTACGACAGGTCGTGTCGCTCGGCCTCGTAGCGGGCGATGCGGTCGCGCAGTTCGCGCTTGCCGCGGTTGGCGGTGTAGGAGGTCTGGCCCCGTTCCAGCGAGGTGATGGCGGCCTCGCGGGCGGCCCACGGCGCGGAGAAGTCCGGTTCCCCCACGCCCAGCGAGATGATGTCGTCCATCTCCTCGGCCAACTCGAAGAACCGTCGGATACCCGACGGTGGCACCGCGTCGACGCGGTCGGCTGGTTCGAACGTCATGGCGAGACGGAGAGCCGGTCGTCGTCGTCGTGGTCGTCGAACTTCATCCCCTGTTCCTTGTACGACTCCATGATGTAGTGGGTGACCGTCTGGGTTATCTCGGGGATGGGCGCTATCTTGTCGCTGATGAAGTGCGACACCTCCCGCATGGAGTCGCCCTCGACCTCGAGGTCGAAGTCGTAGTCACCGCTGACGAGCCGCAGCGAGGTCACCTCGGGGAACTTCCCGATGCGGTCGGCGATGTCGCTGTAGTTGGTCTCGCGGTCCAGCGCGACGTTGAGTTCGACCGTCGCACGGACCCGCTCCTCGTCGGTGTCGACGGCGCTCCAGTCGACGACGGCCTGGTACCCGCAGATGACGCCGGCCTCCTCGAACTCGTCGACGATGGTCTCCACCTCGCTCTCGGTGAACCCCGTCATGTGGGCGAGGTCCTCCGTCGTGTAGCGGGCGTTCTCCCGCAGCAGGTTCAGAATCTCGCGGCGACTGCTCATACACAGAGGCGGACGGTCCCGAACAAAAGCCTTGCTCAATGGTGAGAGGGACTGGCACGCCGCCGGTCGGTCGTCGAAACCGACGCGAGGTTTAATTGGGTCGCGTCCATCGGGTCGGTTGATGTTCGAGGACGCCGCGAACGAGACGGGGGTCGACACCGGGTGGGGACACGTCGCGTCGCACGACGGCGCGCCGGCCGTCATCGACGCGCTCCTGCGGCTCGACGCCGACGCCACGTACACGAAGACGGAACTGAGCGACGAGGCCGGCGTCCCGCTGAAGACGCTGTATCTCGACGGGACGCTCGACCACCTCGTCGAGATGGGCTTTCTGGAGAAAGAGGCGACAGAGGGCGAGGAGGTGCGGTTCGCCGTCGACACGGAGACCGGCGTCTACGAGGCCGCGGCGGCGTTCGACGCGGCCATCGCGGACCGGCTGGCGGGCGGGAAGTGACGCACGCCGAACCACACCGTTCTTTGCGGGGGCCCGCCCACAGGGGACTACCGTGGTCTCCGACGCCCAGTCGCGCCTCGTCGTCGGTCTGGTCGGCGGCTCGCACCTCGTCAACCACGCCTACTTCATGCTGCTGCCGCCGATATTCGGCCCGCTGAAGGCCGACCTCGGCCTGACCGACGCCCAGCTGGGCATCGCGCTGGGGACTGTTGGCGTCGTCGTCACGGCGCTCCAGCTGCCGTTCGGGTCGCTTTCGGACTCGCGGAGTCGGACGTCGGTGCTGGCCATCTCGCTCACCTTCGGTGCCCTCGGTGCGGTTCTCACGGCCACCGCCCAGAGCTACGGGTGGCTCCTCGCCGCGAGCGTCGTCACCGGCGTCGGTATCGCCGGCCATCACCCCGCTCACTACCCGCTCATCGGGGCCGCGACGACGGCGGACACCCGCGGTCGGGCGTACAGCGTCCACGGGTTCACCGGGGCGCTCGGCTTCGCCGCCCCGCCGGCCGTCGTCGCGACGGCGAGTACGCTCGGCGTGGACTGGCGGGTCGCCATCGGCGCCATCGCAGCCGTCGGCGGCGTCTACGGCGCCGCGTGCCTGCTCGCGTTCGACCGCCGCGTCGACGAGTCGATTACGCACCCGACGGGGGCCGAGCGGTCGAGCGACGCCCCGCTCGCGGCGCGAATCCGGAGCGAACTCCGCTCGGTCCTCGCCTCGCCGCCCATCGTCGCGCTCACCGTCCTCTGGTTCGTCACGTCGATGGCCGGCTGGGGTATCAAACAGTACACGGCGACGCTGCTCTCGTCGGGCTACCCGATTCCCGACGCGACGGCGAACTTCGCCGTCTCGGCGATGCTCGTCACCGGCGCGGTGCTCATCTTCGCCGGCGGGTGGCTCACCGACCGCTACTCGCCGGGGCCGGTGCTGGTGGGCGGGTACGCCGCACTCGTGGTCGTCGCCGGACTGCTGGCGCTCGGGACGCTCCCCGTTCTCGGCGCGCTGGCGCTCGTCCTCGTCCTCTCGGCCACCGTCGACGGCAGCAGGCCCGCCCGGGCGTCGCTGGCCGACGCGCTCTCCTCGGCGGACTCGGCGGGCAAGAACTTCGGACTGCTCACCGTCGGTATCTCCGGCGGCGCGGCCGTCGCCCCGCCGGTCCTCGCCGTCGTCGTCGAACGGGCCGGGGTCGCCGCGGCGTTCTGGGCCGTGGCGAGCATCGGCGTCGTCGCTATCGGCCTGACGGCCGTCGTGCTGGCCGTCGGCGGCGGGAGTCGGCGACAGAGCTTCCAGCCCGGCGACTGAGTGGTCCGTGGGCTTTTATCGAAAGACAACGTAGCGCCGGACGACATGGTCTCGCTCGACTCTGACTCCGAAGTACTCGAACGTGGCGACGTCGCACCGCCGTTCGAACTGCCCGGCGCCGACGGGGAGACGTACGCGCTCGACGACTTCGCCGGCTACGAAGCGCTGCTGGTCGTGTTCACCTGCAACCACTGTCCCTACGCGAAGGCGAAGATACCGGAGCTGAACCGCCTCGCCGAGGAATACGACGACCTCGCGGTCGTCGGCATCAACCCCAACGACGCCGAGGCGTACCCGGACGACTCCTTCGAGCGGATGCAAGAGCTCGTCGAGAGCGGCGAGGTGGCCTACGACGCCTACCTCCGCGACGAGAGCCAGACCGTCACGGCGGCCTACGGGGCCCGCTGCACGCCGGACCCGTTCCTGTTCCGCAACGACGGTGGTCGGTTCCGACTGGCCTACCACGGGCGGCTCGACGACGCTCCGAACCCGGACGACGACCCGAGCGATAGAGAGATGGCCGGCCACGTCGAGACGCTGCTGGCCGGCGACGAGGTCACGAGCGCCGAGAAGCCGTCCCGCGGCTGTTCCATCAAGTGGGCCGCCGGTAACGAACCCGACTACTGGGACGTCTGACCGGCCAGCCACCCGCGCGAGCCCGCCGACCGAGCCCTCGTCACCGGTCCGGTGACCACCCGGGACGGTCACGTGCCCGTGTCGCCGGAAAACACACGCGTCCGTTCCTCTCGCCACGCTCGCTCATCTTTAAGGACTAGTGAGACGATTGTCACCACGTACCATGAAGAAGCTCATCAACGACCCGGACGACGTGGTCGACGAGATGCTCGACGGGATGGTCGCGGCGTATCCGGACCGCGTCCGTCGCCTCGACGGGACGAACGTACTGGTCCGCGGGGACGCCCCGGTCGACGGGAAGGTCGGCGTGGTCAGCGGCGGCGGGAGCGGGCACGAACCGACACACGCGGGCTACCTCGGCGAGGGGATGCTCGACGGCGCGGCCGCGGGCGAGGTGTTCACGTCGCCGACGGCCGACGAACTCGAGGGGATGGTCGGCGCCGCCGACAGCGGCGAGGGCGTCCTGATGGTCGTCAAGAACTACGAGGGCGACGTGATGAACTTCGAGACGGCCGGCGAGATGGTGGAGATGGAGGGCACCGAGGTGGCCGAGGTCGTCGTGAACGACGACGTGGCCGTCGAGGACTCGCTGTACACCTCCGGTCGGCGGGGCGTCTGTGGCACCATCCTCGTCCACAAGGCCGCCGGCGCGAAGGCCGCCGAGGGGGCCGACCTCGAGGAGGTCCAGCGGGTCGCCCAGAAGGTGGTCGACAACGTCGGCACGATGGGGATGGCCCTGACCTCCTGCGTGACCCCAGAGAAGGGCGAACCGACGTTCGACCTCGGCGAGGACGAGATAGAACTGGGCATCGGCATCCACGGCGAACCCGGCGTCGAACGGACCGACATGATGGACGCCGACGCCATCACCGAGGAGCTCACCGAGACGGTGCTCGACGACCTCGACCTCGACGAGGGACAGGAGGTCGTCACCATCGTCAACGGGATGGGCGGCACGCCCCAGATGGAGCTGTTCGTCGTCAACCGGCGGCTGCAGGAGCTGCTCGGCGACCACGGTCTGGAGACGTGGGACGCGTGGGTCGGCGACTACATGACCTCGCTGGACATGATGGGCTGTTCCATCACGGTCTGTGCCGTCGACGACGAGCTGAAGGACCTGCTCGGCGCGCCGGCCGACACCCCGGCGCTGACGGTCCGATGAGCGACGACGGTGCCGCAGTCGTCGCCGCCGTCCGGGCCGTCGCGGAGCGGATAGAGGCCGAGCGGAACTACCTCACCGAACTCGACTCCGCCATCGGCGACGCCGACCACGGGGGGAACATGGCCCGTGGCTGGAAGGCGGCCGCCGAGGAGGTGGCGGCGCTGGACGACCCCGACCCGGCGACGGTGGTCAAGACGGCCGGGAAGACGCTGCTCTCGGAGGTCGGGGGTGCGTCCGGACCGCTGTACGGCGGGTCGCTCGTCTTCGCCAGTCAGGAACTCGCCGACGGCATCACCGCCGAGACGGCCGTGGCGTTCGCGGAGACCTACCTCGAGAAGGTCCAGGACCGCGGCGACGCCGGCGTCGGCGACAAGACGATGGTCGACGCGCTGGTGCCGGCCGTCCACACGTTCAAGAAGTCCGTCGAGACGGACGACCTCCCGCCGGTCGAGGCGCTGGCGAAGGCCGTCGCGGCCGCCGAGCGGGGCGTCGACTTCACGGTCCCCATCCGCGCCTCGAAGGGCCGGGCGTCGTACCTGGGGTGGCGCTCGGTGGGCCACCAGGACCCCGGCGCGACCAGCACGCTGTACATCATGGAGGAACTGCTCGACGTGGCGACGGACCACGCCGACGTCGCCGAGGCGCCCGCCGTCGACGCCGCGTCGCCGACGGTACCGGACGGCGAGGAGGCCGCCGAGGACTGATGGTCGGCCTCGTCGTCGTCTCACACGGTCGGAAAGCCGCGGAGGGCATCGCCGAGGTGGCCACCGAGATGGGCGGGGACACCCGCATCGAACCGGTCGGCGGCGACGGACAGGGCGGGTTCGGGACGGTGCCCGACGACATCGAGGACGCCCTCGCGGCGGCGGACGACGGCGACGGCGTCGTCGTCCTCGTTGACCTCGGGAGCGCGGTGATGAACGCCGACGTCGCCATCGAGATGAGCGACGTGGAGGCCGTCATCGCCGACGCGCCGGTCCTCGAAGGGACGGTCAACGCGGCCGTCGCGGCGACCAGCCCGAAGGCGACGCTGGACTCGGTCCGCGAACAGGCCGAGGCCGCCCGCGACGTGGACAAACTCTAGGCCCGGTCGAGCCGTGCCGCCACCGCCGACCGCGTCTCGCAGGCGAGGACCTCGTCCGCGAGTTCGGCGGCCTCCCCGCTGTCGATCTCTCGAACCCGGGCCTTGACTGCCGGCACCGTGACGGCGCTCATGGAGAGCTCGTCGAGGCCGAGGCCGACGAGGAGCTCGGTCAGGTCGGGGTCGCCGGCCATCTCGCCGCACATCCCGACCCACGCGTCCGCGGCGTGGGCGGCGGTCACCGTGCGGTCGATGGCCCGGACGACGGCGGGGTGGAGCGGGTCGTGCAGCGCCGCGACGCCGTCGTTCTCCCGGTCGGCGGCCATCACGTACTGCGTGAGGTCGTTCGTGCCGATAGAGAGGAAGTCGAGTCGGTCGGCCAGCGCTCCGGCGACGTAGGAGGCCGCCGGCGTCTCCACCATCGCCCCGAGGCTGGGTATCGCGTAGTCGACGCCCTCGGCGTCGAGCGTCGCGGCGACGGCCTCGACACGACTCAGCACGTCCTCTATCTCCTCGACGCGGGCCACCATCGGCACCATCACGGCGAGCCCGTCGCCGGCGTCGGTCGCCGCGGCCCGGAGGAGCGCTCGCAACTGCGTCTCGAAGAGGTCGGCGTGGTCGCCCAGCGAGAGGCGGACGCCGCGCTGGCCGAGGAACGGGTTCGGTTCGTCGGGAAGGTCCAGATAGGGGACCTGCTTGTCCCCGCCCACGTCTAGCGTCCGGACGACGACGCGCTCGCCGGGAAAAGCCGCCAGCGCGGCCGTCATCGCCTCGTACTGCTCGTCCTCGTCCGGCGGCGCGTCCCGGTCGAGGAAGAGGAACTCCGTCCGGTAGAGCCCGACGCCGTCGGCCCCGCGGGCCGCCGCGGGGTCCAGCTCCGCGGGTCGACCGACGTTCGCGGCCACCTCGACTTCGCGCCCGTCGGCCGTCTCGACGTGGTCGGTGACGACGGGGGCCTCGACGCCCGCGGCGGCCGCCCGACGGTCCTCGTCCGGGTCTACGACCACCTCACCGGCCTCTCCGTCGACGAGTACGGTCGCGTCCTCGGGGACGGCCTCGAGGCCCTCGCCGACTCCGACGACCGCCGGAATCGCGAGCGACCGGGCGATGATGGCGGCGTGGGAGGTCCGCCCGCCGGTCACCGTCGCGATGCCGGCCACCGCGTCGGGGTCCAGAGCCGCGGTGTCACTCGGCGTGAGGCGGTCGGCGAGCAGGACCGTCCCGTCGGGGAGCGCCCCGAGGTCGGCCGTCTCCACGTCCAGCAGTGCCCGGAGGAGGCGGTCACGGACGTCCCGCAGGTCGTCGGCGCGTTCGGCCATCCGGCCCTCCATCCCCTCGAACTGGGCGATGGCGTCGGCGTACGCGTCGTCGACGGCGTGTTCGGCGGGCGCCCCGTCGTCTATCGCGGCCTCGACGGCGTCGACCAGTTGCGGGTCGTCGAGGAACTGCTCGTGGGCCTCGAAGACGGCGGCCTCGTCCTCGCCGACGGCCTCGGCCGCCCGGTCGCGCGCCGCGCGGATGGCCTCGCGGGCGGCGTCCCAGGCGCGCTCGAACCGATCTCGCTCCGCCTCGCTGTCGACGGACGCGGGGTCGGGTCGGTCGGGGAGGTCGAGCCCAGACGGCCGGTACCAGCGGGCGGTCCCGACCCCCGACAGCGGCGTGCTCCCGACGCCGGTGAACGTCTCCACGCCGTCTCACCCCTCGCCGTCGACCGGCGTCGTCAGTATCGCTTCGAGGGCGTCGAGGGCCTCGCTCGCGTCCGCGCCCTCCGCGACGATGCGGACCGACTCGCCGTGTTCGACGTTGAGACCGGTGACCGCGAGCATGCTGTTGGCGTCGACCATGCCGGCCTCGCCGTCGTCGGCGCGGCCGACCGTCACGGTGGCGTCGTACTGGGTGACCGTCTGGACGAACTTCGAGGCCGGGCGCGCGTGGAGGCCGGCCTCCGGGACGACCGCGACTGTGCGTTCCATACGCCCCAATGGCGTGCGTGAACCATTACCGTGTTGCCGGCACCCAACGGTTTAGTCCTCCCCTCTCGTCGGGCACTGGTGTGAGTCGTCCAGTCGGGTATCTGTCGCTCGCGGCCGCCGTCGTCTCTGCCGGCGGCGTGGCACTCGTCCAGCGGGTCGGGGTGGAAGGGAGCGTGGAGGGCATCGCGGTCGCCTTCCTCGCCGTCAAACTGCTCTCGCTCGCGGCCGTCGGGTTCGCCACGTACGGCTGTTACCGCATCCTCCTGAGCGTGTACGACCAGCGGACGGCGGACAAGCGGCGGCGACACGACGCGAAGAACCTCTTCCGGCTCGGGTTCGGGCTCGCCGGGACGCTGGCCGCGCTCGGGGTCGTCACCGAGCAGTGGGTCGGCCTCCTGTTCTCGCTGGGTATCGTCGGGTTCGCGGTCACCTTCGCGCTCCAGCAACCCCTGTTCTCGCTCATCGGGTGGCTGTACATCATGGTAAAGCGGCCGTATCAGGTCGGGGACCGCGTCGCCATCGAGGACTCGAAGGGCGACGTGGTCGAGGTGTCCTTCCTCGTGACGACGCTGTGGGAGATAAACGGCGACCTCGTCTCCTCGAACCAGCCGTCCGGGCGGAGCATCACGCTGCCCAACAGCGTCGTCCTCTCCTCGCACGTGAAGAACTTCACCCAGGAGGAGTTCCCGTACGTCTGGAACGAGCTCTCGGTGCAGGTGGCCTACGAGACGGACTTCGAGTTCGCCACCGAGACGATGCGCAGCGTCGCCGACGACTATCTGGGCGACGAGATGGCCGCCCGCATCGGCCGGTACCGGGAGCGCCTCGACGAGACGCCGGTGGAACTGGAGGTACAGGACCGGCCGACGGTCAACGTCGTCCAGGAGGAGTCGTGGGTGGAGTTCCGCCTGCGCTATCTGGCCCACCCGCGACGGGGACAGCGGGTGAAGAACGAACTGTACCGGCGCATCCTCGCGGCGTTCAACGAACACCCCGACCGGGTGAAGTTCCCCGTCAGCCGGAACCGGTGAGGCGAGGGTTTACCGCCCGCCCGGTCTGACGCCCCTGTATGGACGAGACGCCGCTACCGGACGTGACCGAACAGTTCGCACGGACGCTGGCGCCCGACCGGGACGAGGTCATCGCCGAGATGGACGCGAAGGCGGACAGCGAGGGGTTCCCGACCGTCGGCCCCGCCGTCGGGGGGTGGCTCCGGATGCTCGCCCGCATGACCGACGCCGACCGCGTCTTCGAGTTCGGGTCCGGCTTCGGCTACTCGGCGTACTGGATGGCCCCGGCGATTCCCGACGACGGCGAAATCGTGCTGACCGAGGTCGACGCCGACGAACTGGCCGAGGCCCGCGAGTTCCTCGCGCGCGGTGGGTTCGCCGACCGGGCCGCCTTCGAACACGGCGACGCCATCGAGGTGGTCGACGACTACGCCGGCCCGTTCGACGTGGTGTTGATAGACAACGAGAAGGACCGCTACGCGGAGGCGTTCGAGGCCGTTCGCGAGAAGGTGCCGGTCGGTGGCGTCGTCGCCGCGGACAACGCCATCGAGGCCGGACCGCTGGAGTTCGAGGACGTCCGGGCGCTCCTCGCGGGCGAGGACGTGGACGCCAACGCGACGAGCCGCGGTATCGCGACGTACCTCGAACGGGTCGGCGACGACCCCGACTTCGAGACCGGGCTGTTGCCGCTGGGCGAGGGCGTCGCGGTGAGTGTACGAGTGGCCTGAAATTTCAGGCTGTTCGTCGGCCGACCCGAAGAGTGATTCGTGTCCGTGTTGATAGTTCACGCACACCATGGCAGAGAGTGGTTCGGATTCCACGGCGGACGTGTTCGGGCTCGACGGTGCCGTCATCGACCGGACGGCCGAGAAGGCCGAGATGGAGACGGACCGGTTGCTGGGTGCGCTCGACATCCTGCACGCCGAACTCATCGGCCGACACTCGAACCTCGAGCGGACCACGGAGTACGTGACGGAGGGCGGCGTCCGCGCGTACCGCGTCGAGGAGTCCGTCTGGGACGACTTCTTGGGCGAGTTCGACTTCGCGTCGAACACCGAGGCCGCCGTCCGCTACGCCCACACCGAACAGGCCCGCCTCCTGTTCGCCAAATCGGTCCGGGGCGACGACCACTTCGGCTCCGACGAGGAGGGCGTCGTCGTCGGTATCGACACGGCCGAGCAGTTCTGAGCGGCCCCCATTCTCGCCTGCGAAAATGGGGGTGCATAGCT
Source organism: Haloarcula sp. MBLA0163 (assembly GCF_055632435.1). NCBI lineage: Archaea > Methanobacteriati > Methanobacteriota > Halobacteria > Halobacteriales > Haloarculaceae > Haloarcula > Haloarcula sp. MBLA0163. The sequence goes on from NZ_CM145745.1 coordinate 883,028, forward strand.
TATGTGGCAGGCCCGGCAAGTCAGCGCCACCCGAACACTCATGAGTCTGATGATAGATATCCGGAAACTCGGCCTGTTCAACCAGATGGCGAAGGAGGGGGGCAACACCGTCGCCAACCATCTGAGCCAGATGACGGGGATGGAGACGGAGATGGAGATCACCAAGATCAACTTCATCGACATTCCGGACATCAAGACCCACGTCGGCGACGAGAAGCAGATCGGCATCAGCATCGAGATGGTCGAGAAGCCCCACGGGCACATCCTCTTCCTGTTCAACGCCCGGAGCGCGAAGGACCTCGCACACGGCATGATCGGCGACATGGGCGAGACGGACCCCAACGCGAACGGCTTCACCGACATGGAGCGGTCGGCGATCCAGGAGATCGGCAACATCATGACCAGCGGGTTCATCGACGGGTGGGCGAACGTCCTCGAGACGACCATCGACATCTCGACGCCGAGTTTCACGTTCGGGCCCGGCAGCGGCATGGTCGACCAGTTGGTCGGCGGCCGCGACAACGAGATGGCGCTGATGTTCGACTCGCGGGTCCACGCGCTGGACTCCGACATCAACGTGAAGGTGTACACGTTCCCCGAACTGGAGGAACTGGTCGACCTGATGCAACAGATAGAGGTCTGAGGTGAAACAACGCCGAGTCCTTCACGATTAATTTACCGACCTTCTTGTAGGATGCGCTCTACTCACACGGTATGCCAGGTGGCTCAGCCCAGACGCTGCGACCGTTCCTGTGGCGCGCGGACCAACTGTACCCGGACACCGAGATCGTGTCCCGCACACACGAGGGTCTCGTCCGCTACGACTACGACGAGTTCGCCGACAGGGCCGCTCAGCTAGCCAACGCGCTCGACGAGGCGGGGTACGGCGACGGCGAACGACTCGGGACGTTCTGCTGGAACCACCACCGTCACTTCGAGACGTACTTCGGCATCCCGGGGATGGGGGCCCAACTCCACACCATCAACCCGCTCCTGCCGGACAAGCACGTCCAGTACATCGTCGAGAACGCGCAGGACCGGACCATCTTCGTCGACCAGTCGCTGCTGCCGAAACTCGAGGGCGCCGTCGCCGACGACCCCGAGCCGTTCGAGTCGGTCGAGCGGTTCGTGGTGATGGGCGATACGGTACCGGAGACGGAGTTGAACGCCGTCGCCTACGAGTCGTTCGTCGGCGACCAGCCGACGACCTACGACTGGCCGGCCCTCGACGAGGACCGCCCGGCGGGCCTCTGTTACACCTCCGGGACGACCGGGCGGCCGAAGGGCGTCGAGTACACCCAGCAGATGCTGTGGGGCCACACGATGGCCATCCAGTCCCCGCAGGGGATTCCGCTGGACGACGACGACGTGATGATGCCCGTCGTCCCGATGTTCCACGTCAACGCGTGGGGCCTGCCGTTCTCGGCGACGGCCGGCGGCGCCAAACACGTCTATCCCGGCCCGCAACCGGAGCCGGCGGACCTCGCGAACCTCATCGAGGAGGAGGGCGTCACCGTCACCGCGGGCGTGCCGACGGTGTGGCTCGGCCTGATGGAGTACGTGAAAGAGCACGACGTGGACCTCTCCTCGCTGGAGCGGTTGGTCGTCGGGGGGAGCGCCGCGCCCGAGGCGATGATCCGGTTCTTCGACGACCACGGGGTCGAACTCGTCCACGCGTGGGGGATGACCGAGACGTCCCCCGTCGGCTCCGTCGCCCACCTGAAGTCCGACCTCGAGGAGGCCGACTACGAGACCCAGCTCCAGAAGCGGTCGAAACAGGGGCTCGTCACGCCCGGACTGGAGTACCGGGTCATCGACGACGACGGTAACGAGATTCCCCACGACGGCGAGGCCTTCGGCGAACTCCAGATCCGCGGGCCGTGGGTGACGACCGAGTACTTCCAGCGCCCGGAGGCCAACGAGTCGGAGTTCGAGGACGGCTACCTCAAGACCGGCGACGTCGTCTCCGTCGACGAGGACGGCTACATCAAGATCGTCGACCGCGCGAAGGACGTCATCAAGAGCGGCGGCGAGTGGATCTCCTCGCAGGAGCTGGAGAACACGCTGATGGCCCACGACCACGTCTCGGAGGCGGCCGTCATCGGCGTCCCGCACGAGCGGTGGCAGGAGCGACCGCTGGCGCTGGTCGTCCCGAGCGAGGGGGCCGACGCGGACACGCTGGCCGACGAGCTGCGCGACCACGTCCTCGAGGAGTACCCGAAGTGGTGGGTCCCGGACAACGTCGTCACCATCGACGAGGTGCCGAAGACGGCGACGGGGAAGTTCAACAAACAGGCGCTCCGTGAGGAGTACGCCGACGAGTCGCTCGTCGAGGGCCGCGTGCCGGAGGACGCCTCACCGGAGTAAGGGGCCGCTACCGTCGCTCGGGGTTCCTCACTGCACGCCGGCAATCAGCGAGCGGACCTCCTCGCGGTAGGCCGCCGGTTCCAGACCGAGGTCGACGTCGACGGTGACGCTGATGCCCGAGCTCAGGTCGTTGTCGATGCTCTGTGCGAAGTTCTCCCCGGGGTAGGCGCCGCCGGACACCAGCACGTAGTCGCCGTGGTGCCACACCGCCAGCACCGCGTCGATGGCGATGTCCGCCGGCGGTATCTCGACGCTCTCGGACTCGCTGACGTCGAAACTGATGCCCTCGAAGGGGTAGACGGCGCTCAGGGTCACCGTCTCGGCCGTCTCGCCCGTGTCGACGTCGATGCTCCCGGTGCCGGTCTGTTCGATGTCCGTCAGCCCCTGCTTCCGCATCTGCTGTTCGAACTGGTCGCGTGCGTTCGCCTGTACTTGGTCGATTATCTGCTGTTGGCCGACGCCGGCAGGGAGGTTGTCCAGGTTCGGGCTGAAGTCGATGCGGGAGGCGAACCACACCGACAGCGCCGTCTGGACCTGTCCGAGGGTCCGGTCGGCCACCGTCCGCGCCAGTGCTGCGTCCTGATACTGGAGGGTGTGCTGGACCGCCGTCACCGTCACCGGGCCGTAGGACTCTTCGAGGACGGTGCCGCTGTTCTCCCCTGTCTCCTCCCATCCACCGGATTCCAGTCGGTCGGTCGGTACCGACGGCCGCGGCGTCTCCGCGGCGGCGAAGAACGACGAACACCCGCTCAGCCCGGCGGCGCCGACACTCGCACCGATAGCCAGATACTCACGACGGTTCATACCGGTGGGTCGTGACTCCGTTCAAAAAGTGTGCGGTTCCGATTATCAGTATTTTCGAGGGAACAACCCCTCCGAGGTTTCTGCGAGTTCCACGAGGTATATGGTGACACCGTCCATGATACACTCCATGGAGTTACTCTCTGATTACCCGGTCCCGGACCACGCCCTCGAGGTCAAGCAGGCGGCCCGGGAGTTCGCCGACGAACACATCGCACCCAACGCCGCCGACTACTACGAGTCGGGCGAGTATCCCCACGAGATCCTCGAGGCGGGGATGGACGCGGGCCTCGTCGCACAGGACCTCGGAGAGGAGGTGGGTGGCAAGGGGTACGACTTGCACCAGGTGCTGGCCATCGCCGAGGAGTTCTACAAGGCCGACGCCGGCATCGCCCTGACGCTGCAGCTGGCGAGCTTCGGCGCGGAGATCGTCGAGGAACACGGCGCCGACTGGCAACACGAGGAGTTCCTCCGCCCCGTCGCCGAGAACGACCAGATCACCGGCCTCGCCGTCTCCGAACCGGAGACCGGCAGCGACCTCGCCGGCATGACCACCAGCGCCGAGAAGGACGGCGACGAGTGGGTCCTCAACGGCGAGAAGTACTGGGTCGGCAACGCCGTCGAGGCCGACTGGCTCACCCTCTACGCGAAGACCGGCGACGACCCGAACAACCGCTACGGCAACTACTCGATGTTCATCGTCCCGACGGACGCGCCGGGCTACCACGCCGAACACATCCCGGAGAAGATAGCGATGCGGGCCTCGAAACAGGGCCACATCGTCCTGGAGGACTGCCGCATCCCCGAGGAGAATCTCGTCGGCGTCGAAGGCGCGGGGTTCTACATGCTCGCGGAGTTCTTCAACCACGGCCGCGTCGTCGTCGCTGGCCACGGACTCGGGATGGCCGCGGCCGCAATCGAGGAAGCGTGGGAGTTCGTCCACGACCGCGAGGCCTTCGGCAAGACGGTCGACGAGTTCCAGGCCGTCCAGCACAAACTCGCCGACATGCACCTGAACTTCCAGTCCGCTCGGTCGCTGACGTGGGACGCCGCCGACCGCGTCGCCAACCAGGAGAACGCCGGCTACTGGGCCGCGCTCGCGAAGACGAAGGCGACGGAGGCCGCGACGGACTGCGCCGAGAAGGGGATGCAGCTCCACGGCGGCCGCTCGGTGCTGCAGGAGAACCGCATCTCCCGGGTCTACCGCGACGTGCGCATCCCGGTCATCTACGAGGGGGCCAACGACATCCAGCGCAACCTCATCTACCGGCAGGCCCCGCAGTAGGGCCGGCCCGACTCCGTCCCGCTCGGGCGGCTCGTGTGGCTCTCCCGGTCTTGTGAACTCTTCTCACGCCGCGTTTTTGCTCTCAGACGCCCTCTATAGCACATGGACGATATCAGCGTCACCTTCGTGGACCGCGGGCGCGTGCAGGCGGACCGCAACTTCGTCGTCGACGGCACCAGCGTCGCGACGGCGTCGAACCCCGACCCCGACCACGAGTACGAGACGTACGTCGTCTGGAACCTCGTGATAGAGACGCCCGAGCGGACGGTCCTCTGGGACACCGGCTCGCATCCCGAGGCCGGCGACGGCTACTGGCCCGAACCGCTGTACGAGGCGTTCGCCCACGTCGACGCCGCCGAGCACTCGTTGACCGACGACCTCGGGGCCGCGGGGTACGACATCGCGGACATCGACGCCGTCGTGATGAGCCACCTCCACCTGGACCACGCCGGCGGCCTCTACAACTTCGCCGGCACGGACGTTCCCATCTACGTCCACCGCGAGGAGCTCCCCTTCGCGTACTACAGCGCGAAGACCGACGAGGGCTCCATCGCGTACCTCGCGAGCGACTTCGACCACGACCTGAACTGGCAGATAGTCCACGGGGACTCCTACCACCTCACCGACGGCGTCAAACTGCTCCACCTCCCCGGCCACACGCCGGGGCTGCTCGGCGCGCTCGTCGACCGCCCCGACGACCCCCTGCTGGTGGTCGGTGACGAGGCCTACGTCGAGGCGAACTACGCGGGCGCGCCGATGGCGACCAGTCTCCTCTGGAACAACGGCGCGTGGAAGGACAGTCTGGAGCGGTGCCGGGACGTCCAGCGCGAGACCGGCGCGGAGGTCCTGCTGGGCCACGACCTCGCCGTGTTCGAGGACCTGGCGTAATCAGCCCTCCTCGGGGACGAGCGTCAGGACGTCGCCGTCCTCGGTCCGGACCGTCCACACACCGTCGGCCCTGTCGACGGCGGCCCAGACGCCGAAGAAGAGGTGCAGGTCCAGCTCGACGGCGTTGACTCGTCGTCCGGTCTCCTCGATTCGGTACGTCTCAGGGTCGGTGGCCATCGGACTGGAAGGTCGGTCTCGCCGTCGCGTCACACCGGGCGCCCGGCTACTACTGCTCTACGAACCCGTAACTCGTCTCCAGGTGCTCGATTATCCAATCGACCGTGTCCCCGTCGTACGTCCAGAAGCCGTAGAACTGCCTGGGCTCGCGTTCCTCGGCCAACAGGGCACACTTCTGGCTGGGGTCGCCCCCGCCGTCGAAGACGACGAACCACGAGTCGGCTATCTCGTCGCTCCGTTCGAGGTGGAGCGTGAAGGTGCTCTGGTCGGGTGGTTCGACGTCCGGCACGGCGTAGGCGTGGACGTCGACGGCGGACTCGCCGAGCCGCTCGTACAGGTCGAGTTCGCCCTTCAGCGTCGAGAGCGTCTGGAACCCGGCGTACAGGGCCCCCTCGCCGACGCGCCACGCCCGGTCCTCGATCTCGCGGGAGGCCGCGACCATCCGGGCGATGGACCACGAGGTGAACATGGTCTCGTCGAGGTGGTCGAGGATGGACCGGTACGGCCGCTCGTCGTCGGTGAGGTGCCGGTCGCGGTCCGCCAACGACTCGTAGAACGCGTCGAGGTCCGTCGCGGTGACGACGCCGTCCTCGTCGCTCAGCGTGATGAACTCGCCGGGACGGCCGCTCTCCGTCCGCTCCGTGACGACGCGGACGTTCCGGTCGGCGAACTGCTCGCGCAGCTCGTCCGCGGCCGTCTCGTCGGCGTTGAACACCGTGAGTGTTTTCTCGTGGTGTTCAACACCAGCGATGAGTTCCGTGAGCGACATTCACACGAACAGTGTGGTGAGCGACCGATTTAGGCCTTGCGACGAGGCCGTCTCGTCCGGGTGCCACGGTCGGGTATTCGTTTCGCCGTTTCCGCCGCAAATCTGAGTCACAGGCCCCATTAATCACGATTAATGAACCTTGATGTAGTGGAAAATCTTTAGTCGTGGCCCCCCAATCTCCCGGTACGGCACCAGAGCTGGGGCCGAGGATTTCACCATGACAGACAACGAACTAATCTGGCGAATCGCTGGTGGTTCCGGGGACGGAATCGACTCGACCAGCCAGAACTTCGCGAAGGCCCTGATGCGTTCGGGACTTCACGTTTTCACACACCGTCACTACCCGTCGCGCATCCGGGGCGGCCACACGTACGTAGAGGTACGCGCGAAGGACGAACCCGTCCAGTCGCGCGGCGACGGCTACAACTTCCTGCTGGCGCTGGGTGACTCCTTCGCCCGGAACCCGCAGGAGGAGGCCTACTACGGCAAGGAGGAACTGAAACCGCTGTACGAGAACTTCGACGAACTCCGCGAGGGCGGCGTCCTGCTCTACGACGAGGGGCTCCTCGACGAGGAGGACGTCGAGGAGATCGAACTCGAAGAGGCCGCCGAGGAGAACGGCTGGCACGTCGTCCCGATGGACCTCCGCGGTATCGCCAAGGAGCACGGCCGCGAGATCATGCGGAACACGGCCGGTATCGGCGCGACCGCGGCCATCCTCGACATCGGCACCGAGGAGTTCGAGGGCCTCATCAAGCAGAACATGGCCGGCGACATGCAGGAGGCCAACCTCAACGTCCTGCAGGACGCCTACGAGGCGGCCTCGGAACTCGACATCGACCACGACATCGAGGTGCCCGAGAACTCCCACGACGAGGAGCAGGTCATCCTCTCCGGGTCCAACGCCATCTCCTACGGCGCGCTCGACGAGGGCTGTCGGTTCATCTCCGGGTACCCGATGACCCCGTGGACCGACGTCTTCACAATCATGTCCCAACACCTGCCGGAGTTCGGCGGGATCTCCGAGCAGGTCGAGGACGAGATCGCCGCGGCGGCGCTCGCCCTCGGTGCGTCCCACGCCGGCGTGAAGGCCATGTCCGGGTCCTCCGGCGGTGGCTTCGCGCTGATGTCCGAACCGCTCGGACTGGCGGAGATGACCGAGACGCCCATCGTGCTTGTCGAGGCGATGCGTGCCGGTCCCTCGACCGGGATGCCGACCAAGCCCGAGCAGGCCGACCTCGAACACGTCCTGTACACCTCGCAGGGCGACTCCGCCCGCGTCGTGTTCGCGCCCGCGAACATCCGCGAGTGTTACACCCAGACCCGCGCCGCCTTCCGGATCGCCTACGAGTACCAGATTCCGGCCATCGTCGTCTACGACCAGAAGATCCAGGGCGAGCTCCGGAACCTGCCGGCGAGCCACTTCGACGAGGAGCCGAACGCCGACCCCGGGTCGGTGCTGACCGAAGAGGAGATCCAGGACGCGGCACACCACTCCTCGGGCAAGTTCCAGCGGTTCCTCCACGAACCGGAGGACGGCTCGAACGTCAGTCCGCGCTCGGTCCCCGGCCAGAAGGACGGGCGCTACCTCGCCACGGGTAACGAACACAACCCGTCGGGACACATCAGCGAGGACCCCGAGAACCGCATCGCCCAGATGAACCGTCGGCTGAACAAGCTCGACGACATCCGGGCGGACTTAGACGAGAACGCGGGCCACCAGACCTACCACGGTCCGGAAGACGCCGACTACGGCGTCCTCGTCTGGGGGAGCCAGCAGGACACCGTCTTCGAGGCCGTCGACCGCCTCAACGAGAACGGCCACTCCGTGAAGGCGCTGGGCGTCTCCGACATGATGCCCTACCCCGTCGAAGAGGTCAGCGAGTGGCTCGACTCCGTCGACGAGGCGCTCGTCGTCGAGATGAACGCCACGGCGCAGTTCCGCGGCCTGACCCAGAAGGAGATCGGCAAGTACGGCGACAAGATGTCGAGCCTCCTCAAGTACAACGGCAACCCCTTCGAGCCCGCCGAGATCGTCGACGGGTTCGAATCCAGTATCAACGGCGAGGACCTCGCCGCGACCAACATGAAGTACCTCCCCGCAGCGGGTGACTAACCATGAGTGCATTCAGTGCAATCGGCGAAGAACGCGAGATAGACCGTGACGAGTTCACACCCGGCATCGAACCGCAGGCGACGTGGTGTCCGGGCTGTGGTGACTTCGGCGTCCTCAAGGCGCTGAAACAGGCCATGCCCGAGGTCGGGAAGAACCCCGACGAGGTCGCGCTGTTCACGGGCATCGGCTGTTCCGGGAAGCTCAACAGCTACTTCAACAGCTACGGGTTCCACACCATCCACGGCCGCTCGCTGCCCGTCGCCCGGGCCGCGAAACTGGCCAACCCCGAACTCGAAGTCATCGCCGCCGGCGGCGACGGCGACGGCTACGGCATCGGTGGGAACCACCTCATCCACACGGCCCGTGAGAACCACGACATGACGTACATCGTGTTCAACAACGAGATCTTCGGGCTCACGAAGGGCCAGACGTCGCCGACGTCGCCGAAGGGTCACAAGTCGAAGACCCAGCCACACGGCTCGGCGAAGTCGCCCATCCGACCGCTCAGCCAGTCGCTGAACGCCGGTGCGACGTACATCGCCCGCACCGCGGCGGTCAACCCCAACCAGGCGAAGGAGATCATCGCCGAGGCCATCGAGCACGACGGCTTCGCGCACATCGACTTCCTGACCCAGTGTCCGACCTGGAACAAGGACGCGAAACACTACGTCCCGTACACGGACGTCCAGCAGTCCGACGACTACGACTTCGACCTCTCGGACCGCGCGGAGGCCGCCGAGATGATGCGCCAGACCGAGGAGAAGCTGTACGAGGGCGAGGTCCTGACAGGCCGGATGTACGTTGAGGACGCGCGCCCGTCCTACGGGCAGGAGAAGCGCGCCATCGGCGAGATGCCGGAAGAGCCGCTCGCAGAGCGGTACTTCGACGAGGACGCGGAGTGGGAGCGGACCTACGACAACCTCCTCGAACACCACAAGTAACCGTCCGTCCCGGGCGTCCCCGCGCTGTGTACGGGGTGCCCGAACCCGGGTTTCCGGTTCGGAAGATATTTTTTCGTCCACGGAAAAGAAACGTACATGAGTGCCGAGTCTACGGAGCGTCGAATCCTGTCGGTTCTGGAGGACGATGCGCAAGCATCGTACGCAGAGATAGCGAACAGAGCGGACGTCTCGAAGCCGACCGTCCGCAAGTACATCAAGAAACTCGAAGAGGAGGGCGTCATCGTCGGGTACTCCGCCGACGTCGACCCGAAGAAACTCGCCGGGCAGTCCATCGCGATGGTCGGCATCGACGTCGCCAGCGAGCGCTACGTCGAGGCCACGCGCAAGCTCAAGGACATCGACGCCGTCGAGTCGCTGTACACGTCCAGCGGCGACCACATGCTGATGGCCGAGGTCCGCGCGACCGACGGCGACTCGCTGGCGGCGGTCATCGAGGACGACATCCTCTCGCTCGACGGCGTCACTGCCGCCCACCCGTCGTTCCTGCAGGAACGACTGAAGTGACGGGTTTTTAGACGCTCCGGAGCGGACCGGAAGGTATGCCGTCTCGGTTGGTCCTCGGAGCGGGTTCGACCGCACTGGCGCTCATCGACGCCGCAAGCGACGGTCACGACCCGCTCCACGTCGTCACCGACGACGAGCACCGAGCCGAGACGATACGGACCGACAACGTCGCCGTGACCGTCGGCGACCCCGCCGACAGGGCGACGCTCGCCGCACTCGACCTCGACCCGGACAGCGTCGTCGTCGCGACCGAGGCCCCATCGGTCACCGTCGCCGCCGCTGAGACCGCGGGGACGCTGTTCGCCGACGCGTTCCTGTTGGGCTACCTCGGCACCGACGCGACGGCCGACCAGCGCGAGCGGCTCGACGCCGTCGCCGACCGCGTCGTCGACGGCGCGACGGTCGTCGTCGACAGGCTGTACCAGACCGTCGGGAGCGACGGGACGCGGACCCGGCACCTCCAGCAGGTGCTCCGAGACATCGACGGGCACCTCGCGATCGTCGCCCACGACAACCCGGACCCGGACGCCATCGCCAGCGCCGTCGCACTCGGGAAACTCGCGGAGCGGGCCGGCTGTACCGTCTCAATCTGCTACTACGGCGACATCTCCCACCAGGAGAACCGCGCGTTCGTGAACCTGCTCGACTACGACCTCGTGAACCTCGCCGACGACGACCCGGACGCGCTGGAGGAGTACGACGGCTTCGCGCTCGTCGACCACTCGCGGCCCGGTGTCAACGACCAGTTGCCGGAGGACCTCCCGATCGACATCGTCATCGACCACCACCCGCCGCGGCTCCCGGTCGAGGCCCGCTACGTCGACCTGCGAAGCGCCGCCGGCGCGACCAGTACCCTGCTCGTCGACTACTTCCGGCGCTTCGACGTCGACATCCCCGAACCCATCGCGACGGGGTTGCTCTTCGGCATCCGGGTCGACACGAAGGACTTCCGCCGGGAGGTCTCCGCCGAGGACTTCGAGGCCGCCGCCCACCTCGTCCGACGCGCGGACATGAGCGCGCTCCAGCGCATCGAGGACCCCAGCGTCAGCGCCGAGACGCTGTCGGTCATCGGGCGAGCCATCGACAACCGAGAGCAGGAGGGGTCGGTGCTGCTGAGCTGCGTCGGCGAGCTCGGCGACCGGGACGCGCTGGCCCAGGCCGCCGACAGACTGCTCGATCTGGAGGACGTCCACGCGACGATGGTGTACGGCGTCATCGACGGCACCATCTTCGCCTCCGCGAGGGCCCGCGGTGCGGACATCGACCTCGGCGAGGCCCTCCGGGACGCCTTCGGACAGATCGGGTCCGCCGGCGGCCACGCCGACATGGCCGGGGCCCAGATAACGCTCGGGGTGCTCGACTCCATCGACGACCGGGACGAGTCCCTGCACGAGATCGTCCGCTCGGTTGTCAACGACCGGTTCCTCGAGGCGGTCCAGTCCCGCTCGCACCGCTTGCTCGGCAGCGTCTACGGCTCCTCGGAGTACGGCCCCGAGACGTACGCCGAGATGCGACCCGACCCGCTCGGGAACCCGGCGGGCGAGGGCGAGGAGTAGCCGAGACTTTTTCATCGTCCCCGGCCAACTCGAAGTGATGGACGAAGCGAGTCGGCCGACGGTCGGGGAGTACATGACGCGCGAGGTGGCGACCGTCGAACTCGACGACACGGTCGGTGAGGTGGCGAAGCGCATCGCCGAGAGCGACGAATTCAGCGGCTTCCCGGTGACCGACGGCCGGCGCGTCGAGGGGTTCGTCAGCGCCCGCGACCTCTTGCTGGCGGGCGACCACGAACCGATGTTCCGGGTGATGACCGGCGACATCCTCGTCGCCCACCCGGACATGGCGGTGCAGGACGCCGCCCGGGTCATCCTCCGGTCGGGCATCCAGAAGCTCCCGGTCGTCGACGACGCGGGCCACCTCGTCGGCATCATCTCGAACGCCGACGTCATCCGCTCGCAGATCGAGCGGGCGACGCCGGACAAGGTGGAGAAACTCGGCCGCACGCTGGAGAACATCCACGGCATCACCACCCACGAGGAGCGCCGCGAGGTCGAGCTGGCCCGCCTGACCCCGACCCAGAAGACGGTGTACGCCGACGAACTGGAGGGCCGCGTGTACGAGCTCGAACGGGGACTGGCCGAGCCGCTGGTCGTCATCGACAACGGCGGCGACCTGCTGCTCGCCGACGGCCACCACCGGGTGAAGGCGGCCGACAGACTCGGCGTGGACCGGATGGACGCCTACATCATCGTCCTCGAGGGCTCCGTCGAACTCGGGATGGCCGAGACGGCCGCCGACTCCGATCTGGAACGCATCGACGACATCGAGGTGGTCGACTACGCGCGCCACCCGCTGGTCGAGACGACCCAGCGGTTGCAGGACGAGTGACCGTCTACTGACACCACGCGGTCGTTCGCCCGGCGGTCGCCGGCCGACCCGCCGGCCCGGTCGCCGTGGGCGGCGGGACGACCGCCCGAACACTCTTGCGGACTGGTGACATATGTCGCGGTATGTACGACGAGGATGACCTCCAGCGGATACGGGACGCCAAGGGCGAGTGGGAGCGTGAGACACTCGACCCGGTACTCGACGCCTACGGCGAACGCAGCGAGCGGTTCGCGACCGTCTCGAACCTGGAGGTCGACCGCCTGTACACCCCGCTGGACGTGGCCGACACCGACTACGAGGCCGACCTCGGGTTCCCCGGCGAGGAACCGTACACCCGCGGCGTGTATCCGACGATGTACCGCGGCCGGCAGTGGACGATGCGGCAGTTCGCCGGGTTCGGCACGGCCGAGGAGACCAACGAGCGGTTCCACTACCTCATCGAGGAGGGACAGACCGGCCTCTCGACGGCGTTCGACATGCCGACGCTGATGGGTCTCGACTCCGACGCCGCGATGGCCGACGGCGAGGTCGGCAAGGAGGGCGTCGCCGTCGACACGCTGGCGGACATGGAACGCCTCTTCGACGGCATCGACGTCGGGGAGGTGTCCACGTCGTTCACCATCAACCCCAGCGCCCCGGTCGTCTACGCGATGTACCTCGCCATCGCCGACCAGCAGGGCGTCCCGCGCGAGGAGGTGCGGGGGACCCTCCAGAACGACATGCTCAAGGAGTTCATCGCACAGAAGGAGTGGGTCGTCCCGCCGGAGCCCTCGCTGAAGTTGGTCACGGACGTCATCGAGTTCGCCAGCGAGACGACGCCGAAGTTCAAGCCCGTCTCCGTCTCCGGCTACCACATCCGGGAGGCCGGTGCCACGGCCGTCGAGGAGCTCGCCTTCACGCTGGCCGACGGGTTCGCCTACGTCGAGGACTGTCTGGACCGGGGACTGGACGTCGACGAGTTCGCCCCGCAACTCTCCTTCTTCTTCAACGCCCACAACTCCATCTTCGAGGAAGTGGCGAAGTTCCGGGCCGCGCGACGCATCTACGCCCGCGTGATGGACGAGTGGTACGACGCCGAGGCCGACGCCAGCAAGCAGCTGAAGTTCCACACCCAGACCGCCGGCCAGTCCCTGACGGCCCAGCAACCGCTCAACAACGTCGTCCGCGTGACGATCCAGGCCCTCGCCGGCGTGATGGGCGGCACCCAGAGCCTCCACACCAACAGCTTCGACGAGGCGCTCGCGTTGCCCTCGGAGGACGCCGTCCGGGTCGCCCTGCGCACCCAGCAGATCATCGCCGAGGAGTCCGGGGCGGCCGACATCGTCGACCCACTGGGCGGGAGCTTCGCCGTCGAGGCGCTGACCGACGAGATAGAGTCGAAGGCCATGGCCCACATCGACCACGTCCGCGACGAGCTGGGCGACGGGTCCGTCCGCGACGGCGTCCTCGCCGGCATCGAACAGGGGTACTTCCAGCGGGAGATACAGGACTCGGCCTACGAGTACCAGCGACGCGTCGAGGACGACGACGAGGTGGTCGTCGGCGTCAACGCCTACACCGTCTCGGAGGACACCGAGCCGGACGTACTGACGGTCGACGAGGACGTCCAGCGCCGCCAGCGGGACCGCCTCGAGGCGGTCAAGGCCGACCGTGACGACGCGGCCGTCGAGGCCGCCCTCGACGACGTGCGGGCGCGCGTCGAGGCCGACGAGAACGTGATGCCGGCCATCGTCGACGCGGTGAAGGCCTACGCGACGATGGGGGAGATCATGGCCGTCTTCGAGTCAGCGTACGGCACCTACCGGGAGACTGCCGGGGTCGTCTGACGCCGCTCACTGCGGGTCGCGCTTGCCCGCTTCGTCGTCGGTCCGCCGCGAGACGACGACGACCAGCGCCAGCAACACGCCGAGGCCGAGGCCGACGGTGACCAGACCGTAGATGGCGACGCCGAGCGGCGTCGGCGGGAGGGCGATGAAGCCGAACAGCTCCGGTTCGAGGTCGGCCGGACGGATGTTGCCGAGCACGAACCCCATCACGCCGGCGAGGGCGACGATGACGACGTACAGCTGGACGACCACCCGCTCTCCGGACCGCCCGGCCGATTGCTCGCTCATGCTCCCGGCTAGGTGACAGAGACGATTAGCCTTTTTCACTTCCAGCCCGTAGCGTGGTTATGAGCCAGAAGGAACTGCTGTTCGTCGTCCTCGCCGGGATTGCCGTGATGATGTTCGTGACGGCCATCGTGCTCGTCTCGGGCGCCTGAGGCGCGGCGGTACGAACAGCACTACGACGTCGTTACTCGTCGGAGAAACGGACCGCGTTCAGTCGTCGCTTCGAGCGCCGGTCAGTGCGGACTGCTCCTCGTCCTCGCCGCCGTCGGTGACGGCCGTCTCCAGTTTGCGGTCGAACCACTGGAACTCGCGGTCGAGCATCCCGTCGCGCTCGAGGTTCCACGGGTCGCCGTCCTCGACCTTCGGGCCTTCGAGCCACGACTGGACGACGTTCCAGACGAAGATGAGCTGGCCGACGAACAGGAGCACTGCACCGGCGGTAGCGAGCAGGTGGTACGTCTGGACCTGTGCCAGCGGCGCGATGGCGCCGTCGAACTGGTAGGTGGCGTACCGGCGCGGCATGCCGAGGTAGCCCAGCGCCAGCATCGCGAAGAACGTGACGTTGGTCCCGATCATCGAGAGCCAGAAGTGGGCCTTCCCGAGGGTGCGCTGGTACATCCGCCCGGTGAACACCGGGAACCAGTAGTAGATGCCAGCGAAGGCGGCGAAGCCGATGGCGCCCATCACGATGTAGTGGAAGTGCCCGACCACGTAGTAGGTGTCGTGCAGCACGAGGTCCACCGGAATCGCGGCGAGGAAGACGCCGGTGACGCCGCCGATGATGAAGTTCGAGACGAAGCCGATGCAGAACAGCATCGGCGTGGTCAGTCGGAGGCGGCCGTTCCACATCGTCGTGATCCAGTTGAACGTCTTGACGGCGCTCGGGATGGCGATGGCCAGCGAGACGGCCATGAAGGAGGCCCGCAGGCGCGGGTCCATGCCCGTCGAGAACATGTGGTGGGCCCAGACGCCGAACGAGAGCACACCGATAGCCAGCGTGGAGTAGACGACGAACTTGAAGCCGAACAATTTCCGGCCGGCGAACTTCGGCAGGATGAGGCTCACCAGTCCCATCGGCGGCAGGACGAGGATGTACACCTCGGGGTGGCCGAAGAACCAGAACAGGTGTTGCCAGAGCAGGGGACCGCCACCCTCGACGGCGAAGAACGTCGTCGCGAGGTTCCGGTCCAGCAGGAGCATGACGATGGCGCTCCCCAGCAGGGGGAAGGCAAAGAGGATGAGCGCCGACTGGGTGAGGATGGTCCACGAGAAGATGTCGAGGTTCGCCCACGTGACCTCCTCGTCACGCTCGGTGAAGACGGTCGCGATGAAGTTGATGGCGCCCATCGTGGCCGCGACACCGGAGAGGTGCAGGCCCAGCAGCATCAGGTCGACGCCGGGGTTGGCCTGTTCGACCGACAGCGGGGTGTACATGGTCCACGCTGTCTGAGCGGGTTCGATCATGTTCTCGGTGACCGGCGCGAGGAAGAAGCCGGCCCAGATGAGCAGAGCGGCCGGTGGGAGGAGCCAGAAGGCGATGGCGTTGATGCGGGGGAACGCCATGTCGTCGGCGCCGATGAGTAGCGGGATGAAGTAGTTCGCGAACGCGGCGATGATGGGCGTCCCGAACAGGAACAGCATGGTGATGCCGTGACTCGTCAGGATGGAGTTGTAGGCGTTCGCGCCCAGCAACGCCCCGCCCGGAGTGACGAGTTGCAGACGGATGAGCAGCGCCATGATGCCACCGACGGCGAAGGCGATGACGGCGTAGACGCCGTACAGCAGCCCGATGTCCTTGTGGTCGACTGTGGTTAGCCAGCGAACGATACCTGCGGGTTTCTCACGGTGGACGACGGTCTCGCCCGTGGCGGTGCCGCCGCCCGCCAGCGGCGTGTACGACCGCCAGTTCTCGATGCGCGTGAGAAGCGCTGCGATACCGACGAGGAGGACGGCCATCAACCCCGTCAGCACTAGATCTCCTGCTGCCATGGTCGCACGTCAGGACTGGCAGATAATGAAAGGGTCGGTTCCGCGGTGGGTGGGTTTGAATCCGATTACTCGTCGTCGCCGTCCGCCGAGCCCTCGTCCAGTTCCGACGGCGCCTCCTCGCCGTCCTCCAGCCCGGTGACCTCGCCCTCCGGTTCGTTCACGGCGCTGGCCTCCTCGAGCGACTCCTGTTTCTGCTCTGCGTCCTCGATGGCCCGGCCGGCGTAGTACGTCAGCACCGCCAGCAGGAGGAACATCGATATCATCAGCGCGAACTGCAGGCCGCTGAACACGGGGTCGGTGCCGAACGCCGGCACGACCGCGAACGCGGCGATGAAGAAGAGGATGATACCGAGTGGGATGACGTTGACGGTGAGGTCGAGTAGGGTATCCTTTTCGAACCCGAACAGTGCCATGTATGGTTCGGCGTTGGCGCAGGCCAGTAAATAGACTGTTGGTTTCGCTCAGACCTTGGTCTGTTCGGCGACGGACCCCGCGCCCCCCATCGCGACCATCACGGCGCCGGCGACGACGATGGCGACGAGACGGGTGAACAGCGGTCCCTCGCCAACGTTCGCGAGCGTGAACGCCGAGGTCGGCAGCTGGAGGACGGCGACGAGCGCCGCGAGCGAGGCGAGCAACACGCCGACGCCGACGAGCGTCGGCCACGGGCGGGTGGCGTAGCCCGACTCCGTGAGGATGCCGGCCACGCTGCCGCCGAAGAGGATGAGACCGAACACCGCGACCGGGAACAGTCCGATGAAGACGCCGACCTCCGAGAGTGCGAGGCCGAGAGCGACGAACACCGGCCACGGACTCGACATCCGATACTGGTCACTCAGACCCGGTTGCTCTTCCATACTCTCCGTTCGGACTCGGTCGGCATATGCCCATCGGACTCGCCGTGACGCGGCCCCTGAGCGGGTGGGACACGGCGTCGAACCCGTCTGTGTCTGGGAGTACCGACGGAAGCGGTCACCGGGGAGACACGTGTCTGACGGGGCACAAACTATTTGTCTGCCATGCGGCTTCATGAAGGTAATGAGTACGCAGACGGTAGAGCTGGTTTCAGAGTGGGACTCGGTGCCTTTCGACGGCGGGTACGAGGGGCTCCGGGCACTCGCAGACCAGGAGTTCTCCGGCGCCGTCGTCACCGGTCCGACCCGGCTGTTCATGTTGAACGGGACGGTGGTCGGCATCCTGGACGGCGACATCGAGGCCTTCGAGTCCGGTAGTGGTACCGCCCGCGAAGCACCGCACGAGGCCCTCCCCCTGCTGGCAGTCATGCAGGCGCGCGCGGACGAGGTCCGGGCCAAGTACTACACCCAGGAGACCCCGATATCCGACGTCGACCGCACGCTCTCTGACGGGAACTTCACCGGCTTCGTCGAACTCTCCGAGAACGTCCTCTCCGGCGACTACTATCTGGTCTACCATCAGGGTCGCTCGATGAGCGTCGCCTGGGTCGGGAGCGCCGAGCGACTCGTCACCGACGACGAGGCGTTCGAACAGGCAGATGACGAAGTCGGCATCTACGAGGTGAAGCCCGCCGAGATATCGCCCATCGAGATTCCGGCGCCGTCGACGGGGACGGAGACGGCCGACCAGGCGGGTGCTACCGACGCGACCGGTGCCGTGCCCGCGAGCGACGTGGCCGACGACACCACGGCGCCCGACGACACTACGGAGCCCGACGAGGACCCGGTCGACGCCGACCAGTCCGCGGAGAGGGACGTCGCGGACGCCGACCGCGGCGCGGCCGAACCCGACACGGACGAGTCGGCCGTCGACCTGGGACCAGGACCGGCCGCCGGTGGTCCCCCGGGGTCGAAGGCCGCCGGCGCGAACCAGGGTGCCGCGGCGAACCGCTCGGAGACGGTCGAGTCGTCGGACGAGGAGACCGAACCGGAGCAGTCCCAGCAGTCCCAGCAGGGCCAGTCACGGACTCGGGACGACGTATCGGAGACTGCCGACACGTCCGAGCGGTCGGCCGAGACCGACCAGCGACAGTCCACGCCGACCTCGACGGAGTCGGCGGCTTCGTCGGCGTCCCCTCGACAGCGCACCAGCGACCCCGAGCCGGCACCCCAGCCAGACTCGGACCCCCGAGACCGCCGCTCGCCCGTAGAGCCGGGGGCACACTCGGAGACGGCTCCGTCGAACGGTGCGAGCCGAGACAGTGGCGGTGGCGGCGCCGTAGCGACGACGTCGGACCTCGAGACCCGTTCCATCCCGTCGCTGGACCCCGAGCTGTCCGCGAACTCGCCGGACACGTCGACCACGAGCGAGGACGCGGCCACCGTGTCGAGCCGCGACCGTCCTCAGCAGAGCCAGCCTGCCGACACGCAGGCCCAACCGGCGACCACGGAACCCACTACACAGACGACCGAGGAGGCGGCCGCCCAGTCGCCGGCGCCCGGGGCGGTGGCCGACCTCGAGGCGGAACTCGACGGCAAGGAGGCCGAGATCGCGCGACTGGAGTCGGAGATAGACGACCTGGAGACGACGAACGAGGACCTCCGGGCCGAGCGTGACCGCCTCCAGTCCGAACTGGAGGAGGCGAGAGCGGAGATAGAGCGACTCGAAGACGGACTCGCGGAGGCCCGGAGCGACGAGGCCCCCTCGGCCGGGACTCGCCTCTCCGTGCCGGAGGCCATCGACGGGACGAACCTCTTCGTGCGCTATCACTCGAAGGGGGAGGCGACGCTCGCCGAGGCCCACGACGGGAACGCGGACCCGACGCAGGTCGAGGAGAACCTCCGACTGGAGTACCACACGCAGTTCGACGCCTCCGACGCCACGGTCGACGGCACCGACTTCGAGACGTTCCTCCAGGACAGCCTCCACTACCGGTTCGTCGAGTGGCTGATCCGGAACCTGCTGTACGAGATCCGCGACACCGGTCACGCGAGCGCGATGCAGGTCCTGTACGACGCCCTGCCCGAGATAGACCGGGCCGAACTGAACGGGAAGGTGACGGTCACCTACGTCGAGGACGGACAGGAACACCGCTCACAGGAGCAGTTCGACGTCGTCGTCCGCGACCGGATGGGGAACCCGCTGCTCGTCGCGAACATCAACGACAGCCGGCAGCCGGCGACCGAGGGCCAGATGACCGACATCGTCCGGAACGCCGAGCGCGTCGGCAACGCCTCGGACTCGCTGGCGGCGGCGTTCCTCGTCACGAGTAGCTTCTTTGAGCCCGAGGCGCTCGAGACGGCCGAAGAGGCGACCTCCAGCGGACTGTTCAGTCGCGACAAGCGCAAGAGCTTCGTGAACCTCTCGCGGAAGGACGGATACCACCTCTGTCTCCTCGAGGCGAGAAATCAGGAGTTCCACCTCGCGGTACCGGAACTCTGAGAGCAGAGCGGAAACGCGTTAGCCTTCTATCTCGGCCGCGTCCTCGATCTTCATCCCTTCGAGCTTCTCGATTATCTCGTCTATCTTCTCGTCCAGGTCGTCGACGAATTCGCCCGTCTGTTCGGTCGTGATGGCACCCTGGCTGGAGGGCTCGATGAGGTTCTCCTCTTCGAGGACGCGCAGCGAGTAGCGCACCTTGTGGTGGGGGTAGCCCGTCTCGTTGGACATCTTCACGATACCGATAGGCTCGTTCTCAATAACCATGCGGAGCACTTGCAGATGGCGCTCCAGCATGTCGACTTCCTTCTCAAGCCTGTCTATCATGGCAATTGTTAACTTGTGTTTGCGGGATTTAAAAGTTGCCCTCGCACACCCGTCTTTGCCGGTTTTTGCGTTCGAAGAGGTGGGTATTAAATGCGTCGTAACGTCTCCCATGCCAACCTGTCTCGCCCGGCGACCGGACCGAGAGGGACCGTAATCTGTTTATCACGGTGGCCGGAACGTCCGTGCGATGACCGTAACCATCGTCGGCTCGCAACTCGGCGACGAGGGGAAGGGCGGCATCGTCGACCTGTACGGCGACGACGTGGACGTCGTCGCGCGCTACCAGGGCGGCGACAACGCCGGCCACACCGTCGTCCACGAGGGCGAGGAGTACAAGCTCTCCCTGGTCCCGAGTGGAGCCATCCGCGGCAAGGTCGGCGTCCTCGGCAACGGGTGCGTCGTCAATCCGCGAACGCTGTTCGACGAGATAGATACCTTGCAGAACCGCGGCCTCGACCCGGACGTCCGCGTGGCCGAGCGTGCACACGTCATCCTGCCGTTCCACCGCGTGCTGGACGGCATCGAGGAAGAGGTCAAGAGCGAGACGGACGACGAGGTGGGGACGACCGGCCGCGGTATCGGCCCGACCTACGAGGACAAGGCCGGCCGCCGTGGCGTGCGGGTGGGCGACCTGCTCGACGGCGATGTCCTGCGCGAGCGCCTGGAGTACGTCGTCCCGCAGAAACGGGCCGTCGTCGAGGACGTCTACGGCCTCGACGTCGAGGACCTCGAGGACCCCGACGCGCTGGACGTCGACGCCCTCTACGAGGAGTTCCGCGAGTTCGGCCGCCGCTTCGAGGCCGAGGGGATGACGGTCAACGCCGGTGCCTTCCTCACCGAGGCCATGGAGAACGGCCAGAACGTCATGTTCGAGGGGGCACAGGGGACCATCATCGACATCGACCACGGCAACTACCCCTACGTCACGTCCTCGAACCCGACGGCCGGCGGCGCCGCCGTCGGGACCGGCGTCAGTCCCGGCGTCGTCGGCGGCGGCGAGGTCGTCGGCATCGTCAAGGGCTACCTCACCCGCGTGGGGAGCGGCCCGCTGCCGACCGAACTCGGCGGCGTCGTCGGCGACACGCCCGGCTACGACGAACAGGGCGAGGGCGAGAACGAGGACCTCGCACACTACATCCGCGAGGAAGGCGGCGAGTACGGCACCGTCACCGGGCGCCCCCGACGCGTCGGATGGCTGGACATGCCGATGCTCCGGCACGCGACCCGGGTCTCCGGGTTCACGGGTCTGGCCATCAACCACCTCGACGTGCTGGCGGGCCTCGACGAGGTGAAGGTCGGCCACACCTACACCCTCGACGGCGAGGAACTGACGTCGATGCCCCCACGCACCGAGCAGTGGGCGGAGTGCGAGGCGAACCTCCGGCGCTTCGAGGGCTGGGACGAGTTCGACCCCGCCACCGTCGCGAGCGAGGGCTACGAGGCCCTCCCCGAGAACGCTCGGACCTACGTGGAGTACATCGAGGCCGAACTCGACACGCCGGCCTACGCCATCGGCGTCGGCCCGGGCCGCGGCGAGACCATCGTCCGCGAGTCGCCGTTCTAACGGTCCAGTATCTCCGTCTCGAGGTCCGCGACCGCCGTGAGCACCCGCTCTCTGTCTGGCTGGTCGACGTCGTGCGCCCGGAGCGCCGCGTCGAGGTGGCCGGCCACGGCCGCGAAGTCGTCCTCGGTCAGGTCAAGGTGGGCGTGGGCGGCCCGCATACTCTGGCCGTCGTAGCTGTCCGCGCCCCCGGTGACGGCCGCGAGGAACTGCCGCTGGTGCTCCCTGAGCGCCTCGACGTCCGTGTCTTCGAAGTACTGGACGAGCGATTCGTCGGCGAGCACGCGGTCGTAGAACGTCTCGACGACCGCTTCGATGGCCGCCTCGCCGCCGAGGCGGTCGTACAGCGTCTCGCTCATGCGATTGGAAGCGGACTCCGTGACCAAATACTTCGCGGCTCGCGCCAGACAGTACGCTTTTAGGGCTACCGGACCGACGCAGGAGTATGAAAGAGGACCTGATGGACATCATCTGCTGTCCGCTGGACAAACACAACCTCGACCTCGAGGTCGAGGACCGTGACGACGAGGAGATCCTGTCCGGCCAGCTGGTCTGTACGGAGTGTGGCGAGGTGTTCCCCATCGAGGACGGCATCCCGAACCTGCTCCCGCCGGACATGCGCGACGAAGCGCCGGCCTGAGTCGCCTGAACCTTTTTTGCGTGTCCGCGCCGAGACTCCGACGTGCCTGACTCGCTCCCCGTCCACGTCAACCGCGAGGAACTCCACGGGCTAGAGGTGCCGGCGACGTTCGAGACGAGCGAGAGTTTCGACGTCCGGCTCGTGAACCACGGGGAATCGACGCACGTCCACCTCCACCTCGACGACGCGCTGTCGAGCCTCGCGAGCGTCGAGGCGCCGAACCACCACGTCGAGCGGGACAGCGAGCGCCGGGTCCGGGTGACCCTGACCCGCGATGGGGCGGTCCGGGGCAAGCTGAAGGTCGTCACGGCCTACGGCGCGACGACGCGCTACGTCGACGTCGTCGTCACCGAACCGGACCGGAGCGACGACCCGGTCGAAGTCGACGAGGACCTCGCGAAGCCCCAGCCGAGACCCGACCCCGGGTCCGACTCCGTCCTCGCCGACGTCCCCGACGCGCCGGTGCTCGCGGTCGGTGGCGTCGCCCTCCTCGCGGCCGTCGGCGCCGCGTTCTTCGTCCAGAACGTGGTCGTGTCGCTGGCGTCGCTCGTGGTCGTCGTCGGCGTGCTCGCGACGGTGTACGCGGTGCTCTCGACCTAGTCGTCGCCGTCGGACGCGACGCCACAGAGGTTGCCGTCGTCGTCGAACAGCTTCGCCCTGAGGAACCGCACCCGGTACCGGTTCGCCCCGTCGGAGGTGTCGGCCTCGCGGATGTCGGCGGCCCGGCCGTCGGCGACGGCGTCGACGATGGCCTCGACCTGCTCCTTCTCGCTGGGGGTCAACTCGAACTCGTAGGTCCGGGGGTCCTCGGCCTCGAGCTTGGTCCACTTGCGCGCGGCCGAGACGACGAGCGAACACGGCTCTCGGCAGGGGAACTCGCCGTCGCCGCCGTCCACGTCGAGGTCGGTGTCGGCGTCGTACCCCCACTCGCGGCGTTTCAGACACTGCGAGTCGTCACAGCAGGCCTCGGCGACCCAGTTGACGTGTTCGTACCCCTCGCCGCGGTCCCACGTCTTGACGACGCCGTAGATGCCGGTCTGGCGTTCGACGGTCTCGTGCCAGTGGGTCACGTCCAGCTCGCCCGCCCGTTCGCGGTACCAGTTCTGCACCGTCGCGGGGTAGAACGTGTGGACGGCCTCGACGAGCGCGGCGGGGCCCAGCGACGGGAACGCCCACCCGCTCCGGAGCGACGGTGCGGTCTTGAGCGGCCGATAGCGTCCGCGCTCGTCGTGCTTCGCGATGTCACGGGCAGCGGTGGGGTCCTCGTACGTGTCCAGGTCGTCGACCGGCGTCCCCACGTCGGCCGCGTGCCGGAGGTCGTACACCCGCCCGCCGTCCTCGGTCAGCGAGACGGTGACGGCGAGTTCGCCCCACTCGGTCGTGCGGCCGTCGGAGAGCGCGTCGTACCGCTCGGGGACCGGGGTCGACTCGGCGCCCTCCAGCCACCGGAGGAAGGCCCACCGCGGTTCGGCCTGCGGGGCGGTGGCGTGCCAGAAGTACCAGTTGGTGACGTACGGCGCGTAGTCCGCGGCCACGTCGCCGAACTCGTCGGTTGCGACGACTGTCGCCGAGCCGTCGGCCGTCTCGACGGCGTAGCTGTCGCCCTCGACCTGCGCCTCGATGCCGTCGAACGAGATACCGTCCGACGCGGCGTCGGCGAACGCCTCGACGTGGGTCTGGTCCATACCGATGCGGTAGGGTTCGGACCGCAAAAAGCCGCCCGTTCCGCCGCGCGAACTACCGCTAGTCGCCCGTCGCCGGGTTCCCCCCGCCGGTCTCCTGTCGGACCTGCTCGATGGCCCCGCTCACGTCGGCGCCCGCGTCGGCCGCCCGCTCCAGCACCACGTCGGCCATCAGCGGCTCGGTGCCGACGGCGCCGGCGTACCAGATGTCGTGCCCGTCGACGGTCTCGGGGGTGTCCCACCCGGTCCGGTAGTCGTCAGTCAGCCCCATGTCCTCCGGGATGTCCTCCTGCGTGTGGTAGCCGTCGGCGATAAAGAGGGGGACGACGACGACGTCCTCGCTCTCGAAGTAGTCGGTGACGTCGTCGACCTCGGGGTCCTCGTCCATGAACAGCGCCTGCACCTCGTCGAAGCGGTCCATCGCGCCGATGCGTTCGGCGTGGTACTCGATGGCCTTCGCGGAGTTCTCGTTGCGCTCGGTGCCGTGGCCGACGACGGCGAGGCCGAACCCCTCGCCCACCTCGGGGTCGCCCGTCACCGACTTCGCCCGCTGGACGATGACGTCGCTCATCGAGTCGTGGGTGCCGACCGGCCCGCAGTAGTGGACGGTCTGGCCGGTGTCGTCGGCGGACAGCGTCGCGTGCGTGGCGCTCGTGCCGTCGGAGTCCCACAGTTCGGGGTCCCACCCGTCGAGGCGGAACTCCCGCGGGATGACCTGTTCGGTGAAGTACCCCTCCGAGATGAACAGCGGCACCAGATACACCTCCTCGGCGTCGACGGTGCGCAGCCCCTCTCGGAA
This sequence comes from Haloarcula sp. MBLA0163, assembly GCF_055632435.1. NCBI lineage: Archaea > Methanobacteriati > Methanobacteriota > Halobacteria > Halobacteriales > Haloarculaceae > Haloarcula > Haloarcula sp. MBLA0163. Next base: position 907,748 of record NZ_CM145745.1, read on the forward strand.
CGACGGTTCCTCCTTCCAGAAGGCCTCGCGGACCTCGTCGAACGCGCCGGTCGCGCGGATGGTGTCCGCGTGTGAGAACGTCGGCGTGCTCGACTCGGCGTTGAGATGCGAGCCGTGGGCCGCGATGACGAGCGCTTGGTCCATACCTCGCCGTTGGGCCGAACCGCTCTTAGGGGCTTCGCTGGCGGTCCACACCGCACCGGCGCACGCTGTCCGGTCACCGCCGACCGGTTCGCGCACCCGTCGCTACCGTCGTCGCCGTCGCGAGAACGTGCCGGTGGTGGTGTCGAGCGTCGACGCCACCGGGTCACAGCGCCGTCAGCAGCATGAACGCCAGCACGACCGCGGCCCCGACCAGCGTGGCGTGTCCCGCCGCACCGACCGCGAGGACGATTCCGGCGACGATGCGCTCTACCGGTGCGAGCGGCTGCCCGAACGCCGCCCGCTCTCGTTGTGCGATAGCCATCTGTCTTCCCTCGTTTGGAGAGACGCACCGGCCCCTATCAATACCGCACGACGGTTCTCAGTCAGTGGGAGCGCCGATGGAACGGTTTTTGCGCCTCCCCGATGACCACCCGGTATGTCACTCGCCGCCGCCACTCGCGACGCCGTTCGAGCGCGCCCGTTCCTCTACGACGCGCTCCGGGCCGGCGTCGTCAACTACACCGCCGCCGCCCGCACGTTGGACGTCGACGGGGACACCGACGCCGTCGCCACGGCGCTGCGCCGCTTCGCCGAGGAACTGCCCGAGGACCCGGCCCACGAGAGCGAGGCGCGCGTCTCGATGCGGAGCGGACTGGGGCGGTCGGACGTGGCCGGAAGCGACCCCCTCCTCGCGATCGGCGACGCGGCGTTCGTCGAGGGCACCGGCTCGCTCACTGGCATCGTCGCCACCGGGGCGCTCTCCCCGGCGGCACTCGGCGACGTGCTGGGCCGCCTACGGGCCGCAGACGTGCCCGTGGAGGCGGCCGGCGTCGCCGACGACTCGCTCGTGGTGGTCGTCGAGCGACGCGACGGGCCCGACGCCCTCCGGGTCGTCGAGGCCGCGGTGGGCCGCTGAGCGGGACGCTCACAGCCCGGTTCCGACGCCTTGAAGCGGCCCGGCGCAGTGTCGTTCGACAATGACGCTCCGCGTGACGAACACGCTGACCGGCGAGACAGAGCCGTTCGAGCCACGCGACCCCGACTCCGTTCTGCTGTACTACTGTGGCCTCACGACCTCCGACCCGCCGCATCTGGGCCACGCTCGCGGCTGGGTCCACGTCGACGTGATGTGCCGCTGGCTGGAGTGGCTGGGGTACGACGTCCGCCACGTCGAGAACTTCACCGACGTCAACGAGAAGATCGTCGCCCGCGTGGGCGAGGACGGCGACAGCGAGGCCGACGTCGCTCACCACTACGTCCGGCAGGTCATCGAGGACATGCGCTCGCTCAACCTCGACCGGGCCGAGGTGTACCCGCGGGTCTCCGAACACGTCCCGGAGATCATCTCGCTGGTCGAGCGACTCGTCGAGAGCGGCCACGCCTACGAGGCCAACGGGTCGGTGTACTTCGACGTGACGAGCTTCGAGGAGTACGGCAAACTCTCGAACCAGACCGTCGAGGACATCGAGGCGCAGGGCGAGGACGCCGAGCGCGAGAAGCGCCACCCCGCCGACTTCGCCCTCTGGAAGGCCGGCGGCGTCGACCCGGACGACATCGAAGAACACCGCCACCCCGAGGCCGCGCCCGCCGAGGAGGCCTGCGAGACGGCCCAGACGTGGGACTCGCCGTGGGGCGAGGGTCGACCGGGCTGGCACATCGAGTGCTCGGCGATGTCGATGACCCACCTCGACGAGACCATCGACGTCCACGTCGGCGGGCAGGACCTCGTCTTCCCCCACCACGAGAACGAGGTGGCCCAGAGCGAGGCCGCGACCGGCCAGCGGTTCGCGGACTACTGGCTCCACGTCCGCCTGCTGGAGACGAAAGGCGAGAAGATGTCCTCCTCGCTGGGGAACTTCTTCACCGTCGCCGACGCCGTCGAGGAGTTCGGGGCCGACGTCCTCCGGACCTTCCTGCTCTCGACGGCGTACTCCTCGCGGGCCACCTACAGCGAGGCGACCATCGGCGAGGCCGAGGAGCGCTGGGACCGGCTGCAGCGCGGCTACGAACGGGCCGTCGAGGCCTGCGACAGCGTCGACGCCTACGCGAAGGTGGCTGACGAGACGCTCCGGGACGCCGTCGACGAGGTCCGCGCGGAGTTCGAGGCGGCGATGAACGACGACTTCAACACCCGCGAGGCGACGACGGCGCTACTCGACCTCACTGGCGCCGTCAACACTCACGTCGACGGCCACGAGGCGGCCTACGACTACCGCGGTCTGCGGCGGGCCGTCGAGACGTTCGAGGAGTTGGGCGGCGGCGTCCTCGGCCTCTCCTTCGGCGCGGAGAGCGAGGAGGGCGACGTCACACTCGCCGGTGACCTCGTGGAACTCGTCCTCGACGTGCGCGAACAGGAGCGTGCGGACGGCAACTACGAACGGGCCGACGAGCTGCGCGACGAACTCGAGGCGCTCGGCGTCGAGGTGCAGGACACCGACGACGGGCCGACGTACCGACTCTGAACCGACGCCGAGACGTAGCGTACCCGACACTACTCGGCGGAAGTCGTCGTGGACACGTGCTATCCACTGACAGTACGTACTTATATCCTCTCGGGATGATTATATATTCGTCATGATTACTCTACCGTATAGCCCTCGGATACTCACGCTCGTGGTGGTCTTCGCACTGGTCTTCGGGTCGACTGCCGGCCCGGTGGCTGCCCAGAGCGACCAGCCGGCGTGGGCCGACGAGATGTACGCCGAACTGGAGGGGATGGTCGGCGTCTACAACGAGAACGTCGACGCCAGCGACCTCGGCGTCGCCGGTGACCAGTTGAAGAACGAACGCGTGAACCTCGTGGTGACGGACCCGAACGGGACGGCGGCCACGGCCTCGTTCCGGATGGACGGCGACCTGCGGATACAGGAACTGAGCCAGGGCACCCGTGACGACGCGACGATGAAGATGACCACCGACCGCGCGACGCTGACCGGCATCGTCGAGTCGAAGGACCCCGCGAAGGCGTTCCAGAACGCCATCACCGGTGGGGACATCACCATCGACGGTCTCGGGACCGTGAACGCCGTGAAGTGGGTCGTCATCAACACCATCGTCGGGCTGTTCGGCTGACGCCGGCGAACAGCTTTTTTACGCCGCACCGTCTCGTAGTCAACACTGATGCGAAAGCCGTTGCTCTCCGCGCTCGTCGCCCTCCTCGTCGTCTCCGCCGGTTGTACGGGTCTCATCACCGGCGAGACGGTCGCCTTCGAATCCGAACCGGCCACCGTCGAGGACTCGGCGCGCCAGTCGGCGGGGTACGAACTGACGAACTCGACCGAACAGAACATCACCCGCCAGGTCACCTTCGCCGGCCAGGACCGCACGATTCGGGTCGTGAACCACGTCCAGCAGTACCAGCGCGGCGTCGACCTCGGACCGCTCGGGTCCATCCCGCTGGCCCAGTTCGTCGTCGTCTCGACGCCCGGCGCGAAGGTCGCCGGCCAGACGCTGAACCCGGCCGCACAGTGGTCGAACCGCCGTGTCGTCGAGCAACTCGCGAGTCGGACCGGAAGCGTGAGCGACGTCCAGTCGGAGGGCAACCGGACCGCCGAGATCCTGGGCGAACCCCGTGACGTCGGGATGTTCTCCGGCACCGTGACCGTAGAGGGCCAGGAGGTCGACGTGACGATGCACGTCGCCAGCTTCGAACACGAGGGCGACGTGCTCGTCGTCCTCGCCGTCCACCCCGACCAGATAAACGAGCGCGCCAGGGTCGACACGATGTTCGGCGGCATCACCCACAGCGGGGACTGAGCCTCGGGGTACGCTTTTTTACCGGCACCGTGATTGGTGGGGCATGCAGCCGGTCTCGCTGGCGGGCGCCGCCCTCACCGTCGCCGGAATCCTCGGCTACGCCCTCGGCGTGACGACGCCGTATCCGGGGCGGTCGTTCTCGATGACCGCGCTCATGCTCGGTCTGACCGTGCTCGCGGTCGGCCGGTCGAACCGGTCGGAGGGTGACTCGTGATATCGGCGCTGGTGTACGCCGACGGGACGGCGGTCCCCTACGACGACCTCGACAGCGCCCGCCGCGCCGTCGGGACGACGTGGGTCCACGTCGCCGAGGCCACCGACGACGAGATAGACGCCGTCGCCGCGGCGTTCGACCTCCACCCGCTGGCCATCGACGACGTGCGGGGCGACGTCAGGGCGAAGACGGAGGAGTACGCCGACCACACGTTCGTCCTCGTCAAGAGCGCCGCGCTCTCGCCCGGCGAGACGACCTTCGAGAAGGAGGTCCGGACCGCCCCCATCGCCATCTTCATCGGCCGTGACTGGGTCGTCACCCTGTCGACCGGGGCGGCCACCCCGGTACGACGGGTGATGGACGCCGTCGAGCGCGGGGACGAACGGCTCCTCCACCGCGGTCCCGACTTCACGGCCTACCGCGTCGTCGACGTGGTGGTCGACGCCTACTTCGACCTGCTCGACGACGTCGAGACGGACATCGAAGAGATAGAGGAGGAGGTCACCGTCTCGACGGACATCGAGACGCTGGAGAAGATAAACGACGTCCGCCGGGACCTGCTGTCCTTCCGCAAGCAGGTGTGGCCCGCCCGCGAGGCCGTCGGCGTCCTCGCCCGCGGCGACCCACAGCAGATACAGCCACAGACGGAGAAGTACTTCCGCGACGTCCACGACCACCTCGTCCAGATCGTCGACCTGACCGAGACGTACCGGGACCTCGTCGCCGGCGCGCGCGACATCTACCTCAACACGCTCTCGCAGTCGACCAACGAGGTGATGAAGGTGCTCACCGTCGTCGCGACCATCTTCATCCCGCTGACGTTCGTCGTCGGCGTCTACGGCATGAACTTCGGCGAGAGCGCCTACAACATGCCCGAACTGGGCTGGACCTTCGCCTACCCGGCGACCATGCTCGGGATGGTGCTGATGGTCGCGGTGATGCTCGTTCACTTCCGCCGTCGGGGTTACCTATAAGACGAGGGGGACCAGCAGGACCCCCATCAGCGTGGCACGCCGGCAGTCGAAGCGCGGCGGCAGGTGGCCGACGAGCGTCGCGGCCCCGAACGCGGCGACGCCGACCGGCCCCGCGAACACCCCGGAGAGGACGACGAGGGCGGCCAGGACCGACACGGAGAGCCACGCCGGGTCCAGTCGACCGACGGTCCGTAGGTACCGGTCGCCGAGCCACGGGACGAGCACGGCGCCGGCGACGGCCGCGACGGCCACGGCGGTCAGGAGCGTCGGGAGCGCGAGCGGGACGCTCGCCCGGTCCAGCGCGACGAGGACGCCGGTCCGTGCGTCGCCGAACGTGACGAGGGCGAACAGCGCGAACACCGCCGTCGCCGTGTTCACGCCGCTGGTCGTGACGACGAAGGCGCGGGGCCCCCGCGTGGAGGTGAGGCCCAGCGCCAGCGTCGCCGCGATGGCGCTCGAGACGCCCGGCAGGTAGCCGACGACGGCCCCGCACAGCGTCCCGACGGTGGCCAACGTCGCGACCGTCCGACCCGGCGTCGTCACTGCCGGGTCCGCCTGCGGCGGGACGCCGTCGCCGCCGATGGCCGCGAGCAACACCGGTGCGCCGAACAACCCCGCGAACAACGGGACGAGGACGTCGGCGACCGGCAGGACGCCCTCGACGGGTGCGTCGAGGAACATCAGCCCGAGGCCGCCACTCGCGCCGAGCGACGCCGCCGCTCCGACGCGTCGCCGGCCCCCTCGCTCCGTCAGCACGAGCAGGGCCGCGATGGCCGCGAGCACGACAGAGAGGTTGGCCGACACCACGGGATATACACGTCTCATGACGGCGGTGACCGGGAGCGCCAGCGGCGCCGCGAGCAGGACCGCGCCGCCGCTCCCGAGCGCCGACAGGCGGAGCGCTTCGCGACCCCGTCCCTCGACCACGAGTCGGTGCCCCGGGAGCGCGCCGGCGGCCATCGCCGGGTCGGGGACGCCGAGTGCCAGCGCCGGCACCACGTCGAGGAAGGTGTGTGTCACGCCGGCCGCCAGCATCGCGGCGCCGACGTACACGCGGGGGCCCGGGACCTGGCCGGCCGTCGCCGCGAGCAACAGCGCCAGCGTGTTGGCGTGCAGGCCGGGGACGAGGCCGCTCAGCGTCCCGAGGCAGACACCGCCCGTTATCGCGACCACCACTCCCGCGACTGCCAGCGGGTCCGCCGTCAGCCTGACCGGGAGCATACGCTCGCTGGCCCCGGCTTCCTACTTCAAGGTCCGGACGGCGCGACCGCTGGTCGGTCGGGCGCGAAAGAAATCCGGTTCGAGTACGGCCGAGTTAGCCGAAGAGCTCGCCGAGGCCCTCGCCGCTGGCCTCGTCGTCCTCGTCGTCGTCGCCGTCGTCGCCGTCGTCTGCGGCCTCTTCTTCGGCCTCGTCCTCGTCGCCCTCGTCGGCGCTCTCGTCACCCTCGGCGGGTGCGGCGGCGCCGCCACTGGCGGGGACGGGCGCGGCAGATGCCTGCTCGACGGCCTCCTCGATGTCGACGTCTTCGAGGGCGGCGACGAGTGCCTTGACGCGGGACTCCTCGACGTCGACCCCCGCGGCTTCGAGGACGTCGGTGAGGTTGTCTTCGTTGATCTCTTCGCCCGATTCGTTCAGGATGAGTGCAGCGTAAACGTATTCCATTGTTCTGTAGTGGTGGTAGTGTTAGAACATCGCTCCGAGCGCGTCGCCGGCGTCTTCGTCGTCATCGTCGTCGTCCTCGGCCTCGTCAGCGTCGGCCTCGGCGTCGTCGGCGTCGTCCTCGGATGCGGTGTCCTCGGTCTGGTCGTCGGTCGATTCCTCGGTGGCCGGGGCGGCATCCACGTCCTGGAGCTCCTCCGGCAGCGCCTCTTTGTCGTCGATCTGCGAGGCGAGGGCACGGACCTGTGCATCGGCCTTGCTCACGAGGTCGGGGACGACCTCGGGGTCCTCGATGGCGGCCTGGAGCGCGAGGCTCTTGGCGTCGCCACGAGCGGACTGGAGCATGGTCGGCAGGGTCTGTGCGGTCGGGTATCCGGCGTTGACCGAGAGGTTGAACGCCTGCCCGGCGGCCGCACGGATGTCCTGCTCGTACTCCTCGACGTCGAGTTCGAGTTCCTCGGGTTCGAAGAGGACGCCGTCGGCGAAGACCCCGCGGAGGTCGAGTCCGACCTCTTTGGGTTCGATGCCGAGTTCGTTGAGGACGTTCGCGAGGTCCTGGGAGACCTCCTCGCCGGCGTCGAGCACCGTCGAGTCGGAGAGGACCTGGATCGACCCCTCCTGGATGCGGGCGTCCGCACCGATAGCCTGCAGTTCGCCGACGAACGGCCCCGGGTCGACACCGGTGTCACCCTCGGGGATGACGATGTCGTTCGGAGCGACCTCGCCGGCGCCGATGGGCGCGGGCGTCTTCGACGCTTCGAGTTCCTGGAACAGCGAGAACGGGTTGCTGTTCGTGCCGATGAGGCCGACCTGCCCGCTGACGAACTGCGTCAGCTCTTCCAGGCCGTCGTCGACCTCCTCGAGGGCGCGTCGGAGCAGCGTGTTCCGGGAGACCCGGAGCTCCGCGGTGCCGTGGAGGTCGCGGCGCATGTCCTGCAGCTGCCGGGACGGGATTCCGGCGATGTTGACGACGCCGACGCTCTCGTAGGACTCGACCATCTCGACGATGGAGTCGACTTCGTCCTGCTTCCACTGCGGGATGGTCTCTGTCTTGCGTTCGGCGCTCATATCAGGCCACCTCCACAGCGGGGCCCATCGTCGTCTTCACGAAGACGGTGTCGATGTTGAGCGGCCCCTTCTCGAGGTCGGCGTGCAGTCGACGGATGATGACGTCGATGTTGTCGGCGATGTCCTCGGCGGACATGTCTTCGGCGCCGACGCGCGTGTGGAACGTCCGACGCTCCCCGCTGCGCAGCTGCACGGTGTTCTTCATGCGGTTGATGACCTCGACGACGTCGTCGTCGGGGTCGAGCGGTTCCGGCATCTTCCCGCGTGGGCCGAGGACGGTCCCGAGATATCGGCCGATGTCCTGCATCATGTCCTTCTCCGCGATGAAGAAGTCGGTCGCATCGGCGAGGTCCTTGGCGGCGTCGTCGTCGCCACCGAGTTCCTCGAGTTCGTCCTCGTCGAGTACGTCGTCTGCTGCCTCCTCGGCACGGAGGGCTGTCTCGCCCTCGGCGAAGACCACGATGGTGGTCTCCTGACCGGTGCCGGCAGGCAGAACGACGGACTCGTCGACGCGGTTCGACGGGTCGTTTAGGTCCAAATCGCGCAGGTTGACTGCGAGGTCGACCGTCTCGCGGAAGTTCCGCTCAGGTGCGTCCTCGAGTGCGCGAGAGACTGCGTTCTCTATTTCCTGGTCTGCCATTGTTCACCTCCGTAGTACGCCAAACGGCTTCTACGGGTCAGTGAAACAGGCGGATGCCTGTCTCGTACGGGGAGAGGCCAATGCGACACTTAAAGCCGTCGAACCGACACTAGCGGCGGCAGCGGGCGGGGTCGCCGACACCGGTCGCTGTCCAGCTCGGTACCGGAGAGAAGACGGCAGAACCGCTCCGCGGCGCTCGTGACTCGTTACGCCGCGGCGGCGGCGAACTCGTCGTCGTACTCGCCCTCGTCGATGCGCTTCTTGAACTCGCGCGGGTCGTTGCCCTCGATGGTGACGCCCAGCGAGGTGCAGGTACCGACGACCTCCTTCGCGGCGTTCTTCAGGTCGTAGGCGAGCAGGTCGGACTGCTTCTGCTCGGCTATCTGCATGACCTGGTCGACGGTGAGGTTGGCGACGAACTCCTCGTGGGGCTCGCCGCTCCCGGTCTCGAAGCCGGCCTCGTCCTTGACGAGTTCGGCCGTCGGCGGGACACCGACGTCGATGGTGAACGAACCGTCGTCCTCGTACTCGATGGTGACGGGGACCTCGGTGCCGTCGAACGCCTCTGTCTGGTCGTTGATCTCCTGCACGACTGCCTGCACGTCCACGGGGGTCGGACCCAGCTCGGGACCGAGGGGCGGGCCAGGGTTGGCCTGCCCGCCAGGGACGAGCACTTCGATAGTTCCAGCCATGTACGGTCAATCCGTCCCGGCAGTTTAAAGGATTGCGTTTCACCCAGCGCCGCGTGAGGCCCACACACGGTCCCTGTGCGGACGGCCGGTGGTCGCCGGCCGTCGTCAGCAGAGAACCGTCGACGCCGCCACCGGTGGCCGCGTCAGGCGAAGGTCACGCCGTTCATCGCGAGGAAGTCGCCAGCGTCCTTGATCTCGACGGGTGAGCCGATGATGCGGACCTTCGGTCCCTCCTTTCGGACCGTGACCATGAACCGGCTCTCGAGTTCGTCGCGGATGCCGTCGAGTGCACCGGCGGGTAGGAGGATCTGCGTGCTGTCGCGGAACCGATCAGCACCTGCCATTATCGAAATTTGACAGCGGGCATCGTATAGGTGTGTCGGAATCGCAGAGCCGTCGCTCCGCACACACTTCCGCCGAATCCGCGACGACACGGCGGGAGACGCTTTCTCGTCAGTGATACTGTGGGGACGCCGGCCGCGATACGGGCCTCGCCGGAGAGGGAAGAAAACCTTATTCGGGACGAGGGGCCGACGTACAATCAATGGGGCTCGAAGACGAGATACAGGAACTCGAAGACGAGATAGCGGACACGCCCTACAACAAGTCGACGGAGGCCCACATCGGTCGGCTGAAGTCGAAACTCGCCGAGAAGAAGGAGAAACTCGAGCAGCAACAGTCCGGGTCCGGCGGCGGTGGCGGGTACGGCGTCGAGAAACACGGCGACGCCACCGTCGCGCTCGTCGGCTTCCCGAGCGTCGGGAAGTCCACCCTGTTGAACGCCCTGACCAACGCCGAGTCCGAGACCGGGTCCTACGAGTTCACGACGCTGGACGTCTACCCCGGGATGCTCAAACACAAGGGGGCGAACATCCAGATACTCGACGTCCCCGGCCTCATCGAGGGCGCGGCCGGTGGCCGCGGCGGCGGCAAGGAGGTGCTCTCGGTCGTCCGGACCGCCGACCTCATCGTCTTCATGGTCTCCGTCTTCGAGATAGACCAGTACGACCGCCTGCGCGAGGAACTGTACGCGAACAAGATCCGCCTCGACACCGAGCCCCCGCGGGTGAACATCCGCAAGAAGGCCAAAGACGGGCTGACGGTCAACAGCTCCGTCGACCTCGACCTCGACGAGGAGACCATCAAGAGCGTCCTCCGCGAACACGGCTACGTCAACGCCGACGTCACCATCGGCGAGCAGGTCGACCTCGACAGGCTCATCGACGGCGTGATGGACAACCGCGAGTACGTCCCCTCCATCGTCGCCGTCAACAAGGCCGACCTCATCGAACCGGACTACCTCCCGACGGTCGAGTCGGAACTGCGAGAGCGCGGCATCGACCCCGAGGAGGCCATCTTCATCAGCGCCGAGGAGGAGAAGGGGCTCGACGGCCTGACAGAGCGCATCTGGGACGAACTCGGGCTCGTCCGCATCTACATGGACAAGCCGGGCCGCGGCGTCGACTACGAGGAGCCGCTCATCCTCCGCGAGGGCGACACCGTCGACGACGCCTGCCGGAAGCTCGGCGGGAGCTTCGACGAGCGGTTCCGGTTCGCCCGCGTCACCGGACCGAGCGCCAAACACGACGAACAGCAGGTCGGGCGGGACCACGAACTGGCCGACGAGGACGTCCTGCGCATCGTCGCCCGGAAGTGAGCGCCGCTCGGCACGGCCCCGCACGTAATCTCGACCGTTCACGCGTGCGGGTGCCGAGGACGAGTAAGAGACAAGGCGACGAGGCCCTGCCCTCCGGTATGGCCGCTGCCCCCCGTCGCCGCCTCGCCGCCGTCCTCGTCGCCGGCCTCGTCCCGTGGACGGTCCTCGTCGTCGGCGGCGAACTGACGATGGTGTTCACGGTGGGTCTGTTCAACACGAACCCGCCACAGCTGGTCTCGATATACGACTTCTTCTTCCGGTTCACCGACGGCCTCCCCCCGTTCATCGAGTCGTGGGGGACCGGCGTCGCGCTGTACCTGCTCGCACTCGGGAGCGCGCTTTCCGGCGTCGTCTGGCGCGAAGACCCCCGCATCACGGCCCTCTCGCTGGTCGGTGCGGGACTCACGCAGGTCGGCCTCGCCGTCGGGTTCAACAGACGTATCGGCTACGTCGCGCTCCCGGTGGGCACCGTCGTCCTCCTCGCCCTCGCGTGGTGGTACTACTGGCCGCTGCTTCGGCCACCGTCGAGCCCCGCGACGGAGTGAGCCGGCGTCGCCGGGTACGCCACGGGTCCTGCGCTCCGACCACGGTCCCGAGAGCCGTGGCGACCGGACGGTCACGCGGGACCACACGGGGACGAAGCCGAGATGGTGACGGGGTGACACCAGCCCGCCAGAAGCCCGAGTCTCCCGACGGCCGGGACGACCGACGCGAGTGCGCTCGGCGTGCACACACCGGTGTAACGACAAAGCATATAGGCGGGATTAGCCAACGTAGGGACGAATGTATCCGCCCGTCCTGCAGTCCACCGTGACGCTCGGTGGGTTCAGTTTCGACCCGCTGGTGTGGTCGGAACCGCTGATGTGGCTGGTCCTCGCGGCGTTCCTCGGCAGCGCGGTGCTCCACCAGTTCGAGACGGGGTGGGCGCGCCGTGTCGCCGTCGCCGGGTGGGGGCTGTTCGCCGCGTTCTGGCTGGTGCTCACGCCACACTTCGTGCTGACACAGAAGAGCGCCATCGAGGGCGTGGGCGGACTCGCCGCGGTGCCGCTCTCGCTGTACGCGGGCTACCTGCTGTGGAACGGGCGCGACTCGCTGTTCGTCCTGACGCGTGCGGTGGGGCTCATGGGCATCGTCTACGTGCCGTTCATCACCATCGACCCGCTCAGGCAGTGGCTCGTCGAGGTGGTGACCGACCAGACGGCGTTCCTGCTGTCGCTGGTCGGCGTCGACCCGCTCGTCGTCGACGGACTCTCACACGACGGCATCAGAATCGCGACGAAGCAGTACCCCTACGAGAGCACGTTCTGGTTCGACCACGACGGGGGGCCGATCACGTACAACATCCTGCTGGCGTGTACCGGGATGGGGAGCATCTCCATCTTCGCGGGCGGCATCCTCGCCGTGTCGGCGCCGTGGCGCCGGAAGCTCCGCACCCTCGCGATGACGGTGTCGGTCATCTACGTGCTGAACCTGTTCCGGAACGTGTTCATCGCCATCTCGTTCGGGCAACAGCGGATGCAGTGGTTCGAGGGGACCGTCATGTCGCTGTTCGGCCTCTCGGACCCACGGATGGTGTCGTACTACGTCGCGGACCGCATCCTCGCACAGACGGGGTCGGTCGTCGTCCTCGTGGGCATCACGTGGTTGCTGGTCCGCGAGCTCCCGGAGATAACGGTTCTCGTTGAGGACCTGTTGTTCCTCGTGACGGGGACGGAGTACGACCTCCAGAGCGCGTTCGACATCGAGGGCGAGGAGACGGAGGCGGCCGCGACGCCCGGCGACGACTAGGGCAGCCCGGCGACGGCGTCTAGCGCGTCTTCTTCCATCGGGTGGAGGGTACCCGGAATCACGAGGAGGTGGAGCGGGTCGCCGAACGTTCGCCCGGCGAGTTCCGGGAGTGTGTCCGCGACCACCGACGGCTCGGGACTCCCCGCCCGCGCGACGACGACGCCGAGCGTCTCGGGGAACGCCTCCGCGAGCAGGCCGGCTGCGTGGTCCGCGGTCATGTAGGTGTCGTCGCTGTCGTCCCAGTGGGGGTCGTCCACCTTGATGTCCAGATACACCAGGGTGTGGAGGTCCCGTGAGCGGTTGTCTTCGATAGTCGCGACGACGCTGTCGGGGACGCCGTCCCCGCCGTGGGCCTGTTCGAACGGGAGCGTCGTCGCCTTGCCGAACCGGTAGTTCTGGAGGCCGGTCAGGGAGCCGGCAGCCGTCTGTGCCGTCGTGCCGTGGACGACGCGGGTCTCGATGCCGCGTTCCTCGGCGCGCAGACGGAGGTCGGTGTGGGTCGTCGAGACCATCGTGTCGCCGGCGGTCAGGAAGACCACGTCGTCGGTCTCGGCGGCGTCCAGGACCGGTCCGGGGTCCCGTTCGACGCCGGCCCGGTCGCGGACCTCGATGGTCGTGTCGTGGTACTCCTCCAGCGATTCGAGGTCGGTGCCGACCAGCCGACTGGTGTAGAACTCCGCGAAGACGCGGTCGGCGTCCCGTATGGCGTCCCGCCCGGCGACGGTGACCGAGCGCTCGTCGTAGAGGCCGAGGCCGACGAAGGTGAGCATACCCAGCGTCGGTCGTCGCGGGGGATAAAGGGCGCGAAGCGTCAGGCTTACCGCCGGCCGTCGGGGAGAGAGGGTATGAGCGTTCCCTGCGTTCGCGTCGCACGCGAGGACGGCGAGGCGACTCGCCGGCGGCTGGCCGAGTCGGACCTCGTGGACGACGGCTACGACATCACGGTCGAGGACGGGTCGCTGTACGTCCCGGTCACCGACCCGACGGCCGTGCCCGAGGACCTCTCGGTCGTCGAGTTCGACGCGCCGGTCCGCGAGGGCCAGACGATGCCGGCGGACGTCCTCGGGTTCGACCCGAGCTACGAGCGCATCGGGGACATCGTCATCGTCGACGAGGACGACCCGGCGAGGGCCCGGGAGATAGCGGCCGCCGTGATGGATTCGGACCTGCCGGTCGAGGGCGTGCTGAACCGCGCTTCGAAGATAAAGGGCGAACAGCGGGTCCGGGACTGGGAGGTGCTGGCCGGCGACACCACCGAGGTCGTCCACCGCGAGTACGGGTGTGCCTTCGAACTGGATCTCGCGGAAGTGTACTTCTCGCCGCGGCTCGCCACCGAGCGGCACCGCGTCGTCGAACAGGTCCGCGAAGGCGAGCAGGCGTTCGACATGTTCGCCGGCGTCGGGCCGTTCGTGGTCCCGTTCGCGAAGCGGGGCGCGACGTGCGTCGGGACGGACATCAACGAGACGGCCGTCGAGTACCTCCGACGGAACGCCGAGCGCAACGGCGTCGCCGACCGCGTGACCGCCATCTGTGGCGACGTCCGCGACGTCGCCGCCGATTACGAGGGGTGGGCCGACCGCATCGTGATGAACCTCCCCCACAGCGCCGACGCGTTCCTCGACACCGCGGTCCGGCTGGCCGGCGACGACTGCACGCTCCACTACTACGACATCCAACCCGACGAGGACCTGTTCGGGCCGGGTGAGCGGGCGATTCGCGCGGCGGCCGGCCCCGAGTACGACGTGACCGTCGAGACGCGGCGGGCCGTGCGCTCGTACGCACCGGGCGAGCAGAACGTGGTGTTGGACGTCAGACTACGGCGCTGACCGACGGTTCGGGCCCGTACAGGTGACGAACAGTTATGTGGGTCGGGCAGGTGATGCGAACTAGCGACAGATGGGTGTGAGCGCGGCCGACGAAATCGACGTACGTGACATCTCGCCCACGGCGTGGCGACTGCTCCGCGTCGCGGCCGGGTTCGGACAGCGAGAGGTCGAGACGGAGGTCGACGACATCATGCAGGCACACGTCTCGATGTTGGAGAGCGACACGCGCAGTCTCTCGGAGGCGCGGCTGGAGGACCTGTTCGAGCTGTACCGCGCCGAGATCACCGAGGAGCAGCTGTGCGTGCTGGTGGAGCACTTCTGACCATGATGGGGGTACACACGCGACCGACGGACGGGACAGTGAGGGGAGACCGGTGTGAGCGGTGGTGGTGGCCGTGACGTGGAACGGACACGCCAGGCCACGGCGACTCGTCGTGGCGCTCGTCACCGCCGTCGTCGCCACGGCGCTGGTCGCCGCGGCGCCGACGCCGACGGGACTCGACCCGGCCGCACAGTACGCGCTGGCGACGATGGTGCTCGCGGCGAGCCTCTGGGTCACGAAGGCGCTGCCGCTGCCGGTGACGGCGCTGCTCATCCCGGTGGCGCTGACCACCTTCGGCATCTACGACTCGATGGAGCGGGCGCTGTCGGGCTTCGCCGACCCGCTCATCTTCCTCTTCATCGCGGGGTTCATGCTGGCGGAGGCGCTCCAGACCCACAACATCGACCGGCGACTGGCGCTCACTCTCATCAACCGGATGGGGCGGTCGCCGCGACTGCTCATCCTGGCCATCATGCTGGCGACGGCGTTCATGTCGATGTGGGTGTCAAACACCGCGACGACGGCGATGATGACGCCCGTCGCGCTCGGCGTGCTCGCGCAGGTGGTCGGCCGCGAGTCACCCGAGGGCGAGGTGTCGAACATGCGCGTCGCGACGCTGCTCGGGACGGCCTACGCCGCGAGCGTCGGCGGGGTCGGGACGCTCATCGGGACGCCGCCCAACGTCGTGGCCGTCGCCTTCCTCGACCGACTGGTCGGCGTCGAGATATCGTTCGCCCAATGGCTGGCCGTCGGCCTCCCGATAGTCGCCGTCACGCTGCCGCTGACGTGGTACGTCCTGACGTTCTGGCTGTACCCTCCGGAGATAGACAGCGTGCAGGGCGCACAGGAGCAGGCCGCGACGTACCTCGAGGAGGAGGGGGACCTGTCCCCCCGTGGTCGGCGGGCCGCCGTCATCTTCGCCGTCACGGCGGGGCTGTGGATACTCGGCGGCCTCGGGTTCCTGTTCGAGGGCCTCCTGCCGGACCCGTGGTTCGTGACGCTGTTCGGGGGCGACGGCGAGAGCGTCTTCGGCCTCACCGGTCACCGAGGGGTCCTCTACTTCGTCGTCGTCGGACTGCTGGCCATCCCGGCGCTGGTGCTCTCCGACGCCGACGACTGGGACAACCTCGTCGACATCGACTGGGGGACCATCGTGCTGTTCGGCGGCGGCATCTCGCTGGCGGACGCGCTGGCCGAGACCGAGGCGACGAACTGGCTGGCCCGGAGCGTCTTCGACGCCGTCGTCGGCGCACCGCTGGTGCTGGTCGTCCTCGCCGTGGTCGTGTTCACCGTCCTCGTCACCGAACTCTCCTCGAACACGGCGACGACGACCATCCTCGCGCCGATCCTCATCGGACTGGGGAGCGTCCTCGCGGGCACGCTCGGCGTCGACCCGATCCCGGCGGCGGTGTTCCTCACGGTGACGGGCGCCATCGCGGCCAGTTTCGCGTTCGCCCTCCCGGTCGCGACGCCGCCCAACGCCATCGTCTTCGGGAGCGGCCACCTCGAACAGCGGGACATGATACGTGCCGGCGTCGTCCTGAACGTGCTGATGACCTTCGTCCTCACCATGTTGCTCGTCGTCTTCTTCTCCGTGCTCTGGCCGACCGTCCTCTGGTGAGCGGTCGGTCGGTAACCGTGTCGTTCCCGCGTACGCTACCGGCTACCGAACAATCCTTAATGTTTAATAGGCCGTGTCACATTGGCCCGTACAGAGCGTGTATCATTGATACACGCCACTACCAAACCCATGACGCGAAAACAAGACCGACGGCAGTTCATCAAGGTTGCAGGGAGCGCAGGCGTGTTAGGATTGACCGGCCTCGCGGGCTGTTCCGGCGACGGCGGGGACGGCAGCGGCGACGGCGGCGACGGCGGTAGTGACGGTGGCAGCGACGGCGGCAGCGACGGGGGGTCCACCGGCGACGGCGGGAGCGGCGAGTCGAACGTCCTCCGGCTCGGGGGGTCGATGAGCCTCTCCGGGGACAACGCCGACCTCGGCCAGCTGTACAAGGACGCCTACGAACTCACCATCCAGCGCATCAACGAGTCCGGCGGCGTCGAGGCCGGCGACGGCAACACGTACGAACTCGAGATGGTGTTGCGGGACGACGGGACCGACGCCTCGGCGTCGAAGTCGATATACCAGGAGCTCATCGACCGGGAGAACATCGACTACCTGCTGGGGCCGTACTCCAGTACGGTGACCCTACCGGCCAGCGCCGTCGCGGCGCAGAACGGGAAGCCGATGGTCGAGGGCGGCGGTGCCAGCCCGGAGATCTTCGCGCAGGGCAACGAGTGGATCTTCGGCCTCCTGCCGACGGCCAACAAGTACGCGAAGAGCTACATCGACATGTGCCTCGCGCAGGACTCGGCGCCGGAGTCCATCGCCATCCTCGCGGAGGACGGCACCTTCAGCCAGTCCACGGCCGAGGGCGCCCGCAACAAGATATCGAACACGGACCTCGAACTCGTCGTCGACGAGACGTTCCCCTCGGACACGTCGGACCTCTCGACGAACCTCGGGAAGGTCCGCGAACAGGGCGCTGACATCCTGCTGCTGTGTGCCCACCAGAAGCACAACATCATCCTGGCCAACCAGATGGAGAGCCAGAACGTCAACGTCGACGCGGCGATGGGGACCGTCGGCAGCCTCAACGAGTCGTTCAAGAACGAGGTCGGCCCGAACGGCGACTACATGTACGGCCCCTCCTCGTGGGCGGTCAACGCCAACTTCGACGACCCCGTGTTCGGCAACACGCAGAACTTCGTCTCGGCCATCGAGGAGAACTACGACTACACGCCGGACTACCACAGTGCGGCCGCCGAGGGCGTCATCCTGACGTTCATGAACGCCTTCCAGTCCGTGGACGAACTGGGCCCGACGCCGGTCCGCGACCAGATCCGGAACTCGGACTTCTCCTCGGTGTACGGCAACGTCGCCTTCGACGACAGCGGGGTCATCGACAAGAACATGCTGGTCTACCAGTGGCAGCCCGACCCCGGCCTCCAGATCACGTACCCAGAGAACGTCGCCCAGTCTGACCCCATCTACCCGATGCCGGACTGGAGTGAACGGTAACACAGATGGCGTTCACGCAGTTCGTCGTCAACGGCCTGCTCATCGGGGCGCTGTTCGCGGCGGTCGCCGTGGGCTTCGCGCTCATCTGGGGCGTCGTCGACATCATCAACCTCGCCCACGGCGAGATGGTGATGCTCGGCGGCTACACCTCCTACTGGGTGCTGACCCTCCTCACCGGCAACGCCGAGGGGTCGCCGTTGCTGTTCCTCGTGACCATCCCGGTGGCCATCCTGGTGCTGTTCGGCGTCGGGTACGCGCTCCAGCGGACGCTGGTCTCGCGGGTCATCGGGACGGACATCTTCCTGACCTTGCTGGTCACGTTCGGCATCAGCATCGCCATCCAGCAGCTCGCGCTGCAAGCGTGGTCGGCGAACCCACGCTCGATACAGGTCAGCTTCGGCGACCCGTCGTTCACGGTGGCGGGGCTCGTCGTCCCGAAGATGAAGCTGGTCGCGTTCGTCGGCGCCATCGTGCTGACCGCGGCGCTGTACCTGTTCCTCCAGAAGACCCGGACGGGGCGGGCCATCCGCGCCGTCTCGCAGAACCCGGAGGCGGCGGCGCTGGTCGGCATCGACGTCGAACACACCCGCGCGGTGACGTTCGGCGTCTCCTCGGCCATCGCCGGCGGGGTCGGCGCGTTCATCGCGACCATCCTCAACATCCAGCCGCAGATGGGCCTCATCTACACGCTGAAGAGCTTCGTCATCGTCGTGTTCGGCGGCGTCGGCTCGATTCCCGGCGCGCTGGTCGGCGGACTGCTACTCGGCTCCGTCGAGGAGCTGACCGCGGGGTTCATCTCCTCGCGGTGGACGCTGGCAGTGAGCTTCACGCTGCTCATCGTCCTCCTCGTCGTCAAACCGCAGGGCCTCTTCGGTGAGGGGGCGGAACAATGAGTGCGGAATCGGAGAACAACAGCGGGCTGCTCCGCTCACTCGTCCCGCCGGACCAGGTCGACCGCCTGTTCGGCGTCTGCGGTGCCCACGGGTGGAAACTGCTGGCGGCCGGCGCGGTGGTCGGTGCGCTCCCGCCGCTGCTGGGCCTCCAGCAGGGGTACTACATGACCGTCGTCTCCGAGATGTTCCTGTTCGCCATCCTCGCGCTGTCGTGGGACATCGTCGGCGGACAGACCGGCTACCCGAGCTTCGGGAACATGGCCTTCTTCGGCATCGGTGCCTACACCACCGCCATCCTCATCAAGGACTTCGCGATATCCTTCCCGGTCGCTATGGTCGTCGCCGGCCTCGTCGCCGTCGCCTTCGCGGCGGTCATCGGCGCCGTCGTGTTGCGCCTGCGGGGCCACTACTTCGCCATCGCGACGCTGGGCGTCCTGCTCGCGGCCCAGCAGATATCACGGAACCTGGACATCACCGGCGGTGCCAGCGGGAAGATCCTGCTGGAGGTGCCCTCGGGGACCGTCTTCTACTACCTCTTCCTCGGCGTCCTCGTCGTGGAGATGGCCGTGGTCTACTACCTCTCGAACACGCGCTTTGGCTTCATCCTGAACGCCATCCGCGACGACGAAGAGAAGGCCACCGCCATGGGGTTCAACACGACCTACTACAAGACGGCCGCGTGGATGCTGGCCAGCCTCTTCACCGGCGTGGCCGGCGGCGCGTACAGCCTGTTCAACACGTTCATCGACCCACAGACCGCCTACAACGGCGCGTGGAACGTCGAGCTCATCGCCATGGCGCTGCTGGGCGGGTCCGGCACCGTCGCCGGCCCGGTCATCGGCGCGTTCGGCCTCCACACCGTCATCGAGGTCGTGGAGACGGCCTTCGTCGGCTGGCAGCTCGTCTTGCTCGGCATCGTCGTCATCGTGACGGTCATCGGGTTCCCGGAGGGGGCCGTCGGCACCCTCCGAGAGTACGCCAGCGAGATGGAGTACTACAAGCGCGGCGGCATGGCGGCCGCCGACAGCGGCGAGGAGGTGAGTGCCGATGAGTGAGGCCACCGACGCGGCCGCCACCGACCCACAGGGCGAGCGGGCAGTCCTGCGGACCGACGGCGTCACCAAGCGCTTCGGCGGCCTCACGGCCGTCGACGACGTCGACGTCGAGGTGCAGAACGGCGAAATCGTCGGCCTCATCGGCCCGAACGGGGCCGGGAAGTCGACCCTGTTCAACTGCATCACCGGGACGCTCAACGCCGACGAGGGGCGCGTCTACCTGCAGGGACAGGACGTCACCGACTGGCCCGAGTACAAGATCGCCCGGGCCGGCCTCGGGCGGATGTTCCAGGAGACGCGCATCTTCGGCGACATGACCGTCCGCAAGAACCTCCTGCTGGCCGCACAGGAGGGCGGTGCCGGCGTCGGGAACCTGCTGCGTCGACCCGACGACTCGCTGCTCGAACGCACGCACGAACTGCTCGACTACGTCGACCTCGGCGGCCTCGCGAACACCCGCGCGGGCCGGCTGAGCTTCGGCCAGCAGAAGCTCATCGAGTTCGCGATGGAACTGATGGCGGAGCCGGACCTGCTGTTGATGGACGAACCGGCGGGGGGAATCAACCCCTCGATGCTGGAGAACCTCATCCAGTACATCCGCACCGCCAACGAGGACGAGGAGGCGACAATCTTCCTCATCGAACACAACATGGACTTCGTGATGGAGATCGCCGACCGCATCTACGTCCTCGCTCACGGGGAACGCATCGCCGAGGGCACCCCCGAAGAGATCCAGAACGACCAGCGCGTCCTCGACGCGTACCTCGGGAGGGAGTGAGATGGCCACGACAGACTCAGACACCACGACGACAGAGGACCCGATACTCGCGATGGACGACGTGACGTCCGGGTACGGCAACACGACCGTCCTGCACGACGTCAGCATGGCCGTCGAGGAGGGACAGATAGCGTGTCTCATCGGCCCGAACGGGTCGGGCAAGTCCACGCTGATGAAGAGCATCTACGGCTTCGCCGACGTGCAGTCGGGGAGCGTGACGTTCCGGAACGAGGACATCACCGGGCGCTCGCCACAGGAGAACCTCAAGAACCGGATGAGCTACGTCCTGCAGGACGCCAGCGTGTTCCCGGGCATGACCGTCCACGAGAACATGCTGATGGGCGGTTACGTCTTCAACGACGACGAAGAGGCCGCCCAGCGCGCCGAGGTGCTGTACGACGAGTTCCCGGTGCTGGGCGACATCCGCCAGCAGAAGGCCGGCACCCTCTCCGGGGGCCAGCGCCGCCTGCTGGAACTCGCCCGGGCGCTCATGGTCGACCCGGACCTGATGATGCTCGACGAACCGTCCATCGGGCTCGAACCGCGGTTCATCGACGATGTCTTCGAGCGCATCGAGCAACTCAACGACCTCGGGACGACCATCCTGCTCGTCGAACAGAACGCCGAGAAGGGACTGTCGGTCGCCGACCGCGGGTTCGTCCTCGCCAGCGGGGAGATAAAGTTTACCGGCACCGGCACCGAACTGCTGAACGACGAGGAGGTCGGACGACTCTACCTCGGTGGCTAACATGTACCGGATACTCGTACCCGTCGACGCCGACCCGGACCGTGCCCGCGGCCAGGCCGCCTTCGTGGCGGAACTGCCGACAGCCGCGGAGAACATCGAAGCGATAGTGACCCACGCGCTGACCCCGGATGAGATCGACGCGCCCGACGAACTCCAGTCGGTCGACCGCGTCGAGACCGTCCGGCTGGTCCGCGACTACCTCGAGGAGCGCGACGTCGCCGTCCAGTTGGCGGAGGGCAGTCTGCCGCCGGCCGACGGCATCCTCGAACTCGCCACGGAGTTCGACGTCGACCACATCGCGATGGGGTCCCGAAAGCGCTCGCCGACGGGGAAGGTCGTGTTCGGGAGCGTCGCCCAGCAGGTCCTGCTGGAGTCGGACGTCCCGGTCACCGTCGTCGGTGCCCGGGAGGCGTGAGAACGCGTCTCTCGACGCCCCTGATTCGCAATCCTTATTGCGGTTATCGCTGCAAGTACCGTGTGCAGACAGGCACACCCGAGACGAGTCGTCGTCACGTGCGTCTGGCAGTGTGTGCCCGCGCCGGTGTAGCTCAGACTGGCAGAGCGAATCCTTCGTAAGGATTAGGCCGAGGGTTCAAATCCCTCCACCGGCTCTTTCTGACCGAGTACCACGAGGTCGAAAGAGACCTCTGTGGAGGGATTTGAATCAGGGAGGAGCTTCGCTCCGACCGTGGTTCACAATCCCCTCCACCGGCTTCCTGCGACGAACGAACGTGAGGAGCGGCAGCCAAACAGGGATTTGAACGGGACCGAGGTTCTGCGCGAAGCGCAGGTTCTCGGGCGTAGTTCACAATTCCCTCCACCGGCTTGCTTCTCCGGACACTATCAGTCGGTGGCGTCGTCGTTCGCTACTCGCCAGTCTCGAACTCGAACGCGGTAATCTCTCCCCGCCAGTACGGCAGTTCCCCCTCCGGAAGGTTCCACGCTACCTCGCCACGAGTCGGTACGACCAGCCCGCCTCGCTCGGCGTACTCCCCGAACCGTCCGGTCCAGCGGGCCGTCTCGAACCCGTGGCCGACGGCGCGGTGTCGCCGGTCGGCGACCACTCGCTCGACCAGATTGTCGTCGTCGAAGTGGAAGTCCAGCGACGCGGTCACGTCGCCGTCCGCGAGGGTGGCGCGGGCGGTGCTGTCGTCGACTGGCGCCCACTCGACGCCGTTCTCGGGTAGCAGGGCCGTCGGGAACCAGACGGCCTCCGCGAGGTAGCGGCTCAGTTCGCCGGCGTCGAGTTCCGGCGACGGGTCGGCGTCGGCGACCGGCACCGTCCAGAGGAGGTGGGCGGTCAGCGAGCCAGTGCCGCCGACGTAGCTGTCGACCACGTGCACCGGCACCACCGACCGCAGGCGAACCGTCGCGTCCCAGACGAACCCCGGCGGGTCGACGGCGTACGTCTGGGTGGCGTCGAACGGGTGCCACGCCGAGTCGGCGTCGCCGAGGCGGAACGTACCACGCTGGGTCAGCGTCGCCGTCCGGACGTAGGGCGTTCCGGGTTCGAGGACCGTCTCGAAGTACCGGCGGGCCGGGACCGGGAGGTCCGCGTAGTCGTCTTCGGTGACGACCCGAGGAGAGGTATCGCCGGGTGCGGCAGACAGGTCGGCCGTCAGTCGGGCCATCCGCGACGCTCGTCGGCGTCTGCCCGCGAGGACCGTCCCGACGGCGGCGCCCGTCAGCCCGAGCAAGACAGTGCGACCCGATACCCGTCGCGTCAGGGCCTCCGACGCGGCGTGAGTGGTGAGTGGTGGAGTCATCGTCGCTCGTGTGCTGGTCGTCCCGCAGCCGAGAAATAGGTGAGCCGGGCGCGTGATAGCACGGCGGTACCGCGGACGCCCGAGCGCCCGCTTCCGCCCTACCGGTATAAACGTCCCTCACAGGTGACGCAGTAGACAGACTCGCCGCGGGGTCGAAGGACCGACCGAGAGATGACACGACATCGACGCCGACGAGCCGGAGCGCCCGACGACCACGGCCCGTGCGGAGGTGACTGACCGTGTCGTATCGGAACGCGTGGCACCGCGACGGCGGCGAGGTGACCTGTCTCGCCTGCGGCGAGTCGGTGCCCCGCGACGACGCCCGCGAGTACGACAAGCACGGCGACCGCTGGGACCGGGACGAGAAGGAGTTCGAGTTCCTCTGCAAACCGTGCTACCGCGAGTGCTGTCACAGTCCACGGCGGGGGCTTGAGGACCGGCTGGTCGAGGCCGGCGCCGGAACGACGGACCGCGAGACGTTCCTGCGGCGGTACTGCGCGCTCGCAAGCGAGGAGGCTCCCGAGCGCCAGCCCTGACCGGTCCTCAGGGCGTGATGACCGCCCGCCCCTCTATCTCACGGTGTTCCAGCTTCTCGGCCACGGTGTTGATCTCCTCCAGTTCGTACTGGGTCGTGTGCAACTGGACGGCGTCGCGTTCGACCAGTGCGACCAGTTCCTGTAGTTCGGTGTACTGGCCGACGATGTTGCCCTGATAGGCGAACTCCCCGTTGACCAGCGCCTGTGCGGGCTCGTGGATGTGGCCGCCGTAGCCGATGATGTGGTGGTCGCCGCCGGCGGCGCAGATGTCCGGTGCCAGCGCCGTCGTCTCGTCGGCGCCGACGAAGTCCAGCACCTGTGCGGCGCCGACGCCGTCGGTGATGTCGGCTATCTCGCTCGCCACGTCCTCGCTCGTCGGGTCGATGGTGTAGTGGACGCCGAGGTCGGTCGCCAGCTCCCGGGCCTCCTGCTTGATGTCGACGGCGACGATGTCGGCGGCGCTCATCTCGTCGATGCACTGCAGGCCGATGTGACCGAGGCCGCCGATGCCGACGACGACGCAGGCGTCGCCGGGGTTCAACCCGCGGACGGCCTTCTTCGCCGCGTGGTAGGCGGTGATACCGGCGTCGGCGTGGGGTGCGATGTCGGCCGGGTCGACGCCGTCCGGCAGCGGGATGACGGACCGTTCGCTCGTGTGGAGTTGATCGGCGAACCCGCCGTCGACGGTGAGACCGTTGAACGCGTCGTTCTCGCAGTACATCGTCTCGCCCTGCCGGCAGGGCCGACAGGTCCCACACGTCTGGACCGGGTGGCAGATGACCTGGTCGCCCTCCGAGACGATGGTCACCTCGTCGCCCGTCTCGACGACGGTGCCGGCGTTCTCGTGGCCCAGTGTCAGCGGGAGTTCCTGGGGGACGTACTCGGTCCACATCCCCTCGATGATGTGGTTGTCCGTCTGGCACCAGCCGGCCCCCTCGACCTCGACGACGACGTCGCCGCTGTTCGATACCTGTGGGGCGTCTACGTCGTCGATAGAAAGTCCGTTCGCCATGTCGTCGGTGTACTCGTGGAGTCGTGCTGCGCGCATCGGTTCAACGTGCGGCGGTGGCCATCATAAACATACATTATAATATATATTTCATATGTATTATCGACAGACAGTCCGCCACTGGGACTGAGAGTGTAAAGATTACCTATAATACCTAATTATTTTCAATGATAGTTATTTGGGTGGCGTCCTCAGTCGGGGTTGCATGTACGAGGCAAACGGCGAGGAGATATTCGTCATCGACGGACACGTCCACCTGTGGGACGCGACCGAGGAGAACATCAAACACGAAGGCGGGGAGCAGTTCATCCAGTGTTTCTACGACTATCACACGGGATTCACACCGGAGGAGCGGGAGTGGACGCTCGAGGAGTACCGGAAGTACGGGGCCGACCGGATGGTCCGGGACCTCTTCGAGAACGCCGCCGTGGACATGGGTATCTTCCAGCCGTCGTACCTCACCGATTTCTACGAGGAGGGGTTCAACACAATCGACCAGAACGCGGAACTGGCCGAGGAGTACCCGGAGCGGTTCGTCAACAACGGTCGGTTCGACCCGCGGGAGGGCGAGGCGGGCTTGCGTGACCTCGAACGGCAGAAAGAGGAGTACGACATCGAGGGCGTGAAGGTGTACACGGCCGAGTGGAAGGGCGAGTCGAAGGGCTGGCGACTGGACAGCGAGGACTCCTTCGAGTTCCTCGACAAGTGCGTCGAACTGGGTATCGACAAGATACACGCCCACAAGGGGCCGACCATCCGACCGCTCAACCGGGACGCCTTCGACGTGGCCGACGTCGACGACGCGGCCAGTTCCTACCCCGAACTGGACTTCATCGTCGAACACGTCGGACTCCCCCGACTCGACGACTTCTGCTGGATCGCCGCGCAGGAACCGAACGTCTACGGTGGTCTCGCCGTCGCCGCCCCGATGGCGCAGAACCGACCCCGGAAGTTCGGCGAGATAATGGGCGAACTGCTGTACTGGCTGGGCGAGGACCGCATCCTCTTCGGCTCGGACTACGCGCTCTGGAACCCGGACTGGCTCGTCGAGACGGTGATGAACGCCGAGATGACCGACGAGCAGAAAGACGAGTACGGCGTCGAACTCGACATCGACGTGATGAAGAAGATCATGGGCGAGAACGCCGCCGAACTGTACGACATCGACATCGAAGCGAAGAAAGAGCAGTTCAAGAACGACGATATCTCCGAACAGTTCGGACTCTCGGACCACTACGGCGCCCAGGACGCCGCGGCCGACTGATGTCCGGGAGCTCTCCCGGCCGGACCGAGGCGACCGGCCCGGCGGCCGGTGGGTCGGTACCGGCCCGCGAAGCGGTCTGGGACCGACTCGACCGCGTGGACGACCCGGAACTCGACACCTCCATCGTCGAGCTCGACTACGTCGACCGGGTCGACATCGAAGACGGCGCGGTCGACGTCGCGTTCACGCTCCCGACGGCGTGGTGTTCGCCGGCGTTCGCGTGGATGATGGCCACCGACGCCCGCGACGAGATCGAGTCGCTCCCCGGTACCGAGTCCGTGCGCATCGAACTGCGGGACCACATGCACGGCGAGGAGATAACGCGGGGCGTCAACGACCGCGACTCGTTCGGGTCGGTGTTCCCCGACGCCGACGGCGGCGTGGACGCGGTCCGGGCCACGCTGGACGACAAGGCCCGCTTCGCCCGGCAACACGACGCCGTCGCGGCGTGCAGAGCGGCCGGTCTCTCGCCAGCGCAGATAGTCGGTCTCACGCGCGGCGACGTCGACCTGACCGAGACCGGGGCCGTGGTCGGACTCGACGGCGTCAACGTCGTCGTCGAGCGGGGGCCCGTCGCCGAGTATCTGGAGAAGGCACGGGCCAGCGGCCACGTGACCGACGCCGACGACCTTCTCTTCCGGACACAGGACGGGGACCCGATTCCGGTCGAGCGGTTCGAGCTGCTGCAGAAACGGACCCGTCTGGCCAGCGTCAACGTCGACGGACAGGGGGCGGTCTGTGACGCCCTGAACGAGTCCAGACGGGCGAAACTGGACCGGGACTGACCGAGACCCGCGCCCGCGGTCGCTTCTTCACGGTCGGCGGGCCAGCAGGAGGGCCACGGAGAGGACGGCGACGGCGGCGGCGGTGACGCCGAACCCGGGTCCGAACGCGGAACTGGGAACCTCGCTCCGTGCGCGAATCGGTTCCTCGACGGGTTCGTCGGCGCTGTACTCCCAGACGGCCGTCCGGTTCTCGACGAGGTCGGCGTTCGACGCGGCGACGTCGCCGGGCATCGTGAGCTCGTAGCGGACGGCCACGCCGTCCCCGAGGGCCACGTCGTCGTCCTCCTGGACGGTGACGAACGTCCGGTCCACGTATGTGAGGTTGCCGTTCCGGACGGTGGCGTTCACGTCGCTGTCCGGCCCGGGGTTCCAGTCTGTGAACTGCATCCGGACGGTGACGTTGTCGCCGTCGAGCGTCTGCTCGTAGGTCATGTTCGCCATCCGACTCTCGTTGACGCCGTCGGTCAGGTACGCCTCGACGGAGTCGTACCCCTCGCTCTCGGCGGTGCTCTGCAGCGCGTCGAAGACGGTCCCGCTCATCTCCAGGTCCACCTCGTAGGCGGCGACGGTCCCGTCGGCGTCGACGGTGGCGTCGACGGTGGCGGTCATACACCCGGAGAGGGCGAGCAGGACGACGAGGGCGACGGGCAGGAGGGAGTGTCGCATACATCGCCGTCTCCCACCGGCGGAATAAACGTTGCCGCTAACACGAGTCAGTGGGTCAACACGAGCAGCTGGTCGTCGGTCCGGACCAGACAGAACGGGCTCCCCGGGTCGCCGAAGCTGTTCGTCCGGTTCTCGCTGACGAACAGGCGCTCGAAGGGTTCGCCGCAGGCCGGACACGCGAACCCGTCGCGGTTCGCCAGCGTCATCGTCCCGCGGTCCTGTCGCAGGAGCTTCAGGCCGTGGCGGTAGTCGTGGACGTCGAAGCCGTCGCTGACGTCGAGTCGGTCCATGGAGAACAGAGAGCGGACGGTCGCTTAAAGCTTAGACGAGGTTCGCGCCCATGTAGAGGACGACGACGAGGAACACCCAGACGACGTCCACGAAGTGCCAGTACATCGAGGCCGTCGAGACGGAGGTGTGCCGTTCCGGTGAGTACTGACCGTAGTACGCCCGGACGAAGACGATGCCCAGCAGGACGGCCCCCATCGTGACGTGCAGGCCGTGCAGGCCCGTCAGGCCGTAGAACGCGGAGCCGTAGATGCCCTGCGCGATGGTGAAGTTCTCGTGGACGATGAACTCGTAGTACTCGTACACCTGCCCGCCGATGAAGACGATGCCCAACAGGAGCGTCAGGCCCAGCAGCTTCATGAACCGCGAGCGGTTCCCGTTCAGCAGGGCGACGTGGCTGTAGTGGAGCGTCACCGAACTGACGAGGAGGATGACGGTGTTGACGACGACGAGCGAGCCCCAGACGTGCGGGATGGCGGCCTGTGTCCACACGTCCGTCCCGCGCACGATGAAGTAGTAGACGAAGCCGGCACCGAACGTCGCCACCTCGGACCCGAGGAACAGCAGCATCGCGAACTTCAGCGTGCGGCCCGAGTGGTGGTTCGTGCCGCGTTCCCAGAAGTCAGAGACGAAGGCGTGGTAGAGCCAGCCGTATATCCCGACGAGGAACAGGCCGACGCTGGCGACGGTGGCGCCGGCGCCGATGGTCGTACTCACGAGTGCGCTCTCGCCCAGCGAGAGGACCAGCAGTGCCGCGCCGACGTAGATGCCCGACCCGCCGATGGCAGTCACGAACGGCCACCAACTCGCCTCGCCGAAACCGCGGGGCCAGTCCTCCGTGGCCGGGAGGTGGTGGTCCCCGTGTCCGCTCTCCGTGTGTTCTTCGATCTGGCTCATACGGACCCCTTGCGAAGCGATTACTAAAAGCCCATCCAATTCCGCGCGCCCGACGCGGGCCGATGTCGGAACCTACTCCACGCCGAAGTCCGTACCCCCGACGATGACAGCACGCCGACGCAGCCTCCTCGCGGCCGCCGTGGGGTCGCTCTGCTGGCTGTTCGCCGTCGGGACGGCCAGCGCTCACGGCGGGAGTCTGGCCGCGGGCGGCCGCGAGTCGCTGACGATTCCGACGTGGCTGTTCCTCTCGACGGGCGGGGCCGCCGTCGGTGCGTCGTTCCTGCTTGCCTCGTTCGTCACCGACCGGTCGTTCGTCGAGCGCGTCCACGACTGGGGGACGCCGCTCGCCGACGGCGGGGTCCGGATTCCGCGGCTGCTCGGCCGCGCGGTGGGGCTCGTCGGCCTCGCCGCCGTCCTCGTCGTCGGCTTCCTCGGTCCGACGACGCCCCGGACGAACCTCGCTATCCTGCTCGTCTGGGTTGGCTGGTGGGCGGGCCTCGCCATGACGACGTACCTGGTCGGCAACAGCTGGCGCGTCCTCAACCCGCTCTCGACCCTCGCGCTCGCCCTCCCGTCGCTGGACCGCGACTACCCCGAGCGACTGGGCGCCTGGCCCAGCGTCGTCGGCCTCTTGGCGCTCGTCTGGCTGGAGGTCGTCAGTCCGCTGGCCGACGACGCGCGACTGCTGGCGACCGTCGTCCTCGGCTACAGCGTCCTGACGCTCGCCGGGGCCGTCGTCTTCGGCCGCGAGACGTGGTTCGCCGAGGTGGACCCGGTCGAGCGGGTCTTCCGGTACTACGGCCGCGTCGCGCCGGTCGGCCGCCGCGCGGACGGTTCGCTCCACCTCGGACTGCCCGCGATGGCGCTCTCCGAGCGGCGACTGGTCGACGGGGCCGACGAGGTGGCGTTCGTCGTCGCGCTCCTCTGGGTGACCACCTACGACGGCCTCGTGACGACGCCGGGGTGGCGCGACCTGACGACGCCGCTGGTCGACGCGGGGCTCCCGGCCCACCTCCTGTATCCGCTCGCCCTCGTCGTCGGGTTCGGCCTCTTCCTGGGCGTCTACCGACTCGCCGTGCGGGTGAGCACGCGGACGGCCGAAACGTACCTCGTGCCCGACACGCTCGCCGAGCGGTTCGCCCCGCCGCTGCTGGCCATCGCCGCGGGCTACCACTTCGCGCACTATCTGGGCTACTTCCTCTTCCTCGCGCCGGCGCTGGGGACGGCCACGCTCGCCCCGTTCGCCGACCCCGCGTCGGTCCCCGTCTACCAACTGCCGGCGTGGTTCGGCGGCGTCGCGCTGGCGTCGGTCATCGTGGGCCACCTGCTGGCTATCTGGGTGGCCCACGCGGCCGCGTTCGACCTGTTCCCCTCGCGGTTGCAGGCCATCCGCTCGCAGTACCCGTTCGTTGCCGTGATGGTGTTCTACACGATGACCAGCCTGTGGGTCGTCTCCCGCCCGGAGGTGCCACTCCCCCACCTATGACCGACCACGACTACGACGTGCCCGCCGACGCACCGGTCTACGAGTGTGCCTACTGCGACCGCCCGTTCGCCCGCGAGGAGTGGCTGGCGCTCCACCGCGGCCTCGACCACCCCGAGGCCCTCGACGACGACGAGGTGGCGGCGTTCCGGGCGGCCCACGCCGAGGAAGAGGACGACCTCGGGACGTTCCGCCTGCAGGCGCTGGGCGCGCTCGTGGCGATATACTTCGTCCTCCTGATGGTCTACGCCCTCGTCTGACCCCGGCCCGCCTGTCGCCGGTGTATCCCGACTACGGAGAAGCGACACGTTGATGGGTCGCTGAGCGAGTACACGTAGCCATGGACCTTCGCGTCATCGACAAGTCGGACACGGAACTCTCTATCGAGATTGCGGGCGAGGACCACACGTTCATGAACGTCATCAAGGGCGCCCTGCTGGAGACGGAGGGCGTCACCGCGGCGACGTACGACGTGAACCCCGAGCAGTCCGGCGGTCAGACAGACCCCGTCCTGACAATCAAGACCGAGGAGAACGTCGACGCGCTGGACGCCCTCGAGGACGGGACGGACCGCGTC
Organism: Haloarcula sp. MBLA0163; assembly: GCF_055632435.1. Taxonomy (NCBI): domain Archaea; kingdom Methanobacteriati; phylum Methanobacteriota; class Halobacteria; order Halobacteriales; family Haloarculaceae; genus Haloarcula; species Haloarcula sp. MBLA0163. The sequence continues at coordinate 938,316 of NZ_CM145745.1, forward strand.
ATCGAGAAGGCAGACAGCCTCACCGACGCGTTCGAGGCCGCCGCGTAAGCGCCTCGCCCGCTCTCAGCAGACGACGTAGGTGACGAACACGCTGCCGTCCGGCGCGACGTGGACGTCGACGCCGACGGTGCCCGCTTCTGCCGCGCGGAACCGGTTCCCGCGCTCGACGTAGCTATCGACCAGCGACGACGCCAGCGCCGCCTCGCCGTCGAAGTCGCTCACCGACCGGCCGGTCCGCTCGTAGGCGACCTGATACGCGACGACGCCGGGCCGTTCGCAGGCGAGGTCGAACCGCTGGAAGGCGTCGCGCTCGGGGCCCGACCCCTCGCCCGCACGGGCCGCGACGATGGCCTTGTTGTAGTAGGCCGCGGCGTCGTCAGCGGTGGCGTTCCGTGTCAGCGCGCCCGCGCCCTCGCTCGTCCGCCGTTCGTTCAGCGCCGCGACGTAGGCGTCCTCGGTCTCGGCGAGCGAGAGCCCGCCCGCGGTGTCCGCGCTGCCCGGAGCGTCGGGAATCGCTGGCGGGCCGGCGGCCGCCTCGCCCCCGAACCCCGGAAGCGTGACGACGCCGAACACCGACAGCAGGACGACGCCCAGCAGGAGGGCGACGGCGGCGTAGCCGGCGACGTACTTCGGTTCGATGACGTCCCGCCAGCTCGTGCCGATGTCCGCCATCGGGTCGGTGTCGGCCACCCGTTCGCGCTCGAAGTTCGCGCTCCCACACCGCCTGCAGGGTGGGGAGTTGCGCTGGTGCTGGCGGCCACAGTCCTGACAGACCCAGACGGAGCCGCCGTGGACCTCGCCGTCTGCGGACCGGGTCGGACCGACGGGCTGGACCGCCCGCTCGTACGTGCCGTGGCCGCAGTTGTCACAGGGCGGGTCGTTCTCCTCGTGAGGTTTGCCGCACCACTCACACCGCCATTCCATTGGGTAACCGTAGGTGACCGAGCTACAAAGAGTGCGCGGAACTGGCGTGTGACCGCGCTGGGGGCTGGCCCCACGACGGTCGCCGACCCGCCCTACAACCGGACCGGGATGCCCTTGCTGTCCAGATACCCCGTTCCCACCTTTTCCGACTCGGGTGCGCCACGGGCGCACCACTCCTCGCAAAAACGTGGGCGAAAAAAGCGCGTCGTCGCTCGCGGTGCTCGCTCCGCCCCGTCCTACAACCGGACCGGAATCCCCTTGCTGTCCAGATACTCCTTCGTCTCCGCGATGGAGTACTCGCCGAAGTGGAAGATGGAGGCTGCGAGGCCGGCGTCGGCGCCGGCGTCGACGAACACCTCCTCCATGTCCGCGGGGCTGCCACAGCCCGAGGAGGCGATGACCGGCGTCGAGACGGCGTCACAGACCGCCTTCATCAGCGGGATGTCGTAGCCGTCCTTCGTCCCGTCGGCGTCGATGGAGTTGACGAATATCTCGCCGGCGCCCCGTTCCTCGGCCTCCATCGCCCACGCGACGGCGTCCAGACCGGTGCCCTCGCGGCCGCCCTTGACGGTGCACTCGAACCAGCAGGACTCGCCGTCCACATCGACGTAGTGCTCGCCCTCGTCGTCGAAGCGGCGGCGGGCGTCCAGCGAGATGACGATGCACTGGCTGCCGAAGGCGGCGGCGCCCTCCTCGATGAGTTCCGGCTCGGCGATGGCACCGGAGTTTATCGACACCTTGTCGGCGCCGGCCCGCAGGGTCTCCTTGATGTCCTCGCGGGTGCGGATGCCGCCGCCGACCGTGAGGGGGATGAACACCTCGTCCGCGACGGCGGAGACGGTCTCGAGCATCGTCTCGCGGCCCTCGGCGGAGGCGGTGATGTCGAGGAAGACGAACTCGTCGGCCCCGGACTCGTTGTAGGCCTTCGCCATCTCGACCGGGTCGCCGGTGTACTCCAGGTCCTCGAAGTTGACGCCGGTGTAGACGGCCGCCTCCCCGTCCTCGTCGACGTCGACGTCGATGCAGGGGATGATTCGCTTGGTGAGGGTCATCTGATACCCGCACCTTCGCCGCAGGGCCGTTTGACGGTTTCGACTGGCGCAATCCGCGGGCCGTCAGTCCCGCGAGAGCGCGAACAGCCCGTCGTGGCTCCCGACGAAGACGCGGTCGCCGACGACCGCCGGCGTGGCGGAACTGTACCCGACCGGGACCGACCAGCGCCGTTCGCCGTCGGCCAGCGAGACGGCGTAGCAGTTACCGTCGTTGCTCCCGACGTAGGCCGTCCCGCCGTCGGGGGCGACGGCCGGCTGGGTCACCAGCCAGTCGTCGGCGTCGAAGCGCCACCGCTGGTCGCCGGTGTCACGGCGATGGGCGTGGAGCGACCCGCTGGCCGTGCCGAGCAACACCGTGTCGCCGGTCACTACCGGCCGACTGTCGGCGAGCGCCTGTCCGGTGTCGACCCGCCAGCGCTCGCGGCCGTCGGCCGCGTCCAGTGCCACCAGCTCCCCCCGGTCCTCCTCGGGGTCGCTCGTCGCGACGTACACCGTCCCGTCGACGAGCGCGGGCGTCTGGGTCCGGTGGCCGCCGAGGTCGGCGTGCCAGCGCTCGGCGCCGTCGGCCGCGTCCAGCGCGTAGACGGTGCCGTGGTCGCTCCCGACGACGACAGTCTCCGCGGTCGCCCCCGGGGGCGTGAGTCCGTCGGCGTCGTCGAGGGCCGTCCACCGGACCGTCCCGTCCGCGCCGTCGAGGGCCGTCAGACCGCCGCCGCTCACGTACAGCCGCCCGTCGACGGCGGTGATCGACTCCAGCGACGACACGTCCGGCGTCTCCCAGAGGACGCTCCCGTCGTCGACTCGGAGCGCCTGCGCGCGTCCACAGCCGGCGACGAACGCGCGGTCGGTGCCACCGACCTCGTCGACGGCGAGGCCCGAATCGTAGCAGACGGTGTCGCCGGGCTCGTCCAGCAGGACGCGCCAGCGTTCGGTTCCGTCCGCGGCGAAGGCGAGCGCGCGCCACGTCGTCAGGACCGTGAGCGTGCCGTCGGCGGCCGCCAGCGCACCGATGGTGCCCTCCGTCGTCCGCCGCCACACGACGCGTTCGTGGCGCTGGCCGGTGACGCTGTCGAGACAGCCAGCGACCCCCGCACTTCCGAGGGCACCGACCGTTGCCAACAGCCGTCGGCGAGTGTACTCCATGGTCGTCATCGACCCGGTACCGGAAAGTGTCTTCAGGTCGCTCAAACCCGGCTTTGACCGAGCGAATCCGACAGGTACAGGTAGGCGCTTCCAGAACGCACGTGCATGGGAGACGACCACCACGCCGAGGACCGTCCGGAGTTCGACCCCGAGAACGTCGACCTGCCGTCGAAGGAGCCGCCGCTTCGCGAGACGGCGCCCCAGAGCGACTTCACGATGTCGCAGGTGTCGACCGGCGCCGTCGTCGCGCTCGTCGGCCTCGCGCTCACGTTCGGTATCGCGTTCGCGCTGGTCTAAACTGCCCTTCCTCTCTCCGGTCGAAGCAGCCGCGTAGCCGACGGTTCAGGCCAGCTCGTCGTCGATGGTCGACCGGAGGTCGGCGATTTCGCCCGCGTGGTACTGCAGCGTCTCGTCGTTGAGCGTGAGGTCGAGGTGGTTCGACCCGTTCGCCTCGCCCAGTTCCGTCACCGGGGCGACGCCGTCGAAGGCCTCGCGCACGGCCGCGGGGTCGGTCGTCTCGAAGACGACGCGGCCGGGCCGTTCGTTGAACAGGAGGCGCTTCCGGGTGCCGCGCTCGACCGTCTCCATCTCGACGCTGGCGCCGGCGTCCTCGTGGACCATCTCGGCGAGTGCGACCGCGAGGCCGCCGTGGCTCACGTCGTGGCTGGCCAGCACGTGGTCCTCGTCGGCCACCTCCGCGATGGTCTCGACGAGGCCGGTCGGGTCGGCCGGCAGTTCGGGGAAGGCGTCGGTGCCGCCGAAGACGGCGGTGTACTCGGAGCCGCCGAGACGCGGGTCAGCCTCCCCTTCCAGGGCGGCGTCGCCGACGACGACGAGGGTGCCCTCGCCGGACAGTTCCATCGGCGGCGCGTCGTACCCCTCCTTGACGCCGACGAGCGCGAGCGTCGGCGTCGGCGGGATGGGGCCGGCCACGGAGTCGTTGTACAGCGAGACGTTGCCGCCGACGACGGGGACGTCTAAGTCGCTGCACATGTCCGCGAGGCCGTCGACGATGCCCTTGAAGCCGCCGTAGACGTCCGGCTTCTCGGGGTTCCCGCCGTTGAGACAGTCGACGGCGGCGTGGGGGGTCGCGCCCTTCGCGGCGACGTTGGTGGCGTTCTCCAGCGCCACGGCGCGGGCGCCCTCGTAGGGCGCGGCGTCGGTCCAGTTGGGGTCCGCGCCGGCAGAGAACGCGAGTCCGGTCCCGGCCTCGCGGATGGCGAGGAGGGCGGCGTCGTCGCCCGGCAGGACGCTCGTGCGGACCTGCACCTCGTGGTCGTACTGGCGGTACACCCACCGCTTGGAGGCGGTGTTTGGGCTGGCGACGATGCGCTCGAACGCCTCCGAGAGGTCGACCGTCGGCAGGTCGCGCTCCTGTTCCGGCGGGTCCTCCGCGGGCAGGTCGTTCATCGGCGCGCCGTCCCCGAGGAACTCGGCCTCGACGTCGACGACCGTCTCGCCCTCGAAGGTGCAGACGTAGTTCGTGCCGGGTTCGGTCAACTCGCCGATGACCGAACAGCCGAGGTCGTAGCGTTCGGCCAGTTCGGCCACGCGGTCGACGTTCTCCGGCGCGACCTCGTACACCATGCGCTCCTGGCTCTCGGCGAGCAGGTACTCCATGGCGTTCATGTTGGGTTCGCGCTCGTGGACGCGGTCGAGTTCGATGCGGGCGCCGAGACCGCCCTTCGCGACGAGTTCGGAGGATGCCCCGCCGAGCCCGGCCGCGCCGAGGTCGCGGGCCGACTCGACGAGGTCCTCGTCGAGCAGCGCCTCGTTGCACTCGATGAGCAGCTTCTCCGTGTACGGGTCCCCGACCTGCACGGCCGGTCGGTCCTCCGTCTCGGCGTCCTCCGCGAGGTCCTCGCTGGCGAAGGAGGCGCCGCCGAGGCCGTCACGGCCCGTCGAGTTGCCGACGAGGACGAGCTTGTTACCCGGTTCCTGCGCCTCGGCGGTGATGGTGCGCTCTGGCTCCATCAGGCCGATGCAGGAGACGTTGACGAGTGGATTGCCCTCGTAGTCGTCGTGGAAGGCGACCGACCCGGTGACCGTCGGTACGCCGATGCAGTTGCCGTAGTGGGAGATGCCCTCGACGACGCCCTCGAAGAGGTAGCGGGAGTGTTCGCGCTCGAAGTCGCCGAAGTACAGGCAGTCGGCGAGCGCGATGGGATAGGCGCCCATCGAGAGGGTGTCGCGGACGATGCCGCCGACGCCGGTGGCGGCGCCGTCGAACGGGTCGACGTAGGACGGGTGGTTGTGGGACTCGACGCCCATCGTGATGTACATCTCCTCGCCGTCGCCGTGGCTCGGGAGCGAGACGACCGCGGCGTCGTCGCCGGGGCCGATGACGACCTGATCGCCCTCGGAGTCGAACGCCGTCAGGAGCGGTCGCGAGGAGCGATAGGCGCAGTGCTCGCTCCAGAGGTTCTCGAAGAGAGCGGCCTCCGCCCGGGTGGGCTCCCGACCGATCTCGTCGACCACGATGTCGTGGTCCGCGTCGGACAGGCTCATTAGGTTCCCGTGGCCCCCGGCCGGCTAAATCGCTTTCCATGCAGTCGCGCCGACGCCGACGACGCCGGCGTTCACCCGTCTGCGGGCGCGAGCAGGCTGTCGACGTACGCCGCCCAGCCGGCGCGGAGGTCCTCCCCCACGTCCATCTCCAGCGCGACGTGGAACCCGGTCGACCCGTCGGCGGCGGCCAGCAGGAACGCGGCGGTCGCTCGCGGGTCCACGTCCCGGAAGACGCCCGTCTCGACACCCTCGGCGACGATGCGTTCGAGCTCGTCCAGCGTGGCCGATTCGAGCGCGAGCAGCGGCCCCCGGAGCGTCTCGTTGTACGGCGCGTGCGAGAGCAGTTCCATGACGGCGACGTGGACGCCCGCGGCCTCCTCGCCCGGCGAGCGGAACAGGTACTCGCAGGCGGCCCGCAACTCGGCCTCCGGGCCGTCGGCGGAAAGCGCCGCCAGCTCCTCGCCCAACCGGCCCGCGGCGGCCTCGAGGAACGCCGCTATCATCTCGTCCTTGCTGTCGAAGTAGTAGTACAGGCCCGCCTCGCTGTTCTCGTACTCGTCGGCTATCTTCGCCGTCGTGAGGCGTTCGTAGCCGTGTTCGGCGAGCGCCCGTCGAACCGCGCTGACCACCTCGGCGCGGGCCTCGGCGTCCATCTCCGGCATACGTTCGAGTGAGCGCTCACTCGCTTCAGCCTTTCGCCCCGCCTCACTCGACGACGTACGAGCGGTGCTCGCCGCGGCTCTCGACGTCGACGAACCGGTAGCGCCGCGCGTCTGTCAGCTGGCCGGCGAACGCCGCGTCGTCGGCCCCGTCGACGTCGTACACCTCGTCGGCGCCGACGAACCCGCGGGCGCGGAGCGTCTCGACCACGTCCTCGGGGAGGTCCCGGTCGGCCGGGAGTTCGACGACGAGCAGCCGGTCGGTGAAGCTCTTGGCCGTCCACGCGTCGGCGACGTCTGGGCGGGCGGCGAGGTCGGCGGCCAGCGAACGGGCCGTCTCGTCGCGGTCGGACATACGCGTGGGTTCGCTCCCCCGCCGGGAGTCGACAGTCCCGAAGGTGTTCGCCCGTTCAGAACGGCGTCTCGACGTCGGTCTCGTCGGGCATGCCGTCGTCGCCGTCGTCGTCCACATCCGCCGGTATCTCGCCGGTCTCGCGGTAGGTGTCCTCGAGCTGTCGCAGTTTGCCGTTGATGGCGACGCTCTGGTGGTGCATCGGGTCGACGCGCACCTTCACGAGGTCGTACTCGTGGCGCCCCCCGAGGCCGTTCCACGCGCGGAACGCGCCGACGGTCAGCGTGTCGCTCTGCGGGCAGAACTCCGTCGTCGGGGTGAACTCGGCCCGTAGGACCGCCGGGTCGTCGGTCTCGCGCGCGTACCGGAACCCGGCGTCTGGGTGTCGGTGGTCCAGGTTCAGGCGCGCGAGGTTGTAGCCGAAGGTCATGTCGTAGACGCCGCGCTCGGCGAACAGGTCCATCGTGAGGCGGTGGAACGCGGCGTGGTCGGCGCCGGTCAGGGCCTCGTGGCCCTCGAGGAACTCGCCCGCCTCGGGGACGTGTTCTGGCGCGAACGAATCGTAGTCGTCGAAGCCGGTGTCGTCGCCGCCGCGGATGCCCGAGAGGAGGCTCATGGGCGGACGTACGCGTCGCGGCCCACAGACAGTGTCCCCGAACACGTTCGGCGGAACCCCCTCCGGCGGCTGGCGCCCACGTCCACGTGATGGTCACCACGAGCATCGACGCCGAACGCGAGTACGTCGACGACGGGTTCTCGGCACAGACGATTCACGAGACGCCGAACCAGAAGGTCGTGCTGGGCTACTTCGAACCCGGACAGTTCATCCCCGTCCACGCGCCCGACAGCGACGTGGCGATGACGGTCCTCAACGGCGAGGGGACGGTCCGCGACAGCGACGAGGAACGCGCGGTCGAGCCGGGCGACGTGGTCGCGGTACCGGCCGGCGAGGACCGCGGTATCAGAGCCGAAGGGGGCCGACTCGAGGCGACGCTCGTCACCGCGCCGCCGCCGACCGACGCCGAGCACGAACCGGTCCGGCGGGGCCTGAAGCGCGGCGAGTTCGACCCCGGGTGACGAACACGTTCGGGAGAAGTCCCTCCGCCGGGGCGGGGGAAGGTTCGGGTGATGCCCGCCGCGAAACTCGACCTCCGGAACATGGCACCGCCCGAGCGACACCCGACCATCCACTCCGCCTTCGACGAGCTGGACCCGGGTGAGACGCTCCGCATCGTCAACGACCACGAACCGAAGCCGCTGTTCTACGAACTGCAGGCCGAAGTCGAGGAGTTCGACGCCGAACGCTACGACTGCCGCAAGGAGGGGGAGGGGAAGTACGTCGCCGACCTCCCGAAGGAGGCATGAGCGGCGCCGACGCCGCCGGCCTCGAACGCGTCTCGCTGTCCGACCTCGACGGCTCGGGCCGCGCCCAGCTGTTCGAGGGCGAGCCGAAGACGGTTCGGCTGACGCTCTCGGAGGGCGAGGCGATTCCGGCCCACCAGCACCCGGGTCGGGACATCGTCTTCCACCTGCTGGACGGCGAGGTGGACCTCACCCTCGGCGAGACGACGCTCTCGCTGACCGCCGGCGACGTCGCCCGGTTCGACGGCGACCAGGACATCTCGCCGGCCGCGGTTACCGACTGCGAGGCGCTGCTGGTACTGGCCGCGGCCGAGTGACCGCTCCCCGCCTGCGGTCCTGACGGGACGGACGACGTTTTCAGGCCGGACGACCTAGAGCGGGTATGGGTGTTACGGGACGATGGACGCTGACGACCGCCCGGAGGCGACGGCCGTGACCGAAGACGAGCCGGTCGACGACCACCCCGTGCTGCTGTTCGACGGCGTCTGCAACCTCTGTAACCGGACCGTACAGTTCGTCATCCCGCGCGACCCGACCGGAATCGTCCGGTTCGCACCGCTCCAGTCCGAGGCCGGGACGGAACTACTGGAGCGGGTCGGTCTGCCGACCGACGAGATGGAGTCCGTCGTCCTCGTCGAGGGCGAGGACGTGTACCGGAAGTCGGCCGCGGCCATCCGCGTCGCGGAACTGCTCGGGTGGCCCTACAGCCTCGCCAGCGTCGGGCGACTCGTGCCCGACGGACTGCGTGACGCGGCCTACGACGTCGTCGCGGAGAACCGGTACGACTGGTTCGGCCGCAAGGACCAGTGCATGGTGCCCGACGACGACGTGAGCGACCGCTTCCTCGGCTAACCGAACAGCTCGACAGCCGTCTCGACGGTCCCGTCACCGACGGTGCTGGACCGGCGGAGACTCGCCCGCGGGACCGCGAGCAACCGCTCGGCGAGGCGCTCGCTCAGCCGTTCGACGGCGGCCACCTGTTCGTCGGTCAGGTCGCCCTGCGCCCGCAGCTGTTCGAGCGCCGCCTCGAGCTGTTCGGCCCGTATCTCCGCGGCGCGGGCCTCCATCTGTCCGATGGCCTGTTCAACGTCGGTCGTCGTCTCGCGGGTGTCGTCGTTCACACTCATGCTTTCCAGATGACGGTCACGGTCGCGTCGTCGGTGTCGACGGTCGCGTAGTCGTAGCCGCGGTCCTCGAGCTTCGGGTAGAGGTGCTGTGGCGCACGGTCGTTGTACTGGACGAGGACGGTGTCGTCGTCCAGTTCCGGCAGGCGTTCGAGCGTCTCGGCCAGCGGCTTCGGCGGCCCGAGTTCGCGGACGTCCAGTCGCTCCGTCGGGGCGTCGGTCGGGGCGTCCGTCTCCGCGACGACGGCGTCGGGTGCCAGTGACATGGGTGGACGTTGACGCTCCTGTGCGCCGACGGTTTCCCCGAACGTGTTCGGCCACACCGACAGCAGGCCGGGGCCCGAACCGACGAGTGATGAGCGCGATACCCGGAGACGTCGACACGGACGCGGGCCCGCCGATGACGATTCCGCTTCGGCACTTCGTCGTCGCGCTGGCCTTCCTCGTGGCCGGCGTGGCCGTCGGGGTGGCGGGCGGTCGCGGCGGGCACCTCGCACAGGTCCACCTGCTGCTCGCCGGCTGGGTCTGTCTCACCATCATGGGTGCGATGACGCAGTTCGTCCCCGTGTGGTCGGGCGTCGCCCTCCACTCGCGTCGCCTCGCCGCGCTGCAGTTGCCCCTCGCGGCCGCCGGCTTCGCGGGACTGGCGGCCGGCCTCCTGTCCGGTGTCGCGGCCGTCCTCCCGGTGGCCGGCGCGCTCGCTGTCGCCGGCGTCTGGACGTTCGTCTACACCGTCGGCCGGACGCTCGCGGCCGCCGAGCGGGACGTGACGGCGGCGCACTTCGCCGCCGCACTCGGCTTCTTCGTCCTCGTGACGAGCGCGGGCGTCGCGCTGGCGCTCGACCACGCCGTCGGCGTCCTGCCGGTCGCGGGGCTCACGCGGGCGGACCTCCTGCTGGCCCACGCCACGCTGGCGGTGTTCGGCGCCGTCCTGACCACCGTCGCGGGCGCGCTCGCGCAACTCGCACCGATGTTCACCCAGACCGACGGGACTCGCGTCGGCGACGCGCTCCAGCGGGCGGAGACGGTGGGCTACCCACTCGGCGTCCTCCTCCTCGCCGCCGGGCGCCTGCTGGGTCGTCCGACCGTCGCCCGCGTCGGCGCGCTCCTCGTCGCCGGGGGGTTGGCCGTCGTGGGCCTGCTGGTGGGCCGGCGACTCCTCGCTGCCAGCGTCGAGTGGACGCCGATGCTCTCCCGGTACGCCGTCGTCGCCCTCTCGCTGGCGGTCTGGGCACCGCTCTCGGCGTGGGCGTGGTGGCAGGACCCGCTCGCCTACGGCGCGCTGTTCGGCCACCCGGCCCTCGGGCCGCTGCTGCTGATGGGCGCCGTCGGGTTCGTCGTGCTGGGGACGCTGTACCACGTCGTCCCGTTCGTCGTCTGGGTCCACCGCTACAGCGACCGCCTCGGCTTCGAGGACGTGCCGATGATAGACGACCTCTACGACGACCGGGTCGCGCTCGCGGACGGCCTCTGTCTGGGCGCCGCGACGGCCCTCGCCGTCGGGACCGGGGTCGGGTCGGTACCGCCGGGAACGGGCCTGCTCGTGGGCTCGCTCGCCCTCGTCGGGGCGGTGCTGTTCGCCGGCAACCTGCTCGCGGTTCTCGTCGAACACGGGCCACAGTCGCTGCCGGCGCTGGTCGGCGGTCGGTTCGTGGACGAACCCGAGCCCTGACCCGTTCATTCCTCGCTGGGCTGGTCGGTGTACAGCGAGTACGTCAGGACGGCGAACCCGGCGGCGGTGAACACGCTCTCGACGGCGGTGCTCGTCGCCACCGGGAACTCGAGTATCTGGTGGAGGCTCCCGGCCAGCAGCGCCCCGGCAGTCACGAGCCCGATGCCGACCCAGAGGGCTCGCATCGCGGTCGCTCTCGTTCGGTTGTACGCCCTGTACGTCAGCGTCGTGAGGACGGCCCCGCAGACGAGCGTCACCGTCTTGGCCGCCACGAGCAGCACGGTACTGGGGTGCATCGTCGTGCGGAGTGTTCCGCGACTCTGGACAATATAAACCGGCGCGCGTTGCCAGCGAGTGAGAAGCCCCGCCTCAGCGCACGTACAGGGAGTAGAGGATGATACCGAGGCCGACTGCCGTCAGGGCGCTGGAGACGAAGACGCTCGTGTAGATGAGGTTCACTCCGAAGTAGGTCCCGACGACGAGGTCGAGCACACCACCGAGTATCGCACCGAGCGTGACGACGCCGAACCCATAGGTGAGCCACTTGTGCTGTGGCGTCCCGGTCCGGTCGTAGGCCTGATACGAGTAGTAGGTTATGAGCCCACCGATGATGAGGATGAGCGTCTTCGAGACGACGACACCGACCTGTGAACTTGGTATGTGTACCATGTGTTACGTCTCCTTGCGAACTTCCGACCAGAGGTTCTCCAGCCGCTGGTCCGGGGACCGGGCGCGATGCGTGATGTCGACGGCGAACTCCCGGTTCTCGTCGAGCGCGATGACCACCTCCTCGAAGTCGACCGCGTACCGGCTGGCGTGCTGTCCGTCCGGTCGGACCTCGACGCCCTCGTACAGCAGCGACGAGTCGGTCAGTAGTTCGAGCTTACGGTAGGTCGTCGACAGTGGGACGTCACTCTGCTCCGAGATCTCGCTCGCGGTCATCGGCTCGTCGAGCACGCTGACGATGTCCCGGCAGTCCTCGTCGTCCAGTGCGTCGAGAACCGTGGTGAGCTCCGGTGTCTCGTCGTCAGCGAACGGGTCCCGAACCATCCTTGTCGCCAACTCATCTCCCGCACCCTTTAACCTAACCGACTCACGGCGACCGTCGGAAACCGGCACTTGAGGGGTGTATGCCCGAAGTATTCGGGGTCACACGTGATCGTGCTCGCACCCCATTCCCAGCGTCTGAGAACGGTTCTACCCCGGTGAGAACGTCCCTGCGGGGGTTTATACACACACTCGTTACGTTCAGGTGTCCATGAGCAAACGAGTCGGTGCACCTGGTTCAGGTATCTCGCGTCGTGACTTCGTGAAGGCCTCCGGCCTCGGCGGAACGCTCGCTCTCGCTGGCTGTACGGCACCGGGCGACCCGCAGGAAGCCGTCGACACGTCGACGGAGACGGCCGCCAGTCAGACCGGCGGCGACCTCCCGTCGACGTCGCCGCCCGAGATCGTCAACGTCGACGAACAGGGCGGCGAGGTGACGCTCTCGTCCGTCCCGGCACAGCACCACGCGCACCCGGGCGAGTCGATGGGTGGCCCCGTCGAACTCCCGCAGGTATGGGCGTTCAAGGCCGACGACGGCGACCCGAGCGTCCCCGGCCCCATCCTCCGGACCACCGAGGGCGAGGACATGGAGGTGACGCTTGACAACACGAACGGGATGCGCCCGCACACGGTGCACTTCCACGCGGTCTCGAAGAAGTGGGAGGACGACGGCGTCCCGACGACCACCGGCGTCCGCGTCGACCCGGGCGAGAAACACACCTACACCATCCCGGCCGACGTGCCCGGCACCCACCTCTACCACTGCCACTACCAGACCCCGCGGCACCTCGACATGGGGATGTACGGCATCTTCCGCGTCGACCCGAAGGGGTACGAACCGGCCGACAAGGAGTACTTCCTCTCGCTCAAGGAGTGGGACTCCCGCCTCAACCGCCAGATGGCCGGGATGGACGCCACTTACGACCCACGTAACCGCCGGCCGGACACCTTCACGGTCAACGGCAAGTCCGCGCCGCGCACGCTCCACCCCGAGGACGGCTCGCCCATCATCGTCGAACAGGGCGACACGGTCCGCCTGCACATGCTCAACGCGGGGTACATGGACCATCCGATGCACATCCACAACCACCGCTTCGAGGTGACCCACAAGGACGGCGGCGAGATTCCCGACGCCGCCCGCCACGAGCAGGACGTCTGCTCGATTCCGCCGGCGGGGCGACGGACCGTGGAGTTCACGGCCGACGCCGACCCCGGCATCTACCTCATGCACTGCCACAAGGTCAACCACGTGATGAACGGGAGCGCCTACCCCGGCGGGATGCTCACCGGCGTCGTCTACAAGGAGGCGATGCAGACGGACATCTTCAAACAGTTGATGGAGTACGCGGGGTACGAAGGCTGAGTGAAACGAAGCCTTCGGAACGAGCGGGCGGCGTAGCCGCGAGCAGCGAGGGTTGAGCGAAGCGAAGCCCTCGGACCGAGCGAGCGGGGAGCGACCCGTGAGTCACGAAGGCTGAGCGAACCGCCCCCTCGGCCTAATCGCGGGGGCCGGAACGAGTGTGAATCGCCCGAACCGAGACGACCGATTTCTCCGCCGACCGTCCACGAGCGACCAGCGAGCGGTGGGTCCACGTCGTCCGCCCGACGGTAGCCACGCGGTGTCGCCGTGACAGCCGGACCTACACGATTGTTTAGGCAAGCCTAAACGAAAAGGTCGGCCCGAATTTGTTCGCACCCGTCGTCGGTCCCCGAGAACTGGGGTTGCCTACAAACCCGAGGCCGGAGAACCGTCGCCTGTATGGAAGTATCACGACAGACGCTCGCGAAGCTGCTCGTCGCCGCGTTCGTCGTCAACCTCGTGGTGATGGGCGCGGGCGCCGCGCTCGCCTACGAGAAGGCGCCGCCCATCCCCGACCGCATCGTCGGTCCCGACGGCGAGACCATCGCGACCAGCGAGGACGTACAGCACGGGAAAGAGACCTTCCAGAAGGACGGCCTGATGAACCACGGGTCGATACTGGGCAACGGCGCGTACTACGGCGTCGACTACACCGCCGACACGCTGGACCTGAAGGTCCAGTACATGCGCCAGTACCACGCCCGGCAGGAGTACGGGAATGACTTCGACGCGCTCTCGGCGGAGCGACAGGCCGCCATCGAGACGCGCGTCGAGCAGCGCCTCGACCGGCAGGCGGCCGGCGACGTGGTGGAGTACTCCGCCGCCGAGGTGTACGCCCACGAGCAGATCCGTGAGGAGTACGTCGAGCGCTACCACGAGGGGAGCCACGAGCGCGGCGTCCCCGAGGACATGATCGCCAGCGAGGACGCCGCGCGCGACTTCGCCGACTTCGCGCTCTGGACAGCGTGGTACTCCCACGCCGACCGGCCGGCGGGTGACCACTCCTACACGAACGAGTGGCCCTACGCACCCGGCGCGGGCAACGACGCCACCGCCGCGGCGATGACCTGGAGCGTCGTCGCCATGGTGTTGCTCGTCGCCGGTGCGGGCGCGGCGGTGTGGCTCTACCGCAGCATCGACCTGCCCGAACCCGAGGTCGAGGGCATCGACGTCCCCGCGCCCGACGAGGTGGCGCTGTTCCCCGGCCAGCGGGCGGCCACGCGGTTCATCCCCATCGCCGCCGGGTTGTTCCTCGGGCAGGTGTTGCTCGGCGGTCTGCTCGCGCACTTCTACGTCGAGCGCGCCTCGTTCTTCGGGCTGGGCGAGCTCGTCGGGGTGAACGTCCTCCAGTGGCTCCCCTTCGCCATCGCGAAGACGTGGCACATCGACATGGGTATCCTCTGGATAGCGACGCTGTGGCTGGGCGCCGGCCTGTTCCTCCCGCCGCTGTTGACCGGCCACGAACCGAAGCGACAGGGCACCCTCGTCAACGTCCTGCTGGGCGCGCTCGTGGTCGTCGTCGTCGGCGGCCTCGTCGGCATCTGGCTCGGTATGCAGGGCTTCTTCGAGGGCGACCTCTGGTGGTGGCTCGGCAACGAGGGGCTGGAGTACCTCGAGGTCGGCCGCGTCTGGCAGCTCGGCCTCCTCGCCGGCTTCCTCATCTGGGCCGGGCTGGCCTACCGCGGCTTCAAGCCGCTGCTGGACGACGAACCGAAGTACGGCCTCTCCCACCTCATCCTCTACGCCGGGGGCTCTATCGCCCTGCTGTTCACCGCCGGCCTGCTGTACACCCCGGAGACCAACATGGCCGTCACGGAGTTCTGGCGCTGGTGGGTCGTCCACATGTGGGTCGAGGGCGCCTTCGAGTTCTTCATCGTCGCCATCGTCGGCATCACGCTGGTGTCGATGAACCTCCTGAAGCGCCAGAGCGCGGCCAAGGCCGTGATGTTCGAGGCGCTGCTGGTGATGGGGACCGGCGTCATCGGCGTCTCCCACCACTACTGGTGGATCGGCATGCCGGACCTGTGGGTGCCCATCGGGAGCGCGTTCTCCACGCTGGAACTGGTCCCGCTGGTGTTCATCCTCTACGAGGCCATCAACGAGTACCGCGCGATGGCCACCGGGGGCGAGAGCTTCCCGTACACCATCCCGTTCATGTTCATCGTCGCCTCCGGCGTCTGGAACTTCGTCGGGGCGGGCGTGCTCGGGTTCTTCATCAACCTGCCGCTCATCAACTACTACGAACACGGCACCTACCTCACCGTCGCCCACGCCCACGCGGCGATGTTCGGCGCCTTCGGCTTCCTCGCGCTGGGGATGGCCAGCTACATGCTCCGCATCACCGTCGACCCGAGCGACTGGGACGGCTCGTGGCTCCGCGCCGCCTTCTGGTGCTGGAACGTCGGCCTCGCGGTGATGGTGCTGGGCTCTGTCACCCCGGTCGGCTTCCTCCAGCTGGAGGTGGCGTTCACCGAGGGGTACGCCGCCGCCCGGAGCGTCGCCTTCTACGAGCGGCCGCTCGTGGAACTGCTGTTCTGGGCGCGGATGCCCGGTGACACGCTCATCATCCTCGGGACGACCATCTTCACGGCCGACGTGCTCCGGAAGCGGTTCTCCCTCCGGTCGGTGTTGGCCGGCGACGACGAACCGGTCTCGGACCCGGTCGTCTCCGACGACTGAGGACCGTCGCGGTATTCGCTTCGCTGCGTCTCGACGAACGGCGGCGACCGACGCGAGAGCGCGAGCCGCCTTACGGCCGCCCCCGATAAACTGCATGCGACTGTATCGAACCCGGACGGGTTCGTCCGGGTTCCCATCGCATGAGAACACGGTACACCCGTTTTTTGTGGGGCAGACAAGTGACGCGTATGGGAGAACTCGACCACGAGGTGGACGCCCCGCGCGGCGCGACCAGCCGTGAGTGGGAAGTGTTCTGTCGCGAGGCGTCGTCGGACCCGCTGACTCACGTCGGCAGCGTCAGCGCACCGTCGCCCGACATCGCCCGCGAGCAGGCGACCCGACTGTTCGCCCACGCCGCCGAGGCCCTCTGGCTCTGCCCGGCCGACGAGACGGTCCGCGTCCAGGACGAGTCGCTGGCGCTTGACCCCGCGTCGGACGCGGCCGACGCGACGATGGACGAACAGGCGATGCACGCCGAGACCCTGCGAGGTGAGCGCGAGTGATATCCGTCTCGAAACTGCTGACCGACCTCGACGCCGAGGGGGACGGCCTGCGCTACGACGCCGCCGAGGAGTCCACGAAGTCCCAGATACGCGACGAGAAACAGCGCCGCCCGGTCGTCGTCTGGAACGTCACCAAGCAGTGCAACCTCTACTGCGACCACTGCTACGCCGCCGCCGACACCGACATCGCAGACGGCGAGCTGACGACGGCTGAGGGGAAGGCCCTGCTCGACGACCTCGCGGACTACGGCGCGCCGGTGATTCTGTTCTCCGGCGGCGAACCGCTCGTCCGTCAGGACCTCGAGGAGCTCGTCGCCTACGCGAACGACGTGGGCGTCCGTCCGGTGCTCTCGACCAACGGCACCCTCATCACCGAGGAACGCGCCGAGTCGCTGAAAGCGGCGGGGCTGAAGTACGCCGGCGTCTCCGTCGACGGCCTCCCGGAGCGCAACGACGACTTCCGCGGGATGGAGGGAGCGTTCGACGGCGCCGTCCAGGGCATCCAGAACTGTCTGGACGCGGGCCTGAAGACCGGCCTCCGCTACACCATCACGGAGCGCAACGCGCCCGACCTGGAGGGGGTCGTCGACCTGTTGACCGACGTGGGCGTCGACCGCTTCTGCTTCTACCACCTGGACTACGGCGGGCGCGGCACCGAGATCGTCGACGCCGACCTCACGCCCGTCGAACGCCGCGAGGCCGTAAAGCGGGTGTGTGACATGACCCGCGAGTACCACGACCGGGGCGAGGAGATAGAGACGCTGCTCGTGGGGAACTACGCCGACGCGGCCTACCTCGTCGAGTACGCCCGCGAGCACATGGGCGACGCGCAGGCCCGCCGGGTCTACGAGTACCTCCGGGTCAACGGGGGCGACCCGACCGGCGAACGCGTCGCCGACGTCGACTACCAGGGCAACGTCCACCTCACGCAGTTCTGGCAGGGGTACTCGCTGGGCAACGTCCGCGACCGGCCGTTCGGCGACATCTGGGAGGACGAGTCGAACCCGCTCCTCCGGGCGCTCAGGGAGCGCGAGGACCGCCTCACCGGGAAGTGTGCCGACTGCCGCTACTCGGACGTCTGTCGCGGCGGCTCCCGGCTCCGGGCGCTCACCGTCGAGGACGACCTGTTCGCGCCGGACCCACAGTGTTACCTCGACGACGAGGAGGTCCGCGGTCCGGAGCCGTTCGCCGGCGGCGACGCGACGAGTCCGGCGGACTGAGCGCCGTCAGGGCGCCGCCTCGTCGATTCGGCGGGCCACATCAAACCCCCCTGTGCTGAGGCCACGGCCTGATTCGGCTTCACGCAGTACGTCCACGTGCGGCCGTCGTACCACGGTCGCGACGTATCGTGTCAGTGACTCCAGTCTCGTGGGAGTGAGCAGTACGGTTCGTTCGGGCTACCGACCGCCCGCTGGGCACGGGCGGTCACTGCTCGCGTTCTCTTTCAGTGACAGTACGGCCGGTGTACCGGGGCGCTTTTGCCCGGGCCACCTCTATGACCGTCCGTGCTGTCGGTCGAGCTTCACACGCACTCGGCGCTGTCCCACGACGGGCGCGACCCGGTCGAGCTACTGCTGGCGCAGGCGGAGGCCGTCGGACTGGACGCGCTGGCGGTCACCGACCACGACGAACTCGACGCGAGTCTGGCGGCCGCCGAACTCGCGCCCGACTACGGCCTCGTGGGCATTCCGGGGATGGAGGTCACGTGCGCGGCGGGCCACGTCCTCGCGCTGGGCATCGAGTCGCCGATTCCGGCGGGCCTGTCCTTCGCCGAGACGCTCGACCGCATCCGCGACCAGGGGGGCCTCGCCGTCGTCCCGCACCCGTTCCAGGAGTCCCGTCACGGCGTCCTCGAACACATCTCGAAGGACGAGCTCGCGACGGCCGACGCCATCGAGGTGTACAACTCCCGGCTGCTGACCGGGCGGTCGAACCGGCAGGCAGAGCGGTTCGCCCGACGGCGGGGCCTGCCGATGACCGCCGGGAGCGACGCCCACATCGCCGAGATGGTCGGGCAGGCGGTCACGAAGGTCGACACCGACGAGCGGTCCGTCGACGCCATCCTCGACGCTATCGAGGAGGGGCGGACGACCGTCGAGGGCGAGCGAACGCCGTGGCGCATCAGCTTCCGGCAGGCCGCCGGGGGCGCGAAGCGCCGCGTGAAGAGCCGGCTCGGGAGCTTCCTGGACTGATGGCGGGCGCAGACGAGGCGACCGTCCGCGCCGCCGTCGAGTCCGGTGACCCGCTCCCGGGCACGGCCGGCTTCGCGGGGCGACTCGACGGGGCGCTCGTCCGGGACGTCCTCGGGCGGTACCCCCTGTTCGTCGAGCGCGGGGCCTCCGAGTGGCCGGTCACGGACGCCGACTGGAGTGCCGACCCCACCGACCTCGACGACCCAGAGCCGTTCCCGGCGGGCCACGTCCGCGACGCCGACGGGACGCGCGCGGTGTGGTCGCTGCCGGACCCGGCCCCCGTCTCGGACCGAGCGACGGCCGTCGCGGCCGTGCGGGACGCCGTCGAGACGAGCGTCGACGCCGTGGACGCGGACGGCCTCGCGGTCGCGTTCTCCGGTGGCGTCGACTCCGCGTTGCTCGCCGCCCGACTGGACGCGCCGCTGTACGTCGCCGGGTTCCCCGACAGCCACGACGTCGAGGCGGCCCGGTCGGCGGCCGACCTGCTGGACCGCGAGGTGCGCGTGGTCGAGTTGACCCACGACGCCATCGAGCGCGTGGTCCCCGACATCGTCGCCGCTACTGGGCGGACGAACGCGATGGCCGTCCAGATAGGGCTCCCGCTGTACCTGACCGCCGAGCGCGTCGCGGCCGACGGGTTCGACCGCCTCGCGCTCGGACAGGGGGCCGACGAGCTGTTCGGCGGCTACGCCAAGGTGGCGAAAGCGCCCGAGGACCCCCGCGTCGAGGCCGACACCGTCCGCGGTGCCCAGCGCGAAGTCCTCGCGACGCTCCCCGACCAGCTACCCCGCGACATCCTGACGCTCCGGGCCGCGGGCGTCGAACCGGTGACGCCGCTGCTCCACGACCGCGTGGTGGCGGCGGCCCTGCAGCTGGACGACGAGCTGCTCGTCGACGGCGAGACGCGCAAGTGGGCGCTCCGGCAGGCGGCGCTCGGGTCCCTGCCCGAGGCCGTCGCCATGCGGGACAAGAAGGCCGCCCAGTACGGGTCGCTGGCCGCCCGGGAACTCGACCGACTGGCCCGACAGGCCGGCTACAAGCGCCGGATGGACGACCACGTCACCCGGTACGTCGAGTCGCTGGTCGAGTGATCACTCCCGCGTCGCGCCACTCCCGGTGACGGCGACGGGGCGCTCGGAGTCCAGGATGACCGCCTGACTCACGCTCCCGAAGACGAGCGCGCCGAGCGGCGAGCGCTTCCGGCCCCCGAGGATTATCATGTCCACGTCGTGGTCCTCGGCGGCGGCCACGATGCGTTCCTCCGCGTCACCGTATGTGGTCAGTGTCTCGACGCTGACGCTCGCCTCGCGCAGTGCCTCCACCATGGCCTTGCCGGCCGGCGTCTGCTCGACGGTGGTCTTCTCGGCCATCGTCTCGTCGTCGAAGACGTGTAAGACGATGGCCTCCACCTCCTCGTCGGCGTACGGCAGCGCGGTCGTCGCGGCCACCTGTGCCGTCGCCCGCGCCTCGCTCGCGTCAACGGGGAGTAACACCTGATACATGCCCCCCGAGACGCGACTCTGCGGAATAGTTATCGACCGCTTACCGCCTCGATGGCTCGGGTCCCTATCTCCACGACGTCGGCCGGAATCTCGTCGCGCCGGTCGGCGAGGTCCGCGGCCGAGAACCACGTCCAGTCGGCGGCCGGTTGCTCGCCGGGCCCGGGGTCGATGTCGCGGGACGGGGCCTCGCCGTAGAAGATGAAGTCGACGTGCTGGTGGCCCACCTCGCCGCTCTCGTGGACGTCGATGTCCTCCAGCAGGAAGTGCTGTGGCTGCGGAATCGAGCGGACCGTCTCGCTCTCGATGTCCTCCTGTGGGGCGACGAGGTCGACGGTCATGCCCAGTTCCTCGCGGGTCTCCCGGAGCGCGGCCTCGTGGGGCAGTTCGTCCCGGTCGACGTGGCCGCCCGCGGGCAGCCACATGTCGAGCTTGTCGTGTTCGTGCAGGGCGACACACCCCTCGCTGACGGCGTAGACGGTCGCGACGAAGTGACGGGTCGTCTCCATACGACGGCGGAGGGAACAGAACCCCCTCTACGTTACGAAGTTCAGGGGTGGACGCTGTCTTCCGCTTCCAGCAGTTCGTGGTAGCGGTTCCTGATGGTGACCTCGGAGATGTTCGCGACCTCGCTGACCTCGCTCTGGGTGACCTTCTCGTTGGTCAGCAGCGAGGCCGCGTAGACGGCGGCGGCGGCCAGCCCGACGGGCGACTTCCCGGAGTGGACGCCCTCCTCCTTGGCGTTCTTCAGCAGCTGGCGGGCACGGCGCTCGACCTCCTCGGAGAGGTCGAGGTCCGAGGCGAACCGGGGGACGTAACTCTCGGGGTCGGCGGGCTGGATCTCGAGGCTGAGCTCCCGGACGACGTAGCGGTAGGTGCGTGCGATCTCGTCTTTGCCGACCCGCGAGACGTTGGCTATCTCGTCGAGCGACCGGGGCGTGCCGGCCTGTCGGGCGGCGGCGTACAGCGACGCCGTCGAGACGCCCTCGATGGAGCGCCCCGGAAGCAGGTCCTCGTCCAGCGCGCGGCGGTAGATGACGCTCGCCGTCTCGCGGACGTTCTCGGGGAGGCCGAGCGCGGAGGCCATGCGGTCTATCTCGCCCAGCGCCTGCTTGAGGTTGCGCTCCTTGGAGTCGCGGGTGCGGAACCGCTCGTTCCACGTCCGGAGCCGCTGCATCTTCTCGCGCTGGCGCGAGGACAGGGAGTTGCCGTAGGCGTCCTTGTCCTGCCAGCCGATGTTCGTCGACAGCCCCTTGTCGTGCATCATGTTCGTCGTCGGGGCTCCCACGCGGGACTTCTCGTCTTTCTCCTTCGAGTCGAACGCTCGCCACTCGGGGCCGGGGTCTATCTCGTCCTCCTCGACGACCAGCCCACAGTCCTCACAGACGGTCTCGCCGCGCTCGCTGTCGGAGAGCAGTGAGCCACCACACTCGGGACAGACGAGCTCCTCGTCTGTCCCCTCTGTCGTCTCCTCCACGTCGGTTTCGTTTTCATTCGTGTATCGGCGGATGGTGGTATCGGTCATTGGTTGCGAACTGACGGGTCTGGGTACCCGAAAAACGTCTCTTGTACCCTTTTGTTGTGGCCGGAGCAACTTAAAACCTTTCCCAAATCGCAAAGCTATCGTTTCCTTTTCGAAAAACACAGTTGGCAGTTCTTGCCGAAATACTCCTCTATCGAGAACAGCCCCCAACAGTTTGGACCCCTGTTTCGAAACGCTTACCGCCGGCCCGATACTCCGGCCGGACATGAGCGACAACGCTGTCGACCCGAGCGAGGTGCGTCACATCGCCGACCTCGCCCGTATCGACCTCGACGACGACGAGGTCGAGCGGTTCACCGAGCAGTTCGGCGAGATTCTGGCCGCCTTCGAGGCGCTGGACGAGGTGCCGGAGACCGACCGCGAGGCCGACCTCGCGAACGTCATGCGCCCCGACGAGGTCCGCGAGAGCCTGAGCCAGGAGGAAGCGCTCCGGAACGCCCCCGAGTCCGAGGCCGGGCAGTTCAAAGGGCCGAAGGTGTCGTGAGATGACCGACTACAACGGCTACATCGCCACCGAGACCATCGAGGGCGCCGACGACGGCCCCCTCGCCGGTCGCACCGTCGCGGTCAAGGACAACATCTCCACCGAGGGCGTCCAGACCACCTGTGGGTCCGCGATGCTGGAGGGGTACGTCCCGCCCTACGACGCGACGGTCGTCGAGCGCCTGAAGGAGGCCGGTGCGACCATCCCCGGGAAGACCAACATGGACGAGTTCGGGATGGGGACGACCACCGAGACCTCGGCCTACGGTCCCGTGGAGAACCCCGCCGCCGACGGGCGGGTCCCGGGTGGTTCCTCCGGTGGCTCCGCGGCCGTCGTCGCGGCGGGTGACGCCGACATGGCGCTGGGGAGCGACACGGGCGGGTCCATCCGCTGTCCGGCCGCCTTCTGTGGCGTCGTCGGCATCAAGCCCACCTACGGCCTGGTCTCCCGGTACGGCCTCGTCGCCTACGCCAACAGCCTCGAACAGATAGGCCCCATCGCGCCGTCCGTCGAGGAGGCCGCGGAGCTGCTGGAGGTCATCGCCGGCCCGGACGAGCGCGACGGGACGACGCGAGACGCCAGCGAACAGGTCGCGGACTACGCGTTCGCCGACGCCGCCGACGGCGACGTCGACGGCCTCTCTATCGGCGTCCCGACGGAACTGCTCGACGGCGCCGACGAGCAGGTCGTCGAGACGTTCTGGGACGCCATGGCCGACCTCGAATCCCAGGGCGCGAGCTACCACGAGGTCGACCTCCCGAGCGTCGAGCACGCCGTCGAGGCGTACTACGTCATCGCGATGTCGGAGGCCTCCTCGAACCTCGCCCGCTTCGACGGCGTCCGCTACGGCCAGTCGGGCGGCTACGAGGGCAACTGGAACGAGTCGTTCGCCAATTCGCGCGAGGAGGGCTTCGGCGAGGAGGTCAAGCGCCGCGTCCTGCTGGGCACCTACGCCCTCTCGGCGGGCTACCACGACAAGTACTACAAGAAGGCCCAGGACGCCCGCGCGTGGGTCAAGCAGGACTTCGACGAGGCGCTCTCGGAGGCCGACGTGCTGGCGTCGCCGACGATGCCGGTCCCGCCGATGAAGCGCGGCGAGAGCCTCGACGACCCGCTGACGATGTACCTGGCCGACGCCAACACGACCCCCGTGAACCTCGCGAACCTCCCGGCAATCTCGGTGCCCGCCGGCGAGACCGAGGACGGCCTCCCCGTCGGCCTGCAACTCGTCGGGCCGGCCTTCGGCGAGCGGACCATCATCCGGGCCGGCAGCGCGCTGGCGTAACGACGCGGGCGTGCGTCCGGGTCGGCGGCTCGCCGCCCGGAGAGGGACGCTTTTGTCACTCCGTCTCTACGGTCGGGTATGAGCGACGACGACGGACGACTGGCGTGGATCCACTGGCCGACGATGGCGAAGGGCGTCGCCGTCGGGGTCGGCGTCGGCCTCATCCTCGCACTGGTGCTGGAGGACTTCGCGTTCGGGATGCTGTTGGGCGTCGTGAACGGGCTCGCCTTCGGCATCGGGTGGTCCCGCTCGCGGTGATACCCCGGTAATCAGGTGCCACGCTTTTGTCCGACAGCGACCAACCCGAACCGTGAGCGACGTCGTCGTCTGGCACCGAGCGGACCTCCGAACGGTCGACAACGCCGCGCTGGCGGCCGCGGCCGACGCCGACCGGGTCGCGCCGGTGTTCGTCGTCGACCCCGAGTACTACGGCCCCGGCGGACTGGCCTGCGACGCCCGCCTGCGCTTTCTCCACGAGTGTCTCGCGGACCTCCGCGAGCAGTACCGGTCGCTCGGGAGTGACCTCGCCCTGTTGCACGGCGACCCCCGAGAACGGGTGGCCGACCTGCTCGCCGAGGGCTACGAGGTGTACGTCAACCGTGACGTGACCGCCAGACGGGGGCTGGACCGCGACCGGGCGCTGTTGGACCGCGAGGGCGTCACCGTCTTCGCGGACGACGGCCTCCGCCGACCCGACGCGCGGGCCCCGGACGGGACCGTCGCCGCCGACACCCGCGAGGACTGGGACGACCACTGCGAGGCGTACTTCGAGGGCGACCAGCGTCCGCGGCCCGAGTCACTCGGGCCGAACCCGCTTGACGGCGACGTGACCGTCGCGGACGTCGAGGCCCGCTACGACGTGTCGCCGTCGAAGTCGAGCGTGCCGGAGGGCGGCACCGTCGCCGGGAACGAGCGGCTCTCGGCGTTCGTCGACCGACTCGGGGAGTACCCGAGCGTCGTCTCGCCGCCGGCCGCCGCCGAGGCGCGCTCTTCGCGGCTCTCGCCGTACCTGAAGTTCGGCGCGCTCTCCCACCGCGAGGTGTACCAGCGGGTACAGGCGGCCCCGTCCTCGCGGGGGCGGTCGATGTACACCTCGCGGCTGTACTGGAACCGCCACTACCACCAGAAGCTCGCCGACTGGCCCGGCTGGACCGACCGAGCGGTCAATCCCGTCTTCCGGGGGCTGTTCCGGGACCGCCACGACCCGGAACTGGACCGGGCGTGGCGCGAGGGCCGGACGGGGTTTTCGGCCGTCGACGCCGCGATGCGGGCGCTGACCGAGACGGGCTACGTCAACTTCCGCTGGCGGGCGCTGGTGGCGACCTTCTACGTCTACGTCCTGAAGCAGTGGTGGAAGCGGGGGGCGGACTTCATGTACTACCACCTCGTCGACGCCGACCCCGCCATCAACTACACGCAGTGGCAGTCTCAGTGCAACCTCACCGGCGTCCACCCGGTGCGGGTGTACGACCCGGCCAAGCAGGTCCGGGAGTACGACCCCGACGGCGAGTTCGTCCGCGAGTACGTCCCCGAACTCGCACCGCTCCCAGACGAGCACCTCGCGCGCCCCGAACAGACGCCGGTCCACGTCCAGCGGGAGTGTGGCGTCGACGTCGGCGAGGACTACCCGTACCCCGTCGTCGACTACGACCACGAGGCCGAGCGTGCGCGGGACCTGTACGCCTCGCTGGCCGACCGGGCCGAAGAAGCGCTCTCGGACCCGCGGGTCCGCCGTCGGTGTTCGTTCTCGAACCGGGGTCGGCGCCGGACCGACGGCGACGACGACGCGTCGGGACAGGCCAGCCTCTCGGACTTCTGAGCTACAGGATGGAGTCGTAGACGGTCGCCAGCCGGTCGACGGCGTGGTCGACGCTGACCTGCTCCCGGCGCCCCAGACAGTTCTCGCTGAGTCGGTCGCGTTCGTCCAGCGTCCGCTCGATGGCCCGCCGGAAGCCCGCGACGTCGCCCTCGTCGTAGGTGTACCCCGTCTCCCCGTCGTCGATGGTATCGGAGAGCGCGCCGGCGTCGACGCCGGCGACCGGCGTCCCACAGCAGTTGGCCTCCAGCGCGACCAGCCCCTGCGTCTCGACGGGACTCGGGAACGCGAAGACGTCCAGCGCGCCGTACAGCTCCGGGAGTTCCTCGCGGTCGAGGAAGCCCAGAAAGCGGGCGTCGACGTCGCCCTCGGCGGCCGTCGCCTCGAGCTCCTCGCGGGCGGGCCCGTCGCCGCCGAAGACGACGGTCACGTCCAGTCCGTCGCAGGCCGTGAGGACGTCCTCGAGGCACTTCTCGTGGCCGTGTCGCCCGGTGTACCCCACGAGGGGGCCGTCGGGGAGGTCGTGGCGCGCCCGGAAGTCGCTGTCCGGGCGCGGCGCGAAGAACTCGGTGTCGACGCCGTTCGAGATGACCTCGACGCGGGCGTCGGCGCCGACCGTCTCCCGGATGTGGGCGGCGGCGCGTTCGCTCGGCGCGACGACGACGGCGGCGTGGTCCAGAAACCACCGCTCGTAGTGTTCGGCGCTGGACTGGACGGCCGCCTCGACGGTGGTGTTCGAGGAGACGTACTCGGCGTACTCGCCGGTCGGCGTGTGGTAGGAGGCCACCAGCGGCGCGTCGAGCTTCCGCGCGAGCCGCTGGCCGGCCATCCCCAGACTGAACGGCGTGTGGGCGTGGACGACGTCGGCGTCGTCGACCGCGTCGGGGATCTGGGGCATGCCGAGACGGAACCCCTCGTAGAAGGGGAACGGGAGACTCCGGACGGGGAACTCCCCGGGCTCGGGGTCGTGGTCGCTCTTCGGGTAGACGACGTCCATCCGGCCGCCGCGGGCGTGCCAGCGGTCCCGCCACGTCTTGACCGTGTACGTCACCCCGTTGACCGTCGGGAGGTACGTGTCGGTGAACGCGGCCACCTGCGGCAGTGTCATCGACGCGGCGTAAACAGACCAGCGGGTAAACCCTTGCTATTGGCCGCGATGCGAGCCTCCGCCGGTGCGTTTTTGAGCCCCCGCCAAGTGCATCTGCCAATGGCTTCGGACCGCTGGCTGTACGCGTGGGCACTGGGGTCGGTCGCGTTGGGGGCGGCATCGCTGCTCGTCCCGTTGTACTTCGTCACCATCGGCGGGAGCACGCTCCTGTTGGGCGTCCTCGCCGGCGTCGCCGCCGCGGCGGGCGCACCCGGCGCGCTCCTCTTCGGTCGCATCGCCGACCGGACCGGCAGACGGCGCTCGCTCGTCCTCGGAGCGCTCGGTCTCGCCGGCGGGTCGATACTGCTCGTCGCCCTCACGGACGTCGAGTGGGTCGTCATCCTCGGCAACGGCCTCCTGTGGTTCGCGGCGGGCGCGGCCGCTCCCGTCCTCACACTGCTCGTCACCGTCGGCGCGCTCGAGCGCGAGTGGCCCGGCCGGTTCGCGACGCTCAACCGCTATCAGGGGTGGGGCTGGGCCGGTGGCCTCGTCCTCGGGCTGGCGTGGACGGCCACCCTCTCCGGACCGCTCGGGACGGAAGTCGCCCAGCAGACGCTGTTGTGGGTCTGTGCCGGCGTCGCTATCGTCTCGGCGGTACTGGGCGCGAAGTGGCTGCCGGCCGACCCGGAACAGGGGTTCGACCGGCCACGCCCCAGTCGCATCGCCCGCGCCATCGCACGCTCGCGGCGACTCCCCGTTCGGAGTGCGACGTTCCCGGTCGGCCCGGCCCGCGTCTACTGGCTCACTCGCTCGATGCACCCGCGGGAACTCGCGGCCCGTCTCACGCCGGCCCTCTCGCTGTACTTCGCCGCCGTCGTCGCCGTCTTCGCCGGGTTCGGCGTGTTCTGGGGGCCGCTCCCGTCGTACCTCGCGGGGACGCTCGGCTACGGGTCCAGCGTCATCTTCGCGCTGTACCTGGTCTCGAGCCTCGGGTCGGCGCTGTGTTACGGCGTCGCGGGTCGGCTGGCCGAGCGCTACGACGCCACCGGCCTACAGACCGGCGGGCTACTGGCCCGCGCCGCGCTCCACCCCGCCGTGGCCGTCGTCGGCGCGCTGCTCCCGGTGACGGCGGTCGGACTCGTGACGAGCGGCGTCGTCTTCGTCGGCATCGGCGTGGCGTGGGCCGTCGTGGCCGTCACCGCCGCCAGCATCGTCACGCGCCTGGCACCACCGGCCATCAGGGGACAGGCACTCGGCCTGTACACCGCGCTCTCCGGCCTCGCCAGCGGCGTCGGCTCCGTCCTCGGCGGCTGGCTGGCTGGGTACGGGTTCACCGTCGCGTTCGGTGCCGCCGGCGCGCTCGTCCTCGTCGGTACCGCCCTCGTGGCGGTCCTCTGGCGGCGCAACCCACAATCCACGACGAACGTCGCCCCGACGGCGGACTGAGGCGGCCGCTCAGACCAGTTCCTCGTACGTCTCGACCAGTCGCTCGCCGACCCGGTCGAGGCCGTGGTCGCGGGCCGTCGCCTTCGCGTTCTCGCCGAGTCGGTCGCGGAGGTCGGGGTTGGCCTCCAGACGCGCCAGCGCCTCGCGGAACTCCGCCTCGTCCGAACAGATGAGACAGTCGTGGCCGTCCTCGTAGTACTCGCGGAAGACGGGGATGTCCGAGAGGACGACGGCCTTCCCGCAGGCCATCGCCTCCAGCACGACGATGCCCTGGTTCTCGACCTTCGAGGGGAACAGGAACACGTCGCCCGCGCCGTAGGCGCCGCGGACGTCCTCGACCCACCCGGTGAAGGTGACGTTCTCGGGCGGGTCTGCGGTCCACTTCCGCACCTCACTGGACCCGTGTGGACCGTCGTCGTAGGTGCCGAACCACGCGAAGTCGTGGTCGGTCTGCTGGGCCAGTTCACAGAACGTCGTCAGCCCCTTCCGCTCGAAGACGCTCCCGACGGCGAAGACGACCATCCCCTCGAGGTCGTACCTGTTCCGGTACTCCTCGCGGAACGACTCGAACCCCTCGAGCGGGGCCGTGTCGACGCCGTTCGTGACGGGGCGGATGGGGGCGTCGACGGGGTACTCTTCGAGGACCCCCTTCGTGTACTCGGAGGGACAGAGCACCGTATCCGCCTGCGAGTAGAACCACTTGAGGTACTCGCCCAGCGCCGGCGCGACGAGGTTCGACCCGCGGAAACTCCCGCGGAAGTCCTCGCGGGTGACGTGGGCGTGGAGGACCAGCGGGATGTCGTTGCGCGTGGCGTGGCGGGCGACGGCGACGGACCCCGGCCCGATCATGTTGCAGTGGGCCACGTCGTACTCACGGAAGACGGGGTCGTCGAACGCGACGTTGCCACCGACCGCCCACCCGGGGTGGCCGTCGGTCCACGGGGTGGTGAGGACGTCGACGTCGGTGTCGGCGAGCGCCTGTCGCTGGTGGTCGACGGACGTGCCGATGCCCGACCGGTCGAGGCGGTCGGCGAGTTCGAGGTAGTTCAGGACGCGCACGGACGGTCGGACCGTTGCCGCCAGCAAAACTGTACCGACTCCGTTCGCAGTCCGGAAGGCGTTTTTACGCGCCGGCCGAGAGAGGAGTGATGACAGACGAGGCGACCATCGCCCGCGAGCGCATCGACCGCCTCCAGTCGATGGCCCGCGAGGCCGTCCGCGAGGGCCGCGAGGACCGGGCCCGCGAGTACGTCGGGCGTGCGCGCCGCATCGCCGAGCGGCACCGCCTCCGTCTCCCGCGGGCCTTCGAGCGGTCGATATGCCGCTCCTGTGATACGTTCCTCGTCCCGGGGCGGAACGCGCGGGTCCGGACCCAGTCCGGCCACGTCGTCGTCACCTGTGAGTGTGGGTCACACGCTCGCTACCCCTACGACTGAGTTTCTTTACGACTGTTGGTTTTAAACGTATCGCCGCCCTTTGTCCCTCCATATGCCCGAGACGTCTCGCGAGCAGCGAATCCACGAACTCGACGCGACACTTCGCGTCGGAAAGAACGGTATCGAACCGGTGGTCGACGAACTCGACACGCAGTTGAGTGACAACCAATTCGTGAAGGTGAAGTTCCTGCGGTCGGCCCGCGGCGGCACCACGACCGAAGCGCTCGCCGACGAGATGGCCGACCAGGTGAACGCGTCGGTCGCACAGGTGCGAGGTCACACCGCGGTGTTCGAACGATGATGCTCCAGCAGGGACTCACACCTATCGCGCGCTTCCTCGATAGCATCGGCGTGCCGGCGGCCGACGCCATCGGGTCGGCCCTGACGTTCTTGCTCGTCTTCGTCGTCATCTACCTGCTCGGTCGTGCCTTCGTCGTGCCGGTCGTCGACCGGGTGCTCAAGCGCCGCGACCTCGACGAGCACGCTCGCAAACCACTGAACAAGGTGACGAGTATCGTCCTCGTGTTCGTGGGCATCGCCGTCGCGTTCGGCATGGCGGGTTACGGCGATTTCCTGCAGTCCCTCGCGACGGTGGCCGCGGCCGCGACGCTGGCCATCGGGTTCGCGATGCAGGACGTGCTGAAGAACTTCGTCGCCGGCATCTTCATCTTCACCGACAAGCCGTTCCGCATCGGTGACTGGATCGAGTGGGACGGCAACGCCGGCGTCGTCGAGGACATCAGCCTCCGCGTCTCCCGCGTGCGCACGTTCGACAACGAACTGCTGACGGTCCCGAACTCCGAACTCACCGACGGCGTCATCAAGAACCCAGTCGCGAAGGAGCAGCTCCGCCTGAAGTTCGTCTTCGGCATCGGCTACGACGACGACATCGACAAGGCGACCGACATCATCCTCGAGGAGGCCGAGAGACACGAGGGCATCCTCGAGGACCCGGCGCCCTCCGTCCGGCTGGTCGAACTCGGCGACTCCTCCGTCGGTCTCCAGTCCCGCATCTGGATAGACAACCCCAGTCGCTCGGACTTCGTGAAGACCCGCGGCGAGTACGTCCAGTCGGTCAAGGAACGGTTCGACGATGAGGACATCGACATCCCGTACCCGAACCGCACCATCGGCGGCGGCCTCGAACTCGCCGGCATGGACGGCGTCGTCGAACCGGCCGACGACTGACGACGCCTCGTTTCTCTGTCTTCGCCGTCACTGCCGAGCGACGGCCGTGCCGACCGCCCGACCTCGGGAGCGCCGTGACTACGCTGTCCGTCGGCAGGTCCCGCAGGATTACCGGTTCGCGGAGCCTCGGCTATCGGGCGGTGATACCGGATGAATGGACGGACAGCCGGGATTGCCCGACGTTCGGGCGTGGGTAATCCCGTTTGCCTCCTCCACCCCGCGACCCCACGAGCGACGGGTGTCCGATGGTCCGCTGCTCACTTCCGTGCCTGACGGGCTGCCATCGATCAACCACGTGGGCGCATCCCTGCAGATGCGACCACGTGGACCGCCGTCCCCGTGGGACGAGGCTTCTACGTTGGCTCACGGGGTCCACGTCCGTCTGACCGGACGCCCCCGGGGTTCGGTCCCCGCTCATGACCACAGTGCGGGCGAGGAGGGGGGCCAAGCCCCCCGACCTAGTCCACTTCGATGGTCCGCCGCCGCCCCATAAGGGCCTTTCGGAACATCCGGGGACCGCGCGGCGATACGCTCAGAAGAGGCCGAGCGCGCGAGCGAACCACGCCGACCCGACGGGCACGGGGACGCTGGCGAGGACGACCGCCCACCGGTGGTGTTCGATGAGCGTCGACTCCGAGAGGCCCAGCACGAGACTGACCGGCACCGTCGCCGCCCAGACGAGGCTCAACCCGACGATGAACAGGCCCAGGACGAGCGTCGCGCCGGCGGCGATGCTGGGGTCGGTCCGCCCCTCCCGACCAGCCGCGAGGACGATGATGGCGACCAGCGCGAGCACGCCCGGGATGACCGGTGAGACGCCGCCAGACCCGTAGTAGGCGCCGACGGCGCTCGTCGTCTCGACGACGAGGTACGGCACCGCGAGCGAGAGCAGATAGAGGACGCAACCGGCGATACCGACGGTCGGTGCGGTCCGGAGGTGGTTCATACCCGCGCTCCGGCCGGCGGCGTCTTAACACCGACGTTCGAGCGAAACGAGGAAATGGCCGCTCGCTCTAGCCCCGGACATGGGATTCGGTTCGACGGCGAAGAAGATACAGAAAGTGGCCGACGTCGCCGACAAGCTCTACACGAAGGTCAACGAGCTGAAGACACAGGTACAGGAGCTCAGCGAGACGGTCGAGGACACGAACGGCCGCGTCGACGACGTCGAGCGCCAGCTGGCCGAGCAGCGCGCACTGTTGGAGGCGCTCGCCGAGGAACGGGACGTCGACGTGGACGCGGTCCTCGCCGAGTCGGTTGAGCAGGCACAGGCCGAGGAATGAGCCCGCCGGTCACAGGTCGACGGTCCGTGTCTCGCGATTCGGGAGGCGAACCGTCGCAGTCCCGTCGCCGGTCAGTTCGACGGTGCCGTCGAACAGGTTGGTGAGGGCGGCTACCGTCTCGTCGTCGTGGGCCGTCGCCGTGAGCGTGTAGAACCCCACCGCGTCGGCGTTGGCGACGCGCGACGTGAACACGTGGACGAACCGGAACACGCTCTGGTGGGACGAGTAGACCAGTAGCGGCGAGAGCGAGTCTACCAGCACGCGGGTCCGTTGGATGCCCTGTGCCGTGTAGTGGGACCGGACGAACTCGGCGAACTTCCTGTTGATACCGCTCGTGTCACTGGGTGACGACGTGAACTTGGTGTCGCCGTCGCCCGCGACCGAGTGCCCGATGGTCTCCGAGACGGCGTCGACGACGCGGAGCGTCGGTTCATCTCGGTTCTCTCCTGCGAACAGTACCCGGTAGTCCGAGCGCACCCTGTCGGCGGTGTCCCGCGTCGTCACGACGAGGGCGCCCTCACCCTGTCTGGACCCGGTCGCGAGCGCTCGCATCCCGAAGCGACGTTTACCGCAGAGTGGTGGCCCCGTGACGAGGACGTTCGTCCCGGGTTCCAGCGCGAAATCGAACGGTCCGTGTCCGATGTCGTACATTCCGGCCTCACTGGTCCGCTGAGGGTAGCGGGCGTATCGACGCGATGTTTGTACGAGTATCCGAACAGACATATAATCCTTGTCCTGTCGAATCCCAGAGAGGCGACGACGTCGCGGAGCCGTGCGTGGGGGTCCCTCACGAGCGCGATACGGAACCGGTTGGTTTAAACCGGAACGCCGAGTTACGTCTCCACGTAGGGCGCTTAGCTCAGCCTGGACAGAGTGCTTGGCTTCGGACCAAACCGTCGGGGGTTCAAATCCCTCAGCGCCCGTGCAACGAACCGACGAGCGATGCGAGTCGGTGACGTGAACCGGCACTTCGGATTCGAACCCTGGAAGACGAACGAAGTGAGTCTTCCTCCGGTTCAAATCCCTCAGCGCCCGTGACTTCTCCGCGAACGACAGTGAGTGCCGAGGTGTGGCGACCCAGGATTCGGACCAGTCCCCTCGAAAGCAATCCCTGGGAAGCGTACGCCAGTCGTGGCAGTGGGGCCGCCTCACTCTCCGCCCGTCGCCTGACTTCGCGTCGAGAGCCGTCCGGTGGTCCGCCGCTCGTCGGTCTCCGCTTCCACCGGGTAACCCACCGACGGAGCGGGAACGACCGCGGACGCCCCGGCGCCGGTATAAATAGGTTATAGGATTAAGCTACAGAACAATGCCCTCACACGCCCTCTCTCTACGTGTATGACGCAGAGAGCCCGTCGCGACGACCGAAGCAGAGCTACCGAACCGGACTTCTACATCCCCGCGGGCACCACCGGGTCGTTCGTGGCCAGTCGCATCGAACGTTTCTGGGCGACGCTGTTCAACCACGGCATCAGCCCATCGGCGTAGCTCCGGACGACCGCGTCGAGACAGTCGGTCGACGGCGACCGCACTGCTTTCTGAGCGGGTTCCCTCGGCCCGACCGACGTGTACGAGAGAGAAGTAGTGAACAGCAACTCAGTGCCCCGAACCCGTTACCAATCGACTCAGTTAAGTCGCCACGCGGCCACCTCTACGTCCCTGACAGCGAGTCCCGGCCCGTCGATTCGCACCCGGCGGCTCGAAAGCGCGCGCCCTCGAACCGAGAAAGTCGATACCACTCGTTCTACAGAACATGACTGATATCAAAGCGGTCGTCCGCGTCGAGCACCCGGACATAGTGCTCACAGAGACAGTCGCCCACGACCGACGTTCGAAAGTCAAGTCCGTGTCAGAGGCAGGAACCGACCCGTCGTCGGGGAAGTTCTTCTACCACATAGAGTCGCCCGACTTCTCCGAGTTCGAGGACGGGCTGCGGAACGACAACACCGTCGGCGGATTCGAACGCGTCATCGAGACCAGAGACGACGAGGCGATATACAGCTTCGAGTACACGGACGAAGCGAAGCTCCTCTCGCCCGTCATCTCGACCGCCAACGGTGTCATACTCGAGATGCAGAACGAAGGACAGGCCTGGATACTGTCGATATGGCTCCCCGAGCGGACGAACCTCGTCCACCTCTGGGACTACGCCCAGCAGAACGACATCGACATCGAGTTGCTGCGGGTGAACGAGTACGCCAGTCTGGGCAACACCGACGCCGGACTGACCGACAGCCAGCGGGAGGCGCTCCTCGCCGCGTTCGAGACGGGGTACTTCGAGGAACCGCGTGACGCGACGCTCGGCGAGGTCGCCGCCGACCTGGACATCTCCCAACCGGCAGCCAGTGGACTCCTCCGGCGCGGTATCAAGCGGCTCATCGTGTCGTCCCTGCTCGACGACGGCGCGGAGCAGGAGTGACCGACGGCGACCGTCGGCGCGGGGCCCGTCACGATGACCCTGCGGCGCTCGGTCTGGCTACGTCCCCGGTGGCACCCACTGACTGAGCGGGTCTCGCAGGCGGTTAATGCGCTATTCTGTTCGGAGACGCGAGCGACACGTCGCGGGTACTCCCCGCAGAACCGGACTACGACCGGTCTCGATGCCCGCATCCCGACGGAACCCCCGCGGTGACGGCTCCACGTTTCGGTGACACTGAGACGGTGCGAACACGGACCGTGTCGAATCGAGCGCGTCGGGGTGAGGCGTTTAGACAGGTGCTAAGCCCCGCGTGGCCGCGTGAAGCGTCACGGGTACCTAAGAGCCACCGACACTACTCGAGTCTGTGAGCGAGGAGACGAAGCACACCCGACGGAGAGCCCTCCAATCGATTTGCGGCGTCGCCATCGCCGGTCTCGCCGGCTGTACCTCGGTCGGCTCCTCGGATTCGACGGGCGACCCCACCGAGACACCGACTGGGACCGAGACACGAACGGACACGCGAACGCCCGAGCGGACGGCTACCGAGACCTCCGACGGCGCCCAGTTCGTCGAGAACCCGGCGGCAGTCCATCCGACGCTGGTCGAGGAGACGTCGGTCCCGGACGACGAGGTCCTGCTCGGCTTCCGTCTCGAGGACTCGTCGCTCCCGTTTACGACCGAGGTGTATCACGCGCCGGACGACGCCGAGATACAGGCCACGGAGACGTACGACACCCAGGACCTCTCTGCGGTGGGGCTGGTGCCCGAGTCGCCGCGGGCGCTCGACACCGTCGAGACCGACCGCGAGGACGTCCACTACGGGACCACGACTGTCGGTGAGCCACTGGCGGTCACGCTCGTCGCGCGCCACGACGGCGAGACGTTCGACTGGAGCGCCTGGTCCCGGACCGGCTACCCGCACGACGGCCACGACGAGTCGGACCCCGCGCTGCGCGTCGACTGTTACTGCGGCGGCGCCATCTACACCGCCCCGGGTGGCGGGACGTGGGCGCGGGTGATTCAGGTGACGCCGACGGAGCGCGTCGACCCCGGGACGAGCGTGGTGCTCAACTGGACGTCGAGCCGGGCCTGAACCCCGGCCCCGGGTCCACGGACGTCACCACCGACCGCACCGGTTATTGCGCTCCCGGTACTGGCAGGGGCTGTGACAGACTGGCCACCGGCCGAGCCCGCCGACGCGACGGCGGTCGCCGAACGAAGGGACGAACTGGTCGAGGCGGTCCGCGACCACGCCGGGCAGATCGCCTACCAGTTGGCCCGCCTGCAGGGCGGCGACTACGGACAGGCGACCGTCGAGACGGACGGCGGCGAGTGGACGGTCAAGTACGAGGGCGGCGACCTGGAGTACCTCCGCTACGACCCCGGTCGGGGGCAGGAGGTGTACGTCATCTCGACCAAACAGCCCCCAGAACCGGACGCACTGGCCGACGCGCTGGTCGACTACCCGGCCTTCGTCGAGGGGTTCCGCGACTACGTCGAGTCGCTGGACGGGGTCCTCGACGACGTCGGGACCGAGTTCCCCGAGGTGGCGACCACCGACGGCGTCGTCGGCGAGCGCGACCGCGTCCTCGGCCGCATCCGCGAGGTGTGCGACCGCATCGCCGGCGAGCTCCAGCGTTACGAGGGCGGCGACTACGGCACCTACGCCACGCGGATCGACGGCACCCGCTGGGAGCTGAAGTGGGAGGGTGCGCGGGCGTCGTACCTCCGGGTCGGCGGCACCGGCGGCCTCTACCTGCTCTCCCAGTACGAACCGCCGTCGGCGGCCGACATCCGCGAGTACGCGCCGCGGTTCCGGGGGTTCGTCGCGGCGTACAACGACCACGTCGCGGAACTGGAGTCGGACCTCGCGACCGTCGAGTTGTGAGCGAGTCCGGCGACGGGCGTGACCCGGCCGGCACGCCGGTCGTCGTGTCGGTAGACCTATACGCACGGGCCGCCCCTCTCCACCGTGGATTCTAACGACGTCCGTGACGAGTGGGCGGACCGTTCCGGCGAGTACTCGCCGACGTACTACGCCCACTACGGCCCGGACGAGACGAGCGAGTTGGTGCAGTCGATTCTCGACGCCGAAGTCGGGCGAGCCGCGAGCGTGCTGGAGGTTGGGTGTGGCGTGGGCCGCCACCTCGCCGCGCTCGCCGAGGCGGGCTTTACGGACCTGACGGGCGTCGACGTCAACGCGGAGGCGCTCGACGTCCTCGCGGAGACGTACCCCGAACTGGCCGAGACGGGGTCGTTCCACGCCGAGGCCATCGAGGCGTACGCCACCGACGTCGCCGACGACGCCTTCGACGCCGTGTTCTCCGTGGAGACGCTCCAGCACATCCACCCCGACGTCGAGTGGGTGTTCGACGACCTCGCGCGTATCGCCGGGGACTGCATCGTCACCGTCGAGAACGAGGGCGGCGAGTACGGCACGGTCAACTACGTCGACGAGGACGTCCCGCTGTACTACCGGGACTGGAACCGCGTGTTCACCGACCGCGGGTTCGTCGAGACCACCTCGTCCGAGCGCAAGCGCGACACGGTCCGCGTGTTCCGGCGGGCAGAGCAGTAGGTCGCGAGACTCAGTCCGCCCCCTCTCGCGGGACCCAGCCACAGTCGCCGCAGGTCTCGATAGCGCTCCCGCGACGGAGACGGCCCCCACAGGAGGGACACGGCGCTCGGGAGTCTGGTGCAGCGGTCATCTCAGTCGTCGTCGCTGGTGACGATGTCCGCCGAGAGGCCCTGCGCCATCTGGATGTCCTTCGAGTTGTTGAGCGTCCACGCCGTCCGGTCGGTGACGGCCTCGATGATCTCGCGGGCCGACGGGTAGCCGTTCCCGGAGCGTTTGACGCCGCCGAAGGGGAGCTGGACCTCCGCGCCGATGCAGGGGAGGTTGCCGTAGGCGAGGCCGAGCTCCGCGTGGTCGCGGTAGTAGTTTATCTGGCGGTAGTCCTCGGAGACGATGGCGCCGGCCAGTCCGTATGGGGTGTCGTTCTGGATGTCGACGGCGCGTTCGATGTCACCGTCGTACTCCAAGAGGGCGACGTGGGGGCCGAACACCTCCTCGTGCGTACAGCGCAGGTCGGCGTCCGGGTCGGCCTCGTAGACGAACGGCCCGACCCAGTGGCCGTCCTCGTGACCCTCCGGAATCTCCTCGGGGTCGAGTTCCGTGCGGTCGACGAGGACGTTCACGCCCTCCTCGCGGGCGAGGTCGTTGTACTCGGTGACCTTCTCGCGGTGGTCGGCCTCGATGAGCGGGCCCATGAACGTGTCCTCCTGTAGGGGGTCGCCGACGGCGACCTTCGAGGCCACGTCGACGAACCGCTCCTTGAACTCGTCGTAGACGTCCGTGTGGACGACGAGGCGCTCCGAGGAGACACAGCGCTGGCCGGTGGTCTTGAACGAGGACATCACCGCCGAGTGGACGGCGATGTCCATGTCGGCTTCC
Source organism: Haloarcula sp. MBLA0163 (assembly GCF_055632435.1). Taxonomy (NCBI): domain Archaea; kingdom Methanobacteriati; phylum Methanobacteriota; class Halobacteria; order Halobacteriales; family Haloarculaceae; genus Haloarcula; species Haloarcula sp. MBLA0163. Next base: position 975,830 of record NZ_CM145745.1, read on the forward strand.
TCGGTGATGACGACGGCGTTCTTCCCGCCCATCTCGCAGGCGGCGCGCTTGCCGGAGACGCCGCCGACCGAGTCGGCGATCTGGTGGCCGACTTCGGCCGACCCGGTGAAGAGGACCGTCTCCACGTCGTCGGACTGGACGATGGCGTTCCCGGCGTCGCCGTACCCCTGCACCATGTTGAACACGCCGTCGGGGACGCCCGCCTCGTCGAACAGTTCGGCGATGACGTTCGCGCATCTGGGCGTCTGCTCGGCCGGTTTGAACACGACGGTGTTCCCCTCGACGAGCGCGACGGCCATGTGCCAGTAGGGGATGGCGATGGGGAAGTTCCACGGGGTGATACAGCCGACGACGCCGCGCGGCTTGCGGCGCATGTAGGCGTCCTTCGCGGGAATCTCCGAGGGGACGATGTCGCCGCTCGGGTGGCGGGCGTCGCCGGCGGCCCACTCGACCATGTGCGCGGCCTCGACGACGTCGGCGCGGCCCTCGCTGATCTCCTTGCCGCACTCGCGGGTGACTATCTCGCCGTACTCGTCGACGTTCGTCTTCAGTTCGTGGTAGACGTCCCAGAGGTACTCCGCGCGGTCGATGCGGGAGAGTTCCCGCCACTCGTCGTAGGCCGCGTCGGCGGCCTCGACGGCCCGTGCTACGTCCTCGGGCGTCCCGCGGCGGAACTCGCCCAGCGTCTCGCCCGTCGCGGGGTTCCGGCTCGCGAACGTCTCGGAGCCCTCGCCGTCGGTCCATTCGCCGTCGATGTAGTGCTGATGTGTCGCTGCCATATCATCTTCTACGCCGAGCGAGCGCCAATAGCCCCATCCGACCATGGACGGGTGGACGATTCAGGGCCGCACAGGTCGCGGGTGGTAAAAGGGGGCCGACCATGGTCGGCAGGGGTTTGTGAAAGCGTCACGTACATACTCGGATAGAGGCTACCTATACCCATGAGCATACAGAAGCAGGTACCGGGGACGAGGCTGACCCTCGACCTCTGGCACCCGAACTGCTGGGCCATCGACGCCACCGAGCAGACGGGCGGCGGGGTACTGGCACACGCGATATACAACTCCCCGGCGACGAGCGGCGAGATGCCGACGTCGGTCAACGGGCTGTTCACGGCGTTCGGGGACACCGAGGCGGAGGTCGAGCAGTTGCTCGAAGCCATCAGCGAGTCGGACCGGGCCGGCGAGCTGCAGGAACTGCAGGAGCGGTTCGGTCGCCAGCGCAACGCCCCCGGCAACGTCGTCCGTGAGTTCTTCCTCGAGTACGACCCCGACGACATGGTGTGTCCCACGCTGCTGGAGAACGGGTTCGTCCACAGCGCGCCGGTCCGTATCGAGGACGGCCGCGAGGAGTGGCAGGTGTGTTTCGCCGACGAGCGCTCGAAGATAGAGCCCGCCCTCGAGCGGGTCCGCGAACAGGCCGGCGCCGAGGTGAGCGTCGCCGCCATCACGGCCTCCGAGTCGGCCACCTCGGAACGCGAACAGCGCCTCGACTCGCTGACCACCGCCCAGCGCAACGTCTTCGAACACGCCCGCGACTCGGGGTACTACGAGTGGCCCCGCGAGACGTCGACCCGCGAACTGGCCGACGACATGGACGTCTCGAAGACGACGCTGTTGGAACACCTGCGGAAGGCCGAAGCGAAACTGCTGGACCCGTAGTCAGCGACCGACGACGGCCCGGAGCGCGAACAGGGCGTTGGACTTCCGCTCGCGGATGCGCCGGTAGAAGTACGAGAACCACTTCTCGCCGTAGGGGATGTACTGATAGACGGTCACGTCGTTCGCGAGGTCGAACTGCGCGCGTTCCCGGACGCCGGTGAGCATCTGCACCTCGTAGGGGGTCCCGTACTCCGCGTGGAGTTCGCGGGCGTACTCTATCATCGCCGGGTCGTGGCTCCCGACGGCGATCCCGCCCTCGAAGTGCCGGAACATGTACTCGAGGTACTCGCGGTAGACCTCGTCGACGCGGGCCTTCTCCCGGTAGGCGACCTCCGCGGGCTCGTCGTACGCGCCCTTGACCAACCGGACCTTGCCCGGGAGGTCGGCGAGGCGTTCGAGGTCGTCGCGGGTGCGTCTGAGGTTCGCCTGCACGCAGACCCCCACGTTCCCGTCGGTCTCGCGGGCGTGGCGCTCGAAGGCGTCCAGCGTCACGTCCGTGGTCGTGTGGTCCTCCATGTCTATCCAGACGAGACAGTCCGCGGCGTCGACGATGCGGGCGAGGTTCTCCTCGAACACCTCGTCGTCGACGTCGAGGCCGATCTGACTCGGCTTGACGGAGATACAGGCGTCGGTGTCTCGCGCCGCGAGCGCCCGCACGAGGTCGACGTACGCCTGCGCGTCCGCGTCGGCGTCCGAGCGGTCGTCGTAGTGCTCGCCGAGGAGGTTCAGGATGCCGCGCACGCCACGGTCGTTCAGGTCGTCGACGTGGTCCATCGCCGCCGACGCCGTCTCGCCCGCGACGAAGTTGCTGGCGATAGGTGGTATCATACACACAGGCAGGGACTACCCCCACCTATAACGGCTCCCGACCAAATATTACAGTCTTATTGCGGGGGGAAAAATCAGCGATGCCCTCGCCGGACGGGCATCGACCGGCCGGCCCGTCCATGGTCGGGACTGCGTTAACGATGGTCCTTGTGGCATGAGGTACATAGACATGGAGTCAGACGATTCATCGAAGCAGCTCGACCGTCGAACCGTCCTCAAAGCGTCAGGCCTCGCCGGCCTCACCGGCCTCGCCGGCTGTGTCAGCACCACCGACGACGGTGGCGACGGGGGCGGTAGCGACGGGAGTGACGGCGGGAGCGGCGGTGACGGCACCGAGACCGACGGCGACGGGGGAAGCGGCGACGGCGGGAGCGGCCCCTACACCATCGGGATGGTCAACTCCCTGACGGGGTCGCTGTCGGCGTTCGGTGAGCGCAACAAGCGCGGCAAGGAGCTCGCCCTGGAGGCCGTCAACGAGGTCGGCATCGACGGCCGCGAACTCGCCATCACCGTCGAGGACTCCGAGAGCGAGAGTCAGGGCGGCGTCTCGGCGGCCCAGAAACTCGTCAACCAGGACGGGGTCCCGTTCCTCATCGGCGCGGTGGGGTCCGGCGTCTCGCTGGCCATCTACGAGAGCGTCGTGCAGGGGACCGACGTCGTCCAGTTGAGCCAGAACTCGACCGGCCTCTCACTGACGGACTTCCCCGGCCTGCTCCGGATGTCCCCGACCGGCCGGACCCAGTCGACGGCGCTGGCGAACATCATCACCGAAGACGGCTACGACAGCGTCGCGCTGACCTACGTCAACAACGACTACGGTCAGAGCCTGGCCGACGCGTTCGTCGAGGCCTACGAGGGCGAGGTGGCCTACAACAGCCCCCACGACCAGGAACAGCAGTCCTACTCCTCGGTCGTCTCCGAGATGAACTCCTCGGGCGCGGAGGCGTGGCTGTTCATCACCTATCAGGCCGAGTTCGCGACGATGGTCAACGAGGTGTACTCCAGCGGCTACGAGGCGCAGTTCTACGGCGCTGACTCCGTCTCCGGGGACAACGTCATCGAGAACACCCCCGAGGGGAGCATGGAGGGGATGAAGATCGTCGTCCCCTCCGCGCCGGTGGAGGAAGAGAACTACAAGCAGTTCGCGTCGGACTTCGAGGCGGCCTACGGCGAGCAACCGACGGCGTGGTCGGCCTACGCCTACGACTGCGTGGTCACGGCGGCCCTCTCGATACAGGCCGCCGACGAGTTCACCGGGGCCGCCCTACAGGAGACGGTCCGGGACGTGACCCGTCCGGAGGGCGAGCAGGTCACGTCCTTCGAGGCCGCGAGCCAGATTCTCGCCGACGGCGGCGGGCCCAACGACGTCGACTACCAGGGCGTCAGCGGCCCAATCGACTTCGACGAGAACGGTGACCCGGTCGGCTTCCTGCAGATCCTGACCGTCCAGGACCACGACTACGTCGGCACCGGCTTCCTCGAATCCTGAGTCGGCTCATGGTCTTCGACTATCTCGCCAGCGGGCTCGTGTTCAGCAGTATCATCGTGCTCGGCAGCATCGGCCTGTCGCTCATCTACAGCATCGCCGACTTCGCGAACTTCGCCCACGGGGACACGATGACCGTGGGGGCCTACGCGGCGTTCGTCACGTTCGGGGCCGTCGGCGGCCTCGGGACCAGCGTCCTCGGTCTCCCCGTGGGGTTCTTCGTGGCGTTGGTGGCCGGCATCGTCGTCGCCGCAGTCGTCGCCGTCGTCACGGAGAAGGTCGTCTACGACGGGATGAACGCGGGGTCCATCGAACTGCTCATCACGTCCATCGGCATCGCGTTCGTCTACCGCGCCATCATCCAGATCGGCTTCGGCGCGGACTTCACGCGCTACGAGGTCCAGACGCTGCGGCCCATCGAGGCGCTGCTCCCCTACGGCGTTCGCGTCACGGAGCACGACGTGGCCATCGTCCTCTCGGCGTTCGTCCTCGTCGGCAGCCTGCACGCCCTCCTCCAGTACAGCGACCTCGGCCGGAAGATGCGCGCCATGGCGGACAACCCCGACCTCGCGCGGGTCAGCGGCATCCGCACCGACCGCGTGAAGCTGTGGACCTGGATAATCGGCGCCGGCCTCGCGGGGTCCGGCGGCGTGTTCCTCGGGCTGTACAACCAGCTCTCGCCCCGGATGGGGTTCAACCTCCTCCTGCTCATCTTCGCCGCCGTCATCCTCGGCGGCATCGGCTCCGTCTACGGGGCCATGCTCGGGGGGTTCCTCATCGGGATGATAAACCAACTGACCCCGGTGCTCTCGGACATCGCGCTGCTGACCGACATGGGCGCGCTGTTGCCGCTCGTGCCCGACAGCTTCGGCATCACCATCGGCATCGAGTACGCCAACGCCATCGCGTTCGTCATCATGGTGGCCGTGCTGCTCGTCAGACCGAACGGCATCGCCGGGGAGGCGAACTGAGATGCGCGTGCTCTCCGACCCGAGCGGGTACTGGGGGGACCTCACGCGGTCCGAACGGGGCGTCGTCGCGTTCGTCGTCGGGTTCGCCGGCCTGCTGTTCGTGGGGCTGCTGACGGGCGCGCTCGCGCCGACGTACTTCCTCTATCTCGTCGGCCTCGCGGGGATGTACGCCCTGCTCTCGTTCGGCCTGAACTCCCAGTGGGGCTTCACCGGCCTCATCAACTTCAGCGTGGCCGCGTTCTTCGGCATCGGGGCGTACGGGACGGCGCTGATGAGCGCCAGCAGTTCGCCCATCGCCGGCGACCTGCTCCCCATCGTCGGTCTCGTCGTCGCACTGGTCGTCGCCGGCGTGCTGGCGCTGGCCATCGGGATTCCGACGCTCCGCCTGCGGGCGGACTACCTCGCCATCGCCTCGCTCGGACTGGCCGAGGTCGTCCGCCTCGTCGTCCTCAACGAGCGGCAGTTCACCAACGGGAGCGCCGGCGTGCGGGGCATCCCGCCGTTCTTCGAGGGGTTCCCCGTGCTGGCGGACTTCCCGCAGATGATGCCCGGCCTGGCCATCCGCCCGCTCCCCGGGACGACCATCGTGCTCGAGACGCCGTTCTGGGGCGCGCTGCTGAACGTCGTCGTCGTCCTCGGGTTCGTCGGCGGGAGCTACGCCGTCCTCCGGCGGGCCCACCGCTCGCCGTGGGGGCGCGTCCTCCGGACCATCCGCTCGGACGAGGACCTCGCGCGGGCGCTGGGGAAGAACACCTACGGCTTCAAGATGCAGTCGTTCGTCCTCGGGAGCCTCGTCATGGCGCTGGCGGGCGTGTTCTACGCCCATCTGAACCTGTTCGTGAGTCCCGGCGACCTCGACCCGGTGACGACGTTCTACGTCTGGGTCGCGGTCATCCTCGGCGGGAGCGGGTCGAACCGCGGGGCGCTGTTCGGCGGCGTCGTCATCGTCACCATCCGCGAGGGGACGCGCTTCCTCAGCGGTATCAGCGGGTTCGTGCTCGACCTCGGCGTCGTGGCCCTGCAGTTCGACCTGGGCTGGCTCTCCGAGAACGTCGCGCCGATTCGGTTCCTGCTCATCGGCGTCCTCATCGTCGTCCTCATGCGGTACCGGCCGCAGGGCGTGCTGCCGCCACAGCGCGAACTCATCTGGCCGAGCGTCGTCGACGAGGCCCCCGACAGGCCGGACAGGGGCGTCCGAGAAGCCAAGGCAGGTGGTGGCGATGACTGACGCCGACGCGACGGCGGCGGACGCCACCGCGGCGGACGTGGCGGCCGACGACGGGGCGGACGAGACGACGGCGGACGAAGACGTCGTCCTCCGCGTCGAGGACCTCCAGAAGTCCTTCGGCGCGCTGACCGCCACCGACCACGCGACCTTCGAGGTGGAGCGGGGGACCATCACGGGACTCATCGGCCCGAACGGGGCCGGGAAGTCGACGCTGTTCAACCTCGTCTCCGGGTTCTACGAACCGGACGGCGGCCGGGTCGAGGTCAACGGCACGGAGGTCACGGGGATGGAACCGTACGAGATCGCCGACCACGGCCTCATCCGCACCTTCCAGACGCCGCGGAAGCTAGAGGGGATGACCGTGCGGGAGGCGATGCTGGTCGGGCCGCGGAAACAGCCCGGCGAGTCGTTCCTGAACCTGTTCTTCAGGCCCGGCGACGTCGGCGAGCGCGAGGCGGCGAACCTGGAGGAGGCCGAGCGCATCCTCGAGGAGTTCGAGATAGACCACCTCTCCACCCAGCCGGCGACCAAGATTTCGGGCGGGCAGATGAAACTCGTCGAACTCGCCCGCGCGATGCTGGCCGAACCGGAACTGCTCCTGCTGGACGAACCGGCCGCCGGGGTCAACCCGACGCTGCGGAACAAACTCGCAGAGCAGATCCGCCGCCTCAACGAGCAGGGGACGACGTTCCTGCTCATCGAACACGACATGGACTTCGTCATGAAACTCGCCGACCCGGTCATCGTCCTCGACCAGGGGAGCGTCCTCATGGAGGGGACGCCACAGGAGGTACAGACCGACGAGCGCGTCATCGACGCCTACCTCGGGGGGAGCCCATGAGCGGCGACGCCGTGCTGGCGCTGTCCGACGTCGACAGCGGCTACGGCGAGGTACAGGTCCTCGACGACCTCACCCTCCACCTGAACGCCGACGAAATCGTCTGTCTCATCGGCCCGAACGGGGCCGGCAAATCGACAGTGCTCAAGACGGCGTTCGGGATGCTGACGCCGTGGGAGGGGACCGTCACCTACCACGGCGACGACATCGGCGGGATGGCCCCCGAGGACATCGTCCGCGAGGGCATCGGCTACGTCCCCCAGACCGACAACGTGTTCGGCTCGCTCACCATCGAGGAGAACCTGCGGATGGGCGGCGTCGCCCGCGAGAGCGGGCTGGACGAGGTCATCGCGGATCTCTACGAGCGGTTCCCCCTGCTGGACGACACCCGGAAGGCGAAGGCGAAGACCCTCTCCGGCGGCCAGCGGCAGGTGCTCGCGTTCGCGCGAGCGCTGGTGATGGAACCCGACGTGCTGCTCATCGACGAACCGTCGGCCGGACTGGCGCCCAACACCGCCGACGAGGTGTTCGGCCACGTCCAGGCGGTCAACGACATGGACACGGCCATCCTGATGGTCGAACAGAACGCGAAGAAGGGGCTGGGCATCTCCGACCGGGGCTACGTGCTCGACCAGGGGACGGTGCGGTTCGAAGACGCCGCCTCGGAGCTGCTGGACAACGACGACGTCTCGAAACTGTATCTGGGCGGCTGACGGGCTCGACGACGACGGGCAGCGCCCGGTCACCCCACCACGTCGAGTGTTCTCGGGCTGACTGGTTCGGCCCCGCGGGGGCGATGACGGTCTCCGGGGGCGACGACTGTCACCAACGTCGCCACCGGCCGCTCCGTCCCTCACCCCACCGTGTCGAGTGTTCTGGGACCCTCGAGTGGGCGAGTCTTCTGAGCCGTACCTCGGTCGGCTCTCGCCACGTAGCGACCGCGTGGCCTGCACCCCCTCTCCCACCCCACCGTGTCGAGTGTTCCGGGGAGCGGACGGTGGGCCGACCGCGCGGTCGGTTCGGTGCCTCGTTACCGACAGAGGGTGTCACCCTCCCCGAGCTACCGCGGTTCCGCCGCGGTGAGAACGGACCATTGAGGTGGCTTCGGTCCAACGGTCGGACGCACCGCCGTTCGCTCGCTCGAACACTCGACACGGTGGGGTGGCGCTTTGCGGCCTCAATCGCTTCACTCGACGCAGTCGACACGGTGGTTTTATATATCGAATGTCCATACGGTGTGGCAATGGCGAGGTTCACCCGTGACGAGGAGGTGTTCCGTGACGAGGACATGCTGCGGGAGGACTACCAGCCCGACTCCATCGCCGCACGCGACGAGGAACTGGCGTCCTACGAGAACGCGCTGCAACCGGTCATCAACGGCGCGCAACCGCGCAACATCTTCCTCTACGGGAAGGCGGGGGTGGGAAAGACCGCCGTCACTCGGTTCCTCCTCTCGCATCTGCGTGAGGACGTCGCCGAGTACGATGACGTCGACCTCTCGGTGTACTGGCTGAACTGCACGAACTTCTCCTCGTCCTACCAGGTCGCGGCGAACCTCGTGAACCTCCTCCGGCCGGCGAACCAGCAGATAAGCACCACCGGCTACCCACAGCAGACCGTCTTCGACATGCTGTACGAGGAACTGGAGGACATCGGCGGGACGGTCCTGCTGGTGTTAGACGAGATAGACCACATCGGCGAGGACGACGACATCCTCTACGAGCTCCCGCGGGCGCGCTCGAACGGCTACCTCGAGACGGTCAAACCGGGCGTCATCGGCATCAGCAACGACTTCGGCTTCCGCGAGACGCTCTCGCCGAAGGTCAAGGACACCCTCTGCGAGGAGGAGATACACTTCCCCCCGTATCAGGCGCCGGAACTGGAGTCGATACTCACCCAGCGCGTCGAGGGCGCGCTGCGTGCCGACGCGCTCTCCGAGGGGGTCCTACAGCTCTGTGCCGCCATCGCCGCACAGGACACGGGCAGCGCACGGCAGGCGCTCGACCTCCTGTACAAGGCCGGCGACATCGCCCGGACCCAGGACGACCCACCGATCGTCGAGGAACACGTCCGCCGGGCCTCCCAGGAACTCGAACGCGGGCAGATACGCCACGGGATGCGGGAGCTGACCCACCACGGTCACCTGACGCTCATCGCGACGCTCTCGCTGGCGTTCGAGGACCAGATGCCGGCGCGCGTGCGCGAAATCTACCCCGTCTACCGGTCCGTCGCGGACCAGTCGGGGACGGACCCGCTGGTCCGCCGCCGGATGCACGACCACCTCGCCGACCTCGCGATGGTCGGCATCCTCCAGCGGACCGTCCGGAACGAGGGGCGGGCCGGCGGGCAGTACCACGAGTACGAGTTCGACGTGCCGCTGGACCTCGTCTGCGACGTCGTCAGGGAACTGGACGACATCGCGATGCCGAACGTCGTCGCGCGGCACATTTGACCGGACGATAGCGGCAGTCGGGGACGCCCGGCGGTGACGGTCGAAGACGCCGACCCCCGCTCCGACGCCGTGAGAACACTCGACACGGTGGGGTGGGGGTGCCGGACGCGGCCGACGTGTCGCCTACTTCGGCCCGCGGTCTGCAGGACTACCGGTGGGTCGCGGGTGTCGGGTGACTCGGCACCGGAGGAGTCGGACGGAACGCCGGTGCTCGCGCGACCCAGTCGGACGGACCGCGGGAACACTCGACACGGTGGGGTGGGAGGGAGATTGGATGGGCGAGTCACGGACATCGACTGCCTGTATCGACTCTCCGAGTCGGCGGTCCCGGCCGGACGCGTCTCCTCGTCTCCCCACATCAGGTACGTGGAACACTCGACACGGTGGGGTGGGCGTGTCCGCCGCCACGGCCGTGGCGTGGAACTATGACCGCTCCGTGCGTACCGGCCCGGTACCGATGTACGACACCATCCTCGTGCCGACCGACGGGAGCGACCACGCACAGAGGGCGGCCGAACACGGCGCGTACCTGGCCGAGCTGTTCGACGCGTCGGTCCACCTGCTGGCCGCCGTCGACGTCGACGCGGCCAGTGGCCCGTTCTCGGCGGGTGGCGTCGACGACGAGTTCGTCGCGCGACTGGAGGCCAACGCCGAGTCTGCCGTCGATGTCACGGCGTCCGGGATGGGGAGCGTCGAGGCGGTCCGACGCGAGGTGATGACCGGCCGGCCGTCGGACGTGATCCTCGACTACGTGGCCGACCACGACGTCGACCTCGTCGCGATGGGGACGCACGGCCGCAGCGGCCTCAAGCGGGTGCTGACGGGCAGCGTCGCGGAACACGTGTTGCGCCGGTCACCGGTACCGGTCCTCAGCGTCCGTGCGACCGAGGCGATGCGGGTCGCGGAGGGGTACGACGAGGTGCTGATTCCGACCGACGGCAGCGACGCGGCGGCGGCCGCGGTCGAACACGGCGTCGCCGTCGCCGACCGGGCCGACGCCCGGGTCCACGCCGTCAGCGTCGTCAACCTCGGCGACGTCACCACGGGGTCGGAGCTGGGCATCCCGCAGGGTGTCCTCGACGGACTCGAGGCCTCGGCCGCCGAGGCGGCGGAATCCGTGGCGGAGGTCGCGCGCGACGCGGGTCTCGAGGCGGTCACGGCGACGCCGACGGGCTATCCGGGACACGAACTACTGGCGTACGTCGAGGACGCCGGGATAGACGTCGTCGCGATGGGGACGCACGGACACACGGGTCTCGACCGGGTCGTGCTGGGGAGCACGGCCGAACGCCTCGTCCGTCGGTCGACGGCTCCCGTTCTCACGGTCCGCACGGGGCAGCGCGAGGACTGACGGCACCGAGGCGAGGGGGGACCCGCCGAGCGGCGGTCAGGACTTATAGCCCACCCAACCAAACTGGTATAGATATGGAGTCAGACCACCCCGTGTCGATGACGGACGACGAGGTAGACGCGTTCCTCGGTACCGGCGGCACTGGCGTCCTCTCGCTGTCGAGAACGGCGGTTCACTCCCCACACTCGGTCCCGGTGTCGTACGGGTACGACGCGGACACCCGGACGTTCTACTTCCGCCTCGCGGTCGGTCCGGAGAGTGCGAAGACCGACCTCGACGACCGCCCCGTCTCCTTCGTCGTCCACCGACAGGTCGACGGGCGGTGGCAGAGCGTGGTCGCCACGGGCGAGCTCGAAGACGTCGGGCGGGACGACATCGCGAGCGAGACGCTCGACGGCCTCGGCCGCGTCGAGATCCCGCTGATAGACATCTTCGAGAACCCCACGCGCGTGGTGGACTTCGAGTTCTACCGCCTCGTCCCCGGGGAACTGACGGGTCGCGCCGAGTCTGCCGGTCGGACCTAACCGGGCAGGAGGAGGTTGGCGGCGGCGACGACGAGGCCGGCCAGCGCCATCCGGGCTGCCGCGACGTACCACCGCTGGTCGGAGATAGAACCCATGTACGCCCCGAAGGCGCCGAGCACGCCGACACCGAGGCCGACGGCGGCGATGGCAGCCTCGGTCATGGTCAGCAGCGTCCCCTCCAGCAGGAACGGCGACAGCGGAATCAGGACGCCGACGGTCGGTCCCAACCCGCTCATGACCGCGTGGAGCAGTCTGGCGCCGCGCTGGTCGCGCTGGATGCGGGTGTCGTCGAGGTCCGTGAGCATCGCACGTTCGAGGCGGCGTATCTCGGCGCGCGTCTCGGCGCGTTCTATCTCCCAGACGCTCCAGACCGCCGAGGTACCGAGGCCGACGGCCGCGCCGAGGCCTATCTTGACGACCGTGAGACCGTCCGGGACGCCCGAGAGCACCGCGCCGACGACGACGCCGATACAGGTCAGCGTCCCGTCGAACCCGTTCGAGACGAAGTACCGCCGCGAGATGGCGAGGACGTCCTCCTTGCCCAGCAACCGGGCCAGCAACTCGCGTGCGGAGACCACGGGCTCACCCGTCCTGTAGTGTCGGCCGGTCGTCGACGACGTACTCGCCGCAGGCGACCTGGTCGACCGAGTGGACGCTGCCACCGAGTTCCTCGATGGTCGACTCGACGGCCGCCACGTCGAGCGCGTCGCCCTCCAGGGTGACCTTCACGTTCTGGACCTCCTGGTCGAGTTCGATCAGCGACGTGGTCGCACCGTCGACGCTCTCCGTGTCGCTGATTCGGTCGGTGAACGCCAGCAACGGCGGGTCGTGTGGTTTCAGCACGTCCACGACGAGTCGGCGGACTGGGGCCATATTCGACACTCCGGTCGGACGGTACGTAAAGCCGCGGCTCGTGTCAGCGGCAAACAATTTTGGTATCGGGCGGAGTCGGTTCGCCCGTGAACTCGCCCGCCCACGCCCAGTCCACCGACGCCGTCTACGACGCCCTCGACAGCGACGCCGGGGGGCTGTCGGCCGAGTCGGTCCGAGCGCGGCGGGCCGAACACGGCCCGAACGAGGTGGCTCGCGACGCGGGACGGTCGGTGCTGGGCATCCTCCTCGCACAGTTCCAGAGCGTCCTCATCTACGTGCTGGTGGTCGCGGCCGCGCTGTCGGTCTGGGCCGGCCACGCCGTCGATGCAGTCCTCATCGTCGTCATCGTCGTCGCCAACGGGCTGTTCGGGTTCGTGCAGGACTACCGCGCCGAGGAGAGCCTCGCCGCGCTCCGGGAACTGACCGCGCCGACAGCGACGGTCCGGCGCGACGGGGCGACGACCGAGGTGGAGGCGACGGAACTGGTTCCGGGGGACGTCGTCGAACTCGCCGGCGGGGACGTGGTGCCGGCGGACTGCCGCCTCGTCGAGACGACGGGGCTGGAAGTCGACGAGGCCGCCCTGACCGGCGAGAGCGCCCCCGTCGCGAAGGCGGTCGACCCCGTCGAGGCGGACACGCCGCTGGCCGAACGGACGTCGATGGCGTACAAGGGGACGAACGTCACACGCGGGCGGGGCGTCGCCGTCGTCACCGCGACCGGGATGAACACCGAGGTCGGCGCCATCGCGCAGGAACTGGCCGGGACGGAGTCGACGGAGACGCCGCTCCAGCGGGAACTTGACTCGCTCGGGCGAACGCTCGGTCTCGGCGTCGTCGTCCTCGCCGGTCTCGTCGTGCCGCTCCTGCTCTGGCAGGGCACGGACCCGTTTCAGGCCGCGCTGACGGCCGTGTCCCTCGCCGTCGCCGCCGTCCCCGAGGGGTTGCCGGCCGTCGTGACGCTGACGCTGGCGCTCGGGGTCCGGCGGATGGCCGACGAGAACGCGCTGGTCCGTCGCCTGCCGGCGGTCGAGGCGCTGGGCGGCGTCGACGTGATATGCACCGACAAGACGGGGACGCTCACCCGGGGCCAGATGGCCGTCAGCAGGGTCTGGGTCAACGACAGCGTGGCCGACCTCGACGCCGGCGAGGCGTCCGGCGACCGGGTCGACCTGCTGTTGCGGGCCGGGGCGCTCTGTAACGACGCGACGCCGGGCGACGAGGGTGGCGACCCGACGGAACGGGCGCTCGTGGCGGCCGCCGAGGACGCCGGTATCGACGTGGCGGCGCTCCGGGACGACCACCCCCGGACCGACGAGATTCCGTTCTCCTCCGAGCGCAAGTGGATGGGGACGGTCCACGGGGAGCGCTCGTACCTGAAGGGCGCGCCGGCGGTGGTCCTCTCGAAGGCCGACCAGGTCCTGACCGAGGACGGACCGGAACCGCTGACCGAGGCGGCGGCCGACCGGATTCGCGAGCGGGTCCACACGTTCGCCGACGACGCTCTCCGGGTCCTGGCCGTGGCGTACACGGAGGGAGGACTCGACGACGACGGGGCCTCGGAGGCCCCACTCGTGTTCGTCGGCCTCGTCGGCCTCATCGACCCGCCCCGGGAGGAGGTGGCCGACGCCATCGCCGCCACGGAGCGGGCGGGCATCGACGTGAAGATGGTGACCGGCGACAACGTCCGGACGGCCGCCGCCATCGCCGAGTCGCTGGGGATGGCCACCGAGGTGATGGCGGGTCGTGACCTCGCCAAACTGGACGACGAGACGCTCCGGGACCGCGTGGAATCGGTCGACGTCTTCGCCCGCACCGCGCCCGAACACAAGGTGCGCATCCTGCGGGCGTTGCAGGCCAACGGCCACCGCGTCGCGATGACCGGCGACGGCGTCAACGACGCGCCGGCGCTGAAACACGCCGACATCGGCGTCGCGATGGGGGTGCGCGGCACCGACGTCGCGAAACAGGCCAGCGACATCGTCCTGCTGGACGACAACTACGCGACCATCGAACGGGCCGTCGAACGCGGCCGGGCCATCTTCGACAACGTCTGGAAGTTCGTCGCGTACCTCCTCAGCGCGAACGTCGCGGAGGTGGCCATCGTCTTCCTCGCGTCGCTGTTCGGCTACCTCGTCCTGCCGGCGGTGCAGTTGCTGTGGATAAACCTCCTCACCGACGGCCTGCCGGCGGTGGCCCTCGGAGCGGACCCGGCGAGCGGGGACGTGATGGACCGCCCGCCGCGGGACCCCGACCGGGGCATCGTCGACCGGGGGATGCTCGGGCTGATGGGCGGGATGGGCACCGTCTCGACGGTCGTGATGCTCGGCCTCCTCGTACTGACGCTCGACGGCGCGGCCGCCGTCACGCCCTACGCCATGACGATGGTGTTCACCGGGTTCGTCGCCATCGAGTTCGAGAAACTGTACGTCATCCGGTGGCTCAGGGAGACGGCCACGTTCGCGAACCCGTGGCTGGCCGGCGCGGTGACCGTCTCCGCCCTGTTGCAACTGGCCGTCCTGTACACGCCGCTGCACGAGTACTTCGGCACCGTCCCGCTCGGACCGGCCGACTGGGCCCTCGTGGGGGCGGTACTCGCCGTCTCGCTGCCGGCCTACCTCGCCGTCGCAGTCGCGGTCAGGCGGTGGGACCGGGCCGCCAGGTGAGGCCCGCTCTAACCCGGCCCCGCGCTTTATCGTGTCGGCCGACGAACGTGTAGGCGGGTCGTCCCGCCGACCACACCGCCACCTCCAGTCACGACTGCCCATGTACGACCACATCCTCTTCCCGACGGACGGGAGCGACACGGCCGAATCGGTCCTCGACTACCTCTGCGACGTCGCCAGAGCGCACGACGCGACCCTCCACGTCCTGCACGTGGCGGACACGAACCGCGACAGCGTCACCGACGTCCGCGGGGAGATAGTCGACGTCCTCGAACAGGCGGGCGAGCGAGTCGTCGAGGCCACGGTCGACCGCGCGACGGAGCGGGGCGTGGACGCCGAGGGCGAGGTGCTACAGGGCGACCCGTCGCTGACCATCGCCGACTACGCCGGCGAGTACGGGATGGACCTCGTCGTGATGCCGACCCACGGCCGCCGCGGCCTCGAACGCGTGTTGCTGGGGAGCGTCACCGAACGCGTCCTCAACGCCGCCCCGGTGCCCGTCCTCGTCGTCAACCCCGACGGCGAGGCGGCGTACCGGTACCCCTGCCGGCACGTCCTGGTGCCGACCGACGGCAGTCCGGGGGCCCGGCGGGCGCTGGCCGAGGGCGTCGACGTCGCCGCGGCGACGGGGGCGACGCTGCACGTCCTCCACGTCGTCGAGACGGGGTCGCTCGGGCCCGACGCGCGGTCGGTGGTCAAGGACAGCGAACTCGACGACCACGCCCACGACATCGTCGACGCGGCCGTCGAGACGGCCGAGGCCGAACTGGACTCGGTGACCGGGCGCGTCGTCTACGGGACGCCCCACCGCCGGATCCGGAAGTACGTCGAGAGCGAGGGCATCGACCTCCTCGTCCTCGGGACGCAGGGACGGACGAACTTCAGCTGGTACGCGCTCGGCGGCGTCAGTTCGAAACTCGTCCGCTCGTCGCCCGTGCCGCTGTTGATGACGCGGACGGTCGAGGACTGAGCGACCGCGCGGGCCAGCCGGGGCCACCGGACGCGAGACCGGCGACGAAGGCGACGCCCGCCGCGAGCATCCCGGTACCGGGCATCTCGACGCCCACCACCGAGCACGTCCGCGCCAGTAGATGCTTGTATCCGGGGCGATTAGTGCCGGCATGAGCCGCGCGCAGGCGCTGTGGGACCTCCTCTCGGACAGTGACGAACTCACCATCGTCTGCCACAACAACCCGGACCCGGACTGTCTGGCCAGCGCGCTGGCGCTCGGCCACATCGCGTCGAACGCCGGCATCGACGAACGCCGCATCCTCTACAGCGGCGAGATATCCCACCAGCAGAACCGGGCGTTCGTGAACCTGCTGGACATCGACCTGCGGCCGTTCGATCCCGACCTGGTCCAGAACCGGCCGTCGGGCTCGCTGCTGGCGTTCGTCGACCACTCGACGCCCGGCGGGAACAACCGGGTGCCGGAGGGGACGGCCGTCGACGTCGTCCTCGACCACCACCCGGCCGACGACGTCGAGGCGAGGTTCGTCGACCACCGCGAGGACGTGGGCGCGACCGCGACCATCCTCGCGGAGTACGTCCGCGACCTCCCGATGGACCCGTCAGCCCGCGTCGCGACGGCCCTCCTCTTCGCCATCCGTCGGGAGACGCTCGGCTTCCTGCGGGGGGTCACGCGCGCGGAGTACGACGCCGCGGCGTACCTCCACGAGTACGCCGAGCCGGACCTCCTCAGACAGCTCTCGACGCCGGCGGTCAGCGGCGCGACGGTCGACGCCATCGCCGACGCCATCCACAACCGGAGCGTCAGGGGCTCGGTCCTCATCTCCCACGTCGGCCGGACCAGCGAACGCGACGCGCTCCCGCAGGCGGCCGACTACCTCGCCACCCTCGAGGGCATCGAGACGGCCATCGTCTTCGGCATCATCGACGACTCCATACAGCTCAGTGCCCGGACGAGCGACTCCAGAATCCACATCGGTGAGGTCCTCCAGAAGGGCTTCGACGACGTCGGGAGTGCCGGCGGCCACCGCGAGATGGCCGGCGCCGAGATACCACTGGGCATCTTCTCCGACTACACCAGCGACGACGACGTGCTCGTGGGCATCGTCGAACAGGTCATCAACAGCCGACTGCTCGCCGCGCTCAACATCAAGGACGACGACGGAGGCAAGGACGCCGACGAGACGGAGTGACGCTCAGACGAACCGGAACGTCTCGAGGTTCTTCGGGTTGAACGTCCGCATGTTGAACTTCTGGTACAGCGCCGAGGAGAGCTGGTTCGTGGAGCTCTCGTCGCCGTGGACACAGAGGACCTTCTCGGGCCGGGGGTGCATCGTCTCGACGAACGTCTCCAGGCCCTGCCGGTCGGCGTGGCCGGAGAAGCCGTCCACCGTCTCGACGCCGAGCTTCAGGCTGACCCGCTCGGCGCGCGGCCCGCTCTTGTCGGACATCGAAATCTCGTCCTGTCCGCGCTGTATCTGGCGGCCGAGGGTCCCTTCGGCCTGATAGCCGACGAAGACCATCGTGTTGTCGGGGTCCCCGCCCAGCAGGCGGAGCCACGACATGACCGGGCCGCCGGTGACCATCCCGGAGGTGGTGAGGATGATGGCCGGTTCCTCGTCGACGATGTCCTGTCGCATCTCGTCGCCCCCGTCGACCTGCTGGAACTGCTCGGCGAGGAACGGGTTGTCGTCCTGGTAGAGGATGCGGTTCCGCAGGCTCTCGCGGAGGTACTCCGGGTAGGCCGTGTGGATGGCCGTCGCCTCCCGGATCATCCCGTCCAGATAGACGGGCATCGTCGGGATGTCGCCGTTGCTCATCGCCTCCTCAAGGACGAGCATCAACTCCTGGGAGCGGCCGACGGCGAAGGCGGGGATGAGGATGTGACCCTGCTTCTCGTGGGCCTCGTTGATGACGCGCTTGAGGACCCGCTCGGAGTCCTCCTGGTCGGTCTGGTAGTCGTTCTTCCCGCCGTAGGTCGACTCGAGGACGAGCGACTCGACGCGCGGGAAGTCGTTGACCGCGCCGTCCAACAGGCGGGTGTCCTTGTAGTGGATGTCCCCGGAGAACGCGACGTTGTACCGGCCCTCGCCGATGTGGAAGTGACACACCGCCGACCCGAGGATGTGGCCGGCGTTGTGCATGGTGAGCTTGATGTCCGGCGCGATGTCGGTGACGTTGCCGAACTCCAGCGGGATGGTGTGTTTCAGGGCGTCACGGACCTGCTGGCTCTCGTAGGGCGGGGCGCGTCCCTCCTTGGCGGCGACGTCGAGGTAGTCCAGTTGGAGCAGGCCCATCAGGTCACGCGTCGGCGCGGTGGTGTAGATGGGGCCGTCGTAGCCGTACTTGAACAGGATGGGGATGAGCGCGGAGTGGTCGAGGTGGGCGTGGGTCAGGACGACGGCGTCGATGGAGTTCGGCCCGGCCGCGAGCGCCTCGGGCACCTGCAGGTACGGGACCTCGCCCTCGGCGCCGGGCTTGTCGCCGCAGTCGATGAGGATGCGGGACTCGGGCGTCGAGAGGATGAAGGAGGCGCGACCGACCTCGCGGCAACAGCCGAGCGTGGTCAGCCGGACCCAGTCGTCGTCGGCCGTCGTCGGGCGGTTTATCTGGCGGCCGACCCGCTCGAGGATGTCACGGCGCTCGTCGCGTTCCTGTTTCAGGAAGTTCCGGACGTTCGACACCGTGGACGACTCCATCGGCGGCGTCCGGACGACTTCGGGCGTCCACCCGACGCTGGCGGCTATCTGGTCCAGCGTCTCGCCGTGCCGGCCGATGACGCGACCCGGCTTCTCGGCCTCGATGAACACTTCGCCCGTCGCGTCGTCGAAGTCGAGGTTCTGGACGCCGGCGTCCTCGGGGATGGTCTCCTCTATCTTCGCCCGGGCCTCCGTCTGGGGGACCAGTGCGTCCGCCGTCGGACGGACGTTGATGCGTTTCCGGAGGGTCTGTGCGAGGTTCCGGACGATACCGTCCCGGTTGGCGATCTCCTTCGCGTCGGGCGTGTATATCACCAGCTCCGGGCCCTCGAACGTCACCGACGAAACGGTGATGTCGTCCGGCGTCTCCTCCTCGACCTGTGCTTTGATCTTCTCGAGCGTCTCGTCTGCGGTACTCATGTATGCGGGAAACTGCGATTGAAGACTTCGGCCGTCGAAGAACAACGGCTATCGAATGTCGTTATCTAGGGGATGTGCGACCACGGATAAGAACCTTTGCTTCCCGAGACGGCGACCGAAACGACCGGCAGCCGGGGTGTGACGCGATACCGTGCGCCGACGAGCGGTGGGACCGTCCCACTTTAGTGGCCGACACGCCACCCTCCACACATGGGTTTCGGTAGCTACGACGAGTCCGAACAGAAGGACCAGGACGTAGACACGGACGACAGCGAGGGCGTCACCGTCCACGAGAACGACCACGACGGCGAGGTCTCGTTCGACACCGAGGCGTCGACGAGCGACCTCGTCGACAAGCTCGGCGACATCAAAGACGACGAGTAGCGACCGCCGACCGCGGACGGCCGTTCCGGACCTTCTTCGCCGCCCACGCCGACAGCTACGGGTCGACGGTCAGGCGTTCAGCGTCGCCTCGAGGTCCCCGTTCTCGTCGAGCTGCTCGAGGATGTCGCTGCCGCCGACGAACTCGCCGTCGACGAACGTCTGGGGGATCGTCTCGCGGCCGCTGTACTCCGAGAGGGCCTCGCGGTAGGCCTCCGTGGCGGTCAGGACGTTCACCGTCGCCACGTCGTCGCGGTACTGCTTGATGAGACCGATGGCCTTCCGGGAGTAGCCACACTGGGGCATCATCTCGTTGCCCTTCATGAACAGGGCCACCTCGTTGTCCTCGATGGTCTCGTCGACGGTCTCCTGTACCTCTTCGCGTGAGAGTTCCTCGGGTTCGAAGCTCATGGGTCCCCGTAACACGTCGGGAGGGAAATGACTACCGCCGCCGTCGGCTCACTCTGGCGTCGAAGTGGTCAGTTCGATGGCGTGGATGTCCCGCGTGAGGTGGTCGCCGAGGGCGTCGTGGACGAGCTGGTGCTGGTCGACGAGGGACTTCCCCTCGAAGGCCGGCGACACCACGTCGACGGCGTAGTGCTTGTCGTCGTCGGGGTCCCGCGGCGTCGTGACCGTCGCCTCTGCGTCCGGAATCTCTGCCTCGATGAGTGCCGCGACTTCGTCGGCGTCCATGTCTGCGGTCAGGTCCCCGCCGAGGAAAACAGTTGGCTTCCGCACGCGGCGACGGACGCCGGGCCCCGCCACTCGTGTCCCAACGGTCGAAGGCCATCACCACGACCGGGGAGTACCGATAGGTTCGGACTCGTGGTGTCCGCAAGTCCTCGGCGTGCGGGCCCGGTGTGGGCAGCGCGGTCCGGCGGTGCCGGTCAGTTCTCGACCGGGTCGACGACGATCTCGCCGCTCCCGCGAACGACCACCAGCAGGCCAGCGTGTGTGAAGGAGAGCTCGATGTCGTCCTCGGCTGAGAGGAGCAGTCCGTCCATCGCCTCGAGGTCGACCGTCTCGTACAGCGGCCCGATCTCGGTCGGGTCGCTGTTCATCGCGACGCCGATAGACCGGCACACCGCCTCGCTCGGCGGTATCTCGTCCCAATCGAACCGGTGACGAACCGGTTCCGTACCGTCTACGTCCGCTGTGATCGCTTCGACCCCGCCATCTGAACTGTCGATGCTCGTCATTTGCTGTTCTAACCCTGCCTTAGACTCTGGTCCTAATCAAAAGGGTCTAGCGTTTTCACAGGCTGAAAGAACCGTCCGACGCCGGCGACCAGACCCGGCCGAATCGGCTGGGAGACCCCTCTCCGTACCTACCCGAGAAGCCGCTGGTGGGTCGGTTTCATACACCGGTCCTGTACCACGCGGCGGCCCGCCGCCTCGGCCCGCTCGACGGCGTCGTCGTCGTGGATGCCCAGCTGCAGCCAGACGACCTGTACGTCGTCGCGTTCGAGGGCGGCGTCGACGATGCCGCCGACCTCCTCGCTCGGGCGGAACACGTCGACGATGTCTATCTCCCCGGGGACGTCGGCGAGCGAGTCGTAGCACTCCCGGCCGAATATCTCGTCGGCGAACGGGTTGACCGGGACGACGTCGTATCCCTGTTCGAGCAGGTACTTCGGAATCTCGTGGGCGTCCTTCCCCGGCGTGGTCGAACAGCCGACCACGGCGACCCGGTTCAGCCCCAGTATCTCGCGGAGTGTCTCGTCGTCAGTGACTGGCATACCCAGTCGTACGTGCCCGGGTGTCAAAAACCGGACGCCGTATCCGGGGCTTTCGCACGACCGACCACATCGCGCTCCGAGGAGGGGTCGCAGTCGAGGCCCGGCGAAACGGGCCGCTGGTAGCCGTCCTCGAGCCACCGTCCGTCCAGGGCCGGACGAAGGCTGGGACGGAAGGCCCGAGGACACGCTCGCCACCCGGTCGTTCACATAAGTGATTTATGAGATGGTGCCGAACTTCGAGTATCGCCTATCTCGGGGCCATCGAGACGCTTCCATCATGACCGAGGACCAATCGAGGGACGACGCATCGGGCGTGCCCGCTTCGACCCAGAGGCGGTGGACGTCCACGGAAGAGCTGATCGAGGCACTGACCGACGCCGTCGCCACGGAGACCGGTCGGTCCGTCGGGGACCTCCCACCCCTGTACGACGCCGTCGAGATGGAGGCGCTCCAGACGATTCTGACGGGGCAGCAGGACGATACCACGGTCCAGCTGTCGTTCACCTACGCTGGCACCCGGGTCAACCTCGACAGCGACGGGTACCTCTACGTCCAGGAGCGGACCGGCGACTCGAACTGAGCACCGTCCCCGACGGCCTCGCGTGCACGTCGACGGACGGGCCGACCCGCGCGTCGGGCGACCGCTGGTATCTCTCCCGTACTCGGCTACTTCGCGGGGTACCCCGGACGCGTGTGCCACGGGCGGGCCGGCGTCTCACGACCGCTCCGAGGCGAGCGATTCGAGGAAGCCCTCGGCGCGCTCGCGACCCAGTCGTTGGAGTTCGGCGACGAACCGCGGTCGCCGGTCGACCTTGGTCGCGCAGGGCAGCTGTCTGCCCATCTCGATGCGGCGAATCTCGGTGTGGGTGAACTTCTCTGCCGGGAGGGTGCCGTCGGCGACCCAGTCGTTGACCCGCTCGATGAACCGCAGTTCCTGATTGAGCGAGATGTTGCCCGACAGCTGGTTCCGTCGGTCGGCGATGGCCTCTGCGGTCCGGGGTTCGCCCTCGAACTGCTGTGGGTTGATCTGGACTATCCAGAGCTCTTCGGGCTTGCGCCCGGGCGGGACGTGGAACAGGTCGTTGATGGGTGGGTTCTGCGAGAAGAGGCCGTCCCAGTGGAGGTGGCCGTCTATCTCGACGGCCTCGAAGAGGTTGGGCACCGCCGCCGACGCCAGCACCGCCTCGGCGGTGACGCCCTCGTTCGTGAACGTCTCGAAGACCCCGGCGTTGACGTTGACCGTCCCGACGACGAGCTCCGGCGCGTCGGCCGTACAGAGGTCCGGAATCGCCCCGAAGTCGACGTACCGTTCGAGGACGGTGCGGATGCGTTCCTTCCCGACCTCCGGGCCGGGAATCTGGTAGGGCGTGACCTGCGGCAGCGGGAACCCAGCGCTCTCGAGCCGACTGAGGCCGGTCACCCAGTCGTTGGTGAGGCGGTCCGCGGCGTCGGTCGCGGCGAGGTCGTCCCACAGCGACCGGACGACGTCGCTGGCCGTCTCCGGCCCGTCGGTCAGCAGGCCGTACCAGACGGCGAGCGCGTTGAACGCGCCGCCGGAGGTGCCGCTGATGCCGACGAGGTCGTACCCGTCGCCCCAGTCCTCCAGCAGCCGGCAGAGCACGCCGGCGGTGAAGGCGGTGTGGCTCCCGCCGCCCTGGCAGGCGATGGCGACGCGCGTCGGGTCGCCGTCGGCCGACGCGGCACGCCGGGCATCACTCATACGTGTGGGTGTAGCCGCCGTCGAACAGCAGGTCCCCGCCGTTGAGGTGTCTCGCGCGGGTCGAGAAGCCGAACACGGACAGGTTCGTCACCCCCGCCGGAGTCATCGTCGCCTTCGTGCGGGCCTGCCCGAGCAACACGTCCTCGACCACCTCGCGGTCGGAGATGCCCCGCTCCGCGACGGTGTCGGCCCCGAAGTACGGGTCCGCCAGAACGAGGAGGTCGTCGTGGGTCAGGTCGGGCGCGCTGAGGTCGAACTCGGAGCCAGTCACGTCGTATCACTCGATTGGAACGTCGACCCCCGGCACATTAACTCTCCCTCACGGCCGGTCCGGCCACCCGATAACCGGGCGGTTACCGAGCGACTTTACGTAACCAGACCGTACGAAGTAGTGTACTGTAACCCCTCTTACGACGATGGCTAGGAACACCAGCGACACCGACGACCCGGCCGACAGGTACCCCACGACGGGGCCCGACACGGAGACGTACGACCGATACCGACACGTCACGACCGGTGCCGAGACGATTCTCTACGACACCGAGGCCGAGGACGCGTGGATACAGGCCACACTGTCGCTGGCCCTCGAGGACTGGCGGTGACCGCAGGTCGGCCGACGGCGGCCCGCCGAACCCCGTCGGAACCCCCCTCGGACGCGACGCTCGTCAGCGGACGCTCTCGTCGTCGGTGTCCGGTTCTCGGAGGTTCTCCTGGCCCCACTGGGCCATCGCGGAGATGACCGGTTCGAGCGACGCGCCGCGGTCGGTCAGCGAGTAGTTGACCCGGAACGGTTGCTCGTTGACGACCTCGCGGTCGACGAGCCCCTTCTCCTGGAGGTCCTCGAGGCTGTCCGAGAGCACCTTCGAGGAGATGCCGTCGACGTCCTCCTTCAGTTCGTTGAACCCCGAGGGACCGTTCTCGAGGAGGCGGTGGACGATGACCGGGTGCCACTTCTTCCCGATGAGCGTCGCCGTCGTCGTGATGGGACACCAGTCCTCCCCCGCACACCACACCTCGAGCCGCTCCGATGTCTCGCTCATACGCGGTCGTTCGGGCGCCACCGACTAATAGTTACACCGCGTAATCGGGTAACCAGCAGTTACCAACTGCTCACGCCATTCGTACGCGAGTGCCGCGCCACGGAGGCGAACCGGTTCGGTCTACGTAACCCTACGGTAACTGAACAGTTAGGTGCCGGCCGGCCGAGACCAACCCTATGACCGACCCGTTCGTGGTCGTCGGTGGCGACGCCGCCGGCCTCAGTGCCGCCAGCAAGTTCGCGCGCGAGAACCCAGACGGCGACGTCGTCGTCTTCGAGAAGGGCACGTGGGTCTCCTACGCCCACTGCGGCACGCCCTACTACGTCAAGGGTGAGGTCGACCACCTGACGGACCTCCTCTCGCTGTCGCCCGCGGACGCCGCCGACCGGGGCATCGACCTCCGGCGGGAACACGAGGTCATCGGGGTCGACACCGAGGCGGAGACCGTCACGGTCGAACACGCGGGCGACCGGTTCGACCACCCGTACGGCGACCTTCTCGTGGCGACGGGCGCCCACGCCGTCACCGACCCGATTCCGGGGAGCGACCGCGAGATGGCCTTCACGATGCACGGACTGGACTCGGCGGCGGCGGTGCGGGCGGCGCTCTCTCCGGCCGGCGAGCAGTGGGTCGACACCGACGTCGAGTACGTCGACGCCGACCTCGTCCGCCGGTACACCGACCGGGACCCACCGGAACGGGTCGCCGTGGTCGGCGGGGGCTACGTCGGCATCGAGATGGCCGAGGCGTTCCGGGCGCACGGACTGGAGACGCACGTCTTCCAGCGGTCGGCCCACCTCCTGCCGCCGTTCGGCGACGCCGTCTGCGAGCGCGTGGCCGACCACCTCCGCGAACAGGGCGTGACCCTCCACCTGAACACCGCCGTCGAGGAACTGGCCGGCGGCGACAGCGTCGAGGCCGTGGTCCACGAGGCGGGGCGCGTTCCCGTCGACCTCGCGCTGGTCGGTATCGGCATCGCTCCGAACACCGAACTCCTCTCCGAGACGCCGGTCGAACTCGGCGACTCCGGCGCCGTCGCGGTGGACGACTACGGCCGGACGAACGTCGAGACGGTCTACGCCGCCGGCGACTGCGCCGAGGCCCGCCACGCCGTCACCGGCGAGTCGACGTGGGTGCCGCTGGGCCTCACCGCGAACCGGGCCGGGCGCGCCATCGGGCAGACGGTTGCGGGCGACCCGGAACCGGTCGGTGACGTGGCCGGGACCGCCGTCGTCAAGGCGTTCGACCTGGAGTGTGGCCGGGTCGGACTCGTCCACGAGGACGCGGCCAGCGACGCCGGGTTCGACCCCGTCTCGGTGTCTATCGACGCCGGCTCGCGTTCGGGGTACTACCCCGGTGGCGACGAGACGACGGTGACGCTGACCGCCGACCGCGACTCCGGCCGGGTCCTCGGCGGGTCCATCGTCGGCCGCGACCGGGCGGCCATCCGCATCGACACGCTCGCGACGGCGCTGGAGTCGGACCTCACGGTGGCCGAACTCGAACGGCTGGACCTCGCGTACGCGCCGCCGTTCAGCCCCGTTTGGGACCCGATTCTCGTCGCGGCGAAGGTGCTCCGAGGGAAACTCGAGTAGCCCTCAGCGGTTCCCGCCCGCGAGCGCGCTGGCCGCCGGGAGGGTCCTGAGCCGCCACATCGCCAGCGTGCCGACGAGCGGGCCGACGACGAGCGGGAGGAAGGCCCACTGCCAGCCGACCCGCTCGGCCACCAGCGGGAGCAACTGGATGGAGCCGATGGTGAGCAGGAACCCGACGGCCGTCTGGAGGGTCAGCGCGGTGCCGACGTAGCGCTCCTCGGCCAGTTCGGTCACGCAGGCCGAGAACTGCGCGGAGTCGGCGACGATGGTGAACCCCCAGACCGCGAGGAAGGGGACGAGGACGACCAGCGGCGCGTCGAAGACGACGCCGGCCAGGACGGAGAAACTCCCGCTGACGACCATGCTCGCGCCGGTGACGGTGGTCCGTCCGAGGCCGTCGGCGAGTCTGCCGGCCACGAGCGCGCCGAGGCTCCCGATGCCGATGGTGCCGAACGCGATGAGTGCGGCCAACGTCGGCGTCGCGACGGCGCTGTCGCGGGCGGCGAAACTCGCCGCGAGGTAGACGGGTATCCACGTCCAGACGGCGTACAGCTCCCACATGTGGCCGAAGTAGCCAAGGTTCGCCAGCATCGTCGGCCGGTCTGTGACGATGCGGCGGACGGCCCCGGGGTCGAACGGCGCGGCCGGCGACTGGTAGGGCCCCGGTCGTGCGCCGAAGACGAGCACGCCGCCGACGGCGGCCAGTCCGGCGGCGACGAGTAGGACGAACTGCGGGCGACCCACCCCGCCGACGGCCCGAACGAGGTGTGGGAGCGCCGACCCGAGGGTGAGTGCGCCGACCAGCGCGCCGATGGCGAGGCCGCGCTGTCCCCGGAACCATCCGGCGACGAGTTTCATGCCCGGCGGGTAGACGCCCGCCAGCGAGACGCCGGTGAGAAAGCGGAGCGCGATGGCCGGACCGGCGCTGTCGACGACGAGGCCGAGCGCCGCGGTCAGCGCCGCGCCGAGGAACGCCGACACGGCGAAGAGGTAGCGCGTCGGGACGGCGTCTGAGAGGGTCAGCGCCGCCGAGAGCACCGCGCCGACGACGAAGCCTATCTGGACCGCGCTCGTGAGCCACGCGGACTCCGTCGGCGTGAGGTTCCACTGGGCGGTCAGTTCCGGCGCGACGGCGGAGGCGCTGAACCACAGCGACATCGCCAGTAGCTCGGCGACGCCGACCAGCGCGAGCATCCGCCAGCGACCGGCACGCTGTCGGTCTGTCCTCGCGGCCTCTCTGGTGGTCTCTCGGCGTTCGTCGGTGTCAGTCGCCATCGTCGTGTACGGTGTCGTGGGTCCCTCTCGGTCTCGGCCCTCCATCACGTTCCGCGTCTGATGCCGTACAGAGATTGTGCGTCTGCGCTAATCAACGTACTGCAACTCTGCCGTAACCCCGTAACTCCGGCGATACGGCCCGCCCAGGGAGTAAGTGGCAATACCGTTATAACTCCTCTCGGCGCGTCGGTACGGGTTGCTATGGCATCACAAGAGCGGAGCGCAGACGTGGCGGTCCGGGAAGCGTCCGACCGGTTCTACGACGCGCTGGAGCAGATGGCGAACGGGAACCCGGACCCCATGTCGAGCGTCTGGGCACACGACGACCACGTGACGACCATGCATCCCATCGGCGGCCGGGAGATAGGGTGGGACGCGGTGCGAGGGCCGTGGAGCGCCGTCGCGGAGATGTCCTCGGACGGGCAGGTGACGCGAACAGACCAGTTCATTCGCGTGTTCGACGACACCGCGTACGAAATCGGCACGGAGAAGGTGTCGATGACCTTCGCAGGGGAGCCAATCAGCCTCGAGGTCAGAGCAACCAACGTGTACCGGCTGGTGGACGACGAGTGGAAGATAATCCACCACCACGCCGACATCGACGAGGAGTTCGTCGCGCTCGTGGAGCGGTCGGCCGACGAGTGAGCGCCGGATAGCTCGCCGTCCGGTGGAGTCACCACGCGGCGTCGAGGACGTCCACGATGTCCTTGCGCGTCGGGTCCAGGCCCGCCGGCGCGTTCGCCATGAACGCGTCCGAGCGGACGTCCTCGGCGACGCGGGGGAATTCCTCGCGTGTCGGGCCGTCGACGTCACGCAGGCGCGTCGGCAGGTCCAGCGCGGCGGCTACCTCCGCCACGCGCTCGACGACGGCCGCCGCGGGGTCCTCGGCGTCGGCCACGCCGAGCGCTTCCGCGAGCAGGTCCCGGCGGCCGTCGACGGCGTCGAACAGGTACTCGAGCGCGTGGGGCGCGATTACGGCGTGGGCGGCGCCCTGTTGCACGTCGTACGTGCGCGTGAGGCCGTGCCCGAAGGCGTGAATCAGCGAGAGGGTCGTGACGCCCGGCCGGGAGATGCCGTACTGGACGAGCGCGATGCCCTGCGTGAGTTTCTGGTAGACGGCGTCGTCCTCGCTCCCCTCGCCGAACGCCAGCAGCCCGTCCTGCAGCAGGTCGAGGCCGCGCATCGCCGTCGCGTCGGTCACCGGCGTCGCCGTGCTCGCGTACAGCGTCTCGACGCCCTTGTCGAAGCCGTTCATCGCCGAGGCGGCCAGCACGCCGCGCGGCGTGGTCGCCACCAGCTCCGGGTCGTAACACACCGCGGCGGGCATCAGGTTCGGGGCCGAGATACCGCCGCTCGCCGGCTCCGCGACGGGACAGGTCGCCGGGTCGGCCGTGACGCCGGCGACCTGCGAGAGGTCCGCGCCGGCGAGCGTCGTCGGGACGGCGACGACCGGCGGGAGCCCGTCGTCCGGAATCTGTATCGTCCCCGTCTCGACGAACTCGCGACCCACGGTCTCCGGGTCACGGTCCGCTGCCGCGACGGTCGCGAGCGCCTTCGCCACGTCGAGGCTGCTCCCGCCGCCGACGGCGACTACCGCGTCGGCCTCGACGGCGCGGAACCGCTCCAGCGCGTCGTAGGCCGTCCCCAGTCGCTTCGCCGGCGTCGTCTCCGCGAAGACGCCGGCCAGACGGTCGCCGAGGCCAGCCCTGACCGGGTCCATCACGGCCGGCGTCTCGCCGACCGTCGACCCGGTGACGACGAGCGCCCGTTCACAGCCCAGTGTGGCCAGTTCGTCCGCCAGCCCGGCGACGCAGTTCGGCCCGTAGCGCAGCGTCGCCGGGTGGTACTCGAAGCGGAACGGCGCGGCCGTGTCGTCGGTACGGAGGTCGGCCATCGGTGGGTCACTCCGAGGGGACGGTCGGCCCGTCGAACGCCGGGAGTCGCTGTTCGATGGCCTCGCGTTCGTCCTCCAGCCACTCGGGGAGGGCGAGCGACTCGCCGAGTTCGTCGCTGGCCTCGTCGGCGGTGAAGCCCGGCCCCATCGTCGATATCTCGAAGAGGACGCCGTTGGGCTCGCGGCAGTACAGCGCCGTGAAGTACGTGCGGTCGATGATGTCGCTCGGACCGAGTCCCCGCTCCTCGTAGGCCTCGCGGTAGGCCTCGAGTTCGGCGACGTCCTCGGCGCGGAACGCGACGTGGTGGACCGTCCCCACGCCCATCCGACCGCGCTCCTCGTCCGTCTCGACGACGTCGACGACCGAGCCGAACCCGCCGGCCGCGCTGCGGTAGCGGTGGCGTCCGTCCTCGGTCGCCTCGTGCTCGTAGCCGAGGACCTCCGTGAGTATCTCGGCGGTCGGTTCGACGGCGTCGACGGCGAGCGTCACCGAGTAGAAGCCCCGTAGCTGGTGCTCTTCGGGGACCGGGCTGTCGTCCCACGGCACCGCCTCCGTCTCGGCGTCGGTCGCGACGAGTTCGATGCCGATGCCGTCCGGGTCGTCGAACCGGAGCACCGTCTCGCCGAACCGCTCGCTCCGCTCGACGTCGACGCCGTGGGACTCCAGGCGCTCGGTCCAGTACGCCACCGAGTCCGTCGGGACGAGATACGCCGCGGCCTGCGTCTGTCCCGCACCGAACTCGCCCCGTCGGCCGCGGTCGGTCCACGGGAAGAAGGTGACGTTCGTCCCCGGCGTCCCCTCGCCGTCGCCGAAGTAGAAGTGATAGGTGCCGGTGTCGTCGTGGTTGACCGTCTTCTTGACGAACCTGAGTCCGAGGGTCCCGACGTAGAAGTCCGCGTTCCGCTGTGGATCGCCGGCTATCGCTGTGACGTGGTGAATCCCGGCCGTTTCGGGTGACATGCGCCGTACTACGGGGTCGGTGCTTGTGGCCCTTTCCTCACACGCGTGTCACCGGGAGACACGAGGGTTACCACGTCACCGCGGGCAAGTGAACGGTTAACACGGACGGCTCACTACACCCACTATGCCGTGTCCCTATCTGGAGTACCGCGACACCAGCGCCGACCAGTCGTTCGACGAGGCCCGCGCGTTCTGTACCGTCGTCGATGAGTTCGTCCAGCCCATGCGGGCCGACGTCTGTAACGACCGGTACGCACTCGACCACGAGTCCCACTGCGAGATATACCGCGCCCACGCGGAGGCCGACGAGTGACCTACGAGGCCTACCTCGACGGCGACCCGGTCGTCGTCACCGCAGCGCTGACCGGCGGCGTCCACGGGAAAGAGGCCAACCCCAACGTCCCGGAGACGCCCGAGGAGATAGGGCGCGCGGCCGGCGAGGCCGAGGCCGCCGGTGCCTCCGTGGTCCATCTCCACGCCCGGCGACCGAACGGCGAGCGGAGCTTCGCCACGGAGCGCTTCCAGGCGATCGACGACGCCGTCCGTCGGTACACCGACGACGTCATCATCCAGCACTCGACGGGCGGGACCGGTGCGCCCGACGCCGACCGACACCGCCCGCTTCGGACCGACCCGCCGCCGGAGATGGCCTCGCTCGACATGGGGCCGCTGAACCGCTACGACCACCTCACCAGCGAGAACACCCGCGGACTCGTCGACTCCCTCCATGCCGAGATGGTCGACCGTGGCATCAAGCCGGAGCTGGAGGTGTTCAACGACGGGCACCGGAACGAGGTCCACGGCCTGCTGGCTCGCCGCGACCTCGCAGACCCGGTGTACGCCACGCTCATCTTCGGCCCCGGGACGCTCACGCGGCCGCGGCCGGAGCACTTCCTCACCGCTATCGCGGACCTGCCAGACGGCGCGACGTTCAACACCCTCGGGTTCGGTCGCCACCAGCTGCCCTTCGCGACCATGGGCATCCTCTTCGGCGGGCACGTCCGCGTCGGGCTGGAAGACAACGTCTACTACGAACGCGGCGAACTGGCCGAGAGCAACGCCCAACTCGTCGAACGCGTGGTCCGGGTCGCCGACGAACTCGGTCGGCCCGTGGCGACGCCCGACGAAGCTCGGGCGATACTCGGTCTGTGACCCCCGTCCCGTACACAGGCGTTACAACGCTGCACGGACAACTGGTGGTATGGGCACGCTCCGCTGTCGTCGCTGTGGGGAACCGCTGACGACCGGCCTCCTCGCGACACGCCGGCGTCACTGCTGTCTCAACGACACGCCCATCGCCGGGGCCTGTCCCAACCACGGGCCGGTCGGGCCCCACGACGCCGTCGAAGAGTAGCGCCGCCGCTCGCCGGGGACTGACGCTGAAAGAAGTGTTCTCGGTCTACGCGACGACGCCAGCGGCGGCGATGAACGACCATCGCGTCCCGCTACTGGCTTCGCGCTGTTTCGCTGCTGCACGTGTCTCGTCTCGTGGGTGTTTCCAGTTCATCGTACCTTCCCTACACGTCCGACGGGTAAAAGTATTCGCTTTTTGATATAATGTCGTGGTCGTTCATGGACAACAGGATACTCCTGAAGCGGCTGTTGAGGGGTCGGAGTGTACTTTCGAGGCTCAGGATGGGGTGAATGTGAAAAATGCTTCGGTCAAATTATAATATTCTATACTAGTACTCGGCGCCTCACAGCGCGAGCCACCACCACGTCATCGCGCTCGCACACGCGTGGACGACCATCGCTCCGACCGCCGGGAACGGGGAGCGCTGTCGAGTCACCACGACGCCGCCCCAGAGGAGGAACGGGAGCGCGAGCGACTGCCCCGCCAGCACCGACGGTGGAAGCACGGTCCCGGCGAGCGCGACCGTCGACAGGACGGCTCCCGCCGCCAGCGTCCAGTAACCGCGTGTGAGTCCGCGCGCGGACCACCTGACGGCGAGCGTCCGCTTCCCCGTCCGCGCGTCGGCCGCCCGGTCCGGCCAGTGCGTCGCGACGAGGTTACACCCGACGAGCATCGTGAACGGGAGCACGGCGGCTGCGACCGTCCAGGTGACCGTCCCGACGACGGCGGCGCCGAACAGCGGGAGACAGAACCCGCCCAGCACCGCGTTCGTCAGTTCGCCGAGCCCTCTCCTGACCAGCGCTGCTGGGGGTAACGAGTACGCCAGCCCGAAGACCAGGATACCTGCCAGCAACGCCAACGCTGTCGGCGGCAGCAGGCCGGTCCACCACGTCGCGGCACCCGACGCGACGGCGGCGACGACGACGGCGCCGCCCGCACGCGCGAGGATAGCACGGTCCACGCCAGTACGCTCGAGCGCCCCGCTCCCACCGGAGAACGGGGTTCGCTCGGTCAGTCTGTCGGTCTCGACGTCCGCGTACTCGTTCGCGTAGTGTACGCCGGTCGCGACGAGGACGAGGACGCCGGCGCCTGCGAACACCGGCGTCCACGGAACGACCGACGTCGCCGCTCGCGCTCGCTCTATCCCGATGCCGAGGGCGTAGACGAGCACCACGAGTGCCAGTTGACTCGGCCGCGCACTCTTCCACAGGACCCACGCGCGCGGATACTTGTCTGGTACGTCCATGTCGTCGGTCAGGGTGACGGGACGTACGGCCACTCGTCCCTTCAATCACGGCACTATCTCCGGGTAGACGGCCCTTTCAACCTCTGCGTCGGCCATATCTTGGTAACAATTGGCAAGATAATACTATAACCCCTCGTCCATTATCCGGTACTATCCATGAAGAAGCAAGAGCTCATTCACCTGCATAGTCTTCTCGCTCAGGTACAGCATCACTACGAGGCAGAGGCCGAGACGACCGTCCAGCACGACGAGTACGCCGACCTCGGGGTCAAACCGACATCGATCCACAAGTCGAAGACCGACCACAAGGACGCCGTCTTCGCGCTCGCCGACGGCCTCACCGACGACATGGTGGCCGAGAGCGACGAACCGCTGACCCTCACCGCTGACTGAGCCGATTCTCGCGGCCGTTCCGCAGTGCCACCCGTCCGCTACCTACCGGTTTGTCTCTCACCGAGTCCCGTTCTCGTGCCGGTCCGTGTGGTACGCGGTATCGCAACTCTCAGTTCCTTTATACGCCGAGGGGCCGTACTTAGCGTGTGAGTGAAGATACAGGGCGACGGAACCTCCGGATGCCCAACGACGACGAACTGTTCGCGGTCGTAACAGAGCACAACGGTGGCAACCACGTCCGAATCCAGTGCGAGGACGGCGAGAACCGCATGGGCCGCATCCCCGGCCGCATGAAGTACCGGACGTGGATCAACGAGGGCGACATCGTCCTCGCCGAACCGTGGGACTGGCAAGACGAGAAGGCGAACATCGAGTGGCGCTACAAGGGCCAGGACGCCGACCAGCTCCGGGCCGAGGGCCACATCGACTCCCTGACTGCCTGATTGACGTATTCTGCCGCCGCGCGCTGACACCCACAGAGAGTGTTCTTTCCGCCTGCTGCGTCCGGTAGTGACCGGTGCGCTTGCGAGGCCGTCGAGCCTGCCCACAGAACTCTCGCCGGCTCGCCCCGCCCGCGAGCGCGACTCCGGAGAGATATGACGTCTCTATAGCGCCGACGCCGGCGAGCCGTCGCTTCGCCCGCTCTGCCGACTTCTCAGACAGGCGACTACTTTTCCGCTCTTTCTGCTGCCTTCCTGCGGTTGTGTACGTGAAGGTCTCACGTCACGTATGCGCTATGTGGGGTCGGCACAGGGCGTCCGCGAGACGAGTCATTTATGTATACCCCTCCCATCGGATATGATGCGAAGGTCGCCCCGGGTCGCCCCGGGTCGACACGGTCCGTCGCCACCCGGCGACGGGCCACCCATCATGAGGATTCCACCCCTGCGGTCCGCCGTCAAGATGGAATCTGATGTGAGCCCACGGACCCATACAGTAGTCACCATCGACGTAGGAGTCGATGGGTTACGCTTCCGACGGAGTGCAACCACTTCCGCCGCTGACTCATGTCAGCACATTCCGGTTGATCCTGCCGGAGGCCATTGCTATCGGAGTCCGATTTAGCCATGCTAGTCGCGCGAGTTCAGACTCGCGGCGTATAGCTCAGTAACACGTGGCCAAACTACCCTACAGACCGCGATAACCTCGGGAAACTGAGGCCAATAGCGGATATCACTCTCAGACTGGAGTGTCGAGAGTGAGAAACGTTCCGGCGCTGTAGGATGTGGCTGCGGCCGATTAGGTAGATGGTGGGGTAACGGCCCACCATGCCCATAATCGGTACAGGTTGTGACAGCAAGAGCCTGGAGACGGTATCTGAGACAAGATACCGGGCCCTACGGGGCGCAGCAGGCGCGAAACCTTTACACTGCACGAGAGTGCGATAGGGGGACTCCGAGTGCGAGGGCATATAGTCCTCGCTTTTCTGTACCGTAAGGTGGTACAGGAACAAGGACTGGGCAAGACCGGTGCCAGCCGCCGCGGTAATACCGGCAGTCCAAGTGATGGCCGATATTATTGGGCCTAAAGCGTCCGTAGCCTGCTGTGTAAGTCCATTGGGAAATCGGCCAGCTCAACTGGCCGGCGTCCGGTGGAAACTACACAGCTTGGGGCCGAGAGACTCGACGGGTACGTCCGGGGTAGGAGTGAAATCCCGTAATCCTGGACGGACCACCAATGGCGAAAGCACGTCGAGAGACCGGACCCGACGGTGAGGGACGAAAGCCAGGGTCTCGAACCGGATTAGATACCCGGGTAGTCCTGGCTGTAAACAATGCTCGCTAGGTATGTCACGCACCATGAGTGCGTGATGTGCCGTAGTGAAGACGATAAGCGAGCCGCCTGGGAAGTACGTCCGCAAGGATGAAACTTAAAGGAATTGGCGGGGGAGCACCACAACCGGAGGAGCCTGCGGTTTAATTGGACTCAACGCCGGACATCTCACCGGTCCCGACAACAGTAACGACAGTCAGTTTGACGAACTTACTCGAGCTGTTGAGAGGAGGTGCATGGCCGCCGTCAGCTCGTACCGTGAGGCGTCCTGTTAAGTCAGGCAACGAGCGAGACCCGCATCCGTAGTTGCCAGCGATACCCTCGAGGTAGTCGGGTACACTACGGAGACTGCCGCTGCTAAAGCGGAGGAAGGAACGGGCAACGGTAGGTCAGTATGCCCCGAATGGACCGGGCAACACGCGGGCTACAATGGCCACGACAGTGGGATGCCACGCCGAGAGGCGGAGCTAATCTCCAAACGTGGTCGTAGTTCGGATTGCGGGCTGAAACTCGCCCGCATGAAGCTGGATTCGGTAGTAATCGCGTGTCAGAAGCGCGCGGTGAATACGTCCCTGCTCCTTGCACACACCGCCCGTCAAAGCACCCGAGTGGGGTCCGGATGAAGCCAGGATACCCTGGTTGAATCTGGGCTCCGCAAGGGGGCTTAAGTCGTAACAAGGTAGCCGTAGAGGAATCTGCGGCTGGATCACCTCCTACAGCCCGGGATCGAGGCTCTGCCTCGACCCACCTTAACTGACTGGTGGCCACAAGCCACCCGCACCGTCAGCGCGTAACCACTGACGACTGTATGGGCCCGCTGGGCTCACAAAGACCCCTCCGAGACGGAGTCTCCTCACCGAGACGCCGGGTGCAACTCCCGGCAGGTCCGTACTTCGTATCCATGCCTTCCGGCATGGGTACGACGACAGATGCACCAATCCGGGTGAAACCGCGATTGGGAAGGGTCGATTCGCCCACCATCTACCACCTTGGGGGCGAGGATGAAACCGTGTGTACGTGCGATCCAGGCGTCCACTGGACTCGTTCAGTGTAACGAGTCACAACGACGTTGGCTACTATGCCAGCTGGTGGATAGCTCGGCTCGAGAGCTGAAGAAGGACGTGCCAAGCTGCGAAAAGCCTAGGGAAGCCGCACGGAGGCGAAGAACCTAGGATCTCCGAATGGGAATCCCCACAGCAATTGCTTCGCGCAATGAGGAACCCCGAGAACTGAAACATCTCAGTATCGGGAGGACAAGAAAACGCAACGTGATGTCGTCAGTAACCGCGAGTGAACGCGATACAGCCCAAACCGAAGGTCTCACGACCAATGTGGTGTTCGGACTGACTCCCAGCAGCAGACCATTTCGATGAAGTCCCTTGGAACAGGGCGTGACACAGGGTGACAACCCCGTAATCGAAATCAGTACGCTGTGCGTCAGTTCCAGAGTAGCGGGGGTTGGATATCCCTCGCGAACGTCGCAGGCATCGACTGCGAAGGCTAAACACTCCTCGAGACCGATAGTGCACAAGTAGTGTGAACGAACGCTGCAAAGTACCCTCAGAAGGGAGGCGAAATAGAGCTTGAACTCAGTTGGCGATGGAGCGACGGGGCATACAAGGTCCTGTAACGAATGACCGACGCGCGAGCGTCCAGTAAGACTTACAGGAAGCCGATGTTCCGTCGTACGTTTTGAAAAACGAGCCAGGGAGTGTGTCTACATGGCAAGTCTAACCGGAGCATCCGGGGAGGCACAGGGAAACCGACATGGCCGCAGCCTCACGGCGAGGGCCGCCGTCTTCAAGGGCGGGGAGCCACGTGGACACGACCCGAATCCGGACGATCTACGCGTGGACAAGGTGAAGCGTGCCGAAAGGCACGTGGAAGCCTGTTAGAGTTGGTGTCCTACAATACCCTCTCGTGATCTACGTGTAGGGGTGAAAGGCCCATCGAGTCCGGCAACAGCTGGTTCCAACCGAAACATGTCGAAGCATGACCTCCGCCGAGGTAGTTCGTGGGGTAGAGCGACCGATTGGTGTGGCCGCCTCCGAGAGGAGTCGGCACACCTGTCAAACTCCAAACCTACGAACGCCGTTCGACGCGGGGATTCCGGTGTGCGGGGTAAGCCTGTGCACCAGGAGGGGAACAACCCAGAGATAGGTTAAGGTCCCCAAGTGTGGATTAAGTGTAATCCTCTGAAGGTGGTCTCGAGCCCTAGACAGCCGGGAGGTGAGCTTAGAAGCAGCTACCCTCTAAGAAAAGCGTAACAGCTTACCGGCCGAGGTTTGAGGCGCCCAAAATGATCGGGACTCAAATCCACCACCGAGACCTATCCGCACCCGTCAAAAGGTGACCGAGTAGGTTGGCGCTCTATTTGGATGGAAGCGGGGGCGAGAGCTCCTGTGGACCGAATAGTGACGAAAATCCTGGCCATAGTAGCAGCGATAGTCGGGTGAGAACCCCGACGGCCTAATGGATAAGGGTTCCTCAGCACTGCTGATCAGCTGAGGGTTAGCCGGTCCTAAGTCATACCGCAACTCGACTATGACAAAATGGGAAACGGGTTAATATTCCCGTGCCACTATGCAGTGAAAGTCGACGCCCTGGGGTCGATCACGCCGGGCTTTCGCCCGGTCGAACCGTCCAACTCCGTGGAAGCCGTAACGGCAGGAAGCGGACGAACGGCGGGATAGGGAAACGTGATTCAACCTGGGGCCCGTGAAAAGACGAGCATGGTGTCCGTACCGAGAACCGACACAGGTGTCCATGGCGGCGAAAGCCAAGGCCTGTCGGGAGCAACCGACGTTAGGGAATTCGGCAAGTTAGTCCCGTAAGTTCGCGATAAGGGATGCCTGCTCCGGAACGGAGCAGGTCGCAGTGACTCGGATGCTCGGACTGTCTAGTAACAACATAGGTGACCGCAAATCCGCAAGGACTCGTACGGTCACTGAATCCTGCCCAGTGCAGGTATCTGAACACCTCGTACAAGAGGACGAAGGACCTGTCAACGGCGGGGGTAACTATGACCCTCTTAAGGTAGCGTAGTACCTTGCCGCATCAGTAGCGGCTTGCATGAATGGATTAACCAGAGCATCACTGTCCCAACGTTGGGCCCGGTGAACTGTACATTCCAGTGCGGAGTCTGGAGACACCCAGGGGGAAGCGAAGACCCTATGGAGCTTTACTGCAGGCTGTCGCTGAGACGTGGTCGCCGATGTGCAGCATAGGTAGGAGCCGCTACACAGGTACCCGCGCTAGCGGGCCACCGAGGCACTAGTGAAATACTACCCGTCGGTGACTGCGACTCTCACTCCGGGAGGAGGACACCGGTAGCCGGGCAGTTTGACTGGGGCGGTACGCGCTCGAAAAGATATCGAGCGCGCCCTAAGGCTATCTCAGCCGGGACAGAGACCCGGCGAAGAGTGCAAGAGCAAAAGATAGCTTGACAGTGTTCTTCCCAACGAGGAACGCTGACGCGAAAGCGTGGTCTAGCGAACCAATTAGCCTGCTTGATGCGGGCAATTGATGACAGAAAAGCTACCCTAGGGATAACAGAGTCGTCACTCGCAAGAGCACATATCGACCGAGTGGCTTGCTACCTCGATGTCGGTTCCCTCCATCCTGCCCGTGCAGAAGCGGGCAAGGGTGAGGTTGTTCGCCTATTAAAGGAGGTCGTGAGCTGGGTTTAGACCGTCGTGAGACAGGTCGGCTGCTATCTACTGGGTGTGTCATGGTGTCTGACGGGAACGATCGTATAGTACGAGAGGAACTACGATTGGCCGCCACTGGTGTACCGGTTGTCCGAGAGGGCAGTCGCCGGGTAGCCACGCGGCACGGGGTAAGAGCTGAACGCATCTAAGCTCGAAACCCACCTGGAAAAGAGACACCGCCGAAGGTCCCTGTACAAGACAGGGTCGATAGACTCGGGGTGTACGCACTGAGGTAACGAAGTGTTGAGCCCACGAGAACTAACAACCTGAAGCCATCATTCATACGCACTGTGACTCGCTTCACCGACGATTTACTCGTCGACTGGACGAGTCCAGGCGCAAACTGGATCGCACGTACACGTATCGACCCGACCGAGTTGGAGTATCGCGGTTCGACTCCGCGACTCGGCGTTAGGCGGCCATAGCGGCGGGGTTGCCTCCCGTACCCATCCCGAACACGGAAGATAAGCCCGCCAGCGTTCCAGGGAGTACTGGAGTGCGCGAGCCTCTGGGAAAGCTGGTTCGCCGCCACCATTCATACTCATACTTTCATCGAGCCTCGCGGAGAGTCATCTCTCCGCGGGGCTTTTTGCATGTAGAGCGAGCGGCGGCACTGTCGACGGCGAGCGGAACGTTTTCGACCGTGGTCGGCCACGGCACGATATGCCCGAGAGACCGATAGCAGCGGCGACCGACGGCGGGACCGAGCGGCTCGGCACCGTCGTTCACGTCCCGGAGGGCGACCGCTCGTACGCGAAGCGGGCGCTCAGGAACGTCGAGAACCTGTTGGACGACGAGACGCTGCGGAGTGACGTCACGGTCGTCTGTAACGGCGGTGGCGTCGAACACCTCCTGAGGTCGGCGGCGGCCGCCGCCCGCGTCCGGGGGCTGATCGAGCGTGGGGTCGACGTGTGCGCCTGCCAGAACTCCCTCGAGAGCGGCGGCCACGATGCCGACGAACTCGTCGACGGCGTCAGGACCGTCCCGACGGCGATGGGCGAACTGACCAGACAGCAGGCGTCGGGGAGCGCCTACGTCCGGCCGTAGTCACTCCTGGATGAGGTCGAGGAGCCGCTGGTAGTGAGTCCCGAAGGCGTCGTCGGAGCGGTTCCGGGGGCGCTCGACGTCGACGTCGACTATCTCCCGTATACGACCGGGCTCTTTGGCCATGACGACGACGCGGTCGGCCAGCTTGACCGCCTCTTCGACGTCGTGGGTGACGAAGAGGATGGTCTTGCCCGTCTCGGCCCAGATGTCGAGCAGTTCGTCCTGCAGCATCTTCTTCGTCTGGGCGTCGACGGCGCCGAACGGCTCGTCCATCAGGAGCAGACCGGGGTCGACGGCGAGGGCGCGCGCGAGGGCGACGCGCTGTTTCATCCCGCCGGAGAGGTCCCGTGGGTAGCTGTCCTCGAACCCGTCGAGGCCGACGAGGTCGACCAGCTCCTGGACCCGTCGCTGGCGTTCGGCCGAGTCGACGGCCCCGTCCTTCTCGAGTCCGAACCCGACGTTGCCGGCGACGGTGCGCCACGGGAAGAGGTGGTACTCCTGGAAGACGAGTCCGAGGTCGGGGCCCGGACCGTCGACGCGGTCGCCGTCGAGCGAGACGGTCCCGCTCGTCGCGTCCTCCAGCCCGGCGATAATTCGGAACAGCGTGGTCTTCCCACAGCCGGACGGGCCGACGATGCAGACGAACTCGCCGGCCTCGACGTCGAAGGTCACGTCGTCGAGGGCCTGCACCGGCCCCTGTCCGCTGTCGTACTGCTTCCCGACGCCGTCGACGCGGACCCGCGGCGTCTCGGCCGGGTCCTCTAGCGCCATGCCAGCGCCCTCCGTTGCAGCGTGCGGAACGCCACGTCGACGAGCAGGAACATCAGACTCAACACGAGGATGTAGGTGATGACGACGTCGACCTGGAGGTTGTTCGAGGCGCGGAGGATGCGCCGACCGATGCCGGCGACGCCGAATATCTCGGAGGCGACGACGAGCATCCAGCAGCGGCCGATGCCGGTCCGGATGCCCGTGGTGATCTCGGGGAGTGCGGCGGGGAGGACGACGGCCCTGATGAGTTCGAGGTCGCCCTGGACGCCGAGACTGCGGGCGACGTCGAGGAGGTCCTCGGAGACGCCCTCGACGCCGCCGTAGGTCGCGTAGAAGTTGATCCAGAAGGCGCCGATGGCGATGATGAACGCGGCCCCGGCGTGGTTGATGCCGACCCACGCGATGGCGAAGCCGATGAGCGCCAGCGGCGGGACGGGGCGGAGCACGCGGACGACGGGGGACGTGAGGTCGTCTAAGAGGGGGCTCCACGCGAGGGCGACGCCGGCGGCGATACCGAGTCCCGTCCCGAAGAACGCGCCGGGGACCCAGTGGAGGGTGCTGTTCAGGAGTGCGGTCAGCATCCCGCCGCCCGTGGCCTCCGCGTAGAACGTCGCGCCGACGGCGAGGGGCGAGGGTAACACGTACGACGGCTGCGTGAGCGATGCGAGCCACCAGAGGACGACGAACGCGACGATACCGGCGGTGCCACGGAGCGCTCGCTGTGGGT
The DNA here is from genome assembly GCF_055632435.1 of Haloarcula sp. MBLA0163. NCBI lineage: Archaea > Methanobacteriati > Methanobacteriota > Halobacteria > Halobacteriales > Haloarculaceae > Haloarcula > Haloarcula sp. MBLA0163. The sequence continues at coordinate 1,016,418 of NZ_CM145745.1, forward strand.
CGATGTCGGCGAGCGCACCGGCGACGGTGTCGTCGGCGTGGTCGACCTCGTCGGAGACGTCGATAGCCATTGGTGTGGTGTGTGAGCGAAGCCAGTTAGAGGCTGTCGTAGACGCTGTAGTCGAATATCTGGTCGAGCGACAGCCGCTGGTCTATCTGCCCGTTGTCGTTGGCGAACTCGGAGAAGATCTCCGTCCCGTTCTCGATCTCGCGCGGGTCGGTGACGAAGTTCGAGAGGGGGCCCTGCAGCGCCGAGAGGGCCTGGTCGGCGTCCATCCCGATACCCTCCTCGACGATGCCGGCGGTCGGCTCGGGGTTGTTCTGGATGAACTCGGTCGCCCGGACGTGCTGCTCGAGGAACTGCGCGGCGACGTCGGTGCCGCGGACGTCGTCGCTCATGAGCGTCACGGCGGCGGGCTGGCCCGGCATGATCTCGCTCGCGAGTCTGAACGTCGAGACGGGGACGTCGGCCTGTTCGGCGCGGGTCGGCACCGGCTCCATGATGGAGGAGCCGTCGATCTCGCCGTTGGCGATGGCCTGCCAGACGGCGTTGGCGCCGTTGATCTCGAGGATGTCGACGGTCGCGGTGTCGACGCCCGCCTGCTGGAGCCAGTACCGCAGGAGCACGTCGGGCACCGACCCCTGAGGGAAGGTCCCGAAGCGGAACTTACGGCCCTTCTGCTCCTCCCAGACCGCGAAGGCGTCGGCGCCGTGCTCGTCCCAGAGGGCCTGGAGGTCCTCGTGTGCGAGGATGGCCATCGGCTCCTTGATGTTCGCGGCGGTCACCTTCGCGGGGATACCCCGGTCGATGACGATCATCGAGGGGACGATACCGAACATCGCCACGTCGAGTTCGCCGCCCCCGTAGGCCTGCACGATGGCGGGGCCGTCGGTGAACTCCTGTCCGTCGATGGTCGCGTCCACCGCCTCGAAGTACCCCTCCTGTTCCATCACGAAGTACTGCAGGTCGGGGAAGATGGGCATGTAGGCGACCGAGAGCGAGTCGCGGCCACCGGAGCCACCGACGCCGAGACAGCCGGTGAGGCCGGCGGTCGCGGCGACGCCGCTACCGGCGAGATACGCACGTCGAGAGAGTGTCGTCTGGTCAGTCACGAGTGGCGAGGCTAGCGGCGTCGAACGCTTATGCGCAGAGACTCCGTCAAAATCGTCGGCCACTCCGAACGCCCGAGCAACCGTGTATCGCCGCTATTCGCCGGCTGCCGGAACTGAGACAGTTACCTACCGAAACTATGTCGTCGTAGACAGGGGCAAAAAATGCCGATAGCCGTGTGGGCTACCCGTCCCGGTCGACGTCGACCGACGCCCTGACGTCGCCGGCAGACCGCGCGACGTCGACGGTATAGCGGCCGTCGTCGACGGTCCAGCCCCCGTCCGAGTCGTACCGGGAGAACGCGAGTTCGTCGAGCGAGAGCGAGACGGTCCGGGACTCGCCGGCGTCGAGCTCGACGGACTCGAAGCCGGCTAGCTCCCGAACCGGACGGTCGACGCCCTCGACGGCCGGCGGCCGGACGTACGCCTGCACGACCTCGCGACCGGGGCGGTCGGCGACGTTCTCGATGGTCACCTCGACCGTGGCGTCGTCGACGGCCACGGCGTTGCGGTACTCGAAGGTGGCGTAGGAGTGGCCGTGACCGAACGGGTACGTCGGGTCGTCGGCCGTCGCGTCGAAGTGCCTGTACCCGACGAACAGGCCCTCGTCGTAGTGGGCCACGCCGTCGACGCCGGGGAACCGTCGCTCGTCGCTCGTGGGGTAGGCGTCCTCGGGTGCGAACGTGACCGGGAGCCGGCCGCCGGGGTCCCGGTCACCGTAGAGGACCGACGCGAGCGCCGACCCGTCGGCCTGGCCGGGGTACCACTGTTCGACGATGGCCGCCACGTCGTCGCGCCAGGGCGTCTCGACGGGACCGCCCGAGCGAACGACGACGACGGTCCGGTCGTTGACGGCGGCGACGGCGTCGACGAGCTCGTCCTGCCGGCCCGGGAGCGAGAGGGAGTCGCGGTCGCGGGCCTCCGTCGTCGCGTCCCGGACGACGACCACTGCCACGTCGGCGTCGGCGGCGGCGTCGACGGCGTCGTCCAGCGAGGGCTCCGTGGCCGGTGCGGGGCTCCCCTCGGCGTCGTGGCCGCTCTCGACGAACGGCAGCAGGTCGAACAGCGAGACGTCCTCGATCTCGGGGACGCCCCGGGCGACGGTCACCGTCCCGTCGGCCCGCGTCTCCACGCCGTCGGCCGGACTGACCGAGTGGAACGGCGTCGTCTCCGAGGACCCGCCGCCGCCCAGTTTCGGTTCGTGGACGTGGGGGCCGACGAGAGCGACGTCCGCGTCGTCGTCCAGCGGGAGGACGCCGTCGTTCTCCAGCAGGACGGTCCCGCGGGCGGCCACGCGCTCGGCGAGGTCGCGGTGGCGCTGGCTGTCGAGCTCGCCGGACCGGTCCCCGTCGGCGAGCAGTCCGATGCGGGCCATCTGTCCGAGGACGCGACGGACCATGTCGTCGAGTCGCTCGGCCGGGACGTCGCCGTCGTCGATGGCGGCGGCGAGCGGGTCGCCGAACAGGCCCGCGTGGGTGGCGTCGGGGATGCCGTCGGGCCACTCGAACTCCTCGAGCGCGTCGTCGCCGTCGCCCGCGGCGACGCCGGGCATCTCCACGTCCAGTCCGGCGTTCGCCGCGCCGACGGTCGTCTCCAGCCCGTACCAGTCCGAGACGACGTAGCCGCCGAACCCCCACTCGTCTTTGAGGAGGTCGCCGACGAGCCGTTCGTGGTCGCTCATGTGGGTCCCGTTCACGCGGTTGTACGCCGTCATCACCGACCCGACGCCGGCCTCGACGGCGGCCCGGAACGGCGGGAGGTACAGTTCGCGGAGCGTCCGCTCGTCCACGTCGGCGCTGACGGTCGTCCGGTGTGTCTCCTGGTTGTTGGCGACGAAGTGTTTCACCGTCGCGACGACGTCCTCGGACTGGATGCCGGAGACGAGCGCCCGGCCGACGTCGCTCGCGTGGACCGGGTCCTCGGAGAGGTACTCGAAGTTGCGGCCACACTGGGGGACGCGGACGACGTTCACGCCCGGTGCCAGTAGCGCGTCCTGGTCGTGGGCCCGCGCCTCGCGGGCCATCGCCGCGCCCTGGGTCCGCGCGAGGGCGGGGTCGAACGCCGCCGCCGTCGCGATGGAGGCCGGGAACGCCGTCGCACGCTCGCCCTCCGCACGGATGCCGAGCGGCCCGTCGACCAGTCTGAACGGCGGGACGCCGAGGCGCTCGACGCCGGGGAGGTAGCCGGTCGCGGTCCCGGCCGGGTCCTCCGTCCCGCGGACGAGCGCCAGTTTCTCGGCACGGTCCATCTCGGCGAGGAGTGCGTCGACGTCGGGTGGGGTCCGGACCATCGGATACCGGGTCGTCGGTCCGGAGCGATAAAGCCGTTGGCACGTCCGCGGGACGGCACAACCGGTATCAGTCTCTCCGGCGAAGGGCCGGTATGACGGACGAGACTGGGGCACTCCCGGCCGGGACCGGTATCGGGCGCGTCGCGCTGACCGTCGGCGACGCGGACGACACCGCCGAGTTCTACGAGACGGTGGTCGGACTGACGGTCAACGAGCGGCGAGACGACCGGGTCGTTCTCGGTGCCGGCGAGACGCCGCTGCTGGAGCTCCACGAGGACCCCGAAGCGCCCGAACGGTCCCGCACGTCGGCGGGCCTGTTCCACACGGCGTTCCGGGTGCCGTCCCGGGCCGCGCTGGGGGACGCGCTGGAGCGCATCGACGCCGAGTGGCAGCTCTCCGGGGCGTCCGACCACCTCGTGAGCGAGGCGCTGTACTGCCGGGACCCGGAGGGCAACGGCGTCGAGATCTACCGCGACCGACCGAGAGCGGAGTGGGACGAGACGCCCGACGGCGGCGTCGAGATGGCGACGGAACCGCTGGACGCGGCGGGCGTCCGCTCGGACGCGACGGGGGCGGAGACGGTCCCGGAGGGGACCGACGTCGGGCACGTCCACCTCGAGGTCACGTCACTGGACGCGGCACAGGCCTTCTACGTCGACGCGCTGGGGATGAGCGTCCGGACGACGTACGACGGCGCGCTGTTTCTCGCCGCGGGGGACTACCACCACCACGTCGGTGCGAACGTCTGGAACGGCCGGACGGACCCGGCGAGCGGCCGCGGACTGGCGTGGTTCGAACTGGTCCTCCCGGACGCAGCGGCCGTCGAGGCGGCGTCCGACCGGCTCTCGGCGGCCGGGTACGAGGTGGCGACGGCGGGCGAGGTAGCGACGGTGGCCGACGAGGACGGCATCACGCTGCGTCTCCGGTCCTGAACCGGTTGTGTGAGTGTTACCGGCTACTCAAGAGGACGGACGCGGTAACAGGGGTATGGCAACGAGGGCTGTACACGAGGCCGAGTGGCAGACGACAGACGCGGGCGTCGCGGAGGGGCGGCGATGAGCGGGCCACACCAGGGCCAGCAGCTCGTCACCGCCGGCACGCCGTTAGAGGAGGCCGACGCGGCGATGGTGCTCGTCCACGGGCGCGGGGCGACGGCCCGGAGCATCGTCCAGATGGGGCGAGAGGTCCACCGGGACGGCCTCGCACTGCTGGCGCCGCAGGCCGCCGGCAACACCTGGTACCCGAACTCCTTCCTCGCACCCGTCGAGGACAACGAACCCGGGCGGAGCTCGGGCCTGCAGGCTGTCGGCGACGCCGTCGAGACGGCCACCGAGGCCGGCATCGACCGGGAACGGGTCGTCCTCCTGGGCTTCTCGCAGGGGGCCTGTCTCGCGAGCGAGTTCGTCGCCCGGAACCCGCGCCGCTACGGGGGCCTCGCGGCTCTGAGCGGCGGTCTCATCGGCGAGTCCGTCGACCCGACGGAGTACGAGGGCGACGTCGAACGGACGCCGGTGTTCGTCGGGTGTAGCGACGTCGACCCGCACATCCCGCTGGAACGGGTCCACGAGACGACCGAGACGTTCGAGCGGTTGAACGGCGACGTCGACGAGCGCATCTACGAGGGGATGGGCCACGGCGTCAACGAGGACGAACTCGACGCCGTCTCGGACCTGGTCGCGGACCTCCTCGACTGAGGCGTCGGCGGCCCGGTTACTGCGGACTCACCGCGAGGCTTTGACCGATGCGTCCGTACACCGGGTATGGACGCGACACGCCGCGAGTGGCTCCGCGCGGTCGGTGGCCTCGGCGTCGTCGGTCTCGCCGGATGTAGCGCCACCGGAGGCTCCGGCGACGGGGGCGAGGAGACCGACCGAACAGACAGCGCGACGGCCGAGTCCACGTCGTCGGCCGGGCGCCCACCCACGGCGGCCCAGTCGCTGTTCCTCGGTCACGACGTCGAGACGATATCGGACAGCATCGTCAGCGGCGGCGTTCCGAAGGACGGCATCCCGGCCGTCGACGACCCGACGTTCGGGCCGCCGGACGAGGCCCCACTGGACCCCGGCGACCCGGTGTTCGGCGTCGTCCGTGACGGCGAGGCGAAGGCGTACCCGCAGCGCATCCTCGTCTTCCACGAGATAGTCAACGACACCATCGCTGGGGACCCGGTGGCGGTGACGTACTGCCCACTGACCGGCACCGCACAGGGGTTCGAGCGCGGCCCCGTGGAGTTCGGCGTCTCGGGGCGCCTCGTCAACTCGAACCTCACGATGTACGACCGGGGGACCGATAGCTGGTGGCCCCAGATGCTCGCGACGGCCGTCCGCGGCGAGATGCGGGGCGCGACGCTGCGGGAGTTCCGGGTCGTCTGGACCACGTGGGAGGCGTGGCGGACCGAACACCCCGAGACCGTCGTCCTCACCGAGGACACCGGCTTCCAGCGACGGTACGGAACCGACCCGTACGGCAGCTACAACCCGAGGCGGGGGTACTACGCGAGCGAGCGGACGCTGTTCTCGCCGCTGGAGTCGGACGGACGGGCCGACCCCAAACGAGTGGTCATCGGGACCCGGACCGCGGCGGGCGCACTCACGTTCGACAAGGCGACGTTACTCGAAGAGCGCGTCCTGACGGGCGACGTCGACGGCACCCGGTACGTCGCCGTCGCCGACGACGCGCTCGCGACGGGATACGTCTACGCGAACCCAGACGAGGTGGCGGTGGAGGCCGCCGACGACGGCTATCGGGTCGACGGCGAGACGCACGCACCCGGCGCGCTGCCGCTCGACAGGACCCTCGCCTTCGACGGCATGTGGTTCGCGTGGGCGGGGTTCTACCCCGGGGTCGGCTATGTCCGCTGACGTCGCCACCGGGTCGGAGTCGGCGACGACCCGCCTGGAACGGCTGGTGCGACAGACGGGGGTCGCGGTTCGGGGGGCGCTCTCCCGGCGCGACGGACGCGGGACGTTCGCCGCGACGAGTCTCCTGTATCTCGTGGTGTATCTCGTCGGACTGGGCCACCTCGGCCTCGGGCCGTGGGGGTTCGAGGTGTCCGTCGTCGCCGACCCGCTGACCCGGGCGACCCGGCTGGTCAGCCCGTTCCAGTGGGAACCGGTGGCGCTGGTCGTCGCGGGCCCGGTCGAACTCCTCGTGTCACCGCTGAACGTCGCACTCGGGGCGGCGCTGGCGACGCTCGTCGGCGTGAACCTCGCCGTCTCCGTGGTCGCCTACCGTGGTCCGCAGGCGTGCAGAATCGGGCCGGGTGCGGGGGCGGCGGCGGGGCTCCCCGGACTGCTCTCCGGGTTCGCCTGTTGCGGACCGACGGTACTGCTGGTGGTGGGACTGCAGGCCAGCGCCACCGTCCTCACGGTGTTCCGGTGGCTCGTGCCGGTCGCGGGCCTCGCGCTGGTCGGGACGCTGCTGTGGGTCGGGACGAAGGTGGACCCCGACGGCTGACTACTCGACGTCGGCCAGCGTCCCGAACTCGTCGACGGGGACCACGGAGTAGTCGATGTTCAGTGTGTCCTTCGTCGCGCGGATCTTCCCGACGAACGTCGATATCTCCTCGAGGTCCCCCTCTAAGACGAACAGCTCCATACAGCGGTGTTCGCCGACGTGGCTGTGGAAGTTCGAGGCGACCAGCCCCTCGTGTTCGTGGCGCAGGCGCATCATCTTCTCCTCGACGGTCGTGGTGTCGTAGTCGAAGAGGACGGTGACGATGCCCATCAGTTCCCGGCCCTCCAGTCGCTTGTCCTCGAACTCGCCCAGCAGGTTCCGACTGGCCTCGCGGATGATTTCGCTGCGGCCCGTGTAGCCGTGCTCCTCGGCGAACTGGTCGATGCGCTCCAGCAGCGACTCCGGCATGGAGACACTGACGACGGTCATGTATTAACCCAGCACCCGTTTCCTATTAAGGATTATCGAACGGCGCGGGACCGACGGACGACGGCCCGCTCTCCGGTCTCTCCGTGGGGAAAACTTATAATTAGGTCGTAAGACGGTCCTAACAGTATGACTGCCAACGTCGTGACCGACGTTAACCGGCCGTACGTCCCGGGGACGGGGGCGAAACTCACCGCCGAGATCGAGGTCGAGCCGGGACAGCAGGACGAGCGGCCCACGCGGCAGATAGCGCTGTGTATCGACGCCAGCGGGTCGATGGCCGGCGACGAGATAGCGCGGGCCCGGTCCGGCGCCGAGTGGGTGTTCGGGCTGCTCGAGGACGACGACTACGTCTCCATCGTCGCGTTCGACAGCGACGTCCACGAGGTGCTGGCGGCGACGCGGTGGGGCGACATCACACGCGAGGCGGCGATGGAGCGGGTCGCCGACATCGCGGCCGGCGGCGGGACGGACATGTACCGGGGCCTCGCGGCCGCGGCGGAGTCGCTCCGGCAGCTCCCGGACGACGGCAACACCGCCCGCCGCGTCCTCCTGCTCTCGGACGGGAAGGACAACACCCACGACACGCCGGAGTTCGAGACCCTGGCCCGCGAGATAGACGGCGAGGGCATCCGCATCAAGTCCGCCGGCATCGGGAGCGACTACCGCGAGGAGACCATCCGGACGCTCGGGAGCGTCGCCCGCGGGGAGTGGACCCACCTCGAAGCGGCCGGCGACATCGAGGACTTCTTCGGCGACGCCGTCGAGGAGGCCGGCACCGTCGTCGCCCCCGACGCACAGCTAGAACTGGACGTGGCCGACGGCGTCGAGGTGAGCGAGGTGTACCGCGCACTGCCACAGACACAGGAGGTCACGCCGGAGTGGAACGCCAACACGACGGTGGTCAAGCTTCCGGACCTGCTGGACCGGGAGACACAGCGCGTCGTCCTCAAGGTCCACGCGCCCGCCCGCGACATCGGACAGGAGGTCACGCTCGCGGACGTGACGCTGACCGCAGACGGCGAGACGGCCACCGGCGCGATAACCGTCGAGTACACCGACGACGCCGAGAAACTGGGCGAGCACAACGAGGGCGTCGACGTCGACCACCGCCAGACGGTCATCAAGACGGAACTGGGCAAGGGCAACGTCGCCGAGGCCCAGACACAGATAGAGCGGATGACGCAAGTCCACGGCGCGGACACGGAGGCCGTCGAGGCGGCCGAACGCCAGACCGAGATCGTGATGGAAGGGGGGCGAGAGGAGCAGAGCAAGGCGACGAAGATAGTCACCGACGAGGGCCTCCAGAAGTGACGGCCGCGACACCGAGCGAAGACCGGCGACGGACCGACGGGGCCTGACCATGGCCTGGGAACCCGACCCCGGCGACGTCGTCGCCGGGCGGTACGAGCTCGCGGAGTTCCTCGGCAAGGGCGGGTTCGCGAAGGCCTACCGCGCACTCGACACCCAGACCGGCGACGACGTCGTCCTGAAACACCCCAACTACAGCGAGTCACAGAACGACCGCGGCGTCATCGAGGAGTACTTCGAGAAGGAGGCCGAGACGCTCGAACGCATCGCCGCCGCCGGCGGTCACGAGAACGTGATGGCGCTGTACGAGACCGTCGAGGACCGCGGGACGCCGTTCCTCGTCGTCGAACTCGTCGCGGGCGGTATCGAACTCGACGAGGTCATCGACCAACACGGCCCCGTCGACGCCGAACAGGTGCGCCAGATCGGCGTCGACCTCGCGGACGCGATGGGGTTCATCCACGAGAACGAGATCGTCTACCGGGACCTGAAACCGGAGAACGTGATGCTCACGCCCGACATCACGCCGACGCTCATCGACTTCAACACGGCGACGGGGTTCGACGCGACGGGCGACCCGTCGACGGGGAACTCCGGAACGACGATTCTCGGCCCGTTCAAGCCCCGAGAGGTCGCGGAGGCGAGCCGGACCGACGTCCGACAGGGGCCGTGGTCCGACGTCTACTCCATCGGGAAGATACTGCTCTTCCTGCTGAAGGGCAGCGTGCCGAAGAAGGACGGCGTCAACCCGCAGGACTTCGGGGCGGACTGCCCGGACGACCTCGCGGAGATCGTCGAGCGAGCGACCCAGTCGGACTACCGCCAGCGCTACCGGAACGCGACAGTCCTGCGGGACGTGCTGGCGGCGAGGGACCCGACGCCGCCGGCGACGGCCTCGGTCCGGTACATCCAGGCCGACCAGCGGTTCACCGTCGAGCCCGGCGACACCATCGGTCGCGCGGGTGCGAACGGCCCGCCGGCGTCCATCACTATCGACGACCCGCAGGGCGAGTACATCTCTTCGGTGCAGGTCCAGTTCGACACGGAGGGCGACGACTGGTATCTCGTCGACCGGAGCCTCAACGGGACGTTCGTCCAGAAGGGGTCGGGGTGGCAGCGGGTGCTGTGCGAGGCGGGGCGCGAGCGCCTCCGGAGCGAGGGGGAGGACCCGACCGACCGCCACGGCGACGTGCCGCCGGAGTCGGTCCGCCTGCGCGACGGCGACCTCGTCTCGCTCGTCCACCCGACCTACGGCGTCACGTTCGAGTTCACCACGGAGTAACCATGCGATACGCAACCACCTACGACATCGGCGACCGGAAGCGCGGACAGGGAATCAACGAGGACAGCATCTCGATGACCGTCTTCGAGGAGGGGCACCGGGACGGCTACCGGGGGCAGACCCGCCCCGTAGACGACGCCGACGGGGACGAGCACGAACGGCCGGTCAACCGGTCGGCCGGCGTGTTCGTCCTCGCGGACGGCGCCGGCGGCCACGACGCGGGCGACGCGGCCTCCTACATCGCCACGACGGTCGTCGCGGAACGCCTCGCGCCCGTCGCCGTCCGGGCGGTCAGGAGTCATCCCGACGGCTTCGACGTGGACATCGGTCCCGAGGCGTTGCCTGACGCGCTCGGCCCCGAGGACGTGCAGGACGCCATCGAGAGCGCCGTCGTGGAGGCCCACCGGGAGATACTCAGGTACGCCGGCGAGTCCGGCACCCAGTCGTACACCACCGTCGTCGCCGGCGTCTACGCCGATGGGAAACTCCACCTCGGGTGGGTCGGCGACAGCCGCGCGTACCTCGTCAACCGCGCCCGCGAGGAACTCGTCCGCCTGACGAAGGACCACGCCGTGGTGCAGGAGTGGGAGGACGCCGGCGAGATAGATCCCGTCGAGGCCCACGTCCACCCGAACGGCAACGAGATAACCCGGGCACTGGGCGGGTCCGGCCACGAGGACCCCGACCGAGCGACGGTCGACGTGGACACCCGGACCGTCCGCCTGTTCGCCGAGGACACGGTGCTGGCGACCAGCGACGGCCTCGTCGACGCCCAGACCGACGCCCCGGACCTCTACGAGCAGTACGTCGACTCGGACAGGTCCGAGGACGCGGCCGAGGCGGTCCGCGAGGCCGTCGTCACCGACGACGAGATTCGGGACGTGTTGCTCGGCGCCGAGTCGCTCGAGACCGCCGCCGCCGAGTACGTCTCGCTGGCCAACGACCGCGGCGGGAAGGACAACGTCTCGGTGCTGCTGTTCGAGGACGACGCGCTCCCCGAGACGCCCAGTAATGGCGGCCTACCGATACGGGCGGTCGACCCCGACGTGGACGTCGCGGACCGCGAGACGGTAATCATGTCCGACGAGTGAGGGGAACTGTTTTGCGTCTCGACGTGAAAGCCGCTCACGAACGAGTATGTCAGACGCGAGCACCGGACAGACCGTGGAGTGCCCGATCTGTGGGGAGTCGTTCGACCCGACGGTAGCGGGCGGGTGGTGTACGAACACCGAGTGTGGTGAGTGGCAGTACACGGACGACGGGGGCGAGGGCGGCGACGAGAGCGAGGTCGACGACGGCGACGGCGACCTGCTCTCGGCGGCCGCCGACGCGGCCTCGGACGACGAGGCGACCGACGGGCCGGCCACGACCGACGACGAACCCGAAGCACGAACGGCCGACGAGACGCCGACGGACGATGCCGAGACCGGGGCGGCGACGGAGGCCGAACCCGCGACCGGAGAGAGCGACGCGGCCGCGGCTGAGGATGCGAGCGAGACGGACGCGGACGAGACCGAGCAGGCGGACGAGACGACCGCCGCCGACCACGCCCCCTCGACCATCGACTGTCCGGACTGCGGGACCGAACTGGACGCCGAGGCGAACTTCTGCGTGGAGTGTGGGGCCGACGTTCGGGACGTCGACCCGGCCGCCCCGCTCACCGAGTGTCCAAGTTGCGGCACCGACGTCGGCGAGACCGACAGCTTCTGTGTCGAGTGCGGTGAGAACCTCGACGCCCACCGTGGCGACGCCGACGGGGGCAGTGCGGGCGAGAGCGACGAGACGGCGCCCGACTCCGACGACGACGCGGCGACTGCCGACCCGGCCGAGACCGAGCCGGCGGCCGAGGACGCCGTGGAGGCGCTCGAGGCGCAGTCCGACGACGAGAGGGGGTCGGAGCCGGTGCCCGACTCGCTCGTCCTCGAGGTTCGGGGTCGGGAGATACCCGTCGAGGACGGCGACACGGTCGGCCGCGAGGTCCGTGCGGCACTGACCGACGCCGGCCGACCGGAGGACGAGGCGGTCCGCGTCCACCGCGAACACGTCCGGTTCGTCCGCGAGTCAGACGCCTTCTACCTCGTCGACCTCGGCGACAACCCGACCAGCCTGAACGGTCGCTCCCTCCAGAAGGGCGACCGCGAACCGGTCGCGCCCGGCGACGAACTCGAACTGTCCGGCGTCGCCACCGTCACGATTCGCGCGCCCTGACCCGACCACACGAACTAAACCGCCCCTCGGCGATACCCCAGTAATGGCCGACACCCTTCCAGTCGCGGAGTTTCGACGGTCGCTCTCGCTGATGCGGAGCGAGGCGTGGGTGCTCACCGGAGGGTTGGTCGGCGCGCTCGGGTACGCCCTCTGGGTCCTCGCGACGGGAATCGCGGCCGGGAGCGCCGCACCGTGGCTCGCGAACCGCGGCGTGACGTCGGTCGGTGGCGTCACCGTGACCGGCCTGTCGGTGGTCGCACTGGTGCTGTGGGTCCTCCTCCCCGCCGCCGTCGTGACGGCCCTCGTCGCCCGACGGTTCGTCAACGAACACGGGAACCTCGACAACCGGTACCGACTGGACCACCCGAGCCTCCTGCTCGCACCGCCGGGACTGGTGTTGGTCGGGAGTCTGGCGGCGACGGTCACGACCGGACGGTCGGCGGCGCTGACGGCGATCGCCCTCGTCGCGAGCGTCCACCTGCTCGTCCGCACCGTCGCGTACGGCTACCGCGTCTACACGCTGTCGGTCCCGCGACTGTTCACGGCACTGCTGGGCGCCGGCAGCGCGGCGCTCACCGGTGGCGCCCTCGTCGCAGGGACCCTCCTCGCCGGCCTGAGTGCGACGGCGCGCGGGCCGATAGCGCGGGCGGGGATACCGACGGTGGTCGAGACCGGGCTGGCACTCGCCGGCGTGGCTCCGGGTGACGCGCTGGCCGGCCTCGTCACGGTGCCCGCGCTCCTCGCGACGACCTATCTCGCGGTCCAGTTCGTCGCTGGAACCGTCGTCCGGACGCGGGCGCCGCTGGCGAACCCGACGCGACGCCCGGGACAGCGGTTCCCGATAATGCCCCCGGTGAGCCACGGTGACCCCGGCGAGAACGACGATGGGAAACCCGAAGGCGACGCGGCTCCGGCCGATGACGCATCGGCGGCGGCCGACGCCGAAGCGGGGGCCGAGGAGTCCGTCGACGACCACTCCCAGACGCAGGTATTCACGCCGGACGACCCCACCTCCGGACCGGATGACGCGCCGACGGAAGTGGCCGCCGTCGACGGGATGGCGGCGGACGACGACGGGACGGACGACGATTGGGAGGACGACACGGCCGTGTTCTCGTTCGACCGGGGGAACCCGTCGCCGGACGCCTGTGACGCCTGCGGCGAGACGGTGGCCGCGGACGCCGACGTGTCGTTCTGCCCGAACTGCGGCGACCGGCTGGACTAGACGTCGAAGACGACGTACGCCCGCCACCCGCCGTCGGTCAGTTCGAGTGCCATCTCCGAGTACGTGACAGCCTTGACCTCGCGGGCGGTGACCGCCGACAGCGGGACGCCCCGAGCGCTGGCCGCGACGCGCCACTCGTCGCCGCTGCCGTCGACCGTCGCCTCGTTGTCGACCGGGAGGACGCTCCGCACGTCGCGCTCGTATATCAGCTGGTCGAGGTAGTCGAACAGCAGTGCCTCGCGCGACTCCGCGGTGACGGTCAGGTCGAACCGGCCGCCCTCGTCGGGGACGGCGTCGCACATCGCGGCGGCGAGGCCGTCTGCGACGGCGGCGAACGTCGCGCCGAGCGTCCCGCCGGTGGCTTCGACGGCGACGTCGGCCGTGTGCTCTCGGAGGTCGAACGGCATCACCCGACACTCGGGCCGCCGGGGAGAAAGCGGTACGGGTTCGGCCCGACCGTCAGGGGCGTCGGTCCGACCGGTTCGCCTTGCGCCGCATGAGGGCGGCGAAGGCCAGCGGCGAGAGGAACGCCATCGCGATGACGGCGGCGAGCGCGGTGACGGGACCGCTGGCGGACCCCGTGCGACCGCCGGCACCGCTCGTCGTGTTCCCGCCGCCGCTCTCGGCGCTCGCGGTCGCCGTCGCTGTGTCCCCACCGCTACCGCCGCCCGAGGCCGACCCCACGACGACGGCGCCCTTCATCCCGAGGCCCTTGTGGGGCTCACAGACGTACTTGTAGATTCCCTCGCTGTCGAACGTGTACGAGTACGTCGTGCCCTGCTCGGAGACCAGGCCACCCGAGTCGAGGGGGCCGTCGCCGTCAGAGACGACGTTGTGGCCGCCGCCGTTGCCGGTCCAGGTCCAGACGACTTCGGTACCGGGCGAGACGCGGACCGCCGCCGGGTCGAAGGCGAAGGCGCCGCCGTTCCCCTCGGCACCGACGGTTATCTCGACGGTGTCCTGTCCGGTCTTGTCGACGGTGCCGTCGAAGTTCCCGACGCCGTCGAACCACCCGCCGTAGTCGGGTCCCTGCTGTGCCGATACCGTCGCCGTCGTAGCGCCCAGTGCGACCGCACCGGCGGTCGCCTGTGCGAACTGTCGTCGTGTCATCGAGCCAGTCATGGGTGTGATGCTGGACGACGCGGCCACCGGCCGCCGGCGACCGCTCGTCCCTGTCCGTGAGTGGGTTCCAGACGGGGGTAAAAACTGAGGGGTGTTCTCAGCCGGTAGGAACCGGTGCGATGGTGTTCGAGACGGCGGTCCTACACCTCGCATCGCCCCTCACGGGGTCGCTCGCCACGACGAACCCACAGTTCCGTCGAGGGAACGAAACCGTGCTATTCGGTGACGACCGTCAAATAGACTTAATATGTCACCTCTCGATGGTGTAGACACCTGACCCCGACCGACGAGGTGTTCACATGACCCGTACCACTCCTGCCCCGACGTCATCGTCCATCGCGCACCGGCTATTCGCCGGCGGATGGGCCTCCGGACGCGGCATCGCCGCCGCGTATCCGGTGTCTCTTGCTGGGGGCCGGTGTGGTCGGGTGAGCGCCCGTCCGATTCACCCCGCAGCGTAGGGGCACAGCGCCACCGTGGGACGGCCGTCCGGTCGCGCGGACACCCACTGCGGTGGGGCCTCGATTTCGACCCCCGATATCGGCGACGCCGCCGACCCTGAAGTGCCCACGAGGGTACCTGACTGGCATCGGCGCCCGGCCGTCGTCGGTCGTCGGGAGCGACGCACCACAGACCAGACACATCTCCAGGGAGCGGCGCGCCCGTCGCTCCGCCCGACGTGCTCGATCGGCGAGCCCCCGTCCCGGGGCCGGTTCGACTCCGGCCGTCGGCGTATGTCGCTCCATGCGACCGTCCCCGTCGACGCATCGGCCGACGTCTCGCTCCGGGTCCCCCGCGGTGGGACCGAAGACCTAGAGAGCGGTGTCGCCGCCGTGGTCGAGGGCGTCGACGGCGTCTCCGCCGTCACCGTCGACCGCGTGACCAGCGTCCGACCGACGTTCACCGACATCCGTGTGGACGCGGACGTGTCCCTCACCATCGCCGTCGCCGCGGACGCCGACCCCGAGACGGCGGTGGCCGAGCGACTCGCCGACGGGTTCGGCATCACGTCGGTGAGCGAGCTCACCGCCGAGGCGGTCTGAGTCGTCGCTCCACCCCTCTGTGCCCCCGCGTCCACTGGCGGACACCGGCACTGTCCGGGCCCGGGTTCGACCCCCGGCGGGGGCGGAGACACTATGCGACCGACGTACCTGCTCGCCATCGCTAACCAGCGACGAGAACGGACGGACAGCGACGAGAGACGCCGACGCACCCGCCGTCGGTAACCCCGCGGGTTTCTGCCGTATCCACAGTCCGACGATGAATACGCGAGAGGCGTCGCCGTTCGATTCCCCGCGGCCGGAGCCGTGTCGCACCCCGGGGAAAAACGACCGCAACATTGGGGCTCCGTGTGAACTGTCGTTCTACCCTTCCTAAACGCTTGTCCCGGAGGTATTCGCACCCGTTCCGAGGGGACTGGAACACGGTTCCCGATACAAGGCGTCGACGTGCGTACCGACTGGTGATGCACATACGCCACCACCGACAGCGGAACTGGGGTGGTGCCCCATGACACTGTCGCGCCGTGACTTCCTGAGTGCGGCCGGTGCCGGTGCCATCGGCGCACTCGTCGGCAGTGGCTGGGGTGCCTCGCAGGCGACCGACCCGGTGACGAGCGTCGACAACCCCCTCACGTCGTACCCGAACCGCGACTGGGAACAGGTGTACCACGACATCTACGCCTACGACGCCGTCGACTGGACGGTCTGTCACCCCAACTGCACGCAGTCCTGTGCGCTGAACTTCTACATGAAGAACGGCGTGCCGATACGTGCCGAGCAGGTGTACCACAACGAGGAGCCGTCCGTGGGACCGTCCGGCTACGAGGACGCCGGCGTCAGCCAGAACTGGAACCCACGCGGCTGTATGAAGGGGCTGACGCTCCACCGACGGACGTTCGAACCCTCCCGTATCAAGTACCCGATGGTCCGCAAGGGGTGGAGCCCGGACGAGCCGAACCCCGAGGGCCGCGGCGAGGACGAGTTCGAGCGCGTCTCGTGGGACGAGGCCATCGACCTGCTGGCCGAGAAGATGGCGTCGCTGGAGGACAACAAGCGGTTCCACGTCTTCAACGCCATCAAGGCCGACGGCCTGTTCACCCGCCACGGCGCGGGCCGGCGCCTCGCCTCGGTCTTCGGGGGCTGTGAGTGGACGGAGTACGACTGGTACGCCGACCTGCCGCCGGGCCACGTCATCACGACCGGCTACCAGACCAGCGACGCCGACGCCGCCGACTGGCGCAAGTCCGACTACACCATCATCCAGGGGAAGAACCTCATCCACAACAAGCTCGCGGACAACCACTGGTTCCAGGAGATGCGCGAGCGCGGCGGGGAGATGGTCGGCATCTACCCCGACTACTCGCCGACGGTCCAGAAGTGCGACCGGTGGCTCCCCATCCGGCCGGGGTCCGACCCGGCCATACCGCTCGGCGTCGCCTACGTCGTCATCTCGGAGGACCTGTACGACGCAGAGTTCATGCGGCAGTTCACGAGTCTGCCGTTGCTCGTCCGCGACGACGACGACAAGTACCTCCGCGCCCACGAGGTGTTCTCCGACCACAGCGAACCCGAGGGCGAAGAGGAGTACGGCGAGTTCGTCGTCCTGGACCAGTCCGGGAACCCCGTCGCCGTCTCCCGCGAGGAGGTCGGCGAGGAGATGCCGGTCACGCCGACGCTGGAGGCCGACACCGACCTCTCGCTGGCCGACGGGTCGACGGTGGGCGTCCGCACGGACTTCACTCGCCAGAAGACGAACGTCCTGGAGAACTACTCGCCCGAACAGGTCGAGGAGATCACGACCGTCCCGGCGGACGCGCTGGCGACGACGGCCCGGGAGTTCGCCGCCGCCGAGAACGCCCAGTGGTTCACGGGCGAAGGTATCAACCACTGGTTCCACGGCAACAGCGCGCTCCAGCGCTCTATCTTCTTCGTCCAGTCGATGCTGGGCAACGTCGGCAAACCGGGCTGTGGGTACTACAACTACTCCGGCCAGTACAAGATAGAACTGCTGGACGGCTACCCGCAGTACGTCAACCCCGACGGGCACTCGGCCCACGGGATGTACCCCGGGTACGCCCTCGCGTTCTTCGGCGGCGAGCGACTGGACCCCCACGAAATCCGCGGGGACTTCGACCGGGAGCTGGACCTCGTCCCGCAGGGCGACGCCGAGGAGCCGGTGATGCCCAAAGGGGCCGAGTCCTACACGATGTCCAAGCCCTCGGTCCTGTGGACGATGAACTGCAACCTCCTGAACCAGACGAAACATCAGGAGCACGTCATCGAGAACTTCGTGAAACACCCCGAGACGGACAACGAGCTGTTCGTCGTCTCGGACATGCACATGACCTACTCCGCCCGGCACGCCGACATCGTGCTCCCGGTGCCATCGTGGCTTGAGTGTGACTACCCGGACATCACCGTCGGGCCGGAGAACCCGTTCGTCCAGATGGACCACGGGGTGATGGACCCGCTGTACGACACCAAACAGGACGGCGAGATAATCGCGCTCGTCGCCGAGCGACTCGACGAGAAGATCCCGCCCGAGGAGCGCCGCGTCGACTCCTACCGAGAGTACTTCGCGGAGTTCCTGGACGACGACGGGGACGTGACGAACTACATCCAGGAGGCGTTCGACGCCGGCATCACGACCCAGGACATCGACGTCGAGGACCTCGAGGACGGCCCGGAGCGGCTGAACCTCAAGACCTATCCGCGGGTCCCCTTCTACTCCCAGATTCACGACGACCGGCCGTTCTACACAAAGACCGGTCGGATGGAGTTCCACAAGGAGGAGGACCGGTTCGTCGAACTCGACCGGGACGACCTGGACCACATCGAGAGCGTCGAGGGGACGCCGTACGAACCGAACGCGAAGTGGCCCGAGGCCGGCGAGGGGTCCAACGACCTCTACGAGGAGGGGTACCAGTTCTACTACAACACCCCCCACTCGAAGTACCGGACCCACTCCTCGTGGGGGATGACCGACTGGAACCTCATCTGGTCGGCCCGTGACTTCGGGAGCGTCAGCGCCGACCCCGAGGGGACAGAGCGGCTGATAGACGACTTCTCGTTCCCGGAGGGGGAGGGCGACACAAGCGACGCGCCGCCGCTGGGAGAGGCCTTCGTCGAGATGCACCCCTCCGACGCCGCCGACATCGGCGTCGAGAACGGCGACTACGTCCGCATCAGCGGCACCCGCGGCGACACCGTCGTGCGCGTGATGGTCAGCGAGCGCCAGCGACCCGGCGACGCCGGCGACATGGGCCAACTGACCATCTGGCACGGCTGGTGGCCCCAGCACTTCCCCGACGACGAGGCCTCGGAGGACGGCATCAAGGGGTTCAACGTGACGACGAACATCTGGCTGGACCCCGGCCAGGAGACCGACGACCTCGTCCACAAGGGCGTGTTCGGCGACCCGAACGTCTCCGACGTGGTTGACGAGGACGTCGCGTGGCACGGCGCGGAACTCGAACACGGCTACGAGGAGACGGTGTGGGCGCCCACCGGCGTCAACCGGGACGACCTCGTCACCGTCGAGAAGTACGAGGAGGCCGACTGGTGGCCCGGCGACGCCAGACGGGACGACCTGATGCAGGACTACATCGGCGGCAGTCTGCAGGGAGGTGGCAACTGATGGCGAAGACCTACAATCCACAACTCGGCCGCGAACAGCCCTACCCCTACGAACACCGCGAGGAAGAGCGGGACTACCACTGGGGGATGGTCATCAACACGAACCGGTGTATCAACTGCAACACCTGCTCCTTTGCCTGCAAGTCGACGTGGACCAGCGGCGAGGGCGAGGAGTACATGTGGTGGATGAACGTCGAGACCGAACCCTACGGCGGCTACCCGATGGGGTGGGACATGAAGCTCCTCTCGGAACTCGACGAGGACCAGACCATCTTCGAGGCCGCCGACGCCGACGAGCAGGTCAAGGGGTACATCGCCCAGAAGGAGGCTTGGGAGTACCCAGCGCTGGGCGACGACCAGGCCCACGGCGAGTACCCCCGCGGCGACGTCGTCGAGTCCGACCTCGAGAACGACGAGTACCACGACGTCTGGCAGTTCTACCTCCCGCGGCTCTGCAACCACTGCAAGAACCCGGCCTGTCTCGCCGGGTGTCCGCGACAGGCCATCTACAAGCGCGAGGAGGACGGCATCGTCCTGCTGGACCAGGAGCGCTGTCGCGGCTACCGCCGCTGTGTGAAGGCCTGCCCGTACCACAAGCCGATGTACAACCCCGAGACGGGCATCACGGAGAAGCCCGTGGGGTGTTACCCCCGCATCGAGGAGGGGAACGTCCCGCGGTGTGTCTCCTCGTGTATCGGGAAGACCCGGCTCCACGGCAACATCAACCGCGGGCCCGACGCCGACTCACCCGGAGGCGACGCACCCGGCGGCCGGTCGCCAATCAACTACCTCGTCCACTCCGACGAGAAGGTGGCCCTGCCGCTGTACCCGCAGTTCGGGACCCAGCCGCAGGTGTTCTACATGCCGCCGTACCACGTCCCGCCGGAGTTCCTCACGCAGATGTTCACGCCGAACACCGAGCAGAAGCGCAACGACTGGCCCGGCTCGACCTACGAGGAGTCCATCCGCATCGTCCAGGAGCGGGTCCGGGACCCCAGTCACCACGTGCTGGGCATCCTCCAGTTGTTCGGCGCGACCACCCGTCTCATCGAGACGTACACCGTGAAGGAGAACCGCGTGAAGGGCTGGGACCAGAACGGCGAGAAGGTCGTCGACATGCCCATCTACGAGGACATCGAGGTCCGCGAGGGCGAACAGTGGACGAACCAACCATGACGGGGGACAGCATGACCGACACGGACATCGACACGACCGACCCCGCGTTCCACAGCTCCCGCGCGGCGCTGTACGCCGCGACGGCAGGTGTCTTCGTCTACCCCGACGAGGAGACGATAGCGGACCTCCGAGACGAAGATGCCGTCGAGGGCATCGAGCGCGCGGCCGACCGACTCGGCCTCGCGAACGAGGCGATGCGGTTCACCGACGCCATCGCCGAGGCCGACCCGTCCGACCTCCAGTCGACCTACACCGACCTGTTCGGCCTGCCGACGGACGAGGGGACCTACCCGGTCGTTCCCTACGAGGGCAACTACACGGCCGGCGAGGAGATAGACAAGCAACAGCGGCGCATCGCGGCCGTCGTCGGCCTCCTCGAGACTGTCGGGCTGGAACCGAGCGAGTCGTTCGGCGAGCGGCAGGACCACGTCGCCACCGAACTGGAACTGCTACAGGTCGCGGCCGGCCAGCGAGCCGTCGTCGTTGAGCGGGCCGACGACCCGAGCGAGAACGAGGTGGCGACGGAGATACGCGGCGTCGAGGCGGCGGCGCTGGCGAACCACCTCGCGCCGTTCGTCCCGGCGATGGCCCACGACCTGCGGGCGACGACCGACTGCGAGGTGTATCTGGCCGCCGCCGACCTCGCGGAGGCGCTCGTCGAGCTGGACGACGCGGTCCACCCCGACCCGCCGACGAGTCCCGACGAACTGTCGCCGCCGGGGGTGACGGCGCGATGAGCGTCGCCGACCCCCTCTCGCGGCTCCGCCGGTCGCGCCTCGTCGACGGCGAGGCCGCGGTGCGCTCGACGCTGGTCGCCGTCGTCGTGGCCGCCGGCGTCCTCCTCGCACAGGGCGCGGTGGCCGCGGCGGTCACGAGCGGTGCCCAACCGACCGCACAGGTCATGACGGCACCGACCTCGCCGACCGCGGCGACGTGGGACGACGCGCCCGTCCGGACCGTCTCGCTCCAGAAACAGCAGATGGCGGTCCCCTACGGCGGGGGCTCGACGGACGAGCTGGACGTGCAGGTGGCGACCAACGAGAGCCACGTGGCCTTCCGCCTCTCGTGGGCCGACCCGACTCGCGACGACGGCATCGACTCGCCGCGCAACTACAGCGACGCCGTCGCCGTGATGGCCCGCGCCGGCGAGCAACCGCCCATCACGATGGGGGCCGCCGGCGAACCGGTCAACATCTGGTACTGGCGGTCCAGCTGGCAGTTCGGGAACAAGAGCTCGGAGTGGTCCGGCGACATGTACGCCTACCCCCACCCGGACGCCGAGACGAAACCCGGCCGGGCCGCAGACAACCCGCTCTCGCGGGCCGCCTACGAGAACTACGCGCAGAACTACTACGCCGAGGGGTACGGCTCGCTGAGTCACGCTCCCACCCAGCCGGTACAGGCCCGCGGTGCGCGCACCGAGAACGGCTGGGCGGTGACGTTCACCCGGAAACGCCAGACAGAGGGCCAGTTCGACGCCTCGTTCGACGGGTCGGAGACGGTGTATCTGGCCTTCGCCGTCTGGAACGGCAGCGCCGACGAGGTCAACGGCAAGAAGTCCATCACGCTGCAGTACTCGACCCTGAACGTCGAGAGCGGGACGCTCAAACCGCCCGAGAGCGGCGGGTCGAGCTCCGGGGCGTCCGGGGATAGCGGCGGCGGCGCCGGCGAAAGCGGCGGAAGCGCCGGCAGTTCCGGCGGCGCGGACGGTTCCGGGTTCGGCGAGTTCGGCGGGATGCTCGGCACCGCGGTCTCCGCCATCGTCGCCTCGTGGCTCGTCGCCTACTGGAGGCTCGCACGATGACGTTAGACGACTACCACAGCGCCCGCGACGGCGCACCGGCCGAGGACGAACAGGCCCTCCGCGAGTGCCTGAGCGACCCGAGCGAGCGGCGCAGTGCCGCGCTCGCGCTGGTCGACGTCGCCGAACGGGACGGCCTCGCGGACGAGACGGTCGACGCGCTGGCTCGCGTCGTCACCGAGACGGGCGGACCCGACACCCGGCAGTTCGCCGTCGAGGCGCTCGGGCTGGCCGGCGCGGGCGTCGACGCGGTCCGGCGGGCGCTGGCCGACGACCACGAGTGGGTCCGCGCGGAGGCCGTCGTCGCGCTCTCTCGGGCCGCGCCCGACGAGACCGACGCGCTCCGGGCGGCGCTGGACGACGACAGCGGGTGGGTCCGGCGCAACGCGACCATCGCGCTGGGGAAACTCGGCGCCGTCGACCACGACCTGCTCGTCGACCGCATCAAGACCGACCCGCACCCGGCCGCTCGGGAGTACGCCGCGCAGTTCCTCCCGGAGGTCGCCGCGGACACCGACGAGGCGGTCCGCATCCTCGCCGCGTTGCTGGCCCGCGACCCGAACGCCTACGTCCGGGCGAAGGCCGCCGACGGCCTCGGCGAACTGGCGACCGACCGCGCCGAGGACGCGCTGGAACGGCAGGGGCTGTCCGACCGGAGCGACGACGTGCGCCGGACCGCGAAGGTGGCGCTCGCGAACGCCCGGGGCACCGACCCGGACGACATCGAGGTTCCGGGAGCGGGCGGCGACGAGGGTGCGCCGCCGATGGCCTCGCCGCCCGGCGGGTCCGACGCGCCGAGTCCGGCGGACCCGCGGCCAGGCCCGGACCACGGCGGACAGGGTCGGCGGGACCAGCACCCGCCCAGCGGCCCCGGGCCGGCCCCGAGTCGCGAGTACGGCCACGACGGAGGTGGGCCGCGATGAGCGGGGCCGACGAGGCAGAGCCACAGCAGTCGGTGGCGCTGTCGGTCCCCCCGGAGTACGCGGCCGAGTTCGTCGCCGAGGTGTTCGAGGACGCCGAGCGGTCGACCGACTGGCCGACCGTCGTCGACGCGTACGTGCCCTCGAGCCACCGCGACGCGTGGGACGCACTCACCGCCAGAGAACAGGTGACGCAGATTCTGAACCGCGCGGCCGCCTACGACGCGGAGACGGTCGAGGTGCTTGAGTCCATCCCGTCCGACGCCGACCGCTCGCTGGCCGAGTCGCGCTTCGACGAGGCGCTCCGGCGCCGGCGCAACGCCGACGGGTTCCGGAACGCCGTCGCCGACGCCTACGCGTCGGGCCACGTCGACGACGACGCGCTGGTCGGTGCCGTCGAGGACGCGGGGTTCGAGACGGACACGATAGCCGAACGGGAGGAGAAACTGGAACTGGTCGCCGAGAAGCACGGCTTCGAGTTCAGACCCTACGGCGGGACGCTGCTGGACGAGGACCGCTATCAGACCGACTCGTCGGACTCGCCGACCTGGTGACCGTCGCCGCTCGCCGCGTCGCTCTCGACGTCGACCGTCTCGACGTCCTCCTCGGTGTCGAGTTCGCCCGCGAGCAGTCCCGTGAGGCCGGTGACGAGCATCCCGACGCCGGCGATACGCGTCGCCCGGACGTACCAGTCCTTCGGCTGGAGGTCGCCGGGGTTCTCGTAGCCGGCGAGGAGGAACTTCGCGTTCAGTCTGATGGCCTGCCGGGGGAGGAACACCGCGAGCAGTCCCTGGCCGACCATCCACGCGTAACTGAGTGGGAGGAGTCGTCGTATCATCGGTTCGACGTAGGACCCACACCCACGTCAAGCCTCGCCCCCACGAGGAGGGGCCGTTTTGTCCGTCGGCACCGTACACCGACCATGGCCGTCAGCACCGTCGACGACGTCTGGATAGCCGCACCCGTCGCGGAGGTGTTCGCGTTCATGGACGAACCGGCCAACCAGGCCGCCGTGACGCCGAGCCTCCGGACGGCCGACCGTATCGAACGCCGGCCCAACGGCGGCAACCGCGCCCGCTACGTCTACCGGTTGCTCGGGCGCTCGTTCGAGGGCGAGGTGGTGGCGACCACGTACGACCCGGACGAGTGCATCGTATACGAGATGCGCGGCGACCTGACGGGGACGATAACGTTGACCTTCGTGCCCGAGGACGACGGCACCAGACTGACCTACGCCGCCGAGTACGACGTGCCGGGGCCGCTACCCGGGTTCCTCCTCGCGCCCCTGGTCAGGTGGTACAACCGGCGAGAGGTCGCACGACTGCTGGCCGAGGCGCGGCGTCGACTGGAGGGGAACGGGAGCGGCGACCGGCGGGCCGAGCGGGCCTCGCCCTGACTACTCGCCCTCGGTCCAGAGCGCGTCCGAGAGGGTCCGCTGGACGGCCTCCTCGCCGACGGCGCGGGCGAGCGTCTCGAACCCGCCGCGTTCGACCGGGTCGTTCGCGTTGGCGACGAGTCTGGAGACGATGAACTCCGGCGTGGACTTCCCGACGGTGCCGAAGCGCGGCTGGTAGTCCACCAGCAGGTCGAGGTCCTGATTCAGCCCCTCGGCGAAGATGCCGTCGGTGCGGGCCTCCTCGGGCAGCGGTTCGAGGTCCGCCGCGAGGTGGGTGACGAACACGCCGAGCGCGTCCCGGTCGACGGTCAGCGTGACGAGGCCGTGCAGCAGGTCCGCCGCCGACCCCGGTTCCGTGATGGCCTCGAACTCGTCGACGAGCATCAGCGCCCGGTCGCCGCCGGTCAGCGGCGGGACGACCGAGCGGAGCGTCGACTCGAGGACGCCGGCGTTGAACGAGGCGTGCCGGCGGTGGAAGACGACGGTGTCGACCAGTCCGACCTCGGCGGCTTCGGCCGGGACGGGCAGCCCCATCTGCGCGAGCAACTGGACCTGACACAGCGTCTCGAGCAGGGTCGTCTTCCCGCCGGAGTTGGCCCCCGTGAGGACGGCCACTCGGTCGCCGCTCGGTGGGCCGTTCGCGGAGTGGACCTCCAGCGTGTGGTCGCCGACCGCGTAGGTGACCGGTTGGACCTCTGCCGTGTCCGCGAGCGCGAGGTTCCGGGCGTTGCGGACGGCGATGGTCTCGCGGTCGACGAAGGTCGGCCGGGTGAGGTCGTAGGCGATGGCGAACCGGGCCAGCGACACCGACAGCGCGATGTCGCCGACGGCGGTGACCGCGGCGTCGACGTCGGCCCGCGCCGCTTCAAGGTCGTCCTCCAGGCTGTCGGCGACGGCCCGCTCCCGCTCCTCGACGGCGGTCCGGAGCGACGAGCGCAGTTCCCGGAGGGCGGCGTCCACGAAGTCACGCGCGTCGGTCGCTCCGCCGGGCATCGCGTCCCGGACTCGCGTGCCGTCGACGCCCGTCTCGGCGGTGACGTGGCGGACCAGCGCGTCCTGGAACTCGTCCGGGCGACGGGCCCCTTCCTGCACCGCCTCGACCACCTCCGGCGTCGCAGCGGCGAGGTCCTCAATCTGACCGAGCTGGGTCCGCAGGCGGTCGAGTTGCTCGTCCGCGCCGTCGCCCACGCGGTCGCCCTCGCCCGCGAGGCCGGCGAGTGCCGCCCGGGCGTCGGCGAGCGCGTCCCCGTCGAGGGCAGCGACGGCCTCGAACACGCCCTCGGAGACGCCGGTCTCCCGTAGCGCGAGCGCCGTCTCGACGGCCGCACGCTCGCCGCCGGTCTCGTAGCGCTCGAACGCGTTGAGGACGGCCCGCTGGTCGGCCTCCGAGAGGGCGGCCCACGTGTCGCGGGCCGCCAGTACGTCGTCGAGTCGGTCCGTCATCGCCTCGCGGGTCGGGAGCGGCGTCAGGACGCGGATTCTGTCGGCCGCGTCGGGGGTGACGGCGTACTCTTCGGCGAGGTCCAGCAGCTCCTTGTACACGTCGCGGGTGTCCCGGGTGGCAAGCAGGTCCATCGACTCGGCGCCCGTGGCCCGCCGGAGGATGCGCGTCGCCCGCCCCCTGGAGAGGCCGGCCGCCGTGAGCGCACGCGTGTCCGCCGACTCGATGGCCTCGACGGCCCGTTCGACGCCCAGCTCCTCGCTCAGTAGGTCGGACGTCTTCGGACCGATACCCCAGTACTCCTCCAGTCGCATAGGCGGGCCGACGGACGGCCCGGATTTAGTCGTTTATCATGGCTCTCCGGCCCGTCTTCACCCCTCGGACTCGCCGGACTGGGTCTGGTTCGCCTCGAGGGCCTGCCACTCGACCGTGCCCTGTTCGACGACGTTCGACGGCTGGAGCGCCGGGTCGGTGAGCGTCACGCGAGCGAGACCGACCGGCCCTGCCCGCGGTTCGGCCAGGTTCTCGGGGTTCGACGTCTCGAAGGGCGCCTCGGTCACGTCGCCGACGACGACGCGCAACGCCATGCCGAACCCCTCGTGGGGAGAACACAGCATGTCGTACACGCCCGGCGTCTCGAAGGCCAGGAGCCACGTGTCCGGGACTGGTTCTGGGGGGCCGCCCGCTTCCCCCTCGCCGTCACCGTCACCACTGCCGCCCTCGCCGTCCGCCCCTTCGCCACCCGTCTCGGCCGGTGGCTCTATCTGGTCGTCCCCGATCGAGTCCGGCCGCCACCCGAGCAACGGCGAGGAGTACGCGGTTACGCCGGTTGGTACCCGCCGTCGCATCCCGAACGCGGGGTGGTAGGCGACGACGTTGTGGTCGGGCGCCGCGAAGACGAACTTCACCACGTCGCCGGGTTGCACGTGGAGGCCGGTCGGCTGGTAGAAGAAGTCGACCGGTCGGTCCGGGTTCGTCGGCGGTCCCCGGATGCGCGTCTGGACCTCGTGCACGCGGTTCTGCCCGTCGGCCGCCTGCACACCTCCGTCGTCCTCCTGCCCGTCGTCCGCCTGTGCCGTCGCCGTCCCGCCGATGCCGGACAGCAGCGCACCGCCACCGAGTGCCTTCATCACGTCTCGCCTCGAGGAGTCGGTCGGATACTGTCCCATAGTCGGTCGTCCACACTCCCTGTACTTTGTTACCAAGTCTATCGTGACTGGGGGCCGAGAACAAGGGCGTGTTACCCGTTCTCGTCGGTCCACCGCCGAATTCGAAAGCCGAAATTTGGGGCGGTAGGGGCAGCGTAGCCCGAGCCCAGCCACACCGGCGAGCGGGCTCGCCGACTGCTGTCGTTCGGTACCCGTGCCGGACCACTCAAGCCCCTCCCGTGGTAAGCGACCCGTATGGCCGACCGGTCCCAGGCCGACGACCCGACCTGTCCGGCGTGCGGGGCGACGCTCGAGGCGCCGACCGTCGAGTGTTCGTCCTGCGGCGAGCGCCTGCTCACGGAGGCGCAACTGGCCCGCCTCGACGAGCAGATGGCGGCCGCGTTCGCCCAGGAACGGGACGCGGCACCGGGCTGGGCGGTGGTCCTGACGGGACTGGCGCTCGGCGTCGCCATCGCGCCGCTGGTCGTCTACGCCGCCGTCATCGCGGTGGGCGGCCTCCCGCTCTCCGTCCTCGCCGTGCTCCTGCTCGCAGGCTGGCTCCTGCCCGCCGCCTACCTCGGCCGGTTCCCCTCGCCCAGTGCGGCGCTGGCCCGCGGCCTCTACCTCGTCGTCGCTGGCGTCGGGGCCGTCGTCGTCGCCATCGCCTACGACGCCGCCACCGGCGGGGCCTCGCTCGTCACGGGGCGAACCGGGCTCGTCGCGACACTGCTCGCCGTCCCCGCGGTCGCCGCCGTCCTGCTGGCGCGCCGCGTCGCGGCCCGCGCGGCGAGACAGGCCCGGGGCGAGCCGGGCCCGCTCCACGAGCGCGCCGGCATCGAGGCCGAGAACGAGGACGACCGGGACCGGTGACGGACACGAAGTTTATGCCAGAAGGCGACCCCACAGTCGAACGGCATGAGAGACGTGCTCTCCCGCATCGGAATTGGTTCCGCCCGTGTCGACACAGTCCTCCCTTCCAGTACGGTCCGCGCCGGCGACTCCGTCGACGCCGAGGTCCACGTCGAGGGCGGCTCGACCGACCAGGACGTCGACGCCATCTACTTCGCGCTGGAGACGGCGTACCGCACCGAGGAGGGGTACGCCGACGCCATCGTGGACAAGTGGCAACTCACAGAACCGTTCACCATCGAGTCCGGTGAGGAACGGCGCTTCCAGACGACCATCGACGTCCCGCGGCGGACGCCGGTGACCGTCGGGTCCGTCTCCGTCGAGATAGAGACGGGACTGGACATCTCGATGGCCGTCGACCCCGAGGACGAGGACCGCATCGAGGTACGGCCGACCGAGCGCCTGCAGGCCGTCTTCGACGCGCTGGAGAACCTCGGGTTCACCCTGCGCTCCTCGTCCTGCGAGGCCCGTCCCGGCGGCGTCTTCGCCACCTCGGCGAGCTTCGTCCAGGAGTTCGAGTTCCGCCCGCAGCGCGGCGAGTTCTCGGGCGAGGTGGACGAAGTCGAGCTGATACCGGTGTACGACGAGGGCGGTCTGACGGTCCACGTGGAGGTCGACCGTCGCGGCGGGCTGCTCTCGGAAGCCATGGACATGGACGAACGGCACACCTCCTTCACCGTCCGGAACGCCGACCCGTCGGCCGTCGAACCGTCGCTGACGCAGGCGATTCGGGACCTGAGCTGACCGCCTAGCCCCAGAACGACTGCGTTCTGGCGTACTCCCGTTCCTGCCGGAGGATGTCCCGGTAGAACTCGTCTTCGTCCTCCCGCAGGCGGTTGATGATGCGCGCGGCGTTGTGCGGGCCGACGCCCCGTGCGGCGAGGGCGACGACGGCCTGCTTGCCGTGCGTCTGGACGAGCGACCCGGCCCGATAGGCGCGCTCGGTCATCTGCTCCTGGTCCTCGTCCTTCTCGTCGGCCCGTACCGCGGAGACCACCTCGTCGGCCCATGGGTTCAGCGCGGCGACGCGCGTCGACCCGCACTTCGGGCACTCGGGTTGGTCCCGTACCCGGCCGACCTGCTGTTTCCGGTCCCACTCCTTGCAGTGCAGGCAGACGAGGAGGACCCGGTCGCTCTGGATGCGCTCCCTGACCGTCTGGATGACGCTCGCGTCGGCGTTCTCCGGCGAGAGCAGCTCCCGGCCCGAGGACCGACCGCCGAGGCCGACCGGCGTTCGCTCGGCGACCGTCTCCAGCGCCACCTCGCCGGACTGGAGTCGTTCGAGCAACGTCGCCGTCGCCTCGATGGCGAGGTCCTCGTGGCGCACCTCTCGGAGCGCCTCCTCGTACATCGGGGTGTCCTCCAGCGCGGCCAGCAGGCGGTCCCGGCCGAAGTCCGTCGACCCGCGGCCCCGCCAGCGCTTCAGCGAGCCGAACTTCGTCGCGACCTGCGCGAGCTTGAACTTCAGCGCGTCGGCGTTCTTCAGGCTCAACTCCACCAGCGCGGGGATGTGGTCGGGGTCGGTCTCCTCCAGCACCTCGACGACGTCGCCGGCGGTGATGCGCCGCGGCACCTCCAGTTCGATGCGGTAGGGGTCGACCTCCATCGCGACGGAGGACCCGGCCCGCTGTCCCAGTAGTGCAGAGAGTATCCGACCCAGCGTCTCGTTGACCGTGTGGCCGTGACACGAGTTGACGACGACTTCGCGGCCGTGGAACTCCACGAGGACGGTCTCGTCGTCGGGAATCGGCCCCTCGTGACCGTCCAGTTGCGAGAGGCCGTCGGCGACCGTCTCGTGGTCGGCGTCGTAGCGGGCGGCGACGTGTCCGGCGACGGAATCGACCGGCGCGCCGTCCTGCAGCTGGCGCCCGGCCACGCGGCGCAACTCGCCGACCTCCTGTGCGACGGCCTGTGGCACCGGAATCTCGGAGCCGGTCCACGACGGCACCTCGCCGGCGGGGTCCTCGATGGGCGAGACGGTCACGACCTCCTCTTCCTCGTCGATGTTGGTGATGCGCCACATCTCGCCGCGCTGGACGAACACCTCGCCGGGGGTCGCGAAGTTGACGACGAACCGCTCGTCCAGGGTCCCGACCTGCTTGCCGGAGGCCACGTCCTCCACCTCGTAGGTGGCCTCGTCGGGAATCATCGAGAGGTTCTGGTAGAAGTACTGCCAGGTCCCGCGGCGCTTCTCCAGCGTGTCGCGCTCCTCGTCCAGCCAGACGACGTTGTTTTCGGCCAGTTCCCGCACGACTTCCTTGAACTCGCCCTCCCCGAGGTCGCGGAACGGGTACGCGCGGGTGAGGACGTGGTAGGCCTCCATCGCGCGCACCTCACCGGTGTCCATCACGAGGCCGGCGATCTGGTTGGCGACGGTGTCGAGGCTCCCGTCGTGAATCTGTGCGGGTTCGACGTCGCCGTCCTGCGCCTGCCGGGCGATGGCCAGCGCCTCCAGCGTGTCGTCGGCGTGGGTCGTGACGACGGTGCCCGAGGACACCTCGTCCCGGCGGTGGCCGGCGCGGCCGACCCGTTGGACCAGTCGGGACACCTGCCGCGGGCTCCCGTACTGGACGACGTGGTCGACGTGGCCCACGTCGATACCCAGCTCCATCGAGGAGGTACACAGCAGGGCGTCGAGTTCGCCGGCCTTGAACCGGTCCTCGACGTCGATGCGGGCCTCCTTCGACAGGGACCCGTGGTGGACGCCGAGGTTCGTCCCGAGTTCCTTGAACCGCGACCCGAGCGCCTCGGCGGTCTGTCGCGTGTTGACGAACAGGAGCACTGACTCTTTCTGGGCTATCAGGTCGTCGATGTAGCGGACGTGGCTGGCCGTCTCGGCGTCGGTGACGAGTTCGCTGGAGAGGCGCTCGTCGCGGTCGGTCACCTGCGGGCGGACCACCTCGACGTCGAGGCGACTGCCGATGTCGACTTCGACGACGCTACAGGGACCGCCGCCCGTGAGGAACCGGCCGACTTCTCCGGGGTCGCCCACCGTCGCCGACAGCCCGATGCGCTGGAACCGCCCGGCGACCTCGCGCAGGCGCTCCATGCCGATAGTCAACTGCGCGCCGCGTTTGGCGGCGGCGAGTTCGTGGACCTCGTCGACGACGACGTGGTCGACGTCCTCCAGCGCGACGCGGAGCTTCGACCCGGTGAGCATCGCCTGCAGCGTCTCGGGGGTCGTCACCAGCACGTCCGGCGGGTCGTTCGCCTGCTTCTGCCGCTGGTAGTCGGTGGTGTCGCCGTGGCGCACGTCGACGTCGAGGCCGAGCGTCTCGCCCCACCACTCCAGCCGTTCGCGCATGTCTCGGTTCAGCGCCCGCAGCGGCGTGATGTACAGCGCGCCGATGCCGAACCGCTCCTCCTCGCCGACGAGTGCGTCGAGCACCGGGAGCATCGCCGTCTCCGTCTTCCCGGTGCCGGTAGGGGCGACGACGAGGGCGTCGTCGCCGCGGGCGAGCGTCGGGATGGCCTTCCGCTGTGGCTCCGTCGGCGTCGCGAACCCGCGCTCGGAGAGGGCGGCCCGAACGGCGTCGCCCAGCGCCGTGAACGCGTCCCGACCCTGTGTCGCCCCGTCGGTCATCGAGGCCGTCTAGCGACTACATCGGGTTAAACACGTTGTGACACGCACTGTCGCACACGTTGAAGACTCCGGGGCACGGACTACCGCGTATGTATCTCGCCGACGAGGCGTGGCCGGACCTCGAATCGTACTTCGAGTCGGAGTCGCTGGCGCTGGTGCCGCTGGGGTCGACCGAACAGCACGGGCCGCACCTGCCCGAGGCGACGGACCACCTCATCGCCGAGTCGTTCGCGCGGGCCGCCGCCGAGGACACCGGCTACCTCTGTACGCCGACCGTCAACGTCGGTGTCAGTCCGCACCACCGGCAGTTCCACGGGACGATGTGGGCCGACGCCCCCGCGTTCCGGGACTACGTCGAGAGCATCACCAGAAACCTCGCGTACCACGGCATCGACCGCGTCGTCTTCGTCAACGCCCACGGCGGGAACGTCGAACACCTCCGGGAGGTCGGGCGCCGACTGCGCGACGACGGCACGATGTACGCCATCGAGTGGATGTGGGACGAGAGCATCACCGACCGCATAGAGGCGGTGTTCGAGACGCCGGGGCCCCACGGCGGCCCGAAGGAGACGTCGCTCGTCCAGTACCTCGCGCCCGACCTGGTCCACGAGGACCGCATCGAGGACGCCCGGGACGGCGGCCTCCGGGAGTTCGACGAGTCGACCGGCCGCGTCCACGGCGCGCGCACCTTCTACGACGCCATCGACAACACCGAGAACGGCGTGCTCGGCGACCAGACCGACGCCTCCGCCGAGGTGGGCGAGGACCTGTTCGAGGCGGCCCTCTCGAACCTCTGTGGGCTCTGCGAGTGGCTCGACGACCAGCCCTTCGAGGACCTGTTACCGAGAGACCACGTGTAGGCTTATGTCGCTGCCGCGACGACGTAGAGACATGCCTATCGAACCCGCAGAGCGAGCGAAGGTGGCGAAATGAACACGCTCGACGCCATCGAGCGCGCGGTCAAGGACACGGCCCACTACGTCAGCAGCAACCTCGCGAACTACGCCGGGCGGTCCGGGACGGAGAACCCAAGCGGCGAGCAACAGATCGGGGGCGACGTCTGGGCCGACGACCTGTTCTTCGACGCCCTCTCGTACGTCGACGGTGTCGGCGGCTACGCCAGCGAGGAACGCGCGGACGTGGTCGACTGCGGCGAGGGGTACACCGTCGCTATCGACCCACTCGACGGCTCTGCGAACCTCGCGTCGAACAACTCCGTCGGGACCATCGTCGGCGTCTACGACGGCCCGCTCCCCGCGAGCGGCCGGGACATGGTCGCCTCGACGATGGTGCTGTACGGCCCGTACACGACGATGACCGTCGCTCGCGAGGACCGCGACGTCGTCCAGGAGTACCTCCTCCGGGACGGTCACAGCGAGCGCTGGGGCACCTTCACCCTGCCCGACGAGCCCGAGGTGGTCGGCATCGCCGGGAAGTACGACGAACGAAGCGGCCCGATGAACGCGTTCGCCCAGCAGCTCTCGCGAGAGCTCAAACTCCGGTACGGCGGCGCGACCGTCGCCGACCTCGCCCAGGTGCTGGAGTACGGCGGGCTGTTCGGCTACCCCGCGACGGAGAGCTACCCCGGCGGGAAGCTCCGCGTCCACTTCGAGGCCGCGCCGCTCGCGTACCTGGTCGAAGCGGCCGGTGGCGGGTCCACGGACGGCGAGCAGTCCTTACTCGACGTCGACCCCGACGGCCTCCACGCCCGGACGCCGACGTTCCTCGGGAACACGGGACTCATCGACCGGACGGAGGCGGCGCTCGGCGAGTAGGCCGCCTCAGACGCGGCGGTACCGCCCGAGCCGGGTCCCGTCGAGCAGGAACGCCTCCGTGTCGGTCATCCCCGCCGGGAGGAACGGTGCGAGGAAGGCCTGCCCCTCGACGTTGACCCACGTCCCGCCCGAGCGGTCGTTGAACGCCGGGAAGACCACGAGGTCCGCGCTCGTCTCGACGGCGACGCCGTAGTGGTCGGCGAACGGGTCGGCGACGAGCGACCCGCGGAGCCACGCCCGCTCCTTGCGAGCGCCGCCGACCTCGTCCTCCAACCGGACGACCGGGTGTTCGTGGCCCATACAGACCACCGCGGCGTTCAGCACGTCCGGCGCGGGCCAGGTGTGCCCGTGGACGAACCCCACGTCGCCGATGCGGGTGCCGTGGCCCGGGGTCACCTCGACGCCGGGGGCGACGTCGTCGAGGACGCCTTCGAGGTCGCCGTCGTGGTTCCCCTTCACGAGCGTCACGGGGACGTCGACCGCGTCGAACAGCGCCGCGAGTTCGTCGCGTTCGTCGTCGAACGGCGACCCGATGGCGTGGCCGAGGTCGCCGAGGACGACGAGGCGGTCCGCGCCAGAGCGGTCGAGCAGCGAGAGCAGGCGCTCGCGCCTGCTCGCGGCGGCCGACTGGAGTTCGACGCCGTCGTACCGGAGACCGGCCTCGATGCCGGCGTGGTAGTCGGCGACCGCCAGCAGTCGCTCCCCGTCGGTGTCGACGGTCGCTGCGGGGGCGTCCGGGAGCGGTTCGACGCGCATCGCTGTCGGGTTGGCGACGACGGGAGAAAAGCGGCCCGCCTTCCCGACCGGGTCAGATGGGAGTCAGCTTGCCGTCGTCGGGCTCGTAACAGCGCCCGCCCATCAGGGCGTCCTGGATGGCGTCCTCGACGGCGTCGGGGTCGGCGCCGTACCGCTCGGCGACGGTCGAGCGGACCGTCTCGCGGTCGGCGCCGCTCCCGTCGTTCAGTTCCGTCATCACGTCCATGACGGCGTCCTCGAGGTCGACGTCCTCGGCGTCGGCCGTCTCCGACGCGCCGGACGCGTCGGGGGTCGTCTCGTCGGCGCCCGCGTCAGTCGCCGTCTCGGCCGTCTCGACGGGCGCGTCGCCGGTGGCCGCGTCGGCGTCGGGGTCCACGGCCTCGTCGCCCGCCGGCGCACCGGCAGAGTCGGGTGCCGCCTCGGCGTCGGCGGCCCCGGCCGGAGCGCCCGCCTCGGCGGCGTCGGCCAGCTCCTCGGGGTCGGGCGTCTCGATGTCGGCCTCGCCGGCGTCGTCGACCTCCGTCCCGCTCTGGAAGTCGGTGCCGTACTCCTGTTCTATCTCCTCGCGCTCGTCCTCGTCCAGTTCGAACTCGGTGTCGAAGTCGCCGACCTCGTCGTCGGCGTCCACGTCGTCGGCCGCCGTCTCCGTCGGCGCCGTCTCCGAGGCAGCCTCGGTCGGTTCCACCGTCTCGCCCGCGTCGGCCGTCGCGTCGGCGGTGCCGACGCTCCCGGTGTCGGTCTCGAAGTCGCCGAGTTCGTCGTCCGCGCTCGCGTCGGCCGACGTCTCGGTACCGCTGGCGGTCGCCTCGACTGGCTCACTGGACGGCTCGGTGTCGGTACTCGACGGTTCGCTGGTCTGAGTCGTCGCCTCTGTTTCGGCCTCGGTGGTCGCCTCCGTCGAGTCGGTCTCCTCGCCGGCGGCCCCGTCGCTCGCCTCGGACGTCGCGTCGGCGCTCGTCTCCGGGGCGACGCTGGCGGCCTCCAGGTCCGTTTCCGCCAGCACCGGAATCGGGTCGTCGGTGCCGTCGCCGGGCGACAGCGACAGCGCCGCCGCCTCGTCGAGTTCGCCGGCGACGACCCGGGCCGCGTCCAGCGAGAGGTCCCGGACCGCCTCGAGGTAGTCGCCGGTCGTCCCGTAGTGGTCCAGCGCGAGCGTGATGCCGGCGGCCAGGCTCTCGTCGACGCCCGACTCGACCAGCGAGGCGTGGAGGTCGTCCCCCGAGCGCCCGGACCGCTTCGCGCTCGCCGTCGTCGCCACGCGGTCGATGGTCTGTTCGGCGGCCTGGACGACCCATCGGTCCCGCGTGTCCGCGTCCACCTCGCTGATGGACTCGGGCCGGATGGAGGTGAACACGCGGTCGCCGTCCTCCGGTTCGAACGTTCTGGCCTTCCCGGTGACGGCGACGAACATCGGCGGGGTCGCCGACTCGAGGAATGCCAGCGCGTCCGGCTGGTACTGGCCGGCGTAGACCACGAACGGGCCGGTCGGGTCGACGACGCGGGCGCGCAGGACCTCCTCGTTGACCTGCTCTATCTCGGTGAGGACGCCGACGACGAACAGGCGGTTGACCCGCGCGCCGGTCGGCGTGACGACGTAGTTCGGCGCGCGCTCCTCGTCGGACTCGGAGTACGAGAAGTCCGAATCGTCGAACTCCGCGGCGAACAGGCGGTGGGCCACCTCGCGGCGTCCGGGGCCACCGTCCTCGGACTCGCTCATGCCTCCACCTCCCT
Organism: Haloarcula sp. MBLA0163; assembly: GCF_055632435.1. Lineage (NCBI taxonomy): Archaea > Methanobacteriati > Methanobacteriota > Halobacteria > Halobacteriales > Haloarculaceae > Haloarcula > Haloarcula sp. MBLA0163. The sequence continues at coordinate 1,052,120 of NZ_CM145745.1, forward strand.
GAGGAGGGCGCTCGCACGCTCGGCGGGGTCGTCCTCGGACTCGGCGAACTCGCTGGCGTTGAGGTTGGCGCCGTACTCGTCGACCGAGAGCGAGCCACGGACGACGTACTCGAGGCCGACGACGCGGTCGGCGATGCGGTCCGCGACGACCTCCTTGTCCATCGCGTCGCGTGCGTGTTCCCGGGCGTCCTCCAGGTCACCGCCGTAGATTCTGGCGGTGAGTTCGTCGTCGAGGATGACGGTCACCGTGGCGGTGCCGTCGTCGAGTATCGCTTTGGTCCGGAGGTCGTCCTCGCCCTCGACGGCGCCGTGGGAGCGACACTGGCCGTTCTGGATGACGCGGCCACACTCCGGACAGCGCTCGATGAGGCCGGACCCGTCGCGTATCTCGATGACGTTGCCCGCGAGTTCGACGTCGAACTGGCCGCCGCTCTCGACGGCCTCGCGAATCGACATCCGCGGGGCGTCGTCGGCGACTGCGACCGGCTCGGACAGGGGCGTCACGGTCGAGAACTCGGAGACGTTGACCGACGGCGCGCCGCGGAACTCCCTGACGAACGTCTCCTCGATGCGGACCGACGCCCCTTCCTCGATGGCGTCGTGTGGCTCCCAGTCCGTGAAGGGGAGCCGGCCGGTCTCGTCGCCCAGCACGCCGCTGAGGATGGTCGTCTCGCCGTCGCGGCCGTCGATGACCTTCTCCTCGCACTCGAGGACCCGCACCTCGACGGTGATGCCGCGGTCGCCGGGTTCGAGCTCCCTGAGCGACGCCTCGCCGCCGACCTCGGCGTCGACGTCGAGCTGCTCGTCGACGACGCTCGTCTGCGTGCTGTCGCCGAGGTTGAGTTCGGGCTTGCCGTCCCACTCGCGGACGCCGGCGTTCCCGAACTGCATGGTCTGGCCGGGTTCGAGGTCGGCGTCGAAGCCGTCCCACGCCGTGTAGGAGATGGTGCCCGACTCGTCGGCGAGTTCGCCCTCGCGGATGACGTGCTGTTCGCCGTTGTACTGGATGGACCGGCGACCCGAGGTGAGCACCACGGCGGTGACCGTCACGTTCGAGTCGTCGGTGGAGACCTCGTTGATGGCCTTGCTCGACGGCGTGCCGTCGCTTCCGCCGCCACCGCCGTCACCGTACTTCCGTCGGAGGCTCTGCTTGGCCTCGTCCATCGGCACGGAGTACTCCACGAGGTTCTCCAGGTCGCGTTTGACCTCCTCTTTGTCGACGCCGAGGTCGGAGGCGAGTTCCTCGGCATGGTCTTCGAGAGACATCGAACGAGGGTTCGGCGGGGCCGTTGAAAAGGGTTTGTGGGCCGGCGCGGCCGTGCCAGTCGTGTCGGGCAGAAATCAGGTCGGCCGTTATTTTTATTGCTGATAATGCTCACCTCCTCGTGTATGTCTCGTATATGCCGCCTGCGTGGGCTGAAAGGCCACTCTACACGGTCTCCGTCCCAGTCGGCGGCGCCTATCGTCGAACGTGCGACCGCCGCTCGGGGGGTCCGTAGCGTGGGTGGTATCTTCGGGTCGAAGCCGTCCGACGCGCACGTGGTCTGGCGGAGCGGCCGGGACGACGACGGGACGAAACGGTTCGACTTCGAGTATCTGGAACTGTGGGCGGCCCACTTCGGCGTCGACTACGAGGAGTGGGAGCGGGTCGACCACGACCGCGGCGACGAGCCGCGGAAACAGCACGCCTGCGTGTTCCGCTGGGCCGAGAGCGGCGGACAGGAGGTCTCGCTGGGCGGGGAGACGTGGACGATGGGCGCCGCCGAGCGCCCGCGGACGTTCATCGAGATCGACGAGGCGGGGATGGTCCGTCTGAAGGGGTGGACGAGCGAGACCACCGTCGACGTCGACGAACTCGTCCTCGACGGGACGACGCTCCGACTGCGGACCGCGGACGGCGACCGGAAGGCCCTCGACGTCGAGAAACTGGCCACCAGACCCGACGCGAACACGACCTGACCCCTCGGGAACCGAAACCCGTTTCCTCTCTACACGTCTCCCGTGTCGTATGCACGTGGTCGTCAACGCCGCCATGAGCGCCGACGGGAAGCTTTCGACGCGGCGCCGGGAACAGATAGCCATCTCGGGCCCGGACGACTTCGACCGGGTCGACCAGCTCCGGGCCGACAGCGACGCGGTCATGGTCGGCGTCGGGACGGTTCTGGCCGACGACCCCTCGCTGACCGTCGACGACCCGGCCCGCCGCGAGGCCCGCACGGAGCGGGGCGACTCCCCGAACCCCGCTCGCGTCGTCGCCGACTCGCGCGTCCGCACCCCGCCGGACGCGAAGGTGCTCGACGGTGCGGCGGAGACGTACCTGCTCGTCAGCGAGGCCGCGCCGACGGACTTCGTCGAGGAGATGGAGGCGGCGGGAGCCTACGTCGTCGCCACCGGCGAGGACCGCGTGGACCTGACGACGGCGCTCGCGAAACTGGAGGGCGAGGGCGTCGACCAGCTGATGGTCGAGGGCGGCGGCGAGCTCATCTTCGGTCTGTTCGAGGAGGGGCTGGTCGACGAGCTCTCGGTCTTCGTCGGCCCGACGGTGCTCGGCGGACGGGACGCCCCGACGCTCGCAGACGGCGACGGGTTCGTCGAGCGGTTCCCGGAACTGGCTCTCACGGGCGTCGAACGGCTCGACGACGGCGTGCTGTTGACCTGGTCGGTCGACGGCCGCACCGAGTAGCCCGAGTCAGTGGTCGTGGCCGGTCATCTCGGCGAAGGAGGCGCCGAACCGCTCCTCGAAGAGGTCGAGGGTGAGCTCCTCCAGCGCGGCGATCTCCTCGTCGGGCTCGCCCTGACTGTGGTGGACGGCGCCGTGGATACGCTGAGCGAGGCCGAACATCGCGATGTCGCCGACGACCTCGGAGTCCGTCTCGTCGGCCTCCTCGCGGAGGAGGTCGAGGAGTCCGCTCGGGACGGTCAGTTCGTCGCTCGCGTCCTCGCCTTCGATAGTCAGCGTGACAGTGTCGGTTGCCATACCGTCGCGTTCGCCCACCCGACGGAAGGGTCTGTCGGGTTCGTGCCCGTCGGATGTCAGGCCGCGACGGGTCCCGTGTCGTCACCGGCGGGAGACGGCGAGGTGACGCCGGATTCGACGCGGCTCTTCAACGCCTCGTTCATCGCCTCGAAGCCAGCGCGGACGTCTGCCTCGTCGAGGAGGAGCCCGACGAGCAGGCCGGAGAAGGACTCGCTGTGGTGGAGGCGGGTGCGGCCGCCGTCGAGGGCCTCCAGCCGGAACTCGTGGCGGCCGTCGAAGAGGCCACGGACGCCCAGTCTGCCGAGCCACGCGAGGCGCTCGCCCGGAACGGCGGCCGTGACGCGGGGCCTGAAGCCCATGCCGCGGCCCTCTGGGGGGTCGATGCGGACGCTGAGTCGCTCACCCTCCGCGACGGTGCCCTCGATAGCTGTGACGAAGGGGTTCCACTCCGGGTAGGCGTCGAAATCGGTCAGCGTCGCCCACACGCGTTCGGGACTGGCGTCGACGTCGATGGTGGTCGTGACGGTCTTCATGCGCGGAGAGACGCCCGCTGAGGGAATAAAGACAGAGTGAGGCGTGTCTGCACGTACCCCGGCTGGAGAACTGGAGAGCGACGTCGGTCGGGGAGCGGTACGCCTCAGTCGTCCGCCGCCTCGGCGGCGGCCTCGGCCTCGCTCTCCGCGTCGGGCAGGTCCTCGAGGTAGTCGTCTGCGTCGATGGCGGCCTTACACCCCATCCCGGCGGCGGTGACGGCCTGCTGGTAGTGGTAGTCGACGACGTCGCCGGCCCCGAACAGACCGTCGACGTCGGTCGCGGTCTGGTTGCCGCCCTTCCCGCCCTGGGTCTGGATGTAGCCGGTCTCGTCGAGTTCGACGCCGGTGTCCTCGAGGTACTCCGTGTTCGGCGTGTGACCGATGGCGACGAAGACGGCGCCGACGTCGAAGTCGAACACCTCCGTCTCCTCGTCGTCCACCTTCTCGGAGGGGTAGCCCGACTCGTTGCGGGCGAGCGTGACGTGGTCGACGCCCGCCTCGGGGCTGCCGTGCATCTCCAGCACCTCGGTGTTGCGCATGATCTCGATCTCGCCCGCGTCGACCTTCTTCTGGACCTTGTCTATCCAGTAGTCCTCCGCGCGGAACTCCTCGCGGCGGTGGGCGATGTACACCTTGTTGGCGAACTTCGTGAGGAAGTGGGCCTCCTCCATGGCGGCGTCGCCGCCGCCGACGACCAGCATGTCCTCGCCCCGGAAGAACGCGCCGTCGCAGGTGGCACACGTCGAGACGCCGTAGCCCATCAGGTCGTCCTCGCCGGGGATACCCAGCGTGCGGGCGCTGGCCCCCGACGCGGCGATGAACGCGTCGCAGGTGTAGACGTCGCCGTTGGTGAGTTCGACGCGGAACGGGCGCTCGCTGTCGTCGACGCTCTCGACGACGCCGTGTCTCAGTTCGGAGCCGAACTGCTCGGCCTGTTCTTTCATCTCGTTGATGAGGTCCGGGCCGGAGATGCCCTCGGGGAAGCCGGGGTAGTTCTCGACCTCGCTCGTGAGCGTCAGCTGGCCGCCCGGTTCGTCCCCTTCGAGGACCAGGGGGTCGTTGTTGCTGCGGGCGGCGTAGATTGCTGCCGTCAGGCCGGCGATGCCGGTCCCGGCGACGACGAGTCGGCGGTGTTCCTCGGTGTCTGTCATTACCCGTGTTACTCCGTTGGACCGTATTTACCTTGCGCTGTCGTGGCGGGCGCGCACAGTCACGGCGACAGGCTTACACGCCCGCCGTCGCTCGCTCCGGCTATGGCCGCCGACATCGAGGAGAAGACCGACCGCTACGAGGGACTGCTCGCAGAGGCGCTCGACGCCGCCGAGATTGCACCGCCCGAGGGGACGCCGATGCACGACGCCGCGCTGGACTGCGAGGAGATGGCGTCGGCGTATCTCGACGACGGCAGGCACTTCCGCTCGGAGGACGACCTCGTGAACGCCCTGGCGTCGTTCTCCTACGGGCACGCGTGGCTGGACGCGGGCGCCCGCATCGGCCTGTTCGACGTGCCGACCGAGGGCCATCTTTTCACGCAGTGACCGGCCGGAAATGAAATTGGGTGAGTTTCTGGAAAGTATTTACCACGTATCAGACCTCCGACCCTGACTGGGTCACAGTATGAGGCCAACACGACGCCACGTCCTGCGGAGTATCGCGGCCGGAACTGCTGCAGTAGCGGTCGGTACTGGGGTCGCAGTTGCGGACGACGACGAGGCGGCAGACGGCGACGCGAAGGTGCGGGTCGCCCACGCGTCGCCGGACGCCCCGAACGTCGACGTGTTCGTGGGCGAGAACAAGGTCCTCGCCGACGTCCCGTTCACGGCCGTCAGCGGCTACCTCGAACTGCCGGCGGGCTCCTACGAGGTCACTATCGCGGCCGCCAGCGACGCCGAGGCACCCGACGAGGCCGAGACGGTGGCCTTCCGGGGCGAAGTCACTCTCGAAGGCGACGACTACACCGTCGCCGCCATCGGCGAACTGACGCCGGACGTGAGCAGCGAGTCGTTCCGCCCGGCCATTTTCGAAGACAAACTTGGTGTACTGGACGAGGGAGACGGTCGCGTCAGAATCGTCCACGCGTCGCCCGACGCACCCGCCGTCGACGTTCGAGTCGTCGACGACGACGGCAACACGGTGCTGACGCTGGCAGACGGCATCGAGTTCGGCGAGGCAAGTGCGAACGTCGAGGCACCGGCCGGAACCTACTCCGTCGCGGTGTTCCCCGCTGGCGCCGACGAGACCCTCGACAGCGCCGTCTACGGCCCCGTCGACGTCGAGGTGCGTGCTGGCGAGGTCCTGACGGTGTTCGCAGAGGGCTTCCTGACGGCCGACCCCGGATTCCAACCGGTGCTGGCCTACGAAGACGCGGCCCCGTTCGGTGGCGGACCGGGTGGCGACGGCGAAGCGGACGACGATGAAGAAGACGAAGACGAGGATGGCGACGACGACGAGGAGGAAGAAGATGAAGCGGACGACGAAGACGAGGTGGAAGACGAGGACGGCGAAAACGACGAGCAGGAAGCGGACGACGCCGGACGCGGGAAACCGGCCGATACCGGACGCGGGTACGGTCGGGACGACGACTGACCAGCCATCGGGAACTGCCAGAGCCCCCTCACACCGCTGGCGGTGACGTGACCGGCGTTTCTGCCCTTCACGGGCCGGTGGTTATACGTAGGCCCCAAGAGTTAGACCCGACGATGGAGGCCGTGTTGTGGTACGTCTTGACGAGTACGCGGGGCGGAGCGAACCGTATCCGCATCCTCCGCGCGCTCGACGAGCGGCCTCGGAACGCGAACAGGCTGGCAGAGACGCTCGACCTCGACTACAAGACGGTCCGGCACCACCTCGACGTTCTGGAGGAGAACGACATCGTCACCGACAGTGGCGACGACTACGGCGCGGTGTATCTGCCGACCGACCGCACACGCAAGTACTGGGACACGGTCGAGGAGATAATGGAGACCGCAGAGTGACTATGGCTGAAATTGGGAAAGAGTATATCAGCGGCAATCTGGAAGGGTGGAGCAATGGTCGGTTGGATTGACGTCGCACGCGTCGCGGTGGCCGTCAACATGCTGTTACTGGCGGGACTCGTCTACGTCTGGGGGCGCAACTACTACGAGCTCCGTTCGAAGCACACGCTCGGCCCCCTCGTTTTCGCCCTGTTCCTCCTCGGAGAGAACGCCTTCGCGCTGTACTTCTACCTGCTCGACCCGCTTCTGGCGGAGTGGTTCAGTACGGCGGTTCCCGACCCGGCGTGGCAGGCGATGGTGGTCCTACACGTACTGGAGGCCGTCGGACTCGCGGTGCTCACGTGGACGACCTGGGACTGAGAACCGAGCGGCCGCCGTCCTTTTATAAGCCAGTCCACCTACCCTATCTTCGACAGCGTGCAGCGTCGAGCCGGAAAAACGCCTCACGTGGGCGGGAGTGGGGTGCAAATTGGGTGACAGTCCGGTCGCAGTTAGGAAAATCCCTTTTTATACATCTCCGGTCTGACCGGGTATGCGGCAACGCATCCTGACCGCGCTGATAGCGCTCACCGTCCTGACGTCCGGTATCGCCGGGGTCGCGGCGGGCGAGACTGGCACCGATTCCGAACTGGCACAGGCCGCCAACGGGGCGAGCGTCACGTTCGCGAACCAGACGAGCGGCGGCGACACGGTCACCGTCGACTCGGTGACGCTACCCGAGGGCGGGTACGTCACCGTCCACGACGCCTCGCTGAACGACGGGGCGGTCCTCGGGAGCGTCGCCGGCACGTCGACGTACCTCGGCCCGGGCACGCACGAGAACGTCACCGTGGCGCTCACCGACGACGTGAGCGACGGGTCGTACGTCGCGATGGCCCACGAGGAGACCGACGGCGACCGGACCTACGAGTTCGTCGCCTCGAACGGCCAGACCGACGGGCCCTACACGACGGACGGCGACATCGTGCTGGACGGCGCGGACGTGACCGTCTCGGCCAGCGTCTCGATGAGCGACCAGCCGACGACCGGCGACAGCGTCGTCGTCGACCGGGTCGTCCTCTCCGACGGCGGGTTCGTGACGGTCCACGACGCGTCGGTCACGGAGGGCGCGGTGTTCGAGAGCATCCGCGGCACCTCGGCGTATCTGGAGCCGGGCGTCCACGAGGACGTTCGCGTCCGACTGGACGACCCGCTGACCGAGAACGCGACGCTGGTCCCGATGGCGCACATGGACACGAACGGCGACGAGACCTACACCTTCGAGGAGAGCGACGGGGAGGCAGACGGCCCCTACGCGACCGCTGACGGGAGCGCGGTCGTCGACACCGCGGCCGCGACGGTCACCGACACCGCGCGGACCACTCTCGACGCCCAGGCTACCGGCGGCCACGCCGTCGTCGTCGAGAGCGTCTTCGTCCCCGACGGTGGGTTCGTGACGATTCACGACGGCACCGTCGCGGAGGGCGCGGTGTTCGACAGCGTCCGCGGGACGTCGACGTACCTCGAACCGGGCTACCACACCGACGTGGTCGTCTCGCTCGACACGCCGGTCGAGAACGACACGACGCTGGTGGCGATGCCCCACCGAGACACCGACGACGACGAGACGTACGACTTCGTCGAGACGAGCGGCGAGGACGACGGACCCTACACGGACATGGGGAGTGCCGTCACCGACACCGGTGAGGTCACTGTCGCCGCGGCCGTGACGATAGCCGACCAGTCGAGCGACGGTACCACCGTCGTCGTCGACCGCGTCGACGTCTCGGCGGGTGGCTTCGTCGCCGTCCACGACGCGACGCTGTTCGACGGGGCCGTCTTCGACAGCGTCGTCGGCCACTCCGAGTACCTCGAGCCGGGCGTCCACGAGAACGTCACCGTGACGCTGGACGAACGACTCGCCAGCGGCCAGACGCTCGTCGCCATGCCCCACCGCGACAGCGACGGCGACGAGGCCTACACCTTCGTCGAGAGCGAGGGCGACGCGGACGGCCCGTACACCGCCGGCGGTGACGCCGTCGTGGACACGGCCGAGACGACCATCGAGGCCAGCCTCGCGTTCGAGTCCCAGACCACCGGCGGTGAGACGGTCACTGTCGACGCCGTGACGCTGCAGGACGGGGGCTTCGTGACGGTCCACGACGCGTCGGTCACGGAGGGCGCGGTGTTCGAGAGCATCCGCGGCACCTCGGCGTACCTCGGTCCGGGCACGCACGAGAACGTCACCGTGACGCTCTCGGACCCCGTCACCGAGAACGCGACGCTGGTCCCGATGGCCCACCGCGACACCGACGGCGACGAGGCCTACACCTTCGCCGAGAGCGAGGGGAGCACCGACGGGCCCTACGTCGCCGCCGGCAGTGCCGTCGTGGCCGTTGGCGACCTCTCGGTCGAGTCGGCGACGATGACCGAGGCGTCGACCACGGAGGACGCGATGACCGAGGCGTCGACGGAGACGGAGATGGAGGCGATGACCGAGATGGACGAGGCGTCCACGACCGGCGGGTCCGGCCCCGGGTTCACCGTCGCCGCTGCACTGGTGGCGCTGGTCGCGGCAGCGTTCGTCGCACGCCGGCAGAGTTAAGTACACGAACGCGCGGCCGTGACACGTGCTGCCACGCCGCTTTCGTGCGGTTAGGTGCCACGAGCGGCGAAAGGTTTTTATATCTGTCGAACTAACTATTGGTAAGAGAAACCCGGCAAGGGTTCTTCAGCATTACGCACCCGGCAGTCAGGGACATCCCAATCATGAGCGAAACAACGATACGAAATTCGACGGAGGAACAGGTACAGGAGCGAGAGTTCGAGGAGGAGACCACGGAGGCACAGGACGTCTGTCCCGAGTGTGGCGGGAACGTCACGACGGACACGGAACACGGCGAGACGGTCTGTCAGGACTGCGGCCTCGTCGTCGAGGAGGACAGCATCGACCGCGGCCCCGAGTGGCGCGCGTTCGACTCCTCGGAGCGGGACTCGAAGTCCCGCGTGGGCGCCCCGACGACGAACATGATGCACGACAAGGGCCTCTCGACCAACATCGGCTGGCAGAACAAGGACGCGTACGGCCGGTCGCTGTCGTCCAGCCAGCGCCAGAAGATGCAGCGGCTCCGCACGTGGAACGAGCGGTTCCGCACCCGCGACTCCAAGGAGCGCAACCTCAAGCAGGCGCTGGGCGAGATAGACCGGATGGCCTCCGCGCTCGGCCTCCCGCAGAACGTCCGGGAGACGGCGAGCGTCATCTACCGCCGCGCGCTGGACGAGGACCTCCTGCCCGGCCGCTCCATCGAGGGCGTCGCGACAGCGGCCCTGTACGCGTCGGCCCGCATGGCCGGGAGCCCCCGGTCGCTCGACGAGATGGCGGTCGTCTCCCGGGTCGACAAGATGGAGCTGACCCGGACCTACCGATACATCGTCCGCGAGCTCAACCTCGAGGTCCAGCCCGCCGACCCCGAGCAGTACCTCCCGCGGTTCGTCTCGGACCTCGACCTGAGTGACGAGACCGAGCGGCAGGCACGCGAACTCATCGAGCGCGCGCGCAACGCGGGCCTGCTCTCCGGGAAGTCGCCGGTCGGCCTCGCGGCCGCCGCCGTCTACGCCGCCGCGCTGCTGACCAACGAGAAGGTCACCCAGAGCGAGGTCGGTGACGTCGCGAACATCTCCGAGGTCACCATCCGCAACCGCTACAAGGAGCTGCTCGAAGCCGAGAGCGTCCCGGCGTAGACGGTCCGAGCGCGGGACCCTCGGTAGACCGAGCGAGGCCGAGGCAGAGGAGCGGGGAGACGCCAACCTTTTTCCACCCACAGCGTGTGTCAATACCACACATGGAGGAAGCGTACGTCCGGCTGCTCTGTCCCGAGTGTACGAAAGACTGGGAGTCGACGCCGAGCGAGTTGCCGACACACGACACGCTGTTTCACTGCCCGAACTGTCACGCGAGCCGGCGGCTCGCCGAATTCACACGGACCGACCGCGACCTGCAGACGCTGAAAGGCCTCCAGTAGTCAGCCGCTGGTGGCCGAGCGCGCACCGCACGCCTCACAACGCAACAGCAGCGCGTCCCCCTCCCGTTCGAGTCGCGTGTCCGGCAGGCCACACTCCGAACAGCGGACGAACTCCTCGACGTACTCGTCGACGGCCGTCCCCAGCCGGTCGGCGTCGAACGAGCCGGTGAGTCGCGCCCGGCCGCTCTCGTCGATGTGTGCGCTCGTCCCCACCTCCGTCTGGAGGAACTGCAGGACGTGGTCCGGGTCCCGTCCGAGCCGGTCACACAGCGACTGGAAGTTCTCCACGACGGAGGCGTTCCCCTCCTGTCGGACCTCCGGGGCAGGCACCTCGAACCGTTCTGACGACCCCTCTATGTCGGGCGTCTCGGACATCGCCCGGTCGAGCATATCGTCGTAGTCCATACGTCACAGTGGACGACCCGGCGTCAAAAATCTTTCAAACCCGCCGACTCCGGTACCGGGACGCCGCGATCCGGGACGGAGATTCGGCCGTCTGAGGGCCGTACCCTCACGTTTTATCATGGCGGGGTGGTGTGTTAACCCGAGTCAGAGTAGTACTATAACCCTCCGGTTTCTAGCAACGGGTGACCATGAAGAAGCAGGAGCTCATTCACCTTCACGGCCTGCTTGCACAAGTACAGAACCACTACGAACAGGACACCGGCTCGACGGTCGAACACGACGAGTACGCCGAACTCGGCGTGAAGCCGACATCGATCCACAAGTCGAAGACGGACCACAAGGCCGCCGTCTTCGCCATCGCCGACGGAATCACCTCGGAGATGACCTCCGAGGAGAAAGAGCCCGTTTCTGCCGCCGCCGACTGAATCTCCTACTTCCCCTCCAGCGACGCCCCTACTCGGTAGTCACATCGCTCGAAAGCGGACTGCGTAGGGCCCCGTCTACTCGTCGATGAGTTCCTCGAACTCGGGCAGTATCTCGTCGTCGTCCGTCTCCTCGTCCGCCTCTGTCTGCTCAGCGGCCTCGGTGTCGTCGTCCTCGTCCGGAATCTCCTCTATCTCGACGACGTCCAGTGGGATGTTCTCCAGTCGCTGACCGATCTCCTTGCGCGCGATGCGGGCGGCGTGTTCGTCCCGCTCGACGTTGAACACGGTCATCTCCAGTTCGAGCGCGACGAGGCTCTCGTCGGCGGCGATGAACGCGGGGTCCATCTCCTCGCCGCAGTGAGGACAGCTCCGCTCGCCCATGTTTATCTCGACGTAGTTGAGGTCCGGGTTGAGCATCTCGCCAGTCTTCGAGATGGCGATGCGGACCGCTTCGTCGGCTGTGGCCACGTCGTAGACGGGGACGGCTGCCTCAACGACAACTCTGCAGTCCATACAGGTATGTTTGCTAGCCTATATAATGAAGGTTAGCCCGGGTCTCTCAGTCGGACTCGAACCCGGTCGCATCCTCGCCGACACCGAGGGCGTCGGTCGAGACGGAGGCGTCCCGCGAGAGTCCGGTACCGAGTGCCGGCAGGGAGAGGGACTCGCTCCCCAGCACGACGAAGCCGGCGAAGACCGTCAGGAACCCGACGACGGTGAACTCGGAGATGGACTCGCCCAGCAGCGCCCACCCACCCAGCGTGGAGACGACGGGAACGACGTAGAACACGAGGTTCGCGTGGGTCGCCCCCGCGCTGTCGAGCAGGCCGAAGTAGGCCACGTAGGCGATGGCACCGGCGAAGACGCCGACGTAGAGGAGCGCGACGAGCGCCGCGGGCCCCCAGCTGACGGCGGCGACGGACTCGCCGGTCCCCCAGCTGAGGGTGTGACACAGACCCGCCGCGACGGGCAGGGCCCACGCCGTCCGGACGGTGCTGGAGAGGTCGCTGTCGCTCCAGCGGACGAGGACGCTCCCGAGCGCCCCGCTGACCGCGCCGCCGAACAGGAACAGCTTGCCGGCGCCGCCACCGAACAGCATCGCGGGGTCGGGGTTGACCACCAGCGCGACGCCGAGCAGGCCGATGAGCAGGCCGGTCGCCCCGCGCTTCGAGAGGCGCTCGTCGGCGAGCAGGAGCGCCGCGAACACGGGCGTCAGGATGGGGTTGAGGCTGAACACGATCGCGCCGACGGCGCTCGTGGCGTCCTGCTGGCCGACGAACAGGAACGCGTTCGTGAGTCCGAGTGCGAGCAGCCCCGTCGAGAGGACGCCCAGCGCGTCACCGCGGCTCGTCGGGAGGAGGTCGCCCCGAGAGCGGGTGAGCGTCACGTAGCCGAGCAGCGCCACGGCGGCGACGTCGAACCGGAGCGCGACGAACAGGAGCGGCGGGAAGTGGTCGAGGCCGGCCTTCGCCGCGACGAAGGTGCCGCCGAAGAGGACGCTGGCGGCCACGCCCAGGGCGAGGGTACGTCGTGACACCACGGTTACACCACCACCTCGACGACTGAACGACCAGGGGCCGAGACACGCAGAAGAATCGCACCGAGCGGCTGTATCATCTTACTATCGGGTACGAGAGGGAGGGTTATAGTCTCGTTCAGAAAATCTTACACGACGGGAAAACCGCCACGCGTCGTGGCGCTCTTTCACGGGTTGCAATCTTTTCACGTCGCGAAACCGATATCAGTGCGGCCAGGCAAACGCGGGTATGGACGCCACGCTCTCCGAGATCGAGTTCCTCGCGCTCTCGCCGAACCGGGTCGCGGTGCTGGAGCTCCTCGCCGACGACTGGCACACCCGGTCGGACCTCGCCGCCGAGACCGGCGCGTCACAGGCGACGCTGGGCCGCATCCTCGGTGACTTCGAGGACCGCAGGTGGGTCCGCCGGAGCGAGGGCGGTTACGAGGCGACGGCCACGGGCCGCCTCGTCGCCGAGGGGTTCCGGGACCTGCTGGACATCCTCGAGACGGAGCGGGACCTGCGGGACATCGTCGACTACCTGCCGACAGACGCGATGGACTTCGACCTGCGGCACCTCGCGGACGCCACGATAACGACGCCGACCCAGACGCGGCCGAATGCGCCGCTCCAGCGCCTCCTCTCGCTCATGCGCGGGGCGGACGCGGTGACCGCGTTCTCCCACGCGTTCAACGACCAGAGCCTCGCCGTCGCGGCCGACCGGGCGGGCGACCAGCAGTTCCGAGCCGTCCTGTCGCGCGACGCCGTCGACGCGCTCACCGGCGACGAGACGCTCCGCGACCGCCTCCGCGCCCTCCTCGAGACGGAGACGGCCTCAATCGGCGTCTACGACGGCGAGATACCGCTCGCGGTGACGATAGTCGACGACGTGGTGCACCTCCTCGTCCGGGACGAACGCGGGGTGTTGCAGGCGGCCGTCGACACCGACCATCCGGCGGTCCACTCGTGGGCCGAGGCCCGCTTCGAGTCGTACCGCGAGGCGTCGACGCCGCTCGCGTCGACCGACGTCTGACCCGCTCAGCGGACGCGCCAGACCTCGTCTCCTGGGAGGAACCGCCCGAGTTCAGCCTCCTGCCGGTAGTCGGTCGCCAGGAGGGCCCTGAGCGCGGCGACGAGTGCGCCCTCGTCCTCGTCGGTCCACTCGACGGGGTCCTTGATGGGGTAGACGAGCCACCCGCTCCCGCGAACCTCCGTCGCGTGGAGCGCCTCCATGTCCACCTCGTCGGCCGACTCGGCGGTCATGTTCGCGAAGACGTGCTTCGTCGCGCGTTCGCCGACCGGGAGCAGGACGTGGGAGGTGATGGCCCGGACCTCCGTATCGAACATCGGTTCGTGGTCCGCGTAGTCGTCCTCGTCCGGGACCCGGTCGCCACAGAGGAACAGGTACGAGAGGTACGTCTTGTCGACGGTCGGCGGCGTCCCGGCTTCCGTCAGGAGGCCCCCGTCGACGAGCGCACGCTGGAGTCGCTCGGCGGCTGGGGTCCCGGTGAAGGGGATGCCCGACTCGCTGCCGCCGTGGACGCCCGGGTGGTCGCCGATGACGTGGAAGTCCGCGTTCGCGTCGCCGTACCCCGGCACGAACGGCTCACACGGCGGCCGGAAGCCAAACGGGTTGTGCTGCGTTGCCGTGATGTTCTTCACGAGGGGTGGGACGTGGCAGGTCGGCAAAACTCCGACGGTCTCGGGCGGGCAACGCTTTTTTCCGATGCCCTCCACGGGACGGGTATGCTCAGGTCCGGGAGCCGTGATGTCGCGTGAGCCACGACGACCGCGTCGAGGACCTCCGCGAACGGAAGGCGGAGGCCGAACGTGGCGGTGGCGAAGAGCGCATCGAGGCCCAACACGAGAAGGGGAAACTCACCGCCCGCGAGCGCATCGACTACTTCCTCGACGACGACACCTTCGTCGAGATAGACGCCCTGCGGGAGCACCGCTCGACCAACTTCGACATGGACGAGAAGCACGTCCCCGGCGACGGCGTCGTCGTCGGCTACGGCGAGGTCAACGGCGAGCGCGTCTACGTCTTCGCCCACGACTTCACCGTCTTCGGCGGGTCGCTCGGCGAGGCGTTCGCCCAGAAGGTTTGTAAGGTGATGGACAAGGCCATCGAGAACGGCGCGCCAATCATCGGGCTGAACGACTCGGCGGGCGCGCGCATCCAGGAGGGTATCGACTCGCTGGCCGGCTACGCCGACATCTTCCATCGCAACCAGCAGGCCAGCGGCGTCGTCCCGCAGATTTCGGCCATCATGGGGCCGTGTGCCGGCGGCGCCGTCTACTCCCCGGCCATCACGGACTTCGTCTACATGGTCGAGGAGACGAGCCACATGTTCATCACCGGGCCGGACGTCATCGAGACGGTCACCGGCGAGGAGGTGGGGTTCGACGAACTGGGGGGCGCGAAGACCCACGCCACCGAGTCGGGTGTCGCCCACTTCACGGCCGCCGACGAGAAGGCGGCGATGGACGACATCCGCTACCTGCTCTCGTACCTGCCCCAGAACAACGTCGCGGACCCGCCGCGGGTCGACCCGTGGGACGACCCGGAGCGCCGCGACGAGACCCTCGTCGAGACGGTGCCCGACGAGCCACAGAAGCCCTACGACATGGTGGACGTGATAGACGGCGTCCTGGACGAGGGCTCCTTCTTCGAGGTGGCGGAGGGGTTCGCCCGCAACATCGTCACCGGGTTCGCCCGGCTCGACGGCCACTCGGTCGGCGTCGTCGGCAACCAACCCCGCGTGAACGCCGGGACGCTGGACATCGACGCCTCGCGGAAGGGCGCGCGGTTCGTCCGCTTTTGTGACGCCTTCAACATCCCCATCCTCACGTTCGTCGACGTGCCGGGGTTCATGCCCGGCAAGGACCAGGAGCGCAACGCCATCATCAACCACGGCGCGAAACTGCTGTACGCGTACAGCGAGGCGACGGTGCCCCTGCTGACGGTCATCACCCGGAAGGCCTACGGCGGCGCCTACGACGTGATGGCCTCGAAGCACATCGGCGCCGACGCCAACTACGCGTGGCCGACGGCCGAGATCGCCGTGATGGGGCCACAGGGCGCGGTGAACGTCCTCTACGACGACGAACTCGCCGACGCCGACGACGTGGAGGCCCGCCGGCAGGAGCTCATCGACGAGTACCGCGACGCCTTCGCGAACCCGTACACTGCGGCCGAGCGCGGCTTCGTCGACGACGTGCTGGAACCGCAGGACACGCGGCCCCGACTCGTCGAGGACCTCGACCTGCTCCGGGGCAAGCGCAGCGACCAACCGGACCGCAAACACGGGAACATCCCACTGTGACCATGGCTACCGACACCGCAGATACCGTCGACGGCGCGCTGGTGGCAGAGATAGCGGCTCAACTCCCTGACGCCTCGGTGGACGAGGCGGCGGCCATCGCCGTCGCCGTCGGGGCTCACCTCACCGACCGTCAGCGGGCCGCCGCCGCTGCTGCGGCCGCGGCCGCAGCCAGTGACGGTGAATCCTGGGACGGTGAGCAGTGGGCCTTCTCCGAACGCGTCGAGGGCACGCAGAAACGACACGTCAGAGTCCGCGACGAGGCGCCGACGGACCCGTGGAGCGCCGCCGGTCGCACCGACCGGATGTGACGGCGCTCACCCGCCCACTCTCGTCGGAGCGGTGACCGTTCCGGGGACTGTTCGCCCACACCGACGTGTCCGAGCGCCGCTCCGAAACGGGTCGGCGGCCGATTCGCCGCTCCGCATAGTTTTATGGGGCAACTCTCGGTATGGAGGATTATGTTCGACAAAGTACTCGTCGCCAACCGCGGGGAAATCGCGGTCCGGGTAATGCGTGCGTGCGAGGAGTTGGGCATCGGTACTGTTGCAGTCTACTCTGAGGCCGACAAGCACTCCGGCCACGTCCGCTACGCCGACGAGGCGTACAACGTCGGGCCGGCCCGGGCGGCCGACTCGTATCTGGACCAGGAGGCCATCGTGGACGCCGCCAAGCAGTCCGGCGCCGACGCCATCCACCCGGGCTACGGCTTCCTCGCCGAGAACGCCGACTTCGCACGCAAGGTCGAACAGACCGAGGGGGTGAAGTGGATCGGTCCGGCCGGCGACGCGATGGAGAAACTGGGCGAGAAGACGAAGGCCCGGAAGATAATGCAGTCCGCGGACGTGCCCATCGTCCCGGGGACGACCGACCCCGTCGACGACCCCGAGGAGGTCGCCGAGTTCGGGGAGGAACACGGCTTCCCGGTCGCCATCAAGGCGGAGGGCGGCGGTGGTGGCCGCGGGATGAAGATCGTCCGCGACCCCGACGAGATAGAGGAGCAGCTCGAGTCCGCCAAACGCGAGGGGGAGGCGTACTTCTCGAACGACTCCGTCTACCTCGAGCGGTTCCTCGAGAACCCCCGCCACATCGAGATCCAGATCATCGCGGACCACGAGGGGAACGTCCGCCACCTCGGCGAGCGTGACTGCTCGCTCCAGCGCCGCCACCAGAAGGTCATCGAGGAGGGGCCGTCGCCGGCGCTGTCCGACGAACTCCGCGAGAAGATCGGCGAGTCCGCCCGCCGCGGCGTCCGCGAAGCGGACTACTACAACGCCGGGACCGTCGAGTTCCTCGTCGAGGAGGACACCGACCGCGAACCCGGCGAGGTGCTGGGGCCCGACACGAACTTCTACTTCCTCGAAGTCAACACCCGGATTCAGGTCGAACACTGCGTCACCGAGGAGATAACGGGCATCGACATCGTCAAGTGGCAGATTCGGGTCGCACAGGACGAGGCACTCTCCTTCGAGCAGGACGACGTCGACATCGACGGCCACGCGATGGAGTTCCGCATCAACGCCGAGAACGCCGCGAAGGACTTCGCGCCCGCCAACAGCGGGTCGCTGGAGACGTACGACCCGCCAGGCGGCATCGGCGTCCGGATGGACGACGCGCTCCGGCAGGGCGACGACCTCGTCACCGACTACGACTCGATGATCGCGAAGCTCATCGTCTACGCGTCCGACCGGGACGAGGTCATCGAGCGCGGCAAGCGCGCGCTCGCCGAGTACGACATCGAGGGGTTCCCGACGGTCATCCCGTTCCACCGCCTGATGCTCACCGACGAGGAGTTCGTCGGCGGCACACACACGACGAAGTACCTCGACGAGACGCTGGAGAAGTCCCGCATCGAGGAGGCCCAGGAGCGCTGGGGCGGCGAGACCGAGGCCGCGGCCGACGAAGACGAGGAGGTCGTCGAGCGCGAGTTCACCGTCGAGGTCAACGGGAAGCGCTTCGAGGTCGACCTCGAGGAGCGCGGCGCGCCGCCCATCAACGTCGGCGACGTCGACGCCGCCGGGGGCGACGACCGACCACAGCGCCCGGGTGGCGGCGGCGACTCCGGCGGCGGTGGCGGCGGGTCCAGCGCCGAGGGACAGGAGGTGACCGCCGAGATGCAGGGGACCATCCTCGAGGTGACCGTCGACGAGGGCGACGAGGTGGAGTCGGGCGACGTGCTCTGCGTGCTGGAGGCGATGAAGATGGAGAACGACATCGTCGCCGAACGCGGCGGCGTCATCAACGACGTCGCCATCGGCGAGGGCGACTCCGTCGACATGGGCGACCTCCTGTTCGTCATCGGGTCCGAGTAACCGCACTCGTCGGCCCGTCGGCGACCCGCCCGAGTGACGCCTTTTTCTCGGTCGCCGTCGAAGCGACTGCATGAACGAGACACGACACCGGGTCCTCGACGCGCTCTCGGCGGGTCCCGTCTCGGGACCGGCGGTGGCCGAGGACCTCGGCATCTCGCGGTCCGCGGTGTGGAAACACGTCGAGGCGCTCCGGGAGGCGGGGTTCACGATCGACAGCGGCGACGCCGGGTACGAACTCGTCGAGATCCCCGAGTTCGGCGGGCCGGCCGTCGAGTACGGACTGGACGCCCCCTTCGACGTCGAGTACCACGACAGCATCCCGAGCACGAACGCTCGGGCGCGTGACCTCGCCGCCGACGGCGCTTCGGACGTGGTCGTCCTCGCCGACGAACAGACCGGTGGCCGTGGCCGGCTGGACCGGGAGTGGGCCTCGCCGAGCGGCGGTATCTGGCTCTCGCTCCTCTTCAGACCCGACGTCCCGATGGCCCACGCGCCGGTGTACACGCTGGCCGCCGCCGTCGCCGTGGCCCGCGCCGCACGGGAGGCCGGCGTCGAGGCGGGCATCAAGTGGCCCAACGACGTGCTCGTGGCGGTCGACGGCGAGGAGCGGAAACTCGTCGGCATCCTCACCGAGATGGAGGGCGAGGCCGACCGCGTCTCGTGGGTCGTCGTCGGCATCGGCGTCAACGCGAACGTCGACCCCGAGACGCTGCCGAGCGAGGCGACCCCGACGAGTCTGCAGGCGGTCCGCGGGGCGCCGGTCGACAGGCGCGTGTTCACCCAGCGACTCGTCGAGACGTTCGAGGAGTTGCGCAGGGACCGCGAGTCCGTACTGGACGCGTGGCGCGAGTACGCGACGACGCTCGGAAAGCGGGTCCGCATCGAGACGCCGGACGGCGTCGTCGAGGGGGAGGCCGTCGACGTCGAGTTCCCGGGGCGGCTGGTGGTCGAGACCGACGACGGGCGAGCGACGGTCTCCGCGGGCGACTGCGACCACCTCCGACCGGTGTAGGTGTCGGGGCCGAGGGACGGTCAGTTCGTGGCGCTGGCTTCGGGTTCGGTGTCGGCGCCGTCGGTGTCGGTGTCGCCGACCGGCACGGTCACCACCGGCACCGGCGACGACCGGACGACGCGCTCGGCGACGCTGCCGAGCAGGAGGCGGTCGAGGCCCCCGCGGCCGTGGGTCCCCATCACGACGGTGTCGCAGTCGTTCTCGCGGGCGTACTCGACGATGCGCTCGCTCGGGGCTCCCTCGTCGGTGGCCGTCACCACCTCGAGGTCGCCGGTCATGGCCTCGAGCGAGTCGAGCGCGAGTTCGCCCTCCTCCCGGAGCATCTCGGTGACGCCGTCCCACGTCGTCTCGACGGGGAGCGTGGCGTAGCTCCCCGTGTCGATGACGTAGAGGCCGTGTACCTCCGCCCCGTGGAACCGGGCCAGTTCGACCGCGTGGTCGACGACCCGGGACATCCCCTCGGACCCGTCTGTCGGTACCAGTATCCGGTCGTACATGCCCGGAGATACGGTAGCTGTGCGTTTAGTTATTTGCCAACTGGTACCACACGACACGTCAGTTCGGCTCGGACTCGCGCTCTGGGTCGCCGGCGGTGTCGTCGGTCGTCTCGTCCATCACCCGTTCGAGTTCGCGCTCCAGCTCCGCCTCGGTGAGCGCGCCGTCCCGGTACTCCTCTGTCAGTCGATCGACGGCGTCCTCGTCGGTAGTGATGCCGTACTCCGAGGTCTCGACCGACGCCGTCGTCTCCTCGCCGCCGAGGAGACTCGACCCGGCCCGGTAGAGCGCGTAGCCGACACCGACGACGAGGAGGGCAGTCACCAGCAGGGACAGGAGCGCCGCGAGCAGGTTCTGGAGGACGGCGAGCACTGCGGCGGCGACGCTGAGGGCGAACAGCAGCGCCACGCCGCCGAGCAGCACCCGACCGAGCGTCCCGAGGGCGCGGTCAGTTGTGGGGGACATCACCTCGCCCTTGCAGTCCGTGGCCGATAAACGTGGTCACGAGCCGGGGAGGACGACCTGCTCGACGTCGGCCGTCCCGGCGCGGCGGACGACCGCCCGGACGGGGTTCCGTGCCCCCGCGAGGTTGTCCGAGTCGCCGTCGAGGACGAGGAGGCTGGCCGGTCGGCCCGCCTCGACGAGCCCGCAGTCGAGACCGGCCAGCTCGGCCCCGTTGACCGTCGCCATCCGCAGGACGTCGCGCGCGGAGACGTCGTACAGCTTCGCGGTGAACTCCATCTCCCGGAACATCGACGGGCTGTTGAGGAAGACGTTGTCCGTCCCCAGCGCCACCGTCGTCCGCTCGGCCAGTTCCTCGACCGGCGGTTTGCCGACGCCGGTGACGAGGTTCGACCGGGGGCAGACGGCGACCGGGATCTCGCTGTCGGCGACGCGTTCGAGGTGGAGGCGCTTCGCGTGGACCATGTGGACGAGGAAGTCGGGGTCCAGGTCCAGCGCCGGGTTGATGTCCGAACTGTCCACCTCGCCGGCGTGGATGCCGAACAGCTTCCCGGCCTCGCGGGTCGCCCGGCGCTCCGACCCGAACTCTGCGTCGTTGGCACCGCTGGCACCGAACCCGTCGGCCATCTCCATCGCCTCGACCGTCTCCCGACCGAGGACGACGCTCCGGAGCGGCGAGTCGGCGAGCGCGGCGCGGATGGCCCGCACGCCCTCGACGCCGCCCTCGCGGAACTCGACGAACGCGCCGGTCCCGGACCCGTACATGTACGACAGCGACCGGACCATCCCCTCGACGAGCTCGGACCGGTCGGCCTGTCGGAGGAGGCGGTGTTTCAGGCCGTCCGGCGGCGCGACCAGTTCCTCGAGCGAGAGGCCCTCGCCCGCCTCCTTCGCGATGGAGTCCCCGATGTGGGTGTGGGCGTTGACGAACGCCGGGCAGACGATGGCGTCGCTGTCGACGCTTTCCTCCTCGAGAGCGGTTATCTCGCCGTCCTCGACGACGACCCGCCCCTCGACGGGTTCGAACGCGCGGCCGCGGAGAATCGTTCCTTCGATAATCATGGCTTACCCTCCACTCGACGCTCAGTTAAATTCGTCGAGGGTCGCGTGGATGCCGGGCCGGACGTCCCGCACCCGCGCCCCGTCCAGGTCGAGGCCGAGTTCCCGGATAGCGACGTCGCCGACGCGCTCGCTGTCGGACTCGGGCGCGTACACCCCCAGCCGCCACTGGTCTCGCTGGGCGGCCCGGATGGCGTTGACCAGCGTCGACTGCTCGCCGAGGCGGCGCACCTCGCCGTTGACGAGGACGCGGCTGCTCGACTCGGTCATCGACGGCTCGTCGGGGACGTCGAGGACCACCGAGTCGGGGTCGACGGCCGCGCTGTCGGCGATGGCGTGTTCCCACGCCCGGACGTCGCGGTGGTCGGCCCCGACCAGCTCGTCGGGGACGGCGGTCCGTTCGGCCCACACCGACCGCTTGTACAGGTCGCGCTCGCTCAGCCGACGGGCGTACTCGGCCGTCTCGTCGCACTGGCGCAGGCGGACGAGCAGGTCTGCGTCGTCCCAGCGACGCAGGTCCGAGGCCGTCACGTTGGTCGCGGTCAGGAGCCGTTCGGCTCCGCGGCGGAGCATCGACTTCGCGATGCGGGCGACGTGGTGGGCGTAGACGGTCGGGTTCATCAGGGCGCGGGCGAGCAACAGCGACTCGGCCGTCTGGACGTTCCCCTCGTCGAGGACGAGTTCGCCGTCGACGAAGCGCAACTCGCGGACCAGTCGCTCGTGGTCGATGGTGCCGTAGGGGACGCCGGTGTGGTGGGCGTCCCGGACGAGGTAGTCCATCCGGTCGACGTCGAGTTCCCCCGAGACCAGCTGGCCCAGTTCGCCGTCGCCGGCGACGAGGTCGGCCACGCGGTCCGGATTGAGTCCGTGGTCGGTGAGGACCCGGGCCACCTCGCCGCGGTCCAGCAGGTCGTGGACGTCGTCGTGGTACTTCCCCGTCTTGCGGTGGATGACCGACTCGACGTTGTGGCTGAACGGGGAGTGGCCAACGTCGTGGAGGAGGGCGGCGGCACGGACCCGCTCGGCCTGCTGGCCCTCGATACCGAGGTGCGAGAGCGCGCGGTCGGCCAGATGGTAGACGCCCAGCGAGTGCTCGAAGCGGGTGTGGTTGGCCGACGGGTAGACCAGCGTCACGGTCCCGAGCTGTTTGACGCCGCGGAGGCGCTGGACGGGCGGGGTCTCCAGCAGGTCGGCGGCGACGCCCTCGACCGCGATGTGGTCGTGGACGCTGTCCTTGATGGTGGTCATCGCTTGCGGGTTCGGGAGCCGCCGGCAAAACGGTACTGCCGGGGTCCGAGTGCGGTTCGCCCCGCAGAGCGGGTCAGCGTCGAGCGACCGACCCGAGCAGTTCGAGGAGCTCGTCCTCGGTGGCGTCGCCGTTTTCGACGGCGTCCATCGGGTCCCGACCCATCTGCTGGACCGTCTCGATGGCCCGTCTCGGCCCGTAGTCACGGTTGTAGACGAGCCACGCGGCCAGTACCTGTCCCGTCCGACCGATACCGGCGAGACAGTGGACGACGGTGCGGGCCTCGACGTCGATGGACTCCGCCAGGAACGGGATGACCTCCTCGTGGAGGGCGTCCGTCCCGACGAGTTGCTGGTCGGGGACGGGGACGTGGAGGACGTTCGACTCGCCGAACTCCCGGACGTACCGCGCGACGTTCGACCCGGGTTCGTCCAGTTGGTGCCCGGCGAGGAGACAGCAGACCCGTTCCACCTGGCAGTCACGGACCGACTGTATCCAGTCGGAGAGGGCCGCGTCGTGGCCGGCCGCACTGTGCCAACCGGGGGCGCAGGCACCGAAGACGTACTCCTCGTCGGGGGCAGCGGGGGCGAACCTGTGGGCGTGAAGCTTACGCATGACTGCAGTTGTCAGCCACCTCTCCGGCCACGAACTTCAGTGTCCCCCCTCGGTTCTCACGACTGATTCTCAGTCGGTTGATACGACTGGTCGGGTCGTCCGCCGCGCGCTCTCCGGGGCAGGGCCACGTTTATAGGCTCCCTCACCCCTACGTCGCCGTATGGTGACGTTCCTTGCCGGCGGGACGGGGACGCCGAAACTCCTCGCCGGCGCCGACGACGTGTTCGAACCTGCGGCCACGACGGTCGTCGCCAACACGGGCGACGACGTGGAGCTGGGCGGGCACCTCGTCTGCCCGGACCTCGACACGGTGCTCTTCCTCGACGGCGGCGAACTCGACCGGGAGACGTGGTGGGGCATCGCCGACGACACCGCCGAGACACACGACGAACTCCACCGTCTGGCCGAGGCCGCCGACCTCCCGACTGGGCCGCAGTACCTCCCCGCCGACGCACAGACGGCGGGCCGCGACGTCGCTCGCTGGCGCCGGTTCTCCGGCGTCGCGGAGTTCATGCACATCGGCGACCGGGACCGGGCGGTCCACGTCACGCGGACCTCGCTGCTGGACGCGGGCCACTCGCTGACGGAGGCGACGCGCGTCCTCGCCGACGCGTTCGGGCTCGACCGGACGCTCCTGCCGATGAGCGACGACCCGGTGGCGACCATCGTCCACACGCCGGGCGGCCCGATGCACTTCCAGGAGTGGTGGGTCGGGCGGAACGGCGAGCCGGGCGTCGAGGACGTGGAGTTCCGCGGCGGCGAGACGGCGACGGCCACCGACGCCGTCCTGACGGCGCTTTCGGAGCCGGTGGTGGTCGGGCCCTCGAACCCCGTGACCTCGCTCGGACCGATGCTCGCCGTCGACGGCATCCGTGAGGCACTCGCCGAGACGCCGGTGGTCGCCGTCTCGCCGTTCGTCGAGGACGAGGTGTTCTCCGGCCCCGCCGGGGACCTCATGGCAGGCGTCGGCCGCGACCCGAGTACGGCCGGCGTCGCCGAGAGCTACCCCTTCGCCGACGCGTTCGTCCTCGACACGGAGGACGGCACCGCCCTCGACAGGCCGGTGGTCCGTACGGACACGACCCTCGACGGCCCCGGCGACGCCGACCGGGTCGCCCGCGCCGTCGCGGACGCCCTCGCGGAGGTTCCCTGATGTTCCGACCGCGGGTCGCGCTGGCGAGTCTCAGCGGCGAGGCCGACGCCCCGTGGGCGCGCGCGGTGGAAGACATCGTCGGCTGTGCCTTCCTCGGCGGCATCGCGCTCGACCGACCCACCCGGGCGGCCGCCCGCGAGATGGTCGACCGGGACCGTTCCGAGTTCCTGCCGGACGACCCGATTGCGTTCGTCGACGCGCAACTCGCGGCGCTCTCTGACGCGCCGCTCCGCCCGGCGTTCAACGTCCGGAGTGCGTCGCCCAGCCCGATAGCGCGTGCGGCCCGCGTCTGCCGGACCCACGACGCCGTGCTCGAACTGAACGCTCACTGCCGACAGGACGAGATGTGTGCGACCGGTGCCGGCGAGTCGCTCCTCCGCGACATCGACCGACTCGCCGAACAGGTCGCCGCCGCCAGCGAGACGGGGGCCGCCGTCTCCGTGAAGGTCAGGACGGAGGTCGAGGGGGTCGACCTCGCCGAGGTGGCTCGCCGCGTCGAGGACGCAGGCGCAGACGCCGTCCACGTGGACGCGATGGACTCTGAGTCGGTCGTCGCCGAGGTGGCCGAGGCCACCGACTGCTTCGTCGTCGCGAACAACGGCGTCCGCGACCGCGCGACGGCCACGGAGTACTTCGAGTACGGGGCCGACGCCGTCAGCGTCGGGCGGGCGAGCGACGACCCAGCGGTGCTTCGCGACGTCCGTGGGGCGGCAACAGAGTGGTTCGGCCGCGAGGTGGTCCGATGAGCGAACGCTCGACGGCCCAGAACGCCGAGCTGGCGCTCCTGCTGGAGGTCAGCGGGACGCCGAAACCCGGCAACGTCGACCGGGAGCGGGAGTACGACGACCTGCGGTTCGAGCACTTCCTGGCCGGCGCGGTGGGCGCGCGGCCGGGCCTCGACCTCGCGGCCGACGGCGAGCGCGTGGGCCGCGCATTCGAGCGGGCGGTCGACGGGATGGCCGGCCAGTCGGGCGGGAACACCCAGTTCGGCGCACTGCTGGTGCTGACGCCGTTGGTCGCGGCCGCGAGCGAGGGCGCCCTGGCGCCGGCGGGGGTCGAGGGGGTGGTCCGTGACACGACAGTCGCCGACGCCGCCGACTTCTACCGTGCCTTCGAACACGTCGACGTGGCCGTCGACGACCCGCCGGCGGGGCTGGAACCGCTGGACGTACGACGCGGGAGCGACGCGATACCGACCCTCGAGGAGCGGGGCCTGGCGCTGTCGGACGTGATGGCCGAGAGCGCGGACGTCGACGGCGTCGCCGCCGAGTGGACGGACGGGTTCCCGCGGGTGTTCGAGGCCGCGGAGTGGATACTGACCGACACGGGGCCGGTGGCCGACCGGGCGTCGCGGGCCTTCCTCCGACTGCTCGCGGCGGAACCGGACACCTTCGTCATCACCCGGAACGACCGCGAGACGGCGGCGGAGGTCCAGCGGCGAGCGCGGGCGGTGCTGGACGGCGAGGAGGACGCGACGGAGCTGGCCGAGGAGTTCGTCGCCCGCGACGTGAACCCGGGGACGACGGCCGACCTCGTCGCCGGCGCCCTGTTCGTCGCGCTGGAACGGGGGGTGGCCGTCTGATGGGCGCGATGGACTGGCCGGTCGCCCTCGCCGGGGTCACCGAGAGCGTCGTGACGACGCTGGGACCGAACGACCTGTGGAACGTCGCGGCGCTCGGACTCCACGCACCCGACGGCGACGGCCCGGTGACGGCGACGACGTGGGGCCGGACCCGGACGTGGCGGAACCTCCGGGAGCGCGGCGAGGGGTACGTCCAGTTCACGCGGGACCCGGTCGACTTCGCGGAGGCGGCCCTGTCGGTCCGCGAGGAGGACGACCCGGTTCTGGCGAGTGCCGACGCGTGGGTCCGGGTCAGCGTCGAGCGTCTCGACGGGGGCGAAGACGGTGGCACGCAGTGGGTCGAGTGGGCGCTCCGCCCCGAGGAGAGCGGCGTCGAGCGACGTGTCGTCCCGACGACGAACCGGGGCCACGCCGCGGTGGTCGAGGCGACCGTCGCCGCCTCGCGACTGAACGTCCCGGCCTACGACCGGGCGACGTTGCTCGACAGGCTGGCGTACTTCGAGTCCGTCGTCGAGACGGCCGGGAGCGAGCGCGAGCGCCTCGCGTTCGAGCGGGTCCGGGCCCTCGTCGACGCCGAGTGGTAGCGAGCAGGCGACACGGTGACTGCGGCGGGCTCCCGACGGCCGAGCGGTGGCGTGGTGTGTCGCACTATCGCGGACACGCCACCACGATGGTCAGCGCACGGGCCGTCTGGCCCCGTGCCGGGTGATAAGGGTTCGCGTCCCGGCGTGGAAGTCGAACCCTTTTTGAACGCCACCTAGCAAGAAACGCGCATGGCAATCAAACCCGCCTACGTCAAGAAGACCGGGACACTACTGATGGAGCGATACCCCGACGCGTTCGGTGCCGACTTCGAGCACAACAAGGACGTCGTCGAGGAAGTCACGAACATCGAGTCGAAGGGCGTGCGCAACCGCATCGCCGGCTACGTCACGCGCAAGTACAACAACCCCGTCGAAGCGTAACACGGTCTTTCTCTCTACTGCCCGGTCGGACAGCGGCAGCGCTCTCCTACCGTTCCGGTTCTGCCTCGGCGGCCCGTGAGTCGGCCTGCCGCTTGCGGTGGATGATGCCCTGCATGTTCGCCGTGCGGGCGGCGATGTCGCGGAAGGCCTCGCCCGTCTCGTCGTCCTCGTCCAGCACGAGCGGTTGCCCGCTGTCGCCGCCCTCACGCACGTCGGGGTCCAGCGGTATCTCGCCGAGGAACGGCATCTCGTTCTCGTCGGCGAACCGCCGGCCGCCGCCGCTCCCGAAGATGTCGTGTTCGCCGCCGCAGTCCGGGCAGACGAACGACGACATGTTCTCGACGATGCCGAGCACCGGCGTCTCGTGGCGGCCGAACATCCGCAGGCCCTTGCGGGCGTCGTCGAGCGCGACTTCCTGTGGCGTGGTGACGATGACGGCCCCGGAGACGGGGACCCGCTGGAGCATCGTCAGCTGCGTGTCGCCGGTCCCCGGCGGCAGGTCCACGACCATGTAGTCGAGCGAGCCCCACAGGACGTCGTCCCACAGCTGGGTGAGCACGTTGTCGACCATCGGTCCGCGGAAGATGACCGGGTCGTCCTTCCCGACGAGGAAGTCCATGCTCATCAGCTTCAGGCCGTGCTTCTCGACGGGGATTATCTCCTCGTCCTCGGTGGCACGGGGCGACTCGTCGGCGTTCAGCATCCGCGGGACGTTCGGCCCGTAGATGTCGGCGTCGAACAGGCCCACCTGCGCACCGAGCCGGGAGAGGCCCGCCGCGAGGTTGACGGCGACGGTCGACTTCCCGACCCCGCCCTTCCCCGAGGCGACGGCGATGACGTTCTTGACCTCGGGGAGCGGGTCCTCGGCCTCGGGCACGCCCCGGTCGACGCTGGCCGAGAGCGCCACCTCGCGGTCGACGTCCGAGAGCGCCTCCCGGACCTCGTTGGCGATGCTCGTCTCCGTCGGGGAGTACGGCGCCCCGAGCGCGAGGTCGATGCGAACCTCGTCGTCTGTGACCGCGATGCTGTTGATGAGACCCAGCGACACGATGTCGTCGCCGAGGTCCGGGTCCTGGACAGTCCGGAGCCGCTCACGGACGTCGTCTTCGTTCATGCCTCCGGGTAGGCCCCCGAGGTGCGATAAGGATTGTGACAGACTCGCCGCTCGACGACGGTCAGGGTCGGCGGAACGTGTACGCCACGGCGGCCTCGCCGTCACCCCGCTCGACGTGCAGTTCGCCGGCGTCGTGGTCGAAGACGAGGCGGTCGGCCGGTGCGTCGAAGGCGTGCAGGGGCATCCCGGTGGCGACGTGGCCGTCCGTCCCGACCGAGACGTACGTCGACCGGCTGAACTCGGCAGTCAGGCGCCCGTCGTCGCGCTCGGCGACGTTCTCCGGGCCGGCGAACCGCTCGAGGTGACGCCGGAGGGCCTCGCGGTCGGTCGGGTCGACAGTGGTCCCGCCGTCCGCGCGCGTGGTGTCCATGTGGCCTCGTACGCACGCCAGTTGGGAAGCCGTTACGCCACCGTTCCGTGCGGGCGAATCACGTGTGCGGCGCCGTCACGGGGCCAGAGCCTTCCGTTGCGTTTAAATACAACCCCGGAATAGTCACGGACAGACTCGTGTAGGGGGACCGGCCCCCGAGTCCGCGATGCCGCGGGCGCGAGTATCAGCAAGCACGTGTCGTGGTAGCCAAGCCTGGCCCAAGGCGCAGGGTTGCTAACTCTGTGGCGTACAGCCTCCTGGGTTCGAATCCCAGCCACGACGCTCACCCAACCGATTACCCATATATGAGTGCAGAAGACCCCAACGCGGGCGACGACGCGGATGCCGAAGAAGAGGAGGACATCCGCTACTTCGTCCGTATCGGACAGACCGACCTCGACGGTACCAAGTCCGTCGAGCGAGCACTGACAGAACTGAACGGCATCGGCCACCGCGCCGCCCGCATCATCGCCCAGCAGGCTGGTGTGGACCGCCGCGCGGTGTTCGGGAAGCTCGACGACGACGTCATCGACTCCGTCGTCGACGCCGTCGAGAACTACGCCGACGAGGTCCCCGAGTGGATGACCAACCACCAGAAGGACTACTTCTCCGGTGAGACCACCCACGAGACCGGGAACGACCTCCAGCTCACCCGCCGGCAGGACATCAACCGCATGAAGATGATCGACTCCTACCGCGGTGTCCGTCACAAGCGCGGCCAGAAGGTCCGCGGCCAGCGCACGAAGTCCACCGGTCGTACCGAGGGGACCATCGGCGTCAACGTCGAGGCCATCAAAGAGGAGCAGGCCGAAGGCGGCGAGGAGGGTGACGAATAATGGCGCTCGGCTCCAACACGAAGTTCTACGAGACGCCGAACCACCCGTTCCAGGGCGAGCGCATCGCCGACGAGAGCAACCTCCTGGGCCGCTACGGCCTGAAGAACAAGGAGGAGCTCTGGCGCGCACAGTCCGAGCTCCGTGGCTACCGCCGCGAGGCCCGGAAGCTACTCGGCCAGACGGTCGAGACGGACGAGGCCGACGAGTTCCTCGCCCGCCTGAAGCGCTACGGCATCCTCAGCGAACAGGACACGCTGGACGACGTCCTGTCGCTCGACGT
Source organism: Haloarcula sp. MBLA0163 (assembly GCF_055632435.1). NCBI lineage: Archaea > Methanobacteriati > Methanobacteriota > Halobacteria > Halobacteriales > Haloarculaceae > Haloarcula > Haloarcula sp. MBLA0163. The sequence continues at coordinate 1,081,776 of NZ_CM145745.1, forward strand.
CACCGACGTCCTCGAACGCCGGCTCCAGACGGTCGTCTACCGCAAGGGCTACGCGAACACGCCCGAACAGGCCCGTCAGTTCATCGTCCACGGCCACATCGTGCTGGGCGGCCAGCGCGTCACGCGCCCGTCGATGAAGGTGGAGGTCGCCGTCGAGGACACGGTCGGCTTCGACGAGAACAGCTCGCTTGCCGACGAACTGCACCCTGAGCGCGCGGAGGCCCAAGAATGAGCGAAGCAGACAACGACGGCATCTGGGGCGTCGCACACGTCCACGCATCGTTCAACAACACCATCATCACCATCACCGACCAGACCGGCGCGGAGACGCTCGCGAAGAGCTCCGGCGGGACGGTCGTCAAGCAGAACCGCGACGAGGCGTCGCCGTACGCCGCCATGCAGATGGCCGAGGTCGTCGCCGAGAAGGCCCTCGACCGCGGCGTCGAAGGCGTCGACGTCCGCGTCCGCGGCCCCGGCGGGAACCAGCAGACCTCCCCCGGACCCGGCGCGCAGGCGACCATCCGAGCGCTGGCCCGTGCCGGCCTCGAGATCGGTCGCATCGAGGACGTCACGCCGACGCCGCACGACGGCACTCGCGCACCGAAAAACTCCGGATTCTAACCAATGACACAGGACTACGAGGTGGAGTTCGTCGAACGCGGCGAGCGGGAGTCGCTCGTGCTGATTCGGGGCATCACGCCGGCGTTCGCCAACGGCATCCGCCGGGCGATGATCGCCGACGTGCCCACGTTCAGCATCGACACGGTCCGCGTCATCGAGAACACCAGCGTGATGTTCAACGAGCAGATCGGCCTCCGACTGGGGCTGGTCCCGCTCACGACCGACCTCGACGACTTCGAGGTCGGCGACGAGGTCACGCTGTCGCTCTCGGTGGACGGGCCGGCGACGGCCTACTCCAGCGACCTCGTCTCCAGTGACGGCCTCGTCGAACCGGCCGACGACAACGTCCCCATCATCGACCTGAAGGAGGGCCAGCGCCTCGAAGTCGAGGCCGACGCCGTCCTCGATACGGGGAAGGAACACGCCAAACACCAGGGCGGCGTGGCCGTCGGCTACCGACACCTCCAGCGCACGGAGGTCGTCGGCGAGAAGGGCGAGTTCGAGGACGAGGAGCCGAACATCCTCCGCGGCGTCATCGAGGAGGGTGCGGCCGAACACGCCGCCGTCGACGCGACGGACGGCGACCTCGTGCCGACCGACGACTTCGGCAACGACCTCTCCCAGCGCTACCCGGGCAAGGAGGTCGAGGTCACCGACGTCGAGAACGCCTTCGTGTTCCACGTCGAGACCGACGGCTCGTTCACCACCGACGAACTGGTCCTGCGCGCGGTCGAGACGCTGCGTGACCGCGCGACCGAACTGAAAGACGCAGTCCAACTGTAACGCCACATGCTCCGAGACACCCCTTCGACGCCGATGACCGCCCGCCCCCCGAGCGCGAGGACCGAAGGGGTTTTTACGGGGCACGCGAAACGCAACAATGCGAGCAGGGATAGCCAAGTCTGGCCAACGGCGCAGCGTTCAGGGCGCTGTCCCGTAGGGGTCCGCAGGTTCAAATCCTGCTCCCTGCACTTTTCCTACAAAGGAGGAACTCTATGAGCAAGACGAACCCGAGACTCAGTAGTCTCATCGCCGACCTGAAGTCGGCCGCCCGCAACGCGGGCGGCAACGTCTGGGGCGACGTCGCCGAGCGCCTGGAGAAGCCACGGCGCACACACGCGGAAGTCAACCTCGGGCGTATCGAACGGTACGCACAGGAAGACGAGACCGTCGTCGTGCCGGGCAAGGTGCTCGGCTCCGGTGTCCTGCAGAAGGACATCACCGTCGCCGCAGTCGACTTCTCCGGAACCGCCGAGAAGAAGATCGACCAGGTCGGAGAGGCTGTATCACTCGAACAGGCAATCGAAAACAATCCGGAAGGCTCCCACGTGCGGGTGATCCGATGAGCCTCGCAGAGTTCGACGCCGACGTCGTCGTCGACGCCCGTGACTGTATCATGGGCCGCGTGGCATCCGAGGTGGCCGAGAAGGCGCTCGACGGGCAGTCCGTCGCCGTCGTCAACGCCGAACGCGCGGTCATCACCGGCCGCGAAGAGCAGATCACCGAGAAGTACAAGAAGCGCGTCGACATCGGCGCCGACAACTCGTACTTCTACCCGAAGCGCCCGGACGGTATCTTCAAGCGCGCCATCCGTGGCATGCTGCCCCACAAGAAGCAGCGCGGCCGCGAGGCGTTCGAGAACGTCCGCGTGTACGTCGGGAACCCACACGACGAGGACGGCGACGTCCTCGAGGGGACCTCGCTGGACCGACTGTCGAACATCAAGTTCGTCTCGCTCGGCGACGTGAGCGAGGCACTCGGAGCGAACAAGACATGGTAACGAACACGTCTGGCAAGAAGAAGACTGCCGTCGCCCGCGCGACCATCCGCGAGGGCGAGGGCCGCGTGCGTATCGACTCCCAGCCGGTCGAACTCGTCGACCCGGAGCTGGCCCAGCTGAAGATGCTGGAGCCGTTCCGCATCGCGGAGGACGACCTCCGTGACGACGTCGACGTCGAGGTGTCCGTCGAGGGTGGCGGTGTCATGGGGCAGGCCGACGCCGCCCGAACCGCCATCGCTCGCGGCCTCGTCGACTTCACGAACGACGCGGAGCTCCGCGACGCGTTCATGGAGTTCGACCGCTCGCTGCTGGTCAACGACGTCCGCCAGTCCGAACCCAAGAAGTGGGGCGGCCCCGGCGCTCGGGCCCGCTACCAGAAGTCCTACCGTTGAGGTGATTCACGTATGATGGTACCGGTCCGGTGTTTCACCTGTGGTAACGTCGTCGGCGAGCACTGGGAGGAGTTCAAGGCCCGCACCCGCGAGGCCGAGGAGCCCGAGGACCCGGAGAAGGTCCTCGACGAACTCGGCGTCGAGCGGCACTGCTGTCGCCGGATGCTCGTCTCGCACAAGGACCTCGTCGACATCGTCGCTCCCTACCAATGAACGCACAGGAAAGCCGATACGAGAAGGCCCGCAAACTCGGCGCGCGAGCGCTGCAGTTAGCCCACGGCGCACCCGTGCTCATCGAGACGGAGCACACCCAGCCCATCCTCATCGCGGCCGAGGAGTACGACGCTGGCGTGCTTCCGTTCACCGTCAAGCGAGGTGACCACAAATGACGCTAATCACCGACGTACGACTCCGCCGCGTCCTCGACTCGCGTGGGAACGCGACCGTGGAAGCCGACGTCCTCACGGAGAGTGGGGGCTTCGGTCGTGGCAAGGCACCGAGCGGCGCAAGCACCGGCGAGTACGAGGCTATCGAACTGCCGGCTCAGGAGGCCATCGCGAACGCTCGCGACGACGCCATCCCGCGCCTCGTCGGTGAGGTCCACGCCGGGAACCAGCGTGACGTCGACGCGGCGCTCCACGCCGCCGACGGCACGGACGACTTCTCGGGCATCGGGGCCAACAGCGCCGTCGCCATCTCGATGGCGGCCGCGAAGGCCGGTGCCGACGTGCTGGGCGCGCCACTCTTCCAGCACCTCGGTGGCACCTTCCGGGGCAACGAGTACCCGACGCCGCTGGGTAACATCATCGGCGGCGGCGAACACGCCGCGGACGCCACCAACATCCAGGAGTTCCTCGCGGCGCCGGTCGGCGCACCGAGCGTCGAGGAGGCCGTCTTCGCCAACGCCGCGGTCCACCAGGAGGTCCACGACATCCTGGCCGACCGCGACCTGCCCGCGGGCAAGGGCGACGAGGGCGCGTGGGCGCCGTCGGTCTCGGACGACGAGGCCTTCGACATCATGGACGAGGCCGTCGAGACGGTCGCCGACGACTTCGGCTTCGCCATCGCCTTCGGCCTCGACGTCGCCGGCGCCGAGCTGTACGACGAGGACGAGGACGGCTACGTCTACGACGACGGCGTGAAGTCCACCGAGGAGCAGATCGAGTACATCGCCGAGAAGGTCGAGGAGTACGACCTCGTCTACGTCGAGGACCCCCTCGACGAGAACGACTACGAGGCCTTCGCCGACCTCACCGACCGCGTCGGCGACCAGACGCTCGTCTGCGGCGACGACCTGTTCGTCACGAACGTCGAGCGGCTGGAGGCCGGCATCAGCGCCGGCGCCGGCAACTCCATCCTCATCAAGCCCAACCAGATCGGGACGCTCACCGACGCGGTGGACGCCATCGAACTGGCGACCCGGAACGGCTACGAATCCGTGGTCTCTCACCGGAGCGGCGAGACCGAGGACACCACTATCGCACACCTCGCCGTGGCGACCGACGCGCCGTTCATCAAGACGGGCGCGGTCGGCGGCGAGCGCACAGCCAAGCTGAACGAACTCATCCGTATCGAGGACAACGCAGTATGAGCGGCAACGAAAAAGAGGGTCTCGACGCGTCCGAGTCCGACTTCGACCCGTCCGAGGAGGACGACGAAGCGGCCGACGCAGAGGCCGAGACGGCAGCAGAACAGCCCGCCGACGCCGCGGAGGCCGAGGCAGAGACAACCGAGGACGAGGACGCCGGGCCCCAGCTCGACGAGGACGTCATGCCCGACGAGCAGTCCGAGGCCGACCTCCTCATCCCAGTCGAGGACTACCTCGGCGCCGGTGTCCACATCGGGACCCAGCAGAAGACCCAGGACATGGAGCGGTTCATCCACCGCGTCCGCGACGACGGGCTCTACGTGCTGGACGTCTCGATGACGGACTCCCGCATCCGCACCGCCGCGGACTTCCTGGCCAACTACGACCCCGAGCAGATCCTCGTGGCGTCGTCGCGCCAGTACGGCCGGTTCCCGGCCGAGAAGTTCGCCGACGCCGTCGGCGCCCGTGCCCGCACGGGCCGGTTCATCCCCGGCACGCTGACGAACCCGGACTACGACGGCTACATCGAACCGGACGTCGTGGTCGTCACCGACCCCATCGGTGACTCCCAGGCCGTCAAGGAGGCCATCACCGTCGGCATCCCGGTCATCGCGATGTGTGACTCCAACAACACCACGTCGAACGTCGACCTCGTGGTGCCCACGAACAACAAGGGTCGCAAGGCCCTGTCGGTCGTCTACTGGCTGCTGGCCAACGAGACGCTCGACCGCCGCGGCGCCGAACCGTCCTACGGGCTCGAGGACTTCGAGTCCGAACTCTGACGCGGGCGTTCGATTCTCACTTTCCCGCCGGCCCGCTCGCCAGTGGCGACGCTGCCCTCGGCCGAGGGCACAAGACATAGGGTAGCCCCCGGTGTACCGGTTGCCGATGGCAGAACGAGACACCCTCCTCAACGCGGTCATCGGGGCCGTCGCGACGGCCGTCCTGAGTGGTTTCGTCCCCTTCGCACCGGTGTTCGGCGGCGCGCTCGCCGGTTATCTCGAAGGCGGTGACAGAGACAATGGCCTCCGTGTGGGCGCCATATCCGGCGTCATCGGGCTCGTGTTCACGCTGCTGGTGTTCGCCCTCGTGGGCATGGTGTTCCTCGGCTTCCTGCTCGGGGGGATGCCGATGCGGATGGGCGCGTTCGGCGTCGTCTTCTTCGTCCTGGCGGCGGTGTTCGCCGCCGTCTACGTCGTCGGCCTGAGCGCGCTCGGCGGCTGGCTGGGCAACTACGTGAAGTACGACACCGACCTGGGGAACTGACCGACGACGACGCACCCACCTATATATCGCCGGCTGCCGACAGCAGCAGACGAGATGCGCGAGACACTGCGGGACGCCGGGTGGGGGGCGCTTGTCACCGTGGCCCTCTCGTTCGTCCCCTTCTCGTCGCTGGCCGGCGGAGCCGTCGCCGCCCACCGACACGGGGGCGGGTACGCCAGCGGCCTGTGGCTCGGGCTGTTGGCCGGCGTCGGCGCGGCGGTGCCGCTGTTGGCGCTGTTCCTCCCGGCGCTGTACCTCGCCGGGACCCTCGGCTTCGGAATCGGGCCGGCCTCGCCGGCTTACGGGTTCTTCCTCGGGCTCGTGTTCGCGTTCTTCCTCGCGTACACCGTCGGATTGAGCGCCGTGGGCGGTCTCGGCGGGACGTGGGCGGCCCGGCACACGGCGTGGGACCTCGACCCAAGCCGGTGGCTCTGACGCCGCTACCGGCCGGTTTGGCATGCGATTCAAACGTGTCCGGCCCCAACGAGGAACGATGGCAGAGACGCCGCCCGGACCGAAAGGCGAACCGCTGTTCGGCAGTAGCAGGACGTACGCGGACGACCCGTTCCGGTTCATCTCGACGCTGGAGAGCGCCTACGGCGACGTCGCCCGCTTCGACATGGGACCGATGGACACCGTCATGCTGTGCGACCCGACGGCCATCGAGCGCGTGCTGGTCTCGGAGAGCGACCGGTTCCGCAAGCCGGACTTCCAGGGAGACGCGCTCGGGGACCTGCTGGGTGACGGGCTCCTGCTGAGCGAGGGCGAGACGTGGGAGCGACAGCGACGGCTGGCCAACCCCGCGTTCTCGATGGCGCGGCTCTCGGGGATGGCCGACCGCATCACCGGCCACGCCGAGGACCGAATCGCAGACTGGACGGGGGGCGACGTCGTCGACATCGAGCAGGCGATGACGCGGACGACGCTGGACGTCATCCTCGACCTGATGATGGGGGTCGAACTGTCGGAACAGCGCGTACAGACCATCGAGGAGCAACTGGTGCCGCTGGGCCAGCGCTTCGAACCCGACCCGCTGCGGTTCGCCGCGCCGGAGTGGATGCCGATGCCCGACGACGCGGCGTTCGACAGCGCCGTCGCGACGCTCGACGAGGTGTTGGACGACATCATCGAGGTCCGCGAAGAGACGGTGGGGACGGACGAGGACGGGCCGATGGACTTCCTGTCGGTCCTCCTCCGGGCCCGCGACGACGGCGAGCAGTCGCCCGAGCAGCTGCGCGACGAGATGATGACGATGCTGCTGGCGGGCCACGACACGACGGCGCTGACGCTCACCTACACGTGGTTCCTCCTCTCGGAGCACCCGGAGGCCGAGCGCAAGGTCCACGAGGAGCTCGAGGCGGTGGTCGGCGACGACCGACCGGGGATGGACCACGTCCGCGAACTCGACTACCTCGAGTGGGTCATCCAGGAGGCGATGCGGCTGTACCCACCGGTGTACACGATATTCCGGGAGCCGACCGAGGACGTGGAACTGTCGGCGTACCCCGTCGAGGCCGGGACGACGCTGATGCTGCCACAGTGGGGAGTCCACCGCTCCGAGCGGTTCTACGACGACCCGGAGACGTTCGACCCCGAGCGCTGGCGACCCGAGCGCGCGACCGAACGGCCGCGGTTCGCGTACTTCCCGTTCGGCGGCGGCCCGCGCCACTGCATCGGCAAGCACCTCGCGATGCTCGAGGCCCAACTCATCCTCGCGACGACGGCCCAGCGCTACCGACTGGAGTTCCTCGGCGAGACGCCGCTCGAACTCATGCCCTCGCTCACCGCGCACCCGCGACAGGAGATGTCGATGCGGGTCCGCGAGCGGAGTTAGGCCGACGTCGAGGCGTCCCGGACCTGCACCACGCGCTCGGCGGTGACGTGGCCCTCGACGGTCAGCGTGACAGGGCCGTCCTCCATGACCGTGTGCACCGTGTCGATGTCGAGCGACGCCGACACCTGCTCGCCGGCGCCGACCGACCGGTCGACGACGTGGGACTCGTCGTCGTCGGCGATGCCCTCGGTCGGCCAGTAGAGAGCCACGAGGAAGCGGCCGTCCGTCTCCGAGACGTTCGTCGCCGTCAGCGAGACGGACAGCTGCTCGCCCTGCGAGACGCCGTCCGGGACGGTCAGCTCGTCGAGTTCGAACCGCGGTGCCGGCGCAGCGAGCGTCTCGCGTGCGCTCTCGGACAGCAGCCACGATTTCCCGTCCTCCGCACGGCGAATCCGGGGGTTCGACGCCGACAACGGGCTTGGCACCGCGAAGGCGACGTACGGTCGCCCGCGTCCGGCGACGGTGTGGTTCCGCGCGCCCACCGTCTCGGGGAGCCCCTGCGCCCACGAGCCGTCGTCCGTCTCGAAGGTGAACGTCGCGTCACTGGCGTCGTCCGGCCCTCGAACCGCGCCCACCACGTACTGTCTGTCGTCGCCGGTCAGGACGCCGCCGGACCCCATCGACGACTCGTAGGTGATGGCCTTCCCGACGACGACGTTTTCGACGGTGGCGGACAGGTCCGTCCGAGACGACGTCCGCGGGTCGGTCTGCTGGTCGTCGGTGACCGTTCCGCCCGGGTTGTCCGGCGTCGACGGCGATTCGGAGAGGCACCCCGCGAGACCGGCGAGGCCGGTCCCGACGGCGGCGAGGACACGTCGGCGGTTCATACGCTCTCTTCCCCGTGCCTCGGAAAGTGCTTTCAGGTGGCTCAAAACCCGCTTGTACCGTTCGTGCGGCGTGTGACACCGGGGCATTCGCGTCGTCGACCCGGGCGCCCGGCTCCGAAAACGCCTAACCCCCTCGCGCCACACGGGCGGGTATGGTCACGTCGAGCGCTCCCGGCAAGGTGTACCTGTTCGGGGAGCACGCAGTCGTCTACGGTGAACCGGCGGTCCCGTGTGCCATCGAGCGCCGGGCCCGCGTGACGGCCACGGAGATAGACGAGGGGCTCCGCATCCACTCCGAGGACCTCCAGCTCGACGGCTTCACGGTCGAGTACGACGGGGACGGGGCGGGCCGGCCCGACGTCGACGCGTCGGAGCCGCTCCTCGAGGCGGCGATGGGGTACGTCAACGAGGCGGTGGCACAGGTCCGGGACGCGGCCGACGCGCCCGAGGCGGGGTTCGAGATCCGCATCGAGAGCGACATCCCGCTGGGCGCGGGGCTGGGGTCGTCGGCGGCCGTCGTCGTCGCCGCCATCGACGCCGCCACGAGGGAACTGGGCGTCGAGCTCTCCCCGGAGGCCATCGCCGAGCGGGCCTACCAGGTGGAGGCGGCCGTACAGGACGGCGAGGCATCCCGCGCCGACACGTTCTGTTCGGCAGTCGGCGGGGCCGTCCGCGTCGAGGGGGACGACTGCCGCACCGTCGACGGGGTCGGGAACCTCCCGTTCGTCATCGGTTACGACGGGGGAGCCGGCGACACAGGGGCGCTGGTCGCGGGGGTCAGGAGTCTTCGAGAGGAGTACGACTTCGCCGCCGACACGGTCCGAGCCATCGGCGACGTCGTCCGCGAGGGCGAGTCGGTCCTCGGGACCGACGACTACGAGACGCTCGGCGACCTGATGGACTTCAACCACGGCCTGCTGTCGGCGCTGGGCGTCTCCTCCCGGTCGCTCGACTCGATGGTCTGGGCCGCCCGCGACGCCGGGGCGATGGGCGCGAAGCTCACCGGGGCCGGCGGCGGGGGCTGTATCGTCGCGCTGGACGACACCGAGGACGCGCTCACCGCGCTGAAGTACACGCCGGGCTGTGAGTCGGTCTTCCGTGCCGAACTGGACACCGACGGGGTCCGGCAGGAATGACCGTCGTCCTCAAACTCGGGGGGAGCGTCGTCACCGAGAAGGACACGCCCGAGACGGTCGACGAGGACGCGCTCGCCGCCGCGGCCGAGGCCGTCGCGGCCGGGGACGACGACCTCGTCGTGGTCCACGGCGGCGGGAGCTTCGGCCACCACCACGCCGCCGAGTACGGGGTCAGTACGACCGCGGGCACCCACGACGTGGCCGGCGTACAGGCCATCCACGGTGCGATGACGCGACTGAACGACGCCGTCGTCGCGGCGCTGACCGAGCGCGGCGTCCCCGCGGTCCCGGTCCACCCCTTCTCGGCGGCACACCGCGACGGCGACGGTGCGCTCACGCTCCCGACCGGCCAGGTCCGGACGCTCCTTGCAGAGGGGTTCGTGCCGGTGTTGCACGGTGACCTCGTCGCCCACGCGGGCGAAGGAGCGACGGTCCTCAGCGGCGACGAGCTGGTGGTCGAACTGGCGCCGGCCGTCGACGCCCACCGGGTCGGCGTCTGCTCGACGGTCCCCGGCGTGCTCGACGAGGACGGCGCGGTGATCGACCGCATCGAGGCCTTCGGGGACGTCGCGGCGGCGCTGGGCGGGAGCGACGCCACGGACGTCTCGGGCGGGATGGCCGCGAAGGTGCGCGCTCTCCTCGAGCTCGACAGCCCCGCCTCGGTGTTCGGGCCCGACGCCCTGTCTGCGTTCCTCGACGGCGAGGCGCCGGGGACGACTATCGGGCCCGAACAGTGAGTGTACCCCCGTCGTAACCTATTTCACCGCCGTTGCTGATTGTAAATTCATGTCTGCTGTTAGCTTGCCAGACGTCTACCGCTACGGCGCTCGGTACGTGGGGTACGTCCTCGTCGTCGCTATCGTCGGTGGGTTGTTCGTCGGTGTCGGCGTCGTCCTCGGAGCCTCGCCCAGCACGTCGCCCTCCGTCACGACGAACCGGGCCCTGCTCGGCGTCGCCGTCGCCGCCATCGGGGTCCTGCTCACGCTCTCGGGCGTGTTCGGGCTTCTGCACAAGCTCGTCGCCGACGCGACGATGGTCGGGACGGCCGCTGCCGTCGCGAAGACGGACGGGGAGACGGCGCCGGCCGGCCCCGAGACGTCCGACAGCGAGTCCCGCGGAGCGGGCGAGGCATCGACGGCCGCAGGCGCAGCGGCCGCCGGTGCGACAGCGGGTTCGGCGGCGGACTCGCGTGAGGACGACCCGGAGGAGGTGACCGACGGCGAGGCCGACGAGACGACGGACGACGACCCGCTCGAACCGGCGTCTACCGAGGAAGAACCGCCGGAACCGACGGCAGAGACGGCGACCCAGCCCGAGACGACGGACCGCGACCAAGGCGGTGCTGGGGTCGAGGCCGACGCGGTCGCCGAGGCGTCGCCCTCCGGGGACGTGGCGGAGACGGCGACGTCCGCCGACGACGCCTCGGAGCCAGACCCGACGGCGGACCAGCCAGCGGCGGCGGCCGGAGACGAGACGGCCCCAGACGACGGCGACCTGATCACGACCGACGACCCGTCGGCGGACGAGGACGCAGCGAGCGAAGGCGAGTCCGGACCCGAACCGGCCCCGGACCCAGCTTCCAGTTCGGAGCCCGACGGGGACGTCTTCGGGGGCCCGGCAGAGGGCCCAGCGGACCAGCCTGGGGCCGCCGAGGCCGGTGATTCCCGACAGACGGCCGACGAGCAGGGGTCCGCATCGGACGCGGAGTCGTCTCCGGACGAGATATTCGGTGGGCCGGCGGACGAGGCAGCGGCCCAGCCACCGTCGGAGGCCGCGGCGGACTCGACGGAGGCGGTGACCGAACCCGAGTCGACGGAGCACAGTCCACCGACGGAGGACACGTCGCCGGACGGGGCGGACATCTTCGGCGGTCCGGCCGACGACCAGCCCGACGACGCCGGGCCCGGGGCCTCGGCGGCGTCGGACCGACAGAGCGACGACGAGACACCGGCGACCGAACCGCAGGAGTGGTCGCCCCCGGACCCGTCTGAGTTCCAGGGCCCGGAGCCCGCCTCGTCGGAGGACGACCGGTCGGAGGCGGACGAGTCGACGACGGCCGACGAGCAGTCCACGACCGAGCCGCGGACCGACTGGGACGCGGCGTCCGAGGGGTCGGGCGGCGGCGACGACCGGGACGACGCCCCCGGACCGCGGACCGCCGACGACCTCTTCGGCGACGCGGGTGACGAGCAGAGCGACGAGGACCTGTTCGGGAGCATCGAGTCCCGGGAGACGCGTGTCGTCGACGAGGACGCCGACGAGACGGCGGCGTCCGGCACCGACGAGCTACAGGACGAGGACGACGCGACGCTGGCCGACGAGGGCGTCACCGGGTTCGACGTCGATTCGGACAGCGACCCCCTCTCGGACGCGCTCGACGACGAGTGAGCGCCACGGAACCCACATCGTTTTAAGAAGCGGGGTTGTAACTCAGCGTAACCGAGCGCACGGCCGCCCGCGGACCGCGGTTCGGCGGCCGGCAGACGACGGCCAGAGTCGTCGGGACGCGAGTCCCTTCCACTTCGGGCAGCGAGGCTACGGGTCACCCGGCCGGCCTCGCCGCCCACGGGAATCGAGACGCTGCTTCGGCAGTTACCGTCGTCGCCAGCACCGACCGCGGGCCAGCGGACGGCTTTCACTCGGACCTACAACCATGGAAGTCGAAATCGCAACAATCGGCGGATACGAGGCAGTTGGCCGACAGATGACGGCCGTCCGTGCAGGTGACGACGTCGTCATCTTCGACATGGGCCTGAACCTCTCGAAGGTACTGATTCACGACAACGTCGAGACCGAGCGCATGCACTCGCTCGACCTCATCGACATGGGCGCCATCCCGGACGACCGGGTCATGTCCGACCTCGAAGGTGACGTGAAGGCCATCGTGCCGACCCACGGCCACCTCGACCACATCGGCGCCATCTCGAAGCTCGCCCACCGCTACGACGCCCCCATCGTCGCGACGCCGTTCACCATCGAACTCGTCAAACAGCAAATAAAGGGCGAGGAGAAGTTCGGGGTCCAGAACGACCTCGTCAAGATGGAGGCCGGCGAGACGATGGACATCGGCGAGCGCAACGAGCTTGAGTTCGTCAACGTCACCCACTCCATCATCGACGCCATCAACCCGGTCCTCCACACGCCGGAGGGGTCGGTCGTCTACGGCCTCGACAAGCGGATGGACCACACGCCGGTCATCGGCGACCCCATCGACATGGAGCGGTTCCGCGAGATCGGCCGCGAGGGTAACGGCGTCCTCTGTTACATCGAGGACTGTACGAACGCCGGCCGGAAGGGCCGCACGCCCTCCGAGTCCGTCGCCCGCCGCCACCTCAAGGACGTCATGTACAGCGTCGAGGACTACGACGGCGGCATCGTCGCCACCACCTTCTCCTCGCACATCGCCCGCGTGAAGTCGCTGGTGGAGTTCGCCGACGACATCGGTCGCCAGCCGGTCCTGCTGGGCCGCTCGATGGAGAAGTACTCGGGCACCGCGGAACGGCTGGACTTCGTGGACTTCCCGGAGGACCTCGGGATGTACGGCCACCGCAAGTCCGTCGACCGCACGTTCAAGCGCATCATGAACGAGGGCAAGGAGAACTTCCTGCCCATCGTCACCGGCCACCAGGGCGAACCGCGCGCGATGCTCACCCGTATGGGCCGCGGCGAGACGCCCTACGAGCTGGACAACGGCGACAAGGTCATCTTCTCGGCCCGGGTCATCCCGGAGCCGACCAACGAGGGCCAGCGCTACCAGTCCGAGAAGCTGCTGGGCATGCAGGGCGCCCGCATCTACGACGATATCCACGTCTCCGGCCACCTGCGTCAGGAGGGCCACTACGAGATGCTCGACGCCCTCCAACCCCAGCACGTCATCCCGGCCCACCAGAGCCTCGAAGGGTTCGCGCCGTACGTGGACCTCGCCGAGGACATGGGCTACAAGGTCGGCCGCGACCTGCACGTCACGCGTAACGGCAACATGATCCAGCTCACGGAATAACCACATGTCCGAAGGTTATCAGCAGGTCGAAGAAGCCATCCTCGCCCGCCGGGAGCGGGTCAACGAGGCCCTCCCCGAGGAGCTTCCAGTGACGCGGCCCGAGCATCTCTACGAGGCGACCCGCTACCTGCTGGACGCCGGCGGCAAGCGACTCCGCCCGACCGTGCTGTTGCTGGTCGCGGAGTCCCTGCTGGACGTCGACCCGCTCTCGGCCGACTACCGCGACTTCCCGAGGCTCGACGGCGGGCGGGTCGACGTGCTCTCGGCGGCGCTGGCCATCGAGGTCATCCAGACGTTCACGCTCATCCACGACGACATCATGGACGACGACGACCTCCGCCGCGGGGTCCCGGCCGTCCACAAGGAGTACGACCTCTCGACGGCGATCCTCGCCGGCGACACGCTGTACTCGAAGGCCTTCGAGTTCCTGCTCGAAACCGGCGCCGCCCACGACCGGAGCGTCGCCGCCAACAAGCGGCTGGCGAAGACGTGTACGCGCATCTGCGAGGGGCAGTCCCTCGACATCGAGTTCGAACAGCGCGACGCGGTCACGCCCGACGAGTATCTGGAGATGGTCGAACTGAAGACGGCGGTGCTGTACGGCGCCGCCGCAGCCATCCCGGCGACGCTGCTGGGGGCCGACGAGGAGACGGTCGAGGCCCTCTACAACCACGGCCTGGACGTGGGCCGGGCCTTCCAGATTCAGGACGACCTGCTGGACCTGACGACGCCCTCGGAGAAACTGGGCAAGCAGCGCGGCTCGGACCTCGTCGAGAACAAGCAGACCCTCGTGACGCTGCACGCCCGCCAGCAGGGCGTCGACGTCGAGAACCTCGTCGACACCGACTCCGTCGACGAGGTGTCCGAGGCCGAGATAGACGAGGCGGTCGCGACGCTCCGCGAGGCGGGCTCCATCGAGTACGCCCGTGACCGAGCACAGGAGCTCGTCACGAGCGGGAAGCAGAACCTCGAGGTCCTCCCGGACAACGAGGCCCGCGACCTGCTGGACGGCATCGCGAACTACCTCGTCGAGCGCGAGTACTGAGCCCGCCGCGCTTTCCTCACCGGTACCCGAGCGTTAAGCCTGCCTGACGCCTACGTGGAGTCGTGACTGCGTTCGTCCTCTACGGCGGCAAAGGCGGGGTCGGCAAGACGACCATCGCGGCGGCGACGGGGCTCTCGCTCGCCGAGCGAGGTCATCGAACGTTCGTCGTCTCGACGGACCCGGCCCACTCGCTCGGCGACGCCGTCGAGACGAACGTGGGCGGGACCCCGGTCGAGATACGCGAGAACCTCTGGGGCGTCGAGGTCGACCCGCAGGCGGGCGTCGACCGCTACCGGGCGCTGTTCGAGGCGCTGGCCGAGGAGTTCGCGAGCGCAGGTATCCGCCTCGACGAAGACGAGATAACCGACCTCTTCACGTCGGGCGTGATGCCCGGGAGCGACGAACTGGCCGCGCTGGAGGGGTTGGCGACCTACGTCGACAGCGACCGGTGGGACCGCGTGGTGTTCGACACCGCGCCGACCGGCCACACGCTCAGACTGCTGGACCTCCCGAAGGTCATGGACCGGGGGATGCGGACGGCACTGGACCTGCGCGACCAGGTCCGACGCAAGGTGAACACGACGCGGACGATGCTGTTCGGGCCGATGGCGAGCCGTCGGGACGACGGGCGCGAGGCGTTCTCGACGATGCGCGACCGGATGGAACGGGTCGGAAGCGTCCTCAGGGACCCCGAGCGGACCGAGTTCCGTGTCGTCACGATACCGGAGACGATGGCGGTCCGCGAGAGCGAGCGACTGGTCGACCAGCTGCGGGAGTTCGAGGTGCCGGTGACGACGCTCGTGGTGAACAAACTCATCGAGGACGCGGGCGACTGCGAGCGCTGTCGTGGGAAACGGGCGGTCCAGCAGGAGTCACTCGCCGCGCTTCGGGAGTCGCTGCCGGCCCTCGACCTCTGGACCGTCCCGGACGAATCCGGCGAGGTGACCGGGCTGGACGCGCTGAGTCGGGTCGGCGCCCGTCTCGACGCCTGACGGAACCCGACGCCGTTTTGGGGCCTCCCGCCGGACGGTTCGACCATGGACGACGCGTTGCGCCAGCGTATCGAGGAGGCCGCCGAGACGAACGCCCTCCTCAACGCGGTCAAACACGACAGCGAGGCACAGGTCGGGGCCATCATGGGGCCGCTCATGGGCGAGAACCCGGAGTTCCGCGAGCACGGCGACGAGATTCCGGGCGTCATCGCGCCGGTCGTCGACCGGGTCAACGGGATGGACGCCGCGGAGCGCCGCGCCCGACTCGAGGAACTCGCGCCCGAGAAACTCGAAGAACTGGAGGCCGAAGACGAGGGCGAAGACCACCCGCTCCCCGACCTGCCGAACGTCGAGGACTACGACACCGTCCGGATGCGCGTCGCGCCGAACCCCAACGGCCCCTGGCACATCGGGCACTCGCGGATGGCCGCGGTCATCGGCACGTACAAGGAGCGCTACGACGGCGAGTTCGTCTGCCGGTTCGACGACACCGACCCCGAGACGAAGCGGCCCGACCTCGACGCCTACGACCAGATTCTGGACGCCATCGACTATCTGGGCTTCGAGCCGGACGACGTGTGCAAGGCGAGCGACCGGGTCGAGACCTACTACGAGTACGCCCGGAAACTCATCGACGCCGAGGGCGCCTACACCTGCTCGTGCCCGCAGGGCGAGTTCTCCGACATGAAGAACAGCGGCGAGGCCTGTCCCCACCGCGAGAAGGACGTAGAGACGGTCCACGAGGAGTTCGACGCGATGGTCGACGGCGAGTACGACAGCGGCGAGATGGTCCTCCGGGTCCGGACCGACATCACGCACAAGAACCCGGCTCTGCGTGACTTCGTCGCCTTCCGGATGATAGACACGCCCCACCCGCGCGAGGCGGCCGCGGACTACCGCTGCTGGCCCATGCTGGACTTCCAGAGCGGCGTCGACGACCACCTGCTGGGCATCACCCACATCATCCGCGGCATCGACCTGCAGGACTCCGCGAAGCGCCAGCAGTTCGTCTACGACTACTTCGACTGGGAGTACCCGGAGGTCATCCACTGGGGCCACGTGCAGGTCGACGCCTACGACGTCAAGATGTCGACCTCGACCATCGCCGAGCTGATAGCCGAGGGCGAACTCGACGGCTGGGACGACCCGCGCGCGCCGACGGTCGCCAGCCTGCAGCGGCGGGGCATCCGCGGGGAGGCACTCGTGGACGCGATGGTCGAACTCGGCACCTCCACGTCGAACGTCGACCTCGCGATGTCGTCCGTGTACGCGAACAACCGCGACCTGATAGACGACGACACGGACCGGGCGTTCTTCGTCCGGGACAGCGACGACCACGGCGGACTGGTCGGGCGTCAGGTCGTCGGCGGCCCGGACACCGGCGAACCCCCCTACCACCCGGACCACGAGGACCGGGGCCGCCGCGAGATTCCGGTCGCGGGCGGCGTCGTCGTCGAGGGCGACGACCTGCCCGGCCACGGCGAGCGCGTCTGGCTGAAGGGGTACGGGTGCGTTCGCCACACCCGCGACGCCTTCGAGTACGTCGGCGACGACATCTCGGCAGTCCGCGAGGAGGGCGTCGACGTGGTCCACTGGGCGCCGGCCGACGGCCACGACCTCCGACTGCGGACGATGGACGGCGACGTGACCGGTGTAGCGGAACCGGGCGTGCTCGACTACGAGGCCGACGAGATGCTCCAGTTCGAGCGTATCGGGTTCGCACGCGTCGATGCGGTCGACCCCGACGGCGAGTCCGTCGCGTACTTCGCACACCCCTAGCTCGATTCGACGTCGGAGAACTCGAAGCGGGCACCGCCGTGTTCGCCGTCGGTCACGGTGACCGACCACCCGTGGGCGTCGGCGATGGTCTCCACGATGGCGAGGCCGAACCCGGTCCCGTCCGCCGACTTGGTGTACCCCGACTCGAACACGCGGTCACGGACGTCGGCCGGGACGCCCACGCCGTCGTCGGCGACGTAGAACCCGTCCGGCACCCCGCCGACGGTGACGTTGACCGGTTCGTCCGACCCCTCGCGGCCGTGTTCGACGGCGTTCCGGAACAGGTTCTCGAACAGTTCCGCGACCCGGTCCGGGTCGCACTCGACCGTCGGGGGCGTGTCCACGGAGAGCGAGTGGCCGTCGGTCCTGACCGCTCGCCAGGCTCGCTCTGCGAGGGGGCCGAGGGCCGTGCGTTCTGTCGCGCCGATGTCGCGGCCCTCCCGAGCGAGCGACAGCGTGTTGTCGACGAGCGCCTCCATCCGTTCGAGCGCGTCCTCGGCGGCGTCGATGCGTTCGCGGACCGTCCCCGTCGCGTCGTCGCGGGCCAGTTCGAGGTTGCCAGTCGCGACCTGTAGCGGGTTCCGGAGGTCGTGGCTCACGAGGCTCGCGAACTCGTCGAGACGCTCGTTCTGACGCTCGAGCAGCCGCTGCTGGGCCTTCCGCTCGCTGATGTCCGCGATGATGGAGACGGTGCCGACGACGGTACCGTTCATGTCGGTGATGGGGGCCGCCGAAACCGCGGCACTGACCAGGCTCCCGTCCTCGCGCTCGAGTTCGGTCTCGTAGCCGGTGAGCCGGGCGCCGGACTGGACCTCCCGGTGGCGCTCCAGCAGCTCTTCCTGCCTGTCGTCGGGCACTATCGGGAGCTGTTCGCCCCGGACTGCCTCGGCGCTCCACCCGAACAGCGCCTCCGCCGCGGGGTTCCAGACGTCGACGACGCCATCGGTGTCGTGAGCGACGATGGCCAGCGGCGACGCCTCGACCAGCGTCTCCAGGCGCTCGGTCGTCTGTGCCAGTTCCGACTCCATGGCCTTCCGCTGGGAGATGTCGCGGATGATGCCGACCCGACCGGTCGCACCGCTGGCCAGCTCCACCGCCGCGAGGTCTGCCTCGCA
Organism: Haloarcula sp. MBLA0163; assembly: GCF_055632435.1. NCBI lineage: Archaea > Methanobacteriati > Methanobacteriota > Halobacteria > Halobacteriales > Haloarculaceae > Haloarcula > Haloarcula sp. MBLA0163. The sequence goes on from NZ_CM145745.1 coordinate 1,100,151, forward strand.
GGGCACCTCTTCGCCCGACGCCGTGGTGATACTGACCTCCGTCACCCCGTCGGCGTCGGTGGCCGTCTGACCACCGGCGAGGACGGCGGCGAACGGACTGCCGACGAGGGCCGACTCGTCGTACCCCACGAGGTCGGCGAAGGGCGCGTTGTAGCGGACGAAGTGGTCGTCCTCGTCGAGGACGTATACGGGTTCGTTGACGGCGTCGAAGATGGTCTTGTACTGTGCGAGGCGCTGTTCGCGGCGCTTTCGCTCCGTGACGTCCCTGATGACGACGAGTCGCCCGACGACGTCGTCGAACCGGTCGGTGAACGGCGACACCTCGACCTCGACGAAACGGGGGTCGCCGTCGCCCGGGAGGGAGAGTTCCTGCCAGTCGGCGGCGTCGGAGTCGTCCCAGTCGAGACCGTCCCAGCCGTCGACCACGTCGCTGATGTGCCGGCCCACGAGCGACTCGCCTTCGAACCCGAGCAGGCGCCGTGCGGCGGGGTTCGCGTCGCCGACGACCCCGTCCACGTCGAGAACGACCGCGCCGTCGCCCATGTTCTCGACGATGGCCGCCTGCGCCGCCGGCACCGGGTCGAGTTTCTTGAACGTGTACAGCCCGGCGGTGAGGGCCATCCCGGAGAGGCCCCACGCGAGGATGCTCGCGTCCTCCGGGAAGTCGATGAAGAAGTTCTGCGTCAGTCCGACCGTCCACGGGGTCAGCGCGGCGACGAGGACGGCGGCGGACTGGGTCCGGTAGAGGTGCCGCGAGCGGACGAACAGCCCGATCAGCAGGACCGTCCCGACCAGCGCGGCGAGGAGTATCGTCGCGGAGTGGACGACGAACAACGGCGTCAGGGTCGTCTCGCTGGCCTGCAGGAGCGACCCGGTCAGCCCTGATTCGGGCCAGTCGACGATAGTCACCTGTGGCGTGAGAAACCCGACCGTGAGCAACACCGGTTCGACCGACAGCAGACCGACGACACGACGCGTCGGCGTCCGGTCGACCCCCGAGTACTGGAGCGCGGCGTACAACCACGCGATGGCGGTGACGCTCTGTGCGACCGCCGAGAGCATCGCCCACGGCAGCTGCACCGAGACGGTCGTGGCCGTGATGTCCTGCGCGTACGCCGCCGACCCCACCGCCAGCGCGAGGTGGAAGACGACCATCGGCGTCCCACCGGGGTCGGTCCGCTTGCGCCACGCGACCCCGGCGAAGAGGAGCGAGATGACGGCTGTGGCGTACAGTGACGCGACGAAGAAGCCGTACATACTGGCGTACCTATTTCAGAACAGCCGCCTTTGTTCTATCGGTCAGAATCCGCTCTCCGTGTCCCGTTGACCGGGCTCCGGGCAGCCCAATTTAAATATAAAATGACACTTTGACACATGATAAACAGACCGACACTTCCGACGAACCGTGAACGTTCTCCTCGTGGAGCGAGGTGAACATCGCCACGGAACACGATGACGACTGGTGGAACCGGCGACGGGCCGACACCGCCGGTTCCGCTTCCCGAAGCGAGTCGACGACTGGAACATCGCCGCGGGCTACAGGAACGGCATCCTGAAGGCCCGCCTGCCGGTCTCAGCGGGCGCCGCCGTCTACGGCAGGAGCGTCGCGGTCGCGGGCCGACCCCGACGCGTTTTTACTCGGCCCGACCGCACTACGGGACGTGACAGAGCGCGCACCGACGACGGTCACCGTAGAACGAGACGTGCCCTTCCACGAGGCGGGCGGCGAGACGTTACTGCTCGACGTCTACGAGTCGACGGCCAGCAGCGGGCCGAAACCGGTCGCCGTCCTCGTCCGCGGTGGCGGGTTCACGGTCGGTGACAAGGGCGAGTTCGCCCGCCACGCCATCGACCTCGCCGAGGACGGCTACCTCGTCGTCGAACCGCAGTACCGCCTCGCGCCGGAACACACCTTCCCGGCCGCACTCGTCGACGTGAAGGCCGCGATAGAGTGGTGCCGGGCGGAGGCGGACGCCTACGGGGCGGACCCGCAGCGAGTCGTCGCCGTCGGCCACTCGGCCGGCGCGAACCTCGTGGTCCTCGCCGCTGCGACGGCCGACGACCCCGCCCTCGAACCGGACCTCTACCCCGGCGCGTCCTCCGACCTGTCGGCCGTCGCCGGCTACGCGGGCGTCTACGACTTCCGGGCGATGGCGGAGACGGCGGCGGGCGATGAGGACATCGACAGGCAGTACCTCGGCGGCGGCCCCGAGGAGGTGCCCGAGGCCTACGAACTCGCCTCACCGGTCGCACAGGCCACCGTCTCCATGCCCCCGACGCTGCTGCTCCACGGCAAGGACGACGAGGTGCTCCCGCCGGCCCAGTCGGAGCTCTTGGCCCGGACCCTCGACCCGCTGACGACGGTGACCTACGACCCCGTCCCCGGCGGCCACGCGTTCCCGTTCAACGGCGCCTTCTACGACGACGTCTACGACCGGACCGTCGACTTCCTCGGGCGACACGTCGGGACGACCGCCGACCCGGACGGGCCGGGGGACCCCCCGCTCGGCGAGGGTCCGGGCGGGGGCAAACCACCCGGCGGTGGCCCGACCGGCGGGCCGGACGACCCTCGTTTCTGACGCCTTCGGTCGAAAGTTTAAGTATCACCGCCGAGTGGTGTTAGATACCAATGGCCATAGACCCCGAGTTCGAGGACAACCGCGACGTGGTCGAACAACACGACGGCCACAACGTCTGGGGCCCCGTCGAGGAGCCCGACACGCTGGGCATCCACGGCACGCACGTCGCCGTCGACTTCGACATCTGTATCGCCGACGGCGCCTGTCTGGAGGACTGCCCCGTCGACGTGTTCGAGTGGGTCGACACCCCCGACCACCCCGAGAGCGAGATCAAGGCCGACCCCGCACACGAGGACCAGTGTATCGACTGTATGCTCTGTGTCGACGTCTGTCCGGTCGACGCCATCGACGTCGACCCGGGCCGCGCAGGCCGTATATAACGCCCGTCCGGCGCTGTTCTCACCGCCTATCGCTCGCATCACGTGAGCGGTCGCTCTGCGTGTCGCCGCACCTGTCAACCGTTATTGTGAACATACATTTATGTTCGGCCCGGAATGAGGTACGTTGACGAGGGTCGTGACAAGTATGCACACTGTAGTTCTGACAAAGGGCGTCCCCGACTTCCGCGAGGGGCAGGTGTCCTTCGACGAGGACGGCCACCTCGAGCGGGGGAAGACGCCGACGGTGATGAACCCGAACGACAAGCACGCGCTCAGGGCGGCGTTCCAGACCCGGGTGCGAAACGGTGGCCACGTCTCGCTGATGAGCATGGGGCCGCCGGGGTATCAGGAGGTGTTACAGGAGGGGATGCGCGACGTGTACGCCGACGACCTCTACCTCCTCTCGGACCGGGAGATGGGCGCGGCCGACACCTGGGCGACGGCGATGACCGTCGCCACCGGCATCCAGAACCTCGAGACGCAGCCCGACCTCGTGTTCGCGGGGTTCAAGACCGCCGACGGGGAGACGGGCCACACCGGCCCGCAGACGGCCTACTGTCTGGACTGGCCGATGGTCACCCACGTCGTCTCGCTGGACATCGACGAGGACGAAGGGGTGTTGCGGGCGAAGCGACTGGTCGACGGCGACGTCACCGAGATCGAGACCGTCGAGGCCCCGATGCCGTGTTTCGTCGTCGCCGACCCGGAGTTCGAGCCGACCTACCGGAAGGCCAGCCACCGCCTCGAACACAAGCAGCTGCGCGAGGAGACCCAGACGCGGGCCGAGGACTACGAGGACGTCCTGACGGTCTGGGACCACGAGGACCTGAACCTGGACCCGGACTACATCGGCCTCGACGGGTCGCCGACCATCGTCGCCGGCGTCGACCCCATCCCGAAGGCCCCGTCCGAGCGCGAGGCGACCGTGGTAGACGGCGACGACACGGCGGCGATGGAACCGGTGCTCGACGAACTCACGCCGTACGCGGCAGGTGACTGACAATGCCAGATATCGACCCGACGGAGTACGAGATAGCCGACCTCGGACCGAAGATAAAGGACGTCGACGACGCCGACGAACTGCGCGAGATGCTGGCCCTGGAGGAGGAGAGCGAGGACCGCGTCCCGGTGAAGACGCTCATCGAGGACCGCATCGAGAAGATCGAGGCCGAGGACGAGGGGGAACTCGACCCGGCGACGGTGGACCTCACCGAGATGACCGTCGCGGACATCGCGAACATGGTCCGGGACGTCGACGACGCCGACGTGTTGCGGGACGTCCTCGAACGCGAACGCGGGGGCAAGGACCGCTCGTCGGCCATCACGCAGATAGAGAACCGCATCGAGTCCGTCGAGGGGAGCGACGACGAGGACGAGGCGGTCGAGTACGTCCCGCCCGAGGAGAAGTACCCCGACCTCGACCACCCGACCAACGACAAGCAGTGGGTCGAGGGGACCGTCGGCGCCGAGTACCGAGACATGTGGGTGTTCTGCGAGACGCAGGCCGGCGAACTGGTCGACGTCTCGAAGGAGATGCTCGGGAAGGCCCGCGAGCTGATGGACCAGTACAACGAGGACTACGACGCCGACGAACGGGTCGTGGCCGTCCTCCTCGGCGACGCGGCCAGCGACCACGTCGAGGACGTCACCGCCTACGGCGCCGACCTCGTCCTCTACCACGAGGACGACCGCCTCGAGCGGTTCCGTCACAAGCCCTACACCGAGATAGTCACGGACATGTCGCGGGCCGGCGGCGACCTCGCCAGCGAGGGCCACGAGGACGTCGACTGGAAGGACTACCACGAACCGCGCTACACCCTCTTCCCGGCGACGAACAACGGGCGGGACCTCTCGGCGCTCGTCCAGGGGGCGCTGGACTCGGGGCTCGCCTCCGACTGCTCGGGGCTGTACATCGAGGAGGCGATGATTTCGAACCCCGCGAAGGTCGGTACCGCGGGCGACAAGAAGGAGTTCGAGCGCGTCCTGCACATGAAGCGGCCGGACTTCTCCGGGTTCGAGTACTCGACCATCCTCTGTATCGACAAGCCCAACCGGGACTTCCACCCGCAGGGGGCGTCCGTGATTCCGGGCAGCTTCGAGATTCCGGACCCGGACTACGACCGCGAGGCCGAGGTCGTCGAGTACGAGATGGACCTCGACGACGCGTGGTTCGAGGTGGACGTCACGGAGTTCGACCGCCTCTCGGGCGGCGTCGACCTGACCGGCAACGACGTGGTGGTCGCGGTCGGTCGGGGCATCGGCGACGACCCCACGACGGGCATCGAACTCGCGCTCGACCTCGTGGACGCCTTCGAGGACGCCGACCTCGGCCTCTCGCGTGGGGTCATCACCTCCTCGTACGCCTTCGACGGCCACGTCGAGCAGTACGTCACGGAGGAGCGACAGATCGGCGAGTCGGGACAGGTCGTCGAACCCGACGTCTACATCGCCGCGGGCATCTCCGGGGCCATCCAGCACAAGGTCGGCTGCGACGAGTCCGACACCATCATCGCCGTCAACACCGACCCCGACGCTGACATCAGGGACTTCTCGGACTACGTCATCGAGGGCGACCTCTTCGAGGTGCTCCCGCGACTGACCGAGGCCGTCGAGCGGGGCGAACTGGCCGCGGCCGTGGAGGCGAGCGATGACTGAGCACGAACACTACGAGGCCGTCGTCGTCGGGTGCGGCCCGGGCGGGGCCGCGGCGGCGGCGAACCTCGCCCGTAACGGCGTCGAGACGCTCGTCCTCGAACGCGGCGTCGACGCCGGGTCGAAGAACGTCTCCGGCGGACTCATCTACGCCGAGGAGTCGGCACCGTACACCATCGACGGGCTGTTCCCGGACTTCCGCGCGGAGGCCAGCGAGCGCCCGGTCACCGAGAACTACATCCACAACGTGGCCGGCGACAGGGTGAAGACGTTCGACATCGGCGACCTGCACCACCACGACACGGCGTGGGCCGACTCGGTCCTGCGCAGACGGATGGACTCGTGGCTCGCCGACCGCGTCCACGAACGCACCCGCGAGACCGGCGGCGGGCTGTTGACCGAGGTCCACGTCACAGGCCTCCTCCGGGAGAAGGGGGAGATCGTGGGCGTCACCTGCGAGGAACTGGACCCCATCGAGGCCGACCTCGTCGTCGCCGCGGACGGCGTCAACTCCGAACTGGCCCGCGACGCCGGCCTGATGGACTGGGAGGACCCCGACGAGTGGTTCCAGGGGGTCAAGGCCGTCGCGCAGATGGACCCCGACGTCGTCGACGAGCGGTTCGACATCGACGAGGACGAGGGCGAGGCCCACCTGTTCTCGGGGGACCTGTTCGACGGCGTGCGGGGCGGCGGGTTCCTCTACACGAACGAGGCGTCGCTGTCCATCGGGACGGTGTTCCACCTGGACTCCATCGCCGAGGAACGGGCCGAACCGCAGGAGCTGCTCGACAGTCTGCTGACCCACCCGCTCATGGCCCAGTGGCTGGGCGAGGACTACCACGAACTGGAGTACAGCGCGAAGCTCGTGCCGGACTCGAAGAAGGCGGCGCTGACCGCCCCGCACGAGGACCGCCTCGTCGTCGTCGGCGACGCCGCGGGACAGATGCAGGCTCAGGGCCCCATCATCAAGGGGATGAACCACGCCGTCACGGCCGGGGCGCTGGCCGCCGAGGCGTTCGCCGACGCCCGCTCCCGGGGCGACCCGCACCGCGCCGGCGAGTTCTACGAGAAGAAGCTCCACGACGAGGGCGTGATGGACAAACTCAGGCCGACCAGCTACCGGACGGTCGGGAAACTCGGGGAGATAGGGCCGATAGACGGAATCACGAACGCCGTCGCGGAGTCGGCCGTCGGCCGCTTCGGCGTCCGCGCGGCGGAGGGTCTGGTCGAGCGGGCCTACAACTCGCCGACGCTCGTCTCGATGATTCCCGACACGAAACTCCCCTACGTCACGCTCCCGACGATACTCGGCGAGGAACTGGGCGAGCGCGTGACCGACGAGAACCACGTCCAGCCGCCGGAACTCGACGACCGCATCGGCGACCTGACCTACGACGTGGGCGACCCGCACATCGAACTCGTCGACAACTCCTTCGAGGCGTCCGGCACCGCCGTGACCGCGTGCCCGGTCAGCGCGAAGGACTTCGGCGGCGGGTGCTACCGCGACGAGATGGTCAAGACGAACGGCCACGAGGAACACCTGGTCAGCCTCGACACGCAACCGTGCGTCGAGTGTGGCACCTGCGCCGTCGTCGCCGACACCGACTGGGAACACCCCGCCGGGGGGAAGGGCGTCGAGTTCCGACAGGGCTGATGAGCCACCAGTACCGCGACCGGATTCGGGCGCTGGAACGGCGGGCCGACGAGGCCGCCGCCGACCTCGACCCGGACCCGCCGGACGAGGAGCGGGCGATGGCCCTCCTCAGGGAGGGCGTCGGCCCGACGGTGTCGCTGTACTGCGAGGCCCGGACCGGCGGCCAGTGGGTCCGCTTCGACGAGGCGACCTTCGACCGGCTCGAGGCGACGCTGAACCAGTGGCTCGGGCTGTACGCGGCCTGCTACGGGGTCGACCTCGACGGGACCTACTCCGTCCGCACGGCCGCCGAACTGCTCGTGGACACCCACGACGTCCGCGACGTCGCGACGGTGCTGACCGGCGTCCCCGAGCGGTAGGCGACGATTTCTCCGAAATTGAGTTATCACGTACCACGTGACAAACAATTAAATACTGGTGTGTGGTAACAGAACTCATGGAGCTCACAGAGCCACTGCAGTTCGACCACGTAGACCGGCAGGACATCTACGAGTACGTCGAGTCTCACGGCCGCGTCGACGCTGAGAAGGTGCGCAACGCCCTGCAGATGGAGCCGCGCCCGTTCGGTCACCACGTCGCCATCCTCCAGCGACAGGGGATGCTGGAGCGGGACGACGGGCAGCTCCGCGTCGCCTACGAGGACGCCGACACTGAGGAGTTCGAGACGGAGGAGGTGGAGTACACCATCCGCCAGGCCCGACAGGAGGACCTGAAAGGGCTCGTGGGGGCCATCCGCGCGGCCATCGGGAGCGGTGCCTACGTCGACGCGGAGACGCTCGCCGACATCATCGACAGCGAGGGGGTCCTCCTCCGGCACAACGAACTGGAGTCGCGCATCTTCTTCGTCGCCTGCGTCGACGACGACGTCGTGGGCTGGGTCCACCTCAAGCACCCGGAGATAGCGAAGCTGAGCCACACGGCCGAGCTCACGCTGGGCGTCCTCGTCCAGTACCGCGGGCAGGGCATCGGCGCCCAGCTCCTCGAACGCGGCACCGAGTGGGCGAGCGACAACGGGTACGAGAAACTGTACAACTCCGTCCCCTCGATGAACGAGGACGCCATCGACTTCCTCCACGACCACGGCTGGGAGACCGAGGCCGTCCGGGAGGACCACTACAAGTTCGGCGACGACTACGCCGACGAGGTGATGCTGGCGAAGGCCCTCTAGCGCCAGTCGTCCGCCGCCCCGTCGAGCGGCTCCGGGACGACGCCGTCCTTCTGTGCCCAGACGCGGGCGTGGGCGGTACAGACGAGCATGTCCTCGGTCCACGGTACGTGTAGCTCCACCGCGGCCTCGTTCTCGCAGTCCGTCTCCTCGCAGGTGGTCATACGAGCGCGACCACCAGCATCGTCACCAGAATCGACCCGGTGAGCAGTGCCTGTACGACGCCGGAGGCGAGCATCCCGGCCGTCGTCACCAGTGCGGCTTTCAGCCCCTTCCGGGCGTCCTCCTGTCGGTAGAACTCGACGGCGAACACCGTCGCGGCGACGCCCAGAATGATACCCAGTGGCCCCGTCACGAAGAAGAGGACGAGGCCGACCAGTCCGGCGACGACGGCCGTGGCGTTCGAGGCGCCGCCCACGCGGGCCGCGACGGCCCCGCCGACGAAGTCGACGACCCACGTCAGCACGCCCACGACGGTCAGCGCCGCCAGCAACAGCGTCCCGGGTTCGGTCATGCCGGTGGCGACCCAGTACAGATACACGCCGGCGAGCGACACCGGTGCACCGGGCGCCTGTGGGACCAGACTGCCGACGACGCCACCGACCAGTAGGGCGAAGGCGAGAACGACCAACAGCAGCTCCAGTCCCGGCGTCATGTGTGGCGGTCCAGTTCCTCCTGTACCCACTCCTCGCCGTAAAGCCGTGTCAATCTTTCGACGGCATCGCCGAGGGCGCGCATGCACTGCCGGCGAGAGACGAACTCGAGGACCGCGGTCACCTCGTCCCACGGTCGGGCCTGCAACACCTTCCGGACGAGCAGTCGCTCCGCTCGGTCGTCGAGAGCGTCCTCGTCGTCCGGGGCGACCAGGTGGCGCACCGTCAGCGCGCGGAACGGCGCCGGGTTCGTGTCGAGGATGGCGGCCCCGCCCGGGACGCCGGCGACCAGTCGCCACTCCCAGTCCGAGAGGTCCGGGTCCGGCGTGGCGTCGACGGCCCGGAGCACCGCCCGAACCACGTCCGGGTCGCAGTCGTCGAGCGTGTCCGAGAGCACCGCGGCGGCGCGGTCACAGAACCAGCCCGCGTGCCGGGCCGACAGTTCCGCCCCGGCCTCGGAGCAGGGGTCGACCATCACGGCCGAGTACTCCCCGCTGGTGTCGTTCCGCGAGGTGGAGAGGTGGACGGTGCGGTACCCGTTCTCGCGCCAGAAGCGGACGAGCTCCGGCGTCGCGCCGTAGCCCACGCCGACCCAGTCCACCTCGTCGCCGACCTCCGCACGCACGTCCCCGAGCAACCGCGACCCGAGGCCACGCGACCGGACGGCGGCGTGGGTGGCGATGCGGAGGACGCGCTGTCCGACCGGGACGCCAGCGTCCTCGTCGCGCAGCTGCGTCGTCAGCACGTCGGGCACCATGTTCCCGCGGATGCGCCCGCCCTCGTACATGGTCGCACGCGTCTCGGGCGGGAGGCCGCCCTCCCGTGCGAGCAGTGCGACGGCGACGACGTGACCGTCGCGGGTCAGCGCCCGCACCGAGAGGTTCGGCGCGTCGAGCAGGCGCGCGAGGTCGGCCGGTTCGGTGCGGTAGTGGGCCAGCACCAACAGTCCGAACACCTCCCGCAGCAGGTGCTCGTCGGCCAGCAGGTCCGCCGTCGAGAGGCGGCGGTACTCCACCGTCTCCGGCGTGGCGTCGGCGACCAGCTGCTCGACGGGCGGGCGGGCGTCGAGCAGTAGCGCCCGGAACGCCCACACCTCGACGGGGTCGGCCTCGGCGTAGCGGATGGGCGCCGTCATCGACACGTCCGTCACCGCGAGGTCGCGCTCGGCCAGTCGGTCGCGGAACCGCACGGAGAAGCCGCGCCCGGCCCCTTCGTAGCCGTGGACCGTCGTCGTGAACGCGACGGCCGGCGCGTCGAGGAGCGCCTCGAGGCGGCGGACGGGGAGCGCGGCGGCCTCGTCCACGACGACCACGTCCGGGTCCCCGGGCAGTTCGACGGCGGCGCCGGGCTTCGCGAACCGTATCCGCCCGCCGTCGTCGCCATCGACGGCGAGTTCGTGGGGCGTCTCCGATTTATCCGGCGTCACGGCAGCGCCGAGCGTCTCGAACAGCGCCGCCGCACGGACGAACACCTCGGCGGCGCTGCGGTACTGCGGCGCGGTCACGAGGACGTCCCGCCCGTCGAGTGCGAGGTCGGCCGCGGCCAGCCCCGCGGCGCTTGACTTCCCGCGGCCCCGGTCGGCCTCAACGACGACGGCGTGGCCGGGCTCTCGCAGTGACTCGAACGCGTGGACGGCGTCCACCTGGTCCTCGGTGAGGCAGGCCTCGTAGGTCTCCGTGCGGAAGACGGTCTCGGCCGGCGGGGCCGGCGGGTCGGCCGGGCGTCGCGGCGGTGGGTCCGTCAGCCCGTCCGCTTCGACTGTCTCGCCGTCCGCTTCGACGTGGACGATAGCCACGCCGCGGTGGGCCCGGAGCGTCTCGACCAGTCGCCGCCGGAAGCGGCCGGTCACGTCGGCCACGTCGAACGGCGGCACCGCCAGCGTCTCGTCGAAGGCGTCCCGGCGGTCCGCCCACTCGTCCAGCGGCGGCGATAGGAGGACGAGGAGGCCGCCCCCGTCGACGGCCCCGACGGCGGTGCCGAGCGCGTTCGGTCGGAGTTCGCCGTGGGCGTCGAGGACGACGGCGGTCCGGGTCCGGCCGAGCAGTTCGCCGGCGCGTGACTGTTCGTGGCGCTCGCAGTCGAGGAACGCGTCGGGACCGAGGAGCGTGGTCTCGGCACGCGGGATTCCGGCGGCGTCGAGGGCGTCGGCGGCACGGTCGCGGGTCCGTTCGCGGTCGCCGGCCAGCACGAGCAGTCGGCGCTCGTTCGACCGACGGGCTTCCGCGCGGAGCGACCGTGCGAGGTCCATACTGACGAAAGGCACCGGCGGAGGCATGGGCGTGACGGTTCCGCGGGGACCCCTCGCGACGGGCGTCGTGCGGTCGGACGGAGGGCGGCTATGCACCGCGTTCGCACGCCGTTTCGGCTTCGAAAGCGCTTTTAGGGCCGGTGGCACAGAATGGGGTACAGCCTGCGCCGGGTTGATGATGCTCCCAGCCATTTTAGGACTACGCGCACCGCCGCGGTGCGCCGCGGGAACGCCCGCGACGGCGGGGGAGCCTGAGCCCGCGCGCAGGAGGTGACCATACAAATGCCAGTATACGTAGATTTCGACGTTCCGGCCGACCTCGAGGACGACGCCCTCGAGGCGCTGGAAGTCGCACGAGACACAGGCAGCGTCAAGAAGGGAACCAACGAGACGACCAAGGCCGTCGAGCGCGGCTCCGCGGAGCTCGTCTACGTCGCCGAGGACGTCCAGCCCGAGGAGATCGTCATGCACATCCCCGAGCTGGCCGACGAGAAGGGCGTCCCCTTCATCTTCGTCGAGCAGCAGGACGACCTGGGCCACGCCGCGGGCCTCGAAGTCGGCTCGGCCGCCGCCGCCATCGTCGATTCGGGCGAGGCCGAGGGCGACGTCGAGGACATCGCCGCGAAGGTCGAGGAGCTTCGGTGAGGTGACGACGGATGAGTGCTGAGGAATCCGAAGGCAACGGCGCCACGCCCGCCGAGGTCATCGAGATCGTCGGCAAAACGGGGATGCACGGCGAGGCCATGCAGGTCAAGTGCCGCATCCGCGAGGGCGAGAACCAGGGGCGTATCATCACGCGGAACGTCCTGGGCCCCGTCCGAGAGGGCGACGTGCTCCAGCTCCGCGAGACGGCCCGCGAAGCCGACTCCATCGGGGGGCAGTAACGATGCCACAGACGCGCGAATGTGACTACTGCGGCGCGGACATCGAGCCCGGGACCGGGACGATGCTCGTCCGCAACGACGGCACGACCATCCACTTCTGCTCCTCGAAGTGCGAGAACAACGCCGACCTCGGTCGCGAAGCTCGCAACCTCGGCTGGACGGAGTCCGGCTACAACGCGAGCGGCGAGAAGCAGACCGACGAGGAGGCCGACGCCGCACCCGACCTCGAGGACGCGGAGGAGGACGTCGAGGGCGACGAGGACGCCGACGCCGACGAGGCTGACGAGTCCGAGGCGGACGACGAGAGCGAGGACGACGAGGAAGCGCCCGAGGAGGCCGAGGCCTGATGGCCGACGCCGAGCGCACCTTCGTGATGGTCAAGCCGGACGGCGTCCAGCGCGGCCTCATCGGGGACATCGTCTCCCGCTTCGAGGACCGCGGCCTGAAGATGGTCGCCGGCAAGTTCATGCAGATCGACCAGGAGCTCGCCGAGGAACACTACGGCGAACACGAGGACAAACCGTTCTTCGACGGCCTCGTGGACTTCATCACCTCCGGGCCGGTCTTCGCGATGGTCTGGGAGGGACAGGACGCGACCCGACAGGTCCGGAACATGATGGGCGAGACGGACCCCGCCGAGTCCGCACCCGGCACCATCCGCGGTGACTACGGGCTGGACCTCGGTCGGAACGTCATCCACGGCTCCGACCACGAGGACGAGGGCGCCAACGAGCGCGAGATCGCCCTCTTCTTCGACGAGTCGGAGCTCGTCGACTGGGAACAGGTCGACGAGACCTGGCTGTACGAGTAGCTGGGTCGTCGGTCGTCGGACCACACGTTCTTTGCGTCTCGCTCCGTTAGAGCCGTCCGTGAGCCGAACGCTCTACCAACTGGACGGCTGTCCCTACTGTGAGAAAGTCGCCGACCGACTGGACGAACTCGGTGTCGAGTACGAGAGCATCTGGGTCGACGCGCTCCACTCGGACCGGGACGAGGTCAAACGCGTCTCGGGCCAGCGCGGCGTCCCGGTCCTCGTCGACGACGAGTACGGCGTCACGATGGCCGAATCCGACCGCATCCTGGAGTTCGCCGAGCAGAGCTACGCCTGAGCGTCCCGCCCGTACACCATCGCCGCGCCGATGGGGGCAAACGCCATCGGGAACGTCTCGAGGGCCGGAGAGAACACTCGGCTATCCGGTTCGCCGGTGTCGGCGACGCCGGCGTCGGTGTCGGTTGCCACTGCCGACCGCCCGGGTGTCCGGCAGATGAGTTTAGTAGTTAGGCCTCGTCGGGTTCGAAGTCCAGCGCGGCGCCGTTGATACAGTAGCGCTTGCCGGTGGGCTCGGGGCCGTCGTCGAAGACGTGACCGAGGTGCCCCTCACAGCTGGCGCAGACGACTTCGGTACGGCGCATGCCGTGACTCTCGTCCAGCCGCGTCTCGATGGTCCCCTCGTCGTAGACGTCCCAGAAACTCGGCCAGCCGGTCTCGGAGTCGAACTTCTCGTCGCTGTCGAACAGCTCGGCGCCACACCCGGCGCAGGTGAACACACCCGACTCCTTGACGTCCAGCAGGTCGCTGCTGAACCGTGGTTCCGTGCCGGCCTCGCGGAGGATACGGTACTCTTCCTCTGTCAACAGCTCGCGCCACTCCTCGTCGTTGTCCGGCAGCTCGCTCTCGTGTTCGCTCATGGGGGTTGCTATGGGCTGGAGCGTCATAAGCCCACGTTAGCCGCCGGGACTCGGTCGCCAGCCGCCCCGTATCAATCCGGTCCCGTCGCCGGGGCACGGCGTTCGTCGGGCGGCTGACCGACCCCGTCACCACGCTTTTTGCCACGGCGACGGACGGTCCGAACGGTTCGTGTCTGGACCCAACCTACTGCAGTGTGCGATGTGCGGCTGGACGGGAGCACAGTCAGACCTCGACAGTACCAACTCCGGCGGTGCCTGTCCTGCGTGCGGTGAGACGTTGCTCGACGAGTGAGGCCAGTTCACGCCGTGGTCGCCGGGGCCACACCTTCGCCCCATCCGTGCGTGGTACCGTCAGTCGGCCGAGTGTACGCGACAGGACCAGTCGGGACGTACGCATCGTAGTTGTCACACTGTGGACACAGGTCTCGGCCCTTGCAGAGATATCTGCGACAGCAGTCGGTAATTACCGGGGTTTCTCCGGTGTAGCCACGAACTGAGCCAACAAGCCAGGGGTGGGATATTTGCAAATACTTTGAAGCCATGAATTTATAATATATGAATAGAAAGATAGTAGTATGGCGGGGCCAAAAGAAGCGATTGAGCACCTTCGCGACCGCATCCAAGAGAGCGACGAGATCACCGACGCCGACGCGACGGCGCTGCTGGACTTTTCCGACGAGCTGTTCCTCCGCAAGACCGAAACCGGCTATCACCGGCACGAGAAGTTGTTGCGTCATTGTGTGCGGATGGCTGAGAACGTTGGCGGACTGCACGATGCACTGACCGACAAAGAGCCAGCCGAGGACATCCTCAACTGGATCCATCGGACCTATGACAACGAGGAAACGAACCGGGACTACCGGGTTGCGTTCCGGATGTTCGGCCGGCGCGCGACCGACGACAGCGGCGAGGACCCACCCGAATCCATCGCATGGGTGCCATCGGGCACGTCCTCGAGCTACAACCCCAAACCCGACCCCGCCGAGATGCTCGGCTGGGAGGACCACGTCAAGCCGATGCTTGATGCGGCGTACAACAATCGCGACGCCGCCATGATCGCCCTGCAGTGGGACGCCGGTCTGCGCGGCGGGGAGTTTCACGACCTGCGTGTCGGCGATCTCTCGGACCACGACTACGGGATGCAAGTCACCGTCGACGGGAAACGCGGTCAGCGAACGGTCACCCTCATCCCGTCCGTGCCGTACGTCCAGAAATGGCTTGCCGACCACCCCGGTCAGAACGATCCGACGGCGCCGCTGTGGTCGAAGCTCAACCGGAACGAAGGTGTCTCGAAACAACTGGTGTTCGGGACTCTCCGGAAGATCGCCGACCGAGCCGACGTAACGCTGCCGGTCACACTGACGAACTTCCGGAAATCCTCGGCGTCCTACGCCGCCAGCGAGGGGATGTCCCAGGCCCATCTCGAGTCCCGCTATGGCTGGGTGCGTGGCTCTGATGCAGCCTCCCGCTATGTCGCTGTCTTCGGCGAGGCCGGCGACCGCGAACTCGCTCGCATCCACGGGAAAGACGTCGAGGAGGTCGACGAGGAGTCCGGCCCCGACAGCCCGATCACCTGCCCGCGGTGTAGCAAGGAGACGCCAGCCGACGAGGACTTCTGTGTCTGGTGTAATCAGGCGCTGGAACACGGCGCCGTCGAACGCATGGAAAAGAACCTCTCGGCGGTCCAGCGGGACTTCCTGCAGTTCGCGAAGGAGAACCCCGACATTCTGGATGAGGCCGACCGGCGCGAAGAGTTGATCACTGAGCTGGCCGCCCAGGGGGAGTTCCTCGAACGCGCTCAGGAGTTCGTCGACGCGTTGGAGTCCCATTAGGACATCCCCCGGTCGCGTTTGAGTTGCTCGAACTCCGCTTCTAACTGTTCGAACTCTGGGTCCGAGAGGCCGCGATCGAGGATGGTCCAGGCCATCGCCCGTCCCATCGTGTCCGAGGAATGTCGGAGAATCTCGATGAGCTCCTCTTTGTTCTCCCGGGCGTACTCCTCGATGGACTGCTCGGATGGGCCGCCGGAGATCATTGCTCTCCACCTCGACTCTGGCTGTGAGTACACGCCATCGGCCAGGCACTGACTGCACGAGCTCTCCCCGGCCTATCTGGTCGCATAGTAGTGTGCCCCGAGTTCGTTCGCCAGGAGTTGTCGTAGATAGGCGTTGCCCGCGGCATCGGCCGCATCGATGGCGGCACATAGCCTCCGGTCAAGTGTTGCGTTAACCTCATCAGTGTAGGTTCGCTCGTCTGGGATATCGAGCGGGACCGCGTTTGAGACGGGCGGCTCATTTGGAGTCGCTGCTGAGTGCTGTACATCGGCGTCGTTGGTGTAGGTATGCTCTGACATGCTAACAGACGGGAACCGCTATTCGAGTAGGTGACTTGCGTAGCGAACTGGACACTGACCGGGCCAACGCTGCTCATTGGGTCACACCACCCCCGGTCGCCGGCAGCCGGTGCACCGCGGCGACGATGGCTTGCCTGACCTGGACCGTCTCCGGCCGGGTTCTCAACCTCAAAACGATCACTCATCGAGCAACACCTCCCGGGCCCGCTGCACATCACGTAGACGTTTTTGACTCCCTCCCTGGTCGGGGTGGGCCTCCTTGACCGTCTCCCGGTAGGCGCGTTCGATCTCCTGGTCGGATGCATCCCGGTCGACACCCAACACGGCGTGAGCGGGTTCGGCCGCAACCACAGCGTCCTCGCCCTCGCCACTGGGCAAGCGGGCGGCCGCGAACTCACTCTCGCCTGTGACGACCGCCCGATTCCCGCGCAACCGCGTCTCACGCACCCACAGATACACCTCCCGGACGTTATCGCGCAGTCGGGAATACGCATCACACGCGACGGCGAATTGCTCGCCATCCATGGTCCATCGGAGCACAAACCCTGGATCCTCGGGATTGGCATTGTGCAACGGCAGCGAGTTCGATTTGGTGTGACTGTTGGCGATGGATGCACGCCAGTCGTCGGGATCCAACCGATCGAGTTCCGTCGCCAGATCCTGGGTCGTCTGGCCGAGTGTGGCCTCGAAGGTCCGGTTGGGTTCCCGGGCCAGCCTCGACGTCCGGTCGAAGCCAGCCGGCCAGTCAAGTCCGGTCATGCTGACCCTCCGTCACAGCTCGGCAGGTGGTTGGGTAGGTTCCCGAACTCCTCGCCGCAGCGCGGGCACTCGATGCGTTTGGTCTCGTAGCCGGCCTCAGGATGGCAGGTTTTGAGGCCGCTGTGTTCTGGGTCGTGGATGTGGGTCATTAGTCGTCCTCCTCGAAGCGGTCACTACAACACTGCAGGGCTGCCTGCCGTGAGCGGTAGCGGGCGCCACAGATGCAGTCGTGCCAGTCCTCCTCCTCACGTCGGCGGCCCGCGACTGCGGCCCAGGATTCACCCTCGGCTTTGGGGACGCCGATCTCCTCTACGGGCCGGGGGTGGCCGCCGTCGGTCCGAATCGATTCGTCACCGACGTCGTCGGGATCGAGGTTGGTGAGATGACCCGGCAGTCCTGGCAGGCCTGAGGAAGCGTACCGCTCGCGTTCTGTGGGCTCATCGAACGTCGCCCCGCAGTGCCGACACGCGTACTCGTGGTCGGTACTGTCCCGGACTGTCCTCCGGATACCCGTGCTGTCACACTCAGGGCAGGCGGTGACGAGATCGCGGCCGCCGTCGGTGACGAGGTTATCCCGGCTCACATCGTCGGGATCAGCCTGCAGTAACTGCCCGGCCAGGTAGCCGGGATGGGACCGATGTTCGGGCTCGCGTTCGGCGGGTTCGTCGAAGGTGGCCCCACACTCCCGACACCGATAGGCGTGATCGACGCCGTCGGCACAGATGTCCGACCCGACGACACTCTGAATACGGGCGGTGTCACACTCGGGACAGACGGTGATCAACTCCTGCCCACCGTCGGTGACAAGTCGGTCCTCAGCAATCGATTGCGTAGAACGAATCGTGGTAGGGCGCCCGGTTTCTGGCCACTTATGACGGTTGGCCTCCGAACTGCTGATCGGTCGCCCGACGAGTACTTTGTCACCCCCCATAACTCGCTGGCGACCGATTCCCCATTTCGTCTCTTTCCCATCTCCGGTCATCGACACACCTCCCGGCGTTCGAGCGTGAGGTCCGTGGCGTGGGTACTCCGCTGGTACTGTTCATAGAGGTTCTCCACAGTGGGGAAGGCGGTGGTCCACTCAGTGTAATGGATGAGCTCACTCACGCGGTAGCGCAGCCGCCACTGGGTGTGTGTGGTGGTGGATTCGATGTCGTCGGCGCTGTGTGGCTCGACACGCGCGTTGGCGTCGCCCATCAGGCACACCCCTTAGTTGGTGGTCGGAAGCGACCAGCGGGCGTGTGTGGCCGTTGGGTGGCTGCTGGTGTCGGATGTGCTGCGCCAGTGTGTTCGGACCAAGCCTTTTCCGCATCAATTACTGACATGATTGTTGGGTCCCGGTGTAGTCGTTCTCTCCCCAGTGTACCCGCCCGAAGCCCATCTGCCGGGACCCGCTCCTGACTTGGGTTCGTGGTTCGTGCTCTATCGTCGGTGGGCGATTGGGAGCCGGTTGTGTGCGCAACTCTCTGTCTGTTCAGGTGAGTTCGACTGGGCTTGGTGATCGTGGTCGGCGCAGGGTTGTGTTGGCACCCGGTCCAACGGATGGTCTGCCTCAGTGTTGGCATAGTTTGAGAGTGGACCAATTTTGTAGAAAGGCTGGTGAGGGGTGGTGCACGAAAGTCGATTTTCGCGACCCGATTTTTGTCTGTGAGCCTTTCGGAGTCGAATTTGGCCGTTTCAGCCGGTAATCGAATGATGCACGAAAGTGGGCGAAAATGCCGCAGTCTGGTGGTTCGAGAATCGGTGATTCGTGACCGAAAGTGCTGGTGCTGGTCGGGCATGGTGGCGTGGTGGGTAGTCGGCGGGCGATGCGGCGCGGCCGGTGGCGAGGTTTCAAGCCTCCCCGTCTCGAGAGCGTTCATGCGGTGCGTGACCGACGCGGCGCCCGTGGTGTGACACGGCGTCGCACTCGGTTTTCCAGCGACGCCCGAGGAGCGACGCGTCGGCCTCGCTCGTGTCGTTAATTCCGTTCGCACTTAGTTTTTCCGCACGTGCCGATATATGTCTTCGAGACGAGATAGATTTTGAACGGTGATATTTTGGTCCGGCAGTGGGAAATCCGACTAAATGGGGCGCTCACGACGTGTTGAAGACATAGATATACTTCGCGAGATAGCAGTCTATCCTGATCCAGTCGTTACTGCCCCAGAGCTTGCGGAGCGACTCGAATATTCTGCTGACGGTATAAGAAATCGGCTCCGCGACCTCGAAGGTGAGGGTCTCGTGAAGTCAAGAGAGGTCGGTGCACGAGCTACGGTATGGTGGATAACTACCAGTGGCAGAGAAAAGTTACCTTAGTCAGGGCGCCACCAGACTACTGACCTTGCACCAACTTGTTTAGAAGCTACTGTTCCTTGCTCTTCTAAGCTCTTTAGACGACGTCGAAGAGCATCGCGACCGAGGCAGAGGTTTTCTGCCATATCTGGAACAGTACAAATAGGCTCGTCCGTTTCGTCGAATAGCGACAGTATACGATTGTCGTCAACCGTTACAGTTCGGGGCATCTCTGCATAGCACAATTTATCGTCTTGTGCCGAAAAGCTTTTGTTTAATCTGTACGTGCCTACTAATGAGAACACACGCGTCGCTGGCCGATTTCCACCGTTCAGGAAATCGCCCCGGTGTTCCAGCACCGAGGCGCGTGGGTTCTATGCCAAACCCATGTCGAAATCCGAAGTCAACCCTCAAGAACGTACCGCACGCGAACTACTCACCCAACGCCCGATGTTTCTCGGCATCGACGGTGTCGGAGCCGCCCACTACTGGGACAGCTACGAGCAAGCTGTAGTCGTCGTCGAGGGCGACGACGCCGAGAAAATCGAGCTGGCCGAGACGCCCTTCTGGACGCTCGGCGAATGGTGTGAATACACTCGTGAGGAGCGCGGGTGGGACGAAGGCCCACACGTCGGCGGGTCGCTCGTTGGCGATCTCGTGCGAGGTGTCGACGCGTGACCGACGCCGCCGCCGACGGCTTCGTCTACGAGCCGATGCGTGGGCCGAAGAGAAAGGTCGAGTTCGAGCCGCGGCGTGACGGCGGCTTCGAGCGCGTGGAGGCCGTGTGGACCGGGTGTGGATGGCGCGTGACCGGCCGGGAGGTCGTGACGACGATGCGGCGGATTTGATGACAAGTCGGTCTTTGATTACGTCTTAAGTCGCAGTCTAATCTATTGTTCGAAAAATATTGGTTTCCGTACTGAAATATGGGTCCGAGGATTGGAAACCGGTGTTGCGTAATGGTAATTACTCAGAAGTCTCTCTACACACTACATTTATCATGCAAGCTACCGACATAGCCAATGCCACACGTGACGAATAGCTATTCGGGCGATAAGAGTATCGCAAAACTTGTCATTCTTGAGAAATATCTGAACGCATATATAACTATCATGGAGAAGAACTGGAGCTCGGATCTCTGGTATGTGGATACCCACGCAGGAACTGGTGTTACCGAGCTACCAGATTACCGTCTGAACATAAAAGGGTCACCAATCCGTGCGCTTGATTTCGATTTTGACGCTTACTACCTATACGAACTTGAGGAAAACCACTGGGAATCTCTATGTGGTGCGATAGAAGACCATCTTGATATCTCGCTAAATTATAGCTCACTTGATACTGGCCAGGAGTATGCAATAAGGGATTCTGATCCCCGGATTCTTGTATTTAATATGGATAGTAATAGTGGAGTGGATTGGCTAATCAACCAGGGTGACAAATCTAAACATTGGTTTACATTCGTGGATCCGGAAGGATTGTCAGTCGAATGGGAGTTATTAAAGAAGCTCATTACCCGAGGACACACGGATATATTGTATAATTTCCAAACCGAAGGTGTCGTCAGAAACAGCTCTGAAGGAGCCAAACATGCTCATGACGCACTCGAAGAGGCATTAGGAGAACAAGTCCCAAAGGGAAAATCCCAGGATTTCTATGTGGAATGGTTTCGAAAGAACCAGATAGAGCCGCTCAACTACTATACCGCTTCTCGACGGATGACCTCCAGAGGTAGTAGTGAGTGGCGTTATGATCTTATTTTTGCCTCCGGAAACGAAACTGCGGTAAATAGCGTAATGGATGATATCATGCGCAATGAGGATACACTCCGTAAGAGCATCGTTGATGAAATAGAATCCACGCGAGAGCGAGCAAACAATCCTCAAGAAGCATTTGATAGCAGACTCTCTTTTGACGATCACGGCGATGATTCTGAGGACGTTCAGAGTGGTCTCTTCGAATTTTGAACTGAAACGGATTCAGAAGACCGTGTCATTCGCTGCTAGAGAGTGCTTCATCTATACGGAACTTCTATCGTAGACTCATTTTTCAGATTACGAGACTGTCTTTGTAAACTGTGGTGGGAATGTTGGCATCCCGCCAGACGGGACCTCCCGCTCCGCGAACTCCTCGGGCGACTGTCGATCCCGCCAAGACTGCAGCCATACTGCCGTCTCTTCGTCAACGTGCTTGATCAGTTGCTTGTCGGGCCACAGATGCACGGGCAGGTCCAACTCCCGCCCGATCTCCTGAACCCAGCGCAGATGGTTCGTCGCGTATTCGACCCACCGCTCCCGCGTCCGCAGCGCGTCCAGTTCCTCGGCCAATTCCGCTTCCCCGGCATCCCGGGCCGCCTCGACGGTCATCTCGAAGTTCCCACCACGGGGATTGATCGGCTCGTGGAAGACCACCGCGGGATCACACTCGGCGACGCGCTCTAACTGCTCGCGGAGGTCGGCCTTGTCCTGGGTGGGATAGGTCGGGCTCATACTGACGAACGTCTGGACACCGTGGTCGTTGAACTCCTTCAGCCCTTTCAGCCGCAGCTCTGGGGCTGGCGCACTTGGCTCGATAGCGCCGACCTGATCAGAGTCCATACAGGGAATCGAAGAGCCAATCGTCGCGTACTTGCCGGCCTCCTGGAACACGTCGAGGTCCTGTAACGCCAGAATCGGGTTTCGTGTCAGCACCCGCACGTACTCCTCGTGGCTGGCGATGGCGTCGACAACGTTCCGAGTAATCTCACCGGCCCGACCATCCATGTAACAGTCCGTCGAGAACGAGACGCCGACGACACCCTGCCCGCGCTCTGTCTCCCGCCACGTTCGCTTGCGGTCTAGATGCTCGTCCAGTCGCTCACCCAGGCCGTCCCGATACAACACGTAGTTCCCCCATTCTTTCTGTCCGTTGTCGACGTCAGCTTCCTCTTTGAGCATATCCGGCCGCGTCCGGATATTCGGCGTCGAGGGTACGTAACAGAATTTGCACCCATGCCGACACCCGGTGGCGACGTTAACGACGTAGTCACACAGGTGCTTACTGTTGAGCCCTGACTCACTGAGAATCGCTTTCGTCGGGTCCTCACCAGTTCGAACCCCGTCGGAAGCGTCTGTCATTGTGGTTCTTATCCCGCTAATTCCTTTCTAGGTGTAAATACGTTGGCACCGAGTGAAGTGGTTCTACTTTCACTTTCGCTCCGGTAGGATGGCATCTTTTGGGATCCAGTATAAATACTGCTGCAAGGAGCACAGTATGGAACTCACATGGGATACCGGCCAGAGCTGGTTCGAGCGAACCTATGCCGTCGACCACGAAGGTCGGACGGTAGCAACGTTCGACGAGCAACCAACGCTCGACGAGCTTCGCGAGCTCGACCGCCAGCACGGTCGCCCCACTGAGCGACTGGACCTCTGGCAGGCTGGCCTCCTCTGTGCCGAGTGCGACGAGGAAATCAACGACCGATTCGCCGCCAACCCACAGGGTGAGCTCCTCTGCTGGAACTGTGCGATGGCGACCGATAGCCACGACAAGCAGGCGATTACGGTCAACACCGACCCGACGAAGTCGGTGATGAGCGAGTCACATCTCCACACCAAGAGTCTCTGTGACCACGTAATCAACGTCGCAACCGGTTGCCGGCACGGGTGTGAGTTCTGCTACGTCCCGACGACGCCGGCCATCGACAGCCGTGACGAGATGCTGGCCGACCAAGCCGACGTCGACGACCCACAGAGCGACTGGGGCAGTTATCTGCTGTATCGGGACGACCTCCCGGAGCGCCTGGGGAATATCCTCGCCGACCGTGACCCGAATGACCGCAAGCAGACCGACCGGGGCCGTGGCGTCGTGATGCTCTCCAGCGGAACCGATTGCTACCAAGACCGACGCGCCGCCCAGATCACACGCGGCGCCGTCGCCGAGCTCATCCGTCACGACATACCCGTCCGCATCCTCACTCGCAGTCCGGCCGTCGTTCAGGACATCGATCTGTTCCGTGCCGCCGGCGACCGCATCACTGTCGGCTCGTCGATTCCTTCGTTCGAGACACCGCTGGTGAAGGCCATGGAGCCGAATGCTCCGCCGCCTATGCAACGCTGGGAGGCGCTGGACCGTCTCCAGCAGGCCGGCATTTCGGTGTTCGTTTCGATGTCGCCGACGTATCCCACCATGGACGAAGACAACTTTCACGAACTGCTCAGCTACTTCAGGGCACTCGGCGAGGTCGTCGTCTTCCACGAACCGATTAATCCCCGCGGTCAGAATTTCAAGCAGTGTCTCGATGCCGCCGACCGCGCGGGGTACGATGCCGTCGTCGATGAACTGCAACGGATCCAGGACAGCCACCAGTACTGGGTCGAGTACGCGCTGGAGCAGTTGAACACGGTCCAGCAGGTAGCGACCCGCTTCGACGGCCTCCAGGTTCATTCCTGGCCCGACGACGAGTTGGTCCGGGCGACAAGTGGCCGGCTCCGGTCGAAGCTCAAAGCGATGCAGCAGGCCGTTTCGCCGGAGTCGTTCTCGAAGTCGGAACCGGATACATCCCCGGAACAATCCGAGTTAGCTCGGGAGAACGAATCCATTCAGCAGCTTATTTGATCCGCGATAGAACGTCTGGTCGACCTGACCGGAGAACTGTACGAAATGCGCTGACAGACAGAACCGGTTGGAACCCCAATCCACGGCATCTGGTGCGCTTGCTGACAAGTTTGAAGTATCCACTCCAGAATATGTCGTACCAAGGCACATGATGGGCGGTGACCAGCAGACATTCAACGATGTCCTCGATCTCGTCGAGGCCTGGATTCCCGAAGAAGCGTACGGGCACGAGCGGGAGTTCCAGAGTGAACTGCAAGACTATCTGGACTACCAACTCAACGAAGCCCAGAGTGACGGGATGGGTATCGGTGGGATGGGTGAACAGCGTGAGCTGCCAGTATCGACCGAGCGAGGCAAGGCACGGGCTGATGTCGTCGTCGATGACGTCGTCGGCATCGAACTGAAGCGAGACTTGACGAACAGTCAGCGAAAGAAACTCGACGGCCAGATTAAGGACTATCTCCGGGAGTACCCCTACGTCATCGTCTGTGCATGTGGCATACAGGACCTGGACGGCTGGCGTCGGCTAAAGAACGAATACGAGGGGTCGTCCGGCTTCGGGATGGACCAGCAAGAGGTCGCGTTCGTACATAAACAAACGGAACACTTCGGGAAGGACCCGTCCGAACTTAGTGGAAACGATGATGGGTTTTTGGGTGGTGGAGGACTTTTCTAGTGCCTGCTCTAGCTGAGTAACAGACTAACTCGTGGCCGGCCACGCCAGGACAAGCGGATTTCCAGCGTCTGGCGGCAACGGTGTAGGTTAACGCAAGCTAACCAACGATAAGCGCGAAACCGGCCGGGTGTTGGTTAGACGGTATCCAACGACCCACTCACTCCCCGACCGCCTCTTCCACAATCTCGATTTCCTCGTCGGTCAGCCCGTACAGCTCGTAGACGATCTCGTCGATGAGGTCGTCGGTCCGCTCGATCTTCGCCTCCAGTTCTTCGGCCCGCTCCTTCGTCTCCACGTAACTCGCCAGCCCGTCCCGGACGTCGTCAACGGCGGGCAGCGTCAACTTCCGAAGCCGGTCGACCAGTGAATTCGTCTTCGTCGCCGTCTCGCGGAAGCCCGCAAAGCCGCCAGCTTCGTCAACGGCGACCGGGACGAACGCCTCAATCAGGTCGGCCTCGATCTCGGTGAGGTCCGTGATCCGAAGCGCCGGCAGGGGCTCGGTCTCTGTGTAGCCCCACTGGTCAGTCTCGTAAGCATCCTCGTCGTCGGGCTTGTACCGTGCTGTGAGTTGGACCTCGACCGTGTTGTCGGATTCGCGAACAACGGTGGCATCGCCGACGCGGAGATTCGGTTTCTGCTCGGTTGTCTCCTGGAGGATGGAGTCTGCAGATCCGGTTGGTGGCTGGGTTAACCCAATATCAGCTATCGTCATTGCTTCGTTGTACGAGCCGAGATAGTCCGGTAGCGAAAGATTCAGACTTTCGTGAGTGCTATGAAGCTCAGAGTTCATTTTAGCCAATTCAGATAGAATATCGTGGACGACCCTTTCGTTGCCTGAGTCTAATGCATCTTTGACTTCTGAGACGACAGAGCTACCCGATACAGGTTCGTTAATGACAGTCTTGGCACTATCCAGTAAAGAATTCAACAGTTGCCGATCCGGGTCTGAATCTATATCTTCTATTTCCGCTATCGGAAGCTCGTTGATATGGCCGGGAACCACACTCAGTTCATCTGAAAGGTTAACCCCATAGAACCACTCCAAGAGTGATGAATTGACGATCGCTAACGCGTAATAGATGTCCCCGTAGGCTTGCGATTCTGGTGTTACATCTGGAATCCCAGTCCGATCTACATCTGCTACTCGCTGAATGTTTACACACGGAATCAGCGTCGAGAAACAATAGTACTCTTTTTCATCAGCAACGGCCATAAGACCCGCTCCACTTATTTTTCGGAAAATAAGCTTCTCGTTCTCAAAGAGTTCCTCAAACATCGGATTATAGAGATCGTCTTTTCTGTAAATGATGTACTCAGATGGTTCTCGGAGTCGATACGGTTCAACAACATCCTGGCCACGAACCATCGGATAGGTTTCTGGGCCATCACCATCTTCGACAACATATTTTTCCGTCTTTTCAGCGGTTCCAGTTCGGAGGCCCCAATTTGTATAATAAATGTCGTCAAATCGGATGGATCTCTCACGCACTTTCGAAGTTAACTCCATGTCCTCTACCGTCCGGGAGAGCCGAAACGAGTGATCGTCATCGGAGACAACTGCACTACGGGGAATCTCGCTACTAACAATCGCGTTGTTGGCATTCAATGAACGGATTTCGAGTGAATCCGAACTCTTGTTGGATTTCCGCAGAACTGGAATGAGATTTGAAACAGTAGCATCAGCGAACACTTGTCTCTCTCTGAGATCGAGAACAGATAGCAGATTAGTCTGCTCGAGAATCTTGTCGCGAAGTGGCTCTCCGTAGGGAGTTGAACTAAACTTGTCTGGGATAATGTACGAAAATGTCCCACCAGTTCGTGTGAGATCTATGCCTAGTTCGGAGAAGACAACATACAGATCGAATTTCATGTGGGCAGTACCGTACGTTCCTCGAAGATATTCCACGTAGGCCTCAGGCAACGTATCGCCATAGATGCGTACGTACGGCGGGTTCCCTATCACCGCGTCGAATCCGGCTCCTTCTAACTTCTCACCATCCTCGCCGAAGAACACCTCTGGGAACTCCAGTTCCCAATGGAAGAAGTCCTCATCGTCAGCCATTGACTGCGAGGTGCGGAACCAATCTTCTTCCTGGATCTCCGACCAGTCGTCGCTATCGTCGATAGCGCCGGCCATCGTCTCGTACACACCTTCGGGCACATCCAGCCCGAACTGCTCGGCCGTGTGGACGTTCGCCACCTCGAAGAGCCGCTGGTACAGCGGGTCGGCCCGGATCTCGTCGTAGAGTTCCTCCATCGACTTGATGTCGGCCAATTCCTCGTTGTCGATGGCCAGCAGGTCCTGCATGAGCCCCATGACATGCTGCAGGGTCTGCTGTCGAGCGCGAGCAAACACCTGGGTCAGCGTAATCTGCCCTTCTAGTCTCTCCTCGTCACTCAGCACGTCCGTAATATCGGACCCGACCAACGAGTTGCCCGCCTTCAAGTGGTGGTCCAGAAACGCCAGCGGCTTATCAGCAGCAAGCGTCTCGAGCCACATCGACAGCTTCCCCAGCTCGACGGCCATCCCGTTGATGTCAACGCCGTAGATACACTCTTTCGCGATGGTCCGGCGGATCTCTTGCTCGTCACGACCCTGTTCTTCTTGCTCGCGGACGACCTCCATGACCTGCTCAGTGAGATACGCCGTCGCACTCGTCAGGAAGTGGGCTGACCCCATCGCCGGGTCGAGTATCTTGAGGTCCTGCACCTGCCCGTAGAAGCGCCCGAAGTATGCCTGATCACTCGGCTCCAACCCGTCGGCTTCCAGTTCTTCTTTGATATCGTCCAGCAGCGGGTCGACCGTCTCCTCGACGATGTAGCTCACCACGTAGTCGGGCGTGTAGTACGCCCCCGTAGCCTTCCGCTCGCCGTCGTCGTTGACGACGTACAGCTCACCCGGTTCGACCAGTTCGACGAATTCGGCAGCACTCACCTCGGTGGCGGGCTTCCACACCTGTCCGCCGTCCTCGCTCACGGCTGCGTACTGTTCGTCGGCGATACGGAACTCGTGCTCCAACAACCCCTCGTAGATGCTCCCGAGGTGGCGCGTGTCGAGGTCGGCGTAGTCCGCCAGGACGAACTCGCCGTCGTCGTTCTCGGTGGTCCCGAGCCGGTAGATGACCTCAGCGATGTGCCGATCGGAGACTTCGTTCTCGGCGAGGAACTCGTGGCTGTCTGAGTCGAACAGGCCACCGTTGTACGGCGGGATACCCAGCGAGTCCTCGCCCTCGTCGACGAGCGAGAAGAGGTCGTCGAGCCGTCCCCACATCGACGTCGAAAAGCCACTGTAGTCCTCGAACGTATCGCCCGACTGGATGTCCTCGTGAATCTCCTGGCGGAGCTCGTCGAGACTGAAGTTCTCCTCGTACTCCGCTTCGGAACTGGGGTCGTCCGGGTGAATCAACCCACGCGACTCGGCGTAGAGGACGAACATGAGCCGGTAGAGCAACACCAGCGACTGCTCTTTCAGTTCTTCGCGGGCTGCCGCGTCGTCGGGGTCGATATCCAAATCGTTCGTGTGGATGAACCC
Source organism: Haloarcula sp. MBLA0163 (assembly GCF_055632435.1). Classification (NCBI taxonomy): domain Archaea; kingdom Methanobacteriati; phylum Methanobacteriota; class Halobacteria; order Halobacteriales; family Haloarculaceae; genus Haloarcula; species Haloarcula sp. MBLA0163. The sequence continues at coordinate 1,128,245 of NZ_CM145745.1, forward strand.
CTCGCCCAACACTCGTAGCGCCGTGAAGACGTTGTCCTGTAAGTCCTCGCCCAGTTCTTGGGCGGCCGTCTCGGATTCGTTCCAGACCTGATCGAGGAACGAGGTCCCGGCCGTCTCCCGGAACGCCTCGGGCCGGAAGAACGCGTAAAAGTACTTGAACTGTTCCAGGTTGTTGGCCTCCAGCAGCTCCGGCAGGTCCACCTCGTAGTAAATCTCCGTAGCGTAGTCTTTCGTCCCATAGAGCCGCCACTTCCGACCGTCCGTGAGAACGCCCCAGCGCAACTGTTCAGGCGTGTGTTCGAGGTAGTACTTGATCTGATGGGAGGCGTCGCGATATTGACGCTGTTCGTTGAACTGTTTAGTGAAGTCTGCGTCCCACTGTTTGGCCTCCAGCACGGCGGCCGCCTTTCCGTACAGGGCCTCCGAATTGCCGTCGAGGGCCTGTTTGGCCGCCTCCCGGCGGACCGCTTCGGAGTCAAAGAGGAGGCGATCGTTGTACCCGCCGCCACCGGGCACCGTTGTCTCCGATTGGGTCCCGAACCCGAGGATATCAAGCACCTCGTCGATCCATGAATCAAGTAGTTCGTCCTCCTTGTAGCCCGGAGCAAGCTCGCCCTCAAGCTCCCAGAGTTGCTGCAGTTCCTCGTAGGCCGCACGGGCCTCCTCGTCACATTCCCACTCTTCGAGGTCGTCAATCCGTTCGTCGAGATAGTACCCAGAGAAGAGACTCGAATTCCGGTAAGGCGCAGAGCCGAGTGTCGCCTGACTCATAGTAATTGGATACGACCTAGGCAACTGCCCGCGATAAAGAATCTAGGGGATATGTCGGTGAGAGAAACGAGACGACGACGGGACCTGCCCACCCTCAACCTGCCCGAACATCCCGACTTCAACCGACACCCCTCCGGACCTGCTCACTCACTACTCGAACGACCAGGCCGTCTCGATCGCTGGTGGCTCGGCCAGCGTCTGATACACGACACAGTATCGTTCCGTGTACTTCTGGAGCGCGGCCCGAGTATCTTCGTCGAGGTCACCCGCAACAGTCACATCGAGACGAAGATCCTCGAACCCGATCGGGGCGTCCTTGTCGATACCCAGCGTCCCACGCAGATCGAGCTCGCCACTGGCTTCGACACTGATGTCGGCGTCGACGCCGAAGTTCGCCGCCACGGCCTGAGCAGTCAGTTGCGAACAGGCCGCCAACGCCCCCAACAACAGATCCCCCGAGCACGCTGCAGCACCGGGCCCACCCGCCCCTTCGTGGAGTTCGGCCTCGTATATCGCCCGCCCGATATCCACACTACAGGCCCGCACGTCGTCCTGTTCCTTCCCGGTCGCGGTCAGCGTGATCTGTGCCGCATCCGGATTCTTCTCGTACTCGTCTTTCAACGGCGCCTGTTCTTCTTGCAAGTCAATGTCTGGCATACCCAGTAGAAGTTGTTAGTACATCAAGATGATTCTTCCGCTCCGCCATCGACACGGACTGATTCCTCACGACCGACAGGCCGACGCCTGGGCACCGTCCGACGTGAAATTCACCGGCAATGTATCCGAACTAACCCCAATATACCTGGCCCCAGCGCCTACTCGAGTACGTCCTCGTCGACGTCGACGGCTGCCTCGCTCTCGGAGATCTGAATCGCTTCTCGGATGTGGTACAGCGCCTGATCGGACTCGGCGTGGTCGTGAGCAGAAGCTAGATGATCGACGATCGACTCGGGAATCGCATGTTTCAGTTCAGTATCAGGGTCCGACATGCGTGACTCCGAGGTTCCACTTCACTCAAAAGTTACGAAATTCGACATTACCATTCATGATAGCAGGTATAAAAGTCGGCCAGCAGCTTTAAATACCAAATGCCTGAGAACGATTTACAGACCATATTTCGGGCACAACGGCATCGATGGTGTTTGCCAGCTGGACGGCTACGCGTCAAGGGTATCGTCACCGCCGACACCACCACGGAGAAGACCACGCTACAGAGCTGGAGAGGCCGTTGCAATCCGCTGCGAGCAGGTCGACGAGTATCGATCGGTGCGTCTGTACCGATTCTGCAACGGGATGCTAATCAGGCCCCCGGGTCGATGCTGCGGCCGTTAGTGGGCCTTGCCGTCGATCTCCCTCGCTCGAGGACATTGCAGTACAACCAGCAATTACACACCGGATGGGATAGCGAAGCCACCGACTACTATCCAAGCAACTCCAAGAAAACAACTGTATAACTATTAGTCATTTTCGCGAATTCAGCGGTGTATCGCCCATATGAAAGACGTACACAGAAGCAGACGGTCAGTGCTCAAAACGATCGGCGTCGGTGCAGTGGGGAGTGTGGCCTGGACGGCTACCGCGAGTGCTCGCAACGACAAAGATAGAGGCAACGGATACGGCCAGGGTAACGGCATTGGGGCGTTCCTGAACGAGGATGCGGAGTGGAACGACCAGCCATGGGATGGCGGTATCGTCAATCGAACTGGCGAATCCGAGGTGGAGATCGCGGTCGGTGCCTTCACCAGTATCGATCCGCCGTTTCCCGGTGATCAGGGCCCCTTCGCGTTCGTTCCCCAGGCTGTCAAGGTGTCGCCCGGAACCGACGTGACCTGGCGGTGGGTCGCAGCACACCACTCCGTGACGTCCTACAACGACACTGCCGGTGATCCGTCGGATCCGGAGACCACTGGTGACCACGGGATGCTCTTCGACGAGCACGGAGAAGCGTCACACTCGTTTACCTACACCTTTGAGGAGCGGGGCACGTATCTCTACTTCTGCCACCCCCATGGCACGCCGTATCCGGCATACGATGGGTTCCTCGAAACAATGGGTCTGGACCCGGTTCGGGAGAACCTCCTCGGAATGCGAGGGGCGGTCCTCGTCGCAGGGAGTGACTAACCGGATATCGACGCCGCGTTGTAAAATTCGACTCCGCTCAACCCTCTCCCTTCCTTTGTGGTTCGAGTAGAGACAGCTACCTACGATTTCATCGAGAGTATTCCAAACCCGAGCTGCTCAACGCGAGGCGTTCTCGATCGACCGTCGGAGCCACGGTTCGAACGCGATGTCACCCTCGATATCGTCACCCTGCCCGACTTCGTTCCCGGCAGGATTGCGCCGACCATCGGGCCCGCCTGGCCCGCTGGCATGGCCCCACCAGTTGTCCGTCGCATCAAGCGTAGTGTCGTCGCGGTTGAACGCTCCCAGACGCGTGTTCCCCACAATATCGTTGAAGTCGACGGTCGTCTCGTCGGCCGCCACCTTGATTTCGATTCCCAGGTTGTTCTCTTCGATTACGTTCTCGGTGGCCAGATACCCACTTCCGTCGGCCTCCACTTCGAAGCCGACGCCGTCGAACTGAGAATTCGGATCTGACAACACGTTCGTCAGCTCGTTGCCGACGACCTCGACGTCTTCGGGCACTTCATCATGATTCCCAGTCCCCCGAATCACGACCCCGAACCCGTATGCAGTCACCTCCTCGGCAATGTCCGTCGCAACGTTATCCTCAACAACGGCGCCGGTGACATTCCCCTGGATACTGATGCCGGCAGCACCACCGACGTCCTCGTTGCGCAGATTCTGCACCAGATTCTGCTCTACCGTCGGATCCTCAATGGCCTCATCCGCCACTCCACCGAAGATGTTGATCCCGTCGACACCGTAGAACCCACCACCAGGATCATCCCGCTCGAAGTCCCGGACGACGTTGTTCGCGATAACGACGTCGTTAGGCGTGTTGCTGGCCCTGACTGCCTCGGAAGTCTGGTTGGCCTCAGCCGCCGGTGGCGTGACCTCGAAGCCGTCCAACACCGTTGCATCGGCAGTGAGGATCACCCGCCCTTCGACGGTGGCCTCATCCTCACGGTCGCCATCGCCGGGTGTCCCGCTGTTAGGCCCGTCGAGTGTGAGCCCGTCGACGTCGACCGTGACGTCTTCGTCATAGGTGCCCGCTTCGACACAGATCGTGTCGTCGGGATCCGCGTTGCCGATAGCCGCCTGAATCGAGTCACCATCACTTACCGTCGCGTCACAGTGTTGATTCGCGCCTGCGAGGCCGGCGTATGCTGTACTCGCTACGACGGCGCCGCCGAGTGATTGCAGTACTGTCCGTCGTCGGAACTGATGGGTGTCACGGGTCATGGGTGGTTGGGGCCGCCCGCAGTCGGGCGGACCGTACATATCGGAGACACGACTGGGGTATAAATAACTGTAGGCAGGCTAACTATTAAGTAGCCGTGTCTGAAGACGGAACACAGACTCGTGACGAATTATACGGGAAGCGAATGCTTCAGCTCGGTACCGGTGCCTGATATGCGTCTTTCCATGTTCTCAACCCACACAAAAGTGAGACACCGAATCTGCCTGTCGTGACACTATTACAACACGGCCTGCGGTCTAAACACCCGTTGCATATGACCACTTAAGAGGCCCCACCCAGCGATGGCCATATCGTACACTAAGCGAGAACAGGTCCCACAAAGCTGACACAGTAATTCGTGTGATTGTGGATAGCAATTAAATACTCAGCGCCAAAGCTAAACCCAATGACCACTGGACGCTATATTGATAAAATAGCGCCGCATTTCGGCGTGGAAAACGTCTCCGAGAGGGTTGCGGAGTTCCATGCCGACTTCGCCGAACAGTACGGCAGCAACTATCATATCCTTGTCAAAGAGGTTAAACCAGCACTCGAAGAGGTCCCCACTCATAACCCGTTTTTCGACGATCATGGTCCCAGGCATAGCTACCGGATCATCAACAACATCTGCATTCTCGTCTCGGAATCTGGATACGAACTGACACCGTTCGAAAAGTATGTGCTAGCGAGTTGTGCCTGGTTGCACGATATCGGGATGAGCATCAACCGGAAGATCGACTCCGATGATATCCTCTCAAACGCCCTGAATGATTTCCCCGAATGGTTCGCCGACGTTGGCACGACGTCGGACGACGATACCAGGATAGACGACGGCGACCTGATCCGAGAGTGGCACCATATCCTCTCTTGGCACTTCATTAGACAACACGAGGACGAGCTCGGCTTCCCCAATTTCAGAGTTGCAGATACCGTCGCAAGTATATGTAAGGTCCACCGTGAGGGCGTCGATATCGACCACCTGCGGGACCATGATGTTATCCGCGCGGAAGCATACAGAGGAGAGATCCACACCGAGGCTATGGCAGCGTTGTTCCAGTTTGCCGATGCACTGGACGTCACCTACGAACGAGCACCCCAGATTAGTACCGAGACACAGGAACTCCCTGAGGAGAGCGAACCACACTGGCGGGTAAAACAACTCATCAACGACTTCTCGTACGACACGGGCGACAAGACGGTCTCCCTCAGCGCGTACCACGAGAACGAACATGACAAAGAATTACTGGAAGATATCGCTGCCGACCTATACAGCGAATATTACGACGTCAAATCTACATTGGCCTCGGACCCCTATCCAATTCCATTGATCGATATCTATTGTGAAACGAAACACCGAGAGTCAACAGAGGGTGGAAGGGTTATGCTCAGCGGCGAGGAGGCCTACATAGTCCAACTTAAAAAGGAAGGCAAAAAACAGAAGCAAAAACAGTCCTCGAAGTTCGAAGAACTCGACAACGTCTGGCAGTTCTACATCCTCAATGAAGAAGGCGACACACGGATCACACGGCACGTAAAAATCAGGAAAACCGATGAGAGCCTCGAAAAGCGAACGCACTTCGTCCGCTGTTACGATTCGACGAGCGGGGAAGGGTGGGAATCAGCGGTCAGCGCCCGTGACACAGACGGGAACGAATTGGACATCGAGATCGAGATCAATCGGCCGAAACACAAACGGTTCAGTATCGATCTCCCGACCGATACCTCCGATGGCGACGTCATCGAATACACGTACACGTACGAGTGGGACGAGTTCTTCCCAAAACAAAACGAAGAGTTCGAAATAAAGGGGAATGCACCCGAACCGAACTTCGAACTGAACGTGACTGACGAACTCTCTGTTGAGAGTCTGTGGTGGGTCGAACTAAGTCCAGACGATAACAGCGTTCAACGCCGTGAAGAAGTCCAGAAAGGGGCGAATTCCGTGACTATCGAACTGGATAAGGGACACAAAAGTAATAACGTATGCGTACATTGGGTTCAATCATGAACGGCGGCGGCTCCGGACCTTAGTCGGCCCTCCTGACGATTTGAAGGTGAGGCGACCCCGATTGTACTGCCTCACTGTGTAGCGGGCAGCAGGCCATCCCGGCTCGAATTTCATGCTAGCGGAGCAATTGTAGTCCTCCTCACGAGCTCCGCATTCGGAGTGTACTCGGTAGTCTCGAGTACCCTGTACACTTACATGCTGGTCGGAAAATTGTCAGGCAATGGTCCGCCACTCGGATACATGGGTGTTCAATATCTCTCCATTGAACTGGGAGTTCTGTGCACGAGGCCCCTCTGATGCCGATATCCATGGTGCCGATAATGTTGGAAACCCGTGGCATGGCTCACGGAACGCATCACGCCCAGACCTGGAACCTGGTGACCTGGTCATTGCTCGCGAAACCAGCGCCGATGGAACCAATGACGAGTTCGGCGTCAAAGGTCTCTGGGTCTTCGAGGAGGCCAAACCGATCAATGACCAGTCTGACGTCCCCTGGCCGGACGCACCCTACGAATGGGCGTTGTACTGCCGGCCACTAGTCCGAGAGTTCGACTCTGTCTTTACTGAGGACTTCGGCACATCCCCTGCAATCAACAGCAGCACGCTCCAGGGATCGGTCAAGAGTCTCGAACCTGCCGACAAAGCCGAGTATTTGTCGACGATCGCTGAAGAGGTCGACCTTCCGCCGGATGTCGCCAACCGGATCGAAGAAGCAGCAGACACCGCTGAGATCGAAATCGAAGCTCAAGCGCTGCTGGTCGAGATGGCAGACTCACCGTCCGTGTGGATCGAGAAAACGGACGTTGCGGGCAAGCCCTACAAGCAGCAAGGCGAATACGCCCTGGGGAAGGTCATCATATCGCCGCCGTTCTCGAAAAACGGCAGTGACGTCTACTCGACGATGCGGGAATGTCAGGTCGGGGATATAGTGCTCCATCTCGTCCAGGATGACGGTGAAATCGTTGGTGCATCTCGAATTCAAGAGAAGCGATCGGATTTCGAGGGCTTCCCGGAGTTAGAGTGGACCGAGGACCAAACCGAGGAGGGGGGCTTCCTACACTCTCTTACCGACTATACTGAGTTCGAGGAGCCCCTCGACTTCTATAGGGTGCTGGATATTCCGGGGTATGAAGATACCCTCCACGAGCTCCGTGCGGAGTACAAATACCTCCCCTATACGAAGCGGTTGGCACTCACCCAAGGCAACTACCTCTCCCGATGCCCGCCAAAATTTGCGGCTATGCTGGCCAACGAGCATGAGGGGCTAAAGGAGTATTTCGACGAGACTGAGATCGACCTCCCGTCACCACCAGAGCGTGAACTAGGGGACAGTGATCCGTCCACAGAGATCGATTCGATCAGCGTGGCGACGGAGTACATCCTCGAGAAGCTACCTGCATCGCCGTACAACAACATCGTCGCCGACACAGTCTCTGAATCGACCCTCATCGATTGGAGTGCGGCATTAGCCGGGCTCGAGCCCGATACGTTCGTGACCCCAGAAGCAGAAGAGCATCTGCTTGATCTGGACCGGACGCTCAGTGAGCTTCGACCTCAGCTCACCGAAATAGCGACGGGGTTAGATATCCCTGCACTATCGGAGGCAGCCCCCTGGACAGTTGTTTTCGTAGCACTCCTACGTGACTGTCAGCAAACCATCCACCGCCGCGCAGAGGTTCAATGGGAGCCGAACGCAACGGTCGCCAAGCTTCGCATCATCCAGAATCAGGAGTATACCGCATTCGAACATCCGGAGCATCCGCTCGTCGAGCGTGCTCGTGAGCAAGATACCAGCGTACATGAACTCACGGCTCCGGTCGATTATTGGCTTACAACCCTTCGATATCGAGCGATTGGGTTCGATACTGGCGATATAATGAACGCTGAAGAAATCTCGCCAGGAGACATCTTGCTGCTCCATGCCGGCGGTAGCCCAATGCGCGATGATCTGCCACATCCGCCTGGCTATCTTTTCGGCGTGGCTGTGGCTGGGCAACAGTTTGCGAATGACGGAGAGTGGTGGTATGATGCACGCGTTGGCAAAGAAGAATATCCGCAGCGACTCTCGTTCGAGCGGCTGTTCGTCACACCAGGAGCGAGCGAGCTTGGTGACCCACCAGCTGTGACACCCGAGGCTGACCAGGGGCCGTTAGCGGAGGCAGTGGATGGGCTCGGGAGTGATGCGTTCCTGATGAGCGAGGTCAATGAACGGTGTGTCGCCGCCACTGGGACACAGTTCCCTGCACAAGGGGCCTGGACTGAATTAGACGACGATGGGCCCTATGGTAGGGGTGAGGCGATAGTTGATCTCATGGCTGGTCGGATAACGGAAATCGCACCCGTCGCGATCCATCGTGATTTTGACGGCCGCGTCCCGCCAGAGGCATTCGAGGGGCTGCACTTCCCGACTGACCGTGGCGTCATCTCGTCCGAGGATTTGGCCGCTCAGATCACAGCAGCGCTCCGGACCGGCAAGCATATCATTTTCACTGGGCCGCCGGGAACGGGCAAAACGAAGATCGCGGAAGCAGTCATAGACTATCTCACTGAGGCATATCCGTATCTATACAGCGGCAGCAAACTCACAACGGCGACTGCGGACTGGTCGACGTTCGATACGGTCGGTGGCTACATGCCGGATCCAGACGCCGACCGAGACGCGCTCGATTTCCACCCTGGTGTCGTCCTCAATCGGTTCAGACACCTGCAGTCAACCACACAGGCTAACGAGCCCATGGTGATCGACGAACTCAATCGCGCGAACATCGACAAGGCGTTCGGGCAACTGTTCTCGACGCTCTCGGGCCAGTCTGTCTCACTCCCGTATCGAACCAGCGAAGCACCCGAGTCAGAGATCGAGCTCGTTACCCACACTGAAGCCACGACGCCTTCACATCCCAGCGAGTTCGTCATCCCCAACTCGTGGTGCCTGTTCGGAACGATGAACACGTTCGATAAAACGTCGCTTTACGAACTCAGTTACGCCTTCATGCGTCGGTTCTCGTTCATCCGCATCGGCGTTCCCGATATCCCAAGCGATGGGCAAGCGCAGGAGGAACTCTTGCAGGGCTACACTGCCAAATCGGTCTGGGATATCGACACGAAGGGGCGTGCTCTCCGGGAAGTAGCGACTATCTGGCGAGCGACAAACGAGGCTGTGGAAAACCGTGCCATCGGCCCGGCGATAACAGAGGATATTCTCCGGTACATCGCCGCGCATGAACACAGCGAGCAACTCGAAGCGCGACTCACGGAAGCAGTATTGAGCTATATCTTTCCGCAGTTGGAGGGTGTCCCTGAACGAGAAACAATCGTCCAAGAGATTGCGGATAACGGTACCGTCACCGTTGCAAAACTCGAACAGGCAGCGGCTGATATGCTGAATCTCCCATCGCTTGAGTTAGACTAATGGACCGTTCGGCACTCCTTGAAGCAGTCGCGGGGGATCTGTTCACATACGTCCTCAACGGGCGCTTCCCGGAGGACGACCTCTCTGGACTCATCAAACCTGCCACACTCCCTGACGCATACGAAGACTACGACCGGCTGGTTACACTCCATTTCCTCCTGGAGGACGGTATTGACGAGTTCGTCGACGAGTTGCCCGGCATGCTCCGGACAATCAAGACAGAGACGACGACAGAGTCGACGGTCCAGCGTGGCGGGATTGACGGCCGCATCGACTGGGAGGGCACATATCAGACACGCGCGAGCAGTAGTCCTGGCGACCGGAGTGTCTATGTCGTCAAATCACAGGCTGAACAGTACGCGATTCCAGAGAACATCGTCCTCAAAGCCCTCGTTGAAACGATCAACCGAGGGATTAGCGAGGTCGATCAGTATCTCAACCCAAACCGTTCCTGGGTCGCGGAATCGTGGTTGGGTGACGCTGAGCGCAGAGAGCGGTTCCAAACGACGCTCGAACGGAACGTCCACCTCCAGCGGATTCCGGACCTGGAACCTGTCGAGCCGACTGCACGCATGGTGGCCAGAACCACCCAGTCGCGAAAACGACTCTATCAGCGAGCCGGCAACTTGTACTCGGAGTACCAGTCGTATCATGAATCGCCAGACGCCGTTCAGTCGCTGCTCGAACGGACGACAATCACGCCTGCCGACGAACAGAAACTGTTCGAGCTGTTCGTACTCTTTAGTGTCATCAGTTCGCTCCGTGGTTTGGAGTCGCCGTCGGTCGGGACACCAACCTATCACACGCTCCGCTCTGGCCGAGAAGCAGCGGCGACGTTCGATGGCGACCGACAGCTGCGCGTATTCTACGATAGTGTCCCGGACGACCCTGAGATCGACTTCCGGAACATCCCTGGTGAGCAGCCGTCCCGGGCAGATATCGTCCATGAGACCAGCCGTGAGGTCATTGACGCGTTCTTCACTGAGACGGACACACGAGAGCACACTAAGCGCCCCGACGTACTGGTCATCGCAGACGATGACCGAGACGCTACACAACGGTACCTGCTCGTGGAGGTCAAACACTCCACCAATAGCAAGACGATTCGGCAGGGTATCACCGAGCTACTCGAGTATCTCGCATTCTTGCGTAAGGGAACGGATTACGAGTTCGCAAAGGGTGATTTTGGGACGGGCTTGAACGGATTGCTCGTCATTCAGGACATCGAGGGCGACGAGATAGTGCCAGCGTCTCCGGACACACAGAGCCAGCAAGACCTCCCGATTCGGATTGTGCAGGCGAGTGACCTACAGACATATCTACCGAGGCTCATTCAAAACGGCATCTGTGGCTCCATTGCAGCAGCATGAAATTGATTACAGAATTGATTGCAGGCTGAGTTACAGCACTCGATGTTCACCGGGAGCCACTCCGTCGACGAATTCTAACAGCTGCAGGATAGCCGCCAATACTGGACTGAGAGTGACATCAAACAGCTGAATATTGTGCTGCAGGTACGGTGCGGTCACTCATCGGTAACAGTGACAACCGTGGCGAGGTCGGTGAAAGAATCGTGTAAACTGGAGGATCGGACGAACGTGGGGCTGGCGGCCAGTCCTCAATCAATCAGGTTTAGCTTCTTCGTTGGCATTGACGTTTAGTAACAGATGCTCTTGAGTTTCGTTCGCTGACCCGCTGGTGCCATTGTTGATATAATTGCGACCATCTCGACAGCGAATTTGATAGTCGTCGGCGCCCTCGGGAAGTTCTTGGTACGAGCAAAGCCATTGCCCATCCAGTGAACCAAGGGTCTCGAGCAATGCCGAGTGGTTTATTTCGCTGGTCGGATAGTAGTCCTCGACTCCTACGTAGGGTGGGTCGAAGTAGAATACCGTATCCTCACCGTCATACTTCGAGACCAACTCCTGCCAATGAAGATTTTGGCTCTGTAGTTTCGGTACACGGCGGTTGATTTCACGGATATCGAACGCTCCGGCGAAGGTTGTAGACGGTGGCTTTCAGCAGCATCTCACGGAACTCCAGCCACCAGCTTCGCGCACGCACGGCAGCGCCGAGCGTGCGCTTGATCGACGAGAAGACGGTTTCTGACATGGATCGCTGGTGGTACCGATCACCGTCTATGCGGGCGTTATGGGCGTGATCGAGCGGGTTCATGATCCTGTGCTTGATCAGCGGTCTGATGCCGTTGTCGCGGAGTTCGTCGCGGAAGGCTTTGGCGTCGTAGCCTCGGTCGGCGGCGAGGCTCCGCAGGTCGCCGGCGTTGCGCCGGGCGACCTGCGGGCCGATCTTCGCATCGTGTTTCTTGCTCGTTGTGGAGTGGATGTCGGTGATGTACAGCGTTTCGACATCCACCAAGGCAGTGACTTTCAGCGCTCGGACGCGGTAGTTCGTGCGGTTAGCGTAGTGGCGGCTGGGCTGATCACGGTCGAAGCCGGTCGAATCGATAGCAGCGTGGCCAGTGCGTTTCTCGGCTGATGCGCCGAGAAACGCACGCCACGTCTTGGTCGGAATACGCTCAAACCACGTGCGGAGAACGGTGTAGTGTGGAAGTCTGGTGAGCCCAATCTCGTCGAGAACGCCGGGCATTTCGGAGAGCAAATCCACGGCGACGCGGTAGGATTTGCCCAGCTCGATACGGAGTGCATGCACGGTGAGCATCGCCCATTCAGCGAACCCGCCACCCCCTTCGGGGTCGGCGGGTTCGTCCGGATTAGCGACAACTGATTTAGCCTTCGCCACCGTAACACGCGTGAAGAGACGGAATTCCGAAGTCACAACACTCCGTCTCTTCGCTTTCTACCGAGATAACGCAGTCGTAGCCCTCGCGTCTAGCGAAACTACAGAGCCAAGATTTTCAATCACGACATCGTCAAACCGCTGTGCAAATTCATGGAGTCGCTTGATCTTGTTCGAGAAACTCTGTGCACGACTGGATACCTTACTCGTCGCGAACCCGTTATAGGAGTCATATCCACTCCCCCACTGTGAATACCGCAAGTAGAAGAACCGACCAGCACGTTCGACGTCGTCGACCGGCCGATACCCACGATAGAACGATTCAGCCCAGTCCGAATGGACAGCTCTGGAATACGGGACATCCGACAACCACTCGACCAATGTCTCGCAGTCCTCCCGCAACACATCGAAAAAGTGCACAAGGTCCTCATCAAGGTCGTTGTACACCTCCACTGTACTCGTCTCGGGATCCTTGTTCGCCAACACACCGGCGGCGCCGCCAAACACTTCCACGAAACATCGATGCTCGGGCACATGTTCCAGGATCCAGGAGGCATGCCGACTCTTCCCGCCTGGGAACGGAAACACGGCGTCGGCCACTCAGGCCACCTCCCCGACGCCGTCGACGGCGAGAATGCCCACGCCATGCAGGGTATCCATGACCCACCCAGGAACCTCCCGGTCGGCAGGCGACAGCACGTCAGCGACACCCGCCTCGTCTACACCGAACGTCCAACACACCGCACCGTCGATTTCGATACGGCCAGCATAGACTGGGTCGGACCGGTAAATTCGGAGCTCGTACTCCTCATCCTCACCCAGCGCTCGCGTCGCAGTTTTGTCCGGCACCTTGCTTCGTGACATACACCGGAACGACTAGACCCCGAACAAAAGCGCTGGTGAGGGGTGGTACACGAAAGTCGAATAGACGCCCCTATCGAGATGGAAATCGGATGCTCAGCGTGGCCAACGCCAGGTAGACGCCATGGCCGAAAGATGCACGAAAGTGAATGAAAGCACCGCTATCTGGCGATGCCGGGAGTGCACGAAAAGCCCGATCTTACACCGTCCCGGCCAATGACCAAAGACTGTATCCAACACACTCGATGTCCGGTAGCAATGACAATCTAAAGACAGTGGGCCCCAGTCAACCAGGATTGCCGTGACCGGTCATGGAACTCGCACGAGAGGTGCACGGACCTGAAACGACGCGCGAATATTGCAAGTATGTTCGAACGGTTCTGTTGACCCCATTCGAAGCTGACAGAATCGCCATGCTGGATCCAGAGGTTCGATTCATCACTTGACATCCGGTTCTAGACGGACAGACAACATGTTACCCAATGATTGTCCCAAGCATCTGAATCACGAACCCAGTAGCGAGCGTGGTGATACCCGTGAGTCGCCAGCGCCGCTCCCACTGCTCAATCGTGGTGTCGAGCGCCCGTTGGACGGCCGTGTAGTCGTAGAAGATAGTCTCGTGCCAGCTGGCCGCCTCGTCATGCTGCACTTCGACATACTCCTGGCGCCAGTCCAGCCGATCTTCATCAGCCCCTTCAGGTGGCTCACCTCTTCGATTGGCGACGATTTTGATCCCTTCTGTCGGATCGCCACCAGGATAGTTGTGTTCAGGCTCGATGTCGGTGAGGAGGTCGGTAAACTCCTGGAAGCCGCTATCGGACCGGCGGAGTGAACCTGACCGGAGATGACTCCGTGCCTCGACGAGGCGACCCGACCTCGGCCAGGGCCAAGAGCAGCGAATATCCGGAACCCAGATTCGGAAGAGACGCACGTCGGGGATGACCAAGTATAGTGCTGCGGCGAGGTCGGTCGTCAGCCCGACGAGTCCGAGCCAAGCCTGCGGTCGGGAGAACGCGATCGATACAAGTTGCATCGGTAAGAGAAGGAGTTCAGACACGACAGCCGAAATTGTGACCATCATCGGAATTTATATTCACCCGATAGGATAAGTGGCACAAAGATATGTCTACCGAGTGGGTCGTTCGGCACGGGAGTCTCCTCGACCCCCCTGCGAAACTCATCGAGAACTTACGAACTAACGGGAACAAAACGGATGTCGCCGACGTGGCCGGCATTCCGATCAAGATTCAGACAATCGATATCACCTACTGTCGTGGGGCGCCACCTGGGAGTAAGCCACCAGAGTGCTACTGTGTGCTGGCTCGTGACGAGTTCGAAGAGTTCCTTGAGCGTTATCCGAATGGAGTGGACGAAAACGATGATGAGGCACTCAAGACCTTACTAACCCGACTCAGAGCATGGAAGCGTGGCCACGCTGCCTCCAAAGCTGGGAGGCAGTACGAACAGCTCTACTCGATGGAGTTCGGATCGTCCTGTCTGCCGCGAAACCCAGACGACGAGCGATCGCAGGAGTTACTCACCGAACTGGAGGAGGAGACACGAGAGCTGGTTACTCGGTCCCCAGATAACTCTGGAGAAGGCAATGCACTGCGCCAGCTTCGAAACCTATCACACCACCTAGTCCGCGAGCACTTTGGCGATGAAATCACGGTATATCGTGGGATGGGATACGATCTCGGGAACATCGCGAACCAGATACTCTCGAATCGGGACCCCAAAGAGTATCGCGTCGACACGCCGGTACTTCTAACGACGTCACTCCACGAGCGAACTGCGAAGGAACACTCGCCGCTGCTGATGAGGGTGAACGTCCAACTCGACGATGTCGCGATGGCTCCCGACCTCTTCACGATCGTCGAGAAAGACGGTGAGTATCGGACCGAGGCGGAAATACAAGTCGAAGGGGACGCCATCTGGAGCGTCGACAGCGATCAGATCGAAGCACATGAAGTCGGCCTCCCGATGCATCAAGTGATCGAGAGCGCCTTCGGTGACGCGGAGAATCCCAAGATCCACGTCGCGATGGCGGGAATCGTAGAGTCGTTGGTGGAGAATCAATCGGGTGACCTCATCGCCAGAGAGGAAGTCAACCTGAACCAGCGTACGAAGCAGCAGCTCCGAGAGTGGGTCGGATACTGTCCAACTCGACTAGAGGGGTATGACACAAACACAAACCGATACTTCGAGAAGGACGTTGTCGACTTCGTCGAGCAAGCCGTCACAGCAGTGTGTGGCGATCACCGCACACGTGCTGTCGCTGACGGTGGTTCGGATTCGACTGACGAGTCGGTACAGCTTGATCTGACTCACCCCGGAGAACTCGAGCAAGAACGAGAGGGCCGCGGAGACAGTTCAATCCGCCTCACTGAACGCGTCGAAAGACATGAGATCCAACGCGTAGCACGGCGTGCGTTCCAGCGTGAGGTAGCCGCCGCGATCAAACAGTGGAACGAGGTCGATGGGATACCTGACGACCGGTATCTGTATCGAAATATCGCCGAGCGTCTACTCGACGGTGATGCCGAGATGGCGTGGCAGAAAGCACGGGCCGAAGCGACGAGTCAAATTGTGGATAACGCGGGCATCGATGCAATCCGAAAATCTCGTGAACGGGCGGCGAAGTCGGTCGCGAATGACAATCAAGAAATCGTCGAACGGGTGCTCGGCGTGGATCATGTTGAACTCCTCGAAGACTATGCTAGAGAATTAGCTGAAGTGACGGCCGAACACCCCAGAGAGTGGATTCCCAGTCCGTCGACTCCAGAGCCGGCTGTAGACCGTAAGAGAATACTGTTCGAGACGCTCAGTGAGCAGTCTCTCCCGTGGCGCGACGTTCACTTAGATGAGACTATCGGTCTACTAGAGAGCGAAACTCCACTGGAGGATATTTACGATTCGCGAGTCTACCGTGTGAGCCGCCGGTTGATGTTTGATGTGGGTATCGAAGTGTTCCGAAACAGTATACCAGGGGATGAATCTGGTCTGGGTGATACCGAGACAACGTCAGCAGACATGGCTTACGCGTCGTCTTCGAACGAGTCGACTGTTCGAGGGAGGAATACCTACCCGGGTGATTCGTCCAACAGGTTACAAGAGTTGATTGATATCGATGAGATTGATCCATTGGACGAGCCGCCCCATCATGGCCCAGAGAGTCGGCACTTAGTGCTATTCTCGGCACGACCTCCATGGAAACACGAGGCGCTGACTGACGTAGTGGCCGATCGAGAGAAACTGACAGAACGCCTGGACTCAGTGGAGTCGGTACCCGGTGCCGCAACCGCTCTCTGGGGCCTCTCAGAGCACAAACGGAAGATTGCGGCCAAACTTCGCCCCGGAGACCTCGCGTTGTTCTATACGGACGAGCACACCTACACGTACTCTGCGGAGGTACTCGGCGTCGAAGTGAATCCAGATCTCCTGGATACTGCCGGCCTCTGTGACATCCAAACTGTGACTGGGGACTCAGAGAATCGAGGCGAGTATCGAGGAGTCCCTAAGAACCACTGTGTCTACGCCGTCTACTTAACTGATGTACGTCAGGTGGCGATCCGGAGTGCAGAACTGCACCGGCGACTCGGCGACAGGATCGACTATCTCAACCACAGTGCTCGACTGATCGAGACGGATCTGCTCCACCCACTCACCGAGCTCTACGGTGACTTACCGACCGTGATTGACGCACTCGACAATCCATGACGGGCTGCCGTCGGTCCCAAAGTGGCATGACAGGTTCGCCGAACATTTCCGTAATGCTGACCCAGCTGAAACGGAACGCACACTCTTCGAGCGAGCGCGCTTGCTCGGCTACCGCGATCTAACCGTACGAACCTATTGTGACTATCTAAGATCTCAATGGAGCACACTAACTAAGGAATCATCGCTGCTGCATCCAGGATTGTATCTGTGAGCTGAGCGCACCAAAGGACTACTTAGTCGACACCTGGTCGAATTGCCGATGATTCACAGGCTAAATTGGTCTTTCTGCAGTGTTTCGTTTGAGACTAATTTTGAACTATGCTCAGGGATATCGTCGACAATGTCGTGATATCTTGAATACACAGATGCATCGACATAGTTCGAAGAAGAGAGAGCAAATGCCGAATCAGGTAGGTTCATGAGTTCCACAAGCGCATTGAACGGTTGCGAACGGCCGTCGAAACCAGGACGTGGATAATTCAGATCTTCCTCGAAGAATATCCAGTACGCAGACGAGAAGATACTTGCTGCATCGCTCATCCGTAGCACATTGTTGATTTCACAGTGTCGCTCGAACAGCGTGCTTGAGAGCATCTCGGCCGGGTTTCCGAAACAGCTCTCGGCGCAGCTGAAACGCTCTGAGATACTGTGTTAGCTTGTCTTTGGAGATTCCTCGGTGGGGCGAGAGCCACCGTCGCACCTGCGACGCGTGGCTCTCGCAGGTGTTGACGTGGACCTCGTCGTCGGCGTATTCGCCGTCGCCGTGGACGACGTATTCGCGGTCGAATGCGTCGTCGTCTTCGAGCGGTTCGTACGCTCGAAAGCCGTCGGTATAGACGGTGAGCGACTCCTGCTGGCGGTCGGCCAGCAGGAGTCGAATCGTCGATTCGTCCGCGGCTTTCGACGGGATCACGTACCGCTGTCCGGTGCCGCGGTCAGCGAGAATGAACACCGGTGGCTTGTCGCCGCTATACGAACCACGCCCGCGCGTGGACAGGCCACGCGAGCGCGACTCCCGGTCGCGCTCGCGGCCTTTCTTCCCCGCAGAAACGTACACTTCGTCGATTTCGACGGGTCCGACAAGATCGAGAGAAGGCGCATCGAGCGCTCTGGCGAAGCGCTCGATGCGCCGGTGCATCGTTTTGTGTGTTACTCCGATTTCGCACTGTAGTTGGCGGAGACTCGTGTTAAACCGGAGGAACGCGTAAATTGAGAACAACCACCGACGGAGCGCAATCTTCGAATGAGCGAAGATTGTGCCGGTCTTGTCGTTGAACGTTCGGTCGCAATTCTTACAGAGATACCGTTGAAACTCTCTGTAGCTGCCGTTTCTGACCGTCCGGTCAGAACGGCAGCGAGGACAGGTAACACCGTCACGCCAGCGAACCTGTTCCAGCAGGTCCGCTGCGACCGATTCCGACCCAAACACATCTAGCGGAATCATTCGTGTCGGGCACCGCTGACGCGGTGCCCTTGTCCTCTTCGACTCCGCAGCTACCGCTCTGCAGTATCAACAATCTTCTACGCAAGAGCGTGCTGCATTTCTACCAGTGGAAGCAGTGCCGATGCTCGGATTCCCGCGGTGTACTTTTTGTGGGTCTGTACCGGTATACACACTTCTCAATCCGCGTTCCAATTGGTCAGCCACTTCGGAGCTACCACTGGCACGTGCTTCCTTGAGTTTCCAAAAGACATCACTGAATAGCTCGTTGTGATTCGGCATATCCTCCTTTCGTCCTATCCCTTGATAGCCCTCTAAGTGAACCTCGAAGTCAAATGGGTGCGGGTACTTCGTGGACCAGATAGCTTTGTCGCCGGGATATAACAGATACAGCTGTTGCCCTCCGCTGAGCGTTGTTATATTGAAGCGTATCTTCTTACCCCCCTCACTGAGTTCAGATAACGGTGGTAGATCTGCTAACTCCCGCTGATACAGGAACGTACAGAGGATACCCAATAGCTGCCTGCTGACTTTAGCAGCGAACTGAGAGTCTGCCTGAATATCATTCTGGGCCATTCTGACAATCTTTCCGACCTGAGAACTCTCTTGCTCAGAGTCGTCAAACCCTGACTCGACAAATTCATTCGTAATTTTTGTCTTGAGTGTAGAGTCTGTCAGCGATGTTGTCCGAAGGAAACGAGCAACCGGCTCCGGAAATTGGTTAACAGACAGTTCCTCAGTTGAATCAACGACGTCTACCATCTCATCTAGCGAAGTGATATTCATACAATATATAAGCTACACTTTCCCGTATGTGCCTGCTACTCCTTCGTAGAAAGACTATGGTGCAAAGCGGGGAATTCTAGCCATGGCCAAAGTGTTATCTGAGTACTTATTTTCTAGCGCTGTGTGTCGATTCGACAACACCAGCCGTCCACCGACGAGTTTGTTGAAGAGTTCCTCCAGAGCACGGTCCCATCGGCTATTCCCAATGACCGGTTCATCGATTGGGAAGGTATCAACGAGGACATCGAGAAGTATGCTGAGCAGATAGAGGCAATCACGCAGCTCGAAGATACTGATAAAGAGACGTTCGTTGCTGGCGTCGCTGACGCATTGATGGCTGCCGATGATACCCGTGAGTGGATCGACTTCTACTTCGAGCTGGTCGGTGAGCGAGGCAATAAATACAGCTCACTGGAGGGGCTCTGGAAATTCTATCCGATTCAGCGGGCAATTGATGACGGAGACCGCCAGAAGGCTGTCGACCTCGCTGGAGTTCTCCACGACGTTGGTCTCCAGTATATTGTTGATCAGGGCAATGTCCGAGACCACTACCGAGGGATGCTCGTCGGAATGGAATCACACGCTCGCAAGAACCGCCAGGGTACCTGTTTCGAGGATCAAGTCGAGAAACGAGTCGCAGCTATTACTGATCAACTGGGCGAGCACGGATTTGACGTAACCTACGACGAAGAATACACGACGGCTTACGACGATGATACCGGTCAGGAGAAGACTGTCGATTTCGCCATCTTCGTCGACGGAGAACTTACCGTTGCGTTCGAGGCGAACTGTTACAAGGTCCAGGGCAGCAAACCATCTGAGATCCGGCGGTCGTATAATCACGTCGCCCAGCGGATGCGTGACGACGACGTCATATTCATTTGGATTACTGACGGGCAGGGATGGTCGTCCATGGAGAACGTCCTTCGTGAATCGTACAACGATATCACGGACGTCTACAACCTCCAGCAGGCCGACGACCAACTTGGCGACGACGTGCTGAACGCTGTCAAGAATCTATAAGCAGACAGCCACACAACACCATCCTTGAACTGTTCGAGACGTTTATCAGGCACGCCGTGGGAAGACTGTAGTAATGGCAGAACCGGTATTAAAATGGGCTGGAGGGAAGCGTCAACTACTCGACGAACTGCACGCACGCTTTCCCGAGGACTATGCCAATTTTCACGAACCATTTTTTGGCGGCGGAGCGCTGTTTTTCGATTTAGAACCCGCTGATGGGAGCATCAACGACACTAACGACCGGCTGATTAATTTCTATCGTCAAGTTCGAGATAACCCCGGTGAATTAATTGACACCCTCGAATCCTTCGAGAGCCCGGAGTCGGACCCGAACCCAAACCTCGATTATCCGGAGACGAGCCATACTGGGCGTGAAATCAAGAACTACTACTACCAACAGCGGGCCCGCTTCAATAAGCGCCCGTATGGTGACGACTTCGATCCGGTCACCGAAGCCGCGTTGCTGATGTATCTAAACAGGACGTGCTACAACGGACTGTACCGTGAGAACAATAGCGGGGGGTACAACGTACCCATCGGGGACATGTCTGACCCTGATTGGGTACAGGCCGACCGAATCTACGCTGCCAGTGAAGTGCTTGATGAGACTGAGATATACAATGAGGATTTCACATATATTGTGGATGTGGCAGAAGCTGGCGACCTCGTGTATTTTGACCCGCCGTACAAACCAATGAGCTCGACGGCGTACTTTACAGACTACAGTGCGGATGGGTTCGACCAGGACGACCAGAAACGGCTCTTAGAGGTCGTCGAACAACTTGCAGAGCGTGACGTCCATCTCATTATCAGCAATAGCGGAGTTATGTATGAGCTGTACGAAGAGGTTGGCCTCTACGTTGAAAAAGAGGGCGCAACGCGTGCCATCAACAGTGATGGGGACAGCCGTGGCGAAGTAGATGAGATAGTCGCAACAACTGTTGACCCAGATAAAAGGGCGACAAAGGGACAGACGTCTCTCGGGCAGTACTAATACCGATAGCAATTTCTTCGACTACGACACCGGCAGCATGATCGGAAAACGCCCCTGCGCAAGTTATTGAGGTATCAGACACCTCCGGTAGTTTCGTACTGCGTCCCGCGAGTGCTACCATCCCTCGTGATAAGCCCATACTGACGCAAACTCCGCAAATAACGCCGGCGTGTCGACCGAGACTTTGGTGACTGAATCTGGGCTTCATACCGCGCATGCAACGTGCCACCATCGACCGAACCGGCGTCGTCGATAACTTGATACAGGAGTCGTTGATGAGTACCGAGCGACCGAATTCGTCGATCACGGATCTCGGCTTCGGCATCATCGACGACGGCATCCACTACATCTATTGTCAACGCCTGCACCTCGCTTTTCTCGACGTGCATTGCGGCCCGCCGAAGGATCGCGATCCCCTCGCGTGCGTTGCCGGCAACGATGTCCGCAATGTGTTCGACTGCACCATCGGCGACCCGTGAGCTTACCAAGCCGTGGACGACACGACCATCAAGGATATCGACGAGCTCAGCATGGCTGTACTTGGCCAACCGAATCCGTTTTCCAGTCTGCATCCGGGAATTCGCCTGCGAACTGAGCGAGGCGAACCATTCGTCTTCGTCGACTGTGATGCAGATGAGCGAGACGCTGGGAATTTCCCACAGTGCGATCAGGGTAGCTTCGTCGAGAACCGCGACTTCGTCTATGATCACGAACAACTGGTCGTCACACTCACGAAGCCGCTGGATTCCTTCTATCCTCGGCGACCCGTTTGTCCGGAGGTCGGCACCGAGCCCCATATCACGGACCAGACGCCGTAATACGGCTGCCGGGGTGTTGTTGGCCATGCAGTTGACGTAGCCCCACCGGATATCCAGTCGCTCGCGTTCGAGCTGGCCTAACGCATACTTCGCGATGGTCGTCTTGCCGGCGCCGCTGGGACCGAAGATACAGACATCGTTTGAGAGGTCGGAACTCGACGACGCCAAGACCGACGACAAGTGATCGAGCTGGCCGCCCCGATGGTGCAAGTCTCGGGGAACGTATTCGTGTTTGAGTGCTCTGGCGTCTGTAATCATGGATGGCGCTGGTCGGGTGGCGAGACGAGAGTCGGACTCCCGTCCGTACGGGCGTCGACGAGCTCGTCGTAGTGGTACGCTTCTCTACACGTGTGGCAGAATACCGATGGCCCATCGCGGTCACGGAGGTCGCTATGGCCGTTTGGACAGCGGATTCGCCAGCCGTCGCCGATACGGCGGGCGATCGCTTCGTACTCGCTGCCCAGTGGCCCGTCACTCGAGTCCATGGCCTACCTGTTCGTGGTCAGCAATCGTCTGGCAACGCGGGCACGCGACGACGCCAGCTAACGAATCAGCGAAGTGGTGGCCACAAGCCCGGCAGCGATAGCGAATCTCGGGCCCACCACGACGGGCCTTACTCATCGCCAGCCTCCGAGATCTTCCGACAGTACTCGGCTGCGGCATCGGCGGCGGTGTTACCGTGACCTTCGATGGCGACGCCACCCTGCGTAGCGAGCCAGTCGCCGTCGTCCTGTTCGTTCAGGATGATGGTCGTCCAGTGTTCGCGATACGTGTGGAGTTCGGCCCGCTCATGGACCGTTTTGTCGTCGTATGTTGCCCCCATACTCAGCTAGAGTGAGGTATTTGTAAAGGGGGTGAGCCATGGGTGCGGGGTGGAAGTGAAAGTGAAGTGATCGTCGCTATCTAATAATTGGTATCCCACCTAAGCTATCGGTAATGACCAGGTTTAGAATTGATCGCATGGGCTCTGCCCAGTCACAATCCAGTGAGCACCGATGAGATCGGTTTCGATCTCTTCACGTTTGTGCTGGGCATCGTGTTCAGGTAGTTGGGCGTAACTGAATGTGAGCGTCGGCGACCGATTGTTTCGATGTGTGCGTAATCGTGATCGGAGGTTAGCACTTTGCCCGATATACTCCAGTGGAGGACACTCGGATTTCACCCAAATCCGATAGACCCCGTTTGAGGAGGGGATGGTACTGTCTACAGATTCGAGCCGTGCCGGTGTCGACCAATCGAGCCCCATCCATTCCGTGATGGTCAGCGGCTCCATATTTGTCCATTCTACTGGACCGACACCTGGCTGAGAATGTGGGTCGGATTCCCCATTTGGGAGTGGGCCACCCCGGAAGTCATCACGTCGGTAGCCAGAGATCTCATAGCCAGTCAATATCCGTCCGAAATTCGCTGTGGGGCTCTCTCCGACGTCGCGTCGGTAGCAGGCGATAAGTGCCGCTTCCAGAGATTTCCGAGACTGCTTGTCGGTTGCAGCTGCTGGCGTTGCGATTGAGACCTCTAACTCAGGTCCGAACTCTTGTCTGACGGCCCATAGACACGGTGCTGCGGTATGGGGATCGCGATACGGCATTTCATCCGCATATGCGCCGCGTGCTAGTGCTCGGACTCGGCCTCTGAGGCTTCGGCCAGTCTCTCCGATATACTCGAGTCCATCGCGATCCGCGTGCCGTACTCGGTAGAGACCTTCGTCTGTGGGCAAGCTAGATAGATGTTCACTATTAGGGTGGAGAGAGCCCCATTCCGACCACGTTGTATCGAACCACGTTGGTTGTTCGCAGTCTGGCTGCTGCACACTCAGTATGTTTTGAGTGATTGGTATGGAATTATCGGTTCAATTAAATACAAGGTTGGGACAGGCAGAAACTGGCTGCTGAATGTGGCGAAGGTAGTCAGAGTAGCGTCATAAAGTAATTTGAGAATAGCTCGTGAAAATGTAAAATACTCACCCCGTGATATCAAAACCCCTACACCTAGAGAAGATTTAACAACATTTCACATCAATACGATGCTATGACTCTTCGGCTTCGGGACAGCTCTTTCTTGCAATACTTACGTAATCGTGCAGCAGAAACACCGGACCAGCCGGGAGCGGGTCGGAACGGGCTCACAATCGTGTCTGGACAAATCGTTCGACAAAACGTCCAGGACTGGATCGACCGTGAACAGATTCCGTCCGGACGGTTCACAGAACTAACTACCATTGAGGACCTCGCCTCGACATTTCTTGAACCAACGGATCACGCTGATATTATTCTGGATAGCGCACTTCGAGAAACGCTTCTAGAACAGTGTTTGCGGGCGGCTGACCCGGCAATAAGTGAAGTCACTCTCGACTCTCTTTCACAAAGTAGGGAGCTGGATACTGCCCAACGTGAAGCAATCGTTGAATTAGCCGACCGCCTTCCCTACCAAACGGAATCAGTTCGCGATTCGTTTCTCGAAGAGCTAGATGATTACTATCGGTGTACGGATGCTGGTGCCGACTCCGTTGCGCTTGAACGTGCGATTCGTGGCTTAGAGAACGAATTTGCTATTGCCCAGAGTCGACGGTCGATTGATGCATTTAAAGCAGTGACCACGCTCCTCAATGGACAACTCGACCGACTCCCAGCTGACCGACAACCCTCACGAAGTCACCTGGTTCGGGCCGCGCGGAACTTAGTCCGGAGTGACTGGGACAATCACTTCGGACAGGTTGAGTGGATAGCTGTGGGGAGCATCAGTGTTTTCGACAATCCGACCCTGCAATTTCTGAGTCGAATCGCTGCAGCGGACGATGCACCGGATGTCAACCTGTTTGTAAACCACGGTAGTATCGAACCACTGAAAGCGCGGATTGACGCGCTCCCGGTCGACTCTGACCTCCCGACAACCATCGACGAGTCTGCAGTCGCGATGGACAGTGAGGCAGCGCGCACCCTCTTTGCTGCCACACAGGGTGAAAGCAGTGATGTCCCGGAAAACGCAACATTCGTTGAGGCACCTGATGAGAGGCGACTTGTCGATCACATCGCCAACGACATTCGACAGCGACTGCAGGATGGGGCGAAACCACAGGAGTTCCTCCTCATCGCCCCTGAAGCTGGCACCTACCAGACGTTGATCGAAGACGCATTCAGTACCGTTGGTGTCCCTCTGTATGTCCAGACACGACGCCCGCTTGCCAACGCACCTGCATTACGATATATCTCTGCGTTTGTTGGACTGATCGAAAGCGCTGAAAAAGCGGCTGAAATCACACACGGTGAGCTGATGGACCCGCTCAGATTGGGTTACTGTCCACGACAGAGCAACCCTGATCAGTGGCCACTTGCGGGACGCCGGTTCACCCAAATCGAACAACGCCTCCATCTCGAACAACAACAACACAACAGTGACCCTGACCGCTACCCCGACCAGGGCATTGAATTCGACACCTGGCGTACAATTATCGATGACCAGCCCCACTGGACAGCGGCTTGGTGGGCTGTTGAGAACCTGCTAGAGGACGTTGAATCGCATGTGGGCGACCCTCCAGAGGATGGAGATGAACTTGTTGACCTGCTCGGCAAGTATCTCAATGCATACATTCATCATACCGTTGACCACGAGCGGCACCTGTACGAAGGGCCGGGTATCGATATAACCAGGATCGCACTGACGGAAACTCACGCAACGAATCTCGGGGAACGGGTTCGGAGTCAACTGGACAGTGTCGGAAGGTACTACGACCGGATTGGAAATCTGTTTGATGTTGACCTCACCTGGGAATCCGTCAGTCGAGCCCTCTCAGCAGTGCTCGGTAGCGAGACATACGGGAAGCAACAGCTCGACCGCCATGCAATCCCGCTCCTCGACGCTGGTAACGCCTACTACAGGGAGGCGAAATATGTGTACATTTTGGGCTTGAACGCCGAAGAATTCCCAGCCAGTCCTGGTACACCGACGTTCCTCCATTCAGATCTCAGGCAGGCAGTGCATGACAGTGCAGTCAGTGGTGAGAATCCCGAGCTACATCTCGATAACCGAGCTTCAAGTTACGGCCAAGCAGTCGATTTCTATCAATCGGCATTGGCAACGGCATCAGAGGATGCAGAAATCACCTTATATCATACCTATCGTGATACACAGGGCAACAATGTAGCGTGGTCTTCATTCGTTGACCTACTCAACCCCGATGAGATTGCCCAACGGACCGACGTTGGCGAGTGGTTGCCACAACCGAGCGTTGAGCGCGAAGACGATGAAATTGTGGCTCAGGAAGACTGGCGTGATGTCAGTAGCCGCATCGCCCCTCGAGAGCGCCTTCGCACGCTTCTCTATCACGCCCACCGCGACCGTCCTGAGACACAACCTGTTGTGAGCCGTGCAGATATCGCAGCCCTCCTCTCACAGGTTGACAGCGACGTCCTATCGAATGAACTGTATCCTCGTCTTGACCGCTATCACCACCCCCCACTCAATATCGAGATTGATCCGGATGAACCAGCGTTTGCGGACACTTCATATGCAGCAATTAGTGGTGAGCCCCATCACCCACATGAGTTAGACCTCTTGGGGCAGTGTGGCCTCAAGTACTACTATTACCAATTCCTCTACAATTTCGAAGGAGAGGCACCCGACCGGGACACAATTCCGTACTATTCCAGCAACTATCCGCATCATCGACTAGGTAGCCTCCCACATATTGTCCGAGAAAACTACGCGGACCCAAGATATGTTGAGAAGTGGCGGGCCCTGATAGAAGACTATCTGCCCGAAAGACAAAGTCCCACCGAGGGGCTTCGACAATTCGACACCGATGAGGAGCTTAGAACGTGGCTGCTTGAACAAGACGAGTTCGAAGAATTTGACGAAATAACGATCTTCGAAAACCTCCGGGCCGAGCGACAACTCGTCGAGGCAGAGGTTTCGGCAGGAATTGAACGGGACTGGGAATGGCGCAGTGGCGGTGTAATCGATATCGAAGGCTTCGAAGTGAAGGTACCACCATACAGGGCAGATAAGGTTGAGACCGAATCGAAGCCATACCACCTACCCATTTTCTTTACGAGATTCAGCGACCGAGCCCGCTCGGCATTTAAAGGCTGCTTCACACATGATGACCCGATTTGGGAGGTCGAAGAAGGCTGCTCAACTCTGTGTATCGAATGCCGGGACGAAGACTGTACCTACAACTCAAAATATGCACTCGACCATCGACTTATCAGCGGTCGCGAGTACGAACGAGAGGTAGCCGGCAATAACGTACTTGGCATTGGCCTGCAAGAACAGTATGGTGACCTCGATGGCGGGCGGTTCGTCGTGGCCAAATCCAATCATATGGAGGACCTCTACCAGGAAGACGATGGTCCTGTCGCGAACTTTGAGTCGATCCAAGCTCGAGGTGGATGGAACCAATGGTATGAGACAAAAGTCGAGTCCTGGAGGGAGGATGTAGGTGAGCACGCAACAACTCTCGCCACAACAACACCACCCGAAGTGACCGTCAACGAAGAGCTCGTTAACGAAGACGAATGTCTGCGGTGCGTGTATCGAGGCCTCTGTATGGTCCCTGAGCGCCAGGGGGTAATTAACCAATGAATCACGACGAACTCGCAGCTGAACTTGAGTTAGCACTGGGAGACGATTTCGAATTTACACCCGGGCAGGCGGATGTTATGGCAGGGTACCACGAAGGGACTGGCCGAGTTGCAGTTGGTGCTGGTGCTGGGACTGGGAAAACCGCCACGTTGACACGCGTTGTCGCCGAGGCGGTGCTCCGAAATTGTCTACCGAACCCTGAATCTCTCGAACAGAATCCGTTCGAAGACATCCTTGTAACCACATTTACCCGGGATGCAGCCGGACAATTGAAATCAGAAATCAAGAGGTTACTTCGCGACCACGAGGTTGCAAGCGGCATAGAGTTTGATACGGATCTCTGGCGGTGGGTCGAAACGGCAAGTGAAATCGGTACTATCGATTCACTTGTTCAATCACTTCTCCAGGAGGTGGCTACTGATGTCGCTATTCCCCTGATTTCGAAGTCCGAGATGACCTGGAGACCGCGGACCTCTTGCGGGAATTGTTCCAAAAACTGCGGGAGGACTCGCAGCTGGAGGAAGCTGTCGAGCTACTTGACCAAGAGTTCGAAGATGACAGTACGACCACACGGGAGTTCATTTACGATATACAACAGAAGCTCAGGGAGTTTTGCTATCCATTTGATTCGGACACGGACATGTTCTCGGTGCAGTATCAAACACAGCTCCATCAAGGTCAGGAACTACCCTTTGACCCGAGGGATATCACCGAGATTGTCGCCCAATTGACTGGGCAAGAGCGGGTGGATCTCAACCAGCCAACTGAACAGACTGTCGAAGCAATCGAATCGGAGTATCGTTATAATATCGCCTTTTTAGAAGCTGTGGAGGATGTTCTTGATGCATTCGAAACAGCCTATGATGAGCAAACCCGTGAAGAAGGAGCCCTTTCCTATACAGATATCACGTATCTGGTCTGGGAATATCTGGAGAGCGACGACGGTGCAGAGTTTGCAGCGAGTTTGGGAGGGCGGTTTAGTCACCTCTTTATCGACGAGTTCCAGGACACGAGCTATGCGCAATGTCAAATTCTCTCTCATCTCATCTCAAACGGTCGCGCCACAGCAGAATCGACTGGAAGTGATGACCGGACACAGGTCCTGGTCATCGGTGACGTGAAGCAGTCTATCTACAGCTGGCGGTCTGCAGACCCCGAGATATTTGCAGATATTCTTGACCATGCAGATAGCGGATCGACTGACCCAGACCAGTACCTCGGGGCGACTGACTGGACACGAGCGGAGTTGGAGACGAACTTTCGGAGTCATCCACACCTCGTTCGGGCTGCAAATCATCTGTTTTCCCAACTGTTCACGGACCCTGGCCGCGGGGATATCGGGAGTTTTGATATTGATTATACACCACTCCGTCCGTTTCGTGAAGAGACCCAACCCGACCAGGCACACCTCCATGTGCTTCGGCTAGGCGATGGAAATTCGGAGGAACTCCGGCAACGGGAACCGGGAGACGTCGCCGCAGCGATCCATGGTGTTCTAGAAGAGGAAACCTTGGAGGTTGACCGAGAAGATGAACCAGAGGGTGATGGTGAGTTACAGGAAGAAACGGCGACACGGCCTGCGAAGGCGGGTGACTTCACCTTGCTTTTCCGGCGGTCGACCTACATGCACCGCTTCCGTGCAGCCCTTGACAATCACGGTATCCAAAACGCTGTCGTCGCACAGAGCGGCCTCTTCGAAACTGAGGAGGTCAGTTTCCTTATCGACGTCTTGGATTGGTTTGCAAATCCCCACTCAAAGGACTCTTTGTTACGTATCCTTCGCTCACCGGTAACCGCTCTTTCAGATGCGACGATTCGATTCATCGTGAGTAACGAGCTAGATCTAACAAAGTCGCTAGACGAATGGGTGGACTCTGACCTTCCGGCTGGTGACCGCCTTCGGTTACAACGACTGGTCGATTTACGAAGCGACCTCCGGTGGGACAGGGAAGGTTCGAAAGCCAACCTGGTGCAAAAAATAATTCAACACACGGCAATCGAAGCTATCCTCCTCACCGGAGATGATGCACGACAAAAATACGGCAATCTCTGGATGTTAGTCGAAGTAACGCGGGACTGGGAAGAAGAAGAGTTGCTTCCGTATCGCGAGTTCGTTAACAGACTTCGGCGATATCAGGACCGAGCAGAGAGTGGGTCTGGTAGTTTCGAAGTGGCGGCTGTTACTGACAGCAACGCAGACGAGACAGTCAAACTCCGAACGGCCCATGGATCGAAAGGACTGGAGTTCAATATCGTCGTCCTCGCAGATCTCCTCGCCGGCCCTGGAGGGAATCCGACCGGCGAATTATATCTCAGTCTTCGACGTGATGAGCAGCGTGAGCTCGTTATCCATCCCCGGAACAATCAGGGCCCAATTTCATATGATGCTGGCCCTGGGAGCAACTGGAACCATGCTGATGATACGGGGACGACCTGGATTTCCCAGGCACGAGACGATTCAGGTGCGTTACAATTCCCTCACCCGTTCAATGCCGCACTCGAAGATCAGCTCGCAGAATATTGGCGATTGTTGTATGTTGCATTTACGCGTGCTGGAGACCATTTGATCACTCCGCTTGGTGATGATCTCCACCACTCCCAACGATGGACGACATGGGCAAAAGCGCTGAACCAACACTTCCGACCAGGAGCATCATGGCACGCTGGTCGATATGACAGTCCACTCGTTGGGGCCCACCCTGATGATACAAACCATGACGGCCAACTTCCTCTATGGGTTGACCAGTTGCCTCAGGCAGCCCCACTTGAGCCAGATCCGATCGGAATGGATGTCAACCCTGAGGACAGCAACCGCAATGCGGAAGACTCCACTGAATCTGGTGTAGCGACCCAAAACTGGGATGGTGTCAATTTCGCTCCTCGACGCCTGAGTCCGTCAACACTTCATGATCTAATTGCTTGCCCCAGGAGGTTCCAGTATCGAGCCCTCCAAAATGTGAGTGAGTCACGTGGGACGTCTCCGCCGGACTCGAACAATCCTGAGGGAATCTCTCCCACTGGATGGGGCAACATCGTCCACAATGCACTTGAAGAGCTTCATATCGATTATCGCAATAATGACCTCGGGACCGCAGACAGCCGACTTCAGTCATTCCTCCGAGACCGATCGGATATCCGGTCCAATTTAGAGCGAATCGTCGGTCAGTACCGTCAGAGTAACACGTGGAAGGAAGTTCAAAAGGCAGATCAGATTCTCCCGGAGTACGAGCTCTCTGCCTTACATCCTGATGAGCCGCAGGTTCACATACAGGGGTTCGTTGACCTCCTGTATCGGGTTGGTGACGACTGGTACATCGTGGATTACAAAACCGGACGCGTCGCCGAGGAACAGTCATATCTGTGGAACAAGTACCGCTGGCAACTTGCGACGTATGTCTGGCTCCTGCGCGAAGAATATGGGATTGAAACGACCGCTGCCCGCATAATCTATGTAGAGGAGGAGACTGAGGTTGTCCAAAACGTGGACCGGGACCTCTTTGCAGATTATCTTCGACGCTTAGAGGAGGAATTGCCAGTCACCACCCGGGAAGGCTTGCCGGTCGACCCGGATCCTGATCCCGGGACTGTTGCCCGCAATGACCTACCGGATGAATCACGGTGCGGAACCTGCCCGTATACTTCGATTTGTCCCGCCTGGGAAGAGTGACCTTCCAGTCAAGGCGTACATTGTTGGTTTTCGCCAGAGATAGCCACTGGATTAGTCGGACAATTGTGCTGAGGAAAATCGAGTGAATTGAATGTCCGTTTCGTATGATTTCACTCCCGACGAATCACGTCGAGAAGAGTTATTGATGACCGCAATCGAGGGGATGATTATTCGAGATGCTTGCAGTCGAAGGATTTCCTGGAGTGTCGGTCCCTTATCGACGACAAACGGGATCTGCGTTTTGAACTCATGGTTCAACATCTCGAACGCAACTGTCCACCAGACGAGCCGTGTCCCCTCCCGAACGGTGATTCGAGCGTCAGTTCGAATGGCGTCCGCATGCTGATCGAACCATTTCCTGATAATGTCGTGAAACTGTGGTTCAGTCAGCTCAGAATCGTCACTCAATAGTTTGCTCCCGATAGCAAGCACGTCATAGGACAAGGGCGTTGAAAACGAATCGGCGTCGACATCCATAATCGGCAGCTCAACGTGGTGTTGGTATGGCTCGTTATCGCTGTGGCGGGCAGCGAACTTCCTGAAATCATCCACATTGAAAAGTCGGCCCTCAAGCTCAACAAGGATGGGCAACACACGGTTTACCGTGATCGCGTCGGGACGAAGCCAAACGACTGAGTCAGGGACTCCGCGCTCCTTGCCAAACCCACGTGGCTCCGGTACCAATTCGACATGGGAGGTGGCAAGCATTTCTTTGAGCTGTTCCGCCTGAACATAACTCATCCTTCCAGGGACAACTCTATTGGTAGCTTCCCTTTTAGAGCTTCCAGGGATTCAATTTGAATCTCTGACAGAGGAACTGAATCCTCATTATACATCCTCTCGAACAACTCCCGGACATCTGTAGCTTCAAATTGAGATGCGATCTCATCGAACGCATCATCCAACCAGCGGTGCTGGTCCTCGATGGCCTCAAACGATGTGTCAAGGTTTCCTCGAACTCTGCTCGCTGAGAGGTCCCCGAGTTCCGATGGTGGTGAGACGAACTCGATGTTTGAGACGTCAAATGTCATCCGGATTTCTGAGCACATCGAACTTAACCGGGTAAGTTCCTGGCTTGTGGTCTCAACGAACGAATCGAATTCATTGTCAATCGCACTAGCTTGCGCGTTCAGTTCCGAGACCGAACTGGCGGCTCCCGTGTCGAACTTTTCGTATTTCTCTTTAATTTCCGAGGCTGCATCAGCGAGAGAGTCCGGAACGTCTTTGGCGAGAACTTGTTCGGCATTCTGCAATGACTCGTAGTACTGGTTTTGGAATCGAGCGAGCCCTGATGCAATTTCGTTCAGCTGCGACTGGATCTCATTCGGCCGGCAGTCAGCTATTTTTGAAAGGGTATCCTCGCGAACGGTCCCCGTAATATCGTACTGAATTCCCTCAATATATCTGTTGATTTCGGTTACTTCATCACTAATAGAATCAATATCAACAGGCTCGTCGAGTGACTGATACATCGACTCTTCATCTGATATTTGTGTCACCTCTGCTGGAACCCACGGTCCCGCATCATCAAACATCGATTCGAGCTTGACCAACACATTACGCCGCCGTTGGACATTCTCGACCAGTGGGGTGAGGTCATTTGCTGGTCCAATAAGATATCTTGCAACGTCGCTCTTGACACGCTCGGAGACTATACTA
The DNA here is from genome assembly GCF_055632435.1 of Haloarcula sp. MBLA0163. Lineage (NCBI taxonomy): Archaea > Methanobacteriati > Methanobacteriota > Halobacteria > Halobacteriales > Haloarculaceae > Haloarcula > Haloarcula sp. MBLA0163. The sequence continues at coordinate 1,161,103 of NZ_CM145745.1, forward strand.
TCACAAAGTGGCGGTAAATCTTCAAGAACAGTGATAACTTCCTGATAGGCGTCTGCATCGTTTTGAAGATCTGAGGCAGGGCGCTGTTTGATTTGTGCTTCTAATTCAGCCTCTCGGTCTTGACTCAGTTCTAAGCCAAGCTGGTCCAGTATTTCCCGGAAACGGTTGATGGTCGTTTCTTGAATCGGTTCCGAAAGCGCTTCTTGAATCTCTCGTGCCTGGTCGACAAGTTCGGTGGGGGTGTCTATCGTCCGAAGTTGACTTTGAAGTTCTGCCGCCCGACCACGAAACGCTTCCTTGTTTTCCGACCCCATTCGCTCCCATTCTTTCGGCGCTCCTTCCAACCAGTCCTCGACCTCGTCAAGTTTATTTCTCGTTTCTTCTACTGTTCCAATAGTATCCTCCAGTTCCTGGGTGAATTCTTCTACGGCGTCGACGTCGTCAGACTGGCTCATGCTTGCACCTCCTGATCTTGAAGCACCATCTGGAGGAGTTCTTCGAGTTCGTCCTCAATCGTTTCCATTTCTGATTCAAGACGCTCGTGCCGATCCTCGAGCCGGTCGAACAATTCACGTACGCTTTCGATTTCTGGCCGATACTTGTCCGCTTCGCGATTGATTTCATTGACTCTGTCAATATTAGCTGGTAGCGTCAACCGGTGTTCGCCAGATGCAAAGTCGAAAATGTCATTTCCGATTCGTTCGACTTTCGTGAGGAGTTGGTCTCGGGAAGCAAAGTATTCGACAAGTATCTCTGATTCTTCTGCCGTCTGATACAGGTCATCATAGATGGATTTGAGGTCTTCAATCGCCGAGATATCCATGCTTCCCAGCTTCGCCTCATCTTTATCGAATTCTTTAGACATCTGCTCGGCGAACTGTCGTAACTGTATCCAGTAGGCATATGCGAGGGGTGCGATGCCAGAATTAATTTCGAGTTGGTCAACAAGATCCTCAATCCCCTCAATAGTGGTTTCAAGAATCTCTTTGTATGCGTTGAAGGTCCCAGGATCGAGCTCAATCCAGGTTCCGACGTCAGCGGTGTCTGGAGAGCTCAGTGTTTCGTTTGCCGTTTCAATCCGCTCGAGCGCATCCTCGACGTTGGAGTTGGCATCACGAAACTCGTCTGCGAGTTCCGTTAGTTTACTGGCCAAATCGAACTGGGAGCGGCTACTCGTTACAAACTCTGCCATTAGATTGGCACGCAGGAATGCATAACTATGTCGTGCAACATCAACATCCAGAACCGGGATTTGCCCCTTCTTAGCTTCTCTCCCCGTATCGTTTACCCGGTCTATGACCGTCTCTTCACCGAAGTCACGAGCTAACTCACCGAGAATACTCTGGGTATTTTGTACGGAAGCGTCGAGTCCATTGCCACCAGAGTAGTGTGCTCGTTGCTGATTCAGCGTGTTTGAGAACTCGTTTTCACTGTACAGATTGTCAATATACTCTCCGTAAGGGAACGCAGATCCACCAGAAATCAGGTCTTCATCAAGTGCCCGTTCAATAGCCCGATGGATATCGCCGTACCGTTGCCCAAAGTCAGGTTCATCAGAGAGCACCAGTAGATATGAGAGGGTAACTGGAAGTTCCGATATTTGTCCTTGCGTCCAGAAAGGAGTATCATGTTGTAGCCTGTTTTCATTCCAGACGAGTGTCTGCGTATTGGACCGCGAATATCGGCTCAGATAATCGTTTGCAAATGAATCGGCTTGTTCGGTCGCAAACCGTTCGACCTGGTCATAGAGGGTTTCAATCGTGTTTCGGACATCCCGCGAGTCGGCGTCTTCCAACAATTCCCGCTGGATAGCATCATCCATCGCTCCATTCGACAACATTTCCCGCTCGCGTAGGCGGCCCCAAAGGTTGAGGATGAAGTCCCAGAGCAAACTCGATTCGTGAGTTACGACGTCGATGAGTGCGTGGTTGATGAGGAAATCAAATTCATCCGGAACGGCATCCTCAAACTCAGGGTCAACAACGAGCAATCCAGGCTCAGTAATATCTCGTTTGTTACGAATCGAACGCAGTTGATTCTCAAGGGCTGTTTCGGTCGGGCAGAAGTACACTGGGATATCAGCCGTTGACTCGGGCTCGATAGTTAGCCCTTCCTCCATCTGTTCTTTGAGTTGCCAGGTCGGTGTCTCGCAGACCAAATCGGGATTGAGAGCAATTGGCTGGAATGCTTGGTCGATTTTGGAGGGCTTTGGAACGACTACCTCCTCTTCGACGGCGTCGATAGAATCATTAGCATCAAACAGTTTGTTTTGGAAGGTAGACATTTCGACTTCGAGCGATTCGACCGCTTGTTGCCGACCCGGACCCGTAGGCTCGAACGACAGAATCTGGTCTTCGATCAGTGAGAGGATCCCGTCCACTTCCTCCTTCTCGAACATTATCTCGCGGTACGGGAACAGTCGCTGTTTCGGCAAGCAGAGTCCGTCAAAGACACGCTCAGTATTCCGACGGATGATCTCCTTTGCGTCACTACCTTCTTCTCCAGGAAATTCCGAGGCTTCGAAAATAATGTTGCTGACGAGGTTGACCATGTCCTCCTTCGTGTAGGCTTCAGTCCCTTCGAGCAGATAGCTATCAAGCCCGTCTGATTGGAATGCGAGAGCTCGACAGGCTGGCTTCCACAACTCCGCATCCAATTGAGTCCAGATCGAGTCGATAACATCCCTCCCTTGAGTTTCAAGCGACACTGATTCGAACCACCCATGAACGTCATCAAGCGCCGTGGGCGGCATTTCTTCGATGAATTTTATAATAAGCCCTGTCCGGCCGCGGGCCATCCACCAAATGACATTTGCAAGGGAGTTTAAACCGGGGTCCTTCTCATCAAGTCGTTCGTAGACTTCCTCGACATTGAGCGGTGGGACCCGGATTTCTTTTAACCGGCCCCAGTCAGCCTCACCGATGAACTCATAGGCGGACAGCATCCCAAAGCTCCAGACTTTGAGCGTATCGGGCACCCCGTCGTTGATTATGCGAAGTGGATTGGAGTCATCAGTATCGAGTGCCTGCATGAAGTCTTCATAGTGCTGCTCTACTTCGTCGATGAAGATTGCGTACTTCGTAATTTCATCAGCAGAATCAACTGTGACATTATTCTCAAGCCACTCTTCCTTCTGGCTTGAGGATGCATTTGGAAACCATTTCACCTGAGTAGGGTCTTGTGTGACGTACGCAGCGACCTCCGCTTCAATTCGGTCCGATAGCCACGTTGCAATATCTGTTTCGTCAGCAGCCTCAAATTCAGCGAGTAGCTCTCCTGGGTCATTGATATAAACAGCACCAATATCTTGTTCCCAGGCTTCCCTGAACATCTGGTACATCAATTGTGTCTTCCCCGACCGGTATGCCCCGACAATCGCGAGCGGGTCAGGACTCTCATCCGTGAGAAGTTGTTCGTAACTCGCGCGGTAACTGGCTAATGCCCGTTCATGAGCGTCAGTAAGAGCTTCCCACTCCCGAGATAGACTAGCGTTTCGCTGAGACATAAATACGTATCCAACTCGTTACGGTTTAGAAGTTGTGTGTGATGATGACTAACCCCCAAAATAGAATTATAGACAATTGGTAACCACTCACTGAAATTTAAATTAAATATAGTTTAGTATAGTATTCATTCTCAATACTAAAATAGAACTATTTTGTAGTGCTGTATGTGTTTTGTGTAGCTTATTGCATGTTTTTCTACAAACACGCAACCGATGGCAAGGCGCTGTCTCGAAACACGCGAATTAGGCCGTTTTGCTCGGTCGGCTTTCAGCGCCGATAGGTTGAAGTTGCATACTCTCGGGGAGGAACGTGAAATGCGAACGGAGCGTAACAAGGACGGGAGCTACAACGTCTGGATGACCCGGGACGAGTATCGCGAACTCCCGAGACGAGCGGCGACCACCCAGCGGGAGATCGCGATCCGTCTGATGGGTGACTGCGGTCTCCGTGTAGCTGAGATACTTGACGTCGAGCCCAGACACATCTCGCGGATGGCTGATGGTCGACACTACGAGCTCGAAGTTGTTGGTGGGAAAGACACGACCGGCGAATACGACGGCGGCAAACAACGCGAGACCTGGCTGCCGATCGACGCCGAGGCTATCATCAATCGGTACATCCAACAGCACGCTCTCGCCGACGACCAGCCACTCATCGACAAGTCCAAACGCACCATCCAGTACTGGGTCGAAGACGCTGCCGACGCCGCCGCCGACGAATTGGACGACGACGACTATCGACGGATCTCCACACACGATCTCCGGCGCTGCTGGGCGAACCACCTCCTCGTCGAAGAGAACGTTTCTCCGCGGATCGTGATGGCACTTGGTGGGTGGTCTTCGTACGATGCCATCGAGCCGTATCTGGCGGCGCCAACCGAAGAGAACATTATCAAGTCGATGAGCACAGTCGGGTTGTAACCAATCAACGAAAGGACTAGGTAGATGTGGCAACTTTGATTGTGAATGGTTGCTTCCTACAGAACGAATCGCTGATTGCTAGCTCGTACAATATACTTAAACTAATATAAATATTGTATACAAATATTCAATTTAATATTTTATAATTAATAGAAGGTAGATATAGGCGCTCATAGTGCCTAATGCGAGAAGCACAGAAAGAGATGTCACAGCTTTTTGTCGGAGCTGATTGAACCCAAAACGACTATCATCACCTCGGGTCAACCAACCCTGAGTATTTGCACTATACAGGGCATAGAGGTAGATCGGCGAACTGATGAACGAACTGACTGTATAAACTGGTACGTAATGAAATCGTTTTGGGTATGTTGAAAGAAACGGATACATCTTGCAGGAGCGTGAGACGAACCACCATAACAGGATAGCGGCGCTCACGAAGTATGCAGACTGCGCGAGTGACAAAGAAAAGTACAGAGGTGCCATTAAGATGGCAAAAGCAGCTACAAATCTATCAGCCGTGTAGTAAGCCAGCCCCTTCCGATCGAAGATCCAGCCCTCACAAAATGCCTTGAGATCAGATCTGATCGTATTCCGCGTCCATCGAATAGTCTGACTGATGAACTGATTCATATTCGGAGTGGCACCAATATCTATGACACTTGTTGACTGGTATATTGACCTCCATCCTGCGGCCTGGACAGCTCGAGTAAGATACTTATCATCACCAGAAATCACCTCCTTTCCGAGGAAGGTTTCTTTAGGAAGGCCGCTGATTACTGGGAGCAGTGCCTCTCGTCGATATACCGCAGTCCGTCCAGAAACACACGAAAGTGATTTAGACATGTGAGAAAGGGCTGGGTAGTCTATAGAGAATTGGAGTCGCATCTGTATCTCGTATAATTTTTGAGATATAGTGTCCTGATGACGAACCACCTGACGCGGACTGACCGCACCAACACTTGAATTAGCAAATGGTTTCAGAAATTCTCGTTTTGTATCGGCGTGCCAGTATACATCGTCATCAACTAGTGCGACAATATCACCACTCGTCTGTTTTACTCCATCAACAAGTGCCGGTCGTTTACCTGGTTTTGGGGTAACTACACAAGATATGTTCTCGTGATCCTCTGCAAACTCACGGAAGCGTCTGATCGTCTCAGTGTCACCCTTGTCGATTACAGCGATTATCTCATGAGGATTTGTTGCATGCCACGACCTGACTGCACTCATGAATCTGTTGATATCTGGTCGATATACTGGAGTAACTACAGAAACCGTTAATTCTTCAAGTTCTTTTCCGTCATCTAATGTATATGCTGAGTATCGTCGTGCAAGATACAATTTCACTGCCCATACACTCCAGCGCCAAATACCGACAAGAGCGATTGGTAGATACGCGAGTACATTTGACGGCATGTCAGTCTTCCACAATTGCTGACTGCTGTGAATCTTGATTAATATCGCCCGATTCTGCATTAATATCTCTCATAATCTTGTTCTCTATTATTGTTCCTGAAAGTTGAGGTACGATAGCCTCCCTGCGATTTACTGCCCACATTTTTAATCCCTTTGTGTCCTTCGGCAGGCAGTGACCTCCATATGGCCATCCGCCCTCAAGACCCATGTTCGGACCCATCCAGGGGCAGACCTGCCTGAATGCAGATAGAACCATCTCTGGGTCAGCTTCAGTCACACTATGTGCGAGTCGCCACATCTCATTGGCAAAAGAAATTTTTGTCGCACCGAAAGAATTACTCGCCAATTTCACGATTTCCGCCTCGGTAACGGTCAGTTCTATAAAACCGGTCACGCTCGAATTGAAGGTCTGTTTAATGATTTTCGTTGCTGTATCTGAGTTGCTTCCTATAATCATTAGATCTGTATTCTCAAGGTCGTTAACAGCTGTATCTGCGAATAAAAACTCTGGAACAACGGCGTAGTCGATTATACTGTATCTGTTAGCAATACGCTTTGTCGTACCCGGTGGCACAGTACTTCGGACAGCGACTACCTCTGGATTCTGGTTGCTGAGGGTTTTTATCGCGTCCTCAATATAGTCAGTTGATAGGCCTGTGTCCTCATTATACGGAGTCGGGACACACACGAGTGAAAGATCTGCGTTGATCTGCTTTGATGGTTTTTCTGCGCGATATCCATCCTCCCGAAGTGAATTGATTACATCCGAAGAAACATCTTTAAATACGACGTCGTGCCCCCACTCATCTAATACTTTACCAGTAGCACTTCCGACTGTACCAGAACCAATGATTTCCACAGTGACTGGTTCGTCATTCACTCTTGCTGGCGACATAGCAACCATCACTCATGGGCGGTTGGCATTGTTATCAGGATACTATTATGAGTAACATTCCTCAAAAAGACGCTTCTCTCTGTTATGTATCTTGGAAATATTAGTAACGATGGACAAATTATCGATACGTGGATACCCGATGAGTTCCAACCTGCCTCTATTATTTCTAACAGTGTGACAAATTATTAGTGATGGAAATACATTACATTCTCTGATAGGAATTGGATGAGAGAGAAAACATCTGATGAAAGAGAAGACTATCGACGGTCCTTTCTCAAATGGGGAGCGGCAGCAATAACAGGAGCCGTCGGTGGTGTATCCATATACGAGAACGCGGGTGGTCTGTTTTCACTATCCGGAAATAGTCCATCCAGCGATACACGGACCATTCAGCTATCTGCAAGGAACATTGATGTATTGGATGATGCCCTGGCATCACTCGGAGAGACTCCCGGTATCATTGACATCGGTCCAGGTATTATTGATGACATCACTGACAACGTCATCATCCCTTCAAATACCTGGCTACGAGGTGCAGGTCAAGGTTCTACAATTTTGAAATTCGCTGATAACCCTCGTCTCAACCTTGCGGGATTACTCCGAGTAGAAGGTTCTGATGTGATCGTGAGCGATATGACTCTTGATGGGAACAGAGAGAATGTTGCTCTCTCCCGCAGAAACGATGGTCAGGAGTATGGTTTCTACACCTCAGGTGCAAACAGAGTGGAAGTTCGAAACGTAACGGCTACCTCTTTCCCAGGTTATGGATTTGACCCTCACGCAAACAATGCCGTTCCATCCAAGGATATAGTGATTGATGCATGCCGGGCAACAAATAACGGCTACGATGGCCTTACCTTCGCAGGAGTTGAACGAGGGACAATCCGAAATTGCATCAGTTATGCTAATGACCGCCATGGAATAAATACGACTGATAAAGAAGGGCATCAGATAACCATTAATAACTCAACGGGCCAGGGGAACGGACGTTGTGGTCTGGTTGTGCAAAACCAAACAGACAACGTCATAATCAATGTCTCGTCCTTTCTGGATAACAATAAGGATGGCATTCGAATTGGAAGCGGAGAAAAGCCAAGTGACAATATTACAGTCTCTGGTAGTAAATTTAGCGAGAATGAGAACTATGGAATTAATGTACGGTCATCACAGCAAGTGAACATTACTACTAGTGTGTTCAATCGAGATAACAGTAGTGGCAATGCAACTGCTGAGATCGTTCTAGATGATAATGAGAGCCGATCTAGTCAATCTGTGTTAATCTCTGAGAACATTTTGAGATGTCGTGAGTCGACAAAGTATGCAGTAGAGGAACGTTTGGGAAGTGGACCTGCAATAATCACAAATAATATCGTGGAAAAAGGCAGCGGTATTCCATTTAACATGACCAATTCGGAGAGTATCGTTGAGAAGAATATAATCAGATCATGAGTCACATTTCACGACCTCTCTTTGTGTATCCGTTTGGTCGTCAGAATCGTAACTACGAATACGAAGACTATGCACAACGCTCATCCGTGTGAGATTGATACTTTCTTTATGTATTTCAACTCCCTCAACGTGGGCAAGATGATCACTCACCCTGCCGCTGCCCGAACACGTCCTCGTTGAGCAGCCGTTCGGCAACAATCCGCTGAATCGCCTCGCACTCGGACAGCTCAGGAATATCCCCATCGCACACGCGCACGGCGTACACGCGCTCTCCAAGTCGGTCAACAGTGAGGTGCGCACCATCGGGCTGGCCATCCTCATTGAGCAGCCCATCGCGTTCGAGGTCGCGCTTCGGAATCGTCACCACGCCGGACCCGTCGTGGTTTTGGAGTTTCTGCATGATCACACGCTGAGCCCACGGCATACGGCTTAAACGTTGCTACGGCTCACACAGTGTGTACACGACGTGTAGACCAGCGAGGGATATTTGGTAGCTACCGTGGTCGGGCGGGCAACCCGCGAGGAATCGCGGGCCTGTACCCCTACCCATGACCGACCACCCGTCCGGTGGCGACGAACCACCGGACAGCGCGGAGGAGACCGCGTTTCGACTGTATCGAACCGACTGGCGTAACGTCAATGAACGACGACGCGAGCGAGCCCGTCGCGAGGCGGCCGGCGCGAGCCGTGATCTCCTCGGAGAACATCCGGCTGGTGGTGGCGCGTGACTGGCGACCATCCCGGCGGACCCATCGACCCGTTCAGCGAGTACAATCTCCATGACGCCGTCGAAGGGTCGATACCGGCGAGCGAGAGCACGGAGTACCTTGGGCTCCACCTCATCAGCCAGGGATGTGGCGTAATCCATGTCCAGCCTGATGGCTACGCCGGCCAGCTTGATTCACTCGACGCCAACGACTACGACGGTGTGCTCGAACTCGTTGCCGACCTGAACTCGCTCCATCTCGAGTGGGACAACCTCCTGACCCATGGCGACCTCGAAGATAGAGTCGAGCGTGCTGGGAAGCTTATGACGAGCGACCCGGAGAAAGCAGCGGAACAGCCCAACCTGTACCTTCGAGTGCCTGACAACCCACCGGAGGTCGACGCGTGAACGACCGCGCCACTCTCGTCCATCTGGCCGGCTACGCGACCATCGCATCGATTCTTGCGACGGCGGACTGGGCCGGCCTGTCGGCAGTGCTGCTGGCACTCCCGCTCGTGCTGGGAACGCTGTGGGTCGCCGGTCAGCAAGGCGCCCGAAGCGCCATAGACCGAGCGAAGGCCGACATCGACCACCCGACACCGTCGACGGCGACGGACGGCGGCACCGACCAGACAGCTACGGGTAGCGACCGGAACCGCCCACACAACGAATGAGACGCACGATACTCGCGGTATTCCTCACCCTGACGGTAATTGCATCGCCCATCGCCGGCACCGCGGCGGCGGCACCCGGCCTGAACTTCTCCTCGGAGAAAGCACCGAACCCGACCGCTGTCGAGGACGAACTGGTCATCAACGAGTGGGACAACTCGGAGATGTCCTCGGCGATACAGTACTACAACGACTCCGGTGACATAACCGAACTCCCGGCGACGGTCAATCAGTCCCAGGATACACCCGTTGGCGTCCGCTTCGACCAGATCGACGCCGACGCATACCACCTGTTCCCGCGCATCGACGGAGAGAGCGCGAACTCGGCGAACTGGACCGTCGCATCGGACTGGACGACGACAAGCGGAGCGTCCTCGTCCATATCGGTCAGCGATGCTGACGCCGACGGCATCGACAAACTGCAATTTGCGGCTACCGTTGCTAGCGGAGAGACCGCGACTGGGGCGTACGCCGATAACGTCTCCATCACTAGCGACCCGAACAAGCGCGTCCTCACGACGGTCTTGAACGTGGACACGCTTTCGGGAACTGCGGAGATCCGGGCCGTCGACGCCGATGGTGACTACCGCTACGCCGAAATCAATGGTTCGGCTGATGCCTCGGCAGACGATATCGTTGCGAACAGCACTGGCAACGGCATCGTGTTCGCCGAGAAACTCTCGAACCTGCCGCTGGCCGGCAGCGGTGACGGTTCATTTGACGGTATCCAGCAAGTCGAGATCGTCGGCGTCGACAACGATGTGACGGTCACCGTCGCCGGCCTTGACCTCGACAAAAAGAGCGAAAGTGAGCTGGCGGAGATCGAGCGCGACACTGACGGTGACGGCGAGCTCGAGACGACGACGGCCACGAACTACTACGAGGGCGGCGTCGTGAACATCACCGGTCTCGATACGCTGGGCGGCATCTACGACGACGCGGTCATCAACGACCTGCACGTCTACGACGTCCAGTACCAGCTCTCGGATATCTCCGACGACGAGGAGTACTCGACGAACATCTCGTCGGCGGACGACTACAACTACCCACAGAAGCTGGAACTCTACGCGGATATGCAAGTACCGTCGGCCATCGATCTGAGCCACGGCACGATCACGCTGGAGTTCGAACAGGGTCTCGTCGAGTCACGCTACGCCATCGCCGACGTGGCGACCGGTGCCGACACGACCGAGGCGTTCGGTAACCTCACCGACCAGGACGGCGCCTACACGAGCGTCACGGACTCGTTCGGCTCGCAGGGCTCGACGGCGACGTTCGTTGCCGACGTCAGCGCTGACACGAATTACCGTGTCCACATGGTCATCCTCTACCAGGACGAGGAGATCGACACGATCCAGCAATCGCTGGCTGGCGGCCCGACTGGTACGTCCGTTGGCTTCTTCTCGACGCTGTGGGGCCAGGTCACTGGCGTCGTGGCCGCCATCGCTGGCGCTGTCGGGTTGAACCGACTGGTTCGCGGAGGGTCCTGACCGTGTCCGCGTCCGGTGCGGGCGGGCCACGTGTCCGCCGCCTGTTCGACCGGGCCGCCGACGCGGACAGCATCGGCGGTATCATCTTCCAGTTCATCGGCGCGGTGTTCTTCGCCATCGGGTCGGCACTCGCGAGTGGCGTCCTCACGCTGGCGGACGTGTTCATCATCCCGACCCAGACGTTCATCCGCGAGGTCGGTGGCCTCATCAGTTCGATCATCGGTGGCTCGGCACGGATCATCAACTTCGGGGCTATCGCCAGTGCAGTATCGATCGGGCCTGGTGGCCTGTTCGCCAGTCCGCTCTCGTTCGTGTTCGGTATCGGTATCGTGCTGCTCGGGTTGTACGTCGTGCTGGCGTACGTCAGCGAAGAGGACACGACGAACTTCTTCCCGCTCATCGGGACGGGGCTCGACCTGCCGACGCCCGGATTCATCGACGCCGAAGAGGAGGAAGAGGGATAGTTGATGGTCAGCGCCAGCGACTTCGTCGAGAACGCTTCGATCCGGTGGAGACGCCTCGCAATCGTGCTGTTCGGGGCGAGCGTCTTTGCGTACGCCGAGGGGTTCGTTGCGGCGTTCCTGTCGCTGGTCGATATCCCGATCGCGCTGCTAGCAGGATACACGGACTTTCTCGCCCGTGCGGTCAGTATCGTCTACGGTCTCCCGAGCGTCATCATCGACCAGGGATTCGCTGCGGCGGTCCCATACGTCCTCGAGGCCGGGTTCGCTGGCTTTCTGGTCGCACTCGGAATCGTACTGGTGACGCTGTTCCCGATTGCGTGGGTGGTGAACCGTGTCGGGTAGTCGTGATGAACTCACCACGCGCGAGCTGCTGAAGACGCTGGCGCCGCTGGCGAGCGTCGCACGAGTGCTCGTCCGCTTCGGCCGCGACCCAGTCGGGTTCGTGGCGACGATCATCTCACTGTATATCGTGAACGGCTTCCTGAACCTGGGCGCGTTTGCGGCTAACAGCATCCTCTCGGCGTTTGGAATCGTCGTCGGGTTCTTCGACGGCATTCGCATCACGCTGGTGCTGGCGTTCGGGAGCATCGGAATCGACCTGCTCGGGGCCTACGCCACGGTTCAGCGGACGGTGGCTGCCATCGTATCGACCGCCGGCCCGGCTGCACCAGTCCTCGCCGTCGGGTTTGCCGCGGTCTCGCTGTATGTCGGCTACCGTGTCGGCATCGCACTACTGGGCGAGGTCCCCATCGGGAGTAGCATCGTCGACTTGCTGGGGCTGAGATAGCATGCAACGACTCAAACAACTCGTTGTGCACCCGCTGACGGCGCTCGCCGTCCTCGTGAGCGCGGTCGGGCAACTGAGTATCGGCTGGATAGAGCCAGCCTGGGCGCTTATCTCGACGACGTCCGGCTACTGGTTCCCAGCAGTCGCGACAACCGCGACGACGCTCATGCCGGAAGTCGGCTACGGCGCACTGGGAACGAAGGTGCTCGTCGCTGCCGCCATCGTGTTCGTCGCCGTGCAAGTCGATCGCCTCGTGGATCGGGTGCAAACGTTCTTCGACAACAGATGAAACGACACAACCACACGAAACGCACGGACCGACTCCCCTCGCTCAGAGGGCGCACCACTCGCCGGCCTCGAGGTGGGCCATGCCACTAAACGTGTTAGCGGGCATCGGCGTGTTCGTCGCCATCCTCGGCACTGTTGTCCTCGCCCGCTTCGGTGTCGCCTACGCCCGCAGCGACGATCTCGCGGTTTCGTGGGACCGGACGATGAAGTGGGTGACGGCCGTCGCGATGGCCGTCGGTGCGGCCGTCTCGGTGGGCCTCGTCCAGTTCGGCGACCTCATCGGCATGGCCGTCGAGTTCGTCGTCACACATCCGTACTTCGTGACCAACCTCGGCATCACGGGTCTCGGTGCGGGGGCACTCTCTGGCCTGTTCACCATCAGTACGTCCCAATTCGTCGGTATTGCGTTCCTGCTTGTTGGGCTGGTGTTCCTCGTCGTGGAGGTGGACGACTATGTCTGACCTCGTCGATGTCGACAGCGTCCAGCTGTCTGACCTCTCGCTCGGTGGCTGGCTGGGTCTGGCTATCGGACTTCTCGGCGCGTATTGGACTGTTGATGCCGTCGTGAGTTGGGCGCTCGCTGGCGGTGACGTACTAGCACCGTTGATCGGGGGCGTCGTCGCTGTCGTGCTCGGCGTGGTGCTGGCGTACGACAATGGGCGACCGGAATGTGAAGCGACGTGCGATGCGTGCGGTGAGCACATTCGGTCGCAGTCAAGTCGTGCCGGCCTCAGCGAGTACGTTGAAGTTCACGCCTCGGGGACACCCCGCCGGGCCCGGCTCGGCCCAGTATCGGTTGTCACGGAGCGGTCGATGGGCGAGTGGGTCTACTGCTCGGGTGAGTGTGCAGCCGCCGACGCCGAGAGCCGCATCCTCGTCGACCATATCGAGACCGAAGCCGTCCGAACGGCGGAGGTGACGGATGACTAAGCCGTACTCGCTGGCGACGGTTACTCACCCACAGGTTGCACCCGAAGCAATCACGACACTCGCCAGCCTCGGTGCGGCGGCGTACATCGGTGCGGTCACGGCCGCGGCTGGTCAGTACGTACTGGCCGGGTTCGCACTACTCGTGACACTCGGCTTGCTCGTGGCACTGAAACGGGTCGACAGACGCGCTCGGTACGTTGAGGACCTACCCACGACATGAGCCGGGCACCCATCGCGATGTTGGCGCTGGTCGGGGTGCTGGTCATCTCGCCAGTCGTCGGGGCCGTCGACGCACAGGCGACCACCGAGACAGCCGGGAACGCCAGCGCCAGCGACGACACCAGCATCACCCTCGACGACCTTACGAAGACGGGACCGCGACAGGCGAACTCACCCCCGAGCGTCCGCATGGGGGCCGACCAGTTCTTCTGGGTGGTCTACTGGCCGGCCGACAACCCCTTCGCCAATCCAGGCGCAACCGATAGCGGGGAGTACCTGCCGCCAGGCCACACCGTCGGCCGGAACGCCGTCTATCTCCGCACCTGGACCTACGAAGACCAGCAGGAGACGGTCCACGTTGCCTACTGGGAGAAAGGCCAGCAAACGGTCCAGCGGGGAAATACGACTACGACCATCCCAGTCGCGAGGAACGTCACGCACGTAACGCACACCGTCACGTTTGAGCGAGGGCGGCCAACGGTGAAGATCCCGCTCCGCCAGCACGACGAGGAAGTGCGCGTGACGATGTGGATCGAGGGCAAGGAGTACGCGCGATGGGCCAACTTCGGCCACAAGAGCATCGCGACCACCCAATCGGTGGACATCAACAGCGCTGGAGACTACATCGCCTCGGTCATTGTTGACTTCCTGCTGATAATCGTCATCGGCGGATTCGCCGTCGGCTGGGTGTGCAAGTGGGCACTCGACGAAGCAGGTCGAGGGCCGGGATATGGCTATACGCCGTGGATATTCGCCCTCTCGCTGGGGACCGGACTCGGTGGGCTGCTGTTCTTCGAGTCACTCGCGAATCTCGTCGTCAACGCCCAGTACGTCGTCTCACTGTACGTCGTGGCCCTGTTCGGGATTATTCTCCTCGAGACGTACACGAGCGGCGTCAGCAAGGCCGGGTTCGTCCGGCCGACGCTTGAATACGCGACGAGTCCTACCGGCGACGATGCGTTCGACATCGTCGACGTCGATGTAGAAGAGGAGAAGATCGTCCGCAAGCCTGACGGCACGGTGTTGGTCGTTAAAGCTGGCCTGTTCCCGTTCCTCGCACGTGTGTTTGGCAAGAGCGCCGAACTGAAGAACGTCGAACAGCTCCGGACACGAATCACGGTCAACGGCAATTGGGATGAGATGTTCATCGCGGATCCTGAATCGCCGGAGGTCCTGTTCTACGAAGCGGAGGGCTGGACACTCGATTGGCCGCCGCTCGACCGGATGCATACCGGAGAGTGGCTGGCAATCGTCTCGGCCATCGGAGTTGCGTTCGGGTCTGTATTCCTTGGGTACGCGTCAGCGATGCCGGTCACCGGCGTTACGACGGCCGGCCTGCTGGTGTGGCTGGCGACGCCGACCGATGGCAAGGCCGCCGTGCGACCGGCCCCGGTCCATATCCGGACGGCGTTCGCGACGATGCTCCAGTTCACCGAGGACGTCGACGACGCGAAACGATTTCGCGAAGTCAAGGACCAGCTCGACAGCGAGCGCATCAGCAAACAGCGCGACGTCGACCGCGAAGTCGCTGACCACGACCGCACGCTCGTCGAGGGGATGCTCGATCCCGAAGAGCAGGTCCCGGCCGCTGTCGATGAGGACGACGTCGACGACGAAGTAACCGACAATCGCCGCGAGAGTGACCCACTCGGCACTGGGGAGGTGGCCGACGATGACTGACGCCGAGGTCCCCAAACCGTATCGGCCGGCGCTGGTCACACTCACTCAAGACGTCCGCGAACTCACGCAGGAACTCCAGCACGGATTGGCTTCGGAAAAGCGCGTGCTGACGTGGCTGCAAGAGATGACGATCCGAACGCTGGGGCGGCTGGACCGCACCGTCTATGCGGATATGACCCGGCAGTTCCGTGGCCCACAGGGTGTTTTACTGGCTGCGCTGCTCATTCCGAGCAAGCGTCGAGGCCGGATGACCGACCTCGATGACGACACGGCCAGACAGCTCCGAGGTCGATTGCTGGCTCACTACATCCATCCGGCGCATCGTGATGCGTTCCGACGCCTCCGCGGCGATGCGACCGAGTACATCGACGCGGCCGACGACGAGGACGCTCACGAGGCGACGCGCCAGCAGTTCGTCGCGATGCGGCCGGCTATCTCCGAGTTAGAGGAGTGGCAACAGCGCTCGCTCGGGTCGCTGCTCGAGGGCTTCGATGAGCGGTCGGAAGTGCTGGACTGGGGCCACGACGTGCTGTTGGCGACCCACGGCGAACTCGACAAGGAGTGGATCACACGCGTCTATCGCGAGGAATCGACGGTCGCAGTGCTGACCGGTGACACGGAGACGGATGCACAGGCCCGCCGCCTGTTCGCGGCGCATTATCTGCTACCGATGTTCCGGCGTGGCGTCCGTGAGCTGAGCGGCCGCGCAAAGGAGAGCCCGGACATCGGGCAGCCAGACGACACGGAGCCACCGGACTGGTGATACGATGAGTTCGTTAATTGACCCGAAAGCCGATACGCAGGCGAAGATTCGAGCACAGCTACGCGAGGTTACAGAGCCACACGAGACGTCATGTCAAGCACTCGGCGACGTAGAGGCGCCCAATCATAATGATGGGGAGGAGCTACACCGCCAGTTCAACATCCCACCACTGCACAAATACCTCGCTTCAGCCGCGCGGAACGACGCGGCCGTGGCGAAGTTCCCACGAGCGTTCGTCGACGCTATCGTTCACACTGACGAACGAGATCTTGAGTTCCTCCGGGAACTAGCAGGGAAAGTCGATTACGACTTCCGTGACCCGAATCCCTCACACGAGGCACTGGAGCGGTACCCTCGGTACAGAGCAAAGACACTGGAGTGGATCGCAGACGATCCCAATCGCGTACAGGACATCCGTGCTGTCGGTGGCACTGACCTGTTCGCCCATGGTGAGCCCGGCGGCGGCAAGACGACGCTGGCGCTGTCACAGGTACTCTGGCGGATGGAAGTCAACAACGAGACCTGCATCTGGGCCGAATCCGTCGACGAGTCCGGCACGAACGAGCGGACCGAGTGGCTGTCCTTGGCACCGTTTGCTACGCTCGCGATACCCGAGGGCATGGGCACGCGCGTCCGTATCGTGCCCCAGAATGTCACCGTCGAAGAGTTCGAGGTACGGCCCGAGGACATCGCTCGGGACGTCATCCGGTATGAGTCCGTTCAGGACCTCATGTCCCAGTTGCTGCCGGGGCAATTCTACGTCGTCTTCCCTGACCCGCTGCATCGGGGCTGTCGCGAGGTTTCGAAGTTCAACTACTTCGACTACCGCGAGGTGACGCCTGCCGACGACAACGGTCCGAACCAACCGACTGACGCCGACCAGTGGTGGTTCGCGTTCGTCGCTCACCGGATCTCCGGTGACGTGTTCCCGCATCCGACGTTCATCAACTTCGACGAGGCGGGAAACCTGCTGGACCCGGATGCTCAGAAGGACGTTCACGAGCACTACGACAAGCTCCGCTGGTTCCGCAACAAGTACGCCGACGCTCGGAAGAAAGGTGTCTCGTTTGGCTACCAGGCCCACGCCCTGTCGGAGGTCCACCAGTTCGGCCGGCAAAAGATCCGCTGGCGGTTGACGATGAACGGCAACAAGCCGCCAATCGGCCGGACGCTACCCGGTGACCGCTCCTGTCCGCTAAATACGGATCTCACCTCCGATATGGATGCAGGTGAGGGCGTCGTCTGGAAAGCGCCACACTTCGCGCCCATCAAATGGCCGAATCTGAAGGCGCAGGCCAAACTCGACGCCGAGGTCAGCATCGACTTTCGAAACTGGCAGGAGGCGGTTGGCGGTGTCTGAGCAAGTCGCTGTTCGCTCAGAAAAAATTGAAAAATCTGAGCAGATTCGGCCCACGGTTCGAAACACAAAATCGGGGCCGAGCGCCCGTCTCGCGCCGATCGGTCTGTCGGCTTCACACGCGCGCGTGCTTCAGATAGGACACGAGGGGGTCCCCCCGTGTGAGCGCACGCAGTACCGCGGAGGTGTGGTCGCGTGATGGCTGTCGTCTACGAACTCGTGCGAGGCCTCCTCGAACTGTTGGCGAGTCATGTCGGCGTCGAGGGCATCGCTATCGGCGGATTGGCGGCGGTCGTCGTCGCGTTGTGGTACCTGCGAGAGGCCGCGGACGTGTTCGTCGTCCTCGCTCGGTACTCGCGGGTCGCATCGCTCATCGGGTTCATCGTCCTCCTGTTGCTGGTCGTTGGCTCGGTGACGGGCATTCTCGAACTCGAAGGCACCGGCTCACTCGTCGAACAACTGCAGGACGCAATCAGTGAGGTAGACAACGTATGAGAGACAGTACAGCTCGCGGTTCGTCGGATAGTTCTGAAACAAACGCGTCGAGAATACGAACTCGCGTACTGGCGGTTGGGCAGGCGATGCTTGTGATTGTCGCTGTCGTTGGCGTCGTCACATCGCTCGCCGCTCAACCGGCTGCGGCGGCCCAATATGCGAACAGCGAGATCGTGTTCGTCGGCGAGGGCAATAATGGCAAACAAGTGACGGCCCTGGACCCAGCCGACGGGTCGGTACTCTGGCAAACAGGGACCGACGATAACGTGGAAGTCGTTCAGCGGGGTCCTGACAACGAGTTAGTGTATGCTGGTACTGGCGCTGGGACACTGTACGCCATGTATGTCGCGAATGGAACGATCAAATGGCAAGACAGTGTGATATCTTCCAACCTCTACGGCATCGCGGTCGACTACACTGGTGAGAGGGTGTACGTCGGTGCCGCCGGTGGTGGTGTCATTCGTGCGTTCGATTCCCAGAACGGGGACCGACTGTGGAAGACAGACTACACCGATCTATCCGCAATCTCGAGTGACGGTGGAATTGATTCGCTAACGGTCGATGAAAACGAAAGTCTGTACGTTGCTGCTGGAGATAGCACTGCTGACGGTTCCTCGGCATATTACCGAGTGGACGGAACCGATGGCTCAGTCTTGTGGGAGGACACTTCGACTCAGTTCTACAATATACAGTACAAGAGCGGGTACCTGTACGGTGGGACATCTAACGGTAATCTCAAGCAGATAGACCGTACTGACGGGTCCATCATCAATTCATTCGGTGTCTACGGAAATACGCTGAACTTCGTCTCCACAACGCCGGACGCGACTGATATCTACACTGTCGGTGACGGTTCGGACCTCAAGCGTCTAAATCAAGATGGCAGTGTCGTCTGGAGTGTCGGGACCGACTCCTACAGCCCGGTTGAGGGGAGTGTCGAAGGCAAGCACGTGTTTGTGGCGACCGACCAGAGCGTCACGAGGTACGACGCAGAAACTGGGAGTCAGGACTGGTCGATATCCACTGCTGGCTACACCAACGCGATCGACACCGGCTATATGTACGGCCCGTCGGCCTCAGTTGTCGCTGGGACCGTCAGTGGGCCGGATGGAAACCCAATCGAGGGTGTGACCGTCAAGACGGATACTGGGATTTCGACGACAACCGACTCGTCAGGACAGTACTCCTTCGAACTGCAGGACGGAACGTACACGATCACGGCCGACTCTGACACGTACGGTACCCTCTCGAAAGATGTCGAGGTTGCTGGCAGTGACGTCTCAGGGATTGACTTCGGGTACGGATTCGCGATGGAGTTCGGTATCGATGACCGCACCGATGGAAAGCTGTTCGCCGACGATCCGACACTCTACACCGAGCGCCCCGACGGTTCAGTGTCGGTGACGTCGTTCAACCATAACACGAAGGCGTTCGTCGGGCTGGCAGACGGCAAGACGTACAATTTCACGATTGTAAGCGACGAACCAGCGGTATGGGAGGCGAAGGGATTCATCGCCGTCGGCTCCATTCAGTCGGCGACCTTCGTGATCAAGTCGCCAGCGTTCACCACTACAGCGACGGCGACGAACGGCACGACGACGCCGACACTAGATGAACGTCTGGACGTCCGGTTCAATGAACTGGAATCGTCGCTCGCTGGTGATGGAACAGCCGTCACGGTCCGGTCACCGGAACCCGTTGAAGAGATCGAGTACGTCATTCGCGATGGGAACGGTACTGCAGTCTACAACGATACCCGTGAGTTCGATGATCCCACCCAGTACTACCAGGGCCGACTCTCGGATAACATCACGAACAACGCCTCGGAGATAGAGAACCCTACGCTGGATTACTCGGGCACGTTCGCGAACGGGACGACGTTCAACGGGACAGCAGATCTCTCGGGACTGCTCGATAGCGGAGGTGCGTTCGGCCCGACCGGTACGGGCGGCGGTGGAGGCGGATCTGCTTCGACGCTCGTGGGCGTGGGCCTGCTGGCCGGTAGCGCGTATCTGGTCTATCGACGCTTCGGCGATGGAAACCTCGGACAGACGGTCTCGAACGTCGTCGGGAGGGGCCGTTGATGGCGAACGGCACTGTGTTCGCGAAGCTCGCGACCGTGCTGCTGGGTGCGGCGCTGCCCATTGCACTGGTCGGAAATCTCCTCGTGGACGGATTGGCACCGGTCGCGATCGGCGTCGCCCTCGCAGTGGGCGGCCTCGGCATGGTCATGCTGGACTCGGTCGCCGCGTCGACGCCAGAGAAACTGCTGTGGGTCCTCGGCGTCGGCTTGATAGTCGCACCTGTCGCCGCGGGGAACGTCCCGCTCTTGCCTGCGGAGGTACCGGCGGAGACGATCGTCGCCGGCTTGGTCCTTCTGATCGTCGCCTACGCTCAGCGTGTCCGGGAGGTCGACGTACCGTGAGCACCCCGTTCGAGGTGCCACTCGTGGCGTGCGTGAGGTGTGCGGCCGACCAGTCGACGGACTGGTGTCCAGCGTGTGGTCGTCGACGTACGCAGATATGACCGACCTCGGGCCAACCCTCCTCGTACTCTCCGTTCTCGTGTTCGTCGTCGGCCGCTCGTACGAGATCGTCTCAGACTGGCTGGAGTCCAACGAGGCGGACGTGTCGCCGGTCGACGAAGCGCATCAGGCGTATCTCGACGACGAGATAGGCGAACAGGAACTCGAACGGCGGCTGGGCATCCTCGTTGACGACCGGGCGACGACGATTCGGGACATGTGCGACGACGTCGACGGCATCGGCGAGGAACTCTCTCGCGACCTCGCCGACGAGTTCGACAGCGTGGCCGACCTCCACGCCGCCGACTGCGAGCGGCTTCAGGAGGTCGACAGGATCGGAGAGACGCGGGCGAAGACACTGCAAGACGAATTGTAGCTGGGGTAGCACTGCAAGTCCCGAACGACATAGTTCCGATCATGGTCGACAGCGAGTTCCGAGCGAGAGTGCTGCGGGTCCTCCGGCTGAACTCAACGGGGCCGACAGACGGTGTCAGTCTTAGCGGATTCAAAACAGGACTCTGTGCTGCCTGTGAGAAACCGAACCGAGTAGAGGAAATCTGGAGGAACTCATCGAGGAAGGTGTAGTCGACTACGACGGCGAGAAGCTCCGACCGGTGGGTGAGTAAGTAACACACCAGATTGTCGAGTGTTTTGAGAGCGAATCTGTTGATGTGCGAAAATCCTCTGTTCTGGTGCAGATCGTCGTTTAATACTCGTTCATCTGGGCTGTAACTACCGTTCGGTACATCTGCATATTGTGTATGGATTGATTCTCCCTTCGAGCGGGGCACACAGGGGTTCTCGGTTTGTTTTATGGGTTGAGTACGACCACTGTTCCTCGCATCCAGAGCTGATGTAAGAGACACAGATATGGGTACTCTCCCGGAGTCTCGAAGGTGTGGACGAATGGCTTGTCGGGAAGAATATCCCCTTCTCGCCCTTTCCTCCAGCCATCCAATGCGGCCTCTGCGGAATCGAAGCCGCCACTTGCAAAGTACTCCCCATCTTCCGGGAATTCTCTGTCTGCACCTTCGGGAATAACATCGCCGCCGGCCTCGCCAGTGACTGAGTGGGCGATTCCTGTACCGTTCACCCAGCCAACGCTATCGCCCACTTGAATATGCAATGACTCTGGATAATACTCGTGCACACCCATCCCGACGACGTGATCAGTATCCGGTTGGACTACCTCCGGGGGTGACGGAATCTCACCTGATTCTGTCCGAACGACGATGGTTCCAGCCATCGTGTCCAGATCTTCGTGTGGGATACAGCAGTAGTAGAAGTGCCCAGGCGTGGTGAATGTGTGTTCGAATCGGTCGTCCGATTCGAGTATCCCTGCCCGAAGGTCTTTGCCCCGCGCGGCGGTTTCAGAGGCAAATCCACCGCTTGCAAAGTACGCTGCCTCGTCTGGAATCCGTTCTTGGTATGCGGTGACGGTATGACGAAAAGAACTGCTATTCCACCAGGTGACTGTCTCACCTGGGTTGATGACGAGGCGTGACGGGCTGAACGAACGGGGTTCCATTCCGACACGGGGCTTCGGTGGCGGCCCACGAACGGGGGCTGTCGAGCAACCTGCCACCCCGCCGAGTCCCAGACTTGCGGCGGTTCGGAGGACTGATCGTCGTGTCCACCACCGTCTCATGTGTTATCTACGGAACTGTAGAATCAAATACATTTCGACAGCTCAATACGCAGTGGAGCGCATCTACCGGATGAGTGCGGACCAATCCCGCACGAGTCATTGTGAAACAACTGTTCGGTAGGCGTACTTATTGTCCGGTATGCCTCCAGATGACGGAGAGGGAGAGGATTCCGGCACCAATGAGGGCTATTCCGCCGAATAGAATAATCGGATGATATGTTATCTCACAGCCGTTCCCGTACGCGATACCGATGTTCTGCCACTCAAGGATGACATATCGAAACCCACGCGGCGGCGATTCGCCCGCTGAATACCCGACCGGCCCACAGGACACCACGAAATTGAAAAACAAGAGTCCTAACCCGATGAGTGGCCCCACGATAGCGAGAATGTACTGGAGAGTCGTCGGGGCACGCTGAGCCATACGACAATCCTCACCAGCAATTTGTATGAATCTGCGGTTATTCCAAGTGGTAATTTGAGTCTCCGTTGAGAGAGCGACCGTCTGTACTGACCAACGCAGGATAGCCAATTCAGTGCCGAGAAGCCTGTGCTCCCGTGCGGAGGCATCCAGTTATTTCCTCAAATCTGAACTATCGAGACATTGCAGAGATTACTCACCCTTCTCTCTTAGTTGACCTCGATGAGCTCCTCTTTTGGAAGGTAGATGTTGTTCCCAGGGGAAGTTTTTCGAGTTTCCGTTTCAGGGCTTGAGAAAATGCTGTCGTTCGATCTGTAAGAGTCCCAGTGGTCCATATTATAGTAAAATACGTTGTCACAAGCTGGACATTGTATCTCTATA
The DNA here is from genome assembly GCF_055632435.1 of Haloarcula sp. MBLA0163. Classification (NCBI taxonomy): domain Archaea; kingdom Methanobacteriati; phylum Methanobacteriota; class Halobacteria; order Halobacteriales; family Haloarculaceae; genus Haloarcula; species Haloarcula sp. MBLA0163. The sequence continues at coordinate 1,184,113 of NZ_CM145745.1, forward strand.
TGAGTCGGCGGAATGTCCCCGTCGTTCAGTTTCTTCGCATCTTCATCTGATACAGATACAGATTCAATTGAGTGAGGACAGTACTCACAGGAAATACCAAATGTGGGGTCAATTGTATGCATAGCAATCGTAGCACAGACGGTTCATATTAGATTCTAATAAAGATATTCGCTCGTCCGAGAGAAATCTGATATAGGATTGCCCGAGAAGCGTGTGTTCTAGTGCAATCTAGCCTGATTTGAACCCTGCTGACGCCCGAACTCACCGGAAAAACTAGATGATTTGCATTAGAACTGGAGAACGCGTGCATGGGGCAGAAGGACTACGACGGTGACTACGCAAACGGAAATCACTCGATTACCACCCATCAACGGTGCTGTCAGAGAGGAAACCGACTCGTCGGGTGTTACGATAAAAAGTGATGATATAAAAGGATGGATTTCGAGCGTACGATCACGTCTCCCATCCTTGCTGTGGGATCGACGAGACTGTGCAGGTATGCCTTCCCTTAGGTCAACTCAGCCCGAGACAGCTCCGTCATCGTCAGGACCAGTCGATCCCGTAGCTGATGCAGCCTGATTGTTCACGGTCAGGTTGATTTCTGAGGTGAACTCCTTCTCGAAGATGAGATTATCTGAACTGTCGTACCACTCGTACCTCGTATAGATTGTGATCACGTAGGCTTGCGAGGAGCCATCCGAATCAACCTCGAATGGGGTTGCAGGGAGTGGGTTCGAAGGAAGTCCGTAATCGTTCAGCGTTTCGCTGTCGCCATCATCAACGATCTCCCAGTAGACCTCTTCGTTTTTGTTCCCACCAGAGCCGTATCCAATATCGCTCTTGATGGTCCCTTCACGCCCGCCGTCGGAAGTGCTGATAGTTTCGCCAGCACCACCCCACGAGTCGCCTTGGGAAAGATCGAATTTTCCCGTATCGTTGAGATTCTGTCTACTGATGAGACTTCCTCGCGATTCGTTCTCTTTGCGTGCACTCGCGCCGTTAACGATGCGAGCCTGCGTGGCTGGTGCATCGAAGCCGTCCCAGCTAACCACAGAGTCACCAAAAATGGCAACATACTCCACAGTCCCGTCATTACTCGTCAAGGACGTACTTCCGAAGTTGGTTCCCCCAGTTGCGGTGGCCCCTCCTATCATCGCACTGAGACCAGCACCAGCTGCACCGAGTGTAATGAGCGATCCTCCTGCTCTCTTTAACAGCTTGCGTCTATCGATTTTCATAGTTGTTTCAGTGAGTAGCTATAACGGTCTCTGCACCCCCCTACGATCCTTCGGAGCTACTCATGCCACTGTAACCCCTTATTTTGTATTGGTAATCCACCGTTTTATTTTCAAAATGAGATAGATAGATGTTCTTAGTAACTCTCTACGTTTAGGAAGAATCTATTAGCATACCAATTATTCTTCGAAAAGAGTGATATCGCTTCCTCAGGATGGCAGCAATAGGAGTTCTAGTTCTTGGGGTCGATTTGTTCATGAAACCCGGTGTATAACCCTGTTTCTCCTGTTCGGAGAATCTTACCGGTGCGGTAGTATTGCGGTTTTGCGGTGCGGTCCAGCCCGACCGAAGGGAGGGGTGGGTATTTGGATTTGGTACCCTTCGGTACACTTCCTAAGGGGTCCTTGCCCACCGGGTGCAAAAGCGAGCGTGACACCCGTCGCTGGCGAGGTGTGTGACCGAGAAAGTTGCACGGTGGACCCATCTGGAACGCGGTTGGTATATAAACGGAACTACCTGCTGGATAGTGATGCCTCTCTGCCGGAGCCGTCTACCAGATGGGCCGATCCACGTTGTGCTTGCCGAGGAACCGACCGTTGTTCACGATTTTGCGGTCCTTCCGCATCTCGCCGTCGAGTCCGGTCCAGTCGATGAGCGCGTTCTCGAAGCGCTCGGTTGGGATCGGTGACGCCTCCGCGGCGTCGAGTCCTGAGCGGAGTATCTTCAGTATCTCCTGCAAACTCACGGGCCGCTGCAGCTCCAGCTCCAGCGGATCCTGCGTCGAGTGGACGACGATGCCGTGGCGGTTCGCCCAGCGCTCCAGCGCGCTCGGTTCGTCGTCACTACGGCGTGAGAACGGCGACGCACGCTCGGCGACGCGCTCCAGCGCGTCCATCGTGGCGTCCTTCGTCGCCCGCCAACGCTCGGCGACGTTCTCGATCTGGTCGCGAACAACGCCGTCACGGAACCGCACCATCCCATTGTCGACCTCGATGATGTCCGCGAATCGCTCGGCGGCGCGGTACACCGTCGACGCCGATTTCCCGGCCTCATCGGCGACCTCTTGGTAGTGCCGACCACCGCCGTCGGTCATCGCGACCAGCACGTCCCACGCACCTTCGGTCGTGCCCGGCCCAGTGAGTTGGTCGACCGCGTCGGCACGGGTCTGTTGCTCGAGATCCGGCATCGGGTTCGGATACACGTCGACTGCGTCATCGGCCCGTCCCGGCTCGAAATACGGGTCCTCGATCCACACATCCGAATCCGGCGCGAAGTCGACGCCGGCCCAGTGCAGCGCATTCACGACGGTCTCGCGAAACTCGTCGACGGCGGTGTCGTACCCTGTCCACTGGATGGGTGACTCGCCATCAGGGTAGTAGTCTGCCCAGTACTGACACTCAATCTTGTGATGATACAGCGGGTCGTCGCCCGTATCCTCCGAGCGGACCCACTTCGGCTGGTAGCACTTCAGTCGCTTCGCGAGCATCTGATCGGGGAGTAATCGCTGCCAGTTGTCGGGCGAGAGCGAGACGGCCTCGTAGTGGCCCTTGACATCCTCGTGATCCCACTTATGCTCGCCACGACCGCGACCGTTCGAAAACTGCGCGATGTGCTCAAGCACGCCGCCTTTGCCGGCGATCGCGCCCGTCGCGGTCTCGCGCTCGATACGCCCGTAGAGTTCCAGCGCGTAGATCGAGGACCACTCATGCGGGTTCTGGAAGTAGCTGCCGTTGATCCCGAGATGCGACGCGAGCGACTGGAGCAGCGCCAGCACTTCGAACTGCGAGAGGTTCGTTGATTCGACCTGAACGCGGATGGACTCTGGACACTCCGTCGGCATCCCGCCGATGAGATCGCCCGTGTCCTTGTTTTTCGCGTGAGGGAAGCCAGAACGGACCTTGATGTTGGCCCCCTTCTCGTTGTTCGGATCGTCGACAGCGTAGGCACTGATGCTGTACTCGTTCATGCCGCCGTCGAAGGTGGCCTGTGGCGGCGCTTCGATCTGGCCTTCCCAGAACGACGAGTTCGTGATCGCCATCTCATCGCCCAGACAGGTGAACGTCTCGTCGCGTTCGTCGAGATCGGGCTCGAACTGGCTGACGAACGCCCAGTACGGCGAGAGGCCAGCGTCATCGAAGATGAGATGCGCTCCGATACGATGGGGCTGAAGGTCGATGACGTCCTCGATGGTAGTCGAGGCCTGGCTCACTGCCGATCACCGTCCTGTGACCGAGCGGTGTCGAGATCGCGGAGCAACTGCCGTATCTTCCGAGTAAGCCACTGCCGCTCAGCAGGGTGTTCGGATTCGTCGAGTGATTGCTTCCGACGGGCAATTTTCTTCTCCAGCGTTCGGCGCGCGGACTCGCCACCTGTAGTTGTCGCCTCCTCGAAGGTGTGCCCACAGGGAAGCGTGGCATCTTCATCGAGATGCTCTCGAACGATGCCTGTAGCCTCATCAGGCGATTCCGGAGCCTCATCGAGGCCCTCAACGACAACGAAGTCATCACAGGCGTAACACCACTGCTCGAGGACGTAAGGGGCGTCGCTCATTCGTCCCCACCTCCATCAGTCGCGTACTCACCGAGCGTCGCCGGTTCCGTACTCGGACTCGTCTCACTGGTATCGACGCCCTCGGGCGAGTACCCCTCACTGAGTTGCTCGGTAGCTACCTCGTCGCGGTCCCGAAGGTCGCCAGCACTGACTCCGCCCTCACCCTCACAACAGTCACAGGGCCGCCGTGGCCCGTGCGGTAGCCGCTCGGGACGCTCGCCATGCAGGCGAAGCCACTCCTCGCGCTGATCCAGCCGGCGCAGCACTGCGTCGCGAGGCTCCTCGAGATCGATCGCTGAGTCGTAGCGGTCGTTCGCCAGCCGTCGTTCGACGGCTTTCCACGCCCGAACGCGCTCAATCGTGTCGATCCCGTCGATGAGCGAGAACACGACTTTCGCCGCGGTCGTGACGTCCCGGTCCTCGACGAGTCGCACTTGCTGGGGACCGGTCCCCTCATGGTCGATCTGCCGTCTCGTCGACTGCGCCATGAGGTCCTGATCCAGCCAGCGGGCCGGGTCCTCGCCGATACGATCAGCGAGTTTGGGACAGCGCAACCGCTCGCGGGTCTCGCTGCCCTGGTGCGGCGACGGCATTACGCACCGTCACCTCCAGACTGCGAAGTCGCCGTGCTGTCTGTGGGGCTGTTACCACCGTCAGTGAATGTAACTACGCTCTGTTGTGGGCTGTCATTTTGACCACGCTCGGTGGCTCGAGACCAGGCTGCCCACTCGAGAGAGCAGTTGCCGAACTCCTGGAAGCCGAAGTTGCGCTCGAGAGCGTCCAGTAGCCACTCGGTATAACCAACATCGGGGTTCAGGTAGTTCGAAATACTGGCCGCCTTCAGTGCCCCTTCAACAGGCGTCCACTCAGTCCGACCCATCTACCGCACACCTCCCAGAACGTCACCCAACACGTGTGGCCAGCCGAGTTTCGCGAGCGTGCCCTCCCGACGGTCAGTCTCGCGCCACCGCCCACGCACGTGTTCGTCCACAAGCGAGGCTGGGATGATGGCGACTGCCACCAACACACGCTCATCGCGGGGTGTCTCCTCGTAGACAGTCAGTCCGTAGTAGTCAGCGCCCTCCAGCAACGCCGCGTGCTGTCCGTCATCACGCCCTTTCAGCACCCACCGACCGCGGGACCGACGCGCGCCATCGCTCGTCCAGCGTTTCGCCGCTTTGATCTCCACGAGGGAACCGACCGGGACCAGCGGCGTCCCACAGAAGACGACCGGAACGTCAGCCTCGAGAAGCGACGGGCACAAGAGCTCGGTCACGACCGCATCGTGGTGGGCGTCGTCATCCGCGGCGGGCTCAAGCGCGTCGACGGCGCCGATGACCAGGTCCTCGACGTCAAGGCCGATGGCCTTCGGATCGGCCATCGCTGTGGCGCTATGCATCGGCACCCTCCCGGACAGTGGCCACAGTGAGGCCACAGTATCCGCCACGCGATAGGACGGTCCCGTCACCACGGTTTTTGCCACAGCGGCGGACCGTCCGAATGGCTCGTGCCTGGCTCCGACCTACTGCAGTGTGCAATGTGTGGCTGGACGGGCGAACAGTCCGACCTCGATAGCACAAACACTGGCGCTGCCTGTCCCGCGTGCGGTGAGACGGTACTCGACGAGTAAGACCAGTCCGCCCTGTCGTCGCGGCCGCGCTCGATGCGCGGTCCCCAGCCTCGCTCGACACCTGCCCACCATCACACCGAACTGCTGGCTCGACGTCGACGACGAAGTCGCGCGCGTCGGTCAGGCCGTAGTCTGCATCCAGTGGCTCACTGCTGAAGTGGTGGATCGTCGCGCGCGGTGTCCGAAAGACGACCCGGCCGCGAAACGCACGAAGCTCGCTCGGGATAGACAGCGCGGACGCGCCGACGTCGGTCTCGCGGACGCCACCGGCGGTCATTCCTCATCACCCCCGTCAGGCGCGATGCTGGTGCCATCCGGATCACTGCGGACGGTGTACAGCGAATCGACACCTGCGGCGTCGCGCTGCCGCGTCGCCGGGTTCGCACATTCGGGACACCCATGGAGCTGTCCGTCGTTGCCCGAGCGCACACGATAGTACCGCGCGGAGACGTGCGAACCGCAGTTGTCACACTGCGGACTCACGCCTCGACACCTCGATTAATTCCCGCCCCAGAAGGTGAACGAATGTGGGGGTTTATATGCCCCAGCTTTGAACCTGAGGCAACAAGCCAGGGGTGGGATTTGAACCCACGAACTCTCGATTACAAGTCGAGTGCTTGGACCACCCAAGCTCCCCTGGCGCTCGCGTTCGTCCGTTGCAGGGGGACTGTTTAGAGAGTATCGTTTTCGGTCGACTTCTCCAGTTCGATTCGATGGGGGGCGTAGCCGTGGTCGGCGTAGAACTCGCGGGCCGCGTCGTTCTCGGCCATCACCTCCAGCGCGACGACGTCGGCCCCCTTCTCGGTCAGCGCCGCCTCGCCGGCCCGGAGGAGTTCGCTCCCGATTCCCCGGCGGCGGTAGTCCGGGCGGACGTAGATGTTCTCGACGAGGCCGCGGGCGGTCCGCTGTTCGTACCGGCCCCGCTCCATCGCGACCATGACGAACCCGACGATGGTCTCCCCCTCGCGGGCCACGAACAGTCCGTCGGCGACGACGCGCTGGAGGACGGCCTCGCGTATCGCGGTCCGGTTCTCCGACGCGAGGAGGTGCGAGCCGTGTGCCTGCTGGTCGCCTGCGAGGGCGACCCACTGGTCGACGACGGCGTCCACGTCGGCCGTTGTCCCGAGGGTTATCTCCACACCGTACCTGGGGCGTGCGAGTGCAAAACAGTTCGTGCCGACGTTTCAGACGTCCCGGCAGTCGGTACACAGCAACTGACCGTTGAACGACGCGAGGTTGCGCGCGAGGGTGCCGCAGGCCGAGCAGATGCCCTGTTCATCGAAGGAGTCCTCGGCGGCCGTCGTGCCGTCCGCCGTCGCGCCCTGTCCGGTGGTCGCCATCTGGGCCTCCTGGTCGACCTGCTCCGTCGTCTCGCTCTCCAGCCGGGCGGTCGAGAGGATGTCGTGTTCGGTCAGCGTCCCGAGTGGGTCGCCGTCCTCGGTGACGAGCACCCAGTCCGACGACCAGGCGGCCATCTGGTCGCGCGCCTCGGCGAGGCGGGCGTCCGGCGAGACGGAAGGCACGGACTCCGTCATCACGTCGCCGACCGTGGCCGACTCGAGGCTCCCTTCGGAGACGAGATAGCCGAGTATATCCGCCTGTGTGACCACACCGACGGGGTCGTTACCGCGCAAGACCAGTGCGGTCGTCTCGTCTTCCCGAACCAGGAGTTCGCTCGTCTCGAGGAGCTCGTCAGATTCGCTCGCGCCGACGTACTCGCGGTTCATCACCTCCCGTACGGAGACCGGCTCGTTCATGTGTGTCACTATCTGCCGAGATGGCTAAAAGATACCTCCACCACGTTTATGCCATACGGTAGCGAAGACCAAGGCTAGTTCGCGACGGTGCGAGAGCAGTGGCAGCGACGGACCCACGTCTGGACGGTACAGACGGGCGTCCCGTCTGGTAGTTCGGCGGCCGGAGCGGCTGCTGCTCGGCGTCTGTGGGAACGGTGCCGGGGCGACTCAAGCCCGTCCTCGCCCGGCGATACCGCGTCGCTGGAGTTCGACGGTCCCGACCATCGAGTCGTACTCGACCACCCCTGTCGCCGTCAACTTCGGGATGTGTTCGGTGAACAGTTCCTCCCGCATCGCCTCCCGGTCGGCGTCGTCGACCGCCGATTCCGGCACCCCCCGCTGACGGGCGACCACGGCCGCCGCGAGGTCGCCGACGACCACCGGGTGGTCGCGTTCGTCGAGAATCGACAGGGCGAGCCGACGACTGTCCGCCTCGAGCAGGTCGTGGACGACGGAATCGGGGAGCGCCGCCGGGTCCGAATCGTCGTCAGTGCCTCGTGTCGCCATAGTGGACCGTACGACGGTCCCCTACAAGTATGTGTCGTGCACCCACACCACACGGAGCTCCTCTCCTCCGTTCAGGCGTGCTGGAGACGGTAGGGCCACAGGTCGGCTTCGCGGAGCGCCCGACCGAGGGCTCGGTGGAAGTCCGGGAAGTCCTCGAACTCGTCCTGGTCGACGTACTCGAAGACCTCCGCGACGCTGACGACCGTCTCGTAGTCGATACGGACCGGATGGTCACCGTACTGGTCGACGTACTCCTCGGCCGTGAGCGGGAAGTCCGCCTCCTCGTCTATCTTCTTCGCGAGGATGGCGTGTCCGTACTTCCGTCGGCCTTCGCTGCCCTCTTCCCCGTCTGGGTCGTGCGGCCAGTCCATACGTGACGCTGGGTACAGCGACACAAAAAGCATTGCTCTCCGGCGACTGCGCCGAGGGACGCCTTTTCGCGCCTCGGTCCAGCGGCAGTCTCGTGGTCGTCCGCCCCGTTCGCCCTACAGTTGGTCGAAGCCGCCGCTGTCGTTGCCACCGCCCCCGCGGCGGAGCACCAGCACGAGGCCGAAGAAGACGACGAGGGCGACGCCGATGCCACCGGCGAGGTAGACGGTGTCGATGCCCAGCACCGTCGCGGGGACGCCCGCCGGGAGCGCGATGTCCGGCCCGTCACCGGTCGCCGGGGTGTCGTCGGTCGTGGACTGACTGTCCGTGGGTCCCGTGTCGGTCGCCGGGGTGTCGTCGGCGACCTGCCCCTCGGTGATGACGATACTGCCGGCGTCCTCGTCGTTCAACGCGATCTCGTAGGTGCCGGCGTCCTGGACGTCGTGGGAGAGCCGGACGGTGCGCTCGCTCTCCGCGGGAATCGACACGGTCGTCTCGTTGACTCGCTCGCCGTCGACGACCATCGCGCCCTCGTAGTCCCCGGCGACGCTCCCGTTGTTCCGCACGACGGCCTCGAGGACGAGGCGCTGACCGCCCTCGACCTGCGTCGTGCCGAGCGACGTGTCCTCGACGGTGAACTCGGGGTCGATGTGCCCGACGGCGAACGTCGAGAAGTCCGTCGCCGTCGCTTCGTAGACGACGCTCCCAACCCGCTCCTCGACGAGCGTGGTCTCCAGGGGTTCCCAGGCGGACCCGTTACGGTGGTACACGGTCACCTCGCGCTGCTCCAGACCGATCGCTCGGAGTCGGGAGCGATTGAGCGAGAACCGCACCGTCGCCCGCTCCACGGCCACCGTCGAGTCGACGGTGAAGACGCTGGCGATGGTCGCGGACCTGCCCGACGGGACGTCGACCGTCGCCGCTGCCGGGTCCGCGTACTCGACGACTTGCTGTTCGTACGACGACGCCCCCGTCTGGACCGTCCACGTCTCGACGGCGAACGAGCGGTTCGCCGCGTCTGGGAAGTCGAGCGTGTACGGTTCGTCCGTCGGGACCGAGCCCGCACGGACCGCGACGGTCCGCTGACTGCCGGTCTGGTTGGCGACGGCTGCTGCCGCCCGCTGGACCCGAACCGTTCCAATCTTCCGGTCGTCAGCCTTGATTACGTACCGTCCCGGATCGTCGAACTGTATCGTCTCGGTGAACTGGTTCGAACTGTCGCTCTCTACGATGACGCGGTGCTCTGCTACCTTCGTATCGTTCCGTTTGATCGCGACTGTGAGGGCACCACCGTCGGTGCCAGTGTTCTTCACCCTGACCGTCACGTTGACGTCTTCGCCCGCAATTGCCGTACCAGAGTCGACCGACCCACCGCTCACGAACAGCCGTGGTGCCGCTACCGCCGGTGTAGCTACGCTGCTGACCAGCAGGAGGAGCGCGACACAGGTCGGGAGGACACGTTTCCCGGGGCTTCGGGGGGACCAAGTGAATCGCTGCATCAATTCTTTTTGAGCCACACCATCGACTTAAAACCGCCCTATCGACCTGTTTATATTCCCGTCGTTGGCCGGTAGGCGTGCGCTCGTGCTTAGATACGAGAAGACGGTGGGGCTGGGATTCGAACCCAGGAATCCGTGAGGATACCTGCTTTCAAGGCAGGCGCAATAGGCCACTCTGCCACCCCACCACAGGAGTCGCTAACGACCGACTCCTCTAAGGCCTATCGATTACTCGCGGACCAGTTCGGGCCCGCCGTCGCGCTCCCGCACGCGCAGGTCCAACTCGTCGACGAGCGCCGTCGTCCGTGGCGGCACCACGCGTCCGGTCCGGACGCGCGCTCGAAGCAGCGGGACGACCGTCCGGAGGTCGGACAGCGTCTCGACCACGGGGTTCGTCGGGAGGAAGTCGACGCCGTGGCCGGCGTCGGCGGCCCGGTCGACGAGGGTCTCGACGGCGGGCGTAGCGTAGGCGTCCGCGAAGTCTATCGGGTCGGCGAACCCGGCGTAGTAGACGCGGCCGTCCGTCGAGGGACCGAGGACGACCTCGCTGGAGCGGAGTTTCATCGCGGCGCTGTCTATCTGCTGGCGGGCCAGCAGTGCGGCGGTGGGTTCGACGGCGGCGACGGTCGCCACCCCCTCGCGGTCCAGCAGGTGCGTGACCGTGTTGCCTACGCGGGCCGCGTGGGTGGACCCCACCTGCACCTCGTAGCGGACGTCGTCGGGGCTCTGGAGGGCCTCGTCGAGGGATTCTCTGACCGCCGCCTCGGGGTCGACGCCGTCGGGGACCTGTTCGGCCGGACGGTAGTTGACGAGCAACTCGGCGCCGCTGGCCTCGACGGCGCGACAGACGTCACACAGCATCGCGGTGTACAACTCCGTGACCTCCGTCTCGTCCAGCACGTCGCCGACGAGTCCGGGGAGGACGAATTCTTCGACAGGCGGGTCCGCGAGGACAGCGACCGTGGTCATGTCCGACTGTGTGGCCGGACAGGGTTAGTCGGTTGCGTTCTCCGCCGCTACTGGCTCACCGGCCGCGTCGCCCCTTCGTCTGGCGGTAGTCCTGTCCGAGGACGTCGCTGAAGTGCTCGAGGAACGCCTCGCGCTCGGCGTCGGTCTGCTCGGCCGGCGGGAGCATGGGCAGTATCTCGAAGCCGCGGCCGCGGATGGTGGTGGCGTGACGCTCCGAGACGTCCAGTTCGTCCTCGCTCAGCGTCGTGTACTCGAAGGCTAGTTCTTCGAGGGGGCGCTGGCCGACGGGGAGGAGGAGCTCGGGGTTTATCATCCGTATCTCGCTGTTGAGGTACGGTTCGCAGTTGACGACCTCCTCCTCGGTCGCCGGCCGGTCGGGGTGGCGACAGCGGGTGACGTACGTGAGGAAGACGTTCTTCAGTTCGGGCTCGGCGGCGTCGGGGTCCTCGACCATGTCGACGGCGTGGAGGACGTCCAGCAGTTCCCGCTCCCGTTCGCCGGTGAAGGGGATGCCCGACGCGTCTGCGCCGGCGCTCGGCGAGTCGCCGAGGACGACGAACTCCGCGCCGACGTCGCCGTAGCCGTGGACCACGTGCTCCCGGGTGTCACAGAGCTCGGGGCAGTTCTGGCAGTCCTCGTCCATCCCGAACGGGTTCGAGATGGACTCCTGATTGGCGTCCATCTTAGTCCTCGTCGACGGTCCTCGCGTGGGTGTCGGCGTCCGCGGGGTCGTTCTGTGGGCTGGACGGGTGGTAGTCGGTGTCGTACTCGCCGGGACGGCCGTCGAGACGGTCCGGGTTGATGCGCCCGCCGAGCAGCATGAAGTCGAGCACCGTACAGTAGAGCATCGCCTCGACGACGGGGACGGCCCGGGGCGGCAGGACGGGGTCGTGGCGGCCGGTGACGGTAATCTCCTTCTCCTCGCCGGTCTCCCAGTCGACGGTCGTCTGGGTCTTCGGGATGGACACCGGCGGGTGCCAGCTGACCTCGCCGTAGATGGGCTGGCCCGTCGTGATGCCGCCCTGGATGCCGCCGTGGTCGTTGCCCTCCGGCACCGGGTGGCCGTCGTCGTCGAACGCCCAGTCCTCGTTGTACTCGCTGCCGGCCGTCGTCCGGGCCTCGCGGCCGATGCCGTACTCGAAGTCGTTGACGGCCGGGATGGAGTACATCGCCTGTGCGAGCCGGGAGGGGAAGCTGTCGAACCGCGGCGCGCCGAGGCCGGCGGGGACACCGCGACACTCGAAGTAGATGGCACCGCCGATGGAGTCGCCCTCTTTCTGGTACTGGTCGGCGAGGTCGCGCATCTCCTCTGCGGCCTCCGGGTCGGCACACCGGACCTCGTTCTCCTCGGAGTGCTCGAGTATCTGCTCGAAGGTCACGTCGCCGGCCTCTACGTCGCCGATTTGGCAGACGTGGGCCTTGATGGTCACGTCGTAGTCGGACTGCTCTAAGACCTGCTTGGCGACGCCGCCGGCGGCGACCCAGTTGACCGTCTCGCGGGCCGAGGAGCGGCCGCCGCCGCCCCAGTTGCGCGTCCCGAACTTCGCGGAGTAGGTGTAGTCGCCGTGGGAGGGTCGCGGCGCCGTGATGAACGGTTCGTACTTCCCCGAGCGGGCGTCCTTGTTCTGGATGACCATCCCGATGGGTGTGCCCGTCGTGTAGCCGTCCTGCACGCCGGAGTTGAGCTTCACCTTGTCCGGTTCACCCCGCGAGGTCGTGATCATCGACTGGCCCGGCTTCCGCCGGTCGAGGTCCTTCTGGATCTCCTCTTCGGAGAGTTCGACGCCGGCCGGCACGCCGGACACCGTACACCCCATCGCCTCCCCGTGCGATTCGCCGTAGGTCGTCATCCGGAAGAGACGACCGAACTCGTTGCCGTTCATTAGCAACGTCTCGGGGACGGGGCCATTTGAACCTTGTAGATGTGCGCGACCGCGTCGGCGGTCGACGCCTACCGCTCGACCGCTGCCCCGAGCTCCGACAGCACGTCGAAGAAGTTCGGGAAGGAGACGTCGACGTGTTCGGCGCCCGTGACCGTCGTCTCGCCCTCGGCCACGAGGCCGGCGACGGCCAGCGACATGATGATGCGGTGGTCGGCCTTCCCGTCGACCGTCGCGCCGTGCAGGCTGGTGTCCTCGCCGTAGACTATCAGTTCGTCCTGCTCCTCCTCGACTTCGGCGCCCATCTTCGTCAGTTCCTCTGCCATCGCGCTCACGCGGTCCGTCTCCTTGTACCGGACGTGTTCGGCGTCGGTGATGCGGGTGACGCCGTCGGCGGCCGCGCCCAGCGTCGCGATGGTCGGCAGGAGGTCCGGCGTGTCCTCGACGCCGACCTCGATACCCGACAGTGCCGACCGTTCGACGGTGATCTCGCCGTCCTCGCGGTCCCAGTCGAGCGTCGCGCCCATCCGGTTGAGGACGTCGACGATGGCGGAGTCGCCCTGTGCGCTCGGGAACGCCGAGGTGACGGTCACGGCGTCGTCGCCCGCCAGCGCGCCCATCGCGAGGAGATAGCTCATCGAGGAGAAGTCGCCGGGGACGTGGTAGGTGCCGTCCGCGGGGCCGTAGGTCTGGCCGCCGGCGACGGTGTAGCCGTCGTCGGTCTGTTCGGCGGCGACGCCGAAGTCGTCCAGCACTTCCAACGTGATGTCGACGTACGGCGAGGACTTGAGTTCGGTCGTCAGGTCCACGTCGACGCCCGTGTCCGTGACCGCGCCGGCCATCAGGAGGGCGGTGATGTACTGCGAGGAGACGTCGCCCGGGATGGCGACGGTGCCGCCGTCGATACCGCCGCCGACGACGAGTGGTGCCTGCCCGTTCGCCCGCGTGCTGTCGGCGCGACCACCGAGTTGCTCGATGGCGTCCAGTAGCGGCCCCTGCGGTCGGGAGCGGAGCGAGTCGTCGCCGGTGAGGACCGTGAGTTCGTCCTGCAGCGCGGCGGTCGCCGTCACCAGACGCATCGTCGTCCCGCTGTTGGCGCAGTCGATGACGTCGTCGGGCGTCTCGGGGCGGCCGTCGAACCCGTCGACGGCGATGGCACTCTCGTCGCTCCGGTCGACGGTGCCGCCGTAGGCGTCGACGGCGCGCATCGTCGCCCTCGTGTCGGCGCTGACGAGCGGGTCGTGAACGGTCGCGCCCTCGGCGTAGCCGGCGGCGAGGATGGCCCGGTGCGTGTAGCTCTTCGACGGCGGGGCCTGCGTGGTCCCCGCGACCGCAGACTCGCGTATCGTGACGTCCATGTCCGGGCGATTGCGGGCGGGCGACAAGAGGCTACCGCTCTGTGAGACCGAACGAGAACGGGCGTGCGGGGTCGTTCAGAGCCGAACCGCGCCGACGACGAACGCCACGAGCGGGACCGCGACGACGACGTGCAACGCGACGAGGACGGCCTGTCCGACGCCGGTGACGCCCAGACCGGGGGCGACGACGAGGACCGGCACGAGCATCCCGAGGAAGACGAGCGCCGAGACGGCGACGAAGTTACGCACTGGTCGGTCGGTCAGGCGGGCGAGCGCGGCGTACGCGACGGCCGCGCCGACGCCGGCGACGAGCGTGCTGGCGACGACCGGCACGGCCGCGAACGGACTCATCGCCCCGGCCGCGCCCACCGGCAGGGCGAGGGCGTCGACGAGAGCGAGGACCACCAGCGACGCGACGACGGCCGTGAGGACGCCGAGCGTGGTCCTGCGGGTGAGTTCACCGGCGCTCTCTGCTATCGGATACCGAGACGTGATTGTTGCCATGGGGAGTCTAGACGTCGTCTCAGAGCTTAAATCTGACACTGAGTTGGGGTTACCGTGCGACCGGCACACACACTCAGCGCCGGTCGAACGCCGCTCTGACGGTCTCGCCGAGGTCCAGTTCGGCCAGTTCGGCCTCGACGTCGACGTCGGCGAACTCCTCGGCGCCGGCCGGGGTGCGCTTGAGCACGTTGACGTGGTAGAGATACGAGAGGCGGACGAGCCACCGCGCGTGGTCGTAGTCGTCGGGCGACTCGACGTAGTAGGTGGTCCATCCGGACTCGGTCAGGAGGTGGTGCGGGCCCGTCTCGCCCTCGTCTACGAGGACGTCACGGAGTTTCCGGAGGTAGGCGATGTCGAGCATCCCCCACGCGTGGACGTGGCCGACTTCGCGAGGCCCGACCCGCCACTCGGTGCCGCCGAAGCGGTGCTCACCGACGGTCACGTGTGGCCACTCGCTCACCTCGTCGACGAGGCGGTCGACGGTCTGCTCGATAGCGTCTCTGTCAGCTGCCATGGCCTACGTAGGGGCCCAGACCGCATAAGTGAGCGCGCCGCTGCGTCGACGGCCGCGACGGGTGCCCTGCGACCCTCGCTACTGCACGTTCGCGCTCGAGGCCCGCTGGAGCATGTGGACCGCGACGCTCCCGAAGCCGACGGCCAGGAGGAGGAGGACGGCGACGGCCGGGACCAGCGTGTCGTAGATACCGCCGAAGGCGAGGCCGTAGTCGGCCACCTCGACGACGGTCATCACGTCGCGGTCGAGCATGATGGCCCGGGCCGCGTCGACGCCGTAGGTGACGGGGTTGAACCGGGCGACCACCTGAATCCACGCCGGTAGCACGGAGAGCGGGAGGAACGCCGTCGAGACGAACAGGAGCGGGAACTGCAGGAGGTTCGCCCCGATGATGGTCGACTCCTGGTCCTTCGTGACGACGGCGATGGTGTTCGACAGCGCCGTGAACCACAGCGAGAACAGGATGCCGACGGCGACGATGCCGACGGCGCCGGCGACGCCGGTGGCCACCTCCGCGCCCAGAACGACGCCGAGGCCGATGATGATGGTAATCTGCGCGGCGATGCGGACCACCTCCGCGGCGGTCTTGCCAAGGAAGACGGCCGTGCGGTTCATCGGACTGACGAGCACCTTCTCGAACATCCCCTGCTCGATGTCGTTGACGAGGCCGACCCCGGAGGTGGCCGCGGCGGCCAGCGCCACCTGCATGCAGATGGCCGGCACGAGGTACGTCTCGTAGGTTATCGACGCGCCGCCCTGACTCACCGCGCCGGTCGCCACCTGCCCGAAC
The DNA here is from genome assembly GCF_055632435.1 of Haloarcula sp. MBLA0163. Classification (NCBI taxonomy): domain Archaea; kingdom Methanobacteriati; phylum Methanobacteriota; class Halobacteria; order Halobacteriales; family Haloarculaceae; genus Haloarcula; species Haloarcula sp. MBLA0163. The sequence goes on from NZ_CM145745.1 coordinate 1,199,715, forward strand.
ACCTGCGTGAACAGGACGAGGAAGATGATGGGCTGGACCAGCGAGACGACCAGCACGAACGGGTTGCGGACGGCCTTGATGTTCCAGCGCACGAAGTTCACCCAGAAGTCCCCGAGGAAGGAGTTCCCCGACCGCGAGACACTGCGGGACTCCGCCGACGAGTCGTCGGTCGGCGAACTCACGGCTCACCACCCCCGTCGGCGGCGATGGGGTCCTCGGACTGCGCCGCCCCGTCGGTGTCGACGTGCTCGCCGGTGATGGCGAGGAACACGTCGTCCAGCGTCGGCGCGCGGACGTTGAACCCGGTCACGCTGACGCCCTCGTCGCGCAGGGCCACGAGGAGGTCGGTCCCGCGGGAACGGGCCCGCTCGGAGGTGACGGTGATGCCGTCGTCGCTCACCTCGACGGTCGCCGTCTCCTCGAACAGGTCGCCGGCCCGGGCGACCCGGGCCGCCGCCGCTCGCGCGTCCGCGTCGCCCTCGACGCTCACGTCCAGTATCTCCCCGCCGACCTCGCGCTTGAGTTCGGCCGGCGACCCCTCGGAGACGAGCTCGCCGTCGAGGATGACGGCCAGTCTGTCACAGAGGGCGTCCGCCTCCTCGAGGTACTGGGTCGTGAGGAAGATGGTCGTGCCGCGGTCGTTGATGCGCTGGAAGTACTCCCAGAGGCGGTTGCGGGCCTTCGGGTCCAACCCCGTCGTCGGTTCGTCGAGGAAGACGAGCGGCGGGCGGTGGACCAGCGCCGTCGCGGCGTCAAGCCGCTTCTTCATGCCGCCAGAGAAGTCGTCGGCCTTCTTGTCGGCGACGTCGGCGAGGTCGACGAGGTCCAACAGTTCGTCGATTCGGTCCGCTCGGTCGCGCCGCGGCACGCCGTACGCGTCACAGGCGAAGCGCAGGTTCTCGCGGGCGGTGAGTTCCGGGTCGACGCTCGTCTCCTGGGCCATGTAGCCGACCGTCTCCCGGACGGCCCTGCTCTCGGTCTCGGCGTCGAAGCCGTTGACGGTGATAGACCCGGCCGTCGGCCGCAGGAGCGTCACCAGCGTCTTGATGGTCGTGGTCTTGCCCGCCCCGTTCGGGCCGAGGAAGCCGAAGAACTCCCCGCGTGGCACCGTCAGGTCGATACCCCGAACCGCCTCCGTCCCGTCGGCGTAGGTGAGTTCCACTCCCTCCGCGACGATTGCGTCGTCGGTCACACGTACGGTGAGGGCCGCCAGCGGCATATACTCCCGTCTCACGACGTCCGCAGTTGCTACGACACCTCGTAGTTACTACGCCGCCGGAGACTCGGACGTTGATGCCCCGGGGCCACGTAGAGGGGGTATGCGACTCGCTGTCTTCGGAGCCACGGGCCGGACCGGCCGACCGCTCGTCGAACAGGCGCTCGACGCAGGCCACGACGTGGTCGCCTTCGTCCGCGACCCGTCGAAACTAGACGTCGGCGGTGACAGGCTGACCGTCGTCGAGGGCGACGCCTACGAAGGGACCGGCGTCGACGAGGCGGTCGACGGCAGCGACGCCGTCGTCAGCGTCCTCGGACAGACCGACGGGAGCCCATCGGACCTCCAGACGGTCGCCGGCCGCAACGTTCTCGACGCGATGGGCGCGGCCGGCGTCGACCGGTTCGTCACGCTGACCGGCGCCGCCGTCCGCCACGAGGACGACCGGGTGAGTCTCGGCGGCAAGGTGATGGGGCTGATGCTCGAACTGCTGGCCCGCGACGTCCTCGAGGACGCCCGTGACCACGTCGCCGACGTACGGGCGAGCGACGCCCGCTGGACCGTCGTCCGCGCCCCGCGCCTGACCGACGGCGACCACACCGGCGAGTACCGGCACGGCGACCTCTCGCTGGGCGTGCAGGCGTCGATATCGCGGGCCGACGTGGCGGACTTCCTCCTCCGCGTGGTCGAGGACGGCGAGTACGTCCGCGAGATGCCGCTCGTGAGCTACTGACCCGTCCCTTCGAGTCCGTGCGTCTCCGCCCACTCGCGTAGCTCGGCGAACACCGGCTGGAGGTCCCGGGCCTTCTGCGTGGCCTCGTACTCGACGCGGGGCGGTATCTCGTCGTAGGAGTGGCGGTCGACGAGACCCGCCGTCTCGAGTTCGTCCAGCCGGGCGGACAGCGTGTTCGGCGACACGTCCAGCCGCTCCTCCAGCTCGGTGTAGCGCCACGGACCGGGGTCCTCCCGGACGAGCGCGAACAGGAGCGCCATCGTGTGGGACCGGCCGAGCAGGGCGAGCAGGCCGCTCGCCGGGTGGCCGCCGTCGAAGTCGCCGGGAATCGGGGCGTCGCCCGCTGCGGGGTCGGCGTCGGTCATGGCCGACCGCACGGCCCGGTCCCATTTCGTCCTTTGGCCGCTGGCGGTAGCCCTTTGCCCCCGCCGGCCCGACGCCTGCGTATGGATCCAGACCTCTCGGCACTCGACGCGTACCTCGACGAGACGGACACCGACGGGTATCTGCTGGACGCGGACTCCGAGGACTCAGACCAGTACTACCTCTCGGGGTTCGACGCGCCGGACCCGTTCGTCACGCTGTACGACGGCGAGACGCACCTGCTGTTCCCCCGCAGTCTCGAGTACGGCCGGGCGAAGCGCGAGGCCCGGGCGGAGTCGGTCCAGCGGTACGTCGACTTCGACCACGCCGAACTGGTCGAGGAGCACGGACCCGAGGCGGCCGTCTCGCACGTCCTCGCGAGGTTCCTCGACGCCTACGACGTCGACAGCGTGGCCGTGCCCCCGCGGTTCCCGTTGGAGACGGCCGACGGACTGCGCGCCCGCGGGGTCGAGGTCACCGCCGACACCGACGGCGTCGTCACCGAGATTCGCGCGACCAAGACCGACGAGGAGGTCGACCACGTCCGGGCCGCCCAGCGGGCGAACGAGGCGGCCATGGCCGCCGCCGAGGAACTGCTCGCGGACGCCACCGTCGCGGACGACGGCACCCTCGAGCACGACGGCAAGACGCTGACCAGCGAACGAGTCAAGGAGGAGATAGAGGTGACGCTGCTCCGACACGGCTGTTCGCTCGACGAGACCATCGTGGCCTGCGGGGCCGACGCCGCCGACCCCCACGACCGCGGGAGCGGCCCGCTGACGGCCGACGAACCCGTCATCGTCGACATCTTCCCGCGGGACAAGGCGACGAAGTACCACGCCGACATGACCCGGACGTTCTGCAAGGGGACGCCGAGCGACACCGTCCGGGAGTGGTACGACCTGACGGAGCGAGCGATGGACGCGGCGTTCGAGGCGCTGGAACCCGGCGCGACCGGCGAGGCGGTCCACGACGCCGTCTGTGACGTCTACGAGGACGCCGGCCATCCGACGCTCCGGAGCGACGACCGGACGGAGACGGGGTTCATCCACAGCACCGGCCACGGCGTCGGTCTCGACGTCCACGAACTCCCCCGCCTCTCGCCGAACGGCGGCGAACTCGAACCCGGCCACGTCGTCACTATCGAACCCGGGCTCTACGACCCGGACGTAGGCGGCGTCCGCATCGAGGACATCGCCGTCGTCACCGAGGACGGCTACGAGAACCTCACCGAGTACGAAAAACGGCTGGTGGTGTAGGCGGGCAGCCCTACAACTCCTCCATCTGCCCGCCGCAGTTCGGACACGCGGCTTCCGGCAGTTCCGTCTGCTTCCCGCAGACGACGCACTCGTAACCCATCTCGACCGCCTCGTCCGAGTCGTTCCCGCCGATGCCTGTGAGTCGTGAGAGGAGGCCCATTGGTGTCCTCCACGGTAACGTACCACGTGAATTATCAAAGTTCTTGTCACTGCAACGTCACTCTGCGGATTGAACATGAACATTTATGATAGATGGGGCAAAAGGGGTTGGTAGCCTATGCTTGTACCCAAAGCACGCGCCGCACACCCACGCTCAGCCCACACAGACGACTACTCCAGACGACCCACACGACCCCCAGGATGACCACACGAATCACGACACCCACCGACGACGACGCGTATCCGACCACCAACCCCACCTTCGACGGCGCGCACAGGTCCGGCTCCGACCGCGCGCAGATGATGTTCACACCGACCAGCTCCGCGACCGCCGGGCAGTTCGACACCGAGGCCGACGAGCCCCGCTGACGACGGGACACAACCGTTTTCCTGCCGGCCGGCGTCCCTTCGGGTATGGCCGAATACACCACGGTCTCGATACCGAAGGACCTCGCCGAGCGCGTCGAGGGCACCATCGAGGGGACCAGCTTCTCCAGCACCTCGGACCTCGTCCGGTTCCTCCTGCGGAGCATCGTCGTCCAGCACCAGCGAGAGGGCGAACTCACCGAAGCGGAGTTCCAGGACATCGCGGACCAACTCCGCGACCTCGGCTATCTGGAGTAGTCAGGCCAGCGACTCCTCGGGCGGTTCGACGTCGAGAATCGTCACGTCCTGTCGCCGGCCCGACCGGTCGAACGCGCCGAACGTCTCCTCCTCCCACGGCGGGATGGCGACGAACACCACCGCGTGGAGGTCGTCCGTCTTGCTGACGCCCATGTAGCCGTCGGGATGCGAGACGAACCGGCCCTGTGTCTGGCCGGCGGGCGTCCCGAGGTCCATCCCGAAGACGGCGTTGACCGACCCGCCAGCGGACGGGAGGTAGAAGTCCGTGAACACCGGCGTCTCGGGGTCGAGGTCGGTCTCGGGCAGGTCCCCGGCCGCCGTGACCGCCAGCGATATCGTCACGTCGTCGGGCTCTGCCTCCCGCGCAAGCCGTAACAGCGTCTCGACGAGGCCGCGTGTGACGTAGACCACGCTCTCACTTGTCGCGGTGCGCGTATAACCCCGTCGCCGGCGAGGGCCGGCAGCGCCCGCCTCAGCCGAAGACGAGCGACTTGACGTTCTTCGCGTACAGGCTCGGCGTCCGCGAGCGCGACCCGCGGAGCGCGTAGGTGAGCGCCTCCGTCGCGTCCGCCATGATACCGTGGCCGTGGCCGACGAGCAGGCGGTCCGGGTCGAGCCGCTTCAGCTTCGACGGCGGCGTCAGGCGGAGCATCGGATGGACGCCGAGGCGCTCGTCGCCGGCGAGGAAGTAGTCGGCCGTCCCGACCGCCTCGGGGACCACCAGCGTGTCGTCGTCGTCACCGTACAGCGCCGCCTCCTGCCAGACGGGGTTCTTGACGAGTTTGTGGACGCCGTAGTCCGTCCCGGGAATCTGTCGACGGACGCGTTCGACCGGCGCGTCCAGTTCCGACTCGACGCCGGACATCCACTCCGGGACGTAGACGGGCGCGTCGTGGCGGTTCGCGATAGCGGCGCTGTCGCGCTTGTGGCGGTCCAGCAGGACCGCGACGCCGGCCACCTCGCCGAACTCGGCGAACAGCTCGTCGATACCGTCGGCGTCGACGGGGTCGACGACGACGACGCCCGCGTCGGTCTCGAGCACGTGGCTCGCCCGTTGCATCGTCTCGTGGGGATAGGCCAGCCAACTGGCGCCTCTGTCCCAGCGGTTCGTCTCCTCCCACCCCGTCGCCGACCCGGTGCCTTTCATGGGCATACCCGGTCGTACGCTCTCGGTGTGGATAAATGCTCGAACTGCGGGTATCCAGCGCGCGGTGCCGTCACGGACTGGTCCGCGAGGACCGACAGTTTTCACCCCCGGCACCGAACGTCGTCGTATGGTCTCACACCCGGAGTGGCTCACGCTCGAAGTGAAGTACACCGACCGGATGACGGCGTTCTACGACGCCTTCCTGGAGATGGACGTGGTCAGGGAGACCGAGCAGTCGGCCGTGCTGGCCGCGGGCGACACCGAGCTCCGGCTGCGGTCGCCGGGGCCGGTCCCGCGCGGCGGCCTGCACACCCACTACGCGATGACGGTGCCCGAATCCGAGTACGACGACTGGTGGGACCGCCTCGACGAGCGGTTCGACCTCGTCGAGGAGACGTTCGGCGACAAGCGCTCGTTGTACTTCTACGACCCCGAAGGGAACTGCGTCGAACTGGGCGAGCGCCCCCACGAGGGCCACGGCGTCACCGGCCTGTTCGAACTCGTCCTCGAGGTCGAGGCACTCGACCCAGCCGTCGAGTTCTACCGGACGCTCGGGTTCGAGGTGGTCGACGACGGCCGCGACGCGGGCCGGGTCCGGTTGACGACGGGCGAACTGGACCTCGAACTCTGGTCGCCGCGGCTCGGCATCGCCGACGCCCGCGGCGGCGTCCACGTCGACTTCGGCGTCGCCGCGGCGGACCCGAAGTCGGTCGCGCGCGAGGTGGCCGACGAGGCGCTGGCGGTCACGTCCGTCGACGAGGGCGTCCGCATCCGCGACCCCGACGGGCACTACCTGACGCTGGTCGGCGAGGGGAACTGACCGCGAGAACGACGCTCAGAGCCGGTCGGTGTCGATGCTGACGCCGGGCGGCGTGACGACGAGGAAGCCCCGGAAGTGCATCAGTTCGCCGCCGGCCTCCTTGACGGGCCGGGCGAACCCCGACGCCAGTTCGTTCAGGTCGCCGTCGACGTTCAACACGAGGACGACGCCGTCCTCGACCATCTCCAGCCACTCGTCGTCCGCCGTCGACCCGTCGAGGACGCCGAGGACGACGCGGTTGCTCCCGCCGGCGTCGGCGTCGGCCTCCATCTGGTCCTCGACGGCCTGCAGGTCCAGCCCCTCGAAATCACTCATGGCCGCGTAGAGGCGCGGCGACGGCAAAAATCCTCGGCCCGGCGTCTGACGCGCGGCATCCGCCGGGGGCGACCGGCCGCCCGGAAGGGACCCGATGGACAACTATAAATACTGGAAGTGTCCAGATACAGGTGCTTATGTCCAACAACGAGGGCACGTCGGAATCTCCGGCGGATCGAGTTCTTCCAGGGCACACTGGATTCCACGTCTGAGATAACAGACGCACGGATTTTCGACACCACGCTGCGTGACGGCGAGCAGTCGCCCCGCACGTCGTTCAACTACGAGGACAAACGCGAGATAGCCGCTGTACTCGACGAGATGGGCACCCACGTCATCGAGGCCGGGTTCCCCGTCAACTCCGACGCGGAGTTCGAGGCAGTGCGCGACATCGCCGAGTCCACGACCGTGACGACCTGCGGTCTGGCGCGCGTGGTCGAGAAAGACATCGAGGCGGCTCTGGACTCGGGTGTGGACATGGTCCACACCTTCGTCTCGACGTCGGACGTACAGTTGCAGGACTCCATGCACGCGACCCGGCAGGAGGCGCTGGACTCGGCCGTCGAGTCCGTCGAGCGCATCGTCGAGGCCGGCGCCGAGTGCATGTTCTCGCCGATGGACGCCACCCGGACCGACGAGGAGTTCCTCCTCGAGGTCATCGAGGCGACGTCCGAGGCGGGTGCGGACTGGATAAACATCCCGGACACGTGCGGCGTCGCCACGCCGCGACGGTTCTACGACCTCATCGAGAAGGTCGACGGACACACGGACGCCCGCATCGACGTCCACACGCACGACGACTTCGGACTGGCCTCCGCGAACGCCATCTCCGGGTTCGAGGCGGGCGCGAGTCAGTCGCAGGTGTCGGTCAACGGCATCGGCGAACGGGCCGGCAACGCGGCCTACGAAGAGGTCGTCATGACGCTGGAGTCGCTGTACGACGTCGACACCGGCGTCGACACCACCCGTATCACGGAGCTGTCGCGGCTGGTCGAGGAGAAGTCCGACATCCCGGTGCCGGCGAACAAGCCCATCGTGGGACGCAACGCCTTCTCCCACGAGAGCGGCATCCACGCGGCCGGCGTCATCGAGAACTCCGACACGTTCGAACCCGGCGTCATGACCCCCGAGATGGTCGGCGCCGAGCGCGAACTCGTGCTCGGGAAACACACCGGTGCACACTCGGTACGCGAGCGGTTGGTCGACGCGGGCTACGCGCCGACCGACGCCGAAGTGCGGGAAGTGACCCGCCGCGTCAAGGACTACGGCGCGGAGAAACAGCAGGTCACGATGAGCGAACTGGAGCGGTTCGCCACCGAGGTCGGCGTCGACGAGGAGACCGAGGAGGTCCGCGCGTAGGCCGATGACCGGACCTCCGGCCGCGACGAACAGCCACCAGCGGTGCGCAGTGGCGCGTGTCCGCGACCGGGACGTGCGCCAGCACCTCTCACAGAACGTTTATTACCCGTCGCAAACAGACTCTCGACGTGATGACAGCGCCTGCTGGACACCGGGTTCGACCCGTCGCCAGCGGCGCCGACCTTCTTCGCGACGTGCGTATTGTAGGGGCTGTATAGCCCCTCACACCTCACTTTCGTCGCCGGCCGTACCGACTTTCCACCACACAGCAGAGACGCCAGCTATGCACGCAGGACACACACGAACGCGACCGACACACGGGGGGACGAGAGCATGAGCGAACGTGCGTCCGTTCCCGCCGAGGACGAACAGACAGACGACGAACCGACCGAGGAGCAGGCGCCGGTCACCACGGGCGCCCAGTCCGTCGTCCGCGCACTCGAGAACGCGGGCGCGGAGTACATCTTCGGCGTCCAGGGCGGGGCCATCATGCCCGTCTACGACGCCCTGTACGACTCGGACATCACCCACGTGACGATGGCCCACGAACAGGGGGCCTCCCACGCCGCCGACGCCTACGGCATCGTCAGCGGTGACCCCGGCGTCTGCTTCGCCACGTCGGGCCCGGGCGCGACCAACCTCGTGACCGGCATCGCCGACGCGTCGATGGACTCGGACCCGATGATAGCGCTGACGGGGCAGGTCCCGACGGACTTCGTCGGCAACGACGCGTTCCAGGAGACGGACACCGTCGGCATCACTCAGCCCATCACCAAGGAGAGCTACTTCGCGAGCCACTCCGACACCGTCGGCAGCGACGTCAGCGAGGCGTTCGCGCTGGCCGACGCCGGTCGACAGGGCCCGACGCTCGTCGACCTGCCGAAGGACGTCACGCAGGGCGAGACCGACGTCGAACCGGCCGCACCGAGCACGCCCGACACCTACGACGTGCCGGACGAGGCCGACGACGAGGACGTCCAGGAGGCCGCAGACGTGCTGGCCGACGCCGACCGACCGGTCATCCTGGCCGGTGGCGGGGTCATCAAGGCCGACGCCTCCAACGCCCTGCGGGAGTTCGCCATGGAGTACGAGATACCGGTCATCACGACGATGCCCGGCATCGGGAGCTTCCCCGAGGACCACGACCTCTCGCTGGAGTGGGCCGGGATGCACGGCACCGGCTACGCCAACATGGCCATCACGAACACCGACTGCATGCTGGCCATCGGGACGCGGTTCGACGACCGCCTGACCGGCGGTGTCGACTCGTTCGCGCCGGACGCGGAGGTCATCCACGTCGACATCGACCCCGCCGAGATATCGAAGAACGTCTACGCCGACTACCCGCTCATCGGGGACGCTCGCGCGGTCCTACGCCAGCTGTTCGACGCGATGCCGCGCGCGCCGGACGTCGACGAGTGGCGCGAGCAGTGCCAGGACTGGAAAGAGGAGTACCCGATGACCTACGAGATGCCCGACGACGAACCGCTGAAACCGCAGTACGTCGTCGAGACGTTCTCGGACGTGACGCCGGACGACACCATCGTCTGTACCGGCGTCGGCCAACACCAGATGTGGGCCTCCCAGTTCTGGGAGTACACCGAACCCCGGACGTGGGTCTCCTCGCACGGCCTCGGGACGATGGGGTACGGCGTCCCCGCGGCCATCGGCGCGAAACTGGCCGCACCTGACCAGGAGGTCGTCTGCTTCGACGGCGACGGCTCCTTCCTGATGACGGTGCAGGGCCTCTCGGTCGCGGTCCGGGAGAACCTCGACATCACCTACGTCATCCTCAACAACGAGGCCGTCGGCATGGTCCGCCAGTGGCAGGACGGCTTCTACGAGGGCCGCCGCATGGCCTCGGAGTACCCGTGGATTCCGCAGTTCGACAAGCTCGCCGAAGCGTTCGGCGCCCGCGGGTTCCGCCTCGAGGAGGCCGAGGACGTCGAGGACACCATCCAGGCCGCGCGCGACTACGACGGGCCGAGCGTCATCGACGCCCACATCGACCCCGGGGAGAACGTCTTCCCGATGGTCCCGAGCGGCGGCGACAACGGCCTGTTCGCACTGGAAGAGACCCATCTGGAGATGCTCTAACGATGACCGGAGGAATGCCAGGTCCCGCGCCCGACGAACGGATGCGCCCCGAGGGCCGACGCAACTCGCAAGGGATCCGCGTCGACCCCGAGGCCGAAGTGACCCACGAACCGCGACAGGCGGTGCTGTCGGCGCTGGTCAAACACCGCCCGGGCGTGCTCTCGGAGGTCTCGGGCCTGTTCAGCCGCCGACAGTTCAACATCGAAAGCCTCACCGTCGGGCCGACGAGTGAGGAGGATACGGCCCGGATGACCATCCTCATCGAGGAACCGGAACCGGGCATCGAGCAGGCCAAGAAGCAGTTGCAGAAGCTCGTGCCCGTCATCTCGGTGATGGAACTTGAGCCGGAAGCGGTCCGGCGCGAACTCGCGCTCATCAAGGTCGGTGGGGAGAAACCCGACGACGTCAACGCCGTCGCGGAGATGTACGGCGGACAGGCCGTCGACGCCTCCACCGACTCGGTGACCGTCGAGATCACGGGAAGCAAGCAGAAGATAGACGCTGCCGTCGAGGCGTTCCGGCAGTTCGACGTGCAGGAGATCGTGCGGACGGGGGCCGCCGCACTGGAACGAGGCCCCAAGACACTCGATAAAGATGACTGACGAACTCACGACGACCGTCTACTACGACGACGACGCAGACGTATCGACACTCGACGACGAGACAGTTGCCGTACTCGGCTACGGTTCACAGGGCCACGCCCACGCGCTGAACCTCCACGAGTCCGGCGTCGACGTCGTCGTCGGCCTCCGGAAGGGCTCGTCCTCCCGCGAGGCGGCCCAGGAGGCCGGCCTTCGGGTGGCCACGCCGGACAACGCCGCGAGCGAGGCCGACCGCGTCGTGATGCTCGTCCCGGACACCGTCCAGCCGGCCGTCTACGAGGCCATCGAGGACGAACTCGACGCCGGCGACACGCTCCAGTTCGCCCACGGGTTCAACATCCACTACGGCCAGATAGAGCCGCCGGAAGACGTCGACGTGACGATGGTCGCGCCCAAATCGCCGGGCCACCTCGTCCGGCGGACCTACGAGCGCGGCGAGGGGACCCCCGGTCTCATCGCCATCTACCAGGACGCGACCGGCGACGCCAAGGAGGAGGCGCTGGCCTACGCGAAGGGCGTGGGCTGTACGCGCGCCGGCGTCATCGAGACGACCTTCCAGGAGGAGGTCGAGACCGACCTGTTCGGCGAGCAGGCGGTCCTCTGTGGCGGCGTCACCGAGATGGTCAAGGCCGGCTTCGAGACGCTGGTCGACGCGGGTTACGCCCCGGAGATGGCCTACTTCGAGTGTCTGAACGAGCTCAAACTCATCGTCGACCTGATGTACGAGGGCGGCCACATGGGGATGTGGAACTCCGTCTCCGACACGGCCGAGTACGGCGGTCTGACCCGCGGTGAGGAGGTCATCGACCGCGAGGGGATGGAGAAGATTCTCGACGAGGTCCAGAGCGGCGAGTTCGCTCGCGAGTGGATCAACGAGAACCAGGCCAACCGGCCCGCCTACAAGCAGTACCGCAACGCGGAACAGAACCACCAGATAGAGGAGGTCGGCGCCGGCCTGCGCGACCTGTTCGCGTGGGGCGAGGACGCCGGCGAACAGACAGAGGAGCAGGAAGCACCCGCAGATGACTGACGACAGCACCAACGACACGATGGGCGACGTCGACCACACGCACCCACACACGAACGACACCTTCGGCGCCGCGTTCAAGCGCGGTCCGACGGTCGCCGCCGACGGTGGCGAGCGCGATGGGCGCGACGACGCCGAGGACGACGCGGAGACGATGGAGGACGTCGACCACGAAGCGCCCGGTGAGGGCGTCTCCCGCGCCTACGAGCGCGGCACCGAGGGACGGGACGAGACAGTATGAGCGAAGGCACGCTGTACGACAAGGTATGGGACCGGCACAAAGTCACGACCCTGCCCAACGGGCAGGACCAGCTGTTCGTGGGTCTCCACCTCATCCACGAGGTCACGAGCCCGCAGGCGTTCGGGATGCTCCAGGAACGCGGTCTGGAGGTCGCACGTCCCGACCTGACCCACGCGACGGTCGACCACATCGTCCCGACGGCGAACCAGGACCGGCCCTACGCCGACGACGCCGCCGAGCGGATGATGGCCGAGCTCGAAGAGAACGTCCGGGACGCGGGCATCCAGTTCTCGGACCCGACGACCGGTGACCAGGGTATCGTCCACGTCATCGGGCCGGAGCAGGGCATCACCCAGCCCGGCAAGACCATCGTCTGCGGTGACAGCCACACCTCCACACACGGCGCGTTCGGCGCGCTGGCGTTCGGTATCGGGACCAGCCAGATCCGGGACGTGCTGGCCACCCAGACCATCGCCATGGAGAAACAGAAGGTCCGGAAGATCGAGGTCAACGGCGAACTCGGCGAGGGCGTCGAGGCCAAGGACATCATCCTCGAGATCATCCGTCGTCTGGGGACCGAGGGCGGCGTCGGCTACGTCTACGAGTACGCCGGCGAGGCCATCGAGGACCTCGACATGGAGGGACGGATGTCCATCTGCAACATGTCCATCGAGGGCGGCGCCCGCGCGGGCTACGTCAACCCCGACGAGACCACCTTCGAGTGGCTGGAAGAGACGGACTACTTCCAGGAGCACCCCGAGAAGTTCGAGGAGCTGAAGCCCTACTGGGAGTCCATCCGGAGCGACGAGGACGCCGAGTACGACGACGTCGTCGAGATCGACGCGAGCGAACTCGACCCCGTCGTCACCTGGGGGACCACGCCCGGACAGGGCATCGGCATCGAGGACCCGATTCCGGCCCCCGAGGACCTCGCCGACGACAAGCAGGACACCGCCCGACGGGCACAGGAGCACATGCGCGTCGAACCCGGCGAGTCGATGGAGGGGTACGACATCGACGTCGCCTTCCTCGGCTCCTGTACCAACGCCCGCCTGCCCGACCTGCGCCGCGCGGCCCGCATCGTCAAGGGCCGGCAGGTGGACGACGACGTGCGCGCGTTCGTCGTCCCCGGCAGCCAGCGCGTCCAGCGCGCCGCCGAGGAGGAAGGGCTCAAAGACGTCTTCGAGGAAGCCGGCTTCGAGTGGCGCAACGCCGGCTGTTCGATGTGTCTGGGCATGAACGAGGACCAGCTGGAGGGCGACGAGGCCTGTGCCTCCTCGTCGAACCGGAACTTCGTCGGCCGGCAGGGCTCGAAGGACGGCCGCACCGTCCTGATGAACCCCCGGATGGTGGCCGCCGCGGCCATCACCGGCGAGGTGTCTGACGTGCGCGACCTGAAGGAGGTGGCGCTCCAATGAGCGACCCCACCGAGGAGATTCCCGAGGTCGACTACGTCGAGGGGACCGGCATCCCCATCCGCGGGAACGACATCGACACGGACCAGATCATCCCGGCCCGGTTCATGAAGGTCGTCACCTTCGACGGCCTGGGCGAGTTCGCCTTCTTCGACCTGCGGTTCGACGACGAGGACAACCAGAAGGACCACCCGATGAACGAGGAGCGGTTCCAGGACGCCAACGTCATGGTGGTCAACAACAACTTCGGCTGTGGCTCCTCCCGCGAGCACGCCCCGCAGGCGCTGATGCGCTGGGGTATCGACGCCATCATCGGCGAGGGCTTCGCCGAGATCTTCGCCGGGAACTGCCTCGCGCTGGGCATCCCGACGGTGACCGCCGACCACGAGAGCATCAACGCGCTCCAGCAGTGGGTCGACGACAACCCCGACGGGGACATCGAGGTCGACGTGGCGGCCGAGACGGTCCGCTACGGCGGCAACGAGATCTCCGTCTCCGTCGACGACGCCCAGCGACAGGCGCTCGTCGAGGGCATCTGGGACACGACGGCCCTGATGAAGGCCAACCGGAACGCCATCGAGGAGACGGCGGCGCAGCTGCCGTACCTCGACCAGACGCGCTCGGACGTCGAAGCGGACGATTGACCGCGGAGGTGGTCATCGCTTCGGCGCGAGCGTGCGGTCCGGACAGTCAGAGATTACCCCCGTAGCGGACGACGTTGTCACCGTTTTCGACGACCGACGGTAACGCCGGCGTACCGCGCGGCCCCAAACTCGGATGCTCGCTGTACCGCCAGCGGGGACGGCGGGTCACGGTTCGCTCGCCGGTCGGTCCGCCGGCGTCGCCGCGGCGCCTCACCGAGTCTTAGCAGATGCCTAACTAACTCCCGACGGACCGCACGGGCGCTATGGCCACGTTCGACGCCACGCAGATGCAATCGCTGACGGGGCTCCAGGCCACGGCTCGGACGCTCCTCATGGTGGGGTTCACCGTCGTCGAGACGCTGACGCTCGGGCTCTGGCTGGCGCTCGTCGAGGGCGCGCCGGTCATCTCCCGGCCGGCGGCGATCGGCCTCGGGGTGTTGACGCTGGGTCTCGTGGTCGAACACGTGCTGACCGACGCCACGGTGAACGGGCTCTCGCTCTCGTTCCCGGTGACGCGCATCGTGGGCGTCAGCGTCTCCGAGGCGCTGCTCTGGGGGCTCTGGCTGGGTATCGCCGACCGACTCGGCGGCGTCGACGGCATCCTCGTGGCCGGCGTCGTCCTGACCGTGTTGCTCGTCCCCCAGCACAGCGTTGAGGACAACGTGCTCCGCGGCGAGGCACCGCTGTCCGAGACGCTCAACCTCGATACGGTCGGCTTCAGTCTCGTCGAGGGCGTCGGCGCGACGGTGTGGCTGCTGCTCGTGTTCGAGGGCCAGCAGTTCACCGGCCTGCTTGCGACGCTCGGGTTCGGTGGCGTCGACCCGGCGGCGCTCGGCCTCGCGGCCCTCGGCGTGTTCCTGCTCGTCGAACACGACATCGGCGTGACGCTGGCCCGTCAGGGCTGAATCCGACCGCTGGATTCCGGAGGTCGCTCCGGACAGGGAGCCCGACCGACGCCCGCGAACCGAACCACTTTCACCGAGTGGCCGCCTCTCGGCGCACATGACACACGAGATCGCGGTCATCCCCGGCGACGGCATCGGGCAGGAGGTCACGCCCGCCGCCGTCGAGGTACTGGAGGCGCTGGAGACGGTCGACTTCGACTTCGTCGAGGGCGAGGCCGGCGACGCCGTGAAGGCCGAGACCGGCGAGGCGCTCCCGCAGGCGACGCGGGACATCGCCGCAGACGCCGACGCGACGCTGTTCGGTGCGGCCGGCGAGACGGCCGCCGACGTCATCCTCCCCCTGCGCGAGGTCGTCGGGTCCTTCGCCAACGTCCGCCCGGCGCGTTCGTACCCCGGTCTGGACGCGGTCCAGCCGGACACCGACATCGTGTTCGTCCGCGAGAACACCGAGGGCGTCTACGCGGGCATCGAGGACGAGATCGTCGACGGCGTCCGGACGCTGACCCGCGTCGTCACCGAGGAGGCCTCACGCGACATCGCCGAGTTCGGCTTCGACTACGCGAAGCAGAACGGCTACGACGACGTGACCATCGCGCACAAGGCCAACGTCATGCGCGAGACGGACGGTCTGTTCTTAGAGACCGCCGAGGCCGTCGCCGAGGAGCGCGGCGCAGACTACGACACGGCGCTGATGGACGCGCTGGCGATGCACCTCGTGATGACGCCCGAGGCGTACGACGTGGTCATCTGCCCGAACCTCGCGGGCGACATGCTGTCGGACCTCGCGGCCGGTCTCGTCGGCGGTCTGGGCCTGCTCCCCTCGGCCAACGTCGGCGAGGAGAACGCGCTGTTCGAACCCGTCCACGGCTCCGCCCCCGACATCGCTGGCGAGGGCATCGCCAACCCCTCGGCGATGATTCTCTCCGCGGCGATGCTGCTGGACCACCTCGGCTACGACGAGGAGGGCGACCGCGTGCGCGGCGCGGTCGAGCGCGTCCTCGAAACCGGACCCCGGACCCCGGACCTCGGCGGCGACGCGTCGACCGAGGCGGTCACGGCGGCCGTCCTCGACGAACTGTAACGGCCGCCCCGCCCTTTTCGCGCACAAACGCGCACCAGTCGATAGAAAGTGGTAAAACCGAAGCGAAACAATCACGGGGAACAGCATGCTCCCGGCCGAACGCAAGCGGACCATCGTCCAGCTAGTGACAGAACGAGACGGCTGTTCGGTCGCGGTCCTCGCCGACGAACTGGAGTTCTCGAAGGCCACCATCCGACGTGACCTCCGCGACCTCGAGGCCGAGGGCCGCATCGAGCGGTCCCACGGTGGCGCCGTCCCGGCGTCGTCGGTCGGCACCGAGCGCTCGTACGACCAGCGAGAGGTGGAGCGACTCGACGCCAAACAGGCCATCGCCGCCCGGGCCAGCGACGAGATACGCGACGGGCAGGTCGTCTTCTTCGACGCGGGGACGACCACCATGGAGGTCGCGCGCGCCGCGCCCGACAGCGGCTACGTCGCCGCGACCAACATGCCCGAACTCGCCATGGAGCTCTCTAACCGGGAGATAGAGGTCAAGTCCACCGGCGGGGCCCTCCGGGCCCGGACGAAGGCGCTCGTCGGGCCGACCGCGGAGTCGTTCCTGGAGCGGACGAACTTCGACCTGCTCTTCCTCGGGACGAACGCGCTCGACGCCGAGGCGGGGCTCTCGACGCCCAACGAGGACGAGGCCGAGGTCAAGCGCCAGATGGTCGAGCGGGCCGGCCGCGTGGTGCTCGTCGCGGACAGCTCGAAGTTCGGGGAGCGGAGTTTCGTCTCGTTCGCGGACCTCGACGACGTGGACATGGTGGTCACGGACGGTGACCTGCCGAGCGCCCTCGCGGACGCGTTCGCGGAGGCCGACGTCGTCGTCGAAGGAGTGAGTCCATGATAGTCACAGTCACGTTCAACCCAGCGGTCGACCAGACGATCCAGTTCGACGAACCGATGACACCGGACCGCGTCATGCGGGCCACCGACGCGCGGTTCGACGCGGCCGGGAAGGGCATCAACGTCGCCCAGTACCTCACGGCGCTGGCGACGCCCTGCGTCGCGACCGGCGTGCTCGGCGGGTTCACCGGCGAGTTCATCCGGGACGAACTCGCGGCCGACGGCGTCGAGACGGCCTTCGTCGAGGTCGAGGGGACGACCCGGCTGAACACCGCCGCCATCGCCACGGACGCGGAGTACAAACTCAACCACGACGGCCCCGAGGTGGACGCCGCCGCCGTCGACGCCACAATCGACCGGATTCGGGCGAACGACCCCGAACGGGTCGTGGTCAGCGGCAGTCTCACGCCGGGCGTGTCGCTGGCCGACGTCGACGCCGTCGCCGCCGCGGGCGAGTGGGACACCGTCGTCGACATGGAGGGCAGCGCGCTCCGCGAACTCGACGAGCAGTACGCGCTGTGCAAGCCCAACCGCGAGGAACTCGGCGAGGCGACGGGCGCCGACGTCTCGACCGTCGAGGGGTGTGCCCGCGCGGCCGACGCGTTCCGCGACCGCGGCTTCGACCAAGTGCTCGCGTCGATGGGCGGCGACGGCGCGGTGTTCGCAACCGGGTCGGAACTCCTCCACGCAGAGGCGCTGGACGTCGACGTGGTCGGCACGGTCGGCGCGGGCGACGCCCTCCTCTCCGGCGTCCTCGCGGCGTGGGAGGCGGGTGCCGACGACGCTACGGCGCTCCGGCACGGCGTCGCCGTCTCGTCGCGTCTCGTCGAACAGGCCGGGACTGCGGTGCCGTCGCTGGACGACGTCGAGGCGCTGCGAGAGCGGGTGACCGTCCGGGAACTGGACGGCTGAGTCAGAACTTCTCGTCGTAGGTGTCGACGAACGCCCGGACCTCGCCGAGCGAGGGCTGGTCGGCCGTGCGGACGAAGTGTCCGGCGACGGCGTTGCCGACGACGACGGCCGCCGCCGGCGAGAGGCCGGTCACGAGGCCGAGGCCGAGGCCGGCGTTGAAGTGGTCGCCGGAACTCGTCGTCAGTTCGGGGTCGTCCACCGCCGGCACCGAGGCGCTGTCGGTCCCCGACGGGGAGACGACGACCGAGCGGTCGACGCCGTGGCCGACGAACCACGTCGGGTCGAGTGCCTCGTGGACGGCCTCGGCGGCCGCTTCGAACGAGCGGTCGGCCTCGCCAGCGAAGGCGTCGGCCAGCACGCCCGTTTCGGCACGGTTCGAAGAGACGACCACGTCGGTCACCTCGTCGAGGCGGCCGATGGCCTCCCGGCCCGCGCGCAGGCGGTCGGCGTCGAGCTTCCGGACGTCACCGGGGTCCACGAGGACGTGGCCGGGCGGGGACTCGATATCGTCCCAGACGTCACGGAGGCCGCCGAGGATGTCGGGGAGGGCCGGGGCCTCGGACCAGTAGCCCATCCCCAGCAGGTCGGCCCCGTCGAGGCGCTGGACCAGTCGGTCGTGACCGAAGCGCTCGTCGACGCCGGCCCAGTCCAGCCGCATCGTGTCGCCGATCTCGCTCAGCATCAGCTTCCCGTCGTCGAACTCGACGGCGTCGGTGACGCCGGGGGCGCCCATCGAGTTGAGGTCGTACTCGCCGAACTCCGCCTCGAACGCCTCGTGGACGGGGTCGCCGTACATGCCGACGAGCGTGGGGTCGAACGCCCACGTCCCGAACGCGCGGGCGAGGTGGCAGGTGTGGCCGCCGGTCCGGCGACCGTTCTCGAGCCACTCGAACGTGAGCGAGCTGTCGGCCGCCACGGAGTCGTCGACCCGCTCGCCGAAGGCGGCTATCGTCGGCAGGCGCTCGTAGGTGTCCGGGTCGACGCGGTCGGCGACGACCTCACGGACCCGGTCGAGGTAGCCGTCGAAGCCGAACACGACCCGGCCACGGTCGACGGCCTCGGGGAGCGCCTCGGCGTCCGGGAACTGCTCGCGGGCGTCGGCGACGGCCCGGCGTGTAGCCTCGTCCATGGCCTACAGGACGTCGTCGGCGCTGGCGCCCTCGAAGACGACCTCGTCGAGCTTGTCGAGGATGTCGTAGGGGTCGTCGCGCTGCCAGACGTTGCGGCCGACGGCCAGGCCCGAGACGCCGACGTCCATGCAGTCCGCGACGAGTTCGAGGAAGTCCCGGTCGGAGGTCTTCGACCCGCCGGAGAGCAGGACGCGGTTGTCGGCGGCGGCGTCGACGGCGTGGGACATCGCCTCCTTGCTCCGGGGGTACTTCACCTTCGTGAAGTCGGCGCCGAGTTCCAGCCCGATGCGGGCGGCGTAGGCGATGATGTCCCGACTCCGGTGTTCCTTGACGGCCTGCCCGCGCGGGTACGACCACATCGCGATGGGGAGGTCGTGGTCGCGGGCGGCCTCCTGCACCGGCCGGAAGTCCTCGAACATCTCGGGCTCCTTGTTCACGCCGGGGTAGATGGTGTAGCCGACGGCGTCGGCGCCGAGGTCGGCGGCGTAGTCGACCGACCAGTTGTGGGCGGAGTAGGGGTCGCCCATCCAGAGGTCCGAGCCGCCGTTGAGCTTCGCGAGGAGGTTCACGTCGTCCTCGTAGCTGGGGTAGTACGTCTCGGCGAGGCCCTTGCCGACGGCGAGCGCCGTGACGGCGTCGTGGGTCGCCATCTCGAACACCTCGCGCGGGTCGAGGCGCTCCTCGACGCCGGCGAACTGCTTCGGCCCGTGTTCGAGGCCGTGGTCGTGGGCCAGGACGAGCGTCTTGTCGTTGCGAACGAGCGGCGAGTCTGCTACGGGTCGCATGTCGAAAAGCTACCCAGAACGGACATTAACCGTTTTCGATTGTGATTTTTTACTACTGTCCGAGTTCGTTTCTGTGCGTCCCCGAACGTTAAGTGCCAGCGAGGGGAACCCGGGACCATGCCGACTGTGGAACTCGACGAGGACACCGTCCAGCGACTCGACGACCTGCGCGTCGAGGACGAGTCCTACGACGAACTGGTGACCGAACTCATCAACATCTACGAGGCCGAGGAGCTCACCCTGTTCCACGGCGGCGACGAGTACTAGTTCGCCGCCTGTTGGCAGATCGCCCGCCAGCGCCCGTTCGACTCGAGTTTCTCCTGTAACTTCTCGGCGTACCGCTGGGCGAGTTCCTCCGCCTCCTCGGTGTTCTGCTCGGACCCGCCGCCGCCGAGGCCCAGCGCGTCCTTCACGCCCGAGAAGAGGCCGCCACCGCCCCCGCTCCCGCCGCCGGACTGCTGTCCCATCCCGGGTTGCTGGTCGATGCGGTCGAGTTCGGGCATGATGCTCGGGAGCTTCGACGTGTCGGCCACGATGCGGGCCGTCTCGGGGTCCTCGGGACCCTCTATCTCGAACTCCACGGCCGTCATGACGAGGCCCCACTGCTGGCTGGAGAAAGAGGAGGCCGTCACCTGGTCGTTGAACAACCGGTCTACTTCCATCCGCTCCCCCGCGATACGGTCCGTCCAGTCGTTGTCGCTCATGGGTGACCGTTGGCGGGCCTCTCCCATGAGCGTTTCCCGGTCGAGAGCGATTCGTGGGTCGGTCGGCCGGCTCAGACGCCGGACTCGATGGCGATGTCGGCGTGGAGGCCGTCACGCAGCGCCGAGTGAACGTGACAGATGTCCTCACCGAGCTCGACGATGGCCTGCTCGTCGTCGCCGAGGTCCGCCTCGACCTCGACGTGGAACGCGATGGCTTCGAGGTCGTCGTCCTCGTCCAGGTCCGCCTCGACGTCGACCTCGACGACCCCGATGTCGTCGTACCCGTGTTGGTCGGCGGCGACGCGCAGGGCCGGGATGTAACAGGACGCGTAGTCGGCGGCCAGGACCTCGTTCGGCGACGGCCCGTCGTTGCTCAGGGCGTCGACGACGAGCTCCCACTCGCCGTTGATGACGCTCTCGGTCGTGTAGCCTTCCTCGCACGTGCTGGTGACTTCGATGTCTGCCATAGCACGCGGACAGTCTCGTCCCGGTAACGTAAACGTTGTCCGATAGTGTCTGCGGCCGGTCGCGCCCGACACCGGATTGAAGCCGCTGCCGCCCGAACGGCCGCGTATGACGACCGTTGGCTTCATCGGTCTCGGCGCGATGGGAACGCCGATGGCGTGGAACCTCGACGACGCGGGGTTCGACGTCGTCGTCTACAACCGGACGACCGACCGCGAACAGCCGTTCGCCGAGGCGGGCGTCTCGGTCGCCGACTCGCCGAAGCACCTGACCAGACGGTCCGAAGTCGTCTGTCTCATGCTCAGCGACGGCGACGCGGTCGCCGAGGTGCTCGAGCGCGACCTCGGGGTCCTCGACGGGCTCGACGAGTCGACGACGGTGGTCCAGATGAGCACCATCGCCCACGAGGAGACGCTCGCCGCCGCCGAACTGGTCGCGGCGGCCGGCGGCCGGTTCGTCGACGCCCCGGTCTCGGGCACGGTCGGCCCGGCCCGCGAGGGGACGCTCGTCGGCCTCGTGGGCGGCGACGAGGCGGCGGTCGAGGCGGTGTGGCCGGTCCTCGAGGCGATGTGTGACCCGGTCGTCCACTGCGGCGACGTCGGGCAGGGGACCAACATGAAACTGTTCGTCAACCTCCTGCTCGGCAACGCGATGAACGCGTTCGCGGAGGCGCTCGTCTTCGGCCGAGCGAACGGCCTCGACGTCGCCGACATGCGGACCGTCCTCGAGAGCGGCGGCCTCCACTGCCCGCTGTTCGCCGGGAAGGGTGCGACCATCGCCGACGGCGACTTCGAGGCTCGGTTCCCCGTCGACTACCAGTACAAGGACCTCTCGCTCGCACTGGACCGGGCGGGCGACGTCGGCGTCCCGCTCTCACAGACGGCGGCGGCCCGCGAGGCGTTCAGCGCAGCGCGTGCCCGCGGCTACGGCGACGAGGACATCGCGGCGGTCGTGAAACCGCTCGAAGAGACGGCGGACGTGCGGGTCCGGGAGGACTAGACGGCTACAGTTCGTAGGACTCGTCGCCGTCGAGGACGACCACCTCGGCGTCGCTGCCGGTCGCCTTCACCTCCTTCACGAAGTCGTCCGTGTCTATCTCGATTGGCGGGAACGTGTCGTAGTGCATCGGGAACGCGGTGTCGACGTCCAGCCAGTCGGCCGCGATGGCGGCCTGCCACGGTCCCATCGTGAAGTGGTCGCCGACGGGGAGCGCCGCGGCGTCGGGTTCGAGGTACGGGCCGATTATCTCCCGCATCTCCGTCATCAGGCCGGTGTCGCCGGCGTGGTAGAACGTCGTCGACTCCGCGTCGCTGACCTGCGTGGGCTTCGTGTCCGAGATGACGAAGCCGGCGGGCATCCCGGCGCTGGTACCGTAGGAGGTGTCGATGCCGTTGGTGTGGTCGGCGCGGTGCATCGTGACGAAGGCGTCGCCGATCTCGACGGTGCCCCCGAGGTTCATCCCCATGCCGCCGACGGCGTCGTACTCGCCGAAGTTGTCCTCGCAGTACTCGACGAGCTCCGGCGTGGCGACGAGGCCGGCCCCCTCGTAGCGGTCCACGTCGCCGATGTGGTCGGCGTGGCCGTGTGTCAGCAGGACGTAATCCGGGTCCAGTTCCTCGGGGTCGGTGTCCGTGTGCGGGTTGTCGAAGAACGGGTCGATGAGCAGGTCCGTGTCGTCGACGCTGACGTGCCACGTGGAGTGGCCGTGCCATGTGAGTTCCATGAGTCGGCCGGTGGTACTCGTGGCTCGCACTTAAGACTACACCGCAACTGGTTACTGTCAGTCGAAGATGGTCAGCGTGGTCGGCTTCCCCTGTGCGTACCGAATCCAGCGGCGCATGTGCCGGTTCAGTGCCCAGAAGAGGACGACGACCATCCCGACGAGTGCCGCCAGGAGGACGACGCCGAGCACCATCGGTTCCTCCGTCGGGAGGCCGAGGAGGGCGACGATAGTCCCGACCAGCGCCATCTCCATCGCACACCGAAGCCCCGGGAGGACGAACCCGGGGGCGGGCGTCGAGTCCTGTGACGCGTCTGCCATACGTCCCATTTTGTACCCGAGATATAGTAGTTTGTGCCCCCCGACCGTGGCTTTATTCGGTCGCTCTCCTAACACGTCGGTATGGCTAACGACAGACTCTCGCGCCGGGGGTTTCTCGGCGCTCTCGGGGTCACGCTCGCCGGCGCGGCGGGCTGTCAGGCGCCGGGGCAGGTGGACAGTCCGTCCGGAGCCGGGGCGAACTCGTCGTCCCAGGCCGACCTCCAGCAGTCCCAGCAGGCGACCCAGTCGAGCGGCAGCGTCTACACCGACGTCTACCGGCAGGTCGCAGACTCGGTCGTCTCGATACAGGTCCTCTCCAACCGGGGCCGCGGCGCACAGGGGAGCGGGTTCCTCGTCAGCGACGAGTACCTCGTCACGAACCAGCACGTCGTCGCGCCGGGCGACGAGTACTACGTCCGGTTCGCGGACAGCGGCTGGCGAGAGGTGTCGGTCGTCGGCACCGACGTCTACAGCGACCTCGCCGTGCTGGAGTCACGGACCGTCCCCGACGACGTGTCGGCGCTCTCGTTCGTCGATGGCGACCCGCCGATCGGCACCCAGGTCGTCGCCATCGGCAACCCGTTCGGCCTCTCGGGGTCCGTCTCGGAGGGCATCGTCAGCGGCGTCGACCGGACGCTGCAGGGCGCGAACAACTTCTCCATCGCCGACGCCATCCAGACGGACGCGGCGGTCAACCCCGGGAACAGCGGGGGCCCGCTCGTCGACCTGGACGGGAACGTCCTCGGGGTCATCAACGCCGGCGGGGGAGACAACGTCGCCTTCGCTATCTCGGCCGCGCTCACCCGGCGCGTCGTCCCGGCGCTCGTCGAGGACGGCACCTACCGCCACTCCTACATGGGCGTGACGCTCCAGAGCGTCGGCCCGCTCATCGCGGAGGCGAACGGGCTCCGGCGCGCCTCTGGCGTCTACATCGACAGGATAGTCGACGGCGGCCCCTCCGAGGGCGTCCTGCAGGGCAGCGACGACAGCGAGAGCGTCAACAACACGCGGGTCCCGGTGGGTGGCGACGTGGTCCGGCGGCTCGACGACACGCGGACGCCCACTCGACAGGCGCTCGCGACGTTCCTCGCGCTGGAGACCAGCCCCGGCGACACTATCGACGTGACCCTCGTGCGAGACGGCCAGACGGAGACGGTCGAACTCGAACTGGGCCGACGGCCCCGCCCCTGAGCGGTCGGCCGTCAGTTGACGACGACGAAGCGGTAGTTCAGGAGGGCGGCGAAGGCGACCCACAGCAGGTAGGGGACGAGCAGGAGGGCAGCCCGCCGACTGACCCGGGCGAACGCGACCACGGTCGGCAGTAGCAGGACCAACAGGGCGAGGATGACGCCGAGCGCGAGCGTGAGGTCCTGCGCCAGGAAGAACGTCGGCGTCCACGCGACGTTGCACGCCATCTGGGCGACGAACAGGCCCAGCGCGACGGTCCGGGGCCGGCCCGCGTCCGCCCGCCACACGAGGTACAGCGCGACGCCCATGAGCGTGAACAGCGTCGTCCAGACGACGCCGAACAGCCACCCCGGCGGGTAGATGGCCGGTTTGACGAGGCTCTGGAACCACGCGGAGCCCGGACCGCCCAGCGCGGCCGGCGCCGCGCCGACGACGTTGACGAGGAGGATCGCGACGAGGACGCCGGGGACGTCCTCGCGGTTGAACGAAGGGGTTGAAGTCGTCGACATACGTGGGCGTACGCTTGCCGGCGACGTATAGCCACGCCCGGCTCCAGAAAGACCTTACCGGGTCCCCCAGAGGCTCCGACCGTGCGTGACATCCCCTCCACGAACGGCGGTGGTGACGCCCGTCCGGTCGTCGCCCTCGTCCTCGGGGTCGCCCTCCTCGCCGGCGTGTTCCTGTTCGTCACCGGGGGCGGCGACGGCGCGGGTCCGACGGACGGCGACGTCCGGGTCGAGGTGACGGCGACACCCGTCGACGGGCCGACCGCCGAGAACCAGACCCGTCGACTGTCGAGCGTCGAGCTCACGACGCCGATTCATCGCGCGGTGTTGCGAGCGACCGACGAGAACAGGACCGCGACGGTCCGCCGAACCGTCGAGAACGGTGGCGTCGTCCGTCTCGACCGGCGGGAAACCGAGACGGAATTCTTCGTCCGCCGGGACCGGCCCGCGGGGACGGACGACGAGTACGTCCGCGTCCACGTCGAACGGCTCGGCGGCGTCGAGAACTGACTACTCCAGCGGCTCGGCGGCGTCCCGTTCGACCAGCGGGTCGGCGTTGTCGGCCGGCAGCGTCACCACGTCGTCTGTCGAGAGGTCGTACTCGCGCTGGTCGACGCCGAATATCTCGCCCACGTCGTCGGTGATGCGGACGGTCTTCCTGTCGACGTCGTCGGCCTCGCCGTCGGTCGGCGGGGCGTCGTCGGGACCGGCGGCCACCGCGGCCTCGGTCGGCGGTCGCTCGGGGTCGGGGTCGTCCGGCGGCGGAGTCGGGGCCTCGGAGGTGCCGTCGTCGCTCGGCGTCGCGGCTCCCTCCGACGGGTCGGCGCCGCCACCACCCATCAGGTCCGCGGCGTCGACGCCCGATGACTGGTCGTCGGCGGTCCGCTGGGGGGCGTCGGGCGCGACGTCGGACGGCGGCGCGGCCGTCGTATCCTCCGTCGCCGCCTCGGCGTCGTCGGCCGGTGGCTGTGCCGTCGAACTCTCGCCGTCGCCGACGGCCCCGGTGGGTGCCTCGCCCGCGATGACGTCGAGGACGTGCTGGCGGTTCTCCTTGATGGCCTCGACCATCGTCTCGAAGAGGTGGCGTTCCTCCTGTGTCAGGCCGTCCTCCTCGGTGGGCATGTCGGCGGCCGCGAGCGAGGCCATCTTGACGATCTTCCCGACGCGGCGCTCGTAGATGGCCTCGACGGTCTGCTCGGCCGTCTTGATGTCGTCGGTCAGGCGGTTGACCTCCGGGGAGTCGAACGGGTCGTCCGCCCGGTCGGCCGCCCGTTCCCGCTCCTCGCGGAGCTGGTTGACGAACTGGCCGGCCTCCTCGTAGAACGTCGAGCGCAGCTGCTGGAGCTGGTCGGTCTGGCGCTCGCGTGACTGGACCGATTGGAGTTCGTCGAGATTCATTCTGCCCCCTTCTCTGCGCGGCCGCGGGCCATGAGGAACACGCCCACGTGCTCAGGTACTGTGTGATTACCCGCCTCCACTGTAAAGCTATCCCCACCCAGTTCGACGAGGCCGCCGTCGGTCACCTCGACGGTGATCTCGTGGCCCCGGAACGTGTCGGGGACGGCGTCGACCAGCGGGTCGAACGCGTCAAGCGCGTCCCGGTCGATGCGCTGGACCTCCAGGCCGCTCCCGCCGTGGAGCGACCCGGGCAGGCGGATGAGCCGGTTCGTGTCCGTCGTCACCGGTTCGTCGATGGGGGCGTTGTCGTCAGCCACCACCTCGTGGACCAGCACCTTCGCGATCTGGTAGAACGCCGAGTGGACGTCGATGTTGCCCGCGGCCAACTGGTCGTAGTTGGTCCGGGCGGCGTTGAGCGCGGCGGTCGCCTTCCCCTCGCCGATACCCTCGTACTGCTGTAACCGCTCGAGGGCGTCGGCCTCGTCCATCTCCAGCAACGCGTCGACCTCCGACATGATGTGGCGGTGGGCGCGCGCGCTCCACCCGCCCTCGGTGGTGAGCGTGCGCTTCTCGGCGGGGCTGGACCGACCGGCGGTGCCGGCGACGGTCTCTATCTCGACCAGTTCCTCGAACTCCAGTCCGATGCCGCGGACGTAGTCGACTATCTCCCGTCTGGCGTCCCGTTCGAGGCCGCGTATCGACTCGTCGCGGACGTGGACGTGGTAGCCGCGGCCGCCGGAGAAGACGACGGTCAGGTCCTCGAAGTCGAAGTCGTCCTCCAGGAAGTCCAGGAGGCGGAGCAACGCGTCCTTGCACTTCGCCAGCATCTCGGCGTAGGTGTCTTCGCCGAGGACCACGGAGGGGAGGTGGTCGGCGTCTAGGTCGAAGACGAGGTCCGAGGAGCGCCACCCCTTCTCGCTCATCGACGAGGCGCTCGGGTCGTCGTAGCGGCCCGCGGAGAAGTAGACGTGTCTGGGCTTCTTCCGACCGAGGAAGTCCTCTAAGTCGCCGAGGTCGAGCAGCGAGCGGTGGCGCACCATCGTCTCGCCGGGACCGTCGGTCCACGGGATGAAGCCCCACTCACGCTCGTTGGCGGCCGGCGGCGGCGCTATCGACGCGCGACGGTAGTGGTCGCCGAAGCGCCCACGGAGGTACTCGAGGGTCCGCGCTTCCATCGGTGACTCCGTTGGGGGGACCCGTTCAAAAGGGTTCTCCTACCCGCGCAGGAACTTCGACAGTTTGTCCGTTATCGAGTCGTCGCCGAGTTTGAGGTAGTAGGCGTCGCCCCCGTCCTCGTAGTAGTTGTCGATGCGGCGGCGCGTCTCGAAGCCGATGTGTTTGTAGAAGCCCAGTGCGGCCTCGTTCGTCGAGCGCGCGTGGCAGGTGACGCTGCCGTAGTCCTCTGCAACGCGGGCGACGAGGCGCTTCCCGAACCCGTGCCCGCGGTAGTCGTCGTCGACGGCGAGAAAGAGGATGTAGCCGTCCCGACGCACGGCGGCGAAACCGACGAGACGGTCGGAGGAGCGGTCGAGATACAGGTAGACCGTCGAACGGCGGTAGGCGTTTCTGAAGAAGCCCCGTCGCTGTCGGAGCACACCGTCCGCTTCCCGGATGGTCTCCTTGAGTCGCCACGCGTCGTCGACGTACTCGTCGCTCCCCCTGTCGACGACCCGTGTTTCGATGTTGACGCTCACTGCCACTCAGGTAGTGGCGGCACGAATATAATTCCACCGCCCGACACGCTGAGGTACAACTTTTTCCGACTGCCTGCCGTGTTAGGTGGCATGAGTGATAGGCGGGCGCCGAGGCGCGTCTCCCCGACGGCGGTCCGAACGACGGCACGGCAGGCGGTCATCACCGGGTTCGCCCTGACGATTCCGCTGCTCGTGACGCTGCTCATCATCGGGTTCGTCGTCAACGCGCTCTCGAACGTGCTCGACCCCATCGTCGCGTTCACCTTCCAGATGACCGGGTCACAGATCCAGCCCTCCGAGACGTCGCCGGTCCTCCTGAAGGTACTCGCACTCCTCGTCCTGTTCACCGGCATCGTCTCCGTCGGGTTCGTCGCCGAACAGCGCTCGGGCAGCGGCCGCATCGAGTCGGCGTTCGACGCGACGATGAAGCGCATCCCCGGCGTGGGGTCGCTGTACACGAGCTTCGACGAGATGAGCGACATGCTGCTGGACAGCGACACCCAGAGTTTCAAGGAGGTGGTCCTCGTCGAGTACCCGACAGAGGGGTCGTTCACCGTCGCCTTCGTCACCGCGAGCACGCCGGCGAGCATCGAAGAGGCGACGGACAACGGGGAGATGGTGACGCTGTTCATGCCCATGGCGCCGAACCCCGTGATGGGCGGGTACGTCATCCACGTCGAGATGGACCGAGTGTACGACGTCGATATGACCGTCGAAGAGGGCATCCGCTCCATCGTCACGAGCGGCGTCGCCATCGGGGAGGGGTCCGTCTCGACGCCGCTCGGTGCGGACGAGACGACGGCCAGTGCCGGCCACCCCGCACAGGCGCAGTACCAGCCCTCCGGCGCGATGCGCGAACCGATGCCCGAGACGGACCTGCCGGACCGGGAGGCCGCCTACAGCGAGAACATGGACCCCGAGCACGCGGAGACGCCCGAGGCGATGGCGCGCCGGCAGGACGTCGACGACCCCGTCGCCAGCGACGCCGACCGCCCCGAGGACCTCGAGCGGGGCGAGGGGACGCTCGGCGACGAGCGCGACCACCCGGCCGACATCCACTCGCCCGAGGGCACCGTCGGCCCGGACGCGGGCACGCCACAGGACATCGAGCGTGACGAGGAGGAACAAGATTAGGTGTCTCGTGGTCCAAGCAGGGGTATGCAACGCCGTTCGATAGTCACGGGGGTTCTGGTGGGGGTCGCAGTCGTCGCCGGCAGTCGGCCCGCCGCCGCACACGTCGACTACGTCACGGACGGGCCGGGTGCGGCACTCGACGCGGTCGCGTTCGTCGTCGAAGTCCTCTCGAACCCGGTGAACGCCGCCGTCTTCGGCGTGTCCGGGCTCGCGGGCGCCGTGGGTCTCGCCGCCTACCTCTGGGTCCGGCCGACCATCGCTGACATCGTCATCCTGCGGGAGAAACTCGCCGGCTACGCCGACCTCGTCCCGTGGATGCTCCGGCTGGCCGTCGGCCTCCCGCTCGTCGGGGCCGGCTTCCAGGGGTACCTGTTCGCGCCGACGGTCACGTTCGACCCGAGCGCGAACCCGCTCGTCAGGGTGCTGTTCATCGGCCTCGGCTTCTGTCTCCTGTTCGGACTGGCGACGCGCATCGTCACCACGGTCGGCCTGCTCACGTACCTCTGGGCGCTGACCGTCGACCCGGGCGTCGTCCTCGCGATGGAGTACGTCCCGGCCTTCCTCGCGTTGCTCGTCGTCGGCGGCGGCCGACCGAGCGCCGACGACATGCTGCAGGAAGTCGCGAGCACCGAGGGGACGTACTACGGGCGGGTGGACCCCGTCCACCTCCTGAAGGCGTTCCTAGACGACGTCACCGACCCGTTCCGTCGGTACGTCCCGACCGTGTTGCGGGTGGGGATGGGCGTCGCGTTCGTCTATCTGGGGCTGTTCCAGAAACTCGCCGACCCGGGGAGCGGCCTGCTGGTCGTCGAGAAGTACAACCTGACGGCCGTCGTCCCGGTCGACCCCGGCATGTGGGTCGTCGGCGCCGGCGTGACCGAGATACTCGTCGGGCTCGCGCTGATAGCCGGGTTCTTCACCCGCGGGGCGGCCGCCGCGTCGTTCCTCCTGTTCACGACGACGCTGTTCGGGTTGCCCGACGACCCGGTGCTGGCCCACATCACGCTGTTCGGGATGGCTTCGGCCGTCTTCACGATGGGTGCCGGCCCGCTCTCGTTCGACCACTGGTTCGGTCGCCCGGCCGTCGCCGAGGAGGAACCGGTCGTCCCCGCCGACTGACCGTCCCCGTACACATTTGGGGGTCCGCGGCGGACGTTCACACATGGCGACATACGACGCCGGTTCGGTCACGCTCGAACGGGTCCGGGAGTACGTCTGGGAGATCCCCCCGACGGACGGGATGCGCGTGCCGGCGCGCGTACTGGCCAGCGAGACGCTGCTCGACGAGATCAGCGACGACAAGACCCTCGAACAGCTACAGAACTCCGCCCACCTCCCCGGCGTGCAGAAGCACACGCTGTGCATGCCCGACGGGCATCAGGGGTACGGCTTCCCAGTCGGCGGCGTCGCCGGCATCGACGCCGAGGACGGCTGTATCTCGCCCGGTGCGGTCGGCTACGACATCAACTGCGGGGTCCGGATGCTGACGACGCCGCTCGAATACGACGACGTGCGGGGCCACGAGGCGGAACTCGTCGACCGCCTGTTCGCCGCCGTCCCCTCGGGACTGGGCGGCGGCGGCGTCTACGAGGGGTCTGTCGCGGACGTCGAGGCCATCCTCGAACGCGGGATGGACTGGGCGCTGGAA
Source organism: Haloarcula sp. MBLA0163 (assembly GCF_055632435.1). Taxonomy (NCBI): domain Archaea; kingdom Methanobacteriati; phylum Methanobacteriota; class Halobacteria; order Halobacteriales; family Haloarculaceae; genus Haloarcula; species Haloarcula sp. MBLA0163. The sequence continues at coordinate 1,230,173 of NZ_CM145745.1, forward strand.
CACGGCTACGCCACCGAGGCCGACCTCGAACACTGCGAGGACGAGGGGTACCGCCCCGAGAGCGACGCCAGCGTCGTCTCCGAGAAGGCGAAGAACCGGGGGAAAGAACAGGTCGGGTCGCTGGGCTCGGGCAACCACTTCCTCGAGGTCCAGCGGGTCACCGACGTCTACCGTCAGGACGTGGCGTCGGAGTTCGGTCTCTCGCCGGACCAGATAGTCGTCCTCATCCACTGTGGCTCGCGGGGGCTGGGCCATCAGGTCTGTACCGACTACCTCCGGAAGATAGAGAAGCGCCACGGCGACCTGCTCGCCCGGTTGCCGGACAGGGAACTCGCCGCGGCGCCCGCGGGTTCCCAACTGGCCGACGAGTACTACCGGGCGATGTGCGCGGCCATCAACTTCGCGTGGGTGAACCGCCAGCTCGTCATGCACCGGACGCGGGACGTGTTCACCGACCTGTTCGACGTCGACCGGGAGGACCTCGAACTGCTGTACGACGTGGCCCACAACATCGCGAAGCGGGAGGTCCACGACGTCGACGGCGAGGACCGCGAACTGTACGTCCACCGGAAGGGAGCGACGCGGGCGTTCCCCGCCGGGCGGCCCGAACTGCCGCCGGCGTACGCCGACGTGGGCCAGCCGGTCATCATCCCCGGGAGCATGGGTGCCGGGTCGTACGTCCTCCGCGGGGGCGAGAACTCGCTGGCCGAGACGTTCGGGTCGACCGCCCACGGCGCCGGCCGCCTGATGAGCAGGACGCAGGCCAAACAGGAGTACTGGGGCGAGGACGTGCGCGACGACCTGCGGGACCACCAGCAGGTGTACGTCAAGGCCCAGTCGGGAGCGACGGTGGCCGAGGAGGCTCCCGGCGTCTACAAGGACGTCGACGAGGTGGTCAGGGTGTCGGACGCGCTGGGCATCGGTGACCGCGTGGCCCGCACCTTCCCCGTCTGCAACGTCAAGGGCTGAGTCAGCCGCCGCTCCACTCGTCCAGCTTCGTCCGGTTGCCGCTCCGGTTGTAGTAGATCTCGATGGTGTCCCGCGCGCTCACCCGCCGGCCGTAGGCGTTGCCACTGCTCAACTGCGCGATGTCGCCCGGTTCGACCATCGACGTGTTGTTGCGGTTCGCGAGCTGTGCCCAGGTCACCGTCCTGCTCGGCCCCTCGAACTCGATGCGGCCGGCCTCGAGCGCGTCGCCGCGGCTGTGGGTCACCAGGAGGAGTTCGTTCTCGCCGACGTAGTCGTAGGTGAAGTTCGCCTGCGGTCCGGCGCTGCCGTCCTCCTCGACGACCAGGACGTTCAGCCCGACGATGGCCGTCACGAAGACGGTCAGGAAGACGAGCACACCGACGCCTATCGACTCCGACATCCCCACCGTGTCCGCGCCGAGACTGCGGCCACCCATTGCCTGTCGGTCACATGGACGGACGGCGTTAAATGCTGTTCGGCTCCCGGGAGGGGAAAGCCCATGTCGGTTCGGGTCACAGCCCCCCACATGATAGACGAGACGGTCGAGGAGATCGAGGAGATGCAGACACACAGTTCCTCGACGGTGGCGATGAAGGCGGCGAAGGCGTTGCGGACGCTCACGGACCGCGAGTTTCCGACCGTCGAGGAGTACCTCCGGACCCTGGAGCGCAACAGCAACGCGCTCCGGCGGGCCAACCCGTCCCACGCGTCGCTGCACACCACGCAGATAGAGATTGTCGCGGCAGTCTCCGACGCCGACCCGGAAGACGTCGCGACGGCCAAGCGGCTCACCGAGGAGGCCGTCGACGCGGCCGTCGACGAGGTCGAGTACGCCAAAGAGCGTGCGGCGGCCCGGGCGGCGGACGTCATCGCCGACGACGAGACGCTGTTGACACACGACTTCTCCTCGACGGTGTTGAACGCCATCGACGACGCGTTGGAAGCCGGCCACTCCTTCGAGGTGTACACCACGGAGTCACGCCCCCGGTTCCTCGGTCGGAAGATGGCCCGGAAGCTCGCGGAGCGGGACGGGGTGAACGTCACGCTCGTCGTCGACAGCGCGGCGGGGCACTACCTCTCGGAGTGTGACCGCGTCCTCGTCGGGATGGACTGTATCGTCGAGGACACCCTCTACAACCGGGTCGGCACCTACCCCATCGCGACGGCCGCGAACGACACCGGCGTCCCGATGACGGTGGTCGGCGCGGACGCGAAGTTCGTCGACGGGGCGTTCGCCTTCGAGAACGAGTTCCGGTCGCCGGCGGAGGTCCTGCGCGAGCCGGCGGAGGGGTTCGACGTGGCCAACCCGGCCTACGACGCGACGCCGACGTCGCTGCTCGACTCTGTCGTCACCGACGAAACGATACGGGAGTACTAGCGGTCGCTCACGACCGTCCGACACTCGGGGCACCGGCGAGTCCGCGTGTCGCCGCGCCAGTCGACGTGCCAGTCGCCACCCATCGGGCTCTCGTGGCCACAGGCCGGGCAGAACAGCACGCCCTTCGAACGCCGGTGGGGCGACCGCTCCGCGTCGGCGGCGTCCACCGGGTGGGTTTCGATGGTAGTCATCGACTCTAGGGAGGGGCTGGAGCGGGAAGTATGTGTTGGCAATCTGTTTAATCGTTCACCGAGAAACGGACGAGTGTGGTTCACAGGGGCGTGCTACCGACAGATACGTACATCTATGCCGAACTTACATGTACATCCGGTCGTCCGGCATCGAGTCCTCCTCGGCCGCCTCCATCCGCTCGGCGAGCGCCCGGTACTGTGCCTCGACGGTGGCGGCGAACGACGCCAGCGGTTCGGTGTCGACGTCGACGTCGTGGGTCGCCGCCAGCGCCTCGACGAGTCGGATGGCCGCGGCGGCGTCGGGTGCCTGCGGGTGGGCCGGCGTCGTGAACACGCCGACGGGACGTTCGTCGTCGGGGATACCCCGGGCGACCAGTTCCGCCGTGGCGCCGTCCAGGAACCCCGTCCCCATCGCCCTGATGTCGGTGTCCGCGAGATAGCGCTCCCGGTAGTCGTCGGTGGCGATGTAGAACGGGACGTGGTCCTCGGGGCCGTGTGCGACGGGGACCCCCGAGAGGACGGTGAGGTTCGTCGGCGTCAACTGCGCGTAGACGTCGTCGACGGCGTCGGCGAAGGACTCGGCCATCCCCGGCGGGACGAACCGCTCGCTGATGACGACGCCCAGTGACCTGTCCTCGTCGGCGTACAGCCGCGTGTGGTGGCGCGGGGTCCCGTTCTCGAACGGCGTGATGGTCGGCGGGCCGGCGCTGTCGAGGTACCCCACCTGCTCCATCGGCAGCTGGTCGACGAGGTAGTCGACGGCGGTGAGGCCCGCGAGGCCGTACTCGGTGAACCCGACGGCGAGGGTGTCGACGTCCGGCGGTTCGGCGGTCAACTCGAAGTGCGGACGGGTCCTGTCGGCAGACTCCATGGGCTCACCTCGTCTGCCGTCGTCTAATCGGTTTGGGAGGGGAACGTTTTTCTCGTGGGACTGTTCACTCTGTGCCATGCGTCCCGGCCACGTCGTGTTGTTTCAGGCGGACTCCCCGACGCCGACCCCCACGCCGACGGCCGCCGAGGCGACGCGGTCGCTGTTCTCGTGGCTCCCGTTCGAGGTGCCGATGTGGGTGGCGCAGTTCCTGACGTCGCTCCTCGTCATCGCGCTCGCCATCGGCACCTCGCGCCTCCTCGTTCGCCTGCTCGGCCGGCGCGTGGCACAGCGGTTCCGTCGCCCCAGCCTGACACGGACGGTCCTCCGCGGTATCCGTGTCGGCGTCTACGTCTTCGCCCTCCTGACCATCATGGGTATCTACGGGCTCGGTATCGGCGACATCGGCCTCTCGGTGGCCGTCTTCTCCGCCGTGGTCGGTGTCGTCGTCGCACCCATCGTCGGGAGCTTCATCTCGGGGGTCTTCCTGCTGGCCGACCAACCCTACGAGATCGGCGACATGATAGAGCTGGCCGACCGGGGCCAGCGCGGGTTCGTCGAGGACATCACGCTCAGGCACACGAAGGTCTTCACGCTCGACAACACGTTCCTCGTCATCCCGAACGGGTCGATGCGGGACCGCGACGTCGTCAACTACTCCGCCGAGGACCCGCGGACCCGCCTCTCGCTGGACGTCCTCGTCACCTACGAGAGCGACATCGCCGAGGCCCGCAAACTCATCGAGCGGGCGGCCAGAGACGTGGACAACGTCATCGAGGGCGGGCCGAACATCCGGGTGGGCGCGGCCCGCTACCCCGCCGCACCGACGGCGTACATCAACGAGTTCGCCGACCACGGCGTGCTCCTGACGCTCCGCTACTGGGTGACGGAACCGTACAAACTGCTCACGGCGCGGTCGAAGGTCCAGACCAACGTCTGGGACGCGCTGGACGAGGCCGACGTCGAGATAGCCTACCCGCACTCGCACCTGTACTTCGACGAGACGAGCGGCGAGATGCAGGTCTCGCTGTCAGCGGACGACGCGGCGCGGGGACCGCCGCCCGACGCTCAGTTCCCGGGCGACCGCGACGCCGAGTAACCCGGGGGCTCGCTGTCCGGGCTGACCGTCACGACGTCGCAGTCAAGTTCCTCCCGCAGGAAGTGCTCGATGTCCGGGTCGTCGACCAGACGCCGTATCATCGACCGCCAGCGGCTCACCTGCTTCGAGCCGATGACGACCACGTCGGCGTTCTGCGCGGCCACCTCGTCGAGAATCGTCTCCTCGACGAGCATGCCCGCCCGGACGACGTAGCGTGTCCGGGGGAGGTGACCGAACTCCCGTTCCACGGCGCTCTTCAACTGGGACCGCGACACGTTGTGGCTGTTCTGGTAGAGGTTGACGTGGAGAACGGTGAGGTCCGCGTCCGCTTCCTCGGCGACGCGGATGGCCTCCGCCAGCGTGGCACGCGAGTTCTCGGAGAGCGGATACCGGACCGGGACGACGACCTGTGGCATCGCTGAACGGTTCGGCGTCGGGGGGTAAAACCCTAGCGACGGACCACGCGCCCGGTCACCGACGGGTCGATGCCCTCGCTCCGGGCGTAGTCGGCCAGCACCTCGTACTGGAGGCCGCCCACGTCGACGCGGTGGCCCCCGGTGAGGACGCGGAACTCGACCGGCGTGTGGAGCAGGTAGTCAGTCGTCGCGACGGTGTAGGTCGCCTCGGGGTCGACCGGCTCGCCGCCGACGTGGAGCCGTTCGACGGTCCGACTCTCGCGGTCCCAGACGACTTCGAGGCCGCTGAGGTGGGCGTTCCACCAGTCCGGCTCGCCGTACGGGACGACCCGCCCGCTGGCCTGCCGGCAGAGCGTCCGCAGCTCCGCGCCGGTCACCTCGGCGACGACCACGGGTTCCTCGAACGGGACGACGGAGACGAGGTCGGCGACCGTCACGTCGCCCGACAGCGGCGTCTCGTCCTCGCGCACGCCCCCACCGTTCTGGAGGCCGACGTCGGTGTCCATCGCCCACCGGTAGGCGTCGGCGACGAAGTTCCCGATGCGGCTCTCGCCGCCGTACGTGTCCATCCGGCCCCGGGAGAGCGGTTCTTCGACGGTGGCGACCGTCTCGTTCAGTCCCGTCTCGGCCAGTCGGGCCTCGATAGCAGAGGAGACCCGCTCGTCCGGCGCCGCGTCGTCGACGGTCCTGAACTCCGCGGTGGGTTCGGGGCCGTCCAGCGCCACCGTGACGACGGTGTGGCCGTTCGACCCGGGGCGGGCCAGCAGGGCGCCGTCGACGCGTTCGATGCGTCGCTCGTGGACGTGACCGCCGAGCACCACGTCGACGTCGGTCCGGCGGGCGAGGTCGTCGTCCGCTCGGCCGAGGTGGGAGAGGACGACCACGTAGTCGGCGCCCGCGTCCCGCAGGGCCGCTTCGGCGTCGGCCACCGCGTCGAACGGGTCGGTGAAGGTCAGCGGTTCGGCGGCGGGGCTGGCGTCGCCCGTCTCGGGTGCCGTGACGCCGACGAATCCGACCCGGATGCCGTCGACCTCGCGGACGGCCCACGGGGCCGTCTCGTCGGCGAGGAACCGCTCGTCGCCGCGGCGGACGTTGGCGGTGAGCCACGTCTGTGGCGACGATTCGACGACGGCCCGCGTGGCGTCGAGTCCGTGGTCGAAGTCGTGGTTCCCGAACGTCTCGAACGCGGGCTCGACGGCCGAGAAGAGGTCGAGCGCCTGTCGCCCGTTGGTCACAAGCGAGAGGACGCCGGGCGCGGTGTTGTCACCGGTCCCGACGAGCACCGCGTCCGGACCGTCGAGCGATTCGAGCGTGCCGGCCAGCCGACCGATCCGGTCGGGGTCGTCGTAGGCGTTCTCTACGTCCGAGTAGTGGACGAGGCGGGGACCCATCACTCTCAGTAGCGGGACAGAGCGACAAAGCCGTTCCGCCGTGGGTGACCGGCCCGCGGGCGCTCGGAGATGGGTTGTGCGGCTGTCACTTCCCGTGAGCGTTATCAACACCTACACTGTACGGTGGTCATGGATGGGTCGAACCCTCGAGGTGACGGCGAACCAACTATTTGTCGCGGCTGCAAAGACGCGTTCCGGTTGATAAGCGTGCTGCCGCTCGCCGGAGAGCTACAGTACTGTCCGACGTGTTTCGAGAAGTACCTCAACCGATGACGTAGGCCACACGCGGTCTTGCGGGACTTCGGGCCGGTACCGGGAGCCACCGCGCCCCGTCGTCCACTACCGCAGTGATTTAGCCGCTGGGTCCGTACATCCCGGTATGGACGCACGCGACGGTCCGGACGGGTCGACGCTGTACGTGGACCGAGAGGACGGCGACATCGGCACGAAGGGCACCTTCTACGTCGTCTACCGCGACGAGGACAGGGAGCGCCGCTGGGGCTACTTCTGTGGCAACTGCGAGACGTTCAACAACGCGATGGACTCGATGGGGCGCATCCGCTGTAACGACTGCAGCAACCTCCGGAAGGCGGAGGAGTGGGACGCAGCCCACGAGTGACGCCGCGGGGACCGCTTTCCTGTCGTCTGTCTGTCGAGTGGGAACGTTTATGCTACCCCCACTGGTAGACGGTGACAGATGGGGGCCGTTACCACATCACTTGGCGAGCAGGCCCAGTCGATATTCGACGATATCGGGTACACCGTGTCGCGCACCGACAGCGGACTCCGGGCGGAACACAAGTGGCGCGTCGTCCGAGTCACCGTACTCGAAGACGACCAGACACTACCGGAGACCGGGGATTTGCGTTGTTTCGTGACGTGGTCGTCGGAAGCGACGGCACTCGCCCGACGTCTCACACGGATGGACGTCGAGTACGAGTGGGCGGTCATCGGCGTCCGGGAGGACGGCGACTACGACATCGTCCGTCCCGGGGTCAAGACTTAGTGACGCCCCTGCCGACGTAGGGGCGTGCAGACGGACATCGTCGCCGAAGCGCTCGAACAGTTCCTCACAGACGTCCAGACCGTTCTCCCGGACCTGATAACCGGACTCGTCTTCCTGGTCATCGCGGCCGTGGCCATCAAGATTGTCATGTTCGTGGTGCGGGGGGTACTGGAACGGGCCCTCCCCGGTGAGGCCCCGGTCTACCGGCAGTTCATCGCGACTATCGTCCTCGTGTTCCTCTGGTTCGGCGTCGCGCTCTCCTTCCTCTCTATCGTGGGCCTGACGCTCGTCGCCGCGTCGCTGGGGACGGCGACCGGGTTCCTCGCACTCGGTGTGTCCTACGCGCTCTCGGGCATGATCGCCGACGCCGTCGCCGGCGTCTACCTCCTCCGGGACCCGGACTTCAACCCCGGCGACACCGTCACTGCGGGCGATACGACGGGTGAGGTGACGGCCATCGAACTCCGGAAGACCCGCTTCGACGTGGACGGCGACACGGTGGTTCGAGCAAACGCGGACATCGAGAAGCGCTGGACGAAAGTGGACGACGGCGCTTGATTCGGGTAGTCGAATCCTACCCAAGCGTGTGGCTGTACACCCGTTGACACGCGATACTTAAGCCTGTCGACGCCGAAGGAGACCACATGTTCGTGGGGCATGCCCTGCTGGCGTTCGCCATCGTGGCGCTCGGGGCGAGGCGACTGGACGTGCGTCCGGAGCGCGCGCTCCAGCTCGGCCTCGTGGGCGGCCTGTTCGCCGCCGTGCCCGACGTAGACGTCGTGTACGCGCCGGTCGGCCTGTTACTGCGCTCCGTCGAGACGGTGGGCCCGGACGTGTTCTGGGAGACGGCCAACGTCATCCACCGCGGACCGACCCACTCGCTGGTGTTCGGCGCGGTCCTCGCGGTCGCCGTCGGCCTGTGGGCGCTCGGGAACCGGCCCGCCAGAGCGGCGTCGCTGTCGCTCCTGGCGCTGCTCGTCGCCGCCGCGGCGACGGTCTCCGGGAGCGTCGCCGCCGTCGTCGTCCTCGTGTTCGTGCTCTCGGGCCTCTGTGTCGCCCTCGTGACCCAGCGCTTCGCCCTGCGACCGCGGACGGTGTTCGCCGTCGCGTTCGTCGGGCTGCTCTCGCACCCGTTCGGCGACCTGTTCACCGGGTCGCCGCCGGCACTGCTGTACCCATTCGACGTGGTGCTGGTCGCCGAGCGGATCGCACTCCACCCCGACCCGACGGGACACCTGCTGGCGGCGTTCGCCGTCGAACTCGGGGCGGTGTGGCTGGCCGTCTGGACGTACGCCCGCCTCACCGGCGTCCGCCTGCCCGCGCTCGTCAATCCGCGGGCGTCGCTCGGTGCCGGCTACGCCGCCGCGGCGCTCATGCTCCCGGCACCGACGCTGGAGCAGTCCGCCCACTTCGTGTTCAGCGTGCTCGCCATCGGCGTCGTCGGGGCCCCGGTCCGCCCGTTCACCCGCGGCGTCGACGTACTGGAGGCCGTCGTCACCGGACTGGCGGCCGTCACCGTCGCGGCGCTCGCGTACGCGCTGGCGTACGGTGTCCTCTGACCCGCCGATAGTGTTTTCCACGCAGCGGCGTACCTGACGGACATGAGTCCCGACGTAACCGAGTTGTTGCGCGACCGCAGAACCAACGCCGTGGTGAGTTGGGCCGTCGTCGCGATTCTACTGGCCGTGGTCGCGGGCAGCGTGCTCGACGACCAGCTCCTCTGGGCCGCCTTCGCGGCCGCCGTCGCTGCTCTGGCGGTCCTCCCGCCGACCCTGCTCTGGAACCGGGACGCGATGCTCCCGTGGGAGATACTCCTGCTGGCCGCCCTCCCGGTGGTCGGTCGGCTGTTCGCGACGGTGTCCGTCACCGGCAACCTCGCGACGTACCTCTCCGTCGCGGCCATCGCGCTCATCGTCGCCGTCGAGCTCCACGTGTTCACGCCGGTGAAGATGACGGCGCGGTTCGCCGTCGTCTTCGTCGGCGTGACGACGATGGCCGCCGCCGGCGTCTGGGCCGTCGTCCGCTGGGCCGCCGACCAGCTGCTCGGGACGGCGTTCATCTTAGACCCCGCGTTGACCGAGCACGCCATCGAACGGGCGCTCATGTGGGAGTTCGTCGCGTCGACCATCGCCGGCGTCGGCGCCGGCGTCATCTTCGCCTACTACGTCCGCCGACAGATCGGGACGGCCCGGGTCCCAGAGGAGGTGCAGCCCGACCTATGAGGATTCGGGACTACCTCGGTATCACCCAGCGCCGACAGCGACAGGCCTCCCGAGCGATGACGCTCGCGATGGTCGGTATCCTGGCTATCGGCCTCGAACGCGGCAGCACCGGCGTCATCGTCAACACCGGGGTCGGGCTGTTGGTGACCCAACTGCCGACGGTGCTCGAACGGGACTTCGGTATCACGCTGGACCCCGCACTCACGCTGTGGATAACGTCGGCGGTGTTCCTCCACGCCGTCGGCGTCCTCGGTCTGCCGGGGTCGGAGACGAACTTCTACGCCGGCATCTGGTGGTGGGACCACGTCACGCACGCCCTCTCCTCCTCTATCGTCGCCGCCGTCGGCTACACGACGGTCCGGGCGCTCGACCGGCACTCCGAGGAGATCTACCTCCCGCCCCGGTTCATGTTCGTGTTCATCCTGCTGTTCGTGCTGGCGTTCGGCGTCTTCTGGGAGGTCATCGAGTTCACCATCACGCTCGTCGCCGAGGCGTCGGGCAACGACACCATCCTCACCCAGTACGGCCTCGACGACACGATGCTCGACCTCGTCTTCGACACCGTCGGGGCCGTCGTCGTCGCCGTCTGGGGCACGGCCCACCTCACCGACGTGGTCGGCTACGTCGAGGGGTGGCTGGAGACGCGGACCGGCTAGCCCGACCGTAGCTTTATATCCCGACCGTGTGATTCGGTAGCACGCCATGGTGTTCAAGAAGATCACACTCATCGGAACGAGCTCGGAGAGCTTCGACGCCGCCGCCGACGACGCTATCGAGCGCGCGGAGGCGACGCTGGACAACCTGAAGTGGGTAGAGGTGGACGAGCTCGGCGTCGAGATAGCGAGCGTCGAGGGCCGGGAGTACCAGGCCGAGGTGACGGTGGCGTTCGAACTCGAGGACTAGGTCCGGAACGACTCGCCGCAACCGCACTCGCTGACGACGTTCGGGTTCTCGACGTGGAACCCGGCGCCCTGCAGTCCCCCCTCGTAGTCGAGCACCGACCCCTCGATGTAGTCGATGCTGGCGCCGTCGACGAACACCCGCAGGCCGTGGCGCTCGTAGACGGTGTCGTTCTCCTCCGGTTCGTGGTCGAAGCGCATCCCGTAGGAGAGGCCCGCACAGCCGCCCTGCTGGACGAACAGCCGCAGGCCGGCCACGTCCGTGTCCATGTCCTCGCTCTCCAGGAGCGCTATCGCTTCCTCGGCGGCCTCCTCGGTGACGCCCACGTCCTCGCCACCGAGCTCCGGTTCGCCGTCGACGGTACTGCTCATACGGATAGATGTGCGTCCGACCGTGTTAACCCTGACGCCGGTCGCGACGGTCGCGCCGCTCGCTACTCGAACCGCTTGCGGACGCTCTCGGCGTGGGCTTCCAGCCCTTCGGCCTCCGCGAGCGTCGTTATCGTCTCGCGCAGGTCGCCCAGCGAGTCCGCAGAGAGGCGCTGGACGGTCGTCGACCGGACGAACGTGTCCACTGAGAGGCCGCCGGTGACCCGTGCGGCCCCGCCGGTCGGGAGGACGTGGTTCGTCCCGGCGGCGTAGTCGCCGGCCGCGACGGGGCTGTACGGACCGAGGAAGACCGACCCGGCGGACGGAATCCGGTCCAGCAGGGCCTCGTCGTCCTCGGCCTGTATCGAGAGGTGCTCGGCGGCGTACTCCTCGGCGAACAGCACCGCCTCGCTCATCGACCGGGCGAGGAAGACGCCGGAGGCGTCGTTGTCGAGTGCGCCCCGAATCACGGACTCGCGGTCCCGTTCGGCGGCCTGTTCCTCGACGGCCTCGGCCACCGCCTCGGCCAGCGCCTCGTCGTCCGTGACGGCGACGACGGAGGCGTTCTCGTCGTGTTCGGCCTGCGCGACGAGGTCGGCGGCGACCAGTTCCGGGTCGGCCTCGCCGTCGGCGACGACCATTATCTCGGAGGGGCCGGCGAGGAAGTCGATGGCCACGTCGCCCCGGACCTCGGCCTTCGCGGCGGTGACCCAGCGGTTGCCCGGGCCGACGACGATGTCCGTCGCGGTCACCGTCTCGGTGCCGTACGCGAGGGCGGCGATGGCCTGCGCGCCCCCGACCTGATAGACGGCGTCCGCGCCGGCGACGTGGATGGCGGCCAGCGTGACCGGGTTGACCTCCTCGGCGGGCGGCGTCGCGACGGCGACGTGCTCCACGCCCGCGACCTTCGCGGGGACGACGCCCATCAGCGCGCTGGAGGGGTAGGCGGCGGTGCCGCCGGGGGCGTAGACGCCGGCGCTGTCGAGCGGCCGGAACCGCCGACCGAGTTCCCGCCCCTCGAAGTCCTCGCGCCAGTCCTCGGGCACCTGTCGCTCGTGGAAGGCGCGGATGTTCGCGGCGGCGTCCTCGATGGCCGCGCGGACGTCGTCGTCTATCTCCTCGTAGGCGCGTTCGGCGGCGTCGGTGATGTCGACGTTGCCCACCTCGACGTCGTCGAACTCGCTGGCGAAGCGGCGGAGCGCGACGTCGCCCTCCTCGCGGACCTGCGAGACGATGTCCCGGACGTCCTCCCTGACCGCGTCGACGCCCGCGTCCCGGTCGAACAGGGCCGAGCGCTCGTCGGGGCCGAGGTCGGCGACACTGCGTACGTTCATACCCGCCCAACGTGACGGGCGGAAAAACGGGTTTCCCTTCGTCGGTGGTCAGGGCGTGACGGCGAGTACCGTCTCGTCCTCGCCAGCGAATGCGTGCGACCCGCCGACCGAAAGGCGGGTGAGCCGCGACTCGGCGGCGAACGACCACGCCCGCTCGCCCGCCTCGGCGTCGAGCGCGAGGACGTGCCGGTCCCGGTCGTCCTGGCTCGCCGAGCGCTGTATCACCAACTGGCCGTCCAGCAGCCCGGACGGCCGGGCCAGATACGCGTCCACCGGGGTCCGCCACGCGACGTCCCCGTCGGAGAGGGAGACGGCGGCCGCCACCTCGTTGGCGACGTACAGCGTGCCGTCGGCCACCGGCGCGTCGTAGATGGCAGCGCTCACGTCGGCGCGCCACCGGACCTCGCCGGTGGCCGGGTCGAGACTCGCCACCGAATCCCCGCCAACGAGCAGCCGGTCGCCGACGGCCTGGGTGGTGTAGGCGTGCCACTCCTCGAACGTCCACCGGCGCTCACCGGTCTCGGCGTCGACCCCGTGGACGACCGGTTCGCGCGGGTCTTCGGCGCTCACGAAGGCGACGGTGTCGCCCACCACCGAGAGCGTCCGGTACTGATACTCGGGGACCGAGTACTCCCACGCTCGGGTCCCGTCTCGGCCGAACACGTCGAGGGCGCCGTATGCCGGGACGTACACTCGCTCGTCGGTGACCAGGCCGCCCCTCGGGTCGCCGATCTCGACTGCCCACTGTTCGGTCCCGTCGGCGAGCGAGAGCGCGTACAGCGTCTGACCCGAGGACTGGACGTGGTCGTCGGCCGTGCCGACGAACGCCGTCCCGTCGTGGACCCCGAGGACCTCGAGCCACCAGTCGGTCGGCGAGAACGTCCACCGTCGGTCGCCAGTGTCTGGGTCGACCGCGTGGAGCGTGTGGGCGGCGTTCAGGCCCTCGGCACCCGCTACGGTCAGTACCGTCCCCCCGGCGACGACCGGCGCGTTCTGGACCGTCTGCTCGGCGTCGTACATCCATTGTTCGGTCCCGTCAGAGGGGGACAGCGCGGCGACCGTTCCGTCCTCCGTGCCGACGTACAGGCCGTCTCCGGTCGGGGTCGGTGTCGTGACGACGGGCGCCTGGAGCGAACTGGTCCACGCGACGTGGTCGGCCGACGCGTACCGGTCCGTCTCGTCGGCCGGCGTCGCCGAGTCGGCAGTGCCGCCGGACGACCCCGTCCCCGGTGCGTCTGTGGTCGGGTCCTGGGAGCCGTCGGTCAGACAGCCGGCCAGGCCGGACGCCGCGGTGAGTGCGAGGAACGCGCGTCGAGAGGGCATACGCGCTTGTCCTGTCGAGAGGGGTACATACCTTCTGAAGGCTTCGACGGCGATTTGAGCGACCTGAGGGGTGGACCGACGGCCTCAGGCCAGCCACTCGTCGGGCTTGGTGTTGTAGTCGATGTCCGTCGCCGCGAGGTGTTCGACCTCGCTCCACGGCACGTCCTCCACGACCACGTCGTCGCCGTCGTACCGGAGGCGCTTGCCGACCTCTTCGGGTTCGGGTTCGCGGTCGCGGCGCTTGGCCACCTCGATGTCGTGGTCGTCGAACTCCTTGACGATGGTCAGCAGGTTCACCGGCCGCCCCCAGAGTTCGAACACCCGCTTCAGCACCGCCGTGGCCTGGCTCCGGTCGAGCATCACGCCGTTGTACTGGTGGGCCAGCAACAGTTCGTTCCGGTTCTGGTAGTTGCCGTCCTCGACGACGACGGTGGGCTTGCCGAAGTTGGTGAAGTTGAGCATCAGCTTCTTCTTCACGTCGGCGTGGTCCGTCGACGTGACCCGGTAGTCGCCCGAGGCGTGGGTGTACTCGTAGGTGAAGTAGTCGTTGTCGTCGACGAACTCCTGGGTGAGGAACTCGTCTAAGAACGTCACGTCGTTGTGGCTCTCGCGGATCTCGCGCATCCGCTCCCAGCCGCGGGTGTAGTCGACGTCGGCCAGCGCCGCCGCGACGCTGTCGTAGCGCGCGTCGTCGAACATGTAGCGGGAGACCCGCTCCAGTTCCTCCTGCCCGACGCGGGAGACGAACCCGCGGTACTGCGGCTTGACCAGCGAGTAGTGTCGCTGGGCCAGCCCCTCGTAGGTCAGGACCTTCCACGGATACCGCTCGACGTCGACTTCGCCGTCGCGGGCCCGTTCGAGGCCCTCGGCGTCGACCCGGGGGTCCTCGGGGTCGAGTTCGTCGAGGTGCCCGGCCACGTCGCGGAGCCACGCCGGCGGTTCGAGGTGGTCCTGCACCTCCGAGAAGTCCACGACGTCGCCGAAGGTACGCCACGTGACGCCGTCGACGCGGAGCAACCGTTCGACGACCTCCCGGCGGTTCTCGGTGTTCTCGACGTACTCCCAAATCTCCATGCCGAGCTTGTACGGGTTCAGGCCCGGCGACCCCAGCACCTGCGCCATGTGGTCGGCGTAGAGGACGAACTCGTCGTCGCCGGCGAAGCGCTCGCCGGTCATCATCAGCGACTCCCAGTAGGCCGCCCAGCCCTCGTTCATCACCTTCGTCATCTTCTGGGGGGCGAAGTAGTACGCCTCGCGGCGCAGCATCTCCAGGACGTCCTTCTGCCAGTCGGTCATCTCGACGGCCTTCCCGGCGTCCTCGTCGTAGGCCATCCCGTGCTTGCGGAGGAACCCGAGCACGTCCTTGTCGGGTTCGGCCGGGAAGGAGACGCCCTCGCCGTCGTCGTCCTGGGCGTCCAACCACTCGTCGTCGAACACCTGCCGCTTGACCTCCTCGGAGAGGTCCAGTTCGTCCAGCTGCTCGGTGACGTCGACGCCCTCGATGTCCTCGAAGTGCTCCTCGGCCGTCTCGACGGGGCTGTACGGCTGGTGCTGGTCGATGTTGTCCTCCAGACAGAGCACGTGGTCGACGAACCGCTCGACGGCCCCGCGCTCTATCTCGGGGTCCTGCATGTACTCCCGGATGGCGTCGGCGTGGCGGGCCAACATGCCGGCGGCGTCCGGGCCTCTGTCCCGGCCCGCCTCGTCGGCCGACCGCGGCGCGCCGTCGCTGAACATCTTGAACCACCGGTTGTTGGCGAAGAAGTCGGCGTGGGCCTCGACGTGGGTGATGACCGCCTTCTGGTCGGCCAGCGTGTTCGACTCCTGGAGGAAGGCGTGGGACGGGTCGTCGTTGTTGACTATCTCGAAGGCCTTCCCGCCGAGGAACTGGCCCTGCTTCTGCTGGCGGTCGTACTGCATCCCCCAGCGCCAGTGGGGGTACCGCTTCTGGAACCCGCCGTAGGCGATGAGTTCGTTCATCTCGTCGTAGTCGACGACCCAGTAGTTCACCGGGTACGGCGACAGGCCCAGTCGGCGAGCGAGGTTGCCCGCCTCCCGGACCGGTTCCTCGAGGTCGTCCGCGATGCGCTGTTTGGCGAATCTGTCGTCGGTGCTCATCCGTTGTCCTCCGTGCTCAGTATCTCGTAGATGGCGTCGACCACGTCGTCGGGCGAGGAGACGTAGGCGACGGCGACGTTGTCGCTGTCGCGGAACGTCCGCTCGACCTCCTCGGCGTGGGTCGCGTTGATGGCGTTCCCGCTCGGCTGGGTCTCCACGTAGGCGTGGAGGTTCGCGGGAATCTGCTCCATCAGCGGGATGACCTTCTCCTCGGTGTCGTTCGAGGAGTTCTCGCTGTCGCCCGCCGCGAAGACGTACCGGTTCCACTCGCTCCACGGGTACGCCTCCTCCAGTCGCTCGGCGGCCAGTTCGTACGCGCTGGAGATGCGGGTCCCGCCGCCCGAGCGGATGCCGAAGAACTCCTCGCGTTCGACCTCCCACGCGTCGGCGTCGTGGGCGATGTAGACGAACTCGGCGTTGTCGTACTTCCCCTGCAGGTACCAGTCCAGCGGCGTGAACGTCCGCTCGACGAGTTCGCGCTTCTTCTGGCGCATCGACCCGGAGACGTCGCGGATGTTGACCACGACGACGTTCTTCTCGCGCTCCTCGACGATCTCGGGGTAGCGGTAGCGCTCGTCCTCCCGGCGGAACGGTATCTCGTCGACGCCCTCGCGGCGGATGCGCGTCGGCGCGTCGACCTCCTCGACGTTGGCCTCCATCTCCTCGATGGTGGTCCACGCCGCCCGCTCGCTCGACGGGATGTCGTCGTAGGCGTCCTCTATCCACGCCTTCGAGACTGGGATGTTCTTCTCGCGGGCCCACTCGAAGACGGTCGCCGGCCCCCAGCCGTCGACCTTCAGGGCCTCGCGGACGTAGTCCTCGTCGAAGTCCATCGCGAGTTTCCGCTTCAGCCCCTTCTTGAACAGGCGCTCGAAGTCCAGCGTCGAGGAGGGGCCGGTCCGGGTGATGTCGGTGAAGTCGCCCTCCTTCTCCTCGATAACCTTCTTGCCCTTCGGTTCGAGGTCCAGGCCGAGTTGCTCGTCGAGTTCCTTCGCGAACTCCTCGGGATCCATCTCGTAGTACTCGTGTTCGCCGCCCTCCTCGCCGGGCTCGCCGTCCTCGTCGCCGTCGTCGCCCGGCTGGGGCTGTGGTTGCCCGACCGGGTCGCCCGGTTCGGCGCCGTCGCCCTGTCCGACGCCGCCCTTGTCGCGCTGGTCGTAGGCGAACTCCGGGAGGTCGACTATCTTGATGGGGATGCGCACCTCGTCGCCGCGGGACTGTCCCAGGTCGCCGTACTGGATGAACTCCGCGAGGTCCTGCCGGCGCTCCTCGCCGACCTCGCGGTACCGTTCGAGGTCGTCTTTCAGTCCCATCGGTAGCTCACCTGATTCATGACGTGTCGGCTGGTCAGTTCGGCGGCGGCCTCGCTGTAGCCGTGCATGTCGACCATGTTCTCGATAGTCATCTGCTTGAGTCGGGCCGTCTCGGTGCCGGACGGCGGTTCGTCCCACTGCCGGGGGTCGAAGTCCTCGAACGTCCGCTTGACGTCGTCCCAGTCGTGGCTCCCGAGGACGGTCTTGATGACCGGAATCTCCTTCGGGGAGACGTCGCCGACGCGGAACTCCTCGTCGCGGCGCTGCCACGCGTGACGGTTGAGCGCCGTGATTATCTTGTCCGTCCGGAACGCCTCGACGGCCTCGTCCGGGTCGTTGTCGTCGTAGTTCTCCTCGTCGAACCGGCCCAGGTGCTCTATCTCGAACACCTTCATCTTCAGCGGGTCCGGGTCGACGTACTCGCCGCGCTCGTTCTCTATCTGGTCGTCGGAGGCCCACGCGTAGACGTGTTCGATGTACTCCTCGACGGTGGCCTCGTCGACGCGCTTGTCCCGCATCATCGCGTCCAGCACGTCCCGCTCCTGCTCGCCGAAGACGTGGTTCTTCACCGGGACGACCCGCTCCTCGTACTCCGTGGCCTCCGCCGCCGAGAACACCGGCGCGTCGCCCATCCCCTCGGCGACGGCGTTCAGCACGTCCCGGGGCATGATGACGTGTTCGACGGGGAGGTCCGGGTGGTGGCGGTCCTGCGTCTCGTGGAGGAGGTCCGCGACCACGTCACGGACGTGCGTCACGGGGATGCCGTGGTCGCCGTCGTGGTCGGTCGTCTCCAGGTCGTAGTCGTCGATGTCGACGCGCTCGTCGCCCTCCATCAGGTACCCACGGTCGAACAGGAGCGCCTTGTCCACGAGGTCCAGCCCGTTCGGGACGTTCGAGGCGTCGAGCCGCGAGACGACGGCGTACAGCGCCGCGGCCTCGATGGTGTGGGGCGCCAGCTCCTTGTCCGTCGCCGTCTCGACGTCGTCCCGCACCGAGACGGTCACGGGGTCCTGAATCCACGTCTCCAGTTCCTCCCACGAGTCCGGGTCCCAGACCGCCGTCTCGTTGGTCAGCTCCCGGCGGAGCAGTTGGGCCTCCAGCGAGAGGTTCGTCAGGTAGGTGAACTCGTGTTTGTCCAGCCGTCGCTTCAGCGCCTTCAGCGGGTCCTGCCCCTCGCGGTCGGCGTGCTGGTTCAACTGCGCCTCCAGGTCGGGGTTCGAGATGATGACCAGTTGCGTGTCGACGTCCATCCCGATGCCCTTGTCCAGTTTGACCCGGCTCTCGTCGGGCACGTTCAGCAGTTTCTGGAGCAGGTCGGCGTGCTGGGCGGCGTCCTCGACGACCGTCAGCAGGCCGTTGCCCTGCGAGAGGACGCCGTCGTAGGAGAACGCCTGCGGGTTCTTCCGGCCCCGCGAGTCCAGTTCGCGGAGCATCCCGTGCATCCACGACCCGACCAGTCGCTCCTTGGGCGTGCCCTCGTCCTCGGAGTGGAGGACGCCGATGCCGCGGCCCACGTCCACGACGAAGTTCTTCACCCGGAGGTGCGCGGGGTCGGTGACCGCCGAGAACAGGTCTTCGGCGCCCTGTCGGCGGTACTGCTCCTCGAGGTAGTCGTAGGCCTCCCGCGAGAACGGGTCGAGTTCGCCGTCGACGTGGATTTCGATGTGGTCGTCGAGGCGCTCGTTGATGTCGGCCACGAGGTCCGCGCGCACGTCCGGCGGGAACACGGTCAGCGGGTGGACCTGCACCGGACTCTCGTACCAGTCGTCCTCGTCCTCGACCGGCACGTCGCCGTACGTGAGGGCGCTGTCGCTCCCGCCCGCGCCGGCGACGTTCCACTCGACGGTGTAGCGTCGGCCCTCCGGCGTCTTCGAGTACTCACGGAGGCCGTTGATGAGACACCGCTTCAGTTCGGACTTGCCCGTCGCGGTGGGGCCTTCGAGCCACACTATCTTCTCGTCCTTGCCTCTGCCAGCGGCGATGGAGCGCAGGTCGTCGACGAAGGCGTTCAGCACCTCCGTGTTGCCGAGGATGGCGTGTTCGCCGTCGTTGTACGGGTCGTCGAAGAAGCGGTACCTCTCCTTCTCCTCGCCCTCCTCGATGACCGTGCGGGTCCCCGCCGCCTCGATGGCCGCGAGCATGTACTTCGAGGCGTGTGCGGCTATCTCGGGCGTCTCGAGGACGGTGTCGACGTACGCCGCGAGGCTCATCGGGGCCTCGTAGGTGGCGTCCAGCGAGTCGTCCGCCCGGCCGATGTACTCCTCGCCGCTCATCTAGTCCTCCATCTCGCTCTTGGCGACCTCCGCGCCGGCGAACTCGAGCACTTCCTTGGCGCCCTCCTCCGAGTAGCCCTGCTCGATGAGGGCGTCTATCCACTGGTTGCGCTCGTCGTCGTCCATCTCGCCGCTGGAGACCAGCGCCGAGAAGTTGATGTTGTGTTTCTTGTCCTCCCAGAGCTTGCGCTCCAGCGCGCGGCGCAGTCGGTCGTTGTCCTGCGGGTTGAACGTGTCGCCCTCGCGGGCACGGCGGGAGACCCAGTTCGACACCTCCTGGCGGAAGTCGTCCTTGCGGTCCTCCGGGAGGTTCAGTTTCTCCTCGACCGAGCGGAGGAACTGCTCGTCCGGTTCCTGCTCGCGGCCGGTGAGTTCGTCCTCGACGGTGTCGTCGTCGATGTAGGCCATGACGTGGTCCATGTACTTCTCGCCCTGGCGCTGTATCTCGTCCATGTCGTAGGCCAGCGCGTGGCGCACGTCCTCGATGGCCCGCTCCTTGTACTCCTCGCGGACCAGTTCGAGGAAACGGTAGTACTGGTCGAACGACTCCTCGTCGATGGAGCCGTGGTTCTCTAAGTTGCCTTCGAGGTGGTTGAACGTCGTCAGCGGCGAGAGGAACTGGCGGTCGCGGTGCATCGAGTCCATGATGGCCTCGGCTATCTCGTCGCCGATGAAGCGCGGGGAGACGCCGTCCATCCCCTCGCCGATGTCGGCGGTGGTCGCCGCCTCGTCGCGGAGCTTCTTGACGTCGATGTCGTCGGCCTCGTCTATCTCGCCGTTGTAGGCTTTGGCCTTCTGGACGAGGTCGACGGACTCCGTGTCGGGCTCCTCGATGCGGGTGAGGACGCCGAACAGGCCGGCCATCTCCAGCGTGTGGGGCTCGACGTGGATGTCCGGGAGGTCCGCGTTCCGGAGCATCTTGTTGTATATCTTCGCCTCCTCCTCGTACTGGAGGACGTACGGGAAGTCGATGCGCTTCGTCCGGTCGTTGAACGCCTCCATCTTCTCGTCGCCCTTCTTGTCCCGGTACTCGGGCATGTTCGTCCGGCCGACGATGACCTGGTCGATGTCGATGCGCGGGTTGTTCTTCGGCTTGATGGTCTGTTCCTGACTGGCGTGCAGGAAGTCGTAGAGGAACTCCCGCTGGAGTTTCAGCAGCTCCTCGCCGGAGAAGATACCTCGGTTGGCGTTACAGAACGCCCCGGAGTAGTCGAACGCCCGCGGGTCGCTCTCGCCGTAGATGGCTATCTTCGAGTAGTTGACGTCGCCGGTCAGTTCCGTCTCGTCCTGGTTCTTCTTGTCCTTGGGTTCGAACGTCTCGATGCCCTGGCGCTGGTTCTCGTCGGCGACGAACCGGATTATCTCGACGTGGTTCTCCAGCACGGCCTGGAGGTCGTCGCCGTAGTTCGCCAGCAGGCGGTCCATGTAGAACTCCGAGGCGGGGTCGAGCGCCTGCTCGTTCCGGATGGTGTAGGGGGCGTCGAGTTCCTCGTTGATGTCCTCGATGACCCTGTCCCGCTGGTCCTGAGGGAGCAACACCATCGGGTCCTGGTTCATCGGGGACCGGACGACGTCGTCGGCGGGGTCCTGGTCGCCGATGACGTCACAGAGGTTCGTCCAGCGGAACGTGTACATCCGCCCCTCGTCGCGGCGGGTGTAGTCCTCGAAGTAGCGCCGGACCTGCCGGTCGAAGTCGGACTTCCCGGACCCGACCGGACCCAGCAGGAGCTTGATACGCTTCTCCGGACCCAGCCCCCGCGCGCCGGACTTGACCTTGTTGACGAACTCGTGTATCGCCTCGTGGACCTCGCGGCCGTAGAAGGTGTTCTCGCCGTCGTGGAGCGGGTCCTCGCTCGCTATCTCGTACTCGACGACGCCGGCGTCCTCGTCGTAGGAGGTCCCGTAGTAGTCGAACATGTCCGCCACCCGCTGGTGGGCGTTGCGGGCGATTCGCGGCTCGTCGTACAGTTGGTCGAGATACCAGTCGAAGCTCCGGGTCGTCCGGAGGTCGGCCGGTATCGTGTCTTGGTACTCCTTGCTCAGCGCTTCCAGTGTCTCTTTGTTCTTGCTCATGCTAACTCGGTGAGTTCGGCACGCGATGGCACGATGCCGTTCGGGGCCACCGTGTCGGACTCAGTACACCGGTGCCACCAACTGCCGCTCCGTGCGTGCAGGCGGGCGGCCGCGTTGGGACCCGGACTTGCGGGTCGGTGGTCGTACCATGCCATGTGTGCAGTGGCCGGGTGGTCGCGGGGACGGTCCCACCCCAATGGTAACGGGTGACAGTGGGTTACTGTTTCCGATACTATTTAACACATGAGTGCTTCAACATTAAGAGCCTTTTCCCGACACCCATATAACGCCGGGTTTTCTCACCCCGGATTCGTGACGTAACACGGGGACGGCATCGCTGAGGTACGGGTTCACACGAGGGCGATTCCCGCAGCTATTTATAAGTAATCGCGCGAAAGCGGGCGACGCGTCGGTAGTCGATAGAGTATTGCCCGCCGAGACGAAGCCGTCGGTATGGACCTCGACGGACTGGCCGACGACTGGACGGTCTGGAACGAGACCGAGGAGAAACTCGTACTCGCCTATCGGCCGGGCGTCTTCGACAGCCACGACTTCCCGGCGCCCTGCCTCCCGACGATATACCTCACGCGGGGCAAGCGGACCCGGCGACCCGGCCTCGACCGGACCGGCGAGGACTGGTACGTCACGCTGTACCTCGAACCCGAGGTGGACCGCGACGCCGAGTCGTTCGCGGACCGTGAGGCCGCCGTCGAGGCGGCCGTCGACCTCGCGAACCGCTTCGCCTCCGGCGAGTTCGACTACCGCGCGCTGTATCAGATACCCCGCGAGGACTACCTCGACGAACTCGACGCCCTGACCGGTCGGTCCTGACGCTTAAATTCCGTCCGAGTGTAGCCCACGGCATGACCACTGTCACGCTCGTCGGGACGCGCCTCGCGGAGGTCGGCGAGGAGTTCGTCTATCACGGCGAGGCCGACGGCTGCGCCGGCTGTCCGTACCGGACCCAGTGCCTCAACCTCACACAGGGGCGCCGCTACCGCGTCACCGAGGTCCGCGAGAGCGGACAGACCCTCGACTGCGCGGTCCACGACACCGGCGTCCGCGCCGTCGAGGTCGAACCCGCACGGATTCGCGCGAACGTCCCCACGAAAGGTGCCTACGCCGGCAGCAACGCGTCGCTGGCCGGCCCGTGTCCCCACACGGAGTGTCCGAGCCACCAGTACTGCGAGCCGATGGGCGCCGATTTCGACGAGGAGTACCGCATCGGTGAGGTCGTCGGCGACCCGCCGCACGACTACTGCATGCTCGACCGGGACCTCACGCTGGTGGAGTTAGACGCCCCCGACGACGCGTGACCACCGGCCGGGGCGCCGCGCCGTCGACGACGCCAACTGTTACGCGCAGAAACTGCCACTGTGACGGTGGTGACGGCGCCGTCAGTCGAGGACGCCGACGCGGTGCGCCGTGTAGCCGAAGACGTCCTCGTACCCCTCGGCGGAGAGGAGGACCGGGTGGAACGACTCCTCGGCGAGGACCCGTTCCCCGTCGGCGGCGGCGATGGGGGCGCCGGCGGCCAGCGGTTCGAAGTTCCGGGCGTACACCTCGTACTTCTCGGCGGCGGCCTTCGGAATCGGGTCGCCGAGTTGGAACACCGGGAGCGACTCCGTCCGTCTCGTCACGGGGTCGTCGGTGACGCCCGTGGCCGCGAGGAACTCACGGATTATCCGTTCGGCGTTGGCGGCGGCCGCCGGCGACCCCTGATAGCCACACTCGACCTCGATGGCCGACGGGACGACGGAGAAGATGCGTCCCTCGTTGGCCCCCTTCGTCATGACCACCGCGTCGACGGAGAGCTTCGGACAGACGTCCCGGGCGAGCGGCGTCAGGTCGTCGACGAGCGCGAACATGCCGTCGTAGGACTGGGTGGAGTGCAGCGACAACACGGTGCAGCCTCGCAGTTCGGCGGCGAGGTCGGCGGCCAAGCGGTCCTCGTGGGCCTCGCTCTCCGGGTCGCCCGGGAACGCGCGGTTGAGGTCGGTGTCGAGGTACCGCTCGCCGGCGGCCAGCGCCTCCTCGTTGACGACCACGAACTTCACCGGACGGGAGACCGTCGGGGGGTCCGCGAGGACCGCCTCGATACCGTCCCGACCACACGGCTCGTCGCCGTGGATGCTGCCCACGATGGCGACGTCCGGTTCTCCCGCACCCAGTTGTTCGACTCGCATTCAGTCTCTGGTGCGGGCCCCGGCCATTAGAGTCGTGTGGATTCCGGGCGAGGCGTCAGTCGAGGTCCTCGGCGAACGCGAAGTCGGTGTCGTCGGCGACCGGGTAGCCCCCGTCGAGTCGTATCTGCCACCCCTCGAGCACGCTCGGGTCCTGCAGCGCGTTCGTCACCGTCGTCCGGACGTCCAGCAGGTCGACGCCGTAGTAGTCGTTCGGCACCCCGCGGAAGTACTGGAGCGAGGTGCGAAACAGCGACCGCATCCCGTCGTCGTCCTCGAAGTCGAAGTGCTTGTACGCGCCGGCGGCCACCTGCACCATCCCGTGGAGGAACTTGCTCTCGGTCGACCCGCGGCCGTAGTTGTACCACTCGTCCTCGAAGATTTACTGGTCCGGTGTAAACAATCCTTACCTATTTAGTGGGTGGCGTTGCTCGTGGGAAGTATGCCGAAGTCAATGCGGGAGCGATACGAGAATGCGCGGGACAAGATTCGCAATGACGACGAAATCAGCGATGATGAACGAGAGCACATCCTCGAATTTCTGGATGCAAACGATCCACAACGGAACACGTACCAAATGCCAGACGGCGATACGAAGAGTGACGGGACGCTAGCCCGCTACGCCCGTGAAGTTCGTCGTGTGGCAGCTGACGCTGACTTTGACCTAACCGATGCATCGGAATACCAGATAAACCGCTTGATGGACGCATATCTAAACGGCCGTGTTGACCGCGTAAAGGACGAGGGCCTATCTTCCGGTACTGTCCGTAACAAGCAAGGCCCGATCCGTCGGTTCTACCTCTATCACGACGACTTAGGCGTTGACAGGGAAGAAATTCACTTCGCGGACCAAGAGGAATCGTCGGTTGATGAACGGGATATGTTCACGCCAGAAGAGGTGCAGGCCATCCGCGACGAAGCGAAACGCCGTGGTTCTCGTGACGCCTGTTTGGTCGACCTACTCCTCTACACCGGCCAGCGCCGAAGCGCTATCCTGAATTTGCGTCTGAAGGACGTGGATGTTGACGAAGGAATCTTCTATCTGAACGAGGACGACGGCGACCTGAAAGGAGCGAGCGGCAAGCGCCCGCTCTTAGGGGCTGAACAGTCTGCCAGAGAATGGAAGCGCCAGCATCCGACTGGCGACCCGAACGACTATCTAATCACGCACAAGCACAAGCAGACGAACCGAGAGGGTGTCCGCGCTGGGGACAAGTTGGACCCCAGCACGGTGTACCGACAACTACAGCGGATCGGTGACGGCGCTGGTGTGGACAAGCCTGTGAATGCCCATAACTTTCGGCATTACTTCGTCACGGTGTGCAAACGCGATTATGGCATGGACAACGACGTTATCAAGCACCTCATCGGCCACGAACCCGATTCTAAGGTCATGGAGCGGACGTATGCTCATCTGACCGACCAAGACTACATCGAGCAAGCTGAAGAGGACGCAGGGATTCGAGAACCGGAGGACGACAGTCCACTAACCCCTTCAGTCTGCGACAATTGCAAAGAGCCATTAGACGGCGAGTGGCAGGCGTGTCCGTACTGTGGACAGACGTATGGCCCACAGTCCCAGAAAGCCAGCGAGACTGTGCAGGAAGGGATGAAAGGCTCCTACGCGGAGACTGACCCCGAGGGCGAGCAGCAAGGGAAGGTGGATGAACTTGATGAACTACTGAATGACCCGCAAGTGAAAGCCGCACTACTGGAGAAGCTGACTGAAGATTAGCGGGCATAGCTTTGTTGAATCCCTTAATCGGTGATATATTTCAGTAGCCGTGCTGAATAGAGAGCGCGTATGCAGCCTTAAAACGGAGAGACTAATCCAAACCGTCGGGAGATCAAAAAATATCACGGAGAGCGATTCGCAGAGGTCGAAGCGGTCTGATTCTCGTTGACTGATGTTATAAGCGTCGTCGACACAAAAAACAGAAAATAGAATCAGACAGTCGCCGGCTTACAACGTCGGCAGGTCGACAGTGAGTTCGTGCGTTCCCTCGCTAAACTCCTCTTCCTCGTAGTCGTACCTGACGGAGTATTCGATATCCTCCTGCTTCCAGGGACCCGGCATCTCCCAGGAGCCCAGATGGACAGTCTTCGGCACATTGCTCAGAACCTCAAACGGCACAGTCACGGACGTCGGGACATCACCATCGTACGTGAGTGAGACATCATCTTTAGTGAGGTCCGCAATATCATCATCTTGATTAAACACTATAGTGTCTGGCTCGGGGTCGGTCGGGTTGTTCCGACCGTAGGTGGTGGCGATTAGCAGTTTCGCATCCTGATTCTGATAGTACGGCGGATCGTTAATCGTCCCGGTGCCGAGGTCGAACTGCCAGAACGCGTGCTCGATGCACAACGCGAAGTTCGAGATTGCGTACTTGTCCTCCGCACAGATTTCGTCGTTACCGACGTAACCGTCAAAGTCGAGTGAACGAGAGTCCGGTCCGGCCTTCACGAACCCGCACGACGCCTCGTAGATGTCTGAGTCGAACTCGACACACAGCGGCTCGCCCTCTTCGTCCTCTTTCGACTCAGTGACCGTCACGTCAAACGAATCGTCATCTATGTCGAGCGAGTCACGGCCCTCCTCAAACACGAATTCTCCATCCTCCTCGTTCCATTCGTACTTCGCCAGCAGTGCGCCGCACTCCTCACAGGGATCTGAAGGGCCCTGACCCATAGCTGCGCCACTGAATGTAGGCACACCCACCAATCCACCTGCTGAGGCCAACGCTGCACTCCGCAATATTGTCCGTCTGTCTATGCCTCGCTCCCCGTCCGTTGTGTTTTTCTCCGACATTGTCAGTTGATTGCCCTATGTTTGTCACTTGGCTCGTGTGGGCCAAGTCTTGGGCTCATCTACAGGCCTATTGCCGTGGTACCCTCTGACCTGGCCACGAAACTTGATGACGATAGAAGATATTGTTATACAGTATCATGGAAACTATCCCTGTGTATAATCTCCCCATAGAAGGCTGCCGGTCCGAGTATCCATTTCCCAACCAGCACCGTGTTGTAAGAAATATATAAACAACTCCACACTACAAATCGAAATGTGGTGTTACCGAAAGGGGTCGGTAAGCAATTTAGAGCGAACTTCCACGTATAACGTCTGTTAGAATATACTAATAATCAATCCTAATACTATCCTGTGGATTAAGCCCCTACCCTCATGAGTATCCTGTATATTGCTTTCTTCGCGGTGACCGGGCCGCGATTGACCAGCACTGTTGCTTCTGGTCGTTCTCTCGGTCGGTGTCGTCGCCGTTCAGCTACCACTCCTGACGTCCGACAGTGGTGTCGTCAACACCACGAGACTGTTCCCGCGCGTCGTCGCAGGGATAGCGCTCGTGCTGGTCTGTGTCTTCTCCGCCTCCGTCGGTGGCAGCATCGTCGCGCTGGGACGTGCTACCGGCAACTGATTCGTCTCGGGGTGTAGCCCACCGGTCGGGGTCCGTCCACAACGAGTTCCGGGTCGCGCGGAGTCGTCACTACAGAAGCTACGGTATTCGCTGCAATTACCCTCTGTATCTCGCAGAGCATTATTGACAATTTTTGAGGGCTTCAACAGAACAACGGTTCCGACTTGTGAGTCAAATCGGAAGCGAACGGCCGAATATCCCGTTATAGTCGCGCCAATCGGCCTGGCCTTCCCCGTTTTAGTTCGTACTTGTTCTAACAAGATTACATGAGACTAGAGGGGACAGCGAAAGCCGACACGTACAAAGTCTGGATCACGGACGAAGAGTTAGAACAACTTAGGCGAGCGGCCGCCAGTCATAGAGACGACCTCATAATTCAGTTTGGCGGGTATGTCGGACTTCGGGCGTTCGAGGTGCCACAGATACAGCCAGAGCACGTCAAACGAACGTCTGACGGCCAGCACTACCACCTTCGGGTGCCTGAGGGGAAGGACACAAAGAACGGCAATGGAGAGCCGAGGGACGCATATCTGCCGTCGTCAGTTGAACGGGACTTGCACCGTTACCAGAGCGCCGAGGACATAGCGCCCAGTGAACCGTACATAGACCTCACCCCGCGTGCAGTGCGTGGCGTGGTCGAACGGACGGCCGAACGCGCTGCTGATGAAACAGGGAACGACGACTTCCGGTACGTGTCTAGTCACGATCTCCGGCGACGGTTCGCACAACGGCTGTTGGTGGACGAGAGCATGAATCCCCGCGTAGTCATGGCAGTAGGCGGCTGGTCGAGTTTCCAGGCTATAGAACCGTATCTAAACAGCCCGACGCCGGACGTGATTAACCAAGAGTTCGAGAACGCTGGACTCACGTAATTTGCTTAATCCGCCTGGCCTTCCGGCTTTTTGTGCGATTTTCGCCTTATATCTACACATGACTCATACCACCGGAGGTGACTGCTGATGGCGTTTTCAGACAGATGGAAACGCAACCCAGACGGCAGCTTCACCGATACGCAGGACGACTCGGACAGCAGTAGCAACGACAGTAGCAACGACGACGACAGCAACGGCAGTGACCGGTTCTCTGGACTGTTCGGTGGTGGCACCGGACAGAACAACAACCAGAGCGATAGCGACAACGACGGTGCTAGCGACTCTGTGGACGAGACGCCAGAGTCGTCTAGCGGAGGTGGCCGCAAGGTCGACCCGAGTACGCCTGTAGATATTTCCGGCGACGGTGCCGAACTGCCGGGTAACTCTGGTTCGATCCAACCGACGCCGGACCCTGATACCGACACATCCGACACGGGCGACACGTCGACGTCGGACCCACTCGATGCAACGGACCCGACGAAAACCACGAGTAGCGGTCTAAACGCCGACCCACAGGGACCGGCACAGGACGGGGACACCAGCGACCAAGAGCAAGGCAGTGGCTTCACCGGTAGCCAGCAGGGAATCGGTGGGCCTGGTGTGACCGATCCGTCCGCCGCACCGGCTGAAGAACGGGACAGTCCCGACCGGGAGTTTGACCCGGAGAGTACACAGACCGGCGACGTCGAAGCCCAACAAGGCCGAATCGGAGAGCAGGCACGAAAGCTCGAAGAGCAGGTGATCGGTACGCAGATTAGCGACCTCTCACCGGACCTGAAACAGACTGGCGCGCAACTACGCCGGGAGGACGTTCTGGTTCGTCGTAGCGGCGATAGTCTGCGCGCCACACTGTCGCCTGTCGGCCGTGAGCGTGTCGGTTTCGTGGCCGAGGGACAACAGGCCCAGAGTGCCGAGATAGCCGTTGAACGGGAGCTAAACCGGCCTGTCGCTAGTAGTGACGTGACTGTCTCGAACGGAGAGGTGGAAGTGAGCAACGACGTGCGTAGACAGAGCACGAACCGCCGAACCCGCCGAACGGACGTCTCACCCAGCACTGGCGGCCCACAACAGGACCGGACCGACGCCGTGGCCGACCAACTCGACCCGGTGCGCGATCTCACCGGACTGGATACGGACTCGGCCGTCGAACGCGGGGCCGAGGCCCGAGACGACGAGACGGGCGAAGCCTTCGGCGGACAGGGTACGGTTGAATCGTTCATACGAGACGGCTTGAACGCCTACGAGGACGCTGTTGTCGACCCGGCGGCCAGTGGTGCCGGCGACGTCGGCCGATTCTTCAACCAGCCTTCGACTCGGCCGGAGTTCCTTCAACCGGTGGAGGGGCCAGAGGGCGGCCAGCAGGGGGCTGGTAACGCTTTCGTGCCGAACGAGGCACAAGCAGAAGCCGCGACTCGTACAATCGGGAACCTGCCACGGTTAGTCCTCACGCCGATAGAGGCCACAGAGTTCGGGGCAGCAGGTGTCGGTGCTATCGGTGAGTCGGCCGTTGAAGGGAGTACCGAACCCGCCGAGGATTTCGCCAGTCGCACTGTGGGGACAGCGGCACTCACAGCGGCCGAGACAGCAGCGGCGGCCGACCGAAGCCCCGACCGGTTCTTGTCCACAATCGGTGCATCGACGTTCGGGACGGCCGGGGTTCTGAAGGCTTCGCGTGCGCTTGCCGGCGCGAGAGGCGCGAGAGCAGCGGCTGTGACCATCCAGCCCGGAGAGGAAGCCGCTATCTTTGCGGCCCGACGTGGCGTGCCCGGTGCAACCCGAATCGCTAATCGAGTCGGTGACGTCGACGTCGAAGGACGCGCCCGGAGGTTTGCCGGGGACGAGAGCGGCCAACTCGATCTGACGGGACTGGGCCGGTCGGAGAGTGAGACAACCAGCGACGTCGATGCAGACACCGACGACGTGCCGACCATCACTGCCGAGGACTTTGATGTGGATACTGGACCACGGCGACCGCCGGAGCTACGGGACGATATTGACGCCGACCAGCGCGCCCTTCAACAGCGACGAGAGCGCGCCGAAGAGGGAGGTATGACTGACTCCGAACGCTTCGACTCCGATACGGTCATGGGCCGGCGTGCAGAGCGCCGACGACAGGCACGCGACCTCCCCGACGATGATGCACGAGTGGCGGACCAGCGCCGACGTGTGGCCGACCAGGACCTTCGTGAGCGCGCCGAAGCCCGAGAGGTGACAGAGGCCGAAGCCAGCACTGGACGCATCGAGGACACGGCTCTCTCGGCGCTGCGTGGCAGTGAGCCATTCGCCGGGACGGACACGGCGGCCGACACGACCGCGGACACGCAACAGCGTCTCCGAACCGCGCAAAGTCCATTCGCTGGCGTGCGTGGCCGGCAGGGGATAGACTCACTGCTGTCCCCGCGCATAGACACGAACCTTCGGACCGGCGCGTTCGGTCGGACAGAGGTGGACACTCGTGGCGAGACTCGGCAGGACACGCGACAGGACACGCGGCAAGAGCTACGGACCGAGACACGGACAGACGGCCGCACAGAGACACGCACAGAGAGTCGGCAAGAGGCGCGTAGCGAGTTCCGGTTTGAAACCCGTACCGAAACCGACGTCCGCGACCGACGCCGTGACAGCAACGACGACGAACGCCTTCCCGGTCTTGTGGGTGGTGACGCAGAGGCCATCATCACCAACTTTAGGGACCCGCTTAGTGGCGACGTCCTCGAAACGGACACAGGCGACAGCCTGCCGGCGCTGGGCAATAGCGACGGACCGGACCTCTCGGAGTTTGAGCTATGACCCGAGCACTGCCTGTCGTGGGGAAGGTGGACCGCATTGAGCGGTTACACCAGGACCCACCGGCCGAGTGGTCACAGACTGCGTGGGCAACCGACGACATGGACGGCGAGACGGTCCTAATCGAGACGGCCATCATCGAGTGTCCCGAGTGTGGCGAACGAGCATACTGGGCTAGGGGAGTAGTGGCCTGTAGCTACTGCGACGAGCGGCACCAGCTGGTAGGCTGATAGTGCCGTTTGGAGTGGTGTTTGTCGGCCGCAACCCCCACAGTCTGTGTGCCGGAAACGGCCATCTAGGTATTGTTTTGATGCGTAATTCGGAAGAAAATGTATCCGCGAAGGGTGAGCGGTCAGTACAGAAGATCGATTGAGCATCGTTCGAGATACCCCATTTGGTAGTGGATGATTTTCTCAAGCCAAAAATATCATATCCTTGTCCCAAAAGTATTATATGTACTTCTAATCGACGTTTCATATCCCGATAAGATAGCTTATTCCATGGTGACACTTACTATGTCGAGAGATACTACTCGAATCTTGCATGTTGATGATGAGCCAGAATTTAGTGAGCTTGTCAAGGCATTTCTTGAACGCGAAGACAAAGCGTTCGAAGTTGTCACCGAGGAATGTGCTGAGGACGGACTAAACCGACTCCAGAAGAATGAGATCGATTGTGTCGTAAGCGATTACGAGATGCCAGAAAAGGATGGATTAGAGTTCTTTGAATCGGTTCAAGAATTACACCCAGGAACTCCGTTCATTCTCTTTACTGGCAGAGGAAGTGAGGAAATAGCAAGCGTAGCAATTACTCGCGGCGTCACCGATTACTTACAGAAGGCAGGTGGTTCGGAACAGTACGAGGTACTGGCAAATCGTATTCGAAACAGCGTTGACCGACACCGAACCCAGCACGAACTTAAACAGAATCAAGAATTTCTCTCTCGCGTTCTCAATCTTAACCCATCAGCGATTCTGGTATTGAATGAGGACGGAGAGATCGTTCGAGCAAACGAGCGTGCGGAGACGATACTCAATCTATCTGAATCAGAGATAACGAATCGTTCTTTTAACGATCCAGAATGGGATATTGTGGATGAAGACGGCAACTCGATTCCTGATGACGCATTGCCGTTCAACCATGTTCGGGAGACTGGAGAACCAGTATATGATGTAGAACATGGTGTCCGAGGACCTGATGGGAATATTGTTTGGCTCTCGATAAACGCCGCACCACTGTGGAACGAGTCCAAAGAAATCGAATACGTTGTCGCAGTCCTGTCGGATACAACCTCCAGAAAACGGCAGAATAAAACACTGAACGCGACCATTAGCCAACTCGAAGGGTTTGGTAGCGTCTTGTCACACGACCTTGGAAACATCCTGCAAATCGCAAGTGGCCGTCTTGAACTGGCTCGTGAGACATCTGAAGAAGAACACTTTGAGGCTGTCGATGAGTCGATAGAGCGGGCAGCAGGTATGTTGAATGAACTGACTACAGCAATGCAGGCTGGTAGTATCGTCGAAGAAGTTTCCACAGTTAAATTGGAAGATGTATTTGACCAAGCGTGGCAATCGCAGGCAACAGCCGAGGCAACGAAAGAAGTAGAGGAAGGCATTCGGATTCAAGCTAATGAAATGGCACTGCAGCGTATGTTCGAAAATCTTGTCCGTAATGCGTTTGAACACGGAGAAGACACGGCGACAGTGCGTGTCGGTTCGATGATCGATGGTTTCTACGTCGAGGATAATGGGCCCGGTATTCCAGAAGACGAGCGTGGGAAAGTCTTCGAACCAGAGTATACTACAAAAAAAGATGGGACCGGTACTGGACTGGTGAGTATCCATCAAATAGCCCTCGCGCACGGGTGGGAAACGGAAATACAAGAGGGGTCCGATGGGGGCGCCCGCTTCAACTTTACCAATGTCGAGAAATCAACTAAACAGTAACATACTGCCCTGAGTAATTCTCTCAGAGGAACGGTATCTTCCATGAATGTCTGCAGTATTCGCAGGCTTAGTGAGCAGTGGATGCACGAAAAAGTAGATGGAAGAAACAAGTCGTTTTGCTAATTCTATCCTCTCTATTCAACAGAACTAGTTTCAGTTTTGCCGCGCACCCGAGGCTCGCTTTCACATCTCAGACGGCGGTGGGTCCCTTTGCGATGCAACGGAGAACACTCCTCGCAAGTATGGCAAGCGGACTGGGTGGTACTGTTGCCGGTGCCGCCCTTATCGGGAGTACAGACACAGCAGAAGCCAGTGTGAGCATGGGCAACCTCGATATGTCCGGTGCCCAGCAGACGACGTCGAACGGCTACATCAACGACGTGTCCGCCACAGTGAGCGGGAAATGGTCTTACGAACTGCCGGGCGGTGAGGTGGATCGGTGGATTGCGGACCTTCGTGTTTCGGACGGCGATGCGTGGTACGTTGTCGGTGAGACGAGTGAGTCAAACGAATGGAAACAATATTCTGGAGAGTACAGCGTCAGTGGTTCTATCACCGACACTGCCGGCTTTGACATTGAGTACTTTAGCGCGCCCGGACCAGGTAGGCAAACCTCTGTTGAGCTACCGTTACAGGTTCGGTTCCGTGTGTTGAGTACGAACGACACGCCATTGGCGAACACGTCCATCCAAGATACAGCCACGGTGACGGTCGCGCAAGAAGAGATCGACGCCAGTCTCTATGGTGAGGTTAGCGGCGGCGGGAGTATCGAGATAAAATAAACACCCGAGTTCTCTCAGATAAGCTGTTGGCCCACGGAACTTATTTTACGGCAAGCAGATGATTAGCGTGTGATTGACACAGACCCTCTCACATCAAGATGGGAAGATCGGGTCGCAGAATTACGGCGCGAAAAAGAAAATGTTCGAGCGGGCCACGATTCAATGACGAAAGGGGACACTGAAAACGTAGCAGAGGTGGCCAAGTACGAAATTCAGGTTCGGACTATCGAAACTTGCATTGAGGATATTGAGAGTTGCAACGGCACAGACGACGTACTCAGGGTGTTAGCGGAGTTGCGAAAAGCAGTCAATGAGAGAGATGATATATATAACGCCGAGAATGAAATTGAAGCTGAATATGAGCGGGTTCAATATAAACAGTGCGCGGATGATTTAGAGAGCGAGCTTCCGAGTGAAGTTTTTCCAGAATGCTCACTCTGTGGAGCGGTTAAGGAGCCGGTTAGCGACGACAGGTATAGCGAGAAGTATAGATGGGACTGCGGTAACTGTGGGGCGACATAGATTGTGTAGTTGGTCACTGGCCGGCGCACAGTGAATGCACACGCGACAGTTACAGCAGGATGGAGAGTCTGATTTGGTCTTGCGCGCGTTACTATACTAACTGTAGTCCCTCTGGGTGTCTCTATACTCTCCTACGCGGCATACGTTAGAAATCTTCTAAGTCAAAACGCTTCTCAAGCAGGCTCTTAACGGTTCTTGCGTCCGAATGGGATAAGCCATACTCTGCCCTAATCAGGTCGTCATTTATATAGGGTTGCTTCGTCTGCGCGTGTTGGCTCACGACGTCGTCTAAGCCACTACTTTCTATCTTATCGGCTATGTCTTTCACCGACAGTTGTTCCGCCTCTTGACCTTCTTCTTCACTCTCAAGTTTCTCTATCGTCCGTTCGTACATCTCCTGTTGGAATACGCCCTTGCGCTGTTCGTATTCGCTGATTAGTTCATCATCTGTTGGCGGAGCGAACGTATTCCGGGTGATTCGTTTCTCGTAGCCGTTCTGCTTGCGTCGTGGGTACTTCTTGAGGATGTTTCCGCTGCTGTCCACCCTGTCGGGGTCAATGAACTTCCACTTGACCCGGACGTACTCTTCGGGGTTCTTCTCGACTACCTCAAGGACTGCCTGTAGGCGGCCTTCGGCCTGTGAGTCCAGTTCTGACAGACGCGGCAGGGTGAAGATTAGTCCGAGGTTGTGACTTCGGACAAGCTGGAGGGCCTGGTTCGCGAGGATTTGAGCGCGGTCCTGCCACGTTCGGTTGCCCAGTGACACGCCGGCTTCGTCCAGCACATAGAAATCACCCGCTGAGTGGTCCCCGCTACTCAGGATTTTCAGCAGTTCCGTGACGTCGAAGATCACCCTGTCGGCATTGAAGCCCGAATCAAGGTTGTTGGCTATCTTAAGAGCGGTGTAACTCTTGCCACTACCCTCTCTTCCCACAATACAACCCATGAAGTGCTCGTTCTTGCTATTCACGCGGTCCCACACACGCCGGAGTAGCCACGGCGTGTGTTTCTCGTTCGGTTTCTGTAGCGGCTCTGGTGGCGATTTTGTAGACATGTTAGAAGGGGTCGTTGTCGGGGTCGTCTTCTTCTCGATGGCCGATCTCCAGCCCGATACCCGCTTGTTGGAGGAACGCGTCGGCTTGCTCCACAGCCGCGTCAAAACACCTCTTCGGGAGAGGGATATTGTGCTGGAGGGTTTCAACGTCGGTCATGGCCACGCCCTCGCCCTCTTTGAGGTTGAACGACCAGCGGAGAGTGATTTCGTCTCGCGTGAGGATGGCGTCTAACCCCCGTATTTCGGCCACTTTGGGTTTCGGCGGGTCGACATGGCGACTCAGGCCCATGTCCATTTTCAGCTTCGAGTCGTCGACGCCCTCGCGGGCGAACCGGGACCACTGATACCGACCGTTCGGCGGCGGGACCTCTTCCTCGAACAGCAAAACCTCGGAGTAGTAGTACTCAGACCGGGGGATTTTGCGGGAAGTGAGCAGCGGCTTAATCGCTCTGATGAACTGCCGGACCATCGTCCGGTAGCCGATATACTGCTCTTTCTGGGAGATACCTCGCTCGGAGGTGGGTGCATCCACGTACAGGGACGCTTCGGCGTCGTCGACCCGCTGTCGGGCCTTCAGAATCCGGGATTTGACCTTCTCGTCAACCGTCCCCTCCTGGTCCCGGACTTTCTGACTCGGTTCGTTACTGTCGCTCTCGTCGTCAAATGGGTCTATGCTCATTCAAGATCACGTCCTTTCTCTCCAGAGGGGTTGCACCAGATGGACGGCGTCACTCTGGTACCTCGCTTCATCCCGCGCCCGTTCTCTTTCGGTTGCCAGTCACCCCATTCGCCTTCGACAGGCCTGTATGCGTGGATATAGTAGCCCTCGCTCTCCTTTTCGTAGGAGTTGCCGCAGTGGGGGCAGAGTGGGTCCGTCACTTCGCCGTGTTCCTCGATCTGCTCTTTCTCGTGTTCGTTCGCGAGGATTTGTTCACCGTCCGGGATGAACCACTCAGGTATATCGTGTTGCTCTACCATGCTATCGTAGCACCCCGCGCGCGGGTAGCCGTCTTCGCGCCGCTTCGCTCACTCATCGTTTGTACTCCCTGATCTCGTCGCTCACGCCTCTGCCAGACGTGCAGCGGTAGCACGCCGGGATTACGCCGTTGACGCCGTACACACGTGCCCAGTCGGACGTGACGTGCGCGCCGCAACCGTCACACTCAGGCATCGTCCCTCCACTGGCCACAAGCGTCCCCGCCTATGTACGCCTCACTTAGCTCTCGGAGAGCGTCACTCCGGGTCGGTTCCCCGCCGATCTCTTCTGCGACGGCGTCTAAAGTCTGCTCAAAAACCGCCTTGTCGGACTCTCTAACCGCTATAGTGGTGTAGTCACTCATGCAGTCTCACCACTGCTCATGCCACGGCGGAGCAGGTCCCGGATGGCTTGCGACTTATTCTCAAAACCGTTTGCCTCTTGGTGGTTTTCAATACCCTCTTCGAGCGGCGGAGGGACCATTGCCTCAATCCGTTCCATACACAAATAATGGGACGATTATCCCAAAAACCCACAAGGCCAGGCAGAAATAGAGATTCAGAACTTTGCTACGTCGTCGGGGTCCATTTTCTCCAGCAGTTCTTGCGGAGTCTCGTCAACGGGAAACGCCGGCACTTCCGACGTATAAGCGTCTGCCATATCTGGTCCCTCGCCAACTGGACTGATGCAGTCGACCTCAACGTCGGTAAGGAAAACCGCATCGTCGCACGGCTTAAGCAGATGACGCTTACCACCAACAGCCAACAACGCCTTGTCGTCGCCTATGTCAACCTCTTCAACGCCCAGTTTTCGCTCAAAGTCGTAGCCGTCCGCAAAGTCGGTATGCATAATCGGCACAGTGGGTTTTGCATAGAGTTCGCCCGACACGAGCGCTTGCACCTCGTCGGCCCCCGAAGCCATATGCTCAACATCTTCGACCCGGTTCTCGTAGTGGCGCACGCGCATGACGCCGTATTCATTCGGTTGGTCAGCCCGCCCGCGTACTTCCAGTTGCACTTTGTCACCTGCTTCAGCCCGGCCGTCGTTCGGGTGTATCGCCGTCGATGGGTCCCTGTCTAGGCCCATATAGCGATCTTCAAAATACCGTTTCACGCGCTGTGCGTGAGTTTCTTGGGAGTCGCTGGAGGGTTCCGTGACAACGCCGACGACGTAGTAGCCGTTAGCGTTCCCGACTTTCATCTTCTCAATCTTGTTTTCGTCGGCCATCTCGTCTAGTTGCCTCTTGGCCGTCTTTCGTGTGACGTCGGTCACATCAGCGACCTCCGTTGCTGTCCACACTGGATGTGTACCATCATCCATGACCTCGATGATCTTCTCGTCGGTAAGTTTCGGCGCGCGTCCCATACTTACTCTATCGGGCGGTTATCATAAATAGTTACTGCCTCCCGGTAACTTCCTGTCCCTCGGTATCTATTTTATATACCCTACCATAGCGTCTGGCAAGGCAGACTCGGACGAGATACACGCGCCGCTTGTAGGCGCGAACGGCACTGGCCCGCTGGCAACGGGCCACAGAACCATGCTCCACCCGATTGTTGGTTCTGTGGCGTCTTTATACCCGGGGGCCAGGCCGGTGTCTGTGCTCTGCTGAGCATACCCATGAGCACGAAACACGCTTCGCAGGACACGTCGGCCAACCCTTCCAAAGACCGCCCGACGTGCCCTGAGCGGGACGTCCGCGAGGACGCCCAGAACGACGATACCGACGAAGAGACAAATAACCCACCGAATCACGGGGTGCCGACCCACGGCGTGGGTCGGTTCCTGTGGGAGTGCGACCCGCGAACGCCAGTCGAGGAACTGGGCAAGCTCTACGACCGCTGGCAAACCGACAGCGAGCAGGTCGATCTTGAGAGGTGGTCCGAATGACCCGCGAGCGTGCCGATTGGAGCTGTCCGAACTGCGACAGCAGCGACGTGTTCCGCCAGTCTGGTAGCGTCTTCGCTTGTGACGACTGTAACCAGTCGATGCACGAGAGGGTCGGGCGGAAAGCAGAATCGCTTGAAGACCTAGCAGAGAGCGACTTGCCCTGTGCTGACATTGCGAGCGCCCTGCTGACCATTGACTGGGGTGAGCGGCTGTGATCCCGCGCACTCTCTGGGAGCGTAGCCCGTCTACCGACTGGCGGACTGTCGCCGTCGTCATGCACGCTACGGATGGGGTGAGTCACCGATGATGGACGGCTCAGGCCCCAACACAGTCAACACATCTGTCGAGTGTGAAGAGTGCGGGCGAATGACTGGCGCGTGTCCACTCTGTCCATTCGTGTCCACCCCCCGGGGTGGACAGGCAGGGTGCCGCTCGTGGGCGTGTGAGGCATGTCTACTGGCCGTCTGTAACTCTGTCCACCCTGTCCACCCCCTAGACGCATGCATCGCGGGGCGTGTGCGTGTGTGTGCGCATGCGCTACGCACAATAGTAGCGTCTGCGGGGTGGACAGGGTGGACAGAACAGTCAAACGTCGGCAAACTCCACTCTCAGCCTCTCTCTGGCGTGCACTTTGTCCACCCCGGGGGGTGGACACGAATGGACACGTCGGACAACCGGAGGTGCAAAGCATGGTGACGGTCGACGCCGAGAGCATCCCGGAGCGATTCAAAAACCGCGACCGGTGGCTCATGTGGGACTGCTCTGCCGACACGCCGCGCCGGCCTCACTGGAAGGGCGACTTCGGGATAAGCTGGAACGACCCCGACGACTGGCACACATTCGAGGACGCACACGCGGCCATGCAGGACCGCGAGAGTTGGGGGATCGGCTATGTCTTCCAACCCGACGACGAAGAGTACGTAATCGACATTGACGGGCCGTTTACCGGTAGCGGCGACCGTCGTGGATGGGTGCCGGCCCTAAAGCTATTCAAAGACGCGGGCGCGTACATGGAGTGGTCCCCGTCCGGCAACGGCCTACATATCCCAGTCGAAGGTGAGCCGCCGGACTGGTGGCGAGATTCCGAAGTACCGGACACTGAGCACCAGGGCGTCGACGTCCTCACCAACAAGTTCTGCACGTTTACTGGGGACACCCTCCATGACGCCGGCAGTGCTGTCACACCTGAGAACGGCGCGCAGTTCCTCTACCGGGCGTACAAAGCTATCCACGGCGAGTCGCCGCTACAGGACACTGGCAACGGTGCTACAGATACAGACACCGAGTTAGACAAAGGCGACGTCAAAGAGGCTCTAGGCCACGTTGACTCGCATTTGTCCTACTCCGACTGGCTACGGTTGGGTATGGCTGTCTACGACTGGGACAGCGGCAGCACAGGCAAACGGCTCTTTGAGCAGTGGTCGAAGAGCAACCCGAAATGGGACGAGAAAAACGGCCAACCGCATATTGACGACATTTGGGACAATGACAGTCCAGACGGTCATGTGACGGTCGGGACGCTCGTCCATCTCGCCAAACAGGGCGGCTGGGAACCGCCAGCGCCGTCGAAGCCACAACCCCCAGAGCCACCTACGGACAACGACGACACCGACAGTGGCACCGGTAGCGACGATACTGCTGGTTGGTGGTCGTATGTCTGCGAGACTTACGACGCACAGACAAGCAAAGAGGGGCGATCAGCAGCGGCGAACGCGCTCGAAAAGGAAACAGACTGGATGTACGTGATGGACTCAGACACACTCTGGGTCTACGACGCTTCAAAGGGCTACTTCAACCGCTGGGGCGAGCAGACGGCCCACAGAGTGCTTGAGCGTGAGCTAGGCCCGCACTACAGCCAGCGAGAGGCAGCAGAGATTATCGGGCGATTGCACGCGCGGAATCAGACACGCCGGAGAGAGCTAAACGCCCGAACCCTAGACAGCGCCCTACTCTGTGTCGGTAACGGTGTCGTTGACTTAGAGACTGGCGACCTGATGGACCACAGTCCCGAGTACAAATTCACGCGGGGCCTCTCGTGGGACTATGACCCAGCGAAC
Organism: Haloarcula sp. MBLA0163; assembly: GCF_055632435.1. Lineage (NCBI taxonomy): Archaea > Methanobacteriati > Methanobacteriota > Halobacteria > Halobacteriales > Haloarculaceae > Haloarcula > Haloarcula sp. MBLA0163. Next base: position 1,269,921 of record NZ_CM145745.1, read on the forward strand.
GCCGACCCAGAACCTATCAAGTCGTTCTTAGACGACGTCACCAAACGGGATGAGGACCGCGACACAATCCTCGACCACTTAGCACACGGCCTCATGCCAGGCCACCCGTACCGTGCGTTCATCATCATGTACGGACCGGGTAGCAACGGTAAAACCCGAGTCGGGAAGTTACTACGCGGGTTCGTGAGCGAAGAAAACGCCGCCAGCGTCGAACTACAGGACCTTACAGGTGACGACAATTTCGCCACAGGCGGCCTGCCGGGCGCGTTCGTGAACGTCGGTGACGACATTAGCGTGTCCGAAATCCGGGACACGAGTATCATCAAGTCCCTCACTGGCGATGGCACTGTTCGCGCGAACGAAAAGTACGAGAAACAGTACGAGTTCGAGAACGAAGCGGCAATGTTCTTTAGCGCGAACGAACCGCCCCGAATCCGCGAACAGACAGACGCAGTGAGTGACCGTCTTTACCCGATTGAGATGCCAAATCGGTTCGTTGACGATCCAGACCCGGACAACCCACACGAGAAGCAGAAAGTGCCGGGTGTCGCGGAGGACCTGCTGGACAACGACGCGGCAATGCGCGGCCTGCTGCTACTGGCGGTCAAACACGCACAGGAAGTGATTGACCGCAACGGACAGTACAGTATGCCAGAGGCTCCTCACGAACGCCGCGAGATGTACGAGTCGGCTAGCGACCCCATCAAGCGGTTCGCTTTGACGCATCTGGAACCCGCTACTGGTGACGACGTCGTATTGAAAGACGACGCTTACGCTGTCTACCAGCAGTTCTGCGACGTCGAGAACGCCCGTCCGGCCGGTCAGGACGTGTTCAAAGAACAGGTGGGAGGTATCGCATCTATCGATCTGGAATCTACCCGAAGCCGGACACTGACGCCGGGCGATAGCCGAGACAACGGCTGGAAGTACGTGGGCTTTGCTGAGAGTGCAAAGCAGCTAATGCCGGGGCGTCTCAGAGAACGGTACTTTGACTCTGACGAGAGCACCCCACAGGCCAGCACAGACGGTGATAGTAGCGACAGTGTGGCCTACAATGCCAGCCGCCTCACGGACGCTGCTAAGAGTCTGACTGGCTACGTCACAGTGACAGCAGAAGTGGTGAAAGTCGAAACCTACGGCGAGAACACGACGAAAGCCATTCTGAAAGACTCGTCCGGTGCAATGGACCTTCTGACATGGGACGAGACTCTGGCGGCCCATGTCGAAGAGTTGGAAGGCCAGACGGTGGTGATTGAGGACGCCGAAGTTGGCGAACACGACGGAACCCGCCAGCTACAGCCCGTTGATGGTCTGACGGAGATTCAAACGATTCAGGCAGGTGTTGGACACACAGAAGGCGCTACACCCGACGATGGACAGGGCCAGTTAGCCGAAGCTGCTACAGACGGCGGCGAACTGGAAGGAACCACGGCACAGGTCGAAGAGTACCTACGCAATTGCGAGAGCGGGGACACCGTGACGACGGCGAACGTCGCCGGGAAGCTAAACGATCTCTCGCCGGACGATGCTGAAGCCGCGCTACAGTCAATAACGACGAAACGCCGGCTAATTGAGGAAACAGAGGACGGTTGGCGGGTTCTGTAGACCCTCGCGCTTTGCGTCCAAAGCACGCTTTGCACGCATAGAATAATTAGAAAAATGAAATGTTATCACTCCGGCTTGTTTTGGTAAGTACATGGTACCGAAAGGAACCCAAGACGTAACACGACGAGAGAAAGGCCAGTGTCCGGTCTGTGGCAGCGAATACGACGACGCAACGGAGCTAACAGAGCGACGAAGGAGCGGCGACGTCGAGAACGTTCCCGGCCGGGCATATGACCACGACGGCGACGGAGTGCACATCGAGTGGGCCGATGGTGAGATCGTGCGCGGCTAGCCCTTACTCCAGAGCTTCAGCGTATTCAAAATCAATTTCCGTCGCTTCTGGGAATTGTTCATCAAGACAAATCTTCCAGTCGTGCAGAACGGACGGGTCGTTTAGTGCGTTGGTGACTGTTGTCCTCACATCAAGCACGTCAACCCCGTAATAGTCGTTCGGGGTTCCACGAAGGTATTGCAATGCCGTTCTGAAGAGGCTCCGCATTCCATCATCGTTCTCAAAGTCGAAGTGCTTGTACGCGCCGGCAGCCACCTGCACCATTCCGTGAAGGAACGCACTTTCCGTCGTTCCACTGCCGTAGTTGTACCACTCTGCTTCAAAACAATCGTGCGATTCGTGGAACTCGCCAGAATTGTAGAGTCGGACGCCATGAACCACCGCTTTGCGTAGTGTCGCGTGTTCCCATTCGCGCCGGCCACTATGCCAGCCGGTAGGATTCCCCGCTTCAGGTGGTTCTACAGTAGAGTCGCGCGTGTGGTCGTTCATGCGTTCGGAGAGAGTGTTTGCCCGGTAGCATTGTTTACACTGGGCCAATTATTCTCGAAGCAGTCGTGTGACTCGTGGAACTCGGCGGCGTTGTACAGACGGACGCCGTGGACGACGGCCCGCCGGAGCGTCGCGTGCTCCCACTGCCCGTCGGCCCGCCACCCGGCCGGGTCGCCGTCGGGCGGAGCGACGCTCGGGTCCCGCGTGTGTTCGTCCATACGCGTCGTACGTGACCTGCATGGGTCAATCCACCGGTCCTCAGAGGTCCTTCCCACACTCCGGACAGACGCTGTCCGAGGCCGCCGTCGAGTGGTGGCACCGCGGGCAGACGACGGCGTCGGTCGCCGCCGCGGGGTCGTGGTACCCGCCGGTGTCCCGGACCGTGTAGACGACGATAGCGACGAGAAGCAACGTCAGAAGCACACCGACGACCGGGAGCGCCCCACCCATCTGGAGCGGGGTCGCGAGGAGCGCCATGTTTGGCCCCTCTCGCCCCACGCTGTTAGGCGTTTGCCCGGCGAGGGCGTTCCGTACGACATTTATACCACACCGCCGTCAGCACCCTTGCGAGCAGCGCGTGCGAGGGTAGCCAAGCCAGGAAACGGCGGCGGACTCAAGATCCGCTCCCGTAGGGGTCCAAGGGTTCAAATCCCTTCCCTCGCACTGTTGGGCCGATACGGTCCCTCGCACACAGTGCCGGAAGACTCGCACGGAGCGGTCTTCCCTCGCAAACTCTCGGAACCGCACCTGCCAGCGGCGGCGCTGGACGGCGGCCACGCCGCGACGGCTCCACCGGTCGGGGCCCGACCACTCCCCGCGCCGTGACCGGTACCCAAGACGTGGCATTAGGCCGTCTATACGGGAGATAATCCGTCTATTCGTCTCGGTCGACGGTCGGAAAATCAGCCGATTTCTCATATATGGGTACCTTTATACGGAAACGTGAGTTAATGTCTGGCATGGCTACCGACCAGTCCGACGGTTCAGGTATCCGAGTGCCACCGCTGGAGAACACGGCGTTCTTCTCCATCGGTGCGGACGACGACTACGTCCGCATCGAGCAGTCGCTCGGGAACCAGGTACTGTACACGCCCGAGGAGGCACGGGACATCGCCCACTCCATCCTGGACGCCGTCGACGAAGCCAGCGACGAGTAACCTTCCTTTTCCAGAACCCGAGGTGGTAAGTTCCCAGCACTGCCAGCCCCGGGTATGCCAGATGCACACCACCGTGCGGCGCTCGCAGAACGCGCCGCCCGTGCCGGGGGCGTCGTCGCACGGCAGGCGTTCCGCGGCGACCTCGCCGTCGAGACGAAGGGCGACAAGAACGACCTCGTCACCGAGGCCGACCGCGACGCACAGAGTCAGGTCGTCGCGACGGTCCGCGAGGAGTTCCCGAACGACTCGTTCGTACTCGAGGAGGACGTCGTCACGCTGAGCGGGCCAGAGACGGGCGAGACCGACCCGGATGTCCTCGACGGCGTCCCGGCCACCGGGCCGGCGTGGATAGTGGACCCGATAGACGGGACCGCCAACTTTGTCCGCGGGAACCGGACGTGGGCGACGAGCGTCACCGCCGTCGAGGACGGCGAGCCGGTCGGGTCGGCGACGTACATGCCCGCCGAGGGCGACCTGTTCGCCGCCGGCCCGGAGAGCGCGACCCGGGACGGCGCGACCCTCGCCGTGAGCGACCGGGACGACCCGGAGACGTTCGCCGTCGCACCGGTCGGCTGGTGGAACCGCGACGACCGCACCGAGTTCGCCGACCTGTGTGGCGCCGTCGTCGAGCGGTTCGGTGACATGCGTCGCATCGGGAGCTTCCAGGCGACGCTGGCGTACGTCGCCGACGGGGCGCTGGACGGGGCCGTCTGTACGAATCCGAACCACCCGTGGGACACGCTGGCCGGGGTCCACATGGTCCGACAGGCCGGCGGGACGGTGACCGACGCCGAGGGCGACCGGTGGCGACACGACAGCGACAGCCTCGTCGCCTCGAACGGCGAGGCACACGGTGAACTGGTCGCGGCGGCGTCCGAGACCCTCGCCTGAGCAATCTCGTCGGCCCGCCGTATCGGTGTCGCAGGCTCCACGCACGCGACCGGAAGCCTGAAACCGACGCACGCCGCCCACTCGCCCATGAACACGTTCGAGCAGGTCGTCGACGAGTACGGGGCCGGGCGCCTCTGGGTCGCCTCGTTCGTCGCCATCATCGCGGTCGGCTTCGGCGCGGTCCTCGCGTTCCCGCGGGCGGTCTGGGACCGGTTCCTCTGGCACTACTTCTGGGGCCCGGTGTACGCGGACGCGAAGGCCGCCAGCTGTGCGGTGATGACCGACGGCGGCCCGGAACCGCTGTACGAGGGCTGTGCCGCGGCGGTACAGCAGGGCCAGATCGTCGCCGAACCCGGCTACACCATCGTCTCCGAGGTCGGCTACATGCTTATCCTGGTGTACATGCTCGTCGGCGTCTATCTCCTGCTGGACCGACTGGAGATCGCCGAGGACCCGAAACTGTACTTCGCGTTCGTCCCGTTCATGCTGCTGGGTGGCGCGCTGCGGACCGTCGAGGACGCCACCGACCGGGCGCTCGAAGCCGGGTTCGCCCCCATCGTCGAGTACCCGCTGAGTTCGCTCATCATCAGCCCGGTCATCTACGGGACGCTGTTCGTGATGACCCTCGTGACGCTGGTCGTCTGTCTCAGACTCGACCGGGAGGGCTACGTCGATAGCTACTACCGGTCGACAGCGGCGGTCGGGGGCGTCCTCGTCGTCGTGACGCTGCTCTACCTGACTGCCGTCGCGACCACCACGGAGTACTCGACGCTGTACCCGTCGGTCCTGCTCACGACCGTCGGCCTGGCGACGGTACTGTCGTACGGCCTGTACCGCGCCTTCGAGGCGTACGCGCCGGCGGTCAACGACGGCACCGGCTACATCGGGCTGGTCGTCATCTGGGGCCACGCCATCGACGGCGTCGCGAACGTCGTGTTGGCCGACTGGCTGGACGTGCTGAACGTGCCGCTGACCTACTACCCGAAACACCCGGCCAACGCGTTCATCATCGCGACGACCGAGGCGCTCCAGCCCGCCGGGCTGACCGCCGCCATCGGCACGTCGTGGCCGTTCCTCGTCGTGAAACTCGTGGTCGCGTCGCTCGTCGTCTGGCTGTTCAACGAGGAGTTCCTGGAGGAGAGCCCGCGCTACGCGTTGCTGCTGCTGGTCGCCGTCACCGCGGTCGGTCTCGGACCGGGGACGCGGGACATGCTGCGGGCCACGTTCGCCATCTGACTCAGAACTCTCGCAGCGCCGTCTCGGGGTAGTGCCGGACCCCGCAGTTCGGGCACTCCGCGACCACGACCGGCGACCCGTCGGTCGCCGTCGTCTCGTCGCGCACGAGGTCGTGTCCGCACTCGCTACACGGGAGGTCGAACTCGGTCACCATTGTTTTCGTGTCCAGTGCTACCGACTGGCACACGTCGAGAACTGACGGGGTTGTCCGTATTAAACGACCCGGTGGCCGGGGTCAGGGGAACGGGTGGTGGTCCCGGTCGAGTCGCGGCTCGAAGCCGAGGTCCGTCGGCACCGTCTCCGCCCGGTCGCCGAAGTAGCTCTCGTCGAAGAACAGCGGTTGGGCGGTCGGGCAGAACGCCCGGACTGCCTCGAACCCCATCAGTTCGAGGTCCGGCGTCGTGAGGCGGCTCGCGTACGGGGTCAGTCCCGCCTCCACCACGCGGTCGACCAGTTCCTCGAGCTCGGCGTCGCCGGTCGGGACAGAGTCCGGGCCGACGCTCGAGAGGGGCACGGCTGTCGCCGTCTCGGTCAGCGGCTCGGCCGCTTCGGGACGGTCCGCGTACCGCCCGATGGCGCCGTCGGCGTCGGCCGCCTCGTCGCGCCCCATCCCCCGCAGCTCCATCCAGTTCTGGAGCGCCTCCTCGAGTGCCCCGGCCGCCGCGTCGGCCGGGTCGAGCCGCGCCGACGTGCCCAGCGCGAACTTCGGCCACGCCTCGCGCTCGAGGGCGACGGCGACCACGGGGACGTCGACGTCCTGCGTCAGCAACAGCGCGGTCACGTCGAGGTCCTCCGAACGGGCCCGTCGTCGCAGGGTGTCGAACGGCCCGCCGTCGTCGTCGACGACGACCGCCAGTGGGTCGTAGGTGGAGTACCACGAGAGCATCGCCGCGTCGCGTTCGACCACCTCGTAGAGGCCCGAGAGGAGCGCGTCGGTCTCCAAACTCCCGAGTCCGAGCCCCGTCGTCGTCGCCGGGCGGACGCTGCGGGACGGCGGCGGGTAGACGACCACCTCCGCCGGCGCGAGGCGCTGGGCGCCCGTCTCGAGGTTCTCGGCAGGCACCCACGGTACGGCCTCACCGCCACCCCACGCGCCGCCGTCCGGAGCGACGAACCCCGCCGGGTCGAGACCCTCAGTCACCGTCTCGCCGGTCCCCGAGACCATCTCCGCCGCCCGGTAGACGCCGGCGGCGTACCGTTCGTAGCTCTCGCCCAGCGCCTTCATGAACGCCGAATCCCAGTCCGTCGCGACGCCGGCGGCCTGCTGTGGGGCCGTCACGTCGCTGAACCGGGCGGTGTCCGCGAGCTCCGCGAGGTAGTACGGGGCCGGGAACGATTCGGCCTCGCCCACGTTCCGGACGACGCCGACGCGGTCGTCGAGGCCGGCCTCGGCGCGCGAGAGGGCCTCCCGTTCGTGGTCGCGCCGGCCGGCGTGGGCGAGCGTCCATCGGTCGTCGTCCCGGCACGCACACCCCGGGACGGGGAGGAACTGTCGCTCGGTGTGGGGGAGTTCGAGGACGGTCCCGACGACGGCCCCCTCGCCGGCCAGCGCCCGCTCCACACGCCGGCCGGCGACCGCTCCGGCGAACCGCTGGGTACTGGCCGACGGGGCCTCCGCCGGCTCGGACTGCTGGTCGACGTTCGACCGTACGCGCTCCCGGAGACAGTCGTAACACCCGCTCTGCGGGCCGAACCCTGTGATGGCGGCGTCGACCACCGGGACACCGCCGACGCCGCCGAGTTCGACGGCGACCCACGGCGTCCCCGCCGCTCTCGCTCGCTCGTTCGCGGTGTCGAACAGGTCGGTGGTGACCGGTCCGACGACGACGCTGAGGTCGGTGCCGTCGGTGAGCGGGTCCGTCGACCGAGTCACGTCGGCCGGCGTCTCCGACAGTGCCGCGACCAGCGATTCGACGGCCGGCCCGCTCCCGACGACTTCGACAGTACTCATGCCCGGGGGAACACAGAGGGGGCCGAAAAACCTATGCGGCCAGCAGGCTCTGTGCGACCGTCGCCAGTTCGTCGGCGTCGGCGTCTTCGAGACGCTCGTCGCCGAGCATCAGGCGGAGGCGCGGCCGCCCGACGTCGATGGGGACCTTCTCGGTGTCGATGAGGCCCATGTCCTCGAGCTTGGTCTTCGTCCGGGAGAACGTCGCCTTGCTCGCGAGGCCGACGTCCTCACCCCACTTGCTGATGTCGTACAGCAGTTCCCCGTTCTTGGCTGCCACGAGCAGGCTGATGGTCACCTCGTCGAGCCCGTCGCCGTCGCCGCGGGCCGTCGCCAGCGACCCGAGGACGCTGTCGAAGTCGTTCGCCGTCGCCTCGCCGATCTCGCTCTCCAGCGTGCTACGGACGGTGGAGATGGGTGGTGTCCGGAGGGAGTACGCTTCGGCCTCCTCCCACGTGGTGTCGTAGTAGTCGTACGCCCCGTCGACGAACTCGCCGTCGTCGGTCCCCAGGCCGCCGACGGCGTCGCCGATGGTCACGAGCGCGTACACGGTGTCTGCGGTGACGGCGACCGAGTGGGTCGGTACGTCCGACAACAGCCGCATCGTCAGGTCGCCGCGGTCGACGAGGTCCGCGGCCGTGCTCGCCACCAGGAAGTCGTCCATGACGTCTTTCAGGGCCCGCTCGTCCGCGAGGAGTCGCACCTCCGGCGGGGCTGTCTGTTCGTCCAACGTCGTCACGAGCGCCGAGATGGTGTCTCGGTCCGGGTTCACGACGAACACCGGCCCGTCGGCGTCTTCGAACACCGACGACAACATCGCTCCGACGTCGTCGTCCAGTAGGGTTGCACTCATTGTCCCAATGGGTGTATTGTGTATTGTAACATTTAATTTCATCGGCCAGCTCTAGTTGAATTCTCCAACGAGGACGCCACAGGCACCTCCCAAACGGCTTAAATATATGTTCCGGCCTAGCTATCAAAAACGAAACTAGATAGCGGTCCGACGCCGATATCTCGGCGCCTATCGGCCCACTAGTGGCCCGTCCTGATAATCACGGGGGCGCTACGCCGAGGCGCGAAGGCGGGCCGCGAGGTCACGTGACCAGTGGAACCCGCCGTCGAAGATGACGGGCACCGAGACCGACTCCAGCGTCTCGACGAGCGTCGCCTCGGGTACCGTCGTCTCCGTCCGCCGGCCGTTGAGCGCGACCTCGCCGTCGAACGGGAGCGTATAGCCGTCGCCGGCGTCCGGCGTCACCACCTCACAGACGACCTCGTACCCCGCGGATGACTCGCGCACCCGGACGACGACCGGGTCGGTCGGACCCGGCAACAGCGAGTACGTGCCGTCGCCGACCACCGCGTAGTCGTGGCCCATCACGATGCGACGCCGGGCCAGCTGGAGGGCCCGCTGGATGCTGAACCCGTTGCTCAACAGGCGAGCGAACGCCGTCCCGACCAGCGCCGCGTGTCGGTCCAGCACGTCGTTCAACGTCACCGCTCCGGCCACCGCGCCGCAGTCGACGAGGTGTAACCCCTCCTCGTAGGAGCCACAGGCGTTGAGGAAGAACGTCCGGGTCCGCGAGCGCGACACCTCGGCGGCCGAGAGATTGCCGTCGGGACACCGGAGGCCGGCGTCGTCGCAGTGGCCGACGAAGTGGACGAAGTCGTGCTCGGCCTCGAACACCGCGGCCAGTTCGGCCGTCGTCAGCGCCTCGCTGACCGTGACGTCCATCGGGAGGTCGGCCGCGCGGTAGATGTCCGTGACCGTCCCCTGCTCGTCGCTCATCTCGGCGTCGTTCAACACGACCGACACCCGCATCCGGTCGTTCTCCCGGTGCCGGAACCGATACCGGTTCTCGTAGGCCGCCGTCGTCGTCTTGAAGGCGTCGATGGGCGTCCCCGGCGCGAGCCACCCCTGCACACGACCGCGCTCCCCACGCGGGTCGAGCACGGACGACCGCTGTGTGCTCCCCCGCGTCGGATAGGCGTCCGAGAGCGTCCGGTCGAGGAGGTCACGCCGGTCCAGTTCCGACCCCTCGGAGAGGTAGACGAGGCTCAGCTTGTCGAGCAGGAACGGCAGACACCGCGCCCGACCGAGCGAGGGTCGGACGTGCGTCGAGAGGTGCCACTCCGGCGCGGCCGCTCGGACCGTCTCCGTCGGCACCGAGAGGTACCGTTCCAGTCTGCCCGCCGGCGACAGCGCGCGCACCGCTTCCGGGTCCAGCGAACACGCCGCCAGCACCTCCGGAGCGGATTCGGGACGCACCCGACGGACGAGACAGTCGAGGTAGAAGACCCGTCGGAGGACGGAGGCGACCTCGTCCTGTAACGCCGGGAGCGGACCGAACTCGTGTCTGACGTCGGTCCCGGCGGCACTCAGCACGGGCCGGTCCCGCTCCTCGACAGCCACCTCCGCTCCGAGGTAGTACGCCAGCGGCGCCGCGACGAACACCGCCTCGGCGCGCTCCGGCAGACGCAGTTCGACGCCAGTCGCCGGCCGGCGGTCCTCGACGGCGTCGGGGACCGAGGCCGTCTCGCCCGTCGTCAACAGCGGTGGGTGGTCCCGCTGGTCGGGGTGGGACCGTGAGGGGCTGCTGGTGCGGTGGGCGGCGCTCAGACAGGACACGCCGGTCGCGAGCCCCTCGACTGTGGCCGGGACCTGTACGCGAGGCAGTCCTGTGGTCGTCTCCCTGTAGCCGACGGTGACGGTCTTCGACTCCCACAGCGAGAGGCCGGTCCCGTCGCCGGTCGGCCGCAGCGACGCCGGGCCGTCGAACCGGACGTACAGACGGACGGCGTCGCTCGCCAGCGGGTCGTCGGCCGCGTCGGACGGAGTCGTCTCGGCCGTCCCGCTCAGGAGGAACGACCCCGACGGGAGCTCCGAGGCGCTCGCGAGCGTGTACCGGGCGTCGCAGTCCAGTGCCGTCACGGTGACGTCGGTACACGGCACGTGGAGCCGTGTCGCCTCGCCGCGACGACACTCCGCCGTCGGGCGCGGTATCGCGTCGTCAGGTCCCTCCCGCCGGTTCGCCAGCTGTTCGACCAGTGCCGTCGAAGACACTGTCTCCTCGTCGCCGACAGATGCGGGCTCGGTCCCACCAGAGCCGGCATCCGCCACCCCCCAGGTGACCATGTGGCGGTCGTTGTGTCCTTCTGGATTATATACATACTGAAAACCGGCGTCCAATCAGCGGCCGACGCCGGTCGGCCGTGCCCGGAAGTGGCTCCCGCGTCAACTCCTTGCCAACCTGTCACATGGTCTCGGGCAAAGGGTAGATTATTGACGGGCGGGTCCCGAGGGTGGCACATGACCTACGATACCGTCCGCGAGACGGACCCGGCCGTCGCAGACGCCCTCGAGGGCGAGCGTGCCCGCCAGAACGACACGCTGGCGATGATCGCGAGCGAGAACCACGTCTCCGAGGCCGTCATGGAGGCCCAGAGCTCCGAACTCACGAACAAGTACGCCGAGGGCTACCCCGGCGAGCGCTACTACGGCGGCTGTGAGTACGCCGACGACGTCGAAGAACTCGCCATCGAACGGGCGAAGGAACTGTGGGGCGCCGATCACGTCAACGTCCAGCCCCACTCCGGCTCGCAGGCGAACATGGGCGTCTACCTCGGCGTCCTCGAACCCGGCGACAAGATCCTGTCGCTGGACCTGACCCACGGCGGCCACCTCTCGCACGGCCACCCGGCGAACTTCGCGGGCCAGGTCTACGAGGTCGAGCAGTACGAGGTCGACGAGGAGACCGGCTACATCGACTACGAGGGCCTCCACGAACACGCAGAGGAGTACGAGCCTGACATCATCGTCTCGGGCTACTCGGCGTACCCGCGCGAGGTCGACTTCGAGCGGATTCAGGAGACGGCCGACGCCGTCGACGCCTACCACCTCGCCGACATCGCCCACATCACCGGTCTCGTCGCCGCCGGCGTCCACGAGTCGCCGGTCGGCGTCGCCGACTTCGTCACCGGGTCGACGCACAAGACCATCCGCGCAGGCCGCGGCGGCATCATCATGTGCGACGAGGAGTACGCCAGCGACATCGACGCGGCCGTCTTCCCCGGGTCGCAGGGCGGCCCCCTGATGCACAACGTCGCCGGCAAGGCCGTCGGCTTCGGCGAGGCGCTCGACGCCGGGTTCGAGGAGTACGCCGAACAGACCGTCGCCAACGCGAAGGCCCTGGGTGACCGCCTCCAGGAGCACGGGCTGGACCTCGTCTCGGACGGCACGGACAACCACCTCGTCCTCGTGGACCTCCGACCGTCCCACCCGGACACCACCGGCAAGGAGGTCGAGGAGAGCCTCGAGGAGGCCGGCATCGTCCTGAACGCCAACACCGTCCCCGGCGAGACCCGCTCCGCGTTCAACCCCTCGGGCATCCGCGCGGGCACGCCGGCACTGACGACGCGTGGCTTCGACGAGGAAGCCTGTCGCGAGGTCGCCGACCTCATCTACGAGGTCGTCGACGCCCCCCACGACGACGACGTCGTCGCCGAGGTCAGCCAGCGCGTGGACGAACTCACCGACGAGTACACCCTCTACGACTGAGCGAGCGGAACGTTCGTTCTCTCGTTCACTCTCGCGTTCGCGCTGGACGAGGCCGCGATGGCAAACTGCGCCTCGCCGCGATCCGTGTAGTGACGTTTTTGGCCCCTCCGTGTCCCTCTCCACGTGATGACAGAGATTATCGACGGCAACGCCGTCGCCGAGGAGGTCCGCTCGGACCTCGCGACGGCCATCGACCAACTCGAAGCCGAAGGCGTCCAGCCATCGCTGGCGACGGTCCTGATGAGCGACGACCCCGCCAGCGAGACGTACGTCTCGATGAAGCAGGACGACTGCGCCGAGGTGGGCATCGAGGCCATCGACATCGACATCGACCCCGACGCCGACGCGAGCGAACTGTACGACACCATCGACGACCTGAACGCCGACGAGAACGTCAACGGCATCCTCGTCCAGATGCCGGTGCCGGACCACGTCTCCGACCGCGAGGTCCTGCGGGCCATCGACCCGGTGAAGGACGTCGACGGCTTCCACCCCGAGAACGTCGGGCGGCTGGTCGCCGGCGACGCGCGCTACAAGCCCTGTACGCCCCACGGCGTCCAGAAGCTCATCGAGTCGGCTGGCGTCGACACCGAGGGCAAGGACGCCGTCGTGGTCGGCCGGTCGGACATCGTCGGCAAGCCGATGGCGAACCTCCTCATCCAGAAGGCGCCGGGCGGCAACGCGACGACGACGGTGTGTCACTCCCGGACCCGGGACCTCGCCGAGAAGACACGGAACGCCGACATCCTCGTGGCCGCCGCCGGCGTCCCCGAGATGATAGACGGCGACATGGTCGGCGAGGGCGCGACGGTCGTGGACGTGGGCATCAACCGCGTCGAGGCGGACACCGACAAGGGCTACGAACTCGTCGGCGACGTCGACTACGAGAGCGCGAAGGAAGTCGCCGGTGCCATCACGCCCGTCCCCGGCGGCGTCGGCCCGATGACCCGCGCGATGCTCCTGTACAACACGGTGAAAGCGGCCGGTCTGCAACACGACGTCGACGTCGACCTGCCCTGAATGCCGTCGCTCGCCGCCTTCGAGGCCGACGGCGTCTACACCCGGCGGGTCACCCGCACGGTCGAGCCGCCGGCCCTCGAGTCGTTCCGGCGACGCGTCGACGACGGACTGGAGTGGGCCGTCGGGGCACTCGTAGAGGACGCCGCGGACCGCCTCCTCCTCGTCTACGAGGACGGGACGTGGAAGCTCCCGGGCGGCGGCGTCGAATCTGACGAGGCCCGGAGCGAGGCGCTCGTCCGCGAGGTGCGCGAGGAGACCGGTGTCGGCGTGACGCCTGCGGAACTGCTCGCCGTCACCGAGGTGACGCTGACCGACGGCGACCGAGCGACACAGTTCCACTTCGGGACGTATCGGGCGACACCGGTGGACACGGCGCTGGCGACCGACCCGGGGCTGGACGGGGAGTCGATCGAACGCGTCGCGTGGCGTGGGTCGGTCCCGGAGAACTGTCTCGACCACGAATTGGTCCGGCGCTTTCGCTGACCGGCCTCAGAGCGCGTCGTCGTCGAGCCCCGACAGCCAGTTGTCGGCGGTGACGTAGGCGCTCTCGTCGCCCTCGCCGACGAACCGGCCGAGGTCACGGGCGGCGTGGAGCAGCCGGTTGGCGTTCGCCGGGTCGACGTCGCCGTCCAGCGCCTCCACGCGCTTTCGGTGGTCGCGGATGCGTCCAGATAGCTGGCGGCCCTGCTCGTTCGGGTGGTCGTCCAGATACTGCCGGACGTCGGACTGGTAGCGCTCGACGGCGGTGGCCATCGCCAGCCCGAAGGCCGACCGGAGGTCGCTGGGCACCGCGTCCGCGCCGGGGCGGTCGCCGTCGTTGGCCCCGCCCAACAGGTCGTAGAAGTACAGCTCGACGTCGTCGCTCGGGCGCATCTCCTTGGCGACGTCGCTCGCGACGTACTGGAGTTCGACCGCGGCGACGTACGTCTCGTCCAGCGGTTTGAGGGTGCCGGTGTCGATGAACCCTCGCTTGCGGGTGTACTCGCGACAGGTCTCGGCGGCGGCCCGTGCCACGTCTTCGAGCGGGTCCTCGTCGATACGGTTTCTGATGGGTGTCAGGTCGAGCGAGACCGGCGCGTCGGTGTGTTCGGTCCGTTCGTCGACGCCGACGCTGTGGACGCTCCCGCAGTCGGGGCAGGCGATGCTCCCGGTGTCGTAGTACGACCAGCGGGTCCCGCAGGACCGACACTCCCGGTCGCCGCGAATCTTCATACTCAATGCTGGGCCCGCCGGCCTCAAGTTTGTTCCGCGAGCGGTTCGTACGCGCACCCATGCGACCGGAATCCGAAGTGCGCGAGCAGTACGAGTTCCTCACCGAACAGTTAGAGAGCGACGAGATGCGCCACGAACGCGTCCGGATGATGTTCACACACTACAAACGCGCACTTGGGTGGGTGCTGGAGGAGGAACACATCTGAGTGGGATTATTACACTGTCCTAACGTTCGGTAACTAACACCAACGAGACGGTGCCGGTACTTTTAAGTCCATCACCCCCATTGACCCAAGTGACGCTTCGCTTGGAGGGCCGAAGCGTCAGCGGGGACCAATTCAGGGCGGCAAGGGGTCGCGTTTTTCGCGACCCCTTTCCACTTACTTCGCTGCACGACACCGAACAGCCGACGGTACGGCGTTCGTGCCTACTCGATGTGTAACTCGCCGGTAGACGCGTCACCGCCCGACGCGTCCTCGGGCCACTCCAGCTCGACTTCGATGCTCAGTTCACCGGGTCCGTCGGCGGGGCCCTCGCGCTCGGCCTTGACCTCGAACTCCACCTCGGACGGCGGGTCGAGCGACACGGACTCGTCGCCGGCACTGAGTGCCACGTCGCCGCCGGCCGCGACGGAGTCCGCGAGCGAACGCAGGTAGTCGGCGACGTCCGCACGGCTCATTCGCTGTTCCGTCTCGAACAGAATCTCTTCTGGCATGGTCGGTTTACGCGTCGCGGACAAATAATATCGTCGGCATCACCTTCGACGGTATGATGTAATCCTGACTCGAAACCCGAGAACCGAGATTCTGTCTCTGAGGCGCCAGATAGGGCAGATACCTCGGACCATGTGAGAGAGTACGAGGTAAAACCCTCCGATTCGACACATTTAAGCGATTTAGACAATAAGAGATACCTAGACCGTATCGATGCACGACCTGACAGGCTTCCAGCGTGACCTCCTCTACGTCATCTCGGGCCGAGAAGAGCCACACGGCCTGGCGATAAAGGAGGACCTCGAGGAGTACTACGAGAAAGAGATCCACCACGGCCGGCTGTATCCGAACCTCGATACGCTGGTCGACAAGGGCCTCGTCGAGAAGGGGCAACGCGACCGCCGGACCAACTTCTACACGCTGACGCGTCGCGGTCGGCGCGAAATCGACGCCCGGCGGGACTGGGAAGACCAGTACGTCGACCTCTGAGGCCGGCCCTAACTGACGTCGGGGTCGTCGGACCCTCTCGGTGGGGACGTCGTCTCTGTCGGCGTCGGGGTCTCTTCTTCGCTACTTGTCTCTGCGTCCGTCTCCGGGTCACCGACCTCCTCGCCGATGAGGTTCGTCGGGTCGACCGCCCTCGGCCGTATCGGTTCGCCTTCGACGAGCTCCGGCAGGACGAACCGGGCGAAATGCACGACGAAGACCAGTATCATCGGCGCGAGGAAGATGCCGTACCACCCGAAGAGAAACGGGCCGAGGATGTACGCGAACATCAGCGTCCCGGTGTGCAGGCCCGCCTTGACCTCCGCGTCGGTGTCGCGCGCACCGAACCGACCGATGGAGAACGACCTGCCGCTGGAGACGTAGGGCCGGACGAGCAGGTCGGGGATGGTGTCGACGACGACGAACGCGACGCCGGTGAAGAGCGCGACGAACCACCACTCCCCGCCACCGAGCGCCGTCTGCACCCCGAGGTAGGCGGCCATCGGGACGTAGACGATCTTCATCCCGATGATGGGGATGAGGCTCGCGGCGCCGGCGAGCAACCCGGTCAGGGCCGGGTACGGCACTCCCATCCCGGCCGGCGCGACGACGTCGACGAGGCTGAACGAGATAGCGCCGATGGCGCCGGTGACGATGGCGTTGAGGATGTTGCCGTAGAACACCTTGTGGAAGCTCCGGTCGACCTCGTGGAAGTACCGGTCCAGGACGCCCCGGTGGTCGAGGAAGTCCTTGGCCCACTCGGCCAGTCGCGGGCCGTCCCGGAGCAGGTAGAACGCGACGGCGAACATGACGAAGACGTGGACGAGGCCGGTCCCGACGAACCCGAGGTAGTTCACGAACTGGCCAAGCGTGTCGAGGACGGTCCCGGGCCCGGCGGCGTCGGTGAGCAGCGCCTGCGGGTTCTGGACGAGCTCGGAGACGTCGAGGTACGGGTCGACGAACGAGGCGTAGGGGCCGAGGTCGGCCGTGTCCGCGAACCGTTCGAACTCCTGCAGGGCGATGGCGATGGTGTAGTACAGCAGGACGATGACGGGGAAGGCGAGGAGGAACAGCGAGAGCATCGCCGCGAGCGTCCGCTGGCGCACCCGGCGGTAGACGCGGCGGTAGAGCGGCCGCGTCGCGTAGTAGAGGAAGATACCGAAGACGAACGTCCCGACGAAGGTGTAGAGGACGAACAGGAGTGTGGCCGCGAGAATCGTCCCGAACCCGATCCAGAACGCACGTGGCCAGTCCACGTCCACGTCGTACTGCGCCATTACTCCCGATTTCACCCCGGTCCGCAAAAAGGTGTGCCGTCGCCGACCCGAATACTTTAGGCGCAGACCGAGTAGCCGTAGCGTGAGCGTTCCGATACAGTTGTCGTCGTTTCCGATCGACACGGCGGTCCTCAGAATCCTCCTCGCGGGCGCGCTGGGCATGTTCCTGGGGCTAGAGCGCGAGTGGTCACAGAAGACGGCGGGCATCCGCACCTTCGCGCTCATCAGCCTGCTCGCCGCCGTCTTCACCATCGTCGGTCGGGAGACGCTCCTCGTCGTCGGCGGCGTCCTCGTCATCGTCCAGGGCGTGTTACTGGCCGTCCAGGGCCTCCTGCAGGAGGAGGAGACGCTCTCGATGACCACCTCCGTGTCGATGCTGGTCGCGTACGGCGTGGGGGCGCTCGTCGCCGACGGCCACATCCTCGAGGGCGTCACCGTCGCGGTCCTCTCGTCGCTGTTGCTGGTGCTCAAGCGGGAACTCCACAGTTTCGCGTGGGGGCTGTCCCGGAAGGAGCTACGGGCGGCGACGGAGTTCGCCATCCTGGCGTTCGTCATCTACCCGCTGTTGCCCGCCGACCCGGTGGCGGTGCCGGGGGGCCTGCTGGACATCACGGTCGAACTCCGCGTCATCTGGCTGATGGTCGTGTTCGTCGCGGGCATCGGCATCGTCAACTACGCCGTCGTCCAGAGCTACGGCGGCCGCGGCATCGCCATCACGGGCTTCTTCGGCGGCCTCGCCTCCTCGACGGCCGTCGTCGGGACGATGCTCGACCACGTCCGCCAGCGGCCGGACGCCACGTCATACGCCGTCGCAGCCATCCTCCTGGCCGACGCCGCGATGGCCCTGCGGAACCTCCTCATCGCCGTCGTGTTCTCCCTCGAACACGGTCTGTTGCTGTCCGCCGTCGTCCCGCTCTCGGCCGTCATCGTCGGGAGCGTCGTCGTCGCCGCCTACACGGCCGACTGGCGAGAGACGGTCGACATGGAGCTGGACAGCCCGTTCTCCCTGCAGAACGCGCTCGCGTTCGGCGGCGTGTTCCTGCTGGTCGTCGTCGCCGGTGGCGTCGCCAGCGCCCGGTTCGGTACGGCGGGACTGTACGTCACGTCGGCGCTGAGCGGGCTCGTCTCCAGCGCCGGTGCGACCACCTCCGCGGTCCTCCTGTACCGCGGCGGCGCTATCGGCGAACAGACGGCGATGGTCGCGATCCTCGTCGCCACGGCCGCGAGCATCCTCGTCAAGGCGGCGCTCACGGCACCCGGGTCGAACCGGCAGTTCGCCTCCCGCGTGGCGCTCTGGAGCGCGGTTGTGCTGGGCGCGGCGAGCGTCACCGCGGCCGCGATGCTCCTCTGAGGCCGCTCAGAACTGGTAGCGTCGGTCGTCGGGGTCGCCCTGCTGCTGTGGGAACTGGTTCCCGCCGGTCATCTCGTCGAAGGTCATCCCGGAGAGGTACTCGTCGTAGGTCGCGTCGTAGCCGGAGCGGAGGTGGAAGTCCAGCTGGCCGCGGTCCACCATCGACTGGAACAGCATGTGGACCGCCCGATGGACGAGCTCGTCGGGGTCCTCGGGGTCGAGTGCGACCGACAGCATCGCCAGTTCGTTGCGCGTCTCGCCGTCGAGCGAGACGGCCAGCTCGTCGCCGAACGCGGCGTACTGGTCCTCGACGTCGTCCTGAAGGTCTTCGAGGGTCACGTCTGGAGGCAGGCGGACCGGGCGGAAACCCCTTGCGACTCGGCCGGACCGACGCTCGTCGAAAGACCGACCGTAACCACCACACACAAACCGGAACGGACCCAACGGAGGTGCAATGAGCGACCAGTCGGCGACGGAGGCCGAGCAGTTGCCCGCGGACCTCGACCGGGTCCAGCGAGCGCTCGTCGAGTGGTACGAGGCCGACCACCGCGAGTACCCGTGGCGACAGACCGAGGACCCCTACGAGATTCTCGTCTCGGAAGTGATGAGCCAGCAGACCCAACTCGACCGCGTCGTGGCCGCGTGGCGGGACTTCCTGGAGCAGTGGCCGACCGTCGACGACCTCGCGGCCGCCGACCGGGGCGAGGTAGTCGGGTTCTGGACGAGTCACTCCCTGGGGTACAACAACCGCGCGAAGTACCTCCACGAGGCCGCCCGCCAGGTCGTCGAGGAGCACGACGGCGAGTGGCCCCGCGACCCGGACGGCCTCTCGGAGCTGATGGGCGTCGGCCCCTACACCGCCAACGCGGTCGCCTCCTTCGCGTTCGACAACGGGGACGCCGTCGTCGACACGAACGTCAAACGCGTGCTGTACCGCGCCTTCGACGTGCCCGACGACGACGCTGCCTTCGAGGCGGTCGCCGGACGCCTCATGCCAGAGGGCGAGTCCCGGGTCTGGAACAACGCCATCATGGAACTGGGCGGCGTGGCCTGCGAGAAGACGCCGGCCTGCGACGGCGCGCAGTGTCCGTGGCGCGAGTGGTGTCACGCCTACCAGACCGGGGACTTCACCGCGCCGGACGTCCCCACCCAACCCGAGTTCGAGGGGAGTCGCCGCCAGATGCGGGGCCGCGTCGTCAACGTCCTCAACGAGTACGAGGAACTGGCGCTGGACGACCTCGGCCCCCGCGTGCGCGTCGACTACGCCCCCGACGGCGAGTACGGCCGCGAGTGGCTGCGGGACCTGGTGACCGACCTCGCCGACGACGGCCTCGTCTCGGTCGCCGACGGGAGCGGGGAGACGACCGTGTCTCTCGACCGCTGACGGCCGAAACCGAGATAGCCGCCGGCGCCGCCGACCGCGTGCCCGGGGGCGCAGTCGGTCTGCGGGATGTCACGACCAGTACCGGGACCGACAGTACGGTTCCGCTACCCCTTTACTGAACGGCGCTCTGTCTCCACGCATGTCTCGACCCCACGTCGTCGGTATCGCCGGCAGCCTCAGAGACGCTAGCTACACGCGCGTCGGCGTCGAGCGCGCCCTCGAAGCGGCCAGCGAGACGGGCGCGACGACCGAACTGCTCGACCTCCGGGAGTTCGACCTCCCGGTCTTCGACGCGGACGACCGGGAGGCCGGCGACGCGCTCGCACTCACGGACGCGGTACACGAGGCCGACGCCATCATCCTCGGGACGCCGGTCTACCACGGGTCGTACTCCGCGCCGCTGAAGAACGCGCTGGACTACTGTGGGTTCGACGAGTTCGAGAACAAGACCGTGGGTCTGCTCGCCGTCGCCGGCGGCGGGTTCCCCATCACCGCGCTCGAACACCTCCGGTCGGTGTGTCGCGCGCTGAACTGCTGGGTCATCCCGCACCAGGCCGCCATCCCGCGGGCCAGGAACAGCGTCGAGGACGGTGTCATCGTCGACGCCGACGTCGACGAGCGCGTCGCGACGCTGGGCGAGGAGGCGGTCCAGTACGCGAACATCGAACCCGACCCACCGTGCTTCGAGAGCACCGAGAACGTCGGCGCCGGCGACTAGTCGCCCACACCGGGCGCGCGTCCCCGTCCGGGTCGAAGCGACGAGCGAACGACCGGGCGGGTCGCCACAGCGGAGCCGACTCGCAACCGTCTTACTCGCCCAGTCGCTACACCGAGTCGTGACACAGTGGGTCGAGAACCCGACGGGCGGGCGCGACAGGGGGCCGAGTGCGCTGGTGCGCGCGTGGGCCGAGGTGCTGGTCCGCCCGCGGCGGTTCTTCCGGACCGGCGTCGCCCCCGGCGACCAGGCGCCGGGGCTCGTGTTCGCGGCGGTCATCGTCCTCCTCGAGGAGGCCAGCCGGTTCCTCGTCGTCGACCTCGCGCGCCGCGGCCTCGTCTCGACGGGGCCGTTCCCGTACCCCGCCATCGGCGATTTCACGCCGGGTATCGCGGTCCTGGCGCTGCTCGGTATCGTCGTCTTCGTCGCGCCGGCGACGGTCCACCTGACGGCGGCGCTCCAGACGCTCCTCTTGATGCCGATTGCGCCGAACCGCGGCGGCGTCAGCGAGACGGTGCAGGTCATGTGCTACGCGATGGCGCCGTGTCTGCTGGCCGGCCTGCCGTCGCCGGAGCTCCGCGTCCTCGTCACGGCCTGGGGGGCGGCGCTGTACGTCGTCGGGACGGCTGTCGTCCACGACCTGCGCGTCGGCGTCGCGGCCGCCGTAGCCGCCCTTCCCGCCGCCATCGTCTTCGGCTACGGGTTCCGGGGGTTCGACGCGGCCCTCCGCCTGCTCGCGAGGAGTGGGTTTTAGGCGTCCGCCGCGCGCAGTGCCGGCATGCTCAGTCTCGACATCGAGCAGTTCATGCTCGAACTGAAAGACGGCGCGTTCAAGAACGTCGGTCCGTCGAACAAGCAGGCGACGGTCAAGATGTACGACGTCGAGGGCGTCGACGTTCGGGAGTACGGCGACAAGCGCGTGAAACTCGCCTTCGAGGACGACCAGGGCAGCGAGATAGAGGTCGCGCTGTTCCCGGAACAGGCCAGAGCGGTCGCTGAGGGGCTCGAGCTGCTCGAATCCGAGAGCGAGATGTTCGACTGAGAAGGGTCGACACGCTCGCGCGTAATTCGACAACCGTTTTAGGCCCGAAGCGCTTCGTCCGGGCAATGGGTTCGTGTATCATTTGCGGCACGTCTGTCGAAGGACGCATCTGTGACCTCCACGAGGAGGATGCCGTATTCGAGTTCAGAGGCACCAGTCCCGACCAGCTATCGGTCGGTCGATACTACCGCGGCAGCGTCGACGGCTTCGCCGAGTTCGGCGTCTTCGTCGACATCGGTGACAGCGTCACCGGGCTCCTCCACCGGAGCGAACTGGACCGCCGCCTCGACTCCCTCGACTGGGACTCGGGCGACGAGGTGTTCGTGCAGGTGAAGAACGTCCGCGACAACGGCAACGTGGACCTCGGCTGGTCCATCCGCCAGTCCGAGCGCGAGTTCCGCGGCGTCCTCGTCGACGACCCCGACGTGGGCCACTCGACGCTCCTCGAGGACGAGGACGAGGAGACCGCAGAACAGTCGGGAAACGCTGACGGGGACGAGGGGCCGCCTCAGTCCCCCGACGCTGACGACACGGCAGAACCGACAGGCGACGACGCGGCGACCGCGGACACCGAGCCGAGCGCCGAGACGTCCGCCGGCGCAGTCAGCCAGACCGGCGACGCGGACCGCGTGAACGGCGCGGGGACGGTCGGCCAGCCGAGCGACGACACCGAGGCGACCGCCGACGCCGAGAGCGTCTCGTCGAGCGGCGGTGCGGCCGCCGTCGTCGAAGCCGAGGACGAGGACGCCGAGGCGGACACCGAGGACGCGGCGGCCGAAGCGCCGCCCGTCGTCGCCGTCGCCGCCCTCGACGACCACGTCGGCGAGGACGTCCGGCTGGAGGGCGAGGTCGTCGGGGTCCGCCAGACCTCGGGCCCCACCGTCTTCGAACTGCAGGACGAGACCGGCACCGTCGACTGCGCGGCCTTCGTCGAGGCCGGCGTCCGCGCGTACCCGGACGTCGAGGAGGGCGACGTCGCCCGGTTCGAGGGCGAGGTCCGCCGCCGCCGCGGCGAGATTCAGGTCGAGACCGAGGCCCTCACGGTCCTCGAAGCGGACGAGCGCGACGCCGTCGAACAGCGACTGGCCGACGCGCTGGACGACGAGGCACGCCCCGACGCCGTCGACCCGCTGACGGACGACTCGACGGTCGAGGCGCTCTCCGAGGACCTCGTCGAGGCGGCCACCCACATCCGGAAGGCCGTCCTCACGGACCGTCCGGTCATCGTCCGGCACGCCAACACCGCCGACGGCTACCTCGCCGGGAGCGCGCTCGAGCGCGCGACCCTGCCGCTGGTCACCGACCAGCACCGACGGTCGGACGCCCAGTACCACTACTTCGACCGGCGCCCGCTCGAGGGCGGCGTCTACGACATGGACGACGCCACGAAGGACACGACGACGATGCTCGACAACCGCGCGCGCCACGACGAGACGCTGCCGCTGTTCGTCTTCGTCGCCGCCGGCGGTACGCGCGAGAGCCTCGACGGCTTCGAGCTCCTGAACGTCTACGGCGCGCCGACCGTCGTCATCGACGACATCGACGTCGACGGGGCCGTGACCGACGCCGTGGACGCCGTCGTCTCGCCGAGTCTGGCCGACGCGCCGGACACCACGGCGACGGCGCTGGCCGCGAACGTCGCCGCCCACGTCAACGACGACGTGCGCGGGGACCTCCTGCACCTGCCGGCCGTGAGCGTCTGGGAGGACGCCCCCGAGTCGTACCTCGAGGCGGCCAGCGAGGCCGGCTACGACGAGACGGCCGTCACGCAGCTGCGCGAGGCCGTCGCGCTGGAGGCGTACTACCAGTCCTACGAGGACAAGCGCGAGCTCATCACCGACCTCGTGTTCGGCGACGACGAGGACGACGTGGGCGGCCTCGCCGGCCACGTCGCCGAGCAGTTCCGCGAGAAGGTCGACACCGAGGTCTCGACGGCCCGCGCGAACGTCGACGTCCAGACCGTCGGCGACAGCGAGATAGCCGTCCTCGACACCGACGCGTTCTCCCACCAGTACGAGTTCCCGCCGGAGACGCTCCTGCTGGACGAACTCCACCGCGAGATGCGCGACGATGTCGACGCCGTCGTCGGCGTCGCGACGGACACGCTGTACGTCCGCACGGACGCCGACGTGGACCTCCACGACCTGACCGACGCCGTCGCGGAGGCGGTGCCGGAGGGTGGCGTCGCCACCCGCAGCGTCCGCGAGGGCTCCATCCGCTACCTGGCCGGCGAACAGACGGCCGTCCTCGACGCGACGCTCGCCGCGCTCAGCGACGACCTGTAACGACGGCGAGACTTTTTCACCGGGGCGGTCGGAGGGCCGACCATGCCCGACGGCCCCGTCAACGTCGACGACGTCGAGTGGACCGACTACGACCACGGCCAGCGCGCGTTCAGGCGCAAGCAGCTCGCCCCCGCCGCCGGCGGCGAGGAGCTCGGTGCGAGCCTCTACGACATCTCGGCCGGCAAACGGCTGTGGCTCCGTCACTACCACGAGGGCAACGAGGAGGCCATCCTCGTACAGGCGGGGAGCGGGACGCTGTGGCTCGGTCCCGACGCCGAGGAACACGCCCTCGAACCCGGCGACTACGTCGCGCTCCCGGCCGGGGAGGCGTCGGCTCACGAGATCGAGGCCGGCGACGACGGGCTCCGCCTGTTGATGGTCTCCACCATGCAGGAACCGGACATCACCGTCTACCCCGACAAGGACATGGTGGGGCTGTACGCCGGCGCGGCTCCCGGCGGCGACAGCGACGACCGGAGCATCTCGACGTATCTGGACCTGCACGCCGAGATGGCCTACTGGGACGACGAGCCCTGACTCGCCGCGCGGGCGAGCGACACGCTTATTCGCCCGAGACGACGAGAACGGACAACAGCGATGAGCACGGAGACGCCGGACCCGGAGGAGACGGAGGCCTTCCAGCAGGTGTGTGCGGAGCTGGTCGACCGCATCCTCGCCGGCGAGGTGGAACGCGACGAGGTGGAGTCGGCGAAGATAGACGTCTGCCGGGAGTTCTCGGCCCCGAAGGTACCCCAGAACTCCGAGCTGCTCGACTACGCTCCGCAGGAACACCGTGAGGTGCTGGAGGAGGTGCTCCAGCGGAAACCCGTGCGCACGGCCTCGGGCGTCTCGCCCATCGCCATCATGACCTCGCCCGAGCGGTGTCCCCACGGGAAGTGCCTCTACTGTCCCGGGGGCCCGGACTCGGAGTTCTCCTCGGCGCAGTCCTACACCGGCCACGAACCGGCCGCGGCCCGCGGCGAGCAGAACGACTACGACCCCTACGGGCAGGTCACGCTGCGGCTGAACCAGCTCCGAGAGATCGGTCATCCCGTGGACAAGGCCGAACTCATCGTCATGGGCGGGACGATGACCGCCCGGAGCCACGACTACCAGGAGTGGTTCGTCAAGCGCGCTCTGGAGGCGATGAACGACTTCGACGTCGACGCCGACCCACAGCCGGCGGAGGAGGTCAGCTTCGCACAGGACCCCGACGAGTACGAGTTCCGCTACCTCGAGGACGTCATCGCGGAGAACGAGACGGCCGACGTGCGCAACGTCGCCACGACGTTCGAGACCAAGCCGGACTGGTGTGACCCCGAGCAGATAGACCGGATGCTGGACCTGGGCGGGACGAAGGTCGAGGTGGGCGTCCAGACCACGTTCGAGCGCATCAACCGCGAGATGCACCGCGGCCACGGCGTCCAGGCGAGCATCGACGCCAACCGGCGCCTGCGCGACTCGGCGTTCAAGGTCGGCTTCCACATGATGCCCGGCCAGCCCGGCATGTCCAAGGAGATGTGTCTGGAGGACTTCCGGCGCATCTTCTCCGAGTCCCGGTGGAAGCCGGACTACCTCAAGATCTACCCGACGCTCGTGGTCCCGGGAACGGTCACCTACGACTGGTGGCAGAAAGAGGAGTTCGACCCGCTGGACAACCAGGAGGCGGCCGAACTCGTCGCCGAGATCAAGGACATGATTCCCCGCTACACCCGGCTCCAGCGGGTCCAGCGGGACATCCCGGCGGACTTCATCGAGGGCGGCGTCTGGAAGTCGAACCTCCGGCAGCTGGCCTGGAAGGAGATGGAGAAACACGGCTGGACCTGCGACTGTATCCGCTGTCGCGAGGCCGGCCACAGCGACGAGGTCGCCGAGGAAGTCGACCTCGACGTGTTGACCTACGAGGCCTGCGGCGGCACGGAGCACTTCATCTCCTTCGAGGACTTCGAGAACGACGTCCTCGTCGGCTTCTGTCGCCTGCGGTTCCCGAACGACCCGGTACGCCGGGAACTGCAGGACGCCGCGCTGGTCCGGGAGCTCCACGTCTACGGGAATGCCGTCGGCCTCGGCCAGTCGGCGGGCGACGACGACCACCAGCACAAGGGGTACGGGAAGCGTCTGCTGAGGAAGGCGGAGGAACTGGCCCGGGACGCCGGGTTCTCGAAGATAGCGGTCATCTCAGGCATCGGCGTCCGCGAGTACTACCGGGACAAACTCGACTACGTGCAGGACGGCCCGTACGTCTCGAAGCGGCTGGAGTAGGGTCGCGCTCTCGGCCGCGTCCTCGTTCTCAGGACCGCAAATGAACGCTACCGGAGCCGATGGCGACCGATGTGTCTAACGCCTTGCAGCGTGTGGCGAGACTCACAGCCGCCCGTGTGTCTCGGCGAGACCGACGACGCCGAACAGCACCGCGCTCAGGCCGCCCAGAACGACCAGCGCCGTGTAGACGGTGCCCTCGGTGCTGGCCGGGGTCCGCCAGAGGCCGCCGAAGATGGCGAGGCCCACCGCGATGTCGCCGAGGCCGCTGCAGTCCTGTCCCTCGACCGTTCGCCCGCCGACCCGCAGGACACGCTCCGTCGCGGCGGCGAGGAACAGGCACCCGGCGACGGCGAGGAAACCGACGAACGCCGTGGGCCCGACGCCGGCGGTCAGGGCCGCCGGCCCGAAGACGACCCCGAGAAGCGCCAGGCCGGCGAAACAGCACAGCGCGGCCAGCAGGTTCAGATAGTTCACCACGCTCGCCTTCGGCCGCGAGCCGGAAATCCGATGCGGCTCCGGGTCGGAGCCTCGGGGTGATGCCGCGTATCCACCGCGAGACCCGCATCGACGCGCCGCGCGAGCGGGTGTTCGACCTCGCGCGCCACGTCGAGGCCCACGTCGCGACGATGCCGAACGAGGAGGCGGTCCGCGGGACCGGACTGCTCGGCCCCGGCGACGTGGTGACGTTCCGGGCACCGCAGTTCGGTGTCCCGTTCGAACTCACCGCCGAGGTGGTCGCGTTCGAGCCACCGCGGCGGTTCCGCGACGTCCAGCGGGACGGCGTGTTCGGGTCGCTCTCGCACGACCACACCTTCGCGACCGACGACGGCGGCACCGTGATGACCGACGACGTGCGCTTCGCGATGCCGTTCGGCCCGCTCGGTCGGCTCGGAGCGCCGGTCGCACGCCGGCGACTCGAGCGACTCGTCGACTACCACGCGACGGCGCTGAAAGCACTGGCGGAGGGCGACGAGTGGCGGACGTTCCTCGACGACTGAGTCGCGGCCCTCGGCGAGTGCTCGCGCCTATCGGGGCTGGACCGACCGACTGACCCGTTCGCAGACGGCGTCGTACGTGTCCGGACAGGGGTCGCCCGCGTCGACGGCGGTCCGGACCTCTATCTCGTAGGTGTCGCCCGCGCTCGGGATGTCGAAGACCCACGCGACGGCCGTGTCGTCGGTCCGGCGGACGGCGACCGCTCGCTCGTCGCCGTCGTGCGCGACGGTCCCGCCCGCCTCCCAGCCGTCTCGCCGGGCGTACCGTTCGCCGACGTCCGCGCCGTCGACGGGGCCGCGCTGGGTGACCCGGAGCGTCTGCTCGTACCCTCCGTCCTCGGTCGCGGCGTAACCGATGGCGGTCACGACCTCGCCGTCGTCGGCGCGCTCCTCGAACACCGCGCCGGCCATCGGATAGGCGAACGTCGCCACGAGGGGCCGGTCGCCCGGGTCGTAGCGCTGGTCCGTGTCGCCGAACGCGGCTGCACAGGACCCCGCCAGACTGGTGTCCCCGCTGGCGTCGCCACCGCCCGTCGGCAGCGCGTCGGTACCGTCCTGTGCCGTCGTCGGCGTCCCGTCCGGGTCGTCGCCGAGACAACCGGCTACCACCGTCGCCACCCCGCCGGCCGCGAGGGCGGCGAGGAACCGCCGTCGACCCACGGGCCCCTGCTTCGTCCGGTGCATGCCTACCAGACGGCCACGCGAGGACTTAAACCCCTCTCGGGGCGAGAGAGAGTCTCTCAGTGTGTCCTGTCACCGCCGATTGCGTTCGGCGACGCTGCTGTTCAGGAGCTCCTCGGCCAGCACGTCGACGCCCAGCTCGTCCTCGCCGGGGGTCGCCGTCGTCTCGAACCCGGCTGGTTCGGCGGGCGGGCCACCGCGACTCCCTCGTGGCGGCGGGCCGTGTGCGTAGACGCCGCCGGGGTTCGGCAGGGTCCAGACGTGCATCATACAGGGGGTTCGGCACGGCAGGCGGAACCCGGTGTCGGCGCCGTCGCCCCACACCTGCTGGTACTTCCACCACGCGTACCGCCCGGGCAGGCCGACGTGGTGGTGCCACGGTGAACAGCGGGCCTCGCCGTCGCCCTCGCCGTACACCGTGGGCGGGTCGTCGACTTGTGTCCCGCCGCGCGTCGCCACGAACATCACCCCGAGAGGGCGCCACCACTTGTTGTCGACCATTATCGCTGCCGGGCGGGTCGCGTCGAGTATCGAGTCGTCGCCGATGTACCGTGGGTTCAGCCAGTGGGACCAGCCGCCCTCGTCGCCGTCCGTCAGGAGGTCGAAGTACGGGACGAACCCGTCCTCGAGGAGGGCACCGACCGTGTCGAAGTCGGTGTCCAGCGCCGCGGCGGCCTCGTCGCGGAGTTCCTTCGTCCGAGGGTGGTCGTCGGCGCACCCGGCCGTCGTGGCGTCCTCGCAGTCACGCATCGCCGGTCGCGTCGTGGCGTCGGGACAGTCACGCGTGAACGAGAGGCCACCGGTCGACCCCGCGCCCGAGAGGCCGAGGACACCGCCCGAGGACCGGAGGACGTCGCGCCGGGAGAGCGACCCGGACGTCTGTTCGTCGGTCATGTGTCGTGGTCTCACAGGCCACGATTCAATAAACAATCAGCGGCTATCGCTCGCCCGCCGTCGATAAGGCCGGCTTATCGGGTCGTTCTGCGCGTCGGTTCCCGGTCGACCCCGGGGCCGTTCGCAGCCGTGGGTGCCCGTGTCACGGTAGGGACAGACACACACGATTCCGTGCCGTTTTGCTCGTCCGGGCTCTGTCTAGGGTATGGTCCGTCGTCTCTGCGAGGGCGTGTGGCTCCTCGAACTCGGGCTGATTCCGCCGTTGGCCTCCAACGCCTACCTCGTCGACGAGAGCGCGTTCGGCGTCGAGAGCGACGCCCTCACGCTGGTCGACACCGGCCTCTGGTGGAACGAACCCACCATCGTCGACGAACTGGACGCCGTCGGGTTCGGCCCCGCCGACCTCGACAGGGTCCTGCTGACGCACTACGACCTCGACCACGTCGGCGGGCTGAACCGGCTGGTCCCCGAGTTCGACGGCCCGGTCGCCGTCGGGAGCGACGACCTGGAACTGCTCTCCGGACGCGTGTCCCCACGACTGCTCCACCACAAGGGGCTGTTCCACCGGGCGAGCCGACGGCTGTTCCCGCTGCCCGACCTCGCGCTGGAACCGGTGGAGGACGGCGACGCCATCGGCGGGTTCACCGCATACCACACGCCGGGACACAACCCGGGCCACGTCGTCTACCACCACGCGGCGGCCTCGACGGCGTTCCTCGGTGACCTCGTCTGGGAGGACGACGGCGGTCTGACGACCCCCTTCTGGGGCGACTCCTACGACATGGACCGGCTCCGTCGGAGCGTCGCGGACCTCTCGGCGCGGATTCCGCCGTTCGAAGTCGCGGCGATGGGCCACGGCGACCCGCTGGTCGCGGACGGCGACGACGCGCTCCGAGCCCTCGCTGGCCGGGTCTAACCGAGCGACGGCGCCTCCCTCTCCCGCGCGGGGGTGGTTATTTACTCGCGCCGACCCTCCGTTCGGGTATGACAACGACGTTGGCAATCGTCGGCGCCGGAGCGGCCGGGGCCGCGGCCGCGTACGCCCTCCGGGACGCGCCCGTCCAGGTGACGGTCCTGGAGAAGAGCCGCGGCGTCTGCGGCCGGGCCGCTACGCGGCGCAAGGACGACTGCACCTACGAGTACGGGGCGAACTACCTCAAGGACGACGACGCCCGCGTCACGGAACTGGTGACCGAGACGCTGCCGACCGACGGCCTCGTCGACGTCGCGGACCCGATCTACGCCTTCGAGCGCGGCGGCGGCATCCACGAGGGCCGGGACGCGGACGACCACAAGTGGACCTACGAGGCCGGCATCACGCAACTCGCGAAGCGCCTGTTCGCCGAGACGGACGCGGCGGTCCACAACGGCGTCCGCGTCGAGACGCTCGACCGGACGGACGACGGGTGGCGAATCGCCGACGCCGACCAGACGGACCACGGGGCGTTCGACGCCGTCCTCCTCACGCCGCCGGCCCCCCAGACGGCCGACCTCCTCGGACAGGCGCGGTGGGACCACGACGACTGCCGGGGCTTCCGACAGGCCATCGCCTCGGTGCCGTATCGGACCGTCGTCACGGGGGTCTTCCACTACCCGTTCGAGCTCGACGTCCCGTGGTACGGCGCGGTCAACACCGACAAGGACCACGACGTCGGGTGGGTCGCCCGCGAGGAGTGCAAGGACGGGCACGTCCCCGACGGGGAGTCGCTGCTGGTGGTCCAGATGAACGAGCGGTGGTCGGTCGCCAACTACGACGAACACCCCGACCGGCTGCTCTCGGCCATCGCCGAGCGCACCGCGCGGCTGGTGGACGACGAGCGACTCACCGACCCCGACTGGACGGACTACCAGCACTGGCGGTACGCCCAGCCGGAGGCGACCGTCGACCACGCCGAACTGGCGGACGCCTCGGCCCACGACCTCTACTTCGCCGGCGACTGGGTCGCCGACGAGCCGCGCCTGCACGCGGCGGTGCGGAACGGACTCGAGACCGGCGCGGCCATCGCCGACGAACTCGCCTGACCGGCCCCCTCGTCCGCCGGTCCCGACAGGCCTTTGCGTCGGCGCCGACAGCCACCGACATGGACACGAAGCGGGAGCTGACGAGCGTCGACCTCGCGGCCCTCGAGGGCGAACTCGCCGACTACGAGGGCGCGAAACTCGACAAGGCGTACCTCTACGCCGAGGACGACCTCGTCCGACTGAAGATGCGGGACTTCGACCGCGGGCGGGTGGAGTTCATCGTCGAGGTCGGTGACGTCAAGCGCGCTCACGTCGCGGCGGCCGAACACGTCCCGGACGCCCCGGGCCGACCGCCGGACTTCGCGATGATGCTCCGGAACCGCCTGTCGGGGGCGGACCTCGTCCGCGTCGAGCAGTTCGAGTTCGACCGCATCATCGAACTGGAGTTCGACCGGGAGGACGGGTCGACGACCATCGTCGCGGAGCTGTTCGGGGACGGCAACGTCGCCGTGCTGGACGAGTACGGCGAGGTCATCGACTGTCTGGAGACGGTGCGGCTGAAGTCACGCACCGTCGCGCCCGGGACGCCCTACGAGTTCCCGTCGGCGCGGTTCAACCCCCTGACCGTCGACTACGAGGGGTTCGTCGCCCGCATCCGCGACTCCGACTCGGACATCGTCCGCACGCTGGCGACCCAGCTCAACTTCGGTGGCCTCTACGGCGAGGAACTGTGTACGCGGGCGGACATCGACTACAACGTCCCGGTCGAGGACGTCACCGACGAGCAACTCGACCGCCTCTACGACATCGTCTCGGAGCTGGGCACCCGGCTGCGCGAGGGGGACCTCGACCCGCGGGTGTACTACGACACGCCCGAGGGGAGCGAGGACACCGCGGAGAACCGCCAGCGCGTCGACGTCACGCCCATCCCGCTCGAGGAGTACGAACACCGATACAGCGAGCCCTTCGACTCGTTCAACGACGCGCTCGACGACTACTTCTTCAACTTCCAGCGCGAGCAGGAGGTCGAGGGCGGCGAGACCCAGCGGCCGGACTTCGAGGCGGAGATATCGAAGTACGAGCACATCATCCAGCAACAGCAGGGCGCCATCGAGGACTTCGAGGCCGACGCCGAGGCCGAGCGCGAGAAGGCCGAACTGCTGTACGCGCGCTACGACCTCGTCGACGAGGTGCTCTCGACGGTCCAGCAGGCCCGCGCGGACGACGTGCCGTGGGACGAGATAGAGGCCACGTTCGCGGAGGGCGCGGAGCGCGGCATCGAGGCGGCGGCGGCCGTCGTCGGGGTCGACGGGAGCGAGGGGACCGTCACGCTGGAGGTCGACGGGACCCGGGTCACCGTCGACGCCAGCACCGGCGTCGAGAAGAACGCCGACGAGCTGTACCAGGAGGCCAAGCGCATCGAGGGCAAGAAGGAGGGCGCGATGGCGGCCATCGAGGACACGCGGGAGGACCTCGAAGCCGTGAAACAGCGCCGCGAGGAGTGGGAGGCCGACGACACCGACACGGCCCCGGAACCGGACGCGGACGAAGACGAGGCCGACGAACCCACCGACTGGCTCTCGGAACCCTCCATCCCCATCCGGAACAACGAGCAGTGGTACGAGCAGTTCCGCTGGTTCCACACCTCCGACGGCTACCTCGTCATCGGCGGCCGGGACGCCGACGACAACGAGGAGCTCGTCCAGAAGTACTGCGAACGCGGTGACAAGTTCTTCCACGCACAGGCCCACGGCGGCCCGGTCACGGTGCTGAAGGCCACGGGCCCGAGCGAACCCGCGAAGGAGGTCGACTTCCCCGACACCTCGCTGGAGGAAGCCGCGCAGTTCGCCGTCTCGTACTCCTCGGTCTGGAAGGACGGGAAGTTCGCCGGCGACGTGTACATGGTCGACCCGGAGCAGGTGTCGAAGACGCCCGAGAGCGGGGAGTTCCTGGAGAAGGGCGGATTCGCCGTTCGCGGCGACCGCACGTACTTCGAGGACACGCCGGTCGGCGTCGCCGTGGGCATCACCTGCGAGGACCGGACGCATGTCATCGGCGGCCCGCCGGCGGCCATCCGACCGGCGGCAGCGACGAGCATCACCGTCGAACCCGGCCGGTACGCCCAGAACGACATCGCGAAGCGTCTCTACCGGGAGTTCAAGGACCGTTTCGCCGACGAGACGTTCGTCCGGAAGGTCGCCAGCCCCGACCAGATTCAGGAGTTCCTCCCGCCGGGCGGGAGCCGGATGGTCGACGAGTAGCACGGCTCACGCACGTTGATATACTTGCTGGTCGTAGTATAGGATGTAGAGACGCGGGGCGCCGTACGGACAGGACGACACCCCGGCCGTGTCTCGGGAGCCACCAATGTTTCAAGAAGCCCTAAACTACCCACGGAACAGCGACAGCGCACTCAAGAACGTCGTCATCGGCGGCCTGCTACTGGCCTTCAGCTTCCTGCTCGTCCCGACGGTCCTGGTCTTCGGGTACCTGGCCCGGACGCTCCGGAGCGTCATGAACGGCGTCGAGGAACCCCCGGCGTTCGACGACTGGGGTGAGCTGCTCGTCGACGGCCTGAAGGTGTTCGCCATCGGGTTCGTCTACGCCCTTGTGCCCACGGCCATCACCGTCGCGGCGCTGTTCGCCACCGGCGTCACGGCCGGTATCGGCGGGAACAACGGCGGGACGGGACTGGCTATCGGCCTCATCGTCGTCGTGACGGCGCTCCTCGTGACCGTCGTCTCGCTGCTGGTCGCGTACGTGATTCCGGCGGCCGTGGTCGCCTGGGTCCGCACCGACCGCCTCGGCGCGGCGTTCTCGCCCGCCGAACTCCGCCCGATGGCGTTCAGCCGGACCTACGCCACCGGCTGGCTCGTCGCCTTCGGTATCAGCCTCCTGGGCGGTGTCGTCATCGGCCTGCTGAACGTCGTGGTCGTCGGCGCCATCCTCGCCCCGTTCGTCACGTTCTACGCGAACGTCGCGGGGGCCCACGCGGTCGGCTCGGCGGTCCGGGAGATGCCCGCCGTCGAGGAGGGACCCGACGCCCCGGCCAGCCAGCCCGCTGCCTGAGCCGCCGAGCGGACCGGTGACCCGTTTTTCGATGCTACTCATCGTCCAAGTGGCAACCACCCACCACCGAGCGTGGTCGTATGTGGCATGCTACCTGCGGGGTTCTGTCAGCCCGTCTTTATGCCCACGGCGGTCGTACTCCAGTCCGTTACTGCCCCGCTGGACCGACGACGAGAGCGCTCGAACGTGGCGCCGACGGCGGCGGTGACGGTGATACCCATGTTCGAAGACGCACTCAGATTCCCTTGGACGGGCGAGAAGAAAGTCGAGACGTTACTGATTGGCGGCGTGCTGAGTCTGCTGGGCTTCCTGTTCGTCCCGTTACTGTTCGTGTACGGCTACCTCGTGCGCGTCGTCCGGCAGGTGGCGGCGGGCGACACCGACCGACCGCCGGTGTTCGACGACTGGGGCGACCTCCTCGTCGACGGCGTCGTCGCCTTCGTCATCTCGCTGGTGTACCTCCTCGTCCCCGCGATAGCCATCGCCGTCGCGGCGTTCCTGTTCTTCGTGCCGGTAACCGTCGTCGAGGGCGGTGCCGGGCCGCGGGCGGGGCTGTTCGCCGCGGGGGGACTGCTGGTGGCGCTGGTCGCGCTGTCGCTGACGCTGTTGCTGTTGCTCGCCGCCCTGTACCTCTTCCCCGCCGGAGTCGCGGCGTTCGCCCGGACGGGGCGGTTCGGTGCGGCCTTCTCGCCCAGCTCGCTCCGGACCGTCGCCGGGGACCGCCGGTACGCGACCGGGTGGCTCATCTTCGTCGCCATCGGCATCCTGGCACAGATACTCTCCGGCGCCGTCGCGGCTACCGGTGTCGGCGGTCTGCTGGTGCCGTTCGTGCTGTTCTACGGCAACGTGGCCGGGGCCTACGCTATCGGGGCGGGCGTCGCGGACGTCGACCTCCGCGACGAGGCCGACGACGACGCGACGGCGAGTCAGCCCGCAGTGTGAATAGCAGGGCACTTGTGGGCGGGCGGCCCACCACCCGGTATGCAGATCAAGAGCCGGCAGGCCACCGGCGAGGGTCGCGAACGCGTCGAGGTGGTCCCCGAGACGCTCGACGACCTCTGGCACCTCTCGCACGTCGTCGAACCCGGCGACCACGTCTCCGGTGACACCACGCGGCGCATCCAGCGCAACGACGACACCCTCCGCGACAAGGGTGGGGAGCGCGAACCGATGTGGCTGAAGATCGAGGTCACGGACGTCGAGTTCGCGAAGTTCGCCAACCGCCTCAGGGTCGGCGGCGAGATCGTCGACTGCTCCCGCGAGGACCAACTGGGCTTTCACCACACGCTCAACGTCGAGGAACACACCGAACTGACGATCGAGAAGCGCTGGAAACCGGACCAGAACGCGCGGCTGGAGGAGGCCGTCGAGGCCACCGAGAACCCCGACGTGGCCATCGCCACCGTCGAGGAGGGCGAGGCCCACGTCCACACCGTCGCCCAGTACGGCACCGAGGAACGCGCCTCGATAACGTCGACGACGGGGAAAGGGGAGTACGCTCGCCCGCGCGACGAACTGTTCGGCGAACTCGCAGACGTGTTGAAGCGGCAGGACGTGGACGCCTACATCCTCGCCGGGCCCGGCTTCACGAAGCAGGACGCGCTCGACTACTTCGAGGACGAGATTCCGGACATCGCCGCCCAGATCACCGTCGTCGACACGGCCGCGGTC
Source organism: Haloarcula sp. MBLA0163 (assembly GCF_055632435.1). Classification (NCBI taxonomy): domain Archaea; kingdom Methanobacteriati; phylum Methanobacteriota; class Halobacteria; order Halobacteriales; family Haloarculaceae; genus Haloarcula; species Haloarcula sp. MBLA0163. Next base: position 1,305,116 of record NZ_CM145745.1, read on the forward strand.
GGCGACCGCGGCGTTCACGAGGTGCTGAAACGCGGCGCCGTCGAGGACGTCCAGCAACAGACCCGCATCGCCGAGGAGGCGGACCTCATCGACGAACTGATGGCCCGCATCGGCGAGGGGAGCGAGGTGGCGTACGGACCAGAGGAAGTGGCCAAAGCCGCCGACTTCGGCGCTATCGAGACGCTGCTGGTCGTCGACGACCGGCTCCGCGAGGAGCGGTCGGGCGACGGTGACTGGGACGTCGACGTCGACCACATCATCGAGACCGCCGAACAGAAGGGCGGGTCAGTGACCGTCTTCTCCGCGGAGTTCGCCCCCGGCCAGCAGCTGTCGAACCTCGGCGGTATCGCCGCCCTGCTTCGCTACCGGCTCGACTGACCCTCGCCGCCGACCCGCCAGCGCCTCGGAGTATCGTATCTTGTAATCGCCCGAAACCGTTTTTCCCTCTCCAACCCAGTAACGGATAGACACACTCCGAGAGGGTGGCCTGGATGGCATTCGAGGAACAACCGGACTTCGCGCGGCAGGTGGCCGACCTGAACAAGTACGGTCAGGCGCTCAATCGCTGTGAGACCGTCGAGGAGGTGGTCTCGCTGACGCTGGAGGCGATGTCGCTGCTCTTCCAGTTCTCCTACTCGACGTTCGTCGAGGTCCGGGACGGCGACCCCCGCGTCGTCCACAGCACGAACCCCCGGTTGGGGGCGGGCGACCAGCCGAGCGACGTCGCGCGTCGCGCACTGACCGCCGGCGAGACGGTCGTCGCGACCGGCGCGGAGGCGGGGATGACCGCCGACTCGGACGTCACTGCCACGCTCGCCGTCCCGACGCAGGTCGGTGGCGAGGTGACGGCGATTCTGGTCACGCGCTCGACCACCGTCGAATCGTTCGGCGAGGAGCAGAGCCGCCCGCTGGAGATTCTGGCCTCTCACGCCGGGACCGCCATCAGCAACATCCGCTCGCGCGAGCGCCTCGAGCGCGCTCGGCAGGACCTGGAGACGCGCAAGGAGATGATAGAGCTGTACGACCGCCTCCTGCGCCACGACCTCGGCAACGACCTCCAGATTATCGCCGGGTTCGCCGACGCCGTCGCCGACGAGGTCGACGGCCAGACCGAGGAGTACGTCGGCAAGATACAGCGGGCGGCCCGGAGCTCCGCCGACCTCATCGAACGGGTGGGGGACCTCGTCTCGACGCTCGAGGCCCAGGAGGAACCGGAACCGCGCGACCTGGGGGCGATACTGGAGACGACCATCGCGGAGGTCGAGGGGAACTACGACAGTCTGTCCGTCGACTTCGACCCGGACGAGTTCGATTACCGAGTGTACGGCGGGGAACTGCTGGACTCCGTGTTCACGAACCTCGTCTCGAACGCCGCCGTCCACAACGAGGGCGACGTCGCGATGCGCGTCTCCCTCGTGGAACGCGGCACCGACGAGGTGGTCGTCGGGTTCGCCGACGACGGGAGCGGCGTCCCCGAGCACCTCCGCGAGGAGATATTCGAGATGGGGGCGAAGGGCCCGGACAGTTCCGGGAGCGGGTTCGGGCTCGGGTTCGTCCGGGCGCTGACCGAGTCCTACGGCGGGAGCGTCGCCGTCGGCGACAGCGAGATGGGCGGGGCCGACTTCCGCGTCACGCTCCAGCGGGTCTGAGTCACCGCTCGTCGACGGTTATGCTGAGGCCGTCTTCTGCGAACCGGACGTCGCCGTCGTAGCGGTCGCCGAGCGACGACAGCATCTCCTCGTGCCGGCCCTCGGTGTGGGGGTAGAGGTGCGTGAGATAGACCCGTCCGAGGTCGGCGTCGGCCCCCGCGAGGGCGTCGCCGAGCGCCGACGGCGTCGGGTGGTTCGACACGTCGACGTCGTCGGGGAAAGAGCAGTCGTGGACGAACACGGCGGCGCCGTCGGCGAACTCGACGAGGTCGGTGAACGCCTCCGAGTCGCCGCTGAACGCGATGGTCGGCCCGCCGGTAGCGGGCGTCACCCGGTAGGCGAGACACTGCATCGAGTGGCGCGTCTCATGGGCGTCGACGTCGAACCCGGCGAGCGAGAACGACCCCTCGACGTCCCGGAGCGTCAGGTCGAGGCGGTCCTGCATGTACTCGTGGACCGAGAGCAGGTCCTCGACGAGCGCCCGCGTGCCGGGCGGCCCGGCTATCGTCAGGTCCGTCTCGCCGGCCAGCCACCGGGCTTTCAGCAGGACGTCGATATCGGAGACGTGGTCCAGGTGGTGGTGGGTCAGGAGGACGGTGTCGACCCCCTCGTAGCCGCGGTCCGTGCGAGCGAGCGCGTCGAGGACGCCGCTCCCGCAGTCGACGAGCAGGGCGTCGTCGCCGCGTTCGACGAGGTAGCCCGACTGCGCGCGGTGCCCGGTCGGCATGGCGCTCCCGGTGCCGAGGAACGTGAGTCGCATACGCGGGACCACCGCTCGGAGGAGCAAAGGTATTGGTGTCGCCAGCGGGGTGGGCGGACGTCGATGGAGGGTGGGGGAGGGGGACCGTTCAGGGCCGCGTCGGCGGAGGGTTGGGGGAGGGGGACCGTTCAGGGCCGCGTCAGCGGAGGGGCGGGCAGCAGTGGCCGCCGACGGGGACCGGTGGGGCGGTGACAGGGGAGCGTGCCACCGGGTCAGGGCGGAGTCGGCTTGACCGGGTCGCCCCGCGACGGCGCAGTTGGTGGTTGTCCCGGGTATATAAAAAGTCCATCTGAGGCTCAAAACGAGTTTTGAGCGACCGGTACCTGGTCAGTACTCGCTGTAGGCGAGCGTCACCGCGACGATGGCGACCACGAGGAGGCCGCCGAGGAAGAAGGCCACCCCCGGTTCGACGTCGAACCCGCCGCCGCTCGCGGCCGTCGTCGCGACCTCCGTCGCCATGTCGAGGGCCTCCGGTTCCTCCGTGGCAACCTCGGTGGGCGTCGGCGTCTCCGTCGCCTCGGCGATGCTGACACCGCCGCCGTCTCCGGACGTCGTCGCCGCCTCCGTCTCCGTCGAGACGGCCGTCGAGGTCGGTGTCGCCTCGGTACTCCGGGCGGCCGCGTCGCCGCCGCCCGACCCGCCACTCTCGGCACCGTCGCCGGAGGCGGCAGTCCCGAACGGGAAGGGGACGTTCCCGAGCAGAATCTGGAGAATCAGGCTCGCCGCCGTCAGGATACCGACGGCCGGCATCAGGCGTTTCACGAGGGACCGGAGCGACCGTTTCCGGTCCTGCGTGCCCACGAACAGCACGAGGGGGTCCTCGGGCGGTTCGTACACCTTCATCTCCTGACCCTTCTCGGAGTACTGCGTGCCGGCGACGGCGATTAACTCCTCGTTTTCGAGCTTCTCGAGGTGGTACGAGACCTTCTGGATGGACATCCCCAGTCGGTCGGCGAGTTCGGAGGGCGTTCCCGGGTTCTCGTAGACGGCGTTGAGTATCTCGCGGGCCGTCTCGGATGAGAGCGCGTCGAGGACGGCCGAGACGTCGTCGTCGACACCGACGATCTGGAGCTCGCCGTCCTGTGACGCACTCGCGTCGGGACCACGCGAGGGCAGCAGGGACATGTCCAACTCACCGAACCCCAGCGTAATGAATCTCGTGGAGACTGCGACGGGAGTTTCACTGTTCCGGCGACCAGCTTAAGACCGTATTACCGCGCCCCTGCCGCCACGATGCCTAACTATCGTGGCGGAACCCACTTCCCCCCGCAGGCCGACCCCACTACAAGAGCCCACCAATGGGAGGACGAGAGCGCCTCGCGGCGACCGACCCCGCCTTCGACGCCGACTCGGTCGCCATCGACGACGCGGACGTACTGGACTGCCTCGCGCCGGTCGTGCAGGACTGGTGGGTCGAGCAGTTCGGCGAGTACGTCCCCGGCAACGGCGGCTTCTTCACCCCGCCACAGAAGGAGGCCATCCCGCTCATCCACGCCGGCGAGAACGCCCTCATCTGTGCGCCGACGGGGTCGGGCAAGACGCTGGCCTCCTTCACGGGCATCATCAACGAACTGTTCGCGAAGGCCCGTGCGGACGAGCTCGACAACTCGGTCTACTGCCTGTACGTCTCGCCGCTGAAGTCGCTCGCCAACGACATCCACCGGAACCTGGAGGTGCCGCTGGACGGCATCACCGGCAAACTGGACGACCGGGGCGAGGACGTGGACATCCGCCACGCCATCCGCCACGGCGACACCAGCGACAGCGAGCGACAGGCGATGCTGGAGACGACGCCGCACATCCTCAACACGACCCCCGAGACCCTCGCCATCCTGCTGAACTCCCCGAAGTTCAAGGAGAAACTGGAGACGGTCGAGTACGTCGTCGTCGACGAGATCCACAGCCTCGCCGAGAACAAGCGCGGGACCCACCTCTCGGTGTCGCTGGAGCGACTGGAGGCGATGGCCGAGACATCGCCCACGCGCATCGGCTGTTCGGCCACCGTCGAGCCGCTGGACACCGTCGCGGAGTTCCTCGTCGGCCGCGAGGAGCCCGGGGGCGAGTCCCGTCCGTACGAGATAGTCGACACGCGGTTCGCACGCGACTTCGACGTCGAACTGACCTGCCCGACCGACGACCTCATCAACACGCCCAGCGACGTCGTCACCGAGCGGTTCTACCGGGAGCTCCACGAGCAGATACAGGACCACACCAACACGCTCGTGTTCACGAACACGCGCTCCGGGGCCGAGCGCGTCCTCCAGAACCTCCGCGAGAACTTCGCCGCCTACGACGCGGACAACTCCGGGTGCCACCACGGCTCCCTGTCGAAGGAGAAACGACAGGGCATCGAGCAGGCGCTGAAAGACGGGGAGCTGGACGTGGTGACGACGTCGACCAGCCTGGAACTGGGCATCGACATGCCGTACATCGACCTCGTCGTACAGGTCGGGTCGCCCAAATCCGTCGCCTCGCTCCTCCAGCGGGTCGGCCGCGCCGGCCACCAGCTCGGCCAGACCGTCGAGGGGCGCGTCGTCGCACTCGACCGGGACGAGCTGGTCGAGTGCGCGGTGATGCTGCGGAAGGCCGAGGAGGGGTTCGTCGACCGGGTGTTCGTCCCCGAGAACGCACAGGACGTGGCGACACAGCACGTCTACGGGATGGCCATCAACCGGGTCCGGCCCGAACGGGAGGTCCGCGGCATCCTCGAACGTGCCTATCCCTACCGGAACTACACCGACGAGTCCTGGGAGCAGCTGTGTCGCTACCTCACCGCGGACTACCCCGGGATGGAGGAGAAGAACGTCTACGCGAAGATCTGGCGGGACACGAACGACCCGCCCGACGGCGAGTACCACTACGAGGCGTACGACGTTGGCGAAGACCTGATCGGCAAGCGCGGCCGCCTCGCCCGGGTCATCTACATGACCAACATCGGCACCATCCCCGACTCGTTCACCTGCGACGTGTTCGTCCGCGGCGGCGACGAGTGGGTGGGCCAGCTGGACGAGTCCTACCTCGACACGCTCGAACAGGGCGACGTGTTCGTGCTGGGCGGGTCCAACTACGAGTACCGCTACCGCCGCGGGTCGAAGGTGTACGTCGACCCGACGAGCGCACGGCCGACCGTGCCGTCGTGGTTCTCCGAGCGCCTGCCGCTGTCGTACGACCTCGGTCGGGAGATACTCGCCTTCCAGCGCGAACTGCTCGACAAACTCGAACGCGGCGGGATGTCGGAGGTGCGGAACTGGCTCCGCGAGTTCCCGCTGGACGAGCACAGCGTCCGCGCTATCGCCCGGATGTTCCGCGAACAGGTGGCCTACGCCGGCCCGGAGAGCGTCGCCACCGACGAGCGACTGGTCATAGAGGAGGCGATGGACCGCGACGAGTACGAGCGCCACTACTACGTCCACTCGAACTACGGGCGGCGGTTCAACGACGGGCTCTCGCGACTGCTGGCCTACCGGGTGGCGCAGGCCGCCAACGCCAACGTGCAGGTCGCCGTCGCCGACAACGGGTTCACGCTGTCGATGCCGCTCAACCGGAAGGTCGACATCCAACGCATCGTCGAGAACGTCGACCCCGCGGACGTCCGGGCGGACCTGCGGGCGAGTCTGGACGGCACCGACCTCCTCCAGCGGTACTTCCGCATCAACGCCACCCGGTCGCTGATGATACTGAAGCGGTACAAGGGCTACGAGAAGTCCGCCAGCGAACAGCAGGTGTCCTCGGAGATGTTGCTGGGGTTCGCCGAGGACCTCGGGGAGTTCGCCGTCGTCGAGGAGACCTACCGGGAGATTCTGGAGGACAAACTCAACGTCGCCGGCATCGAGGACGTGTTGACCGACGTCCAACGGGGCGCCGTCGACGTCGTCTCGACGCGGGTCGACTCCCCGTCGCCCCGCGCGTTCGGCCTCGCGACGCTGATGGCCAGCGACGTGGTGCTCGCCGAGGACGAGTCCGCCGTCCTCGAGGAGTTCCACCGCCGCGTCCTCGAGGAGATAGAGGGCGACGGGGACACCGAACGGTCGGTCGCCACGGACGACTGAGCGTCGTAGATTGCGGTATCAGTTGCCCAAACGACAACACCGGTGTCGGTGGCGACCGAACGTCCGGTGATGCCACATCACACACACGGCGAGGAGCGCGAGGAACCGGAACCGGGACACGTCCACGAGGCCGTCGACGCCGACGTCGACGCCCGCGACGACTGGGCGCGGCGCCGACGGAAGGGCATCCCGACCGACAAGCAACTGCTGGTCGTCGCCTGTATGGACGAGCGCATCCCGGTAGAGGAGGCGCTCGGACTCTCGCTCGGGGACGCGCAGATATACCGGAACGCGGGCGGGAAGGTAACGGACGACGTCGTCCGGTCGGCGGCGCTGACGACCCAGTTCTTCGACACCACCGAGATAATCGTCGTCAACCACACCGACTGCGGGATGATGAGCGCGAGCGACGAGGACGTGGTCGCGGGGCTGGAGGCCGCCGCAGACGGGGACCTGGACGACGTCGACATCGACCCGTCGCTGCCCGACCTGAACCTCGGCGACCACTCGGTTGCCGAGTGGGTCCGCATGACCGACGACATCGACGAGGCCTGCGCGGCACAGGTCGAGTACCTGCGGAACCACGAACTCATCCCGGACGACGTGACCGTGACCGGCTACGTCTACGAGGTGGAGAGCGGGCACCTCCGCCGACCGGGCGAGCGCGTCGCCGAACGGGTCAACGAGCGGGTGTGAGCCGGCCGGGCGCGGGCGACGTGGTGGCGTCGGGGGTCGACTGACTCCGTCTCACTCGCCCGCGCCCTCGAACGCGGCGAACTCGTCGATGGAGACGAACAGGCCGTCGCGCATGGTCGGTTGCATGACGTACGCCGTCGGGTACTCGTCGGCGGTGGCGTACACCTCCGGCGTCTTCATATCGACGGTCAGTTCCTCCGACAGACCGTCGACGAACTCGGTCGTCACCATCGGTTCGACGAAGGTCAACTGGCCGGTGCCGTCCCCGTCTGCGTCGTAGGCGCCGTAGATGTTCGTGTGCGTGAACGACCCGTCGGACCGGAACTCCGACCCGGTCGTGTCCACCAGGTGTTCGCCCATGTGGGGCTCGACGAGTGGGGTGTCGGGTTCGCCGTCCCCGTCGGTGTCGAGTACCGGCAGGCGCTGGTAGTCGGGGGGCGTTTGTGCGTCCGGGAGGTCGAAGGTCGCAGGCCCGCCGAGGATGCCCTCGACCATCTCCTCCGGGACCATGTAGAAGTGGAAGTCGTAGTGCGGCACGGTGTAGATCCCGGGCGGCGGGTGCCCCGCCGGATTGTAGTGAAAGCCCACGAAGGTGAACTGGTGCGTGTCCACCGACGAGGGCAGCCCCAGATGGACGCCCAGGGCGTCGTCGTCGAAGGCCGCCAGCGCCTCGGCGTCGACGTAGACGCCGAGCGAGGAGAGCTCACCCTGCGGGTTCGTCGTGGCGTAGGTCTGGACGACGCCGTCGAGGTAGCCGACGTCGTCACCCCACACGACGTCGTGGTTCTCGGGTTTCGGATGGGCCGCCGTCCGCGTCGAGAGGGTCGCCCCGCCGACGGTGAGCGACCCCACGACGACCGTGCTCGTCGCCAGCCCTCGTTTGAGCGCGTCACGTCGTGTCAGTCCGTTCGCTGAGTGTGGGTCCGGCATGTGAATCCGGGTGACTCGTGTCACCCGGACTAGTACACTCGACGCGGTCGCATTGTTATGTGTCTCGAACGCCGCGGTAGCGAAGGATACCCTATTTCGCGCACCGAGACGGCGCGGTAAGTGTCGGGTATGCCCGTATAGCCGCCACGGCGGGTGACGGGTGAAAACGACCACACCTGTCATATATCTGGGGTTATGCTGTGGACCCCCATCGAAGTGTCAGACGCGGAACGTCGGGCGGCACCTCGAAGTGAGCGGAACCCCCGGCACGGCGACGCTCGTCCCCACACTTAATCCGCACCTCGCACTACGGGTGGCGTATGGAGTCGTTGCATCCGCGAGTGAGGCTGCTGTGGGTCGGCCGGACAGTCGTCGTCGCGTCAGTCCTCCTCGGACTCGCGGTCCTCGCAGACCGGTTGGTGGTCTCGGTACCGCTCGGACTCGTCGCCGTCGGCTGGGCCGTACTGGTTGGCCTGGGAGCCGTCCACGCGGTGTTCGCGCACCGTATCTGGCGGTTCGGGTTGCAGGACGACGCGCTGTTCCTCGTCCGCGGGGTCCTGACGCGGACGGACACGTCGGTCCCCTACGTCAGGGTCCAGCACGTCGACACGACGAGAGGACCGGTCGAGCGGGCGGCGGGCCTCGCGAGCGTCGTCGTCTACACCGCCGGCTCCCGCGGCGCGGACATCACCATCCCCGGTCTGCGGCCGGAGCGGGCGACGGAACTGCGCGAACGCCTCCGTGACCTCGCCAGCGAGAGCGAGGCCACGGACGCAGTATGAGACGGCTCCACCCGCGGAGCGCGGTCCTGCGCGTCGGCCGGGCCGCCGTACAGGGCGCCGTCTTCGGCTTCTTCGTCGGGACGGCGCTGGCGGGGTCGCTCGGCCTGCCCGCGTGGGTCGTTCCCGCGTTGGCCCCGCTCGGGGCGACGGTCACCGGCGGGTTCGCGCTGGTCCGGTACTACCGGTTCCGCTACGAGATCGCCGACGACACGCTGGCCGTCGAGTCGGGGGTGCTGGCCAGACAGTCGCGGGAGATACCGCTCGGTCGGATACAGAACGTCGACCTCAGGCAGGGCGTCGTGAACCGGTTGCTCGGGTTGACTATCGTCGACTTCGAGACGGCCGGCGGGAGCACCACCGAGGCCTCGCTGGACGCCGTCGCCCCCGAGGAGGCCGAGCGGCTCCGTCGTCTGGTCCAGCAGTTCGACCGCGAGAGCCGGGCCCGAGCGGCGGAGGCCGCCGAACCGACGACGGACGAGACGGGGAGCACGACGCCGACCGAACAGGGGGCCGACGACGAGGTGACCGACCTGTTCGCCTTCTCGTGGCGCGACCTGCTGACCTACGCCGTGGTCTCCGTGCGTCCGGCCGCGCCGGTGTTGACCCTCGCCGGCCTCCCGTTGGGCGGGGACCTCGTCGCCGCCATCGTCCGGTTCAACCTCACGCTCGTGGGCGCCGAGCCGGCGCTGACCCCCTCTGTGCTGGAACCGTTCGGCCCGCCGCGACTGGTCGCACTCGCGCTGCTGACGCTCGTCGAGTTCCTGCTGGCGGCGCTGGTCGTCAGCGTCGTGCTCACGGTCGTCGAGTACTACGGCTTCCGCCTGTTCCGGGAGGGCGACGACCTGCGGTACCAGCGCGGTCTGGTCCGGCGGTACAGCGGCACCATCCCGTTGTCGAAGGTCCAGACGGTGACGGTGAAGGAGAACGTCCTGATGCGGCGGTTCGGGCTGGCCACCCTCGTCGTCGAGACGGCGGGCTACGGCGGCGGGACTCAGCAGTCGGAACAGGGCGTCGCCGTGCCGATGGCCCCCCGCGAGGAGGTGTACGAACTCGCACGGGACATCGAACCGTTCGGGACCTTCGAGTTCGAGCGGCCACCGACCCGCGCCCGTCGCCGGTACGCGTTCCGCTTCGCCGGCCTCGCGGCCGTCCTCACCGGCCTCGGCTACGCCGTCGACAGGTTCCTGCTGGAGTCGGGCGACTGGTGGGTCCTGCTGGCGCTGTTCGTCCTCGTCCCGGCGGCGGCCCACCTCCGGTGGCGACACCGCGGGTTCGCCCTGGACGAGGACGTCCTCGCCACGCGGGCGGGGTTCTGGTCGCAGACGACGCGAATCGTGCCGTACTACCGCGTGCAGACGGTGTTCGTCGGCCGGTCGCCGTTCCAGCGGCGCCGCGACCTCGCGACGGTCACCGCCGACACCGCCAGCACGGCGAGCGTTCTCGGCGGGTCGGCGACCGCCTTCGACGTCGACGAGGAGACGGCGACCCACCTGCGGGCGGAGCTCCGGAAGCGGCTCTACACCGACCTCCTGGCGCGGAAACGCACACGGAGGCTGGACGAGAGCGGTCCGTAGACTGGGCGGGGAGGAGACGCGGTCGGGGGACCGGGAGGGTGGTGCGTGGAGGGCTGTCTGGTCGGTCCGACCCGGGCGCTCACTCCACGTGTCGCTTCCCACACTGCTGGCAGGAGAACAGGGTCCCGTCGGACAGTTCCTGTTCGGCCGCCAGCGGGAACCCACAGTCAGGGCAGTCTGTCATACGTTGTATTCGTGCCCGCCGGGTTTTAAAATACGGGACTAACTATGCAGGGTCCCGGCCGCCACCTGCCCACTCGACCATCCGGCCGTACACCTCGTCCGTGCCGAGAGCGGCCGCGTCGCCGACGAGGACGAGCGCCTTCTTCGCCCGCGTCATCGCGACGTTGATGCGCCGGTAGTCCTCGAAGATTGGGCCTTCGAGCGTCCCCGTCGCGACGAACGAGACGACGATGACCTCCTTGCTCGACCCCTGGAAGCGGTCGACGGTGTCGACGGTCACGTCGGGCAGGCGCCGGTCGAGTTCGGCGACCTGTGCGCGGAACGGGGCGATGACGCCGATGTCCTCGACGGGGACACCCGCCTCGCGGTAGGCCGCGACCACCTCGGCCACGGCGCCGGCCTCGACGGGGTTCGTGTTGCCCGTCTGGGTCCCCTCCGGGTCGACGAAGGCGACGCGGTCGCGGAGGTGGGCCGGCAGCGCGTCCATCGAGACGCCGGGGAGGTCGTCGACGCGCTGGGCGGCCACCTCGCCCGTCGCCGGCCGCAACTGACCGTCGTAGAACTCCCGCGAGGCGAACGCCTGGATGTGTTGGGCCATCCGGTACTGCCGGTCTAACATCACGCCGGCGTCGGGGTGGGTCTCGATGAGGCGCTGGAACAGCGACGTCGAGAGGGTGGCGTCGTCGGACTGGACGACCGGCGGGAGTTGCTGGTGGTCGCCCACGAGGGCGAACCGGTCGGCGAGCGTCGTCGCCGCGAGCGTGCCGGGTTCGGTCAACTGGCCGGCCTCGTCGACGACGGCCACGTCGAACGACTGGCTCTGCATCGCGGTGCCGCCGCAGGTGGCCGTCGTCGCGGCCACGACCCGTGCGTTCTGGAGCGTCGCGGCACACTCGCCTGGGTCACCGGACTGTTCGAGCCTGTACTGCTGCATGTCCTCGCGGACGCCGCTCTCGGTGCCGACCCGGACGACGTCCGTGAAGCCCTGCTCCTCCAGCGCCTCGATGGCGTTGTCGACGGCGCGGTTGGTGAACGCCGACAGCAGGACCCGGTCCCCCCGCTCGACTAGCGCCCGCACCATCCGCGCGAGCGTGTAGGTCTTCCCGGTCCCCGGCGGCCCGTGGACCAGCGCGAAGTCCTCGGCGCCGACGGCCAGGCGGACCGCCTCGTCCTGGGCCTCGTTGTTGTCGATGAACGTCTCCTCGACCGTCTCGAACTCGGGGTCCCGACGCCCGAACAGCACGTCCTTCTCCGCCGGCGACTGGGTCAACAGCGCGTCGTGGAGCGCGTTCTGGAGGCGGTCGGTCGTCAGTTCGGAGGGGTAGACGTCCAGCCGTCGCAGGTCGAGCGGTTCGTCGGCGGTGACGACTATCTCCTCGCCGCTGCTCACGGTTTCACCGTTCACGTCTTCCGAGGCGCTTCGCGCCTCGCTAATGCGCTCGACGCGCGCCAGTTCCGCGTCCCCGGTCACCGGGTCGCCGTCGCTGGCCATCACGAGGTCCCCCTCGCGTATCTTCGAGACGGCCCCGGTCCCTCTCGCGCGGAGCTCCCAGCGCCCGCTGTCGAGCTCGGTCCGCCCCACCGGTTCGAGGTCGACGAGCGCCCGGTCGTCGTCGGCCCGTTCTGCGGCGGTCTGCTCCCAGAGTTTCGCGTACTCGCGGTGGACCGCCCGACGCTCGGCCTCGATGGCCTCGTAGTACCGCTCGAAGTAGTCCTGCTCCTCGTCGGGGATGGCGACACCGACCTGTCCGGCCTTCGATTCCTGGTCCAGACGGCCGGAGACGGCCATGCAGGTGTCCTGCTCGAAGCAGTACTCGCACTTGGCGTTGGCCTCGTACCCGGTCGGGACGCCGGTGTCGTGTTCCATCGCCGCGATGGCGTTCCGGGTCCGAATCACGTAGTTCAGCAGGCCCGACCCGATGGAGAACTCCTTGGCCGGCGAGAGGTCGCCGCTCTCCTCGGTGCGGTCGACGGCGGCGTTCTTGGTGTAGAGCAGGGTCCCGGTGTCCGGTGCGGCCTCGATGGGCGTCGTCGTCCCGCCGTCGCCGGCCATCACGGCGCTCGCGTCGAGCGAGTTCGCCGCCCGTTCGCCGAGCATCAGCGCGTAGGCGGTCGCCTGAATCTTGTCCTGGAAGCGCGGTTCGCGCTTCGTGTTCTTGCCCGTCTTGAGTTCGACCGGCATCCCGCGGCGGACGGCGTCGGCCCGCCCCTTCATCCCGTACCGTTCGGAGATGAGCGTCATCTCGGAGCGCCACTCGTCGGTGTCGGTAAGGGTCCCCTGATTCAGCCACCCCTCGATGGCCTTCGCGTGGTCGCGGACGTCGCCCGCCACCTCGTCGGCTTCCCGGCCGAGTAGGCCGATGTCCAGTCCCGCCTGCTCGACCTGCTCCTCGATGGCGGCCCCGACGTCCCGGCCCCGCAGCAGGTCGCCGAACACCTCGTGGACGACGGTCCCCTTCACGAGCGGGTACGCGAGGTCCGCGCCGTCCAGCTTCCGGAGGTAGTACATCCGGGGACACTGGACCCACGCGCGGACATCGGTCACGTCGACGAGGAAGTCCGGTTCGACGACGACGGTGGCGTCGCTCCCCACCGAGTACTGGGTCTCGCCCTGATACTGTCGCTCGTCCGGGTCGTAGACGGCCAGTTCCATCCCGGGTTCGAGCACGTCGGCCGTCTCGGTCCACTTCCCCCAGAGCGTGACCGTCGTCGGGTCCCCCGCCCCGCGGTCCGGGCGGAGCGTCACCTCACAGAGGTCGCTCTCGCCGTACTGCGTGTTCACGGTCTTCGGGTCGCCGACCTCGACGACAGGGCCGCGAAGTTGCACGGCCTGAGTCACGGCGGGGCGCGGAAAAACGCTGTCGGTCACCCCGCTGTGGGACGCCGGGACCCGCGCGTCGGCCCGTCGGTGTCGAGAGCGGTGGCCGCCATCGCCCGGTCAGACCGGGGATACTGCCGTCCGGAGCCGGTGTTTCAATCTGGCGCAGAAAACGGCGCGAAACAGACAGAAACGACGACCAATATCTCGTGTATGTGCTGGTCGTGTCTTTATTTCGCCACATTCATTAATTCCGAGGGAGGACAGACTAGTATGAGCGCGCGAACCGAGTCGGTCGAGAGTCGTCCCGTCGATAGCCAGCGCGTCGTCGCGGCCGTGGACGAGACAGACGGCCGGCGGCGTCTCGTCGTCGCCGACATCACGACCGACGAGGCGTGGCTGTCGATGCCGGCGACCGCCGCCGCGACGCTCTCCGAGTGGCGGTAGTCCGCCTCTCAGGACTCCGTCTCGTCCTCGTGGCTGTACCGCCGTAGCGTCTCCAGTGCGACCTCGTCGAGGACGTCCTCGCTCGTGGCCGCCAGCACGACCGGCGGCGCGTGGCCGTCCTCGCGGGCCTCTATCCAGCGCGGGACGCAGACACACCACCGGTCGCCCGGTTCGAGGCCCGGGAAGTTCAGTTCCGGGCGGGGCGTGACGAGGTCGTTGCCGGCCGCCTTGCTGTACTCGAGAAACGACTCGGTCATCACCGCACAGATCTCGTGTCGGCCGGGGTCGCGTTGCAGCGGGTAGCAGTAGCCGTCCCGCATGAACCCGGTCACCGGGTCCTGTGAGCAGCTCTCGAGGTCGCCACCGAGGACGTTCGACTCGCTCTCCATACCGCTAGCTCCGGGTGTCGACCTAAAGGGGTTCGGCTCTCTGGCCGGGTCGCGGCCGTCGTCGCACCGCTGAGACCGATGCCTTCATTCTGACGCGGGCCCAACCTCCGACCGAGATGCGCGTTCGTGACTGGCAGGACATCATCGAGGACGTGATGGACAGCAACGCCGACCCCGGCGGGTGGCGCGCCGTCGGCGGCGACCGCGCAAACGGCATCGGCGAGGACCTGTACGTCGGCCACCCCTCCTCGGGGGTCTACCAGCTCAAGACGTACGCGAAGAACCCCTTCGAGGTGCAGGGAGTCGGCACGCGGGTGGCCCGCCGCATCGACGAGGACATCGACCCGCTGTTCCCCGAGGACGGGACCGGCCTGTTCGGCGTCCAGCAGGCGCCCGAGGACGAGGACGACGCCGAGGAGAAGGCGAAGAACTTAGAGACCGTCCTCGAGACGCACGCCGACGCGCCGACGACGCCGCGCGCCATGCTCGAGGACGTGCTGGACGCCGTCGACTCGCCGGCCTACGGACCGATGGAGTTCGACCAGTACGACCGTCCCGAACGGATGGACTCGCTGACCGACACGTTCGAGGAGGCCGAGGAGCTACTGGACAAGGAGTTCGAGGACGTCGTCGAGGAAGACGTCGAACGAGGGTTCTACTGATGATACAACCACACGACAGCACAGGAGCCGCCTGATGGTCGGCCCCTCTATCTCCAGCGCGGACCGCGAGCGGTTCCTGAAGCAACTCAAGCTCGGCTTCGCCGTGCTGGTCGGCGGGTCGATGGCGCTGGTCACGCTCTGGGGCGGCGCTGACCCGCCGCTCGTCGCCGGCGTCGCGGTCGGGACGGCCGCCGTCGGGCGACTCCTCGCGGAGTTCACGTTCCCCGACAGCATCGCCGAGACGCCCTACGAGGACACGACCGACCGCGGGCCGAAACCCGGCGTCCGGACGAAGCGGCGCCGCGCTGAATCGGACGACGATGAGCTGACGCGGGCGACGGACGGCGACGGCCGACGGTAGAAGCGCGAGTAGCGACCGTCAGCCGACGTGCTTGAGATACAGCGACCGGCCGGTGGCGAAGACGTCCCAGACGGGACTGGCGCCCCGCTCCCACACCAGCGTCGGAATCGTCTGGCCCCCGAACCCCTCCTTGTACCGGAACACGCCGTCGTCGTAGTCGGGTTTCGTCGACCCGAGGTCGTAGGTGTCGTACCCGTGGTCGATGCCCCAGCGGACGACGTAGTCGTAGAGTCGCTCGGACGTGTGGTGCTCGAAGTACCGCTCCGGAACGGCCGAGAGGTAGCCGTGGACCGACGACTGCTCCTCGTCGAGTACCTCAAGCAGTCCGCCGGCGTACTGGCCGTCGACGCGGGCCGTCACGAGGAGCAGTCGGTCGTCCATGTCGAGCAGCTCCTCGAGGAACCGGAACGGGAAGGGGTCGGTGCCGACGCGGGCCATCACCTGCTCGTAGGTCCGGTAGTACCGCTCGAGCGAGTCCCACGTCACCGGTTCCTCGACCACCTCCAGACAGTCCGCCTCGCGTCCGCGCTCGACGCCACGGCGCCGTGACCGACTCATCCCGGCGCGGACGCCCTCGTACCCCTGCGACAGGTGGAGGAGGAACCGGCAGCGGCGGCGGTTCGGCACGTAGTCGTGGGCTTGCAGAGCCGTGTTGTACCGGAGGTAGCTCGGGTCCAGCGCCCGTATCTCGTGGACGATGGTCCGCGGCGACATGAGGTCGGGTACCGCGTCGAGGAGCGCCGAGAGCACCGCGTCGGTATCCGTGGTCATCACCGGCCCGCCGAAACCGGGGTCGACCGAGGTCAGCCGCCGGAACGGGGTGCGCTCCGTCCCCTCGAGCGGCGCGACGAAGTTCGGAAAGAGGCCGACGAGGTTGTCGTCCTTCCTGACGACTAGGTGCCGGGGCGTGCGGTCCAGCCCCGCTTCCACGGCGTCGAGCCACTCGTAGCGGTGGAAGACGCTCCCACGGCTCGCGTGCTCGACGACGCTGTTCCACTCGTCCCGACAGAGCTCCCGGACCGACTCGAGGACGTCGACCTCGAGCCGTGACTGCCCGCTCGCCACCGGGCCGCGCCCGGAGATACTGGACGCGAGACGACTGACGCGGTGCATCTGGCACCTGCGTACTCGAAGCGGGGACTATGTAATGGTGCTATTTCGACCGGTAAGGTCCACTAGCGGTCGATACGAGCGCTCTGGTGCCGCCCTACGGGTCGACGCGTTCTATCCAGAGCGCCGGGGTCTCGATCTCGTCGTCGGTCGGCAGGGTCTCCGGGGAGTCCCAGACCCGGCCGGCGGCCGCGACGCCGCGTTCGTCGGCCACGGCCTCGAAGAAGGCCTTCCCGCGTTCGTACTGCTGGCGTTTCATCCCGAGGCCCAGGACCCGCCGGACGAGTTCGGCGACCGGGCCGCGGCCCTGTCGTCGCTCATCGACCTTCCGCCGCAGGTCGTCGTACTCGTCGTCGAAGGCGCGGTCCATCAGCAGCTCCGCGTACCCCTCGACGGCGGTCATCGTCGTGTCCAGTTCGCCCAGCGAGTCCCGGTCGAGGCTGCCGTCGGTGAGGCGGTCGATGGCCTCCTCCATCGTCTCCTCCATGTGGTCGGAGAGCCACGGCGCGGCCCCGAACTCGGCGGCGTGTGTCACCTCGTGGAACGCTATCCACCGGCGGAAGCGGTCGTGGTCCACGTCGAGTTGGTCGGCGACCTTCCGGATGTTCGGTCGGACGAAGTACAGCGCGTGGTCGTCGCCGTCGGCGAGCAGGAGGGGGTCGTACTGCCCGAGGACGTTGTTCCCGAGGAAGGAGAGTGCGAACGCCATCGACCCGGTGTTGACAACGCGGGCGACGCCGGGGATGAACTCGGCCTGCTGTTCGATGGGCGCCATCACTCGCTCGAAGGTGGCGACGTTGGCGTCTATCCAGTGGTGGCGGTGCTGAATCTCGACCGTCTCGGGGAGGTCGAAGTCGAGGCCGCCGACCTCCCGTACCCTGTCACGGGCGTCCCGGACGTCCGTCGCGTACCCCTCGCGCTCAGCGGCGGAGACGTCGAGGTCGCCGGGGTCCGTCGCCGACTTCGCGGCCTCCGCGACGGCGGTCCAGTCTATCGGACCGTCGCCGGAGGCGCCCGCGACGGTGCGAACGCTGTGATACAATCCCATACCCGAAGGAGGGGACGGGGCGGCATAGTCCTTCTCCCCGCCGCGATGGCGTGACTCTCACTCCTCGTCCATATCGACGGACGGCAGTTCCTCGTCGTCGCTCCCCGCCAGCAGCTTCTTGCCGGCTACGGCCACGACAACGAGGGCGAGGAGGACGACGAGTGCGAGCACTCCGCCGCGGCCGCCGGTGCCGCTCGCGTCGTCCGCGTCGGGGGCCGTCTCGACGGGCTCGTCGCTCCCGACGCCGGGTGCGTTCGCGGTGAACTCGGCGCCGTCCAGATGCAGTTCCAGGAGGGTGAATTTCGCCATACTGATAGTTCGCCGGCCCGGCTCTTATCGGTTGTGGCGTCCCCGTGATTCTTCACAGCCGGCGGCATAGGCCGGGTATGGACGAACGCCGACGAACGTTCCTCGAATCGCTGCTGACGACGCCGGCCCCGTCCGGGTACGAGGCCGAGAGCCAGCGGGTGTGGCTCGACTACGTGCGCGAGTTCGCCGACGAGGTGCGGACCGACGACTACGGGAACGCCGTCGCCACGCTCCACGGCAACGACACCTCTGTGGCGCTGGCGGGCCACGGCGACGAGATCGGCTTCATCGTACGGGACCTGACCGAGGACGGCTTCCTCCGCATCGAGCGCATCGGCGGGTCCGACAAGACCGTCTCTCGCGGCCAACACGTCACGGTCCACACCGCCGACGGCCCCGTCTCGGGCGTCGTCGGCCAGACGGCCATCCACCTCAGGGACCCGGACGAGGAGAGCGTCCCCGACGTCTCCGAACAGCACGTCGACGTGGGTGCCGAGGACGGCGACGAACTCGCGGACCTGGTCGACCGCGGCGACCCGGTGACGTTCCACCAGACCCTGAGCGAACTCGAGAACGGCCGGCTCGCCGCCAGGGGGATGGACAACCGCATCGGCATCTGGGCCGCCGCCGAGGGCCTGCGCCGAGCCGCGGAACGCGGTGCCGACGCCACCGTCCACGCCGTCTCGACGGTCCAGGAGGAGGTCGGGCTGCAGGGCGCGAAGATGGTCGGGTTCGACCTCGACCCCGACGCCGTCCTCGCCGTCGACGTCACCCACGCGACGGACAACCCCGACTCGCCGGGCAAGCGGTCGAACGGCATCGAACTCGGCGGCGGCCCGGTCGTGGCGCGGGGGAGCGCCAACCACCCGGTCGTCGTCGACGCCCTGCGCGAGGCGGGTGCGGACGAGGAGCTGGACGTCCAGTTGCAGGCCGCCGGCATCAGGACCGGGACGGACGCCGACGCGTTCTTCACCGCACGCGGCGGCATCCCGTCGGCCAACGTCGGCCTGCCGAACCGCTACATGCACACGCCCGTCGAGGTCGTCGACCCCGAGGACCTGGAGGACGTGGCGGACCTCGTCGCCGGGTTCGCCGTCCGCGCCGACGACCACGCCCCGTTCACCGTCGACGTCTAAGCGGGCCTTACCCCGGTCGGAGCGCGGTATCGGGACCATAACCAACCGCGGCCGTCGGCGATACCGGAGTATGACCGGCGCCGCTCGCCCGCAGCCGCTCAGTCGCACGGTGCTGCGTCGCCCATCCCCGAGGGGGCCGGGACGGTAGCGATGGACCTGCCGTTCTCGCGGGACCGGGCGGCGTGGGCCGTCGCCGGCCTCGTCGCCGCCGTCGTCGTGGCCTGGGTGGTCGCCAGCTACGTCGGGACGTTCGTCCTCGGCGTCTTCCTCTACTACGTCGCACGTCCGGCCCATCGGCGCCTCCAGTCGCGACTGCGACCCACGATAGCGGCGGCGACGGCGCTCTGTGTCCTCGCCGTCCCGGTCGTCCTCCTCGTGGGGTACACCCTCGCCGTCGCCGCGCAGGAACTGGACCGGCTCGCCCAGACGGTCGACCTCGGACCGCTGGCCGAGCGGGTCGAGCCGTACCTCGACGTCTCCGAGGTCGTCCAGGACCCCGCGATGCTCCTCCAGAACCCGGACGTGGTCGACGCCGGGCAGCTCCTCGCGGAGGGGGTCCTCGACTACATCCCGCTGGTCGGGACGGCGCTCGTCAACCTCTTCCTGGCGCTCGCCGTCGCGTTCTACCTCCTGCGTGACGGCCCGCGACTCGGCCGGTGGCTCCGGGGGACGTTCGGGAACGGAACCGGGACGTTCGACGCGTACGTCCACGCCGTCGACGAGGACCTGGGCAGCGTCTACTTCGGGAACATCCTCAACGCCTTCGTCGTCGCTATCGTCGCCGTCGTCGTCTACACCGTGTTGAACGCCGTCGCGCCGGCGACGGGCATCCCGTACCCGGCGCTGGTCGGCGTCCTCGCCGGCGCCGCGAGTCTGATTCCCGTGGTCGGGATGAAACTGGTGTACGTCCCCGTCGCCGTCGGCCTGTTCGCTCGTGCCGTCGTCGCGGACGAACCGCTCTGGTTCCCTACCGCGTTCGTCGTCCTGACCGTCGTGTTCGTCGACCTCATCCCGGACGTGCTCCTCCGGCCGTACGTCTCCGGCCGCAACCTCCACGTCGGGCTCGTGATGATAGCCTACGTCCTCGGCCCACTGCTGTTCGGCTGGTACGGCCTCTTCCTCGGGCCGCTGGTCCTCGTCGTCGTGTTCCACTTCGCGCGGCTGGTCCTCCCGGTGCTGGTCGCGGGCGACCGGCCGACCACCCCTCCGGCGTCCACTGAGCGTGCGGACCACGGACCGACAGAGCCGGAGGCCGCCGAGGACGCGCCGAACAACTCGCCGGAAAGTGACCCTGCGTAGACAGGTCCGGGCGGTGGCACCCGTATCTGTCGAATCCACGCCCCGTCCCGGGCCGCGCAAGCGGTACGTTTAAGCGGCAGTCACTATCCCAACCGAACATGAGTGGACGACCGCTTGACGTTCTCGAAGCCTCGCTCGGCGAGGAGGTCACTGTACAACTGAAGGGCGGCGAGATATTCGAGGGGACGCTGACTGGGTACGACCAGCACATGAACCTCGTCATCGAAGACGAAGACACAACGATTATACGCGGGGATAACGTCGTCTCGATTAACCCATGACTGGCGCAGGAACCCCGAGCCAGGGGAAGAAGAACACCACGACACACACGAAGTGTCGGCGGTGTGGCGAGAAGTCGTATCACACCAAGAAGAAAGTCTGTTCGTCGTGCGGGTTCGGTAAATCGGCCAAACGACGGGACTACGAGTGGCAGTCGAAAGCCGGCGAATAACACTCACCTACCATGCACGAGAAGTGCGGCGTTGTCGGCATCTCTCTCGAGGACCGTGACGCCGCCCGCCCCCTCTACTACTCCCTGTACGCCCTCCAGCACCGCGGCCAGGAGTCGGCCGGTATCGTCACGCACGACGGCTTCCAGCAGCACAGCCACGTCGAGATGGGCCTCGTCGGCGACGCCTTCGGCCCCGGTGACCTCGAATCGCTCAACGGGTCGAACGGCATCGGCCACGTCCGGTACCCCACGGCAGGGAGCGTCAACGCCTGCTGTGCCCAGCCGTTCTCCGTCTCGTTCAAGTCCGGGTCGCTGGGCCTCTCGCACAACGGGAACCTCGTCAACGCCGACGAGATAGGCGACGAACTGGCCGACCTCGGCCACGCCTTCACGAGCGACGGGGACACTGAGGTCATCGCCCACGACCTCGCACGGAACCTACTGGAAGAGGACCTCGTCCGCGCCGTCAAGCGGACGATGGAGCGCATCCACGGGTCGTACTCGCTGACCATCATGCACGACGAGACGGTACTCGGCGTGCGGGACCCGCAGGGCAACCGGCCGCTGTGTATCGGCGAACTGGACGACGGCTACGTCCTCACGTCGGAGTCGGCCGCCATCGACACGCTGGACGGCGAACTCATCCGTGACGTCGAACCGGGCGAACTGGTCGTCCTCCACCCCGACGGCACAGGGTACGACACGTACCAGCTCCTCGAACAGGCGAACACGGCCCACTGCTTCTTCGAACACGTCTACTTCGCCCGCCCGGACTCGACCATCGACGGCAGTCTGGTGTACGAGGTCCGGCGCGAACTGGGCCGCAAGCTCTGGGAGGAGTCCGGCGTCGAGTCCGACGTCGTCCTCCCGGTGCCCGACTCCGGGCGCGCGTTCGCCTCCGGGTACGCCGAGGCCGCCCAGGACGACGGCTCGGACATCGAGTTCGCCGAGGGCCTGATGAAGAACCGCTACGTCGGCCGCACCTTCATCATGCCGACGCAGGACGAGCGCGAGCGGGCCGTCCGCCTGAAGCTCAACCCCATCAAGTCGACCATCGAGGGGAAGAAGGTCACCATCATCGACGACTCCATCGTCCGCGGGACCACGTCGACCCAGCTCATCCAGCTGCTGAAAGACGCCGGCGCCGAGGAGGTCAACGTCCGCATCGGCGCGCCGCCCATCGTCGCCCCGTGTTACATGGGCATCGACATGGCCTCGCGCGACGAGCTCATCGCCGGCGACCAGTCGGTCGAGGAGATACGCGACGAGATAGAGGCCGACTCCCTGTCGTACCTCTCCATCGACGCCGTCGCCGAGACGCTGGAGACGAGCCGGGCCGACCTCTGTCTGGGCTGTGTGACCGGCGAGTACCCCTACGACATCGAGGGCGAGGAGACCGACCGCGATGTCACCCGCCCCGAGATCGGCGGCGAACCGACGGTCGCCGACGACTGAGACAGGACGCGGCGGCTCCTTCTCCGACCCGACCGCTCTCGAAACAACCCAGAGACTGGGCTGCGCTCCACTGGTCGGTGGCAGCGAAACCACTCGGTAAGCGCCTCGTACTCTCCGTGACGGTAGACGGCGACTAAGATGCGAATGGCGCTGTATACTTTTTGACGCGCATACCGCTCGGTTCTGGTACATGCCCGGTATCAACGTGCTGGCCGGTGGGCCGCTCCCGGAGCGGGGCGAAATCGAGGCAGCCCACCGTCCGGCGCTCTACGACGACCGCTACGGGTTCGACGCGTACGACCTCGGGCACTGTCGCGTGACCACGGCCCTCTACCCCGAGTACCCGTTCAGGCGGTTCACGTTCGGAGAGCGGTCGGTGTTCGTCGAGGGCGTCGTCTACAACCGCGACGAGGCGACGCTCGCAGACGAACTCGAACGGCGGTTCGTCGACGGCGACGCCGCACTGACGGACCCGGCCTGGCTGCGAAGTCTCGACGGCGAGTTCGTGTTCTACGCACACGACCCGGTGGCGGAGACGATGACCGTCGTCCCGGACCTCCTGGGACAACTGCCGCTGTTCTACGCGCCCGACACCGACGTCGCGCTGGTCGGTCGGAACAAACCGATCCTCGCCCGCCTCGGGGACTGCACGGCGTTCGACCGCCTCGCGGTCGCCGAGTACCTCCGCCTCGGCTACGCGCTGGCGGACCGGACGCTCTACGCCGGCCTCCGGCGTCTCCCCGAGGGCCACCACATCCGGGTCGAGACGGACACCGGCGACCTGAACGTCGACCGGCACTACGAGTTCGACTTCGACGCGGAGCCGAACGCGGACGCCAGCGTCGCAGAGAACGCACGCGAACTGGCACGCCGGTTCACTGACGCCTGCGAGCGCCGGGCGGCCGCCGCTCCCGGTGAGAACGTGGTCCTCCTGAGCGGCGGGCTGGACTCGCGGGCGGTCCTCGGGGCGTTCGAGCGATGCGACGTGTCGTACCGCGCCATGACACGCGACTTCGAACACGATTCCCGCGCGGACATCGACCTCGCCCGGCGCCTGACCGACGCCGTCGATTCGAACTGGGACCGCCTGCCGACGCCCGGTCCAGATGGGGCGGACCTGCTCCACCACCTCGATATGACCGGTGGGACGGACTCGTTCGGCATCGCACACATGCAACCGTTCCTCAGGCAGGTCAGGGCGGACGCCGACGCTCCGGCGTGGTCCTACACCGGCGACGGCGGCGACAAGCTCGTCCCCGACATCTCCCCGGTCGTCGAGCTAACGTCAGCCGAGGACCTCGTCTCCTACATCCTGCAGTCCGAAGGGACGTTCGACGCCGACGACGTCGAGGCGATGACCGGCGTCTCGGAGGCCGAAATCCGTGCGGACATCCGCGAGACCGTCCTCGGCTATCCGGAGTCGTCGCTCTCGAAGCGGTTCGTCCACTTCGAACTGTTCCAGCGGGCGTTCTCGTGGCTCTTCGAGGCGACGGATACGAACCGGAACCACCTCTGGACGACGACGCCGTTCTACGCCCCCCAGGTCTTCGAGTACGCGATGTCGGTCCCGGACGTCCAGAAACGGCGCTACCAGCTCTACGGCGCGTTTCTGGAGGCACTCTCGCCCGAACTGTCGAGGGTCCCGAACGCGAACTTCGGCGCACCGCCGACCAGCGTCGGGCACGAAGCGCGGGTCGCGCTCTACAACGCCCTCCGACGCCATCCGGACCTCTTCGAGGCTGTCAAACCGGTGATAAAGTCGGTGCTCGGGCTCAGTAGGGACACGGAGCGGCCAGCCTCCGCGTTCGTCGACTGCCTGCGCGACCAGGCTGCCCGCGCCCACCGGCCGGTCCTCGACCGACACGGCCTCGAACGAACCGTCCTCGGCGACCCTGGGGCGTACACGCGGAGCCAACGGTACCACCTGCTGACGCTCACGTCGCTCGTCGACTACCACAGCGACGACCCCGTGTTGTCGGAGTACCGGGGCGAAGAGTTCGCCTGATGGTAGAGCCTCCCGCCGGGCGGGGGCTACGGTCCGCCACCGCCGACCGGCGAGTCACCACACCAGATACAGCATCGCGTAGACGACGATGCCCAGCGAGAAGGAGACGAGCCACAGTCCCGCGGCGAGTTTGCCGGCCCGCGGGTGGTTCGTCTGGCCGAGCTCCGAGACGGGGTAGCTCGCCGCGAGCAGGAGGACGTAGTAGACGGCCGGGATCGCCACGATGGCGAGCAGGATGTGCACGGCCAGCAGCGGGAGGTAGACGTACGACTCGACGACGGCCGGCCCGGCGAAGTCAGTCGGTCCCTCCAGCGTCACCCGGTAGAGGTAGAGGACGAGGAACGTCGCGAACAGTCCGAACGTCGTGAGCATCAGCCGCCGGTGTCGACGGACAGCACCGTTCCGAATCGCGCTGATTCCGCCGAGGATGGTGACGATGGCCGCCGCGCTGACGACGGCGTTGACGTGCGGGATGGCCGCGAGGACGGCCTCGGGCGCGCGCGGGAGGACGGTACGCGGAATCGCGCCCAGTACGGCACCGAACACGAGGGCCAGCGAGACGACGGTCAACAACCCGGTCAGTGCTGGGACGCGCTCACGAACAGCTATCATGCGACCACGTACGTCGGTCTCGATAATGTGGGTTGTGACACGGTCCGGGGTGGCGTCTGCGGCCGTACCGTCGGCGTATCGACCCCTTAGGCGGGACCGAGCGGACGCTCTCAGTTCGCGACGACGAAGTGCCTTCGAGCGGCTCACCCCTCTAGGGTCGGCTTACGGCCCATTACCGGTGTTTTACAATACTCCGTCTCCCCTGAGGAGGCCGTGTGACATCCTTACTCAAATGGGCGTACTACCAGTACGTCGGGGCCGCCATGTCGGTGCTGTCCCGGTACCCCGTCGGGACGAACGTCTACGAACGGGACTGGGACGCCCTCGTCATCCTCGATACGTGCCGGGTGGACGCGCTCCGCGAGGTGGCCCCGGAGTACGACTTCGTCGAGGACGTCGACGCCATCTGGTCGGTCGGGTCCGCGTCCGCAGAGTGGATCGCCCAGACGTTCACCGAGCGCCATCGCGCCGACGTCGAGCGGACGGCGCTGGTCTCCGCGAACGCGTTCACGGAGCGGGTCCTGCGAAACCGGGAGTTCCCCGAGACTGGCCGTGGCCTCTCGTTCACGGACTGGCAGACCCTCCGCCCCGAGGACTTCGACTACGTCGACCAGCCGTGGAAGTACGCCGACCCGCCGCCGGTCGGACTGACCCTCCCGCGGCCGGTCACGGAACGGGCCATCAACGTCGGCCGGGAACGGGACCCGGACCGCCTCGTCGTCCACTACGAACAGCCACACCACCCGTTCACGGCGCGGGCGATCGCCGAGGGTCGCGAGACGCTGGAACCGTGGGAGGGCGAACCGTTCGACTACCTCAAGAACGGCGGCGACTACGAGAAGGTCTGGAACGCCTACCTCGACAACCTCCGCTGGGTGCTGGACGAGGTGGAACTATTACTGGCGAACCTGGACGCCGACCGGGTGGTGCTGAGCGCCGACCACGGCAACGCCTACGGCGAGTGGGGGATGTACATGCACCGCTACGCCGTCCCGGTGCCGGCGGTCCGGCGAGTCCCGTGGGCCGAGACGACGGCCACCGATACCGGGTCGTTCGAGCCGACGCTGATGCCGCCGGAGCGAGAGGCCGAGCCGGATACCGACGAACACCTCCGCCAATTGGGGTACCTGCAGTGAGTCAGTGGCGGGCAGCGACGCGCGCGGCCTGCGTGGTCGCGTTCGCGCCGCTCGACGCGTCGGCGGCGCTCCCGGATTGCTGGGCGGCCACCCAGTCGTCGTACGCGGACTGGTTCAACACGACCACGGTGGCGTGCATCCGCGTGTGGCCGGAGCCACACAGTTCAGCACAGTAGAGCCGATAGGACCCGGTCTGGGTCGCGTTCGTCCGCGCGACCGTCGCCTGGCCGGGGAAGATGTCCTGTTTGAGGCCGAGTTCGGGGACGTAGATGGAGTGGATGACGTCGGCCGACCTGAGCGTGAACCGGACGTCCGTGTTCGCGGGGACGACGAGACGTGACTGGGTGGTGACGTTCGAGTCGGGGTAGTGGAACTCCCACCCCCACTGGTAGGCGAGGACCTCTATCTCCGCGTCGCTCTGGAGTTCGCCGCCGGGTTCGGTCGGACCGGCCGCCGCGGGCGTGATGTAGGGGTTCGACAGCACGAAGAACGCGGAGATGCCGACGAACACGAGGATAGCGCCCGTCGCCGCCGTCCACGTGATCTCCAGCGCGGGGTCGTCGATGGTCGGTTTCGGCTCGTCGTTGTTCCGGAACCGGTAGATGGCGTAGACGAGCGTCAGTTCGACGAACAGGGTCAGCGGCAGGGCGACGTACAGCAGTTGCTCGTTCAGCTCGTCGATGGCCGCTCTGTTCAGCGACTGTGCGGCGGCGGGCGTCGTGAACAGCAGGGCGCCGGCGACGACGACACAGAGCCACGCCGCCACGCGACTGAGACGCATTGTCACCACCTTCCGCCGGGCGTCACAAATAGCTTGGCCAGCGGGGGTCTGTCCGGGACTACCCCGTCGTCGGGTAGTTTTATCAGCGTGGGACTGGCAGTGTGTGGCAATGTCGCTCCGGACTGTGTGCCTCCCGACTGTCGGTGGCTACTCGGAGGGACGCGGATGAACCGAGCCGTCGTCGAAGGGTCCGCCCTCGCGGTGCTCGCACTAGGGGCCCTGGCCCTCTGGTTCGTGGCCCGCCGCCGCGCTCGCCCGGAGAGCGACGGCGGGTACACGACCCGCGAAGAGATCCGCTTCGAGATCGGTCGCCTCCAGTCGCAGGTGTACCGCTGGCTGACCACGACGAACCACCGCGACATCGGCCTCCTCTACATCGCCTTCGGGACCGTCGCCGGCCTGTGGGGCGGCGTCGACGCGATGATGCTGCGGACGGAACTGCTCTCCCCGCCCGCCGACATCTGGTCGCCGGAGACGTACAACGCGCTGTTCACCACCCACGGCCTGACGATGCTCATCTTCTTCGTCCTGCCCGTGTTCTTCGGCATCGGGAACTACGTCCTGCCCCTGCTCATCGGCGCCGACGACATGGCGTTCCCGCGCGTCAACGCCATCGGCTTCTGGCTGTTGCCCCCGGCGCTGCTGCTCGTCAGGATGGGGCTGCTCGTACAGGTCGGCGGCCAGTTCCTCAGCCTGTTCCTCCCGGAGGACACCATCGCCTTCTTCCTCACCGTCCGCGAGGTGAGCGTCGGCTGGACGCTGTACGCGCCGCTGTCCGTCCAGCAACCGAACCCGCAGATAGACCTGCTGTTGCTCGGACTGCACCTCTCGGGCATCGCGACGACGGTGGGCGCCATCAACTTCATCTCAACCATCGTCTACGAGCGAGCGGACGACGTGACGTGGGCGAACCTCGACATCTTCTCGTGGAACATGCTCGTGACCAGCGGCCTCGCGCTGTTCGCGTTCCCGCTGCTGGGGAGCGCGCTGGTGATGCTCCTGCTGGACCGGAACCTCGGCACGACGTTCTTCGCGACGGAGGGCGGCGGCGCCATCCTCTGGCAACACCTGTTCTGGTTCTGGGGCCACCCGGAGGTGTACATCCTCTTCCTCCCCGCCTCGGGGTTGATGAGCACGCTCCTCCCGAAGTTCGTCGGCCGGAAACTGTTCGGCTACAAGTTCGTCGTCTACTCGACGCTGGGACTCGGCGTGCTCTCCTTTGGCGTCTGGGCCCACCACATGTTCACGACGAGCGTCGACCCGCGCATCAAGGCCTCCTTCATGGCCATCTCTATCGCCATCGCCGTGCCCAGCGCCATCAAGGTGTTCAACTGGATAACGACGCTGTGGGACGGGAACGTCCGCATGACGGCCCCGTTCATCCTCTGTGCGGGGGGCATCTCGACGTTCATCGTCGGCGGCGTCACGGGCGTCTTCCTCGCGGTCATCCCCATCGACATACTGTACCACGGCACCTACTACGTCGTCGGTCACTTCCACCTCATCGTCGTCGGCATCATCCCGTTCCTGATGATAGCGGCGAGCTACTACTGGTACCCGCTCATCACCGGGCGCTGGTACGACACGCGACTGGCGAAGTTCCAGGCGGTCCTCATCGTCTTCGGGTCGTTCGTGACGTTCATGACGCTGCTGGTCATCGGCGGACTGGGGCTGCCGCGCCGACAGGCCATCTACCCGCCGGAGTACCAGCTCGCCCAGCAGATAGCGACCGTCGGCGCCTACGTCATCGGCCTCAGCGCCCTGCTGTGGCTCTACAACATGCTGGTGTCCTACTGGCAGGGCGACGTCGTCCAGACGACGGACCCGTGGGAGCTGAAAGCCACGAACCAGTTCACCCGCGAGTGGCAGTGGTTCGAGGAGCGCATGGTGGAGAAGTACGACCTCGAACCGGCCCAACCGGAGACCACCCGGCGGTCGTACGCGCCGGAGATGGAACCGCTGGGGCTGCTCGGCGGGGTCGGCACCGTCGCCGAGAACGTCTACCGGAACGCGTCGATGGCGGCGGCCGGCGGCTTCGTCGGCACGGTGTTGATGACCGGGGGCATCGGGACCGCCGTCGTCGTCGACGTCCTCGACCCGTCCTCGTTCGCCGAGATAGCCGAACTCGTCGGCCTGCCGGCAGACCCGCTCGTCGGTGCGGCGCTGTTCCTCGTCGGGGGCACCGTGACGTGGCCGCTCCTGTTCCTCGCGTTCCAGGAGTACCTCCCCGGCCGGATGCTGTTCGAGACGGGACTCGTGTTCGCGACGCTCATCTCCACCGGGTTCGCCATCGCGTTCTACACCGGCCAGCAGGGACTGGCGCTCGTCGGCTACCTCGGGTTCGTCATCGTCGCCCACTGGGCCTACGGACTGGGGCTGACCGTGACCTTCCAGTACCTCCGGTCTCGCCGGCGCAAGGCACGGGAGATGGAGGCCTGACAGATGAGCGACCAACCCGAGTCGGTGCTGTTCACCTACCTCGCGCCGTTCGTCGGCGTCCTGCTGGTCGCCGTCGGCATCGGTGCGGCCGTGCCGGGCGGCTACGCGCTCATCCAGGACGACATCAGCACCTGCGGTGAACCGACGATAGCGGTCGAGGGCCCCGAGGAGACCGCACGGCGGTTCGCCGAGGAGACGCCCCAGGTGGCCCGCTTCGAGTTCGAGGCGCTCTCGACGGCCGAGCAGGCGGCGTTCACCGAGGCGCTGGCGGACCCGAGGGGCGAGGCCCACGTCACCGGCGACTTCCCGAACGCCGACCAGTTCCGCAACGGGTCGCTGGTCCGGTACGAGGGCGAGCGTCACTACGTGACCATCGTCTCCGAGAACCCCTGCTTCGAGGCCGCAGCGCTGCAGTTCCCGCTCGGCGTGTTCGCCATCGCCTTCGGCGTGGTCGGCATCCTGACGCCGCCGCTGTACCGGAAACTGGTCGCGCTCGAGCAGTCGGCCGGGGACTAGAGCGCCGACCCGACGTAGAGGACGAGGACGAGCACTATCCAGACGGCGTCGACGAAGTGCCAGTACAGCGACGTCGTCCGTATCGCGGTGTCTCGGTCCGGTGCGTAGTGGCCCCTGAGAGACCGGCCGAAGGCGATACCGATGAGGAGGACGCCGAGCGCGACGTGGAGGCCGTGGAGCCCGGTCAGGCCGTAGAACGCGCTCCCGAGGATGCCGCTGGAGAACGTGAAGCCGTCCCCGACGACGAGCTCGTAGTACTCGACCCCCTGCCCGACGAGGAAGACGACACCGAGCACCAGCGTCGCGCCCAGCAGGCCGAGGTAGCGCCGTCGGTTCCCACTCTCGAGCGCCTCGTGGCCGTAGTGGAGCGTGAAACTACTGGCCACCAGCAGCGCCGTGTTGACGAGGACGAGCGACCCCAGCAACGGCGGGAGGTGGTCGGGCGGCCACGCGCCGACGCGGACGAACGCGTAGTAGATGAACCCCGCGGAGAACGTCGCCACGTCTGAGACGAGGAACAGCACCATCGTCGTGCTGTACAGGTCCGACTCGCCGGCGTGGGACTCCCGGTAGTCCGCGACGAACGCCTCGTTGGCCCACCCCGCGAGGCCGACCACCAGACCGACGGCACCGACCGGGATCAGGGCGGTCGGAACGAGCGCCGGAACGAGGTCGCCGCCGACGAAGAAGAGGCCGGCACCGAGGTACAGCGCCGCGGCACCGAGCGCCGCGACGAGCGGCCAGCGGCTCCGGTGCTCGTGTTCGTGGTCGTCATCGTCCTCGTACCCCTCGGGAGCGTGTTCGGACGCGACGTCTGTCGACCCGGCCATTGCCCTACGGTGCGGCCGCTGGTGTTAAATAATTGGTCCGGCCGGGAATCGATACACGGGCGAAAAAACCGACACTACCCCCGAGCGGAGGACGGGTGGCCGGGCTACTGGAACGTCCGGCCGACCTTGTCCTCTTCGAGCTCGGGTTCGGCGGTGTCGAAGCGCTTCTCTATCTCGTCGTAGCGCTCCCGGGTCTCGTCGGTGACGCTCGGGCCCACCTCGTCGAGTGCGTGTTCGAAGTGGTCCATCGTCACGCGGACGTTCCCGACCGAGTCACCGATCTCCTCGGGGTCGACGCTGTTGATGAACTCGCGGGTCGCGGCCATCGACGCCTCGCGGCAGACGGCCTCGATGTCGGCGCCCACGTAGCCCTCGGTGCGGCGGGCGAGGCTGTCGAGGTCGACGCCGTCCGCGAGCGGCTTCCGCCGCGTGTGGACGTCGAAGATGGCCCGGCGGGCCGCCTCGTCGGGCACCGGCACGTGGACGTGGCGGTCCAGTCGGCCGGGGCGCAGCAGTGCGCTGTCGATGAGATCCGGCCGGTTGGTCGTGGCGACCACGACGACGTCCTCCATGTCCTCGATGCCGTCGAGCTCGGTCAGCAGCTGCGAGACGACCCGTTCGCCGACGCCGGAGTCGGTCTGCCCGCCGCCGCGTTCGGTGGCGATGGAGTCTATCTCGTCGAAGAACACCACGGTCGGGGCGTTCTCGCGGGCCTTGCTGAACACCTCGCGGACGCCCTTCTCGGACTCCCCGACGAACTTGTTCAGCAGTTCGGGGCCCTTCACCGAGATGAAGTTCGAGTCGGCCTCGTTGGCGACGGCCTTCGCCAGCAGGGTCTTCCCCGTGCCGGGCGGGCCGTACAGCAGGACGCCCTTCGCGGCGTCCAGGTCCATCGACTCGAACACCTCGCCGTACTCCAGCGGCCACTGGATGGTCTCGCGGAGCCGCTCTTTGGTGTCCTCGAGGCCACCGACGGAGTCCCACGTGACCTCGGGCACCTCGACGAACACCTCACGGAGCGCCGAGGGTTCGATGCCCTTCATCGCGTCGCGGACGTCGTCGTCGCTGATCTCCAGCTTCTCCAGCACCTCCGCGTCTATCTCCTCGGATTCGAGGTCGAGTTCCGGGCGGATGCGCCGGAGCGCGTTCATCGCGCTCTCTTTGGTGAGGGAGGCGAGGTCGGCGCCGACGAACCCGTGGGTGTTCTCGGCGTAGCTGTCGAGGTCGATCTCCTCGGCCAGCGGCATCCCGCGGGTGTGGACCTGCAGGATCTCCTTGCGGCCCTCCTTGTCCGGGACGCCGATCTCGATCTCGCGGTCGAAGCGGCCGCCACGGCGGAGCGCGGGGTCGATGGCGTCGACGCGGTTGGTCGCGCCGATGACGATGACCTGCCCGCGCTCCTCGAGACCGTCCATCAGCGAGAGGAGCTGGGCGACGACCCGGCGCTCGACGTCGCCCTGGGTCTCGCCGCGCTTGGGAGCGATGGAGTCGATCTCGTCGATGAAGACGATGGCGGGGGAGTTCTCGGAGGCCTCGTCGAACACCTCACGGAGTTGCTCCTCGCTCTCGCCGTAGTACTTCGACATGATCTCCGGCCCGGAGATGGTCGTGAAGTAGGCGTCTATCTCGTTGGCGACGGCCTTCGCCATCAGGGTCTTCCCCGTGCCGGGCGGGCCGTGCAGGAGGACGCCCTTCGGCGGCTCGATGCCCAGCTGCTGGAACAGCTCGGGGTGTCGCATCGGGAGCTCTATCATCTCCCGGACCTGCTCGAGCTCGTCGTCGAGGCCACCGATGTCCTCGTAGGTCACGTCGGGCGAGCCACGGTCGGCCGCGCCCTCCTCGCCGCGGATCTGTTCGGCCGGCTTCTCGCTGACCTGGATCTCCGTGGAGTCGGTGACGACGACGGTCCCCGTGGGGTCGGTGTCGGCGATCTTCAGCGGGATCTTCTGGCCGGACATCGACGAGAGCGGTCCGAGGCCGAAGCTCACCGGGACGGTCTGGCCCTGCGTGACGGCCTGCCCGCTGAGGTTGTTCCGTATCATCGGACCCACGTTCCCGCGGACGCGGAGGTTCTGCGGGAGCGCGACCGTGACGTTCGTGGCCGGCTTCACGTCGGCCTTCTCGACGGTGACGCTGTCGTCGATACCGACGCCGGCCTCCTGCCGGAGCTGGCCGTCGATGCGGACGATGCCCTTCGCCTCGTCCTCCGGGTAGCCGGGCCAGACGCGCGCGACGGCGCGGTTCCCGCTCTTCCCCTCGAGGACGATGTAGTCACCGTTCTCGAGGTCCATCTCGTCCATCGCTGCCCTGTCGATGGCGGCGAGGCCGCGGCCCGCGTCCTTCTGTTTGAGGGGTTTGACAGTGAGTTTCATCAGTTAGATTCCTCCTCGTCTGACAGTTCGATAGTGAGGACGCCGTTGTTGATAAACGCTCGTCCGTCGGCGGCCTCCGGCACCTCCTGTTCGTACTGCTCGTCACCCGCGACGACGATGACCGTGCCGTCGACGACGTCGACGCTGGCGTCGTCTAGGGCACCCACGTCCGCCGCGAGCACGACGCTGTCGTCGTACTCGAATCGGCGGAGCGGCGTCTCGTCGAACAACTGCTGTTCTGAATTCATCCTAACCACGAGTAAGCGCGATAAGTATATAAATCTGTCGCTAAAATACGCTATACGGCGGGGAACTAGAGAGAGTTGACTGTTTGCGGTTCACACTCTGTCGGCCTTGGTCGGTTGGCTTTATTTCTCGCCCGCGTGTCCCTGCACGCATGGAGACACTCGACCACGACGGACGGACCACCGCGTACCGAGTCCGGGGCGGTGACGGCGAGGGCCCAGTGGCGCTGTACGTCCACGGCAGCGGGGCGACCCACCGCGTCTGGGCGGCCCAGTACGCGCCGAGTGGCCCCACGCGGGCCGCAGCCGCACTGGACCTGAGCGGGCACGGCGCGTCCGACGACATCGAGACATCGGCGGGGACCGAGACGCTCTCGGCGTACGCGGCCGACGTCGTCGCCGTCGCCCGGGCCGTCGACGCGGACGTGCTCGTCGGGAACTCCCTCGGCGGCGCCGTCGCGCAGTGGGTCACGCTGGAGACGGACTGGCGACCCGACGCGCTCGTGTTGCTGGGGACCGGACCGACGCTCCCGGTGTTCGAGGGGCTCAGGGAGTGGCTGGAGACAGACTTCGACCGGGCCGTCGAGTTCCTCCACGGCCGGGACCGCCTCTTCCACGAGGCCGACGAGGACCTGCTCGACCGGTCCCGGGCGACGATGCGCGAGACGGGCCAGGCGGTCACCCGGCGCGACTTCCTGACCTGCCACCGGTTCGACGTGGCCGAGCGCCTCGCCGAGATAGACGTCCCGACGCTCGCCGTCTGTGGCGAGCACGACACGCTCACGCCCCGGTCGTACCACGAGCGACTGGCGGGCGAGATTCCGGCCGGCGAGTTCGCCGTCGTCCCCGACGCCGCCCACCTCGCGATGCTCGAGCGGCCGGCGGTCTTCAACGAGACGGTAGAGGACTTTCTCGACGCTCGACTCGCGGCCGAGTGAGGCTCAGTCGAGCCAGTAGTACCGCGGGCCCAGCGCGAAGAAGAGGAGTGCGATGGCGAGCATGAGCCGCGGAGCGGCCCGACCGAACGCGGTCGGCGCGACGACGGCGCCGAACAGCACCACGCCCATCGGCCCGACTGTCTTCACGCCCGGCTTCGGGTAGTCGAACGGCGCGACCTGCGCGACGGCGAGGACGGTCACGCCCGCGGCCAGGACGACGGGGTCCGTGACGCCGGCCAGGTACGCCGTCGCGAGGAGGATGGCGCCCAGCGAGTTCGGCATCCCCGGACGCTCGTCGGGCGCGTCGAAGTACGTCGAGTAGAAGGCCGTCCGGACCACGGAGAGGACGGCGTACAGCGACGCCACGAGGACGAGGCCGACGAAGGCGAGTGGTCTGCCGGCCTCGAAGCCGCCGACGGCGTCGGTCAGCAGGACGTAGACGAACAGGCTCGGCGTGACGCCGAAGGAGACCACGTCGGTTATCGAGTCCAGGAGCGGACCGACCTCGGAGCTCTCGCCGCTCCGGGCGACGATGCCGTCGAGGGCGTCGACGATGACCGACAGGAGGAGGAGGCGGGCGGCCAGATGGAGGTCGGCGAAGGCGACGGCCCCGGCGACGAACCCGACGACGGCGTTGACCAGCGTGACGGCGTCGGCGACACTGAGTCGACGACGCACCTCGAATCCCATACCCGCCCGGTGGGCCACCGCCTACATGAAAGAGTCGAAACCGGCGTCACTCCTCGGGCAGGTCGTAGCCGACCACGAAGCGGGCCACCGTCGCCAGCGTCCCCGTGACGAGGAGGTACAGTTGCCAGCCGCCGCGGGCGACCGGGAAGATGCGGTCGACGTTCTCCGGTTCCGCCTGCCCCGGCGTCGGGTCGACGCCGGTGTCCATCTGTACGGTGCTCGTGTTGCCGATGGACTTGAGCGAGGGACCGCCGCTCCCGCCGCCGTTCGCACCGCTCCCGCCGTTCCACTCGACGAACGTCTGGACGATGCCCCGCTGGCTCGACAGTTCCAGTCGCCCCCTGAAGACGTAGAACTCGTCGTGGAGCGGCCACAGGAGGTTCGCACCGCCCGTGACGGCGTCGAACAGCACGTGACCGACCGCGTAGACGACGACACAGAACCAGGCGACCCGGACGCCGTACGCGCCCCACCGCCCGCGGACGTACGACTCCTCGCGAGCGTAGAGGTCGACCGCCAACACCGCCGCCGCTATCGCCGGGATGACGAGGTTCGTCGTCGCGGTCCGGTGGCCGAACTGCGAGAAGAGGGCGATGAACGCGTCCGCGTCGGGGACCGTGACGACGACGAGGGAGAGCAACAGCGACCGTCTGTCGAAGGCCGCACCGAGCAGGGTCGCCGCGAGCAACCCCACGAACGCGTAGTGGACGACCAGCGATGGCATACGTTGACTCACGACACGACCGGAATGAGTGTTGTGGTGGGTCGTGCGGCACGTATTTATACTGTCGTCCTCCCGAGAGCCTACACGACCGGTCTCATCCCTCGGTGAGTTCGATGGCCCGCCGGCGCACCCCTACGTTCATCTGCTCGAACCCGCGGCGCATCCGCCGACCGAGGCGGTCGACGAGACGGCCGGCGAACGGCCCGTCGATGGTCTCGTGCTGGACGAACCGGGTACTCCCGTCGTCGGTCGGTTCGAGCAGGAAACTGTGTTCGGCGTCGTAACCGAAGAGCCGCGACCGCCAGCGCAGTTCGCGGGGTGGTTCGACCGCTGTTATCTCCGGACTGAACGACACCGTCGGCAGCCCGGGGACCGAGAGCCGCGCGGAGACGGACTCCCCGACGGCGAACTCGCCGTCGACGGCCAGCAGCGTGTTCCACTGCGGGTAGGCGTCGACGTCGGTCAGCACCGTCCAGACGACGCTCGGCGGCGCTGGAACGTCGATACTGGCGCTGACCTCCGGCATCGTGGGGGCGTTAGGCTCGTCCCCTCAAAAGCTTCCCGTGTCGCTCCAGGCTGGCTGTCGACCCCGCGGAAACCGGGTCCCGTCGCTGGCCGACGAGACGGTGTTGGGTCGACGCTGCGAGAGCGCGGCGAGAGGCTGCGTCACCTCGTCGCAGACGGACGTCTGACGCGCAATGAAACTTTAAGACCCGTCCGGCCCAGCAGGAGAGTATGGACCACAGGAGCGCTCCACAGGAGATTACGACCCTCGTCGGGAGAGAGGTGTACTCGAAGAACGGTGTGTTCGTCGGCGAGGTCGAGGACATCCGCCTCGACCTCGACCGCGAGGCGGTCACGGGGCTCGCCCTCCACCAGCTCAACACCGAACTGTTCGGCGCCGACGCGCGCTCGTCCCGCGGCGTCATCGTCCCGTACCGCTGGGTACAGGCCGTGGGCGACGTCATCATCGTCAACGACATCGTCGAGCGGCTGCGCCAACCGGACGCCGACGAGGACGAGGAAGAAGAGGTCCCCGCCTAGTTCCCGTTCGCGCTCTCGCCGCTCGAACTGTCGACGCCCATCGCCTCGAACAGTTTTCGCTTGACCGCTTCCTCGGTCAGTTCCAGCAGCGTGTCGCGGTTGTCGTCGCTCGTGTCCAGTCCGGTGAAGATGCCGAGCGGAATCTCGACGCTCGCGTCCGTCGAGTGGCCGGCCGTCTCGCCCATGTCGCCGAAGGCGTCGGCGAGCACCTTCCCGATGTTCATCCGGATGTCCTTCGAGCGGGCGGCGAGGTAGATGGTGTCGTCGGCGATGGCGAACACCGCCGTCGTCGTGATGCCTTCGAGGTTGAGGAGGTGCTGGGCGGCCTGTGACAGCGCGTCTCGGTCCCGGATGAACCCGGCGTTCGAGACGAGGTGGCTCCCCTGCACCTCGCGGTTCCGGATGGCCTCGGCGAGGACGTCCAGCGTCTCCGGGCTCATCGACGGCGACTCGACCTGTTCGAGGGTGTCGTGGTCGGCGAACGGGTAGAGGTACGCCGCGGCCGTGAGGTCCGCCGGCGTCGTGTCGCGCTTGAAGTCCAGCGTCTCGGCGCGGATGCCGTACAGCAACGCGGTGGCGACGGTCTGGTCCAGCGTCAGGTCCAGCTCCTGGATGTACTTCGTGAGGATGGTCGAGGTGGCCGAGACGTTCGGCCGGATGTCCGAGAAGGCGGCGTCGTGGTCGTGGTCGTGTTCGTAGTGGTCGATGACGATGTCGACCGACTGGACGTCCGGTTCGCCGCCCTTGGCGACGTCGACGAGGGCGAACGTGTCGTAGTCGTCCAGCGAGACGGACTGGCGCGAGGCGAGTTCGATGCCCAGCAGGTTCACGAACGCCCGGTTCTCCTGGTGGCCTATCTCGCCCTCGTAGACGATATCGGCCTCGACGTCGCGGCTCTCGGCGATGGCCCGCAGTGCGGCCGCGGAGGCGATTGAGTCGGGGTCGGGCGAGCGGTGGATGAGAATCGCCATCCGCTCCTCGGTGGCGTCGATGACGTCGCCGAGTTGGGAGGCCTTGTACTCCAGTTCGCCCGTCTCCAGCGCCCGCAGGGCCGAGTCGGCGATGACCGCCGACGGGTTGATGACGACGTCGGCCCCGAGTTCTGTGAGTTCGTCGGCCGAGACGGGGTCGTCCGCCCGGGCGACGATGAACTGGTCGCCGTCCGACGACCGGATGTTCCTGACGGCCTCGGCGTTGGCGGTCACGTCCGAGGACATGATGAGGACGACGTCCCGGTCCTGCACCGTCTCGACGACGTCCGCCTCCGAGATGTCCGCCAGTTTGGCGTTCAGGTCCTGGTCGCGCAGTGCCTCGACGCGACCCTCGTCGGCGTCCAGGATGAGGACGTCCTTCCCCTCGTCGACGAGTTCCTCTGCCACGGCGTGGCCCACGCTTCCACACCCCAGAATGGCGTACGTGGACATCGAGGCCATCGTGATGCCGCTGGCTGCACTCATTGGGTGTGACTGTGGCTGGGACGTACTTATATCACACCGTCTCGCCCACAGGGACGGGGCTGGGAGCGGATTCGAGCACGCAGCCGCCCGGATGTCGGTGTCGTCCGTCGATTCGAAAGGAAACGTATTTACAACGGCCTCCGCAACCATTGAGTGCAGGGCCGGTAGCTCAGTCTGGCAGAGCGACGGCCTCTTAAGCCGTCGGTCGAGGGTTCAAATCCCTTCCGGCCCGCTTTCCTGCGTCGCTGATTCAGACGCCGAGCGACAGTATCGGCGTGCCTGTGGACTCGTCGCGCCCGTCGAGCGGGTACCCGAAGACATTTGTCGGTGTCCCGAGTCGTCCGACACATGTCCCTCCCACTGCTGCAGATACCCGGTGCGGTAGAACTGCTCGTCATCCTGTTGGTGTTCGTCATCGGCCTCGTCATCCTCGTCGGCGCCAGTTACTGGGTCTACTCCGACGCGAAGGGGCGCGGGAACGACAACGCCGTCCTCTGGGCCGTCCTGACCGGACTCGGGTTCTTCATCGGCCTCATCCCGGGGATTCTGGTCATCGTCATCTACCTCGTCGTCGGCCGCGAGTAGCGCTCGGCCGGTCAGTCGAGCGGTTTGACCATCTCGACGTGCGGGATACCGGCCTCCTCGAAGGTCTCTCCCTCCGCTTCGTACCCGATGTTCTCGTAGAACTCGCGGACCCGCAGTTGCCCGTGGAGGAACGCCTCGGTCGCTCCCTGTTCGCGGGCCGTGGTCTCTGCGGCGTCCATCACCCGGACCCCGAGCCCCTCGCCACGGTAGGACTCGAGGACGGCCACGCGCTCTATCCGGGCCGTCGTCCCGTCGACGAACCGGAACCGGGCGGTCGCGACCGGGTCGCCGTCGTCGGTGACGACGACGTGGGTCGCCTCCTCGTCCTTGTCGTCCATCTCCTCGGCCTCCGAGACGCCTTGTTCCTCGATGAAGACGGCGCGGCGGACCGACCGTGCCTGGTCCCCCAGTGCCGCTTCCCCACCGACGTAACACTCGTAGGACGTCATGGTCACCAGTAGCGAACTGAGGGCGGAGTATCTTGCGTTCGACCCGTGCCTCCCGCGTGGGACTTTCGGCGAAAACGTCTATGTGCTGGCAGGTGTACGCGAGCCCGTATGTCACCGGAGCATGCCAGCGACCACGACCACGAGCTGTCGGCCGAGTACCTCTACCCCGCCGACGCGGACGTACTCGACATCTACGAGCGAGACGGGGCGCTGTACGTCGAGGTGGCGACGGTGTGCCCGGAGTGTAGCGAGACGCTGGCGCTCTCTGCGTCGGTCGAGTCGGTCCGCGAGACAGAGGTCGACCTCCCGCTCGACGACGACTACTACGACTGAGGGGCCGGCAACTGTCGCCTCCGGGAGACGACGCCGACCGAAAACGAACCTCTCGACCGACCGCACGACGAGCGTACTGGGTTAGCTGTCGGGGCTGTAGTTCGGCGCCTCGTCCGTGATCATCACGTCGTGGGGGTGGCTCTCCTGCTGGCCCGCCGCGGAGACGCGGACGAACTCGGAGCGCTCCTTGAACTCCGGAATCGTCTCGGCGCCGACGTAGCCCATCCCGGACTGCATCCCGCCGACGAGCTGGTGGAGCTCGGACTCCAGCGACCCCTTGTACGGCGTCGCGGCCTCGACGCCCTCGGGGACGTACTCCTCGCCCTCCTCGTCGTCCTTGAGGTAGCGCTCGCCGCCGCCCTCGTTCATCGCGCCGACCGACCCCATGCCGCGGTACTGCTTGTACTTCTTGCCGTTCATCGTGATGACGCGGCCGGGTGCCTCGTCGGTGCCGGCGAAGTACGACCCGAGCATCACCGCGTCCGCGCCGGCCGCGATGGCCTTGATGGCGTCGCCGGAGTACCGGATGCCGCCGTCGGCGATGACCGGCACGTCGTGTTGGCTGGCGACGTCTGCGACCTGCGCGACGGCCGTAATCTGGGGCATCCCGGCCCCGGTGACGACGCGGGTGGTACAGATGGAGCCCGGGCCGATACCGACCTTCACGCCGTCGGCGAAGTCGACGACGGCCTCGGCCGCCTCGCGGGTGCCGATGTTCCCGACGACGACGTCGGCGTCGACTTCCTGCTTGATCTCGCGGGCGCTGTCGATGACGTTCGCGTTGTGCGCGTGAGCGCAGTCGATGAAGAGGATATCCGCGCCGGCCGCGTCGGCGGTCTGTGCGCGGTCGACCTCGAACGGGCCGACGGCGGCCCCGACGCGCAGCTTGCCGTTCCCGTCCCGGGCGGCCTCGTCGTACTCGCGGCGCTGGAGGACGCCCTTCATCGTCACGAGGCCGACGAGCCGGTTCTCGTCGTCCACGATGGGGACGCGCTCTATCTTGTGGTCGTACATCAGTTCGAGCGCCTCTCGCGGGGTGACGTCCTCGGGGGCCGTGACCACCTCGTCGGTCATCGCCTCCGTGACGGCGTCGGACTCGCCGACCTCGAGGTACGGGCGGATGTCGGTCCCGGAGATGATGCCGAGCACCTCGCCGCTCTCGTCGTCGACGACGGGGGCACCGGAGACGCCCTGCCGGTCCATCATCTCGTCGACCTCGCGGACCGTCTGCTCGGGGTTCGCGGTGACGACGTCGCGGATGATGAGCTCGTCGGCGCGCTTGACGCGCTCTATCTCGGCGGCCATCTGGTCGGCGTCCATGTTGCGGTGGAGGACGCCCAGCCCACCCTGCCGAGCCATGGCGATGGCCATGTCGCTCTCCGTGACGGTGTCCATCGCCGCGGTCAGCACGGGGACGTTCAGCTGGACGCTCTTCGAGACGCGCGTGGCCGTGTCTGCTTCGTCGGGTTCGACGCGGGACTCTTTGGGTCGAAGCAGTACGTCGTCGAAGGTCAGCGCCTCCGGAACGCGGAGTTTCTCGGAGAAGGGCTCGGAATCGTTCGCCATGTAAGCCGTCCACGACGGCCGGGCAAAAACGTTGCGAGACTGGCCGAGACTGGGGCGGAGTGCCACACCAGGGTGTCCGGTCTCGGCCGCTCTCGCGGGACGACTGTCCAGTTGTGTGGAGCAGATTCGCACGTTCCACGCGGTGTGGGGCCGAATCTCACACAACGTTTATACTCCGGTGAAAGATAGTTATAGACATGCGTCTCACCGAATCCACCCCCGAGGCCAGCGGCCCGCAATCGACGTGTGCGACGGCGTCGAACACATTCTGGGTGGATTTCGGGAAGTCGAAGGGGTGGCAATCGACCGTCGGCACGGTCGGCGCCGTAGACACCCATCGGGAACCGGGGTATCCCCGTCCGTAACACGCGATGAGTAGCTCCAGACACCCGGTCGCACTCGACATCGAGCGACGCGTCGGTCGCGGCGGTCGCCTGCTGGCGACGGTCATGGGACTCCCGCTGGTCGACGGCATCTTCCCCGTCCTCGTCCTCGCGGGAGCGCTGACGACGTGGACCGGGATGCTCGAGGTCGGGCTGCTGGTCTTCGGCGGGTCGGCGATGGTCGCCGTCGTCCTCGCGGAGCTGGAGGGCGGCCCTCGCGAACAGGCCAGGACCGTCCTGCTCATCGGAGCGCTCCTGCTCCCCATCGCCGTGTTAGAAGCGGCTCTCGCACCGACTATCGCCGGCGTCGTCCGGCTCCCAATCTTCGAGCGCTTCGCCGGCATCGTCATCATGGCCATCGCCGCGCAGACGGCCAGCGCCCGCATCGGCGAGATACTGCCCCGTCCCGCGATAATCGTCGGCCTCGGACTCCTCGCGAGCCTCGACCCTGCGGGCGCCTCGCTGGTCGTCGAGGCCGACGTGGCGACGATGGCCCGCGCCGCGGCGACGGCGGGTATCGGCGTCGGGTTCGCCCTCGTCGTCGCCCTCGCCAGTCCGTGGCTCCGCAACGCCGTCGACATCGACCGCTTCCGCTTCGGGAGCGCCGTCGCGCTGGGCGTGCTGGCGCTCTCCGTGCTGGGACTGATGCCGACGACGGCGCCCGTCGCACTCGCCGTCCTCGCAGTCACGGCACTGCTCTCGTTCGACCCCGACAACGCCCGCGAGCGACACGCCGAGTACCGGCCCGACAGCATCGACCTCACGGCCGCGTTCGCCGACGGCGGGGCCTCGCAGGGCGTCGCGGCGGACGAGCGTACCGACGACGGTGCCACCGTCGAGTACGACCCCGACCAGGAGCGCGCGCCCTGGCTCTGAGGGGGAACGTTTAGGCCGCTCACGCTCTGCTGTCCGATATGGCCGACAACCGCGTGGTTCAGGGACGGATGCAGACCCCCGAGAGCCTCGCCGAACTCATCGAGGGCGAGAGCGTGATGGACGCAGAACCGATTGAGGACGCCGACGAGGCGTGCCCGGAGTGCGGCGAGAACGTCGTCTCCGTGGGCTACATGCCCTCGGCGCTGGAGTTCGTCACCGGCTACAAGTGCCAGGAGTGCGACTGGTCCGACACCGACCGGGACTGAGCGCCGCCCAGCAATCGAAATCCCTTTACGGTAACTCGGTGAACGACGGAGTGCGGGGTCGTGGCCTAGTCCGGGAAGGCGGCTGACTCCAGAGGCCACGTGCCTGGGACGAGACTCCAAGGGCTGATATACTGAGCGGCCGACTGATCATCGGTTCGCGACGATGACCCTCTGGAGTTCCGAGGCACAGGACGGAGATATCAGCCGATCGGGGGTTCAAATCCCTCCGACCCCATTCCCTCTTGCGACAGACCGCTTCGAGAACGGTCTGTCCGTCCCGATAGGATTGTCGACCCGACAGGGCCAACAGG
Source organism: Haloarcula sp. MBLA0163 (assembly GCF_055632435.1). NCBI lineage: Archaea > Methanobacteriati > Methanobacteriota > Halobacteria > Halobacteriales > Haloarculaceae > Haloarcula > Haloarcula sp. MBLA0163. The sequence continues at coordinate 1,347,782 of NZ_CM145745.1, forward strand.
GGTAGGGCCAACCACCGTCGACATCGGTGACGTCGTCCGACTGGCGGCGACGTGAATACATATTCATCGGCTGGCCGATGCGGCGAATACAGTTACCCACGGTGTTGAATATGTTAGCTCTACACAACGAAACTGCCCGGTGTCAGAGGCACCAGCGACAACATCCCCCCTGTCGCCGCCACCGTCGTTCCTGTCACCGGCACCCCCAACGGTTTGCACTCGACGCCATCGGCCGGTCCACCCACCGGCCATCTCTCTCTTTCCAGCGCAACCGTCGGCGTTCACAGCGAACTGTCGATCGGTTCGGTCTTGCAGAGGTCGACGAACTCCTGCATCGCGAGCAGCGAGTCGGGGTCGATAGAGACGAAGACGCCCGATATATTCGGGCGGACGAAGTGGAAACACATCGCCTCCTCGAAGCTGTGGACGGTACAGTTCAACCGGCCGACGTCGAAGACCTCCTCGAGGTGTTCGGTCCCCAACCCCTCCATCACGAGCTCCTGATGTATGCGGTCGATGACGCGCGGTTTGGACTGGACGTCCGGGCGCTCGTAGAGTATCTTGCAGGTGTCCTCTCGGTACGCCGCGACGGCACGAAGGTCGTCGCCGACCTCCTCACGGAGCGACGGGACCAGTGACATAGGGACGTGGTTCGCTGGGCTCCCTGCTAAAGATGGGTGGTCGTTCACCCGACCGGGACAGCGGAACGGCGGCCGCCGACGAACAGAAGGCTGATATTCACCCTCAGTTTGAGGGCTAGTGGGGACCTGGTTGTGGTATAGTGCGCCAGTTCCCCGTTCTACCGACCACCGGCTCCGAGCGGTGCAACCGTCGCGAGGGTAGCGCCCTTACTGGTAAGGGTGCACCACGAAACGCCAGCGTACCGAGGTACTCGTATGTCTGTCACGGAAGCAGGATTCGACGTCGAAGCGGACACGGAGACGAACACACTGTATCTCGAACTCTCGGGAGCGCTCTCGACCGCCCAGATGAAGCAGGCCGCTGCCGAGGCGCTCACCTCGGCCCGGCACCTCTCCGAGGGCTTCGGCGTCATCAACGACATCTCGGAGTTCAGGCCGCCGTCGCCGGAGGCAGCGAAACCCATCGCTGACGCCCAGAGCGAACTGAAACAGATGGGCGTCGGCGACGTCGTCCGCGTCGTCGCGTCCGAGACGAGCACCGTCACCGAGAACGCCTTCCAGCGACGGTCACGGTCGGCCGGGTACGAGGGCGAGACCGCGGCGTCGGTAGCCGAAGCGGAGCGGCTGCTCCACTGAGTCCCGAAACCGATATGGGTGTCGTGCGGCGACACTGACCCGATGACTACGCTGCGAGACTCCCTGCCAGCGCGTCCCCTCTCGACGACGGAGGTGAAGGCCCTCGAAGCGCAACACGAGGCGTACGGCGTCGCTCCGGTCGGGTTCTTCCCGGAACTGGACGTCGTGACGGCGTTCGTCGTCATCGTGGACGGCGACCACGGGTACAGCCTCGGGTTCGACAGGCGCGACGAGCGGTGGGTGGTCGTCGAACAGTTCGAGGACGGCGACGACTTCGCCGGCGTCACTGACCGCCTCCGCGAGTGGGTCGGCGACGACTGGGACGACGTCGACGAGGACACCGTCGAACTGGACGACGTCGCCTGAGGCTGCCTCCTGTCAGACAGTCTGAACAATCTTGAAGTGGTACCGTGAGTAATGTTAGCATGGAGCCCCCGAGCTCCCAGCGGGAACGACCGCTGTAGCTTCCGGGATTGGCATCGACGGCCAACTATCGTCGGCGGGCTAGGCCACCCCGCCGGCGTGCGCTTCGTTTCGCGACGGCGTCGACAGTTTGAGGTACGCCTCCGGTTATATCGACCCAATGAGCACTCTAGCCGCTGTTCTCAGAGTCGGTGAGACGCCATCCCTGGGCGCGGGGATGGTTCCGCGCGTGGAGGCTCACCTCTACGACGGTGGCCTCCCGAGGCTCGTCGCCTACCGCGTGACGGAGGGCCCGGAACTGGACCGCTATCCGGGCGGGTACGCGCCGGACTTCGCCGCCGAGACGCCGTACCCGGTGACGGACGTCCTCCTCGCGGTACCCGAAGCGCGAGCGCTCTCGTCCATCGGGCAGCGGCTCGACACGCTCTCGACGAAGGCCGAGGCGAACTACGGCCGGGACTTCGGGGCGATGGTGTTCACCACGGACGTCGAGTGGGGCAGCGACGGCTACGGGCGCCTGTTCGAGGCCCGGAGCCAGCTGGAGGCGCATCCGTTCGACGGGGTGGTCACGGTGACGCTGACACCCGGCGCGACGGACGACCAGACGGCGGCCCTGCGGGAGAACCTCGACCGGATAGCCGGCCGGACGCGTGTGTACGTCCCGGCGGACGACGCCGACTGAGTGACTGTCCTCGAGGCGGCCGCTCGGGCGGAGAGGTTTTGACCCCGCGTGTGTACTCTCGGATATGGACGCGGCGCGGCTCCCCGGGACCCAGACGGTCGACCAGGTGGTCGCCCACGTCGACATGGACTGCTTCTACGCGGCCTGTGAACGGCGGCGAGAACCTGCCCTCGAGGGCGAACCGCTCGTCGTCGGGATGGGGTACGAGAACGGGGAGAGCCACGGCGCCGTCGCGACGGCGAGCTACGAGGCCCGCGAGTACGGCGTGGAGTCCGCGATGGCCATCTCGGAGGCGCTCGAACGCCTCCCTCGGAAGGTCGAGGCCGCCGAGGACCCCGAGACGCCGGTCGAGGCGGCGGGGTACTACCGCCCGGTCGACATGGACCACTACGAGGCCGTCGCGAGCGAGGTCAAGGAGGTCCTCCACGACGCCGCCGAGGTGGTCCGCGAGGTCAGCATCGACGAGGCGTACCTGGACGTCACCGACGACGTCGCGTGGGACGAGGCCGAGTCGTGGGCCGAGACGCTGAAGTCGACCATCGAGTCGGAGGCGGGCGTCGTCGCGAGCGTCGGCGTCGCGCCGACCATGAGCGCCGCGAAGGTCGCCAGCGACCGCGACAAGCCAGACGGCCTCGTGGTCGTCCGCCCGGGTGACGTCCGGGAGTTCTTCGCGGACCTCCCCGTCGAGGAGGTCCACGGCGTCGGCCCGGTGACGGCTCGGGAACTCGCCGCACTGGACATCGAGACGGCGGGTGACCTCGCCGCGGCCGACCCGGAGACGGTCGCCGAACGGTTCGGCGACCGGGGGCTGGAGATACGGCGCTACGCCCGCGGCGAGGACACGCGTACCGTCACGCCGAAAGGTGACCCGAAGAGCCTCTCCCGCGAGTCGGCGTTCACCGACGCCGTCGAGGCCGCCGAACCGAAGCGCCAGAAAGTCGAGACGCTCGCGGCGGCCGTCGCCGACCGCGCCCATCGCAAGGAGGCCCGCTACCAGACGATCGGCATCAAGGTCGTCGAACCGCCGTTCGACGTGAACACCCGCGCCCGGTCGCTGCCGGGGCCCGTCGACGACCCCGACCTCGTCGAGTCGGTGGCGCTGGACCTGCTGACGGAGTTCGAGGACGCCGCGGTCCGGAAGGTCGGCGTCCGCGTCTCGAACCTGGACTTCTCCGCGGGGCGTCAGGCCAGTCTCGGCGGGTTCGAGGAAGGGGACTCGTCCCCGACGAGCGACGGGGCTGCTGGCGGCTCGACCACCGACGGCGACCCGGAGGGACAGGTGTCGCTCACCGAGTTCGGCGACACGGCGGCTGGGGGAGACGAGGACGGAGCCCCGGCGGGCCGGGACGGTCAGGTGTCGCTCGACGACTTCGACTGACGGGTGGTCTCAGGCGACGCCGTTCTCTAGGTTCTCCAGTAGCTTCCCGACGAACAGCCCCGCCCGCGGCGAGATGGTGTCCGCCTGAGGAACCGTCGTCGGGTGTGCGGCGAGCGTCCGGACGAACTGCTCGCTGTGGGTCATCGCGTTCAGCATGTCCACCACGTCGACGACCAGTCCCTCGTCGTCCGTCTCCATCTCCGGGTACCGCGCCTTCTCGGCGTCGGTGTAGGTGATCGTCCACGCCGGGCCACCGACGGCGTCGAGGACGTCCTCGAGCGGTGCCACCTCCAGCGGTCCGTCGCTCGTCCCGACGAAGACGACGCCGTCCTCGACGTGGGTGTCGTAGCGGGTCATGCGGTGGTCACCGACACTGGTTACCACGGACGGGGGCCAGCACAATAGCCCTTGCTCACCTCTCACCCGTGCGACCGGTCGGGTAGCTGACTAGCGTCTGACGGAGAGTTATGGGCGGTGCGGTGCTCTGTCCGGACAAGCACGCATGGCAGAGACTGAACACATCACCGTCGCGGACACGAGCGCGGGGCCAGGCGGCACAGAGGACCCGGGCCAGTCCGTCGACATTCCGGTCGTCGAACTGCTGACCGGGCGGGGGTTCATCACGGGCAAGTCCGGGTCGGGGAAGTCGAACACCGCCAGCGTCGTCGCCGAGAAGCTGCTGGACAACGGTTTCGGGCTCCTCATCGTCGACATCGACGGCGAGTACTACGGCCTGAAGGAGGAGTACGAGATCCTCCACGTCGGCGGCGACGAGGAGTGTGACATCCAGGTCACCGAGGAACACGCCGGCAAGATCGCCTCGCTGGCGCTCGAACAGAACGTCCCCATCATCCTCGACGTCTCCTCGTTCCTCGACGAGGAGGAGGCCGAGGCGCTGCTGACGGCCGTGGCCAAACAGCTGTTCGCCAAGGCGAAGAAACAGAAACAGCCGTTCCTGATGCTCGTCGAGGAGTGTCACGAGTGGATCCCCGAGAAGGGGTCGATGGGCGAAGTCGGCAAGATGCTCATCAAGATCGGGAAGCGGGGCCGCAAGCACGGCCTCGGCATCGTCGGCATCAGCCAGCGACCCGCCGACGTCAAGAAGGACTACATCACGCAGTGTGACTGGCTGGTGTGGCACCGCCTGACGTGGAACAACGACACGAAGGTGGTCGGGCGCATCCTCGACAACGACTACGCCGACGCCGTCGAGGACCTGGACGACGGCGAGGCGTTCATGATGACCGACTGGGCCGAGCAGGTCCGGCGGGTCCAGTTCCACCGCAAACAGACGTTCGACGCCGGCGCGACGCCCGGCCTCGACGACTTCGAGCGCCCCGAACTGAAGTCGGTCAGCGACGACCTCGTCTCGGAGCTGGAGACCATCAGCGAGGAGAAGCAGGCCACGGAGAACCGCATCAAGGAGCTCCGCGAGGAACTGGACAAGAAGAACTCCCGCATCGCCGAACTGGAGACGGAACTGCAGGACGCCCGTGACCTCCAGCGGATGGCCGAGCAGTTCACCGAGGCGCTGGTCGGACACGTCGAGGGGTACAACCCCGGCCGCACCGCACAGGAGGAGATGCGGCGGCAGCGCGAGCGTCTCGGCGGGCCGCCCGAGGAGGGCGATGCGGCGGCGAACGAACCGGTGGGGACCGACGGAGCGGACGAATCGCCGCCCTCCGACGCGACCTCCGGGGGCGGGTTCGGCGACGCGTTCAGCGCCTTCAGCGACGACGGCGTGGCGATGAACGGCGGGAGCGACGCCGCCGCCACGAACGGCGCGTCGGCGAACGGACACGCCGAGGGAGAGCGCGACGCCGACGCCGCTCTCGCGGCTGCGATGGCCGCCGTCGAGGACGAGGAGAGCGAGGGCGAGGACGACCCGCAGGCGGGCACCGCGACCGACCGGCCCGCCGTCGTCGCCGACATCGTCGCGGACCTCGCCGAGATGAACGACAAGACCCTGCGGATGCTGGCCTACTACCGGGAACACGGGCCGGGGACGCCGCTGAACGCGCAGTTCTCCGCCGGCGGGGACGGGGACCGGACCGCCGCGTACGCCCGGAACCGGACGCTACGGCTCCGCGGTCTCGTCGAACACGTCGGTCGCGGGAAGTACGACTACCGGCTCCGCGACCTCGTGAGCGAGGAGAGCGACGAGACGCTCGACGAGTCGACGATAGAGGACTACGCCACGCGAGTCGAGCGCGACGTGCTCGACGGGCACGGCGAGTCCTGACGGCTTCTGCGGTCAGTTCAGCGGTTCGACGAGGTCTTCGAGCGCCGCCCGCGGGTCGTCGGCCTTCGCGACGCCGCTCGCGAGGAGCACGCCGGTCGCGCCGAGGTCCGACGCGGAGACGAGGTCCTCGCCGGTCGAGATGCCGGCGCCACAGAGGACGTCGACGTCGCCGTCGACGCGTGCCGCGGCGTCGACAGCGCCCGTGACGATGTCCGGGTCGGCCTTGCTGACCGGGGTCCCGGTGCCGATGAGCTCCGGCGGTTCGACGGCGACGGCGTCGGGGCCCAGCGCCGCGGCGGCGCCTATCTGGTCGGGGTTGTTCGCACAGACGATGGTCTCGAGGTCGGCCCGGTCGGCCGCGTCGAGGCTGGCGTCGATGTCCGCGAGCTTCATGCGCTTCTCCGAGTGGTTCAGCATGGTGCCGACCGCGCCGGCGTCGGCGACGGCCTCGGCGAGCGTACTCCCGGTGTGGCTGCCGTGCTCGTTCGGGCTGACGTGCTGGGCCCAGGTCTCGACGCCGGTCTCGGCGACGGCCCCGAGGTGCGCGGCCTGCGGCGCGACGGCCACGCGGACGCCGGAGTCGTCGGCCACGTCGGCCGCGGCGGTCGCTACTTCGACTGGGTCGCACGGATACGCCTTCAGGTTGACGAGGACGAACATACACCACCCACCGGGGGCCGCCGGGAAATAGGTTGCGAGAGCGGGCGACGCGTCGAACGCCGCGATGAGTGAGGATTAAGACACTGGCCGGTAAACAGTCGGAAGACAAGTCGTGACCATCGGTGACGAGACGCCGACCGTACTCATCGTGGAAGACGAACAGCACCTCGCCGACCTCTACACCGACTACCTGTCCGACCGCTTCGACGTCGAGACGGCCTACAGCGGCGAGGAAGGCATCGAGATGCTCTCGTCGGACGTGGACGTGGTCCTGCTGGACCGCCGGATGCCGGTCGTCTCCGGCAACGAGGTGCTCGCCGAGATGGAGGAGCGCGGCCTCGACTGCCGGGTGGCGATGGTGACCGCGGTCAACCCCGACTTCGACATCATCGACATGGGGGTCGACGACTACCTCGTCAAACCGGTGACGCGCGACGACCTGACCGAGGTCGTCGAGCGCCTCGACAAGATAGCGACCTACAACGAGGAACTCCAGCGGCTCACGTCCCGGAAACTGAAGCGCAACGTCCTGCAGGTCGAGAAGACGCAGGCGGAACTCGACGGGAGCGAGCAGTACCGGCGGCTCCAGTCGGAGATCGCCGACATCGAAGAACGGGTCGATTCGCTGGCCGCCGAGCTCGACGTCGAGGAGCGGGACCTGCGTCTCTAATCTTTCCGTTCGACCACGTCACCGAGGGTGTACTCGCCGCTGCTGGACCCACCGGACCACTCGGTGTCGTCGGTGCTGCCGCCCGCGCTCAGGTCGATGCCGAGCGCGCGTTCCAGCTTCGACCGCACGTCGTCGCTGGGGAGCGAGTTGCCCTGTTCGAGCTTTCGGATGAGGCTCGCCTTCTCGTTGAGTTGCTGGGCGAGGTCCGACTGGCTCAGCCCCTTCGACTCGCGGGCCTGCCGTATCTGGTCGTCGAAGTCCTGGGCTATCTCGTCCATCTCGTCGAACATGTCCCGGCGGCGGCCGCCACCACCCGACGAACTCGACGAGGAACTGGACGACGAGGACGACCCACCGCTACTCGACGACGTCGAGTACTTCGTCGACGTGGACGACGAGGTGTCCTGCGTCTTCACCTCGGTCCCGAAGTCCGTACACTCGTCGCAGACGTCGAGTTCGGCCCCCTCGATTTTGACGCGGTTTGGAGACGAGACCTCCGTCCCGCACATCTCGCACTGTACCATACTGCCGGGTTGGAGAGGGCGCGGTATAAATGGTGCGTTGCCCTCACTCCAGGGCCTGCATCGAGTAGTAGAACCGCTGGGAGGCGGTGACGTGGCCCACGACGGCGAAGACGGCGAGCAGCCACCCGACGAGCGTGAGGTCGAGCGCCGCCGGGTTCGCGAACGCCGCGACGCCGGTCGTGACGCCCACGAGGGCGAGGCGGTCAGCCCGGCCCAGCAGCCCGCCGTAGACGCGGTCGAGGCCGACAGCCTGTGCCTGTGTGCCGAGGTACGACGTCATCAGGACGCCGGTGACGGCCGCGATACCGAGCGCCCACCGGCCGAGTCCGGCCGCGAGGCCGACGATGATGACGATGTCGGCGTACCGGTCCAGCACGTGGTCGAGCAGGTCGCCGGCCTCGGAGGCGACGTCCAGCTCCCGGGCCAGCGCGCCGTCGACGAGGTCGAGCCAGCCGTTGAGGAAGACGAGGACCGCCCCGACCAGGTACAGGAGTGGGCGCGCCGACGCGACGGCGTAGACGCCGCCGGCGGCGACGGCCAGCAGGAACGCGAGGACGCTGACGCCGTTGGGCGAGAGCCCCATCGTCTTCGCGGCGCCGACGAACGGCACCAGCGCTCGGTCGGCCACCGAGCGGAACCTGTCCAGCGTCATAGCCAGTCGACGTAGGAGACGGTGCCGGCGCTCGGTTCGACCTCGTCGGCGAGGACCGCTTCGATGGCCTCGGCCACCGCGTCGGGGTCGCGCTCGGTCGTGTCTATCTCGTAGACGTTCTCGGGCCCGTGGTGGTGGACGGCCTCCGAGAGCAGCACGTCCAGCGCCTCCGATTCCGCGTTCTCGTAGGCCTTCGAGTCAGCGTCCCCCCGTCCCCGTAACCGCTCGACGACGGTGTCGGGATGCGCTCGCAGGACGACCACGCGGTCGGCCGCGAAGTTGTGGGCCAGATGGGACTCGAAGAGGACGTCGTCGCGGTCCTCGAGCCACTCGGCGACGGCGTCCATGTCGGCGACGAGGCTCCCGCGCTCCTCGTCGACGCCGGTCGAGAACCCCTCCTCCTTGATCACATCGTTGAGGTGGACGACGTCGAGGTCGGTGTCCAGCCGCTCGGTCGCCGTGGTCTTGCCCGTCCCGGGCGTCCCGGTGACCGCGACTCTCACGCCTCGACCACCTCGATGACGTCGTTCAGGACCGCGACGGCCCGCTCGGTGTCCTCCTCCGTGCCGCAGGTGATGCGGATGCACTCCGGCAGGCCGAACGAGGAACAGTCGCGGATGATGACGCCCTGCTCCTGGGCGGCGTCGGCGACGGCGGAGGCGTCACCGACCTCGGCCAGGACGAAGTTGCCCGCGCTGTCCCAGGTGTCCGCCGCCAGGTTGTCGTGGATGTACTCGCGGGCCCACGCGGCCGTCTCGACGGAGCGCTCGACGTGGTCGTCGTCGTCGAGCGCCGCGAGGCCGGCCCGGCAGGCCAGTTCGCTCGCCGAGAACGGCGTGTTGATGCGGGCGTAGGCGTCGGCCCACGCCTCGGGGACGAGCGCGTAGCCGAGGCGGACCCCGGCCAGCCCGTAGGCCTTCGAGAAGGTCCGCAGGAGCGCCACGTCCTCCCGTTCGTCGAGGAGGGGCCGCTTGCTCGGCGACTCCGTGAACTCGCCGTAGGCCTCGTCGACGAGGACCAGCGTCTCCTCGTCGGTCTCCTCGGCGATGGTCCGGACGGCCTCCGTCGAGAACTCCGCCCCGGTTGGGTTGTGGGGGCTGGTGAGGTAGACGATGCGCTCGCCGTCGTAGTCCTGCAGGACGGTGTCGGCCGTCTGGGCGAAGTCGTCGGCCTTCGAGAGGGTGTACTCCCCGACCTCGCCGTGGTGGTAGCGCGCGCTCATCTCGTAGTAGGCGAAGCCGGGCTTCGGGACGAGGACCTCGTCGCCGGGTTCGAGCATCGCGCGGGCGAGACAGTCCAGCGCCCCGTCGCCGCCGTTGCTCAGCCACACCTGCTCCGGGTCGGCGTCCCACATCGACGCCAGTCGCTCGACGAGGTCGGCGTGGGAGGCCTTCGGGTAGGAGTGCATGCGCTCGGCCGACTCCCGGATGGCCTCGACGGCCAGCGGGCTCGGGCCGAACATGTTCTCGTTCGACGCGAGTTTCACCATCTCGTCCGGGTCGAGACCGAGTTCCCGGGCGACTTCCTCGATGCCGCGGCCCGCCCGGTAGACAGTGTGAGCGGAGAGGTCCCGTGGGTTCATGGATGGGACAAGCGGGTGGGGCGGCTTAAGCGTGCCCACCTGCAGAGCGTCGGCCGTGGCCCGAGAACCTTCGACCGCCCGTGGGATTCAGTTCACCCTCATCGAAAAGTAATAAGACGGTGTGCCATGACTGTGCGGTAGGCGATGCCACTCCTCATCGACGTCCGGAAGCTGACGGTCATCAACCGCCTCATCACGGAGGGCTCCGAGAGCGTGGCCGACTCGCTGTCGACGCTGGCCGGGGTGGACGCGTCCGTCGAGATAAAGAGCCTCTCGTTCGTACAACCGGGCGACATCCCCACGGAGATGGGCGACGGCGAGATATTCAGCGCCCGCGTCAGGCTTGCGGAACCGCCGTACGGCGTCTTCATGACGACCTTCTCTCCGACGACGGCCGTCGAGATAGCGGAGTTGATGACCGGCACGGACGTCGAGTCGGAGTTCACCGGACTCCACGAGTCGGCCCTGCAGGAGATGTGCAACGTCCTCACCTCGGGGTTCGTCGACGGCATCGCGAACACGCTGGAGACGACCATCGACATGGGGACGCCGACCGTCGAACAGGCCGACGCCATGGCCATCGCGGACGACGCGCTCTCGCACGTCCGCCGCGACTCGCTGACCATCGTGCTGGACTCGCTGGTCGACATCGAGGACAGCGACGTGGCCTTCTCGCTGCGCATCTTCCTCGTGCCCGACCCCGGGTCGTTCGTCCACCTCATCGACCAGCTGGACCGCGACGCCGAGACGGGTGAACCCACGAGCGCGGCCGCCGCGGACACGGCGGAGCCGGCCCCCTCCAGCGAGGTGCAGGCGTTCGAGGACGCGTTCGACGGGTCCTGACGCGCTACGGCCGGCCGGTTCCGGGGCGTTGAAGGGGCCCGCGTCCAACCCACGGGCATATGAGCACAGTCGATGCCGCGATATTCGCGACGCACCTCGTCTTCGCGGGCCTCTGGTCCGGGAGCGTCCTGTTCACCACCTACGCCGTCCTCCCGACGGCGATGGGCGGCGACACCCGTCCCGGGCCCCTCTCGGCCATCACCGGAAAGCTCCAGACCGTCTCGCGGGCGAGCGCACTGCTCCTCCTCGTCACCGGCGGGCACCTCGCCGCCACGCGGTACACGTCCGAATCCCTGTTCGGCACGGGCAGGGGCCACCTCGTCGTCGCGATGGTCGTCCTCTGGTTCGCGCTGGCCGGCCTCGTCGAAGTCGGGGCCTCGAAACTCTCCGACGGGTTCGACCAGAAGAAGGTCCGCGAACCCGCGCGGAACGCCCGGCCGTTCCTCCTGGGCGCGTCGCTCGTCGCGGTCCTCCTGCTGGTCAACGCCGGCGCCATCCTCGGCCTCTACTACTAGAGCCGCTCGCCGACGTGGTCGGCACACTTCAGCGCGAGCGCCGCGATGGTGAGCGTCGGGTTCATCGACCCGGCGGTGACGAACACCGACGACGACGCCACCGAGAGGTTGGCCACGTCGTGGGTCCGTAACTGCGGGTTCACGACGCTCGTCTCGGGGTCGGTCCCCATCCGCGTCGTCCCCATGTGGTGGTAGGCGGGCCCGGTCCCGCCGCCATCGGGGCCGGCCGTCCACGAGACGTCGACGCCCAGCTCGTCGAGAATCGCGTGCTGGATGTCGTTCGCGCGCCCCAGCGACCGCCTGACGCGCGGACCCCACGACCACTGGACGTCCGGGACCGGGTTGCCGTGGTCGTCGGTGGTCGATGTGTCGAGCGTCACCCGGTTCTCCTCTCGGGGCGGCTGGCCGACGAGACCGCCCATCGCGATGCTGTTGCCGTAGGCCTCCCGGAGGTCCCCCAGCAGCGCGTCGCCCCACTCGTCGGCCGAGAGCGCCAGTTCGACCGGCGAGGGGCCGGCGTAGTTGAGGAACTCCAGTTTGACGGGCGAGAGCGGGTCGTCGGTGGCGGGAACGACCGTCTCGCCGTCTGCGACACGCTCGACGGCCTGTCCCGGGTCGTCGTAGAACTGGTGGCACTCGCTGGTGAGGAAGCCGACGTGGTTCTGCCGGGTTCGGGCGTCGAGCGTCCCGCCAGCGCCGGCGAACAGGTGGTCCATGAAGTACCGGCCGACCAGCCCCGAGGAGTTCGCGAGGCCGTCGGGGTGGTCCTCGGACCGCGAGAGCAGGAGGAGGCGCGGTATCTCGACGCCGCCCGCCGCGAGGACGAACTCGCGGGCCCTCTGTCGGTGTTCGGTGCCGTCCGGCGTCGCGTAGACCGCCGCGCTCACGCGGCCGTCGGCGTCGGTCTCGAGGCGCTGGACCGGCACCCGGTCGAGGACCGTCGCGCCCTCGGCCTCGGCGTCCTCGACGTGGACGCTCGCGTCGTACTTCGCGCCCGAGGGACACACCGGCTGGCAGGTGCCGTAGCCGACACAGGGGCTCCGCCCGTCGTAGGCCTCGGAGTTGCGGGCGTTCGGGACGCCGTGCATCGAGACGCCCAGCGACTCGCAGGCCTCGGCGAACAGCGAGTCGCTGTAGGAGGGCGGGAACCCAGGGAGCGGGTACGGGTCGTCCCGCGGCGGGGCGAACGGGTTGTCGGCGTCGCCGGCCACGCCCATCGCCCGTTCGGCGTCGGCGTAGTACGGCCGCAGGTCGTCGTAGTCGATGGGCCACGCCGGGTCGTCGTTGTCGTGGCTCCCCGCGAAGTCGCTCGGGTGGAGGCGCATGACCATCCCCTGCCAGTGGAGCGTCGACCCGCCGACGCCCTTCACCCGGGCGACGTTGAGCGGGTAGTACTGCTCCCCGCTGGCCGAGAAGGCGTCCCGCTCACCGCCCATGTCCCAGACGGACCCGTGGTGGGCGGGTCGGATGGCTTCCTCCATCTGTCGGGGTCGCTCCTCGAAGTCGAACCGCGGACCGGCCTCCAGCACCACCACGTCCTGGCCGTCGCTGGCGAGTCTGCTCGCGACGAGGGCGCCCGCCGGCCCCGCACCGACGACGCAGACGTCCGCGCGTGACTCCGGCGTCCGGTCCATCTCGGCAGCGATTAGGCGAGCCTAAACTTATGCGTTGTCATCGACGGCGTCGAGAAGCGGCCGCGGTGTCAGGGGATCTTCACGGAGTGTTTCAGCGTCCCGACGCCCTCGACCTCTATCTCCACCTCGTCGCCGTCCTCGAGCGGGCCGACGCCCTCCGGCGTCCCGGTGGCGATGACGTCGCCGGGTTCGAGCGTCATGTATTCGGTTATCTCGGCGATGAGCTCCTCGACGGAGAAGATGAGGTGGTCCCGCGAGGAGGACTGCCTGACCTCGCCGTTGACGCGGCTCTCGATGGTGGCGTCCTCGGGGACGTGTTCCGGCGTCGCCACGAGCGGGCCGATGGGACAGGCGTTGTCGAAGGCCTTCCCCCGGACCCAGTTCTGTTCTATCTCCTGGTCGTCCCGGTTCGAGATGTCGTTGAGACAGGTGTACCCGGCGACGACGTCCATCGCACCGGACTCGCTGACGTTCTTGCACTGCTCGCCGATGACGACGCCCAGTTCGGCCTCGTAGTCGATGCGCTCTTTCCCGGACGGGAGGGTGAGGTTGCTCCCGTGGGAGGCGACGGCGTTCGGTGCCTTCAGGAACAGCATCGGCCTGTCCGGCAGGTCGGACCCCATCTCGTCGGCGTGGTCGGCGTAGTTGCGGCCGATACAGACGATTTTGGTCGGTTCACACGGTGGGAGGATGTCCACCTCGTCGGGAGCGTACGTCTCGTCGCCGAAGGCGATACGCCCGTACGGACCGGCGGCCGCCGTGACGACTGGTTCGCCGTCCTCGACGGTCCAGCGGCCGCCACGGACGTTCCCCGCGGTGTCGCGGAATCGAACGCGCTTCATGACTCCGACGACTCGGGGGCGACGGATAAGCGTTTAGGAGGGCGGGAGGCCTGCCGGCTGGAGGTTCGACGCCTGTCTACGCTGCGTTCGTCAGTCGACACATTCTGGCGTGCCGGGAGTGACCGAACGGCTTTTGAGAGGCGCCGGGCTACGCTCGTCGCATGAACTGTCTCGTCGTCGGCGCCGGGTCCATGGGCCGCTGGTTCGGCCGGACCATCCGGGACCACGCCGACGCGACACTCGCGTTCACGGACCTCGACGCGGACGCGGCGCGCCGGGCGGCAGACGCCGTCGGCGGCCGCGCCGTCCCCGGGGACACCGACGACGGATTCGACGTGGTCTGTGTCGCCGTGCCGATGCCGGTCGCCGAGGAGGCCATCGGCGAGTACGCACCGCTGGCGACGGAGGCCGTCGTCGACGTGACCGGGAGTATGGCCGGCCCGCTCGCGGCGATGGAGGCGGCAGCCCCCGACGTCGGTCGGGCGAGCCTCCACCCCCTGTTCGCGCCGGAGAACGCCCCCGGCAACGTCGCCGTAGTCACGGACGCCGGCGGCGACGCCGTCGACGTGGTCCTCGGGGCCATCGCGGCGGCCGGCAACGACACCTTCGAGACGACGGCGGCCGAACACGACGAGGCGATGGAGACGGTACAGGCCGGCGCCCACGCGGCCGTCCTCGCCTACGCGATGGCCGCCGACGACGTGCCCGACCGGTTCCACACGCCGGTCTCGGGCGGCCTCGACGACCTCGTCGGACAGGTCACCGGGGGCGACGCCCACGTCTACGCCGACATCCAGGCCACCTTCGAGGGCGCCGACGGCGTCGCCGAGGCCGCCAGAGAGATAGCCGACGCCGACCCGGAGGCGTTCACCGCCCTGTACGAGGAGCTCTCATGAACCCCGAGACGCGCCGGCAGGTGCGCGAGAACGCCCAGTACCTCCGGAACGTCCGGCCGATAGACCCCGAGAAGATATTCGAGTACGTCGACGGCCAGCCCCACCCGGCCGTCGTCCGGCAGGTGCTCCGCGAGGAGGCCGTCGACCTCGCGCTCGTCGAACAGGACGACGGCACGTTCGTGCCGGCGCCCGAAGGGCCGCTCTCCCCGGCGGGCCCGTTCCACGGCGTCGAGCGCTTCCCCGAGGAGCACGCCCGGCGCGTCGAGAGCCTGCTCACCGACGCCTACGGCGTCGACTGGGAGCGCGGCGAGAGCGGCGACCGCCTCCGCGAGCGCATCCGCGACGTGAAGGAACGCTACCTCCGGCGCGACGACGTGGCCTACGACGACCTGACCGCCCGCGGCTACGCCGTCTACCACCTGCCCGACTACTACGCGGTCACCCAGTACGTCCTCTCGGACCTGCTCGCCGAGGGCCTGCTCCCCACCAGACTCAGGGTCCTCGACGTCGGCGCCGGGGTCGGCGGGCCGGCGCTGGGACTGCTCGACCTCCTGCCGGACGAGGCGCTCGTGGACTACCACGCTCTCGAACCGAGCGCCGCCGCGGACGTCCTCGAGACGATGCTCGAGGACCCCGGCCCGACCGTCGACGTCACGATACACCGTGAGACGGCCGAGGCGTTCGACCTCGAGGCCGCCGTCGCCGAGGACGGGCCGTTCGACCTCGTGCTGTTCGGCAACGTCCTCAACGAACTCGACGACCCGGTGAGCGTACTCGAACGGTACCTCGATGCGCTGGCCGACGACGGGACCGTGGTGGCGCTGGAGCCCGCCGACCGGAACACCGCGACGGGCCTGCGCGAGATAGAGCGGGCCGTCACCGACGACGGTCCGGCAAGCGTCTACGGGCCGACGGTCCGCCTGTGGCCTCACCAGACCCCCGAGAGCGAGTCGTGGTCGTTCGACCGCAAGCCGGACCTCGAGGTCCCGTCGATGCAGCGACGGCTCGACGACGCCGCCGGCGGGACCGGCGAGTTCGTCAACGTCGACGTGCAGTACGCCTACAGCGTCCTCCGGAAAGACGGACGGCGAGCCATCGAGATGACGCCGGACCGGGGCACCCACGCGCCGATGGCCGACGCCGAGAGCTACGTCACCGACCGGGTGAACCTGCTGGCGGTCAAGCTCAGCCACGACCTCTCGGAGGGGGAGTCGAACCCGCTGTACCTGCTCGGCGACGGGAGTCAGCGGGTCGACCACTTCGCCGTCGTCACCGAGCCCTCGCTGCTGAACGACGACCTGCGGGACGCCGACTACGGCGACCTGCTCTCGCTGCGGAACGCGCTGGTCCTCTGGAACGACGACGAGGGGGCGTACAACGTCGTCGTCGACGGCGAGACGACGGTCGACAGGGCGCGCTGACGGGCGGCGCGTCGCGCCCGGGCAGTGGGTTTTTCTCGCCAACGGCCCCAGACGGCGTATGGACGAGCCGACCATCCTGCTGACGAACGACGACGGCATCGACAGCGTCGGGTTGCGAGCGGTGTACGACGGGCTCTCGGGGGTCGGCGACGTGACCGCCGTGGCGCCGGCGGAGGACCAGAGCGCCGTCGGGCGGGCCATCTCCCACGAGGTCGAGGTCCGGGACCACGAGATGGGGTACGTCGTCGACGGTACCCCCGCGGACTGCGTCGTCGCCGGACTGGAGGCGCTGGTCCCCGAGACGGACCTCGTCGTCGCCGGCTGTAACCGCGGCGCGAACCTCGGCGCGTACGTGCTGGGCCGGTCGGGCACGGTGAGTGCCGCCGTCGAGGCGACCTTCTTCGACGTCCCCGCCATCGCCGTCTCGATGTACATCCCGGTCCGCGAGGACGCCGCGTTCTCGGACATCGAGGCCGACGGCGACAGCTACGCGGAGGCCGTCGGGGCCACCTCGTACCTGGCCGACCACGCGCTCGGGGCCGGCGTGTTCGAGCAGTGTGACTACCTCAACGTGAACGCGCCCGTCGCCGAGTGGGGGCCGGCGCCGCTCGAGGTCACACGGCCCTCGCGGCTGTACGAGATGGACGCCGTCCGCGACGGCGACGCGGTCACGCTCCACGACCGCATCTGGGAGCACATGGCCGACGGCGACATCCCGGACCCCGAGGGCACCGACCGCCGGGCCGTCGTCGACGGGCGAGTGAGCGTCTCCCCGCTCACCGCGCCGCACACGACCGAACACCACGAGGCACTGGACGCGCTGGCGGAGACGTACGACCCCGGAGAGCGCCCGTAGATTGATACCCGTAGGCGCTCCAACGTGACTCGATGGCGACTGCGAGGGCCGAACGAGCGGGGTACGAACGGCTGGCGCTCGGTGCCGGCGTCGCGCTCGCGCTGTTCGCGTTGCTGTTCCTGTCGCTGGACCTCTCCGCGACCGTCGGCGCCCTGACCGGCGCCGACCTCCGGTTCGTCGCGCTCGCCGCGCTGCTGTCGCTGCTCGCGCAGTTCTGCTGGAGCCTGACGACGGTCGCGATCGTGAACGGTATCGACGGCTCGCTCCCGCGCCACCGCGTGCAGTTGGGCTACCTCTCGGGCACGTTCGGAAAGCAGGTCCTCCCGCTGGGCAACGTCGGCGGGTCGGCGATTCTGGCGTACGTGCTCGCCGAGGACCTCGACCGTCAGTTCCGCGAGGTGTTCGCCGCCGTCACGGCGAGCGAACTGCTCGTGTTCTCGGGGTCGCTCGGCGTCGCGACGCTGGGGCTTGTCGCCCTGCTCGCCAGTCCGCTCCCCGGCCTGGACGGTCCGCTCGTGCTCGCGATGCTGGCCGCCGTCGTCTTCGCGCTCGTCGTCGGCGGGGCCGTCCTCGCGTACCGCCGGCACGCCGTCGGGACGCTCGTCGAGCGGACGGCCGCGCTCGTCAGGGCCACCGTCGGCCGCGTCTCGATGCGGGTCCACCGCTCGCTGGCGCCCCGTCGCGTCTCGAACGGCGTCGAGTCGTTCCTCGCGGCCTTCGGCGCGGCGACGGGGGACACGCGCCGCCTCGTCCTCGCGTCGACGCTCGCCGTCATGGGGTGGATAGCCTTCTCCTACGCGCTCCTGTTCGGCTTCGGCGCCGTCGGCGTGGCGTTGCCCGTCGGGCTGGCCCTGTTCCTGACCCCGGCGAGCGGCCTCGCGACCCTGCTGCCGACGCCGGGCGGATTGGGCGGGACCGAAATCGGACTCACGGCCGTGCTGGCCGTGTTGACCGGTGCCCCGCCGGAGGTAGCCGCCGCCGGCGTCATCGTCTACCGACTCGCGACGTACTGGCTGGTCGTCTCCGTGGGTGCCCTCGCCTCGCTGTACCTCTCGGCGACGGTGTGGCGCGCCCTGGACTGACGAGATGGGCAGCGTTATGACGACGCCGTCGTACACCTCGATATGAGCGAACGACGGTCGGCAGTGCTGTTCGTTCTCCTCGCCGCGGTGTGGGGCACGTCGTTCATGGCGATCAAGGCCGGGCTCGAGGCGTTCCCACCGGTACTGTTCGCCGCCATCCGGTACGACCTCGCCGCGGTCCTGATGGTCGGCTACGCCGCGGTCACCTGCGACTACTGGCTCCCGCGGACCCGCGCGGACTGGCTGACTCTGGTCGTCGAAGGGACGCTCATCATCGCGCTGTACAACGCCTTCCTCTTCGTCGGCGAGACGGGCGTCACCAGCGGCGTCGCGGCCATCCTCATCGGGATGAGCCCCATCCTCTCGACGGTGTTCTCCCGCCTGTTCCTCCCGGACCAGCGGCTGACGGTCGTCGGGAGCGTCGGGCTCCTGCTGGGGTTCGTCGGCGTCGCGATGGTGGCGCGCCCGGACTCGTCGACGACGCTCGCGAGCGAGGCACTCTGGCCCGCGCTGGTGCTGCTCGCGGCGGCCTCCGTCGCGCTCGGGAGCGTGCTCGTCCAGCGCCTCGACGGCGACATCTCGCCCGAGGGGATGGTGGCGTGGTCGAACGTCCTCGGGGCCGTCCTCCTCCACGCTATCAGCTTCGGCCTGCCCGGCGAGGCGCTCGCAGACGCCGAGTTTTCCCTCGCCGGCGTCGCCGCGCTCGTCTACCTCGCGGTGTTCGCCAGCGCCATCGGCTACGTCGTCTACTTCGACCTGCTGGCACGCCTCGGCGCCATCGAGATAAACCTCGTCTCCTACGCCGCACCGGTCTTCGCCGCCGTCTCGGGGTGGCTCGTGCTGGACGAGACGCTCGAACTACTGGACGTGGCCGGCTTCGTGGTCATCTTCACGGGGTTCGTCCTGCTGAAACGGCAGGCGCTCGCGACGGAGCTGTCGCCGGTCCTCGACCGGGTCGAGGGACTGCTCCCCGGCCGTTGAGCCGGTCCCCGCGTCGGGAAGCTATTTGGCCGCGTCCGGCGAACGGAGAGGCGTGAACGCCGACAGCCGTCACGTGGTCCGACTCACCGCGCTGTTTCTCGGGGCCGGCGCACTGCTCGGGGCCGGTCTCTGGACGTACTGGCGACTCGGGCTGGTCGTCGGCCTCGCCGCCGTCGCAGCGAGCGTCGCCCTCGTCTCCTACGCCGGCTACGACACCTACCGGTTCGCGACGGCGTAGTCAGAACAGTCCCGTCACGAATCCGAGGCCCATGACACAGAGGACGACGGCCGAGAACACCGGGAGGTAGCCCGTGTACTGCTCGACCGTCTCCTCAAAGTGCTGGTAGCCGGCGAGCAACAGCAGGGTGAGGCCGACGATGCCGACGATGACGGTCAGCGCGTACGCTGACATCAGTTCGAGACAGTGCGTCGAGCCGTAACAGAGCGCGATTATCTCGAACTCCTCCTCGTGGGCGAACCCCAACAGGAAGGCGAACCAGGCGATGCCGAGGAGCCCGCGGTCGGTCGCGTCGTCGAGGTCGCCGTGGTCGTGGCCGCCGCCGAACGGGAGTCCGGCGGCCAGCCTCCCGAGCACCCCCTCGTCGTGCGTGTGGTCGTGTCCGTGACCGTGGCCGTCGTCCCCGTGTGTGTGCCCGGCGTCGAACTTCGAGACGTGACCGGCGTCGTCGTGCGTGTGGTCCCCGTGCCCGTCGTCGCCGCCGTGGCCGTGTGAGTGGCCGCCTCGGTACTCACGCACACCCAGGAGGAACAGGAGGACGCCGGCGACGATGCTCACGGGGCCACCTATCTCGAGACCCGGTGCCAGCACCACGGGCTCGTTGACCTGCGTCAGCTCGAAGTACGACTTCGCGTAGAAGAACACGGCCACCATCGCGATGCTGCTGACGAGGTGGCCGACGCCGATGAGGACGCTCGCCGCGAGGCCGTAGAGCCACTTGTTCGACTGGTCCAGGGCGTAGGAGGCGGCGACCGGCCACCCGTGTCCCGGTTCGATACCGTGGACGGCGCCGAGCGCGACCGCGCCGAGGAACAACCCGAGGGCGTCACCGTGTACCGGCATGGGCACCGCTTCGGCGATGTGACGGTTAGTGGTTGTTAATACTCCACCGGGGGGTCGCTCATACTGTCGACGCCGGCCAGGCGGTTACGCGAGAGGGAACTACTATACCGACAGGCGTCGCGGTGAGACATATGAACGCCACGCTTCTCGAGTTACTCGAGGGGAACGCGGGCCACGTCGCGACGTTCGCCGATCGGTTCGACGACGTGCAGGACGCGCAGCACCCCGACGCCGTCACGGTCTGTTGCTCGGACTCGCGCGTGTTGCAGGACGCCATCTTCGGCAACGAGGACCCCGGACACCTGTTTACGTGTGGTAACATCGGCAATCGCGTCGTCCAGCGGACCGAGGCGGGCGAGGTGGTCTCCGGCGACGTCCTCTATCCGCTGGCCCACACCGGCACCGAGACGGCCGTCGTCGTCGGCCACACCGGCTGTGGCGCCGTCACGGCCACGTACGACGACCTGACCGACGGCCTCTCGGAACCGCCGGGCATCGAACACTGCATCAGCCTCCTGAAACCACACCTCGAGGGCGGCGTCGAGGCGCTGCCGGACGACGTGGACAGGGTGGGCGCCATCAACCGCCTCGTCGAGTACAACGTCGACCGACAGGTGGAGTTCCTCGTCGAGAGCGACGACGTGGCCGACGACGTGGACGTCGTCGGCGTTGTCTACGACTTTCAGGACGTCTACGGCGGTAGCCGCGGGGAGGTCCACGTCGTCAACCTCGACGGTGAGACGAGCGTCGAGACGCTTCGAGCGGAGTACCCCGACATCGCGGACCGGGTGCATCGCCTGTGGGAGTACTGAATCCGGTCCGGAATCACCCGCATTCTTCGGCCGCCTGTCGCCCTGAAGCCCGGTGCCCGGAGTGTCGCCGACCCGGGCGTGCTGGCACCCCGATTCGGCCGCCGCTGGACGTGCCCTCGACTTTATATCTCTCGGCTGTCACGATAGGGTATGTTACGACGTGACCTCCTCCGGGCCGGGGCTGTTGCCGGTGTGGCCGCCGGTGCCGGCTGTCTCGGCGGCGACAGCGGCCCGGCATTCGAAGAGGGCTTCGAGGACGGCCTCGGCGACTGGGAGACCGGGGCAGCCATCGGGCCGGAGGTGGACCTCTCCGAGTTCGAGTGGGAGGTAGACACCGCGAGCGACGAGGCGGCCGCCGGCGAACGGTCCCTCCGTATCTGGAACGAGGGCGACTACGACGACGGCGTGACCTGGGCCGTCCATCCGGTCCCGGTGACTCCCGGGCGGGCCTACACCGCCACCGTGACGGCACAGCTATGGAGCGAGTCGGAGTCGTTCAACACGGTCCGGGACGCGGTGATGCGACTCGGGCCCGAACCGCCCGAGGTCGAGGCGGACTTCCCGCACCCAGGCGTCAACACCAGCGCACTCGGTCAGACGCCATACGGCGGCCTGCGGGAACCGCTCTGGCTCGCCGACGGTTGGCGCGAGTACACGTTCGAGTGGACGACGCCCGAACTGGCCTCGGAGACGCTGTATCTGGCCGTCGGGACGGCCGTCATCTGGGAGGGTGACGCGACGCATTACGTCGACGAGCTGGCGGTCACTCTCGAACCGCGATGACGACGGTCCTCAACGGCCTGCTCGGCGGCCTGGTCGTGGCGCTGATCGCCACGTCGGCCACGGCGGCGTCGAGGCGAGGGCTGGCGGACCTGACGGGGCTCCCCCGGTGGGTCGTCCTCTCGGCGGGCGTCGTCTACGGGGCCGTCGCCGGCGGGGTCCTCGTCGCACTGGAGCTCTATGCCCTCGGCCTCCTCGGTGTCCCACCGGGGGCCGTCGAGGCGCTGGTCGTCACGCTCGGGTGGAGCCTGCTCTTACTGGGCGCTACGCTCGCGGCAGTCACCGTCGCCGCTGGGCGAGCGGTGGGCCGGTCGGCGGCCGTCCCGCTGGCTGTCTATCACCTCGTCTACGCGCTCGGACTGTGGGTCTGGGTTCGAGCGACCTGGATAACCTGAGCCGCCGGTCGGGGCTGACCGCCCGCGCGGTCGGCTACCGGTTCTCGCGCTGTTCGACCTTGTTCAACTCGATGAGGAGGCGGAACATCGCCTTCACGAGGTTGGCGTCGACGTCGAAGCGCTTCGCGTTCTCGCCGGCGCGGTCCATCACGGCCTGTTCCTGCTCCTCGTCGGTGGTCGGCAGGCCCTTCTCGGCCTTGACCTGCGCGATAGTGTCGGCCACGTAGGTCCGCTGGGCTATCTTCTCGACTATCTCGCGGTCGATGGTGCGGATCTCGTCGCGCAGTTCGTCTAACGACATCTCCTCGGGGTTCGTGTTCGAGCTCATACTGTGTGTGTTCCCTCCGTCTGTGTCGTGGTCAGCAGCGTCGTCCCGGGCCGCTCGTCCCAGTGCTCTCGAATCTGCTCGAGGGCTGGGCGCTCGCCGACGGCGGTGAACGAGGGGCCGGTCCCCGACAGCGAGACGCCGTCGACGTAGCGCATCCCCTCGACGAGCGGTTCGGTGTCGAACTCCAGCGCGGCGCAGAACGCGAGCCCGTTGACCGTCATCGCTCGCGCGTACTCGCCGTCGAGCGCGAGGTCCTCGACGAGTCGGGCCATCGGCGCGACCTGCCGGCAGCGCTCGACGTCCGCGTCCGCCGAGAACGCCTGCTCGGGCGGCGTCCAGACGAGCACGTCCCAGTTCACCTCGTCGCGGGCCAACACCTCGTCGGCGTCGTTGTCGGTGACGGTGACGCCGCCCAGCATCGACGCAGAGGCGTCGTCGAACGCGCCGGTCGCGGTCACGCCCACGTCGCGGGCGGCCATCACGCCGAGTCGCGCCATGTCCTCCCGGGTCATCCGCTCGGTGGCGTCGAGGGCGTCCAGCGTCGCCATCACGGTGGCGTTGGCCGCGGCACTCGAACTCTTGAGGCCCGCGGCCATCGGCACCTCGCTCTCCGTGCGGACGTGGCCGCCGACGACCGGCGGCGTCCCGACGACCTCGGGTCCGCCGTGGGCGTCGACGACGTACTCGACGCAGCGCTCGACGAGGCGCGTGTCGGCGTCGGGGACGCCGGCCACCTCGCCGGTGACGCCCTCCTCCTCCGTCGACAGCTCGACGGTGGCTTCGGTGTACTCGTCGATGGCGAACGCCGACCCGCGGCCGGTCGCCAGCGCGTTGAGGACCGTCCCTGCGGCGGGTGCTGCTGCCGTGCCTTCCATCGCTCAGTTCTCCAGTCCGCGGCTATTTACCATCTGCGGAACCGGCCACGGCGACAACGGGTCGTTTTTGCACCAGCGTCGGTAAGGCAGTCGCATGAGCAACCGTTCCGACGTGCCGCCGGACACCCTCTCCGTCGAACTGAGCGAGGACGGCGTCGCAGTCGAGTACCTCGACGGGCGGACCGCGTTCTACCGCGGGGTCCCAGCGAAGGCCGAAGAGAGCATCCGGACGGCGCCGGGCAAGGACACGCACGTCCTCGTCACCGACCCGACGGAGACGTCCGGTATCCTCGTCTACGTCAACGACCTGCGGACCCACGACGACATCATCGAGGAGAGCGGCGTCGGCCGGGTCATCCTGACCGACGGCGAGGAGGACGAACTGTTCCCCGGCGTGACCGTCCGGGACCACCAGATGCGCGTCGAGGTCGACGTGGACTTCGAGGTCGCCGACGGCCGCGTGTTCGTCTTCGAGGAGGACGAGATGGGCGAACGGAGCTACGAGATCGTCCCGGCAGAAGACTGACTGGGTCCGGTCGCCCGGTCCCGCTCACCGCTCCCGGACCGCGCGTCAGCACGCCCCCGGGCGACGGCGCGACGTGGGTCCTACTGGATGTACGACGGGTCCTCGTCGTCGCAGTTGGCCTCGTGTTGCCGCGCGTCGTCCTGGTCGTCGAACATCAGCCCGCACGTCTCGCACTTGTACCAAGTCATCTCGTCGCGCTCGGTAGTGACAACCATGTGCGTCTGTCCGACGCCCGTGCGTAAATTGTTTTCCCGCGACACAACGGGAACCCTCAAGAGGGCCGGACGGCTAGCCGACGGCATGAGCGGGTCCAGCGACGGCGGCGTCGAACTCACTGTCGAGGGGGCGCACAAACGCGACGCCGGGCGCGGCATCGCCCGCCTCCCCGAGTCCGTGCGGAGTACCCTCGGCGTGCTGAGCGGGTCGCCGGTCATCATCGACGGCGAACGGATGACCGTCGTCAAGGTGTGGCCCGGCGACGACGACGGGTCGACGGTCCGCATCGACTCCGACACGCGGGCCAACGCCGGGGTCAACATCGGCGACACGGTGACGGTTCGCGCCGGCTCGGTCACCGAGGCCAACACCATCAGCATCCAGCCGATGGAGCCGCTGCCGGGCACCGACGAGTACGAACACATGGTGCGCACGCGGCTGGTCGACCAGATGGTGCAGGCCGACGAACGGACCCACATCGACGGCCTCGGGACGTTCCGCGTCCTCTCGACGGACCCGGACGGACCGGTCCGGGTCACCGACCAGACCGACGTCTCGGTCCTCCCGCGCATCGAGGAGTCGACCTCTGACGGGAACGCGACGGTCGACGAGCAGTCCGGGCCGACCGAGGCGCCGAACGCCAGACCGGCAGAGACGGAGACGGGCGTGAGCTACGAGGACATCGGCGGTCTGGACGAGGAACTCGACCGCATCCGGGAGATGATAGAGATGCCGCTCTCGGAACCGGAGGAGTTCCGACGGCTCGGCATCGACCCGCCCAGCGGCGTCCTCCTCCACGGCCCGCCGGGCACCGGGAAGACGCTCATCGCCCGCGCCGTCGCCAACGAGGTCGACGCCTACTTCGACACCATCTCCGGGCCGGAGATCGTCTCGAAGTACAAGGGCGAGAGCGAGGAGCGCCTGCGCGAGGCGTTCGAGCGCGCCGAGGAGAACTCCCCCGCCATCCTCTTCGTCGACGAGATAGACTCCATCGCCGGCTCGCGAGACGAGGACGCGGACATGGAGAACCGCGTCGTCGCCCAGCTGCTGACGCTGATGGACGGCCTCGAGGACCGGGGCCGGGTGGTCGTCATCGGCGCGACCAACCGCGTCGACGCCGTCGACCCGGCCCTGCGCCGCGGCGGCCGCTTCGACCGCGAGATCGAGATCGGCGTCCCGGACGAGGGCGGTCGCCGGGAGATACTCGACGTCCACACGCGGGACGTGCCCCTCGGAGACGACGTCGACCTCGACCGCATCGCGGCCCAGACCCACGGTTTCGTCGGTGCCGACCTCGCCTCCCTGACCACGGAGGCCGCGATGTCGGCGTTGCGGGCGAGACGCGACCGCTCTGACGAGGACAGCGACGAGGCGGCGAGCGGCGGGACCGCGGAGGTGACACAGGCCGACTTCGACGCGGCGCTGGCGACGGTCGAACCCAGCGCGATGCGGGAGTACGTGGCCGAGTCGCCAGCCGTCTCGTTCGACGACGTGGGCGGGCTGAGCGAGGTCAAACAGACGCTCACAGAGGCCATCGAGTGGCCGCTGGCCTACGGCGATCTCTTCTCCGTGACGAACACGGACCCGCCCAGCGGCATCCTGCTGTACGGCCCGCCGGGCACCGGGAAGACGCTGCTCGCCCGCGCCGTCGCCGGCGAGAGCGACGTGAACTTCATCCACGTCGCCGGCCCGGAGATAATGGACCGCTACGTCGGCGAGAGCGAGGAGGCCGTGCGCGAGCTGTTCGAGCGCGCCCGCCAGACCGCGCCGAGCATCATCTTCCTCGACGAGATAGACGCCATCGCCAGCCACCGCGGACAGGGCAACGAGGTGACCGAACGGGTCGTCTCGCAGCTGCTCGCCGAACTGGACGGCATCACCGAGAACCCGAACCTCGTCGTGCTCGCGGCGACCAACCGCCGGGACATGATAGACGACGCCCTCCTCCGACCGGGGCGTCTCGAGCAGCACGTCGAAGTGCCGAACCCCGACCACGACGCCCGGGAGGCAATTCTCGATGTGCACACGGACGGCAAACCGCTGGCCGAGGACGTCTCGCTCTCCGCTCTGGCCGCCGACACGGAGGGGTTCTCGGGCGCGGAACTGGAGGCCGTCGTCCGCGAGGCGTCGATGCTCGCCATCCGCGAGGCCGCCGACGAGATGGGGCCGGCGGAGGCCAACGAACGGGCCGACGAGGTGACCATCACCGCCGCCCACTTCGAGCGAGCGCTCCAGCGCGAAGCCGAGCGCTGAGGAGAGGGCCGTCGGACTGGTCGTCGTCACCGGGCGTCGAAGAGAGGAACGGTCGAGTGGGCGCCGCCCACGAGGAGTGACGTGAAAGGCTGTCCGGACAGCCTTTGGCGGACGAGCGACGCCATGTGGCCGAGCAGCGAGACGGACTGTTGTACCGGCATCGACGTGAAAAGCGCCTTGCCGGCGAAATATCCTTGCGGAGCGAACGTTAAAAAAGGCCCGGTGTCCGGCGGCTACCGTTCGTCGTCGGTCGGTGACTCGCCCCCGTCGTCCTCGGCAGTGTCAGTCGGGGGTGCATCCTCGTCACTGGCGGGCTCCTCGTCGTCTATCGCCTCGTCGCCGTCGTTCTCGGAACCGCCGACGAGGGGGAGCCGACGGCCGCGGAGCAGCCGACGGAGTCCGAACGCCGGCAGGGCCAACACGCCCAGCCACGGCGCCGCCGCGGCCAGCGTCACCAGCGTCGCCCGGCCGAAGACGTAGACGTCGGTCACGGACCGGAGGAAGACGGCCGTCAGCGACTGCTCGTGGTACTGGGTCCGTATCTGACTGATGCCCGGTTCCGGTTCCTGCAGTTCCACCCTGATAGTCGAGTAGGCGACCCGCTGCTCGAGCGAGCGCTGCTTGGCCTCCAACCGCTCTATCTGGCCCTGCACGTCCGAGAGCTGTTCCTCGATGCGGAGCAGCTCCTCGGTGTCGTTGGCGTCCTCGTAGAACGTCCGGAGGCGGGCTCGACGCTGGCGCAGGTTCTCCAGCCGCGCCTCCAGGTCGACCAGATGGTCGGTCACGTCCTCGGTGTTCGTCTCCTCGCTCAGGACCGTGCCTTCCGCGGCGACGTCGTCCTGCATCGACTGGTACCGCTCGTTGGGTATCCTGACGACGACGTAGCCGGAGGTCCACGTCTCGTTGCCCGAGCGGTGGAGCCGCTGGGTGGACCCGCTCACGTACCCACCGTACTGTCGGGCCTGCGAGGCGACGGCCGCACGGCTCTGTGAGAAGTTCTCCACCTCGACGACCATCCGTCCGGTCTTGATTATCGCCCGTTGCTGGACAGCGGCGTCGACCTGGACGCTCCCGGACCCGCCGTCGCTCGTGTCGGCGCGCTGTTGCTGTGCTCCCTCTGCGGCCGGTCCGGACCCGGCGTCACCGCCGCCGCCGGTCGCGAGTTCGGCGCCGTCGCCGCTGGCGGGGGACCCGCCCATACCCGTACACCCGGCGAGCAGGAGCGTCGCGGCCAGCGCGACGACCAGTGCTTTCTTCGACATGACGACTACGTATCGTCTTCGCCGCCGTATAGTGCCGCCGAACGCTCAAAACGCGTTTTGTGTGAAACAGCGACTGGACCTATCGGAACTCTGTCCGACGGTCGTCGAGTGCCGGGAACTCCTCGCGGACGGCCGCGACACGCTCCGGGTCGAGGGTGGCGGCGACCAGCGTCGGGTCGTCGGCGGAACTGGCCAGTGCCGTCCCCCACGGGTCGTACACCGTCGACCGGCCCAGCAGTTCCGCGTCGTCGAACGACCCCACGCCGTTGGCCGCCGCGACGAACATCTGGTTCTCGACGGCGCGCGTCTTCGGGAACAGCTCCCAGTGTTCGACGCGGGGGTAGGGCCACGCGCTCGGGACGAGCGTCAGCGTCACGCCGTCCTCGACGAGCCTGCGGTACAGCTCCGGGAACCGGAGGTCGTAGCACGTCGTCACCCCGACGGTGAACCCCTCGAAGTCGACGGTCGGGAGCCGCTGGCCCGGTTCGAGCAGCTCGGTCTCGGCGGAGCCGTACCCGAAGAGGTGGTGTTTCCGGTAGACGGCGCGACGGTTCCCGTCGCGGTCGAAGAAGACGGCGGTGTTGGCGAGGCCGTCCGCGACGGGCACGTCCAGGCCGGCGTCGGCGCTGGCCGCGAGGTCCTCGACGACGCTCCCGGCGAGGACCGCCACGCCGTGTTCGACCGCGGCGTCGCGGACCGTCCGGAGCGTCTCTCCGTCCAGTCCCTCGGCCTGTCGGGCGTAGCTGTCGAACGCGAAGTAGCCGACGTTGAACAGTTCCGGCAGGACCACGAGGTCCGCACCGTTCGCGGCGGCGCGGCCGATGGCGTCGACGGCGCGGTCGACGTTGTCGCGCACCGCCGAGGGTTCGACCGTCATCTGGGCGAGCGTGAGTCTCATGCTTCGACTTCGAGGTAGTCGCGCAGCGCCTGTTCGAGGTTCTCCATCTCCCCGTCGAGGTTCCGCTTGAAGAACCGCTCGACGCCGGGGAGTTTGCCGTCGACGACGAACCGGTTGGTCAGTTTGGTCCCGCCGTCGTCCGTCGGTTCGAGTTCGTGCTCGCCCTGCACCTGCATCACCTTCGAGCGACCCACGAAGCGGACGTACTCGGGCTCCCGGCGCTCTACGTCACGCGTCTCGATGCGGATGGTCCGGTCGATAATCGGGATGGGCAACGAGATGTGCCACGTCGCCTCCTCGTCGCTCGTGACCTCCCAGTCCTTGACGACGCTTATCGGGCGTGCCCGCTGGTCCGGGTCGGCGATGAACGCCCAGACTCGCTCGGGGGGTGCCGACACAGTCATCGACCGCTCTACCCGGACAGTCATGTACGTAGCTCAGGTTTCCGCCGGAATGAATCCACCGACTAGCTGGTCGTCACGCGCCAGGTCGTCGACCGGGCACGGCCCCACTTCTCGATGTCGACCTCGTCGGCTTCCTCCGCGAGCCGGGGCAGGCGGGCGCCGACCTGCTTCGAGGAGAGGCCGAGCTGTGAGGCGATGTTCTTCGCGCGGAAGTAACTCTCTCCCCGCGAGACGCTCTCCCGGAGGTACTCCAGAATGCGTCTGTCCTCCTCGCTGAAATCGACCATAGAAGTGGTACGTGCCGAACGGATTTAATCGTTCCTTTCAGGGACCGTCCGCGACGCCGGTCAGGCGTCGTAGACGTGTATCGCGACGAGCGCCAGGCTCGCCGCGAGCATGGCCACGCCGAAGCCCACGCCGCTGTTCAACAGCAGGCCGCCCGTGTCGAGTTCCTGTGCGTGCCGGATGGCGTAGTTGTAGCTGTTGACGGCCGCCAGCACTGCGGCACCGACGGCGACCACCCCGAACAGGACGCCGAGCCCGATTCCCATGTCAGTCTTCGCTTCAGTCGCCATGCGAGTGGGTTTCCGTGTTTCCCACTTAGTTCATTCGGGCCGTCGCCAGCCACAGGACCTATCCCGCCAGACGAGAGAGCGGCGTGTAATGTCTGGACTGGGTCGCCTGAAGCTGCTCGGGCTCGTCGTCCTGGGACTCGTCGTCGCAGGCGGTAGCGCGTTCGCACTCGGTCTCGTGGGCGCACCGACCGTCGACGCCGTCGACAACCACTTCGCCGGCGTCTCGAACGAGACGACGACGATACACACGAACCTCACGGTGACCAACCCCAACCCGATAGGGGTCCGGCTCGGCGGGACGACGGTCGACTACAGCGTCGCGATGAACGGCGTCCCCATCGCCAGCGGCGAGAAGAGCGGCCTCGCGCTGGAGACGGGCAACACGACGCTCCCGTTCTCGACGGAGATGCGGAACGGCCAGATACCGCTGTGGTGGCACACCCACATCGAGAACGGTGAGACAACGCAGGTGACCATCGACGCGGACGTCTCCTCGTCACTGCTCGGCGGGCGGTCCATCTCGCTCACGCAGGACGAGACCATCGAGACGGACATCGTCAGTCAGTTCAACTCGACGGAGACGCGGCCGGTGAACGCGAGCCAACCGCTCGTCTCGGACCCGGTGCTGTACATCAACGAGACGCGTGGGTCGTGGGACCGCGCGAACCTCACGGAGGCAGAGACGCCGATGGACCTCGCGTTCACCGTCTACAACCCGAAGCCGTACCCCTACACCGTCTCGAAGATCGGCTACGAGATCACGATGAACGACGTCGCCGTCGGCGAGGGTGAGACCGAACGCGGCTACACCATCGGTCCGGGCGAGACCGAGACCATCGAGGCCGACACCGCCATCCAGAACGGGAACCTCGACCGCTGGTGGGTCACCCACCTGCGACGGAACCAGGTGACCGACCTCTACATCGACTTCTATCTCGTCCTCGAGGGCGGCGGCGAGCAGTTCCGCGTCGACATGGACGCCATCGACTACGAGAAGACCATCGAGACGGACATCTTCGGCAACAAGGCGCAGTATCCCACGGGGGAGAACGCGACCGTCGAGGGCGGCGACGGGACCGCGGACGGTGGGAGCGACACGGAGACGGAGACCGAGACCGCGACGCCGACCCCTACGGAGACGGCGACGGCGACCGACGACGGCCTGCTGGGTGACGACGGCACGGAGACGGCGACCGACACGGAGACGGCCACGGCGACAGCGACGGCGACCCAGACCGAGAGCACCACCGCGACGGAGACACAGACGGACGACGACGGAATCCTCGCACTCGGTCGCTGACCGCGGTCGTCCAGTGACTCGACCGGGAGCGCCTCGCTGTCGGCGTCACTCCGACCCGGATGTGAAGCTCGCATGGGGCCCGGTCGGACCGCGGCAGCGCCCGATAAATTGTATCGGCCTGCCGGGTCTTACTGGATGGTCGTGTGCTCGGACTCCTCGTCCAGTGCGAGGTTGGTCGCTATCTCGGCGTTCCTGACGGCGTACTCGGCGGTCTGCTGGAGGCTGACGAGGACCTCGCGGACCTGCAGCAGGCTCTCGTTGTCCATCTCCGGCAGGTCGTTGAGGATGTCGTGTTCCTTGTCGCCGATGTCGGAGTACGCCTCGCTGACCTCGATGGCGGTGTCGTAGTTGCGGTCGACGGCGGCCCGGACGGCCATCGCGGTTATCTCGTTGACCTCGTCGGTGAAGTCGCGGATGCGTCGCATCGTCGAACCGTCCACGTCCAGCGCGTGGTCGGGCGCTTCGAGGGCGATCTCGGCGATGTCCTCCGCGTTGTCGGCCGTCAATTCGAGGTTCTTCGCGATGGAGCGGTAGCCGATGAGCGGGAAGCCGTCGTCGAGGCCCACCGCCCGTGCGAGGTTGGGGTTCTGGTAGGAGGTGAAGATGAGGCGCAGCAACAGGACGAATATCTTGTTCGCCTGCCGTTCCCGGTTCAGGGCGCGCTGGGCGAGGTCGGGGTTCCCGTGGGCGAGGGCCTTGACGGCCTCGTTCCGCATCGTCGACCCCGTCGACTCCAGCCGTTCCAGCAGGTTGTCGAGCGTGAAGTCCTCGGGGTCGACCGAACACCGGATGGTGATGCGCTGGGGGGTCTCCTCGATGACGCCGAGCCCCATCAACTGCGTCTCCGCGTTGTAGACGGCGTTGATGTGGGCCGACTCGAGGGTCTGTCCCTCGGGCGCCTCGACGTGGATGATGCGACGACCGAGGACGTACTGAGCGACGATGGCCCGTTCGACCGCGTCGGCGTTGAGGTTCTCCGCGTGGATTATCGCCTCGGACTCCTCGGTCTGGACCGATTCCGGCATGACGGTCAACGTCCCTTTGCCACCCATACGGAGCGACACCTCGTCGCCCTTCTCGACGTCGTGTGCGCTGGCCCACTCCGCCGGCAACGTCATCGCGAGCGTGGACGGGCCCAGCCGCTGGACTTTCCGCGTTTCCATATGGCCTTTCTTATCGCCCATCGACCTTAATCTTCACTATACACCAATTAATGCGAGCAGTCGAATACAATCACTTGGTGTGGCGTGGCGCTGTGCCACGTCTGTCAGGCGACGACCTCGACGAGGCGGCGTTCGTACCGTCCGACGCGGACCTTCAGCCACCCCGCCAGTTCGGCGTCCAGCTCCGGGTCGCCGGTGTCGACACGGAGCGTCCCGATGTCGTCCAGTTTCCGACGCGAGGCCACGACTTCGACGTCGCAGCGGCGGATGACGGCGGGTGAAAGTTGCTGGTTCCCACGGCCGAAGACGAACCCCTGTCCACCGATGGGCGAGACGACGATGACGTTCTCCTCCCCGAGTGCGTCGAGGATGTCCGACTCGGCGGCGTCCGCGACGAGGAGTTCGCCGTCCCGCCAGACGTCGACGCCCAGCGTCGTCCCCTCGAACCCCAACCGCTCCTTGATGGCGCCGACGGTACTGCCCGGTCCGAGGACGTAGGTGACGCCCGGACGGACGACCTCGGCGACGCCCTCGACCAGCGTCTCGACGGTGCCGCCGCCCAACTGCTTGGCCGACTGGCGCTGGTCGGCGACGGGGACGGTGGCGACGGCGCGCAGCTCGGTCACCACCTCGCCGCCCCTGAACGCGTCCTCGTCGATGTCGTTGACCTCGGCGGGTTCCGTCTCCGTGAAGGTGCCGAGGATGCGCCCGGCCGCACGGGGCGAGACGCCGAACACCGACGAGTACACCTTGACGCCGGCCGGGACGCCGAGTATCGGCGTCTCGTCGTCCAGTTCGTCGAGGGTCTCTGCCACGTCGACGGCGGTGCCGTCGCCGCCGACGAACCCGACGACGTCGACGCCGTGGTCGACGAAGGCCCGGACGGCCGCTCTCGTGTCCTCGCTCGACGTCTCCGCCGGGTCCTCGGGGTGACCGACGACGGTCGGGTCGAACCCCGCCTCGCGGGCGAGCGAGGCCCCCATCGGGTCACCGTACGTGAGCAGGTCGACCGCCCGATTCGTGGCTCGAAGCGCGTCGAGCGCCTCGCGCGCCCGGTCCGGTGCGCGCTGCTCGGCCCCGCGCTCCCGTGCCTCGGCGACCTTCCCGTCGGTTCCCTTCAGCCCCACGCGGCCACCCATGCCCGCGATGGGGTTGACCACGACACCGATGCGTCGCATGGCAGTCGGTTGGGTACCCGGCGGCAAAAGGCACCCGGGAGCGTGTCTTTCAAGCCACCCGCCACAGAAGAGCCGGTATGCTCGAACTACTGCAGGCGAACGTCCAGACCGGCGTCATCAGTGCCGCCGGCGCGGTCATCACACTCGGCGGCCTCGTACTGACGGCGCTGTGGCTCGGCTACCTCTACCGCTGAGTGAATCGCCTCACTCGCTCTCCGGCGACTCGACGCGCTCGCGGAGCCACGCGGCCGCGTCCTCGACGACGGCCTCCTCTGGCCCCTCGAACCGGACGGTGACGTTCTCACCGGGGTAGCTCCCGACCTTGACTGGGAACTGCTCTTGCACGTCGGCGAGCCGGTCGAGCAGCGCGCTCTCCGGTTCGGCGGCGTCGACGGTCCGCACGTACTGTCGCTGGCCGCTGAACTCCCCGGCCACCTCCTCGAACATCCGCTTCATCTCGTCCGGGACGCCGGGCAACACGTAGCACTGTTCGACGACACACCCCGGTGCGACGCCCTCGTGGTTCGGCAGGACGCGACTCCCCTCGGGGACCTCACCGGTCCCGTCCGTGAGGTCGTCGCGGGTGTACCCGCCGTGTTCCTCGAGCCACGCCAGCGCCTCTTCGCTCTCGACCACGTCGCGACCGAAGGCGGCCGACACGCCGTCGATGGTCACGTCGTCGTGGGTGGGGCCGAGACCGCCCGTGACGAGGACGGCGTCGTACTCGGCGTGGTACTCGTTGACGACGCGGGCGATGTCGGCGGTCCGGTCCGGGACGACGGTCGTTCGCTCGACGGTGACGCCCCGGTCGGCCAACTGGCGACCCAGCCAGGCGGCGTTCGTGTTGACCGTCTCTCCGGCGAGCAGTTCGTCTCCGACCGTGACCACCGCGACGCGCATACGCCGGGGTAGGGCGCGCCGATACAAATACTGTGGGTCGCCCCTCAGCGCATCCCCGGCGGGGGGCCGCGGTCCCGCGGGTCGTCGTCGTCGTCCTCCTCCTCCAGGTCGATGCCCGCCTCCTTCCGTTTCCGGATGACGGCCTGCAACTGCCGGTAGTAGTACAGCGTCCCGCCGCCGCCGACGAGTATGGCAACGAGGGCGAGGCCGCCGAAGATGAGCAGGTCACGTTCGAGGTAGTACCTGACGCTCACCTGCCGGGCGTCGATCGGCTGTGTCCAGCGGACGGTCATCCGGTTCGTCTCCTCGTCGACGCTCGTCTCGTACCCCCCGGGACTGACCTGTGAGAGCAGTGGGAGGCCGACCCGAGCGCCCGGTGTCATCGTTACCTGGTACGTCGCGCCGTCGAGGTGGGTCGGCGTCGCGTAGGACTTCCCGTTGCGCGGGGCGCTGTACGCGACCTGCCCGGTGACGTTGCCCGGGAACCGGATGGTGGTCCGGTCGCCGCTCCGGGTGGCGTTCATCGACGAGTTGGCCCCGGTGACGACCGTGCCGTTCGCGTAGCGGAACTTGAGCGCCTGTATGGGGATGCTCTGCTCCCGGCCGAGGCCGTCGCGGTCGTACACCTCGAAGGTGTCGTTGTTCCGGACGTCGTAGACGGCCTTGTAGGAGGACTTCTCCAGCACGATAGACGCGTTGGACTGGACGTCCCAGTCGTAGGTGGCGTTCTGGTTGAGCTGGTTCTGGTCGATGTCCTGCTGGCCGAACAGCCCGCTACAGCCCGACAGGGCGACCAGTGCGACGATACCGACGAGAGCGAGGTGGCGGCGGTGCATAGCTCAGGGGACGACGGCGAGCAGTTCCGATTGCATGAACCGGCCGATGTCCGACAGGAGGCCGGGCGCATCGGTGTCCGGGTCGCAGACGATGCTCTGTTCCAACAGGCCGATGCGTTCGACGGTCACGATGTCCTGTGCGTGGCCGGCCCGGTTGACCGTCGCGCGGGCGTTCGACCGGGTGACGCTGTTGGCGTTCACTCGACCGTTGCCGCGGGACCAGTCGTAGAGGCGGTCCACCTCCTCGTCGGCGAGTCGCGGGTCGTCGCCGGCGACGAAGCAGAGCGGCATGTGCTGGACGATGCCGAACCGCTTGCGGATTTGCTCGGGCGACCCCTGTCCGAGGTTCAGGCCGGCCGCCGGGATGCGCACGGACTGGCCGAACCCCACGTCGAGGACGAACCCGTCGTCGTCCCACGAGTCCAGCGTGCCGACGTATGTCTCGCCGTCCTCGTGGGTCGGGACCATCTCGCCGAACTCCTCGCGCAGCAGGTTCCGGGCGACGGTTGCGTCCGGGCCGTCGACGGTCACCGTCGGGAAGTCGTCCTCGCGGTGGCCGACGTCGAACTCGACGTCGAGGTCGCCGAGTTCGTTCCCGACCAGCGACCGCAGGCCGTCCAGCGCACGGTCACGAGCGTCGCCCGTGACGTACACTTTGGTTCCGAGGACGACCATCAGGCCTCGGCTTCCGTCTCGACGTTCAGTTCGTCACGGAGTTCCTCGATGCGCTCCTCCATGGCGGTGACGAGGCGGGTGTTCTCCATGGCGTCTATCTGGTTCCCGCACTCGGGGCACTCGAAGCCGAACTCCATCGCCTCGCCGAACTCGAAGCGGATGCCACAGTGCTCACAGAGGTAGAACTCGTTGTCCCGCTCGTACTCGCGGCGCTCCTCGAGGCCGTCGAGCAGGCGGTACATCTCCTCCTCGAGCTGTTCGGGGATCTTCTCGTACTCGAAGGTCCAGAGGTAGGTGAGCCACCCCGAGTCCTCGTCGCGGAGGCGGCGGTACGACGCCAGGTCGTTCTCGTAGAGGATGAACAGCGCGCGGCGCACGTCGTTGAGTTCGAGTCCGAGTTCCTCGGCCAGTTCCTCGTCGGTCACTTCGCCGTCCGGCGGCGCGGCTGCGACCGGCATCCCTTTCGGTCCGACTAGCTCGTGGAGGTACTTCTGTATCACCGGGTCCTCCAGGAGGTCCTCAAAAGCCATTATCCGTGTCTCGGGCGGTCACGCGGTTAAAACCATCGGAGCGCTCGCTGACGTGCCCCGTGGCCAGCGGCCGTCGGAAGATGGCCGGGCACCACGGTCAGGCCTCG
The DNA here is from genome assembly GCF_055632435.1 of Haloarcula sp. MBLA0163. Taxonomy (NCBI): domain Archaea; kingdom Methanobacteriati; phylum Methanobacteriota; class Halobacteria; order Halobacteriales; family Haloarculaceae; genus Haloarcula; species Haloarcula sp. MBLA0163. Next base: position 1,384,036 of record NZ_CM145745.1, read on the forward strand.
CGGTCGGCCCACGGCCCGACGCCCGCGTACCGCCCCAGTGCCCACCCGACAGCCAGCGGCACCACGACGGCCAGACAGGCCAGTCCGACCCACCGTGCCGGCGGGGGCTGCGAGGCCAGATAGAAGAGGTAGGCGGTACCGACGACGGGCAGGAGTCTGGACGTCGAGAGGCGGCCGAGGACGGACATCTAGCACCCGCCGGGCGCGACGGCGGCCTCACGCCCCATCGTCGACGTCCTCGGGGTCGACCACGCGCTTGCCCGTCTCCATCGGGACGACGACGCGGTCGGGGTCCTCCCACTCCCGTTCGAGCTCGCGGCCCTCGAAGAGGCGGTCGAGGAACACCGCGAGGGAGGCCACCTCCGAGTGTGGTTGGTTCGTCACGCCGACGTTGTAGTCCGCGTGCTCGTACACCTCGAAGGGGACCTTCTCGGCCCCGACGACGAGCAGGAGCGGTCCCTCGGCGTGTGCCTCGCGGACGGCGGCCTCGACGTCCTGTACCGGTTCGCCGTACATCGTGAGGTGGACGACGGCACCCTCGAAGTCGCGGATGAGCCGCTTTGGCTCCTGTGTGACGTCGACTTCGAACGGGCCACCGAACCGCTCGGTGATGTCGACGATGGTGTCGGTGCGGTCGCGCGCCGACCCCGCCATGACCACGCGGTCGGCACCCAGCGCCCGGGCGGTGAGCCCCACGTGGGTCGTCATGCGCTCGTCCCGACCGGGTCGGTGGCCGAGACGGAGCACAGTCACCTCGTTGTCGCCTCTCATCCGTCCAGCGCCGATTCGATGGCGTCCCGGACCGGTGCGTAGGCTATCTCCTGCCACTCGACCGGTTGGTCGTTCACGAGGACCGTCGGCGTCCCGCGCAGCCCCTTCTCGACGGCCCTGTCGCGGTCGGCCTGCACCGTCGGGTCGTAGGTCCGCCCCGTGGCGGCCTCGCGGACCGCCGACCCGTCGACGTCGAGGCCGTCGGCGAGTTCGGCGTACACGTCCGGCCCGAGTCGGCTCTGGTTGTCGAACAGCCGCTTCGAGTACGTGAAGTAGGCGGCGTCGCCCGCCGCGTCCTGCACCTTGCGGGCGGCGTTCGCGGCCTGCCACGAGACCTGTTCGTCGACCGGAATCGGGAAGTCGTGGAACTCGTAGCGGACCGCCCCGTCGGCGAGGAAGTTCTCCCGGACCTTCGGGAAGACCGTCTGCGAGTAGGTCTGACAGTGGGGACAGGCGTAGTCCTCGTACGCGGCGACGGTCACGTCGGCGTCTGGATTCCCGGCGACGGGCGCGGAGAGGGGCTGCCCGCTCGCAGTGGGGACCGAACTGCCGTCGGACCCGTCTCCCCCGGACCCGCCGGAGAGACAGCCAGCAGTCGCACCGGCGAGGCCGACGCTCCCGACGATGAAGCCGCGGCGGCTGAGTCGCGTCATACTCCCTACTCGCCCCGCGAGCTATAAAACGGCGTCCATCGCGGTACCGGAACGCTATTTGACCGTCCCCGTCGACTCCGGGTATGCACCTCGAAGGCCAGCGCATCGTCGTCACGGGCGGTGCGGGCTTCATCGGCTCTCACCTCGTCGAACACCTCGTCCCGGACAACGACGTCCTCGTCGTCGACGACGGCTCGAACGGCCGTCGCGAGTGGGTCCACGACGACGCGACGTTCCTCGAGGGCGACCTGACCGACCCCGCCGTGGTCGCCGAGGCCGTCACCGCCGACACCGACCTCGTGGTCCACCTCGCAGCCTCGAAACTGGTCGACACCGACGCGCCGCGCCGCCAGTTCACCGACAACAGCGCGATTACGTACAACGTCCTCGAACGGATGGACGAGGTGGGCGTCGAGCACGTCGTGTTTACGTCGTCGTCGACCGTGTACGGGGAGGCGCCGCGGCCGACGCCGGAGGACTACGCGCCGCTGGAACCCATCAGCGTCTACGGCGCGACGAAACTCGCCGAGGAGTCGCTCATCTCGACGTACGCCCACAGCCACGACCTGCAGTCGTGGGTGTTCCGCTTCGCCAACATCGTCGGCCCCCGACTTCGGGGCGCGGTCATCCCGGACTTCGTCGAGAAGCTGCGGGAGACCCCCGACTCGCTGACCATCCTCGGTGACGGCCGCCAGCAGAAGTCCTACATGCACGTCTCCGAGTGCGTCGACGCCATGGTCTACGCCGTCGAACACGCCGACGACGACCACAACGTGTTCAACCTCGGCACCCGCACCACGACGTCCGTCGACCGCATCGCCGACATCGTCGCCGACGAGATGGGTATCGACCCGGCGTACGAGTACACCGGCGGCGACCGCGGGTGGACCGGCGACGTCCCGCGGATGCGCCTCTCCATCGACAAGCTCGCCGCGCTGGGCTGGGAGCCGTCCCAGTCGAGCGACGACGCGGTGCGACAGTGCGCCCGCGAACTGCTCGAGGAACTGTGAGCGACCGGCTGCCGTGTTTGCGGTGAGTATTATACGGCCAGTCCCGGAGAGAGGGGTATGAGACTGCTCGCACGCCCGCGTGACCTCGACACGGAGCGGACCCTGTTCGCCGTCGGCGGGGTTCTCTGCGGCGCCGTCACCGCACTCGTGGTCGTCGGTGGTGGCGACGCGGTCCGTGTGGTCCTGTTCGGGTCGTTCGCGCTGTACCTGCTCGGTGCCGCCGTGCCACAGGTTCGCGACCGGGTCCCGGAGTACAAGCGAACGGCCGCGATAGCGCTGGGTGGCGTCGGGGCACTGGCCGCGCTCACCGGCACGAGTTCGCTCCTCCCGCTGCTGTTCGTGATGGGCGGCGTCGCCGCTCTCCTCGGCCTCTGGTGAGCGTCGCGTCGGGGCGGTTCGTCAGGCCGGGAACGTCCCTGTCAGTTCCGCCTTCCCGACCGTGTGGCCGCTGGCGGCGTCGTAGACCTCGTCCTTGCTCGCGCCCGGCTTGAGGTCGAGCGTCGTGTCCAGCGCGTACAGCAGGAACCGGTAGGTGTGCTCGCGGTCCGGGGGGTTCGGGCCGCCCCATCCGACCTCGCCGAAGTCGTTCTGCCCCTCGACCGCGCTCTCGGGGGTCGTGGCCTCGGGTATCTCTGTCACGTCTGGCGGGACGTTCCAGAGGACCCAGTGGTCCCACACCTTCCCGGCCGGGTCCTTCGCGTCGGGGTCGTCGACGACGAGGACCAGCGACTCGGCGTCGTCGGGGACGCCCCGTATCTCCAGCGGCGGGCTCGTGTTCGCCGCCGCGTAGCCGTGCTCCTCGGGGATGCGCTCGCCGTCGGCGAACGCCGGACTGGTGAGTTCGAGGCCGGCCATACCCGAGAGTTGTCACCCGAGGCGCAAAAACGTCATCCCGGTACCCCTTTGCCCGTCGGTCGCCAACGCTGGGACGTGCAGGTCGTCGGGTACCGGTCTCGCGTCGAAGACCACGCCGCACTGCTCCTCGCCGACGAGGGGACGGTGGCCGTCGAGCGACTGGACCCGGGGACCGAACTGAGCTACGCGCTGGGGGCGCGCCACTGCGCGGGCGCCGTCGACGGCGAGCGACACTACGCCTGCGACGCGGCGGACGCGCCGTACTGCCCGGAACACACGAGCAGGTGGCCCTGCGCCCGGTGTACCGGCGACTGCGACAAACCTATCGAGGCCTGCGACGAGGAACACGCCGTCTACCTGGCGGCCTTTGCCCCCGACATCGTCAAGGTCGGCGTCACCCGGTCGTGGCGTCTCGAGACCCGCCTGCGCGAGCAGGGCGCCGACCGGGCCGCCCACCTCCGGACCGTCGCCGACGGGCGCGTCGCCCGGCAGATAGAGGCCGACGTCGCGACGGACCTCGGCGACCGGGTTCGGGTCCCAAGGAAGATAGCGGGCCTCCACGAGTCAGTCGACGAGCGGTTCTGGGCGGCTCTCCTCGACGAGTACGAGACGCTCGCGACCTACGACCTCGACTACGGCCTCGAACTCGCCGAGCGCCCGATGGCCGAGACGCTCGCGACCGGGACCGTCCGCGGGACGAAGGGGCGCGTCGCCGTCCTCGACAACAACGGGAGCACGTACGCCGTCGACCTCCGCGACCTGGTGGGCTACGAACTGACAGAGGGCGGCACCGACCGCGACCTCCAGTCCAGCCTCGGCGCGTTCGGGTAGGTTCTCTCCGCCGGCGTCTGGTCACACACAAAACACTTACCGCCCGGTGTCGCGCTCACACCCGTGCGACGCGAAGCACTCCTCGCTGGGGCCATCGCCCTCCTGACGCTGACGATGGTCGCCAGTGCGACGGCGGTCCCCGGCGTCCTCTCGGAGCCGACCGAGGACGTGCGGCCGAGTCACCTCGACCTCCGAGAGTCCTACGTCGATGCCCCCGACGTCGCCGGCGAGACGGTGACGCTCTCGCTCACGTCCAGCCTCGAACACCGAGGTGGGGCGGCGGAGAACGTCACCGTCGTGACGCGGGCCATCGACGCCGACACCGGACTGGTAGCGACGACGGAACGACAGTCGCTCGGCAACGTCAGCGGTGACCGGGACGTCTCCTTCACCCGGAACCTCACCGTCGAGCGCGACGGCGACTACCGCATCGAGACGACGGTGTACGAGGACGGCCGCCGCGTCACCGGCCAGCGGCGGATGGTCAGGAACGTCGGCGCCCTGACGCCGGCGTACGCCCGGTCGACGGTCTCGTTCCACCGGTTCGAGAACACGAACACGCCGCTGCGGGCCATCTCGTACCGGATAGTCGACGTCGAGAACGACGAGACGACGCTGAACGTGACGACCTACCTCACCAACAGCGGCGACGACCCGTCTGGCGGCCTCGCGCTTCGACTGCGCGCCCGGCAGGCGGAGTCGAACGTCGTCGCCGACACGTCGACGCTCGAGGTGGGCCAGATACGCCCCGGTCGGACGCAGACGGTCAGCACGACGCTGACCGTGCCCGACGGCTACAACTACTGGCTCGACGGCATCCTCCAGTCCGACGGCGTCATCGTCGCCACGGAGAGCGCGCCCGCGAACCTCGACCCGCAGGAGACGCTGACCGAGAACGAGACGCGCCGCGACGTCGGGTTCGACTCGGGCGACTTCGAGGAGTCGACGGCGGCACCGGACCGGATGACCGAACGAGCGGAAGCGAGGACTGCCGGCGGGAGCGGCCCCGGTTTCACCGCTATCGCCGCGCTCGTCGCCCTCCTCGTCGCGGCGCTCGGACTCACACGGAGACACGCATGACCGAGGACCCAACTACCGACCCGACTGTACCGACCGACCAGACACAGAGCGACGACGCACCCCCGTCGCCGACGCCCGAGGAGTCACCGTCTGTGGACGCCGACGAGGGGTACGCTGCCGTCGAGTACCTCCAGTTCGCGGCCATCGGCGTCCTCGTCCTCGTCGCACTGGTGGCCACATTCCGGCTCTACTTCTCGGTGTCGGCGGCCGTCGACACCTTCGTCACCCGGCGGTATCGCCCGCTGTTCATGGCCGGGTTCAACCTCGTCGTCCTGCTCGGGTGTGGCATCGGGCTCTCGGTGCTCGTGCGCCGATTGGCCTGACACGACAACCCTTTTCAGCGGCCCAGCCGAACCCGGAGGTATGGCAGACGACGAACCCGAGAACGCCGACGAAGCGGCGGAATCGAGCGAGAACGGCGAGGAAGAGAAGTCCTTCCGAGAGCGCGTCGAGGAGATTCGACAGAAGCGCGCCGAGGAACGAGAGGAGGGCGAGGAGGGCGAGATGAGCCGCGAGGAGCGCATGGAAGAGATGATGGGCGGCGGTGGCGGCCCCGGCGGCATGGGTGGCGGCGGCAACCCGTTCGCACAGATGATGGGCGGCATGATGGGCGGCGGCCCCGGGGGCCCCGGCGGCATGGGCGGCGGTCCGCCCGGACGCGGGGCCGAAGAGGAGAGCGGGAGCGACAACGAGGAACTGACCCGCGAGATCCGAAAGCTCCGCGACGAGGTCCACGACGTCCGCCGCTCGCTGGACCGCATCGCCGACGCGCTCGAAGACTGAGCGGCCGACCCCGATTCTCTCTTTCCGCCGACGACGGAGCGGCCGCTCCGTCGCTGGCTCGAACGGACCGCGAGAGGGCCGGTCAGTTCTGGTACGCGAGGTTCATGACCCACTGGGAGAAGGCGTCGTCGTGTGGGTCGACCTCCTCGTCCCCGATGAACGGTGACAACTGGTCGCCGGCCATCAACAGCGAGAACTCCAGGTCGCGGGCCGCGGGCGTGAGGTGGTACGTGTTGTGTCCCTCGTAGACCGTCTCCTCACGCTGGATGAGTCCCTTCTCGAAGAGGGACTCGACGATGCGACTGCCCTTCCGGGAGGAGACGTCCAGCTCCTTCCAGAAGTCGCTCTGGTGGATACCGCCGGACTCGCGGATGAGTTCCAACCCGGCTCGTTCGTCCTCAGAGAGGTCCGCCTCCGACGCTGCCGAACTCATTATGGTAACAACACCGACGGTCGGCCGCTTAAATCTGACCTTCGACCGGGTGGAACGCCGTGGTGCACGGTGGCCCGTCGGCGAACTCGTAGCGCTGGCCCGCGCCGAGGGCGACGAGCGACGAGGACCGGGTGCCGAAACCGTCGCCGTGGACGCAGACGCCGTAGTCGTGGTCGGCGATGGTCTCGCCCGCGCGGTCCAGCCACGCGTCGGCGCCCTCTCCGGGTTCGACCTGCATGGCCTCCCGGAGTCGGTCGGCGTTCACGGCCTGCTGTTCGCCCACGTCGGGCCGACGACTCGGAATCCGGTAGTCGCCGTCCGCGCCGACGTTGACGACCACGTGGACGCCCGGCTGGAAGTTCCGGACCGCAAGCTGGCCGTCCCACTCCAGCAGCACGGCGGCGTTCTCGTCGGCCAGCAGGAGGTTGAACCCCTCGTACTCCGCCTCGCGGGTCGCCCGCTCGACGGCGCGGGCGGCGTCTTCGGCCGTCTCGTGGCCGAGGCAGTCCCGGACCAGCAGGCCGCGGGAGCGCTCGCCCGCGAGGTCGGCGTCCACCCACCGGTTGGTGACGGCCGCGAGGAGGCCGTGTTCGTTGTAGCCCAGCCACGTGCCCTCCGCTTCGCCGTCGGCCGGCGCCACGACGCGGGCGCCCCAGTGACGCACTGCCGGCGGTTCGGACGGGCGGTCGACGCGCTCGTCACGGTTCGCGGCGACGGCGACGGGCGTCCCGTCGAACACCTGCCACGCGAGGACGATTGTACACACGGACGTTGGTAGACGACACGAGTAGAAAACGGCTTTGCCGGACCGCTGGCTACGCCTGCAACCGCTCGCGGACCGCGTCGCGGTCGACGGTGCCGGAGGCCGTCCGCGGGAGCGAGGGCGCCACCCGAACGGTCTTCGGGACCTCGTGGGGCGCGAGGCGGGTCCGGCAGTGGTCGCGCACCGTCTCGGGGGCCGCGGACCCGACCACCAGCGCCGCGACCCGCTGGCCCCACTCCTCGTCCGGGAGGCCGACCACGGCGGCGTCGTTGACGCCCGGGCACGCCCGGATAGCGTCGGCCACCGTGCCGGCGTCGACGTTCTCCCCGCCCGTCACGATGCGGTCGTCGACGCGGCCGACGACCCACAGCCGGCCGTCCTCGTCGCGGTAGCCCACGTCTCCGGTGTGGAAGCCGTGCGGACCGAACGCCTCGGCCGTCCGGTCGTCGTCGAGGTAGCCCGGCGTCACCGTCGGGCCGTCGACGACGAGTTCGCCGCGCTCGCCCGGGCCCACCGGGTCGCCGTCGGCCACGACGGTCACGTCGGTACAGACGAGCGGCTGACCGACGGTCCCCTCGTACTCGAACGCCGTCTCGGGCAGCGCCGTCGCTATCTGCGAGGCGGTCTCGGTCATGCCGTAGGTGGGACACGCCGGCACGCCGCGCTCGCGACAGCGGCGGAGCAACTCCCGACTCGCCGGGCCCCCACCGAGCAGGACGAACCGGAGCGCGTCGTCCGGGCTCCAGTCGGCCTCGAGCAAACGCTTGAGCATCGTCGGCACGAGCGAGACGCCGGTCACGTCGAACTCGGCCAGTGCGTGCGCAGTCGCCGATGGGTCGAACTCGCGCTGGACCACCACGGTCGACCCGTAGAGGGCGGTGCGGACGAACGGGGCGAGACCGCCCATGTGGTAGGTCGGCAGGCAGACGAGCCAGCGGTCCGACGGCGCCACCCCGAGTCGGAACGCGGAGGCGGTGGCGCTGGCGACGAGGTTGCCGACGGTCAGTCGCACGCCCTTCGGGTCGCTCGTGGTCCCCGACGTGAAGAGCACGAGTTGGGTCGCGTCACGGTGACCCTCGACCGGGTCGACCGCCGCAGTGGCTGTCCCCAGCGCTCGAACGGCGTCCGCCGCGGGAGCGTCGAGGGAGACTACCGGACAGTCCGCGACTCGGGTGGCCAGCTCCTCGGTCGCTCGCTCACAGACGAGGAGGTCGGCGTCGAGCGCGGCCAGTTTCGCCGACAGGCTCTCCGCGTCGAGGCCGACGTTCAACGGCGCGAGGGTCGCGCCGACCCGCATCGCGCCGAACAGCAGCGGACCGACCGCCGGTCGAGTATCCACGAGCGTCGCGACGGTGGCGTCGGGCGCGTCGGCCCACTCGGCTATCGTCGCGGCCACGTCGTCCGCTCTTTCGTCGAGGTCCCGGTACGTGGACTCGACGCCGCTGTCCGCGTCGACCATCGCGGTGCGCTCGGGCGTCGTCCGAACGCGGTGGGTCAGGAGGTCCCGCGTCGGCCAGTCGACCGGCTCACGCATCCGGCCCCACCTCCGCCGGGTCGACGCCGAGGCCCGGCGACTGGGGGACCGACATCCGACCGTCGGAGACCGTCGCCGGGTCGGGCGCGAGGTCCGTCGCCAGTCGGTCGCCGGTCGCGAGGCCGCAGGCCCGCACGTCCGGTATCGCGGCGGCGACGTGGAGGGCGGCGAGGCGGGCGACCACGCCGTCGATGGTGGTCGTGACGACGGGGTCGACGCCGCGGTCGCGGGCCCGCATCGCCAGCGTGTGGGCGTTGCCGGGACCGCCCAGCACCATCGGCTTGAGGACCAACACGTCGGCCGCGTCGGCGTCGAGTATCGCGTCGACGCGCCGGTCGACCAGCGACTCGTCGAGCGCGACCCCGACCGGCCCGCCCCGGAGAGCCGCGTGCCCGTCGACGTCGTCGGCCGGGAGCGGTTGTTCGACGTACTCGACGCCGAGGTCCGCGAACCGCTCGAGGGCGCGCTCGGCCTGGTCGCGGGACCACGCACCGTTCGCGTCGGCCCGGAGGGTCACGCCGTCGCCCACGCGGTCCCTGATGGCGCTGAACCGCTCGACGTCGTCGTCGACGGTCCGTGCGCCGACCTTCACCTTGCAGCAGTCGAAGCCGGCGTCGACGGCGCTCGCGACGGCGTCGGCCGTCTCCCGCGGCGTCCCGTCGCCGACGGTGGCGTTGACGGGGACGGACCGACAGCGTCTGTCGGCGTCGAACCACCGGTAGAGCGCCACGCCGTCCGCCCTCGCGTCGGCGTCCAGTAGCGCCGTGGCGAACCCGTGGCGGGCGGCCGGCACCTCCGCGGCGTCGAGCGCCAGCATCGCGGCGGTGTGGCCGCCCTCCGCCGCGGCCGCGCCGGCGTCCGCCAGCCCCGACCGGCAGGCGTCGAGCGACTCCGTCCAGCCGGGGAGCGGGGTCGCCTCGCCGACGCCGGTCGCTCCACGGTGGTCGTAGCGGACGACGACGCCCTCGCGCTCGGCGATGGTGCCGCTGGCGGTGTCGAGCGGGCGCCTCAGCGGGAGCGAGAACGGCGTCGTCTTCATAGTACCGCCGGGAGTGCGAGGCCGGCGGCGAACAGGAGCGAGTGGAGGAACAGCGTCTGCCCCATGCGCTCCAGCGCCGGGTTCAGCGCGGCCCCGTCGGTGTTCGTCAGCACCGTCCGGGTCGTCTTGACGGCCAGCGGCAGGGAGAGCAGCGGCGCGAGTGCCGGGAGGCCGAAGGCCGGGTCGACGGCGAAGACGATCGGGACGGCGTAGGCCATCCCCACGAGCGCCAGGAACTCGACGCGGCTCCAACCGTAGCCGAGGTAGACGGCCAGCGTCTTCTTGCCGGCGGCCATGTCCGTCTCCCTGTCGCGGACGTTGTTGACGACCAGAATCGCCGTCGAGAGGCCGGCTGCGGGCAGACTCGCGACCACCGCGGCGAGGGTGAGGCTCCCGTCGGGGAGCGCCATCGGGAACGGCCCGGCGGCGGGGGTGTTCGCGACCGCCTGCACGTAGTAGGTCCCGGTGACCGCCACCAGACCGAAGTAGACGAACACGAACAGGTCCCCGAGGCCGCGGTAGCCGTAGGGGAGCGGGCCACCAGTGTAGAGGACGCCCGCGGCGATGCCCGTGAGGCCGACGACGACTATCGGGAGGCCGCCCACGGCGACGAGATAGACGCCCACGACGACGGCGAGCGCGTAGGTCAGCAGCATCGCTCGCTTGACCGCGTCGGGTTCGATGAGGCCGCCCGCGGTCACGCGCGTGAACCCTTCTCGCTGGTCCGTGTCGGCACCTTTGATAGCGTCGTAGTAGTCGTTCGCGAAGTTCGTCCCCACCTGGATGAGGAGGGCCCCGACGAGTGCGGCGAGCGCCGGGAGCAGTGCGAAGACGTCGGCGTGGACCGCGAGCCCGGTCCCGACGACGACCGGGGCGGCCCCGGCGGGGAGCGTCTGTGGCCGGGCGGCCATCAGCCACGCCTTCCGCTTCGAGACGTCCGCCGTCGCTGTACTCATTACCGCTCCGTTGGGCTGGGACGCCCAAAGCGACTGTGGTTCCGCGGGCAGCGGCCGCGGTTGTCGGTTCCCTCACCTATATGTCACGATTGTTCGTACAGTTCCATACGATGCAGAAACCACTGCTGGTGACCGACTTCATCGACCGGGCGCGGAAGTACTACGGCGACCACGAGGCGGTCGTGGCGACGACCGGCGAGCGGTACACGTACGACGAACTGGGCGAGCGCGCCGACGGGTTCGCGGCCGCACTGGCCGAGCGCGGCGTCGAGAAGGGCGACAGAGTGGCCGTGCTAGACCCGAACACGCACTACCACCTCGAAGCGGCCTACGGCATCATGCAGCTCGGCGGCATCCACACCCCGCTGAACTACCGGCTGGTGCCCGACGACTTCGAGTACATCCTCAGCGACGCCGGCGTCGACGCCATCTACGCCGACTACGAGTACGCCGAGAAGATTGAGACCGTGCGTGACTCGGTGCCGACAGAGACGTTCGTCACCAACGACACGGACGCTGTCGACGGCGACTGGGAGTCCTTCGACGCCCTCGTCGACGAACCGGGCGGCTTCGACCGGCCCGAGATGGACGAAGACGACGTCATCACCATCAACTACACCTCCGGGACGACGGGCGACCCGAAGGGAGTCTGCCGGACCCATCGGACCGAGACCCTCCACGCGTATCTGGTCGCCCACCACCAGGACATCGCCGACGACGACACGTACCTGTGGACCCTGCCGATGTTCCACGTCAACGGCTGGGGGCACATCTTCTCGGTCACCGGGATGGGCGCCACGCACGTCTGTACCCGCGGGGTGGACGCCGCCGGCATCTTCGAGACGGTGGTCGAGGAGGACGTCTCGTACCTCTGTGGCGCCCCGACGGTGCTGAACCTGCTCATCGACCACTACGAGAGCAACGACGGCCAGATACAGACCACGGGCGACAGCGACGTCCGGATAGCGACGGCCGGCAGCGCCCCGCCCGAGGCGGTCATCCGGGCCGTCGAGGACGACTTCGGCTGGTACCTGAAACACGTCTACGGCGCGACGGAGACGGGGCCGCTCATCACCACCTCCGACGCGCGGCGGTTCTTCGACGACGACAGCGACGCCCGCTTCGCGGTCAAGAAGCGCCAGGGCATCGGCTACCTCGGCACCGAGATACGCGTCGTCGACGAGAACGGCGAGGACGTGCCCCACGACGACGAGACGCTGGGCGAGGTGGTCGTCAAGGGCAACCAGGTGATGGACCGCTACTGGAACAGTCCGGCGGAGACCGAGGCGGCGTTCTCCGACCGGGTCGAGGGGTACTACCACATGGGCGACCTGGCCACCGTCGACGAGAACGGGATGATAGCCATCCGGGACCGGAAGAAGGACATCATCATCTCCGGCGGGGAGAACATCTCCAGCATCGAGCTTGAGGACACCCTCTACGAGCACGACGCCGTCTCCGACGTGGCGGTCATCCCCGCGCCCAGCGACGAGTGGGGCGAGACGCCGAAGGCGTTCGTCGTCCCCGCCTCCGGCGACCCCGACAATCCCGGCACCGACGGCGCCGAGCTGCGGGCGTTCACCCGCGAGCGCCTGGCCAGCTTCAAGGCCGTCACCCACGTCGAGTTCGTCGAGGAACTGCCGACGACGGCGACCGGCAAGGTCCAGAAGTACGAGCTCAGACAGCAGGAGTGGGACGACGAGGACCGGATGGTCGGCGAGGGGTAGTCGGCGAGCCGTCCGGGGGTCGGCAGCGGTCCCAGCGAGCGGTACGTGTCGAATCTTCCCCAATTGATAGCCACATTTTTGTCGCCACCCATCGATATTTCTGTATGACCGCAGGTGACGCTCCACGCGTCTCGTCCGGTATCGAGGGGCTGGACGATATACTCGACGGGGGGTTCATCCCCGACCGGACCTACACGATACGCGGCGACTCCGGTGCGGGCAAGACCATCCTCGGCTACCACTTCCTGACGGCGGGGGCCGACGCCGGGGAGTCGACCCTGTACCTGGCCTTCGAGGAGACCGCCGAGGACATCGCGGCCAACGCCGCCTCGCTGGGCTTCGACCTCTCGGACGTCGTCGTCGTGGACATGAGCCCATCGCCGACGCAGTTCCTGGAGGACGAGGGGTACACCATCTTCGGCCCCGACGAGGTCGAGAGCCACTCGATGGTCAGCCGGGTCGCCGACGCCGTCGAGGAACACGACCCCGAGCGGGTGTTCATCGACCCGCTGACGCTCCTGCGACACCTCTCGCCCGACGAGTACCAGTTCAAACGCATGGCCGCGTCGATGATGAGCTACCTGAAGAACCGCAGGGCGACGACGTTGTTCACGACCCAGCCCGGGGCCGACGACTCCGACCAGGACCTCCAGTACCTCAGCGACGGCTCGATAACGCTCCGGCGCTCGGAGTACGGCCGGGAGCTCGAGGTCGACAAGTTCCGCGGGTCCGGGTTCCTGGGCGGGAGCCACAGCCTCCGCATCGACCCCGAGACCGGCCTCACGGTCTTTCCCAGTCTCGTCCCCGGCGACTACAGGAGCGAGACGGAGTTCGAGGTGCTCTCCTCCGGCATCGACTCGCTGGACCTCCTGCTGGGCGGCGGCATCGAGCGCGGGAGCATCACCCTCATCAGCGGGCCCAGCGGCGTCGGCAAGTCCACGACCGGGTCGGCGTTCCTGCAGGCCGCCGCGGACCGGGGCGAGACGGTCACCGCCTACCTGCTCGAGGAGACAGAGCGGAGCTACCGCCACCGTTCCGAGGCCGTCGGCATCGGTATCGACGACGTGGCGGGCGATGGCACGTTCGAGCTGACCGAGGTGGAGCCACTGACCATCTCCGCCGACGAGTTCGCCAACACCGTCCGGGAGGACGTCGAGGAGCGTGACACCCAGTTCGTGATGATAGACGGCACCGCGGGCTACCGGATGGCGCTCCGGGACGACCCGGAGGCGCTCCAGACGGAACTGAACGCGCTGTGTCGCTACCTCCGCAACCGCGGGGTGACGGTGCTGTTGAGCGACGAGGTGCGGTCGGTGACCGGTACGTTCCAGGCGTCGGACTCCCGGCTCTCCTACCTCGCGGACAACGTCGTGTTCATCCGCTACATCGAGGTCGACGGGGAGATACGGAAGGCCATCGGCGTCCTCAAGAAGCGGTTCGGCGACTTCGAGGCCACGCTCAGGTCGTTCAGCATCGGCCCGGAGGGGCTGGTCGTCGGCGAGACACTCGACGGCCTCCATGGTATCCTGACCGGGACGCCGACGAAGCGGTCCGAGTAGCCGATGTCCGACCACGGCCACTCGCTCGTCGCCGGGGGCCAGGCCGATGCCCAGCGCGTGCTGTTGATGACCGAGAACGAACGCAACCGACAGCTACTGCGGGAGCAGCTAGCAGCCCACGAGGTGGTGGTTCCGGACTCGCTCTCGTCGCTGCCGGCGTTCGATCTGTGTCTGGTCGACACAGCGACGCTCAAGCGGGTGGCCGACCAGCTATCGGCACGCCGGGCCGACGTGGCCCCGCGCTTCCTCCCCGTGTTGCTGGTCGTCGAGCCGTCGGCCCCCGAGCGGGGCGTCCGAGAGCTACCGGACTGCGTCGACGAGGTGCTGGAGATCCCCACCACCAAGCGCGTGTTCGACCGGCGCGTGGCGTCGCTGCTGCACATCCGCCGGCAGTCCGAGGAGCTGTCGCTGTTCCGCCGCGCGATGGACGACGCCGTCACCGGCATCACCATCGCTGACGCCGGCGGCGACCAGGAGATGCTGTACGTGAACGAGGCGTTCGTCGAGATAACCGGCTACGACCGTTCTGAGGTCCTCGGACGGAACTGCCGGTTCCTGCAGGGGCCCGAGACCGACTCCGAGCCGGTACGGAAGATGCGCCGAGCCATCGACGAGGGCGACCCGGTCGCCGTGGAACTGCTGAACTACCGGAAGGACGGGACAGCATTCTGGAACCGCGTCGAGCTGGCCCCGATATACGGCGAGGACGGGCCGGCGTACTTCGTCGGCACCCAGCAGGACATCACCGACCGCGTGCAGCGCGAACGGGACCTCAGGCGGTACGAGCAGATCGTCCAGACGGCCGCGGACCCGATATACACGCTCGACTCGGACATGGCGTTCACGCTGGTCAACGAGGCGACGGCGTCGCTGGTGGGCGAGCCCGAGACGACGCTGACCGGCCGACACGTCGCCTCGGTGCTCGGCGACTCACACGCCGCCGCGCTCGCCGAGGCCGTCCTGGAGATGGCCGAGTCCGGCGCGCGTCAGCGCACCATCGAGACACGAATTCCCGACGCCGAAGGCCGGGACCGGACCTTCCAGACCGCCGTGGCGATGAAGCCTGCCGAGGAGTTCGTCGGCGTCGTCTGTGTCAGCCGGGACGTGACCGCCCACCGGGAACGGGAGCACCGGCTCTCCGTGCTCGACCGGGTGCTCAGGCACAACATCCGCAACAAGCTCCACGTGGTGCTGGCCCAGGCGGAGTTCGTCGCCGACGCCAGCGACCGGACGCTCGCCGAGCGGGCCACGGCCATCGAGACGGCGGCCGAGGAACTGCTGGACCTGGCCGACACTGCGCGGCAGTTCCACGAGACGCTCGACCCGGACTCGACCGACGCCGTCGAGGCGCTGGACGTCGCCGTCCACGCCGGCCACGTCGTCGAGGAGGCGTCGATAGAGCACGGCGACGCGACCGTCGTCCTGCACGCTCCGGACACCGCCCCGGCGCTGGCCCTCGACGCCTTCGAGCTCGGGCTCACAGAGGTCGTCGAGAACGCCATCGAGTACGGACCGCCGGACGTGACCGTCGAACTGGACGTCAGCGTCGAGGCAGACGCCGTCGTCGTCACCGTCACGGACGACGGTCCCGGGATGCCCGAGGCGGAGCGGGAGGCCCTCTCGGCCGGGATGGAGTCAGACCTGCAGCACACCAGCGGGCTGGGGCTGTGGTTCGTCCGCTGGATGGTGACAAACAGCGGCGGCGAGTTCGACATCAGGGACAACGAGCCGACCGGGACCGTCGTCGAACTCCGGTTCAAACGGGCCGACTCGTCCGAGACGGCTCAGTAGTGCCACGGGACGTCGTCGAAGTCAGGTCTCCGTCCCTCGTTGAACGCGTCCCGGCCCTCCTGTGCCTCGTCGGTCATGTAGGCGAGTCGCGTCGCCTCGCCGGCGAACACCTGCTGGCCGACCATGCCGTCCGAGTCGAGGTTGAAGGCGTACTTCAGCATCCGCATCGCCGTGGGTGACTTCTCGTTCATGCGCCGGGCCCAGTCGAGGGCCTCGTCGGCCAGGTCCTCGTGGGGGACCACGTCGTTGACCATGCCCATGTCCGCGGCCTCCTCGGCGTCGTAGGTCTTCCCGAGGAAGAACACCTCGCGGGCCTTCTTCTGGCCGACCTGTCTGGCGAGGTACGCCGAGCCGAAGCCGCCGTCGAAGCTCCCCACGTCGGGGTCGGTCTGGAGGAACTTCGCGTGCTCCTCGCTCGCGAGGGTGAGGTCACAGACGACGTGCAGGGAGTGGCCGCCACCGACGGCCCACCCCGGGACGACGGCGACGACGGGCTTGGGGATGTGGCGTATCTGGCGCTGGACCTCGAGGATGTGCAGGCGGCCGACGTTCTCCGGTGCGTCGTCGTTCCCGATATCCGCGTCGGCCTCGTACTCGTACCCGCTCTCGCCTCTGATGCGCTGGTCGCCGCCCGAACAGAACGCCCACCCGCCGTCCTTCGGCGATGGGCCGTTGCCGGTGAGGAGCACACAGCCGACGTCGGTCAGCCGCTTCGCGTGGTCCAGTGCCGCGGAGAGTTCGTCGACCGTCTCGGGGCGGAAGGCGTTGCGGACCTCTGGGCGGTCGAACGCGATACGCACGGCGCCCGTCTCGGTAGAGCGGTGGTAGGTGATGTCCGTGAAGTCGAACCGCTCGACGGGTTCCCAGCGGTCCGGGTCGAATAGCTCTGAGACCATACCGGGCATGACGGTGGGCGGCGCAAAAAGATTCGCAGTGCCGGCGAAACGTTTTCACCACGGCCGTCCGTGGCCGGACGTATGCCCTCCACCACGAACGACCGAACCCTGAGAGCCGGTCTGGCCGTCTTCTCGGTCCTGGTGCTCGCCTACAGTCTCGTCATCGTGCAACAGATACTGCTCGGCCTGCTCGTCGTCGCGGTCCTCTGGACCGTCTACCTGTTCTACCACTTCGTGGGGGTGCTCGGCCGTATCGCCGCCGCGCTGGAGCGGTTGGCGACCCAGCGTGCCGACGCCGGGCCGAGCGCCACAGCGACGGACCAGTCCCACGACGAGGTGGCCGACGAGCGCGAACTCGAACGTGAGTTCTGAGAACTGGGGACGAGGATTTATACGTAGCTGTGGCCGACCTACGTTCCGTCCATCGCCCGCATGACTGAGACGTTCTACGACGTCCTCGGCGTCGCGGCGGACGCGACGACCGACGAGATAGAGGCCGCCTACCGGGAGCGGTTGAAGGAGACGCACCCGGACGTGAGCGACGACGACGACGCTCGCGAGGTGACACAGGCCATCGTCGAGGCCCGCGACGTCCTCGTCGACGAGGCCGCCCGCGACCGCTACGACCGCATCGGCCACGAGGCCTTCGTGCGTCAGGAGTCGTCTGTGACCGGGAGCGACGTGGCCGCGGCGGCGCGTCGGGCCGGCCACGGCGGTTCGACGACCGGTCGCACGCAGGCCACCGAGCAAGAGACCGACTCGGACGACGGTGACAGGCGGCAACAGGCGCGCGAACGGGCCGAGCGGGAGCGGCGCGCCAGCGAGCGAGTGCGTGCGGACCGGGAAGGCCGGACTGGAGGGACACACCCCGACGAGACGGGGGCCGACGACGGGACGACACGGGCCGACAGCGACGGGTCCGCCGGGTGGACCGCGGGGACGGGCGGCTACGCCGACACCGACGGGTCCGAGACTTGGACCGGCGCCGACACGTACGCGGTCAGAGACTCGGTCCAGACGGGGTCGCGATACGAGCGACTCGTCCCGACCGGGCGCGAACGGACGCTGCTGGCCCTCACGTTCGCGCTCTACCCGGTCCTGCTGTTCAGCGCGTTGGTTCCGGCGTTCCCGCTGTTCGTCAACCTCGTCCTCGGCCTCTGTCTCGTCCTCGTCGTCGGCTACCTCCAGTCGGTGCCCAACGTCGCGATGCTCGTCTTCGGGGCCTGGAGCCTCGTCACGCCGCTGGTGCTGGTCGCCCTGGACGTCGGCTTCCTCTCGCTACTGGGCATCGTGGCCCTGAGTGGGACGTGGCTCCCGTTCGGGTTCTCGATACTCACGTACTCGGTACTGCGGTTGTAGAAGTAGACCTTCGTACGGGCAGCGGGTCTCGAGAGTATGGACCACCGCCGCCGCGCGTTTCTCGTATCTGTCGCCACCACGGTCGGGCTGTCGGGGTGTACCCGACGCCGCCGGCTCGGCCGACGAGAACCGAGGCCGAGCCAGTCGACGAGACGTTCGACCGGCCCCTCCGGGGGCGTGCCTCGACTGTGGGCACGTCGGTCCCGGTGGACGTCCTCGAAACGTCGCTCACCGACTGGCGATAGTCTCCCGAACGCGGGCGGTCAGGTCGTCTCTGACGCCGTGACTGGTCGCCGCGTCGAAGGCCACTTCGATGACCTGCGTGCCCTCGGTCCGGACGGAGTCGGCGAACGCCTCGCCGAACGCGTCCCTGCCCTCTACGCGGCGGAAGGACAGTCCGTAGAGGTCGCCCGTGGGCCCGAAGTCCAGTCCGTGTGGGGTCTTGAACTGCTCCTCGAAGGTGGCGTGGTCCTCGATGGGGAGCGCGTGGAAGATGCCCCCGCCGTCGTTGTTCAGGAGGACGATGGTCGCGTCGACGCCACACCGGGAGAGGGCCAGCAGCCCGTTCATGTCGTGGTAGTACGCGAGGTCGCCGGTGACGAGGACGAGGGGGTCGTCCGTGGCACTGCCCGCGCCCAGCGCCGTCGATGTGATGCCGTCGATGCCGCTCGCGCCGCGGTTGCCGAGGACGGTCAGGTCGGCCGTCCGGGGTGCGCCGAACCGGTCGAGGTCGCGCACGGGCATGCTGTTCGAGACGAACACCGTCGCCGGGTCCGGCGCGTGCGCAGTCACGTCTGCCAGTACGCCGCCCTCCCAGTAGCGGCTCTCGAGGGCGTCCGAGACGGCCTCCCAGTGGACTTGCTCGGCGGTCGCGAAGCGTTCGCGCCACGCCCGCATCCCCGGTTCTGTCACCCGGTCGGCCACCGCCCGGGCGACGGCGTCCTCGTCGGCCACGAGGTAGTCCGACGCGGTGAACTCCGCCTCGGTCCACCCGCCCGAGGGGTCGACGACGACCTGCCGGCAGTCGGCGTCCCGGAGGTAGTGCCGGAGCGGCTTCGAGGTCGGCGACGCGCCGACCCGGACGACGACGTCCGGGTCGGCCCACGACGCCGTCGCCTCGCTCCCGAGGTAGGCGTCGTAACCGCCACACACCGGCGGGTCGACGCGGTCGACGTGGGGGCCGTACCGGAGATTCGAGAGCGGGTCGGCGAGCACCGGGAACCCGGTCGCGTTCGCGAGCGCGGTCAGTGCCTCGGCACCGAGCCCGTCGTCCGCCGGGCCGGCGACGAGCAGGCCCCGGTCGGCCCGCTCGACGGTCCGAGCGATTCGAGCTACTTCGTCGGCCGGGGGCTCGGGTGCGCCCCGTCTCGTCCTGACGAACGGGCCGTCGCGGCCCTCCGCAGCGAGGCGGTCTCCGCCGGCCCAGTCGGCCGGCACGCCGTCCGGGTCCTCCTCGGGCACCGGCGTCGGCTCGAGCGGTTTCCGGAACCGGCAGTTGAGATGGACCGGGCCGGGGTCGCTCCCTGTCGCGGTCGAGAGTGCACGTGCCGCCGTCGTCCGGAGCATCCGGACCGCCCGCGGTCTGGCCGCCGGTTCGGGCATGTCCCGGTACCAGCGGACGGCGTCGCCGTACAGCTTCTCCTGGTCGACGGTCTGGTTCGCGCCGCTGTCGATGAGCTCCGGCGGCCGGTCGGCAGTCAACAGGAGCATCGGCACCCCCGACTGGGCGGCCTCTATGACCGCGGGGTGGAAGTTCGCGGCGGCCGTCCCGGAGGTACAGACCAGCGGCGTCGGGGCCCCGGTCCGCTTCGCGCGGCCGAGCGCGAAGAACGCCGCGGACCGCTCGTCGAGGTGTGAGTACACCGTGACGTCAGGGTGTTCCGCGAACGCCACCGTCAGCGGCGTCGACCGACTCCCCGGGGAGACACAGACCGAATCGACGCCGCCGGCGACCAGTTCCTCCACGAGCGTCTCGGCCCACAGCGTGTTGACGTTGGGGTAGCTCACGTCGGTCACTCCAGTTCGTCGAGCATCGGCCGGTACTTCAGTTGGACCTCGTCCCACTCCCTGTCGGGGTCGCTGTCGGCGACGATGCCCGCGCCGGCGAACAGCGTGGCGAGTCTGCCCTGTGCGACCGCCGAGCGGATGCCGACGGCGAAGGTGCCGTTGCCGGCGGCGTCGACCCACCCTATCGGTGCGGCGTACCATCCGCGGTCGAACGTCTCCGTCTCTCGGATGGTCCGGAGCGCCGCGTCCGGGGGGAGCCCCCCGACGGCGGGCGTCGGGTGCAGGGCCTCGACCAGCGAGAGGACGTGTTCGTCCCGCCGGAGTTCGGCGGTTATCGAGGTCCGGAGGTGCTGGACCGTCGCGAGCCGTCTGACCGTGCGGTCGCCGATGCGGACCGAACTCGCGAACGGTTCCAACTGCTCCCGGATGGCCTCGGCGACGAGTTCGTGTTCGTGCGTGTCCTTCTCGCTGTCGAGCAGTTCGGCGGCCAGCCACTCGTCCTCGGCCGGCGTGTCGCCGCGTCCGGTCGACCCCGCGAGGGCCTCGGTCCGGACGGTCCGCCCCCGGAGTGAGACGAGTCGCTCCGGCGTCGCACCGAAGAACGTGCCGCCGTCCTCGGGCGAGAGCAGGAAGCGGTAGCAGTCCGGATAGGTCGCGGCCAGACGGTCGAGGACGTCGGGGACCGAGAGCTCCTCGCGCAGCTGCACGCGGAGCGCCTGCGCGAGGACCACCTTCTGGAGGTTCCCGTCCTCCACGCTCTCGAGGGCGGCGCCCACCTGGTCGCGCCACGTCGCCTGCGAGGGGGTCCGCTCACGCGATTCGATGCCCGGTGGGGCGTTCGGGGCGGCGTCGGGCGCGTCGGCCAGCCGGTCGGCCCACTCGTCGAGCCGTCGCTCGGCGTCGGCCGTCGCCGTCGGTCCGGCGCCCGTCGTCGTCAGCCACGTGCCGCCGTCCGTCCGTGTGACCTGCACCTCCGGGAGGAAGAACGCGGCGCCGGGGAACCCGTCCCACGGCGAGTCCTCGCTCTCGGCGTCGCCGTCGTGGAAGGCGAAGCCGCCGAACAGACGCGGGCGAGCCGCACTCGGGAGCTCCGTCGGGACGGCACAGCGGTCGAACAACGCTCTGGCAGCCGTCTGCACGTCGGCGAACCGAGACGACCCGGACGCCGTCACGGTGGCGGCGGCACCGCACGCAGCCACCGACTCGGCGTCCGTCGCCCACGCGAACCGCGGCCGCGTCTCGGTGTCGAGGACCGTTCTGGGGGCGCCGTGCTCGACGCGACAGCCGCGTGTGACGACCGATGTCTCACCCACCGTCGACTCGTCGCCACGCAGTGGTTCCATCACCTCGGTCTTAGGATTCCGACCCTTTGAGCCTGACTATACCCACGACGACTCGGTCGGCGGCGAACGCGTCCGGGGCGGCCGTTCCCCATTTCGAAAATTAATATCTCATTTCGGGAAGTAGATACTGCGTAATGTCTACAAACGGTTTGTGAAATACGCAACTACCCCCGTCAGGTTTAAATATGGCTTACTCAAAGGGGCCAACGTTGCGATGCCAAAGGTAGAGATCAACATCCCGGAACACCTCGAAATGCAGATCGCCCAGCTCGTGGAGCAGGGCGAGTTCCTCAACCGCGAAGAAGCCATCGAAGACCTCCTCTCGACCGGGCTGAAGGCGTACAAGACCTCCGGCCCGCAGGACGAGGACGAAGAGCCAGGCTTCGAGGACGACGGTATGATGGGACACGACGACGAGTACGTCTTCTGAATATCGAGCAGTGACGGTCTGGTACCCCTTCTCAAGCAATTCTTATACGAGTCCCGTCACATAGCACACGACAATGCACAAAGACGAGCTGCTAGAGCTACACGAACAGATGGTGACTATCATGGAGTTCTTCCGCGACGAGATGGACAGCGTCGACCCGACCCTGTTCGACCCCTATCAGGAACTGGACGTGCGCCCCTCCGACGTCCACAAGTCCAAGAGCGAACACAAGCACGCCGTCTTCGTCCTCGGGAACGCGCTGGCGACGGCCATGAGCGAGGACGAGTTCTCCGACGCCGGCCGGGTCGGCAAGCGCATGAAGGAACTCGCCGAGGACGCCGAGCGGAAACTCTGACCGCCGGGATTGCCGAGCACGCGCTGTCTGTTCTCTATCTGTCGTCTGCGTGCAGTTCCGTGAATATCTCCGGGTCCGTCTGGAACTTCAACACGTTGTGGACGACGGAGTTGCGGACGTTCTGGACGAGCTCGCCGTGCTCCTTGTAGAACTCGTGTATCCACCGTGACTCGGCGGTGCGCGTCTGGAACATCATCACGGACTTCCACTGGTACTCCCCGTCCGAGAGGAAGTAGAACAGCGTGTGCTCGTCGTCGCGTATCGAGACCATCGCCTCGTACCACTCGTCGGCGAAGTGTTCGGGGTTGAACTTGAACTCGAACAGGGCGAAGTTGAACAGCGACTCGTTGGGGACGATGGCCTCGCGGAACACCTCCTCCTCTCGCATCTTCCGGATGGACTCGCTGACGGTGACGTGCGAGACGTCGATGTCGTACTCGCTCTCGAGAATCCCGGCCAGTTCCCGCGAGGACCGCTGTGGCTCGGCGGCGAGCTCGCGGAGGATGTGGACGTCCCGCTCCTTGAACTCCCAGTCCGGCGTCTCGTCTACCATAGGGACACTCCACTGTCTACGGATTTGACAGTTTCGCATCCCGCGGTCGTTGCGGCGGCGCGGCCACCTCTCCCGTCGTCGGCGGATTCGGCGTCGGTGACCCGGTCAGGGACCGGTCTGGTCCGGCCGTCCGCCGGCGGTCAGCGGCCCTCGAACTCCGGCGCGCGCTGTTCCATGAACGCCGTCGCGCCCTCCTCGTGGTCGGCCGTCGTGAACGCCAGCCCCTGCGCGGTGGCCTCGTCGTCCAGCGCCTGTTCGAACGACGACTCGGTGCCCCGGTCCAGCAACCGCTTGGCCTGCGTCAGCGCGACGGTCGGCCCCTCGGCAATCGTTTCGACGACGTTCTCGACGCCCTCGTCGAACTGGTCGGCCTCGAACAGTCGCGTGAAGATGCCGAGTTCCCGGGCGGTGTCGGCGTCGAGCAGCTCCCCGGTGAAGACGAGCTCCTTGGCCTTGTTCGGGCCGACGAGGCGCGGCAGGAAGTACGACACGCCGGAGTCGACGGCGAGGCCGACCCGGCGGAACCCGAAGCCGATCTTCGCCTCGGGGCTCGCCAACTGCAGGTCACAGGCCAGCGCGAGGCCCGCCCCGGCGCCGAACGTCGCGCCGTCTATCTTCGCCACGACCGGGATGCGGCAGTCGTGGACCGCCTCGATGGCCCCGTGGATGGCCGAGACGACGAGTTCGACGCGCTCGGCGGGCGGCTGGTCGCTCGCGACGCCCTCGACCATCGCGCCGACGTCGCCGCCGGCACAGAACGCCGGGCCGGCCCCCTCGAGGACGACACAGCGGGCGTCGCTGTCCGCGATGGTGTCGAAGCGCTCCATCAGTCGCTCGGACGTCTCCTCGGCGAGGGCGTTCCGCACGTCCGGTCGGTTCAGTGTCACCGTCGCCACGTCGTCTGCGATGGTCAGGAGAACGGCATCGTCTGACATACCCGCGACCACCGGGCCCGCCGAGATAACTCTGCCGCCGGTCTGAGCCAAACCCTGTTGGGTACGGCTTTTTGCCCGCGGCGGGCCACCACAGCGTATGCGCCTTCACTGGCACCGTCGAGACCTGCGGGCGGCCGACAACGCTGGCCTCGCCCGGGCGAGCAGCGACGACCCCGTGGTCCCGGTGTTCGTCTTCGATACGGACGTGCTCACACACGCCGGCCCACCGCGAGTGGCGTTCATGCTGGACGCCCTCGAGAGCCTCCGGTCGTGGTACCGCGACCACGGTTCCGACCTCGTCGTGGCCCACGGCGACCCGCGGTCGGTCCTGCCCGAACTGGCGGCCGAGTACGGCGCCGAGGCGGTGACGTGGGGGAAGGACTACTCCGGCCTCGCCCGGGAGCGAGACGCCGCCGTACGCCGGGCCCTCGACGACGCCGACGTGGCCCGCGAGGCCGTCCAGAACGCCGTCCTCCACGAGCCCGGCGAGATAACGACCAACGACGGCGACCCCTACAGCGTGTTCACCTACTTCGGCCGGAAGTGGCACGACCGGGAGAAGGCCGACCCGTACGACGCCCCCACCGCGGACGCGCTGGCCGACGTCGACGGCGACGACCTGCCGACGCTCTCGGACCTCGGGTTCGACGCGCCGGAGGCCGACGTGCCGCCCGCCGGCACCGACCACGCCCGCGAGCTGCTGGACGGGTTCCTCGCGGAGAACGTCTACCGCTACGAGGAGCGGCGTGACTACCCCGCCGACGACTGCACCTCGCGGCTCTCGGCCCACCTGAAGTTCGGCACCGTCGGCATCCGGGAGGTGTACGCGGCCACCGCCGAGGCCCGCGACGCCGTCGAACCGGGGAGCGCCGAGGCGGAGTCTGTCGAGGAGTTCCTCTCGCAGCTCGCGTGGCGGGAGTTCTACACGCAGGTGCTGTTCGCGAACCCCGACGTCGTCACGGAGAACTACAAGAGCTACGAGCACGACATCGAGTGGGACTACGACGAGGACCACCTGCAGGCGTGGAAGGACGGCGAGACGGGCTACCCCATCGTCGACGCCGGGATGCGCCAGCTCCGCGAGGAGGCGTTCATGCACAACCGTGTCCGGATGATAGTGGCCTCCTTCCTCACGAAGGACCTGCTCATCGACTGGCGCCACGGCTACGACTGGTTCCGAGAGAAACTGGTCGACCACGACACCGCCAACGACAACGGCGGGTGGCAGTGGGCCGCCTCCACGGGGACCGACGCCCAGCCGTACTTTCGGGTGTTCAACCCGATGACGCAGGGCGAACGGTACGACCCCGACGCCGAGTACATCAAGCGCTACGTCCCGGAACTCGAAGACGCGGCGCCCGAGATAATCCACGAGTGGCACGAGGCGTCGCTGACCCAGCGCCGGAACGCCGCCCCCGACTACCCCGACCCCATCGTGGACCACAGCGAGCGGCGGGAGGCGGCGATAGAGATGTTCGAGGTCGCGAGGGGCGACGGCTGAACGCGGGGGGAGCGCCACGCCGGGCGGACCGAGCAGACCGACGGGCCGAGAGGGTTGATAAAGCGTGCGTTTTTTACGCCTGCCTTTGAGTTAGGATTACGAGATGGTGGGCGATGTCTTTCTGGCCGCGCTCGGGCTGTCCGCACTCTCCTGTGGGGTCGTCGCGGGGCTGGCGGTCCGTCACAGCACGGTCCCGGGGGCTCGGCCCCTGGTCGTCCTCTCGCTCGCCGAACTCTGGTGGATAGCGTTCTACGCGGGGGAACTGCTGGCCGAATCGCCGGAACGGACGTTCCTCCTGGCCAGACTCGAGTGGGTCGGCGTGGTCGTCCTCCCGCTCGCGTGGCTCGCCTTCGCCTTCGAGTACACCGGCCGGGCGGCGTATCTCTCTCGGAGACGGTGGGCAGTGCTCGCCGTGGTCCCGGCCGTGACGCTCGTGGCGGCGCTGTTCGCCTACGAGGACACTATCCGGACCCCCGTGGAGACGACGGCCTACGGCGGCGTGACGGCACTCACCGGTGATTTCGGTCCCGCCATGTGGCTGTTCGCGCTGTTCACGTGGCTCCTCGTCTCTGCCGGGGCGATACTCCTCGTGGAGTTCATCGTCGAACAGCGGTCGCTGTATCGGGGGCGGGCGGCGGCGCTGGTCGGTGCCGCGGTGGCTCCCATCGCCGCGAGCTACGCCTTCGCGACGGACCTCGTCCCGACGGCCGTCTTCGACCCGACGCCGATCGTCTTCGCGCTCTCGAGCCTCCTCGCTATGGTCGCCATGGTCGAGTACGACATGTTCTCCCGGATGCCGGTGTCCTCGCACCTCGCGTCCGGCACGGCCGTCGACGCCATCGACGACCCGGTGTTCGTGCTCGACACCGGCAGGGTGGTCGTGGACTGCAACCCGGCGGCGTGCGCCCTCCTCGGGGCCGAGCGTGAGTCGCTGCTCGGCCGTCACGCCGACGACGTGGCGGCGCTCGCGGACCTCGCGGACGACGCGTCGGCGACGACCGTCTCCGTCGAGGACGACGGCGAGACGGCTCACTACGACGTCCAGACCGCACCGATAGACGGCGACGACGGCCACGTCTTCGGCCAGGTGGTCACGCTCCGTGACGTGACCGGGCGGCGGGAGCGAAAGCAGCGTCTCGACGCCCTCAACGAGGTCCTCCGGGCGACGCTACAGGAGGAGATGGACACCGTCCAGCGGGTGGTCGACGACGGGGACACGATATCCGACGTGGAGGTCCTCCGCGACCGCGTGTCGGTCGCGCTGGACGTGAGCGACCGCGCCGGGGAACTGGCGACGATGGTCTCGCCGGAGTCGGAGCCGCCCGCCGACATCGTCCCGATAATCCACGAGGAGATGGCCGCCGCCCGCGAGTGGCGGCCCGGGGTGACGTTCGTCCTCGAGGCCAGCCTCGGAGAGTGGGCCTACTGCAGCGGCCTGTTCGAACCGGTGTTCCGCGTGTCGCTGCGTCACGCCGCAGAACGGTCGCTGGCCGCCGACGCCGACCCCGTGGTCGGCATCTCGGTCACCGCCGCGGCCGAGACGGTCACCGTCACGGTCAGCGACACGGGCGCCCCGCTGACGGAGCACGAACAGGCGGTGCTGCTCCACGGCGCCGAACCGCGCCCCGCGGACAGCGACGACATGGGCCGCTGGCTCATCAACTGGGGCGTCGAGCGGGCCGGTGGAACGGTGTCGGCCGGGACCGACGGCCGGCACACCGTGCTCGAACTGACCTTCCCCCGGACCTCGCCCGAGTGACGTAATCGGCGTCGCCCGGTCGGTCGCTCGGCGCCCCTGACATCTCGCGGCGAAATAATTGCACCGTTGTCAGTATCGCTCCTCGCTCGGCATATCAGGCCGCCACTGGCGACTCCCTGCGGTGTGGTACCATACGGCTCCTAAACGTTTAACAGTCGGCCGCACCACCGTTCATGTGGAGGCGATTTCATATGTCCGAACACTCCGAACCCGAGCTGCCACCGCTTCCGTACGACTACGACGCCCTGGAGCCACACATCTCCGAGCAGGTGCTCACGTGGCACCACGACACCCACCATCAGGGGTACGTAAACGGGCTGGAGTCGGCGGAGGCGACGCTGGCCGAGAACCGCGAGTCGGGGGACTTCTCCTCGTCCGCCGGTGCGATGGGTAACGTCACCCACAACGGCTGTGGCCACTATCTCCACACGCTGTTCTGGGAGAACATGGACCCCAACGGCGGCGGCGAACCCGAGGGCGACCTGCTGGCCCGCATCGAGGAGGACTTCGGCTCCTACGAGGGCTGGAAGGGCGAGTTCGAGGCCGCTGCCTCCGCAGCCGGTGGCTGGGCGCTGCTGGTCTACGACCCCGTTGCGAAGCAGCTCCGCAACGTCCCGGTCGACAAGCACGACCAGGGCGCGCTCTGGGGCGCACACCCCATCCTGGCCCTCGACGTCTGGGAGCACTCGTACTACTACGACTACGGTCCGGCCCGCGGCGACTTCATCGACGCCTTCTTCGAGGTCGTCGACTGGGACGAGGTCGCATCGCAGTACCAGACCGCGGTCGGTCACTTCGAGTAACGCTCCTCACCCGCACTTTTTATCGCGCCCACGCCGACCAGCCGACGGCTCGTCGAACCGGAGGCGACTGTCCCGCCCGCCGCCGTGACCGACGCTTCCGTTCGGCCGGTTCGAGGGATTTACCCACCCCCTCGGCGTAGCGGCGGTCATGCCTGCCGAAAGGGCCGAATTCGACGACGTCCGCGCCTTCGAGTTGCACGAACCCGCAGACATCCTCGACCCGGACCTGCTGTACACGATTCCCGAACTCGCGCGCCTCCTGCAGGGGCTCCCGGTCGACGCCGAGCTGAGCGACTTCAACGAGTCCGTCTTCATCGACTGGGCCATCCCGTGGATGATATACAATCAGGACGACCTGGTGTTCGCCGAACCGGAGGCCGAGGACGTGGTCGGGCTGTACGGCCTCGACGACAGATGAAGCTCCTCGTGGCCGGTGCCGACCGGGTCGACGCGGGCAAGACGACGTTCTCCGTCGGGTTGCTGGCCCACACCGGCGCCCGCGGGTTCAAGCCCCGGGCCGGCAACAACTACTGGTTCGACCACGACGACTACCGCCACGCGACCGAACAGGGGCGACTGTTCGGGAAGGACGCGAAGCGACTGGCCGACGCCTCGCCGGGCGACGTGCGACCAGAGGCCATCAACCCGATTCACCGGCTCTGGCACCCCTCGCCGGGCGCGGGCACCGGGATTCTCGGGAGCGACCGCCGCCAGTTCGTCGTCGACCGCGTCGGCGGCCGCGACGGTCCGGGGGAGTTCGTCGCCAACGGTACGGTCGACCTCCCACAGTCGGTCACCGACTCACTCCCCGTCGCCGACGCGCCGCGGGTCACCTCGCTTCCGGACTTCAACGACCTGATGAGCGTGATGCACGCCGAGGCCCTCACCGACGTGGCCGCCGACATCGCCGACGCCGACCGCGCGGTCGTCGAGTCCTACGGCGACGTGGCCCGGCCGCTCGACGGGTTCGAACCGGACGCCGTCGCCGTCGTCGAGCCCGGTCGGGCCCGCTTCTACGACGGCCGGCGCTACGCGAAGGCCTGCGAGATAGCGACCGGGAGCCCCGGCGACGGACAGCTGGAGGAACGGGTCGGCAACGTGGTCGACCTCATCGACCGGACGGGCGCGGTCAGGCTCCCCGCGCTCGACGGCGAGACGCGGGCCGACCCCGAGGCCGTCGCGGACGCGTACGACCACGCCTACGACGCACTGCTGGCGACGGCGTTCGACTGACGCCGCCTCACTCGACGCTGTCGAGGTTGCCGAACGCCTCGTCGACGAGTTCGCCGGTGTCGGCGACGATGTCGGCCATCACCTCGTCGTCTGGGGCCATCCCCAGCAGGCGCGCCGCGCGCATGATGCTGATGTGGTACACCGTCTGGACGCCCGGTTCCTCCTGCCAGACGACGACGTTGCAGGGGAACAGCGCCCCGATGCGGTTCTCCGAGGCGTCGAGCGCACGGTCGGCCATGTTCGGGCTGCAGGCCCCGAGCACGTAGTACGGGTCCCGGTCGGCGTCGACCTTCTCGTTGAGCAGCTCCGAGGGGGAGAACTCGGTCGGGACGCCGAACCCCGCCTCGGTGAACACCTCGCGGACGTGCTCGATCGCGTCCTCGTGGGACATCTCGAGCGTCGCTCGCTTCTCGCCGATGTCCGCCGCGTCGAGTGCCGATGGGTCTATCGGGAGCGTCATGTCTGGACCGACGCGCCGTCCCGGCAAAGAGCTTTGGCCGGCGGCCTCACCGGCGGGCGGACTGCCACGCGAGTTCGACGTCCCGGTAGGGGTCGTCGGTGACGCTGGGCCCGTGCCCGGTGTGCAGCTCGCCCAGGTCGTCGTCGACGACGTCGAGAACGCGGTCGATGCTCTCGACGAGCAGGTCGCGGTCCCCCTCTTCGAGGTCGGTCCGGCCGAAGCTCCCGTTGGCGAAGACGAGGTCGCCAGCGAAGAGGACGCTCGCGGCCCGCGAGTAGAAGCAGAGGTGGTCGTTCTTGTGCCCTGGCGTGTGGAGCGCCCGGTAGTCGTGGTCGCCCAGCGTCACCGTCTCGCCGTCGGCGATGGCCCGCGTCACCCTCTCCTGGTCCGTGTCGAACCCCCAGACGTCGACGTCGAAGGCGTCGACGACGTCCGCGAGGTTGCCGACGTGGTCGTAGTGCGTGTGCGTGAGGACGACGGCGTCGAGACCGTCGGCGGCGTCGCGGACCGCCGAGACGACGTCGAACTCGTTGCCGACGTCGACGAGGACCGTCCGGTCCCCGGTGACGAGGAAGGTGTTGCTCGTGAACGACTGGACCCCACGGGCCAGATTCCGTATCATGGCCGCCCGTTGTCGGTGGTGGGCTATGTCGGTGTCGCTCGCGAGTGCGCCGGCCACACTCCGACTCAGGGGCACGCACGGACCCACAGGGCTATGTATGTGGGTACGAAAACGGAGACAGTAAGAACAGTATGTCGAAATCGGACCTGCCTGTCGTACTCATCGTCGAAGACGAACCGGACGTCGCGGAGACGTACAAACTGTGGTTGGAGGGTGATTACGAGGTCCGGATGGCCCAGAACGGTGACGAAGGGCTCGAACAGTTGGACGAGACGGTCGACATCGTCCTGCTGGACCGGATGATGCCGGGCCTCTCCGGCGACGAAGTCCTCAGTCGCATCCGCGAGCGGGAGCTCGGCTGCCGTGTGGCGATGGTGACCGCCGTCGAACCGGACTTCGACATCCTCGAGATGGGGTTCGACGCCTACCTCTCGAAGCCCATCCGGAGCGAGCAGCTCCACGACACCGTCTCGAACCTACTTGAGCGCTCCGAGTACGACTCGCTCCTGCAGGACTACTACGCTCTCGTCGAGAAGCAGGCGACGCTCGAGGCGACGAAGTCGAACGCCGAGCTGGCCGACAGCGAGGAGTACGCCGAACTCAAGGCGGAGGTTGCGGAGATGCGCGAGGGCCTCTCCGACACCCTCGGTGGCATCGAGGACGACGACGACTTCATCGCGACACTGCGTGGACTGAGCAATGGCGAAGAGAACTGAGGTGACCGAAGGCATGTACGACCTCTCATCTGTACTCGATTTCGACGCTCTGTCCGAGGTCCGACCCGGGTCCAGCATCCTCATCTCTGGCCCCGCGATGACCGGGAAGCAACGGCTGGCCTACGACATCCTGGCCGACGGTGCCCGCGAGGGGGACGGCACCGTCGTCGTGACGACGAGCGACGACGCCACCGACGTCGTCGCGGACTTCCGAGAACGGGTCCCGGCGCTCGAGGAGTCGCAACTCGGCGTCGTCGACTGCCGACGCGAGGGCGGGTCCGACAACACCGCTGTCGACGGCGCCTACGTCCATCAGGTGTCCTCGCCGGGGGACCTGACAGGCATCGGTATCGGCATCACGAAGACGCTCGAAGCGCTGCACAACTCCGGTCGGGACCGCGGCCGTCTGGCTCTCATCTCGCTGTCGACGATGCTCACCTACACCGACAAGAAGACGGTGTTCAAGTTCTGTCACGTCCTCTCCTCCCGACTCGACGCGGCGGACTACATCGGCGTCTTCACCATCGACTCGGGGGCCCACGACCAGCAGACCATCCAGGTCATCAAGCAGGCCTTCGACGGCCTCATCGAGGTCCGGGACGCGGAGGGCGGCGGGCGCGAGTCCCGCGTGCTCGGCCTCGCCGGCGAACCGACCGACTGGAAGCGCATCTGACCCGACCGTCGGAACGACACAGCCGCAGTCGCTCTCACCGGTGGGGAGCAAGTATTTTGACCCTCCGGCGTTCCCTCCCGGTATGGAAGTCACGCTGCTGGAAGCCACGGAGGACCCCGAGGACCTCGTCTGCAAGGCCGCCCGCAACGACTACAGTGCGGAGTTCGTCGGCGGCCAGTCCCTCGAAGCGACGATGGCGGACGTCGAGGGCGACACGCTCGACGCCAAGAAGGAGACGCTCATCGGCCACCTGCTGGACCACGGCCACTTCGGCCCGTTCGAGCACCCCCAGATAACGTTCGCCGTCGAGGGCGTCTCGCGCTCCTGTATGGCCCAGATCACGCGCCATCGCCACGTCTCCTTCGACGTCCAGTCGATGCGGTACGTCTCCTTCGACGACGTCGACCCGGCCGACGTCCGCGAGGGCGAGATGGTCGTCGTCCCGCCGTCGGCGACCGACCCCGAGTGGGTCGGCCGCAACCAGAAGCAGGGGGCCGTCGACGAGGTCGACGTCGAGCGGCGGGCCGAGATATTCCGTGACACCATCGCGGACGCCGTCGAGTCCTACCAGGAACTCCTCGACCTCGGGATGCCGCCGGAGGACGCCCGGTTCGTCCTCCCCATCGGGACGAAGGTGAACATCGTGATGTCGATGAACGCGCGGATGTTGATGCACGTCGCCGACATGCGCGCCGCCGCGGACGCGCAGTGGGAGATTCGGGAGTTGACGGAGGAACTCCTCGACATCGCCGGCGAGTGGTGTCCCATCACGTTCGACCACTACGAACGCGAGATGAAGAACCGGAAGAACCGACTCGCACCCTGACAGGTCTGCGACCCGACAGACCGGGGCCGACGTTCCTCCGCATCACGCCGCCGTCCAGCGTCCCAGCACGGGCAACATATTTCTACTAGTGGGTTCAAAGAACGATAGATATGAGTCGTGATAGCAGTAGACGAACGTTCCTCAAGCGCACCGGTGCGCTCAGTACCCTGAGTCTCGTCGGGCTCGCCGGGTGTTCGACCGAACCGAGCGACGGTGGTGACGGCGGCAGCGACGGTGGCGATGGCGGCGACGGCGGGACCACCGGCGACGGCGGGAGTGACGGCGGCGGCGGAGCGGACACGCCCGACGTCATGATGGTGGTCGGCTACCCGCAGAGCGGCGTCCAGCTGTTCAAGGACTACTACTCGGACTACGGCGACGACACCGTCGACATCCTCGTGACCGACGGGCTGCAGGACGGCAGCCTCCCCGGCGACGTGGGCAACGACATGTCCAACGTCACCGGGTCGGCGCCGTCCGCCGCGGGCCCCGGCGTCGACACGTTCACGAACCTGTTCACCGAGGAGTTCGACTACGACGAGGCCGGCGTGTTCACCTCCCAGGCCTACGACGCCTCGGCGGTCCAGATCCTGGCCAACCTGATGGCCGGCGAGAACGACGGCACGGCGATTCGGGACCACATGCGCGTGGTGGCGAACCCCGGCGGGACGACGTACACGCCGTCGGAACTGCCCGAGGCGGCCGAAGCGGCGGCCGCCGGCGAGAACATCCAGTACGAGGGGGCGTCCAGCAACGTCAACTTCGACGACGCCGGCGACATCACCTCCGCGCAGTACCAGGTGTTCGGCTTCACGCAGAGCGGCGTCGAGACCCAGCAGACCATCGACTTCGGCGGCAACGCCGACCTCGCACAACCGGAGCCGTCCGGGAGCGGGAGCGGCGCCGACCGGACGGTCCGACTCGGCATCCTCCAGCCGGAGACCGGCGACCTCGGGCCGCTGGGGCAGGCGATCCGCGACGCCGCGCTCCTGCCGGCGATCCAGCTCCGGGACCAGATCGACCAGAGCATCGACACGCAGGTCGGTGACACCCAGTCGACCGCACAGGCCGCGGTCAACGCGGCGAACTCCCTCGTGAGCGCCGGCTACCCGTCCATCACCGGCGCGGCCTCCTCCGAGGCGACCATCCAGGTGGCGAACAACGTCCTCGTGGACAACCAGGTGGTCGGGTGTTCGCCCGCCTCCACCTCGCCGGCCATCACCAGCCTCGAGGACGACGACTTCGTGTTCCGGACGCCGCCGAGCGACGCCCTGCAGGGGCAGGTGCTCGCGCAGTTGGCGACCGAGGAGCTCGGCGCGTCGACGGCCTCGACGCTGTACCTGAACAACAGCTACGGGCAGGCGCTCCAGCAGGCCTTCGTCGACGCGTTCGAGAACCAGGGCGGCAGCGTCGTCCAGCAGGTCGGCTTCGAGTCCCAGCAGTCCTCCTACACCTCACAGATAAACAGCGCGCTGAACCAGTAACCCGGCGCGCCCGCCGCCGACGTCTTATCCGCCGAGGAAGTCCTGCCTGACCTGCTGGTCCGCGAGCAGGACGTCGCCGTCGTCCTGATAGCGGTTCTGGCCCTGTACGAGGACGTAGCCGCGGTCACAGCGCCGCAGCGCCTCCTTGGCGTTCTGTTCGACCATCAGGACGGCGGTGCCGTCGTCGTTGATGCCGTCGATGCGGTCGAACATCTCCGCGACGAGGTCCGGGGCCAGCCCCGCCGAGGGCTCGTCGAGCAGGAGCAGGTCCGGGTCCAACATCAGCGCCCGGCCCATCGCCAGCATCTGCTGCTGGCCGCCCGAGAGCGTCCCGGCCTTCTGCGTCGAGCGCTCCTCCAGGATGGGGAACCGGTCGTATATCGTCCGAATCTGGTCCTCGGGCACCTCGTCGAGGATGTACGCGCCCATCTCGAGGTTCTCGCGGACCGTCAGCGAGCCGAACACGTTGTCGGTCTGCGGGACGTAGCCGATGCCCTCGTGGATGATCTCGTCGGGGCGGCGCCGGCTGATGTCCTCGCCGTCGAAGACGACCGACCCGCCCATGTAGGTCGTCAGGCCGAAGACGGACTTCATCACCGTCGACTTCCCGGCGCCGTTGGGGCCGACGATGACGACGTACTCGCCGTCGGCGACGTCCATGTTGACGTCCTCGAGCACCTGCAGGTCGCCGTAGCCGGCGTCCAGGTCGCGGACCGCGAGCAGGCTCTCGGCGGGGTCGGGCAGCGCCGCGTCGGCCGACCGCTGGGCCTGCCGGCTCATACGTCACCTCCCAGGTAGGCCTCGAGAACGCGTTCGTCCGACTGGATGGCGTCGGCGTCGCCCTCCGCGAGGACCTGTCCCTGATGCATGACGATGATGTGTTCGCAGTGGTTCATGATGACGTCCATGTCGTGTTCGACCAGCAGGAAGGTCAGTCCGTCCTGCCGCAGTTCGTCGATCCGGTTCAGCAGTTTCTCCTCCAGCGTGGGGTTGACGCCGGCCAGCGGCTCGTCCAGCAGCACCATCTCCGGTTCGGTCATGAGGACGCGGGCCATCTCCAGCAGCTTCCGCTGCCCGCCCGAGAGGTTGCCGGCGTTCTCGTGGGCGAGGTGGTCTATCTCGAAGAACTCCAGCGTCTCCCAGGCCGCCTCGACCACCTCGGCCTCGTCGCGCTGGACCCGTTCGCGCAGACCCGGCACGACCGACTGCAGCGCCGACTCCCCCAGCTGGTCGGGCGGCGCCAGCATCACGTTCTCCAGCACCGTCATCTCGGAGAGCTCGCGTGCAATCTGGAACGTGCGGACGAGGCCCCGCTTGGCGAGCGTGTACGGCGCCAGCCCGGTCACGTCCTGCCCGTCGAACGTGACAGTTCCGGCCGTCGGTTCGTGGATGCCGGTGATGCAGTTGAACGTCGTCGACTTGCCGGCGCCGTTCGGCCCGATGAGGCCGGTGAACGACCCTTTGGCGACCTTGAACGACGCGCCGTCGACGGCCGTGACGCCGCCGAACTCCTTGCGCAGCCCCTCGACCTCCAGCAGCGGCGAGTCGATGGCGTCGCTGGTGGTCGGGACGTCACTCTCCGTCGTCGCCCGCTCGACGGCCTCGGTGTCACTCATCCGTCTCACCCCCGTCGGCGGTCCGCGGGCGTGTCAGGTCCACGCTCGTGGCCGGCTCGTTGCGGTGGCCCAGCAGCCCGTCGGGCTGGTTCTGGATGATGTAGACGAGGACGGCGCCGATGAGGACGAACCGGAGCGTGCTGATGTTCCCGACCGTGTAGGCCACGAGCGGCGTCGGGTCGAGCGAGCCGAGCGCGGCGATGGCCTCGAAGACGTTGCCCGGCGCCCGCCCGCCGAACGTCGGGACGTACTCGCCGAGTCGCGCCGGGAGGTAGAACAGCAGCGCCGAGAACGTCGCCGCGCCGAGGATGCTCCCGGTGTTCGACCCGGAGCCGCCGATGATGAGCGCCGCGAAGACGTAGAATGTGATGACCGGTCGGAACTGCGCGGGGCTGATGTAGCCCGCGCCGCCGCGGAACAGCGCGCCGGCCAGTCCCATCAGCGCACAGCCGATCATGAACGCCTTTATTTTGAACAGCCTGGTGTCCTTGCCGAGCGACTGCGTCACCGTCTCGTCCTCCCGGATGGCTTTCAGCACGCGCCCGAACGGCGAGTCCGACACCCGACTGAGCACCCAGTAACTCCCGGCCGCGATGGCCAGCAGACTCAGCCCGTAGGCCATGTTGACGACGTTCGGTCCGGAGATGCCGACGCTCTCGGCGGCGGCGACGAGCGGTTGCCCGGGACCGTTGACGAGCGTCGCCACGACCTCGTCGGGTGACTTGAACGAGATGCCCGTCGCGCCGCCGGTCCCGAACCGC
Organism: Haloarcula sp. MBLA0163; assembly: GCF_055632435.1. Lineage (NCBI taxonomy): Archaea > Methanobacteriati > Methanobacteriota > Halobacteria > Halobacteriales > Haloarculaceae > Haloarcula > Haloarcula sp. MBLA0163. The sequence continues at coordinate 1,420,153 of NZ_CM145745.1, forward strand.
TTGCCCAACACCTCGACCTCGGCGACGCCGCCCCAGTTGACGAACAGGCGGATTATCTCCGAGAGGGCGACGGTGACGATGGCGAGGTAGTCCGCGCGCAGGCGGAGCGCGGGGAGGGCCGCGATGGCGCCGACGATGGCGGCCATCACCATGCCACCCAGCAGGCCGACGAACAGCGGGAGGCCGAAGCCCGGGACGCCGCCCGCCCCGGGGTCGACCGGCGCCGTCAGGATGGCCGTCGTGTACGCGCCGACGGCCATGAAGCCCGCGATGCCGATGTTGAACAGCCCCGTGTACCCCCACTGGAGGTTCAGCGCCAGCGTGAGGATGGCGTAGGCGCCGACGAGCACCGTCACGCTGCCGACGAACCCGGCGGCGAGGTTGGCCGACTGCGCGCCGCCGACGGCGAAGGCTAGCAGCGTCAGTAGCAGCCAGATGCCGACGAGGAACGAGACGACGAGCGCGGCGTCGGGCAGCGCCTCCAGTCTGTCCCGGACGTCCTCGAAGCCGCTCATGCCGTGCTCACCCCCCCGAAGATGCCGGACGGGCGCAGGAGCAGGACGACGATGAGGACGGCGAAGGCGGCGGCCCGCGTCAGCCCGGACGGCAGCCAGATGAGCGCCAGACTGTCGACGAGGCCGATGAGGACGCCGCCGGCCATCGCGCCGTAGATGGAGCCGATGCCGCCGACGATGACGGCCGCGAAGATGAGCAGGAGGAGAATCCACCCGAAGTTGAACGAGATGGTCCCGCTCTCGAGGACGAGCAGATAGCCGCTCGTCCCGGCCAGTGCGCCGCCGAGGACCCACGTCAGGCGGACGACCCGTTCGGTCGGGATGCCGGTGACCCGGGCGAGGTCCTCGTTGTCGGCCATCGCCCGCATCGCCTTCCCGAGCTTCGTCCGCTGGAGCAGGAGGTGGACGGCGAGCATCAGGCCGACGGCGACGACCAGGAGCGCGATCTCGTTGTCCGTGATGGCGACGCCGGCGAACAGCTGGAGGCGCGTGCCGCTGGTCGCGACGCCGCTGGTCTGTGTGCTGAAGAAGAAGGCGATGAGGTACCGGAGCGCCAGTGCGACCCCGATAGAGGCGATGAGCAGGGAGATGTTCCCCGAGTCACGCATCGGGCGGTAGACGATGCGGTCGACGAGGAGGACGACCCCGACGGTGCCGACGGCGGCGACGACGAGGCCGAACAGGACGAGCACCCACGACGCGGACGCGCTCAGTTGTGCGCCGCCGTTGAACAGGAACAGGTCCGTCAGGGGCGCGCTGACGGCCAGGTTCGCCGTGACGTACGCGGCGACCCAGCCGAGAAATGCGCCCACGGTCACCGTGTCACCGTGGGCGAAGTTCGCGAAGTCGAGGATGCTGTAGGTCATCGAGAGGCCGATGCCGGCCAGCCCCACCGCGAGGCCGACGAGCAGACCGTCCAACACCATCGAGGCGAGCGAGCCGACTGTCAGCGCCCCGCCCATGACCCTGAATCCGAGCGCGTACACCGTGGTTCCGAGCAGTTTCGTCGCGAGGTCGGCGACCAGATAGAGGACGACGGCGGCGACGGCACCAGCACCCGGCCGCTCAATCGCCAGTTGTCGGCCATCCGAGACTGTTTCAGCGATACCCATTGGTTAGCAGTGGTTCGACACTGGAGCGTAAATAACGCTCCGATGGTTTTCGTCGGCCGAGTGGCAGGACTGGCCCCGACAACAGTCCTGTGCGTCAGGTTAACGTCACGTCGCTCGAACGTCCGACCATGGGTGCTACCGAACAGGGACCGAACGAGGACCCGGCCAGCGACGCGCGGTCGGACTACGACTACCGGACCGACGCCGTGGACCGGCCCGGTCTGGTCGCCGACATCGCCGACCGGGTCGACGGCGACGTACGGTTCGACGAGTACTCCCGACAGCTCTACGCGACCGACGCCAGCGCCTACGAGGTCACCCCGGTCGGCGTCGTCTACCCCGAGTCGACGGCCGACGTGGCCGCCGTGGTGGACTACTGTGCGCAACGGTCGATTCCGGTCCTGCCACGGGGCGGCGGGACCAGTCTCGCCGGCCAGTCGGTCAACGAGGCCGTCGTCCTCGACTTCACCCGACACATGGACGCACTGCTGGACGTCGACCCCGACGCGGCCCGCGCCACCGCACAGGTCGGGACCACGCTCGGTGACCTGAACGCGGAACTCGCCCCGCACGACCTGAAGTTCGCGCCGGACCCGGCGTGGGGCGAGAAGTCGGCATTGGGCGGCGCTATCGGCAACAACTCGACCGGCGCCCACTCGCTGCAGTACGGCAAGACCGACCACTACGTCGAGGAGTGCGAGGTGGTGTTGGCCGACGGGACGGTGACGACGTTCGGCGAGGTCGAGGTGGCGGACCTTCGGGAGACCGCCGACCCGGACGGCGACCTCGAGGGGCGGATTCACGCCGCCGTCCTTCGCATCCTCGAGGAGGAGCGTGCCGACGTCGACGACGCCTTCCCCGACCTCAAGCGGAACGTCTCCGGCTACAACCTCGACCGGCTGGTCGCCGAGGCCGACGGCGAGTACGGCGAGGCGGGGACGGTCAACCTCGCCCGACTGCTGGCCGGCAGCGAGGGGACGCTGGCCATCGTGACCGAGGCCACCGTCTCGCTCGAGCCCATCCCGGAGACCGAGTCGCTCGCGCTGCTGGCCTACGAGGACCTCGTCTCGGCGATGGAGGACGTCGCCCCCATCCTCGACCACGACCCTGCTGCGGTCGAGGTGCTGGACGACGTGTTGCTGGACCTCGCGGCGGACACCGAGGAGTTCGGCGACCTCGTCGACGAGATTCTCCCCGAGGGGACTGGGGCGGTCCTCCTCGTGGAGTTCTACGCCGAGAACGACCCGCAGGGCAAGCAGAAGGTGGCGGACCTCCTCACGGACCGCGTCGGCGACGTCTCGACCGAGGCCGTCCCGAAGGAGAGTGCCGAGGAGATGACGGCCGCACCGCTGCGGGCCTTCCACGGCCGCGAGGCCCACGAGGAGGCCGAGCGGGCGCGGTTCTGGAAACTCCGGAAGTCCGGCCTCCCCATCCTCCTCTCGCGGACCAGCGACGCCAAACACATCAGCTTCATCGAAGACACCGCCGTGCCGCCGGAGAACCTCCCGGAGTACGTCGCGGACTTCCAGGACGTCCTCGAACGGGAGGGCACGTTCGCGTCGTTCTACGCTCACGCCGGGCCCGGGTGTCTCCACATCCGACCGCTGGTGAACACGAAGACGCTGGACGGCGTCGAGCAGATGGCGGCCATCGCGGACGGCGCGACGGACCTCGTGAAGGAGTACGGCGGCTCGGTCTCGGGCGAGCACGGCGACGGGCGCGCACGCACGCAGTGGAACCACAAACTGTACGGCGACGACGTCTGGGCGGTGTTCCGGGACCTGAAGACCGCCTTTGACCCCGACTGGCTCCTCAACCCGGGGCAGGTCGTCGGCGTCGACGAGGCGGCCGTGGAGGCAGGCGAGGCCCCGCCGCGGGCCCGCACCGTCGACATGACCGAGAACCTGCGGTTCTCCCCGGAGTACGAGTTCGAGTTCGACTTCGAGCCGTCGCTCTCGTGGGACAACGAGAACGGGATGCAGGGGATGGTCGAACTCTGCCACGGGTGTGGGGGCTGTCGTGGCCCGCAGGAAACCACCGGCGGCGTGATGTGCCCGACCTACCGGGCGGCCGACGAGGAGATAACCGCGACCCGCGGCCGGGCGAACATGCTCCGGCAGGCGATGAGCGGCGACCTGCCGGACGACCCCACCGACGACGAGTTCGTCTCCGAGGTCATGGACCTCTGTATCGGCTGCAAGGGGTGTGCGAAGGACTGCCCGAGCGAGGTGGACATGGCGAAACTGAAGACGGAGGTCGAGCACGCCCACCACCAGAAACACGGCGCGAGCCTGCGCGAGAAGGTGTTCGCCAACGTCGAGACGGTGAGCAAGGTGGGGAGCGCGCTCGCGCCCGTCTCGAACTGGGCGCAGAAACTGCCGGGGAGCGACTACCTCGGCGAGAAACTGCTCGGCGTCGCTCGCGAGCGCGACCTGCCGACGTTCCAGCGCGAGTCCTTCGAGGACTGGTGGGCCGACCGCGGACCGCAGGTGCCGGAAGCGGACGCCGAGCGGACCGCCGTGCTGTTCCCCGACACGTACAACAACTACAGTCACCCCGAGGTCCTGCGAGCGGCCGTCGAGGTGCTGGAGGCCGCTGCCGTCCACGTGCAGGTCCCCGACGGCGTGACGGCGTCCGGACGGGCGGCCCACTCGAAGGGGTTCGTCGACACCGCACGCGACCGAGCGGCGACCAACGTGGCGGCCCTCGAACCGATGGTCGAGGACGGGTGGGACGTGGTCGTCGTGGAACCGTCCGACGCCGTGATGCTCCAGTCGGACTATCTGGACCTGCTCGGCCACGACCACGAGGGTGCGACGGCGCTCGCCCGCAACGCCTTCGGCGTCTGTGAGTACCTCGACCGCTTCGCGCTGGACGCGAACGTCGACTGGGACGGCGCGTCGGCGTCGCTGACCTACCACGGCCACTGCCACCAGAAGGCGACGAAGAAGGACCACCACGCCGTCGGCGTCCTGCGCCGGGCCGGCTACGCCGTCGACCCGCTCGACTCGGGGTGTTGCGGGATGGCCGGCAGTTTCGGCTACGAGGCCGAGCACTACTCGATGAGTCAGGCCATCGCGGGCATCCTCTACGACCAGATAGCCGACAGCGACGGCGAAGAAGTCGTGGCGCCGGGGGCGTCCTGTCGGACGCAGATAGCCGACGGACCGACCGACGAGGAACCGCCGCATCCGGTCGAAAAACTCGCAGACGCCGCCGGCCCGGTGCCGCGATAGCTCCACTATTCATAGCGCTTTTATGCTGTCCTCGGGTCATACGACGTAGATGTCTCGCGCGGTCGCCGTCGTCGTCGCCCTCCTGCTGACTGCCAGCCTCGCCGCCGCTCCCGCACTCGGGGCGCAGTCGGCCTCTCTGGCCCAGACGCCCGACGGGTTCGAGGAGACCACGTTCCGCGTGACGGTGTACGAGAACGGCTCCGCGACGTGGGCCATCGAGCACCAGACGCCGCTGACCAACGAGACGGAGGAGCAGCGCTTCGAGGACTTCGCGCGGAACTTCGAGCAGAACGAGACGGCGCTGTACGTCAACTTCGTCGAGCAGGCGGGACTGCTCACGCAGTACGGGACGAACGAGACGGGCCGGCAGATGGGGGCCCGGAACTTCCACCGCTCGGCCGCCGCGAACCCGGTCCAGAGCACCGGCACCGTCCGCATGGCCTTCCTGTGGACGAACTTCGCGAACGTCTCGGACGGGCGCGTGTTCGTCGGGGACGTGTTCGACGGGGGGTTCTACATCGCCCCGGCCCAGTCGTTCGTCGTCGAGCGAGGGCCGTCCATGGCGTTCGCACAGGTCCGTCCGACGCCGGACTCCCGGAGTCAGCCGGACTCCCTGACCCGCAGCGAGAGCGTGACCTGGGTGGGCGAGCGGTCCTTCGCCGACCGGCGCCCCTACGTCGAGCTCGGCCAGCGGTCGGCCGTGGTCGACGGTTCGGACCCGGGCCGGACCGACGCGCCGCCGACCGACGGCCCGGGGTCGGCGGACGGGATGTGGCCGCTGGCCGTCGTCGTCGTGATAATCGCTCTCGGAGCCGTGGCCGCCGCCGCGTGGCGCTCCGGGGCCGCGGCCGCCGCACTGGGCGACGACGGCGGTGGTGGGACGGCCGCCGAACCGACCCCGGAACCCGACCCCTCGCCGGCGACACCGGACCAGCCCGACCCGGACCCCGCAGTCTCGGACGAGGAGCTCCTGAGCGACAGCGACCGGGTCATCAACCTGCTCGAGGAGAACGGCGGCCGGATGAAACAGGTCGACATCGTCGACACGACGGACTGGTCGAAGTCCAAGGTCAGCATGCTCCTCTCTGACATGGAGGACGACGGCGACATCAGCAAGCTCCGCGTCGGCCGAGAGAACATCATCAGCCTCGCGGGGGAGGAGCCGGACGCGGCCGGGTCGCCGTTCGACGAGGAGTGAGAAACCCACACAGGGCGCTCCCGAAACGCAATCATTATACGTTCCACCACCCTTCGTCTCAGTGTACGCTCCGTTGGTGTAGTCCGGCCAATCATATCACCCTCTCACGGTGATGACTAGGGTTCAAATCCCTGACGGAGCATTCTTCGACGCACACTTCGCACAGCGGTGCGTCGGTTCTTTGCCGTCGGGGGTGCGAGGAGGCGTATGTCCACACACCTCGTCCCGACGCTCGGAATCGTCGTCGCACTGCTCGGCTGCAGTGCCTTCTTCTCCAGTAGCGAGACCGCGCTGTTCTCGCTCTCGCGGGAGTGGGTCGCAGAGGCGGCCGCGACGGACGCCCGTGCGGCGGCCGTCGAGGACGTCCTCGCCGACCCGCACCGACTGCTCGTGACGATACTCGTCGGCAACAACGTCGTCAACATCGCCCTGTCGAGCCTGTTGACGGCGCTGTTCGTCGACCGCTTCCAGTCGGGCACCGCCGTCGTCCTCACGACGGTCGTGGCCAGCAGCGTCATCCTCGTCGCCGGCGAGATAGTGCCGAAGTCCTACGGCCTCGGCCACGCGCAGTCGTTCGCGCTCCGGGTCGTGCGCCCGCTCCGGTACGTCGAACTCCTCCTGTACCCGGTGGTCACCGTCTTCGACGTCCTCACCCGTGCGGTGTCGGCCGGACTCGGCGGCCAGCAGGCCATCGAACGGACGTACGACGACGACTCGGAGACCGATGCTACCGACGACCGATAGCCGCGAGGGCACGTCTGCCCACCGCCGTCGCTCGGCGCGCGAGACCCCACAGCGAGTAGCGTGACCAGTAGAACTCCGAGGCGCTCCAGACGATGCCGGTCGAGACGGCGGCGGTCGCGAACACGAGGTCGCTGAAGCGGACCCACGACGGCGCGACGTACAGCGCGCCGTTCGCGACCAGGCTCGGGACGAGCGCCTTGAGGCCGAGCCAGAACCGGTCGGAGAGCGAACGCTGCGTGCCCGGCCCGGAACTCGCGGACGTGTTCGTGACGTTCGCGACGACGCTGGTCGCGTTCCCGGGGCGGTCGGCGACGACGGCACGGTACGGGGCGGCGGGGCCGCCAGAACTCTCGTCGCCGGTCCCCAGCCGTTCGACGTCGTACGGCATGCCGACGTCGGCGCTCCAGACGACCGTGTCGTTCACGCCGACTTCGGCGACGCGGTCGCCGTGGGAGTCGACGACGAGGGTGCCGCCGTCCGGGAGCCGGTCGGCGTCGCGTGGCCACTGGAGGCGGACGTCGCGCCATTCCCACGTCCGGTTCCACCCGTCGGCCGTGCGTTCGTACTCGACGACCCGGCCGTTCTCCGAGTCGGCGACGAGGACCGCCGGACCGCCACGCTCCGCGGGGATGTAGTCGGGGTTGTGCTGTTCGTAGAGGACGCTGTGGTTCTCGTCGGTGCCGAGCGTCCGGCGCTCGGCGACCGCCCAGCCGTCGGGGCCGGGTTCGAGGAAGAGGACCTCGTCCATGTTCCGGGGACTGACCATCACGCTGCCGTCGGCGAGGTACTCGACGTCGTTGACGTGGGTCCAGTCCCCCTCGGAGCCGCCCTGGTCGCGGTCGTAGTGAGCGCTGGCGTTCCAGCGCCACGCGACGCTCCCGTCCCGCGTATCGACGGCGTAGACCCCGTCGTCGACGATGTCGGCCACGAGGAGGTGCGTCTCGTTGATGCGGTCGACGTCGTGCCAGCGCGCCGAGTAGACGCGCTCGGTCACCTCGCTGTACACCGTCCGCTCGTCGCCGGTGGTGAGGTTCACGCGGACGACGACGTTGCGGGTGCAGGGCTCGCCCCCGACCGGTCCACAGGCGTCGCCGCTCAGGTGCTCGGCGGCGACGTACTCGACGGTGTACCGCTCGCCCTCGACGAGGTCGACGTCGAAGTAGACGCGATAGCGGTCGTCGTAGTAGACGACCGTCCCGTTGGGGAGGAAGGCGGCCAGTTCGGCCCGTTCGTCGCTGACGTAGAACCCCTGTGTCGCGACGACGGTGACGTTCCGGTCGAGGGCCGCGGCGGCGTCGGTGACGCGGGCCGTCGACCAGTTCTCGCCGCGGGTCGGGCGGTCGCGCGCCCGTTCGAACCGGGACTCGACGTCGACCGTCCGTCCGGTCGTCGACACCGTCGTTGCGTTGTTCGGACTCCCCGATTCGGTCGCGGAGGGACTCGCGGCACCCGCACTCGCGCCGTCGGCGACTCCCGTCGCAGTCGCGTAGGAGTGGCCGACGGCGGCTGTGGCGGAGAGGAGTATCGCCAGGAAGGCGAGGCGGGCGACCGTACCACTGCGGCGGCTCATGTGTCGTGCGGTCGTCAGAACGAATCGTCCTACAAAGTGCTTTCCGTAGACTCTAGCCGGAGTCGAAGCGACCTACGCGCCGTCCCACTGCTGGCGGCACTCGTCGTCGCAGAAGTGTGCCGTCTGGACGCTCTCGTCCGCTATCCACGTGATGACGCGGTGTGTCACCTCGTTCGCTATCGGCTCGCCGCATACCTCGCAGTTCGGTGCGTCCGCCTCGTCGATGTCCTCGTGGTGGTCCGAAGTCGGGTCGACCATCTTACCTGAGCGTCGTTTTCACCCTACTTAATCCCACATAATCGACGCTCGCTCGGCCGGGCCGCTATCGGTCCCGGGTGACACTCTCACCGGGGCCGGTCGTCGCGCCGGCAGAGAGGACGACGCCCGCGTTGAGGCTGGTGTTGATGCCCGTGTGGACGCCGTCGCCGGCGACGATGCCGAACTTCCGGCGGCCGGTCGATACGCGGTCGCCCTTGACGGTCAGCTTCACGTCGCCGCCGTCGTGTCGGAGGTTCGCCACCTGCGTCCCCGCGCCGAGGTTCACGTCGGTCCCCAGGACGCTGTCGCCGAGGTAGGAGACGTGCGGGACCGCCGAGTCGGCCATGACGACGCTGTTCTTGACCTCGACGCCGTGGCCGACGTGGGTGCCCTCGCCCAGCATCGTCGCGCCGCGGACGTACGCGTTCGGCCCGACCTCGGCGCCCGACCGGACGAGGACCGGCCCCTCGATGGTGACGCCGGGTTCGACGACGGCGCCCTCCTCGACGACGACGGTGCCGCGCAGGTCGGCGTCGCCGCGGACCTCGCCGTCGACGCGGCGCTCCATCTGGTCGAGCTTCCACTCGTTGGCCTCCAGCAGCTCCCACGGCCGGCCGACGTCGAGCCAGCGGTCTACCTCGACGGCGGTGACGGTCCGCTCCTCGATGACGCGGGCGAGGACGTCGGTGATCTCGTGCTCCCCGCGGTCGCTGAGCGGGACGTCGAGCCAGTCGCGGGCCTCGGCCGGGAAGACGTACGCGCCGGCGTTGGCCAGTTCGGTCGGCGGGTCGGCCGGTTTCTCCACGATGCCGGTCACGCGGTCGCCGTCCGTCGAGAGGACGCCGTAGTTCGAGGGGTCGGGGACGCGGTAGGCGGCGATGGACGGCGCCGCGTCGAACAGGTCCGTGAGGCTCGCCTCGTCGTAGAGGTTGTCGCCGTTCAGCACGGCGAACGGGCCGTCGATGTACTCGCTCGCCGCGTCGACGGCGTGGGCCGTCCCGAGTTGCTCCTCCTGGACGGCGAAGGAGACGGGGTGGCCGCGATACGAGTCGCCGAAGTACGCTCTGACGGCGTCGGCCTCGTAGCCGACGACGAATATCAGTTCGTCCGCACCGGCCTCGATGGCGGTGTCCGCGGTGTGGGCGACGAGCGGCCGGTCGGCGACGGGGAGCATCGGTTTCGGCGTGTTCTCGGTCAACGGACGCATCCGCGTCCCTTCGCCGGCGGCGAGTACGATCGCTTGCATGGGTTAGCGCTGGCGGCGCCCGGAAAAATAGCTACTGGCATCCTAACCCGGTCGTGCCACCTGCTCTCTCGGGACGTTATCACACGTCTAAGACGGCGAGAACTGCGGTCCACCGACCACTGTGAGCGCCAGCACCGCTCGTAGGGCTGTCGTCACGGTCAGAAGCGGCCGGTCGCCGGCGAATGTCGACGGCGTCGTCACTCGACGATTCGTTCGCGGCAGGAATGTGCTCGGTATGGGATTTGAACCCATGTCCTCGGCTCGAAAGGCCAAGATGATTGGCCGGACTACACCAACCGAGCGCATTCCTGCGTTTCGGGTGCTCCAATTTAACCCCATCGAAATAGGGGCTATCTGTGCCGCGGTCACACGGTACGCCGCGGTCGCGCGACCGCGCACGGACCCCACCACACCGCGCGGAGACGGCCCACTGGCCCGCTCTGTCGTCAGGACCCGCCGCGGTCGGAGTCGCGTCGGTCAGGGCCTCGCGGCGACGGCGGTGCCCTCACTTCCCCTCGAACTCCGGTTCACCGTCGCCCATGAACGCCGTGATGCCCTCCATCACGTCCTCGGTGCCGATGAGGTGACCGAAGGCCTGGGATTCGACCTCGAGGCCGGCGTCCGTGTCGTCGCGGCCGGCGTGCATCGCACGCTTCGTGAACTTCTGGGCGACCGGCGGCCCGGCCGCGAGGTCACGGGCCAGTTCGAAGGCCCGGTCCTCGAGCTCGCCGTTCTCGACGACCTCGTTGACGAAGCCGTAGTCGGCCATCTCCGCGGCGTCGTAGCGCTCCGCGGTGAAGATGATCTCCTTCGCGCGGCCCTCGCCCACGATGTTGGCGAGGCGGACGGTGCCGCCCCACCCGGGGAGGAGGCCGAGGTTGTGTTCTGGCTGGCCGAGTTCGGAGCGCTCCGAGGCGATGCGGATGTCCGCACACGTCGCCAGTTCCATCCCGCCGCCCAGCGCGTAGCCGTCGATGCCAGCGACGACCGGCATCGGACAGGCCTCCAGCTTCCCGAAGGTCTCCTGGCCCTTCTTCGAGAGTTCGACGGCCTCCAGCGGCGTCGCGTTCGACGCCATCGACTGGACGTCGGCCCCGGCGGAGAACGCCTTGTCGCCGGCGCCAGTGAGCAGGATGGACCGGACCTCGTCGTCGTCCTCGAGGAGGTCGACGGCCTCGCTGAGCTCGTCCATCAGGTCGGGACTGACCGTGTTCATCCGGTGGGGGCGGTCGAGGACGATGTGGCCGACCATCTCGCCCGGGTACTCGACGGCGATGTTCTCGAACTCGGTGGTCGCCCCGTCGTCGGCGCCGTAGAAGCCGCCCTCATCGGCGGCGGCGCGCAGGCCGTCGGAGACGGCGTAGCGGGCCTCGCCGGTCTCCTCGTGGACGTCCTCCAGCGTGTCGACCAGCGTCTCCAGTCCGGCCTTGTCGGCCAGCTTCGCCGGCCCCTCGGGGAAGCCACCGCCGAGCATCACGGCCTCGTCGATGTCGGCGACGGGCGCCACGTCGTTCTCGACGAGCTTCCCGACCTCGTTGGCCATCACGGCCAGCAGTCGGTGTTCGATGTCCTCGCGGCCGGCGTCGGTCGGGATGTCGACGCCGCCGTCCTCGTAGTCGTAGAAGCCCTCGCCGGTCTTCTTGCCCAGCTGTTCCTTCTCGACCTTCTCCTCCAGGAGCGGACACGGGGCGTACGGTTCGCCCAGCACCTCGTGCATGTACTCGAGGACGTGCAGGCCGACGTCGTTGCCCACCTGGTCGGAGAGTTCGAACGACCCCATCGGGAGGCCCATGTCGAACTTCGTCGTCGAGTCGACCTCGGCGACGGTGGCCACGTCGTCGTGGACCAGCCAACACGCCTCGTTCATCAGGGGGACGAGGATGCGGTTGACGATGAACCCGGGCGAGTCCTTCCGGACCCGGACCGGCGTCTTGTCGAACTCCTCGGCGAGCTGTTCGATGGTCTCCAGCGTCTCCTCGCTGGTGTGTTCCCCGGAGATGACTTCGACGAGTTGCATCCGGACCGGCGGGTTGAAGAAGTGCATGCCGCAGAACTGCTCCGGTCGCTCCGTGACCTCCGACAGTTCGGTGATGGAGAGGCTGGAGGTGTTCGTCGCGAAGATGGCGTCCTCGGGTGCGTGCGCCTCGACGTCTGTGTAGACGTCCTTCTTGATCTCCATCTTCTCGGGGACGGCTTCGATGACCACGTCCGCGTCGCCGACGGCCGCCTCGACGTCGACGAGCGCCGTGACGCGTTCGAGCGCCTCCTCGGCCTCCTCGTCGGAGAGCTGGTCCTTCTCGGCCAGTTTGTTCAGGGACCACTCGATGTTGTCGTACCCGTTCTGGACGAACTCCTCTTTGATGTCCCGCATCCGGACCTCGTAGCCGGCGAGGGCGGCCACCTCCGCGATGCCGTGGCCCATGTTGCCCGCGCCGAGCACTGCTACCGTCTCGATGTCCTCGAAATCCATGACATATGTCCCCACTGCCGGGCCACGTTTCAACGTTTCTCTCACCGAAAAACCTCTCTGCCGTTTATTTCGGATTACAAACCATTAATTGGCGGTCTCGTGAACACACCACACATGGACTTCGAACTGTCCGACGAGCAGCGCCAGATACGAGACGAGGTCCAGCGCTTCGCAGAGAACGAGATACGGCCGGTCGCCTCGGAGTACGACCGCGCGGAGAAGTTCCCGCACGAGGTGGTCGAGAAGGCCGCCGAGATGGGCCTGACCGGGGCGAACATCCCGCTGGAGTACGGCGGGGTGGGTTACGACACGCTGACCAACGCCATCATCGCCGAGGAACTGTTCGCGGCCGACCCCGGCATCGGTCTCTCCATCCAGTCGGCGGCCTTCGGCGCCGACGCACTGGTCGGCTTCGGGACGGAGGAGCAGAAGGAAGCGTATCTGGAACCCGTGGCGACGGGCGACGCCATCATGGGGACGGCCATCTCCGAACCGGACACCGGCTCGGACGTCTCGTCGGTGTCGACACGGGCCCGCAAAGACGGCGACGAGTGGGTCATCGACGGGAACAAGATGTGGATCACCAACGGCTCCGTCGGCGACTACTTCGTCGTGCTCTGTGAGACCGACCCCGAGGCAGAGGGGCGGTACAACGGGTTCTCGCAGATCCTCGTCGAGGCCGACCGCGACGGCTTCGAAGCGGAGAAGATATCCGGGAAACTGGGTATCCGCGCCTCGGACACGGCCGAACTCGTCTTGAACGACGTGCGCGTTCCCGAGTCCAACCTCGTCGGGACGCGGGGTGCCGGCTTCCTCCAGATTATGCAGTTCTTCGACGAGACGCGGACCGGCGTCGCCGCACAGGGGGTCGGCATCGCCCGCGGAGCGGCCGAACGCGCGCTCGACTACGCGCAGGACCGCGAGCAGTTCGGCCAGCCCATCTCGGAGTTCCAGGCCATCCAGCACAAGCTCGCGGAGATGTTCACCGAGATCGAGGCCGCACGGCAGTTGACCTACAAGTCCGCCTGGAGCGTCGACAACGAGGGCGACCAGCTGACCCAACTGGCGTCGATGGCCAAGGAGAAGGCGTCGCGGGTCGCCGTCGAGGTGGCCGACGAGGCGGTCCAGATACACGGCGGCGCTGGCTACGTCGACGACTTCGACGTCGAGCGGTTCTACCGCGACGCGAAGATAACCCAGATATACGAGGGGACCACCGAGATACAGAAGAACATCATCGCCCGCGAACTGCTCGGGAAGGGCATGGTCTGAGCGCGCCGGACAAAGCCCGGCTTACCGACCGGAACGCCGACCCGAACCGCCGACACAGCGACCTTTCTCGCCGTACCGGCTGGCTAACTAAGCGGCGGTCACGAGAGGTCCCCGTATGGCGCGGAAGCTACCACTCGACAACATGGAATCGTGGTTCGAGCAGATGAGCCGGCAGTTCGAGGAGGCCGCCGAGCGGTGGGGGACGGGGTTCGAACCGTGGACGGCGGAGATGGGGTCCCCCCGCGTCGACGTGGTCGACGAGGACGACGCCTACGTCGTCACCGCCGACCTGCCGGGGTTCGACAAGGACGACCTCGACGTGTACATCAGCGACCAGACGCTGGCCATCGAGGCCGACCACAGCCACGAGGCCGAGGCGACCGACGTGAACTACGTCCGGCGGGAGCGGTCCCACCGCTCGCTCTCGCGGCGGGTTCGACTGCCGGGGAGCGTCGACGAGGACGACGTCTCGGCGTCGATGGACAACGGCGTCCTGACGGTCCGCATCGGGAAGACCGACGCCATCAGCGGGGGCCACCAGATCGACATCGAATAGCGGTCGGTCGACGGTTCCCGACTTCGTGCCGACAGACAGGTTCTTTCGCCCGGCGTCACTACCGTCCGTCGATGACGGACTCGCCACACGAGACGCTCCGTGAAGACCCGGACATCGGACCGCTCGTCGACGCCCACGGCGAACTCACCCTGGACCCGGCCGAGGACCTCTTCGAGCGGCTGGTCGTCTCCATCCTGCGCCAGCAGGTGTCGATGGCGTCGGCGGCGGCGACCCGCGAGCGCCTGTTCGACGCCGTCGAGGTGACTCCGACCGGCGTCCTCGCGGCCGACGACGAGGTGTTACGCGACGCCGGCCTCTCCAGACAGAAGACCCGCTACGTCAACGAGGTGGCCGCGGCGTTCGAGGAGGAGGGGTACACCGTCGACTATTTCGCGGACCACTCGGACGAGGCCGTCCGCGAGGAACTGACGGCCATCACCGGCGTCGGCGACTGGACGGCGAACATGCAGCTGCTGTTCTCGCTGGGCCGCGAGGACGTGTTCCCGGTCGGCGACCTCGGCGTGCGGAAGGGGTTCACGAACGTGGTCGGCGACGGCTACGACCGGTCAGAGATGGTCGCGTACGCCGAGCGATGGGCGCCGTACCGGAGCTACGCGACGCTGTACCTCTGGCGTGCGCAGGAGGACATCGCGGAGAGCGTCGACGAGGTCGCGGAGGAGTAGCCGACCGCCCGCTCACTCCAGCGTCTGTTCCTCCTCCTCCTCGGAGTCCGACTCGTACTCGTCGTCGGCGCGGCGGTTGACGTTCACCTGGTAGTGCTTGAGGATGTCCCGGCCGAGCAGGAGCGGGTAGTCCATGTGCGACCGGTCCTCGACGCTCGCGGTGACGGTGTGCTGCGTGCCGCCGATGCCGACGACGAGGTCGACGACGGGGCGCGAGCGCCCGGACTTGACGCTGCCGGACTTTATCTTCACGATGTCGAGGATGGGGCCCGTCCCGATCTCGGCGGCGAGTTCGGCGTCGATGCTCGTCCGGGTCGCCCCCGTGTCCGACTTCGCGAGGACGGTCTTGTGGCCTCGGGTCCCGGAGACGACGACCTCCTCGATGTAGCCGATGGTGACGTTCTCGGGCGTCGACGTGGTCGGCTTCCGGGGCATCGCCGTCGGCCGCGAGTCGTCCAGGCGGTCCGAGAGCCGCTCGACCTCCGCGTCGTCGACCTCACCGCCGGCCTTCTCGATGGCCCGTCGGGCGATGTACGGCGCGGGGCTGATGCCGGTGGCCTTGAACAGGCCGCGGAACCCGGCGGTGGGGTTGACCTCCAGGACGTAGTAGCCGTCTTCGCCCTGCACGATGTCGACGCCGGCGTAGTCGAGACCGACGGCGGAAACGGAGTCGAGGGCCATCTCGCGGACCTCCTGTGGCAGGTCGCCCGTCATGTCCTCGACCTCGCCGCCGAGGGCGACGTTGGTCCGCCACTCGCCCTCCGGGGCGTAGCGGTTCATCGCGCCGACTATCTGGTCGCCGACGACGTAGACCCGCAGGTCGTGGTGGCGCTGGTCGTCGTGTTCGAGGAACTCCTGCAGGAAGGCGTGGCGTTCGCCGACCTGTGCGTTGACCGGTTCGTCGAGTTCGACCATCCACGTCCCGCCGCCGTGGGTCCCGATGGCCGTCTTGTACACCGCTCGCTCGCCGAAGCGGCCGCGCTCCTTGTTGAGTCGCTGGGTGGACAGGGCGAGGACGGCGTCGGGGATGTTGACGCCGGCGTCGGCGAGGGCCGCGGCGGTGGCGAACTTGTGGAGCGCCGTCATGGCCGGCGTCGGTTCGTTCAGCATCGGGGCCGCCTTGTTCAGCGTCAGCGCGAGGCCCGCGCCCTCCATCGGGTGCTCGTCGCTTGAGAGCAGCAGTCGGTTGGCGATGACGTCTACCTCCGGGTGGAGGCGCAGTTCGCTGTCGCTCGTCGTGACCGTCGTGTTCTCCTCGCGGAGCCACTCCGTGTCACAGCCCATCTCCTCGGCGGCGTTCAGAATCGCCTTCGTCTCCTTGCTCGAGTGGAGACTCAGCACGCCGACCGTGATGTCTTCGGTACGCATACCGCGTCGTTCTAGGGGCGTCAGCAAAACACTGATGGGTCGCCGGCCTGCGAGTCGTTCTCTCGCGGGTCCCGGCGTGGCGATTCCTCGCCAGACACCCTTTTATCGGCCCTCGTGTTTGTACGGGCATGGACGAGGCCGAACCGTTCACGTACGACGGTGGGCGGGTAGACCCCGGCGAGACGCAGAACGTCCGGTACACGGTCAGCGAGACGTACATGGGCGACCCGGTCCGCATCCCGGTCACCATCGTGAACGGCGAGCGCCCGGGTCCGACGGGGTTCCTCTCGGCGGCGGCCCACGGCGACGAACTGAACGGCATCGAGGTCGTCAGAGAGGTCGCCCACGAGTGGGACCACGAGACGCTGGCGGGGACGCTGGTCTGTCTCCCGGTGTTGAACGTCCCGGCGTTCCTCGCACAGGAGCGGTACCTGCCCATCTACGACCGGGACCTCAACCGCTCGTTCCCGGGCAACCCCGACTCGACGAGCGCGAAGCGGATGGCCGACCGCATCTTCCGGAACTTCCTCGAGCCCTGTGACTTCGGCCTCGACTTCCACACGTCGACGCGGGGCCGGACCAACATGCTCCACGTCCGGGCGGACATGGACGACCCGGCGGTCGCACGGGTGGCCAACGCCTTCGCGTCGAACGTCATCATCTCCTCGGAGGGCCCGTCGGGGTCGCTGCGCCGCGAGGCCAGCGCCGCCGGTGCCGCCGCTATAACCATCGAGATGGGGGAGGCCCACCGGTTCCAGCGCCAGCTCATCGACACCGCGCTGGAGAGCGTCCGCTCGGTGCTGGCCGAGTTCGGGATGCTCCCGACCGAAGTCGTCCAGTGGCCCGGCTGGCGGACCGTCATCGAGAACGGCGACGAGAAGACGTGGATACGCGCCGACGCCGGCGGACTGGTCGACATGCACCACCAGCGGGGCGACCTCGTGTACGAGGACGACGTCATCTGCACCATCGCGAACCCGTTCAAGACCGAGGACACGACGGTCCGGGCGCCGTTCACCGGCCTCCTCGTCGGCATCCTCGAGAACCCGCTGGTCTACCCCGGGAACCCGCTCTGTCACCTGGTCCGACTCGACGAGCGTACCCGGCGAGCGCTGGAGCGGACCCAGGAGGTCCGGGGCGAGACGTGACCCGCGATTCCACCCCGACCGACTAGTCAGGGGGTGAAGATATTCGACAGATGCGGCGATGCGCGCACGTTGTAGTAACTACTATCTGTTCCCGGACTAACCCCCGAGTGTATGAGCCAGTCTTACAACCGTGGCACCGTCGAGGACTTCGGACGGTGGCGGGAGTTCTCGGCCGGGATGTGGGCCTGGATATTCCACAAGTTCACCGGCTGGGTGCTCGTGGGGTATCTGTTCACCCACATCGCCGTCCTCAGTACCTCTCTCGGTGGCGCCGAACTCTACACGAACACACTGCAGGGACTCGAAGCCCTGCTCGTGGTTCGCTTCCTCGAAGTCGGCCTGCTCGCCGTCGCCGTGTTCCACATCCTCAACGGGATCCGCCTGCTGATGGTCGACCTCGGCGTGGGCCTCGAAGCGCAGGACAAGAGCTTCTACGCGTCGCTGGTCCTGACAGGCGCTATCGTCGTCGCAAGCATTCCGACGTTCCTCGGGGGGCCGCTCGCGTAATGGCCGAACACTACTCCTCCTTCGAGCGGGGTGGCCGCCGCTGGCTCTTCCAGCGGCTGACGGCCGTGTTCCTCATCGGCGTCCTCGCGTTCCACTTCATGCTGCTGCACTTCGTCAACCACGCGGCGGACATCACCTTCGCCGGGACGCAGGCCCGCATGGGGCAGTGGAGCTACTTCGCGACGATGTGGCTCTTCCTGGTGACGGCGACGTTCCACGGCGTCAACGGCGTCTACAACGCCCTCGTCAACCAGGGCATCAGCGGCTCGCAGAAGACCGCAGTCAAGTACGTCCTCGTCGTCGCGGGACTGCTGCTCGTCGCACAGGGCACCAGAGTGGCGCTCGCGATGAACGGGCTGATCTAACCATGAGCACACAGATAGAACAACAGGAGACGGAGACAGAAGCCGACGAAGCGGAGTCCGAACAGGCCGTCGAATCCCCCGGCGACCGGCGCCGAGCGGCCAAACGACAGCGGCAGGCCGAGCGGGACATCCAGCGGGAGGCCGAAGAGGAGACGCTCGACGACGAGGAGACGGTCTCGCTGAAGGTGTTCCGCTACGACCCCGAGGTCGAGGGCAAGCAGGAACCCCGGTTCGACGACTTCACGGTCCCGTTCCACAAGGGGATGACCGTCCTCGACGCGCTCATCTACGCGCGGGACCGGTACGACTCGTCGCTGACCTTCCGGCACTCCTGCCGGCAGGCGGTGTGTGGTTCGGACGCGCTGTTCGTCAACGGTCGCCAGCGCCTCGGCTGTAAGACCCAGCTGTCGGACCTCGAGGACCCCATCCGCATCGAACCGCTCCCCCACCAGGAGGTCGTGAAGGACCTCGTCGTGGACATGGAGCACTTCTACGACCAGATGGAGGCCGTCGAGCCGTACTTCGACGCCGACGAACTGCCCGAAGACGACCTGGAGGAACAGCGCCAGAGCCGGGAGAACCGCGAGAAGGTCAAGATGTCGACGCGGTGCATCTGGTGTGGCGCCTGCATGTCCTCGTGTAACATCGCCGCCGGCGACAACGAGTACCTCGGCCCCGCGGCCATCAACAAGGCCTACCGCTTCGCGATGGACGAACGCGAGGGCGAGAACCGCAAGCAGGAGCGACTCCGCATCATCGAACAGGAGCACGGCGTCTGGCGGTGCCAGACCCAGTTCTCCTGTACCGAGGTGTGCCCGAAGGACATCCCCCTGACCGAGCACATCCAGGAACTGAAACGCGAAGCGGTGAAGAACAACCTCAAGTTCTGGTAGTCCTAAGCGAAGCCAGACACACGTTACTACTTCCCACTATGTACGAACACGACGTTATCGTGGTCGGCGCGGGTGGCGCCGGCCTCCGAGCGGCTATCGCAGCGGACGAAGAGGGTGCCGACGTCGCCCTCGTCACGAAACTCCACCCTGTCCGCAGTCACACGGGCGCGGCAGAGGGGGGCATCAACGCCTCGCTCCGGGACGGCGACTCCTGGGACCTGCACGCCTACGACACGATGAAAGGCTCCGACTACCTCGGAGACGCGCCGGCTATCGACACGTTCGCCAAGACGGCGCCGGAGGAGGTCATCCAGCTGGAACACTGGGGGATGCCGTTCTCCCGCGAGGACGACGGCCGCGTCTCCCAGCGCCCGTTCGGCGGGATGTCGTTCCCCCGGACCACCTACGCCGGTGCCGAGACCGGTCACCACCTCCTGCACACGATGTACGAGCAGGCGGTCAAGCGCGGCATCGAGGTGTACGACGAGTGGTACGTCACCAACCTCGCGGTGACCGACCACGACGACCCCGAGGACCGGCAGTGTCACGGCTGCGTCGCCTACGACATCAAGTCCGGGAAGATAGAGGGGTTCCGCGCGAAGGGCGGCGTCGTCCTCGCCACCGGCGGCCTCGGACAGGCGTTCGACCACACGACCAACGCCGTCGCCAACACCGGCGACGGGTGTGCGATGGCCTACCGCGCGGGCGTTCCGATGGAGGACATGGAGATGATTCAGTTCCACCCGACGACGCTCCCGTCGACGGGCGTGCTCATCTCCGAGGGGGTCCGCGGCGAGGGTGGCATCCTCTACAACGACGAGGAAGAGCGGTTCATGTTCGAGTACGGCTACGCGAACAACGACGGCGAACTCGCCTCGCGTGACGTCGTCTCCCGGGCCGAACTCACGGAGGTCAACGAGGGCCGCGGCATCGAGGACGAGTACGTCGACCTCGACATGCGCCACCTCGGCGAGGAGCGCATCCTCGACCGTCTAGAGAACATCCTCCACCTCGCGGAGGACTTCGAGGGCGTGGACGGCCTCGACGAACCGATGCCCGTCAAGCCCGGCCAGCACTACGCCATGGGCGGGGTCGAGACCGACGAGAACGGCGAGACCTGTATCGAAGGGCTGTACGCCGCCGGCGAGACGGCCTGCGTCTCGCTACACGGCGCCAACCGCCTCGGCGGGAACGCGCTCCCCGAACTGCTGGTCTTCGGCGCCCGCGCCGGCTACCACGCCGCCGGCAAGGACATGAAGACCGCCGAGATAGAGACGGGCCCCTCCGCGAAGAGCGAGGAGGGGGACGTCCAGCCGCCGGTCGCGCCCGGCGCGGTCGACACCGGGAGCGAGGACGTCGCCGCCGACGGGGCGGCCGTCGAACCGACGGGCGTCATCGAGAACGCCGTCGAGCGGGAGCGCGACCGCGTCGAGACGCTGCTCGAGGAGGACGGCATCAACCACGCCGAAGTGCGTGCCGACGTCCAGGAGACGATGACCCAGAACGTCAACGTCTTCCGGGAGGAGGAGGGGCTGAAGACGGCCCTCCGCGACCTCCGACAGGCACGCGAGGCCTACGAGGACGTCGCCGTCTCGGACCCGTCGCGCACGTACAACACGGACCTCATCCACACCATCGAGACGCGCAACATCCTCGATGTGGCCGAGGCCATCACGCTCGGTGCGCTGGCCCGCGAGGAGTTCCGGGGCGCCCACTGGCGCGCCGAACACCAGGAGCGCAAGGACGACGAGTGGATCAAGCACACGATGCTGGCGTGGAACGACGGCACGCCGGAACTGTACTACAAGCCGGTCATCCTCGAGGGCGACGAGGAGACCTACGAACCGAAAGAGCGCAGCTACTAGGGCGCTCCGACGAGGACGAACTGGCTCTGTCGCTCGCCGTTCCGTATCTGCCGTTTCGATTCGGGGTCGATTCTGAGCGCGTCACCGGCCCTCATCGACACGTCTTCGCCGTCGACGGTCACGGTCGCCTCGCCCTCGACGAGGACGTACACCTCCTCCTGCCCGTCGCCGGCGTGGTCGTGGGGCTTGCCCGTCCATCCGGGCTCGCAGTCGACGACGGTGACCCCGAGCTGCTCGCAGTCCAGCGGGTCCCGGAGGAAGTGCATCGCGTCTGCGACCGGTTCCGTGTCGGTGTAGTCGACTTTGGTGTAGCTCACGTGACACCGTTCGTGGCGCTCGTTTGAATAAGCACGGCCGGGGGTCGAGACGGGCCCACGGGCGGGGTCTCACGGGACGTCAGAGTGGCCGTTTCCGGCGAGTGAGTGCCAGCCCCGTCACATATTTGGGGGTAGGGCACCAACGATTGTCCGTCTGGAAGGGTGGCTCAGTGGTAGAGCGCTGCCAGCCAACGTGCCAGAATTCGGCCTGGCAGTTTCCCATGCAGGGCTCCGCGTGGTTCGAATCCCGCCCCTTCCACTCTGTCGCGAACTTCGTGAGCGGAGAGTACACTGGAGACCCGGACACGCGAGTCGTAACACCAGCGAGGCCGTCGTCCCGCGGCTGCCGAGTCCGTCGACTCGTCAATCGAACCGTCGCGGTCAACCGGCCGTCCGACTGGTCTCGGCGCCGGCAGGTGGTCGTCGGCGCTGGAGCGGTCGCTACGGAAGGTCGCGTCGGAAGGAATGTGCGTGGGTGCAGTCCCAAGGGAGTGCACCTGCATCGTCCTCGGCGGCGACGCCGCCGTGGTGTCGAGGGCTGGGCCCTCGCTTGCGATGCGTGGGACCGGATTTGAACCGGCGGACCCCTACGGGACAGCGCCCTCAACGCTGCGCCGTTGGCCTGGCTTGGCTACCCACGCTCGCACTGTCTTACTGCAATCAATCGTATCCCGCGGTCCAATAAAAGGGCTTTCGTTTGCGACGGGCCGCGGGACAGTGTGCCATCCGACTGAACCGGACGTTTCAAATACGACGAAACCGCTACCGGGGGCATGGCCAAATACTCGACCGGCGACGGAGGCGCCAGCGCCGGCGGGAGCTGCGAACTCTGCGGTGCCGACGGTGGCGACCTGCAGACCGCCAACGTCGCGGGCGCGACCCTCCAGGTCTGTTCCGACTGCGCGAAGAACCACGGCGAGAACGACCGGACGACGTCGTCGAGCGGCGGCTCCCCCGACGAGGCCGACCGGCGCAAGCGCGCGGCCCAGAACACCGCGAAGTTGCAGGACTCGCAGAAACCCGACGCGTCACACTGGGAGGAGGGCGCCGATTACGACAGCGACCAACTGCCCTACCTCGTCAGCGACTACGGGAGCACGGTGACGGAGGCCCGGCAGGAGCGGGGGCTCCAGACGAGCGAGCTCGCCGAGGAACTCGACATCGACGAGAGCGACGTGCTGGCCGTCGAACAGGGGCGTGCGACTCAGGCCAACGTCGGCGGGTCCACGATTGCGGTCCTTGAGGAGTTCCTCGACGTCGAACTCGTCGACGAACGCTGAGTCGGTCGCTTTTCGCGTCAGCAGACCTTTGGTAGTCCCACCCATACCGACGGTATGGAGCTCTCGCCGGAACAGGAGGCCATCAGAGCGACCGTCAGGGAGTTCGCCGCCGAACAGGTCCGTCCGACAGCGAGCGAGGCCGACGAGACGGAGGAGTTCCCCGAGGACGTCTGGGACCGCCTCGCCGACGTCGACCTCACCGGCCTGACGACGCCGGCCGAGTACGGCGGCTTCGACGCCGACCGCCGGACCTACGCCATCGTCAACGAGGAACTGGCCTACGGGTCGCTGGCCGTCGCCACGGCGCTGTCGGTCCACTGTCTGGCCACCTCGTGTATCGCCGAGTTCGGCGGCGAGTCAGTTCGGGACGAGTGGCTCCCGGAGATGGTCGACGGCCGGCCGGTCGGCGCGTTCGCGCTCTCGGAACCACAGGCGGGGTCGAACCCGCGTGGGATGCACACCGTCGCGCGGCGAGACGGCGACGAGTACGTCGTCGACGGCGAGAAACAGTGGATAACGAACGGCCAGCGCTCGGGCGTGGTCGTCGTCTTCGCGAAGACGGACCGCGATGACCCGAACTCCATCACGCAGTTTCTCGTCCCGAAAGACGCGGACGGCCTCACCGTCGGCGAGACGGAGGACAAGCTCGGACTGCGGGCCAGCGACACCACGTCACTCACTTTCGACGGCGTCCGGATTCCCGACCGCTATCGGCTCACCGAGGAGGGTGAGGGGCTGGCCGCCGCGCTGTCGATTCTGAACGGCGGCCGGGTCGCAATCGCCGCTCAGGCCGTCGGGCTCGCACAGTCGGCGCTCGACGAGGCCCTCGCGTACGCACAGGACCGCGAGCAGTTCGACCAGCCCATCAGCGAGTTCCAGGCCATCCGGCACAAACTCGCCGAGATGGCGACGACGGTGCAGGCGGGCCGACTCCTCACGTGGGACGCCGCGAGTCGCATGGACCGCGGCGAGGACGCCCGGCAGGCAGCGAGCATGGCGAAGTACTTCGCGAGCGAGGGCGCCGTGGACGTCGCCAACGAGGCGGTCCAGATCCACGGCGGCTACGGCTACACGACCGACTTCCCCGTCGAGCGACTCTACCGCGACGCGAAGGTGACGACCATCTACGAGGGGACCAGCGAGATTCAGAAGAACGTCGTCGCACGGTCGCTGCTCGACGGTCGCTGAGGGCGACACACCCTTCTGCCCCGCTGGCGTACGGTCGCCCGTGACCTACGACGCTGTCGTCTACGACCTCGACGGGACGCTGGTGCGGTTGGCCGTCGACTGGGGTGCGGTCGCGAACGACGTCGCGACCGTCCTCCGAGCGCGCGACGTGGACCCCGGGACCGTCGGCCTCTGGGGGATGCTGGAACTGTCCGACGAGACCGGCCACCGCGATGCCGTCGAGGCGACGATTACCGAGTACGAGCGCGAGGGGGCACGGGCCTCCGAGCGCCTCACGCTCGCGGACGGGTTGCCCCACGACGTGCCGGTCGGCGTCTGTTCGCTGAACGCCGAGGAGGCGTGTCGACTCGCGCTGGAGACCCACGGCCTCGCGTCCGCTATCGGGCCGGTCGTCGGCCGCGACTCGCTCGGGTCCGCGAAGCCCGACCCGGAGGGCCTGTTGCGTGTCGTCGACGACATGGACGCCGAGCCCGAATCGACCGTGTTCGTCGGCGATTCGGAGCGAGACGCCGAGACCGCCCGCCGCGCCGGGACCGCCTTCGAGTGGGCGAGCGAGTTCGATCAGCGCCGATACCGCGCGTAGAGATAGACGCCGATAGCGGTCAGGAACCACACGACTGCACCGACTCGGACGGCGAAGAGGGCGCGACTCATCCACGTCGGCAGCGTCGTCCCGAACGACGCGAGGACGACGAGGGGCGACCCGACGAGGATGGTCGTCACGAACGTAACCTGCATCACCCATCCGAAGTCGACGCCGTCCGGGTCGGTCTCTTCGACTGCTGGCACGGTCAGAGGTTCCGAGAGCACGGGCAAGGGGGTTCCGGTTTCGGCGGCGACCAGACGATATTTCCACCCCCGGTGCAAACCGGCAGTCGATGACAGAGGACGACGAACTACCGGCGATTCCGGTCGTCTGTACGGCCTGCGACACGCGCACGCGGGTCCCGTTCGAGGACGTCGAGTCGGCCGTCGACCGCCACAACGAGCAGCTCCACGACGGCGACCCCGTCGCGGAGGTCGACCCGGCGGTGCTCGACCAGCTGGTCGACCGGGTCGGCCGTGACCTCGGTCTCTTCGACGGGGAATGATACGGCCGTACGAGGCGGGCGACGCCGCGGCGCTGTGGGAGTGCAAGCAGGCGTTCGAACTGGAACTGGGGACCGGGACCGGGGACGACGCGAAGGCCGACCGATACCGCGAAAAACTCGACGCCGAGTACCGCGAGTCGTATCTGGCGTGGGTCGACCGCTGTGTCGGCGATGAGGAGCGGAGCGTCCAGGTAGCCGAGGCTGACGGCGAGGTGGTGGGCTACGTCTTCGTCCTCCCCGAGTCGATGGCCCACGTCTGGGACGCCGCGGTGCTCAACGAACTGTTCGTCGCCGAGTCCCACCGTGGGACCGGCGTCGCCGACGACCTGCTGGAAGCGGCGTTGAGCGTGGCCCGAGACCAGTCGCTCCCGCTCGATAGGCTAGTGCTGGACGTCGACCCGGACAACGAGCGAGCGACGGCGTTCTACGACCGCTGGGGGTTCGAACCGTGGGGCGAGATGGTCTCGCGGCCGCTGTGAGACCCGAACACGTAATAGCCCGGCGCGCCCGCCCACGGACATGACCACCGTCCGGGACCTGCAGGCGATGGCAGGGGACGAACAGATTACGATGCTGACGGCCTACGACGCCGTGACGGCGGGCGTCGCCGAGGGGGCCGGCGTCGACGTCCTCCTCGTCGGCGACAGCATGGGCAACGCCGTCCTCGGCCACGACGACACGCTCCCGGTCACGCTCGACGAGATGGCCTCTCACGTCGCCGCAGTCGCTCGCGGGACGGACGAAGCGCTGGTCGTCGCGGACATGCCGTTCCTCTCGTTCGGCGCCGACGAGGGCGAGAGCGTCCGGAACTGCGGCCGGATGCTCAAGGAGGCCGGCGCCAACGCCGTCAAACTCGAGTCCGGGCCACACACGATCGACCTGACCGAGCGCCTCTCGAACCTCGGTATCCCGGTGATGGCTCACCTGGGCCTGACGCCCCAGAGCGTCAACCAGACGGGGTACACCCAGCAGGCCTCGAACCGGGAGGAGGCCGCGGAGATACTCGAACTCGCGCAGGCCCACGAGGACGCCGGCGCGTTCGCCCTCGTCCTAGAACATGTCCCGTCGAACCTCGCCGCGCAGGTCACCGAGGCCATCGATATCCCGACCATCGGTATCGGCGCCGGCGGCGAGTGTAACGGCCAGGTCCTTGTGTTCACCGACGTCGTCGGACTGGCCGAGTCCAGTCCCCCGTTCGCCGAGCAGTTCGGCGACGTCCGCGGCGAGATGCACGACGCCATCAGCGACTACGTAGACGCCGTCGAGTCGGGCGCCTTCCCCGCCGCGGAACACGCGAGCAGCAGCGAGGAACTGGACGACCTGTACTGACCCGACTCCGGGGCCGAGAGCGTACCGAACCGCCGGATAATCGGGAATTATCGGCGGTTAGCGTGTGACCAATCAAGACTGCCTCGGCCGAACGACTGCGACATGTCCGGGGCGACCGCCGAGACGGGCGACGAGGAGCAGATGCCGACGGAGAACATCCTCGACATCCAGATAGAACGAGGATTGAGCGAACTCCGACGCCCCATCACCGGCCTCTCGCTCTCGGCGCTGTCTGCGGGACTCGACATCGGGTTCGGGCCTCTGTTGATGGCCGTCGTTCTCACGTCCGCCGGTGTCTCCGGTACCGCGGACCTCCCCAAAGAACTCCTGCTCGGCCTCGCGTACGGCGTCGGATTCATCCTCGTGGTCCTCGGTCGCTCGGAACTGTTCACCGAACACACGACGCTCGCGGTGCTCCCGGTGTTGGACAATCAGGCGGGACTCGCTCGACTCGGAAGGCTCTGGGGCACCGTCTACGTGTCGAACGTCGTCGGGGCCGTGCTCTTCGCGTGGTTCGCCGTCGTCGTCACTCCGGCACTGGGCGTCGTCGAGCCGGCCACCTTCGTCGAACTGGCGACGACGTACACCGAACAGTCGCCGGGGGTGTTGGTCGGGGCCGGAATCATGGCCGGGTGGCTGATGGGCCTGCTCTCGTGGCTTGTCGCCGCTGCCGACAGCACGCTCTCGCGGATGGCAGTCGTCTGGCTCATCGCCGCAGCCATCGGGTTCGCTCACCTGCCTCACTGCATCGCCGGCACCGTCGAAGTCGTCGCCGGCGTCGTCGTCTCCCCCGACCTCGGCGTCGGCGACTACGTCAGATTCCTCGCGTTCTCGACTGTCGGCAACATCATCGGCGGCGTCGTGTTCGTCGCGCTCCTGAAGTACGGTCACGTCGTCCGTAGCGGGCCCTCCCACGCCGACGTGCGCCGGGAGTGACCGGCGTCGGAGTGGGCAGTCGCGGCCACCCGAACTTTTATTCACTCGTCAACTGTCGTTGGGCGTGTGGTTTACGAGACGGGCAACCGCACGGTAGACGACGCCGTCGCACGCGTGTTGGACGGCGAACGCCTCGACCGCCGGGACGGGCTGGCGCTCATCGCACAGCCGGTCGACGTGCTGGCGGCCGGGGCCGACTACGTCCGCACGCAACTCGGGGACGGCACCGTCGACGCGTGTTCAATCGTGAACGCCAAGGCCGGCAACTGCGCGGAGGACTGCGGGTTCTGTGCCCAGTCGGTCCACTTCGACACCGGCATCGACAACTACGGCTTCCTCGGCCCGGAGAAGATACTGGAGGCCGCGAAGCGCGCCGAGCGAGACGGCGCCCAGCGCTTCGGCATCGTCGTCGCCGAGAAGGGCGTCTCGAAGGAGCAGCGACCCGACGAGTGGGCGGAGGTACTGGAGGCCATCCGTCTCGTGCGCGACGAGACGGACGTGGAGGTAGACGCCAGCCTCGGCATCCTCACGGACGAGGAGGCCGCAATCCTCGCCGAGGAGGGGCTGAACCACTACAACCACAACATCGAGACCTCGCCCCGGTACTTCCCCGAGATCGTCCAGACGCACTCCTTCGAGGACCGCGTCGAGACGCTGGAGGTGGCGAAGGAGGCCGGCATGGACCTCTGTGCCGGCGTCATCCTCGGCATGGGCGAGACGCCCACCGACCGCGTCGACGCGGCGATGGCCCTCCAGGACATCGGCGTCTCCTCGCTCCCGGTCAACATCCTCAACCCCGTTGAGGGGACGCCGATGGCCGAGCGCGGCCTCCCCGACATCACGACCGAGGAGGTCGTCAAGACCATCGCGGTGTACCGCCTGCTCCACCCCGAGGCCCGCGTGCGCCTGACCGGCGGGCGCGAGGTGAACCTCGACACGGACGGGCAGGTGGCCGCGCTGGAGGCCGGCGCCGACGGCATCCTCACGGGCGACTACCTCACCACGGAGGGCCAGTCGGCGGCCGACGACCTCGAAATCGTCGAGGAAGCGGGCCTCGAACCCAACACCGAGGCCAACGCCTTCGACCCGGAGGAGGTCAAATCCCGGGCGGACGACGGCACCGACCCCGAGACGGCGGCGGGCACCGCACAGAGCAAATCGGAACTTCAATCAGACGACTGACCATGGACGACGTACGTTTCGCAGTACTTGGCACGGGCGGTATCGGCCGACGAACACTCGAAGTCTCCCAGCACAAGGACGGTCTGACCGCCGTCGCGGCGTGTGACCGCAACGGCGTCGCCGTCGACCACGGCGGTCTGGACGTCGACGAACTGCTGGAGGCGACGGAGGGAAACATCGCGAGCGGTCCCGAGGAGGACGTCGCCACAGACGGCGGCGCGGCGGCCGCGACGGAGGGCGTCAAACAGCACGGCGAACAGGCCGGCGTCGTCGCCAGCGAGCAGGGCCGACCCACGGCGACGCCCATCGACGACGTCATCGCCGAGAGCGACGCCATCGACGCCGTCCTCGTCGCGCTCCCGAACCTCGAACACGACTTCATCCCGCGGGTGGCCGAGCGGTTCGCCGAGGCCGACTACGAGGGCGTCCTCGTCGACGTGCTCAAGCGCTCGCGGGTCATCGGGATGCTCGACGACCGCGAGGAGACGCTGCAGGAGTCGGGCATCACGTTCGTCTGCGGCGCGGGGGCGACGCCCGGGTTCCTGACCGGCGCGGCCGCGCTGGCCGCCCAGTCGTTCGTCGAGGTCGAGGAGGTCGAGATATGGTGGGGCGTCGGCCTCAAGAGCGGCTACGAGGACAACCGCGGCACCGTCCGGGAGGACATCGCCCACCTCGACGGCTACGACATCGAGACGGCCCGCGAGATGAGCGAGGCGGAGATAGAGGAACTCATCGACGAACACGACGGCGTGCTGGAGTTCCACGACATGGAACACGCCGACGACGTCCTCCTCGAACGAGCGGGCATCTGCGACGCCGAGGACGTCCACGTCGGCGGCGTACTGGACGTCCGTTCGGACGAGAAGCCCACCACGACGACCGTCTCGGTGACGGGCACGACCTTCGACGGCGAGACGGGCACCAACACCTTCGAGCTGGACGACGTGACGAGCATGGAGGCGAACGTCAACGGCCCGGCGCTGGGCTACCTGAAGGCCGGCGTCCGCAACAACCGGGCGGGCCACTACGGCGTCTTCGGCCCCGCCGACCTGATGCCCGGGTTCTGACCCGCCCGCTCCTCGGGCGGTCAGTCACTCGCGGCCCGGCCGAACGCGTCGACGGCCTGCCGGACCTCGCGTTCTCGAACGTCCAGCGGCGGCAGCAGTCTGAGCGTCCGGTGGCCGCAGGCAAGCGTCAGTAACCCCTCCTGCAGACACGCCTCGACCACCTCGTCGCGGCGGGCCTGCGTCGCGAACTCGACTGCTACGAGCAGGCCGAGGTTTCGGACGTCGACCGCGCCCTCGACGTCCGCCTCGGAGAGCAGTCGGTTCAACTGTCCGCCTCGTTCGGTCGCGTGCGCCAACAGGCCGCGGTCCTCGATGACCTCCAGTGTGAGTGCTCCGACGAGCGACGAGAGGAGGTCGCCCGCGCCCCACGTCGAGGAGAGGCGCCCCTCCTCGTCGGGGAACACCTCGCTTCGCCCCACCGTGGCACCCACCCGTAGCCCCTTGCCGACGGCGAGGACGTCGGGGTCGACGGCGTAGTGGTCGGCGCCCCACCACTCCCCGGTCCGGCCGACGCCGGACTGTATCTCGTCGGCTATCAGCGGGACGTCGTACTCCGAACAGACCGCCGCCACGTCGTCCATGAACGCCTCGCTCGGGATGCGATAGCCGCCCTCGCCCTGGACCGGTTCGAGGACGACGTAGGCCACCTCCTCGGGGGCGACGCTCCCGCTGTCGTCGAGCAGGCGTCGCAACTGCGAGGCCTCGCCGTCCGGGAAGTAGCCACAGCGACACGACGCCGGGTCGCAGGTCCGGTCGTCGCAGTACGGGAGCGCGGTGACGCCGGCCACCTCCGGGAAGTCCCGCCGGTGGACGGCCTTCGAGCGGTTGAGCGAGAGCGCGCCGAGCGTCCGGCCGTGGAACGCGCCGTCGAAGGTGAGGCCGTACTTCGCGCCGTCGCGGTAGTCGTAGCATATCTTGATGGCGTTCTCGACCGCCTCGGCCCCGGAGTTCGAGAGGAAGACCGTCTCCAGTCCGTCCGGGCTCACGTCGATGAGGCGGTGCATCAGTTCGGTCGGGCCGGGCAGGTCGCCGGTGCTCGCGTAGAAGTCCTGCCCGGCGAACTTCAGCGGGTCGACGAGGTCGAACTCCTCGAGTCGGTCCAGCAAGTGCGGATCGTTGTACCCGAGCGGTGCGCCGGCGACGTGTGAGGTGAAGTCCAGCAGGACGTTCCCGTCGACGTCCCGGCAGTACGGGCCGCTGGCGTCGGCGGTGACGTCCCAGACGAAGTCGTAGACGTGCGTGGCCGTCGCGGCCACCTCGTGATGGCGGTCGACCCGTTCCCGGGCGCGCGTGCCGGGGAACTGGTCGACGCTCGGCTCGGCGCTGTCCCGGTCCATGATGACAATACACATAGCTACGTAGTAAAAGTGAGTCCGACGACTGGCCCCGGTGGCGCGCGTGACCGACGGGCCGTACACCAACCGCTAAGGGGCGCTGGTCCGACCCACAGAACGATGACCCACGGGTTCGACCTCGGCGACCGCCTCCGCGAGCGCGATGACCGGGACCTGCGCCGGCATCTCGACGTGACGGAACGAGTCGCCAGACGCACGCGCTTCGCCGACGACCCGAAGGCCGGTGCGGCCGACTTCGGCGAGGAGATGGTCGTCTTCGCGGCGAACAACTACCTCGGACTGGCCGACGACGGGCGGGTCCAGCGCGCGGCCGAACAGGGCGCCCGAACCGTCGGCACCGGGGCCGGGGCGTCCAGACTGGTCACGGGGGACACCCGTCTCCACCGCGCCCTCGAACGCGACCTCGCGGACTGCAAGGGGACCGAGCGCGCGCTCGTCTTCTCGTCGGGCTACGCCGCCAACGTCGGGACTCTCGACGCGCTCGCCCCCGACGTCGTCTTCTCGGACGAACTGAACCACGCCTCCATCATCGACGGCTGTCGGGTGGGCGCGGGCGAAACCGTGGTGTACGACCACTGCGACCCCGACGACCTGCGCTCGAAGATGGCCGAGCGGGCGTCGACGGCCGGCGACGGCGAGCAGTGGTTGGTCGTCACCGACTCCGTGTTCTCGATGGACGGCGACGTCGCGCCGCTCGCGGCGCTCTGTGACGCCGCCGAGGAGTTCGGGGCGTGGCTGATGGTCGACGAGGCCCACGCCACCGGCCTGTTCGGGAACGGCGGCGGCGTCGTCCAGCGCGAGGGCCTCGGCGACCGCGTCGACGTCCAGCTCGGGACGCTCTCGAAGGCGCTGGCGAGTCAGGGGGGCTACGTCGCCGGCGACGAGGCGCTGGTCGAGTACCTGCTGAACGCCGCCCGCTCGTTCGTCTTCTCGACGGGACTGGCACCGCCGGCGGCCGCCGCGGCCCGCGAGGCGCTCCGTATCGCCCGCGAGACCGACCAGCCCGACAGACTGTGGGCGAACGTCGCGACGCTCAGGGACGGCCTCGAGGGGATGGGCTACGAGGTGCTGGGCGAGACGCACATCCTCCCGGTGCTGGTCGGCGACCGCGCTGACGCACTCGCACTCGACGAGCGACTCCGCGACTACGGGGTGGTCGCCCCGGCCATCCGCCCGCCGACGGTACCGGAGGGAACCTCGCGCCTCCGGGTCGCGCCGATGGCGACACACACGGACGCCGACCTCGGGCAGTGTCTCGACGCCTTCGAGACGGCCGGCGAGGAGGTCGGTCTGCTGTGACCGACACCGACCCCGGCGGGTTGTTCGTCGTCGGGACCGGCACCGGCGTCGGAAAGACCGTCGTCACCGCCGGTCTGACCGGCTGGCTCCGTGCCCGCGGGCGCGACGCCGTCGCGGTCAAACCGTGCCAGACGGGCTATCCCCCGGACGACGACGCGGCGTTCGTCGCGGACGCGTGCGGGACGGAGGCGGCTGCCACCTGCCTCCGGCGCCTCGAACCGGCGCTCGCACCCGAGGTGGCCGCCGACGTGGCCGACGCCGACCTCTCGTACGATGCCATCCGCGCCGGCGTCAGCGAGGCCGTCGGGGCCCACGACGTCGGCGTCGTCGAGGGCATCGGCGGTCTCAGGGTCCCGCTGGCGGACGGCGAGGAGGTGCTGGACCTCGTCGCGGACCTCGGCCTGCCGGCGCTCGTCGTCGCCCGGTCCGGTCTCGGCACGCTGAACCACACCGGGCTGACCGTCGACGCGTTGCGGACGCGGGGCGTCCCGGTCCACGGCGTGGTCCTCAACGAGTACGAGGGCGCGACCGTCGCCGAGCGGACGAACCCCGAGGTGCTGGAGGGGATGACCGACGCTCCGGTGTGGACGCTCCCGCCGCTCGACCTCGCGACGCCGTCCGAGGCGGTGCAGGGCGTCCGCGAGCACCTCCCGGCCGCGGCGCTCTCGGCAGTAGGGGAGTTCTGACGGCGACGCTCGCACAAAGGGGTCGAATCGGGGAAGGGGGTCCCCGAGCGTGTGACACTACGGAGCCTCTCGGCTCCACTTTCACTATGGCGTCAGACATTGAAAAATCCCGAGGTACGTTTCGACTGGAGATATGTAAACTGACCGGCCAGAAGCCCGGGTATCAGGCTTTGTAACCGCAGGTGAAAGTGACCCTACTCCTCCAGCTGGAGGAGCGCGCTGACGTCGACCCCGTCGTCGAGCAGCGCCTGCATCCGTTCGACGGTGCTCTCGTCCCGCGTTCGGCCCGACCGGAGCACGTCCTCGACGCGGTCGATAGTCGTCCGCGTGTCGGACTGGACGAGCAGGATGGGGACGTTCTCGTCCTCCGCCCGACCGAGGACGGCGCTCGCCGGGCGCAACCCGCCGGTCAGCAGGAGCGCCTTGATGCCCGAGGCCTCGAGGGCCGCCGTCTGGACCTCCGAGCGGTCGCCGCCGGTGACCATCACCGCGTCGCGGGTGCGCCGGAACTGGTCGAGGGCGCTGTTGCCGCCCATCGCGCCGACGGTGAACCGCTCGACGTGGACGTCCGTCGACGCCTCGTTGGTGAGGACGTCGGCACCGAGGCTCCGGGCGAGGTCCTCGACCGTGATGCCGGCGAGTTCCTGGACGCGCGGGAGCGACCCGAACACGGGAACGCCGCGGCCTTCGAGGAACGGCAGGACGTCGTCGGCGAGCTCGTCCATCGCGGCGTCGGTGACGCCGTTGAACAGGACGCCGCCGAGGCGGTCACCGAGCGACCGGGCCGCGGCGAGCACCTCGTCGGCGTCACCGACTGTGGCGTAGCCACAGACGAGGAGGACCCGCGCGTCGAGCGCCTCGGCGATGTCGGCGTCGGTCAGGTCGACGATACCGCCGGTCTCGAGGCGGTCGCTCCCCTCGACGACCATCAGGTCGGTCCCCTCCGAGAGGGCCTGGAAGTTGTCGAGGACGCGACCCCGGAGCTCGTCCGGGTCCTCGCGGCCGCGGATGGCCTCCTGGACGAACGTCGGGGAGTAGACGATTGGCTCCATCTCGTGGACCTCCGCGTCCAGCCCGAGCAGCTCCCGGGCCAGCATCGGGTCCTCGTCGCGGGTCTTGCCGACCGCGCTCTGGAGGCGCGTCCCCTTCGGCTTCATGTACCCGACCTCGTTGCCGGCCTCCTGTGCCGACTTCGCGAGCGCGAGGGTGATTGCCGTCTTGCCGATACCTTCCTCCGTGGACGTGACGAGTAGCGTGTTCGAGTCGGTCATAGTTCCTCCTGGTCGAGGGTGAGCCGCAGGTCGACCGCCTGCACCCCGTCCGGGGTCGCGACGAGCGGGTTGATGTCCAGTTCGACGATGGCC
The DNA here is from genome assembly GCF_055632435.1 of Haloarcula sp. MBLA0163. Taxonomy (NCBI): domain Archaea; kingdom Methanobacteriati; phylum Methanobacteriota; class Halobacteria; order Halobacteriales; family Haloarculaceae; genus Haloarcula; species Haloarcula sp. MBLA0163. The sequence continues at coordinate 1,454,253 of NZ_CM145745.1, forward strand.
GGGAAGTCCGTGACGAGCTGTGAGAGCCGCTGGATCGTCTCGACGAGGGCGTCCTCGTCGACCGGGTCGCGGCCGCGGGCGCCGCGCAGGAGCGGCGCGGAGTCGATGTCGTCCAGCATCTCTCTGGCCTCGGGTTCGCTCACGGGAGCGACTCTGACGGTGTTGTCTTCGAGGACCTCCACGAAAATACCACCGAGGCCGAACAGCAGGAGCGGGCCGAACTGCGGGTCACGATTCATCCCGAGGATGGTCTCGGTGCCCGAGTCGAGGTCGACCATCTCCTGTACCTGCACGCCGAGGACCGTGGCGTCCTGCTGGTAGTTACGCGCGCGGACGACGAGGTCTTCGTAGGTGTCCCGGACCTCCTCCGGCGGGACGCCGACCTCCACGCCGCCGATGTCGGACTTGTGGAGGATGTCCGGGCTGACTATCTTCATCACCACGTAGTCGCCGATCTCCTCGGCGAGTGCCTGTGCCTCGGTCGGCGAGTCGACGACGCCGCCTCGGGGGGTGGGGATGCCGTAGGCGTCGAGCAGTTCCATCGCCTCGACGCCGAGGCGGTTCGTGTCCCGCCGGGCCGCCGACTCCAGAATATCGCGGGCGCGCTCGCGGTCGACGTCGAAGGTCGTCGGGGCCTCGTACTCGCGGGCCTGTATCTCCCCGTAGTCCCGGAGCGCGTCCAGACTGTCCACAGCGCGCGCCGGGTCGAAGTAGTTGGGGATGCCGGCCTCGCTCAGGACGTCCTGGCCCTGGCCGACCGACTTCCCGCCCATCAGCGTCGTCGCGATAGGCATCTCGGCTTCCTGCTGTTTCTCCACGACGACGTCGGCCAGTTCCTCGAAGGAGAGCACGGCGGTCGGGCAGGCGACGACGACGGCCATCGAGACGTTGTCGTCCTCCAGCACCGTCTCCAGCGCTATCTCGAAGCGCTTCGCCGGCGCGTCGCCGATGATGTCGACGGGGTTGTAGATGTTGGCCTCGTCGGGCATCGTCTCGCCGAGTCGCTCGAGCGTCTCGTCCTCGAACTCCGCCAGCGTGAGGTCCGAGTCGCCGACGGCGTCGGTCGTCATCACACCCGGGCCGCCGGCGTTCGTGACGATGGCTATCTCCTCGCCGTCGGGGAGCGGTTGCCCAGAGAGAATCTGTGCGAAGTCGAACAGCTCCTGGACGGACTCGACGCGGAGGGTCCCGGCCTGTTCGAGGCCGGCCTCGTAGGCTCGTTCCGACCCGGCCATCGCCCCGGTGTGGGAGGCGGCGGCCGAGGCCCCCGCGTCGGTGCGCCCGGACTTCACGAGGACGATGGGGGTGTCCTGGGTCACCTCGCGGGCCGTCCGGATGAACTTCTCGCCGTCTTCGATGTCCTCCAGGTAGCCGAGGATGACGTCGGTGTCCGGGTCCTCGCCCCACTCGGCGACGAAGTCGCCCTCGTCGAGGATGGCCTTGTTCCCCAGCGAGACGATGTCCTTGAACCCGACGTCGCGTTCGGCGGCCCAGTCGAGGACGGCGGTGACGAACGCCCCCGACTGGCTCATGAAGGAGATGTCCCCCTCGGTGGCCATCTCGTTGCCGAAGGTGGCGTTCAGTCCCTTCGGCGTCGACATGACGCCGAGGCTGTTGGGGCCGACGAGGTTGAGGTCGTACTCCTCGGCCGCGGCCCGGAGGTCGCGCTCACGGGCCGCTCCCTCGCTCCCGGTCTCGCCGAACCCGGCGGTGATGACGACGACGTTGTCGATGCCGGCCGCACCGGCCTCGCGGATGGCGTCGACGGCGACGTTCGGTGGTACGACGACCACGGCGACGTCGATGGTCGCCGGCGCCTCGACGTCGCCCACCTCGTCGTAACACCGGAGTCCCAACACCTCGTCTTTGTACGGGTTGACCGCGACGACCTCCCCGTCGAACGATTCGAGCAGGTTCGACGTGATGGCGCGGCCGACCGACCCCTCGGAGTCGGTCGCACCTATCACGGCGACCCGTTCCGGCGCAAACAGCGTCGATAGTCGTCCCATTCCTCTAGTCGTGAGTAACGGACACTCGGGCAAATAACTGCCGAGGTAATCCCAGAGAACGGGAATATGAGTGTTTAATCGGGAGATTCTGCGGTTTTCGAACTGACACGAGTGGCGCGGGTGGTCGAGCCACAGCGGGGTGTTTTTGCCCGTCGGCGGCGAAGCACCGCCGATGACCGATACGGAGTCGCTGGCCGTGTTCGACGTGGCGGTGATTCGGACCGTCGCCGACGAGAACGGCGTGCCCGAGACGGACCTGCGCGAGGCGCTGGCAGCCCACCAGCGGACGATGGCCGAGAACCCCGGCGTCGAAGACCTCGTGTACGAGTGGCGCAAGCGGTTCGACGACCCCGTCCTCCACCGCACGCCCGAGGTGTTCGTCCTCGGCGTCCCGCCGACCGTCTGGGAGGAGTTCCGCGAGTACATGGACCTCGAAGCGGACGTCTTCACCGCCCTCACGGCCGTCCATCAGGAGCAGACGCTCCGGACCGACGAGGTAGCCGTCGAGGAGATATCGCCGGACCACGTCGCAATCTTCGTGACACGCTAGCCGGCAGCGGCTAAGCCGCCGTTATCGACGGACCGTGCGAACGCGCGGCCCGGCCGTCTGAGGACGAATAAGGCGACCGTAGCGCGCGGCAAGCGCGAGATATCGTCTCGCGACGTCGGACGGCCGACGATACCGACGCAATTACAAACGGGGTCTGCTCCCTCGGCGGCGGTGGAGGACAGCGATGCTACCGACAGACCCACCCACCTATCGAGGGACCGCGCCATGACCCAGGAACCGACTGTGACCAGACGCCGGGCGCTCGCGCTCGCTGGCGGGACGCTCGGCGCGCTCGCACTGGGCAGTTCGACGGTGCTTGGACAGCGAGACGACGGGCGTGACGGCAGCCGAACCTACCGCGTCACGGTGGCGAATCTGACACGCGGCCAGCCGTTCACACCCCCCGCGGTCGTCGCTCACCGGTCGAGCGTCGAGGTTTTTTCGGTGGGCGACGAGGCGAACAGGCCGACCAGACAACTCGCGGAGAACGGTGACCTCGGTCCGTTCTCGGACCTCATCGAAGACACGAACGCCATCCGGGGGGCCGCCGTGGGCGACTCCCCTCTCGTCCCCGAAGCGGACCCCGGCGGGACGGACCTGCCGTACTACACCGAACTCGAACTGTCGGCCGATTCGAGCGCCGAGCACCTCACGTTCGTCAGCATGCTCGTGGCGACGAACGACGGTATCGTCGGTCTGGACACCGTCCCGTTGCCCGACCGCGTCAACGAGTCCCGGACCTACTACGCCAACGGCTACGACGTTGGTACCGAGGAGAACACCGAGCTGTTCGAGGACCTCGTCCCGCCAGCGAAGACGCTCATCATCGGTGGCGAGCCCGAGGGGACCACGCGGAGCGACTCCGACATCTCCGAGGACGACGTCATCCGACCGCACCCCGGTATCGAGGGCGTGGGCAACCTCCCGCCCTCGGTGTACGACTGGCGCGAACCGGCCGCCTATCTGCAGGTCGAGCGAGTCGAGTCCTGACAGGCCGCGACGCGGACCCGGATTTCGGGTGGTCACAGAGACGCGAACACGAATTAGAGGGGGCGATACGAGAAATAGATTTTCGGTAAACCAAAAATCTGTTTTCCGTGAGGGAAGTTTTAAGTATGTCCCGTGAGTAAGTATGGACGCTTATGGCCACTCAGGAACACGTCCGGAAGCAGTTCGGCGAGGTCGAAGAGAACGAACTCCGACTCGACCGGGAGAAGTCCGAACAGATCATCGACGCGCTGAACCAGGATCTGGCGGACGCGTACACGCTGTATCACCAGCTGAAGAAGCACCACTGGAACGTCGAGGGTGCGGAGTTCCGTGACCTGCACCTCTTCCTCGGCGATGCCGCGGGCAACGTCGAGGCCGCCGCCGACGAGATAGCCGAGCGGGCGCAGGCGCTCGGCGGCGCACCCATCGCCGGTGGAGCCGAGCAAGCCGAACACGCGAGCGTGGAGTACGAGGGGCAGGACGTCTACGACATCCGCACGTCGCTGCACAACGACCTCCAGATGTACGGCGACATCATCGAGTCGCTCCGCGACCACATCGAGCTCGCCGAGAACCTCGGGGACCACGCGACGGCCCAGATCCTCCGCGAGATTCTGGTCGAGACGGAGGAGGACGCCCACCACATCGAACACTACCTCGAGGACGACACCCTCGTCGTCGAGGGCGCGATGGACTGAGACGGACGGTCGTAGTTCGTCTTGCGGTCGCTCACAGTATCGAAACGACGCCAGACGTGGCGAGAACCGATTTTCTTCTGGAGAACTACCGACGGAGGTCGACGGTGAGGTCGGTGGCTATCCACCCTTCTTTGTTGCCGTCTTCGGTGAACACTGTCCTGTCCTTGACGCTCTCGTGGGTGGTGACGTTCGGGCGGTCCGCTTCGGCGTCTGTGACCTCGCCGTCGTCCGTCTGCGATGGCATTGATTGAGATTAGGCCCCCCTAAAGCAAAAAGGGTTTTGGTTGGCCTAATCGTCGCGGCGAACTTTTGTACCTCACACTGCAAGGTCCGGGCATGAGCGCCAGTTCCGGGGACGACATCACCGCCCTCCTCACGGACCTCGTCCGGACGCTACAAGACCTGGAGACCGAAGTGGAACCGACCACGGAGAGCGGTCGGCCCCGTCCGCCGACGCCGAAGGAGCTGCTCCGGTTCACCAGCGACGTGACCATCCCGGCGGCCATCCTCGTCCTGAAGACGAACATCGAGGCGCTGAAGCTCCTGCGCCGTGCGCTCCGGATGGCAGAGGGCCGTCCGACGTCGACCGGGTCCGGCGCCAGCGAGGTGCGTCGCCGGGCCACGACGCTGAGCAAAGCCACGCTCGCCCGTCTGGACGACGCACTCACCGACCTGCAGGACGCCGTCGAGGGCCGGCCCCAGGACGAGGACGCCCGCCGCCTCCTCGAAGAGGCGCGCGAACTGCGGTCGGACCTCGCCGACCAGTTGGCCGAGACGGGGGACGACGGTTCCGCCGGAGGTCAGTTCGATGGCTCCGAGGTCCCCGTCGACGTCGACGCCGAACTCGAGTCCATCAAGGACGACATCGAGGGTGCCGAAGACGGGAGTGCCGACGGCGACGACGAGAGCGGTGACCTGTGAGCACCGACCCACAATAGTAATCTGAAAAACATAATGTTTTATTATTTCACAGCCGCATGTGACAGTACCGATGCAGCAGACAGAGTGTCCAACGACGCGTCGGGCGGCACTGTTCGTCAGGGCTGAACTACCGACACCGACCCAGCGGCGGCGGGCGGCCGTCGAGTCACAGCTGCAGGACCTCCAGTGCAGCGGCGTCCTCGACGAGTTCGAGACGACGAACTGGGAGAAGCGCATCCCCCTCCGCGGGGCCGGCGAGTGCCTCGAGCGAGCCCGGTACAACGAGTTCGCGGACTGGGCCGGCGAGGCGGGCGTCTGTCTCAGTCCGTTCTTCGACGTTCGACTGTGTTACAGCGCCGAGACGGGCGAGCGCCGGAGGGCGCTCGTGCTCCCCGCCATGTGTCTCGCCGTCTACGAGGACGGCGAACTGACACGGGTCGCGCCCCGGAGCGAGGACGGGACGCCGACGTCCATCGGCGACTGTCTCGCCGCGCTGGGAACCGACGAACTGCCGGCCACCGCCGGCCAGACCACCGCATCGACGGCCGACTGACGATGCCGGGTACGTACACCGATACGGCTATCTCCGCGACCGACGTAGGACACTCACTTGGTGTACGATACCATGAACCACACTCGTCGGGTGACCGTGTACCTTCGGTCACCCGTCCCTGACGAAACCGAGCGGCGACAGGCGAGCGTCCTCGGGCGAACCGACTCGCTCCGCCAGCAGGGGCTTCTCGACGGCGTCGACGTCGCGTACTGGCACCGTCTCTCGACCGGCGGCGACCCCAGCGAGTCCGAGGACATCGCCGCGATGGAGGCCTGGGCGGCGGCACACGACTGCTCGCTCGCCCCGACGTTCGACCGGCACGAGCGACACAGCGCGTTCACCGGGGACGATTCGGTCGTCACGCTGCCGGTCGTCTGTCTCGCCTACTGGGAGGACGGCGAACTCGCCGGCGTCTATCCGCACGCGGGCCCGTGTGGCCACTGTACGGTGGCCGACGGGCTCGACAGAATCGAATCGGCGCTGCGAAGCGGCGAGCCGCTAGCTCACACCGGGTCCCAGCGGTAACCGCCCCAGTCCTGACTCTCCGGGTTCTCCCGCTTGAGGCCGACGTCCGGGTCACGCAGCTCCTCGACGTACACCGGTTCCACCTCGTCGCCCGTCTCGACCTCATCGGTCGTCACCTGACCGAGCGCACGTACCGCGTCGCCGTCGACGTCGAACTCCACGATGGCGAGCGTGTTCGGTTGCCGGACGCCCGGCGGGGTCGCCGTCGACGTCGTCCACGTGACGACCTCCGCTGTCTGCTCGGAGAGGTCGAGCGTCTCTTCTTGCGGTTCGCCACACTCCGGACAGCGCGGGTGCGTGGGGTACGAGACGTGACCGTTCGGACACTTGCCTGCTTCGAGCGTCATTCTGCGGCCTCCATGATGGTGGTGATGACACAGTTGCCAAAGCCACCGACGTTACACGCGAGCGCCGTCTCCGCGTCGACCTGTCGCGGCCCGGCCTCGCCGACGAGCTGTTCGTATATCTCGACGCCCTGTGCGACGCCGCTGGCACCCAGCGGGTGCCCCTTCGACTTCAGACCGCCGGAGGTGTTGATGGGGAGTTCGCCGTCCTTCGCGGTGGCGCCGTCCATCGCCATCTCCCAGGCGGTCCCCTGGTCGGCGACGCCGATGCCCTCGAGCTGGAGGAACTCGAGGATGGTGAACATGTCGTGGAGCTCGGCCACGTCGAGGTCCTCGGGCCCGAGACCGGACATCTCGTAGGCCTCCCGACTCGACTCGACGACGCCGCCCATGACCGTGGGGTCCTCGCGCTCGTGGACGACGTGGGTGTCGGTCGCACCGCCGATTCCCGAGACGACGGCGTACTCGTCGGTTATCTCCTTCGCCCGCTCCTCGGTCGTGAACATCATGGCGGCGCTCCCGTCCGTGATAGGACAGAAGTCGTACAGGCGGAGCGGGTCGGCGATGATGGGCGAGTCGAGCGCCTGTTCGACGGTGATCTCCTTCTGGAACTGCGCGTTCGGGTTGTCGACGCCGTTCCGGTGGTTCTTCACCGCCACCCGCGCGAGCGCCTCCCGCGGAGCGTCGAACCGTTCGAGGTAGTGCCGCGCGGTCATCCCGGCGAAGGACGGCAGCGTCACGCCGTGTTTGTACTCGGCGGGATGCGTGATCGAGGCGATGATGTCCGTCGCTTCGCCCGTCGTCTTGTGGGTCATCTTCTCCCCGCCGACCAGGAGCGTCATCTCGCTGGCGCCCGAGGCGACGGACTGCCAGGCCTCGTAGATGCCCGCCCCGCCCGAGGAGGACGTCTGGTCGACTCGTTCGCTGTACGCCGGCAGGACGCCGAGGTCGTGTGCCAGCGCGTTCATCACGCCCGTCTGGCCCTCGAACTCGCCGCTCGCCATGTTCGAGACGTACAGGTGCTCAACGTCTTTCGGTGTGACGCCGGCGTCGTCGAGGCACTCTTCGCCCGCTTGCGCGAGGAGTTCCTGAATCCAGGCGTCACGCTGCCCGAACTTCGTCATCGACGCACCGATTACTGCGACTCCCATGTGTGGCCACACTCAGCGGGGTAGTGTATTGGTTACGGTGCCACCAACCGACCGGGACGAGACTACGCGACGGGCGTGATCGCGAGGCCCGACCTCGCGGGCGTCCCGACCGTCGACACGTCCAGCCGCCACCCGTCGTCGACCCGTTCGGCGGCGACGAAGGCCGGCGGCACGCCGGTCCGCCGGAGCAGTTCCACGGCGACGGGCAGGACCGGACAGCGACCGCCGTCGAGCGACGGCCGGTAGCCCGTGAGCGTGACCCGGTACTGGCCCGCGCGGTGGCGCGGCGTCGAGTCGACGGTGAACGAGTCGACGAGGTCACAGGACTGGAGCGTGGTGAGCGTCCCCCGGAGCGGTCGGTCGTCGGCCGGCTGCCGGGGGAGCCTGCCGGCGGCGGCCGCGAGGACGGTCGCCTGCTCGTCCGGCGTCAGCAACGCGTCGATAGCCGTCGCGGTGCTCTCGAGCATGGACAGACAGAGTCGGTCCCTGTCCTCGGTCGTCTCGGCGGCGTCGAGGTACGTGTCCATGACACGCCGCTCGACGCGCCCGTACCGGTCCGAGAGCGTCTCGAACAGCGCGGCGGCGACCCGGTGACAGTACGCCGGCAGCGACTGTGGCACCGTGGCCGTGGCCGTCGAGGCCGGGGTGGTCTGGGAGACGACGAGACCGTGGACGGCGACGTGCGGGTCGTACCGCCGGAGCGCGGTCCGGTAGGCGGTCGCGACGCTCGCGGCCTCCGCCGCAGTCTCCCTGTCGGGGAACTGCGCGCCGGTCACCGGGACCGGCGAGTCTCCGGTCCGGGCGCTGCGGACGCGGTAGGGGCCGACGGCGACGCTCAACTCCTCGATGCGCGCCCGGATGTCCGCAAGCGTGCGCCCCACCATATCAGAGAGACCGCTTCGGAAGTATCTCGGGGTTGGGCGTGTACCGCACCGCCGCCTCGACCTCGAACACGTCACGGAGGAGGTCCTCGGTCACGACGTCGGTCGGCGGCCCCCAGTCGTACACGCTCCCGTCGTCCAGCGCGATGAGGTAGTCGGCGAACCGCGCCGCCTGCGCGATGTCGTGGAGGACCACCACGACGGTCACGTCCCGCTCCTCGTTCAGTCGGGTCACCGTCTCCATCACGCGGAGCTGGTGGTGCAGGTCGAGGAACGTCGTCGGTTCGTCCAGCAGGAGGACGTCGGTGTCCTGGGCCAGCACCATCGCGATGAACACCAGCTGCTTCTGGCCGCCGGAGAGGTTCCCGACCGGCTCTCCCCGGAGGGCCTCGACGCCAGCGAGGTCGATGGCACGGTCGATGGCTGCGGCGTCGGACGCTCCCAGCGACTCGAAGAACCCGCGGTACGGGTACCGGCCGTGAGCGACGAGGTCCTCGACCGTCACCGTCTCGGGCGCGTCGTTCTCCTGCGAGAGATGGCCCAGTTCGCGGGCCAGCGCCTTCTGGTCGTAGGACTGGATGTCCTCGCCCTCCAGCAGCACCTCTCCCTCGTCGGGCTCGAGCTGTCGAGCGAGCGTCTTCAACAGCGTGCTCTTGCCGCTGCCGTTCGGGCCGACCAGCGCCGTTATCTCGCCGCGCGGCACGTCGATGCGGTCGACGGTGACGACGGGGTCGTCGGTGCTCGCGTAGCCGATCTCGAGGTCGGACCCGACCACGGCGCTGTCGGCCGGCTGTCCGTCCGCATCGGTCGTCGGGTCGTCCGTGTCTGGTGCCTGCATCAGAGCTCACCGAGGTGTCGTTGTTTGCGCATCAGGTAGAGGAAGTACGGCCCGCCCAGCAGTCCGGTGACGATACCGACCGGAAGCTGGATGGGCGACAGCGCGAGGCGCGCGCCCACGTCGGCGGCGGTCACCAGCGCCGGTCCGGCGAAGACACACCCGACCACGAGCCGGCGGTAGTCGGTGCCGACGATGTTGCGGACGAGGTGCGGGACGACGAGGCCGACGAAGCCGACCAGTCCCGCCACGGCGACGGAGATGGCCGTGGCGGCGATGGCCAACGCCGAGAGTCCGAAGCGCACTCGTTCGACACGCATCCCGAGCGAACTCGCGGCCTGTTCGCCGAGCAGGAGGACGTTCAGCTGCCGCGAGCCCGCCAGCGCGAGCGCCAGCGCGAGCACCGTCCACGGGAGCGCGAGTCGCACCTCGCTCCAGCTCGTCCCGGTCAGCGACCCCGTCAGCCACGACAGCGCGGTCTGGACGACGCCGGTGTTGCCCGCGAAGAAGAACAGCCCGGTCTGGAGCGACTGGCCGATGGTCGCGACGACGATGCCGGCGAGGATGAGCCGGACCGGGCTCGTCCCGTTCTGCCACGCGATGGCGTAGACGAGCAGGAACGCCGCCGTCCCACCGGCCGCGGCGACGAAGGGGAGGTACGACGAGAGGACCGGGACGAGGATGAGGACGACGAGGACAGCGAGCCCCGCCCCTGCCGAGACGCCGAGCACGTACGGGCTGGCGAGTTCGTTCCGGGTGACCGCCTGGAAGATGGCGCCGGCCACGGCGAGGTTCGCGCCGACCATCACGCCCACGAGGACGCGCGGGAGCCGTATCTTCCAGATGATGAGCGTCGTGTTGGCGACGTCGGGGAACTCGCCACCGAGCAGGAGGCCGGCCAGCACCCGCGGGTCCGTGACGATGGCGGGGTCGGTCAGCCCGCCGACCACCTCCGCCGGCGTCATCGGGTACGAGCCGTACCGGAGCTGGAGGAACGACGCGACGACGAACACGACGGCACTCCCGAGCGCGAGGAGCCCGAGTTGGCGGTCCAGCAGCGTGCGCCAGCCGTCAGAGACACTGCGCAGGCTGTCGCGGCCGGCCCCGCCGTCGCCGTGGGACTCGTGGGTCATCTGGTTGTGCGTCTCGGTTTCAGAAGTTCCCGTTTACGATATCGGACACGCGGCCGCGGTCGAACAGCGTCTCGTCGCTCGTCACCGCGCCGAACGTCTCGGGGAACAGCTGCTGGGCGGCGCGTTCGGTGAGGAAGAGGTTCTGTATCGGTCCCTGGTGGATGAACCCGCCACGGTAGACGCGACCGTTCTGGACGCAGGTGAGTTCACTCGCCACGTCGTGGTCCTTCATGTGGGCCAGCACCGTGTCCCGGAACTCTTCGGCGGACTTGCGCTCGTGGCCCCTGACCAGCAGCACGTCGGGGTCGATCTCCAGCATCGCCTCGTAGTCGATCTTGCCGCGGTCCGAGGTGCTGAGTCCGTCGATGCCCGTGCCGGCGAGCGCGTCGCCGACGCCGAGGTCGTGCCACTGCTTCTTGCTGGTCCCCTTGTCGGTGACGCGGTACGGGGAGAACTGCTCGGGTTTGTTCGCACCCGCGTACGTGAGCAGGACGTTCGGTCGCTCGCCGGCCGACGGGAGCTGGGTCTGGATGGTCGTGATGAACTCGTCGTGGAACGCCGCGAACTGTTCGTAGCGCTCGGTCGCCTGGAACAGGTGGGCCAGTTTCTCGAAGGCCTCGTACATCGTGTAGTACCGGTAGTCGTGCCACTCGTCCTCCCGGCGGAAGTTGAGGTTCCCGAAGAACGGCGCGACGTTCTCGCGAATCTCCTCGACGTCGCTCTCGGACCAGCCGAACCAGTTGATGAGCATGTTCGGGTCCATCAGGTGGACGTCGTTCTCCAGCGCGTAGAACGGCTCTTTCGGGATGGTGTCGCCCAGCAGCTCGTTCTCGGTGAGCGTCGACCGTGAGACGCCCACGCCGTCGAGTTCGTCGTAGACGTAGGTGTAGTACCGGTCGGCGTACCCGATGCCCGTGATGCCGTCGGCCCGTCCGAGCGCGACGGCCATGTCGGCGTAGGCGCCGTCGTAGGCGATCCACTTCTCCGGGACGGCCTCGAACGTCACCTCGCCCATCGGCTCCATCGACACCGAGTAGGAACTGCTCTCGGTCGTCGTCTCCGTCGACGATTCGGCCGTCCCGCTCTCCGTGGTCGATTCCTCGCCGCTACCCTGCGAACAGCCAGCGAGGAGTCCTGTGAGTGCGATGCCGCCAGTCTTCACGAAGTCGCGACGTTCCATGTATGGTTTTAGGCCGACCTAATCGTGATAAAGCTTCCTATCTTTAGGAGGCCCTAAACAATCGACCGGGTACGTTGTCGGACGGTGGCAATCCGCACAAAGTATATCACATCGCCCTGTCCAGACTCTCGTATGCAGGAGGCCTGGGTCCAACTGCAGTGCCCCGAGTGTGAGGCGAACTGGGAAGCGAACGTCGCCGACCTCTCCGACCCCGATACGACGTTCTCGTGCAAGGACTGCGGCCAAGAACGGCGCCTCGCGGAGTTCATGAAGACCGCTCGCGACCTCGAAGTCTTAGAACAGTTCGCGTAGTCAGTACCGCGCCCGCGCCGCCGTCTTCCACTCGTCGCCCGGTTCGACGTTCGCCGGGCGACGTCGTCGTCCGAACCGCTCCAGCCGACCGGCCAGTTTCCACGCGTCGACGTGCTCGGTCGGTTGCTCGCTCGCGGCGGCCGCGGCGGCCGCACGCTGTCGGTCTGTGAGGTGTGCGCCGACGGCGGCGGTGATGGCGGCCGCCTGCGAGGTCGTCGCGTCGTCCGGTATCGAGACGGCGAGTTCGCCGTCCTCGACGGTGACGGTCACCGTCGCCGGCGCCTCGTCGGCGGAGCCCTCGGTCGCCTCGTGTGGTTCGCGCGAGGACATCAGAGCGGGATGTTGCCGTGGTCTTTGGGCGGAGTGTCCTCGCGCTTGCGCTGGAGCAGGTCCAGATCGTCGATGAGGCGCTTTCGCGTGTCCTTCGGTTCGATGACGTCGTCCAGATAGCCGCGCTTGGCCGGGCCGTATGGGTGGGCGAACTCCTCGCGGAAGTCGTCCATCAGCTCCTGTCGTTTCGCGTCGGGGTCGTCCGCGTTGGCTATCTCCTTGCGGTAGAGGATGTTGACGGCCCCGCGCGGCCCGAGGACGGCCATCTCTGACCCCGGCCACGCGTAGTTGACGTCGCTCCCGAGGAACTTCGAGGACATGACGATGTAGGCGCCCCCGTAGGCCTTCCGGACGACCACCGAGAGCAGCGGCACCGTCGCCTCGGCGTAGGCGTAGATGAGTTTCGCGCCGCGGCGGATGATGCCGTTGTGCTCCTGGTCGGTGCCGGGCATGAACCCGGGCACGTCCACGAAGGTGAGGATGGGGATGTTGAACGAGTCACAGAACCGGACGAACCGCGCGCCCTTCTCGGCGGCGTCGATGTCCAGCGTCCCGGCGCTCACTCGCGGCTGGTTCGCGACGACGCCGACCGACCGGCCGTCCATCCTGGCGAACCCGGTGATGACGTTACGCGCCCAGTTGCCGTGGACCTCGAAGAACGACTCCTCGTCGACGATACGCCCGACGACCTTGCTCATGTCGTAGGGCTTGCGCGGTGCCGAGGGAACGATGTCGGTGACCTCGGGCACCTCGCGGTCCGGTTCGTCCCACGGCTTGACCCGGGGTGGGTCCTCCATGTTGTTCTGCGGGAGGTAGGAGAGGAGGCGGCGGATGTTCTCCAGTGCCTCCTCCTCGGAGGGGTACGAGAAGTGGGCGACCCCGGACTTCGTGGAGTGCGAGCTGGCCCCGCCGAGCTCCTCTTTGGACACCTGTTCGCCGGTGACCGTCTCGATGACGTCCGGGCCGGTGATGAACATGTGACTGGTGTCCTGCACCATGAACGTGAAGTCCGTCAGCGCCGGCGAGTAGGTCGCACCGCCGGCACACGGCCCCATGATGGCCGAAATCTGTGGGATGAGGCCGCTCGCCTTCGTGTTGCGCTCGAATATCTTCGCGAACCCGACCAGCGAGTCGACGCCCTCCTGGATGCGTGCACCGCCGGAGTCGTTCAGCCCGATGACGGGGACGCCGTTCTCGATGGCCTTGTCCATCACCTTGCAGATCTTGTCAGCGACGACCTCGCCGACGGAGCCGCCGAGCACGGTGAAGTCGTGGGCGAAGAGGAACACCTTCCGGCCGTCCACCTCGCCGTAGCCCGTGACCACGGCGTCGCCGGCGTAGCGCTTCTCCTCCATCCCGAAGTTGGTCGAGCGGTGTTCGACGAACGGGTCGACCTCGTTGAACGACCCGTCGTCCACGAGGAAGTCGATGCGCTCGCGGGCGGTCATCTTGCCCTTCTCGTGCTGGGCCTCGATGCGAGCCTCGCCCCCGCCGAGTTCGGCCTGCCGCCGTTTCTCGCGCAGTTCCTCGACCGGGTCTGACGCCGTCTCGTCCTCGTCTGGTTCTTCCTGTTGACTCATGTTACCACTCCATCCCGCCGTTGACGCCGAGTACCTGTCCTGTCATGTAACTGGACTCCTCGCTGGCGACGAACCGAACGATGCCCGCGATGTCCTCCACGGTGGCGAAGCGGTCCAGCGGAATCTCGCGGAGAATCTTCTCCTGGACTCGCTCCGGGACCTCCTCCAGCATGTCCGTCTTGACGAACCCCGGTGCGACGCAGTTTGCCGTCGACCCCGTGTGCGCGAGTTCGAGGGCGAGCGTGCGCGTGAAGCCGAACAGCCCGGACTTCGTCGTCGCGTAGTTCGCCTGCCCGATGTTCCCCTGCTGGCCGACGACGCTGGAGATGTTGATGAGACGGCCGTGTTCGGCCCCCTTGATGTCGTCGTAGAACGCGTCGGTGCAGTTGAACACGCCCCCGAGGTTGACGTCGACGACCGTGTCCCAGTCCTCGCGGGTCATGTTCTCGAACTTCTTGTCGATGGTGATGCCCGCGTTGTTGACGAGGACGTCCGCCGGACCGAACTCGTCGGCCACCTTCTCGCGCATGGCGGTCACCTCGTCGGGTTTCGCGACGTCGGCCTGTGCGGCGATTGCCTCGCCGCCCTCCTCACGGATGCTCTCGACGACGGCCCGCGCTTCCGCCTCGGAGGAACGGTAGTTGACCACGACGTTCGCGCCGTTTCGACCGAGGTCCTTCGCGATGCCGCGTCCGATGCCGCGTGACGACCCTGTGACCACGCAGGTCTGGTTGTCGAGGTTCATGGGTCTCCGTCCTGACCCCCGTTGCTTGATGCACTCATCTCTCACTAGGAGGCCAGAGCACAGCCAAATAATAGTTCGCCTTAGACGCCTTTAATCGCCGTCGGGTGAATATAATCACCTTGGGTGGCGTTGCCATCGTGATACTGCGGTTACAGACTCACGTGGGAAGCATATCGGGTCTAAGCGGGGTTCAGTCGACACCGAGCGATAACGACAGTCTCTTTAGGCCGCCCTAAAGAATGGGGAACACGATGAGCGAAGACATCTGTGTCGTGGTGCCGACGATACGGAACCACGAGTGCATGCGCCAGTACTTCGAGAACGCCCGCGCCCACGGGTTCGACCTGGACAGACTGTTCGTGGTCCTCGTCACGGAGGACTTCTGTGACACCGACGCCATGGCCGAGATGCTGTCTGAGGAGGGCGTCTCCGGCGCCGTCTTCGACGGGGAGGCACGCGAGGCGTGGTTCGAGGACCAGGACGTCGCGGAGTACGACCACCTGATTCCCGCGGCCAGTCACGCTCAGACCTCCTTCGGACTGCTGTACCTCTGGGCCAACGACTTCGAGTACGGCGTGTTCATCGACGACGACACGCTCCCGCACGACGACGTCGACTTCTTCGGTACGCACATGGAGAACCTCGCCTTCGAGGGCGAGATAGAGACCGTCAGTTCCGACGAGGACTGGGTGAACGTCCTCTACCAGAACGAGGACGACCACGGCCTCTACCCCCGCGGGTACCCCTACGCGGCAATGGACGAGTCGGTGTCGACGACGACCACCGAAGTCGACGACGTGGTCGCCTCGCAGGGCCTCTGGACGAACGTCCCCGACCTCGACGCCGTCCGCATCCTGATGGACGGCGACCTGCAGGGGCAGGCCCAGACCCGGACCGAGGCGGCGGACTTCGACGGCGATTTCGTCGCCGCAGAGGGGAACTACCTCACCGTCTGCTCGATGAACCTCGCATTCCGCCGGGAGGTCGTCCCGGCGTTCTACCAGCTACCGATGGACGACAACGAGTGGGACGTCGGCCGCTTCGACGACATCTGGTCGGGCCTGTTCCTCAAGCGCGCCTGTGACGTCCTCGGCAAGCAGATATACAACGGCGACCCGCTCTGTGAGCACAACAAGGCGCCGCGGTCGACGTTCTCCGACCTCACCAACGAGGTCCACGGCCTCGAACTCAACGAACACGTCTACGAGGAGATAGACGCCGTGGGCGACGACGCCGACTCCTACGCCGAGGTGTTCGAGGCGATGGGCCAACGCCTCGCGGACGGCGACTACGAGGACTGGGAGAACGGGGCGTTCCTCAACTACTGTGGGGAGTTCATGCTCGACTGGCTCGACTGCCTCGACGAACTGGCGACGGGCGAGACAGAGCGCGTGCCTGCGGCAGCCGACGACTGAAACACAAACCATTTAGGCAAACCTAAAACAATACTACTAACGATGACTGACTCTCACGACGACGCGGCGAAGACGTCGCGACGGCGGTTCCTCGCGCTCGGTGGCGCGTCGGCCGCCACCGCGATCGCTGGGTGTTCCAACCTCTCTCTGGGTGGCGACCAGAACGGCGGCAGCGGGGCGGTCACGCTGTCGGACTTCCGGGGCTCGGGCCCGCTAGTCCAACAGCGGTCCACGCCCGGCGGCACGTCCATCGAGGACCTGCCCGACCTCGACGGTGAACTGACCCTGTACCTCGGCGGCGGCGAGGGCGGCCTCTATCTCGACCTCGTCCGCCTGTTCGAACAGCGGTACGAGAACTTCACGACCAGCCACCGGCTGGAGTCGTCGAGCGACCTCGCCAACACCATCATCGAGGAGACCGAGGCGGGCGCGAGTCCCGCCGACGTGTTCATGTCCATCGACGCCGGGTCGCTCGGCGCCGTCGCAAACGCCGGGGCGACGGCGTCGCTCCCGGACGAGGCACTGTCGGCGGTGCCGGAGGGCTTCCAGGACAGCCAGGGCCGCTGGGTCGGCATCGCCGGCCGCGCCCGTGCGGTGCCGTACAACACGAACCAGCTGTCGGCGTCCGACATCCCCGATACGGTGCAGGCGTTCCCCGAGACGTCGGCGCTCGAGGGCGCGATGGGGTGGGCGCCCACCTACGGGGCGTTCCAGTCGTTCGTCACCGCGATGCGGCTCATCCGGGGCGACGCGGAGACCAAGTCGTGGCTGGAGGCGATGCAGGACCACGGCGTCTCCGAGTACCCCGACGAGTTCCGCGTCTCGAACGCCGTCGCCGACGGCGAGCTCCGCGCTGGCTTCGCGAACCACTACTACTCGCTGCGGGTCCGCGCGGCCCGCGAGAACGCTCCGCTGTCGCTGGCGTTCACGCAGGGCGACGCCGGGGCGCTCGTCAACGTCTCGGGCGTCGAGATAATCGACGGCACGGACAACACCGAACTCGCACAGAACTTCGTCAGACACGTTCTCTCCTCGGAGGCACAGGAGTTCTTCGCCACGCGGACCTTCGCCTACCCGATGATCCCCGGCGTCGAACCGGTCGGTGACCTCCCGCGTGTCGACGAACTGAACCCGCCGGACATCGACCTGAGCGAACTCGCCGACATCGGCGGCACCGTGGACCTGCTCCGAGAGGCCGGCGTACTGTAACATGGGCGCACGCGACCAGTACGAGCGGATTCGGGAACGGGCGGCGGGCACGGAGAGCCAGTCGCCCGTCTCCGTCGGGCTCGTCGTGGTCGCGCTCGGCCTCGCCGGCCTGCTCGTCTCGCCGCTCGCGTGGGTGCTCCTGCGAGCGGCCGAGATTCAGCCGGCCAGGGCGGTCCAGCTCGTCACCAGCGAGACGACGGTCTCGGTCACGCTGAACACCGTCACGCTCGTCGCCGGCGTGACCACCGCGTCGGTGACGATCGGCGTGCCGCTGGCGATTCTGACCGCACAGACCGACCTCCCGTTCAAGCGGTTCTGGACCATCACCGCCGCCCTGCCGCTCGTCGTGCCGAGCTACATCGGCGCGTTCGCGTTCGTCTCCGCGTTCGGTCCGCGCGGCGTGCTCGCCAAACAGCTCGCCCCGCTGGGCATCGAACGGATTCCGACCATCTACGGGCTCCACGGCGCGGTGCTCGTGTTGACGCTGTTCACGTACCCCTACGTCTTCCTCACGACCCGGGCGGCCCTGCTCTCGTTCGACGGCACCGTCGTCGAGGCCGCCCGGTCGCTGAACCACACTCGCTGGGAGGCGTTCCGCCGCGTCACGCTCCCGCAGATCATGCCGGGCATCGCCGCGGGCGCCCTTCTGGTCGCGCTGTACACGCTGTCCGACTTCGGCACGCCCGCGATAATGCAGTACGACGTGTTCACCCGGATGATATACAACGAGTTCGGGGCCCGTCGACTGGACTACGCCTCGGTGCTCTCGATACTGCTGCTCGTGTTCGCGCTCGCCATCCTCGCCGTCGAGTCCCGCATCAACGCCGGACGTGACGGCGCCTACGTGAGCAGCGGCGCGCGCCGACCCGGACAGATAGCGCTGGGCTACTGGAAGGTGCCCGCCGTCCTGTTCTGTCTCGCCATCGCGAGCCTGTGTCTGGTGTTGCCTGTCGCCATCCTCCTCATGTGGCTCGTCCGGTCGGGGACCGGCTACGGCGCCGCCGGGTTCGTCTTCGAACTGTCCTACGTCACCAACACGGTGACGCTCGCCCTCGCCGCGGCGACGGTGTCCGTCGTCGCCGGACTGCCGATCGCGTATCTCGCCGCTCGCGGCCGGGGCCCGCTGTCGTCGATTCCCGAACGGGCGAGCTACGTCGGCTACGCGGTGCCGGGCGTCGTGCTGGGGCTCGCCCTCGTCTACCTCGGCCTCCGGTTCGTCCCGTTCCTCTACCAGAGCGTCGTGATACTGGTGTTCGCCTACGTGGTCCGCTTCCTCCCGCAGGCGATCGGGACGACGGAGTCGTCGATTCTGCAGGTCGACCCGGGCTACATCGAGGCCGCGCGGTCGCTCGGCTACAGCCCGCTGTCCGCGTTCCGGCAGGTCGTCCTGCCGCTCGTCGCGCCGGGGTTGGCGGCGGGGGCGGCGCTGGTCTTCCTGACGACGATGAAGGAATTGCCGGCAACGCTGATGTTACGACCGACGGGCTTCGAGACCATTGTAACGTACATCTGGCTCGTCCAGGACGCCGGGTACTACGGCCAGTCCGCCGTGCCGGCGCTGATTCTGGTCGCCGTCTCGGGACTCTCGATGCTCGTCATACTCAGACAGGAGCGGAGATAACATGGCAAAGGAAAAATCGAAACAACGGCTCTCGGAGTTCGAAACGGTCGAAACGGCGGTATCGGACCCCGAACAGACTGTCCTCCGGATGGAGGGCGTGAGCAAGGACTACGGGCAAGAGATGGCCGTCGAGAACCTCTCGCTGGACGTCAAAGACGGCGAACTGCTGACCCTGCTCGGACCGTCGGGGTGCGGGAAGACGACCACCCTGCGGATGATCGCCGGACTGGAAGAACCGACGAACGGCACCATCACCATCGCCGACGAGACGGTGACCGGCGACGCCGACGGCGCGTTCCGGAAACCGGAGGAGCGCGACGTCGGCATCGTCTTCCAGGACTACGCCCTCTTCCCGCACCTCTCGGTCGCCGAGAACATCGCCTTCGGCCTGACGGAGATGGACGAGGTCGACACGGAGCGACGGGTCGACGAACTCCTCGACCTCGTCGACCTGGAGGCCCACCACGACAAGATGCCCAGCCAGCTATCCGGCGGGCAGCAACAGCGGGTCGCGCTCGCGCGCTCGCTGGCGCCGGAACCGGACGTCCTCCTGCTCGACGAGCCGTTCTCGAACCTCGACGTCCGCCTCCGCGTCGAGATGCGCGAGGAGGTCCGCAAGATCCTGAAGCGGGCGGGTGTCACCGCCATCTCGGTGACCCACGACCAGGAGGAGGCGCTGTCTATCAGCGACCGCGTGGCCATCATGAACGACGGCAACATCGCACAGGTCGGCGACCCGGCGAAGGTGTTCGAGAACCCCGAGAGCCGCTTCGTCGCCAGCTTCCTCGGACAGGCGAGCTTCCTCTCCGCGCGCGTGACAGACGAGCAGTTGGAGACCGGACTCGGCTCGTTCGACCTCGAACTGCTCAACGGCCCGATAGAGGCCTACGACGGCGCGATGATTGACGTCCTCGTCCGCCCGGACGACCTCCAGGCGGTTCCGACCAGCGAGCCGAAGGCCGACGGCTACGTCGTCCACAGACAGTACAACGGCCCCTCGTTCATCTACCGGGTCGAACTCCACAGCGGCGACGTCGTCCACTGTATGCACAACCACGTCGAAACGTTCGAGGCCGGCCAGCCAGTCGAAGTCGACCTCGCCGCCGACCACGAACTGGCCTGGTACCCCGCTGAATGAAGCGGCTGCGGCGACCGGAGGTGCAGGCCGCGGTCGTCGCCGTCCTGGGCGGGCTCGCCGTCTTCGCCCTCTCGCACGTCGTCTTCCCGTACCACACGAGCAACCACGACGAGGCCGTCTATCTCCAGCAGGCCGCGATGTTGCTGGAGGGGCAGCTGTTCCTCCAGCCCCCCGTCGACGGCGTCTTCCGCCCGTGGTTCTTCGTCGAGAGCGAGCGCGGCCTCTACTCGAAGTACACGCCGGTCCCGGCGGCGATGTTCGCGCTCGGGGAACTGCTCGGTGGGTACCGCGTCGCCCTCGGGCTGGTGGCGACGGGCGTCCTCGCGGGAACGTACCACACCGTCCGCGAGGCGTTCGACCGCCGGACCGGCGTCGTGGCCAGCGCGCTCATGCTGGCGTCGCCGCTGTTCCTCGTCGACGCCTCGGTGTTTCTCTCCTACGTGCCGGCGACGTTCTGGAACCTCGCGTTCGCCGCCAGCTACCTCCACGCCGACCGGACCGGGAGCCGTCGGACGGGGGCCATCGCCGGTGTCTGCGTCGGCCTCGCGTTCTTCACCCGGCCGTACACCGCGGTGCTGTTCGCGACCCCGTTCGTCCTCCACGCGCTCTGGTCGCTCCGGACGCTGGAGCGTGCCGTGGTCGAACGAGTCGGCCTCACCGCGACCTTCGGCCTCGGCGGCGTCCTCCTGGCGGTGGCCTACAACGTCCTCACCACGGGCGACCCGCTCGTGTTCCCCTACCAGGCGTTCGCACCGAACGACGGCCTCGGCTTCGGCGAACGGTCGATTCTGGGCTACTCCCGGGATTTCACGCCGGCGCTCTCGCTCGCGGCCAACACCGAACTGCTCTGGAAGTTCGCGACGCGGTGGCTGGTCGCGGGCCCGCTCGGGACGTTGGCCGCCGCGGTCGGTCTCGTCACCGTCCGGAGACGCGGGTTCGACGCCCGGCAGCTGGCGCTCGGCGGCGTCTTCCTGACGGTCCCGCTGGGGAACCTCTACTTCTGGGGGACCGTCAACATGTTGGGCTCACTCTCGGACCCCACGGACGGCCTCGTCCGGTTCCTCGGCCCGTACTACCACGTCGACCTGCTCGTCCCGGCCACTGCCTTCGCCGCCGTGGGCGTCCTCTGGACGGCCGACCGCCTGCGAGCGACGGTCGAGCGGCGCGTCGCTCCCGAGCGCGTCCGGCCCGCACTCCTCGCGCTCGCGCTCGTCTGTGGTGCGGCGGTCGGCGGCGGTGCGACGGTCGTCGCCGCCGCCGAACCGGTCGAGGACAACTTCACCGTCACCCAGCAGTACGAACAGGCCTACGCCCCCTTCGAAGAGCGGGACCTCTCCGACGGCGTCGTGTTCCTGCCGACGCCGTACGGCGACTGGCTGAACCACCCGTTCCAGCCGCTGCGGAACGACCCTGGGTTCGACGGCGACACCGTCTACGCCATGCAGGACCGGCAGTTCGCCGTCGTCGAGGCCTATCCCGACCGGCGCTACTACCGATACGGGTACCGGGGGCAGTGGACTCCCTACCTCGGTCGGGCGGTCGAACCGACCGTACAGCGCGTCCGGCACGCCGAGGGGGAGACGGTGACCACGACAGTCGACGCCACGGTCCCGGACCAGGCGGTACTCACCTCTATCCGGCTCACCAACGGGGCAGAGAACGCCTACACCACCATCAGCGGGACGGACCCGCTCGCCCTCAGGCTGGTGACCGACGCCGACAGCACCCGTCTTCGCGGGACGGGAGTGAACGGCACCGTCGCGGTGCCCACGCCGGACCGTGGGACGGTGACGCTGGTCGCCTTCGTCGACTACGGCACCGGGTCGGGATTCAAGTACCGGGTGGAGCTCCCGGTCGACCAGCGCTCGGGTCCGGTGCAGGCGCTCACCCCCCGACTCGAGGTGTGCTGGTCCGAACGACGGTGTGGGGGAGAGGCGGCCTACGTCCCCGGCAGTCACCGGTACGGCATCGAGATGAACGTCACTGTGGAGGCGACAGCATGAGCGGGTACGAACTGACGAGACGGGACGCACTGAAGGCCCTCGGAGCGGCCGGCATCACCGTGGGCGGCGGTGTCGCCGCGCTGTCGTTGGGCGACGAGTCCGACGACGGGACCGACTTCGGTGACCACGAGCGGCGAACGTTCCGCGCCGTGGCGTCGCTCGTCTATCCGAGCGAGGTCGACGGGGTAGAGTCGTTCGTCGACGCCTACCTCGCGGGGCGACTCGACGACGACGCGGCCCGCGGCGAGGCGATGGCCGACGCCGTCGCCGCGCTCGACGAGTACGCCGACGAGTGGGAGGGCAGCGACTTCGTCTCTCTCGACGCGACCACGCAGGCGGAGACGCTCGGCGCGATGGGAGTCCGGATAGCGGCCCCGGACCCCGACGGCGACCCGCGACAGCGGGTCCGGTACTACCTCGTCAACGACCTGCTGTTCGCGCTGTACAGTTCGCCGACCGGGGGACGACTCGTCGGTATCGAGAACCCACAGGGCCACCCCGGCGGAACGGGAAGCTACCGCCGACCACCGGAGTAGCTCACCGGAACCGTTCTTCGAGGGCGACACGGACGATTGAGCCCGCTATCTCGAGGCCGCCCGAGAACGGGTCGAGTTTCGTCTCGCCCTTGCGCTCGTCGTACTCGATGGGGCGCTCGCGCACGTCGTAGCCACGCATCAGCGGCCGCATCAGCAGTTCCGCCGACAGGCCGGTGTTCTCGGTCCACTGAATCTTCTGGACGACTTCGCGCCGGTAGGCTCGCATCCCCGTTGTCGTGTCGTGGACGCGTTTGCCCATGAGGACGCTCGCCAGCAGCGCGAACAGCTCGTTTCCGAGCTTGTTCATATCGGGCATCGTCTCCGCGCCGTAGTAGAGCCGGTCGCCGCTCACGACGTCCGCCCCGTCGTTTATCTCGGCGAGGAAGTCGGGGAGCCGCTCCATCGGGTAGGTGTCGTCGCAGTCCGTCGTGACCACGACGGGGCGGTCGGGGGTCAGCACGGCCTCGCGGACGGCGACGCCGTACCCCTGGGGCTCCTGTTCGACGACGGTCGCACCGTGGTCGCGGGCTATCTCCGGCGTGCGGTCGCTCGACCCGTCGACGCAGACGACCTCCGCGCGGCCGTCGGTCACCTCGTCGATGTCCGAGAGGACCGTCCCGATGGCTTCGGCCTCGTTGTACGTGCCCATCACGACCGCCAGGTCGTCGAACGTGTACTCCGACGTGCGCTCCGCCGCCTGTCGCTGTGTACTCATTACAGACCACTCTCTGCTGCCGCCTCTTGAACTTTTAGGTTCGCCAAAATCTACTCGGCCGACAGGTAGGTCTCCATCGGCGTCCCGTCGTCCCAGACGACGTCGAACAGCTCCCGACCCCACTGGACGGCCGTGTCAGCCGTCGAGAACACCTTCGCGTCCGGCCAGTCGCCGTCGTGGTCCGGCAGCGTGAGGATGACCCACTCCTCGCAGACGCCGAGCGCGAACGGCACCGACGAGACGCGGACGGGCGTTTCCTCGTAGCTCCGCGAGTACGGCCCCTCCTCCAGCTCGGGCAACACGTCGTCGACGACCCGCCGCCCGACGACGAGGCGCGAGTCGGCGTTGTCCGGCATCACCTCCTGATACTCCCGGTGGTACATCGGCGACACTATCTCGCAGCTCTCGACGGCCTCGACCTTCGAGACGACCCACGGGACGAGGCCCCTGAGGTCGTGTTCGGTGCGCTCTTTCACCTCGTAGGGCCGGAGTTCGGGAAGTCGACACCGGAGGGACTGCGGCAGGACGCTGGTGTCGTGGCGCTCCCAGTACGTCTCGTTGGCCGCGATGAGCCTGTCCGTCGCCCGCTGTCGTTCCAGCGTGTCGCCGACGAGACGCCCGGCCCCCGTCAGCCGCCACCCGTCCGGCGTCTCCGTCACCACCCCTCTGGTCTCGAGGTTCGACAGCGCCTCGTAGACCGCCGACTCGCTCGCGTCCAGCGCGGCCAGCAGTGCGTCCGTCGGTCGCGGCCGTTCACAGAGCGCGTCGACGACGTCGGACCGGACCGTGGACGACCCGACGTACCGAACGAGCGAGTCAGTCGCCATTATTCCTACGAGCCAGTAGTGAAATCGAACCCACATATCGGTTTCCATTGTCACCGGAGCGTTCCGCGCCGCGTGGGTCGACGGCCGCTCCGTGGAGAGTTCCGCTCGGAGATACTCGCACCTTTTTGTCGTTCTGTCGAGCAGGACACATGCTGTCTGCCCGAAACAGCGTCCCCCGCTGACGATGCCGCCCCCACACGGCATCTACCCACCCGACACGCGGCGACCAGCGGGTCGCCGCGCCGACCCGACGTGGGCACCCGCCCACGCACTCATTGTCCTTCGGTCCGTCAGGCAGTCGGTGGCTCGTCCCGGCCGACCTGTATCTCGTAGGCCTCGATGTCCTCGTAGGCCGCCACCTGTCCGCCCACGTCGACCGGACCGTCCGCTGTCTCGACGACCAGCGTCGCTATCTCCCGGTTGGGGCCGAAGGAGGCCTCCGCTACCTTCCCCTGTGCGACCCAGTGGTCGCCCGTCATGACGTCCCGGCCCTCGATGGTCGCGTAGAACTCGCCGTCGAGCGCCGTCAGGTCGGAGATGCACCGCCGTATCGTCCCGTACCGACGCGGGAATGGGAGCTCCATGCCGTCCGAGGCGATGACCTCTGCAGTGGTCCAGAGCACGGTGTTGAGGAACCCGGAGACGAGGAAGCCAAGTTCCGAGCGGTTGAAGATGACGCCGTAGCGGTCGGTATCGCCGCGGATGGACTCCCGGGTCGCGTACATCGAGTAGTTCCCGTCGGCGACGGCGACCACCGGCGTCGTGATACCGCGCCGTCCCTTGACCGTCGTCGCTACGGAGTGGTAGTCGAACTCCTCGGGGTCCGGTGCCTCCGAGGACGGCGAGAGGAGGATCTCGATGGCGATGCCGGAATCGCGTCGCTCGGCCAGCTGTGACTCGAACCGGTCCAGCAGGGACGGCGTCAGCGAGAGCGTCAGCTCGTACTCCGCCGTCTCGATGATGTCGTCCAGATACCGCAGGATGGTCGGCCGTGACTTCACGAGCGAGACGGCCTCGGGTTCGCGGGCCGGCGCGGTGTAGCGCGTCGAGAGGTCGTCGACGAGGTCGTCCAGCGAGTCCTGGATGTCGCCGAACGCCTCCCGGGGGTCGATGGCGAGGACCTTCATCGGTCGGGACTCCTTCAGTTCGACGAGGCCGACGTCGCTCAGACTCCGGACGGTGTCGTACACTCGGGGTTGCGGGATATCGGTGTTCTCGGATATCTCAGAGGCTGTCAGTTCGCCGTGTTGGAGGACGGCCAGATACGCAGCGATCTCGTACTCGCCGAGATTGAAGCGTGCAATGACCTGCTCGAGTGACGCCTCCAGGTCGTCACTGGACATACGACGGCGTTCTCCGCTCGGCTACAAAGAAGTTCGGCTATCGCCGCGCTACCGTACGGGCGGCGATTCGGCGGCGTCGAGTTCACGGTTGCGGAGCGCCTCGCCGGAGTGCCGGTCGAAGAGGTGGATGGCCTCCTCGGGGAACTCCACGACGAGGGTCTGCTTCGAGTCGACGCTCTTCATCCCGTCCAGCACGGCGGTGAAGAGGTTGTCCTCCTCGACGTCACTCCCCTCGAAGACGAGGTGGACGACGTTCTCGTCGCCCATCGGTTCGACGACGTCGACCACGGCACGGTAGTCGTGGGTCGAGTCGACGGCGGACTTCAGCGTCACGTCCTCCGGTCGGATGCCGAGGACGAGCTCCGTCTCCCCACCGAGAGACGAGAGGGTCGCCTCGGACAGTTCGTACTCGAACTCGTCGGCCACCAGCGTCGAGCCCTGCCGGTCCACCTCGAAGAAGTTCATCGACGGCTCACCGATGAAGCCACCGACGAACAGGTTGTTCGGCTGGTGGTAACACTCCAGCGGCGTCGCGCACTGCTGGAGGACGCCGTCGTTGAGGATCGCCACCCGGTCGGACATCGTCATCGCCTCGACCTGGTTGTGGGTGACGTACACAGTCGTCACGCCGAGGTCCTCCTGCAGTTGCTGGAGTTCGGTGCGCATCTCCGCCCGGAGTTTGGCGTCGAGGTTCGCCAGCGGCTCGTCCATCAGGAACACCTCGGGGTCACGGACGATGGCGCGGCCCAGAGCGACGCGCTGTTGCTGGCCACCGGAGAGGTCGCTCGGCGGCCGTTCGAGGAGCTCGGGGATGCCCAACAGTTCCGCGGCCTCTTCGACCCGCACGTCTATCTCGTCGTCGGGCATGTCCGTCGACTCCTCCAGGCCGAAGGCCATGTTCTCCCGCACGGTCATGTGCGGGTAGAGGGCGTAGGACTGGAACACCATCGCCACGTTCCGTTTGGTCGGCGGGACGTCGTTCATCACCGACTCGCCGAGCCGGATTTCGCCCTCCGATATCTGTTCGAGACCCGCGATCATCCGGAGCGTCGTGGACTTCCCACAGCCGGACGGGCCCACCAGTACCAGGAACTCGCCGTCGTCGATATCTATCGAGACATCGTCGACGGCGACGATCTCCTCACCGTCGTCGTCGAATATCTTCGTTACGTTGTCGAGTGTCAGACCTGCCATCGCTCACTTCCCAATTGAGTTACTGCTGTTTGTAATCTTTCGATGCTGGCTGGGCGCTCCCAGCACGGTGCCGTCTGAACCCCCCACAGGATGACGTATATACCTGTCGCTACGGGGGGCTACGCCGAAAGAATCGCGGTTCGAGACGGCCCTACAGGTTGCTGTAGGCGTCGACCATCTGGCTGATGACCTCGTCGTTCGAGGAGCCGGTGATGAGCGCGCTGATGGCGGACCCGACACCGGACTTGACCGACGGCTTGACGGCCAGTCCGTGCTGGAGGGACGGGGGCTGGGCGTCGGAGTTGCCGAAGTCCTCGATCTGGTCCTGCGAGAACGCGTTGAACGGCTCCGTGTTCGCGTCCGTGCGCGGCGGGATGGACCCCTTCTTGGGGTTGAACAGCTCCTGCCCCTCCGTGGTCCCACAGTAACGGCACCACTTCGTCGTCGCGTCCGGCGACGGGTTGGCCGTCGGGTACGGGAACGAGTCCATGTTCAGCATGTAGTTCCCCTCGGTGCCGGGGAAGGTGATGTGGTCCCAGTCCTCGCCGTACTCGAAGCCGTCCGTGCCGACGTAGGTGCCGGCCGCCCAGTCACCCTGGTGGATGAAACCGGTCTCGCCGTTGATGACGCCCGAGTTGGCCTCGGTCCAGGAGATGGACCCGGCGTCGCTCGGGTAGTACTCGCTGTACTCCCGGACGATGTCGAGGGCGTTCGCGATGGCGTCGCGGTTGGCCTCGATGTTGCCTTCCACCCACGTCGCGTTGTAGGTGTCGGCGTCGGTGAGGCCGAGGAAGATGGTCGCGAACATCTGGACCGTCGACCACGCGGAGCCGGTCTGGTGGGCCATGCCCGTGTAGCCGGCGTCCGAGACCGCCTTGAGCGCGTCCGTCACGTCCGAGGGCGTCTCGAGCGAGGACGGGTCCACGCCGGCGTCCTCGATGACGCTGACGTTGTAGAACAGGTTGTTGATGCGGTGGATGTTCAGCGGGACGGTGACGTAGTTACCGGCCGGCTGTGCCGCCTCCTTGACGCCGCCGAGGTAGGCGTCCTTCATGCTGTTCTGGCTCCAGACGGACTCCTCGATGTCCTCGAGGAGGTTCGCGTCGGTGAACGGGATGAGCGCCTTGCCGGGCCACTGCTGCCACGTGCTCGGGTGGCTGCCGTTCTGGACGCGCGTCCGGATGTTGGTCTGCAGGTTGCTCCCCGCGCCACCGGCGACGAGGTTGTCGTCTGTCGCGACGTTCGGGTAGGCCTCCTTGAAGCCCTCGAACAGCGCGTTGATGGCCGCGTTCCCGTCACCCTCGCCCCACCAGTGGGCGACCTCGAGGGTGTTGGTCTCCGTGGCCGTGCTGCTGCCACCGTCGCTGCTATCGCCGTCGCCGCTGCTGCCGTCGCTGCTACCGCCGTCGCCGCCGCTGCCGCCGTCGCCACCACAGCCAGCGAGCGATGCGGCACCTGCCGCACCAGCGATCCGGAGAGCGTTACGCCTTGTCAGCCGTTTGTCAGAGTTGTCGTCAGTCATGGTTGCACCAATACCTCATCATTCCTTATTGAGGATTCGCACTTAATACTTCTGTATGACAACAGCGCCCATTTTACCAACGGGCAAGCACCGTTTGACACGCCGCAGTCTGTCGATTATGAGTTAATTCGGATTCGGATGAATAATTCGGTCTGCCCGGATATGTAAACTATTTTGGTATTGTTTCACGTGCTTCCGTAGGTGAAATTTGAACCGTCCTACCATGATATCGCAAGTGAAAACTCGGCCGCGCGGGGAGTCCCGGTTCAGAGCGTGTCGAACTCGACGACCGCCTTGATCTGCTCGTCGTCGTCGACGAACGCCGGTGCGACGTTCTCCGGGTCGGCGACGGTCGTGATGAGGCTGTCCAGCAACCACTCGGGCATGTCCTCCAGCGTGTCGATGGCGTACTCGAAGTGCCTGACGTGGGAGTTGACGGTCCCGACGAGGCACTTGTTGTGGAGGACGAGTTCGTTGTGCAGCGACCCGCCGTCCACCTCGAAGTCCCACGGTTCGGGGATGCCCAGCAGGGCACCGACACCGTTCGCCGCGAGGGCGTGGACCGTCTCGACGACGTGTGGTGCGAACCCGGTGGCCTCGTACATGTAGTCGATCGACTCGTGGGCCTCCGGGATCTCGTCGACGGACGTCTGCCGGGAGTCGACGTACGTCGCACCGAGCTCGTCGATGATGTCGACGGTCGGGTCCGGTCGGTCACGTCGGCCGACGCAGTAGGTCCGGTCGAACTGCTGGCCGAGCATCCACAGCGTCAACAGGCCGAGCGATCCGTTCCCCAGCACACAGGCCGTCTCGGGCCGCCACTCGAACGGTTCGCGGGTCGCGAAGGCGTGTTCGTTCGCCTTCTCGGTGATGGAGATCGGTTCGACGAAGAGGCCGTACTCGGCGAGGTCCGCAGAGAGAGGGACGAGAAAGTCAGCCGGCGAGGTGAAGTACTCCGCCATGTAGCCGTGTGCGCCGACGATACCGCGCTCGAAGTACTCACCCTCGGGAGCCATGTCCGGCTCGCCGCGGCGGAAGTACTCGTTGGTCTCGCCGTCGGGTTTCCGACGGACGGTCGGGACGACGACCTGCCCCTCCTCCAGTCCGGTCCCGTTCGGGTCCTCGACGACACCAACCGCCTCGTGACCCAGGATCATGTAGTCCTCGCCCTCGGGGTACCCACCATGTGCCCCGGCGATGACCTCGTGGTCCGTGCCGTCGACGCCCACGCGAAGGGTCCTGACCAGGGCCTCCCCGTCGGCCGGTTCCGGCCGCTCTATCTCAAGCAACTCAGGTTCGTCTCCGTCCCGTGTCACACCAATCGCTTGCATAACCTATCGGACTGTGAGAGTACTCGGGATTAAGTCTTTCTTCACCGTTATACGGCCACTAGTCGAGCGATACCGCACGCCCCTGCTCGCTGGACCGGTAGATGGCGTCCATCACTCGCTGGACGGTCAGCGCCTGTTCGACCGTGTTCGTCTCCGGTGGCTCGCCGGCCGCGACTGCCTCGACGAACCGCTGCTGTTCGAGCGCGTGGGGCTCGTCGTCGCGGGTCTCTATCTCGCTCGTCCGGTGGTGCATCACGCCGGTCGACGCCGTCTCGTACAGTTCGAGCGACCCGTCCGCGAGGTCCAACCCCGCGCCGGCCTCGTCGCCGCGGACGTAGTACTGCTGGCTGTCCGGTCGGTTGGTCGCCCACGCCACCTCGAGCGTGACCGTCGACCCGTCCGCACAGCGCACGAACGCGCTGGCTGAGTCGTCGACGCTGAACTCGTCCGCGCCCTGGTCCTCGCCCCACATCCGCACGTACGCGTAATCGTCCTCGGTCCCGAACTGGGCCCGCGTCTCGCCCGAGACCTCGACCACGTCGGGGTAGCCGAGGAGGTACAGCGAGAGGTCGATGGCGTGTGCGCCGATGTCGATGAGCGACCCGCCGCCGGCGATCGGCTGCTGGGTGAACCACGACCCCCGTCCGGGGACGCCGCGGCGGCGGATGTAGTCGGCCTCGACGTGTGTGACCTCGCCCAGCGTCCCGTCGTCGCGGTAGCCCACCAGCGCCTGGACGGCGTTCTCGAATCGATTGTGGAGCCCGACCATGCAGAACCCCGGTGCCTCGGCGGCGGCCGCGGCGATGCGTTCGGCACTCGCGAGCGAGTGTGCGAGCGGTTTCTCGACGAACACGTCGAGTCCGGCTTCCAGTGCGCCGACGACGTACTCCTCGTGGTACTTGTTCGGCGTGGTCACGAGCACGGCGTCGACGTTCGCGTACAGCTCCGTGGGGTCCTCGTACACCGTCGCGTCGTACGCCGCCGCGAAGGACTGTCGGGCGTCCGGGTCGACGTCCATCCCCGCGGTGACGATGTCGGCGAGACCGGCCTGCTGGAGCCGGTCACAGTGCAAGTGCGCGATGTTACCGAGGCCGACGAAACCGAGTCGGACTGTCGAGAGGTCGGTCATGTGTCTGCTGTCACTGGTGGATGACAGCGGACGAGACGAGAAAAGGGTCCCGGGTCAGTACAGCTGCTTCTCGCGCTCTTCGCGCTCCTCTTCGCGTTCCTGCTTGGCCTTCTCGGCCCGGCGGTTGCGTCGGTACTGGACGAGCCCGGGGATGATCTTGTTCTTCAGGTCCAGGATGAACGACCCGATGCCGTAGGCCCAGAAGAAGAACAGCACTAACAGACCGCCCCAGTACACCGTCGCGACGAGGTGGCCACTCATCGTCTCAGTCGTCGCTCTCCGCCTCGCTGCCGGCGGGCCCGCCGGCGGCGGCCATCGGCTCGAGCTTGTGGACCAGCGCCTCGCCGGTGTCGGTGTCGAACAGGTGGACGTTCCGCCGGTCGATCGCCACCTGAATCTCCTCTTCCTCCTGTATCTCTGAGTCCGGTTCGATGCTCATCAGGAGCTGGTTGTTCGTCGTCCGCTCCTGGTCCATCGAGGTCTCGCCCTCGTCGAGCAGCATGTAGGCGAATATCTCGTCGCCCATCGGTTCGAGGATGTCTACCCGGGCGTCGATGAGCGCGGAGGGGTCCCGCACCTCCGTGCGTTCCTCGCTGGGGTAGATGTCCTCCGGCCGGATACCGATGGTCACCTCGTCGCCGGCGCCGATGCCCTCGACGGTGGCGGGGTCGAACGCCAGCGAGAAGTTCGGCGTCTCGATGGCGTCGTCCGTGACCGAGCCGGCGACGAAGTTCATCGACGGCGACCCGATGAACCCCGCGACGAAGAGGTTGTCGGGCTCGTTGTAGCACTTCAGGGGCGGGGCGATCTGCTGGAGCGACCCGCTGTTGAGGACGGCGATGCGGTCCGAGAGGGTCATCGCCTCCTCCTGGTCGTGCGTGACGTAGATGATGGTCGTGTCCAGTTCCTTGTGGAGGCGCTGGAGCTCCGTCCGCATGTGGACCTTCAGCTTGGCGTCGAGGTTCGCCAGCGGCTCGTCCATCAGGAACACGTCCGGTTCACGGACGATTGCGCGGGCGATGGCGACGCGCTGGCGCTGGCCACCGGACATCTCGTCGGGCATCCGGTCGAGCATCCCTTCGAGCTGGACGATCTCCGCGGCCCGCTCGACCCGACGGTCGATCTCGTCCTGCGGGTAGTCCCGCAGACGCAGGCCGAAGGAGATGTTGTCGTAGACGTCCATGTGAGGGAACAGCGCGATGTTCTGGAACACCATCGCGATGCCCCGGTCCTTCGGCGGGAGGTTCGTCACCTCTCGGTCGCCGATGTACACCTCGCCCTCGCTGGGGATGGTGAGGCCGGCGATGGTCTCCATCGTCGTCGACTTCCCACAGCCGGAGGGACCGACGAAGCAGATGAACTCCCCGTGGTCGATGTCGAGGTTCATGTCGTCGACCGCGGTGACAGTCTCACCCTGGTCGTCGTAGCGTTTCGTCACGTGTTCGAGTCTGAGTCGTGCCATTGGTTACTCCTTGAGTGCGCCTGAGGTCAGTCCGCTGACGATGCGTTCCTGGGCGACGACGACGAGGATGACCACCGGGAGGACCCCGACGATGCTCGCCGCCGCCATGAGGTTGAACTGCGTGGTGTACTGGGTCTGGTAGCTGAGGATACCGCCGACGAGTGGCGACCAGTTCTCGGCAGACGGCGACAGCGCCATGATGGAGCTGAAGAAGTACTCGTTGTACACCGAGATGAAGGTCAGCACGGCGGCCGTCGCCACGCCGGGCGCCGAGAGCGGCATGATGACCCGGAACAGCGCGCCCAGCCGCGTGGTCCCCTCGACCCGAGCGGCGTCCTCCAGCCCGTCGGGAATCTGGGCGTAGAACGTCGTCAGGATGAACACCGCCAGCGGGAGGAACAGCCCGCTGAACGGTATCACCATCGACCCCGGTGTGTTCAGCAGCCGCGGGGCGGTGAACAGCGGGATCTGCGTGAACGGTATCAGTATCGGTTCGTTGCCCGCGAAGGCCTCGAACAGCGGGATGAGGAACGCCGCCGGTGGGAAGTAGCTGATGGCGAGGATACCGAGCATCAGCAGCGCCCGCCCGGGGAATTCCAGCCGACCGAAGACGTAGCCCGCGAGGCTGGCGACGACCAGCACGATGATGGTGGTCGTGATCGCCAGCGCGAAGCTGTTCAACACGAACAGGTGGAACGGAATCTGCTCGAAGATAGTGATGAACGCCTCCGGATTGATGCCCTTGTTCGGCACCGGCAGCGGGAAGGTCAACGGCGCGCCGAACAGGTCGATGGTCGGGAGGAAGCTCCCGGCCAGCAGGTTCTGGCGCGGCGTCACCGCCAGCACGAGCAGCCAGTAGAACGGGAACAGCGTCGTGACGATGAAGAAGCTCATCGCCGCGTAGAACAGCGCCCGGTACACTTTCCCCGGGTTCTGGATGGCGCTCTTGGTCCATCGCTCGAGCGGTCCACCTTCGACGTCGTCGGACTGGTTGGTTGTCGCCATCTTAGATCGCGTCCTCCCCTTGCCACAGGATGATGACCATCACCACGAGGCCGATGATGGCCGCGGTGATGAACGCTATCGCCGCCGAGGTCCCGGCACGCGTGTTGAACGTCGCTACGACCATACACGACAGTGACGGGACGACGGCACAACTCGAGACGGTGTCGATGATACCGTACACCCGCATCGCACCGACCATGCGGAACAGCACCGCGACCCCGATGGTCGGGAGGATGAGCGGGAAGGTGATCATCTTGAACTGCTGCCACTTCGAGGCACCGGCGACCTTCGCCACGTCGTAGAGGCCGCGGTCGATGCTCTGGAGGCCGGCCAGTATCAGCAGCGCCATGAACGCCGACGTCTTCCAGATGTCGGCCACCAGGATGATGAACAGCGCGCTGGGCGGGTCGTTGAGCGTGTTCGTCGCCGCGAGCAGCCCCAGGTCCGCCAGGGGCGGCGTCGCGAACCCGACGTTCGAGTTGAACATCAGGTAGAAGATGATGCCCTGGATGACCACCGGCACCGCCCACGGGATGATGATGGCCGCACGGACCCAGCGCCGGCCGTAGAAGTCCTGGTCCAGCACCAGCGCCTGCCCGAGACCGATGATGGTCTCGAAGAGGACGCTGACGACGGCGAAGATGATGGTCACCGCGAGCGCGCTGTTGACGAGGGGACCCAGGCCGAGACTGGTCGGCAGGAAGGTGTTACTCCCCGGGAGGAACCGGTCCTTCTCGCCGGTGAACACCTCGATGTAGTTGTCGAAGCCGACGAAGTTCAGCGAGGTCAGGTCCGTCCCGACGGCGTACAGCGACAGTTCGAAGGTCCGGAGCAACGGGTACAGCGCCACCACCGTCATGATGATGAATATCGGGGTCAGCAACAGGTACGCGTACTGCGTGTCGCTGAGGTTTTCCATCCATCGGACGGCCCCGATGAGAAACCCCGACCTGCGGGACTCACGGCCAGTGTCGGCTGTATCAGTGCTCATGGCCTGCTGCCCCTCCTATGTGGGTTATGAACATGGGTGAAGAATGAATAAGCTCGTTTGTAAAACTATGCGTGGCTTACGCCGACTCGGTCTCTTCGAGGGTGGACGCCAGTGCGTCCATCGCCTCCTGTGAGGAGGTCTCCTGAGCGACCGCACGGTTGGCCTGCTGTGCAATCTTGCTGGTCTGGTTGCCCCAGACGGAGGTGGTCGGGCGCGGCATCGTGTTCTCACCGGCCACACGCAGCGTGTCCATGTAGCGGCCCGTCGGCTCCTGCTCGCGGGCCACGTCGGAGTTGAACAGCTCCGGCTTCGGCGGCAGCCAGCCCCAGACCCGCAGCAGGTCGAGGTTGAACGAGTCCTGCGTGACGGCGCGGAACAGCTCGGTCAGGGCCTCCTTGCTCTGGCTGTTGGGGTTGCCGACGACGTGCCAGCCACCCAGGGCGGAGGTCGTCCCACCGGTGCCGGGCTGTGCGGCCTCGCTCTCGGGGACCGCGTACGGGATGGGCATGGTGCCCAGGTCCGTCCCGAAGATCTCCTCGCTGCCCGCGCTGGCGATGGCGTAGGGCCAGTTGCGGTGGAACACGGAGTCGCCGTTCTCGAACGGCGCCTTCGAGGGGTTCTCGATCCAGCCGAGGATGTCCGTCGGCGTGAAGCCGCCGGCGTAGCCGTCGAACTCGCCGCCGAAGTCCTCGTCGTGGACGAACTTCCGCATCATGTTCAGCGACTTGACCGTCTCGGGCTCGTTGACCGTGATCGGCCGTTCGCCGACCGGGCCGAAGAGGTTGTCGCGGCCGCCGAAGTACGCGCCGCCGAACGAGGACATGACCTCGTTGAACGTACAGCAGGCGGTGCCGACGTAGATGTCCCACTGGGTTGTGAAGCCGTAGTCCAGGCCGGCGTTGTCCTGGACGTCGGCGGCGATGTTCGACCACTCCTGCCAGGTCATCGGCTCGGTCGCCCAGTTGTTGGACTCGGGGCTGTAGCCGGCCTCCTCGACGAGGTCCTTGCGGTACAGCATCGTCGGGAAGTCCGGGAACAGCGGCACACCGAAGAGCTCACCGCTACCAGGGTCACGTGCCGTGTCGGTGAACCCCTGGAAGTAGTCGTTGTTGACCGTCGAGAGGACGTCCTCGGGGAGCTCCTGGGTCAGGTTCATGATCTGTCCGCGCTGGATGAAGATGTTCACCCACCCGTTGTCCATCAGCATCGCGTCGGGTTTCGTCTCCCCGGCGCTGAGCCGTCGGTTGAAGTTCGACCTGACCTCGCCGGTGTTCTGACTCTGCTTTGCGAACTTCAGTTCCACCCAATCCGGGAGGCCCGCGTTACGGAACGCGTCGCGGACGCCCTGTTCGGCCTCCTGGATGATTGGCGCGCCCATGCTGAGCGTGACCGACTGGGTCTCCTGGCCGCTGCCGTCGCCCGTCGAGCCGCCGTCGCTTCCACCGCCACCACCGTCGCCACCATCGCCACCGCCGACGAAGTCAGCGCAGCCTGCGAGCCCTGCCGCGACGCCTGTCGCCCCTGCCGCGCGGACGAACCGTCGCCGCGAAACGCTTGATGAGCTGTCGCCGTCTCTCGTGCCATTGTCCGACATGTCTATTCTCAGGTTACGTGGGCACCACTTAAATGTTATCCATAATTAACCACAGGTGTTGTTAATGGCGTGTCGGCGAGACTTTAAACATGAACTTTACTGACATATGTGCGGTGAAGTCAACAGGAGATATATAAACGCTCGGTAATGCAAAACGGCCGTTTGTCGTTTCGGCGAGCTCGAACGCGGGAACTGAGGTACTGTTTATCTCGCGCGCGCTGCTGCGCTCACTCGTACGTGACGCTCTCGACGGTTATCTCGGTGGCCTCTATCTCCTCGAGGACGGCGCCCCAACCGCCAATCTGGTAGGACTCGCCGTCCACGTCGAGTGTCAGGTTGATGCGGCCCGCGAGCTGGGCCAGCGGGACCGGGTCGGTCCGGCCGAGGGAACTGCCGGTGTAGTCGACGCCGGTGACGGTGCCGGTCAGTTCGGCCTCGGCATTGGTGTCCGTGTCGTACCCGCGGACGGTGGCGACTATCGTGGCGCCCTCGGCCAGGAGCGGTTCGATATCTCGGACCGCGTGCCGCAGGTCGACGTAGGTCGTCGGGGTCTCCGGCGTCCGCTCCGTGTAGAGCGTGTCCCAGATCTCCCAGAGGCAGGTGAGGAAGAACCAGTGGAAGAGGTAGGTGTGGGT
This sequence comes from Haloarcula sp. MBLA0163, assembly GCF_055632435.1. Classification (NCBI taxonomy): domain Archaea; kingdom Methanobacteriati; phylum Methanobacteriota; class Halobacteria; order Halobacteriales; family Haloarculaceae; genus Haloarcula; species Haloarcula sp. MBLA0163. Next base: position 1,490,660 of record NZ_CM145745.1, read on the forward strand.
CCGGTCGTTGACGAGGACGCCGTACTCGTTGACCGAGTGGCGGTGGGGCGCGAAACAGGTCCAGGTCCGGTCGACCAACACGAGGAAGGGCGCCGGGATGTCCCGGTGGCGGGCCTCCGTGCAGGTCCCCTCGATGGTCTCGACGTCGGGGATGTCCGCGTCGTCGGGCTCCGTGCAGATGCTGAGCTTGATATTGACGCCGCGCTCGTGGGCCGCCTGGAGCGCCGGCCGCAGCGCGTGGAACTGCTCGGGGTCGACGCCGAGCTGTATCTGGTTCTCCGCGGACTCGATGAGCTCCCGGGCGCGGTTCAACACCGTGTCGAACCGCTTGACGATGCTGACCTCGTGGTCGGTTATCTCCGGCTCGTTCCACCGGTCCTCGATGGTCTCGGCGGCGTCGAGGTACTTCGTCGAGCGCGACCGCAGGTCCTCGAGGACGCCCTTCGGGTTCCGGGCCCGGGCGGTGAGGCTGTCCTGTTGGAACGTCTCGATGTAGTCCTTCGACTCGAGGTCGCGGAGGACGTCGTAGATCCGCGGGTCGGGCACGTCACACGACTCGGCGACGTCGGTGGCCGACGCCGTACCGAGTTCGAGCAAGGCCACGTACGCTTCGGCCTGGTAGGGAGAGAGGCCGGCGTCCTCGAGTATCGTCGTCAGTTCGTCGTCGTCCATGGGTGTGGGAGGCGTCTGTGTTCGAGGTGGGTGTCCATCTGTCGAATCCTGTCAGTCCTTGCCTTTCACAGGCCATTGGGGGTACTTCGGCCCTTCGATACGCTCGAGGTCCGCCGGCGAGAGTTCGAGGTCGACCGCGGCGACGTTCTCCTCGAGGTGGTCCATGGTCCGCGGGCCGATTATCGGCGCGTCGACGACGTCCTTGTGGAGGAGCCACGCCAGACTGACCTGCGCGGGCGTCGCGTCCCTGTCGGCGGCGATGGCCCGTATCTCGTCGAGAACCGCCCAGTTCTCCTCGGTGAAGCGGTTCGCCGTGTACTCGTCGTCGGTCGCGCGCCCTGACTCGGGGGCGCTCTCCCGGTCGTACTTCCCGGCGAGGAAGCCGCCGGCCAGCGGCGACCACGGGATGACGCCGATACCCTCCTCGGCACACACGGGCAACAGGTTCGCCTCCTCGTGCCTGTCGACGGCGTTGTACTCTGGCTGCATGCAGACGAACCGCTCGTAGTCCTCGACGTCGGCGGTGTAGAGCGCCTTCTGGAACTGCCAGTTGGCCATCGTGCTCGCGCCGATGTACCGGACGTACCCCTCGTCGACGAGGTACGAGAGGGCGTCGAGCGTCTCCTCGATGGGCGTCTCGTCGTCCCAGCGGTGTATCTGGTAGAGGTCGATGTAGTCGACGCCCAGTCGGTCCATGCTCTCGTGACACTGGTCGATGATGTGTTTCTTCGAGAGGCCACCGCCGTTCGGGCCGTCGAACATGTCGAAGTACACCTTCGTCGCGAGGACGAGCTCCGACCGCCGGTGCGAGTCGACGACGCTCCCGACTATCTCCTCGCTCTCGCCCGAGGAGTAGGCGTTGGCGGTATCGAGGAAGTTTATCCCGAGCTCGAGGGCCCGTTCGACGATGTCCCGACTCCGCTCGACGTCGTTCAGCATCCACGGTTCACTGCTGCCGAAGTTCATCGTTCCGAGACAGAACTCGGATACCTCCAGTCCCGTCGAACCCAGCGTCGTGTACGACATCTCCCCGTCGTCCATGGGAGCATGTAACAACACCTGTTGTTAAAAAGTTTGGTGGGTAGTAACAACACTCTCCGCCTGAAGTGAAGGCTAATACCGTGGGGGCGATACGACTCCGTGATGGACGAACTGGACTCGCTGCGCGAACCCGACCACACCGGGTCGAACAGATGCTGGCCGTGTACGCTCGTGAACGCATGCCTCGTCGTGCTCTTCGTCCTCTGGTTGCGCGTCCGGGACCGACGGGTGGCGAGTCTCGTCGTCGCGACGGTGGGTGTCGCGGCGATATACCTCCGTGGCTACGTCGTGCCGTACACCCCGCAGTTCGCACCGCGGCTCGTCGCGGCGTCGCCGCTCCCGAACGACCTGTTCCACGACGCCGACGTCAGGGACGACGACGGTCGGGACCCCGAGTCCGAGCGCGAGTCCCTCACCCAGACGGAGCTGGACGGGGAGACGGTGCTGTCGGAACTCGCGGCTGCCGGCGTCGTCGAGGCCGACGGCGAGATGCTCCTGCTGACCGACGCCGTCGACGCCGCGTGGCACGAGGAGATGAGCCGCCTGTCGACCCGCTCGCTGTCGGCGCTCGCCGACGAGACGCGGCGGACCCTCAACACAGTCTCGGAGACGGACACGTTCACCGACGGGGACGAGTGGGTCGTCATCGACGACGAACTGGTCGGCCGACCGGTCGTGGTCGCCGAACTGGCGGCCTACCACGTCCTCGGCGAGTACCTCGACGACGAGTCGGTCAGGCTGGCCGGCGCGGCGTCGTTCCGGATGTTCCTCGACGAGTGCCCGGTGTGTGAGGTCGCTCTGGTGGAGTCGTCGGAGGTCTCGTGCTGCGGTGGCTACCTCAAGCCGAACCAGTCGCCAGACGATGTCCTCGTCTGCCCGTCGTGTGAGCAACGGCTCTTCACGTTCCCGAGCGAGTGAGCGGTCGGTCAAAATCGGCGGGAAGGCGTCCCGCCTGTGCGTCGACTGGTGACAACCATGCTCGCCGGTCTGACAACCGACGAAGGTGGGTGGTGGGGGGTTGGCCGGGCGTGCGACGGTGGTGGGAAGCGAGGGCGTGTGGGGGGTGCGATGGCAGTCGCAGTCGCCCTCGGTGGTGCCGTCTGCGCCGTTCGGCCACGAACGACGGGTACGACCCAGCCAACAATGGGTAACAACGGCCGTTGTAAATAGTTTTCGGCGGGCGAACGCGCCGAGAGCACTGCCTATTAAGTCGTGCCACCCGGAGTGAGGAGTATGAAGAACATCGACGACCTCGTCGACAGCGCCGCCGACCTCGCCGAGCGCGGCCTGTCGAAGGGCGAAATCGCCGACGAACTGAACGTCTCCCGAGAGACCGCCAGTTGGCTGGTCGAACGGAGCGGTACCGGCACGACGCCGAAGAGCGAGCCGACCAGCGGCCCGCACGACATCCACGTGGACTGGTCGGCCGTGGGCCGGGACAGCAACCGACTCCACCACGTCGGGTGTTCGATGGCCGACCTGCTCTCGAAGCAGGGCGAGGACGTCGACCTGACCATCGGCATCGAGAAGGCCGGCGCACCGCTGGCGACCACCGTGGCGCGGGAGCTCGACACCGACCTCGGCACCTACGCCCCCACGAAACACCAGTGGGACGACGACGACAGCGGCACCAGCGACGGGACGTTCTCCCGGAACTTCGCCCAGATACGCGGCCGCGACTGCTACGTCGTCGACGACACGATAACGAGCGGCAACACCATGACGGAGACGGTCGACGCGATCCGCGAACAGGGCGGTAACCCCGTCGCCTGCGTCGTGCTGGCCGACAAGCGCGGTATCGAGGACATCCGCGGCGTGCCGGTGTACTCGCTCCTGCAGGTCATCCGCGTGGGGAGCGACGACGAAGAGTAGTCAGCCGAGGTCGTAGATGCGCGCCTCGTACGGTCGCATCGTCGTCCGGTCGGCCGGCTGCTCGTCGTAGTTCCCGAACAGGACTGGGTTGTCGACGCCGTCGACGTCCGCCACGTCCCGTCGCTCGTCCTGCCAGTTCAACACGACCAGCACCGCCGCCTCGCCCAGCGTCCGACGGTGGGCCCAGACGTCCGGGTACGTCTCGTCGGGCAGGACGTACTCCGTGTCGCCGTAGACGAGCACCTCTGACTCCGACCGGAGATCCAGCAGTCGGCGGTAGTAGTGGAAGATGGAGTCCGGGTCGGCCATCGCCCGTTCGGCGTTGATTCGCTCGTAGTCGTCGTTGACCTGAATCCACGGCTCGCCGGTCGTGAAGCCGGCGTTCTCGGAGTCGTCCCACTGCATCGGCGTCCGGGCGTTGTCCCGCGACCGGTTCCGGACGAACGGGGCGATGGTCTCGTAGGGCACGTCGTACTCCTCGGTCAGGATGTCGACCTGCCCCCGGGCCTCGACGTCGCGGATGTCGTCCCTGTCCCAGTCGGCGTTGGTCATCCCTATCTCGTCGCCCTGGTAGAGGAACGGGGTCGCCCGCTGGGTCAGCAGGAAGGTGGCGACGAGTGTCGCCGACTCGCGGTGGTACTCGTGAGCGTCGCCGTACCGCGAGACGGCCCGCGTCTGGTCGTGACTCCCCATGTAGAGGCAGTTCCACTCGTCGCCGACGCCCTCGTCCCAGTAGCGGATAGCCTCCTGCAGGTCCGCGAGCTCCATCGTGTTCAGCAGCTCGTCGAGTTCGTCGTCGCTCGCGCTCGCCAGCGTCTCCATGCCGACGTAGTCGGGGCTCCACTTCCCGCCGGGGCCGTAGGTGACGTCCATGTGGTCGAAGTGGACCACCATGTCGACGCCGTCGTCGTAGTACTTCTTCGCTTCCTCCGGGTCGGCGCCGGGGGTCTCGCCGATGAGCATGACGTCGTAGTTCCCGTACGTCTCGGCGGCCATCTCCTGCATGAACTCGTGAATCCGCGGCCCGTTGAAGTAGAGGTCCATGTCGAACCAGTCTTCGCCGGTATCGGCGTCCGGCAGGCCCGGTGGTTTCGAGATACAGGAGATGGCGTCCATCCGGAAGCCGTCGATGCCCTTCTCCAGCCAGAAGTTCATCATGTCGCAGATGGCCTCGCGGACGTCCGGGTTCTCCCAGTTGAGGTCCGGCTGCTTCTCGTCGAACAGGTGGAGGTACCACGCCTCGCGGGTCTCGTCGTAGGTCCACGCCGGACCGCCGAACAGCGATATCCAGTTGTTCGGGGGTTCGTCGGGGTCGCCCTCGCGCCAGATGTACCAGTCGTCCTTCCCGCCGTCGGGGTCCCGGGACTCCTGGAACCACTCGTGTTCGTCCGAGGTGTGGTTGACGACGAGGTCCATGACGAGGCGCATGTCCCGGTCGTGGACGTCGTCGAGGAGCCCCTCCCAGTCGCCCATCGTCCCCATCTCGTCCATGATGGTGCGGTAGTCGCGGATGTCGTACCCCATGTCGACGTTCGGGGAGTCGTAGACGGGGCAAATCCAGACGACGTCGACGCCGAGCTCGTCGAGGTAGTCGACGCGGTTCCGGATGCCCTGCAGGTCACCGACGCCGTCGCCGTCGCTGTCGTTGAAGCTCCGCGGGTACACCTGATAGACCGACGCCTCTTTCCACCACGCGTGGTCGGGTTCGTTACTCATCGTCAGTGTGGATGTGAGTGTGTGCCATGTTCGGTGTCTGTGCTGATGCTGGAGCGGGTAGCCGAAAAAACTGCACTCAGTCGAGTTGATATATCCGCGCCTCGTAGGGCGCGAGCGTGACCGTCTCCGGCGCCTCGTCGCTCCGGTCGTAGTTCGACAGGAGGAGCCGCGCCTCGTCGTACTCCACGGGCAGGTCGACGGTCGGCCGCTCGCCGAAGAAGTTCAGGACGACGAGGACCTGCTCGGTCTCTCCGTCCTCCGTCACCGTGCGCGTGTACGCGTAGACGGTTTCGTGGTCCGGCAGGAGGTCGTCGTACTCCCCGTAGACCAGCGCGTCCTTGCGCTCGCGGAGGTCGACGAGGTCACGGTAGTAGTGCAGGACCGAGTCCGCGTCGGCCTCGGCCGCCTCGACGTTCACCTCGTCGTGGTTCGGGTTGACCTGTATCCACGGGTCGCCGTCGGTGAAGCCGGCGTGCTCGGAGTCGTTCCACTGCATCGGCGTCCGGGCGTTGTCCCGCGAGCGGTAGCCGACGACGTCTTTCACGTCGTCGTAGCTCTCGTTCTCCCCGGCCTCGAGGAGTTCCTCGGCGTGGTTGATGGCGTCGACGTCGCGCATGTCGTCCATCGACTCCCACGGCGCGTTGGTCATGCCCAGTTCCTGCCCCTGATAGATGTAGGGCGTCCCGCGCAGGGTGAGCATGAACGTCCCGAGGAGCTTCGCCGACTCGCGGCGGTAGTTGACGGGGTCGCCGTACCGCGAGACGACGCGTGGCTGGTCGTGGTTCTCCCAGTACAGCGCGTTCCACCCCTCGTCTTCGAGGCCGGTCTGCCAGCGGCCGACGATCTCCTTGAGTTCGGTCAGGTCCCACTCGCCGACGGCCCAGCGCTCGTCGCCGTCGTAGTCGAGCTTCGTGTGCTGGAAGTGGAAGGCCATGTCCAGCGGACCGTCGGCGCTGACGTAGGTGCTGGCCTCGTCGACGGTCAACTGGGGCATCTCGCCTACGGTCATGATGTCGTAGTTCGAGAGGACCTGCTCGTCCATCGCCTCCAGGTAGTCGGTCATCTCGGGGCCGTCGATGAAGTGCTCGGAGCCGACCCACTCGCCGTCGGGGTCGCCGTCCGGGAGGCCGTCGGCCTTCGAGAGGAGGTTGATGACGTCCATCCGGAAGCCGTCGATGCCCTTCTCCAGCCACCACTCGATGGTGTCGAAGACGTCCTGCCGGACGTCCTCGTTCGTCCAGTCCAGGTCCGGCTGTGAGGTGTCGTAGAGGTGGAGGTAGTACGCTTCGCGCTCCTCGTCGTACTCCCACGCGGAGCCACCGAAGAACGACTCCCAGTTGTTCGGGGGGTCCTCGCCGTCGCCCTCGCGCCAGATGTAGTAGTCCTCGTACTCCGGGTCGCCTCGCCGGGACTCGACGAACCACTCGTGGTCCCGGGAGGTGTGGTTGACGACGAGGTCCATGATGAGGCGCATGTCCCGATCGTGGACCTCCTCGAGCAGGAGCTCCCAGTCGGCCATCGTGCCGAACTCCTCGTAGATGGCGCGGTAGTCGCTGATGTCGTAGCCGTTGTCCTCCTGCGGGGAGTCGTAGACGGGGTTGAGCCAGATGACGTCGACGCCGAGCGAGGCGATGTAGTCGAGTCGGTCGACCAGCCCTCGCAGGTCGCCGACGCCGTCGCCGTCGCTGTCGGCGAAGCTGCGCGGATACACCTGATAGACGACGGACTCTTTCCACCAGGCTCGTTCGTCGGCCGATACTGTGTCGTCGGGTCTCGTTCGCTGGATAGGCATGGGTTTCAGTTCAGGGAGTAGACGCGGGCCTCGTAGGCCCGCAGCGTCAGGTTCGCGTCGGTCACGGTCGGGGCGTCGTCGTAGTTCGCAACGAGTAGGTCGCTGGTCCGGGCCGCCTGGTCCAGCGTCACGCTCGTCTCGGTGTCGGAGACGTTCAGCGTCACGAGGACGGCTTCATCGTCCAGGTCCATCCGGTAGGCCCAGACCGATTCGTGGTCGGGGAGGAGGTCGGTGTAGTCCCCGTAGACGAGCACGTCCTTTCGTTCGCGGAGGTCGACGAGGTCACGGTAGTAGTGCAGCACGGAGTCGGGGTCGGCCTCGGCTTGCTCGACGTTGACGTCCTCGTAGTTGGGGTTGACCGCCAGCCACGGGTCGCCGTCGGTGAACCCGACGTTCGCCGAGTCGTCCCACTGCATCGGCGTCCGGGCGTGGTCGCGACTCCAGTAGTTGACGATGCCCAGCGCGTCCTCGGGGGCGTCGATAGCGCCCGCGTCGAGGAGGTCTTCGACTTTCCCGATGGTCATCGGGTCGTCCACCTCGTCGAGCGAGCCGAACTCGGCGTTCGTCATCCCGATCTCCTCGCCCTGATAGATGTACGGGGTCCCGGACATCGTCAGCGGGAGCGTCGCGAACAGCTTCGCGCTCTCGGTTCGGTACTCGCCGTCGTCGCCGAACCGAGAGACGACGCGAGGGAGGTCGTGGTTGCCGAAAAACAGCGTGTCCCACTCGACGGCGCGTTGCTTGTGGGCGATGATCGCCTTCAACTCGACGAGGTCCCACTCGCCCCAGTCGTCGAGGTCCCACTGGCCGTCGGACCCGGTATCGACGCCCATGTGGTCGAACTGGAACGCCATATCGAGCGGCGCGTCCTCGCCGATGTAGTCGTTGACCTGCTCGACGGCGGTCTGGCCCATCTCCCCGACGGTCGTCGCGTCGTAGTTCGCGAGCGTCTCGTCGTACAGTTCCCGCAGGTACTCCTGTAACCGCGGCCCGTGGCTGAACTGTTCGAGGCCGACGAGCGACGCGCTCGGGTCGCCGTCGGGGTACCCCTCGGCCTTCGAGAGGAAGTCGATAGCGTCCATGCGGAAGCCGTCGATGCCCTTCTCCAACCACCAGGTCATCATGTCGGAGACGGCCGCTCGCACGTCGGGATTTCGCCAGTTGAGGTCCGGCTGCGTCTCGTCGAACAGATGAAGGTACCACTGCCCGCGCATCTCGTCGTAACTCCACGCCGACCCGCCGAAGACGGAGTCCCAGTTGTTGGGGGCGACCTCGTCCGCGGGGCCGTCGGCGGTGTCGTAGTCGGCCGCTGCGGCCGGTCGGCCGTCCCGCCAGTGGTAGTAGTCGGCGTACTCGTCCTCGCGCCGGCGCGAGCGCTGGAACCACTCGTGCTGGTCGGACGTGTGGTTGACGACGAGGTCCATGATGAGGCGCATGTCTCGGTCGTGGAGCGCGTCTACGAGCGCCTCCCAGTCCGCCATCGTCCCGTACTCCTCGTGGATGGCCCGGTAGTCGCTGATGTCGTAGCCGTTGTCTCGCTGTGGCGACTCGTAGACCGGGCAGAGCCAGACGACGTCGACACCCAGCGAGTCGAGATACTCGACGTTCTCTGTGATGCCCTGTAGATCCCCGACACCGTCGCCGTCGCTGTCGTTGAAACTGCGCGGATACACTTGATAGACGACGGACTCTTTCCACCAGGCTCGTTCGTCGTCCGATACCGCGTCGTCGGGGTTCGTCCGTTGGACGGGCATAGATCAGTCCAGGGAGTGGACGCGGGCCTCGTAGGGTCGCAGCGTCAGGTTTGCGTCTGTCACCGTCGGGGCGTCGTCGTAGTTCGCGACGAGGAGGTCGCTGGTCCGGGCCGCGTCGTCGACGGTCACGCTCGTCTCGGTGTCCGAGAAGTTCAGCGTCACGAGGACGGCCTCGCCGTCCAGTTCCATCCGGTAGGCCCAGACGGACTCGTGCTCGGGAAGGAGGAGGGTGTAGTCCCCGTAGACGAGCACCTCGTGGTCCTCGCGGAGGTCGACGAGGTCACGGTAGTAGTGCAGGACCGAGTCCGCGTCGGCCTCGGCTTGCTCGACGTTGACGTCCTCGTAGTTGGGGTTGACCGCCAGCCACGGGTCGCCATCGGTGAAGCCGGCGTGCTCGGAGTCGTCCCACTGCATCGGCGTCCGGGCGTTGTCCCGCGAGCGGTCACGGACTATCTGCTGGACGTCTTCGAAGCCGTCTATCTCGCCGGCCTCGATGGCCTCCTCGACCTTGCCGATGGACTGGAGGTCGTCGAGTTCGTCGAGACTGCTCCACGGGTAGTTGGTCATCCCTATCTCCTGACCCTGGTACACGTAGGGCGTCCCGGAGAGCGTAAAGAGGAGCGTCCCGAGGAGTTTGCCGGACTCGCGGCGGTACTCGCCGTCGTCGGCGAACCGCGAGACGATGCGCGGCTGGTCGTGGTTCGTGAGGTACAGCGAGTTCCAGCCGTCGAGTTCGGTCTGCCAGTGGGACATGACCGCCTTCAGGTCGGTGAGGTCCCACTCCGCCGGCGAGAGCCACCGGTCGCCCATGTCCACGAGCATGTGCTCGAAGTGGAACACCATGTCCATCGGGCCGTCGGCGGAGACGTAGTCGCTGGCCGTCTCGACGTCGATGTCGATGCACTCGCCGACGGTCATCGTGTCGTAGTCGTCGTAGGTCGCCTCGGCCATCTCTTCGAGGTACTCCTGGGCGCGGGGCCCGTCGGCGAAGTGCTCGATGCCGACCCAGTCCTGCGAGGGGTCGCCGTCAGGCAGCCCCTCGGGCTTGGAGACGAGGTTGATGACGTCGAGTCGGAAGCCGTCGATGCCCTTCTCCAGCCAGAAGTTCATCAGGTCGTGGACGTCCGCTCGCACGTCGGGGTTGTCCCAGTTCAGGTCGGCCTGCGTGTCGTCGAAGAGGTGGAGGTACTGCATCCCGGCCGCCTCGTCGTACTCCCACGCCGACCCGCCGAACCCGCTCTTCCAGTTGTTCGCCGGGGTCTCGCCCTCCCGCCAGTAGTAGTACTCGCGGTAGCCGTCCTCGTCCCGGCGGGACTTCTTGAACCACTCGTGGTCCGTCGAGGAGTGGTTCACCGCGAGGTCCATGATGAGGCGCATGTCCCGGTCGTGGACCTCTTCGAGGAGGCGTTCCCAGTCGGCCATCGAGCCGTACTCCTCGTGGATGGCGCGGTAGTCGCTGATGTCGTAGCCGTTGTCCTCCTGTGGGGACTCGTAGACGGGGTTGAGCCAGATGACGTCGGCGCCGAGCGACGCGACGTGGTCCAATCTGTCGATGATGCCCTGCAAGTCACCGACGCCGTCGCCGTCGCTATCGTTGAAACTCCGGGGATAGATCTGGTAGACGACCGCCTCCTTCCACCACGTGCGTTGCTCGTCCATACATCTCCACGGTAGTCTAATCCGACACTTAAATCTATGCTTTGGACAACAACAGGTGTTGTAAACAGTTTCGCTACCCCGTGGATTCTATCGCGAACGGCCCGCTACGGGCACAGAGGGGTCCCTGTCGGTTACCGTTCGAGGACGGCGTGCCGTTCGAGTTCGAGGTCGTACGCCGTCGCCTCGACGGTGACCGTCGGCCAGTCGCCGGTGGTCGAGAGCGTCTCGACGCCGTCGCTGCTGACGAGGTGGGTGTCCTCGCTCTTCGCTCCCTGTACCGTCGGGTTCCATGCGTAGGCCTGCGGGAGGACCACCGGGGCATCGCTGTCCGGCGTCGCTATCCACTCGCGGCCGGCGAACCCGGCGGCGCCGCCCTGGTGGTGGTTGCGCCACTCGCCGTCCCAGCCGACGGCGTCGTAGGCCGTCTGGACGGCCTCGAACACGTCACCCGCCGTACCGCCGACCGAGCCGACGGCCCGTGTCGCGGCCAGTGCCGTCGTCTCGACGCGCATCGCCGCTCGCGTCCGGTCCTCGAGCCACTCGGGTGGGTCGAACGCCACGGCCCGGGTACAGCTGGTGTGCAGGCCGTCGCGCTGGGCCGTCACGGAGAGGAGCGCGTAGGCCCCCAGTTCCTCGTCTTTCGGCGTGTAGTGCCGATAGGCCTGTGCGCGCTCCCCGCCGCCGACGAGTGCCACCGGGGACTCGATGTCCCGAGCGGAGAGCTCGCCGCGCAACTCGGCGGCGACGGCTCGCTCCGTGTCCGTCGCCGCGACGTCGCGCGCGACGGACTCGACGACGGCGGCGGTCTCCTCGCTCAGGTCGCGGTACAGGTCCGCCTGTGCGTCGGTCAGCGGCTGTCGGAGCACCGACGCGTCCACCCGCTCGAACCCCGGCACGTCGAAGTCTGCGGCCGCGGGCGTCGGACTCACCGACTGCACGGCGTCGGCGAGACTACCGTCGTACCACTGGAACGTCTCGACGTCGACTGCCGGGTCGAGCTCCTCGTCGCGCAGGCGCGGCGCCTCGATGTTGTCAGCGACGACGGTCACGCCGTCGCCGTCGTACCCCGCGGCCGCGACGCCGACGTCGCCCGCTCGGTCGACGACGTTGTCGCCGCCGGTGAGCCACGCGAAACTGTTCGGCCGCGCGAACCACACCGCTTCGAGTCCTTCGTCGGCCAGATACGCGTCGAGGCGCGAGTGCTGCGTCATACCGCTCCAACCGGGGGCGGGGACCAAAAATGGGTGGGCCACCCGAGCGTCGACCGCCGGGGCGCAGTGAGCGGGGGATTCAGTCGACGTCGACCCACTCGCCGCTGGCGTCGCTCCGTTCGACGGCGTCCAGTATCCGCTGGACCGCGAGTCCGTCGGCGAAACTGGGCTCGTAGTCGCCGCCCTCTGCGACGGCCGAGAGGAACTCGTAGTTCTCGTGGACGAACGTGTGCTCCCACCCGATGACGTGGCCCGGCGGCCACCAGTGTTCGACGTACGGGTCTTCGGCGTCGGTCATCAGTATCGTCTCGAAGCCACGCCCGTCCTCGCGCAGGAGTTCTAACTCGTTCAGTCGCTCCAGCGAGAAGCGGAGGCTCCCCTTCGTCCCCTCTATCTCTATCGTGTGGTCGTTCTTGTGCCCGTTGGCGAACCGCGAGGCCTCCAGAGTCCCCATCACGCCGTTCTCGAAGGCGACCTGCGCCGAGTACGCGTCGTCGACCGTCACCGGCCGCGTCTCCTCGCTCTCGGCCATCGGGCGCTCGTCGACGAACGTCCGCAGGTGCCCGCTCAGTTCCGCGACGTCGCCCACGAGGAACCGGGCGAGGTCCACGGTGTGGGCGCCCAGGTCCCCGAGCGCGCCGCTACCGGCCATCTCCGCGTCGTTGCGCCACGACCACGGCGCTTCCGGGTCGGTCAGCCAGTCCTGGAGGTACCGCCCGCGGAAGTGTCGAAGCTCGCCCAGCTCGCCCGCGTCGATGAGGTTCTTCGCGTACTGGATGGCCGGGATGAAGCGGTAGTTGAACGCGATACCTGCCGGTACGTCCGCGCCCTCGGCGGCCGCCGCCATCGATTCGGCGGCGTCACGCGTCGGCGCGAGCGGCTTCTCGCAGAAGACCGGCGTCCCGGCTTCCAGCGCCGCGATGGACGGCTCGGCGTGGACGTGGTTCGGCCCGAGGTTGTAGAACACGTCCACGTCGTCGACGACGTCGCGCCAGTCCGTCGCCGTCCGCGCGAACCCGAGCCTGTCGGCGGCGTCCTCGAGCGCGTCCTCGTCGCGCCCGACCAGCACGTCCCGGTTGAGCGCCGGGGCGTCCTCGAAGAACATCGGGAGCCGCGCGAACGCGTTCGCGTGTGCCTTGCCCATGAAACGGTACCCCAGTACGCCGATGTCGAGTGGTTCAGATGGCATCGTGAATCCTGCTTACTCCGCCCAGTAGGCGTCGCCCGGCTGTGTCTCGAAGACGGCGCGGTCGAGGACGTCGACGGCCTTCTCCAGTCCCTCGCGGACGCTGGTGAGCGAGTCCTCGTGTTCGATGGAGAGCGTGCCGTCGTAGCCGACCATCCGCAGTGTGGAGACGACGTCCTTCCAGTGCTCTTCGCCGTGACCGTAGCCGATGGAGCGGAACAGCCACGAGCGGTCCGCCTCCTCCGTGTAGCCGGTCGTGTCCAGTACCCCTTTCTCGCGGGCGTTCTCCTCGTAGACCTTCGTGTCTTTGGCGTGGAAGTGGTGGATGGCGTCGTGGTCGCCCAGCAGGCGGATGGCCGCGGTCACGTCGATGCCCTGCCAGTAGAGGTGGGAGGGGTCGAAGTTCGCGCCGATGCGGTCGTTGGTGGCCTCGCGGAGTTTCAGTAGCCCGTGTGGCTCGTAGACGAGCATGTTCGGATGCATCTCGATGGCGACGTCGACGCCGTGAGATGCGGCGTGCTCGGCGAGGTCGGCCCAGTACTCCGTAGCGACGTCCCACTGGTACTCGTGAGCGTCGGCGTGTTCGGTCGGCCAGGGCGCGGTCACCCAGTTGGGCACCTCGTCGTTGGGCCCGCCCGCGGGAAGCCCCGAGAAACAGGTGACCGCGTCGACGCCGAGCTGGTCGGCCAGTTCGATGGCCTCCCGCAGTTCCGTGTCCGCCTCGGCCGCCCGCTCCTCGTCGGGGTGGAGGGGGTTGTTGTGTGTCGCCAGCGCGCTCACGTCCATCTCGTACTCGTCCAGCAGGTCGTGGAGCGCGGCCTGTGCGTCCGGGTCGTCTAGGTACTCCTCACGCGGGAGGTGGTCGTCGCCCGGATAGCCGCCACAGCCCAACTCTACGGCGCCGACGCCGATGTCGTCCAGATACGACAGTGCGTCGTCGAGCGATTGACCGCCGAGCGGAACAGTCAGCACACCGATTTGCATACGGCGATTTACAACAGGTGTTGCGATAAAAATTCGGGGACGTCAGTCCGCGGTCTGGTAGCGGTCGAACAGCGTGCTGAGCTGCTGGGCGCGCATGGTGAGCATGCGGACGTTGACCGACATCTCGCCGAGCGCGAGGGTCTGCTCCTCGGCGATGGCGGCGACGTGTTCGGCCTCCTCGACGTTCTGCTGGGACGTCTTCGCCACGTCGTCGGCGATGGAGGCGACCTCCTCGGAGGTGGCCGCCTGGTCGTCGGTGGCGTTGCTTATCTCCTTGACCCCGGAGCTGGTCTCCTGGACGTGCTCCATGATTGACTCGAGCGCTTCCAGCCCCTCGTCGACGGCCGCCTGTCCCTCCTCGACGGAGGTCTGCATCTCGGTTATCTCTTCGACGGCGTCCTCGGTCTGGGTCTGGATGTCCGAGATACGGTCCTCTATCTCGTTGGTCGCGTCCTTCGTCTCCTCGGCGAGGGACTTGACCTCGTCGGCGACGACGCCGAAGCCGTTGTTCTCGGCCCCCGAGGAGGCGTGTGCGGCCTCGATAGAGGCGTTCAGCGCGAGGATGTTCGTCTGCTCGGCGATGTCGTCGATGAGGTCGACTATCTCACCGACCTCCGCCATCTGGTCGTCGAGCGTCTGGACCGTCTCGACGACGTCGTCGGTCTGGTCGACGGTCGCCGCCATGGTCTCGTGGGCCTCGCGGCCGGCCTCGATGCCGTCGACGGTCCGTTTCTCCGTCTTCTTGGCCATCTCGGTGACCTCGTTCGAGGACGCGGCTATCTCCTCGATGGTCGCCGACATGTCGGACATCTCCTCGCTGATGGTCGATATCTGCTGGTGCTGCTCGTGGAACACGTCGGCGATCTCCTGTACCGTCGCGGCGACGCTCTCGGCGGCCTCCGTGACCGCGTCCGTCGCCGCCGAGAGCTGCTCTGACGACCCGGCGACGTCCTCGGAGAACTCGCCCGCCGTGTCGATTGTCTGTTCGAAGGCGTCGGCCATCTCGTTGAACTCCGTCGCGAGGCGGTTGAGCGAGGCCGACGGCGTCTCGGCGTCCATCCGCTGGCGCAGGTCCCCCTCGCTGGCGGCGTCGAGCGTCCGGCGGCAGGCGTCGAGGTACCCGTCCAGATCGTCGACGCTCAGGTCGGCCGTGCTGGCGACGCCGCCGTCGGCGACGGTCGCCCGTCGTGCGTCTGTCGCGGTCGGGTCCCGGTCGCGGAGGGCGGCCCGCGCCGTGGCGAGGTCCGCGACGAGTTCGTCCCGCGTCTCTCGTGTCCGTTCCAGTTCGGCCTCGAGGCGAGCGTGGTCGCGTTCCAGCGCGTCCCGTCGGGTCGCGAGACGGTCCGCTCGGGCGCGCACGCGCTCGAGTGAATATACACCTGCCGTCGCAGCGACCACGAACCCCGTCACGGAGAGAACCGGTACCAGTCCCCCGGGCGCGAACCCGACCACGAGCCCCTGAAATATCGCGTGGCCGAACTGTCCCACCACGGCCAGTGCCACGCCTCGTTGTTGCCAGTCAACCATACGCCCCCATTTGAGATGGGGGACTTAAATTATCACGTCCGGAAAATCACGACTGAGAACGGGCGGGGAAATTTCATAACGACTCGATAGCGACTGCACGACATGTCACGGTCTACGTCCGTTGGTGGGGGCGAGAGTGGGGAGTTGCTCCACCGGTTGGTCGGTGGCGACGGCGGCGCGGCGCTCGACGCGCTCCTCGACGGCTTCAGCCGACAGCATCCGGGGGTCTCGATACGGGACGTCGCGGACGAGAACCTGAGCCTGGAGGTCAAGAGCCGCATCCTCAAGGAGAGTCCGCCGGACGTCTGGATAGAGTGGCCCGGGAAGAACCTCGAACCGTACGACGACGCCGCGGTGTTGGGCGACGTCACGGGCGTCTGGGAGGACAGCGACATGGAGCAGTACTACCTCGACGGCCCGCGGAACGCCGCGAAGATAGACGGCACGTACCGGGCGGTGCCGCTCAACATCCACCGCATCAACAACCTCTTCTACGACGTCGAACAGGCGGAGGCGCTGGGCGTCGACCCCGCCGGCATCGACAGTCCGCGGGCGTTCGCCGAGGCGCTCCAGCGCATCGACGCCGAGACCGACCGGACGGGGATGCTGTTCCCCATGAAGAACCCGTGGACGGTCCTCCAGATGTGGGAGACGGTGTTGCTGGGCGAACACGGTCACGACACGTACAGGCGCGTCACCGACGAGGGCGCGGCGGCCCACCGACGGGCCATCGTCGACGCCCTCGACATCGTCGGACAGTACGCCGACGTGACCACGGAGGACAAGCTCTACACGTCGCTGACCGACGCCAACGAGCGGTTCGTCGACGGCGAATCCGTCTTCTTCCATCAGGGCGACTGGGCGGCGGGAGCCTACACCGAGTCCCCGGGGTTCGACTACGGGACCGACTGGGACCACGTCCCGTTCCCGGGAACCGACGGCCTCTACGCGATGAACATGGACGCGGTCATCGCCGCGAACGTGACCGAGAACCCGGAGGTCGTCTCGACGTTCCTCTCGTACGTGGGCTCGGCGGACGGCCAGCGGCGGTTCAACCAGAAGAAGGGCTCCATCCCGCCCCGGACCGACGTCGACACGTCGGGGTTCACGCCGTTCCTGCAGGAGCAGCAGGCCGCGTTCCAGCAGTCGGCGGGCCAACCGCTGTCGATAACGCACGGTCTGGGCGTCCGGCCGGACCAGCTCATCGAACTGAAGACGGCCATGTCGACGTTCGTCTCGACGTGGGACCCCGAGGCAGCCGCCGACGACGTCGTCGCCGCGCTGGACCGGTCGGCGTAGTCGGGACCGATTCCTCTACACTTTTGTAACGGGCCTAGCAAGCCCCCAGCATGGGATTGGCCAACGACGTAGACTACGCTGACCTGCACGACCCCAACGCTGAGTACACGATGCGAGAGCTCTCCTCGGAGACGATGGGCGTCACGGCGAAGCGCGGTGGTGGCCGCGACGTCGAGATCACGGACGTCCAGACGACGATGGTCGACGGGAACTTCCCGTGGACGCTCGTCCGCATCTACACCGACGCCGGTATCGTGGGGACCGGCGAGGCCTACTGGGGGGCCGGTGTGCCGGAGCTCATCGAGCGCATGAAGCCGTTCGTGGTGGGCGAGAACCCGCTGGACATCGACCGCCTGTACGAGCACCTCATCCAGAAGATGTCCGGCGAGGGCTCCGTCGAGGGCGTCACCGTCACCGCCATCGCGGGCATCGAGGTGGCGCTGCACGACCTCGCGGGCAAGATTCTGGAGATTCCGGCCTACCAGCTCCTGGGCGGAAAGTACCGCGACGAGATGCGCGTCTACTGTGACTGCCACACCGAGGAGGAGGCCGACGCCGAGGCCTGCGCCGACGAGGCAGAGCGCGTCGTCGAGGAACTGGGCTACGACGCCCTGAAGTTCGACCTCGACGTCCCGAGCGGGCTGGAGAAGGACCGCGCGAACCGCCACCTCCGTCCGGGCGAGATACGGCACAAGGCCGAGATAGTCGAGAAGGTCACCGAGCGCGTGAAGGACCGCGCCGACGTCGCCTTCGACTGTCACTGGACGTTCTCCGGTGGCTCCGGCAAGCGCCTCGCCGACGCCATCGAGGAGTACGACGTCTGGTGGCTCGAGGACCCCGTGCCGCCGGAGAATCTCGAGGTGCAGGAGGAGGTCACGAAGTCCACGACGACGCCCATCACCGTCGGTGAGAACCGCTACCGCGTGACCGAGGAGCGCCGACTCATCGAGAATCAGGCGGTCGACATGATCGCGCCCGACATGCCGAAGGTCGGCGGCATGCGCGAGACGCGGAAGGTCGCCGACGTGGCAAACCAGTACTACATCCCGGTGGCGATGCACAACGTCTCCTCGCCCATCGCGACGATGGCGAGCGCCCACGTCGGCGCCGCCGTGCCGAACTCGCTGGCCGTCGAGTATCACTCCTACGAACTGGGCTGGTGGGAGGACCTCGTCGAGGAGGACGTCATCGAAGGCGGTTACATCGAGATTCCGGAGGAACCGGGTCTGGGCCTCACCCTGGACATGGACGCCGTCGAGGAACACATGGTCGAGGGCGACACGCTGTTCGACGAGGAGTGAGACGGCGCGTCGAACTCGCTGCGGGGAGTTCAGCGCCGGTCGCCGGGCGATAGGACGACGACGCGCGTCGACGGCGTCCGGCGAAGGGCGGCCCCGGACTGCGACGGCCCGAGGCCCGTTGTATGGCGGACAGAAAACCCCCGTGGACGCTGTCGTTACGGCGGTTATCACGTTTCATAATGTGACGGTAGTTACTTGTCGGTACGAATTAACTATCGGGCATGGGCGACGAGGTCACCGTGCTCTGCGTGGACGACCGGCAGGTCGCGGAGTCCACGGGCGACCGACTCGAACGGGAGGCCGACCGGTTCGCCGTCCGGACGGCCACCACAGCGACCGACGCACTGGCCGTTCTGGACGGCAGCGGTGTCGACTGTGTCGTCTCCGGAGCTGAACTTCCCGACGGCGACGGACTGGGCCTGCTCGACACCGTCCGTGCGGAGTATCCGGACCTGCCGTTCGTCCTGTTCCCGGCCGAAGGGTCCGATCGGGTAGCGAGTGAGGCGGTGGCACGTGGCGCGACGGCGTATCTCCCCAGGACCGACGCGGTCGAGCAGTACGAGGCGCTCGCAGACCGCATCCAGAACGCCGTCGAGCGGCATCGCACGGTCCGACGGGCAGCCGGGCAGAAGCGCGTCGACAGCGTGGTGCGCGAGGTCAACCAGGCGCTGGTCCGGGCGGATTCACGGGCGGCGATAGAGCGCCGCGTCTGTGAGTTGCTCAGCGAGGTGGACCCGTACTCGTTCGTCTGGGTCGGCGAGCACGACCCCGCTACCTCGACCATCGAACCGACCAGCTCGGCGGGCGGCGAGCGGTCGTATCTGGACGACGTCACCATCAGCGCCGACGAGACGGCGACCGGACAGGGGCCGGCCGGTCGGGCCTTCAGGACGGGCGATATCGTCGTCTCGCAGGACGTCCGCGAGGACCCGTCGTTCGAACCGTGGCGGGAGGCGGCACTGGCACACGGGTTCCGCGCCGCGGCGGCGGTCCCGCTGTCGTACGACGGCGACTGGTACGGACTCCTCGTGGTGTACGCCGACCGGCCGGAGGTCTTCGACGAGTCCGAACGGGCCCTGCTGGCGGAACTGGGGGACGACATCGCGCACGCCCTGCAGGCGCGTGACGCACAGGACGCGCTCAGACGGACGAGCAAGCGCCTCGAGAGCCTGTTCGAGAACTCGCCGGACATGATAAACGTCCACGACAAGGACGGGCGGATAATCGACGCCAACCCGGCGCTGTGTGAGGCGCTGGGGTACGAGAAGTCCGACCTCGTCGGGATGGACGTCTGGGACGTCGACCCGAACATCGTCCCGGAGGCCGCGCGTCGGCTCTGGGACAGCCTCGAGACCGGCGACCGCCACGAACTGGAGACGGAGTTCCGGCGGCGCGACGGGTCGACGTTCCCCGTGGAGGTCCACATCCGTCGCATCTGCGTCGACGGCGAGGAGCAGTTCGTCGTCAGCAGCCGAGACATCACCGACCACGAGGCGCGCCAGCGGCAGCTCGAGGCCCGCTCGGCAGCGCTCGCGTCGGCCACTGACGGCATGGCGATACTGGACGAAGACGACGAGTACGTCTTCGTCAACCAGGCCCACGCCGAGGTGTACGGGTACGACGACCCGGCGGCCTTCGTCGGCGAGAGCTGGCGGAAGTGCTACCCCGACAGCGAGGTCGAGCGGTTCCAGCGCGACGTGTTCCCAGAACTCGAGGCGGAAGGCGAGTGGCTGGGTGCGGCCACCGGGGTCCGGGCCGACGGCGAGACGTTCCCACAGGAGGTGTCGCTGACCCGACTCGACGACGGTGGCCTCATCTGCGTGGTCCGGGACGTGACCGAGCGCGAGGAGCACCGCCGGAAGCTCGAGCTGGTCCAGCGGCGGACGCGGACGCTGATGACGACACAGACGGTCGAAGAAAGCGCTCAGGTCGCCGTCGACACGGCCCACGAGGTCATCGGGGCCGAGATAAGCGGCTACCACGCGCTCAGCGAGGACGGACAGCGGCTGCGGCTGCTCACCGAGACGGAGCCGATGGTCTCGGCGTTCGAGGCGCTGCCGGAGTACGAGCGCGACAGCGACGACCCCGTGTCGTCGGTCATCTGGGAGGTGTTCGAGGAGTCCGACCCCCGCCACATCGAGGACACGGCCGAGTGCGACCGGCTGGCGGGGAACACGCCGGCCGGGAGCGCCATCCTGTATCCGGTCGCCGACCACGGCGTGTTCATCGTCTCCGCCACGTCGACCGACGCCTTCGACGAGACGGACAGAACGCTCCTCGACATCCTGACCTCGACGTTCACCGTCGCGCTCCAGCGCGTCGAGCGCGAGTCGCTGCTCCGCGAGCGCGAGGCGGAACTCACCCGACAGAACGAGCGGCTGGAGGAGTTCGCGAGCGTCGTCAGTCACGACCTTCGGAACCCCCTCAGCGTGCTCGAGGGGTCGCTCGAACTGGCCGAGACGACCGGCGAGACGGAGCACTTCGACCGCGCCGAGCGGGCGCTCGACCGGATGGACCAACTCATCGAGGACCTCCTCACCCTGGCCCGTGAGGGCGAGAGCGTCGACGAGATGGCACCGGTCGACGTCGACAGCGTCGTCGCCGGCTGCTGGAAGAACGTCGCCACAGGGGCCGCCTCGCTCCGGACCGAGCCGACCGGCCGTATCTGCGCCGACGAGAGCCGGTTCAAGCAGCTCCTCGAGAACCTCATCCGGAACAGCGTCGAACACGCGTCCAAGAGCAGCCGTCCGCAGTCAGTCGACGGCGGGGGCCACGACCACACGGCCGACGGGAGCCCCGACGGCGACGCTGACTCGGTGACCATCCGTATCGGCCCCCTCCCGGACGGGTCGGGGTTCTACGTCGAGGACGACGGTCCCGGCGTGCCACCGTCCGAGCGCGAGGCCGTCTTCGAGAGCGGGTACTCCAACAGCACGGAGGGGAGCGGGTTCGGACTCGCCATCGTGGGGCGAATCGTCGACGCCCACGGCTGGGACGTCGA
This sequence comes from Haloarcula sp. MBLA0163, assembly GCF_055632435.1. Taxonomy (NCBI): domain Archaea; kingdom Methanobacteriati; phylum Methanobacteriota; class Halobacteria; order Halobacteriales; family Haloarculaceae; genus Haloarcula; species Haloarcula sp. MBLA0163. The sequence goes on from NZ_CM145745.1 coordinate 1,511,675, forward strand.
CCTGTGTGAGAGCGACGCCGGCGGCGCACGGTTCGAGATCAGCGGCGTCGAGCGGCCGGAGTGACGCGCCGTTGGCTGCCGAAGTGACCGCCGAGATTCACGAGAAGGCCTTGACCCACCCCGGGACCGAGGCCATCTCGGTCTTGTCCTCCCAGCCGTGCGCTCGCAGATAGCTCTCGAGGTCGGTGAACTCGAACCCGAACGTCGACTCGAGCGCGTCGATGTCGGCGTCGTACCCGACCTCGTTGAACCACTCGCACATCACGGTGAACTCCTCCCCGAAGTCGTCGTAGGCGTCCTCGATGGGGACGTGATACGCCTCGACGTCCAGCCCAGACACCTCGGAGATGAGGGCGGCCGTCTCCGAGAGCGTCTTCTCGTCGCCGGCCAGTTCGTACCGCTCGCCGAGGAACTCGTCGGGCCGCTCGAAGGCGACGGCGGCGGCGTGTCCGACGTCGGCCACGTCGACCATCTGCAGCGAGACGCCCTCGGCCAGCGGGAAGGCGAGGGTACCGTCCTCGACGATGCTCTCGACGAAGCCCTCCAGGTTCTGGTAGAAGAACACCGGCTGGAGGACCGTCATCGGGAGCCCGAGGTCCCGCGCGTACTGCTCTATCTCCCACGCGGAGTCGAAGTGCGGGATGCCCGTGTCGGTCTCGTGGCCCCCGACGCCGCTGAACACGAACTGTTCGACGCCCTCCTCGGCGGCCACGTCGGCGAGGTTCTGGCCCTGTTCGACCTGCCGGTCGTACCCCTCGGTCCAGAAGTTGGTCACCGCGAAGACGGCGTCGACCGCCGCGACGTGGTCCCGGAAGCTCTCGGGGTCGTAGAGGTCGCCCTCCACCATCGTGACGCCACGGTCGGCGAGCGCCTCCGCCCGCTCGCTGGTCGCGTCTCTGGTCAGTCCGTACACGTCGAAGTCCTCGTCGGACGCGAGGAGGTGGTCGACGACGGCTCCGCCCTGATTACCCGTCGCGCCTGTCACGAGAACGCTGGACACTGTCGTCATGGCTACTCAGTAGTTCGCCGGGAGCCGGTATCAGCGTTTGGCGTAACCGCTGTCACCCGGTTCCACAGGTGTAACTAGGTGGCGTCTCCTCACTCGCCGAACCGCTCGGTGACGGCCTGCCGGTCTATCTTCTCCGGCCCGCTCGTGGGCATCTCGTCGACGAACGCGAGGTGGTGAGGGTGTTTGAACCGGGCGAGGCGACCGTCGAGGAACGAGCGCAGGGCGTCCAGCGAGAACGCTTCGGCACCCGCGGTGAGTTCGACGACGGCCCTCCCCACCTGGCCCCACTGGTCGTCGTCGACGGGGACGACCACGCACTCGGCGACCGCGTCGTGGTCGGCGATAGCGTCCTCGACCTCCGCCGGATAGACGTTCTCGCCGCCGCTGACGAACATGTCCTTCTTCCGACCCTCGATGTAGTAGTAGCCGTCCTCGTCGACGCGAGCGAGGTCGCCGGTCGCGACCCACCCGGACCCGAACGTCGCCTCGGTCTCCTCGGGGTTGTCGAGATAGCCGTCGGCGGCGTGGGGCGAGCGCAGCTGCAGCTCGCCGATAGCGCCCGGGTCGACCCGCTCTCCGTCGGCCACGATTCGCGCGTCGACGTGCATCGCGGGCGTCCCGACGGCGTCGGCCTTCTCGCGGGGCCACCCCTCGGGCATCGCGAAGTTGTTCGGGCCACACTCGGTGAGCCCGTACCCCTGCGAGAGGTCGACGCCACGGTCCCACCACGTCTCCATCACCGACTGGCGACAGGGGCCGCCACCGGACTTGACGAACCGCAGCGTCGAGAGGTCGGTCCGGTCCCAGTCGTCGTGGTCGGTCATCATCCGCAGGACGGCCGGCACCGCCACCAGGACCGACCCGCCCTCGTCGTCTATCACGCGGAGCAACTCGCCGGGGTCGAACTCGCGGGCGATGACCACGGTGCCGCCCATGTGCCAGAGCGGGACCGTGACGACGTTCCACCCGCCCGTGTGGAACATGGGGAACACCATCGGGGTCACGTCGTCGTCGCGCAGGCCCCACGCCGTAACGGTGTTCAGCGAGTTCCAGACGATGCCCCGGTGCGTGACGACCGTCTCCTTCGGCGTGCCGGTCGACCCGCCGGTGTGGAGCAGCAGGTGGGGGTCCTCCGGCGAGAGCGTCGCCGTCCGGACGGCCGAGTCCTCCGCCGGTAGTTGGTCGCCGTAGGTCGGCGTGTCCCGATGGTCGGTCCCCTCATCGGCGCCGTCATGCGCCTCGACGGCCAGCGTGTCCGCGGCCAGGCCCTCCGTCTCGGCCATCGCCTCGCGGACGTCGCCGAGGAACGGCGTCTCGACGACGAGCAGTTCCGGGCCGACGCGTGCGAGCAGTTCGCCCAACTCCGGCGGGGCGAGCCGGTGCGAGAGCGGCGCGAGGACGCCGCCGGTCTTCCCCGTCGCGAAGAAAAGGTCGACGACTTCGGGGCGGTTCCGGGAGACGACGGCGACGCGGCCGCCGTCCTCGACGCCGTACTCGCGGAGGAGTCGCGCCGTCCGGTTGGCCCGGCGGTCGAGGTCTGCGTACGTGTACCGCTGGCCGGTCGTCGCGTCGACGAGGCCGTCGCGCTCCGGCGTCAGGGCGGCGCGCTTCTCGCTCCACGCGCCCACCCACTCCTGCGGGCCGCTCGCGAACTCAGACATCGTCGAGGAACTCCGTCAGGTAGTCGTTGACCGTCTCGGCGCGCTCGAGGAAGAGGAGGTGCGGTGCACCGTCGAGGCGGTGGAACTCCGCGTCGGGCAACTGCTCGGCCAGCAGTTCGCCGTTCTCGACGGGGACGACGCGGTCCGCGGTCCCGTGGAGGACCAGCGCCGGTACCCTAATCTCGTCCAGTCGGTCCGAGACGTCGAACGCGGCGACGGCCGCGCCCTGCCACTCCCGGGCCCGGTCGCTGGCGTCGCTGTCGAGTCGCCAGTCGACTATCCGTTCCACGAGGTCCGGGTTCTCCTGGACGAACGCGTCCGTCAGGGCGGGGGCCATCTTGTGCCGGATGGCCGCTCGCTCGTCGTACGTCTCCGGAACGTCGTACATCCGCTCCTGGGTCTCCTCCGGGACCGGGACGGCGTCGGGACCGCCCGGCGACGTACACATGAGCGTCAGCGACTCGGCCCGGTCGTCGTCCAGCGCGAACTGCTGGGCTATCATCCCGCCCATGCTCGCGCCGACGACGTGGGCCGCGTCGACGCCGGCGTCGTCCAGCACCGCCGCGAGGTCGCCCGCCATCTGCTCGACGGTGTACGGTCCCTCCGGTTCGCTGGACGCCCCGGTGCCGCGGTTGTCCCAGAGAATCGTGTCGTAGTCGTCGGCGACGGCGCGCCGGGTCCAGCGCCACATCCACCGGCCGTAGCCCAGTCCCTCGACGAACACCACCGTCTCGGCGTCGACGGGTCCCGCCCGCTCGTAGGCGAGGCGGACCCCGTCGTTGTACGCGTCTGGCATACGTTTGGATAGTCAGGCAACCCCTTTCAAGGGGGACGTTACCATGTGAACGTCGTCAGCCACACCACTCCAGCACCGAGGCCGCCCACGTGTACCCGGTTCCGGCGGCGAGACAGAGGACGACGTCGCCGGCCGTGCGGTCGTCTCGGACCGCCTCGAGCGCCAGACCCTGGTCACAGCTCTGGACGTGGCCGTACTCGTCCAGATACAGGTGGTCGTCGGGCCCGAGCCCGAAGTCCTCGCACAGGGTCTCGTGGAACGACCGCTTCATGTGCGTGATGGCGGCGAAGTCGACGTCCTCGCGGTCGTACCCCGACCGATCGAGCGCCGCGTCGGCCACCTCCCTGAAGTTGGGCAGGCTCACCTCACCGAGGCGGCGCTTCATCCGCTCGTGGTCCGGAACCCGGAGCGCGTGGTCGCCGTCCGCGACCGAGTCCTCGCTCGGTGGTCTACGGGTCCCGCCGGCCGGCATCACCACATCCTGGCTGAAGCTGCCGTCGGTCAGCGAGGCGCTCTCGCGGACGCGAGCGAGTGCGCGGTCGGGTGCGTCGGCTTCGAGCACCAGCGCCGTCGCACCGCTGCCGAAGTTGAACATGAACGAGGTGTCGGGGTCGTCGTAGTCGACGAGGTCCTCCTCGCGACTGGCGGCGACCAGCAGGATACGCTCCATCCCGGCGTCGGCGTCGAGCAGCGCCCGCGCCTCCCGCAGTGCGACCGGCAGACCGGCACACAGGGCGTAGCTCTCGGTGGCCGAGGCCCCGTCCGCGCCGAGCGTGTTGGCGACGGCCGCGGCGGCGTTCCAGACGACGTAGTCCTTGAACTCGCTGCCGTGGTACCGGACGGCGTCGAGGTCGGCGGGGTCGAGGCCCGCGTCGGCGAGTGCGTCCTCGGCGGCGGCGACGCACATCTCCGCGGGGTGGTCCTCGTCCGGCGGGCAGACGTGTTTCTGCCGGACACCCATCTTCTCGACGACGACGTCCTCGGGGATGCCGGTCCGGGCGGCGATATCCGCCCCGGTGAGCACCACGTCGGGGACGTACGTGCCCATGCCCGTGACGTGGACGGTCACTGCTCGTCACCTCCGGTCGCGCCGTCGGCGCTCTCGCTCCCGCCGGCCCCGTCGCGGAACCGGGCGGCCGACACGTCGGCCAGCGTCCCACCGACACGCTGGCGGACGGTCCCCAGCAGTCCGTCGGGAACGTAGAGGACGAACAGGACGAACACGATGCCGACGTAGAGGCTCGCGTGGCCGTTCAGCAGGGTGTCGATGAGCACACCGAGGCTCGTATCGCCGACGACGGGGGTCGCCAGCGTCTCCTCGCCGAGGCCGGCCCGGAGGTAGGGGAGCAGGCCGCCGCCCTGCCCCGACTTCGAGAGGAACTCCCGGACCGTCTCGTCGAACAGGCGACCGAACAGCGGCCCGGCCAGCGTCCCGAACCCGCCGATGATGCTCGCCAGGAGGGCGTCACCCGTCGTCAGGAAGTAGAAGGAGTTCTCGGGGCTCGCCGAGCGCCGGAAGCCGGCGAACAGTCCGCCGGCGACGGCGGCGAAGAAGCCGCTGACGGCGAACGCCGCGAGCTTGTAGCGGTAGGTGTCGTAGCCGATGGCCACGGCGCGTTCCTCGTTCTCGCGGATGGCGACCATCACGCGGCCGAACGGCGAGTGGATGATGCGCTGCATGGCGAAGTAACAGAGCAGGACCACCGCGCCGATAGCGTAGTAGGAGACGGCGGTGCCCGAGAGCGTGTGGCCGAGTACCGTCACCTCGTCGCCGGTGAGGACGCCGATAGCGACGTTCAACTGGTCGACGCCGGGGACGCCTATCTGGAAGCCGTCGGGATGGGTCGGCCCGACCGAGGGGCCGTCACGCGGGTTCGATGCGACGTAGTCCCACCCGCGGATGAACACGTACAGCACCTGCGCGAAGCCGAGCGTGATCATCGCGAAGTAGACGCCCGAGAGACGGAAGGAGACGAGGCCGACGACGAGCGCCAGGAGGACCGCGAGCAGGCCGGCGACCAGGAGCGACACGACGAACGGCGTCCCCGGTCCGAGCAGCGGCACGGCCCCGTTCGCCACGAGGATGACCGTGTACGCGCCGGTGCCGTAGAACGCCGCGTGGCCGAAGGAGAGGTAGCCGGTGTAGCCGCTGATGAAGTCGAACGACATCGCGAACAGGCCGAAGTACAGCACGGCCGTCATCGTCTCGACGCCCGGCAGGAGGACCTCGGCCTCGTAGAGGGTCAGCGACTCCGCCAGCAGGTGGTAGATGGAGGGGTACAGCGCCAGCAGGCCCACGATACCGAGGTGTGGCAGGTGCGCACGGAGGTACTCGGTCGGCCAGTCGAGCCCAGTCACGGCGGCGGACTGGGTGTCGGTGTCGGTGCTAATGGCCGCCCACCTCCTCGACGCCGAAGAGGCCCTGTGGCCGCACGATGAGCGTGACCACGAGGACGAGGAACAGTGTCAGTTCCGGGAGGCCTGTGAACCTGATGTAGTTCTGGAACCACCACGTCATCGTCGAATCGGTCATCCCGACGACGAGCGAGGCGACGACGGTGCCGCGGAAGGTGCCGAGGCCGCCGACGATGACGACGATGAACGCCGGCAACAGCGTCTCGGCGGCGAGGGGGACGCTGGCGCCCCACGCGACGTCCCACATCAGGAGCGTCCCGGCCGCCCCGGCCAGGCCGATGCCGAGCGCGAAGACGACGGTGAACACCTGTCGGACGTCGATGCCCAGCGCCGACGCCATCTCGGAGTCCTCGCTGCCGGCACGGATGTACAGTCCGTACCGCGTGCGCGTCAGGAACGCCCAGATGGCGGCGACGGTGAGCACGCCGAGCAGGATCTCGAAGACCGAGAGCCAGCGGACCTCGATGGGTCCGAGCGCCGCCGGCTCGCGGAGCAACTGCGGTTTCGTCGCCAGCGCCGCCTGCCAGTCCGAGAGCGGTTGCATCCCGTACAGGCCCAGCACGATGCGGACTATCTCGTCGACGACCAGGGTGAGCCCGAACGTCAGGAGAATCTGGTAGATGGGCGGGCGGTCGTACAGCGGCCGGATGACCGTCGTCTCGATGGTCCCGCCCAGCAGCGTCAGCACGCCGAAGACGAGGACGATGGCGACGAAGAAGAGGCCGAGGCGGCCGACCACCCCGGTCGACTGGCTGACGGTGAGGACCATGACGAGCCCACCGAGGTACGCGCCGACCATCGTCAGCGACCCGTGCGCGAAGTTCAACACGCCCATCAGGCCGAAGATGAGGGTCAGCCCGCTCGCTATCATCACGTAGAGGGCGGACTTCGCGAGGCCCTGGACGACGACGCTGCCGAGCTCCGAGAGCGTGAGGAAGTCCGCGAGCGCTTCGACTATCATGCCGAGAGATACCTCCTGAACCGCTCGTCGTCCGCGCTGACGGCGTCGGCGTCGCCGTCGTCGACCACGCGGCCGTTGTCGACGATGTAGAACCGGTCGGCGAGGTCGAGCGCCAGCGGGAGGTTCTGCTCGACGAGGAGCATCGTCGCGTCCTCGCTGGCGGCCGACAGCGCCTCGCCCACGTCGGCGACTATCTGCGGGGCGAGGCCCTCGCTCGGCTCGTCGACGAGCAACAGGTCGTTCTCGCCGACGAGGCCGCGGGCGATGGCGAGCATCTGCTGTTGGCCGCCCGAGAGCGTCCCGGCGTCCTGTCCCCGCCGGTCCTCGAGGATGGGGAAGGCGTCGAACGCGAGCGCCAACCCCGCCGAGACGCTGTCGGCGTCGGGAATCGCCGCCCGGAGGTTCTCCTCGACGGTCAACTGCGAGAAGACGCGGCGGTCCTCCGGAATCCAGCCGACGCCTCGCTGGGCCACCTCGTGGGTCTCGAGGCCGACCAGCGACTCCTCACGGAAGCGTATCTCGCCGGTCCTGGGCGGGGTCAACTGGAGAATCGAGCGGAGCGTCGTCGTCTTCCCCACGCCGTTGCGACCGACGAGCGCGACCACTTCGCCGGCCTCGACCGAGAGGTCGACGCCCTCCAGGATGTGGCTGTCGCCGTAGTAGGCGTGGACGCCGTCGAGTTCGAGTAGGCTCACGCGACACCCCCCTCCGGGTCCTCCGTGTCGGTCCCGTCGTCGAGGCTGCCCGGTTCGTAACCGCCGAGGTACGCCGACTGCACCTCCGGGTCGGCCCGGACCGCCTCGGGCGGGCCGTCGGCGATGACGGCGCCCTGGTGGAGGACGACGACCCGCTCTGAGACGTCCATCACGATGTCCATGTTGTGTTCGACCAGCAGGACCGCGTGGTCCTCGGCCACGTCCTCGATGAGGTCGCGGACCTCGTCGACGCTCTCGGAGGAGACGCCGGCGTTCGGTTCGTCCAGCAGGAGGACCGACGGGTCGCCGGCCAGCGCGACGGCCACCTCCAGTTTCCGCTTGGCGCCGTGGCTCAGCGTGCTCGCCGGTTCGTCGGCCCGGTCGGAGAGCCCGACCCGGTCGAGCTTCGCGTACGCCCGCTCCGTGTACGCCTCGAAGTGGTCGACGTTGCGCCAGAGCGCCGTCGAGTCGTCGCCCGCGGCCTGCTCGGCGATGCGGACGTTCTCCAGCACCGTCGAGTTCGGGAAGACGTTCGTCACCTGGTACGACCGGTGGATGCCCCGCTGGGCCGTCTCGTGGGGCGACGCGTCGGTGATGTCCACCCACGTATCGTCACGGCGGAGTTCGACGGTGCCCACGGTCGGTTCGAGCACCCCCGTCAGGAGGTTGAAGAACGTCGTCTTGCCGGCGCCGTTGGGCCCGATGAGCGAGCACAGTTCCGACCCGAGTTCGAAGTCGACGTCGTCGACGGCGACGAGGCCGCCGAACTCCTTGGTCAGTCCCCGCGTGCGGAGCATGTTACAGCGAACAACCCATCTGGTCGCTGTCCGCGGGAATCGTCGCCTCGCTCCCGCCGATGCGGGTGAGTAGCTGGCCGGGCATGATGGCCGCCCCCCACTTGTCGGCCCACTCGTCGGTGGTCGGGATGGGGTTCGCGACGGTCATCGCCGAGCGGGCCTGGTTGTTGTACTCCTGGAAGGTGTAGCCGTTCTCGCCCTTCGGCGTGTCGGTGACGGTCATCCCCTTCAGGGCGCTGGCGACGTCGGCGCCGGCCGTCGACCCGCCCTCGGTGATGGCCTGGTGGATGGCCGACGCCCCGGTGAACGTCCCGGACGTGAACAGGTCTGGGACGACGCCGTAGGCGCTGGTGTAGCTGTCGACGAAGGCGTTGTTTATCTCGTTGTCGTACTGGTTCCAGTGGTAGCGGGTCGTGAACGGCCCCAGACGGGAGTCCTGTATCTTCTGTTTCGTCAGCGGTTCCCCGAGCACGCTCTGCATCGTGCCGCCGACGACGCTGTTGGTGATACGCGTCGCGAACCCGCCGAAGACGCGGTAGGAGTAGTCCCCCGAGAGGAAGGCGTTGAACATGCTCGGGAGCGTCGCGACGGTGAACCCGCCGACGACGCCCTCGGCGCCCGCCTCCTCGGCGTTGTCGAGCAGGCCCTCCCACTCGGCGTAGCCGCTCTCGACGAATCGCTTGCCGACGATGTCGACCCCCTCCGACTCGAGGACGGTCTGGTAGTTGTTTACGACGGCGCGACCGAAGGAGTAGTCCGCACCGAACAGGTACACCTTCGAGACGTCCGTCTCGTTGGCGACGTACTTCCCGCCAGAGCGAGCGTCCATCGCCGTGTTCTCGCTGGCACGGAACACGAGGTCGCTACACGTGTCGGTGTTGGCCGTGATGCCGGCCGAGGCGGCCGGCCCGACCATCATCGGGACGCTGGCCTGGTTGACGACGTTACTGATGACCCGCCGGGCCGACCCCGACGACGAACACCCGGCCAGCATGTCCACGTCCTGGTTCTCGACGAGGTTCGTCGCCGCCGTCTGGGCCGTGTCGGCGGCGAACTCCGAGTCCCGGACGTAGATAGTGTACTCCACGTCGCCGACGGTCATCGACAGCTGTCCCGTGCTGACGTCGGTCGGCGGGTCCTCGCCGGCCTTGTAGGCGAGTCCCGAGAGGAACCCCCAGAGGGACTGCTTGCCGTAGTACGAGAGGTCCCCGGAGAGCGGCTGGAGCATCCCGATGCTGACCGATTGCGTGCTGTCCGACCCGTCGCCCGTCGCAGTGCCGTCGTCTGTCATGCTGGAGGTACCGTCGCCGCCGTCGCTGCCGCCATCGCTGCCGCCGTCGCCACCGTCTTCACTCACACAGCCGCTGAGACCGGCGATGCCGACCCCGAGCGACCCGAGCACACGACGCCGTGTTACATGGTCTCTCATACACGGATACCTACACGAACGATGACCATAGTGTCCGACGTTAACATGTTAACGCCGCGGACGGCCGCTCAGGAGTCGATATCGTCCAGCGCCTCGACGGCGCGCTCTATCATCTTCCGTTCCCCGCGCCGGAGGTTCTTCGACACCGCCGGCTTGGAGACGCCGAACTCCTCGGCCAGCGACCCAAGCGTCGTGTCCCGTGGGCTCTCGAAGTAACCCGAGGAGACCGCCTCCTCCAGCGTCTCGCGCTCCGTCTCCGAGAGGTCACGACAGCCCTCGACGAGCGTCATCGCCGCGCCCGCGTTCTGGACCACGTCCTGTAACCGCGGCAGGCTCTCGGCGGAGCGTTCGATGACGTCGAACTCGTTGTCGCGGTCGAGCTCAGAGAGCGTGTCGTCGGCGTCCCGGCCCCTGTCGAACCCGACGTGCCACACCTCGCTGCCGGCCTCGATGTGGAACGGCCCGGTGATGTACCCCCCGTTGTCCCGTATCGTCGACATCGCCGCCGTCTCGTCGATGACAGTCCGTATCTGTGCCACCTCCCCCTGGCGCCGGAGCAGTGCGACGTCGTTCATGTTGCCGTGGTCCCGAAGGGTGTCGAGGCCGACGTCCAGCACGTCCCTGTCGTCCGCCTCGACAACCATCCGCGTCTCGAGTTCGCGGTTCGCACTGTCGAACTCCCAGTGGACCGCCGCGAAGGCGACACCATGGTCTGCCGTCGTGTCGATGAACGGGCAGTCGTACTGCTCCATGTCCATGGCGATATCTATCATGGGATAGCCACGTTATTACATATCCCATACCCCATACGTATAAACAATTCTTCCTTTGTGTGTGATAGAACGGACCCAGCACGATCCGGGAACGGAACGGTCGGCCTCGTACCGGAACGTCGGAACGGGGGCGTCGACGGGCACGTTCCGTGATTCTATAACGAACGAACACAGAGGACGGCGGTGCCGTCCCACCCCGTTTCAATAGTGTTTTAGGCCTCCACTCGGGAAGGACTGGTATGACTTTGCACGCCAGAGAGATAAACCAGGACGTCCGTGAGTTGGGCGAGCTCCTGGGTGACGTCCTCGAGGCGCAATCGTCGACCGAGGCGTTCGAGATAGTCGAACGGATCCGCACCGCCTCAATCGAGTACCGGCGTGGCGACGCCGACACGCGCTCGGAGGTCGGCGAGACGCTCGACCGCCTCAACCCGGAGATGCAGGACATCGTCGCGCGCGCCTTCACGACCTACTTCGAACTCATCAACCTCGCCGAGGAGCGCCAGCGGGTGCGCGAGATCCGGGAGGGCAGTCAGGAGGGCGTCCTCGAGGACAGCGTCGTCGACGCCGTGAAGAAGCTCTCCGACCACGGCGCCGACGCCGAGGAAGTGGGCGACGTCCTGGACGACGTCCTCATCCAGCCGACGTTCACCGCCCACCCGACCGAGGCCCGACGGAAGACCGTCAAGGCCAAGCTCCGCTCGGTCGCCAACGACCTCGAGGCGCTCGACGAGGTCCGCCTGACCGACCGCGAGGAGGCCCGCATCGAGCGTGACCTCGACGCCGAGGTCACCAGTCTCTGGCAGACCCCGCAGGTCCGTGACCGCCGTCCTGAGGTCACGGACGAGGCGCTGAACGTCCAGTGGTACCTGGAGAACGTCCTGTTCGACGTCATCGACGAGGTGTACGACGAGCTCGAACGCGCTATCGACGAGGAGTACGCCGAGGACATCGACGTGCCGCGGCTGTACGAGTTCCGCTCGTGGGCCGGGTCCGACCGCGACGGCAACCCCTTCGTCACGCCCGAGGTCACCGAGGAGACGCTCGAACGACAGCGCGACACGATTCTCCCGCTCTACCGCGACCGTCTGAAGTCCCTCTCCGGCGTCCTCAGTCAGGACGCGTCGAACATCTCGACGGACGCCACCTTCGACGAGCGACTCAGCGACCACAAGGAGCGCCTGCCCGGCGTCGCCACCGAGGCCGAGGAGCGCTATCCCGACGAGCCGTACCGCCAGAAGCTCAAGCTGATGCGCGAGTCGGTCCTGCGCGTCAGCGACGTGCGACAGGGCGGCTACGACGCCCCCGAGGAGCTCCTGAAGGACCTCCGGGCCATCGCCGACAGCCTCCGCCAGAACGACGCCGGCGTCATCGCGGAGTCCCACGTCGACCCCCTGATCCGGAAGGTCGACACGTTCGGCTTCGCGCTCGCGAGCCTCGACCTGCGGGACCACCGCAAGATGCACACCGACGCCATCGCCGAGGCCGTCGAGCGACAGGGCATCGACTACGCGAGCATGGACGAGGACGAGCGCGTCGAGTTCCTCACCGAGGCCATCCTGCAGGACGGCACCGTCGTCGACATGGAGGACACCGAGGGCCTCTCGGACGACTCGACCCGCGTCCTCCGCCGGTTCCGCGAGACGGCGAACTGGCAGAACGAGTTCGGCGTCGACGCCATCGACACCTACGCTATCAGCTGGTGTGAGGAGTCCAGCCACGTGCTGGAGGTCCTCTTCCTCGCCGACCAGGTCGGCATCGTCGACCTGCCGGGCTACTGCGGCCTCGACATCGTGCCACTGCTCGAATCGGAGTACGCGCTCTCGGGCGCCCGGCGCATCATGGGGACGCTGTTCGAGAACGAGGCCTACTCGATGGCGCTGGACGCCCGCAACGGCGTGCAGGAGATAATGCTCGGGTACTCGGACTCCAACAAGGAGAACGGGTTCCTCGCCGCCAACTGGTCGCTGTACAACAACCAGAAGCGACTGGCGACGATAACCGACGACTACGACGTGGAGATGCGGCTGTTCCACGGCCGCGGTGGCTCCATCTCCCGCGGCGGCGGCCCGATGAACGACGCGATGCTGGCCCTGCCCAACGAGACGGTGACCGGCCAGATCAAGTTCACCGAGCAGGGCGAGGCCATCGCCGAGAAGTACGCCAACCACGACATCGCGGAGCGGAACCTCGAACAGATGCTCAACGCGCAGGTCCGTGCCCGGCACACCGCCATGCACGAACCCGTCGAGGAGATCCCCGACGAGTGGATGGAGGCCATGGAGACGGCCTCCGACGCTGCCCGTGACGAGTACCAGGACCTGCTGGAGACGGACGGCTTCGTCGACTACTTCGAGCAGGCGACGCCCATCACCGTCATCGAGAACCTCAACATGGGGTCGCGCCCGGCCTCCCGGAGCGAGGACCGCAGCGTCGACGACTTGCGGGCCATCCCGTGGGTGTTCTCGTGGACCCAGGCGCGCTGTATCATCCCCGGCTGGTACTCCATCGCGACCGGGCTGAACGCCTACCTGGAGGACGGTGGCGACGTCGAGACGCTCCAGCAGATGTACGAGGAGTGGCCGTTCTTCCGCACGAAGATAGACAACGCGTCGCTCGCGCTCGCCCGGACGGAGATGGACATCGCCGAGCAGTACGCCGACCTCGCCGACGACGACCTCCGCGAGCGCATCTTCCCGCGCATCAAGTCCGAGTACGAGGAGACGGTCGACCTCATCCTCGACATCGCCGGTCGGGACGGCCTCCTCGCCCGCGACTGGCTGGAACAGAACCTCGAGCGCCGGAACCCCTACGTCGACCCGCTCAACCTCCTGCAGGTCCGGCTGCTCGCCCAGTCGCACCTGACCGAGACGGAGAAACGCACCCTGCGACTGACGGTCCAGGGTATCGCGGCCGGGATGAAGAACACCGGATAACCGGTCCGGTTCCCCCGTCGCCGCTCGGCACTCAGTAACAACACCTGTAGTATCCACCGAAGCATTTACTGTGGTTCCACTTGGACAGCCGCTATGGCAATCCAGAAGATTCTCCTCGCGGTCGGGCCGAACGACAAGGACCGTATCGACCAGCTCGCCGAGACGGTGAGCGACATCGCCGGACCGACCGGGGCGGAAGTCGTCATCGGCCACGTGTTCACCGAAGACGAGTACGACAACGTCGTCGACCGGTTGGAGTTCGCCTCCGCCGCGGAGGCCGACGTCGACGAGGTGGCCGACCGACACACGACGGTCCGAGAGCTGGAGAAGCGACTCGGCGACGCCGACATCTCCATCAGCGTCCGTGGCGCCGTCGGGAACCACGGCGAGCAGATCGTCGACCTCGCCGAGGAGACCGGTGCGGACCTCGTCGTCGTCGGTGGCCGCAAGCGCTCCCCGACCGGCAAGGCCGTCTTCGGGTCGACCGCACAGGAGGTCATGCTCAACGCGCCGTGCCCGGTCACCTTCGTCCGCGGCGAATAAGGCGCTTTCCGACGTTCTCTCGCGGTTCCGTGTCTGTCCATAGCCACGGCTTCGCTCCGGGGCTCGTGGCCGGGGCGGTCGCTGGGAGTTGCCGGAACGTGCGTGAGAAGCCGAACCGGGAGCGACGGCGGTAGCGCTTCGGTGCCCGACTGCGGACGGACCGAGCGGGTGGGTTACTCGACGACGGCTGCCTCGACGAGTTCGAGGGGGTGGCGGATCTCGTAGCCGGTGCCGTGTTCCATCTGCATCGCACAGGTGGGACACTCGGTCATGCCGGTCTCGCCCTCTGCGTGTTCCATGTGTTCGAACATCTCGTCGCCGATCTCCATGGACTTCTCGTACTTCTCCTCCTTCCAGCCGTAGGTGCCGGAGATACCAGAACAGGAGTCGCCGACGTCCTCGACGCCGACGCCGTCCAGGTCGCGGAACAGTTCCACGGCCTGCCGTTCGAGGCCCTGATTACGGGCGTGACACGGCGCGTGGTAGGCGAACTCCTCGGCCAGTTCCCCCGACACTTCGGCAGACTCTATCTCGCCCTTGACGTCCTCGTGGATGCGGAGGTACTCGATTGCCTCGTAGGTGTTCGACGCGACGTCTTCGATGCCGTCGATGTCGAACAGCTCGGGGTACTCCTGTCTGAGCGCCATCGAACAGGAGGTGCAGGACGCGATGGCGTCGTACCCCTCGTCGACGAGGTCCGACATCGAGGAGACGTTCACCTCGGCGTGCCGGCGGGCGTCGTCCAGCATCCCGTTGGCGAACATCGGCGTCCCCGAGCACTTCTGCTCGGGGGCGACGACCTCGTAGCCGAAGTGCTCGAAGACGTGGACCATCGCCTTGCCGACCTCCGGCGTGTTGTAGTTGGAGTAACAGCCGTGGAAGTACGCCACCTTCTTGTCGGCGTCGGTCGGTTCGCCGCGGCGCTCGCGGCTCTCGACGGCGTTCGCTCTGGAGGCGTCGGCACCACCGCGGGCCGCCCACCACTGGCGGAAGGTCTGCTGGGCGAACTCGGGGAAGTCACGCTCGCTCGTGACGCCCATGGTCTTCTCCATCAGCCAGCGGGCGGGCCCGAAGTTCATGGCGAAGTTCGCCAGCCGTGGCACCTTGCTGGCGAGGCTCGCCGACAGGCGGTAGTTCGAGAGGACGCGGTTGCGGACGTACTCGACGGACAGTTTGTCCATCTGCTCCTCGACGTACTCCCCACGGGCGGTGTTGTGCATCTGACTCAGCGGCACGCCCGAGGGACACGCCGAGTCACAGCGCATGCAGTTCGAACAGGACATCACCGAGTCGTCTATCTCGTAGTCGTCGTCGGTCTGCTTCAGGCGCCACTGCTCGGGCCCCTGGAACTTCGGCCCGGGGAAGTCGTCGTCGACCTCCGCCACCGGACAGTTCGTATCACAGACCGAGCACTTGTAGCAGGAGTCCGCGCCCGGTCGCAGGTCGAAGTCGTCGCTGTCGGGGAACACCTCGACCGGTTCGAAGTCCTCGCCCGTGTTCGGTTCCACTGGGTCGAAGTCTGTAGGTTGTGCGTCGCTCATCGTACCTCCGCTGCGGCGCTCGTGCCCGCCGCGTAGCCTGTCGCAATCGAGACGCCGCTTCCGGACTTCTCCGCCGCGAAGTCGTAGCCGCCGAGGACGCTCCCGGCGGCGCGCAGATTGTCGAACTCCACGTCGCCGTCAGCGGACAGCGGTCGCAGGTCGTCGTCCGTCTCGACGCCGAACCCGGCGAACGGGTGGTCGCCGAAGACGTCGGTGTCGAACCAGTCGTACCGGTCGTCGCTGTGAGGGACGTGGCAGTCGAAGACGGGTTCGCTGACGCCCTCGCGGTCGGACTCGACGCCCTTCCCGACGAGGCCGCCGGTCGCGAGAATGTACTGGTCGGCCGAGAGCGGAATGCGGGCGCCGTTCTTCTCCATGAAGACCCGCTCGACGTGCCCGTCGCCGTCGAAGTCGACGATGGGGTTGCCAGTCTCGAAACTGGCACCGCTCTCGTCGAGCGCCTCGAACAGCTTGTCCTCGAGTCGGAGGCCCGGCAGGGACGGCGGCCCCATCGGCACCTCGAACACGTCGACGCCCATCTGGTCGCCGAGGGCGTCCCGGATGGCACCGGGATTGTCGTCGCCCAGAATCGCCGGGAAGCCGACGCGCTCCGCGTCCTCGACCAGCGGGTTCACGCGCTGAGCGAGGGCCTCGCGTGCCGGGACCTTTCGGCCGCGCACCGCCACATCGCCGTTCGTGTCCAGCAGTTTCGCGTAGCGGGTGACCTTCGCGTCCGCCCGCAGGTCGCCCGGGAACCGGATGGTCTCGCCGCGCACGTCGAACGGGACGCCGACGGCCTCGAGGTGGTCGGCGACGTGTGGCGCGTCGAAGTCCGTCATGGCCTCGATGCCGACCAGCAGGGTGTTTCGGTCGTCGCTCGCCAGCCCCGCCGCCGCGCCGCGCGGGTAGCGGGCGGTGGGTTTGATGCTCCCGCCGTGGGTGGGCAGGAGGGCGTTGGTGTCGGTGTGGCCGCCCTCGTACCTGCTGACCGCGTCGAACATATCCATCGCCTCCCTGACGGTCTCGACGCCGACGGTCCGGTACGGGTGTGAGGCCGGCAGGTCGGCCATCGCGGCGTACGGGTCGGTCAGTGGCCCCTCGCCCTCGGGCGTGTATCCGAGGAGGTCGACCAACCCGGACGCCTGCCGGAGCGTGCTCTGCTTGTAGGAGACTAGGCGGACGTCGGCGCCGTCACGGGCGGCCGCGAGGGCGCTGGAGAGGCCAGCGAGGCCGCCACCGACGACGAGGACCTCCGACTCAATCGCCATCGGGCGTCCCTCCGTCGGCGGCGACGTCGGCCGCGCCCGAGTCGCCGGTGTGGTCGACCCCCGTGTCGAAGGCGGCGAAGTCGACCGGGTCCCCTCCGGCGGGGTCGTTGTCGCGGTTCTGGGTCGTCGCGTGCAGCGCGTAGTTCAGCGCCGCCTGCGAGAGCTGTTCGCCCCAGAGGGCGTGACGCTGGCCCTTCCAGCGCTCCTGTAGGAGTTCGTCCCAGGCGTCGCGGACGACGCCCTCGTCGTACTCGCCGTGGAGTTCGCTGGCCATCCGATGCGTGCAGATACCGCCCTGACAGTTGCCCATCGAGGCGCGGGTGCGGATGCGGACGGCGTTGAGGTCCGACCCCGACTGAGAGATGGCGTCCTGAATCTCGGCGCGGGTGACGCCCTCGCACTCACAGACCGTCGGGTTGGGGCCGTCGGTCTTGAGCACCTCGTCGGCCCGGGAGCCGAGCCGCTCGACGCTCCGGCGGCCGATGGGCGACCGGAGGCCGAACTCGTCCATGTAGTCCCGGAGGACGGAGAAGTCCTCGCTGCCGGGCAGCGGTTCGTCGGCGGTCCGACAGTCGGCGTCGATGCCGAACTTCCCGCAGACGTGGTCGGATATCTGCTCGCCCATCATGCGGTAGGTGGTGAACTTCCCGCCGACGATGCTGGTCATCCCCGGCAGGTCGTCGCGCTCGTCGTGGTCCAGCAGGAAGAAGTCGCGCGTGATGTCGGTCGGGTCCTCGCTGCCCACGTCCGGCGGTTCGTACAGCGGGCGGACGCCCCAGAACGAGCGGATGGTGCGGGCCTCTTCGAGCATCGGAATCAGTTCCGAGAGCGTCTCTATCATCAGGTCGACCTCCCACTGCTCCTCGGGGTAGTCCTCGGGGTCCTCGACCTCCTCGTCCGTCGTCCCGAGGATGGCCGTCGTCTCGTGGGGGACCACGATGTCGGCGTCGCCCTTCGGCCGACAGCGGTTGATGACCGTGTCCACCTGCCGGACGTTCATGATGGTCATGACGCCCTTCGAGGGGCGGACGGCGATGTCGACGCCGGCCATGTCGCCGATGCGGCCCGCCCACGCACCCGTCGCGTTGACGACGTAGTCGGCGCGGATCTCCTCGGTGCCGCCCGCAGTCCCGTGGACCCGCTTGCCCGGGCCAGAGTCGTGTTCGACCTCCAGACCGACCACTTCGTCGTCCTCGACGAGGAGGTCCGTCACCTTCGAGTGCGTCTCGATGCGCGCGCCGTGTTCCTGAGCGCTGGCGGCGTTCGCGACGACCAGCCGGAAGGGGTCTATCGCGCCGTCGGGGACCGTTATCGCCTTCTCGACGTCTTTCGCGAGGTGTGGCTCCATCTGCCGGGCCTCCGCCCCGGAGACGACCTCCGCCGGGATACCACACTCCTTGCACCCCTGTAGCTTCTCCTGGAAGTACTCCTCGGAGTCCTCGGGGCGCTTGACGAACATCCCGCCGGTCATCTCGACGCAGTGGCTGGCGATGTCCCGCAGGACGCGGTTCTCTTCGATACACTCCGTGGCGCTGGCCTGGTCGGAGACGGCGTACCGCCCGCCGCTGTGGAGCAGCCCGTGCATCCGGCCGGTCGTCCCGTGCGTGAGGTTCCCCTGCTCGACGAGTGTGACGTCGAGCCCTCGCATCGCGAGGTCTCGGGCGATGCCCACGCCGGTCGAACCGCCGCCGATGACGGCGATGTGTGGTGTCGATGCCATCTGTTATACGTGCGCTTTGGAGCGCATCCACTTTATTTTACCGTTGAACCGGGGTTCGCCAGTAAATTTTATTGGTAATCATGATTGTCCGGCCTATCGTGTGAGTCATGGTCACGGTAGCCATAATTTTCTGACGTTTTGGCGGTTATGGGCCTTTGCCCACGCTGAAACGGCTAATATATGCAGATAGAGCGGAAGTCAGAAGCTGAGAACGGAGATTGCCACCCAGTTACTGATGGTTTGGGGGGTTTCAGTAACTACTATGTACGATTATGTGCGATTAGGGGGACACGGATTGACATGATAGCACACGAGCGACGGACCGGGGGACAGTATGAGCGGGTGGAACCCGTTCGCGGACGACTCCACCGTCGAACCCGACGGCGGAACGACGGACCGTGCCCCCGACGGAGACACACAGGATTCGAACGCGAGCCCGGACGGACGGACGGCGGCCCCCGACACGCCGGACGAGCAGGACGACGCGGCCGCCGAGATCGCGCGTCTCGAACGCGAACTCGCCGCCGAGCGGTCCAGACGGACCGAGCTCGAATCGGCCGTCGACCGGCTGGCCGACGTCGCGGCGGTGAACGCGTCGGGAGACCTGACGGCGACGCCAGGCTCACCGCCGACCGACCGCGCGGCGGACCTCTACGACGCGTACGAGGACCTCGTCGCGGAGTGGCGCGAGACGGTCGACCGGGTGGCCTCGTTCAGCGAGCAGGTGTCCTCGGCGACCGAACGCGTCGACGACCGCATCGACAGCGTCAAGGGCTCCAGCAGGGACGTCAGCGAGGCCGTCGACGAGATATCGGCCGGGTCGCGGACACAGCGTGACCGCATCCGGGACATCTCGGACGAGATGCGGAGCCTCTCTGCCACCATCGAGGAGATCGCCGCCTCGGCCAACGAGGTGGCCGACACCTCCGAGGAGGCGAGTCGTCGGGGCTCGACCGCACAGGAGGCCGCCGGCGACGCGATGGCGGAGCTCGACCAGCTGACGAGCCACGCCGAGGAGACGGCCCAGAAGGTCGAACGGCTGAACGACCGCATGACGGACATCGAGGACATCGTCGAGTTCATCACCGACGTCGCGGACCAGACCAACATACTGGCGCTCAACGCCAACATCGAGGCCGCCCGCGCCGGGTCCGAGGGCGACGGGTTCACCGTCGTCGCCGACGAGGTGAAGACCCTCGCCAGCGAGACGAAGCGGGCGACCGACGAGATAGCAACCTCCATCGACAGGGTCCACGACCAGGCCGACACGGCGGTCGCGGAGATGCGACACACCCGCAGCACCGTCGAGAGCACGCACGAGGCCGTCGACCGGGCCCTCGACGAACTCGACGCCGTGGTCCGGCGCGTGGACGACGTGGACGCGAGCGTCCAGGAGATAGACGACGCGACCGACTCGCAGGCCCAATCGACCCAGGAGGTCGTCTCGATGGTCGACGAAGTGGGCGAGATAAGCGACCGGACCGCGTCGGAGGCCGACACGGCGGCCGACGCCGCACAGGAGCAGACGACGGAACTGGCGGAGGTGTCGACCCGCGTCTCGACGCTCACGGAACGGGCCGACTCGCTGGAGCGCACGCTCGACCGGTTCGAACTCGCCGGGGCAGGGGCGTCGGCGAAGGGCGACGAGACGGTCGTGGAGTTCTGGCACGCGATGGGCGGTGAGAAGGCGCTGTTGCTCGAATCCCTCGCCGACGAGTTCGAGTCCCAGACCGAGGGCATCAGGGTCTCGCTGACCTCGAAGGGGAGCTACCGCGGGACGCTCGACGCGACGCTCGAGGCCGCGGCCGCCGGAGACGGCCCCACCGTGGCGCAGGTGTTCGAGATAGGCAGTACGCGCGCACGCGAGAGCGGGCACTTCGTGCCGGTCGAACGGCTGCTGCCCGCGGACCACGTCGACTCGCTCGTCGACCCGGTGTCGAACTACTACCGCATGGACGGGCAGTTGCAGTCGCTGCCGTTCAACGCCTCGAACCCGGTCCTCGCGTACAACCGCGACGCGTTCCGTGCGGCGGGACTGGACCCCGACGCACCGCCGAAGACGTTCGAGGCGGTCCGGAGCGCCGCCGAGCGACTCGTCGCCCGGAGTGGTGTGGACTACGGCATCACGTTCGCGAACTACTCGTGGTTCCTCGAACAGTGGTTCGCCGAGGCCGACGAGCTGCTGGTCGACGCGGACAACGGCCGCGCCGGGGTACCCAAATCGGCGTATCTCGACGACGAGTTCGGCCGGTCGCTCGTCGAGTGGTGGGTCGGCATGGAGGAGGACGGCCTCTATCTCGACCCCGGTATCGAGGCCCGCGGGGAGGCCCGAACCGCCTTCCACGCGGGCGACGCCGCGATGCTCGTCGGGTCCTCGTCGTCGTTGCAGGCCATCGAATCCGGTGCCGACTTCGACGTCGGAACGGGGATGCTCCCGGTCGAGGACGAACGGACCGGCGTCCTCGTCGGCGGGGCGTCGCTCTGGGTCAGCGACGGGGTACCCCGTGCGACGCGGGACGCGGTCGGGCAGTTCCTCACGTGGCTCACCGAGCCGGCCCAGCAGATGCGGTGGCACCGGGAGACGGGATACTTCCCGGTCCACGAGGCGGCGATTCCGGAGCTCCGCGCTGACGGATGGTTCGAACGGAACCCGCATTACGCCACCGCGTTCGACCAGCTGGTCGCCACGACGGACACGACGGCGACACGCGGAGCACAGATCGGCCCGTTCGACACGGTACGAACGGTGATAGAGGAGGGTATCGGACACATTACGAACGTCGAGCAGGTCGACGAGGAGTTGGCACGCGTCAACGAACAGGTGGAGAAACGGCTCCGAACGTACGCTAGAAACTGAAAGAACAATCGTTTCGTATTTTTTATCTGCGGTCGGCCGTCGTGAGTAATCTTTATAATGATTCACTATATTGTTTACTCACAAGGCGGGGTCTTGGATAAACAAGACTCGCCCGAACGGAGAACACACCAATGGCAGACACATACGTCGGCTCGATCGACCAAGGTACGACCGGTACGCGGTTCATGGTATTCGACCACAGCGGTCAGGTCGTCGCCAACGCGTACGAGAAGCACGAACAGATCTACCCGGAGCCCGGCTGGGTCGAACACGACCCGCTCGAGATCTGGGAGAACACGCAGGAAGTCGTCACCCGGGGCCTCGACGAGGCGGGCCTCGACGCCAGTCAGCTGGAGGCGCTGGGCATCACGAACCAGCGAGAGACGACGGTCGTGTGGGACGAGGAGACCGGCAAGCCGGTCCACAACGCGCTCGTCTGGCAGGACCGCCGGACGACCGACCGCGTCGAGGAGATCCAGGAGGCCGGCAAGGTCGAGGAGATCCGCGAGAAGACCGGCCTCGAGTGTGACGCGTACTTCTCGGCGACGAAGACCGAGTGGATCCTCGAGAACGCCGAGCCGCTGAAGATGCAGAGCTCCCGTGGGGAGGACCTGCAGGACCGCGCCGAGGCCGGCGAGCTCATGATGGGGACCATCGACACGTGGCTCATCTACAACCTCACCGGGAACCACATCACCGACGTCACCAACGCGTCGCGGACGATGCTGTACAACATCCGGGACCTCGAGTGGGACGACGACCTCCTCGACGAGTTCGGCGTCCCCGAGTCCATGGTGCCGGAGGTCCGCCCGTCCTCCGACGAGGACTACTACGGGACCACCGACCCCGACGGCTTCCTCGGCGAGGAGATTCCCGTCGCCGGTGCGCTGGGCGACCAGCAGGCCGCGCTGTTCGGTCAGACCTGTTTCGACGAGGGTGACGCGAAGAACACGTACGGCACCGGGTCGTTCTACCTGATGAACACCGGGACCGAGGCCGTCAAGTCCGACCACGGCCTGCTGACGACCATCGGCTTCCAGATGTCCGGCGAACCCGTCCAGTACGCGCTGGAGGGCGCCATCTTCATCACCGGCGCCGCCATCGAGTGGCTGGAGGACGTCGACCTCATCAACAACGCCGCCCAGACGGCGGAACTCGCCCGCTCGGTCGACTCGACCGACGGCGTCTACATGGTGCCGGCCTTCACGGGTCTCGGGGCCCCCCACTGGGACGGCCGCGCCCGCGGGACCATCGTCGGCATGACGCGTGGGACCCGGAAGGAGCACATCGTCCGTGCCACCCTCGAATCCATCGCGTACCAGACGCGCGACGTCGCAGAGGCCATGGAGGCCGACTCCGGCGTCGAGACGACGTCGCTGCGCGTCGACGGCGGTGCGGTCAAGAACAACTTCCTCTGTCAGCTGCAGTCCGACATCATCCAGACGGACATCGCCCGTCCGGAGGTCGACGAGACGACCGCGCTCGGGTCCGCCTACGCCGCCGGTCTGGCCGTCGGCTACTGGGACACCGTGGACGAGCTCCGCGACAACTGGCAGATCGACCGCGAGTTCAGCCCCGAGAAGGAGGCCGAGGAAGTGGACAAGCTCTACAGCCGCTGGGACGACGCCGTCGAGAAGTCCCTCGACTGGGCCAAGGAGGAGTAACGTATGGTGGCTGACCTCCTCCTCCAGATTCCGCTGTTCGGCGTGGAGGTGCCGCGCTTCATCGCGCTCCTGCTGGCCGCCTTCGCGGGCGGCGCGTTCGGGGCCGCGCTCGGCGCGCTCCCGGCGTTCTGTTTCACCGGGTTCATGGTCATCGCCGGCGAGGCCGTCAACATCCTCGTCGCCGAACTCGGTTCGGTGCTCGACATCGCCGGCGGCGAGATCGGCGTCGGCGTGACCGGCTCCATCGCCTTCGGTCCGGTCTTCGGCCCGCACGTCTCCTTCGCGGCCGGTGCGGCAGCGGCCGCCTACGCCGCGAAGAACGACGGCATGCCCGAACCGGCGGACGGTGACTACCACCCGGCGAAGGACATCGCGTACGCGCTGGGCACCCGCCCGGACATCCTCGCCGTCGGTGGGCTCTTCGGTATCCTCGGGCTGGTCATCACCCGCGTCTCGGCCGGCATCGGCGCGCCGTGGGACCCCATCGCCATCGCCGTGGTCCTCTCGGCCGTCGCCCACCGGCTCGCCTTCGGCTACCCGATCGTGGGTGCCGGCGACCGCAGCGTCCTCGACATGTCTCCCTTCGAGAAGGGCGAGGAACGCGTCGCCACCGACGGCGGAACCGTCGAGGCGACCCGACTGGCAGTCGAACCGTGGCTCCCCCACCAGTACAAGTGGGCGAACGTCGCCATGATCGGCATCGTCGCCGGCCTGCTGGGCGGCTGGATCGCCATCGTCACCGGCAGTGCCTTCCTCGGGTTCGGTATCTCCGCCGCGTCGCTGACGTTCCTGAACCTCGGCGTCGAGAAGATTCCGGTCACCCACCACATGACCCTGCCCGCCAGCACGGCGGCGCTCGCGGTCGCACCGCTGGGCGGCGAACCGGTCCAGATCATCGCTGCCGGGGTGTTCGGACTCATCGGCGCGCTCGCCGGTGAGACCATCCAGCGCATCTTCTACGCGCACTCGGACACCCACTTCGACCCGCCCGCCGCGGCTATCGTCGTCGCGACGTTCATCATCGGCGTGCTCGCTCTGGTCGGCGTCTTCCCGACGTCCGTCTGGATCCCGCTGCCGTAATTCACACGCCTTTTTGTTTATCAGAACGAGCGGTACATACCGAACATCCGAATCTAAGCATGGACATCGAAGCGCGAATCAAACGTCGGCAGCGCCGTGACGGCGAGCCGCGGCTGATTCAGGATTACGAATCGCTCTCGCCGGTGACGCACATCGAGGAACCGGCAGACCGGGGGCCAGTCCTCGAGCGACTGCTCGACCACCTCGACCCCGTTTTCGACGGGAAGCTGCCGCCGAACGCGTACGTCTACGGACCGAAAGGGGCCGGGAAGTCCGCGGTCGTGACCGCGCTCTTCACGCATCTCGAACAGCTCCCGACCGAGAACCGGGCGGTCATCCACACCAGTACGCGTGCACAGTCGCCGACCTCGCCGGCGTTCGTCTACGTCGACGCGCGCCAGACGACGAGCGAGTTCGCGTTCTACCACGCGGTGCTCGACGCGCTCGTCGAGGAGTCGGTGCCAGAACACGGCATCGGGACGGACACGCTCCGCTCGCGTCTCCACGAGGTGCTCGGCGGGACGCGCACCGGCGTCGTGGTCACCGTCGACCACGTCGGCGAGCCGCGAAGCACCAGCGAGAGCGACCTCGTGGACCTCTTCGCCGGCCTGCCGAGCAACGTCAGCTGGCTGGCCATCGGTCGGCTGAACCCGACGGAGACGGTCCTCACGGAGTACACCGCCGAGTCCATCCACGTCGACCACTACCAGCGGCAGATGCTGGTCGACGTCCTGATGACCCGGGCGTCGGTCGGCCTCGCTCAGCAGGCGCTGGACCACGGCCTCGCCCGCGACATCGCCGAGTGGGCCGACGGCGACTCCCACGACGCGCTCGCGGCGCTGTTCATCGCGACCGACCGGGCGAGCGCGGCCGGACGGGCCCAGTTGACGCCGGCCGATATCGAGGCGGCGTTCGAGGAGATGCCCGACCCCTGCGTCTCGCTGGGGGTCGTCCTCTCCCTGCCACCGAACCGGCAGGCGGTCCTCCGGGAACTGGTCGACCTCGGCCCGAAAGAGCGGTCCTCGGTCACGGCGACGACGGAGGCCATCAGCGGGTCGGCCGACGTCGACCTCTCGGCGGGGACGGTCAAGCGGTTCCTCTACGAGATGGCCGAGGCCGGCGTCGTCGAACGCGTCCAGTCCGAGGCACAGAGCGGGCAGGGACGGCCGCCCAGCAGGGTCGACCCGCGGTTCCCCCCGACGGTGTTCCGTCGGCTCTACGACCTGCGACAGTAGCGGGGCCCGCGACCACTGGGACGGCCCTCGGCGCGGGGCGGTGTGCGATGCGGTCCGCACCCGTCGAGACCCGTTCCAGTTCCCTTTTCACCATCCACGCGACCGTCGAGCGGTGCCGTCGCTCGCCGCCACAGAAGACGGAGAAGTAACGCCTCTCAGACCCCTCTGGCCGGGTCGCCGGTCCCCTCGGTCAGCGCCGAGGCGAGGGCGCCGCGGACGACCACGTCGTCCCCGAGCGTCGTCAACTGGATGTCGGGGATGTTCGACATGACCATCTGGTCCAGCCGGTCCCGGATGGGGTCGAGAATCTGTTCGGGGTTGTTGATGGCCACCGCCCCGCCGACGTAGATGACCAGCGGCGCGTACGAGTGGACGATGTTGGCGACGCCGATGGCGTTCCAGTGGCATATCTGGTCCAGCACGTGCGAGGCGAAGTCGTCCTCGCCGGCGTACTCGAAGACGTCCGCGGCGTCGAACCCCTCGGTCTCGATGGGGAGGGCCGTCTCGACGGGGTCCTCCCGGTGGAGTTGGGTGGCGTACCGCGGGATGTTCTCGCCGGAGCAGTACGCCTCCCAGTGGCCGTCGTGGCCACAGCCACACGTCATGAACCCGTGGGGGTCGATGGTCAGGTGGCCGACCTCGCCGGCGTTGCCGTCCCAGCCACTGAGGATGTTCCCGTCGACGGCGACGCCCGCACCGATGCCGGAGGAGATAGTCAGGTACACCATGTCGTCGGGGTTCCGGTCGGAGTTGTAGCGCTCCCCGATGACGCCGGCGTTGGCGTCGTTGTGGAGGTACACCTGCGAGGTGCCGAGCAGGTTCTCGACGGGACCGGTCAGCGGGATGCGGTCGATGGTGTCCGGGAGGTTCGCGGGGTTCTCGACGACGCCTTCGGCGAGGTCGAGCGGCCCGAACGAGCCGATACCGGCCGCCGTCACGTCCGTCGGTTCCACGTCGGCGGCGGCACACGCCTCGCGGAGTGCGTCCAGCACCGCTTCGGTGACCGCGATGCCGTTCGGCCCGCGCGGCGTCTCGCGCTTGAACGACGCTATCGGCGTTCCAGAGGCGTCACCGAGGACCGCACGGATGTGTGTCGCGCCGAGGTCGACCCCTGCGTATACGGCCATGTTGGTGGGTAGGTCGCCCTTCCGCTACTTAATAACACAGATTCGAGTACGCCCGTGTTACCGTGCGTCGTCGTCCAGTCGCTCGCGGCCGACGGCCTCCTCGTAGACGACGCCGCGTTCGGCGTCGAGCGTCACCACAGTCCCGTTCTCCACGTGCGCCGGGAGCTCGGCGTCCGAGACCATCGGGATGGAGAGTTCGCGGGCCACGATGGCGGCGTAGCTCGTGATGCCCTCGTGGGCATCCACGATGCCACCGAGACGGGTCGTGTCGCCGACGAACTCCCCGTCGAAGTCCTCCGAGACGGCGACGATGGCCCCGTCGGGAACGTCGGCGATGTCGCCGTCGTCGACGTGGTACACCTGTCCGGTGACCAGCCCGTCGACGACCGACCGGCCGCTCGCGACCGTCTCGGCGGCGACGTGGACCTTCAGCATGTTGGCCGTGTTCATCCCTTCGAGCTCCGTCATCATCCCGGAGAGGACGACGACGGTGTCGCCGCCGTCGGCCGCCTCGGTGTCGAGGGCCGACTGGACCGCGTTCTGGATGATGGCGTCGGCCCCGTCGGTGGTGTACTGGGTCGTGACGGGCGTGATGCCCCACGAGAGGGCCAGCCGCCGCCGGACGTCCTCGCTGGGCGTCGAGGCCACGATGGGAATCGACGGCCGGTACTTGGCGGCCTTCAGCGCGGTGTACCCGGACTCTGAAGCCGCGACGACGGCCGACGCCCCGATGTCACGGGCGAGGAAGCGGGCCGACCGGGCCAGCGCGTCCGTCCGCGTGTTGCCGGCCGTCGGGACACGCTGTTCGCGGGACTCGGCGTACTCCTCGCTGGACTCGACGTCCCGGACGATGCGGTCCATCGTCTCCACGACGCGAGTCGGGTGGTCGCCGATGGCCGTCTCGCCCGACAGCATCACCGCGTCGGTGCCGTCGAGGACGGCGTTGGCCACGTCCGAGGCCTCGGCGCGGGTCGGACGGCGGGAGTGGACCATCGAGTCGAGCATCTCGGTCGCCGTGATGACCGGGACCCCCGCCTGGTGGCACTTCCGGATGATGCGCTTCTGGATGATGGGGACGTCTTCGAGCGGGCACTCGACGCCGAGGTCACCGCGAGCCACCATGATGCCGTAGGCGGCGTCGATGATGGAGTCGAGGTTCTCGACGGCCCCCGCGCGCTCTATCTTCGCGATGATGGGGATGTCGACGCCGCGGTCCTCGAGCGCCTGATTTATCTCGTAGATCGCCTCGCCGTCGCGGACGAAGGAGGCGGCCACGAAGTCGGGTTCCATCTCCGCGGCGACGTCGAGCTCCTGCTCGTCGTTCTCGGTGATGGTCGGCAGGCCCAGTTCGACGCCGGGGACGTTGACCCCCTTGCGGGCGCCGAGTTCGCCGCCGTTCTCGACGTCGGCGTACACCACGTCGCCCTCGACGCGGTCGACCGTGGTCTCGATGCGACCGTCGTCCAGGAGGACGCGGTCACCCGGTTCGACGCCGGTGATGGACTGGGAGAGCCCGACCTCTTCGGGTGTCGCCTCGTCGCCCACCACGAAACGGATGCTCGACCCCTCGAAGAGGTCGATCGGCTCGCGGACGGGCGCTGTCCGGACCTCCGGGCCCGGCATGTCGAGCATCGATGCGACCGGGGAGTCGACGATGTCGTCGACCTCTCGGATGCGCTCTATCATCGTGCGCCGGTGCTCCGGCGACCCGTGGCTGGCGTTGAGCCGGGCGACGGACATACCCGCCTCCGCCAGCGACGCTATCTGGTCGACAGACTCGCTCGCCGGGCCGAGCGTACAGACGATTTTCGCGCTACGCATCGGTCGATACTCCCGACAACTGTCGTGAACGCACCGTTCGATGAATCATACTCGACCGTACCGAGCCAGGGGATAAGAAGCTTACCTGACGCCGCCAGTATCGCCGCCGTCACGCGACTTCAGCGCGAGATGGCTTCGGTGTCGCCGGCGATGACTTCGCGGACCTCGTCCGGGGAGACGACGGCGATGTCGCCGGGGACGGACCGCTTGAGCGCCGCCGTCGCCGCCCCCCAGGCGAGCCCGTCCGAAACGGGCGCGCCGGCGAGGTACTGCGAGAGGAACCCGCCCACGAAGGAATCGCCGGTCCCAACCGGGTGCGCGCTGGGGGCGTCGTAGGTCGGTTGTTCGTATACCTCGCCGTCTGCGAGCGCGAGCGCACCGTCGGCCCCCCGCGTCACGATCGTCACGTCGAACCCGTAGTCGTCGGCCAGACCACGGGCCACCGACTCGGCGTCGCCGCTCCGGCCGAGCACCGTCTCGGCGTCCCGTCGAGCGGCGACGAGGACGTCCACGTCGGGGAACAGGTCCGTCAGCACCGCCTTCGCCTCGGCCGGATCCCAGAGCTTCGACCGGTAATTGAGGTCGAAGCTCGTCACGGTGTCGGCGTCCTGTGCCCGGCCGAGCAGGTCCGCCGTCGTCGCCTCAAGCGTCTCGGAGAGGGCCGGCGTGATACCCGTGGTGTGGAACCCGGTCGCGTTCTCGACGGTCTCGGTGGGCAGTTCGGTTGTCGTCGCCGTCGTCACGCTCGCCCCCGCCCGGTCGTAGATGACCTCGTTGCCGCGGGGTGGCTGGCCCTGCTCGAGGTAGTAGGTGCCCTGTCTGGCCGCCTCGCTGTCGTCCCACACGACGTCGACGGTGACACCGTGGTTCCGGAGCTCACCGACGACGCGCCGACCGACGGAGGAATCGGGGAGCTTCGATGTCCAGACGGTGTCGAGGCCGAGGCGCTGTGCGGCGACGGCGACGTTGGACTCGGCACCGGCCGCCCGGACCCTGTACTGGTCCGCTGTCTCGAGGCGTTCCTCGTCCGGGGGCGACAACCGGAGCATGGTTTCTCCGAACGTGATCAGGTCGGTCATATGGCCCCCTCGTCGCCCGTTCGGTATAAATCCCTGAGAGTCGTCGCCGGTCGGGACGGCGGCGGCCGTTGACGTATCGTTTTCCGCCCATTTGTTGGCAGAATTGTACGTTTACGTTGATAATCTCCAAAGGCTTTTGTGCCCATCTTTTACACATCATGCCATGAATCGCAGGCAAGTGAGAAACAGGTCGCCGGTTTCTCGGCGTTCCTTCCTCGGGGCCGTAGGGGCGTCGGGACTCGCCGGACTCGCCGGCTGTGGTGGGAGCGGCGGGGGCGGCACACCCACCGGCGAACGTGCCGGGAACTTTCCCGTTACGGGGGAGACTGTCACGTTCGGGTTCGACGTCGCCCGCTCCGGCCCGTTCTCCACGATAGGCGAGGAGGAGCTTCGCGGCCACCGGCTCGCCGTCAAGCACATCAACGAGGGCGGCGGGTGGGTCTCGAACGAGTACTTCCGCCGCCTCTCCGGGGACGGCCTGCTCGACAAGACGGTCGAGGCGGTCGTGGGCGACACCGAGAGCGACCCGGAGGTGGCCCGCAGTTCGGCCGAGCGGATGATAGAGAGCGACGGCGCCATCATGCTCTCCGGCGGGTCGACGAGCGACACCGGACTCGCCCACCAGCGGGTGGCGGCCGAGAAGGAGACGGTCTACATGTCGACGATGGCCCACCTCGACACGCTGACCGGCGCGGACTGCAACCGCTGGACGTTCCGGGAGATGTTCAACTCCTACATGACCGCGAAGGCGCTCACGCCGGTCCTCGTCGAGGAGTACGGCGAGGACGTCAACTTCTTCCAGATGTACTCGCAGGACGACTGGGGGAACGGCCAGCGGGCGCTGATGGAGGAGTTCCTCACCGACGCCGGGTGGCAACCCGTCGGCAGCCTGAGCGCCCAGCTCGGAACGCACAACTTCGAACAGTACATGTCCGACATCGAGAGCGCCGACGAGGACGTGCTGGTGCTGAACCTCCGCGGCCTTGACGCGGCCAACGCCGTGCGTGCGGTTCGGGAGGCCTTCCCGGAGGAGAACGTGGTCATCCCGCTGTACACCCGTGCCGTCGCACAGACGGCGGGAGGTGCCATCGAGGACGTCATCGGGACCATCGCGTGGGACCCGTCCATCGAGACGCCGCTCTCCGAGCAGTTCCAGACGGCGTTCAGCAGGGAGTACGAGGGCGGGACCGGGTCGGCGTCGTCGTCGATACCCTCGGGCCCGGCCCACGTCGCGTACACCCAGACGCTCCAGTACGCACACGCCGTGGCCCGGGCGGGCACCTTCGACCCGGACGCGGTCATCTCGGCCCTCGAGGACTGGGAGTACGGGGCCGGCATCGGCGCACAGACCATGCGGGCGTGTGACCACCAGTCGATGCGTCCGGTCCCCATCGTCAGGGGGCGGCCCGGAGACCAGCAGGACTTCGGCCGGTACTACGACCTCATCGACACGACGCGGGAGGCGACCTACGAGTGTGCTGACGGACCAGCGGCAGCGTGTTCGCTGGGCGGAAACTAACAATGAGTGGACAGGATTCACCTTCGGCAGGGGCATCGGGCAGAGACGACGCGAGCGGGGGACTCCTCGCGACCATCGTTCCGGACGCGATCCGGCGCAACTTCGCGCTGAAGTTCGGTATCGTGCTCGTGGTGATGGCGCTGTCTGTCGGTGCCGTGGGTCTACTGGCGACCGACCAGGTCCGGACCTACACCGAGAACCAGGTGACCGACGAGTACCGCGGCATCGCCGCCCAGGAGGGGGACATCATCGAGCAGTGGTTCGAGCGGAACCGCCTCTCGGTGCAGTTCGTCTCGTCGAGCGACGTCTGGACCTCCGACGACGCCGAGGACCTCCGGGCCGAGCTCCGGAACCGGGAGGCCGGCCTCTCCGCGGACGTCGCCAGCGTCCACCTCGTCGAGCGGGAGATAACCGGGACCAGCATCGTCGCGAGCACGTCCCTCTCCGCGGGGACCAACGTCTCGACGGTCGACCGTGGCTGGACCACGGAGACGCAGTTCGACCGCGCCGGGGAGGTGGTCCACTCCGACGTCTACCAGACACAGACCGGTCCGGTCATCGGGTTCATGAGCCCGGTCGACGCGAGCCAGAACCGCTACATCGTCATCGAGTACGCCGCCGGGGAATCACCGAGTCGCTGCAGGGCTCCGAACGCTCCACGGGCGGGTTCACACAGGTCGTCAACGGCTCCAACGTCGTCATGCTCGACGAGGGACCGGACGGCGGCGTCGGTGACGCCCTCCTCCAGCCGTACGCGTCCGGTGACGAGGCGACGGCACCCATCAGCGCTGCCAACGACCTCCGCGGCCGGGACCGGGAGGCGGGCGTCGTCGCGACCATGCCCGCGAGCAGTGTCCTCGACGAGAAGTACACCGTCGGCTACTCCCCGATAGCGGGGACCGACTGGGTCGTGCTGGTCCACGCCCCCTACTCGGCCGTGTTCGGGTTCGTCGAGGACGTCCAGCTCTACGGCCTCGTCGGGACGGCACTGATGGTCCTGCTCATCGGGGGCGTCGGAGCGGCGCTGGGGTACAACACGGCGACGGCCATCGACCGCCTCACCCGCAAGACCGACCAGATGCGGCAGGGGAACCTCGACGTCGACATCTCGACGGCCCGCATCGACAACATCGGTCGCCTCTACGACGGGTTCGGCGACATGCGGAACGCGCTCAAACAGCAGATAGACGAGGCCGAGCGCGCCCGCAAGGAGGCGGAGGTGTCTCGCGCCGAGGCGATGGAGGTCAACAACTACCTGCAGGAGAAGGCCGAGGAGTTCTCCGACGTGATGGAGGCGGCCGCCGGCGGGAACCTGACCGAGCGCATGGAGACGGACGGCGAGAACGAGTCGATGGACCGCATCGCCGGCGAGTTCAACGGCATGATAAACGAACTCGAGAAGACCGTCGGCCAGCTGAAGAGCTTCGCCGACGACGTGGCCGACTCCGGGGACGTCGTGCTCACGAGCGCCGAGTCGGTCCGTGACGCCTCAGAGCAGGTCGCCGAGTCCGTCCAGAAGATATCCGACGACGCCTACGACCAGAAGGAGCGCCTCCAGACGCTCTCGGAAGACCTCGACCACCTCGTCGAGACGCTCGAACGACTCGAAGCCGAGAACCCCGAGGTCGACATGGGCGACTCGCTCGCCGAGTTCCGGACCACGGCGACGACGCTGCAGGAGGCCGCCGATACGAGCGAGGCCATGATGGCGGAGTCCGAGACGGTCGCCGGCGCCGCGGAGGAACAGGCCGCGGAACTCAACGAGGTCTCCACCCGCGCCGAACGGCTCAAGCGGTACGCCCAGCCGCTTGGTGACATCCTGAACCGCTTCGAGACGGAGGCCGAACACGAGTTCGTCTTCTCGGGCGGCCCGTCGCAGGGGCTGGCCGAGAACGACGACGAGTAGACGCCGCCGGCCGACGGCTCTCGGCACGCCTTCGTTCCGAACCAGTGGCCGGAATCCGGTGTCGGTGCTCAGGAGTCGGAGGTGCTGATGATGTCGCGGACCCGCGTCGCGGCGGTCAACACCGGGAACGTCCACGGTTCGTCGTCGTAGAGCAGCGAACAGAGGCTGGTCCGGTTCTCGCCGGGGAGAGACACCTGTCTGTCGAGGTGTTCCTGTCTGGTCGTGACGACGCCGTCCAGCGTCTCGGTGAACGTCGGCTCGTACCACTGCGGGACCGTCATCCCGTCGAGCTCCACGACGAGGTCGGACAGCGACTGCTTGGCTTCCGAGAGCGAGTCGGCCTCGTCGGCCAGCGTGTCGAGGAATCGCCGGCGCTCCGCGGCGGCGTCGCGAGCGGTCCTGACGAGCGCCTGTTTGTACGGCTCCGTGAACGCGCCCTGTTTGGTCCGGAGGCCCTCGGCCATCTCCTCGCCGAGTTCCAGCATCACGTTCTCGACGAGCGACTCCCCGTACACCTCGTCGTAGTGGGGCACGCTCACCACCGTCTCCCGGTACGCGTCACAGACGCGTTCGAGCTGCTTGCACTCCTGGCGGGACGAGTGGAACGCCACGGGTTGCCACGCCTGCGGGCCCGCGGTCGGGACGTCCTCGACGGCGTCGGCGAAGGCGTCGAAGGCCTCGGCCTCCGCCTCCACCTCGGTCGTCTCGCGTTCGACCACCTCCACGGCCGTCGTCACGGGAGACAGGACGTGCTGCCGGAAGGACTGGAGGTAGTGGGTCGCAGGGACGTTTGTGTCAATCATTACCACGGCTTCGCGTCCCGATAACTAAAATGTTTGTTTCACATACAAGGATTGCACCGTGTCGGAGTCGGTCGTATCGTCCGAAAATTACGGGAGACAATTATCGAGCCACTATGAATCACTATTTTTTATGTTTTCTTGTGTATCACAACGTTAAACACATATATTGGCGGTACTCAGAACTGCACAGTGCTGATGGCAAGACCGAAGACGCTGGCATCCGTGTCGACGGCCATGGCCCGTGCCGACTCCCCCCTCGTGCTCGTCGCCTGTGTGGCGCTCGTGGCGCTCGCCGGGTGCGGCACGTTCTTCGGGTCCGGTGGCGGTCAAAGCGGGAGCGACGGAACCCTGACACCGGCCCCTCGGCCCGAGGTGTCCACGGCGTCGCCGACCCCGGAACCGAACGGGCGGTCGCTGGCCGGTGACACCGAGCGGCGCGAGTACTGGGGTGGCATCACCGCCACGGCCAACCGAAGCGGCGTGGAACAACCTCGGTACCTCTCGCTGCGGCCGACCTGTCGGCGCCCGCCGGCGCTCGTCGTCCACATCCAGGTCAACGCCCTCCGCAACAACGACCCGGCGACAGACGAGGGCATCAACACGACGTGGCAGTTCGCCGCCCCGTCGAACCGGCGAGCGGTGGGGTCCTACGAGACGTTCGTCGAGGTCATCACGACGCAGTTCCGCCCCCTGTTGAATGCTTCCACGGTGACGTACGGACCGCTCGAACGCGACGGCAATCGGGCCCACCAGCGAGTGACGGTGTCCACCGGTGGAACGTCGACGACGTACCGGTGGCACCTCGCGCTCCAGGCGCCGCGGACCACGGACGAGTACGTCGGGTGCTGGATGACCACCGGCGTCACCATCGAGTGAGCCCGCGAGCGTCGACGAGCGAGCGAGGGGCAGACAGTACCGCCGGGCTCTGCCCCATACGACGGCGATGAGACGGGGGCACGACGGCTGAGACGGAAACGTCCAGCGGGACCCACTGTTAAGTCCGTCCCCGGTGAGTGACACACATGGCGGCTGCCAGACACGCCGACCGAACCGTGATAGTGACGGGTGCGGCCAGCGGCATCGGCCGCGGCATCGCGAGACGATTCGGTGAGGAGGGGGCGAACGTCGTCGTCGCGGACGTGCGCCGCGACCCGAAACAGGGCGAGAAGTACGACACCGACGTGACCACACCGACGGACGAACTCGTCCGGGAGGAGACGGCCGGCGACGCGACGTACGTCGAGACGGACGTCGGCGACCCGGAGAGCGTGGAAGCGATGGTCGAACGGGCCGTCGATACCTACGGCGGCGTCGACGTGCTCGTGAACAACGCGGGCATCCAGATCGTCGGCGACTCCCAGACGACCAGCGTCGAGGAGTGGCAGCGGTCCATCGACGTCGACCTGAGCGGCGCGTTCTACTGCGCGAAGTTCGCGATACCGCACATCGTCGAGCGCGAGGGCCAGATAATCAACGTCGGGTCAGTCCGCGGGTTCGAGGGCGGTGGCGGCCCGCCGTACGCCGCCGCGAAGGGCGGCGTCGTCAACATGACGCGCGACCTGGCGATGGAACTGGGCGAGGAGAACGTGCGCGTCAACTGCATCAACCCGGGGTACGTCGAGACGCCGCTACAGGACATCCTCACCGAGGAGGACATGGCCAAATCCCGCGAGCAGACCCTGCTCCCCCGCTTCGGTACGCCGGAGGACGTCGGCGACGCGGCCGTCTTCCTCGCGAGCGACGAGGCGGGGTTCGTCACCGGCGCGAACCTCCCGGTCGACGGCGGCTGGCTGGCCCACAGCGGCCTCTGAGTGGGGTCGACGCCGACCGCCGCGCCCAAACAATTATTCGAATCGCCCCCGCAGTCAGCCCATGCAGTTCGACTGGATGGTACAGTGTTACGCGGGCGCCGGCGTCCACCGGGACACGCCGATGCTCGACACTGTCGACCGCGAGACGGTACTGCAGGGCGTGGACGCCGCAGTGGACGTGGGGCTGGAGGGGCTCTGGGCACCGGACCACTTCATGCTGGGTCCGAAGGCCGAGGAGTACGAGGTGTGGACGCTCCTCTCCGCGCTGGCCGAGCGGACCGACGACGTCGACCTGGGCCCGCTCGTGGGCGCCATCACGTACCGGAACCCGGCCCTGCTGGCGAAGATGGCGACGACGGTGGACGTCCTCTCGGAGGGCCGCCTGCGTCTGGGACTCGGTGCCGGCTGGCACGAGGCGGAACACCGTGCCTACGGGTACGACTTCCCCGACGTCGGGACCCGCATCGAGATGCTGGAGGAGGGGATACAGGTCGTGAAGGCGATGTTCACCGAGGAGGTCCCGACCTTCCAGGGCGAGCACTTCACCATCGACGAGGCGCTGAACAACCCCAAACCCGTCAGCGACCCCCACCCGCCAATCGTCGTCGGCGGCGCCGGCCCGAAGATGCTCAGACTCATCGCCCGCCACGCCGACGAGTGGAACGTCGAGATAAGCGCCCGCGCCCGGGGGAAGCCTATCGACTTCAAAGTCCGGAAGTTCGAGGAGTACCTCGAAAACGAGGGCCGAGACCCCGACGATGTCGACCGGTCGTGGCTCGCACACGTCCTCGTGCGAGAGGACGAAGCAGCCGTCGAGGCGGCCGTCGACGACATCTTCCCGCTCCCGTGGGGCGAGGAGTCCGACATGGACGAGACGCTGGACGACGCCGAGGACGCCCGCCAGAAGGGGAGCATGCTCATCGGCACGCCCTCGCAGGTGGCGAGCCAGATAGCGGACATCCGGGACCTCGGTTTCGAGAAACTCCAGCTGATGTTCCTCGACTTCCCCGACACGTGGGGGATGGAACTGTTCGGCGACGAGGTGGCGCCGGCCTTCCAGTGACCGGCATCCCGATGCGGCTCCGGGGCTCGTGTACCGGAGCGCCGAACCTGCGCCACGGCCTGTTCCGTCGATGACGAGTACCGCCGCCGCGGCCTCGCCGAAGCCGTCGAGAACGGACGGCCCACGGGCTCGGTCCGGGCGAGACGCAGGCGTCCACGGTTCGCTTACGGACGCACGAGGCCGAGTGACGACGGCCCGATTCGGGTCTCGAACGGGGCGCGAGCGGCGCTATCGCGCGGTCCCACCCGCCCAGACCGTCACTCGGACTGCGGTCGGACGTAGGTCACCGGGCACGGTGCGTTGATGAGGACGCTCTGGGCGTTGCTGCCGAAGACGGCCTTGCCGACCGGCGACCGTGCGCCACCCGAGATGACGACGCGGTCGGCGTCCGTCTTCTCGGCGGTCGCCACGATGCCCTCGCTGACGTTCCCGACGACGCCGTCGACGTCGTAGTCGACGCCGTGCTCCTCGAAGCGGTCGCCGAGGTACTGGACCGACTGGTGGCGTTCGAGGACGACGTCGACGTCCTCGGCCGTCGCGCTCGGGTAGTCGAGCTCCGCGGCCACCTCGTCGAACGCCTCCCTGGTGAACACGTGCGTGAGGACGACCGTCGCACCGGTCGGCTTCGCGACCTGCATCGAGACGCGTGCGAGCTGGTCGAGTCGGTCGTCGTCCTCCGGGCCGATAGCGAGTACGATGGTGTCGAACGAGAGGTCCATCGC
Source organism: Haloarcula sp. MBLA0163 (assembly GCF_055632435.1). Lineage (NCBI taxonomy): Archaea > Methanobacteriati > Methanobacteriota > Halobacteria > Halobacteriales > Haloarculaceae > Haloarcula > Haloarcula sp. MBLA0163. The sequence continues at coordinate 1,548,906 of NZ_CM145745.1, forward strand.
CGTCCCCTTCGACGGCGTGTGAAAAAACACCATCGGTCGCCGGGACCGGCGCGCTCAGGACTCCTCGGGTTCGAACCGCCAGACGCACTCCATGAACGGGATACCCGACTCGGGGTCCGCGTCGGCGTCGACGCCCGACTGCTTGAACTGGCCCGTGTAGCGTTCCCACTCTGCCACCGCCTCGTCGCCGTCGACGGCGTCGAGGTAGGCGTCCAGGTCCGCACACTCCAGGATGCAGACGGCCACGTCGTCCCGGACGTACAGTTCGAACTCCTCGACGCCGCCACGGTCCATCGCGTCGGTGACCGCCTCGGGCACGTCGTCGTGGGCCTCGACGTACGCCTCGCGCTGGTCGGGGTCGAGTCGCTGGACGTACACCGCTCGTTCGGTCTCCTCTGGCATGGTCGACACCTCTCGGGCTGTCTCAATGAGTGTTGTGCCGACGACCCCGAGAGTATTTGTACCGGGCCGACGGCAGATGGCCTATGGTCTCGCCTGCACTCATCCTGCCGCCGGACCCGGACGAACGCTGGCAGCTGGCCAGACAGATGGGCGTCGAGAAGGCGGTCGTCCACCCGCTCGAGATCGGCGACGGCCGGACCCACTGGAGCTACGACGACCTGCAGGGGCTGGCCAACTGGCTGACAGACGCCGGGCTCGAGTTCTCGGTCCTCGAGGGGTCGGTCCCCATCTCCGACCGCATCAGACTCGGACGCGAGGGCCGCGACGAGGACATCGAGGTGTTCAAGCAGTTCCTCCGGAACTGCGGCGAGGTCGGCATCCCGGTGGTCTGCTACGACTGGATGGCCGGCGTCCGGTGGGCGCGGACCGCCGCCCACGTCCAGTCCCGCGGTGGCTCCTACGTCACCGAGTTCGACGTCGAGAAGGTGCGAGGCGGCCCCGCACAGTTCGACGACGTGACCCACGCGGACGTCTGGGAGGCCATCGAGTACTTCTTGCGCGAGGTGACGCCGGTGGCCGAGGAGGCGGGCGTGAAACTCGGCCTGCACCCCGACGACCCGCCGCGGGAGTCCCTGCGTGGCACCCCGCGCATCGTCGACAGCGTCGAGGCGTACGACCGCGTGCTCGACGCCTACGACAGCGAGTACAACGGCGTCACCTTCTGTCAGGGGAACTTCGCCGCGATGGGTGCCGACATCCCCGCGGCTATCGAGCACTTCGGCGACCGCATCAACTTCGTCCACTTCCGGGACGTCGAGGGCGACGCGGACCGGTTCGTCGAGACGTGGCACGACGACGGCCCGACGGACATGCTGGCCGCGATGCGCGCCTACGAGGCCCACGTCGGCGACGACGTCCCGATGCGGCCCGACCACGTCCCCACGATGGCCGGCGAGGACAACTCGAACCCCGGCTACCACACGAAGGGGCGGCTGTTCGCCATCGGCTACATGCGCGGGCTCCGCGAGCAGGTGCGCGCGGACCGCTGACTCACACCTCGACGGCCGACCGGAACTCCGCCCGGCCGGTCACGCCGAGGTCGACGCGGTAGAGGCTCCCCGCCCCCTCGCCCTCTACGTCTCTCGTCTCGACGCAGGCCGTCGTCACGTAGGCGGTGTCGTACGCCTCGCCCGCGAAGGTCACCGACGACACCTTGCGCGGGTCGAACCGGACCGTCTCGGTACGGCTCCCCTCGGGGCTGAACCGAATCAGCTTGTGGCCGTCCCAGAACGCCGACCAGAGGTACCCCTCGCTGTCGACGGTCAGCCCGTCGGGCAGCCCCTCGATGCCGGTTGCGTCGACGACGGTCTGGGGGTTCGAGATGGCGCCGGTGGCGGGGTCGTAGTCGTAGCGATAGATGTAGCCCGGACAGTCCGGGTCGACCTCGCCGGTGTCGGTGAAGTAGAACCCGGAGCGGTCGAGCGTGAACCCCATGCCGTTCGGGAGGACACACTCCTCGCGGACGAGGTCGAAGCTCCCGTCGGTGTTCAGGCGGTACAGCCGTCCCGGTAGGTCACGGCCGGTGTCTGGCATCACCCCGGCGAAGACGCGCCCCTCGGGGTCGGCGACGACGTCGTTGAACCGCTCGTGGAACCGGTCCGGGTCCGGCTCCGTGACGACGTCGAGGGCTCCCGAGTGCTGGTCGAGCCGGCGGACCGCCCCGGCCTCCTGGAACAGGAGCAGCGTGCCGTCGGTCTGGATGGTGAACCCCCCGATGCGCTCGTCGGTGTCCTCGTAGACCAGTTCGTGGTCGTCGACCGCCGGGTCGTAGCTGTACAGTCGGCCCCGCGGGATGTCGACCCAGTACAGCAGTTCGTCGTCCGGGTGCCAGAGCGGCCCCTCTCCGGTCTCGCAGGCGACGTCGACGACGAGTTCTGGTGTCGGCATACCGTACCCTCAGACGCCTGTGACGTAAAATTATGCGCCGGGCGCGGCCGGTCAGTCGTCGTCCAGCAGGCCCGCGTCCAGCGTCCCCGTCGTCATCAGCTCGTTCAGCTCCTCGAGGTCGGTCTCCTCGGGCTGCTTGATGTCGACGAGGCGGCCCTGATAGAGGACGCCGATGCGGTCGGCGTGGGTGAGGACCGACTCGATGTTGTGGCTGACGATGACGATGGTGATGCCCTCCTCGGCCAGTCGGTCCAGCGTGTCCTGGACGAGGCGGGTCGCGTCGACGGAGAGGGCGCTCGTCGGCTCGTCGAGGATGATGACGTCCGGGTCGAACGCGAGGGCCCGGCCGATGGCCACGAGCTGGCGCTGTCCGCCGGAGAGGAACTCCACCTCGGTCTTGATGTCGACGTCCCGACCGAGTTGGTCCATCATTATCTGACGGGACCGCTCGTAGGTGGTCTCCCAGTCGATGAACGAGAGCGGCCCGATACCGCGCCGGGGGAACTGCCCCATGAAGATGTTCGTGGCGATGTCGAGGTCGTCCATCAGCGCGAGGTCCTGGTACACCGTCTCGATGCCGTTGTCGCGGGCGTCGGAGGGGTTCGAGAACCGGACCTCCCGGCCGTCCTTGTAGATGCTGCCTTTCGTCGGCGCGTGGACGCCGCTGAGGACGTTCATCAGCGTCGACTTGCCGGCGCCGTTGTCGCCGACGAGGGCGAAGATCTCGGACTCCCGGATGTCGAGGCTGACGTCGTCGACGGCGACGATACGCCCGAACTGCTTGGTGACGTTCTCGACGCGGAGTTTCGGCTCTCCGGCCTCGTCGGTCGCCGGACTGCTGGCGGCCTCCTGTTCGGCCGTCCCGCCGTCCTCGACGCTCATACCGCACCACTCGCGAGGATGCGAGCCCGGAGTTTGGCCTGCGTGCTGTACAGCAGTATCGCCGCCAGTAACACGAATCCGTTGACCATCTGAATCTGGGTGGCCCCGACCGCGGGGCTGTTGTTCAGTGCCGACTGCACGAGCTGGATGAGGACGACGCCGCCGAGTGCGCCGGTGATCTTCCCGCGACCGCCGAACAGGCTGATACCGCCGATGACCGCGCCGGCGAACGCCTGGAACACCAGCCCCTCGCCGATGAGCGGCGGGACGACGCCGACGAACCCGGTCAGCATCAGCCCGGCAATCGCCGCCAACAGCCCGCTGATGGTGTAGACGACGATGATGAGCCGTTCGGTGTCGATGCCGACCTCCCGGGCCGACTTCTCCGAACTCCCCAGCGCGTACACCGCCTGCCCGAACGTGGTGAAGCGCATGAGCAGGCCGAACACGAAGAAGGCGAACAGCAGCACGCCGATGGCGAACTCCGGGGTGCCCCCGACCTGCACGTACAGGCGCGGCAACCCCGTCACCGGCTGGGTCTGCATCGCCGTCTTGCCGCCCTCGAAGATGATGAGGAAGGCGAGCGTCTGCAGGAACGGGTTCAGCCCGACCTTCGCTATCATGATGCCGTTGACGAGGCCGATGAGCGCCCCCGTCACGAGGATGATGCCGAACCCGGCCCACGGGTTCGTGGTGACGCCCCAGCAACTGGGGCACGTGCCCAGGACCATGCCGGTGAACATCGCCGAGAAACCCGCTATCGACCCGATCGAGAGGTCGAAGTGCCCTGACAGCAGACACAGACTCTCGGCGAGCACCAGCAACCCGATGGGGACCGCCGCCCAGAGCACGAGCCGGATGGCCTGCACGTTCCGGAGCGTCTGCGGGACGAACACGAGGACGCCGAGGATGACGACGGCCAGTATCGGCCAGATCATGTTGTCCAACAGGGTCAGTATGACGTCGTCTCTATCGCCGAACGTTCGCCCGATGAAGCCTTGTTCCGTAGACATAGTGTAGGGGAGTGGAGTGTCGGTAGAGACCGCGCTCAGCCCCAGACGTTACCCCAGAGGAACGGTTGGTCGTAGTTCTCCTGCGTGATGACGATGCTGTTGGTCCGGAACCACGGGTGGCCGTTCTGCTCGCGCATGATGCCGGGTTCCCAGATGGGTTCGGACCACATCTCGACGCCCTTGTGCTGGCCGGGTTCGATCGTCAGCTGGTCCGAGGTGACCTCGGAGCCGACCTCGGGGATGACGCTGTCGTCCATCCCCGACTCGACGTACTGTTTCATGTACTGCATGGCGATGGGGTTGTAGAAGTAGTTGGGCTGGTCGACGGCGGCGTCGATGGTCCCCTCGCCGACGAGCGGGTTCACCTCCGGACTGCCGTCCATCTGCGTGAGCACGATGTGCCCCTCTTCGCCCTTCGGCACCAGCATGTCGAGGTTCCGGAGGGCCTGCACCACGCCGAGCCCCATCGAGAGGTTCCCCGAGTAGATGCCGTCGACGCGGCCGTTGGCGTTGACCCACTCCTGGACGGTCGACTGGGCCACGTCACGGGCGTACTCGCCGTTGAGCGTCTGGACGACCTCGATGTTGTCCTGTTCGGCCATCACGTCGAGGAACCCCTGCGAGCGCTGGTTGGCCGACTGGTTGCCCTGGACCCCGCGGACGTTGAGGACGCGGTAGCTGTCCTTGTCCGGGTATTGTTCCTCGAGCGCCGAGACCATCTGCTCGGCCGAACTCGCGCCGCCGTCGTAGTTACTGAACCCGACGTACAGCGGAATCTCGGAACTGGAGGTGTCGGCGTTGGTCGCGAACACCGGCTTCCCGGCGTTCATCGCCTCGTTGATGGCGCCCTCCGCGGCGCCGGTCGACCAGACGCCGACGAGGATGGCGTCGTGGTCCCCGTTCGTGAAGTCCCGGATGTCCTGTACCTGTTTCTGGGCGCTCTGCTGGTTCGGTCTGACGTCCAGTTCGATGCCGAGGTCCTGCGCGTAGAACTCGGCGGCCTCGATGTACGCGGTTATCCACGACCCACCGCGGACGTACGCGGACATCCCGACCTTCTCCAGCGTGTTGCCGCCACCGCCACCGTTGCCGCCGGTGGTGGTGCCGCCGCCGTCGCCGCCGTCGCTGCCGCCGTCGCCACCGTCACTGCCGCCGTCACCGCCGTCGCCGCCGTTCCCGCCACAGCCGGCGATCGAGACTGTGGTAATCGCAGCACCGGTCGCCTTGATAAATCGACGTCTGGTATTGTCTGCCATACACGGCTGAGATTGAGAGTGAACCTACATAAAGCTTGTCGAAAAACCATTATAAAAGCCACAGCGTGGCCGTTCGAAGCCGGTTAGGGCCACGTTTCGCCAAATGGCTGACCGATGGTGAGACGGTTCCCCGACCGAACAGCCGTCGCTGTGGCGGACCAGTTGTGACGGAAGTGTCGTTCGTTCTGCACGTTCGCTCGCTAAACAAAAACGGGGTCCGGATCCGACTGTCGACGACGATACGGAAGTCGGCGAAAGCAGCGGGAAAATCGGTGCCAATCTGTAACGACATCGTTACTAACGATTGTTCGTGACTGTTTCGAGCGAGAACTGCACACTTCTGCACGCGACGTCGACGCTCGAAGCCGGCGGCGGTAGCTTCTTCTCGACAGGTCGCGGATGTGGGGGTCGTGAAGCTCTACATCGACACGGCGGACCGTGACCGTATCGCCGACGCCGTCGCGCTCGGCGTCGTAGACGGCGTCACTACGAACCCGTCGATCGTGGCGGAGGCGGGACTGGAGTACCGCGAGGCCGTCATCGCTATCGCCGACCTCGTCGATGGACCCGTGTTCGCACAGGTCGTCGCCGACGACGTGGACGGGATGGTCCGCGAGGCCCGCGGCTATCAGGAGTGGGCCGACGACGTCGTCGCGAAGATTCCGGCGACCCGTGAGGGGTTCGAGGCGCTCGCACGCCTCCGCGACTCGGGCGTGCCCGCCGGCACGACGGTCGTGTTCTCCGTCGAACAGGCCGTGTTGGCGGCGAAGAACGACGCCTCGTTCGTCGCGCCGTACGTGGGGCGGCTCGACGACGCCGGCGAGGACGGCGTCGAGACGGTCCGGCGGATACAGTCGATATACGACGCCTACGGCTTCGAGACCGACGTGCTGGCCGCGAGCATCCGGAACACGACGCAGGCCGTCGCGCTGTACGAGGCCGGCATCGACGCGGTGACGCTGTCGCCCGACGTCCTCTCCGACCACGTCCCGCACCCGAAGACCGATGAGGGTGTCGCTGGGTTCGCCGCCGCGTGGGGCGACAGGGGGAGTCCCCTGGAGGAGTGAGCGGAGCAGTAGCTAAGTAGCGCCCCGGTGAACCCTCTGTCATGACCTCGGACCCGACGGTGCTGGTGGCAGGCGACACGCTCGTCGACTTCGTCCCGGAGCGACCGGGGCCACCGGGTGCGGCCGGCGGCTATCGACCGAAGTTCGGCGGGTCGGGGGCGAACGTCGCCCTCGCCCTCGACCGTCTCGGCGCGCCGCCGCTGTTCTGGACGCGCCTTGCGACGGACGACTTCGGAGCCTTCCTGCGTTCTCACCTCGAGGACTCGGCGATTCCCGACGCGTTCGTCGTCACGGACACAGAGGCCCGGACCACGCTGGCCGTCGTCACCCACGACGCCGACGGCGACCGGTCGTTCACCTTCTACCGCGAGGGCGGCGCTGACACGCGCCTCCGGACTGGCACCGTCCCCGACGAGACGCTGGAGACGGTGTCGTGGGTCCACACGACCGGCGTCACCGAGAGCGTCGAACCCAGCCGGTCGGCGACGCTCGACCTCCAGCAGCGGGCGGCCGAGCGCTGTACCGTCTCGCTCGACCCGAACTGGCGACCGGAGATGTGGGAGAGCCACCACGAGTTCCGTGCGGTCGTCCGCGGGTCGCTGGATGCCGTCGACGTGGTCAAGGCGACGCCTGAGGACCTCGCCGCGGCCGGGTTCGAGGATGACGACCCCGAACGCCTCGCTCGGGCCGTCACCGACTACGGCCCGCACACCGTCGTGTTGACGATGGGCGACGCGGGCGCGGTGTGCTACGGAACCGACGCCAGTCCCGTGCAGGGCGTGGCCCGCCACCCCGGCTACGACGTCGACGTCGTCGACACGACGGGGGCCGGGGACGCGTTCCTCGCGGCGTTCATCGCCGCGTTGACCAACGGGGTCCGAGACGCCGACGACGCCCTCGCGCTGGCGAACGCGGCGGGGGCCGTCGCCACGACGCAGGCTGGCGCCGTGTCGGCGCTGACCGGGTTCGAGCAGATACGGCAGTTCCACGACGATATTCCGTGGGCAGTGTAGGCGTCCCGGACAGACGCACACCTGTTCCGCGCTGGTGAACACAACTATATGAGAGGGTTTCGTATCGGGCGTATGGCCGGGCAGACAAACACCATCGACGCGACCAAGACGTCGTTGCGAATCATCGAGGAGCTGAAACGCCTCGACGGGGCGGGGGTCACCACCGTCGCGGACGAACTCGGCATCGCGAAGAGCACCGTCCACAACCACCTCCGGACGCTCACGGAGGAGGAGTACGTCAACTGCGAGGACGGCGTCTACCGCGTCGGCCTCCGCTTTCTCGAACTCGGGGAGTACACGCGCAACCGGATGGACATCTACGAGAAGGCCCGCCCCGAGGTGCTCGCACTGGCCGAGGAGACGGGCGAGATGGCCAACGCTGCCGTCGAGGAACACGGGACGGGCGTCTACATCACGCGGGCGGAGGGGACCGAAGCCGTCAGCGTCGACACCTACGCCGGCAAGCGCGTGAAACTCCACTGCACCGCGCTCGGGAAGACGATCCTCGCCGAACTGCCCGAGGACCGCGTCGACGAGATCATCGAGGCCCACGGGCTCCCGGAACGGACGGAGAACACCATCACCGACCCGGACGAACTGAAGGCGGAACTCGACGCCATCCGTGACCGGGGGTACGCCTACGACCGCGAGGAACGGCTGCCGGGGCTGCGGTGTGTGGCCGCGCCGGTCGTCTCCGAGGACGGCCGCGTCGTCGCGGCGCTCAGCGTCTCCGGACCGACGACCCGCATCAAGGGGGACCTGTTCCACGAGGAGATTCCGGAGCTGCTCCGCTCCTCGGCCAACGTCATCGAGATAAACATGGCGTACTCGTAGGCGCTCCGTCGGACGGTGGGACAGAAGTTAGTTTCAAGTGACACGAACACCGAGCTACTGTATGGCTCCCCCGTCGCTGAGAGCGCGGTTACTGGACGGCGAGACGCTCCTCGGGACGTTCCAGCTCCTCGACTCGCCGATGGCCGCCGAGATGGCCGGCGTCGCCGGGTTCGACTTCACCATCCTCGACCAGGAACACGGCCCGCTGACCGCCGAGTCCTGCGTCGGGATGTGTGCGGCCGCTGAGCGTGCCGGTGCCGCGCCCGTCGTCCGCGTCCGGAACAACTCCGAGGCCGAGATACAGCGGGCGCTGGACATCGGCGCGGCCGGCGTCGAGATTCCGCAGGTCGAGACGGGCGCGGACGCCCGGGCGGCCGTCGACCACGCACGGTTCGACCCGCTCGGGTCACGCGGGTTCTCGCCGTACGTCCGCGCCGGGCGGTACACGGGGGACGACGACTACACCGACCGGCAGAACGAGACGACGGCGGTCATCGTCCACATCGAGGGCGAACGCGGCGTGGAGAACCTCGACGACATCGTCGCCGTGGACGGCATCGACGTGCTGTTCCTCGGCCCGTACGACATGTCGCAGTCGCTCGGCATCCCTGGACGGGTGCGGGACGACCGCGTCGAGGCCCTGATGCAGGAGGTCTGTGACCGGGCGGCGGACGCGGGGAAAGTCGTCGGGACGTACGCCGACGACCCGGAGATGGCCCGACAGTGGATGGCCGCCGGCGCACAGTACGTCGCCGTCGGCGTCGACGGGGCGGTCCTCACCCGTGCCTTCGAGGACATCGTGGAGGCGGTGGCCGGGTAGTCCCGACCGCGAGACCGCCGGTAGCTCTTTTGTCACTGGAGGTGAACGACCGGTATGGAACTGACAGCGCTGACGGAGGCGTTCGACCGCCGCGACTGGCAGGACGTGACCGAGACAGACGACCCCGTCCGCTTCGCGATGGTGGGGCTCGGCTGGTGGACCCGGGAGCAGGCGATGCCGGCCGTCGCCGCCGGCGACCTCTGCGAGACGACGGTGCTGGTCAGCGGCGACCGGGAGAAGGCCGAGTCCGTCGCCGCCGACGCCGAGACGGTGGAACACGCCGTCACCTACGAGGAGTTCCACGACGGCGCCGCCAGCGAGGCCTACGACGCCGTCTACGTCGTCACGCCGAACGCCCGCCACTTGCCGTTCGTCGAGACGGCCGCCGAACTCGGGAAGGACGTCCTCTGTGAGAAGCCGATGGAGGCGACCGTCGACCGCGCCGAGCGGATGGTCGCGGCGTGCGACGAACACGACGTGACGCTGATGGTCGCCTACCGGATGCACACCGAACCGGCCGTCCGGCGGGCCAGAGACCTCATCGACGCGGGGTACGTCGGCGACCCGGTGTTCGTCCACGGCAACATGAGCGAACCCATCCTCGACCTCGTCCCGGACCCGGACCAGTGGCGGCTCGACTGGGAGCTCTCCGGCGGGTGCGCGGCGATGGACATCGGCATCTACTCGCTGAACACCGCCCGGTTCCTGCTCGACGCCGACCCGGTGCGCGTACAGGGGTCGGTCGCCTCCGTACAGCAGGAATTCGAGGACGTCCCCGACGAACACGCCGCCTTCCAGGTCGACTTCCCGGACCACACGTTCGCCGTCTGCACGGCCAGTCAGAACGCGGCGATGGCGAGCCACATCAGGGTGACCGGCACCGAGGGCGAGGTCCGCGTCGAACCGGCCTTCTACCCGTGGGACGAGCGGCGACTCCACGTCTCCCACGGCGGGTCCGACCTCGACGTCTCCTTCGAGCAGATAGACCAGATGGAGGAGGAGTTCGAGTACTTCTCGCACTGCCTGCTGACCGGCGAGGACCCGTACGCCGACGGGGAACACGGACTGGTCGACATCCGGACGCTGAAGGGAGTCTACGAGGCCGCTGAGGACGGGCGCGCGGTCGAACTCCGCTAGGTCTCAGCGGTGGGTCGACGCTGGGACGACCCCCGACGACCCGAGGTCCACCCGGTCGCCGATGCGGACCACCTCCAGCTGTCGGGGGAACTCGTAGGACGCGACGTGTTCGTGCAGGCCCTTCGGGTCCCCGGCCACGCCCTTCCACATGTCGAAGTGCGAGGGCAGGAGGCGGTCCAGTCGCAGGTCGTTCGCGGCCTCGACGACCTCGTTCTCGGTCATGTACCACTTCGTCGGTCGCGTCTCGCCGGCCTCGGTGTGGTGGATGCGGCCGACGGTGCCGAACGCGAGGACGCCGAGGTCGACGTCGAACGCCTCGCCGATGTCCTCGAAGGCGTCGGCCGGCTTGCTGTCCCCCGGGTGGAAGAACGTCCCCGCGTCGTGCTCGACGACGTAGGAGACCGGCTCGATGGCGTCCTTGTCGTCGGCCCCTCGGACGTTGACGGTGAAGTCCCCGACCGTGAAGGAGTCGCCCTCGTCGACGACCGACCGCCGCCCCTCTTCGACCCGGAGGTCGCCGTCGTAGTCGGGCGACTCGTAGGACGCCCGTGGTGCGTACAGCGTCCCGCCGTCGTCGAGGAGCGGTCCGTACGACGGCGGGTGCATGTGGTCGATGTGTTCGTGCGTGACGAGGACGGCGTCGGCCGTCGCGTCGGCGGGGTCCAGCGGGACTGGAAGCAGGCGGAGCAGTTTCGGCGGGTCGCCGTCGCCGAAGTACGGGTCGACGTACAGCGTCGTCGTCGCCGACTTGAGGACGAAGCCGTTACAGCCGAGGTACCAGACGGCGACGCCGTCGGGCGTGGCCTGCGCTATCTCCTCGGCGAGCCAATCCCCCCACGTCGCGTGTATCGTGTCCTGTGTCATGTGTGGTGTCCGCAGTCGGTCCAGCCGTTCGGAGTCGTGGCCGACTACTGTATCGAGCCGGCCCGCGTGGAGTCGAACGGACGGACGCCGCCCGCGTTCAGCCGAAGTACTGGCCGAGGTAGTCGGCGGCGTTGTCCTGCGTGACCTCCAGCCCTTCGATGACGATGGTGTCCTCGACGTCCTCGCCGGCGAGGTGGGCCATGCCCGTCTCGATGGCCGTGTTGACCATCTCCTCGGGCAACTGCGCGATGGTCCCATAGTACTGGTTGTCCGAGAACAGTTGCACCCACGCCTCCGTGCCGTCGATGCCGGTGACGGGCACCGACATGTTCGCGTTCCGGAGCGCCTGGTGCACGCCCAGCGCCATCAGGTCGTTCTGGCAGAACACGCCGTCTATCTCGTCGCCGTACTGGGTGATGAAGTCCTCCATGACGCTCAGGGCGTTCTGCGTGGAGAACTCGCCGGTCTGGCTGGCGAGGCGGCTCAGACTGTCGTTCTCGCTGACGGCGTTGCTGAACCCCTCGCCGCGGTCGTTCGTCACGCTCGCTCCGGGGGTCCCCTCCAGCTGGACGACGTTGTAGGTGTCTTTCTGCTCCATCTCCTGCATGAAGGAGAGACACAGTTCCGTCGACCGGCGGCCGAGTTGGACGTTGTCGGAGGCGACGTAACTCACCGTGTCGCCCTCGGCGACGTTGCGGTCGATGGCGACGACGGGGATGCCGGCGTCGTTGGCCTGTCGGATGGCGCTGATGACACCCTCGGCCGTGATGGCCGAGATGAGCAGGAGGTCGACCTCGTTCGAGATGGCCGTCTCGACGTCGGAGACCTGCGTGCTCTGTGAGTTGCCGGCGTCGTAGAACGTCGAGTCCGACGCGATGGTCCCCTCGCTCTTGGCGGCGTCGAACGCGTTCTGCATCCGGGCGAAGAACGTGAACTCCAGCGACGGGACCGAGAGCGCGACGGACGGCGGCCCGCTCTCGGTCGTCGTCTGCTCGCCGCCACCGTCCCCGCCGTCACCACCGTCGCCGCCGTCGCCAGCGGTAGTTTCGGTCGTCCCGTCGGTGCCGTCGCCGCCGTCACCGCCGCCGCCGTCGCCGCCACAGCCGGCGACGAGCGCTGACCCTGCGATGACACCGGTGCGGAGAAACCGTCGTCTGGGAATGTCGCGTGACATACACTACCACAATTTGACACGCGGCGTGATAGAAGTATCGGTGAGAATGAAAGTAACTTCAGTTATCAGGACTCAGTCCTGTCCGACGACGTTCGCGAGGACGGCCAGCATCAGGACGATGCCCTGCGCGACGAGTTGGCCCGAGGGGCCGACGCCCATGAGGTTCAGGCCGTTCTGGAGCACGCCGAGGATGAGGACGCCGACGAGCGTGCCGACCATGTTCCCGGACCCGCCGAAGAGGTTGGCGCCGCCGAGGATGACGGCGGCGATGGGCGGAAGGAGGAGGCCGGACCCCATCGTCGGGATGGCGCTCCCGAGCCGGCCGAGGGTGACGAGGCCCGCGATGGCCGCGAACACGCCGGAGATGACCAGCGTCCCGAGGCGCACGACCGGGACGTTGATGCCCATGCGCTCCGCGGCCTGCCTGTCGCCCCCGATGGCGTAGATGTAGAGGCCGAACCTGGTGTACGAGAGGAGCAACTGCGAGAGGACCAGCAGCGTGAGGAAGACGACGACGATGCTGGGGAACCCGAACACCCGCGACCCGCCCAGCGCGGTCAGCGACGCGGGGAGACCGATGATGGGACGGTTCCCGGAGACGATGAGACCGAGCCCGTCTGCGAGGAACAGCATCGCCAGCGTCGTCATGAACGAGGGGACGCCGAACCGGGCGGTGACGAACCCCGAGACGGCGCCGAACGTCCCGCCCAGGGCCAGGCCGACGACGATGGCCGCCGCGACCGGAATCGCGAACCCCTCGAACAGGCGCGCGCCGACGGCCAGCGTCGCGATGGTCAGCCCCGATATCTCCATCACCTGCGCGATGCTCAGATCGATCTCCGCACAGAGGATCGGGAAGGTGACGCCGATGGCCATGATGCCGATGATGGACACCTGCTGGAGGACGTTCACCTGGTTGCCCACTGTGAGGAACCGGTCGTTCAGGACGGTGAACGCGACGTAGAGGCCGACGAGACCGAGTATCGGGCCGTACTGGCCTATCTGTTCGAGCGTCACCTGCTCCCGGGCAGCGCCGAAGTCGACGGCCGTTCGCGCCATGCCGTATCGGTTCTGTCGTCGCGGTATTATAACTTTGGCACAGTTGACAGGTCTGCGCTCGCCCCGCGACCCGTCCCGCTCGGGCGAACGCTTTTATTGTCCCACCGACATTTCAGAGTCATGGCCGAGGCGACTCAGCGCGACGTCGACCACATCGTCGAGATGGAGGGGATAACGAAGACGTTCGGCGAAGTGGTGGCCCTAGAGGACGTCACGTTCCGCCTCCGGCGCAACGAGATCCTCGCGCTGGCGGGCGACAACGGCGCCGGGAAGTCGACGCTCATCAAGTGTCTGGCCGGCGCCCTCCAGCCGGACTCGGGGACGATATCCATCGACGGGGAGCGCGTCGAGATCCCGAACCCGCGCGTCGCGAAGGACCTGGGCATCGAGACGACGTTTCAGGACCTCGCCGTCGCCGGCAACCTCACCGTCACGCAGAACATCTTCCTGGGCCGCGAGACCGTCAGCGGGCCCGACAGCCTCTTCGGCGTGCTCGACAAGTCGGCGATGCGAAAGCGCGCACAGGAGCTGCTCGACGACCTCGAGATACACGTCGACGTCGGCGAGAAGGTGTCGAACCTCTCGGGCGGGGAGCGCCAGCTCGTCAGCATCTCGCGGACGCTCCTCTCGGACCCGAAGATCGTCATCATGGACGAACCGACGAGCGCCCTCTCCGTCGAGGGCGCCGACAGGGTCCTCGAACTCATCGACCGGATGCAGAGCCAGGGCATCTCCATCGTCCTCATCTCCCACAACCTCGACTACATCCGGCGGGCCGCCGACCGCGTCCACGTCCTCCATCAGGGCCGCAGTGCCGGCATCATCGACGCCGACGAGTTCGACCAGGACGAGATCGTCAGGCGCATGGTCGGCGGGCTGCCCGAGGAGGAGCGCGGCGAGCAGGCCGCGGACCTCTGAGAACGCCGGTCAGGGGCGCTTGACGTACAGCACCGGACAGTCCGCGTTCAGGAGCACCTGCTGGGCGTAGTCGCCGAACATCGCCTTGCCCGCGGGGGACCGTCGCTCGCCGCCGACGACGACGAGCGTCGCGCCCAGTTCGTCGACGCGGCGGACGGCCTGTTCGGCCGGGTTGCCGCCCGCGACGCCCCGTATCTCGTAGTCGACCCCGTGCTCGGTCAGCGCGTCCACCGGCGGCTTGATGGCCTCCTGCCGGGCCGCGAGTTCGTCCGGCGAGAGCGCCCCGCTGGTCGGGTCGACGTCCATCTGTTCCAGCAGCGACTCGTAGTCGCCCTCCGGGAACAGGTAGAGGATGTACACCGTCGCGTCGTCCTCGACGACGTCGATGGTCGCATCGACGAGGTCGTCGACGGCGTCTCTGTCTTCGGGGGCGATACACAACAGGACTCGTTCGTGTGGCATACCTCCCGTTCGACGGTCCACTAATTAGGTATTCCGGCGACGCGGCGGACCAGTCCTCACGCGTACTCCCGCCGACCCGTCTCGTTGGCCTCGACGAAGTCCCAGTCGTAGTCGACGCCCAGTCCCGGGCCGGCCGGGACGGGCACGGTCCCCGCGTCGTCGACGGCGTCGAGGTCGTCGCTGTAGCCGCCCTCGTACACCGGCGGCGTCGTGTTTGGCGCCTCGGGGTGGACCAGCGCCATCTCGTAGTAGTTCGCGTTCCGCGTCGCCGCGATGCAGTGGCGCTGTGCCGGGCCGGGCGCGTGGAACTCCACGTCCAGTCCGAACCCCTCGGCGGCGTTCGCAATCTTCGTCGCCCCGGTGATGCCGGCGTCGTACTCCGGGTCCGCACGGACGAAATCCGTCGCTTCCGTCGCCACGAAGTCGGTGTGTGGTTCCAGCCCCCGGACGTGTTCGGTCTGGAGGAGAGGCGTGTCGAGGTGCTGGCGGAGTTTGCGGTGACCGTGCTGGGAGATGCCCCCGTCCCGATACGGGTCCTCGTACCAGAGGTAGCCGTGGTCGTCACAGGCCCGGCCCACCTGCAGGGCCTCGGCGAAGGTGTCGAGGTCACACGCCGGGTCGAGCATCAGGTCCATCTCGTCGCCGACCCGGTCGCCGACGGCGCGGACCGTCGCTTCCAGCAGGTCCGGGTCGCGCCAGTCGCCGTCCCACCCGTGGACCTTGTAGCCGGGGTATCCCATCTCCAGACACGCCTCC
The DNA here is from genome assembly GCF_055632435.1 of Haloarcula sp. MBLA0163. Taxonomy (NCBI): domain Archaea; kingdom Methanobacteriati; phylum Methanobacteriota; class Halobacteria; order Halobacteriales; family Haloarculaceae; genus Haloarcula; species Haloarcula sp. MBLA0163. The sequence continues at coordinate 1,564,510 of NZ_CM145745.1, forward strand.
GCGAAGTCGGCGTACGCCTCGGGCGAGTCCAGCCCCCCGCTCCGGTCGCCCTGATACGTGGAGGCGTAGGCCGGCAGTCGGTCACGATAGCTCCCGAGCAGTTCGTGGATGGGCGCGCCGTACTTCTTGCCTGCGTAGTCCCAGAGGGCGATGTCCAAGGGTCCGATGCCCATCCGGTCGTACTTCCGGAGCGCGCGCTTCAGTTCCGACCAGTGGTGCTCGCGCCGCGTCGGGTCGCGGCCCACGAGGTAGTCTGCGACGGTGTTTATCTGGGCGGCGCCGGGCGAGTTGCTCCCCACGTACTCCCCGGTTAGCCCGTCGCTAACCGTGATTCTCACGGCGAACAGCCGCCGCTCCATCACGTTGCCGGGGTCGTAGACGACGTCGAACCCGCCCGGCGGCGTCCCCACGTCCGGCAGGTCGTAGCTGAACTCGACGGTCTCGATGCGCTCTATCGTCGGGGCCATACCGGTGTGAGACGCAGTGACAGGATAAACGTCTAGGGTGAGTAACCAGTCTACCCCTCGTGAATCGCCTCGAACGTCCGGTGGGCCAGGTACGAGTAGTCCCGCGCCGAGAGGAACGGGGCCTCCTCGACCCACGAGAGACAGGCCTCGTAGTCGGCCCAGTCGTCCATCCATGGGTAGTCGGACCCGAGCATCAGTCGCTCGGCGCCGAACCAGTCGGCGAGGTGGCGGACGTACCCCCAGAGGTCCTCGTAGGGCCAGCCCGCCTCGCTGGACCGCGGGAGCGAACTCACCTTCACGGCGACGTTGTCGTGGTCGGCCAGCGACTCGAAGTCCGTCCACGGTGCCTCGTCCGGGTCGGTCGTCTCGTCGGGGTAGGCCATGTGGTCGACGACGATTTGCACGTCCGGGTGGCGACCGGCCAGCGTCTCCAGCATCGAGAGCTGCTCGGCCTTCGGGAAGACGAACACCGAGGCGTCCTGCTCGGCGGCTTCGTCCCAGACCGGTGCCAACTCGTCGTCGAGTATCCAGTCGGCCGTCCGGTCCAGCTCCGTCGAGTGCTCCGCGTAGGCCAGACAGGCGTGCATCCTGACGCCGAGCATCCGGTCGTGACCGACGACGCGCCGGAGGTCCGCCCGGACCTGTTCGGGGTCGCCGTAGAAGTCCATCAGCCCGACGCCCCACAGCCGCTCGGGGTAGGCCTCGATGGAGCGCATCGTGTACTCGTTGGCTCGCACGCCGCGGCCGTACAGCGGCGTCGTGACCATGACGCTCTCCTCGACGCCCGCGGCGTCCATGTCGGCTATCAGGTCGTGGGCGGTGTAGGCGCCCTCCCACCCCGGCGGCAGGAGGTCGACCGGCCACGGCAGTTCCTCGGTGTCGGGACCCCACGTGTGCGTGTGCGTGTCTACGAATCGCATCGGTTCACTCCAGGTTCCCCCCGCCGCTCACTCTGACGATGTCCCCGACGACGTAGTCGGCCCGGTCGCTCGCGAGCCACAGCACCGCGTCCGCGAGGTCCTCTGGTTGGCCGAGTCGACCGAGGGGACGGCTCTCGCCGCGCGCTCGGAGTATCTCCTCGGCGGTCCGGTCCGGGTCGTCCCTCGCTTCCACCTCGGCCTCGTAGCGGGTCTGGGCGGTCTCCGTCACGTCCGTCGAGACGGCGTTCATCCGGATGCCGTGTTCGGCGAGTTCCTGCGCCATCCGCCACGTCAGCCCGTTTATCGACGTCTTCGAGATGCCGTACAGGCCGAACGGGCCGGTCCGCCGGTCGCCCGCCTGACTCGTGTGGTTGACGATACAGCCCTCGATTCCCTCGGCTATCATGTGCTCGGCGACGAGTTTCGCGGCGTAGAACTGCGAGCGGACGTTGACGTCCATCGTCCGGTTCCACTGGTCGAGCGTCGACTCGACGAGGGAGTCCTCCCGGGGCCAGGTCGCCGCGTTGTTGACGAGCAGGTCTATCTCGTCGAAGGTGTCGACGGCCGTCTCGACGAGTCGCTCGATGGCCCCCGGGTCGCCGACGTCGGCCGCGACGCCGACGGCGTCGCCCGACCCGCGGTCGGCCAGTTCGTCGGCCACCTCGCTCACCTCCGTCTCGTCCCGCGCGTTGACGACGACGTTCGCGCCGGCGTCGGCGAGCCCCTCGGCGATTCCCCGGCCGATGCCCTTCGTCGACCCGGTGACGACAGCGGACTCGCCCGTGTAGTCGTACTCGGTGTGCCCTACCATGACACAGTACTCGTCTCACCACGCCGTCATGAATCCACCGGTGAGAGCGGTCAGCGGGCCGACACCGTCGTCTGCGTCAGTCGGGGTCGGTCGGCCGGCGCGTGGCGGCAATCGCCCGGGGAGCACGCACGTTTATTGTGATGGTATCTCATGGTACCAGTATGGCGCCGGAGATTACCAGCATCGAGTCAGTGGAGTTCTCCTATCCTATCGAGGACGTGGGCACCGACCAGCACGGGTTCAACCTCGTCTACGAACCCGGGTCGGTGACCGAGCGGAAGCTGTTCGGCATCAAGATCCACACGGACGAGGGCATCACGGGCGAGTACGTCGGCGGCAACTCGCCGGGGGCGGCCCAGATAAACACCTTCGCGAACTACCTCGTCGGGAAGAACCCGCTGGAACGGGAGAAACACTGGAGCGAGGTGAAACGCGCGCTCCGGAAGTACGACCGGATGGGGATGGGCCCCATCGACATCGCCCTCTGGGACTTCGCCGGGAAGTACCACGACGCCCCCATCCACGAACTGCTGGGCACCTACCGCCGGAAGTTCCCGGCCTACGCGTCGACGTACCACGGCGACGAGAACGGCGGCCTCGACACGCCCGAGGCCTTCGCGGACTTCGCAGAGGAGTGTCTCGAACTGGGCTACGGCGCGTTCAAGATCCACGGCTGGGGCGGGAGCGAGGGGTCGCGCGACTTAGACCGGGAGATAGCGGCGGTCCACGCGGTCGGCGACCGGGTCGGCGACGAGATGGACCTGATGCACGACCCGGCCTGCGAACTGGAGACGTTCGCCGACGCGCTGAAACTCGGCCGCGCGCTGGACGAGGTGGGGTTCTTCTGGTACGAGGACCCGTACCGGGACGGGGGCATCTCCCAGCACGGTCACCGCAAACTCCGGCAGGCGCTGGACACTCCCATCCTCCAGACCGAGCACGTCCGCGGCCTCGAACCGGCGACGGACTTCGTCGCCAACGAGGCCACGGACTTCCTGCGGGCGGACCCGGAGTACGACGCCGGCATCACCGGGGCGATGAAGCGCGCAAGCGTCGCGGAGGGGTTCGGCCTCGACGTGGAGTTCCACGCCCCCGGCCCGGCACAGCGCCACTGCATCGCGGCCATCCGCAACACCAACTACTACGAACTCGCGCTGGTCCACCCGGACTGTCCCAACACGCAACCGCCCGTCTACGAGGGCGACTACTCGGACATGATAGACACCGTCGACGAGAACGGCATGGTCGAGGTGCCCGACGGCCCGGGACTGGGCGTCGACTACGACTGGGACTACATCGAGGACAACCAGACCGGGAGCCTCCACACCTACGAGTGAGATGACGTACAGAGCCGGTATCATCGGAACGGGCGGTATCGCTGGGATGGGCATCCTCGGGATGCACGACGAGGAGGACATCGGGAAGAAGAAGGTCAGGGCCAGCCACGCGGGCGGCTACGACGCGACCGAGGGCGTCGAACTGGTCGCGGTGGCCGACGTCGACGAGGAGAAACTGGCCCGTTTCGGCGAGGCGTGGGAGATTCCTCGGGACCGGCGGTACGTCGGCCACGAGGCGATGCTCGACGCCGAGGACCTCGACGTCGTCTCGGTGTGCACGCCGTCGTATCTCCACGCCGACCACGTCGTCGACGCGGCGCGGTCGGCGGCCGACCCGTCGCTGGTCTGGTGCGAGAAGCCCATCGCCTCCTCCGTGACCGACGCCGAGGAGATGGTCGACGTCTGCGCGGAGACGGACACCGAACTGCTCGTCAACCACTCGTTCCGGTTCACGACCAAACTCCAGCGGCTCCGCGAGCTGGTCCAGGAGGAGGACATCATCGGCGACGTGCACGCCGTCGCCACCCAGTTCCGGATGGAACTGCTCCGCAACTCGACGCACCTGCTCGACACGCTCGTCTACCTGCTGGACGACCGGGCCGACACCGTCTCCGGGTACATCACCGGGGAGAACGAGGCCGTCGACTCGCTGGAGGCGGCCGAGCGGGTCGACGACGCCGGCGGCGGCGGGTTCGTCGTCATGGACGACGGCACCTTCGTCACCATCGACTGCACCATCCCGCGGGCGGAGTCGTCGATGACGCTCCAGTTCGTCGGCAGCGAGGGGAAGCTCTACCTCAACAACGACGACGGCGAGTGGCGCTACTGGCGGCTCGAGGACGGCGAGCACGTCGAAGAACCGCTCCCCGGCATCGAGGGCGCCTGGACGTGGGACGAGGACTACCGCGACGCCTTCGCGAACGCCGCCCGCGACGTCGTCGCCGTCCTCGACGGCGACCGCTCGAACCCGTCGACGGGCGAGGAGGCCACCCGCTCGCTCGAGATGATCGCCGGGTTCTACATCTCGCACTACACCGGCGGGCAGGTGTCGATTCCGCTGGACCGGCCGCTGCGGGACGTGACCATCACGTCGTGGTGACCGACTCCCCGCCGGTCGGCGTTCCGCAGGAGTGAACGACAGTTCGACCTGTGCAGTCGCGTCGTTTTTCATCCCGGAATCCGAATAGGTCGTATGGACGACGCCGACGTGGTCACGCTGACGTACCGCGCGAGCGGGTCGGCCGACGTCGCGGCGTCGCTGCGTGAGGCGACCTTCCGGCAGTACCTCCGCCGGTCGAAGGCCGGCCCGGTCGCCGTCGGTGACGAGTGGGACGAGGTCGTCAACGACGGGTGCGGGACGACGACGGCCGTGACGCTCACCGTGACGGCGGTACGCGGGGGCGAGACCGTCGGCGAGAGTACCCGGTTCACGGTGTCGCCGCCCGTGGACTCCTGACCGACGCAGCCCGCGTCCGTTCGGCTAGAGTGAACGACGCGTAGCATCTCCGCTCCTGCCGGATTCTCGAACACGTAACATACGTACGTTCGTTAGGATACGTGGCCGTTGCCGTTCTCCCAGCCCGCCTCTGCGTTCCGCAGGACCGAACATCTGTCTGGCCCGTCCGGACGCCTCGGCGACGGTGTGAGGGCGGCCGAGAGGGCGCGGCGGACGTGTGCGCCTGTGTCGGCCCCCCGCTCAGACCGGCGTCACCGGGTTCGAGAGCCGACCGATACCCTCGATGTGGACGTCGACGCGGTCGCCCTGCCGGAGCGTGAACCCCTCGTCGGGGACCAGCGACGTCCCGGTCAGCAGCACGGTCGTCTCCGGGACCGTGTTGTGGCGGGTGAGGAAGGAGACGAGTTCCTCGCAGGTCCGGACCATCTCTCCCGTCGAGGTGACGCCCTGATACACGCGCTCGTCGTCGCGGTCGACGGTCATGGTCATCTCGAGGTCGTGCGGGTCGCCGACGGCCGCCGGCGTCGCCACGCAGGGGCCCAGCGAGCAGGCGCGGTCGTATATCTTCGCCTGCGGGAGGTACAGCGGGTTCGCGCCCTCGATGGACCGACTGCTCACGTCGTTGCCGACCGTGTAGCCGACGATGTCGCCCTCGTAGAGGACGATGCCGAGTTCGGGTTCCGGGACGTCCCACTCGGAGTCGCCGCGGATGCCGACGGCGTCGCCGGGGCCGACCGTCCGGCTCGGCGTCGCCTTGAAGAATATCTCCGGCCGCTCGGCCTCGTACACGTCGAGGTACATCTCGGGCATCCCGCTCTCGGCCTCGCGGGCTTGCTCGCTTATCTCGTAGGTGACGCCGGCGGCCCACACCTCGTCGACCTGCGGGGCGGCGCAGTCGGCGGCGTCGGGTCGGTCGACCGCGACGGCGTCCTCGAACAGTCCGCGCGCCACGGCGTCGGCGGACTCGTCGGCGACGTCGGCGACGTGCGCGAGGTCGGTGAAGGCCGTCACGCTCGACCGGGCAGCGGTCAGGTCGTAGGCGTCGTCCCCGTCGCGCGCGACGAGTCGTGGCTCCCCGCCCGCGACTGTGCGGTAGTAGCGCATACGTGTCTACTGCACGCCGGGGGCTCTTGTCGGTTCCGGTGGCCCACCAAAACTTTATCGTAGCCCGCGCGTGTCGGTTGATTCGATGGTCGATACGTATCACAACTACGTCGACGGCGAGTGGGTAGCCGCCGAGACGGGCGAGACGTTCGAGAACCGCAACCCCGCCGACCGGAGCGACGTGGTCGGCGCGTTCCAGCAGTCAGGCGTCGAAGACGCGGAACGCGCCGTCGAGGCCGCGGCCGCCGCGAGCGAGGCGTGGGCCGACACACCGGGGCCGGAGCGCGGGGCGATTCTGCGGGCCACGTCGCAGGCCCTCGAGGCACGCAAGAACGAACTGACGGAGACGCTCGTCCGGGAGGAGGGGAAGGCCCGGCCGGAGGCGGCGGGCGAGGTCCAGCGAGCCGTCGACATCTTCTCGTACTACGGGGCGAAGGCCAGCGACATCGGCGGCACGGTCAAGTCCTCGAGCAGTCGGGACACGACGCTGTACACGAAGAACGAGCCCATCGGCGTCGCCGGGCTCATCACGCCGTGGAACTACCCCATCGCCATCCCCGCCTGGAAGATAGCGCCGGCGCTGGCGACGGGGACGACCGTCGCGTTCAAGCCCGCCTCCGCTGCACCGAACGTCGCCCGGAAACTCGTCGAGTGTCTCGACGAGGCGGGCCTCCCAGACGGCGCCCTCAACTACGTGACCGGGCCCGGCAGCGCCGTCGGCAAGACGTTCTCGACACACGAGGCCGTCGACGCCGTCTCCTTCACCGGGAGTTCGGCCGTCGGGAACACCGTCGGCGAACAGGCCAACGAGACGGGCAAGCGCGTCCAGCTGGAGATGGGCGGGAAGAACCCGGTCGTCGTGATGGACAGCGCTGACGTCGACGAGGCCGTCGACATCGCCGCCAGCGGCGCGTTCGGCGTCACCGGGCAGGCCTGTACGGCCACCTCGCGGGCCATCGTCCACGAGGACGTCTACGACGAGTTCGTCGAGGGCGTCGTGGCGGCCGCCGAGGCCATCGAGGTCGGGCCGGGCCTCGACGGCGCGGACATGGGACCGCAGGTCAACCAGAGCGAACTCGACAGTACGCTCGAGTACGTCGACGTCGGCCAGTCGGAGGGCGCGACGCTGGAGACCGGCGGCGGCGAGGTCGACGCCGGCGACGGGTTCTTCGTCGAACCGGCGGTGTTCTCCGGCGTGGAACCCGACATGCGCATCGCACAGGAGGAGATATTCGGGCCGGTCCTCGCGGTCATCCCGGTCGGTAGCTACGAGGAGGGCCTCGAGGTGGCCAACGACGTGCGCTACGGGCTCTCGGCGAGCATCGTCACGCAGGACCTCTCCGAGGCCCACGACTTCGTCGACGAGTCCGAGTCCGGCGTCGTGAAGGTCAACGAGAAGACGACCGGCCTCGAACTCCACGTCCCCTTCGGCGGCATGAAGGACTCCTCCAGCGAGACGTACCGCGAGCAGGGCGACGCCGGCCTCGACTTCTACACCCTCTCGAAGACGGTGTACCTGAACTACTGAGGGGGCTGGCCGGTTTCACCGTCGGTTTCGGGTGCCAGCAGTTCCACCGGATGGCGCGGCGTCCGCGTCAGTAGTGCGTCTATCTGTTCGAGACAGGAGGTGCCGCTGGCGACCACCGGCCGGTCCGAGACCCCCTCGCCCTCCAGCTGGTCGGCCAACCGCTCGCCCACGTCGACGCTGAGTTCGTAGTAGTCGCTCTTGTAGCCGAAACTGCCCGCCATGCCACAGCACTCGACGTCCGTGACCGCCACGTCGTAGCCCAGTCGCTCGAGGACGGCGACGGTGTGGGCTTCCAGCCCGAGGGTCCGCTGTTGGCAGTGGGCGTGGTAGGCGATTGCTCCGGCGTCGACGCCGTCCAGCGCAGCCTCGTGTGCATCGCCTTCGAGCAGTCCGTAGACGTACTCCATGACCTCGTAGCTGTGTTCGGCGAGCGCCTCGAACGAGGACTCGTCGACCAGTTTCTCGTACTCCGAGACGAACATCGCGTGGTCGCTCGGCTCGATGACGACGACGTCCCGGCCGTCCCGGATGTGGGGGGCCAGCGTCTCGTGGACCCGTTCGGCGTGGTCTCTCGCGGTGGCGACCATACCTTGCGAGAACGGGGCGCGGCCGCTCGACGGCACCTCGGGCACCACGACGTCGACGCCGAGCGCCTCAAGGACCTCGACGGTCGCCTTCCCGCGGTCGACCTGCACGTGGTCGGTGTAGAGGTCGGGATACACGACGGCCCGGCGGCGAGGCTCCTCGACGGTCGACGCTCGGTTCGCGAACCACTCGACGAACGTCTCGCGCTGGAACTGCGGGAGGTCCCGGCGCGGGTCAACGCCGAGCGCCCGGTCCATGAACCAGCGAGCGGTCTGCGTGTCGGCCAGCCAGTTCGAGACGGGCGCGGTGGCGCTCCCGAGCCTCGCGACGGTGTCGAAGTTGCCGAAGAAGCGCTTCTGGAGGGGCGCCCCCTCGGCCTCCTCGTCGGGAGTCAAGCCGTCGACCAGCCAGTCTGCGGGCCGCTCGCCCTCGCGGTTGATCCGGTCCCGGACGACCGTGTTTATCCACGGGATGTCGATTTTGACCGGACAGGCATCGACACACCGGGTGCACCCCGTACAGAGGTCGTTGAACTCGGCGGCGGTGTCGAGTCCCTCGATGCCGGCCTCCCACCCCGTGGCGATGCCCCCGGAGTACGTCTCGCCGCCGAAGGCGTGGCCGCCGACGCTCTGGAAGTTCGCACACGAGTTCGCACACGCCGAGCAGCGGATGCAGTACAGCGTCTCGCGCAACTGGTCGTCGTCCCGCATCGCCAGCCGGCCGTTGTCGACGAGGACCAGGTGGAACTCCCGGTCGTCCGGGAACTCGGAGAGTGGCGTCTCGTCGTCCGCGAAGTCGACCACGGGCGTCTCGACCGGGGGCGTCAGCAGCGAGACGTAGGAGGTGATGTCCTGTCCCGTCCCGGAGCGACCGATGAGTTCGACGAACGGCTGGAAGTCGGCGACGCTGGGGACGACCTTCTCGACGCCGGCCACCGCGATGTGGGTGTCCGTCGCCGCCACCGTCTTCCGTGCGTTGCCCTCGCTGGTCACCAGCGCCATCGTCCCCGAGTCGGCGGCGAGGAAGTTCGCGCCCGTGATGCCGACCTCGCTGTCGACGATGCGCTCGCCCAGTTCCGCCCGCGCGAACCGGGTCAGCTCCTCGGCCGTCTCCAGCGGTTCGTCGGGGTCGAACAGCTCGTTGAACAGGTCGGCGATGGATTCGCGGGACTTGTGGATGGCCGGCGCGACGATGTGTGAGGGCGCCTCCTCGGCCAGCTGGAGGACCCACTCGCCGAGGTCGGTCTCCAGCACGTCCACGCCGTCGGCTTCCAGCGCCTCGTTGACCTCCAGTTCCTCGCTGGTCATCGACTTGCTCTTGACGACGCGGTCGGCGTCCCGCTCGGCCACGACCGACCGGATGTACTCGTTGGCGTCGGCGGCGTCGTCGGCGATGTACACCGTCCCGCCGTTCTCGGTGACGGCCGTCTCCAGTCGGTCGAGGAGCTCTGGCAACCGCTCGATGGAGTCCTCCTTGATGGCTCGCGCCTCGTCTTTGAGCGCCTCGTAGTCCTCCAGGTCGGCCACCGAGGCGTACCGACCCTCGTTGAACCCCTGCGTGTTCTCGGCGATGGCGGCCCCCTCCGTCCGCATCAGGTCGCGGATGTCGTCGGCCCGCGACATCAGCCGTCCTCCGTGACGACGACGTGGACGTCTTTCGGCCCGTGGGCCCCGCGGACGAGGGCACCCATGTCCGCCGTTGCGCTCGGGCCGGTGGCGAGTATCGTGCTTCCCCGTGCCTCGTCCACCTCGGCCCCCAGCGATTCGATGGCCGTCTCCATCTCCTCGACGAGGTCGGCCGCACGGACGACGAGGACGTGGGTGTCGACGAAGAGGCTCACCAGTTCGCTCCCGCGCTCGGTCTGTTCGAGCGCGACCGTCCCGTAGTCACTCACGCCGAGGCGTGCACCAGTGACGCCCGTCCGCGCGGACCGCAGCTCCGCAGGGGTGGGGTCGACCGTGACGTCGGTGTCGGTGAGTGCGAACGCGTCGTCGCCGAACGTCTCGTCGAGTGCGACGCCGACCGCCGGCTGCTCGGCCACCTCTGCTACCGTCGTGGCGACCGACGTGCGGTCGGTGCGCGTCACCGGTACGTCGTACTCGGCGAGCGAGGACTCGAAGGCAGCGACCGTCTCCGTTACCATTGCTGTGTGGACACACGGAACACACAGACATAAACGTTCGAGCCCAGCGCCGGGTCAGCGTCCACCGTGCCGCTACTCGGCGAGGATCCCCTTTCCCAGTTCCGGCGAGCCGCGGACGCGCCGACACTTCGCGACACCGGCGAGACGACATCGGCCGAATCGGCCAAAACGGGACGCTCACTGGGTTCCTCTCCAATTTCTACGGATGGCCAGCACTCGACACAGTAGACGAATTCAGTATAGCGGCATGAAGTTTACGAGTTCGAGAGCAGTCGTCAGAATTGGCCAATATTCTACATTAATGTCGACGCTCACGCTCAGGGACAGGCGCAGAGTCAGGATTCGAAGGTGTACTCGACGAGGTACTTCACGAGGTACAGAGAGACGACGAGGCTCACGAGCATCACCACGACGACGATGAGCAGCATGAACAGACGGACCGTACCGGGATCTGCCATCCTACCGCGGCCTCCCGCGTCGCTGGTGCCCATGTCGTGTCGCGCGCATACTCGTCTCGAACCGGCCCAGTGACAAGCCATTTTGGATTCGGCCGTCGCTACCAGGGGCAGATGTCTTCACTGGACCCTGGTCGGTGGCGCTTCTCGACACGGTGCTGTGGATGCGGTAGCAGACGTCTCTGTGCTCAGAGACGAAGGTGAGCGTCCGCCACTCGAATCGACGGACACCATTCGGGGCCTCGAGCGAGACCGGTGTAGACTGAGCGTCTCTATTCAACAGCGATTCCGGCACGCACCCGCGGTCTTCAGCTACGTTCGTCACGGTGCCCTGAGTGGTGAGCGCGTCGAGATAGGTTCTCAGGGGAGCGTGGACGGTCTGTTAGTAGGTCAGCCCGCCCACACCATCGCTGAGACTGCCGACCCCTCACACTAACGCGCCTTACGAGGAGAGCCCGCAATAGACGGGTAAGACACCGTCTGCACCACCGCAACACGCCAGTCGACCGTGGGGGGTGGCGAAACGACTGACCCTGTCGCGGCACAGCGAACCAACTGGGGGCGGCTACAACTCACCCGCAAGAGACACCCCTTTTTCGAGAGCATTACGGTAGTACATACAGTCACAGGCGTACCCAGCGAGCACGCTAGCGTGGGCCTGGACACGAACGGTCGGAGATTGTGGACCCCAGTCCTCCGAGGATGACGTCCGCCTAGTCGACCGGGAGTAGCAGCTGGCGCGCTTGCTGAGATATCCGATGGGACCGCACTGTCGTCGAACCACGGTGTCCGGTACGTCGGGCCCTGGGGGTTCCGTCGGATAACGGGCACAAGATGACGTGGTCAGTCACTAAATCAGGGCGATACACCACCATCGGTTGGTGTCCGCATCGGTTGGACATCAAGCGCGCTGTACGAATCTGGAGCTCTGCTGCCTGTTCGATTTCCGACATCAGCCCGTGCGGTCGGTGGGGAGCCTGAGCAAAGTACGTCGCCGACCCGCTCGACGAGGGAGGACCTGTTTGCTGCGACTCCGTCGGAACGGAAACGCCGTGCAGAGCAGCTCTGTTTAGATTTGTGAATCTGTGACCTAGTATCGCGCAGGAGACCGAGAGTTATCTATTAGATGCGTGTGAGTATACCCAAATTGCCGTCGTTGACAGACCCATAAGCACAAATAAAGGCTTTTATCTGTTAGGATGGGGCTACTTTGAAGTGGCCGGGGTGAGTGACGCTAGCTATGACAGCGGACAGTGATGCAACGGAACGGACGTCGGTCAGGACGTACGTGCCGGCCTATCAGAAAGAGCAGTGGCGCGAACACGCGTCGGAGCTCGACATGAGCCAGAGCGAGTTCGTACGTACGATGGTGCAGGCGGGCCGGAGCGGGTTCGAAACGGCCGAATCGACGTCGAAGACCGGCACGCAGAACGACCCCGGACAGTCGGAACACGGTTCCTCGGACGCAACCCCTGGGGTCGACGGCCTGAAGACGCGGGTGCAGGAGGTTCTCTCCGACGGGGGCCACTACGACTGGGACGAACTGCTCGCGGAGCTCACCGACGACATCGAGCAGCGTCTGGACGAGACCCTGCAGGAGCTCCAGTCTGCTGGTCGGGTCCGCTACAGCGGTCGGCACGGGGGGTACGTGTTGGACGAATGAGTTCCGACGCCGCCACGCCGGACGCGGGCGAGGACCCCGTCGGGTACTTCCTCGACGATATCACGTACCACGGCAAGAGCGACCGGACGCGGTCGTTCTACGAGCGGGTCCTCCGTGACTTCGAGTCGTTCCTCGCCGAGGGCGGGCGCCCGATTCCGGTCGCCGAGGCGTCCCACCGCGACTGCATGGCCTACGTCCACGGTCTCCGCGGGGCGAAGAGCGAGAGCACGGTCGCCACGTACGCCTCCTACCTCCACCGGTTCTACGCGTACATGACGCAGGTCGGCACCTTCGATTCGAACCCGATGACGCTGGTGATGGAGGAGATGGACGAGTCGATCAACACCGACCCGACGCGACGCGAGATAGGCCTCCCGGCGATGCGGTCGTTCGTCGCAGAGATCACCCATCCCCTCGAACGGGCCGTCGTCGTCACGCTGCTCAAGACCGGGATGCGTGTCGGCGAACTCTGTAATCTCGACGTGCGTGACCTGAACCTCGCGGACGCGGGCCCGCGACCCGACGTGCCAGTCCGTGCCGGACTGGACGGCCGCCCGGACTCGCTGTACGTGTCTGCAGCCCCGACCCGCGGCGAGGCCGTCAACGGCGAGGAGCGGACGGCCTCGAACAAGCGAAGACGGGACACCACGGTCCCCGTCGACGACGAGTTAGCCGCCGTCCTGCGACGTTGGCTCGCAATACGGCCGGACACGCAGTCGCCGGCGACGCCGCTGTTCGTCTCGACGAGCGGGGACTGGGGCCAGCGCTTGACGCCGGACATGGTCCACCACCTCGTCGAGACGCACGCCCGCGACCACGGCTGGTACCGGGACGGTGGCGGCGCCGAGGAGAACGTGACGCCCCACTACTTCCGGCACTTCTTCACCACGCACCTGCGCGACCGAACCGGAGACCGTGGGGTCGTGAAGTACCTCAGGGGCGACGTGGCACAGGACGTCATCGACACCTACACCCACGAGTGGGGCAACCGCGTCAGGGACGTCTACACCGCAAATATCTACGACCTCCTGTAGCAGAAAGGGATTCTGTCCTCTGCAGAGCGACGGTAATCTGGCCTCTGTCGAACTCGTAAACCGTATAGCGCTATATCGAATGCTCGGTGAGGCTCTGCCACAGCGGCGTCTCGGCCGACACAGGAACGGCTTAAACCGCCGGAATCGGATGTGCTCACAATAGTACTCGTGTTAGTCTGGGCGTTCGAGGGTGCCCATGCCGCGACCACGGACGGTTGTCCGAACAGAGAAGATTTATTGCAATACGGATGCAGCGGTTTAGTATGTCGACGCCAGAAGAAGTTAGTAACTCGGCCCGGTTCGCCGTCGAGAACATCGGCGGTATCGACGAGGCCGAACTGGACATCTCGCCCGGAGTGACGATCCTCTCGGGCAAGAACGCGACCAACAGGACGTCGTTCCTGCAGTCCATCATGGCCGCGATGGGGAGCCGACAGGCGACGCTCAAGGGCGACGCCGACGAGGGGCGTGTCACCTTCGAGTACGACGACGAGGTGTACGAACGGACGCTGAAGCGCGCCGGCGACAGCATCCAGTTCTCGGGCGAGGGCTATCTCGACGACTCGGCGGTCGCCGACCTCTTTGCCTTCCTCCTGGAGACCAACGAGGCGAGACAGTCCGTCGCCCGGGGCGACGACCTCCGGGACGTCATCATGCGTCCGGTCGACACCGAGGCCATCAAAGAGGAGATCCGACGCCTCGAACAGGAGAAAGACGACATCAACGACGAACTCGCGACCATCGAGTCCCGGAAGCGGGACCTCCCGGACCTCGAACAGGAGCGCAACTCCCTCCGCGAGCAGATAGCGGACAAGCGCGACGAGCTCGCGGCGAAGGAGGCGGAGATAGACGAGAGCAGTCACGACATCCAGGAGAGCCGCCGGGAACAGGAGAAGCTCGAGGAGCGCCTCGACGACCTGCGCAGTACCCGCTCGGACCTCGAATCGCTCCGACAGCGTATCGAGTCCAGAGAGGAGAGCATCCGTTCGCTCAAGCAGGAGCGGAGCGAACTGGCGGACGAACTGGAGGAACTGCCCGAGACGCCGATGGGGGACATGGACCACCTCGAGAGCGAGATCGAGCGCCTCCGGGAACAGCGCCAGAGCCTCAACAACGACATCTCCGACCTCCAGAGCCTGATCCAGTACAACGAGGAGCGCCTCGAGTCCGAGGACTACGAGGTGCTGGGCGACATCGAGGGCGAGGCCGGAGACGCGGGCAACGGGTCGGTCACGGAACAGCTCCTCGAAGGGGACGACGAGACGGTGGTCTGCTGGACCTGTGGCTCGTCGGTGGAGCGCGAGCAGATAGAGGAGACCGTCGACCGGCTCCAGAGCCTCCGCGAGGAGAAGCTGAACGACCTCTCGGAGATAAAGAGCGACCTCGAGGACCTCAAGAGCGACAAGCGCGAGGCGGAGGAGGAACAGCGCCGTCGCGAGGAGGTCGAGCGGAAGCTCGCCGACGTCGAGAGCGAACTCGAACAGCGCACCGAGCAGGTCGACTCGCTGAAGGACCAGCGCGAGGAGCTCACCGACGAGGTCGAGGATCTGGAGTCTGCCGTCGAGGAGCTGGAGTCGGAGGACTTCGAGGACATCCTCGAACTCCACCGCGAGGCCAACCAGCTCGAGTTCGACATCGACCGGCTTGAGTCCGACCTCGACGACGTCACCGAGGAGATAGAGGAGATAGAGGCGATGGTCGAGCGGGCCGACGAACTCCGCGAGGAGCGCGACGAGCTCGTCGACGAACTCACCGACAAGCGGACGAAGGTCGGCCAGATAGAGACCGAGGCCGTCGAGGCGTTCAACGAGCACATGGACGCCGTGCTGGACATCCTCGGGTACGAGAACCTCGACCGCGTCTGGATAGAGCGCATCGAGCGCACGGTCCAAGAGGGCCGGCGGAAGGTCGACAAGAGCGCCTTCGAGCTCCACATCGTCCGGAGCACGGAGAACGGGGCGGCCTACGAGGACACCATCGACCACCTCAGCGAGAGCGAGCGCGAGGTCGTCGGCCTCATCTTCGCGCTGGCGGGCTACCTCGTCCACGACCTCCACGAGACGGTGCCGTTCATGCTGCTGGACTCGCTGGAGGCCATCGACGCCGACCGAATCGCCGCGCTCGTCGACTACTTCGCCGACGCCGCGGAGTTCCTCGTCATCGCGCTGCTCGAGGAGGACGCGCAGGCCCTCGACGACGACTACACCCGCGTCACGACCATCTGAGCCCAGTAGCCTTTTCAAGGCGAGTTGCGAAGAGAGGGTAGAGAATGAGTTCAGACACCGACGACCGTCCGTCGAGCAAGGTGGCGCGGCTGCTCGACGAGTACGGCCTCGAGGAGTTCGGGAGGGAGTTGGAGCACCGCTGGACCGGCGACGGCTACGAGCGGATGAGCCTCAGGGACCTCGCGGACTACTTCAACAAACGACTCCTCGAACAGGCGCTCAGGGACGCGGGGCAGGCCGCCCTCGACAGCGACGTGGAGACGACGTATCGGAACCTCACCGACGACGACGTCAGCACCGGTGTCCGGACCGACACGCGGACCCGCCTGGAACGGGAGGGACTCGACGTCGAGTCGCTCGAACGGGACTTCGTCACCTATCAGGCGATACGGTCGTACCTCAAGGAGTGGCGCGGCGCGGAGTACCAGCAACCGACCGACGAGGAGAAGCGGGCGAACGACCGGGAGAGCATCCAGCGACTGCTCACGCGCACGCTGTCCGTGACCGAGGACCGCATCGAGAAACTCCGGGACACGGACCGCATCGACGTCGAGGAGTTCGAGGTGTTCGTCGACGCGCAGGTCCTCTGTCAGCGCTGTGGCACCCAGTACGCCGTCACGGAGTTCATCGACAACGGCGGCTGTGACTGTCTGCGGGACGACGAGTGACGGACCCGTCGGCTCCGTACGCCGTCCTTACGAGCCTCCGTAGAACCAAGATGCCACCGGCCCGGTGGTCGCTCGACTGTCGTCGATGGCCCTGCGGAACAAAGCGGGGCCTAGACGGTGTCCACAGTGACGGCGCCCGGTTATCGGTCCGCTGAACGTCGAGTATCCGCTCGTTTCCTCGGACGGAAGTTCTGAGAACGAGGCGTAAGACCGTCCTATCCGGCCGTCGGGTGCACATACTAAATACGTGATGTCGTGTGCGGCGAGACATGACGTGTGATACCATGGAACAGGCGGGTGGTGACCGATGACGAACTGGCAGTCGGGGCCGGACGGCGAGGACGGGCCCCGCCACGACCACCTCGAGGCCATCTTCGTGAAGGTGACCGGGACCGAGAAACTGGTCGAGGAACAGACTCAGGACGACTCGGCGTCCAGGGAGGTCGGTGCCGACGGGGAGGGACGGTCACAGACGCTCTCCGAGTACGTCTCGACGATGGTCAGAGACGACGGCCTCACGGAGACGTTCGCCGAACCCGACACCGCACCGACCCCGGAGTGACCTGTTCCCCAGCCCGGACGTAGGCTTATTAGGCGGCCCAGCCAACGTGTTACTGTGGTATCATGACCGTACAGGACATCGCGCGCACGGCGGTGATGACCGCACAGCGAGACCAGACGACGGGGAACCTGGCCACGGTGATGAAAGAGGAGGACGTCGGGAGCGTCGTCGTCGTCGAGGACCGCCACCCGGTCGGCATCGTCACCGACCGGGACCTGACGCTGCACGTCGTCGAACCGCGGGCCGACCCCGCCGACGTCACCGCCGGGGAGGTGATGACCGAGACGCCGGTGACGGTCCACGCCGACGCGGGGATCTTCGAGGCGACGGCGGCGATGTTCGAGCACGCCGTTCGCAGGCTGCCGGTGGTCGACGGGGAGGGCAACCTCACGGGCATCGTGACGCTGGACGACATCGTCGTGTTGCTCACCGACGAGCTGGACAACCTCGCCGGCGTCATCGAGGCGGAGTCCCCGCCCTACTGAGTCCGGATAGCGTCGGGAACCCCGCGGCCGGCGCTCAGTCGCCGTCGAGCAACCGGCCGTGGACGTCTATCTCGCCGTCCCGGATTCTGGTGCTGCTGATCCGCTTGCCGTCCTCGGCGACGACGAACGGCGAAGTGTGGATCTCGAGCGGGCGGTACCCGCGCTCGATCCGCACGTCGTTGAGTTCGTGGGCGCGTTGCTGGGCCTTGCCCTCCGGCGCGACGACGAGCGCGTCGGCGTCCTCCCGCGTCGCCGCGGGGCCGAACGTATCGGAGATCTTCACTATCTCGTGGCTCGCAGTGTACGCCTGGCCGACCCGGGCGAGCGTCTCCGCGAGGGCGTCGCGGCGCTCGTCGAACGACCCGAGGAGGTCGGCGTGTGCGGGGTCGCTCCGCGTCTCGCTGGCGAGGTCGGTGGAGGTGAGGCCGACGACGACGTGGCCGTCCCCCTCGCCGTCGTGGCTCGCCGTCTGGAAGGCGCTGTGGAGGAGCGCACGGTGGCCGTTGTGGAGCGGGGTGAACGTCCCACCGAGGATGGCGATGCGGTCTGTGTCTGGCATGGACAGGGGTTCGACCGCTACCGTCGTATAAGTGCGGGGCTCCCGTCGACGCCGCCGGGTCCGGACCCGTAGCCCCCGCGAGTAAGTGACAAAATTATAACTATCGTGGGCGCGAACTCCGACCATGGAGAGCATCCTGTTAGCCACGGATGGGAGCGAGTACGCACGTGCGGCCGCCGAGCGCGCCATCGACGTCGCGGCCGAGGAGGGGGCCCGTCTGCACGTCATCTGCGTCGTCGACGAACGGCGGTTCAACGAACCGGCGCTCAGTTCCGCCGAGCTGGCGACCATCTTCGCCGAGGACCACGCTCACATGTGCGTAGCCGACGTGCGCGAGATGGGCAGGCGGTCCGGCGTGGAAGTCGAGGGGGTCACGCGGCACGGGCTGCCACAGGACGTCATCCTCGAGTACGCCGACGAGGTGGGCGCGAGCACCATCGTCATCGGTGAACACGGCTCCCACGAGACACACTTCTCCGGCGTCGGCCGGAAAGTCACCGAGCAGGCGGACCGCGAGGTGCTCATCGTCGAGGCGGCACCCGAAGCCTGAGCCGGGCGACCACGCAATTGATTACCTATCGTGTCATTCATCTAATCGTATGGAGTTCGACGAGTTCACCGGCACGATACAGCACCGACTCGAACTGCCGGACACGGGGCGAACGCTCCGAGCGATTCGGGCGACGCTGATGACGCTGGGGGAGCGCATCCCGGGGGGAGCGGCCGAGGACCTGGCCGCGTCGCTCCCGATGGAGATACGCTGGTACATGACCGGCGCCGTCCACGAGCACGGCCAGCGGTTCGACTGGTCGGAGTTCGTCACCCGGGTCGGCGACATCGAGAACGCGGACCGGCCGGACGCCGCCTACCACGCACGGGTCGTCGTGGACCTCGTCGCGTCCGTCGTCCCGCCGTCCGATTTCCGGCAACTCCGCGACCAGCTCCCCGAGAGCGACGACGACGAGGGCTGGGGCAACCTGTTCGAGGTCGTGGACGCCGGCGGCTGGAGCGAGGCACGGGAGGCCCAGACTGGCGGCGGGCCACAGGGGTGACCGGAGCGACGGGACCGGTCCGTGGCGCTTCGACTCGGCCTGACCGGCGACGTGATGCTCGGTCGCCTCGTCGACGAGCGGCAACTCCACCGGTCGGTGACGGCGGTGTGGGGCGACCTGCTCGAGCGGCTCCGCTCGCTCGACGGCCTCTGTATCAACCTCGAGTGCTGTCTCTCCACGCGCGGGCGACAGTGGCAGCGCACCCGACGGACGTTCCACTTCCGGGCGAGGCCCGAGTGGGCGATACCCGCGCTGGAGGCCGCCGGCGTCGACTGCTGTGCGCTGGCGAACAACCACGTCCTCGACTACGAGGAGCCCGCGCTGCTGGACACGCTCGACGAATTGGACGAAGCGGGCATCGCCCACGCCGGCGCTGGTCGGACAGCGAATGCCGCGCTCGAGCCGGCATTCCTCACCGTCGGCGACTCCTCGGTGGCCGTCGTCTCGGTGACCGACAACACGCCGGAGTACGCCGCGACGGCGACGACGCCCGGGACGGCCCACGTCGAGATAGACGTCGAGAACCCGGAGACGCGCCGGACCGTGGAGACGGCGCTGGGACAGGCCCTCGCTCAGGACCCGGACCTGCTGGTCGCCTCGCTCCACTGGGGACCGAACATGGAGACCGAGCCGCCCCCGGCGTTCCGGACCTTCGCCCACTGGCTGATAGACGAGGGCGTCGACGTCGTCCACGGGCACAGCGCCCACGTGTTCCAGGGCGTCTAGGTGTACGACGGCTGCCCCGTGCTCTACGATACCGGCGACTTCGTCGACGACTACGCCGTCGACCCGTCGCTGCGGAACGACCGGAGCTTCCTCTTCGAACTGTCGCTGACGTCGTCGGGTGACCCGGTCGAACTCCGGCTCCACCCGACCGAGATAGCCGACTGCGCCGTCCACGAGGCCGGCGACGGAGCGGCCTCGTGGAGCCGCGACAGGATGCGCGAGCTGTCCGCCCCGTTCGGCACCGACTTCGAGCGGGAGGGCGCGGCACTCGTCTGTCCGCTCGGCGGATAGCTTCATCAGGCGGGGGCCGCTATCGAGGACCATGCGTCTCCAGATAGACACCGACGAGCGCGTCACCGTGGGCGACGTCACGGACGACGTCGCCGCTGCGGTGCCCGACGACGTAACGGAGGGCGTCTGTACGGTGTTCGTCCGTCACACTACTGCCGGCGTCTGCGTCAACGAAGCCGAACAGCGCCTCCTCGCCGACGTCGAAGACGCGCTGGAACACCTGGTCCCCGCAGACGGGGCCTACGCTCACGACAGGCTCGACGGCAACGCCGACGCCCACCTGCGGGCGATGCTCCTCGGGTCGAGCGTCTCCGTCCCGGTGCGGGACGGCGACCTCGCGCTCGGGACGTGGCAGTCGGTCCTGTTCGTCGAGTGCGACGGACCCCGCACACGCGCGGTGGACGTGACCGTGACACCGTCGTAGGAGGTGGTGGCAGGACCCGGGACGGGTCACGGAAGCAGCCGGGTGGTGGTGCTTCGGAGACAGTATCCGTGTCCAGACGCCCGTCTGCCGCGCGTCGAACGCCGGCGGACGTCGCTCGCCGGTCGCATCGACCGGCAGACACGGTTCCGTATCGTTACGGACCCGTGAGGATGGGGGCACTTACGGGCAGCCTGTGTCCAGTACGCGGGATATGTTCGTACGCTCGGCGGCCGACCTGTGGGGACGCCGGACCGGTGTCCCTCCCCGCTCGTCAAACGCGGACTTACCGCGTCGACTACCGCACCGGTCTGTAGATTTCGTCTCCTTACTGGGCCTTCGAAGGAAGTAACCCGCGTATGGTCATAATGGTGTGTGAACAAGGTAGGGGCGTCGCGGCCGAGGCCGAGGCCTCCACTGGTCCTGTCCCTCGCCCACGTCGCGACGAGAGCGATACTCTCGACCCGAGGCGGGTCGGGATTTCGACGGCCGAAGCGGAGCGTGTGGTGCACGTCCGAACCCAACGTGCGGACCGGGCACCTGGGAGTCACCGGTCCTATCGTACCACCGCTTTCCCGGCGACGCCGTGCGAGTGTAGACCCGGACGACAACGTCTCCGTCGAGCGGCAGCGCCGCCGAGCGCCGCCGGTCGCTCACTCGTCGGCCGCCAGTTCGTCCTCCGCTTCCTCCTCCTCTCGTCGCTCTTCGGCCGCCTCCGCCTTCTCGCGTTCGTCCAGTTCCTCGTCCAGTTCGCGGTCCCGCTGTCGGTCGTCCTCCTCGCGCCCCTTGTCGTCTCGGCTCTCCTTGGTGTCGGCCATACAGGTAGACGGACGGCCCACACCGACTTAATGGTAGTGAGGTGTCAGATACGGAGCCGATTAGCTTCTCGTCACCGCTGTCCGAAAGGCCGACTTGTTCAACAGCCAGGACAGGGCGACGCGGGGTAGCGCGGCTATACTATTGTGCGACGGCGTCGACACACTGACCGCCAGAGTCGCCTCTGGCGTGATACGATGGCACACCAATACAGCTGCAGCGCCTGTGACTTCATGGTCCGGTCGGAGAGCGAGGACGAGGTCGTGGAACTGGTACGGACCCACGCCGACGAGAAACACGACATGGCCGTCGACGAGAGCGACGTCCGCAGCGGTATAGAGAGCGTCGAGGTCACGCACTGACGCCGGCGACGTCGGCGCTCGTCCACGGGGATGCTCGTGTCCGCCGTGCCTGAACGCCCTCGGGCCGAGCGGCGGTGCGCGACGACCGCCACGGGGACGGCTACGAGCGGGCGCCGGGGACACTGCTTACCGACCGCGGCCGCCGGCACGAGCGCGCCTACCGGTGTGGGCCGTTCGCTTGTGTGTCAATAACTACGCCGAGCGCCCGCGACTCTGTGAGACATGGCCCAGGAACCGACAGAGAGCGCCGCGACCACGGCGGCGGCCGACCGGACGGATTCGCTGCGGGACCGCGTCCGCGGGGACGTTATCACACCCACGGACCCGGGCTACAACGAGGCCCGGTCCATCTGGAACGCGATGATAGACCGCCACCCAGCGCTCGTCGTCCAGTGTACCGGGACGGCCGACGTGGTGGCGGCCGTCGACTTCGCCCGGGAGAACGACGTCGAGCTGAGCGTCCACGGCGGCGGCCACAACGTCGCGGGCAACGCCGTCACCGACGGCGGCCTGATGGTGGACCTCTCGCCGATGTCGGGCGTCCGCGTCGACCGCGAGGCCCGGACGGTGCGCGCCCAGGGCGGCGCGCTGCTGGGCGACGTGGACCACGAGACGCAGTTGTTCGGTCTGGCGACCCCACTGGGCGTCGTCTCCGAGACCGGCGTCGCGGGGCTGACGCTCAACGGCGGGTACGGTCACCTCTCCCGGGAGTACGGGCTGGCGGCCGACAACCTCGTGTCGGCGGACGTGGTGACCGCCGACGGGTCGGTCCGCGTCGCCAGCGAGGACCAACACGAGGACCTGTTCTGGGCGATACGGGGCGGCGGCGGGAACTTCGGCGTCGTCACCTCCTTCGAGTACGAGCTCCACGAGGTCGGTCCGGAGGTGGACGCCCTGTTCGTCTGGTTCCACGGGGACGACGGGCGGGCCGCGCTGGCGGCGTTCGAGGCCTGGACGGAGTCCGCGCCCCGGCAGGCCGCCGCCCTCGCGTTCGCCGGCCACGTCCCGGAACTGTCGGCGTTCCCGTCGGCCGCGTGGGGCGAACCCGCCGTCGCCTTCCTCGGGTGCGCGCGCGGTGAGTTCGCCCACGACCCCTCGACGTTCGCCCCGCTCCGCGCGGCCGCGACGCCGCTGGCCGACCTCGGCGGCCGGATGGCCTTCGAGGACCTCCAGTCGCTGCTGGACGAGGACTACCCCGACGGCCTGCGCTACTACTGGAAGTCCGTCTTCCTCGAGGACCTGACCGACGAAGTGGTGGACATCGTCCTCCGCTACAACGAGTCGGCGCCCTCGGCGCTGTCGACCGTCGACGTCTGGCACCTCGGCGGGGCCGTCGCCGACGTGCCGCGGGACGAGACGGCGTTCTGGCACCGCGAGAAGCCCTACATGCTCAACTTCGAGGCCAACTGGGAGACGCCGAGCGAGGACGACGCGAACGTCTCGTGGGCGCGGGAGGGGCTGGCCGAAGCGGCCGACCTGGACGTCGCGTCGGGCGGCTACGGGAACTTCCCCGGACTCGGCGAGGACCCGGCCACGGCGCTGTACGGCGAGAACCACGACCGACTCGTCGACGTGAAGACGACGTACGACCCGGCGAACCTGTTCCACCTGAACCAGAACATCGAGCCTCGAACCTGACACAGGTTTTTCCCGGTGGCGGTCGACGTCGGGGTATGTTCGACGACCGGGCGTCGCTGGCACGGACTCCCGACCACGCTGCCGCGCTGGACTGTCTCGAGGCGGCCATCGACGCGGCCGCACCGGACAGGGCGGTTCGGACGGCGATCACGCGAGACGGCGACACGCTCCGGGTCGGTGGGGCCGAGTACGACCTCGCCGAGTACCGCGAGGTGGTCGTCGTCGGCGGCGGGAAGGCGAGCGTCGGCGTCGCGCGGGCGCTCGAGGACGTCCTCCGCGACAGGCTCACGGACGGCGTCGTCGTGGCCGAACACGCCGAGGCGCTGGACACCGTCTCGGTGCGCGTCGGCGACCACCCCGTCCCGTCAGAGCGCACCGTCGATGCGACAGAGACGGTGGTGGAGACGACGCGGGCCGCCGACGAGTCGACGCTCGTCCTGTTCGTCGTGACCGGCGGGGCGAGCGCCCTGTTGACGGCGCCGGCGGGCGACCTCTCGCTCGCGGCCCTCCGCGAGACGACGTCGGCACTGCTCGAGAGCGGTGCGCCGATAGCGGACGTGAACGCCGTCCGCAAGCACCTATCGGCCACCAAGGGCGGCCAACTCGCTCGCCTCGCCGCGCCCGCTACCCTCGCGACGCTGGCGCTCAGCGACGTGGTCGGCGACGACCTCTCGGTCGTCGGGAGCGGCCCGACCGTCCCCGACGAGACGACCTACGCGGACGCGCTGGACGTCCTCGACCGCTACGACGTGTCCGTGCCAGACGCCATCGAGAGACACCTGAAGGCCGGCGCCGCGGGCGAGGTCCGGGAGACGCCTGGCACCGAGGATTCCGCGTTCGCGCGGGCGACGACCCACCTCGTCGGGACGAACGCCGTGGCGTTGGACGCGGCCGAGCAGGCGGCCGCGGACGCCGGCTACACCCCGGTCCGACTGAGCTCGCGCCTCCGCGGGCCGGCGAGACACGTCGGGCCCGTCGTCCTCTCGGTCGCCGAGGAGATAGCGGCGACGGGACAGCCGGTCGCGCCGCCGGCCGTCGTCGTCGCCGGCGGTGAGACGACGGTCACGGTCGACGGTGCGGGCGGTCGCGGCGGTCCGAACCAGGAGCTCGCGCTGGCGGCCGCGCTGGAACTCACCGGGCCGTCGGTGCTCGCGGCCGTCGACACGGACGGCGAGGACGGCAGTTCCGACGCCGCGGGCGCCATCGTCGACCGCGAGACGGTGCCCGAGACGGAGCACCGGCGCGCGACCGACGCGCTGGACGGGCACGACGCCGGCGGCTATCTCGACGCCGTCGGTGCGACGCTCCGGACCGGGCCGACTGGAACGAACGTCAACGACGTTGTGGTTGTTGTCGTCCCCGACACCTGACCGGTCGAGAGCGACGTAAGATGTCCCTACTGCGGGACAGCGTCGGGGTCCCGTCGGACGCTCGACGGTTCCGGCTCCGGTCACCGGTGGCATCGCGGCGCTCGGCGAGGGCTCCGTAAGCAGTTTCTTACAATGCCGATAGCTCGCATCGCCTGTGATGCCGGCACGGTTCCGCACCGGTCCACGGTGCGCTATCGGTCGGCCAACCTGAGAACACCACCCGAACGGTACACCATCCACTTGTGTCCGACGCAGACCACTGAGGGGGCGGCCAGCAGGCCCGTGTACCCCATCCGACTCGTACCGACGGGCTGGCCACCCCCGTTTTCACCGCTCGTCTGTCCACGCCCGGACGAGGCCGTCGACTCCCGCGAGACGCCGCTATGGCAGCGACTCGTTCGTGCGGAGAGAGCCGGGCGAACCGGTCGGACGCCGGTCCGGTGCCGAACACGGTCGGCTCAGGCTTCGGCCCGGGCGTCGACCAGCCAGTGCACGCCAGAACAGAACGCGAACGTCGCGACCACCAGCCCCAGCAGCGTCAGCAACACGCCGCCGCTGAACCCCATGACGGCCGACAGCCCGAGGATAGCGACGCCGATGCCAGACACGACGGCGTAGTAGTGGTGCCAGTCGACGACGGCCTCGTCGCTCGGCCGGTCCAGATACTCCATCAGGTGCTCCGCGGCCGGTGCCAGCCGGACGTGTCCGCGGTCCTGGTTGAACTCCACGACGCCCATGTCGTCCATCTTCGGGAGGTGACACTGGTAGAGGCCGACGTAGACGCGCTTGCGCTGACTCGACGTCAGGGCGTCCGTCGACGTGTCGTTCTCTATCGCGGCGACGTGCTCGGCCAGTTCCCCGAGCGAGACTCGCTCGTCGCTCTCGAGATCGCGGAGATAGTGGAGTACCTCCCGCCGTCGACTGTTCTTCAGTATCTCGAAAATCAGGTCTAACGACAAGTCCTCCGGTTCACTCTGTTCGGTCTCGGCGTCGCTCGCCGTTGTCTCCACCGACTCCGAGTCGGCGGGAGTCGGGTCGTCTATTCCAGCGCCGGTGGTGGGTTGGTCCTGCGTGCTCATGGTCAAGCCCTCCTCGGCCCGGCAGTCGGGCGGCGTTGTCGACTGCGTCGACCGCTGCGCGCTGGCCGCACCCCCAGATGCAGCCGCGACAGGTGCGCCCGTCCGAACCCAAGAGCGTGTCAAATGAGACACGCTTTTGGCACTTAATACTTTGTTACTTATCCAAACTGACACTTATTAGGGAGCCGTACAGGTCCGAGATACACCGCTTATATCCCGGTAGTGAACGATTGCTAATTTATCTCCGGCTCACGCTACGAACGCCCACTTCCGACGGTGTAGGTGGGGAGTGACTGGTCGTCGACGACGTCACGCGTGTCGACGAGCACGCCGTCTTCGAACGCGTCGAACGCCAGCGACTCGTACGCCTCGTGGGCCGTGACGAGGACCACCGCGTCGAACCGCGACGCGGCCGCTTCGATGGCGTCGTGGTCGAGCGCCGTCGCTTCGAGGTCGGGGACCTCGTCGACGTCGACCACCGGGTCTGTCGCGTAGACGTCGGCTCCCTGCTTCGAGAGCGTGCGCGCGATGGGCCGGGCCGGTGCCTTGCGCGTCTCGTCGACGCCCGCGCGGTACGCGACGCCGAGCAGCAACACGTCGGCGTCCGCCACGTCGACGCCTCGGTCGCCGAGCAACTGGACGACCGAACTCGTGACGAAGGCCGGCATCGCGTCGTTGACCGACCGACCGGTCTCTATCAGCGGCAGCTCCGTCTCGACCTGCGAGGTGAGGAAGTGCGGATACAGCGGGATGCAGTGGCCGCCGACGCCGGGCCCGGGGTCGTGGATGTGACAGAACGGCTGGGTGTTGGCCACCTCGATGGCCCGGCGGACGTCGACGTCGAGGGGGTCGACGACGCGGGCGAGTTCGTTCGCCAGCGCGACGTTGACGTCGCGGTAGATGCCCTCGAACACCTTCACGCACTCGGCGGTCGTCGCGTCGCCGGCCCGGACCACCTCGTTGCTCGTCACCTCGTCGTAGAGCAGACTCGCGACGCGTTCGCTCTCGGCGTCCACGCCGCCGACGACCTTCGGGTACGCACCGCGGATGTCCCGCAGCGCCCGGCCGCTGGCCGTCCGTTCCGGGCAGAAGGCGACGCCGAACTCGCCGGGGTCCAGTCCGCTGCGCTCGGCGAGTCGCGGGGCGACCACGTCGCGGGTCGTCCCGGGCGGGACCGTCGACTCGACTATCACGACGTCCCCGGGCGCGAGGCCCTCGGCGATGGCGTCGACGGCAGCGAGCAACGCGGCGAGGTCCGGCTCGTTCCGCTCGTCCAGCAGCGTGGGCACGATGACGACGTGGACCCGGCCCTCGGCGGCCGCGTCCGCCGGGTCGTCCGTCGCCCGGAGCGACCCGTCTGCGGTCGTCTCGGCGACCAGCTCTGCGAGCCCCGGTTCGCCCTCGACGGGGGACTCGCCCCGCTCGACGGCGGCGACCACCTCGGGGTCGATGTCCGCGCCGACGACGTTCCCCGTGACGTCGGCGAAGACGGCCGCCAGCGGCAGTCCCATCTTCCCCAGACCGTAGACGGCGACCGGGACCTCGCCGGTGACGAACGCCTCGCGGAGCGCCGGGCCACCGCTGTCGGCGGCGTAGACCCCGCTATCAGGTCGTACTGCCGTCACTGACGCTCACCTCCTCTAGGCCGAGGTCCCGGGAGGTCGCGAGTTCGCTGATGTCGCGGGCTATCGACAGCGCCCGGAGGCCGTCCTCGCCGGTGATGCGTGGCGTCGACCCGTCGCGGACGCAGTCGACGAACGACCGGAGCTCGCGTTTGAGCGGTTCGTCGCTCTCGACGGCCGGCCGCTCGATGATGCTCTCCTGCGTGTACCGGACGTCGCCGTCTTCGGTGTGGTAGGACGGGTCCGAGTGGCGGTAGATACGCATCGACTGGTCCATGAAGTCGACGGCGACGTGACACTCCCGCGTGGTCACCGAGAGGTCGCGGATGCGTTCCTGCGTGATTCTGCTGGCGGTCAGCGAGCAGACGGTGCCGCCGGCGAACTTCATCTGGGCGTCCGCGTAGTCCCCGTCGCAGGCACCCACGGCGGTGACGCCCGTCACCTCGTCGTCGAACAGCGAACAGACCACGTCGATGTCGTGGATCATCAGGTCCATCACCACGTCGTCGTTGACGTCCCGCGAGACGGGCGGCCCGAGTCGACGCGCCGAGGCGGCTATCGGTTCGAGGTCAGCCAGTACGTCCTGCAACACGTCGACGACGGGGTTGAACCGCTCGATGTGGCCGACCTGTAGCTGGACGCCCTTCTCCGCGGCGCGGTCGACGAGTGCCCGCCCGTCGGCCGGGTCGCTGACGAACGGCTTCTCGATGAGGACCGAGACGCCCGCCTCGATGGCCTCCATCGCGACGTCGTAGTGGAACCGGGTCGGGACGGCGACGGAGACGAGGTCGACGACCTCGAGCAGGTCCGACGGGTCGGCGACGGAGGTGCCGTACTCCGCGGCCGTCTCGGCGGCGGAGACGGGGTCGGCGTCCGCGACGCCGACGAGGTCGACGCCGGGTATCTCGTTGTACACGCGGGCGTGGTGCGTGCCCATGCTCCCGACGCCGACGACGCCGGCGGCGAGTGGTTCTGTGCTGTTCATCGTGGGACCTCTCTGAGGGCGATAGTCATTGTGTGAAGTCGGTGAGAGCGAGGCTGATAGCGCGAACGTCCCGAGCGGACAGGCCCGGATGGACCGGCAGCGACAGGACCTCCTCGGCGGCCCGTTCCGCCTCGGGGAGCGACGCGTCGACGTCGTCGTAGGCCGGTTCCTCGTGGATCGGCGTCGGGTAGTACACGGCCGAGGGCACGCCGTAGTCGTCGAGGTGTGCCCGAAGGGCGTCGCGGTCGGGACAGCGGACCGTGTACTGGTGGTAGGAGTGCCGACAGCCGTCCGGTTCGACCGGCGCGACGAGGTCGGTGTCGGCGACCGCGTCGGTGAGGGCCGCGGCGTTGTCGCGTCGCGCCGCGACGTACTCGTCGAGTTTCTCCAGTTGGGCGCGACCGATGGCCGCACAGACGTCGGTCATCCGGAAGTTGTGGCCGACGGTGGCGTGGTTCCCGTCCCCGTCGCGGCCGTGGTCGATGAACTGCCGGAGGCGGTCGGCGACGGCGTCGTCGTCGGTGACGACGATGCCGCCCTCCCCGGTCGTCATGTTCTTCGTCGGGTAGAAGCTGAAGCAGGCGGCGTCGCCGAGGCTGCCGACGGGGTCGCCGTGGTAGGTCGCCCCGTGTGCCTGTGCCGCGTCCTCGATAAGTGCGGCGTCGTGCCGGTCGGCGATGGCCCGCAGCTCCTCCATCGGGGCGGGACAGCCGTAGAGGTGGACGGCGAGGATGGCGTCGACACCGCCGACCGCGTCGGCCGTCGCCGCCACGCTCGCGGGGTCGAGGTTGTACGTCTCCGGGTCGACGTCGGCGAACACCGGCGTCGCGCCGGCGTGCCTGACGGCGTTGGCCGTCGCCACGAACGAGAACGGGGTGGTGAGGACGGTGTCGCCCTCGCCGACCTGCAACGCCTCGAGGGCGGCGTGCAGCGCCGTCGTGCCGTTGCTCGTCGGCACGCCGTGGGCGACTGTGCAGTAGGTCGCGAACTCCTCGCCGAAGGCGTCGACCTCGTCGCCGCCGCTCAGCTGGCCCGACTCGAGGACGGCCCGGATGCGGCGCAACTCGGCCTCGCCGACGTCCGGTGCGGCTATCGACATCGAGACGTCGACAGGGTGGGCGTCGGTCACCGCCGCTCACCACCGCCGGGCGACCGGTGCCGACGCCGCTGGGTCGGCTTCGGATGTACAGCTATCACGCTTTGCGGCAGGCAAAGTGAAGCCATTGTTATGCGCGCCCTGTGTCACGAAGGCGCAGGCTTCATACACACCCGGGTGCAGCCGTCTCCGGCGATTCTACGGCGTGGATACTACGTGGGTACTCAGTCGTTTCGCCCGGGATACCGACCGACCTCCGTATGATATGTGATACGTAACAAAGGTCGGTGCCTGTGATGGTCACCCAACAGTGGCCCCACGACCCAGACGCTCGCGCCCTCGACGTAGTCACACCCGGAGGGAGTGATGACGGGACAGCACCAGCGGCTCTCTCGCGATACCGTGTTCGAGGTGCTGAGCAACAGCCGTCGGCGGTTCATCCTCGCGACGCTCAGACGGCGCGAGTCGCCGGTCGCGGTGAGCCGTCTGGCCCGCCTCGTCGGGGCGCACGAGGCCGACGTCTCGCCGTCGGAGATAAGCGCGAGCGAGGAGAAGCGCGTCTACGTCTCCCTGTACCAGTCACACATCCCGAAGCTGGAGGCCGCCGGGTTCGTCGAGTACGACGAGGAGGCGCGCTCGGTGACGGAGACGCCCGCGACGGCCGAGATAGACCGCTATCTCGGGCCCGTCCCGCCGGCCGTACACTGGCCGCGGCTCAACGGCCTCGTCTCGCTCGTCGCCGGGACGACGTTCCTCGCCTCGGCGGTCGACGTCGGCCTGCTGACGGCGCTGTCGCCCTACACGGTCGGCGGCGCCGTGGTCCTCGTCCTGCTCTCGGTCACAGTCGCACAGTACGCCGACCACAGACGGCGCAGTAGCGCCCGTCCCCCAGAACTCAGAGAACACTAATGTCACGACACAGCACGCACCGGACCGGACCGCAGACGGTCGCCGACGCGGAGGAACGACCGTCCGCGCCCGGGCGAGACAGGCGAACAGCACCACGAGCCGACCGACGACACACCGAGAGGCGTCCGACCGGCGAGGCCCTCCGGCCGCGCGAGGTGCCGACCGATGGCTGACTCGGACCCCTGGGACGAGGTCAGCTACGTCATCAGTTCCCGGTATCGCGTGGAGACGCTCCGCCGGTTGGCGGAGGGGCCGGCGACCCCGTCGCTCATCGCCGACGAGACGGACCTCAGCATCGCCCACGTCTCGCGGGCGCTCCAGGAGCTCCGGGACGCCGACCTCGTGACGCTACTCGTCTCCGAGGACCGCCGGAAGGGGCGGGTCTACGGTATCACGGACCCGGGGCTCGACGTCTGGAACACCATCGAGACCGAGAACATGCTGTGAGCGGCTCAGTCGGGCGTCGAATCGGCGTCTCCGTCGGGGTCCGCTATCGCTTCGTCCGGGAGTAACTGCTCCGGGCGCCGCCGATGCTTGGGCGTCCGGGCGAACTCCGTGATGCGTTGCCACTCGTCCGACGTCAGGTGACCACTCATGCAGTGTGATACTGCCCATCACGGCAACTTCGTAATTCGTCGATTAGGGACGAGAAACGAGAGCTTTCCGACGGTGGTGGCCCGTCAGTTCTGCTGGACCGTGATACCCGCCTCGGAGACGCGAACGGTCGCCCCCTCGTGTTCGAATCGGAACTCGACGTCAGTGTCACCGTTCTGGAACAACTTGTCGAGTGCGTCCGGGTCGATAGATTCAGCCAGTGGTGTCATCTCCACTGGACTTTTCCCGATAGTCGACGCGAGCCGTCGCGCGACCGTGGTGCTGACGGCCTCTCGTGGCTGAAACTCGGACGTGTTGCCGACCCCCTCAGTGTCACACATTTCCATACGAAACG
Source organism: Haloarcula sp. MBLA0163 (assembly GCF_055632435.1). NCBI lineage: Archaea > Methanobacteriati > Methanobacteriota > Halobacteria > Halobacteriales > Haloarculaceae > Haloarcula > Haloarcula sp. MBLA0163. Next base: position 1,595,828 of record NZ_CM145745.1, read on the forward strand.
GCACACAGTATTGCTATATATGTTTTTTGCTGTATTTGTCGATGTCCGAACTGTTCACCGACCCTCGAGGGTCGGGAAAGCCGAGCGTACCGTGTTCCACAGGTCCCGCGCGAACGGGCCCGGGTCGTCGCTGCTGAGGACGTCGAACCGGGGCTGGGTGACCAGCGACGAGAGGATGTCGGTCGCCGTCTGCGACAGCGACGGTTTGGGGACGAACGGGTACGACTCGGTGGCGACGCTGAGGAGGTGGACCAGCTCGCCACGCAGGAGGTGCGACGCCGTCCCGGGCGTGTACTGGGGGTGGAACGGACCGGTCACGCCGTTGGCGAGGTGCCAGTAGTACAGCGGGTAGTCGACGCCGGCGTGGTGGTCACACGGCATCGAGGACCAGAACCGGGGATTGATCTCGAGCATCTTGAACGCGCCCGTCTCCTCGTCGCGGATGAACCCGACCGAGGCCGGGCCGTGCCACTCCAGTTCGTCGAGCAGGGCCAGCGCGGCATCCCGGAGCTCCGGGACGTCGACGGCCTCGTGGTAGATGCTCGGGCCGCGCGGGTACTTGTAGCCCCGCCGGAGCGCCTTCTGGGTCGTCAGGACCGGCTCCCCCTCGTCGTAGAGCGCGCGGACGGTGTACTCCGTCCCCGGCACGTACGCCTGGACGATGGGGACGTGCCCCATGCGTTCGACCAGGTCATCGACGTCCGGCCTGTCGCCGGGTTCGATGTACTGGGTGTTCGGCGTCGGGTGGACCGCACCCGCGGCGATTCCGTCGACGTAGTGGTCGGTAACGAGCCCGTACCGCGACTTCGAGATGAGCGGGCGGTCCCAGTCCGTAACGTCATCGAGGAGCCACGTCTCCGGGACGTCGACGCCGGCCCGCTCGGCGGCGGCCACGAGTTCGACTCTGTCGTGCGCGGCCGCCAGCGTCTCCATGTCCGGCCAGACCGGGCGGAGGTACTCGGCGAACGCGTCCCGGAACTTCGAGAGCACGAAGACGTCCTCCTCGCGCACGGGTGCGATGGTCGCGACGGACGGCCGGGCCGCCAGGTCGAGCAACGCATCGCGGTAGGCGTACAGGTCCGTCTGCGGGTCGGGCAACGAGGCGCGCTCGTCGACGTACTTCGACGCGAACACCGGCGGATGCGACCGCTCCGAGGCGGCGATTGTCCGGATACCGCGACGGCCGAGGGCTCGGACGATACTCAGCGGTGCGGCCGACGTGTTCGAGACCACGACGGCACTGCTGGGCGTCCCTACGTCCTCCATACCCGCGGCATCGAGGGGTGTCTCGATAGTAATCGGTACCGTATCGCCCGTAAGCGCCACGTTCCGCCCGTCCGTTCACTCCTCGGCCGCGAGGGTGAGTGCGAGGCCGTCGCGGAGCGTCACCGACGCCTCGAAGTCGAGGTGGTCGCGGGCGGCACCCACGTCGGCCTCGCTCCTGTCGATGTCTCCCTCCCGCGGCGGGACGTGTTCGATGGGCACGTCGGCGCCGACAACCTCCCGGACCGTCTCGGCGAGGCGGTTGATGGTGACACTCTCGCCGGTGCCCACGTTGAACGGGCGGCCGACGGTGTCTGTCGTCGCCGCCCGCAGGTTCGCCCTGACGACGTCGCCGACGTAGACGAAGTCCCGGGTCTGGTCGCCGTCGCCCTCGACGGTCAGCGGGTCGCCGGCCTGGGCCTGCCTGACGAACGTGCCGATGACGCCCGCGTACTCCCCGTCGAGCCCGCGGGGTCCGTAGACGTTGAAGTACCGGAGCGGGACCGTCGGCACGCCGTACGTCTCCGTGTAGAACGCGGCGTACTGCTCGTTGAGGCGCTTCTCGAAGCCGTAGGGCGACTGCGGGTCGAGGGGGTCACCCTCGGAGACGGGGACGGCGGCCGGGTCCCCGTAGACGGCGGCACTCGAGGCCAGGACGACGCGGGCGTCGTGGCGGCGCGCGCAGTCGAGGACGCCGACGGTCGCCGACCCGTTCAGGTCGTGGCAGGCGACCGGTCGCTCGACGGACTCGGGGACGCTGACCATCGCCGCTTCGTGGAACACCACGTCGGCCCCGGCCATCGCCTCGTCGACAGTCGATTCGTCCCGGACGTCGCCCTCGACGACAGTCACGCCGTCGGGCAGGTGGTCCCGCGACCCCGTCGAGAAGTCGTCGAGGACGGTCACGTCGTTCGTCGGCGCGAGCGCGGCGACGAGGTGGCTCCCGACGAACCCCGCACCGCCCGTGACCAGTACCTCACGTTCGCTGAGCGCGTCCACTGCCATCTCGACCGGTGGGTGCGTGGACGCGGCGTAAGTTATGCGGTGACGAACCGTGCGTTGGGTGTGCCTACGGGTCGCTCCCGGGCGTGTTCGGCACCGACGACAGACCGTCGGCGGGCGCGCTCGCGCGAACGGGGAGTATAACAATGACGGTCACTCTGAAAGTCGTCTCCGATGACGGAACAGGTCCCGTTCACGGACGTCTACGTCGACGACGACATCGTCGACAGCGTCGTCGAGACGCTCGAATCGCGGCGCTACGTCAAGGGCCCGCGGGTCGAGGAACTCGAAGCACAGTTCGCCGAGACGTGCGGCGTCGACCACGCCGTCGGCGTCAGCAGCGGGACGGCCGCGCTGTACCTGGCGATGAAGAGCGCCGGTATCGGCGAGGGCGACCAGGTACTGGTCCCCGGCCACACCTTCTTCGCGACGGTCAGCCCCGTCCTCGAACTCGGTGCCGACCCGGTGTTCGTCGACATCGACCCGCAGACCTCCACGATGAGCGGGACGGACCTCGCGCGCAAGGCGTCCGACGCCGACGACGCGTCGGCCGTGGTCCCGGTCCACCTCTACGGCCACCCCGTCGAGATGGAGGCGGTCAGGAGCGTCGCCGACGCCCACGACCTGACGGTCGTCGAGGACGCCTGCCAGGCCCACGGGGCGACCTACCGCGGCGACCCCGTCGGCAGCCTCGGCGACGTCGCCGGCTTCAGCTTCTACCCGTCAAAGAACATGACCGTCGCGGGCGACGGCGGCATCCTCGTGACGGACGACGCGGAGCTGGCACGGACGGCCCGCGAGCTGCGCAACCACGGCCGGGACGCCGACGGGAACCACGTCCGCCTCGGTCTGAACCACCGGCTGGACGAGGTCAGCGCGGCCGCCGGGCTCGAGCAGCTCTCCCACCTGGCCGACTGGAACGCCGACCGGGCGGCCGCCGCGGACCGCTACCGCGAGCGACTGGCTGGCGTGGAGGCCGTCGACCTCCCGGTCGAACGCGAGGACGTCACGCACGTCTACCACCTGTTCGTCGTGCAGGTGCCAGACCGGGACGGCCTCCGGGCCTATCTGGACGACGAGGGCATCCAGACCGGCATCCACTACGACCCGCCGGTCCACCTGACGCCGGCGATGCGGGACCACCTCGCCGAGGTGCCCGCCCTCCCCGAGACGGAACGGGCCTGTGAGCGCATCGTCTCGCTCCCGATGCACCCCCGCATCACGGAAGCCGAGATAGACCGCGTCTGCGAGGCGATCCGGAGGTACTACCGATGAGGTACGGCGTCGTCGGCACGGGCTACTGGGGGAAGAACCACGTCCGGGTCGCCCGGGAGTTGCTGGACGAGGGCCGGCTCGACGAGGTGGTCATCTGCGACGCCGACGAGCGCCGCGTCGAGTCGCTGGCCGACTCCTACGACCTCCCCTACGTCACCGACGTCGCGGAGATGGACGTCGACGCCGCGACGGTGGCGACCCCCTCGACGACCCACCGCGCCATCGGGACCGACATGCTGGAGCGCGGAATCGACCTCCTCATAGAGAAACCGCTCGCGCTGAACGCCGCGGACGCGTGGGACCTCGTCGAGACGGCCGAGGACAACGACTGTTCGCTGGGCGTCGGGCACATCTTCCGGTACCACCCGGCGCTCCGGGCGCTGAAACGCCGCGTCGACCGCGGTGAACTCGGCCGCATCAAGTACCTCCAGACGCGGCGGTTCTCCTTCCGCGTGCCCCGCCGGACGACCGGCGTGCTGTACTCGCTGGCGGTCCACGACGTCGACGTCTACGACTACCTGCTGGACGCACGCCCGGACACGGTGCACGGCCGCTTCGACTCGTTCGTCCGCGAGGGCATCGTCGAGACGTCGACGCTGACGCTGGGCTACGACGACGTCACGGGCGTCATCAACTCCTCGTGGCAGATTCCCGTCTTCGACAAGACGCGGGACCTCGTCGTCGTCGGGTCGAACCGCTCGGCGTACATCGACTACCTGGAGAACACGAAACTGGAACTGTTCGACGCCGAGGTGTTCTCCGACCCCGACGACGGGCTGAAGTCACGCAACGACGGCGCCATCGTCCACACGACGGACGACGAGGAGCCGCTGAAGACAGAGGTCGAGGCGTTCGTCGAGGCCAGCGAGAACGGCGACCACCCGCCGGCCAGCGGCGCGGTCGGGGCACGTGCTGTCGAGACGCTGGAACACGCCGAGCGCTCCGCGGCGAAGAACGAGGTCGTCACCCTCGACCGGCCCGAACTCGCGACGCAGTTCTGAGTGGACCCTGGGCCCCCGCCGGAGGCGACGCGTTCGACGTCAGCCGGTTCGGCGGTTCGAACGTGGCTGGAGGGGAAGGGTTTGAGTAGGTCTACCCGTAGAGGGACGTATGGATACGGACCGACTGAAGGAACTCGCGCCCCACTACGTCGCGATGTTCGTGCTGGTGTTCCTGGTACTCGCAGCCGTTCGCTCGCTCGTGGGCGAAATCGGGTTCTGGACCGAGCTGGCGGTCATCGTCGTCGTGGTGTTCGCCTACCGGCCCGTCGTCGTACGCCTCGGCATCGGTCCCAGCAGCTGGGAGTAGCCATTCTGCGCCGTTCCCAGTCCCCGAGGTCCACTGCAGAACGCTCCCCTGAGCCGTCCGAGGGTGGCCGCCCTCAGTCCTGTGCGAGCGCCGTCGACGTCGCATCGCGTTCGACGTCGAATTCGGGCACCGGTGCGTCGTCGAAGATGTCGGCGTACGACGCGGCCGTCAACTGCACCCGATGGCCACCCAGGACCGTGTAGGCCGGCTGGAACGGCGGGAAGTCGAGGGCGCGAATCTTGTCGTACACCGCCAGCTGGGTCGCCTCGTCGTCGGCCGCCAGTCGCTCCGGCGGAATCAGCTTCGCGCCGTCGAGGCTCTCCTTGGTGTAGAAGTAGCGCTCGCCATCGTAGGCCGCCTGCGGCGTCGTGACCCGATGGATGTCGCCGTCTTTCAGCGTCGGGAGGTGTTCCCGGAACATGGCGACCGAGGCCTCGGTGACGCGGTCGTACAGCGTGCGCGCGGTGTCGGTCTCGCGGATGGGGACGAAGTCGCGGGCGAGCACGTCCCCGGCGTCCACCTCCGGCGCCATCACGTGGAACGTGGTGCCGTACTTCCAGTGGTCGTCCTCGCGGGCGTTCATGATGGCGTGGCTGAAGACGTTGCTCCCGCGATAGCGGGGCAGTTCGGCCTGGTGGAGGTTCAGCGGCGCGACGTTCGGGTGGTCCAGCAGCTCCTCGCCGAGGATGCTCGGGTAGTAGACGCTCACGAGGTAGTCGACGTCGTAGTCGAGGACGTCGCGCTCGTCCGCGCGCGTGAAGACCTCGTGACCGAGGCGCTCGGCCCGGTCGTACAGGCACCCGTCCCACCACGTGTCCTCGTCGGGACCGTAGGTGACGACCAGTTTCACGCGGAAGTCGTCGTCGCTGGTGAGTAGTTCGAGGCATCGCTCGCCGAGGGGGTGGCTCCCCATGAACGCGACCGAGGGCATGGGCCGTCCTAGCCCAACCGGAGCCGTAGTTATGGAGTGCCTGTCAGGTGATGAAAGACAGGACGGCGCGCGGTTCGAGGAGACCGCTGGCGACCGAGAGCGCCGCCCAGATGGCCCCGCCGAGGAGGATGGCGCCCGCGAGTGTGAGCAGGCCCGTGACGTACGGCATCACCGTGTAGACGACGCCCCCCATCACGACGGCGATGGCGGTGACGCGGGCGAGGTGGTTGCCGACGGCCGCCGCGTCGAACGGGAGTTCCTGGTGGAGGTAGTACATGTTGACCAGTCCGTACCCGGAGTAGGTCAGGACCGTCGCGATGCCGGCGCCGAGCGCCCCCAACGGCGGAATGAGGACGAGGTTCAGCCCGACGTTCCCGACGGCGCTGGTCCCGCGGGCGACGGCCCGCACGCGGGCGAGGCCGAGGTAGTCGAGCGTGTTGGCCGTTATCTTCTCTATGGCGCGCATGATAACGAAGACGCCGTACAGTTGAATCAGCGGGACCGCGCCGAGGTAGTCCGTGCCGACGACGTACCGCACCAGCGGGTCGGCGACCACGAAGAGGCCGGCGGCGGCGGGCACGTACAGCAGGATGATGTTCCTGAGCGACTGCTCGTAGATGTTCGCGGCCCGGTCGCGGTTCTCGGCGGCCGACTGCTCGCCGAGCGTCGGCACGACGGCGTACCCGAGCGACTGTGCGGGGACGATACAGAGGTCCGCGACCTGTCTGGCGAGCGTGTAGAACGCCACGGCCACCGGCGTCGACAGCATCCCGACGAGGACGGTGTCTATCTTGCTGTCGAGGACGACGCTCGCCCGCGTGGCCGCCGTCGGGACGCTGTACCGGAGCAGCCGGCGGCGGAGACCGGTCTCGGCGTCCTCGGTCTTCGGGAGCCCCCGGTAGAACCGCGTGTACAGGAGCGCGAACCCCAGCATCGCGGTCACGCCGAACCCGATGACGTAGCCCGCCATCGCGCCGACGACGCCGTAGCCGAGGACGACCAGCGCCACGGCCGCGCACAGTCTGACGACGCTGTTGGTCGCGGTGAGGACGGCGCTGTACGTGACGGCGTTGAACGCCTGGAACACGGACCGCTCGTAGCTGATGAACGAGCGGCCGGCGACGTAGAGGCCGCCGACGGTCAGGACGGGCGCCACCTCCGGTCGGTTGAGCAGGGCCGCGAGCGGCGCGCTGGCGAGGGAGATGGCCGCCGAGACGCCGACGGCCATCGCGACGACGCCGTAGAACGACCACCGCATGATGTGGCGGACCTGCGTCTCGTCCTGTTCGAGGTACTCGTTGACGTACCGGGCCGTCGCCTTCGTCAGTCCGAGCGTGCCGAACAGTTCGGCCACGCCGACCACCGAGACGGCGAAGTAGAGCAGTCCGTACTGCTCCGGGTCGAGCAGGTACCGGGTCAGGACGAGGAGGAGCGCCCCGTTGGCGATGGCGTGGACGACCCGGGAGAACAGCGTCGCTTTGAACCCCTTGGCGATGCGCTCCCGGAGCGTCATCGGAGGCAGTCCTCACCCCTGACGAAGTAGAGCCGGTAGTCGCCGTTCGACTGGACTCGGTAGACGTCGGGGTTCTGCCGGAAGGAACGGAACGCCTCCGCCGAGTAGCGGAAGCCCTCGTACAGGCCGATCTCCTTCTGGTAGTCCTTGGTGGTCAGCGGGACGTACCGACAGTGGGAGTAGTGGGTCGACTCGTTGTTGCCGAACACCGCGAACGGTATCTTCTCCTCCTTCCCGGGGAAGTGCTCGCCGGTCGGCGTGTAGTCGGAGTAGGTCGTCCCGTAGTAGGCGTCGACGAAGCGGCGCGGGCCTCCACGCGGCCCGGCGAACCACACCGACGGGTCGCGGTTCTCGAAGGTGGTGACGTGTCCCTCGTAGTACGTCTCCGGGACGTGGTCGGAGTCCTTATAGATGTGCGGGGACTGGTGGAGTATCATGGCCTGTGGCACCACGAGGAGGACGAGGACGACCGCGACGGCGGCCCGCCAGTTCTCCGTCGAGAAGTCCAGTCCGAACGGGATGCCGTCGGCGACGGCCACCGCGGCGAGGATGGTGACGAACACCATCATGAAGCCGAGGTAGCGGAACGGCTGGCGGGTAACGCTCGTGATGAAAAAGATACCGAACAGCATGAACACCGGCACGAACCCGAACGTGAGGTAGCGCAGCATCGCGTTCCGGTCGGGGTACTGGTCGTCGAGCCGGTCGGATAGCACCGCGAGCATCACGAGGCCGGCGACTATCGAGAGGACGGTGCTGACGAGGAACACCTTCGCGAACAGGATGCCGATGCCGCTCCCGATGGCCGACAGCGAACTGCTGGACTGGGATATCTCGTCGGCCGGGTTCGCACCGTACAACAGGCCGCTGACGACGGTCCCCATCGTCCCCGTCGCACGCTCGAACCGGGGCGTCCACAGCGCGAAGAACAGGCCGACGACGACGGCCTGGGGCGCCAGCGACCGATGGCCGCTGATGCGCTCCTCGAACCGGACGTGGCCGTACAGCTGTGCGAGCACCTGCAGGCCCAACCCGGCGACGATGGCGAACAGGACGTTCGACCCGGCCTGTGGGTGGATAAGGATGGCCGAGATGCCGACCAGCGTCAGCACGACACCCATCGGCGTGACGATGCGAACGCCCCGAGCGGTCAGCAGCGACTCCCTGTCGCCGAGGTACCTGAGCAGGACGTACAGGGCGAACGGCGTGAAGAAGATGGCCTCGCTCGTCGGGTACGGGAAGATGTAGGTGTGGATGTTGTTGATGGGCAGGAAGAGCAGGGCGAAGAACGTCCCGACGGCGACGGCGTTCGAGCGGGCGGCGATGCGGGCGACACAGAGGGCGGTGAAGAGGACGTACAGGCCGACGAAGAAGAGCACGACCAGCTGGAGCGAGCGGCGCGGCGGCAGCCCGGAGACGCTCGTCATGGTGACGGCGGTGCTGTGGATGCCCGGATAGAGGAAGTTCACCGGGTTGAGCGCCCCCTCGGCTATCATCCGGGTCCAGCCGAGGTAGCTGAGCGCGTCCCCGACGCCGTAGTAGTAGTAGTCCCGGACCATCGGCAGGAGCGCCACGGAGAGGCCGACGAGCGTCCCGAGCAGCAGTGCGAGCCGGTTGCGCGCCGTCGCGACCGGTGCGTTCAGGCCGACGAGGACGGCGGTGACGAAGGCGAGGGCTACCCCTACCCAGAACGGGGCCGGCGTCGCGCTGTAGATGGATATCTCGTACCCGGTCGGGACGTGGCTCGCGGCCACGGTGACCCCGACGGTGTAGGCGATGTAGCCGACGAGGAGGGCGGCGACGTGACGGCGACGTTTCGAGGACATGACGGCTATCTGGAACCTGCTGGGGGGTGTTCAGCCATTGTTATGGTCTGTCTGTGAACGGTATGTCCGGGTTTCTGTTCAGTCGTCTATCACGTCTTCGTAGACGCCGACGATGCGTTCGCCCATCCGCTCCAGCGCGATGGCGTCGGCGTACTCGCGACCGTTCGAGCGGTCGTGGCTGGCCAGAATCTCGGCCAGCGCGTCGGCCAACGCGGCGTCGTCGTCGCTGACGGCGCTCGGTTCGACCGGCGCCAGACGGGTGCGGACGTCGCCGACGTCCGTCGAGACGACGGGCAGGTTACAGGCCATCGCCTCCTTCACCGTGTTCGGCGACCCTTCGCGGCGCGAGGTCATCAGCATCGCGTCCGCGGCGTTGAGGTAGTACGGCATCCGGTGGTGGGGGACGCCGGTCGCCGTCCGCAGCGACACGTCGGCGTCGACGCGGTCCCGAGCGCCGTCGACGACGCGTTCGGCGCGCGGGTAGTTCTTCACGTCCCGTTTCGGCGGGTACGGGAAGAGGACGATGCGTTCGTCGGCCGGCCAGCCCAGCTCCTCGCGGGCCGTCGCCTGGTCCATGGGCCGGAAGACAGAGAGGTCGACGCCGTGTGGGATGACGAGGCACTCGCCCTCGTATATCTCCGCCATCCCCTCCGACATGACGATGACCTCGTCACAGAACCGGGCGAACCGCTGTGTGACCGGCCCGTACCTGCCCATGAGGTCCGACCCCCACAGCGAGAGGACGACGGGGAGGGTCGGTTGCGCGACGGCCATCGGCGCGGTGAGGCCGTAGTTCGCGTGGATGAGGTCGTAGTCGTCGAGCGAGTTCGCCAGCACCGACGGGTAGAACTTCGCGTAGTCGAGGATGGAGCGCTTCCCGTCCTCGTCGGCGTCGATGGACTCGGAGCGGTTCCGACCGGGGACCGACAGCGTCGTCAGCTCGACGCCACGGCGTTCCAGCTCCTGTACCTGTGCCCGGAAGAACTGGGCGTCCTTGTTCGTGACGAGGTTGAGGACCCGAATCGTGGTCACCGTGTCACCGCCGTGAAGGCCGATTTCGCGATGTTCATCGCCGCACTGTCCGTCTCGATGGCGTAGTAGGGGACCAGTTCGCCGGCGAACTTCCCCTTGTAGTCACAGAGGCGTCGCGTGTTCGCACCCATCAGGTCGTACTCCGTGATGGCCTCGAAGGCGGGGTCCGTGAGCACGTCCTCGATGACCCGCCAGTGGACCAGACTGTTGACGCTGACGCCGTCGTGTTCGGTGCGCGCACCGCCCTGCCAGAAGTACGCCGTGTCGGGACCGTACAGCACCGTCACCCCGGAGACGAACTCGCCGTCGCCGTCCCGTGCGACGTACGCTCTGGCCCGGTCGCCGAGGCCCGTGGCGAGGTCCCTGACGTAGGCCCACGTGAGCGGGAAGCCGCGGTCCTGGTCGACGTACCGCTCGCGGGTCGTCTCGAACACCTCCCTGATGGCGTCGAGGCCCTCGACCGAGACGGTCACGTCGCTCTCCTGGCCCCGGCGGATGTCCCGGCGGAGGCTCTTGCTGAACGAGCCGAGGACGGTGTCCGGGTCCGTGTCGGCGAGGTCGACGACGTAGGTGAACTGTGTCGAGAGGTCGAAGTCGGCCCACTGGAAGGGGCGCGGGTCGCCGTAGTGGCGCGGGGTCAGGAGGCGGACGAGTGAGAGCGCCCTCGTCGCTCCGAGGTCGTCGAGGACGGCCTCGACGAACTGCTTGTTCACGCGCTCGCGCTTGCGCTGTTTCGGGCTCGTCGGCATCACGATCGGACCGAGTCGGGGGATGTTCATACCGGGCGGCGGGGACATGAGCGTCCGCCCGACGGTCCGACGCGTCTCGACGATGGGAAGCAGGCCGACGGGTTCCTGTCCCTTGAACCCGCCGAAGAGGACGAGGTCGCCGTCGACGTGCGTCTCGACGGCCGACAGCGCCGCAGGGAGATGGAAGACCTCGTACCCGCTGGACGGCAGTGCGTCCCCCCACTCTGGGAGTGTCAGTCGTTCGACTCGCATCTTGCGGTCCCGAGTCACCTGTCGACGGTATTGGTTATCTGGTTCCTACGCGCTCGGTGTAGAGGTCGCCCGGTGGGCCGACCCACGCGCCCCGGTCGAGTGCGGCCCGCACGAGCCGACGGTAGAGGCGGTCGTACCCCGGGTGGTCGCGGCTGAAGTAGCGCGGGTGCCACAGCACCGTCATCACCGCGTCGTTGGCGTCGGCCTCGTCGAGGAGCGCCTCGCAGGCGGCCCACGCCCGGTCGAACGAGTCCGCGGGGTCGGGCAGCGCCGCCTCCATCGCCGTCAGCGGGAAGACGACGAACGCGTCGTCGAACGGTCGGAACGGGTGGTAGCCGTCGGTGAACCCGTACTCGGTCGGGCTCCCGAGCGTCGTGTCGTACCGCAGGCCGATGGCGCGGTAGTGCTCCCACGTCTCCGGGCGCTCGAGCCGCAGGTAGTGCTGGCGGCCGCCGAGGACCGGTTCGCCCAGCACCGACTCGAGGTGGGCCTTCTCCGAGCGGAGGCGCTCCCGGTCGTCGACGGACTCGTAGGACCCGTGGAGACCCACCTCCCACCCGCCGGACCGCAGCGTCTGGAGGAGGTCCCGTATCCGCTCGTCCTCGATGTCGTACCGGCCGGCGTACAGTTGCCAGCCCTCCATGGTCAGCCACTCGCTCGGCGACCGGTCGGTGAACAGCGACTGCTCGTCGAGGACGTAGAACGCCGACCGGACTCCCTCTCCCCGCTCGAAGTCCAGCAGGTCGTCGAACGTCCAGTACGGCGTCCGGCTGGGCGCGAGGTCCAGCAAGTGACTCGGGTCCCGGCGGGTGAGCGCGTAGAACAGGGACTGGTAGGTCTTGTACGGCCGGTCGATGTCGTGGGTGAGACAGAGGGCGAACTCGTGTCCGTCCGGCACCCACGCCGACCCGGTGACGCGGTCGCTCATCGGCCCGCGTCCAGCGTCTCCGCGACGACGACGTCGGTGACGTCGACGCGTTCGGCGAGCAGTCGCTCCCGGCGGTGGTCCCACTGGGCGGCCGACTCGGGGCTCTCGACGATGTCCCGCACGCGGGCTATGGCCTCGTCCTCGTCGGCCACGTTGACGATGAGACCGCGGTCGTCCAGTTCGCGGAACATCGAGATGTCGTCGTCGCCGACGAAGGAGTTCGACCGGACCGACGGCGTCCCGAGGAGCGCGGCCTCCAGCGCCATCGTCTGTGAGTCGCCGACGTAGCCGTCGGCGTAGTACAGCAGGTCGTGGATGGCCTCCGGCGGGATAGGGAGGCGGTGGGGCTCGAACTCGGGCGGGAGTTCGGACTCGCTGGTGATGTACACCGTGCCGCGCTCCGAGAGGTAGTCGACGAGGCGGCGTTTGGCGTCGCGGCTGAACCCGGAGCGGCCGACGTCGTGGTGTGCCGCCCACGAGACGAACCGCAGGACGTAGTACGGTTCGTCGACGGCGATGCCGTGGTCGCGCAGGGTCGTCGGGTCCGGGTCGAAGCGGTCCGGGTGGAGGTAGGCGAGCTCGTGGTAGCCGTCGTAGCGACGGTGCTTCTCGCCGAGGTCCAGCTCGAACCCCGCCGGCGTGCAGATGCGGGAGGTGAACGGGACGGTGAACCGCCGGAGAGAGCGCGTCTCCACCTCGTCGTCGGTGAACGTGACGCTGGGCGTCCCGGTCAGGCGGGCCGCCTGCGCGGCGACGGGACTGAGGTGGCTCACGACGACGTCGGAACCGAACGCGCGGATGGCCCGGATGAGTTTCAGTTCGCGTAGCGCCCACTCCAGCAGCAGGCGCGGCGTCGAGTCGGCCTGCGTCGACAGCACCTCGTAGTCGATGTCGTAGGCGTCGAGCAGGTCCGTCGTGACCTCCTTCTCACGGGCGGTGACGAGCGTCTCGTGACCGCGGTCCTGCAGCTCCCAGACGGCGTGTTTGAACAGGTGGACGTGGGCCGGGTGTCCCACCTCGAAGTGGACGTTCATCGCAGCAGCGTCAGCCCCCGTTTGCCGACGTTGGTGATGGCGTCTTTGGCCGCCTCGGCGACCAGCTCCGGCGCCGAGTCCGCCCACCGGTTGGGGTGTGTCAGCAGGCAGGCCCGGTCGACCCGGTGGGTGCGCAGGAGCGCCCGGAGGTCGGCCGTCGAGTCAGCTCCGAAGCGCTTCTCGCCCTCGCCCATCGTGTGGTCCTTTATCTTGAGTGCCCCGTCGCGCCACGTCCGTCCGGTGTCCGAGAAGTAGGTCACGTCCGTGAAGTCCATCGAGAGGTACGCCTCCCCGAGGATACCGTACGGTTCGAGGTCCGAGGGGTCGTCCCACATGTCGCGGTTGTCGTGGGGCGTCAACGGGTTGCCGTGCATGCAGACGGTGTCGACGGTGGCGTGCTCGCGCAGGCGGCCGAGGTGGTCGGCGAACGACTCCCTGGCGGCCTCGACGTCGCCGTCGGCGCGATCCAGGTCCTCGTAGTGGTAGCCGACCTCGTGACCGAGCGCCTCGAGGCGCTCGACCTTCTCGGGGTGGAACACCTTCTCGATGGTGCGGACGTAGTACGTGCTGGCGACGTCGCGCTCGGCTTCGAGCCGCGCGAACCGGACCGAGTTCTCGGGCTTGCGGTCCACGTCGTGGCGGAGAATCAGGAACCGGTCGGGAAGCGACTCGCGCCGGACGTACTCGCGGACCGTCAGGAAGTCGTAGCCCGCGTCGAGCGCGGTGTCCAGCAGCGCTGCGTAGGCGTCGTCGGTGAAGTCGCGCGTCATCGGTAGGCGTTGGCGGCGTCGAGATGCTCCGGCAGCGGGCGGTGTTTCGCGGGCGTCCCGACCGCCAGCGTCCGGGGCGGCACGTCGTCGGTGACGACGGCCCCGGCCGCGACGAACGAGCGCTCGCCCACGGTGACGCCCGGCAGGAGCGTCGCGTTCGCGCCGATAGAGACGTCGTCTTCCAGCGTCGGGCCGACGAGGTCGACGTCCATGCGGAGGGGGTACGGGTCGTTCGTCAGCGTCGCCCGCGGGCCGAGGAACACCCGGTCGCCGATTACCGTCTTCGGCGGGACGTACACCCCGGTCTGCATGCTCACGCCGTCGCCGACGTCGGTCTGGCCGTCGATGACCGTCTGCGTGCCGACGACGACGTCGTGTCCGACCGTCGACTGCTCGCGGATGACCGCGTCGTGCCCCGTCTGTAACCCGTCGCCGACGACGACGTCGGGATAAATCACCGTCCCGGAGCGGACGACGCCGTCGTCGCCGATGCTCGCGGGGGTCTGGTCTCCCTCGGGCGGGAGTATCTGTGCCGACTCGGCGATGCGGCACCTACTCCCGAGTTGACACTTACTCATGCGCGCGGCCTCCGCGGAGGGAGACGGTACGTCTCGAACCGGTCGACACAGCGGGTCCCGTTCATCTGTGCTCTGTCGGAGATTTCAGCAAGTTCCGGGCTTTGTTATGGACGCCCTGTGAAATCGGCGGTCGCGACCGGTCGCCGTCGGTGGGTCGTAACCTGATGCTACAGTCGGCTTACCGGTCCGTCACCGTCGCATAACCAATACGAGCGACCCCGACTCGGGTACAAATGGGAACTGTCGTCGTCTCCGTCGACGCGGAACTCGGCTGGGGCTTCCACGACTATCCGCCAGAGGACCGCCCGACAGAGCGCATCGAGCGGGCACGCTGGGGGTGGGAGCGCCTCGTCGACCTGTTCGAGGAGTTCGCCGTCCCGGCGACGTGGGCCGTCGTCGGCCACCTGTTCGAGGAGTCGTGCAACGGGGCACACGTCGGCCACCCGTCGCCGCCGGGGTGGTTCGCCCACGAGCGGGAGCCGGACCCGATGCCCGAGCGGTTCCGCTTCGCGCCGGACCTGATTCGCTCGCTTATCGACGCACCCGTACCACACGACGTCGGCTGTCACACCTACTCGCACGTGCTGTTCGGGGCCGACTACGCGACGCCCCAGCTCGCCGACGCGGAGTGCCGCCGGGCGGTCGAAGCGGCCGAGGCCGCCGGCGTCTCGCTACGTTCATTCGTCTTCCCGCGCAACCGCGTCGGCCACCGGGAGGCCCTCGCGAACGCCGGGTTCACCGTCTATCGGGGCACCGCACCGTCGCCCGGCGTCGACGG
The DNA here is from genome assembly GCF_055632435.1 of Haloarcula sp. MBLA0163. Taxonomy (NCBI): domain Archaea; kingdom Methanobacteriati; phylum Methanobacteriota; class Halobacteria; order Halobacteriales; family Haloarculaceae; genus Haloarcula; species Haloarcula sp. MBLA0163. The sequence goes on from NZ_CM145745.1 coordinate 1,611,067, forward strand.
GCCAGTCCTCGGCCCGGCCCGGAAGGTCGCACGGGCGACGGTGGTCGAACGGCCGCCGCCGCTCGTGACGCCCACCGTCGACGAGTACGGCCTCGTGAACGTCCCCGCGTCGATGTACCTCTTCGAGTTCGAGGGGGTCGCCCGGCAGGTGTTCTCCGCGACCGTCGGCGACCCGGTGGTGAGACAGGCCCGACTCGGCGTCGACGCCGCGGCCGGCGAGGACGGCATCTGTCACCTCTGGTTACACCCGAACAACGTCACCGAGCAGCGCGACGTGGACCGCCTCCGCGCGATTCTGGAACACATCGATAGCCGACGCGAGGACAGCGACCTGACGGTCGAGACGATGTACGACGTCGCGCGGCAGACGCTCCGGGCGGAGTCGACGGCGGTCGCCGACGGTAATACGTCGTAACACAGAGAATACGCCGCCGGGTGCGGTGCCCTGTCACTCGCTGCCGGACTGGGCGGCCGACGTGGCGTCCTCGTCCGCCCCGTCCGCGACGGTGACGGCGTCGTCCTGGAGTCGTTGCTCGGCCGCGTCGCGGTCCTCGGGATAGCCCACGTCCACTCGCCACCCGTCCATGCGGATGGCGTCGATGGTTCGGCCCGAGTGGATGAGGAGGTCCACGGCGTCGCTCAGTTCGTACTCGCCCCGGTCGGAGGGCTGGACGAGGTGACAGGCGTGGAAGATGGCCGGCGTGAACGTGTAGAAGCCGGTCATCACCAGGTTCGACGGCGGGTCGTCGGGTTTCTCGACGACGTCGGTTATCTCCCCGTACTTGTTGGTGTCGCAGACACCGTACCTGCCGGCCTCCTCCCACGGCACCTCCTCGACGAGGAAGGCGGCGTCGGCCCGTTCCTCGCGCTGGCGCGTTATCACGTCACAGAGGTTGGCGTCGAAGACGTTGTCGCCGAGCAGCAGCATGAACTCGTCGTCGACGTGGTCCTCGACGGTGAGGAGGGCCGACGCAAGGCCGTTCTGCTCGCGCTGGTGGGTGTAGGTGATGGGGACACCCTCGAACTCGTCCTCGTAGTAGTCGATGATGACCTGCTTCTTGTAGCCGACGACGACGTACAGTTCCTCGGCTCCGAGCTCCAGGACCTGTTCGAAGCAGTGCGTGAGGAGGGGCTTGCCGGCGACCTCGACCATCCCTTTCGGTTTGTCGTCCGTGAGCGGGCGGAGGCGGGTTCCCTGACCGGCCGCCAGTATCACAGCGTCCATCGTACCGACGAGGCGGCGTCCCGAGAGAAAGGTATGGTCCGCCTTCGGTCGGTAGGCGCCCGTTTCAGACCTCGATGTCGTTGTCCTCGGCCTCGACGCTCGGCAGGCCCAGCAGTCGCCGCGTGGTCTCCGGCGAGGCGACCTCCCGGAGCGAGTAGCGCGTCCGCTCTGCGGCCTGTCGGACGAGCTGGGCGTTGCGCTCGACGGGCGTCTCGGGGCCGACGAAGAGGTTGTCCTCCATCCCGACGACGGGGTGGGCCCCGAGGAAGAAGGCCACGGCGGTCAGCGGGTACTGGTTCGGGCCGGTCGCACGCACGAAGCAGGCCGCCTCGTCGGGGACGGCGTCCAGTAGCGAGAGGACGTTCGTCGGCGTCGCGACGGTCCCGTCGGCGGCCCCGAACAGGAGGGTCACCACCGGCGGGTCCTCCAGCACCGACTGCTCGCGCAGTCGGTAGACCTCCTGCAGGTCGCGACCGCTGGTGACCAACAGGTTGGGCTTTATCCCCCGCGCCGCCAGTTCCTCGACGAACCGGTCGACGTCCCGGCGGCTCGTGTCGGACGCCTCGCGGTAGCCGTACTGGGCGGGACCCACGCGGACGGACGCCAGATCCGGCGCCGGGCTCTCGTCGAGGATGGCGAGGAAGTCGCCGGGCGAACACCGGGGTTCGACGGCGTACTCGACGAGCACGTCGTCCTGACAGAGGTCTCTGACCGCCGACCCGAACGCCGACAGCCGTGACGGGGCCGGCTCGCCGTCGGCGTCCCTGCCGTGGAGGTGGGCCAGCGTCGCGCCGAACGACGCCGATTCGTACACCTGCTCTGCGACCTCGTCGGGGGCCACAGGCAGCGACTCGTTCACGTCCGTCGAATAGCGGTAGCCCGTCGGTGCGACGCCGAGTATCGCCTCGTCGCCGCGAATGTAGTCGTCGTAAGTCATCGTCACCCACACCGATGTAGTGGTGTGTGCGACCACACCACGTATCGCCGGATAGTTATAGAGGCCCTTAAGCCGGCCTCACTCGCGCAGTTCCACGAGCGCGTCGGCGCCGGCGACGATGAAGGCGTCCTCTAGCAGGTGGTCCTCCTCCGCCGGGAGGAAGACGTACTTGTCGTCGGTCTCGGACTGGATGACGGTGAGCTCCGCCATCTCGTAGTCGAGGTTCTCGTGTGGGTCGGGGTCGTCGGGGACGTCGTCCCACTCGTTGTTCGAGAACATGCTTACCCGTGGTAGATGTAGAGTTCACCGTCGCCCTGCACGTCCACGTCGCGGAGACGGCCGCTGTAGTAGTAGGCGTCGACGCCGTTCCCCACGTGGCCGCTGACGACCTTACAGCCGATGTGGTCGCGCTTCTCGTCGGCCGCCGTCCCGCTGTTGACGACCTTCGTCCGCTCCTCGTCGACGACGACGTCGCCTGTGACCGAGAACGTGTAGGTGGCGTCCTCCTCGGCGTCGCCGGTCCCGTCTATCTCGATGCGGTTGGGGTACCCCTTCGGCGCCGACGACTTCTCTGCACCGGTCTCGCTGCGGGCGTCGCCCGCGCTGGACGAGCCACCGTTCTGTCCCTTCTCGGCGGGCGTCTCCGAGTCGTCCGAGGGCGCCGTTTCGGTGGGTTCGGGCGTCGCCGTCTCGGTCGGTTCAGGCGTCGCCGTCTCGGTCTCCGTAGGCTCTGGTGTCGCGGTTTGGGTCGGTTCGGGGGTCGCCGTCGCGGTGGGCTCCGGCGTGGCCGTCTCGGTCGGTTCTGGCGTCGCTGTCGGTTCGGGGGTCGCGGTCTCGGTCGGCTCCGGTGTGGCCGTCTCGGTCTCCGTGGCGGTCGCCGTCTCGGTCGGTTCAGGCGTCGCCGTCTCCGTAGATTCCGGGGTCGCGGTCTCTGTCGTGGTGTTCTCGGTACTGGTCTCGGTCTCCGTGGCGGTCGCGGTCTCCGTCTCGGTCTCGGTTGTCGACTCGGTCGAACTCGTGGCTTCGCCACCGACGGGCGTCCAGATGGCGTAGTCCGTGTTCGCGGGTTCCGCCTCGCTCCCGGTGACGGCTTCGAACCCGTCGGGCACGTCCGTCGGACCGCTGCCGGTGAGTTGGATGTTCTCGCCGGTCCAGTTGCCCGCGACGTCCCACTCCGTGTCGAACGGTTCGCTGTCGCCGTCGTTCGTGATGCGGCAGTTCCGGACGACGCCGGAGCCGCCCTCACCGCGTTCGTGGAAGTCGATGCAGGGGCCGCCGACGTCGGTCCAGTTGAAGTCACAGTCCTCGATGACGACCTCCTGGCCCGCGTCGTCGATCTTGATGCCGCGCTGGGCGCGGCCGCCGCCGGTCTCGGTGGGCGACTCCTCGGTGGCCTCGAAGTAGCAGCCGCGGACGACGCTGTCGCCCGGCGCGAAGCGGACGCCGGCCGAGTTCGTGTTCCGGAAGACGCAGTCTTCGACGATAACCTGTCCGTTCGCACCCGTGTAGGGGTCCGAGACGTAGCAGGCGACGTTGCCGAGCTGGGCGAAGTAACACGCCTTGACGAGGAGGGTCCCGGCGTGGTCCGAGCCGGCGTAGACCCCCGTCGAGTCCGAGTTCTCGACGGTGCCGTCGGGGACGTTCACGTTGACGACCTCCATCGTCGCACCCTCGTCGGCGCCGACGCGCCAGCGGGACTGCTCCTCGCCACGCTTGCCGCGGACGGTGATGTTCTCGACGCGGACGGTCCCGCTCGTCGCCCGTATGGTCGGCCTAACCGTCGTCTCGGGGTCGTCCGGGCGGTTGAACGTGACGCCGTCGGCGGACCCGACGAGCGCTGCGTTGGCGATGTCGCCACCGAGGCCGTCACCAGTGTACTCGTACTCGCCGGCCGGTATCAGGACCTCGTTGCCGTCGACGAAGAACTCCTCCAGATAGGGGTCGATAAGCTCACCATTCTCGAGGCCCTCGTCGGCGAGGTCGACGGTCGTATCGGCCGCGAACGCCCCGGTGACGGCCGTACTCCCGACGGCGGCCGTCGCGGCGACGCCGACGGTCTTCATGAACGTCCGGCGGTTGGTACGATGTCCTTTCTCGGCGGAGTCGTCGTCGTGGCTTCCTGCCATATCCGGGCAGGGTCGACCTACCTGAAAAGGTGTTCTGACCACCTGCTGCGTAGGGTTACCCTACTTACACCGGAATGGTCACCGACTACGTACGGCCTGCTTACCACCCGGAGTTCGTTGCCGGTAGCACGAACTTAATTCAGTTCTTCAGACGATACGCGAAGAAATAGTTCTCTAAGCTGAATCTACCACTGAGTAACGTGTGTCTAAGCATCGCATACCACACCGTCCTCGCCGGTAGGGCTCAGATAACAAAGCCGACAGCCACGGGAGTCCGCGACGATGCGGACACTGCTGTTGGGGTTGGACGGGACCTGTCGCTCGGTCCTCGAACCGCTGTTCGACGCCGGGGTGACGCCGACGCTGTCGGCATTCTTCGAGGAGAGCGTCAGCGGTCCACTGACCTCCCAGCTCCCGCCGTGGACGCCGAGCGCGTGGCCGTCGCTGTACACCGGCGTCAACCCCGGGAAACACGGGGTCTACGGCTTCCTTCGGTTCGACGGCTACGACCACGACGTCGTGGACGCGACGGACGTGCGCGCCCACGCGCTCTGGGAGCTGCTGGACCACCACGGTCACAGCAGCGTCGTGGTGAACGTCCCGGTGACCGCCCCCGCGAGCGCCGTCGAGGGCGCGGTAATCCCCGGTTACGTCTCGCCGGAGGACCCACCGGGCCACCCCGGGGGCGTCCTCGAGGACGTGCGGGAGGCCGTCGGGTCCTACTCGGTCTACGGGCCGATGGACACGCCGGGCGAGGCGGCGCTCGACGACGTGGCGGCCCACGCGAAGACCAGAGGCGACGCGTTCGCCTACCTCGTCGACCGGTTCGACCCCGACTTCGGCTTTCTGGAGTTCCAGCAGACCGACACGGTGTTCCACCGGCGACCGGAGGACACCGAGGCCGTCGAGTGCGTGTTCGGGGCCGTCGACGACGCCGTGGCGACGGCCCTCGACGCCGCGGACCCCGACAACGTCATCGTGGTCAGCGACCACGGCATCGGCCCTTACGAGGGGCGCGAAATCCGCGTTAACGAGTGCTTACGGGACTGGGACCTGCTGGAGACGACGACCGGCGGGGAGGGGATGCCGTCCTGGGACGCCATCGCTCGCCGCCGCCTCCAGCAGGGCGAGAGCGGGGGGACGCCGGACCCGGGCCCGCTGGAGCGGGCCGTCGGCCTCCTCGCTCGCGCCGGCGTGACGAGCCAGCGCGTCGAAGCGGTCCTCGAACCCCTCGGGCTGGCCGACACCGTCGCCCGAATCGTCCCGACAGACGCCGTCCGGGCGGGCACCGAACAGGTCGACTTCCGCGCCTCGCAGGCGTACATGCGCGACCGCATCGAACTGGGGGTCCGCCTCAACCTCGCCGGCCGCGAGCCCGACGGCGTCGTCGCCCCGGGCGCCTACGAGTCGACGCGTCGGGAGGTCATCGACCGACTCGCGGCCGTCGAAGACCCGGACGGGGCGCCGGTCTTCGAGGAGGTCGTCCCACGGGAGGCCGTCTTCGACGGGCCCTACGTGGAGGACGCGCCGGACGTGGTCGTCGTCCCCCGGGCGTTCGACAACTTCCTCAACGGCTCATTGCTCGGCGAGTGGTTCGGGACGCCGCGGGAGCCGTGGAACCACAAGCGCGACGGCATCGTCGCGGCGACCGGGCCGGCTATCGACGGGTCGGCGTCGCTCGCGGACGCGCACCTGTTCGACGTGGCACCGACGGTCCTGAGTACACTCGGCGTCCCGCGTGCCGAACGGATGGACGGGAGTCCGCTCCCGATAGTCGACCCGTCGCCGGTCGCGTCGTACCCCGACTACGAGCAGACGGAGGGACGGGTCCGGGACGACCACGACGTGGCCGACCGACTCGCCAACCTCGGCTATCTCTCGGACGGGGAGTGACCGCCGGCGGGGTCACGAGCAGTCACAGACGTCGGTGCTCACGCGGCCTGGGCTTCCGAGCGACTGGAGCCGCAGGTCACGCCGGTCGAGCGCAGCGCGCTCGGTCACCAGCGGCGTCCCGGTGACGGTGATGGACGATCGGCGGAGGGTCGAGTCGGCCGACTCGACGACGGTGACGCCGTCCCGCCCCCGTCCGGTCTGGCAGACACAGAGGTCCTCGAGGAGCGTCCCGTTGCGCCGGCTTATCATTATCGCCGTGTTTCCGGCGGCGGACCCGTCCACGGTGAGGTCCTGAATCTGCAGCGGGTAGCGGCGCGCCGCGCTGGAACCGTTCTTCGGGTCCTTGGCCCAGAGCGCCCGGACCCCGTCGGCCCGGACGGTGACGTGCGTGTTCCGGATCGTGGCCGACTCGAGCCAGTTGGCGCAGGTGATGCCACCGTCGCTCTCGGTCACGCGGTCCATCACGACGCGACAGCCGTCGACGAGGACGTCCCCGCCCTCGCGGAGGCGGATACCGCGCATGTTCGGGACGCCGGGCCGCGCCGTGTCACAGCGGACCGTCACGCCTTCGACTGTCGCGGGCCCGCTCACCCGCACGTTCGAGACGCCGTTGTTCCGGTAGAGGCCGCCCACGACGTCGACGCGCCCCGGCGCGGGGGAGGCGTAGAGGCCGTTGTCGGGGAAGCCACCCACGAGACAGTCCTCGAACCGGAGATGGCCGCGGTGGTCCTCGCCGAGGTAACAGCCGGTGTTCGTGAACTGGGGTGCACCGCCGTCGGGCATGCGGAGCCGTCGGACGACCCCCGTGCCCTCCGGGTCGGTGACGCCGAACCGCATCGCGTCCTGGTCCACGTCGAACTCGCCGCGCACGGTGACGTCGGCGACGTACAGGTCGTCGGCGACGGTCAGGTGGAGCGGTCGCGGGCCGGTGTTCCCCCGTCGGAAGTCGAACGTCAGCCCCTCGACGGCGAGGTCGATGGCGTCCTCGCTGCGGCCCAGCCCGAACAGCGGCCCGCCGAAGTTCGGGACGGTTGTGATGGTCGCCTCCGGGCCCACGATGCCCAGCTGGGTGAACTCGTCGACGTACCAGTGCTCGTCGAGCAGGTACTCGCCGGGCGGGAACCGGACCAGCGTGTGGTCGGTGTCGAGCGACTGGAGCGTCGCGTGGATGGAGACGGAGCCGGTCGGGTCCGCGCCCGCCTCGACGACGTCGACGACCCGGTCGTAGTCCTCGGGGTCGGGCGTGGCGGTCGGTGACGTTGTGGGCGTCGGAGTCTCTCGAGCGACGGCGGTGTCCGCGGTTGTCGACCGTGTCGTCCACGACGTGGGAGTCGTGGTCCTGGGGGCACCGTCCTCGCGCGGACACCCAGCGAGCGAGCCGAGCAGCCCGGCAGCACCCAGTCTGGCGAGGAATCGACGGCGCGTCCGTTCCCGTGACATACCGTCCCTGACCACGAGTGGCGAATTGTTATGGTGGCTTTATGTCGAGTAATACCCCGCTGGCGTCAGTCGTCCCCGACGGCGGGCGAGACGGAGGCCGAGGACGCCTGGCCACCCTCGGGCTGGCCGTCGCCCACCGGCAGGTCGATGCGGTCGTCGAGATGCTGTTCGTAGTTCCGGTCGACCAGCAGCGCCCCCACGAGGAAGGCGGTACCGAGGAGGAACGACCCGAGCAGGCGGGGGAGCGCCTCGAGCAGGGGCCCGTCGCTCCGCACCGCGTCGACGACACCGGCGACGACGGCCATCGCGGCGCCGAGGAACAGCGCGAGCATCGAGTACGGCCCCTCCTCGACGTGTTTGGTCCGGAGGCGCCAGAGGAAGTCCCGGAGGAGCATCCCGGACACCTTCGGGATGTACGAACGGTACGTGATGTGGCTCTCCTCGTCGCCGTAGTTCGCCGGCCGCGGCACGTCGACGACCCGGAGCCCCGCGACGTTCAGCCTGACGAGGAGGTCGTTGCAGTAGCCGTAGTACTCGTACATGTCCTCGATGCCCGCCGTCTCCAGCGCGTGCAGCGAGATGGCGGTGTACCCGTTCTGCGGGTCGCCGATGGTCCAGTAGCCGCTCGCGATGCGGGTCAGCCACGTCAGGATGCGGTTGCCGACGTAGCGGAAGCGGGGCATCCCGCTCCGGTGGGCCTCGTTCATCAGGCGGTTCCCCTTGACGTAGTCGGCTTCACCCTCGACGATCGGGCGGACCACGCCCTCGAGGAGTTCCGGCTGCATCTGGGCGTCCCCGCCCATGACCGCGGTCACGTCGATGCCGTCCTCGCGGGCGGCGAGGTAGCCGGTCTTTATCGCGCCGCCGACGCCGCGGTTCGCGTCGTGCTTGATGGGAACCACACGGCGCGAGAAGCCGTTTCTGGAGGTCGACGCGGCGTTGACACGCTCGGCGGTCCGGCGTATCTCCGCCCACGTCCCGTCGGTCGAGCCGTCCTCGACCGCGTATATCCGGTCGACGTAGTCGGGAATCGTCTCGATGGTCTCGCCGACCAGTCCCTCCTCGTTGTAGGCCGGCACGACGACGGCGACTGTTGCCTCACGGTACATCGTCACCACGCTCCGACGCGCGGGGGAGTTTCAGGACCCATTCTCGCCGGGAACTGGTGCCGTCTCTGGCATTGTTATGGTCGGCTTGTGCCGCGCGTCGGAGCGGTTCGGCGCTGTTGAACGGCAGCGTCGCGTCGCCCCCCGGTAACGGCGGCATGTCGACGCCAGTAGCGAGCTCTTACCGCCGCACACAGCGCCTATAACAATACCGACAGCCCCGAGGTGATGTGACGATGACGCTGAACAGCGCAGTCGTCGGCGGCGGCACGGTGTCCGACGTCCACCTCTCCGGTCTCCAGAAGTGTCCGCTGACGAACCTCGTCGCCATCTGCGACCTCGACGAGTCCCGAGCGAGAGCGAAGGCGACGGAGTACGACATCGGGGCCTTCGCCGACTTCGAGGGGATGCTCGCCCGCGAGGACCTCGACTGGCTCCACCTCTGTACGCCCGTCCAGACACACCTCGACCTGGCGCGGATGGCCATCGAGGACGGTATCGCCGTCCAGATAGAGAAGCCCGTGACGACGTCGGCCGTCGAAGCGGAGGAGCTGGAGTCGCTCGCCGCCGACCACGACGTACCAGTGTCGGTCGTCCACAACCACAACTTCGACCCGGCCGTCCGCAAGGCGGCCCGGCTCGTCGACCGCGGCGCCATCGGCGACGTCCGCTCCGTGAACATCCTCTACACCGGCGAGACGTACCCCGACGACGTGCGCCGGGGCGCGTGGGCGTTCGACCTCCCCGGCGGCGAGTTCGAGGAGGGGCTCCCACACCCCATCTACATCGTGCTGAAACTCGGCGGCTACCCGGTCGACGAAGACGCGATTCAGGCCCAGACGGGGCTCACCAGGGAGTACGAACAGGGGTTCGACTACGACAGCGTCCAGTTCCAGTACACCAGCGAGACCGGCGTCCTCTGTAACGCCACGATACTGGCCAGCGACGTCCCGCACAAGTCCGTCCGTATCCACGGCGAGCGCGGCAGTCTCCTCGTCGACGTCGTCTCCCAGACGGTGACGGTCCTCGACCGGGACTACGAGACCTCCGCGAAGGCCCGCGCGCTCACGAACGTCGACCACGTCCTCGGCCGCATCGAGGGGACCCTGGAGAACCTCGTCGCCGTCGCCCGGCGGAGCCTCACCGACGACTGGGCGGCCGAACGCGACCTCGACTCCCACTACTACCAGTTCGACGCCGAGGCCAGAGCGATCCTCAACGGCGACCCGATGCCGGTCCCAGTCGCCGAGGGGACGTGGACGCTCCGTATCATGGAGGCGGTCCGACAGGCCGCGGCGCGACCGGCCGCCGGCGAGCAGATTCAACTGAACACAGACTCGGTGTAAGCGTCCGTTACCCAGAGACGGCGCTCTATAACAAAGCCGTACTCTTCTGAAACCCGGCCATACCGAGGCGGGCACCAGCCCGTCGGACCATCATGGAACGGGAGACACTCGCAATCAGGAGCATCGCGTTGGTACTGCTCGTCGTCGGCGCAAGTATCGGCCCCTTAGGACCGGTCGGCACGGCCGCGGGGAACGTCGAGAACGTCGAGAACAGACCGGACGCCTACAGCGTGGTGCAGGGCGAGCGGTGTGTTCCGCTTACCATCGTCGGCGACGGATCACAGGACGTCGTCACGTACTACGACTACCAGAACGACACGGACTTCAGCTCGCACGGGACCGAAGAGCGTCAGGTGTCGCAGGTAAGCCAGTTCTACGTCTACCGCGGGTCAGAGGGCGACAGTCTCGTCTTCCTCCACGACAAGCGCAACGACGGGGGCGACACCGCCGGCGCCGTCTCGATGGACATCACGAACATCCCGACCGAGGCGGCGTGGGCCGTCGAGGACGACAACTACCCGAACCGGGACGACCGGTTCATCCACAACGCCACGTCCAGCCAGATGGACTGGATGTGGGAGCCCGACCGGAACGACGGGGGCGCGCTGCGCGGGCTGGCGCACGCCAACGACTCCGCCATCGTCATCGACGCCGAGTGGGGCAACGACACCTACGCGGCCGAGACTGAGGACTGGGAATACGCCGACGATCCCCTGAGCTGGCGGGCCAGAGGGCCGGAGGAGCGCCTCGCCCCGCTCTCGAAGAACGCCTCGGTCTCGGTCCAGCAGGGGGCCTGTGCGGCCGGGAGCGCACCGAACGCGTCGCTGACGGCGTCGCCGTCGAACGCCACCGTCGGCCAGACGGTCACCTACGACGCCAGCAACTCGACGGACGACGGGGAGATCTACGGCTACTTCTGGGACACGGACGGCGACGGCAGCGTCGAGGTCGAGACGGACGGGCCGACGCTGAACCGGACCTACGAGACGACCGGCGAGAAGACGGTCACCGTGTTCGTCGACGACACGGAGCGTCGGCGCGGCGAGGCCACCGCGTCGGTGACAGTCTCGTCGAACCAGTCCGTCGAGGCGGTCATCGAGGGGCCGGCGAGCGCCCGCGTGGGCGAGACGGTCACCTTCGACGGGCGCAACTCGACCGTGGGCGACGGCGGCACGTACGCGTGGACGCTCGGTGACGGCACCAGTGCGACCGGGTCCACCGTGCAGCACGCCTACACGCAGACTGGCTCGTACAACGTCTCCCTGACCGTCAGCGACGGCCAGGGCGACACCGACACGGCCAACACCAGCATCGAGGTCGTGGTGGACCAGCCGCCCGAAGCGGCTCTGTCGGCGCCGGAGACGGCACGCCGGAACGAGAGCGTCGTGCTGGACGCCAGCAACTCGACGGACGACGTCGGTATCAGCGAGTACCGCTGGGACGTCGACGGCGACGGGACGGTCGACCGACGCACCAACGCCTCGCAGATACAGACGTCGTTTGACAACACGGGGAACCGGACGGTGACCGTCACCGTCGCCGACGCCAGCGGCCAGACCGACAGCGCGAACGCGACAATCGCGGTCCAGCGCAACGCGAGCGAGGACCCGGTCGCCAGACTCGACGCGCCCGCGACCGCCCGCCCGGCGACGAACGTCACGCTGGACGCCAGCAACTCGACGGTCCCCCGCGGCGGCGCAACGTACGCGTGGGACACCGACGGCGACGGCACCGCCGAGAACGTGACGACGACCGCCTCGCTGACCACGTCGTTCGACACCGTCGGCAATCGGAGCGTGAGCGTGAGCGTCACGGACGCCGCGAACGTCTCCTCGACGGCGACGGCGACGGTCAGCGTCGCGGCCGAGAGGGACCTGTCGGCCACGCTGTCGGCTGACCGCCGGGAGCTCCGGCCGGGCGAGGCCGTCGTCTTCACCGCCGAGGCCACGCCGCCGGACCGGGTCACCGGGGAGCGCCTCGACTTCGGCGACGGGGAGACGACCACGACCGTCGAGACCGAGAACAGGCACGTCTTCGAGACGGCCGGGGAGTACACGGTGACCTACGAGGTGACCGGCCGCTACGGCCAGACGGCGAACGCCGCCGTCGCGGTGACCGTCGAACCGGCGTCCGGCGGTGGCGACGGGAGCGACAGCGGCGGCGGTGACGACGGTGGCGGCGGTGGTGGCGGAGGCGGCGGTGGCGGTGGAGCAGCCCCCGCTCCGGCGCCGGAGCCCGACGACGACGAACCGGCCGCGACGGCGACCCGCGACGGGAGCGGCGTCACCGTCCAGAGCAACGTGGACGCCGACGTCGTCGGCGTCGGCCTCGACGACGGGGCGCTCGGGAGCGGCCCGGTGACGGTCGAGCGCGTCGCGATGAGCGACGTCTCGTCCGGGAGCGCGGTGACGGTGTCAGACGCGTGGAACGGGAGCGACGGGCCGCCGACCGGGACCGACGAGACGCTGCTGGCGCTCGGCCCGACCGTCTCGTCCAGTCCCGCGCCCGCCTCGGTCACGTACCGGCTCGCCGTCGACCGTGCGGCTGTCCGCGAGCGCGGCGGCTCTGTCGACGCCCTCGTCGTCGCGACGTGGAACGGGTCCGGGTGGGAGCCGGTCGAGACGACGCTGGTCCGGAACGAGTCGACGGTCGTCCTCAACGCGACGGCCGGCCCGGAGGACCCGCTCGCCGTCGGGCTTCCGACGGCACGGGTCCAGGGAACCGACATCGCCGTCGCGGGCTCACCGGTGGCGAACCAGTCGGTCGACGTCACGGTGACGCTCGCCAACACGGGACATCGAGACGGGTCCGAGACGGTCACGACGGTCCTCGGCGGTCGGGTCGTCGCCTCCGAGCGCGTGACGATTCGGGCGGGCGAGACCGAGCGGCTCCGGTTCAGCGTCGTCCCGACGGCGGCCGGGCAGCAGCGTCTGACCGTCGCCGGCCTCGAGACGACGATCGACGTCGCACCGGCGAGAGCCGACATCGGCTCCCCGTCGGTCGACGTCGAACGGGAGACGGTCGACGCCGGGGAGTCCGTGCAGGTGCGCGCGACGTTCCGCAACGACGGGACCGTCACCGGCACCGAGAACGCCTCCTTCGTCGTCTTCGGCGAGGTGGTCGAACGCCAGTCCGTGACCGTCGCACCCGGCGAGACGGAGACGGTCACCTTCGAGCAGCGCATCGAACACCCCGGCCGCTACACCGTGGGCGTCAACGGGCAGAACGCGTCGGTGACCGTCGGCGGCGAGGCGAGGACCGCCCGGACGGAGTCGTGGGCCGGGTCCGAGGGCGGCGACGGTGGGTCGATGTCGCCGCTCCTGCTCGGTGTCCTCGCGCTGGGCGGTATCGGACTCGTCGGGGGCAGCATCGCCGTCCTCAGCCGGCAGCTCTGAGGCGGCCGGCGTTCGGTATCTGGTCTTTCTCAGGGTTTTGCGGTAGCTCTCGAGGCGAGAAGCTACCGATAGCCACCGATATGTAGGACAGTAGGTTCGAACCTACACTGTACCCAACCGGGAGACCCCAACGGCCGCATCCCGCAGCGTCGGCCCCACCGGTCGCCAGTCAAGAAGACTCGTGCTCAGGGCTCCCGAGGGTGAGAGTCGCCGTGGCGGTCGCGAGCGTCGACCGAGTAAGCAGGTCGCCAGTAAGCAAAGCGGGATGGCGACGGCGGTTGCCCGAGCCGACCGACGACCGGTCCGGTCACCGCGGCGCGACGTCGATTCGGAGGTACAGCACCTTGTCTGCAGTCCCGTCGTCGAGGGTGTCCGGCATCGGGCCGCGGACGACGTAGTACGCCAGCCGGAGGTCCTGGCCGGCCATCGTCGGCGTGACCCTGTGGTCGTACGTCCACGTCTCGTTCACGCCGACCCGCTGTGACTGCCGTCTGAGCGTCTCGCTCGCGAGGACCGTCCCGCCGTCGACCCGCTGGAGCCTCGTGACCACGGTGTAGTTCGCGGCGGCGTCGTGGTGGTTCGTCACCTCGAGAACGAGCGGGGTCGACTCGCCGACGGTGCCGTTCGTCGGGTAGCCACCGGCCATGTACTCGCCGGAGGCCGACTCGGTCAACAGCGACGCGCTGGTGTAGGACATCGACTGGGTGGGGCCCGCCAGCGCGACGGTGAGCGAGCCGAGTGCGGCCACGACGGCGATACAGAGGCAGACGGTCAGCGCGCGGGTCACCGCGTCGCCGCCGAAGAAGCGCTCCGTCCCGGTCTGGCGGGCGACCGCCAGCGGGTCGAACCGTTCGTGGGCCGGGACGGCGAGGCGCCGAGCAGTGCCGACGACGACGCCGAGGACGACGACGAGCCACACCGTCGCGAGCACGGACTCCGTGGTCAGTCGGACGCCCAGGGCCCCGAGCGTGACCGCGGCGAGCGGAATCAGCGTCACGCTGAGCCCGAACGACAGCGCCAGGCGTTCGCGTGCGAGGACGCCGTCGTGGGCGGCCGTCAGCGAGAGCCCGATAGCCCCCTCGCCGGCGTCCCTGTTCTGTGGGCGACGGGGGAAGAGCGCGGCGATGACCGCGTACCCCGGGACGAAGAACACCAGGACCGAGCCGACCACAAAGCCGACCACTGTCCCGCCGACGCCGACAGTCACCGCCGCGGTGGCGAAGACGGTGTAGACGAGCAGCGCAACGAGGTCTATCGGTACGACCTCGAGCGTCGACGCCGCCAGGCGGCGCGCGGTCTCGGTGACGCTCACGCCACGGACCCCCACCGGTCGGTCGTCGACGCACGGGTCGCCAGAACGCTAACCCCAGACATTGTTCGGTACGGGCTTTCCGGGTACGTCGCTTTGTTATGGCGTCCGTACCCCCGGAACGGCCGCCTCGACGGCCCGCAGGGACGCTGATTGCGTCCGGAGGTAGGCTGGCTATAACTTACCCCCCGTGGTCGCCACTACGAAGCGAGCGATGTTGGCGCCTACCGGTCTCCGGAACTGGGGGATACGAAGAGGGATGGACCCATGAGCCTGGAAATAACCGCACTCGACGAGAGCGACAGCGACGTCTGGAACGACACGTTGGAGCGCACCGACGAGCGGACGCCGTTCCATCGCTTCGAGGCGCTCTCGGTGTTCGCCGACCACGCCGACGCGGCGTTCCACCCGCTGATAGGGTACAAAGGCCAGGAGCCCGTCGGGCTGTTCCCGCTGTTCACCATCGAGAAGGGACCGATAACGACGGCTTTCTCGCCACCACCGGACCTGAAGGTGAGCTACCTCGGGCCCGTCATCCTGACCAGCCCCGGGATGAAGTCCAACTCTATCGAGCGCCGTCGCCGGCGGTTCGTCGAGCGCTGTCTGGACTGGCTCGACCGGACCCACGCCCCCCGGTACGTCCACGTCCGAACGTCCATCACGACGCCCGACACGCGCCCGTTCGACTGGGAGATGTTCGAGGAGACGCCGCGGTTCACCTACGTCGTCGACCTCGACGCCGGCCCGGACGCGCTGTTCGACCGGTTCAGTCGCGACGCCCGGTCGAACGTCAGGGAGGCAGAGGACGCCTGTACGGTGACCGAGTCGGGACACGCGGCCGCGCGGAGCATCATCACGCAGGTCCGCAACCGGCACGCGGAACAGGACCTCGAGTTCCCCGTGACCATCGAGCTGGTCGAGGACCTCTACGAGGCGCTGCCGGAGGGCTACCTCCGCCCCTACGTCTGTACCATCGACGGCGTGTTCGCTGGCGGGAGCCTCGTGCTCGACGACGGCCGCCGGGCGTACGGCTGGCAGGGGACGGTCAAGACCGACCTCGAATACGACATCAACGACCTGCTGCACTGGTACGTCATCCGCGACGCGTCCGCACGCGGGGTCGGAGCGTACGACCTCGTCGGGGCGAACAACCCGCGGCTGTCACGCTACAAGTCGAAGTTCGCCCCGACGCTGACCCGCTACCACTCGCTCGAGCGGAGTGCGCCCGGGTTCGGCGCGATGGCTCGGCTCTACCGACGGCTCAAGTGAGCTACCACTCAGTCGTCCCGCATCGTCTCTAACCACGTCTCGATGCGCTCGTTGCCGAAGAACCGGACGGTGTTGGCCTCCCTGTCGTAGTCGAGGACGCCCGCGTCGTCCAGCTTCGGGAGGTGGACGTGGTGGAGCGAGACGCCGACGCGGTGTGTCGAGACGTCGGCGAGGTCCGTCCCCTGTTCGGTCTGTGCGACCGTCGCGGCCAGCGACTCCAGCGAGTGCTCGCGCTCGTCGGCGTCGACGAGCGCTCGCAGCAGGATGCGCCGCCGGTTCGACGAGAGGAGCTCGATACACTCCGCATCGGGTAGCAGGCCGGTGTCGCTGTCCGCGTCGGCCATCGGCGACGAGTCGTCCTCACCCGTCATGGCTGCGTGCGGAGGGCGTGGTCTGGCGAGGCGGTACGCCGTCGCTCATTGCCCGCCGCGCACCGACCGTATCGTCCGGTAAGCAAGTCCGACCGTGAGGAGACCGATGCCGATCAGGAGGAACCGTTTCAGTGCGAACATCACACCAGTCAACTCGCTGTCGCTCAGGTAGTTATGCACTTCCTTCTGGCCGACACACGGGTGCTGGGCGCGGATACGACGGCGGGCGTTCGCGGCCGACGACCGCCAGTCACGCGCCCTACCGCCGCTAACCACGGAATAACAATACCGGGCCACGCCGTCGGCTTCGACGCGGGGAGAGCGAACACCTGCGCGTACTGGCCCACACCGGTCCATCCCTTGCCAACTCACCCACCCCACCCCCACTCAGGCCACACGAGGCGGCGGCCGCCGTCGTCCCGGCTGCGCTGTCCGCTCTCCCCCAACGCAGCCTTATTCCGGGTTATCACGTCATGTAGCCGCCGTAACGCGGTCTTATGCCTCAAAGCGTCCTGTGTATTTAATACATCACTCCGGGCATCGCTACGTGTGAGACATGAGTCAAGGTGAGTCAGCGACCCCCCTCGAAGAACTGTTGCCCTCGACGGAGACGCCGCTCACCGCCGAGGTGTTCGTCCACTCGTTGGCGCCCGTGGGGAGCAAGCGACAGCAGGACGCCCTCGTCGAGCGACTGTCGGGACTCGCCGAGGACGGGACGCTGGCCGACGTCGATTTGCTGGTCTGGGGCGATAGCATCTGTACTGGGAGCGTGCTCGCGGACGTCGGTAGCGGCCAGCGCATCGTCTCGACCATCGGCGAGTTCTACGCACTCGCTGCCAAACGCGGCATCTCTATCTCGCCGTTCTTCCGGATCACGAAGGTCACCTCCAGTTTCGCCGACGAGTCGTTCCGACGTATCGTCCCGCCGTGTCGGTGTCTGGCGCTCTACGCGGAGCAGGAGCTCGTCGCCGTGTTCCCCTGTCTCGTCGACGGCGTAGCGTACACGCCGGAAGACGCCATCTCGGTGCTCGAACGAACCCGCAGCGCGTCGGTGTCCTCGCGCGCGCTGGCGGACGAGTGATCGCGACTCAGAGACAGGCCGGCCCGTACTGCACGAGCAACAGGCTGTTGTGACCGACGGCGAACAGCTGCGGCAGCGAGAACGCCGTCAGCGCCGCTCGTCGGTAGGAGGGTCTGACCCGCCGGTAGACGGCGAACAGGGCCCCCAGTGCGGCTAGCTTCAGCCCAAGGAGCCCGGCGCCCCCGGCGGTGTCAAGCGCCGCGCGCGCGACGGGGTTGGCCTCGCTGAAACACATCGAGACACCGATCAGCGTCAGGACGACGTCGGCCGCGGAGGCGACGACGACCACGCCCCAGAGCAGGTGGTCGAGGTCCGTGCCACACTCCTCGACGAACGCCACCTCTGTCGTGAAGTCGGACGCCACTCGTGACACCAGCGCTGCACGCCGTATGGTAACGAACCGAGTAACCGACGGCCGCCCGGCTAGAAGGACGCGATTACCGCCAGAAACGGCCGCCTATGGGACGAATCGGTGCAAAATTCGGGATAGACTGGGGCTCGGGTCGCAGCCCTCTCGTACGGAGTGGGTAACTATACTGCAGTCTACTCACTCTCGCAGTGATGTCCGAACAGACACAGCAGAACGCGGTCCGTCGACGGCGGGTCGTCCGTCTGGTCGCAGTAGTGGCGGTCGCCCTCGTCGCCGTCGTCGGTCCGATCGCAGGGGTGGGTGTCGTCGCCTCCGCACCAGCGACGGACGACACCCGCGAGATTGCGTACGGCGAGACGGTGTCCGGTGCGGTCGACCCCGTCGACCCGATACGGTCGAACCCCACGGAGAACAGCCACAGCGGGGACTGGTACTACGAACCGGTCTCGTTCGAAGGTGAAGCCGGTGACCTCGTCGACATCGAGGTGTACGCGCCGACTGACACCTCGCTCGTCCTCGTGGGCCCGGACGGAGAGCGAGTCGCCAAGAACGAGGACGGCGGCGAGGGGAACAACTCGGAGATTACACAGCGACTCCCATCCGACGGCACCTACACGATACAGGTGACGAGTCACTTCCCGGAAGACACCTTCGAGTATCTGCTCTCCCTGGAACGACTCGAAGAGGACGAGGACCTGGAGATGAGCGTCGGCGACACCGTCGTCGGCACCGTCGACGAGACGAACGACGAGCGAGCCGAGTACAACGGTCGGTACGAGGAGGTCCAGCTCAGCGGGAACGTCGGTCAGACAGTCGAGCTGACGCTGTCATCGTCCGAAGATTCGGCGCTGTACCTCGTCGCACCGAACAACCGAATCGTCGCCCAGGAGGTCGCCCCGTACGCCGGCCGCGACGCGACCGTCGAGTACACGCTGGGCAACGACCTGCCCCACACGGTCGTCGTCGCGAGCGGTGACTTCAGCGGCCAGTTCTCCTACGAACTGACCGCCACCGACGTCACGAACGCCACCGAGAACGAGACTGCCACGGACGTCGACGAGGCGGAGACCGAGGGGACCAACTCGACGGATTCCAGCTCCGGGGACGACGGCGACCACCACAGCGACAGCGGCCACGGGTCGGCCGGCCCCGCGGAGTCCGACCTCCGTATCCTCGATGCCGGGCTCAACCGAACGTCTGCGACCCTGGGGTCACCAGTCGAGTACACTGTCACCCTCGCGAACTACGGCGACCAGACGGGGACCTTCGAGCGGCCAGTCCTCGTCGACGGAGAGGCCTTGGCGCGGCTCAACGTGACCGTCGAACCGTATCGCAAGCGCACCGTGACGACCACGGTAGTCCCCGACCGGACCGGACAGCACCAGTTGTCGCTCGGCAACGGGTCCACCACGGCGCTGACGGTCGTCCCACCGACGGCCCCCGAGGGCAACACGGTCGCCATCGACGACGACACGCAGATGGGCTTCGAGCCGAACGCGACGGCCGGTGAGCCAGTGCAGTTCACCTTCGAGATGGGGACTGCGGACGTGACGCTCCGCGAGGTGTCCATCGATTCGACCGGCGACGGGACGCTGTGGCTCGAAGCCACCCGCACGCGGAACCTGACCGCGGGTGGGCCGCCGGCAGATGGCGTGTCGGTCGCCGAGGGCTACGTCCTCCGCCCGTCGCTCCAGTCCGGCGGGAACGCCAGCGCGTCACCGGTCCAGAACGGGACCGTGACGATGGCCGTCGACCGGGCCGCACTCGGTGACACGGCAGAGGCGAACGTCGTCCTCTACCGGTACGACGACGCCACGGGCGACTGGGAACCGCTGCGGACGACGCGCGTGGGGTCGAACGCCGACACGGTCACCTACCGCGCCCAGACGACGCAGTTCTCGACGCTGGCCGTGGGGACGGTCGACCCTGTCAGCACGACCGGGTCGCTCTCCAAGTCGAGTATCGGTGCCGACGAGACGGTCACCGTGCGTGCGACCGTCCGGAACGACGGCTCTGCCGAGATCGAGCGGACGGTCCCGATAACCGTCGACGGCGAGACCGTGACCGAACGGTCGGTGGCGGTCCCGGCGGGCGGCGAGCGAACCGTCAGTGCGTCCATCTCACCGGCGGCGGGGACCCACGACGTCGGGGTCGGTGACGCGTCGGTCGGAACGCTCACTGTCGAGGCCGTCTCGACGGACGGGGAACAGACTCAAGGCGAGACGGCTACGGAGACGACGACCACGGGCGGGAGTGGCGCCGGGTTCGGCGTCCTCCTCGCGTTGGTGGCGATAGCGCTCGCGCTCCTGACGGCACGCAGCCGACGAGACTGACGGTACGTGTCCGGGCGTACCCGTCTCGTCCGAACCTTCTGACGGCCCGACTCACTCCGGGGGCGTCACTTCGAGACGCCCGCCACCGGTGACGAGGACGTCGAACCCGTCTACCGAGAAACGCACCTCTATCGACGGCCCCGAAGCGGCGACGAGGGCGTCGAGCGCGTCGGTATCGACCGCGTCGTAGAGAGGTTCGAGGTCGGCCGTCGAACAGTGGCGGATGTCGGTCAGCGCCGCCACGACGGCGATGCTCGCCGCGGTGTCGGTCGGCGAGAACGTCGTCAGGTACGCGTCGGTTGTCGGGTCGTACGTGGGACGTTCCTCCACGCCCCCCGAGTCCCCGGCTCGCTGTTCCCCGGTCGGCCCCACGCTCGAAGAGTCCCCACACTCTTGTGACATCTATTACCACTGTCGACGGAACGACACATATTAAAACCTCCGTCAGACGGTCGACGGCGCCGCACGCGTCACCGGTCGGTGGGTCTCGGTCTGAACAGGTCCAGTCCCGGCAGGCCGTCGGCGTGCCAGACGAGCAGCGTCGCACCGAGCAGGAACGCCTCCAGGAGGAGGAACCTGAGCGCAGCGCCGGTCGAAACAGCACCGACGAAGTCGGTGAACAGGTGACCGACGCGGGCGAAGACGTCCGTCGGCGGCATCGGCTCGGCCGAAACCAGCGGCCAGAGCAGGAACCCCAGTCGGAGCTCCTCGCCCAGCACGAGCGGGTACACCACGTCGCTGGGCATGTGTGCGAGGTACGCGACCGCGAAGGCGAGCCCTACCGACGACCGGCCGTACCGTACGGCGACGAGGACGACGACCGTCGCGATCGGAACCGCGAACAGCAGCGAGTGGGCGAGCGACGTCCCGGAGGGCAACAGCGTCGTCCCCCACCCGAGCGGCTTGTCGACGAGGTCGGGGAACTGCGAGCCCAGACCGACGGCGAGGACGTCGAGCCCCCGCGGCCTGGACCGACCGGTCGCCCGCACCAGCAGCGAGTAGAGGAGGTAGCCGACGGCGAGATGTTCCCACGGCCACATCGAGCTATGCACCCCACCCGAACGCACCACTGGTCTGTCTCACGGCCTGGGCTCGGGCCGTTCCCCCTATTGTTATACTGGTCGTATAGCGGACAGAACGGCCACGGTCGGGCGGTTCGCCCTCGCCGCTCGTGCCGCCGACCCGCGGGCTGTCGCCGCGAGTATAGAGTTCATTCTCGAAGCTATAGACACAATTACTAACCCCGAACAGGGGGTGGTCGGGTGTGTGATGCCCCGACATATCACGGACCAGGAGTTGGAACGGATGGTGGAGTTCGCGAACACGCCGACGTACCTGCGGACACCCGAGCAACTACTCCCCGAAGACGAGGAGTAGTCACCGAGTGTGGCTCACTCGCTGAACTCCGACGGTGGGGGTCGCTGACGCCACCGGTACACCGCGTGGACCGCGGTCAACGCGACGAAGGCGCCGACGACGACCACCGCGACTACTCCTTGGCCGATTCCCAGCCCGAGCGCAGAGGCGACGATGAGCAGCGTGCTCACGACGGCGAGGCCGAGGTAGTACAGGTACCACGTCGGCTCCTCCTGCTGGTCGCCGAGGTACGGGTCGATCTCGGACGCCTTTCGGGCGATGGACACTTCGCCCGACTCGTCGTCGTAGTTGACGAGTCCCGCGTCGGCGAGCTTGGGGAGATGCGTCTGGTAGAGAGACACGTACACGCGCTTGCGCTGTTGTGTCGAGAGGTCCTCGACCGTCGTATCGTTCTCCCAGGCAGCGACGTGTTCGGCGAGGTCGGTCAACTGTATCGGGTTCGGTTCGGTCCTGAGAAAGTAGAGCACGTATCTACGGCGAGGGCTACTGAGGATGTCGAAGACACGGTCGCGTGAGAGTTCTGTATTGTTTTGTTCCATCGCATCCGTCGCCGCGGTTGGTGAGTAGACGGTTCATCTGGCTGTCGTCAGAGACGACACGGCCGTACCGAGCGTCGGATACACATTTGTTACAGCGTCGTTACCCCCGAGACATGGGAGATTACTCGCCTCGGCGGGAGGTTAAACGGTCCCCCTCGGGACCGGGACTGGCCGGCCCGAACCGGCGAGTCAGCGCCTCGGAAACAGTAAGCATACGAGAAAGAACTATATATGTCGACTGTCAGGTAATGGATACGACAGCATCGTCGTCGACCGCTACCCGAGGAACTGCGGCCCTCCGAACCCGTGACAGACCAGCAAGACGGCCACCACGACGTGGACTCGAAGGACGCGCGGACAGGCGACACCAGCGTCGTTCGGACGCTCTGTGACGACCGGGCCGGTTCGAGCGGTTCTGGGTCACTGGACGACGGAGCGATATTCGACGTCCTCCGGAACGACCGACGCCGCGCGACCCTCGGCGTCCTCCCGCCCGAGGAGTCGGTTCCGGTCAGTTCACTCGCCGAACAGGTCGCTGCTATCGAGAACGATACGACGCCGGAATCGCTGACCGAGCGACAGCGAAAGCGGGTGTACGTCTCGCTGCACCAGAGCCACCTCCCGAAGATGGACGACCTCGATATCGTGTCGTTCGACCGCGAGGCTGCGACCGTCTCGCTCGGTCCGGCCGGCGACGAGGTCACCAGCTACGTCGACGGTGCGGGCGCGTCGAGGGCGTGGTATCGGTACTACGTCGCCGTCGTGCTCGCGGGAGCGGGGGCCCTCATCGCACAGAGGGTGCTGTTGCCGGCCGCATCGACCACGTACGTCGCCGTCGCCGTCCTGCTGGCCGTCGGCGCCTGCTCGGTCCTCCACTGGGCCTGCGAGCGATAGCGGGCGCGTCGCTCAGACCGACTGGAGCGCCGTCTCCTCGGGTTCGGCGAACAGTTCGCCGACGTCCTCGGTGGTCGCGTCGCGCTCGCGCGCGTTCTCCAACAGTACAGTCTCGCTGGGGAACAGCCGCTCGCCAAGTTCGAGGTCGTGGTCCCGCGCGGTCGACCCCGTCACCGTCAGGTAGACGCCGATGCCGGTGGCCGCGATGTCGGCCTCCTCCTCGTTGCCGTTCTCGGGATACGTGAACGTGATGCCGTCGAGCGCGGCCGTCCCGAGGACGGCCTCGACGAGCCGCTCGTACCGCGGCGAGATGCAGAACTCGCCCTCGTAGTCCCGGACGAACTGCCGGTCGAGCGTGCGGTCCTGCGAGTCGACGACCTCCGGCGTCGCCAGCAGGGTGTGGTACACCGTATCGCCGAGGCCCGTGACGACCCGAACGTCCGTGTCCAGCGGGTCGATGCGGTCGTTTATCTCCGCGATGCTCGTCAGCGCGTCGTCACGGAGTTGCACGACCTCCTCCAGGACGAGGTCGGCGCTGTCGAACCCGAGCGCGAACTCGTGGGTGCGGAGCGCGCGGAACGGCTCCTCGCGTCCGATCAGCTGGACGTCCCCGTGGTCGGTCGGGACGGTGACGCTGTCGAAGACGACGCGACGGGGCATCCCGTCCCTGTCGTCGCGGAGGAGGGTGTACTCCGGCCGGTGCGGGTCGTCGAGGCTGGAGTAGTCGGCGAGACGATGGTAGACGTCGGCCTCGGCGGTCTGGTTGCCTTTGGTGATCGCTTTCTCGTAGCGCAGGGTCGAGATGATGTCGTCCGCCAGTTCGGTCGTCCCGGTTCGGGCGGCGAGCCGTTCCAGCACCGCCTCGAGGGGCCGCCCCTTCCGGGGAACGGCCACTCTGGTCGTCGTCATTAGCGGTGTCCACTGGCGGGACGAATAAAACCAGTTCGATTAGTCGCCGCCGCCACCGATGACCGACGAGAGCTGCTCGCGCCACTGCTTCAGGTCGTCGATCTCCGCCTCCAGGTCCGTCAGCCGCTCGTCGATCTCGCCGTCGCCGATCTCCTCGCGGACCTCCTCTATCTGGGCCTCGAGGTCGCCGAGGTGGGACTCCATCTCGTCCAGCTCGTCGTCCATCGAGTCGACGGTCGACTCGACGGCTTCGACGTCCTCCGTCGCCGTCTCGGCCGCCGACTTGGCGCTCTGGATGTCGTCCTCGAAGGTCGCCAGCTCGCTCTCGAAGGCGTCGAGGCGGTCGGAGAACTCCGCTATCATCTCGTCGCCCGTCCCGTTCTCGTCGAGGAACTCCTCCAGCGCGTCGGTGTAGGCGCGCAGGTCGGCGACGTCCGACTGGATGCGCTTGATGCGGGCCTCGTTGACGCCGCCCGCGGACTCGTCCTCGTCGTCCTCGGAGACGGCGTCGAGCGCGCGCTTGAGCAGCTTCACGTCGTCGGCCGAGACGTTGTTCTGTCGGATCTCCTCTGCCATCGCCGCGACGACGTTGCCCGTCTCGACGTCGACGTCGCTCCCCTCGCTGTCGTCCGCGTCCGCCGCGCCCTCGCTACCGCCGGCAGTGCCCTTCCCGTTGGGGTCCTTGAGGTCGAGCGTCTCGATGTCCTCGTCGGCCTCGTCCTCCAGTCCCGGCACGCTGTCGCTCTCGCCCGCGATGACGTCCTTGACGGCGTCGTCGCCGCTGCCGACGATGTCGGCGTCGTCGTCCAGCGGCGGGTCGACGTTCTCCACCGACGGTTCCGTGAGGAACTTCTCGACGTCCTCGGTCCCGGTGGCACGGATACCGTACACAGTCGTGTAGTCCGCGTCGGGTTCTATCTCCTTCTCGAAGGCGATGCGGTCGTCGTTGATGTCCCAGTACTCCGACCCGTACTCGGGGTGGAACCCGAGGTCCTCGACGGCGACGTCCTCCGGCACGGTGTCGACCAGTCTGAGGGTGACCGGCTCCGAGCGCTGGGACCGGACGTTGAACGCGATGGCGGGCACCGGGAACTCGTCGGCCTCGAACCGCTTGGTGACGGTGACCCCATCCGAGGCGACAGTAACCTCCTCGTACGCTTGCGAATCACTCATGTATGTCACTGCGTACCCCGCCACTAATAAAGGTACTTCGTCTGTCTCACCTGACGATAAACCAACAACTTGCGGACAGTGTTCAGAGGTCGACGCGGTCCCCGATTTCGGCTATCTCCAGCGACGCCGGATAGGCGAAACTGTTGGCGTGGTTGTGGAGGACGGTCGGTTCGGTAGTCATCCCCTTCCACATGTCCCAGTGGCTCGGTAGCAGGGTGTCCAGCTGGAGCTCGTTGGCGGCCTCGATAATCATGTTCTCGTCGTTGTACCACTTGGTCCGCTGGGGTTCGCCGGTGTCGCTGTCGGGAATCATCCCGACGGTACCGAACGCGAGGACGCCGAGGTCGATGTCGTAGGCCTCGCCGACCGCCTCGAAGTCGCCGGGACGGGCGTCGCCGCCGTGGAAGAAGGTCCCGGACTCGTGTTCGAAGACGTAGGAGACGGGGTGTTCGGCGTCGGGGTCGTTGGCGGGTTCGACGTGGACGGTCAGGTCGCCGATGTCGAGGGTGTCGCCCTCGGTGACCTCGTGAAGTTGGTCGTCGGTGACCGACCACTCGTCCACCCAGTCCTCCGCGTTGACGACCTCGTGACCGCTGTCCGTGGTGTAGTAGTCCGCGCCGGTGCCCGCGAGGATGGGGGCCTGCGACGGACCGTGGACGTGGTCTGTGTGCTCGTGGGTCCCAAGGACGGCGTCGGCCTCGGTGACCTCCGACGGGTCGAACGGTACCGGAATCATCCGCACGGTCCGCGGCGGGTCGCCGATGCCGAGATACGGGTCGACGAACACCGTCGTGTCGCCGCTGGTCTTGAGCACGAAGCCGTTGCAGCCCAGATACCAGATGGCCAGTCCGTCCGGGTCGGCGTCTTCGACAGCACGCAGGAGCCAATCGTCCCAGTCTGAATCGACCGTCATACTGCCGACTGCGAGGGGGCGTGGCTAAGTCGTTACGGACCGTCGCGGAACTGCTCGATGCGCCGGTCGCCGTACTCGACGTCGGCGACGGCGGGCAGCGAGCGAAGCGACGGTGAGAGCGCGACGTAGGCCGTGGCGAGGACGTTCGCGGCGCCGACGGCGAGGACGAGCGGCACCGGTCCGACGACGGCGGCGACGGCCCCGCCGACGAGCGACCCGAACGGCGTGGCCGCCCCCTCGAGCGTCGACGTCGAGCTCGTCACCCGGCCCACCTTGTCCTCCGGGACGACGGTCTGGACGAGCGTGTCGAACAGGACGCTGTTGCCCCCGGAGTAGACGATGGCCAGCGCGAAGCACGCGACGATGGCCGGCGTCCACGTCGCGAGTCCCGCGCCGACCCACGCCGCACCCGTCACCGCCGTCCCGGCGAGCATGAGGTAGCCGTACGGGACCCCGTCGAGACGGGCCGAGAGGAGGGACCCGACGAGCGCGCCCGCCGCCAGCGCCGACAGCAGGACCCCGTACAGCCCCGACCCGCCTCGCAACGCCGCGAAGGCCGGGAGGACGGCCAGTAGCATCCCGGTCGCGAAGCTGACGAGCACTCGGGGGAGCAGGACCGGGACGAACGCCGTGCCACGCAGGTACGTGAGTCCCTCGCGGAAGTCCTCGACGTACCGAGCGGTCCGTTCCCGGAGCGTCTCCGCGTCGTCGACCTCGTCGGTCGCGCCGCCGTCGGTCGCCGGCGCCGCGTCGGCCTCGCTCGATGCGTCCCGCTCCGGCAGCGTCAGCCCGACGAACAGGAGGACCGCGACGCCGAAGGTCGCCGCGTCGACGAGGAAGGCGCCGACGGCCCCGACGGCAGCCATCCCGACCAGGACCCCGCCGACGGCGTTGAACGTCATGTTCACGCCCTCGTGGGCGGTGTTGAACACCGCGTTGGCCGCCGAGAGGTCGTCCCGGTCGACCGCCCGCGGGAGCGCCGAGGACTGGGCCGGGTAGGTCACGAGGTTGACGAGCGACGCCAGCGGAACGACGACGAGGACCAGTTCGACCGAGAGCGCGTCGAGCCACGCCGCGAGCGGGACCGTGAGGACGAGCAGCCCCTGTATCGCCTGCGAGACCACGAGCGCCCAGCGAACCTCGACGTCGTCGACGAGCGGTCCCACGAGGAACTGGAGCAGACCGGGAAGCATCAGCAGGAAGGAGGCCACTCCGGTGTAGAACGTCGACCCGCCGAGGTCGTGGACCAGCCACAGCGCGGCGACGTAGTAGATGCTGTCGCCGGCGTTCGTGACCAGACGCCCGACGAGCAGCCGGAGGAAGGTCCCGTTGGAGAGCAGTTCGCGCACAGACCGACTCTCTCCCGGCCGGTTTAATATGGGTTGTGTTGTCTCGTCAAACGTTCAGACAGCGTAGCCGGATGGTCGACAGCTATCGCTACGGGAGATACTTGTCGGGAGAGACAGTCCGGTCGCGAAAAGTGGTTTCGAGTGCCGAATCAGCGGTGTCGAGTCAGTCCTCGCAGCAGCCGCCGGCCTTCTGCCCGAAGTCGACGGCGAGTTCTTCCGAGACAATCTCGTTGAGCTCCTGCAGACGCAGCTCGAGTTCGTTCTGGACCTCGAGGTAGTCGCTCATGACGGGGATGTCGTGGAGCTCCTCCTGTGCGTTCTGGAGTTCGCGCAGGTCCTCCTGGCTCGCGCGGCCGGTCTGGCGGGCGAGTTGGAACTCCTCGCGAATCTGTTCGAACTCCTGGATGGCCGCCTGGGCCTCCTCGTCGTTCTCGACGGCCTCTTTCGCCTCGACGAACCGCTGGTAGACGGGCAGCTCGGCGATTGCCTCGCCGAACTCCGTCGCGAGTTCGTCGACTCGGTCGCCGGTCGGGTCGGCGGCGGTGTCGCTGTCGATGCTCATCGCCGTCTGGTTAGGACTCGCGCGGTATAGGCTTGCCGAAACCTCGGGTCGAAGCGCGGAGGTTTTACCCCGCGAGGAAGTAAGCGGTCCCAATGAGCCAAGAGCGTACCGAGGGCGACCTCCGAAACACAGGCCTCTCGCTCAAGCACGACCGCGAGTGGGACTACGAACTCGACCGCATCGTCGAGGCCGTCGACGAGCGCGACGCCGACACGGTCGGACTGCAGTTCCCCGAGGGGCTGAAGCGACGCGGCCCCGCCGTCGCCGACGACCTGCGCGCGGAACTCCCCGACGACGTCTCCGTGATGATTTCCGGCCAGCCCTGCTACGGCGCCTGCGACCTCGACACCTACCTGATGCGCCGGACCGACGTGTTCGTCCACTTCGGTCACTCCCCGATGAAGGAGTCGGACAAGATAATCTACGTCCCGCTCTTCTCTAACGTCGACGTCTTCCCGATGATGGAGCAGGCCGAGGCCGAGGAACTCCCCGACCCGGACGAGGACCCCGACGTCGG
This sequence comes from Haloarcula sp. MBLA0163, assembly GCF_055632435.1. Taxonomy (NCBI): domain Archaea; kingdom Methanobacteriati; phylum Methanobacteriota; class Halobacteria; order Halobacteriales; family Haloarculaceae; genus Haloarcula; species Haloarcula sp. MBLA0163. The sequence goes on from NZ_CM145745.1 coordinate 1,639,501, forward strand.
CCTCGTGACGACGGCCCAGCACATGAACAAGTTCGACGAGATGCGGTCGTGGCTCGAGGCGCGCGGCTACGAGGTCCACGTCCGCAAGGGCGACGAGCGCCTGACCAACGAAGGGCAGGTGCTGGGCTGTAACTACGCCTCGGCCGACGTCGACGCCGACACGATTCTCTACGTCGGCGGCGGCAAGTTCCACCCGCTCGGACTGGCGATGGAGCATCCGGACAAGAAGGTCGTCATCGCGGACCCGGTGAACAACGCGCTGACCGTCGCCGACACGGAGAAGTTCATGAAACAGCGCTACGCCTCGGTCCACAAGGCGATGGACGCCGAGACGTGGGGCGTCATCTTCTGCACGAAAATCGGACAGGGACGCTGGGAGAAGGCCCAGGAGATCGTCGAGAACAACGACGACGCCTACCTCATCACCATGGACGAGGTGACGCCGGACCGCCTGACCAACTTCGGGATGGACGCCTACGTCAACACCGGGTGTCCGCGCATCACCACCGACGACGGCCCGCAGTTCAAGAAACCGATGCTCACGCCCGGCGAGTACGAGATAGCGATCGGCGAGCGCGACCTCGAGGACCTGGAGTTCGACACCTTCCACGGCACGTGGTGACCGACCCGGTCGGTCGGTGACGCGGGCGTCGAATTACCATCAGACATTTGCAAACATTTTTGCATGATTCTGGCGTATTGCCGCTGATGCCGACAAAGAGCGCGCTCGCCCAGCAACTCGGTGTCGTCGCGGGGTTCGACGATCCACAGGCCAGTCTCGAACAGTACCGCACGCCGCCGGACCTGGCGGCCCACCTCGTCCACACGGCCGACCTCCACGGCGACATCCAGGACCGGACGGTCGTCGACCTCGGGTGCGGGACGGGGATGCTCGCGCTGGGGGCGGCGCTCCGGGGCCCCGACACCGTCGTCGGCCTCGACATCGACCCCGCACCGCTCTCGACGGCCCGGAAGAACGAGCAGAAGGTCGGGTCGACGACGTCCGTCTCGTGGGTGCGCGCGGACGCGACCCAGGCCCCGCTCTGTCCGCCCGAGGACACCACCGTCGTCATGAACCCCCCGTTCGGGGCGCAGTCCGGCAACGAACACGCCGACCGGGAGTTCCTCGCGACGGCCGCCGAGGTGGCCGCCGTCTCCTACTCCGTCCACAACGAGGGGAGCCGGGCGTTCGTCGAGTCGTTCGCCGCCGACAACGGCGGGGAGGTGACCCACGCCTTCGAGACGGAGTTCGCGCTCCCGAAGCAGTTCGACTTCCACGACGAGGCCACCCGGACCATCACCGCGGAGGTATTCCGCATCCGCTGGGACTGAGCGGCGGCGCTCAGTTCGGCGGCCGACGCCGCTCGGCGATTTTCACGCGCGTGTCGTTGGCGCCGGCGTAGAGCCGGGTCCGGTTCCGCTCGAACGTCAAGCCGCCGATGGTGCGCGTAGTCGCGTTGGGCGGCAGTCGGTCGACGTCTATCGTCGCGTTCCCGCGGCGCACGGCGACCAGGAAGCCGTCGTCGGCGGGCCTGAACGTGACGTTGCGCCCCGCGACGGTCGCGTCGGCCGTCGACGGCGGCGACGTGAAGACCGTGCGACGGTCACCGCCTCCGCGCCGGAGCTGGACCCGATAGACGGAGTCGTTGCCCAGCACGTTCCACCCAGTCCGGTTGGCGTACACCGTCTCGCGCCACCCCGGTCCGCCGACGACGACGGCCGCACGCTGGTTCAGCGCGAGTCGCCCCTTCTCGACCTGCGCGATCCATATCTCCCGGCGGTCGCTGGCGACGATGACGCCGCTCTCCGTGACGTTCGTCTGGTCGGCCCCCAGGCCGAACGGCAGGGAGATGCTCGCGATGTACTCGTTGCGGACGTTCTCGTCGTAGGTGACGACGTAGTCGCGGACCTCGACGCCGTCGGCCGGCACGTCGTCCGGGCCGATGGTCGCCGTGTTGGCTGGCACCGAGGCCAGACAGAGCGCCGCGAGAGCGACGATGAGGGCCAGGCGGGCGACGGAGTGCCAGTCGCGCTCGAACCGGGGGACGAGCCGCCGGTCCAGCCGCGCGGTGGCAGCGGCCACGAGGAGCGCGAGCACGAACACCAGCGCCGTCCCGAGCCACCGGAACAGCGTGAACCGACCGCCACCGACGGGGACGTAGACGGCCCAGAGGCCGTTCGAGACGGCGTACACCAGCGTGGCGAAGAACACGCGCGTCGTCGCCGGGCGCTCGCTCCGCGCCCAGAGGAAGGCGGCGCCGAGGACGACGCCGGCGAGGAGGCCGATTGCGTGGCCCTGAATCGCGATGTTCGCCCACCACGGGGTGACGAAGCGCGTGCTCCCGCCGACGGTCGGTTCCGGGAACAGCAGCGCCGTGTACACCTGGTCGACGACGCGACTGCCGAGCAACGCGCCGAGGAAGAGGAACGGGCGGGTCACCAGCGCGAACCCGGCCAGCGCGAACACGACGCCGGAGAACCCGACGACGGGGCCGACCGCGAACACCCCGCTGAAGACGCCGACGCCGGCCATCGCGACCGGGACGGCGAGGATGCGGGCGAAGGGGTTCGTCGACAGAGAGGAGAACGTCTGTGTGCCGCGCCGCTGGGGGTAGTGGCCCCACGCGTACTCGACGACGGCCCCGTAGGCGAACGTCCCGACGAGGTTGCCGGTGACGTGTGCGTCGCCGCCGTGGGTGAACGGCCCGGTCAGCATCCCGAGCGGGTAGAAGTACGACCACGTCCGGAACGGCGTGACGAGGGGGCGCGAGTGCCACAACCTCCCCTGCACGAACAGGTAGATGGCGAGGACGCCGGCCATCGTCAGCAGGGTCCCCCAGGGCACCCCGAGGAGGAGGCGACGGCGGAGTGCAGTGCTGAGTCGCGTACCTGCGAGGCGGCGCAGGCCGGCGAGGACGAGCGCGACGGTGACGACCACGGCGAGCGAGCGGACCGGCACCGCGTCCACCACGCCCGGCAGCGACGACTGCATCATCACCCCTACGTCTGGACGGTGACGGCTTATGGCTGGCGCCGCGAGGCGTGGTCGGTCCGCAGCCGGGGCTCGAAACCCGTGGCTCCGCCGGCGAGAGAGGTCGAAAAGCGGTTCCTGGACGGTCGCGTACGACGCCGCGGCCGGCCTCAGACGAGGCCGACGCCGACGCTGTACGGCCAGGCAGTGCCGGCGGCGGCCAGCAGGACGAGGGCGCCGCCCGCCATCACGACGTTCTTCAGGAAGCCGGTCATCTCCTGCTGCTGCTGGTCCTCGGGGACGGCCCAGAAGTCGTGCATCATGACGGCCGAGACGAGCAGGAACGTCGCCAGCGCGCCGGCGGCGAGCACCGGGAAGGCGCCGAGGATGATTCCCAGGCCGCTGAAGACGAGCAGCCCGCCGCTCGCGTAGACGGCCAGGCCCGGCGCGGGCAGCCCCTTCGCCTCTGCGTAGGGCGTCATCTGCTCGGGGTTGAGGAAGTGGTTGACGCCCATGAACGCCAGGACGCCGCCGAACAGGACGCGCGCGAGCAGGAAGACGGCTGCGCCGCCGGCCGTGTCGAACACCATCAGGCGGACACCTCCGTCACGGCGGTCGTTATCGAGCGATCAGGTCGTGCTGCGAAATTTGGTTTCATTACGTTACTTGGTTCGGATGCGAACCTATATATCGCTTCCCGGACATAGGAGATACCAGGTATCACCGATGTCATCGGAAGTGTTCACAGAATCCGCCGAGGTCGAGGAAGAGGGGCCGTGTGCTATCGTCGAGTCGCTCGAACAGATCGGGTCGAAGTGGCGGCTGGTCGTCCTCCACGAGCTCCAGAACGGCGAGCGCCGGTTCAACGAACTCAAACGCGCCACAGACGCCAGTTCGCGGACGCTCTCGCGCGTCCTCGACGACTTGCAGGACATGGGGTTCGTCGAACGACGGCTAGAGGAGGACGCGCCCGTCGCGACGTACTACAAGCTCACGGACAAGGGGGAGTCGCTCTGTCCCGTGTTCGACGAGATCGCCTGCTGGGCCGACGAGTGGCTCGCCGCCTGCGACGACTGAGCCGAGCAGAACACAGGATTTTCCATCCCCTGGGCCGTGACACCAACTAATGGGAGTACGGCCACCTGCCGACGACAGCGACGAACCGGACGTCATCGAGTTCGGCATCGCGGCACTCGACGCCAGACTGAGCGAGATAGCCATCGAGTACCCCGCGGACGCTCGGACGGTCCGTGAGCGTGCCGGCCACGTCGAGGTGCCGTACGACGCCACCGGCCACTCCGTGACGGTCGCGGACGCGCTGGACGAGGCGGACGTCCGCGAGTTCGAGAACGAACAGGAACTGCTCAACGCGCTCCACCCCGTGTTCGAGCGCAAGCGCGAGGCCACGGGCACGAGCCTCCTCTCGCAACTGCGCTCGCTCGTCCCCTTCTAACCCTGCCGGTCGCCCGCGGAGACGGCCGTCTCGGTGTCGCCGTCCCCCCCGGTTCCGTCCTCGTCGCTTTCGCCGAACTCGACCGGCGCCGACGGCTGTTGCTGGCCGCCGAGTCTGTGGGCGATGTCCTCCAGCCGGCGGGTTTGTTCCCGGTTGACGGTGACGATCATGTCCGAGAGGACGCCGAACATCAGCAGCTGGATGCCCAGCACGATGGCGATGCCGCCGACCATCGCGATGACCTCGTGTGAGATGCTGTTGACCACCCAGTCGTAGACGACGAACGCGCCCAACGCGACGCCGAGGCCGATGGACCCGAACCCGACGCTCCCGAAGTAGAACAGCGGGTTGTTCGTCTTCGCCATCCGGTAGAGCGTGACGATGATGGTCCCGCCGTCGCGGAACGGCCGGAGGTTCGTCTCGGACTCGTCGGGCCGCGGCTCGTAGGTGATGGGGACCACCTCGGTCCGGACCCCGTGTTTGACACACTCGACGGCCATCTCCGTCTCGATGCCGAACCCCTCCGAGGAGAGCGAGAGCCGCTGGAACGACTCCCGGGTGAACGCCCTGTACCCGGAGAGGATGTCGGTGAAGTAGTGCCCGTGGATGACGGAGAACGCCCAGTTGATGACCTTGTTCCCCACCTGGTTGAGCCGGGTCATCGCGCCCGGTCGCATGTCGGCGAAGCGGTTGCCGATGACGTGCTCGGCCCGCCCCTCGAACAGGGGTTCGAGCATCCGCTCGGCCTCGTCCGGTCGGTACGTCTCGTCGGCGTCGGCCATCAACACGAACGGGGCGTCGACGTGTCGGGCGACGGCCTCGCGGACGGCCTGCCCCTTGCCGCTGCCCTGCTGTTGGACCACCCGGGCGCCGGCCTCGCGGGCGATGTCGCGCGTCCCGTCGGTCGACCCACCGTCTATCACCAGCACGTTGTCGAACCCCTGCTCACGGAACCCCCCGACGACGCGCTCGATCGTCTCGGCCTCGTCGTAGGCGGGGAGCAACACGCAGACGTCGTCACGGTCGGCCATTACCCGAAGTCTACCACGCTCGCCCAAATAAATACGGGTCCGCGGTCGGCGCCGGTCGGGCGTGGACGGGAGGTTGATAACGCCGTGGGACGAGGTCACACAGTATGAGTTCAGTCACGAGCACTGACACGATACCCATCACGCTCGTCAGCGGACCGCTCGGGGCCGGCAAGACGACGCTCGTCAACCGACTGCTCGACGACCCCGGCGGCCGGCGCATCGCCGTCGTCGTCAACGACATGGGCGAGGTGAACGTCGACGCGGAGCTGCTGGCCGAGGACGCCGAGGAGGGTATCGTCGACCTCTCGAACGGCTGTATCTGCTGTCGGTTGCAGGACGACCTCGTCACCGAGGTGACCCGACTGGCCGAGTCGCGCTCTTTCGATTACCTCGTCGTCGAGGCGTCGGGTATCAGCGAACCGCTCCCCATCGCGCGCACGCTCACCGTCGGCACGGAGGCGGGGAGCCTGCCCGAGCGGTTCCGGCTCGACACGACCGTCTCCGTCGTCGACGCCTACGGCTTCTGGAAGGCGTTCGACCCCGAGGCGTCGCTCCCCGAGGCCGCACCCGACCCCGAGCGGCCGCTGACCGACGTGCTCGTCGACCAGATAGAGTTCTGTGACGTCCTGTTGCTGAACAAGTGCGACATGGTCCCCGACGACGCGCTGGATGACGTCGAGGCGGCGATTCGGGAGCTCCAGCCGCGGGCGACCGTCCACCGGACGACCTACAGCGACGTGACGCCGGACGCCGTCCTCGGCACCGGCCTGTTCGATTTCGAGGCGACGAAGCGAGAACAGGGGTGGAAGCAGGCGCTGGCGGAGTCGGAAGCGGACCGCGAGGACGGGCACGACCACGGGCACCGGTCGGCGGCCGAGGCCCACGGCGTCGGCTCGTTCGTCTACCGCCGCGAGCGGCCGTTCCACCCGGGCCGGTTCGACGCCTTCCTCGACGAGTGGGACGGCCGTATCGTCCGCGCGAAGGGGTTCGCGTGGGTGGCGAGCCGGCCCGAGACGGTGCTGGGCGTCAGTCAGGCCGGACCGTCGGTGCAGGCCGGCCCCATCGGCGAGTGGGGCGACGACGACCCGGCGACGCGTCTCGTCTTCATCGGGCGCGACGTCGACGAGACGGCGCTGACGACGCGTCTCGACGACTGTCTGGCGACGGCAGCAGAACGCGAGGCGGCGTACGATTCGGACCCGTTCCCGCGGGAGTCCTGATTAGGTCCCGTAGCCGACCTCGTCTTTCAGGTCGTCCCAGTCCTCGTGGAAGCCGTAGGTGGACTCCGAAGTGCCACCGACGGCGTTCTGGTACGTCTCGTCGTACTCCAGTAACTGCGTCCAGCCGTCGTGGAACCGGTAGCTACAGTACTGACACATGGCTCGTCGTAGTCCGCAGACCGAGTTAGCGGTGTCGGTGCCACCCGGAGGGTGGGGCCGAGCTACGGCTCCAGCAGGACCTTCGTGACGCCCTCCTCGCGGTCGTCGAACTTCTCGTACATCTCCGGGGCCTGCTCCAGCGGGACCCGATGGGAGACGACCCAACTGGGGTCGGCACGGCCCTCGATGATGAGGTCGCGCAGCTGCCGGTTGTAGGCCTTCACGTTACACTGGCCGGTGCCGAGCTTCTGGCCCTTCTCGAAGAGGAGCCCGAAGTCGATGCCGAGACGGCCCTGCGCGGCCATCTCGTCGGGTGCACCGGGGTCTTCCGGGACGTACAGGCCCGGAATCCCGAGTTCGCCGGTGGGTTTGACCGTCCGGATGAGGTTGTTGAGGACCACAGCCGGGTTCTCCCGGGCGGGGTCGTAGGCGTCGTCGGCCTCCTTCTCCGGGTCGATGGCCTGGTACCCGACGGCGTCGACGCCCTTGTCGACCTCCCCGCCGTGTTCGTCCTTGATCTGCTCGACCGGGTCGCCCTCCTCGAAGTTGATCGCCGTCGCGTCGCAGTGCTGCTCGGCGAGCTCGAGGCGGCTCGGGACGCGGTCGATGGAGTAGATCTCGGCCGCGCCCTTGATTTTCGCGCTGTACGCGGCCATCAGCCCGACCGGCCCCGCCCCGTAGATGGCGACGGAGTCGCCCGGTTCGAGGTTGGCGAGTTCCGTGCCGTGCCACCCCGTCGGGAAGATGTCCGCGAGGAGTGAGAACGCGTCCTCGTGCTGGTCGCCCTCCGGGAGTTGCAGCGCGTTGAAGTCCGCGTACGGGATGCGCAGTTTCTCCGCCTGCCCGCCCTTGTACGGCCCCATCGCGACGTAGCCGTAGGCGCCGCCGGCGAACCCGGGGTTGACGTTCGTACAGAACCCTGTGTAGCCGTTCTCGCAGTTCTCGCAGTGGCCGCAGGCGACGTTGAACGGGGCGACGACGCGGTCACCCTCTTCCAGCGTGCTGACCGCCTCGCCCACCTCGCTGACGATTCCCATGTTCTCGTGTCCGAACACGATCCCGGGTTCCGCCGCCGTCCGCCCCTCGTACATGTGGAGGTCGGACCCACAGATGCAACTCGTCGTGATGTCGACGAGTACGTCGTTCGGGTGCTCTATCTCCGGTTCGTCTACCTCTTCGATGGCAACGTCGTGTGGTCCCTGATACACGACAGCGTCCATGGACATACAGTTGACAGCTCCGGCAGGACTGTCGGACGGAGATTATTTACCAATATTCGTTATACACATAGCGTCGCTCGGAGGCGCGTCTCTGTCGGCGCTGGGTCGGCCTGACTCCGACCGAGCTCGTCCTACTCCTCGCGCCGTTCGCTGATGTGTTCCCAGACCTCTACGCAGCCGCATCCATCGTCGACGTCGGCGAGGTGTTCGTCGTCCCGTTCGGCCGCGACCGACTCTTGGTTACTCACGATGCGAGTAACTAATGGCGTCGGTCTGTATATACTTTCCGGCGACACTCCCGCGCGTTTTACTTATCCGGAGGCGAAGGGAGGGCCATGACCGACGCGTCCGACGTGTTCGACAGCGTTGGGCTGACGGAGTACGAGACGACGGCCCTCGAGGAACTGCTGTCGCTCGGCCGGACCACCGCGCCGAATCTCGCGGAGGCCACCGGCATCCCGAAAGCCCGCATCTACGGCGTTCTCGACGCCCTCGCCGACCGCGGGTTCGTCAAGGTGATTCCCGGCCGGCCGAAGGAGTACCAGCCGAAATCCCCCGAGGAAATTCTGGACCGGGCCGTCGAGAACCGCCGGCAGGCTTTCGAGGGGTTCGCCAGCGACATCGACGCCCACCGCGACGCCTTCCTCGCCGAGTACCGGCCGCGCTACGAGCGTGCCAGCGAGGACATCTCCCCGACGGCCGAACTGTTCCACGTCGTCGACGTGGGCGCACCGAGCGAACGGGAGACCCGTCGCCTCTACGACGACGCCGACGAGACGTTACGGGTCATCACGAACAGCTTCGCATACCTCGACAGCGTGGACAGCGCACTTGCAGACGCTGTCGACCGAGGCGTCGACGTCGCTGTCCTCTTTCTCCACCCCGAGAAGTTACCGGCTGAGAAAGCTGCGGTGCAGGAGGAGGTGGTCGACCGGCTTGCAGAGGAGTTTCCCGAAGTGGGCGTTCGCTTCAGTACGGAGAAGCTGCCGTGGCGCGGGACGCTCGTAGACCCGAGCATGGACTACGAGGGCGGGGAGGCGATTCTACTGGTCGAGGAACCGGACGTCCCGAACCACATGCGACAGGCGGCGCTCACCGAGAACGGGTCGTTCGTCGCAGGGATGAAGCGGTATTTCGACTTGGTGTGGGAGTACGAGAGTGTGTCTCCGTCGGCTACAAAATAACAATGCTTTCGGGCCGTCATCGTGAGCGACAACTGTGGCCCACACGACGCCGCCTGTGGTGATAGTCCGTTTGCTCCATCGGGGGGTGATTGACTTGTGCGCATCGGCTATAAGGCCCTGATACATTTCGGCTCGCAGGTACTCGTCTCGATCACTGGATTCGTGGCAACGTTCGCCATTATCAACCTCGGAAGCACATCGCTTCTGGGCCAGTACTCGACAGCCATCGCGCTGGGGTATTTTTGGCTCGTCTTCCCTGCGATGGCGGTGAAGGCCGGTATCACGAAGCGAGTCAGTGAGGGTGTAGACCAAGGAGCGTACCTTGGTGCTGGCATCCTACTGAACACTGTGATTAGCCTAGCCGCCGTCGCCACCGTAGGCATCCTCGTCGGAGCGATGACGGCTCTGGGCGATGAGATCAGGGTCGCTGGTCGCTCCGTTAGCATTGACGACACGGTATTCGGGCAAGTCGTGGGCGACCACGCAGTCATGCTGGCGGCACTCGGCCTCGCAGCCATTGCGTTCGGGACCGCCATAGCCGGCATCGAGGGGCGAAAACGCGTGGGAACGACGGGGCTACTTGAGGCCGCAGAGCGGACGAGTCGAACCGGGATACAGGTCGCAGCGCTACTTGCCGGGTTTGGCCTTGGGACGCTCTTGCTCGGGCCAATCGTCTCCTTGTTTGCGCTCGCAGCCGTTGGCTTCCTCATCGTCGATGTTCGTCCGAAACGCCCCGACCGAATTCACATCCGACGCATCATCGAATACGTTCGGTACGCGTGGCTGGGTACGCTCCGCTCGCGAGTGTACGGTTGGATGGACACGCTGGTCCTCTCCATGTTCGTCGGCGCGTCGCTCATCGGTATTTACGAGGCTGCGTGGGGAGTCGCCTCCCTTCTGTCGGTTTTCAGCATTTCTATCAAACGGACATTATTCCCGGAGGTCAGCGAACTGGCGACGGACGACGACATCAACCGTATCAAGCACTTTCTTGCTGAGAGTTTGGTCTTCGGCGGCCTTGTCGTCATTCCGGGGCTATTCGGTAGTCTCGTCATCGGCCAGCGGGTCCTCCAATTCTACGACCCAGCCATCAAGCGCGGTGCAGATATCCTCGTCATACTCGTCGGAGCCTACGCCGTTGACGTGTACGCCAGCCAGTTCCTCAACGTTGTCAACGCAGTTGACCGACCTGACATTGCCTACCGCGTCAACGCCGCGTTCATCGGCGTCAACGTCGCCCTGAACGTGGTCTTGGTCTGGCGTTTTGGCTGGTACGGCGCGGCGACGGCGACGGCCATCTCGGCCGCACTCCGGACGGTGCTGGCCTACCGCGGTGTCAGGCAGGCCGTCGGGTCAGTCGGCCTCCCGCTGGCAGACATCGGGCGTCAGGTCACCGCCGCCGCGGTCATGGCAGTGGCGGTGCTTACGGTCAACGCCGCAACACCACGCGGCCGGGTATGGACACTCCTACTCGCCAGCAGCGGCGCAGTGGTGTACTTCGGCCTGCTCGTGATCCTCTCAGAACGCATCCGGCAAAAGACATTCTCGGTTCTCCCGTTCAACTACTCCAGATAGCCGAGGTCTCGGAGGCGCTTCTCTGTCGAGGCGTCCATCGACACCTCCGGCACTGCCTCGTTCGAGGCTCGGAGGTCGTTCAGGTGTTCGACCAGCGTCTCCCGCATCGACCCGGCCCGGTCGGTCGCCTCGTCAACGACATTCTCTATCTCAACGGGGTCGGCGTCAAGGTCGTATAGCTCCGTTTGCTCAGCCTCCCGGTCCCAAATATACTTCCAGCTGTCGGTCCGCAGGGACAGCTTGTACTCCTCGTCCATGTCCGTCTCGCTGATGACGACTGGCTGGTCGCCCGTACCAAGGCGGTCCAGCGCCGAGCGGCCCCGGTAGGTCCTCGGTGGCTCAACACCGGCGAAGTCACAGATAGTGGGACACACGTCAAGCAGCTCGACGGCCTCGGTCTGCATTCCGGCGGATTCGATGTCGACACTCTCGGGCGGTGAAACCACGAAAGGGACGTGTAGCAGTTCGTCATACATAGTCGGGCTGTGGCCGTATGCGCCGTGATCGCCGAATTCCTCGCCGTGGTCAGCGGTCAGCACAACTGCGGTCTCTTCCTCGGTATGGCGCTCAACCGTGTCAAGTAGTCGCTCAATCTCCTGGTCTGTGTAACGGATCTCGGCGTCGTAGAGGTCGAGGATCGTCTGGTGTTCTGCGTCGGTCAGCTCGTCGGGCGATTCCAACATCTTTCTGCGCAAGCGGATGGCCTCCTGCTGGGAGCAGTCGAGGTCAATTCCAAACGAGGCGGCGGCCTCCTTCCGGGGAACGTAGGGGTGGTGGACATCCATGTAGTGGACCCAGCAGAAGAACGGCTCCTCGGCGTCGGCCAGCCAGTCGACGGCCCGGTCGGTGATGACTTCGGCGTCCTGGTAGGTGTTACCAACGTTGACGCCGGCCTTCTCCTCGGTGGTGTCGTAGAGGCGCTGGAGCAATCCATAGACTGCGCTGTCCTGTGGGACGTTGAGCTTCACCCACGACCGGAGGCGGGCGAGCAGCGACGGGTCGGTCTTGGAGTCGTAGAAGTGGTCAAACCCGCGGTCGTAGCCGTAGTCACGCGAGAGCCAGAGGTTGGAGTGGAAGCCGGCGGTATGGTATCCAGACTCGGAGAGCGGTTCGGCGACGACCGAACGGCTCCCCGACATATAGCCGGCTCCGCCGAACTCCAGGGGGTAAGTCCCAGTCAGGATTGCGGGGAAGGAGGCCCGAGTCGCGTGGGCGTTCGCGTACCCGTCGAATTGCAGGCCCTCAGCCGCGAGGGTATCAATGGTTGGCGACGTTTCGCGCTTGTGGCCGTAACAGCCGACGTGGTCGGCCCGGAGCGAGTCAACCGTCACCAGAACGATGTTCGTCATTACCTGTCTCTGGACGGATGGTGTGCTTATAGCTGATGTTTCGGCGGACCCTCAGCGGATGTAGCCTAGTTCCTCGAGGTGGTCCTCGACGTTGGGGGCCAGTCCCTCGTCGCCCTCACCCTCGCCGATTGTCACGGGGTCAAGCGCGTCGAAGGCGGCCGCGAGCCGACTGTCGTCGTCCGTGGCCGTTCGATAGGCGGTCTGTGCGTCCCGGACACGAACCGTGGCCGTCGCGTCCCAATGTGTGACCGACTTCCGGACCCCTTCGCCGCCATCGGTGGCGTCGTACACCGCTTGCCACGGTCCGACGTAGCCGTCCGGGTCGTCAAGGTGGGTGGTGAGGCCGCTGCCTGAGATTTGCCGGAACGTCGATGTGAGCACCGGCCGGTCGGTGCGAAACGCCGGCTCCTCAGTACCCTTGCGGACGGCGTCGACTGCTTCCGGGAACGCCGAGAGCGTCGTTGGGGTGGCGACGCGCTCGCCGTCAGACTGGCCGGGCCGCTTGGCCACAAGCGGGACGTGAGTCAGCGGTTCCGGGACACCATAGCGGTGGCCCACCACCCGGATATCCGGCCGAACGTGGGTCGGTTCGCCGAAACACTCCCCGTGGTCGCTCGTGACGACGAGGAAGGTGTCCTCATACAGGCCCCGCTCCCTCAGGTCGGTGACGAGTCGCTCCATCGCGGCGTCCGCCTGCAAGATACAGCCGTCGTACAGTGCCGTCAGTGCCGCCACCTCCCACCATGGCCTGTCGCCGTTGATGTAGTCCGCTATGTCCGATCCCTCTGGGAAGTCGTCGTGGAGAGCATGCAGGCGGTCGTTGCCCCAATCGTCGTACTCGGCCGCCGGCCGATAAGGGTAGTGGGCGTCCATCAGGTTCACGCAGGCCGCCCATGGGTTTTCCCGGTCGTCAGTCCACTTGAGGAAATCGTCCAGATAGCGGTCCGCTGCCTCTGCCACGGGGTCGTGTTCGGCGTGGCTGCCGAACTTCATCCAGAGACCATTGTACAGCGAGCGGACACGGTCGTCCCGGCCCAGCGCCGCCCTGACAAACGTCGCCGGGTCGGCGTCGTCCACGTCGTCGAGCGTCAACGCGTCTGGGTACGGAACGCTCGCTCGTTTCGGACCAGTGACCTGCTCAAACGACTCCCCGAGGTTAGAGGAGCGGGTGATGACAGCATTTGGCGTGAACAACCCGGTGTCGTAGCCGTCGGCCGCAAGGTCCGCCCAGATCGTCGTTTCGGGGTCCAGCCGCGCCCCGTGCTCGGTGAGGCCGTGCTGGTGTACCTCGTGGCCCGTGAAGATGCTGACGTGGCTAGCGATACTGTGGATGCCCGGCGCACGGGTCTGCTCATAGACTGTGGCCGCCTCGGAGAATTCCTCGAGAAACGGCGTCGTCTCGTTGGCGTGGCCGTACAGCGAGCAGTTCCGTGCACGGACGCTATCGAGGACCACGAGGAGGACATTTGGACGGACCATAGCATCTCACCGTGTTCGAGAATCACCAATAGCTCTTTCGTTCACTCACGAGCCACACTGCGTATCATCCGGTCGTACTCAACGGCCACGTCGTGCCATCCGACTGACCTGGCCCGGTTCCGAAGGTTCTCGCCGTATGTCTCCCTGACCTCTCTGTCGTCCAGCGTAGCCAGCGCTGCGGCAAGTGACTTGCCCGTTGGTTCCGCGACTAACACCTCATCGTCGTTGAACCGTTCACTTAGGTCGCCCTGCTGGACGATAGCGACCAGTCCGGCAGCCCCATACTCTGCTATTTTCAGCGGCTGCTCGGCGTCTTTGAGACAGAAGCCTGCGGTTGCGTTCGCGAGGAATCCCGGCATCAGCCGATAATCAAACGCGCCCGGGAAATAGACGTTAGCTATCGACTCGGCGGCCTCCGCGACAATTTCTCGCTGTGGACCGTCGCCGACGAAGACGAACTCCCAGTCAGATCGACGCTCTGCGGCGTCAATGATGTCTGTGAGGTGGTACGTCTCCTCAATCATTCCTCCGATATAGATGGCGACGGGCCTGCTCGTGTCGACACCTTCGCCTTCAAGGATGTCCCGGGCCTCTGCGACTGCTTCGGAATCAGGGTCTGCGAACAGATCGTAGTCGACGGCATTGGGGAGTTTTTTACCCCCGATACCGCGGCGGTCGGCTTCTTCTTTGGTTTCTTCATACGTAAACGCGCATGCGTCCGAGCGCCTGAGGACGAACCACTCGTACCACTGGAGCACCCGGAACAGCGGCCACGGCAAGTCTTCGAAGTCGCTCAACGGGTCACTCACATCGCCAATAAATGGCTTTCCAAGGAGCCGCGCGAGCGGGTACCCTAAATAGAGACCGATTCGGACGTTTCCGATAATGACATCGTAGTCTCCCTCAACGGCCGTTCTCATGGCCGCAAGCGCATCAAGTCCACTCGTGTCGTGAATCTCGGCTTCGATGCCGCGTTCTGCAAGCTTCTCGGCGATACGAGTCCTACGGACGCTGATGTTGTCACCCATCGACGGGCGGAGCCAGAGGACGCGGTAGTCCGGTTCTGCCTCAGCTTCTATACTGTTGACCCTCCCACCATACTTCATTGCCCCATACAGGTAACCTAAACCGACGACACCCGTAAACACAAACAGCATCAAGAACTGCAGAAGTGCTGACAACGAGGGGCTCCGCAGTAGCTCTTTCATCCGACCAGGCACGAACGAGAGCAGCAGGTCTCGGAGGAAGTCCGACTCCGCACCGGTCGATTCGGGGACGAACACCTCCATCCCACGCTTCGAGTATCCCTGCCAGAACGCGCGGTCGACGAGCCACCCCGGGTCCGTGCGGTAGTCGAATATCTTGTGCGCGACGAGCGCGTCAGGGACGTAGTAGACGCCGGTCCCGTACTCGCTCTGCAACCGGGCACACAGCTCCGTCTCGCCGCCCTGCAGGTTCTTCTCGCCCTGCCGGCCGCCGATGTCGTCCTCGAACCCGCCCAACTCGAGGAACACGTCGCGGCGGAACGAGATGTTCGAGCCGAACGTGTTGCGGACCTCGCCGGCCTCGTCCGGGTCGCCGTCCGGGCCGAACCCGCGGTTGGTGACGCCGACGAGCCAGTAGAACTCCTCGGGGAGGAAGGAGGGCTTGCCGGCGACCCACGCCGGGACCATGCGGCCGCCGACGGCGAGTCGGTCCTCGTCGGCCTCGTAGGCGTCGACGAGCTTCGCGACCCATTCCTCGTCGGCGACGGCGTCGTCGTCGATGAACGCGACGACGTCCCCGGTCGCGACCTCGGCCCCGTTGTTCCGGCTCTCGAGCAAGCCGACGTTCTCGTCGTTGCAGTAGGTCACAACGTCCTCGCGGTCACCGAAGTCCGTCTGGTACCGTTCGTAGACGGCCTCGTCCCCGTCCGAGACGAGGACGAGTTCCACGCGCTCGTACGACTGGTCGAGGACGCTCTCGGCCGCCGCCCGGCAGTCGTCGTAGCGCTCCATCGTGTGCGTACACAGGACGACCGAGACGCGCATGCACGGTGGTCCATCCCGGGTGCTGTTAGGCGTTTCCATCCTGCTGTCGGGGAGAGGTCAAAAGGCTTATGCGCGCGTTAGCAGTGATTCGGACCAATGAGTCAATCGCGGGGCTATCTCGACGACTACCCCGAACTCGAGTCCGCCCTGGACTGGGTACAGGAGTGGTACCACGTCCCCACGCTCCTGGTGCTGCTCGGGTTCATGCTGTGGAACAGAGTCAGGAACTACTCGAACTTCGTCGTCGACGGCGAGGTGCTGTTCAGCGGGCAGGACCCGTGGTACCACTTCCGCTCGACGATGTACGTGGTCGAGAACTGGCCGGCGACCATGCCGTTCGACCCGTGGACGTACTTCCCGTACGGCAACGCGTCCGGGCAGTTCGGGACGCTGATGGACCAGGTGGTCGGGACGATAGCGCTCGTCGTCGGCCTGGGGTCGCCCTCCGAACAGACCGTCGGGATGGTCGCCATCGTCGCCCCCGCGGTGATAGGGACCGCGGCCGCGATTCCGACCTACTACATGGGTCGTCGTCTGAGCGGTCGCCTCGGCGGCGTCACGGCCGTCCTCGTGCTCGCGCTGTCCGCCGGCACCTTCCTCCAGCGAGGGCTCGTCGGGACCTACGACCACCAGGTCGCAGAGGGCCTCCTGCAGGTGACGGCCGTCTTCGCGGTGATGGTGGCCATCAGCGTCGCCGAACGGGACAAACCCGTCTACGAGCAGTTCCTAGAGCGCGACGTCGACGCCCTGCGTGACACCGTCGGCTACTCCCTGCTCGCTGGCGTCGCCATGGCGCTGTATCTCTGGACGTGGCCGCCCGCAGTCCTCCTCCTCGGCATCCTCGGCGTCTTCTTCCTCCTCTGGCTGACTATCGAGTTCGTCCGCGGGAAGAGCCCCGAGCACGTCGGCATCGCGGGCGCCGTGATGATGGGGTCGGTGGCCGTCTTCGAACTCGCGGTGATCAACACGCTGTCGATCACGGCGACCGAACACTCGCTGCTCCAGCCCCTGCTCGCTCTCGCGACCGGCGTCGGCGTCGTGTTCATGGCCTGGCTGGCCCGGTTCATGGAAGCAGAGGACTACGACCGGAACCTCTATCCGGTGACGGTGGGCGGCATCATCGCCGTCGTCGCGGTACTGATGGCGATTCTTACGCCGGATCTCCTGAGCTACTTCGTCGACCAGGTGCTCCGCGTCGTCGGGTTCACCTCAAGTCCGTCCGCGACCCAGACCTCCGTCGGCGAGGCGACGCCGCTCCGGGACCCCGGCGTCCTGTACCGGTACTACGGGCTGGCGCTGTTCGTCGCCATCACCGGCGCGCTGTACATCGCCGGGAAGCAACTCCTGAACAGAGACGCCCCCGCAGAGCAGTTCCTCGTGGTCGTCTGGGGCGCGTTCATCCTCGCCGCGTCGTTCACCCAGATCCGCTTCGGCGTCTATCTGGTGTTCCCGGTCGCCGCACTGACCGCCTTCGTCGTGGGACGGGTCGTCGAGTGGATCGACTTCTCGGCCGACGACGGAGTGGAGTTCTATCAGGTTCTCACGGCCGTCGCACTCGTGTTCACCATCGTCGGGCCGCTCGTGTTCGTCGCGCCGTCCGCCGCCGCGGTCGGAGCGAGCGCAGCACCCGGGGACGAGGCGCAGGGCTGGAACGACGGGCTGGACTGGATGGAGGAGAACACGCCCGTCGAGGGAGCGTACGGCACCGGCGGTGACGGGACGCTGGAGTACTACGGCACCTATCGGAAGACCGACGACTACGACTACCAGGCGGGCGAGTACGGGGTGATGTCGTGGTGGGACTACGGCCACCTCATCACCGTCGAGGGCGAACGCATCCCGAACGCGAACCCGTTCCAGCAAGGTGCGACCAACGCCGCCAACTTCCTGCTGGCACCCAACGAGAGTCAGGCCAACGACGTACTTGACCAGGTCGACGAGGACGACGCGAAGACCCGGTACGTCGCCGTCGACTGGAAGATGACGAACGTCTACGGAGGGACGAGCGGTGGGAAGTTCTTCGCCCCGCCCCGGTTCTACGACGCCTCGAACGTCTCGGCGAGCGACTACTACCGCTCTATCTTCACGAACCCACAGACCGGACAGCGCTTCAAGTACCGCACCCAGGCCTACTACGACACGACGGTCGTCAGGCTCTACGAGTTCCACGGGAGCGCGGTCCAGCCACAGCCGGTCGTGCTCGACTGGCGAATCGCCCAGCAGAACGGACGACAGTTCCGTGCGCCGCCTTCGGACGGTCGTACCATCAAGACGTTCAACACAATGGAGCAGGCGCGTGCCTACGTGCAGAACGACTCCACCGCACAGGTGGGTGGCTTCGGGACCGTGCCGAGCGAGCGAGTGCCGGCGATGGAGCACTACCGCTACGTCGGGTCCAGCGAGCGCAACGCCTACGAGTCGAGTGCCCACAACAGAGGGGTGCTCGTCGAGTCACAGAGCATCGGCGTCCGCTTCCGACCCGCGACGAACGGGACCTGTTCGCCGAACGCGACCGTGATGCCGCTCAACGGGCGCACGTTCTGTATGCCCGAGGCGTCGACGAACCTGATGAGTCAGAACAACCCCGCGTGGACGAAGATGTTCGAGCGGGTGCCCGGCGCGACCGTCGAGGGCACCGGTCCCGCGAACACGACGGTGACCGCGTCCGTCCGGATGCGCAACCACCAGACCAACGAGACGTTCGTCTACCGCCAGCAGGCACAGACGGACGCGGACGGGAACTTCGAGATGACCCTCCCGTACTCCACGACCGGCTACGACCAGTGGGGGACCGAGGAAGGGTACACGAACGTCAGCGTGCGTGCCGAGACGCAGTACCAGTTCACCGCGACGGCCACGCAGAACGGGAGTCCGATGCCGTTCGCCGGGACCACGGACGTCTCGGAGGGGCAGGTCATCGGCGAGAACGACACGGCCGCCACGGTCGCGCTGGAGCCGCTCTTCGAGCGCCAACCGGACAACGAGAGCACCAGCAACTCGACCGACGACGCGCTGACCAACGAGACGGCGACGAACGAGACGACGACCGACGAGACGTCGGGCGGCGATTCGTCGACGGAGACGGCCACGCCGACCGAGACGGCGACGGCGACGAGTACGCCCGGCGCGTTGGCCGAGCCGGCGACGGTGCAGGCGCGGCCCTGAGCGTACGACAGGCCCTTTCTCACGTAGTCTCGTCCGGCCCGACGGCAGCAGCTCGCCAGTCACCGAACCGGTCGAGGACGTCGCGCTCGTCGAACCGCTCGATACACGGCACGTCGTACGGATGGCGTTCCTCGACCCGTTCGGCGAGCGCCTCGTACCCGTCGTCGGTCGTCTTCGCGAGCAGTATCACCTCGTCGTCCTCGTGGACTGCCCCGTCCCACCGGTAGACGGAGGTACAGTCGACCAGGTTCACACAGGCGGCGAGTCGGTCGTCGACGAGCGCTCTGGCGATGTCACTCGCGGCGTCCCGCGGTGCAGTGACGAATGCAGTCGGCATGTCGACGCCGACTGCCGCCGTCGAGAAGAACGTTCGGGGTTACTCTGCCAGCGGATTGAACGAGCCGTTGATGTCCCACTCGTGGAGGCAGTGGGGGTTCCCCGAGAGCTTCTCGCCGTCTTCGACGACGATGCGCCAGGTGTTCACGTCCTCGTCCCATACGTCACGTCGGCCACAGCGTTCACACTCCCGTTCGCTGGGCGAGACGATAGCTACCATACGCGAACGGAGTACGTGAGCAGTTATCAGCGTGCCGGTCGCGTGCGGGCGAGAGGTTTTAGCCGTGGGCGAGCTACCACGAACGGATGGGATTCCACACCTTCGACGTCGACCGGGCCGCTGAACTCGAGGACCAGAGCCGCTACGAGTACGTCTCCGTCGACGAGTTGCTCGCGCTGTTCGACCCGGGACCCGACGACGTGGTGGTCGACCTCGGGAGCGGCACCGGGTTCTACACGGACGACGTGGCCGCCGCCGCGGGCACCGTGTACGCGCTGGACGTCCAACCGGAGATGCACGACCTCTACCGGGAGAAGGGGATGCCCGACAACGTGGTCCCGGTCACCGGCGACGTCGAGTCGATGCCGGTCGAAGGGCAGGTCGACGCCGTCGTCTCGACGATGACGTTCCACGAGTTCGCGACGCCGGCCGCGATGGAGGCCGTCGCGGACGTGCTGGCACCGGGCGGACGGGTCGGGTTCGCCGACTGGACGCGGGCCGGCAGCGGCGACGACGGCCCCCCGGTCGACGAGCGCTACGCTGTGGCCGACGCCGTGGAGATGTGCGAGGCCGTCGGTATCGAGGTCCACCGCGCCGAGGACCGCCGCGAGACGTTCGTCCTCGAAGGGTCGCTCTAGAAGTCGGGGAGGTCGCCGGCGTCGACTTCGTCGGGCTCCCAGTCGACGTACTCGTCTTTGATGACGTCACAGACGACCTGCCCGAGTTCGGTGAGTCCCGCGTTGATGGACGACACCGTCTCCCAGGAGTCGATGTCCGGGTGGATGTCGCGTTCGCGCCAGTCTTCGGGGAGGCCCGGCGCGTGGTAACCCACGCGGCCGGCGAACGAGTCCCAGAAGAAGTCGAACTCCGCTATCAGGTCGAGGTCGGTGACGACGTCCCAGGCGCCCTCCTCGAGGGACGTGTCGGCCGCCCAGCGCTCGAACGCGTCGGCCCACGCACCCTCGTCGAGTACGTCGGCCAGTTCGTCGCGCCGATACTCGTCGCCCTGTACCTCCACGTCCTCGTAGTCCTCGGCGCCCATCGTACTGGAGAGCGTCGGGCGGTCCGGGACTGGTACGTCCAGTGCCATAGACCGTGTTCTGCACCGAGCGGCATAAACGTCAACGCTCGCCGTCGAGGGCGGCCGCCCGCAGGTCCCGCCCCCGCTCGGAGTCCACCGTGAGGTCGGGGACGGGGAGGGGGTCGCCCTCGTCGTCGACGGCGACGTAGACGGAGTAGGACTCGGTCGTCGGTTCGCGCTCGCCGGTCCGCGGGTCCTCGCGGGCCGCCTTCAGACGGACCTTGATGCTCGTCGTCCCGGTGTCGTAGACGTACGCCTCGACGACAGCCGTGTCGCCGACCGGAACGGGCCGCTTGAAGTTCACCTGGTCCATGCGGGCGGTGACACAGCTCTCGCCGGCGAAGCGCATCGCGGCCATCGCCCCCAGCTCGTCCATCCACTTCAGCACGTTCCCCCCGTGCGTGGTGCCGAGGTGGTTGGCGTGGTTCGGCTGGACCATCCACCGGTTCTCCAGACGGGTCTCCAGGAGGTCGACCATACAGCCCACTCACCCATCCACTCAGTTCAGTGTACCGACGTCCACCGGTTGTCAGGCCGTGACGTACTGCGACTCCCAGTCCTGTCGGGCGTCGAGCTCGCGCTGACCACGCCGTGTCAACGTGTAGAAGTTCGTCCGGCGGTCGCGCTCGCCCTTCTCGACGAGCCCCTTCTCGACGAGGGTGTCGAGGTTGGGATAGAGTCGGCCGTGGTTGACCTCGCTCTCGTAGTAGTCCTCGAGTTCGTCCTTGATGGCGAGCCCGTGCGGTTCGTCCAATCCAGCTATCACGTACAGCAAGTCGCGCTGAAACCCAGTCAGGTCGTGCATGTTTCCCGATAGGTCACTCGAACCCGAGACGTATGATTATTGCTGAGTAAAAGGTAAGTAGATTACTAATAAGTAAGCCAACGCTGTCATGCATTTGCGCCGTTCATGAAAGCGAAAATTAACGTCGACACGACAGGTATCTGAGATACATCGTTCGCGTATCTGTCTCCGGTCCTACAATAGGTCGTCGCCTGTCGGACGACACACTCGCCGACCCGACAAGAGTAAAGGAAGCGACTGTGTAACGCGGGTGATGACCGAACACGCGGCGTCGGCGGGCGACGACCCACCAGCCCCGTCCGGCGACGGGTCCGTCACCGTCGTCGGGACGGCGCACGTCTCCGAACACAGCGTCGAAGAGGTCCAGTCGACGATAGCGGACCGGCGACCCGACATGGTGGCCGTCGAACTGGACGAAGGTCGCTACCAGCAGATGAAGGGCGAGACGCCCGACGACCTGGACGCGAGCGACCTCCTCCGTGGGAACACCGTCTTCCAGTTCCTCGCCTACTGGATGCTGTCGTACGTCCAGACGCGGCTCGGCGAGCGCTTCGACATCGAGCCCGGCGCGGACATGAAGGCGGCCATCGATACCGCCGAAGAACTGGGCCTCGGGGTCGCGCTGGTCGACCGCGACATCCAGACCACCGTCCAGCGGTTCTGGGCGAGGCTGACGCTCCGCGAGAAGCTCACGCTCGTCGGGAGCCTCATGGCTGAACTCGGACCCCCGCTGACCGTCGGCTTCACCGTCGGCTCCGTCTTCGGCCTGCTGGGTGCCGTCCTCGCGACGACGCTGGGCGGGCCGTTGCTCCTGCCGGCCGGGGTCCTCTCGGGCACCCTCGGCGCCACCGTCGTGGGTATCCTGGACGCGGTGCTGGTCGGCGTCGTCGTCACGTCGCTGGTCGGACTACCCGTCGCGGCCGCGCTGACACGGATGCGGGCCGGCGGCGAGGACGTCGAGGAGTTCGACCTCGAGGAACTGACCGACACCGACGTCGTCGGCGCGATGATGGAGGAGTTCCGTCGGTTCTCGCCCGGCGGCGCCGAGGCGCTCATCGACGAGCGGGACGCCTACATCGCCCACCGGCTCGTCGGCCTCCGCGAGGCAGGGTACGACGTCGTGGCCGTCGTCGGCGCGGGCCACCGCGAGGGCATCGAGCACTACCTCGAACACCCCGAGGAGCTCCCGCCGATGGACTCGCTCACCGGGCGGGAGACGGGGAGCCGGTTCTCGCTGTACAAGGTCGTGGGGTACCTCATCACGCTGGGCTTCCTGGCGTTCTTCGTCTTGCTCGCGATGGCGGGCGTCCGCGACACCTTCCTCCTGCAGGTCTTCGCCGCATGGTTCTTCATGAACGGCATCGCCGCCGCGGGCCTCGCCCGCCTGGCCGGCGCCCACTGGAGCAGTTCGCTCGTCGGCGGCGGCATCGCGTGGATGACGAGCGTCAACCCACTGTTGGCGCCGGGCTGGTTCGCCGGCTACGTCGAACTGCGCTACATCTCGGTCAACGTCGGCGACATCGGCAAGCTCAACGAGATACTCGCCGACGAGGAGGCGCCGATCGCGGACCTCGTCAAGCGCCTGCGGGCCGTCCCGCTGTTCCGACTCATCCTCATCGTCGCGATGACGAACATCGGGAGCATGCTCGCGAGTTTCGCGTTCCCCATCGTGGTGTTGCCGTACCTCGCCACGCAGGACCGCGACGTGGCGTGGGTCGTCTCGAAGATGATAGAGGGCGCGCAGAACAGCGCCGACCTCGTCTGGGGGCTGGCGGTATGAACCTCACCTTCAGCCGAGACGAGGTGCAGGACCTCCTGGTAGCGTGGCTCGCACTCGGGTTAGCTTTCACGCTCCTGCTGGAGCGGGACCTGCGGTCCGCGCTGCTCGGGCAGGTGGGCGGGCTGAGCCTCGGGGCCGTCGTCCAGACGCTGGTCGTCTCCCTGTTGACCGTCGGCGTCGGCTTCCTCCTCCACGAACTCGCCCACAAGGTGGTCGCGGTCCGCTACGGGCAGGTCGCGGCGTTCAAAGCCGACTACCGGATGCTGGGGTTCGCCATCGTCGGTGCGCTGGTCGGCTTCCTCTTCGCCGCGCCCGGGGCCGTCGTCCACCGCGGACGCATCACCGCGCGGGAGAACGGCCTCATCGCGCTGGCCGGGCCGGTGACGAACATCGTCCTGGCCGTCGTCTTCTTCGTCCCGTTCGTCGTGGCGCTCCTCGCGGGCACCGGCGGTATCCTCTGGGACCTCGCGCGGCGCGGCCTCCAGATAAACCTCTTCCTGGCGGGGTTCAACATGCTCCCGTTCGGGCCGCTCGACGGCCGGAAGGTGCGCGAGTGGAGCACGCTCGTCTTCGTCGCCGTCGCGGTGCCGTCCATCCTGCTGGCTATCGGGGCGCTGTTCCTGATTCCGTTCTGAGCGCGGGCGAACGATGCTCTTTTGCCCGCCCCACGCACCGTCTCGGGTATGACCGACGACGCGAGCGAGACCGACGCCTCGGAGGAAGCGGAGGGACTGACCTACGCCGAGACGGGCGTAGACATCGACGCGAGCGAGGCCGCGACGAAGGCGCTCATCGGCGCAGCGGGCGAGTTCGAGGGCGACTACGCCGGGCTCGTCGACATCGGCGACCAGTACCTCGCGCTCGCGACCGACGGGGTCGGGACGAAGCTCCTCGTCGCCGAGGCCGTCGACGACTACTCGACCATCGGCATCGACTGTATGGCGATGAACGCCAACGACCTGCTGGCGGCCGGCGTCGAACCGGTGGCGTTCGTCGACTACCTCGCCGTCGAGACTCCCGACGAGGAGACCAGCGAGGAGATCGGCGCCGGCCTCCGAGCGGGGGCGAAGCGGGCGGGCGTCGCCCTCGTCGGCGGCGAGACGGCCGTGATGCCGGACGTCATCAAAGGGCTGGACATCGCCGGCACCTGTGCCGGTCTCGCGCCGAAGGACGCGGTGTTCCCCGGTGAGGCCGAGCCCGGCGACGTCCTCGTCGGGTGGCCGTCCTCAGGCATCCACTCCAACGGCCTCACGCTGGCTCGCGAGGCCGTGACGCGGAACCACGAGTACACCGACCCCTTCCCGCCGAACCCGGACGTGACCATCGCCGAGGAACTGCTCACCCCGACGCGCATCTACAGCGAGGTACTGGACCCGCTCCGCGACGTCGAGACCCACGCGGCGGCCCACGTCACCGGTGGCGGCTGGACCAACCTCGCGCGGATGGGCGACCACCGCTACGAGATCACGGACCCGTTCGACCCGCAGGCGGTATTCGAGTTCGTGCAGTCCGAGGGCAACGTCGACGACGAGGAGATGCACCGGACGTTCAACATGGGGACCGGGTTCGTCGCGGCGCTCCCCGAGACGGACGCCGAAGCGGTGGTCGGTGCCGCGGAGGACGCACGGGTCATCGGGTGCGTCGAGGACGGTGACGGCGTCGTCGCCGTGCGCGGACTCGAACTGCGGGAGTGAGCGTCTAAATCGAGACGCGGTCGGACTCGGTCTCGTGCTCTGCGATGCGTAGCTGGAGCGCCTGCCGCAGGTGGTAGCGTGCGGCGGGGTCGTCGGCCTCCTCCAGCGCGGCTTCGAGGTGCGAATCGAGGGACGTCTGCGTCGGTTGCATGGGTGTGACGCTCGTGAGTCCGGCGGGGTATATAATGGGCCGACCGTTCTGCCGGCGCTAACCGTTCTTAGTACCTGTATAACGTCTCCGGGCAGGGTCTCAGCGATGACACGGCGAGCACACCGCCCGCAGGAGCCCCTAGTCGTCAGCTAACCGTCCGGGCGAGGTCGGCCTCGGTGATGACGCCGACCGTCTCGCCGTCCTCGACGACCATCACGGCGGCGTTGTGGTTGAGGTAGGCGTCCACCTCGTCGATGGTGGCGTCGGGTTCGACCGTCGCGATGGACTCGTGCATCACCTCGGCGACGGGGAGTTCGCCGACGTTCTCCTCGGGCCGCTGACGGATGTCGGAGTTGCCGATGAGACCCTGCGGCGACCCGTCACGGATGACCGGCACCTGCGAGTACCCCTTCTCGTCCATCAGCGCCTTGCTCTCGTGGACGGAGTCGTCGGGTTCGACGCTGACCACCGGCGAGTTCATCACGTCACGCGCCCGGACGATACCCCCCTCGGCCTCGTCGAGCGCGTTGACGATGCGGCGCAGGGTGGACAGTCGGGGGTCGACGTCCTCCCCCTCGATGCGGGCGATGAGCGGCTGGGAGACGTCCGCTCGCTCGGCGAGTTCGCTCTGGGTCAGCTCCAGTTCGTTCCGCCGCTCCCGCAGGTCCTCGGGCGTCGGTAATTCCATGCGACTCTATAACTATGGGTTATACAAAAAGGCACCGCCTCTCGGCGCAGCTCAGGCCTCGGCGCCGCTCTCCTCGTCTTCCTCGGTCTCGAAGACCTCGATGACCTTCAGCGGGACGTCCCGGAGCGCACCGCCGATCTCGCTCTTCGCGATGCGCTGGGCGTGTTCCATGGACTCGGCGTTGAACACGTCCATCTCCAGCACCAACCCGACGAGCGCGGTGTCGGCGGCGATGAACGCGGAGTCGAACGGTTCCCCACACGCCGGACACCCGGTCGCACCGACCTCGACCTCGACGTAGTCCATCTCGGCCTCGTTGAGGCGCTTCCCTGCTTCGCTCACCGCGACGCCGATGGCGTCGTCGATGTCGTCTACGTCACGGACCAGCCAGGCTGCTTCCATCGCAACGAGGTAGTTCATACCCGTACTCTGGTGACCCGACTATTCGGTAGTTTTGGTTCGCACTCGGCGCGCACCTCACCGTAACTATCGGCATAACTTATGCGAACGCCGACTCGTTCCAACGCGCCCGTTACGCCCGACCGGTCGATTCGCACACATGTAGTTGCGTCCCGTACAAGTCCGGTTTAATCGCCGTACGGCGGCCCGTCGGTCTGTCACGAACGATGCGACGAACACGTGAGTCGGTCCGAAGAATTATATATGGGCTGCTCCCTGCACTCTGCCGAGGGACGATGGAATCCCGACTGTACACCGCAACGCTGCTCGCACTGTATCAACTCGCGCTGATAGCCGGCATCCTGCTGCTGCCGGTCGCGATGGTCACCGAACGGTTCGGTCTCAGCCTCCCGATAGACCGGGCCGTGGAGGGGCTCGGAGAGGCGTACGAGCGGGCGAGCGCGTAGGCGGTGGCGGAGGCGGTCAGCCTCACCACAAGAAGAGGATTTATCAGCGGCGGAGTGGTACCGGGCGACAATGAGAGACACGACTCCCGACTTCTCACGCCCCCCGACCGCAGACGAGTTCCAGACCGACCCCTACGAACCCGAGGTCGGGTCCCTGCCCCAGCAGTCCGGGCAGGACGAGGAGAAGGTCAACAAGACGGGGACGACCACCATCGGCATCTCGACGAGCGAGGGCGTCGTCATCGCGACGGACATGCGCGCGTCGCTGGGCGGCCGGTTCGTCTCGAACAAGAACGTCCAGAAGGTCGAACAGATTCACCCGAACGCCGCGCTCACGCTGGTCGGTAGCGTCGGCGGCGCCCAGTCGTTCATCCGCTCGCTCCGCGCCGAGGTCAACCTCTACGAGGCCCGCCGCGGCGAGGACATGAGCATGCAGGCGCTCTCGACGCTCGCCGGCAACTTCGCCCGGGGCGGCCCCTTCTTCGCCATCAACCCCATCCTCGGCGGCGTCGACGACGACGGCCACCACGTCTACTCCATCGACCCGGCCGGCGGCGTCATGAAGGACGACTACACGGTCACCGGCTCCGGTCTCACCGTCGCCTACGGGACCCTGGAGGACCGCTACGAGGACGACATGACCAACGAGGAGGCGCGCGAAGTCGCCGCCGCATCCATCAAGGCCGCCGCCGAGCGCGACACCGGCTCGGGGAACGGCATCTACCTCGCCGACGTGACCAGCGAGGGCGTCGACATCCAGGGGTACGACTTCGACGAACTGCTGTAGGACCGCACCGCCCGACGCGACGGGACAGAGCGGGAGAACTATACACGGACCGGACGCAGAGACGGTATGGAACTGTTCGGGACCGCCGGAATCCGAGGGGACGTCGTCGAGCGAGTGACGCCCGAACTCGCCCTCGCGGTGGGCCGGGCAGCGGGCCGAGACGCCGACGAGTTCGCGCTGGGCCACGACGGACGGGTGAGCTCGCCGGCGCTGGCCGACGCGCTCGCCGCGGGGCTGGAGAGTGCCGGCACGGACGTGGTCCGCATCGGCGCGGTCCCGACCCCGGCGCTGGCCTACGCGTCGCGGGACCGACGGGGTGCGATGGTCACCGCGAGTCACAACCCGCCGACCGACAACGGTATCAAACTGTTCGACGACGGGGAAGAGTACGACGGTGAGGCTGAGGCGACCATCGAGCGACGCGTCGAGGCGGACGCGGCGGCCGCCCAGTGGGGCGAGTGGGGCCGGTCGGGAGCGGCCGACGTACTGCCGCCGTACCGGGCCGCCGTCGCCGAGTACGCACGCGGCTTCGGGGCCGACCCCGGTGATGTGACCGTCGCGGTGGACTGTGGCAACGGGATGGCGGGCGTCGCGACGCCGCAGGTGCTCCGTGACCTCGGGGCCGGTGTCGTCGCCACGGAGGCCAACGTCGACGGCTACTTCCCCGGTCGAGAGAGCAAACCGACGCCGGAGTCCCTCGCGAAGTTCCGCTCGTTCGTCGCCGCGTCGGACGCGGCGTTCGGGTTCGGACACGACGGCGACGCCGACCGCATCGTCGTCGTCGACGGCGACGGCGCGGTGGTCCACGAGGACACCGTGCTCGCGATGCTGGCCGAACACTACACGCGCGCCTCGGACGCCGGGGACCCCGTCGTGGTCACCACGCCGAACGCCTCGGGTCGCATCGACGAGCGCGTCACAGCGGCGGGCGGTCGCGTCGAGCGAATCCACCTGGGCGCGCTCCACGAGGGTATCGCCCGTGAGCGAACGGCCGGCGGCGAGGAGACGGCGGTGGTCTTCGCGGCGGAACCGTGGAAGCACGTCCACACGGCGTTCAGCGGGTGGATAGACGGCGTCGCGAGCGCGGCCGTCCTCACGCGGCTGTTCGCCGCTGAGGGCCTCCCGGAGCGCCGAGCGGCCGTCACCGAGCGCCCGTACCGGAAGGTCAGCGTCGAGTGTCCCGACGACCGAAAGGCCGATGCGATGGCGACGGTCGGCGAGACGCTCCCCGAGGCCTTCCCCGACGCCGAGGTGTCGACGGAGTACGGCGTGCGCCTCACCTTCCCCGACGACTCGTGGACCCTCGTCCGCCCCAGCGGCACCGAACCGTACGTGCGGGTGTACGCAGAGAGCGACGACGTCGAGGCGCTCGTCGACGAGGTCCGGGCCGTCGTCGCGTCGGCCGTCGATTCCGCCGGCGACGGGTGACGCCGTCGTCGGTGCCTATTTGCCGCGGCCGCCCGACCCGTCGGTATGGACGACCTGATGGACGCGGCACGGGAGGCCGTCGCGGCTTCCTACGCCCCGTACTCGGAGTACCGCGTCGGCGCCGCCATCGAGACGGCCGACGGCACCGTCTACACCGGGTGCAACATCGAGAACGCGAACTACAGCAACAGCCTCCACGCCGAGGAGGTGGCGATCGGGTCGGCGGTCAGGGACGGCCACCGCGAGTTCGCCCGTCTCGCCGTCTCCTCTGACAAGCGCGACGGCGTGACCCCCTGCGGGATGTGTCGACAGACGCTCGCGGAGTTCTGTGACGACGACTTCCCCATCTACACCGACGGCGAGGACGGCGGGGAGTTCACGCTGGGCGAACTGCTCCCGACGACGATCACGCCCGGGCACCTCGATAGATGACGGGCGACAGCGAGGA
Organism: Haloarcula sp. MBLA0163; assembly: GCF_055632435.1. NCBI lineage: Archaea > Methanobacteriati > Methanobacteriota > Halobacteria > Halobacteriales > Haloarculaceae > Haloarcula > Haloarcula sp. MBLA0163. Next base: position 1,668,621 of record NZ_CM145745.1, read on the forward strand.
CCCGAACGACGAGGAACAGTACCACCTCGTCGTCGGGCCCGAGGACGTGGCCGACACCGTCCTCCTGCCGGGGAACCCCGAGCGGGTCGAGAAGGTGGTCGCCGACTGGGACGACTACGAGGTGACGGGCGAACACAGGGAGTACCGGACGGCGACCGGGACACACGACGGGACGCCCATCTCCGTCACCTCGACCGGCATCGGGTCGCCGTCGGCGGCCATCGCCGTCGAGGAACTGGCCCGCGTCGGCGTCGACACGCTGCTACGAGTGGGGTCCTGCGGGAGCATCCAACCGGAGGCCAGCGTCGGCGACCTGGTCATCACGACCGGTGCGGTCCGGCAGGAGGGGACGAGCAAGGAGTACGTCCGGGAGGACTACCCGGCGACGGCCGACCACCGCGTCGTCTCGGCGCTGGTAGCCGCCGCCGAGGAGCTGGGCTACGACTACCACCTCGGCGTCACCTGCTCGACCGACAGCTTCTACGCCGGCCAGTCGCGACCGGGGTTCGGCGGGTTCGAGGCCCGCGACAGCGACGCCAAGATAGACGAACTCCGGCAGGCCGGCGTCGTCAACTTCGAGATGGAGGCCGCCAGCATCCTCACGCTCGCCGGCATCTACGGGCTCCGCGCCGGCGCGGTCTGTACGGTCTACGCCAACCGCGAGACTGGGGAGTTCCGGACGGAAGGCGAGCGGAAGGCGACGAAGTGCGCCAGCCTCGCGGTGACCTACCTCGAGCGGATGGACGAGGCTGTCGACGACGCGGGCGCCGACGGGTGGCACGCCGGCCTTTCTATCGAGCGGTAGCCCCGCCATCACGCGTTCGCACACTACCCGAACACTCATCTTCCGGCCCGCTGGAACGACCCGTATGGGGGATACTAATCGGGAGAACCGGAGACTGTGGGACGCGTGGAGTGACGACCATCAGGCGCTGTGGAACGCGGCGACTGCCGAGGGTGGGCTTCCACCGGTGTACTCGCCGTTGCCCGACCCCGAGTCGATGGCGGACTGGCAGGCAGACCAGCTGCCCGCCCGCGAGAACACGGCGTTCGTCGAACTGGGCTGTGGCGGTGGACAGGGGACGGTCGGGGCCGCCCGCGACGGCGTCGAGACGGCCGTCGGTGTCGACTTCTCCGTCGAGCAACTCCGGCACGCGGTTCGCCTCCGGAACCTGTACGGCGTCGACGCCCGGTTCGTCACAGGCGACGTGACGGACGTGCCGCTCGCCGACGACGCGTTCGACGTAGCGTACTCGGGATTCGTCTACTTCATGGTCGAAGACATCGACGCAGCGCTCACAGAGGCACACCGTCTGCTCCGTGACGGAGGCGTTCTCACCTTCGACGTGCCACACCCGTTTCACGAACTGTTCGACCCCGAGACGCTGGCCCTCGAACGGAGCTACCACGTCACCGGTCCCCGCCGCGACAAGCACGACGACGTACTCCACGACGACATCGTCGTGTTCGACCGGACGGTCGGTGACCTCCACGGTGCGCTCGTCGACGCGGGATTCACCGTGAAAGAAGTGTACGAGGTCCCGCGAAGCGACGACCCGGACGACTACGACGAAGACCCCGGCGGCAGTACGTCGCCGGAACTCCAAGCGAAGGTGCCACGAACGCTCGGGTTCTGGGCCGTGGCAGACTGAATTCCCAGTGACGGCCGGGAGCGGCCTCCGTGCCGCGACGACGGGGGAAGGCAGGCTGCCGAGTCGAGCGTCCCGCGCCTCCGTCGCGGGTTCGCTTCAGGCGAGCAAAGCGAGCGTGAGGTATCTTTTAGCGTAGATTTTTGCGAGTGGGGGTTCCCGCAGCGACCGAAGGGCGCGAGGAAACCCCCCGAAGTAAAAAGGTACGTCTACATGTCCGGCCACGCCTTCGCGGCGCGACCGATGCCGGTGACGTCGGCTATCCAGCGGGCGGCGATGCCCTTCTTCAGTACCTTCGCCGGGAAGCCGCCGAACGTGTCGATGGGCATGCCCATCACGTCGTGGGCGACGGCCTCCTCGCCGACAGAGATGACCGTCCCCTTGTCCTTGTGGGTCCACGTCTTCAGGGGCTGGCCGCGGACCGAGCGGGCGAGGTTCTCGCCGGCGACTTCGGCGGCCTGCCAGGCGGCCTGTGCCGTCGGCGGGGCCGGCTGTTCGCCGGGCTGGTCGATGAGGGCGCAGTCGCCGATGGCGAAGACGCGCTCGTCCTCGGTCTGGAAGTCGCCCTCGGAGTGGATGCGGTGGTTGCGCTCGTCCTTCTCCAGGTCGACGTCGCGCACGCAGTCCCGGCCGGTGATGCCGCCGGTCCAGATGAGCACGTCGTAGTCGAGCTCCTCGTCGTCGCCGATGTACACCGTCTCCTCGTCGACCTCACCGATGAAGTCGCCGGTGAGGATGTTCACGTCGGCGTCCTCCAGCCGCTTGCGCAGGGCGCCCTGCAGTTCGGGGTCGTTGCCCGGGAATATCTCGTCGAGGCCCTCGACGAGGTGGATGTCGATAGGCGCGCGGTGGTTGTCGCGGAACTCCGCGATCTCGCCGGCCGTCTGGATGCCGGAGAGGCCGGCACCGCCGACGATGACCTGCGCCGGGTCGCTCTGGGAGGCCTCGCGGGCCGCCGTCTGGACCGCGTCGTGGATGCCCAGCGCGTCGTCGAGGCTCTTCAGCGTGTGGGCGTGTTCCTCGAGGCCCTCGATGCCGAAGAAGGCCGTCTGGGAGCCGAGCCCGACGAGGAGGTAGTCGTACGCGACGTCGTCACCGGACTCGAGCTCGACGAGACGGTCCTCGGTGTCGATGTCGACGACCGTATCCTGGACGAACTCCGTCGTCGGCTGTTTGATCTCGTGGACGGGGATGGCGACCTTCTCCTGGACCGACGGGTCCCGGATGCAGCGATGGGACTCGTGGAGGACGAGGTGGTAGTCCGTGTCGGATATCCACGTGACGTCGGCTTCACCGTTCAGTTCGTCTTCGAGGCTCTTGATGGCGCCAGCACCGGCATACCCCGCACCGAGTACGACGACCTTGTCACTCATAGAGGCGACTCGGGGGGCAGGTGATACAAAGGCTACGAAATCGCCGTCAGAGATGGCAGTAACTGGATAATTAATCGTCGGCGACGCCGGCGCGGGAACCGGACCGTTACCGGGGGTTCGAACGGCGCGAGCAGGCAGAGGAGACAGAGAAGAGACCCGGCGGCGGAGTCAGTGTTCGGGCTCGCCGGCGGGCGCGCGCATGTCGTCGATAGCGAGGATGAGCTTGTTGTTCGTGTCGTCTTTCCCCTCGAGGGTCCCGATGATCTGGAGCTTCGAGAGCGGCGTCGGTCCGACGGTGACCGAGTCGCCCTCGTGGAACTCCGAGAGCGACCCCTGGAGCTGGATCTCGGCGCGGCACTCCTCGGGGTGGTGGACGCTCGTGAGGTCTATCTCCTCGACGTTCGCGTGTTCGACGAGCTCGCCGTTGTGCCGCAGGGGGACCTCCGCCGCCTGGTCCATGTCCTGGATCTGGAGCGCGTCATAGGCCGTCGCCGTCGGCTTGTAACCGCCCTTCGGCCCCGGGACGCCCTCGACCAGCTGCAGGGCCTTCAGGCTCTGCATCTGGTTGCGGATGGTGCCTGGGTTGCGGTCGACCTTCTCGGCGATATCTTCGCCTTTCACTGCAGTCTCGCTCTCCCGGTACAGGTTTACGAGTTCCTGCAGAATGTTCTTCTGACTGGGTGTCAGCTCGATTGAAGACATAGTAGGTCGTTCGGTACAGCCGTTCTTAAAAGCGACGGTGCTCCACGTCGTTCCGGGCTCTCGTCGCCGAGTTTTGCCTTCCGACTGGAAAGAATAAAAGCGCCACCACGCCACCCTGTTGGAGGCCCCGATAGGTGTGTCCCGACACCGATTCCGGTGGCCGGGCGAGCAGGTCCATCAGGGGCGACTCGGAGTGACGCGCCGGCGGCGGCGCTCTCGTCGTGCCCCCTCGATTACCGGGGATTGCCGTGGCGGTAACTTAACTGGTGCCCCCGTTCTTTAGCCGCTGGACGGACAACGGTCGGTATGGACAGGACAGTTCGGGTACTGGGGGTCCCGATGGACCTCGGCGCGGACCGCCGGGGCGTCGACATGGGGCCCTCGGCGATACGATACGGCGGGCTCGCAGACCAGCTGGAGGCCCTCGGGATGACCTGCGTCGACGGGGGCGACCTCGCGGTGCCCCGGGCGGAGGAGCGGGACCCCGACGCCGACCAACCGAGCGGCGGGCGGGCGAAGTTCCGGCGGGAGACGGGCGAGGTGTGTCAGGACGTCGAGACCGCCGTCCGGGCCACACTCGACGACGGGGAGTTCCCGCTCGTCCTCGGCGGTGACCACTCCATCGCCATCGGCACCGTCGCCGGCGCCGCCGACCCCGACGAGTCGCTGGGCGTCGTCTGGTTCGACGCGCACGGCGACTTCAACACCCCGCAGACGACGCCGAGCGGGAACATCCACGGGATGTCGCTGGCCGCTATCCTCGGCAAGGGGTCGCTCGCCGACGAGCCCTGGGCCCACACCCCCGCAGTCAGCGAGGAGAACGTCGTGTTGGTCGGGCTCCGGGACGTCGACAGCGAGGAGCGAGACCTCATCAACGAGAGCGACGTGACGGCCTACACGATGTCGGACATCGACGCGCGGAGCGTCCCGTCGGTGGTGGCGGAGGCGCTGGACATCGCCACCGACGGCACCGACGCCATCCACGTCTCGCTGGACCTCGACTGGCTGGACCCGACGGAGGCGCCCGGGGTCGGGACCCCGGTCCGGGGCGGCGTCTCCTACCGGGAGGCCCACGTCGCGATGGAGTACGTCGCCGAACGGCGCGAGGCGATCCGCTCGATGGAACTGGTCGAGGTGAACCCCATCCTCGACGACCACAACCGGACGGCGGAACTCGCCTGCGAACTGGCCGCGAGCGCCTTCGGTAAGGTCGTCCTCTAGGGACCGACGTAGCCGTCGAGACCGGCGTAGTCCGCGATGATGCCGTCGGCACCGCTGTCGACTGCTCGGCGAGCGTCCTGCCAGTCCTCGACGGTCCAGACGTTCCGGGACGCGTCGAGGTCGGCGGCGACGCTCGCCAGTCGGTCGCCGCTCGCACCGTCGACGGCCGAGAGCGGGAGGTTGACCGCGTCGACATCGTACCGCCGAGCGACCGTACAGCCAGCGGCGACGCTGTCCGGGCCGACGAGGACGCCGACGGGCGCGTCGGGGGCCCGCGTCCGCAGTGCGGAGACGGCCCCCTCGTAGAACGACGAGTAGACGACGTCGGTCTCGAACCGGTCGGCGACGCCGACGACGGACTCGACGAACGGTGCCCACCGCTCGGTCGCCCGTTCTCTCGCTTCGGCGTCGAGCGCCGTCGCCGGCCGGGTGGCGTCGCTCCCGGGGTTCTTCAGTTCGACGTTGACGGTGAGGTGCGCTGGGACGGCGCTCAGCACGGCCTCCAGCGTCGGGACCTGTTCGTCCGTCCCGAGGACCCGCGCTCCGGTCACGGTCGCCGTCGACTGTCGCCAGACGACGCCGGTCCCGTCGGTGATACCGCGGCTCTCCCCCCGGCCGTCGAGTCGCCTGTCGTGGAACACCACCACGTCGCCGTCGGCGGTGGCCTGCACGTCTATCTCGACGGCGTCCGCGCCGTCGGCCGCGGCCGCGCTCGCTGCAGCGACGGTGTTCTCCGGATACTGCCCGGCGAACCCGCGGTGTGCGACGACGGCGGGCGTCGTCACGGCGGTCCCTCCGAATCCGGGGTCGACTGGTGTCGCATAAGCCTCGTTCGCGGGCGCTCGCCGTCAGTGTAGGGGTCGAAGACGACCGACCCGCTCGCGAGTTACGTCTCGTCGGTCGCCGCGGGGACGACGGTCACGCTCGCGACCCGGTCGTCGCCCTCGACGTCCATGATGGTGACGCCCTTCGTGTTCCGGCCGACCTGCGAGACGTCGCCGGCGCGGATGCGCATGATCTGGCCGTCCTCGGACATGATGACGAGGTGGTCGTCGTCGCGGACCGCCTTCGCGGTCGACACCGGGCCGTTGCGGTCGTCGGTCTTGATGTCGATGAGGCCCTGTCCGTAGCGGGACTGCGGACGGTACTCCGAGAGCGCGGTGCGCTTCCCGTAGCCGTTCTTCGTGACGGTCAGGAGCGACCGGTCGTCGTCGTCGCTGGTCGCGACCATCGCTGCGACGCGGTCGCCGTCCTGCAGTTTGATGCCGTGGACGCCGCGGGCCGACCGCCCCATCTCGCTGACCTCGTTCTCGTCGAAGCGGATGGTCATCCCCTGTTCGGTCGCGATGACGAGGTCGCCGGTGCCGTCGGTGACGTCCACGTCGACGAGTTCGTCGCCGTCTTCCAGTTTGGCGGCCCGGATACCCGTCGAGAGGATGTTCTCGAAGTTGTCACAGCCGGTCCGCTTGACGTAGCCCTGCCGGGTGACCATCGTGATGCACTCGTCGGCCTCGAACTCGTCGGTGGAGACGACGGCGGTTATCTCCTCGCCGTCGTCCAGCGAGAGGAGGTTGATGGCCGACTTCCCGCGGGCGGTGCGGGACATCTCGGGCACCTCGTAGGTCTTCAGGCGGTAGACCTGCCCCTGGTTGGTGAAACAGAGCAGGTAGTCGTGACTGTTCGCTCTGAAGACCTTCGAGACGCGGTCGCCCTCCTTGGGGTCGGCGCCGATGATGCCCTTCCCGCCGCGGTTCTGCGGGTCGAACTGCTCGACGGGCATCCGCTTGATGTAGTCGTCCTCGGTGACGACGACTACGCAGTCTTCCTCCGGGATGAGGTCCTCGTGGGTGACCTGCCCCTCGTCCTCGATGATGCTGGTCCGCCGGTCGTCGTCGTACTCCTCTTTGACCTCGCGGAGTTCGTCCTTGATGACGCCGTCGAGTTTCGCCCGACTGTCGAGGACGGCCTCGAGGTACTCGATGGTGTCCTGTACGTCCTCGTACTCCGACTCTATCTCGGCCGACTCCATCGAGGTGAGCGACCCGAGCTGCATCCGGACGATGTGGGCGGCCTGGTCCGCCGAGAAGTCGAACGACTCCTGCAGGCCAGACCGGGCGGCGTCCCGGTCCTCGCTGTTGCGGATGAGTTCGACCACGTCCTCGACGTTCTCGAGGGCCTTCAGGCGGCCCTCGAGGATGTGTGCGCGGTCCTCGGCCTCGGCGAGGTCGTGTTCGGAGCGCCGGCGGACGACCTCGCGGCGGTGCTCGACGTAGTGTTGCAAGCTCTCCTTCAGCGAGAGGACCTGCGGTTGGCCGTCGACCAGCGAGAGGTTGATGACGCCGAAGGTGGACTCGAGGTGATGGTCGAGCAGTCGGTTCTCGACCACGTCGACGTTCGCGCCGCGCTTGAGTTCGACCACGATACGGACGCCGTTGCGGTCCGATTCGTCGCGCAGGTCCGAGATGCCCTCTATCTTCCCCTCGTTGACGTCGTCGGCGATGCGCTCGACGACGCGGGCCTTGTTCTCCTGATAGGGGAGTTCGCTGATGACGATACGGCCGTTCTCGCGGTCGACCTCGTACTCAGCGCGAACGCGCAGGCGACCCCGACCCGTCGTGTACGCCGAGTAGATGGCGTCGCGGCCGACGATGTTGCCGCCGGTCGGGAAGTCCGGTCCCTTGACGTGTTCCATCAGGTCCTCGACCGTGCAGTCGGGGTTGTCGATGAGGTGGACCGTCGCGTCGACGAGCTCGCCGAGGTTGTGCGGCGGGATGTTCGTCGACATCCCGACGGCGATGCCCGAGGAGCCGTTCAGCAGCAGGCTCGGGACCTTCGACGGGAGGACGTCCGGTTCCTGGAGGCGGTCGTCGTAGTTGCTGGAGAAGTCGACGGTGTCCTTCTCGATGTCTTCCAGGAGTTCCTCGGCGATGGGGGCCATCCGGGCCTCCGTGTACCGCATCGCCGCGGGCGGGTCGCCGTCCATCGACCCGAAGTTCCCCTGCCCGTCGACGAGGGGGTACCGCATCGAGAAGTCCTGTGCCATCCGGACCAGCGTGTCGTAGATGGCGCTGTCGCCGTGGGGGTGGTAGTCACCCATCGTCTCGCCGACGATGGAGGAGGACTTCCGGTGGCTCGAGCCAGAGGAGACGCCCATCTCGTGCATCGCGTAGAGGATGCGGCGGTGGACGGGTTTCAGGCCGTCGCGGACGTCCGGGAGCGCCCGACCCGCGATGACCGACATCGCGTAGTCGATGTAGGACTGCTCCATCTCGTCCTCGATGCGGACGTGCTTGATCTGCTCTGCCGGCGCGTTGGCGTCGTCGGAGACGTCTGAACTCATATGTCGACCCACTCCGCTTCGGGCGAGTGCTCCTTGATGAACTCCTTCCGCGGTTCGACGGCGTCGCCCATCAGGATGTTGAACATCCGGTCGGCGGCCGCCGCGTCCTCGATAGTTATCTGTTTGAGAATCCGGTTCTCGGGGTCCATGGTGGTCTCCCAGAGCTGTTCGGGGTTCATCTCCCCGAGGCCCTTGAACCGCTGGACCTGCGTCGGGTTGCCGTCGCACTGCTCCTCGACGATGCGGTCCCGCTCTTCCTCGGTCATCGCGTCGTACGTCTCACCCCGGTAGCGGATGCGGTACAGCGGGGGCTGTGAGGCGTAGACGTAGCCGGCCTCGATGAGCGGCTTCATGTGCCGGTAGAGCAGCGTCAGCAGGAGGGTGCGGATGTGGGCGCCGTCGACGTCGGCGTCCGTCATCATGATAATCTTCTCGTAGCGCAGGTCCTCGATGTCGAACTCGTCGCCGATGCCGGTGCCGAGAGCGGTGATGAGGTTCCGTATCTCGTCGTTCTCGAGGATGCGGTCCAGCCGGTGTTTCTCGACGTTCAGAATCTTCCCCTTGATGGGGAGGATGGCCTGGAACTCGGGGTTCCGGCCCTGTTTGGCGCTGCCGCCGGCGGAGTCGCCCTCCACGACGAACAGTTCGGCCTCCTCAGGGTCGCGGGTCTGGCAGTCGGCGAGTTTGCCCGGCAGGGCCGTCGAGTCCAGCGCCGACTTCCGGCGCGTGAGCTCCTCGGCCTTCTTCGCGGCCTTCCGGGCCTTCGCCGCCTCGACGGCCTTGCCGATGATGGCCTCGGCGGTGTCGGGGTTCTCCTCGAAGAAGGTCGAGAGGCCGTCGTGCATGGCCGACTCGACGATGCCGCGGACCTCGCTGTTGCCGAGCTTCGTCTTCGTCTGGCCCTCGAACTGCGGGTCGGGGTGTTTGACGGAGATGACCGCCGTCAATCCCTCGCGGATGTCGTCGCCCTTCAGCGTGTCGTCCAAGTCCTTCAGGAGGTTGTTTTCCGTCGCGTAGTCGTTGACGACGCGTGTGAGCGAGGTCTTGAACCCGGTGAGGTGGCTCCCGCCCTCGCGCGTGTTGATGTTGTTCGCGAAGGCGTGGATCGACCCTTGCAGGTCCGCGGTCCCCTGCATGGCGATCTCGACCTGCACGACGCCGTCGGCTATCTCCTCCTCGTCCTCGAAGTAGACGACGTCGTCGTGGAGGGGGTCTTTCGTCTCGTTGAGGAACTCGACGAACTCCCTGATACCGCCCTCGTACTCGAACGTCTCCGTCTTGCCGTCGCGTTCGTCGGCGATGGTGATGGCGACGCCGGAGTTGAGGAAGGCGAGTTCGCGCAGCCGGGACTCGAGCGTCGAGAAGGTGAACTCGCCCGTCTCGAAGATGTCGTCGTCGGGCCAGAACCGGACCGTGGTGCCCGTCTCCTCGTCGGGTTCGAGGTCGCGGATGCGCTCGAGTTCGTACTCGGGTTCGCCGTGGTCGAAGCGCTGGCGCCACAGGGCCCCGTCGCGCTTGACGTCGACCTCCAGCCACTTCGAGAGAGCGTTGACCACGCTCACGCCGACGCCGTGGAGGCCGCCGGAGACCTGGTAGGACTTGTTGTCGAACTTCCCGCCCGCGTGGAGGATGGTCATGACGACCTCGACGGCGGGGCGACCGTGCTCCTCGTGTTCGTCGACGGGGATGCCGCGCCCGTCGTCGCTGACGGAGACGGAGCCGTCGTCGTGTATCGTCACCTCGATGTTGTCACAGTAGCCCGCGAGGGCCTCGTCGATGGCGTTGTCGACGACTTCGTAGACGAGATGGTGGAGACCACGGGCGTCCGTGGACCCGATGTACATCGCAGGCCGTTTCCGCACGGCCTCCAGCCCTTCTAAGGTCTGGATAGACTTTGCGCCGTACTCATCAGACTCTCCTGACATAGGAATTGATTCCCCCTAGCAGGGCGCGCTTCATAAAACTCCCGCACGCGCGTGTGCGCGGCGGCCGAAAGCTATTTAATCAGGGCTTACCGACCCCTCCGTCGCCACATCTGCGCCCCTTCACTTTCACTGTGGTGGCGATTACCTTTTAACCCCGACGGCGGTACCTACCGCACGACATGACCTCGTATCAGTCGCGACTCGGGGAAGGCGAGGGCATCGCCGAGGAGTTGGCCGAATCACAGCGGGCCATCTCCATCGCCGAGTTCTTCGAGAAGAACAAGCACATGCTGGGGTTCGACTCGGAGGCCCGGGCGCTCGTCACCGCCGTCAAGGAGGCGGTGGACAACGCGCTCGACGCCTGCGAGGAGGCCGGCATCAAGCCCGACATCTACGTCGAGATACAGGAGGCCGGTGACTACTACCGGCTCGTCGTCGAGGACAACGGCCCCGGCATCACGAAAGAGCAGTTGCCGAAGATCTTCGGGAAGCTCCTGTACGGCTCCCGGTTCCACGCGCGCGAGCAGAACCGCGGCCAGCAGGGAATCGGTATCTCCGCCGCCGTTCTCTACTCTCAGCTCACCTCCGGGAAGCCCGCGAAGATCACCTCCCGGCCGAAGGGGCAGGCCGACGCCCAGTACTTCGAACTCATCGTCGACACCGACACCAACGAACCGGAGATCAGCGTCGACGAGTCGACCTCGTGGGAGCGCCCCCACGGCACTCGCATCGAACTGGAGATGGAGGCCAACATGCGCGCACGGAGCAGCCTCCACGACTACATCCAGGACACGGCCGTCGTCAACCCCCACGCCCGCATCGAGTTCGACGAACCCGGTCTCGACGAACCGCTGAAGTTCGAACGCGTCGAGGGCGCACAGCTCCCCGACGAGACCGAGGAGATTCGCCCGCACCCCCACGGCGTCGAACTCGGGACGCTCCTGAAGATGCTCGAAGCCACCGACTCCTACTCTATCTCCGGCTTCGTCCAGGAGGAGTTCACCCGCGTGGGCGGGAAGACCGCCGACAGCATCATCGCGAACTTCAACGACCGGCACTTCGGCCGCGGGATGGCGTGGAAACCGCCCCAGACACACGAGGACGTCGACGTCGAGACGGCCGTCGAGGACGCCGTCGCCAACAAGGACGCCACCGCGACGGCCGAGTTCGCCGCCGCCGTGAGCGACGCCATCCACGGCCGAGACCGGGTCGCCCATCACGAGATAGAGGCCATCGTGGCCGACGCGGCCGCGACGGTGGAAAGCGACCACGACACGACGTTCGGGTCGACGGTCCGGGAGAACGCGGTCGAGGCGGCGTGGCACTGCGTCACCGCCGAGCGCTCGAGCGACCTCTACGAACTGGTCGACGCGGCGACGACGGTCCGGAAGGACGACGCGGCCGTCGAGGGCCTCGCGAGCAGACTGGCAGAGAAGTTCGACGGCGACGGACCCCACCGACTGACGCGGGACGAGTTCCGGCGCTACGTCGACCGAGCGGCCGACATGACCGAGGAGCACGACGACGCCACCTTCGGCGAGACGGCCCGCGAGAACGTCGTGGACGAACTGTGGGGCGCGGCCGTCCCGGTTCCGGACGACCCGCCGAACGTCTCGGCGGTGGCCGACGACCGGGACACCGCCAGCCGACTGCTGGACGCGATGCGGGAGACGGACATCATCGCGCCGCCGACGGACTGTCTGGCCCCCATCGGGGCCGACCTCGTCGAGGAGGGCCTGCGCAAGGAGTTCGACGCGGACTTCTACGCGGCCTCGACGCGGGACGCGTCGGTCCACGGCGGCGACCCGTTCATCGTCGAGGCGGGCATCGCCTACGGCGGCGACCTCCCCGCCGAGGGCAGCGTCGACGTGATGCGCTTCGCCAACCGGGTGCCGCTGGTCTACCAGCGCGGGGCCTGTGCGACGACCGACGTCGTGAAGACCATCAACTGGCGCAACTACAACCTCGACCAGCCCGGTGGGTCGGGCATCCCGAACGGGCCGGCGGTCATCATGGTCCACGTCGCCTCGACGAACGTCCCGTTCACGAGCGAGTCGAAGGACGCCATCGCGAACGTCCCCGAGATGGAAGACGAGATAGAGCTCGCCATCCGGGAGGCGGCCCGCGAACTCAAGAGCTACCTCAACAAGCGCCGGTCGCTCCAGCAGCGCCGCGAGAAGCAGGACAAACTCGCGACCATCCTGCCGGAGATGGCCGAGAAGCTGACCGAGGTCACCGGCAGCGACGAACTGCACATCGACGACTCGCTGGCCCGAATCATGAACAACGTCCTCGTCGAGCGAGAGGTCGAGGGCGGGACCGTCCGCCTCGCCGTCGAGAACAACGACGACACGAACGCCGACGTCGACCTGACCGACATCGTCACCGCCGAACCGCAGGACACCAACGGGGCGACTGTGGTCGAGATGGACGGCGAGTGGTTCGTGAAGTGGTCGCCGACGGTGGCGGCCGGCGAGCGCGCGGTGCTGGAGTACAGCGTGGCAGACGACGCCGAGTTCACCGTCTCCGTCGACGGTGTCGAGGACGAGAAACTGACGGTGGACGCCTAACATGAGTTCAGAGAGCACCACACCAGACAGCGAGGAGGCCCGCGAGAAGCTCATCGACCTCGCGGCGGAGTTCTACGACCAGTTCGCCGAGGGGGACGTCCCGACGATGACGATTCCCACCCGGACGAAGTCCAACATCGAGTACGACGAGGACAAGGACGTCTGGGTGTACGGCGACCGCACGTCCACGCGGTCGGCCAAGACCGTCTCGGGGGCCGAAAAGCTCCTGAAGGCGACCTACACCATCGACTTCCTCGCCCAGCAGTTAGAGGAGGACCGCTCGTCGACCCTGCGTGAACTGTACTACCTCTCGGAGTCGTGGGACCTCGAGGCGGCCCAGTTCAACAGTCAGGACGAGTCGAACGACCTCGTGGAGGACTTAGAAATCGTCTCCGAGGTCACCCGCGAGGACTTCCACATGCGCCCCGAGGAGTCCGGCGCGACCATCATGGGCCCGCTGAAACTCCGCGAGCAGACCCGCCGGGGCGAACGCGAGATTCACTGCCAGAAGGACGTCGGCGAGGGCGGCTACCAGATCCCGAACAACCCCGACACCATCGAGTTCCTGGAGAACGACGCCGACTTCGTCCTCTGCGTGGAGACCGGTGGGATGCGCGACCGACTCGTCGAGAACGGCTTCGACGAGGAGTACAACGTCATCGTCGTCCACCTCAAGGGCCAGCCCGCCCGGGCGACCCGCCGTATCACCAAGCGACTCCACGACGAACTCGACCTGCCGGTCGTGGTGTTCACCGACGGTGACCCGTGGTCGTACCGCATCTACGGCTCCGTCGCCTACGGCTCTATCAAGTCCGCGCACCTCTCGGAGTACCTGGCGACGCCAGCGGCGCAGTTCGTCGGCATCCGGCCGGCCGACATCGTGGAGTACGACCTGCCGACGGACCCACTGAGCGACTCGGACATCAACGCGCTGGAGTCCGAACTGGAGGACCCGCGGTTCCAGACGGACTTCTGGCGCGAGCAGATAGAACTCCAACTCGACATCGGGAAGAAGGCAGAACAGCAGGCACTCGCCTCGCGCGGGCTTGACTTCGTCACCGACACATACCTGCCCGAGCGGTTGACCGAGATGGAGATTCTCTGAGCGGCGGCGGCCCGACTCGGAGGCCGAGCGGCGACCGTCTCAGTCCCGGTCCAGCACGACCGGCACCCGCCGGCTGGCGACGTCGGCGGCGAACGCCTCGTCGTCGGCCTCCAGCGCCGCGAACGTGTTGTAGTGTATCGGGAGGACGAGGTCCGGGTCCATCGCCTCGGCCAGGTCGGCCGCCGCGTGGCGGTCCATCGTGAAGCTCTGTGAGATGGAGGGGACGAACAGGGAGACGTCGAGTTCGGCGTGGCCCGGGAGCACGTCCGAGTCGCCCGGCCAGAACACCCGGGTGTCGTCGACTGCGAGCAGGAAGCCACAGCCGATGCCTCGCGGGTGGAACGGTTCCCCGTCGGGGCCGACGTTCGGCCCGTCCTCGCGGTTGTACGCCGGCATCGTCCAGATGGGGACGCCGTCGACCAGCAGTTCGTCCTCCATGCCCACCTTCCGGACCTCGTAGTCGAGGTCGGCGAGACGGTCGAGGTCCCGGTCGCTGGCGTGGACGTTGATGCCCTCGAACGCGACGACGGTGGCGTCCTCGGCCGCGACCCGACGGATGCCGTCCGGGTCGTAGTGGTGGATATGCGTGACGCAGACGACGTCGCCGTCCTGCGGCGCGTAGTCCCTCGTCTCGGGGTGGCCGACGCCCGGTGTGTCGGGTTCCCACTCGCCGGTGAGGACGCCGTACCGGCCGGGGTCGAGGTAGACGACGGTGTCGTCGCCTTCGAGTCTGAGCGTGGCGTAGCCGAGCCAGTCGGCCGTGATGCCGTCGTGTCGGATGGTCATGTGCCGGGATAGCGCCACCGGTGGGATACGACTGTCGGTCAGCGCCGGGCGGGACGCCCGTCAGTCGCCGTCCGCGAGGCGTTCGACCCGCGAGAGCGAGTCGGCGTCGGCCGGCGTCTTGTCCTCGCGAACCGCCAGAAAACGCGGGAAACGGAGGGCGTACCCGGAGTCGTACGTCGTCGACGTCTGTATCTCCTCGTACCCGACCTCGAAGACGACCTCTGGAGCGATGGCGACGCGTCGGCCCGTCTCGGCGGTGACGTGCGGCTCGAGGCGGTCGGTCACCGCGTCGAGTTCCGCGTCGGTGATGCCGGTGGCGACGTTGCCGACCTGCGCGTAGCCGTCGTCGGTCCGCACCGACAGTTCGAATGTCCCGAGGACGTTCGCCCGGCGGCCCTCGCCCCACTCCGCCCCCGTCACCACGCAGTCGAGCGTCTCCACGTCGGGTTTCCGCTTTCGCCAACGCTGCCCGCGCTTGCCCGGGGTGTAGGCCGACTCGGGGTCTTTCAGCATGATGCCCTCGTGGCCCGCCTCGAGCGCGTCGGCCTCTAGCGCCCCGATATCCTCGGCGGTAGTCGAGAGCCACAGGTCCGAGACGACCTCGCCGTCGAACAGGCTCGCGAGGCGGTCGTGTCGCTCCCGGAGCGACGCGTCGAGCAGGTCCTCGCCGCCGGCGTGCAGGCAGTCGAACAGGTGGAGGCGGACCGTGACGTCCTCGCGGGCGGCGGCGACGTCGTGTTTCCGGCGGAACCGTCGGAGCACCTCCTGGAACGGGAGCGGCGCGCCGTCGTCGGCCACCGCGACCACCTCGCCGTCGAGGATGGCGGGCGCGTCGAGCGCCTCCTCGACCGTGGCGACGATCTCGGGCAGCGGGTCGGTCACCTCCTCCATGTTCCGCGAGAACAGGCGGGCGGCCGCGCCGTCGTAGTGGACCTGCACGCGGGCGCCGTCGTACTTCCACTCGACCGCGACCTCGTCCCAGTCCTCCAGCGCACCGGTGACGGTGCCGGCCTGCGCGAGCATCGCCTGCACCGGGCGGCCGACCTCGAGGTCGATCGCGTCGAGACCCGCCTCGCCCTCGTCGCGGGCCACCTCGGCGACGTGGCCGTAGTCGTTCGACACCTGCAGCGCGCGCTCGACGGCGTCGACCGGCACGTCGAACGCCGCGGCCACGGCGTCCCGGACCGTCCCGTCGCCCACGCCGATGCGCATCTCCGAGAGGACGAGCCGAGCGAGATAGCGCGCTTCCTCGGGGTCACAGCGGTTGAACAGGCCGAAGAGCAGGTCCACCTTCGTCTCCTGACTCCCGTCGCCGGCGACGGCGGCGAGTTCGGTCAGTTCCCGGTCGACGTCGGCGACGGTGAGCGCGTCGGCCCCGCCACCGCCGAACGCCGCCAGACCCTGCTGGCCGCCGAAGTCGTAGCTCGCGACCACGTCGCCGATTTCACCCGTCTCGGCGAGTCGCGCCTCCACGTCGTCGGCGCTCACGTTCTGCCCGGCGGCGCGGGCGATGGCCTCGTAGCAGAGGCGTGGCCCGACGTCCAGCGTGGTCGACTCGTGGGCCGGGAAGACGCGGCCCTGCACGAACCGGGCGAGGGTCGCGAGGTCGTCGCCGGCCTCGGCCAGCAGGTCGGTGACGGACTCGGTGATGGCGGTGTCGGCACTCTCGGCTTCGATGGCGGCGGCGCGGTCGGCGAAGACGGCGAACTCCATCAGCCACCCCTACCCGACAGGCGACCGTAAAGCCAGCGTCACCGGAGTTCGACTTCGACGGCGACCGTGTCCTGCTGGCCGGGGGCCGGATACGGGGCGTCGCGACTGCCGGGGGCTCCGAAGTCGTAGTCGAACAGTCCGTTGTCGTTCGTGTCCTGATGGACGACGAGGACGACGGTCCGGCCGGAGGCGGGCGGGTCGTCCAGCCGTATCGCCACGTCTCGGTGGGTCCCGGGTTCGAGGTACGATGACACCCCGAGCACCTCGCCGTCGGCGTCGTAGGCGTGGACGACGACGAACCCGCCGGAGGAGAGCGAGGCGGAGTCGACCGTCAGTTCGCCGTCCTGCACCGTCGGCTGGGCCACCGTCAGCGACGCGACCGGCGAGGAGAGCAGGACGAAGGCGAGGTAGGCGATGCCCAGCAGGACGGCGGCGTGCTTCGCGCCGTCCTTGAGCGTCCCCTCGCCGAGCTGGCCGCCGATGAACCCCGTCAGGACGGCCTGTATCAGCGCCGTGTGGAAGAACACGAGCGTGTAGGCGGCCTTGTCGATGCTCCCGAGGCGGGCGAACTGGTCGGTGCCCACGCCCAGGCGGTTACCGGAGGGCGGCGTCGGCACCGACGACGGGAGCGCCGGGACCAGCACCTCCTGCACCGCGACGATGATGACGAGGAAGACGAAGAAGGAGACGTAGATGACGACCAGATAGGTGAGCATCTGCTGGCGGCGACGGTTGCGGAGCCGACGGTCCGCTCTGGCCTGTGTCGCCGCGATACGCAGAACGGACCCGAGTTGCCCCGAGGCCCGCATCGCGTTCGTCAACAGCGTGACCACCCGGGTGATGGAGACGGTGTGGATGCGGCGGCCGAACCGGACGAGCGCGTCGTCGACGTTCGCCCCCATCTGTATGTCCGCACAGATTCGGTCGACCTCGGGGGAGAGGACGCCGACGTCGCTACCCCGGACCCTGCGGACGCTCTCGACGAACGTCATCCCGGCCTCGTTGAGGCTGGCGAGCCGCTCGAGCAGCTCGGGCGTCGCGTCCTCGATGCGCCGGATTCGCCGGGAATACAGTGTCCGAACGACGGCGAACGAGCCGAGGACGAGCAGCACGGACTGCACCACGAGGTCGTCCAGCAACCGGACGTTGAGGACGCTGGTCTGGACGGCCGCGGGGGCACGGACGGCGAACAGGACGAGCGCGACGGGGACGGCGAAGTACAGCACGTTGGTCGGGTTCCAGAGGAGGGTCTGGACCGGAGCCCGGAGCGTCCGTCGGACAGACCGTATCCGGTCGTAGAACCGGAGCCGGGCCCAGTTGGCCTCCGCCCCGGGGACGACGCCACCGTCGGCCAGCCGCGTCTCCCGCCGCTCGGTCGACGGACGGCCGAGCGTCGCCGTCTCCACCCGGTCGAGGACGCTCGTGGTCCCGTCGTCGCCGATACCGAGGGCGTCGAGGGTCTGACTCAGGTACACCATGAACCCGAGGTTCGCCAGCGGGATGGCGAGATACGCGAGCAGCTGGAGGAACCCGAGCGTGTCGGTGGTCGTGAGACCGAAGACGAGCAGTATCGTGATGAGGAACAGCACGCCGGCGACGAAGATGGTGACGTACGCTTCGGCGATTGTGGCGAGCGACTCCAGGAGGTCCGCCTGGCGCTCGGCGGCCTCCTCGTGGTGGCGTTCGTACTGGTTCCGCAGGAACGTCGAGAGCGACTGACCGCTCTGGAGGACGCTCGAGAGGTTCTCCGCGAACGTCTCGAACCGGTCGCTGGGCGTGCGTGTCGACATCCGTTCGATGGCCGATATCATGTCCCGACCGAAGACGTTCATCTCCCGGTAGGCGACGGCCATCTCCCGCGCCGTGTCGCCGTATATCTCGTCGTTCCGGGCCAGCAGCGCCATCACGTCCGGGAACGCGATACCGCCCCGAGAGAGCGCGTACATGAACGCGATGGTCCGGGTCATCCCCTCGTCGATGTTCCGCCGCCGGACCTCGGCGGTGTTCTTCGGGAGCTCCCACCGGAGGGCGTACGTCAGCGCGGCCGTCAGGACGCCCCCGGCGACGCCGCTCCCGACGAGCACGAGCAGCGTCTGCGTGGAGGAGAGGACGAGTTCGAACCCGCGGATGCCCAGCGCGGCCACCATCGTCGGTGGCAGCCCCATCAGCAGGTCGACGATGGCCGGGACGGCGAGCAGGAACCCGCCGACGGTGTAGGCCCCGGCGACGGCCCCGCCGACGGCGGCCAGCCCGGTGTAGAGGTAGGTGCGGGCGGCGTACCCCCGGTACGTCTGGCCGATGTAGGCCGCCTCGAGCTGGCGCTCACGCTCCGGCGACACCCGCACGTAGCGGCCGAACAGCCGGCGGGAGAGGCGCGTCAGCCGCCGGTCGAACCCCTCGTGTACCGACGCGAGGGCGACGACGCCGAGGATGGCGGCGACGACGGCCAGCGGGGCCAGTCCAAGCGGGTTCAGCGCCATGTCAGACCGTCACGTCGGGCCCGATGCGGGCCAGCACCGCGTCCTTGTCCGCGTAGTACTTGTTCACCATCGCCGTGAAGCGCCGGTAGTCGGAGACGCCCTCCTCGTGGAGGTACCGGAGGAAGCGCTTCCGGTGGTTCATCTCCCGGAGCAGTTCGGACTGGCTCCACCCCCGCTCCTGTCGTATCTCGTCGACGAGCTCGCTGTTGCGCTCGGCGAAGCGGTCCTCGGTGGCCTGCCACGAGTAGCTCGTCGAGTAGTCCAGCTCGCCGGTCCGCTGGTCGATGCCCTCTATCTCGGCGAGGGTCTTCGCGCGGCGGACCCGTTCGTCGCCGGACCGGGCCAGCACCTGCACACAGAGGACGTCGAGGCTCTGGACCATCGGTCGCGGGACGTTGATGGGTTCGTTCTCCAGCCTGTTGATGACGGTCTGGACCGAGTCGGCGTGCATCGTCGAGAACGTCGTGTGGCCGGTGTTCATCGCCTGGAACAGCGTGATGGCCTCCTCTCCGCGCACCTCGCCGACGATGATGTACTCCGGGCGGTGGCGCAGGGCCGACCGCAGGAGGTCGTACATCGTGATGTCCGAGTCGTCGAGCCGTTCCCGGGTCACCGAGGAGAGCCAGTTGTCGTGGTACAGCGACAGTTCGCGGGTGTCCTCGATGGTCAGCACCTTCGAGCGCGGCGGGATGAACATCGCCAGCGCGTTCATCGACGTGGTCTTCCCCGCCGCCGTCCCGCCGGCGAAGATGAGCGACTTGTTGGACTCGATGGCGAGCCAGAGGTAGGCCAGCATCTCCAGCGAGAACGTGCCGTACTCCAGCAGGTCGATGGGGGTGAACGGTTCGTCGGCGTACTTCCGGATGGTGAACGCGGACCCGCGCGGGGTCACCTCCTGTCCGAGTGCGAGCTCGATACGCGAGCCGTCCGGCAGCGTGGTCGAGACGACGGGGTCGGAGACGGAGACGTGCTGTCCCGACCGCTGTGCCAGCTGGATGACGAAGTCGTCCAGTTCCCCCTCGTCGAAGACGACGTTCGTCTCGACGTCGGTGTAGCCGTCGTGGTAGACGAAGACGGGGAGGTTCGGCCCGTCACAGGAGATGTCCTCGATGTTGGGGTCGTGCATCAGCGGGTCGATGAGCCCGTACCCCTGGAACGACCGGTAGAGGTAGTAGAACAGCCGGTAGAACGTCTCGGGTTCGACGACGACGCCGTACTCCTCGAGGCGGTTGCGCAGCGCCTCGCGGAGGGCTCGTTCCGGGTCCTCGTCCAGGTCGCTCCGGTAGATGAGCGGGCCCCTGATGTCCTCGAACAGCCGGTCCAGCAGTTCCCGTTCCACGTCGGTCAGCGAGGGCTCGACGACGTGGTAGCGGTGCTCGTCGTTCTCCGGGTCCCGGTTGATGGAGACGAACGCGAACGGCGCGTTGAGCCAGTACCGCTCGACCTCCTCGTACCCGTCGAGCCCGTCGTAGCTGACGAGCGAGCCGTGCCGACTGGGGTCGTAGTTCGACTCCGGGACCGCCGAGCCCGAGAGAATCGTCGCGGTGCGGGAGAGCCACGACTGGACGTGGCCCAGGGGGTCCTTGACGACGTCGCCGGGGTCGGGTGTCTCGGGATCAGACATCGGTAGTGAGAGACGACCGTGGTCGCGAGTTACGTGTCATAGTGTGGCCATCTACTTAAATTCGCTCGCCGGCTCGCCGCTCGTTACGTCCGGTCGACGGTGAGCAGGAGGTACGCGAGCACGGCCGCGACGAGCGCCCCGACCGGGAGCGTCAGCCCCGGGAAGTACCGGAGGAACAGCGCCGTCGCGCCGCCGGTCAGGAGCGCGACGGTCCCCAGGAGCCCACCGAACAGGCGGACTGGGTCCGCGGGGAGCGCCGCGGCGAGGCGGTCCTCCTCGAAGTAGTAGAACAGGCTCAGCGCGAACGGGACCGAGAACACGACGAAGGCGGCGAAGCCGAGGTAGCCGGCCAGCGTGAGTTCCGGCGACGACTGGAAGCCCGCCACCTCCCACGCCCAGAGGAACGGCCGCTCGTCGTCCAGCGCCGCCCCGAAGATGAACTGGAACCGGAACGGGAGGAACCGGAGCGCGACGACCGTGAGGCCCGACACCTCGAATACCGACGCCGACCAGGGCGCGAGCGCGACCAGCCACGTCGACAGCACGGCGAGCTCCCCTGCGTACTCGGACTTGACCCACGCCATCCTGACTGGACGGCCTTCGGGGAGTGGGTAAAAGCTACCGAAAGGGCGGCGACAAGACCCTTGCGGTGGTGCCACCGCCGTTACGTTCATGCCGGGCGGTCCCCAACCACTAATCACCCGAATGAGGCGCGACAACTTCACCGTCGATATCGACAGCGAACCCGACGACGACGGCACTCCCACCATCAGTATCGACTACGACGGTCCGGCGGGGACACTGCGCGAGCGCCTCACGACGACCACGGACGGGACACTCGACGCGGACGAGATAGACGTCACGTTCCGCAGACAGGCCGGCGCGGACAGTGGCGTCCTCTCGCTGACGAACCGCCTGACGGGCGAGTTCATCCTCGAAGTGGTCGCCGACACCGAGGCCATGCAGGCGCTCGTCAGCGCCGCGGAGCGCCACGACGACGACGGCGAGTTCGAGGTCCGACTGACCGACGCCGACGGTAAGTCGCTCGTCTACGAGAAGCGGACGCTCCTCGTCTACGACCACGACGGCAGCCTCCTCCGGCAGCGGAGCCTCATCCCCGGCGGCGTCGAGCTCTAGAGGGCGTCGACGAGCGCCGGCAGCACGTCGGTCACGTCCGCCCGTATCACGTGGTCGGCCGCCGAGTCACGCGGCGTCGCCTCGAAGTTCACGACGACGAGCGTCGCGTCCGCGTCGACGGCCATCTTCGGCAGCAGCGACGCGGGCCTGACGGACAGCGAGGACCCGACGGCGAGGAACACGTCGCTCTCGCGGGCGAGTCGCTGGGCCTCGCTCATCGCCGCGTCCGGCAGGGACTCGCCGAACAGCACCACGTCCGGCCGGTAGACCCCGCCACAGTCACAGCGCGGCGGCAGGTCACCGCCGGCCGCGCGTTCGAACGCCGCGTCGGCCGGCAGTCGGTCGCCGCAGTCGTCACAGCGGACCCGGCGGTTCGTGCCGTGCAGTTCGACGACGCGCTCCGACCCGGCCGCGGCGTGGAGGCCGTCGACGTTCTGGGTCACGACGGCGTCGAGGTGGCCCGCCGACTCCAGCTCGGCGAGCGCCAGGTGCGCCGCGTTAGGTACCGGGTCCACGTCGCCGACGAACTCCTCGCGCAGTTCCAGCCGGTCCCGCCAGAACCCGGCCGGGTCGGCGTCGAGGCGGCGCCGGTGGAAGTCCGTCGGGTCGCGTCGCTCCCAGAGGCCGTCCTCGCCGCGGAACGACGGGATGCCGGACGCCGTGGACACGCCCGCGCCGGTCAACGCCACCGCGTCGTCGGCGTCCCGGAGCGCGTCGCTCACAGCCGAGACCGCGCCGTCGTAGCCCTCGCTCATGCGCGGCCGTAACGGGGCGTCGACCGTGTCTCTGTCGGTCACTCGGCCGCGGCGTCCCCTTCCTCGCGGGCCCGCCGTCGGTACCGGCTCGACTTCGACGCGCGCCTGACGACGTACCAGAACGCGGCCGCCTGCACCAGCGCCGAGAGGAGGTAGAGCCACCAGTTGTCCCCGACGGTCCAGTCCCGGGCGCGGCGCCACGCGGCGTCCTTGTAGACGCAGGCCGCGAAGAACGGGCCGAAGGGGACCCAGAGCACCAGCCCGAGTATCTCGACGCCGCTCTCCGAGAGGGACGGGACGGCCACCGCTATCAGTACCACCACGAGGAAGTACCCGCCGAAGAGGTAGCCGGCGCGGCGGAACCACGGCGAGCCCCGGACGGACGGTTCGTCCCCGCCCTCGTCGGTCCGTGGAGCGGTGTAGTCCGCCGTCGCGTCTACCTCTCGGAACGCCTGCCGTCGCCTGTAGAGGTAGACGCCGCCGGCGACGATGCCGACGATAGGCACGGCCCCGGCGACGGCGTAGGTCCGACTGCGGGGGTCCCAGTCCGTGTACCCCCGGACGCGGACCGCATCGAGCAGGAGTCCCAGCGGGAGCGAGACCCACGTGAGCAGGACGACGAGGGCCAGTGCGTCGACCACCGGCGTCGGTATGGCCCCGTCCGGGACGACGCCGTCGACGACGAACGCCGCCACCCAGAAGCCGACAGACGCCGCGACGACGGTCTCCCAGTGGCGCGAGGGCGGTGTCCGGGTCGCCGCGGCGTGGCGGCGCAGGCAGTACGCCGCCCCGAGCACCACGTTCAGGAACCAGACCAGCGACCCGAGGACCCACAGGGCCGTGGTCGGGGCCCACGCGAGGTCGGCTCCCGAGGTCCGCTGGTCCAGCGCTATCGACACCGGCATCGCCAGCCACGCGACGGCCATCGCGAGGACGACCGGTGCCCCGAGCCGCTGGTCCACGGGCGAGGCGTCCGGAACCACGCCGAGGAACAGCGACCCGACCACCCACACCGCCGTCGAGAGGGCGACGCCGTACCACCACGGTGCGCGCATACGTCTCGCTTTCACCGGCAGGCCATGAATAATCTACGCACGTTCGCGGTGATATTTTCCGACACGACGATTTAAGTCAACACGGTCCTCAGTCGGCCGCATGTGTTACGACAGACTCGTGAACGACGACGAGGTGGCCGAGACGGGCGCCGTCGACCTGCTCCGCACGGAGATGGTCTGCGCGCTCCGGAACGGCGCGATGGCCGGGATCGTCGTCCTCGCGGTGTTGCTGTTCAGGGGCGCGCCGGCGTGGCTCGTCCTCGCGAGCGTCGCCGGCGCCGTCGCGCTCGGGACGACGCTCCACCAGGCGCTGTTGCTCCTCGGCGCGAGTGTGCTCAGGGCCCGGTCGCGACTGCGCGACGGCGACGCGACGACGCCGACCGACTCGGCGTAGCCGGGGGATGTGTGGACCTGGTCGGTCACGGGCCGTCTTTCCGGACGGTTCGCCACTTCTCTCCGGCCGGACTCCCCGGCCACCGCGACCGAGAAAGACGGATTTAAACCGTCGCCGCGCGCCTCATAGTATGACATGCGATTGCACGAATACCAGGCGAAGCAGGTCTTCGCCGACGCGGGTGTTCCGACACCCGCCTCGCAGTTGGCCGAGACAGTAGACGAGGCCGTCGACGCGGCCGAGGAGATCGGCTACCCCGTCGCCATCAAGGCGCAGGTCCACGTCGGTGGGCGCGGGAAGGCCGGGGGCATCAAGCTCGTCGAGAGCAAGGAAGAGGCCCGCGAGGCCGCAGACGCCATCCTCGGGATGGACCTCAAGGGGTACCACGTCTCGAAGGTGCTCGTCGAGGCGGCCGTCGACTTCGTCAACGAACTGTACGTCGGCGTGACCATGGACCGCGGCGAGGGCAAGCCCGTCGCCATGGTCTCGACGAAGGGCGGCGTCAACATCGAGGAGGTGGCCGAGGAGGACCCCGACGCCATCGCTCGCGAACACATCGACCCCGCCTTCGGGATGCACCCCTATCAGGCGCGGAAGGTCGTCTACGAGGCCGGCGTCGACCGCGACGTGGCCAACGACGTGGCCTCGGTGCTGACGACCCTCTACCAGCTCTGGGACGACCGCGACGGCAGCGACGTCGAGGTCAACCCGCTGATGATCACGAGCGACGACGAGGTCGTCGCCGCCGACGCCGTCATGAACATCGACGGCGACGCGCTGTTCCGCCAGCCGGAACTCGCCGAGATGGGCGAGGAGGCCGCAGAGGGCGACGAACTCGAACAGAAGGCCGACGAGTACGGCTTCGACTACGTCCGCCTGTCGGGCAACGTCGGCATCATCGGCAACGGCGCGGGCCTCGTGATGACGACGCTGGACCTCGTGGACTACTACGGCGGCGAGCCCGCCAACTTCCTCGACGTCGGTGGCGGCGCGAAGGCCGACCGCATCGCGAACGCGCTCGACATGGTGTTCTCCGACGACAACGTCGAGTCGGTCGTGTTCAACATCTTCGGCGGCATCACCCGCGGTGACGAGGTCGCACAGGGCATCAACCAGGCCCTCGAACAGTTCGACGAGATTCCCAAGCCGGTCGTCGTCCGCCTCGCAGGGACGAACGCCGAGGAGGGGATGGAGATTCTCAACGAGGAACTGGTCACGGTGGAGTACACGCTGGAGGACGCCGTCCAGCGTGCCGTCGAGTACGCGAAGGAGGTGGAAGCATGAGTGTTCTGGTCGACGAAGACACGCGCGTCGTGGTGCAGGGTATCACCGGCGGTGAGGGGAAGTTCCACACCGAGCAGATGCTGGAGTACGGGACCAACGTGGTCGCTGGGGCCGTCCCCGGCCGCGGCGGCCAGGAGGTCGCCGGCGTCCCCGTCTACGACACCGTCCAGCAGGCCGCCCGCGAGGAGGACGCCAACGCCTCCGTCGTGTTCGTCCCGCCGGCGTTCGCCGCGGACGCCTGTTTCGAGGCCATCGACGCGAAGGGCGTCGACCTCGTCGTCGCCATCACCGAGGGCGTCCCGACCCAGGACATGTCGCGGGTCTACCGCAAACTGCAGGAGACAGACACGCACCTCGTCGGCCCGAACTGCCCCGGTCTCATCACCCCCGGCGTCGCCAAACTGGGCATCCTGCCGGGCAACATCTTCTCGTCGGGCAACGTCGGCCTGGTCTCCCGGTCGGGCACGCTGACCTATCAGGTCGTCGACAACCTCACCGAGCGCGGCCTGGGGCAGTCGACGGCCATCGGCATCGGCGGCGACCCCATCATCGGGACGGACTTCATCGACGCCCTGGAACTGTTCGAGGCCGACCCCGACACCCACGCCGTCGCCATGTGTGGCGAAATCGGCGGCGAGGACGAGGAGGAGGCCGCCCGCTACATCGGCGAGCACATGGACACGCCGGTCGCCGGCTTCATCGCCGGCCGCACGGCCCCGCCGGGCAAGCGCATGGGCCACGCCGGCGCCATCGTCTCCGGCAGCGGCACCGGCACCGCCGAGTCGAAGATCTCAGCGCTCGAGGACAACGGCGTCCCGGTCGGTGACACCCCCGAGGAAGTCGCCGACCACATCGAAGACCTGCTGTAACCCGCCCTTTCTTATCCTCGCTTTTCGTACGTCTGGTGAATGAGTGAGTGGGGCCACCCCAGACACGTCGCGTTGACGGGGCACGATGCCGACGCTCTCGACGGACTGGCGCGTGTACTCGCGGACGCCGACGGGTTCGACACGGCGACGGTCGACCGCTCGGACCTGCTGGACCGCCTCGACGGCGACGAGTTCGACGCCGTCGTCGTCGGAGACCGGCCGCCGGAACAGGACGCCGTGGCGGTGCTCGACGACGTTCGAGCGGCGGGCGTCACCCTCCCCGTCCTCGCCGTCGGGGCCGCCGTCGACGCCGACCGCGTCGAGGCGGCGCTGGTGGCGGGCGTGAGCGACTACGTCCGCTGGCAGGACGACGACAGCGGCGCCGAACTGGCGGGCCGCCTCCGCGCCCTGCTCCGACAACCGTGGCGCGACGGGACCACGCAGGCCGCCCGCTGGGACGCCGTCCTCGGGTCGCTCGCACACGACGCGAAGAACCCCCTGAACGTCGTCACCGGGCGACTCGAACTGCTGGACGTCGAGGCGACCCACAGCGAGGCGATGAACCGCTCCATCAGTCGCGTCGAGGCGATGCTCGACGAGCTGTCGACGGTCGCCACCGTCTCGGGACCAGTCGGAGCCACCGAGACGGTGTCGCTCGGTGACGTCGCCAACGAGGTCTGGGGACGGCTCGATACCCCCGACGCGACGCTCGACGTCGCCGCAGACGGGACGCTCACCGTCGACCCCGACCGTCTGGACGTGGTGCTCGAACGCCTCTTCGAGAACGCGGTCCTCCACGGCGACGACGACGTGTCCATCACCGTCGGCACGGCGGAGGAGGGCTTCTACGTGGCCGACGACGGCCCCGGAATCCCCGAAGGCGACCGCGAGCAGGTGTTCGAACAGGGGTACGGGACGGCGCGGGACGGCGAGGGGTACGGGCTGTTCGTCGTCGCACAGGCCGCGGCGGCACACGGGTGGACCGTCGAGGTAAGCGAGAGCGAGGCCGGCGGCGCCCGGTTCGACGTGGCGGTCCGCTGACCCGTCGCGAGGTAGGGCCGTCTGAACTGTCCGACGGTGCGACCACCGGCGCCACGCGGTGTGTTACCGAGACTGGACAGACGACCACCGTACGGCGGCGAGGTAGTGTGAATCCATACCAAGCTCGCGGAGACGTGAACGTTCCGGTGTAGCTATAAGGCACGAATATCAACGTTCGGGTATGCCCCACACCTGCCGGAACTGCAAGCGGACCTTCGGGACAGAGCTCGAGCTCGAACTCCACCTCGACACCTGCTCGGCGGGCCAGTTGTACTGTGACGAGTGTGGCGACCGGTTCACGGAGCGAGCGGCCACGGAGGACGGCTGGCACTATCGCTGCCCGAACGACGACTGCGACGGGACCGGAATCGACGACGACATCCACCGCGTATCCGACGCTCGCGTCGCCAAACAGTAGTTCTCTACATCGACGTCCCGCTCACTCCCTGTCTCGAGCCTCGGCCGTCGCGATGGCCGCGATACGGCCGCAGGCACGCGCACACACCGGCGCGTAGCCCGTCGCGAGGACCGGTAGCTCGAAGCCGACCACGGCGCCGGCGGGGTGGGACTCGACGAAGTGGCCGGTCGCCGGGACGCCCGCGACAGACCACGTCCAGCGGTGGTTCGCACACGTCGTCACGCGGAACCGCACCCAGAGGCCGCCGACGGTTCGCAGGCGGCCGGTCGTCCCCGCCTCGACGTAGCGGTCCGCACAGTCGACGGCGGTTATCGACGGCCCCCACTCTGGCCACTGCTCGGTGTCGGTCAGGACGTCCCACACGGCCTCGACCGGTGCGGCGACCGCCCGGCGCACGACGAGACGGCGACCGTCGGGGGTCTGTGCGAGTTCGACGTCGGTGTCACCAACCGAGACCATCATTATCAGTTCCAATAGGCCGGAGCCAAAGTATAGGTTGGTCCGGTCGTTACGAAGCGCCAGATGATAGACGCCCGTGACCTTCGGAAGGAGTACGGCGATTTCGTCGCCGTAGAGGGCAGCACCTTCTCGGTCGACAGCGGCGAAGTCTTCGGCATCATCGGCCCGAACGGGGCCGGCAAGACGACGACGCTGAAGATGCTCGCGGGCCTGCTGGAACCGACCGACGGCGAAGCCGAGATCGCGGGTCTCGACACGCAGACGACCGAGATGCGGGAACGGCTGGGTTTCCTCCCCGAGGAGTCCCCGCTGTACGAGGAGATGACGCCCGTCTCGTATCTGGAGTTCTTCGCGGACCTCTACGACGTGCCCGCCGACGTCGCCCACCAGCGGATGCACGACACGCTGGACGAGCTCGACCTGGAACACCGCGACCGGAAGCTCGGCGACATGTCGAAGGGGATGAAACGGAAGGTGGCCATCGCCCGGTCGCTCATCAACGACCCCGACGTCCTCGTCTACGACGAACCGGCGTCGGGACTGGACCCGCTGACGACGAACTACGTCATCGAGTTCACCGAGCAACTCGCCGAACAGGGCAAGACCATCGTCTTCTCCGCGCACAACCTCTTCCACGTCGAGTCTATCTGCGACCGCGTCGTCATCATGAACGAGGGGCAGATAGTCGCCCGCGGCGACCTCGAACAGTTACAGGACGAGTACGGCGAGACGCGCTACCACGTCTACACCACCGTCGACGTCCCGGAGGCCGCGAAGGAGAACGGCCACTACAAGCGGGTCGTCGGCAGCATGGAGGCCGTCGAGGAGACCCGGGCGGCCGCCGAATCCGCCGGCGGCACGGTGGTCGACATCCGGACCGAGGAGTCGAGTCTCGAAGAGGTGTTCCTCAACGTCGCCGAGGCCGGCACCCGCGGGACCCGCTACGTCGGGGAGGACGCGGAGTAGATGCAGTGGGACAAGCTCCGCCGGGTCGCGAAGTGGGAGGTGACCAAGAACGCGGGCGGTATCGACAGACGGACGCTCGCCATCACGGCCCTCGCCGTCGTGGCGATGGGGGGCGTCGCGGCGATAGCCGTCGCGGGCACGAGTCCCGGTCTGGACGCCGACATCTACCGCGTCGGCGTCGAGGAGTCGAGCCCGTACTACGGCGTCGCCGAGGCCGACGGGAGCTTCCGGATACAGGACCCGAACCCGAAGGCGGTCCGCCGCGGCGACCAGGAACTGGCGTTCGACGGCGACAGGCTGCTGGTACCCCTGCAGTCTGGCAAGCAGGCGGCCGCGCTGTCGGCTCTGCGGGACAGCACCGAGAGCTACAACGACCGGACGCTGGCCCGCGAGGACAACCAGACCGCCGCCTTCCCGGTGTCGGTGACCGTCGTGTACCAGGAGCAGGGCGGCCCGAATCCGCTGGACCCGCGAAGCGAGGGGACGGACGACGGTGGGGGGACCGACGGGGGCAGCGGGAGCGATAGCACCGCGACCGACGGGGGCAGCGGGAGCGATGGCGACGGGACGGACGCCGGTGGCGGCGGTGACGACCCGGGTACCGGTGGTACCGACTCGAGCGGCGGTGGTGACGGCACCGCCGGCGGTGGCGGTGCGAACCTCGGCAACATCGGTGCGCGGTTGACCGGCGACGTGCAGGGCGGCACGCCCTCGGACATCTCGCCGCCGTTCCCCTTCGAGTCGCTCGTGCTGGCGTTCCTCTACATCGTCCCGATGAACTTCGTCATCCAGGCCTACGGGTCGTCGATGCTCTCCGAGAGGCTGAACCGTCGGGGCGAACTGTTGCTCGTGACCCCGGCCTCGCGGGGCGACATCGTCGGGGGGAAGACGCTCCCGTACTTCCTCGGGGCCGTCGGCGTCGCGGCGGCCATCACGGCGGCGCTCCGGTTCAGCGGCGTCGCGCCATCCGGGAGCGCGATTGCGGTGCTCGCTATCGTCCCCATCGCCCTGCTCTTCCTGGCGGCGACGTTCTGCGGCGCGATGTTCGCGCGGTCGTTCAAGGAACTGACCTTCGTCACCGTCACCATCACCGTCTCGCTGACCTCCTACGCGTTCGTCCCGGCCATCTTCACCGACGTGACACCCATCGCGCTCATCTCGCCGCTGACGCTGGTCGTGATGGACCTCACCGGCCAGCCCGTCTCGCTCTCGGCGTTCGCGTTCTCGACGGTCCCGCCGCTGGTGACGGCGCTCGTGCTGTTCGGCCTCGGCGCCGGCCTCTACCGCGAGGAGGACATGTTCACCCAGCGGGCCATCCCGCTGAAGGTGCTGGACGCGCTGGCGGGCCGCATCAAGTCCCGCAAGAGCGCACTGAAGATGAGCGTACTCCTCCTGCCGCTCGTCGTCGTCGCGGAGCTGGTCGCCGTCGCCTTCCTGTTCGTGCTGGACTCGGTGTCGCTGAACGTGTTCGGGACGAACCAGACGCTGGCCGTCCTCCTCGTCCTCGGCGTCGTCGCCGTCGTCGAGGAACTGGCCAAGAGCCTCCACCTCTACGCCGGGTACGCCCACGCCCGCTACGAGCGGACCCTCCGGTCGGCCGTCGGCCTCGGGGTCCTTTCGGGCGTCGGCTTCTTCGTCGCCGAGAAGGGCCTGCTCATCGCCCGCCTCTCGAACCTGGAGAGCCTGCCGGTCGGGAACGCGGCCCTGCAGGGGGCGACCCCGCCGTCCGGGGTCCCGCTGTGGGTCGTCGCGCTCCTGTTCCTGTTCGCGCCACTGGCGCTGCACTCGGTGACCGCGGCCATCTCCTCGGTCGGCGCCCGGCGGGGGCGCAGGGCCTACGCCGCCGGCGTGAGCGTGGCCGTCCTCGTCCACGTCGCGTACAACCTCACGGTGGTGGTCAGCCTTGCCTGAGGACCGGCCGTGGTACCGCGACCCCCGAGTCGTCGTCGCGCGCCGTGACGTCGCCTCGCTGTCGCGCGAGAAGACCATCGTGCTCGCCCTGCTCATCCAGCTGTTCGTCGCGGGGTTCTCGTCGTTTCTCGTCGTCGGCCTCACCTCGCTGTACGACCCGGGGTCCGTCTCGGCAGGGGAGGTGGAGGTGGCCGTCACCGGCGAGGCTCGGGACGCGCTCCTCGCGGCGGCCGCCGAACAGGAGGGGGCCGACGCGACCGCCTACCGGAACCCCGACGCGGCGATACTCGCGTTCGAGGACCGGCGCGTCGACGCGGTGTTGAACGCCCGCTACGTCGAGGCGGCGTCGGGCGACGGGAACCGGATAGCGGTGACCGCCCGGGTCCCCGAGGGGAGCGTCCGCTCGACGCTCATCGTCGTGGAGGTGCGGCGGGTGCTGAACACACTGGAGCGCCAGGAGCGGCTCGAGCGCGCCGACTCCCTCGACACCGACCCCGTGCCGCTGCCACCCGAGGCCAGCGCGAGCCCGTACTTCGGGTTCACCTACACCGTCCTCGTTCCCCTGTTGCTGTTCCTCCCCGCGTTCATCAGCGGGTCGGTGGTCGTCGACACCATCACGGAGGAGATAGAGCGCGGCACGCTGGAGCTCCTGCGGGTGGCTCCGGTGTCGCTGCTCGACGTCGTCGACGGGAAGGCACTCGGGATGGTCCTGCTGGCGCCGGCCCAGGCGCTGCTGTGGGTCCTCCTGCTGCTGGCCAACGGCATCCCGGTGTCGAACGTCCCCGCCATCCTGCTGTTCGTCGCGGCCGTCGCCGCGCTGGTCGTCACTATCGGCGTCGTCCTCGGCGTGGCGATGCGACGCCGACGGCCGGCGCAGCTGCTGTACTCCGTCCTGACGCTCGTCGTCTTCGGGGCCGCCGTGGTGCTCCCGGAGCACCCGGCGACGACGGTGGCGAAACTCGCCGTCGACAGCCCGACGCTCCTGACCTACGGGCACGTCGCCGGGACGGCGGTGCTGGCGGTCGCCGCCTACGCGGTCGCCCGGCGGTACGTCGCCGGCGTGGACGCCGACGCGCTCTGACCGGCACGGAGGTTTTTGTCCCCGCCGCCCGCCGGTCCGGTATGGAGTACACCACACTCGGTTCGACCGGCATGGAAGTCAGCCGCCTCTGTCTGGGTTGCATGAGCTTCGGGACCTCGGAGTGGCGCGACTGGGTCCTCGACGAGGACGAGGGTCGGGAGATAATCGAGCGGGCCATCGACCTCGGCATCAACTTCTTCGACACGGCCAACATGTACTCGATGGGCGAGTCCGAGCGCGTCCTCGGCAACGTCCTCGCGGACTACGAGCGCGACGGGCAGGTCGTCGCCACGAAGGGATACTTCCAGATGGACGACCGGAACCCCAACTCCGGCGGCCTCTCGCGGAAGGCCCTCGAACAGGAACTGTCGAACTCCCTCGACCGGTTGGGGATGGACACGGTCGACCTCTACCAGATTCACCGCTGGGACTACGACACCCCCATCGAGGAGACGTTGCGGACGCTCGACGACGCCGTCCGGCGCGGCCAGATCCGGTACGCCGGCGCGTCGTCGATGTGGGCCCACCAGTTCGCCGACTCGCTCCGCGTCAGCGAGCGCGAGGACCTCGCCCGGTTCGAGACGATGCAGAACCACTACAACCTCCTCTACCGGGAGGAGGAGCGCGAGATGCTCCCGCTCTGTGACAAGGAGGACGTCGGGGTCCTGCCGTGGAGTCCGCTGGCGCGGGGCTACCTCACGCGGCCCCACGAGGAGTTCGAGGCGACGACGCGCGGCCAGACGGACGACTACGCGCGGGAACACCCGTACTTCGAGGGCGGCGGCCGCGAGGTCAACGAACGCGTCGAGGAGCTCGCCGGGGAATACGACGCCACGATGGCCCAGATAGGGCTGGCGTGGCTGCTGGACAAGGACTGGGTGGACGCCCCCATCGTCGGGACCACCAGCGTCGAACACCTCGAACAGGCGGTCGAAGCGCTCGACATCGACCTCTCGGAGAGCGACGTCGAGTACCTCGAGGCACCCTACGAGCCGGTCCGGGTGTCGGGACACGAGTGAGGGCGGTCCTGTCGACCGGCCGCCCCTTGTGTCGCTCGAGTTAAATATGTCTCCCGTCCTCCGGGTAGCATGTACGACGTCCCGTTCCAGAGCGACATCGAAACGCCGTTCGCCGACAGCGTCGTGAGCACCGCCCGGACGAGCCTCGGGGACACGCTCCGGAGCGTCATCTACTTCACGCCCTCGGCGATGGACCTCCTCTACGTCCGGTCGGACCTCTACGAGTCCCGTGAGACCGCTCTCGAAGCGAAGTCACGGCTGGTGGAGTTCGAGCGAGTGGGGTTCGCCGAGGCCCCCGTTCGGACGGCGCTTGCCGTCCCCGCCGAGGCGGAGAGCATCGGCCCGTACGAGTTCACCGTCCGCGTCCACGAGGACGGGTTCGTGGCGCGGATTCTCGGCGACGACGCCGGCGTCATACTGACGACCGACGACATGGACGTGGACGCCTTCGAGGACGCCGCGGCCGCTATCACGTCGTTGCTGTCGGAGTGAGTCAGGGGACGCGACCGCCCGCCGTTCCGGGCTGGTCGGTGCCGGACTGCTCGTGGGTGTGGTGGAAGAACCGTATCAGCGGCGTCCCCTCGTCGTCGCTGACCGGTTGGAAACAGACCCGACGGTACCGGTCGTTGTCGAGGAGGTTCACCATCAGACCCTCGTCGTGGAGCGACACCGACTCGAACGCCGCGCCGCAGACCGGACAGACGACCGGCTCGTCCTCGGCGTCTGCCGTGCCAGTCACGCCCGCACCTCGTCGGCGACCCGCCGCATCGTCTCGAACTCCCCGTCGTCGTAGGCGATGAGACGCACGTCGGTCAGCGACGCCGGCTCGAACGCCGCCAGTTCCTCGCAGATGATGCGGACCCCGTCCGCGAAGTCGTAGCCCGCGATGCCACACCCGATGGCCGGCAGGACCACCGACTCGCAGTTCAGCGCGTCGGCCTCCGCCAGCGCGTTCCGCGTGGCGTCGCGGATGCTCTCGCCGGTCGACCGACCGCCGGGCGGCATCGCGGCGGCGTGGACGACGTAGTCGGCGTCCAGGTCGTAGGCGTCCGTGGTGGCGACGCCGCCGAGTTCCACGGGCCCCTTCGCGACGGCTTCGTCGTCGATGCCCGACCCGGCGGCGCGCTTGAGTGCGCCCGCGACACCCGACCCCATCCGGAGACTCGTGTTCGCAGCGTTGACCAGTGCGTCCGCGGACTGGGCGGCGATGTCGCCCTGGATGACCTCGAACTCCATGCCAGACGGTGAGACCGTCACCGTGAAAGAACTACGGGGCCGTGCGACCCCCTCTCACGCCAGCCCGAAAGCCGTCGAGTCCCTACCACGAGTATGGACCTGCTCAGGATGGAGTGGCGCGACGTGGGGTTCGTCCACTGGCCGGTCGACCCGGAGACGGTTGCGGCCACCCTCCCCGAGGGCCTCACCGTCGACACCTACGACGGACGGGCGTGGCTCGGCGTCGTCCCGTTCGAGATGGCCGACATCCGTCCGCGCGGGAGTCCCATCGGCCGCTCGTTCGGCGAGTTGAACCTCCGGACCTACGTCACCGACGGCGAGACGCCGGGGGTGTACTTCTACAACCTCGACGCCGACGACCGCCTGAGCGTGGGCATCGCCCGCCGTCTGTTCGAGCTGCCGTACTACCGCGCGTCGATGGAGATCGCCCGCCGGGACGGCGAGGTGCGGTTCCGGAGTCGGCGGACCGACGCCCGCGCGCCCGCGGCGGACTTCGACGCCACCTACGGTCCGGCGGCCGACAGCGAACCCCGCCGGCCGGACCCGGGGAGCCTGGCGGCGTTCCTCGTCTCCCGCTATCGGTTCTACGTGGCCGACGAGGACGGGCGCATCTACCACGCCGACATCGACCACGACCCGTGGCCCCTGCAGGAGGGCACCGTCGAACTGCGTCACAACGACCTGTTCTCGGCCAACGGGTTCGAAGACCCGACCGGCGACCCGGTGGTCCACTACAGCCCCGGTATCGACGTCACCGCCGGCCGCCTCCACCGGGACTGACCCGGCGCCGCGCCGCTACACTGATTGTCCTGCCCACCCCATCGTGTCACGTGTTCTCGACCCGACCGCTCACGGTGACCGTCGACGACGTCTGTTTCTGCCACTGGCCGGTCGACGCGGCGGCGCTCTCGCGGTCCGTCCCCGACTGGCTGACCGTCGAGACGGTCGACGGCGACGCGTGGGTGTCGGCGGTCGCCCACACCGTGACCGGCGTCGCCTCGTTCGGCGTCGACCTGACGCGCCCGGCCGAGGCCGTCAACGTGCGGACCTACGTCCGCGGCCCGGACGGCCAGCGGGGCGTCCGCTTCCTCGCCGTCTTCACCGACGACCCGCTGACGGCTGCCCTCTCGCAGCCCGCGCTGCGCCTCCCGTACCGCGAGGGGCGCCTCGACAGACGGCCCGACGACGGGGAGTACCGGACCCGGCGAACGCTCGACGTCGACGGTCGGCGAGTCCTCGACGTCCGGTACACGCCCGGGGACGGGGAACCGACGACGGCCCCGCCCGACTCTGTACCCGCCTTCCTCGTCGAACGGCACCGCTACTTCGCGACGGACGCGTTCGGGACGCGTCTGGTCGGCAGCGTCGGCCACGACCCGTGGCCGCTCGGCAGCGTCGACGCCGACGTGTCGGGGTCGCTCCCGTCGGCGCTCGGGCTGCCGGACCCGGCGGGACCGCCGCTCGTCCACTACAGCCCCGGCACCGAACTGGGCCTCTCGCCGCCGCGGCCCCTGTGGCTCGACTGACCCCGACACTTTAGAACTCCCCGCGCGTGGACAGTTGTATATCGTGACGGACGTCGACAGGGTCAGCGGGTGGGCGGGCGTGGCATCGGTGCTGCTGACGAACGTGGCGACGGTGGGCGCCACGCTCGCGTCGCCGTCGTTCGCGTGGACCGGCAACGCGCTCTCGGACCTCGGGCAGCCCGGGACGACCGTGGCGACGCCGGTGACGACGTTGCTGTTCGACGGTGGCCTCGTCCTCGGCGGCGTCGTCGGCCTCGGGTTCACGTACGCGCTCTGGACGACCGGGGAGAACGTCGTCGAACGGGCTGCGGTCCTCCCCTTCGCGGTGGCGCTGGTCGGGATGGCCGGCGTCGGCGTCTTCCCGTCGAGCCAGCCGCTGCACGCGCCCGCCGCGCTGACGCTGTACCTCGGGTCGATGGTCGCGATGGCCGTCTACGCCCTGGGGAACGCACTGGCCGGCGCGTACGGACGCGGGGCCGTGACGCTGGGGTTGGTCCTCGCGCACGTCGGCGTCTGGTGGTGGTGGGCGAACGGCGGGGCGCTGACTCGCGGGGGCCTCGCCGTCCCCGAACTCGCCGGCGCACTCCTGTTCAGCGCGTGGGTCGTCTGGACCGCCCACTGGCACCTGACGGGAGACCGAGCGCCCGGCGAGTCGGGACTCGCGGCCATGGTGTAGCCGTCGCTATCGAACGCGAGTCTCGGGGCCAAACAGCTAAGCCACCGCCGCCACTGGTCCAGTTCGACATGGCTGCCATCGAGACGACGGCGCTGACGCGCCACTTCGGCGACGTCGCCGCCCTCTCCGACCTCTCGCTGACCGTCGAGGAGGGGGCGCTGTTCGGACTGCTCGGCCCCAACGGCTCCGGGAAGACGACGACGATAGAACTGCTGACCGGCCAGCGCGAACCGACCGGCGGGTCCGCCCGCGTCGTCGGACTGGACCCCGCGACGGACCCGATGGGCGTCAGGCGGGCTATCGGCATCCTGCCCGAGCGCGAGGACCCGCCGAGCTTCCTCACCCCTCGGGAGTACCTCACGTTCGTCGGCGAGGTGCGTGACGTGTCCGCGGTCGACGAGCGCATCGAGACGTGGGCCGAGCGCCTCGACTTCGCGGACATCCTCGACGCGCTCTCGACCGGGCTCTCGGAGGGCGAGCGCCAGCGGGTGATGCTCGCCGCGGCGTTCCTCCACGACCCCGACCTCGTGTTCATCGACGAACCGCTGGTCAATCTGGACCCCATCATGCAGGAACAGGTCAAGCGCCAGCTGGCGGACTACTGTGCCCGCGGCAACACGCTGTTCCTCTCGACCCACTACGTCGACGTGGCCGCCGAACTGTGCACCCACGTCGGCATCGTCGAGGACGGCCGCCTCGTCGCCGAGTGTGACCCACGCGAGATGAGCGAGGACGAACTGCTGTCGTACTTCGTCGCCGAGGTGGGCGGCGAGAGCGCGGAGGTCAGCGCGTGACCGGCGCGCTGTTTCGCTGGATGGTCCGCGAGGAGTGGCGCCTGCATAGCCACCTGTTCGGGGGGCGTCGCTTCGCGGCGTTCCCCCTCGCCGTGGCCGCCCTGACCGCCGTGGGGACCTGGCTCCTCTCTGTCACCGGCACGCCGCCCGAGAGCGTCGCCGGCGGACTGGTCGCGCTCGTCGGCTTCTTCGGCCTGCAGGTGGGCACCATCGGGCTCGTCGGCCGGGACGCGC
The DNA here is from genome assembly GCF_055632435.1 of Haloarcula sp. MBLA0163. NCBI lineage: Archaea > Methanobacteriati > Methanobacteriota > Halobacteria > Halobacteriales > Haloarculaceae > Haloarcula > Haloarcula sp. MBLA0163. The sequence continues at coordinate 1,705,964 of NZ_CM145745.1, forward strand.
TGCGGGACGTGCTGGGCGACGTGACGTTGCTGGTGTTCTCGGCGCGGACCCTCCCGCTGTCGTGGCGGCGCCTGCTCGCAACGTTTCTCCTCAAGGACGTCTGTTACTACGCCGGCCTCGTCCTCACGCCGGCCGTCGCGGGCTTCGGCGTCGTCGCCGTCGCGTCGGGGCTCCCCCCGGCGAGCGTCGCGCGCCTCTGGGTCGCGGTGTGCGTCGCGTTCGCCTCCGGCGCGTCGCTGAGTCTGTCGCTGGTCGCGCTGGCGAGTCGGAGCCGACTCGCCCTGCTCGGCGTCCTCGCGGTCGGAACGGCCCTCGTCGTCGCGGGCCCCGTCGACCCGGTGGCGTACACGCCGTACGCGCTGTACGCCGAGGGGACGCTCGCCGGCGTCGTCCGCGGCCTGGTCCCGATGGCCGTCCTCGCCGTCGTCGGCGTCGGGCTGTTCGAACCGGTCGACGACGACGCGTCGGGCCGCCGTCGGACGACCGACGGCCTGTTTACCGGCGTCTCGGACCCGCTCACCCGCCGCGCACTGCTGTCGGTCGCACGCTCGTCGGGGTCGGTCGGGAAGGTCGCGTTCTCGATGGGCGTGCTGTTCGCGGTCACCGCGCTGCTGCTCGGTCAGGTGACCGCCGGGACGGGCGTCACGCCGCACTCGGGCATCGCCTTCGGGACGCTGCTCGGCCTCGGCGCGTTCACGACCTACAGCTGGGTGACGCAGTTCGCGTCTCCCCGGGAGTACCTCCGGTTCCCGGTCACCTACGCCGCCGTCTTCGCCGGCACGCTGCGGGCGTACCTCGTGCTCTCGCTCGCGGCCGGCGTGGGCTACCTCGCCGTGGCGACGCTGTGGTTCCCGGCGGGCCGACTCGTCGTGGGCGTCCTCGTCCTGCCCGGCGTGGCCCTCTACGTCTTCGGCGTCTCGGCGTACCTCACGGGGCTGGCGCCGAACGAACTCCTGTTCGACACGGTGCTGTTCGCGGCGTTCGGCGCAGCGCTTGCCGCCCTCGCGGTGCCGCTGCTCGTCGCCGCACTGGTCGTCGCCGCCGCGCCACAGGCGGCGGTCGTCGGCGCTGTCGTCCTCTCGACGGGTGCCGGCGGCGTCGGCTGGCTGCTGACCCGCCGGGCGGGGCCGCGGTGGGAACGACGGCTCCGCGGCGCGTGACGCGGTCACGAGCGGTCTTCTGGCAGTCCCAGCCCCTCTCGGCAGAGACCCCCGGTCAGAGCCACGATGGGGGCCGGATACGTCGGGTCGCTCGCCGACACTGAGACGGTGGCACATGGGGCTCTCCGTGCGTCGAGACGTCCGCCTGAGACGGGTTTTTGACGCCGGACGCCCTAGCGGTGGCGATGACAGTTCGGGGCGTTATCGTGGACCTGGATGGGACCGTCTATCACGGCGACCGCCTGTTGCCCGGCGCCGCCGACGCCGTCGACCGGTTGCGCGAACGGGGCACGTCGCTGTGCTTCTTCTCGAACAACCCGTTGCACGACGGCGCGGAGTACGTCGACCGACTGACCGAGCTGGGCGTCGACGCCCGGCCGGGCGAGGCCTGCTCGTCGGCCGTCGTCACGCGCGAGTACCTCGAGGCGAACCACGCCGGCGACGCCGTCTTCGTCGTCGGGGCGCCCTCGCTCCGCGACCGGGTTCGGGCGACCGACGCGGAGCTCGTCTCGGACCCCCGGGCCGCCGACGTACTGCTCGCCTCGTGGACCGACGAGTTCCACTACCGCGACATGGTCGACGCTCTCCGGGCGATAGACGACGAGACGGTCTTCCTCGGCACCGACCCGGATCGGACGTTCCCGGACGAGGACGGCAACCCGACGCCGGGGTCGGGCGCGATAATCCGGGCTATCAGCGGCGTCGTCGAGCGGGACCCCGACCTCGTGCTGGGGAAGCCGTCCGACGCGGCCGTCGAGGCGGCTCTCGAACGGGTCGGGTGTGCCCCCGAGGAGTGTCTGGTCGTCGGCGACAGGCTCGATACGGACGTCGCCATGGGCGAACGCGCGGGCATGGAGACGGTGCTCGTCAGGACGGGCGTGAGCGACGACGCGGACGTCGCGCGGAGCGAGGTGACGCCCGACCACGTCGTCGACTCGCTGGCCGACGTCACGGCCCTGCTCGACGGCCGTCGCTGAGGGGTTCGTGTAACTTCACCTACGAATTTATGCCCCAGGCAGTCCTACGACCGACCGGTGATACCGATGCCCAAAGACATCCTGATGATAGTCGGCGACTTCGGCGAAGACTACGAGATAATGGTCCCGTTCCAGACGCTGCAGACCGTTGGACACAGCGTCGACGCCGTCTGCCCGGAGAAGGCGGCGGGCGACACCATCAAGACGGCCGTCCACGACTTCCGGGGCGACCAGACGTACATGGAGTCCCGCGGGCACAACTTCGAACTGAACGCGACGATGGCCGACGTCGACCCGAGCGACTACGACGCCCTCGTCGTCCCCGGCGGACGGGCGCCGGAGTACCTTCGGACCCACGACGAGGTCATCGAGGCCGTCCAGCACTTCTTCGAGGCCGACAAACCGGTGGCGGCGCTGTGTCACGGTCCGCAGATTCTCGCGGCGGCCGGCGTCCTCGACGGCTACGAGATGACCGCCTATCCGGCCTGCCGGGCCGAGTGTGAGGCCGCCGGGTGTGCGTGGGTCGACGGCGTCACCCGCGACCGGAACCTCGTCACCGGACAGGCGTGGCCCGACCACCCGGAGTGGCTCGACGAGTTCATGACCCTGCTCGGGGACGAGGTCAGCCACGGCGACGCGGCGGTAGCCGCCGACGACTGAGCCGCGATGAATGGTTAGCAGGATAATATTTGTATAGCCCGCTCCCCAACGATAGGGTGTGATGGCCGCGTCCACCGCGCTTCTGGGCCTGTTCGCGCTGGCGGGCATCGCGCTCCCGGCGATGCTCTACCTCCTGCTCAAGGGCGGGCAGAGCCGTCGAGTCGAGGCGAACCGCTGATATCGGACGGCTACGGGTGGTCGGGTGACCGCGAGGTGGCGACGTCTCTGTGTCAGGCCGACCGGAGTAGGTGGACGGCCCCGCTCTCGCCCGTGACTCCCTGTTTGTCGGTGGTACAGACGAGCAGTTCGCCGGCCGGCGTCCGCCCGAACGAGAGCACGTACGACCCCAGTCCGTCGCCGTCGACCGGCACGGCCCTCACCGGCCAGCGCTCGTCGCCGCGGTCCGTCGCGACGAAGAAGGTCCCCTGTGCCCGCCAGTCGGCGAAGACGTAGCGGCCCTGGAGGACCGGGACGCCAGCGCCGTCGTAGAGGTACCCCCCGATGACGGAGATGCCCGACACCTCGCCCCCGTCGTGGGGGTACTGGACGACGGGGTCCACCAGCGGGTCGCCGTCGGGCGTCTCCGTCGGGCAGTCGTCCGCACGGAAGCAGTTGGCGCCCTCCCTGACGTTCCAGCCGTAGTTGCCGCCGCGTTCGACCACGCTGACCTCCTCCCACTTCGACTGGCCCACGTCGGCGACGAAGAACCGCCCGTCGGGGCCGAACGAGAACCGCCACGGGTTCCGGAACCCCCACGCGAACTGCTCCGGTAAGCCCGCCTTACCGACCAGCGGATTGTCGTCGGGGACCGCGTACGGTCGCCCGTCCGCACCGTCGCCGTCCACGTCGATGCGGAGGATGCTGCCCAGCAGGTTCTCGGTGACGTCCTGTCCGTTGCCGCCGTCGACCTCGTCGTACCAGTCCTCAACGTGACCCCGACCCTGGTCGTTGCCGGCCCCGCCGTCACCGACGGCGACGTAGAGGTAGCCGTCCGGGCCGAAGGTGACGGCGCCGGCGTTGTGGTTGCTCTGTGGCTCCGGGATCTCGAGCACCGTCCGCTCGCTGTCGGGGTCTATCGTCCGGTCGGCCACGTCGAACTCCGAGAGGACGAACGTGTGCGAGTAGTCCTCGGGCGTCCCCTCGCGCCGTGGGGCGCTGTACCGGACGTACGCTCGCCCCGAGCCGTCGTAGTCGGGGTGGAACGCCAGGCCCAGCAGCCCGCGTTCGTCGTAGCCGCCCACGTCCACCATCCGGTCGGTGACGTCGAGTGCGACCTGTGGGTCGGCGTCGGCCCCGTCGACGACGGACACCTGTCCGGCCTGGTCGACGACCCAGTACTCCTCGCTGCGCGGCACGACCACGTCGAGCGGCGAGGTGAACCCCGCGGCTACGGGGTCGGCATGGAGGTCGAGCGAATCGAGCGACGGGTCGCTCGTGCTCGTCGTCGTCACTGTCGGTTGTCCGCTCCCCGCCCCGCCGTGGACGCACCCGGCGAGGGCCGTCAGCGCCAGTCCGCTCGCCTCGAGGAATCGGCGTCGCGTCGTAGGGTCCATGCCGGAGTCAGGGGGGCCGGAGGCAAGAGTGTTCGCCGGCGGCGAATAAACTCAGAACAACGGGAAAGTGTACCGTCGTCGAACCCTTTATGAAACGGCTGGCGTAATGGACAGAACGACTATGGTCGACAAAACGGACCTCCGCGAACAGTTCACAGAGGCCTTCGAAGGCGCAGACTACCCGATATCCAGTCCGATGGACCTCGTCCCGGCACTGCCGAGCGGCCCGTCCACTAAGTTCGAGTCTGGCGATTTCTCGATGACCGCGATGGAACTCAACACCAAGCTCGACGGGGAGTTCCCCTACGAGAGCGTCGACGACTTCGTCGACGACGTGATGGAGTCGCTCGAGAGCCAGGACCTCATCTAGGCCGTCAGCAGGGACGGGCGAGCGACGGCGACGACCAGCGCGACGGCGAACACGCCGAGCGCGAGGACGAGGTAGTTCGCGACGGTGTTGTCCGCCCGCGTCAGTCCCAACGTGTAGTTCTTCCCGGAGAGCGGCCAGAACGGCGCGATGCCGGCGGGCGTGACCACGTCCGCGAGCAGGTGTGAGACGATGCCGGTCAGGCCGACGGCGAGGCCGAACGCCGCCAGTCGCGTCGCCGTGGCGACGCCGCTCGCGGACCCGACAACCCACCCGGCGCCGCCGAGGACGAGGCCCACGGCGACTGCGAACAGCAGCGTGTGGGTGACGCCGCGGTGACTGACGAGGGGGACGCGCTGGTCGTAGTCCGGGACCGGTGCCAGCGCGAGCGAGAGCGCGCCGCCCGCCACGGCGAGGCCCGGTGCGTCGAGGAGCAGGAGCCCGAGGCCGAGCGGCGCGTAGGCGAGCAGCGCGGCCCCGTAGTGACCCGGTCGGTACATGACTGCACGCTGGCGCTCCAGCCGCTTGTAGCTGGCGTGTCGCGGTACCCTTGCGGTTTATGTAGAGTGCTTTCAAAGGCCCTGTATGTTCGTGACGCCGGGGATAGACCTCCTCGTGGAGACGTTCGGCCCCTTCCTCATCCCGGCGACGCTGTTCGCCCTCGGTGCCATCGGCTACCTGTTCCTGTGGTTGCTGACCCGGTCCCAGCGCGAGACGTACGCGGCCGACGACGAGTGAGCCAGCCGAACGCGGCGGTTTAGTACCGCCACGCTTTTGCATTAGACTCGTCTAATTATTTCCATGTTGAGTGCGAAGATGGAGGACTACCTGAAGGCTATCTACCGGCTCGAGCGGGAGGGGGAGCCGCCCGTCGCCACGTCGACCATCGCGGAGACGCTGGACGTGACGCCGCCGACGGCGACGAGCATGGTCGAGAAGCTCGAGGACCGCGACCTCGTCGAGCGGGAGAAGTACAAGGGCGTCACGCTCACCCCGGAGGGGGAGACGGTCGCGCTGGAGGTCATCCGCCATCATCGACTCCTGGAGACGTTCCTCACCGAGGAGCTGGGGTACGACTGGTCGGAGGTCCACGAGGAGGCCGAGATACTGGAACACCACATCAGCGAGGAGTTCGAGCGCCGGGTGGCCGCCGCGCTGGACGAACCGGCCGTCGACCCCCACGGCGACCCGATTCCCAACGACGAACTCGAACCCATCGACGACCACGCGGCGTCGGCGCTGGCCGACCACGGCGAGGGCGCTCGGCTGGAGGTCGCCCGGGTGCGGGACCGCGACTCCGAGGAGCTCACCTATCTCGACGACGCCGGCATCACGCCGGGCACGAGACTCGTCGTCGACGAGGTCGCCCCGATCGGGATGGTGACGGTGCGCCTCGACGGCGGCGAGACCGTCTCTCTCCCGGACCACATCGCCGACGCGATTCAGGTTCGATCGCCGGAGGACGCCGCCGCCGACGGGGTGAGCGAGGTGTGAGCGAGGCGACGTGGCTGACCGTCCTCGTCGTCGCCGCCGGCGCACAGCTGGCCGTCCTCCCCGGCGAGAAAGTGCAGTTCATCATCGCCGGTCTGTCGACACGCTTCAGCCCCTACATGGTCGTCGCGGCCGCCGGGGCCGCCTTCGCCGGCTGGACCGCCGTCGAGATATGGCTCGGTCAGACGGTGACGACGCTGCTCCCCGGAATCTACCTCGACGCCATGACGGCGGCCCTGTTCCTCGTCTTCGCCGTCCTGTTGGTCCGGACCGCGCCGGCGTCGGACGCTCCCGAGCGGGAACCCGCCAGCGGCGTCCTGACCGACGGCGGCGAGCTCGACGTGCGCGTGCCACTTATCGACCGGAAGGTGCCGAACGCGATGGGCGGGTTCCTCCCGATCTTCGCGATGATGGCCTTCGGCGAGTTCGGCGACAAGACCCAGCTGGTCACCATCTCGCTGGCCGCCCAGTACGCCAGCTTCCCGACCGCAATCTGGACCGGCGAGATGCTCGCCATCATCCCCGTGAGCATGCTCAACGCGCTGTTCTTCTACCGCTTCTCGCACTCCTTCGACGTCCGGAAGGCGCACTTCGCCGGGGCGGCGCTGTTCCTCTTCTTCGCCGCGGACTTCGCCGTGAACGTCCTCTTCGGGGTCTCCGTCTGGGAGACGGTCGTGGGCGCGATGGCCGGCGCGCTCCCATTCTGACCGACGGTGAGACTCATTAGGCAGGCCCGAGGAGTTCGGGTATGCGCGGCCTCGACGACACCGACCGTGAGATAGTCAGACTCCTGCTCGCGGACTCGCGACGTCCGTTCAGCGACATCGCCGAGGAGGTCGGGCTCTCGGCACCGGCCGTCTCCGACCGTGTCGACCGCCTCCGTGAGATGGGCATCGTCCGCGGGTTCACGCTGGACCTCGACCGTTCGCTGCTCCGTTCCGGCGTCCCCGTCCTCGTCGAGATAGACGCCGAACCGGGACGCGCAGCAGCGGTCCGAGACGGACTCGCCGACGCAGACGCCGTCGAGCACGTGTTCCGGACGGCGGACGGACGGGTGACGGCGACGGCGACGGTGCCCCAGACGGAGGTCACCGAACTGCTCGACGCCCACGTCGACCTCGCCGACGTGGACGGCTACGAGGTGCGACTCGTCGCCGACAGCGAGTGGTCGCCCGGCCTCGGCACGGCCGAGTTCGCACCGGAGTGTGCCGAGTGCGGCAACACCGTCGACGAGGAGGGCGAGCGGACGGTCCTCGACGGCGACACCTACTACTTCTGCTGTGGGTCCTGCGAGTCGCGCTTCGTCGAGCAGTACGAGTCGCTCAAGGAGGGTGCGTGAGCGAGCGGAGAGATACGGCGTGGACAGCGAACCACGGAGGGGCGTAAAGTTTCGAATCGAAGGTTCGTGGCCCGTTCCGGATTTGTTTTACAAGGACAAACCGCATCAAAGAGTACCCCGTACGACTAGACGAGATGACCGAACGGACAGTCCGCCTCGAACTGACGGGGATGAGTTGTGCGAACTGCTCGGCGACCATCGAGGAACGCGTCGCCGAGCTTGACGGGGTCACGTCCGTCGACGCGAACTACGCCACCGACGAGGGGAGCGTCACCTACGACCCCGAGACGGTGTCGCTCGGCGACGTCGTGGCGGCCGTCGAGGACGCGGGGTACGGCGTCGTGACCGAGACGGTGACCATAGCCATCACCGACATGTCGTGTGCCAACTGCGCCGAGGCGAACGCCGAGGCGCTGGAACGCACCGAGGGCGTCGTCTCCGCGGACGTGAACTACGCCACCGACGAGGCGCAGGTCACCTACCTCCCGTCGGCGGCGTCGCTGTCGACCCTCTACGACGCCATCGAGGCGGCGGGCTACGCCCCGGTGCGCGAGGACGAGAGCGGTGCGGATGGCGGCGACGAGGACGGGCAGTCCTCGGCGGACCGACGCGACGCCGCCCGCGACGCCGAAGTGAAGAAGCAACTGCGACTGACGCTGTTCGGCGCGGCCCTCTCGCTCCCCCTCCTCGTCTTCATGGCCGACCATCTCCTCTCGCTGGGGCTGTTCGAGTCGACGCTGTTCGGCGTGCCGCTGGGCTGGGTGCAGTTCGCGCTCGCGACCCCGGTCCAGATAGCGCTGGGCAAGCCGTTCTACGAGAACGCGTACAAGGCGCTCGTCCGGAACGGGCGCGCCAACATGGACGTCCTCATCGCGCTGGGGTCGTCGACGGCGTACGGCTACTCGCTGGTCGCGCTGCTTGACATCGTCGCGAGCACGGGCCTCTACTTCGACACCGCGGCGTTCATCCTCGTGTTCATCACGCTGGGGAACTACCTCGAGGCCCGCTCGAAGAGCCAGGCGGGCGCGGCCATCCGCGAACTGCTGGAGATGGAGGCCGACACCGCCACCGTCGTCCGCGAGGACGGCACCGAGGAGGAGATTCCGCTTGACGAGGTCGAGGTCGGTGACCGCCTGAAGGTCCGCCCGGGGGAGAAGATTCCGACGGACGGAGTCGTCGTCGACGGCGACTCAGCCGTCGACGAGTCCATGGTCACCGGCGAGTCCGTCCCCGTCGAGAAGGCCGAGGGCGACGAGGTCATCGGCGCGACGGTGAACCAGAACGGCGTCCTCGAGGTCGAGGCGACCAAGGTCGGGTCCGAGACGGCGCTCCAGCAGATCGTCGAGCGCGTCAAGCAGGCCCAGTCCCGGCAGCCGGAGATCCAGAACCTCGCCGACCGCATCTCCGCGTACTTCGTCCCGGCCGTCATCGCGAACGCGCTGCTGTGGGGGGCCGTCTGGGTCGTCGCGCCCGAGGCGCTGGCGAGCTTCGTGAGCGGTCTGCCCGTCTGGGGCCTGGCGGCCGGCGGTCCCGCGACCGTCGGCGTCACCGAGTTCGCCGTCGTCGTCTTCGCCTCGGCGGTGCTCATCGCCTGTCCCTGCGCGCTGGGACTGGCGACGCCCGCGGCGACGATGGTCGGCACCGCAATCGGCGCCCGCAACGGCGTCCTGTTCAAGGGCGGCGACGTGCTGGAGCAGGTCCGCGACGTCGACAGCGTCGTCTTCGACAAGACGGGGACGCTGACCGAGGGCGAGATGGAACTGACCGACGTCGAGGTCGTCGGGGCGGCGGCCGACGGTGGCGAGTTGCGAGAAGCCCCCGAACCCACCGAGGAGTACGTCCTCGAACTGGCCGCCAGCGCCGAGAGCGGGAGCGAACACCCCCTCGCACGGGCCATCGTCGCGGGGGCCCGCGAACGCGGCATCGAGGTGCCGGACGCCGAGGACTTCGAGAACGTCCCCGGCCACGGCGTCCGGGCGACGACGCCCCACGGCGAGGTGCTGGTCGGCAACCGCAAACTGCTCGAGGACGAGGGCGTCGACACGGCCCCCGCCGAGGAACAGATGGACGCCCTCGAACGGGAAGGGAAGACGGCGATGCTGGTGGCCGTCGACGACGGCTCCGGGTTCCGCCTCGTCGGCGTCGTCGCCGACGCGGACACGGTCAAGGAGAGCGCCGCCGCGGCCGTCAGCGGCCTCCACGAACGCGGCACCGAGGTCTGGATGATTACCGGGGACAACGAGCGCACCGCCCGCGCCGTGGCCGAACAGGTCGGTATCGACCCGGAGAACGTCCGTGCGGGGGTCCTCCCCGAGGACAAGGCCGAGGCCGTCGAGGACATCCAGTCTGACGGCCGCCGGGTGATGATGGTCGGCGACGGCGTCAACGACGCGCCGGCGCTGGCCACCGCTGCGGTCGGGTGTGCCATCGGGTCCGGCACGGACGTCGCTATCGAGGCCGCCGACGTGACGCTCCTGCGTGACGACCCCGCCGACGTGCTGAAGGCCATCCGCATCTCGTCGGCGACGCTCCAGAAGATCAAACAGAACCTCTTCTGGGCGCTGGGGTACAACACCGTGATGATTCCGCTGGCCTCGCTGGGCCTGCTCCAGCCGGCGCTGGCGGCGGCGGCGATGGCCGCTTCCTCCGTGTCGGTGCTGGCCAACAGCCTGGCGTTCAAGCGCTACACGCCCGACGAGGACTACGAACTGCTGGGCTTCCTCCGGCCCTGACCGGGGGGTTCCAGTACACTCATTTGCCGCGAGGTCCGAGTGAGTGGCAGTGAGCGACTCGCAGCGCGCAGGGGACCGGTCGGCCGCGACGGCGGGCAGACAGCCGACAGGGCTGGGTGTCAGGCTCCGGGCACTGTGGCGCGCCCTCGTCATCGCCTGGCAGTTCGTCCCGTTCGTCCTCGCGTGGGCCCGCGACCGGAAGCGGTTCCTCGTGGTCGGTCGGTCCCGGAGCGTGTCGAGCCAGGACCGGACCCGCCGCGCCCGGAAACTCAAGGAGACGTTCCTGGACCTCGGCCCCGCCTTCATCAAGCTCGGACAGATGCTCTCGACGCGGCCCGACGCGTTGCCGGCCGAGTACATCGAGGTGCTGGCCGAGCTACAGGACAAGGTGCCGCCGGACCCGTGGGCCGACATCGAACCGCTGCTGGAACGCGAACTCGGCGGCTCCGTCGCGGAGCGGTTCGCGGCGTTCGACACGTCGCCCATCAGCGGCGCGTCCCTCGGACAGGTGTACGAGGCCGAACTGGACGGCCGGCGCGTCGCCGTGAAGGTGCTACGGCCCGGCATCCGGGAGCGCGTCGAGTCGGACCTGCGCGTGCTGTCGACGCTGACGCCGATTCTGGCGTCGGGGGCCGAACCGGGACAGGCGTTCACGCTGGAGAACCTCACCGAGGAGTTCTCGGCGACCATCCGCCGCGAGATGGACTACGCCCACGAGGCGCGGATGCTCCGTGAGATCGGCGACAGCTTCGCCGACGAGGAGGGGGTCGCCATCCCGGAGGTCGTCGAGAGCCACACGACGGACCGCGTGGTGACGATGGAGTACGTCGACGGCGTCAAGATAGACGACGTGGCGCGACTCGACGAGATGGGTATCGACCGCGAGGAACTGGTCCGTCGCCTCGAAGAGGTCTACATCCAGATGATAGTGGAGGACGGGCGCTTCCACGCGGACCCCCACCCCGGGAACCTCGCGGTCCAGCCCGACGGGACCCTCGTCTTCTACGACTTCGGGATGACCGGGCGCCTCGGGCAACGGACGCGAGAACAGCTGATGGAGTTCTACGTCGGGCTGGCGACCGACGACGTCGACCGGGTGATGGACGCCTTCGTGGCGATGGGGGCGCTCGACCCGGCGGCCGACCGCGACGTGATGCGGGAGGCGTTCGAGATCGTCATCGAGCAGTTCCGCGGCGAGGACATCAGCGAGTACCGCGTCGAGCAGCTGGTCGGCCAGTTCGAGACCCAGTTGTACGAGTTCCCGATGCGCCTCCCGCAGGACCTCGCGCTGGTCGTGCGCGTGACGACGGTGCTCGAAGGGGTCTGTCGGACGCTCGACCCGGACTTCGACTTCATCGAGATAATCACGGAGTACGTGATGGAACAGGGCGCGGCGGACGCCGGAGACGCGCTCCGCGAGGAGGTCCAGGAGACGGTGACACGGACGGGCCGGTCGCTCGTGACGACGGCGCCGAAGGCGGAGGCCGCCCTGGACACGGCCAGTCGCGGGGAGTTGGTGCTGGAGACGATGCTGGCGGACAGTGACGGCCTTGCCCGACAGATGGCCCGGCGCCTCTTCCTCGGGATGGTGGCCGCCGCCGGCATCCCGGTGGCGGCGTTCTTCTACGTGGACGCGACGCTCCCGTCGACGCTGCTGGCGCTGGGGGGGACGGGGGCGACGCTGGGACTGCTGCTGTGGTCGTTCCGGCGTCAGCGGCGGGCGGCGCTGACGACGCCGCAGTTCACCCGCCACGAGATGCGGCGGCGGGAGGAGGGGTGACGGAGACGAGCAGCTGGACGTCCGCGTCGGCCGCGTGCCAGAGCGCCGTGGCGCCGCGAGGTCCCTGAATACGCCGTCGTAGAACTCGTCGTGGTCGTCACGTCGTCGGCTGTGGTATCGGTCGCCACTGTATTTTGTAGTATTTGCAATATTGTAGAGTTCACCTGTATCTGTCGACCCGGCTTCGAGCTACTGGGGAATCATATCCACTCAAAGCACGCGCCCAGCCCACGGCTGGCCAAAATTTCAGCCCGTGTATTGCACAATATCCACAACTCTTTTGTACGGACGACCGAGTAGGTTCGCGCACTCAATGAGCGACAAACCGTTCGCCATCCCCGACGACGTTGCGACGATAGCACCGAGCGACCTCTACGATAGGCTCGACGCGGGCGAGTCGGTCGGCGTCCTCGACACGCGGGCGCCCGCTGACGTCGACGACTGGCGCATCGACGGCGATGGCGTCGAGTTCGAGAACGTCCCCTACTACGAGTTCCTCGACGGCGTGCCCGAGAGCGCCCTCGACGCCCTCCCGGACGCCCGCCCGATGTACACCGTCTGTGCGAAGGGCGAGTCGAGCAGGTTCGTCGCCGACGCCCTGGACGAGGCGGGCGTCGAGGACGTAGTGGCCGTAGACGACGGCATGGAGGGCTGGGAGACGGTGCTCGACGCCACGGAGCTCTCGGCCGACACCGACGCCACCGTCGTCCAGTTCTACCGCCCGTCCTCGGGCTGTCTCTCCTACCTCGTCGTCGACGGCGACGAGGCGCTCGTGGTCGACCCGCTGCACGCCTTCGCGGACGAGTACGTCGCGGCGGCGGAGTCGTACGGCGCCGAACTCGTCGCCGCCGTCGACACCCACGTCCACGCCGACCACGTCAGCGGCGTCCGCGCACTCGCTCGCGACCACGACGTACGGGCGCTCGTTCCCGCGCCGGCAGAGGAGCGCGGCATCGACTACGCCCAGCCATACGACACCGTCGCGGACGGCGAGACGCTCGCTGTCGGCGACGTCGAGGTCGAGGCCGTCCACACGCCCGGGCACACGAGCGGGATGACCTCCTACCTCGTCGACGACGCCGTCCTGCTGACCGGCGACGGCCTGTTCGTCGAGAGCGTCGCCCGTCCGGACCTCGAGGGCGGCGACGAGGGCGCGCCCGAGGCGGCCGGACAGCTGTACGACACGCTCCACGACCGGGTCCTCACGCTCCCCGACGAGACGCTGGTCGCGCCCGGTCACGTCAGCGACGCGGCCGAACAGGCCCCAGACGGCAGCTACACCGACACGCTCGGCGACGTCGCCGGCGCGATGGACGCGCTGGACTACGACAGGGCATCCTTCGTGGAGTTCGTCCTCTCGGACATGCCGCCCCGGCCGGACAACTACGAGGCCATCATCGCCACGAACCTCGGCGACCAGCGCGTCGACGACGAGGCCGCCGCCGAACTCGAGCGCGGCCCGAACAACTGCGCCGCGACGACCGACGCGATGACGGGGAACTGAGATGCTCGCCGAGACACTGCTCCCGAACGGCTGGGTCCACTACCTGCTGGGGGGCCTGCTCATCGGCGGGGGCACCGTGATAATCTACCTGACGACCGGCATCACCGCCGGCGCGAGCACGTTCCTCGAGTCGACGCTGTCGTACGTCTCCGGGCAGTCCCGGTTCCAGCAGTACCGGTTCCGGGCCTCGCGGGACTGGCGCGTCGTGTTCACGCTGGGCATCGTGCTGGGCGGGGCCGTCTACGGCCTCGCGTTCGGCGAGTTCGGCTGGACGACCGACGTCCAGTGGTGGCGACTGCTCGTCGGCGGCGTCCTCGTCGGCGTCGGCACCCGCCTCGGCAAGGGGTGTACCTCCGGCCACGGCGTCTGTGGCGTCGGCTCGCTCTCGCAGACGTCCCTGCTGAACGTCGCGACGTTCGTCGGCGTCGCGGTCGGCACCGCACAGATAGTCGCCGCACTGGGGGTGACGCCGTGAGCCGGGAGCAGCAAGGGTCCCGACCCGACGCCGAGCGGCACCCGCTGTTCCTGCCCGCCATCCTCGTGGGCGGGGTCGTCTTCGGCTTCGGCCTCGGCCTGAGCCAGATGTACCGCCCGGAGGTCGTCCTGCGGTTCCTCCAGTTGACGGACCTCGGCCTGCTCCTCGTGATGGGCGGGGCCAGCGTCGTCGCCGGCGTCGCGTTCGCGGTGCTGTCGAGGACCGGCGGGCGAGCGCCGCTGACCGGCACTCAGTTCGGCAAGCGGATGAAGTCGATGGACCGGAACGTCCTGCTGGGTGGCGGCATCTTCGGCGTCGGGTGGGGGCTCTCGGGCATCTGTCCGGGCGCGGCCTACGCCAGCCTCGGCGTCGGCAACGTCACCATCCTCTACGCCGTCGCCGGGATGTTCGTCGGCGCGTACCTAAAGGGGTACGTCCGGTCGACCGGCGACGCGACCGACGGTACCACGGAGGAACCGGCATGACCGGGAGCGTTACCACAGCCCCTTGCCGGAGGGTTCGATAATGCCGGAAGCCATCCGCACCCTGCTGGAGGAGGACGTCGAGTGCGAGTTCCTGCTGGACTGCTTCCACGGCCTCACGGACCTGGACCGGCAGTGCTTCGCCACGCTGGTCGGGACGGACGGCCCACTGACTGTGGACGAGCTGGCCGAACGAGTCGAACGCGACCGGACGACGGCGTACCGGTCGGTCCAGCGACTGCTGGACGCCGACCTCGTCGCACAGGCCAAGGTCAGCGGCGAGGCGAGCAGCTACCACCACGTGTACGAACCGCGCGACCCGGCCGAGGTCGCTGACCAGATGCAGCGGGGACTGAACGACTACTACGCGACGATGGGCCGACGCATCGCCGAGCTCCGCGAGACGTTCGGCGGGGGACAGCGATGACCGACGAGGAGTTCGACCCGGCCGGCGAACGCGAACGCGGCCTCGGCGCGGGCCTGTTCGAACGGGACATGGGCCCGAGTTCGTCGATGGCCCACCTCTACCGTGGCGAGGTCCACCGGATGACCCGGTGGCGCGAGCGACTGGACCGGACGACCAACTGGGCCGTCACGGTCATCGCCGCCATCCTGACCTGGGCCTTCTCGGACCCGACGAACCCCCACTACCTCGTCCTCGTCGGGCTGGTGACGCTGGCCGTGTTCCTCGGCATCGAGGCCCACCGCTACCGCGGGTTCGACGTCTGGCGCTCGCGGGTCCGCCTCGTCCAGCAGAACGTCTGGGCCCACGGGCTCGACCCGAGTACAGACGTCGAGGACGAGTCGTGGCGGCGGAAGCTGAGCGACGACTACCGGGAACCGACGCTGAAGGTGCCCTTCGAGGAGGCGCTCGCCCACAGACTGCGACGGGTGTACCTCGCCCTGTTCAGCGTCGTCACGGGCGCGTGGGTCATCCGCGTGACCGCCTTCGCACAGGAGGGGTCGTGGCCCGAGAGCGCCGCCATCGGGATGGTCCCGGGCGCCGTCGTCACGGCCGCCGTCGGCCTCGCGTACCTCGCCGCCGTCGCCGTCGCCGTCCGTCCGAGAGAGTGGCACTCCCGCTCGGAGCTGCGGCGGTGTGAGGTCGACGACTGGCGCGAGGCCTGACTACAGGTCGCCGGACCGAGCCATCGCCCGTATCTCGTCGGCCCGCGCCCGTATCTCGGCCCACTCCTCGTCGTCTTTCTCGTCGACGTGGCTGTACATCAGCCCCATCCGGTGGTTCGAGCGGAGCGCGTCCTCGTTGCGGTCCAGGAAGTCCCAGTACAGCGCGTTGAACGGGCACGCGCCCTCGCCGGTGGTCTTCGTCTTGTAGTACGGACAGCCCGAGCAGTAGTCGCTCATCTTGTCGACGTAGTTCGCCGAGGAGGCGTACGGCTTGGTGGCGAAGACCCCCGCCCCGTACAGCCCCATCTCGACGACGTTCGGCGTCGTCACCCAGTGGAAGGCGTCGACGTAGCCCGCGTGGAACCAGCGGTTCAGCTGGGCCGGTTCGACGCCGTATATCAGGCCGAAGTTCGCGAGCACCATCAGGCGCTCGATGTGGTGGGAGTAGCCCCGGGCCCGGACGCCCTCGACCACGTCCGAGAGGCAGGCCATCTCCGTCTCACCCGTCCAGTAGAACTCCGGGAGGTCCTCGCCGGCGTCGAGCTGGTTCGCCTCGGCCAGCGCCGGCATCTCCCGCCGGTAGACGTGACGGAGGAACTCCCGCCACCCCAGCACCTGCCGGACGAACCCCTCGACGCTGTTGAGCGGTGCCGCGCCGTCCTCGTAGGCGGCGATGGCTCGCTCGATGACCTCGTCGGGCAGGAGGAGGCCGAGGTTCAGCGACGTCGACAGGAGGCTGTGGCTCATCGCCCACTCGTCGCCGCGCATCGCGTCCTGGTACGGCCCGAAGTCGGCGAGCCGGTGGGTGACGAAGTGGTCCAGCGCTCGCACGGCCTGCCGGCGGGTCACCGGCCAGCGGAACGGGCCCGGGTCGGCCCAGGCACCGCCGTACGGCGGTTCGTCGTACCCGCCGTCGAACGTCTCGCGGACCCACTCGGCGACGGCCTCGGTCGTCTCGTCGCGGTCGAACGTCGGCGGGTCGGCCGGTTCCCAGTCGTCGGGTGGCGTCTCCCGGTTCTGGTCGTCGTAGTTCCACTCGCCGCCGACCGGGTCGCCGTCGTCCATCAGATAGCCGGTCTCCCGCCGCATGAACCGGTAGAAGTCCTCGTGGCGGTACCGGCCGTCCGTGGCCCACTCGTCGAACTGGGCGGGCGAGCAGCAGAACCGCTCGTCGGGGACGAACTCGACGGCACCGCCCGCGTCGGCCACGATGCGCTCGATACGCTCCCGCGCACCGTCGGACTGCGGCCGCGTCGTCACCAGCGTGTCCGCCGGGTGGGCTTCGAAGTGGGCCTCGACGCCCTCCGCGAAGGTGTCGACCTGCCGGTAGTCGACCGGCCGCCCGTCCGCCCGGAGGTCGTCCCTGAGGTGTCGCATCGCACTGAACACCAGCGTCAGTTTGTGCGGGTGGTAGGGCAGTCTCCGCGCGAACGACTCGGCCTCCACGAGGAGGACCCGCTCGTCCGGTCGCCGCGCCAGTGGCCCGCGACGGCGGACGAGGTGGTCGCCCCGTAGCCACACCGTCACGACGGACACCTCGCTCGCATACCAGCACGGTGGGTCGCTACCCGCATGAACCCTGCTCCAAACTGTGTAGGTACGACAGTCGCACCCGAACCACCGGCTGCGAAGCATTCAAGCGTCTGTCACGAACGTGTTCGTCGACCCCGTTTTATCTTTCCCCGAAAGTGCCGAATTCCCACGTCTCAGACCCACATGATTGTTTATTCTCTCTCGGCCGAAGCGACTACCTTTAGTGTCTGGAAGGCGAAATTCGCGTGCATGTCAGACCACCTCGATCGGCGAACGTTCGTCCGTAGTACCGCGGCTGTCTCGGTTGCCGGACTGCTCGCTGGCTGTGGCGGGTCCGGTGGCGACGGCGGCAGCGGCGGGTCGGACGGCGGCGACGGCGGTGACACCGAGACGTCTGAGAGCACGCCGACGGACACCGAGAGCGGCGACGGCGGGAGCGGCGGCGACGTCCCGTCGGAGGTGAGCGAGTACCTCTCGGACGTCGACAACTTCGACGGCACCGTCGCCGACCAGACCGGCACGGGGAACGTCAACGTCGAGGTCGGTGCCGAGGGCAACGGCGGCGCCTACGCCTTCGCGCCGGCGGCGGTCCGCGTCGACGCCGGGACCGACGTCAACTGGTCCTGGACCGGCAACGGTGGCTCGCACAACGTCGTCCACGAGGACGGCGAGTTCGAGAGCAGTCTCGTCTCCGACTCGGGGAACGACTTCCAGCACACCTTCGAGTCGTCCGGGGTCTACCTCTACTACTGTGAACCACACAAGAGCCTCGGCATGAAGGGCGCCGTCATCGTCGAGTAACGGCGGTCGTCCGGGTCTCCGTATTCAACGGCCGACCAGTGGCGACTGGCTCGCGACGTACAGCGAGTACGCGACGACGGCGAACCCGACCATCGTCACGGCGTTCTCGAACGCCAGTGCCGCCTGCGCGTCGAGACCGAGCACCTGGTCGGCCACGCCGGCCAGCAGCGACCCCGACGTGACCGTCCCGAACCCGACGGCGAGGTACGCCAGTCCCCGCGAACGGGACTTCAGCGCCGCTTTGGCCGCGAAGTAGGTGATGAGACCACCCAGTACCAGCGTGGCTGTCTTGAACGCGACGACGACGAGGGGTATCTCTCCGGTCATAGTTCCTCACTGACGCGGGCCCAGAGCCGCGCGAGCCGCTCGTCCGGCGTCTCGGGGTCCCGCAAGACGTCGACGTCGAACGAGTCGTCCCCGTCGAGGGCCACGAACACGCCCGTGCAGTCCCTGACGTACGTCGTCTCGTGGTGGCCGTCGGCCCTGACCTCCGTCCCCTCGGCGACGAGCGCGGCGTCGCTCAGCTGCTCGAGCTTGCGGTACGTACTCGTCAGTGGGAGCTCGCAGACGTCGGCCACTCGTTTCGCCGGGAGCGGGTCGTCGAGCGTCGCGAGGATGCTGCGACAGTCCGAATCGGCCAGCGCCTCGAACATGGCCTGCTGGTCGGGCGGGTCGTCTCCTGACACGGGGGACCTCCTGTGGGCGACGGCGGGTGGGGTGACACGCTCGGTGTCGGGGCGGCGACTCTCGGTGGATTTCCCACGGAGCGGGTTTCAACGTGACGGTCGGGTCGGTGGCGTCTCTCCGGCCGGTGATAAACGGCGGTCAAATAAAGGGCGCCCGCCGATTTCCAGATTCTGGAAAGCACGCACACGGTTTTCGGGGCGCCTTCGCGTAGCGGGAGACGCAATGGAACCGCCCTCCACCCGCAGACAGTTCCTCGCGAGCACAGCACTGACCGGACTCGCCGCCACGGCCGGGTGTCTCTCGACCGGCGAGACGTCACAGGCCGTCGGCGACGCGTCCGACGGCGGCACCGCCGAGTCGACCGAGACGGCCGAACTGACGCCCCCGGACTCGCTCGAGGCGTGGCTCGAGGACGCCAACGGCTACGACGGCGAGACCTACCGGTACGGCGCCGGCTCCCGACCGTCCGTCTGGGTCGGTGAACCGACCGACGACGGCCTCGCGTTCGCTCCGCCGGTCGTCGAGGTCGTCCCGATGACGACGGTCCGGTGGGACTGGACCGGCCACGGCGGCCAACACAACGTGGTCGCCCTCGACGGCACCTTCGACAGCGGCCGGACCAACGCCCAGTCCGGGACCTCCTACCACTACCTCTTCGAGGAGCCAGGGACCTACGCCTACGTCTCGGAGCCGCGCCGCGACGACGGGATGAAGGGCGCCGTCGTCGTCCGGGAGCCCCCGTCGACGGGCTACCCGAAGGTCGACGAGTGGCTCTCCCACGCCAGCAACTTCGACGGCACCTTGGTCGACCGGACCGGCAGCGATACCGCCGTGGTCACCGTCGGCGCCGAGGGCAACGGCGGCGCCTTCGCCTTCGACCCGCCTCTCGTGAAGATCGCTCCCGGGTCGACCGTCCGCTGGGAGTGGACCGGGGACGGCGGCGCTCACAACGTCGTGTTCGAGGGCGCCGACGTCAGCTCGGGCGACGTGGAGAGCGAGTCCAGTACGACCTTCGAGCACACGTTCGACGACCCGGGACAGTACCGCTATGCCTGTCTGCCGCACAAGGCACTCGGGATGCGCGGCGCCGTCGTGGTCGAATAGCGAGCACCCACGTCCGTCGACGGCGTCACCTCTCCTCGTTCACTCGTTCCGTGCTTCGAACTCCGTGCCGTTCACGCCTCGCTGTCGCTCAGCGGAAACGGGCGTGGCGGGATTCGAACCCGCGCTCTAGGGGTTAGGAACCCCTCGCCCTCGTCCACTAGGCCACACGCCCTGTCGGGAGGGTCGCGTGACTGCTGGAAAACGATTTCGTTCGGACGAGAGAGGAGATATCCGGGGCTCAGTTGCTCGACTCGGTCGAGGTCTCTTCGGTGGTCGACGTCTCCGTGGTGGACTCGGACGTGTCGTCGGAGCCGGCCTCGGTGCCGCCCTGCTTCATCTCTTCGAGCTCCTGCTCGACTTCGGTGCGACCCTTCTGGAACTCACCCATCGCCTCACCGGTGGAGCGCGCGAGTTTCGGAATCTTGTTCGCCCCGAAGAGGAGGACGGCGATGAGGAGGATGACCATCATCTCCGTCGTGCCCGGCATCCCCGGGAACAGTGGTACGAATGTCCCTGACATTGTAACCGAAGTTTACGTGGTTGCTATTATAGTCTTTTTGCTCGTCGTCGCCGCGTGATACCGCGTAAGTGCCCTTTTCACGCTTCGAGCATGGAATTCGCTCCGGAGCCGACACCGACTGGGCAGCAGGTGGCCCCGGTGTGAGAACCTACTGCTGGGCTAAGCGCGCCGTAACGTCGTCCAGCCACTCGGGGACGGAGAGGTCGGCGAGCGTGCCGTCGCGCCACGTCGTCACGACCTCCGTCTCGCCCTCGCGGGTCAGGTCGATGCGCCACCGCCGCCCGTCCTCGGCGGTGATGTCGAAGCGAGCGCCGCCCGACGGGAGCGAGTCGACGTGTTCGACCGTCACTTCGATTCCGGTGTAGACCTCCATCGTGTCGGGCATGTCCGGAGCGAGGGGCCCGGAGATATTAAAACGAACCCTCCGGTGGAGCCGATGGCTGGCCGAGAACCGTTCGCAGAGACACCGAGGCCTGGACCGCGGTCACAAGGGATTTGAAACAGGAGTGGCAAGTCGCGGCCATGATTACGGTCGGTGACGAGGCGCCCGATTTCACCGCGCCGCTCGCCGACGGTGGTATCGGCGAGCTCTCGCTCTCGGCGGCGGTCGCCGACGGGCCGGTGGTCCTCGCGTTCTTCCCGGGCGCGTTCACGAGCGTCTGCAGCGACGAGCTGGCGGCGTTCGACGAACGCCAGTCCGAACTGCGCGCGGCGGATGCGGCGGTCTACGGTGTCAGTATCGACACCCCGTTCGCCCAGAACGCCTTCCGCGACCAGTTCGGCCTCGAAATCGAGCTCGTCAGCGACACCAGACGGCGGATAATCGACGCGTACGGCGTCTCGATGGACTTCGACGGGCTGGGCGTCTACGACCTGGCGAAACGCTCCGTGTTCGTCGTCGACGGCGAGCGACGCGTGACCTACGCGTGGGCGACCGACGACCCCGGCGTCGAACCGAACTACGACGACGTCCTCGACGCGGTTCGGTCGGCCTGACACACTGGGGGCGGGCTTTTTCTCGGTGGCACCGGTTGGTCCACACATGAGCGATCAGGAATCACCGGAGGCCGGACGTATCTACGACCCCGACCGGGACCACGCGTTCCCGGACGCACGGGTCAACGCCGTCCTCGACCAGTTGGCCGCCGACGACGAGGTGCAGGCCTACCTCGACGCGCAGAACGTCAACCCGGTCACGCGCAAGCGGTACAACGACCACGGGAAGAAACACATCGACATCGTCCGGAACCGGGCGCTGTGTCTGTACGACCTCCTGAAGCGGGGCGGCGTCGAGTTCAACGGGGCCGCCGACCACGAGGGGCTCGAAGAGGCCGACGAGGCCGTCATCGTCGCCCTCGCGGCGACGCTCCACGACATCGGCCACGTCGTCCATCGGGACGAACACCCCTACTACTCCATCCCGCTCGCTGCGGACCTGCTGGACAGGCTCCTCGCGGAGTTCTACGAGGTGAACGAGCGGGTCCGGGTGAAAGGCGAGGTCCTCCACGCCATCCTCTGTCACCACACCGAGGAGAGTCCGCTCACGCTGGAGGCCGGGGTCGTCAGGGTCGCCGACGCGCTGGACATGGAGCGTGGCCGGTCGCGCATCCCCTACGAACGGGGCGGGCGAGGCATCAACACGGTCTCCAGTCAGGCCATCGAGACGGTGACGCTCAGCAGCGGCGAGGAGTACCCCGTGCTCGTCGAAATAGAGATGAACAACGCCGCCGGCGTCTATCAGGTCGACAACCTGTTGAAGGCGAAGCTGAACGACTCCGGGCTCGAGGAGCACATCCGAATCGTGGCGCTCAACTCCCGCGAGGACGGCAACCAGATCGTCGAGCGGATCGAACTCTGAGAGTCGTAACCTGTCCCTGACACAACCGTTTTGTAGCCCGCCACCCTACCCCTGTGTATGAGTCTCACACCCATGGACGAGCCGCGGGGCGACGACCCCGGAACGTCCCCAGCGGTGCAGGACGCTCCCGGCCTCGTCCAGCGGTTCCGCGTTCGGGCCCGTGCGTTCATCCGGCGTCTCCCGGGTGCGGAGCGACTGCTCTCGGTGGGTGACGACCGCGGGGGCGACCGGCCGCAGTCCCGGGTCCACACCGACGGCCTCGCCGACCGCGCCGTCGAACCGCCCGAGTGTCCACGAGTCGGCGGCCTCCCCGAACGCGACCGTCCGTTCAGCTACCCCACACGCAACCACAGCGAGCGCAATCAGGTCGACCTCGTCTGCGTCGAGACGGGCGACAGACTCACGGTCTCGCTCCCGGAGAACCCCGACGCGACCCTCACTTCCGACACCTGGGAGCGCGTCGAACCCTGACCAACGGCGGCGTCCGCAGGCGCTCCCGACCGAGCGACGGACGGACGCCAGTCAGTCGAAGAATCGGTCGGTGCCCGGCACCGCAGCGGCGTCGGCCGGCAGGTCGGTGACCCACCCGGTAGCCACTGCCTCGCCGTCCCCGTTCGGTGACCCGACCAGGGACGCCCCGAAGACGACGAAGTAGCGCTCGGCGGTCCGGTCGCCCGCGGCGCTCCGTGCTTCGAGGTGCCAGACGCCCTCGGCTGTCGCGAGCTCGACGGCGACGCCGGCGTTCGCCTCGACCCACTGCCGGCCGGTCGCCGCGAAGTCGTCGTCCGGGCCGACGCTGGCGGCCGGAATCTTCCAGTCGCAGGTCTCGGTGACCTGCATGACCAGCGTCTCACCCGCGTCGTTCGTGACACCGATGGGCGCCATGTCGTCCAGTTCGTCGAGACGGTCCAGCGTCTCGGCGTCGACGGTATCGGTGTCCTCGTGGAACGGGACGTCGTCGCTGTCACGCAACGACTCCGGGTCGTAGATAGGGCCGGGACCGGACGTGGGTCGTGAGTCGGATGCAGTCATGGGTACGTACTGACGAGTGACATCGTACGGGTCGCGACGGCGGTCGAGACCGCCGGAGAGCGGACCCGAGACACCCGCTACTGTCCGAAGGGGGAACTGATAGAAGAAGCTGGCGATATACTTTCGGGATTTTCTTCGTGTAATAATTGAGCCGGGTGGATAATAAATCTTCTCCCGAGCCACCGGCAGCGGTACCGAGAGCCGTCGAGAACCCCCGCCGTCGACAGGCTACGAGTGCGTGAGAGACCGCGCCGAGAAGATGCGGCGGCCGGGATTTGAACCCGGGCCATGAGCTTGGAAGGCTCAGGTCCTACCACTAGACCACCGCCGCTCGCTCGTTCGCCGGTGTGACCACCGTCGCCGTCCGCAGTACGCCGACGGCGCGCGAACGTATCCACTGATAGAGGGAAGGTGATTAAGGACCTTTCCCTTCTGGTCCGACGACGGCGTAGCAGTTCCCGCTGGAGAGTTCCATCGAGTGCAGGGTCAGGCCGCTCTCGGCGACGTCGCGTTCGAACTCCGCCGGCGCGTAGATGTGGTAGAACCGCGGGACCGTCTCTCCGCCGGGGAGCGTCCAGTCGACGGTTGTGTCGAACCCGGTCTCGGCGTCGGCGGGCGCGTCGAAGCGGTCGTGGGCGGTGCTCCACACGCTGACGAGCGCGCTGCCGTCGGGCGCGAGGACGCGGGCGAGTTCGTCGAGGCTGGCGCGCCGGTCGGCGACCGTGGGAAGGTGGTGCAGGGTCGCGACGTAGACGGCGAGGTCCACGCTGGCCGCGGCGAGCGGGAGTCGCGTGGCGTCGCCCTGCACGAGCGAGACGCGACGCCCGACCCGGTTGCGGGCCTCGCGGAGGAGGGCGCGACTGGCGTCGAGGCCGACGACCCGGTCCGCGACGCCGGCGAGGAGGTCGGCGTGGCGGCCGTTACCACACCCGACGTCGAGCGCCGTCCCGACGCGGTCCGCGTCGTCGACGAACGACTCGACCTCCGGCCACGCGTACTCGCGGGTCTTCGAGAAGTGGTCGCCGATGCGCTCGTACGTGCGACGGACCGCGGCGCGTGACTGTTCGTCCATGTCGGTCGAAGGTCTGCGTCCGTGAGGTTACGACTCGCCGTGCGTCTCGGGGTAGGCCTCGGCCAGCAGGTCCGGGCGGTCGAGGAGGCGCTCGCGCACCGGGTCGATGACCTCGGAGATGGCGGTCCCGACGGCCGGCTTGAGGTCCGCGGGGTGGAGTTCACCGCTGAGGAAGTCCGCCTCGACGGCGTCGTAGCTCTCGTAGGTCAGGTCGCCGCCGTACTCCTCGGGTCGCTCGACGACGAACGGTTCGCCCTCGACGTCGAGCACCGGGAAGACGAGATGGTGCAGGTACTCGAGGACGCCGTTGTCCTCGACCTCGCCGGCCGGGCAGTAGGCCTGTCCGATCTTCTCCTCGACCTCGTCGCGACTGTCGGTGAGGTTGACCTTCGAGGCGGCGTCGGAGGCGCTCATCTTCCCGCCCGAGAGGCCGGAGAGGAGCGGCGCGAAGATACAGACCGGCGAGTGGCCGCCGTGGTCGGGGAGAATCTCGCGCGAGAGCATGTAGATGCCGCGCTGGTCGACGCCGCCGTAGGCGATGTCGGCGTCCAGGGCCTTCACGTCGAGGCTCTGCATCAGCGGGTAGATGAGGCCCCCGAGGTTCGGGCTCTCGGACTCGCGGACGACTTCGCTGGCCGCGCGCTGCGTGCGGGCGATGGTCGTCTCCGCGGCCATGCGGTACATCTCCAGCGTGTACTCCTCGTCGAGTTGGAAGTCCGTGCCGCGGACGAACTCGACGTCGTCGGGGTCGGCCCCGGCGGCGTCTATCATGCCCTCGATGGCGACGCGGTAGTACTCCGAGCGGGCGTCCAGCAGGTCGAACGGGCTCTTGTTGTCGTCGAGATGGGCGTGCAGGTCGGCGATGAGCACCGTCACGTCGACGTCGGCCCGCAGGAAGTCCGCGAGCTTCCGCATCGTCGTGAAGTGGCCGATGTGCATCTCGCCGGTGGGCGCGTAGCCGATGTACGCCGACGGGTCGCCGTCCTCGAACAGTCCCTCGAGCTCGTCCTCCGTGACGACCTCCTGAGTGTGCCGGCTCACGAGGTCGAGTCGGTCGGCCGTATCCATACGCTCCGGTCCCCGCTCCGGCGAGTAAAACGTTCCTGTGTGGCCCGGCCGACCGAGCGCTCACTCGGCGGTGGTCTGGCGTCGGTCCGTCGAGTCCCGTCCGTCGCCGGTCGCGCCGGCGTACCCCCGCGCGAACAGGTGATAGCCGACGACCTGCCCGTAGAAGGCGAACACCGCGCCGACGAGGATGAGGACGAGGACGCCCCCCAGCCCCGCTATCACGAACAGGGCGACGTACGCCTCGACGACGGCCACGACGTAGACGGGTCGGCGGGCCGCACCCGCGACCGCTCGAATCTCGAACGCCGCGCGCAGGGTGTCCGTCGTCGCCAGCCGCGTGAGTGCGCCCGGGAGAAGGTACGCCGCGGCGAGCCCGGCGACGGACGCGAGGAGCAACAGAGCGCCACCGAGGAGCCCGGCCCCCGAAGCCCGCGCGAGGACGCCGCCCAGCGTCACGAGGACCGGGACGAGGAGGTAGGCGACCTGCACGGCGATGACCCGCGCGCCGTCGACGAACAGGTCCCCCCAGTCCTCGAACTTCGGCGGGTGTGGGCGGCCGTCGGCGGTCGACCGTAAGACCCGGAGGAGATACCCCTGTACCGGGATGAGCGGGACGAACAGCACCGCGCCCACGAGCGTCAGCAGACTCCCGGTTATGACGGTCCAGAGCCACCCCGGGCCTCGCTGCGGGTAGAACAGCGCGTCGCGCAACATTGCGGGGTACTGCCCCGCCCCGACACTTATACCCCCACACTGCGGCCACGGCCGCGGGGGACCCGAGTACACATATCCGTCCAGTCCAACTACCGTACATGTACACGGGGAAGACGGAGAAGGCGTGTTGCCTGTGCGGGAACCCGGACACGGAGACCCGGTTGGACCTCCCACCGCGGGCGGTGCCGCTGCTGAAACACTCCGAGGCCATCGCCTGGCGGGACATCGTCGGCGAGGTGTCCATCTACTTCTGTGCCGCCGACTGGGAGACGGTCCGGGACCTCGTGCTGGAGACCGGCATGAGCCCACTGTCTCGCTGCAACGTCGCCCGCGCCTCGTTCGACCTCCGGGAGGACTTCGAAGCCCTGCTCAACGACATCCGTGACGAACCCGACCACAGCGACCTCGAGGCCGAGATGCTGGCCGACGCCGAGGCCACGCTCAAGAACCGCGACGACCCCTACGTCGAGGAGCGGGACGTGGTCGAGGCACGGGTCGTGGAGTGGGTGTTCGAAGACACGGAAGCGGAAGCCTGACCGGGGGACAGCGGGCCGTATCCAAACTGTTTTGAACACCCACGGCCCTGTGTCAACCGATGACTGTACGCGTAGGCGTCCTCGGAGCAACCGGCGCGGTCGGACAGCGACTCATCCAGCTACTCGACCCGCACCCGGACTTCGAGATCGCCGCACTGACGGCCAGCGAATCGAGCGCCGGAGAGAGCTACCGCGACGCGGCGAAGTGGCGCGTCGAGGCGCCCATCCCGGAGGACGTCGCCGACATCACCGTGGGCGCGACCACGCCCGAGGCGGTCCCGGACGACGTCGACCTCATCTTCTCCTCGCTCCCCTCTAGCGTCGGTGCGGAGGTCGAGCCCGAGTTCTGTGAAGAGGGCTACGTCGTCTCCTCGAACTCCTCGAACGGCCGGATGGACGAGGACGTGCCGCTGACGATCCCCGAGGTCAACGCCGACCACGTCGACCTCATCGAGGTCCAGCGGGACGAGCGCGGCTGGGACGGCGCGCTGCTGAAGAACCCCAACTGCTCGACCATCACCATGGTCCCGCCGCTGGCGGCGCTGGACGACGCCTTCGACGTGACGGACGTGCGCGTCTCGACCCTGCAGGCGGTGTCGGGGGCGGGCTACTCCGGCGTCTCCTCGATGGAGATCATCGACAACGCCATCCCGCACATCGGCGGCGAGGAGCAGAAGATGGAGACCGAGTCCCGGAAGCTGCTCGGGACGTTCGACGGCGCCGAGGTCGAGCTCAACGACATGGACGTCGCCGCCTCGTGTAACCGCATCGCCACGCTCGACGGCCACCTCGAGAACGTCTGGGCCGACACGGCCGAGGAGGTCTCCGTCGAGGAAGCCGAGGACGCGATGGCAGCGGTCACCGGGGTCGACCTGCCCTCCTCGCCCGAACGCCTCATCAAGGTGTTCGAGGAGCCGGACCGCCCGCAGCCCCGACTCGACCGGAACGTCGAGGACGGCATGGGCGTGGCGGTCGGCGGGTTCCGCGAGACCACCGACGGCGTCCAGTTCAACTGCCTCGCGCACAACACGATGCGCGGCGCGGCGGGCGCGAGCGTGCTGAACGGCGAACTGCTCGCCCAGCGCGGCTACATCTAGAGCGAAATCTGGTTCTGTAACCCGTCCCACGCGCCGGTCTGCTCGGCGCGGCGGACGTTCTCCGCGACGATGTCCGCGAGTCTGTCGAAGTAGCTGGGCGTGTGTCCGGCGTTGTGGGGCGTGACGAGGACGTTCTCGAAGTCCCACAGGCGGTGGTCGCTCGGGAGCGGTTCGGGGTCGGTGACGTCCAGCGCCGCCGCGCCGACGTGGTTCCGCTGGAGGGCCGCGACGAGCGCGTCGGTGTCGACCACCGGGCCGCGCGCGACGTTGACCAGCACCGTCTCGGGGTGCATCGTCGTCAGGAGGTCGGCGTCGACCAGCCCCCTGGTCTCGTCGGTGAGCGGACACGCCAGCGCCACGTAGCGGGCGTCCTCGACGGCCTCGTGGACCTCGTCGTAGCCGTACACCTCGTCGGTCGGGGTGTCCTTCTCGGGCGAGTGCCTGACGGCGACCGTCTCGACGTCGAAGCCGTCGAGTCTGTCGACGACGGCGGAGCCGATGGCCCCCATGCCGACGACGCAGACGCGGCTGCCGGCGAAATCGGTCGACTTGAACGACTGCCAGACGTGGTCGGCCTGTCGTCGCCGCGCCGTGAAGAACCCGCGAGCGAACGAGAGCCACGCGCCGACGACGTGTTCGGAGACGTTGGGCGCGTGGACGCCGGACGCCGTCGTCAGGGCGACGTCGCGGGCCGCCAGTTCGTCGAGCGGGAGGTGGTCGTAGCCGGCGTACGTGGACGCGAACAGACGCAGCGAGTCGGCCCGGTCCAGCAGGGCCTCGGAGACGGCACTGCCGGTGAGCACCGTCGCGTCAGTGACGAGGTCACGCTCGGCAGCCGGGGTCCGGGCCACGGCGACGTCGTGGTCCGGGAGGCGCTCGCGGAGCGCTGTCACGTATCGGTCGACGGCCATGCCGTGGATGTTGTCGCGGCGGACGACGATGTCGGGCATACCGGGTGCCTGCGACGCCGAGGGTCAAAACGGTACTGCACCCGGAGTCGACGTAGCGCGACGAGACAATAGGTTTTAGCCGTCGGGGGGCACGGTAGCGGGTATGGAATACGTAGACGTGGCAATCGTCGGGGGTGGCCCAGCGGGGTCGTCCGCCGCCGAGGCCGCCGCCGCCCGCGGCGCCGACGCCGTCGTCTTGGAGAAGGGGGTCCCCCGGGCCGACCGCGAGGGCACGGGACCGGATTCGACGGACGCGGCCGGGCTGCTGGACTACTGGCTGGACATCATGGAACTCGACGCCGCGGAGTTCCCCGAGGACGTGGTCCTCAGCGAACTGGCGGGAGCGAAGTTCTACGGCCCCGACTCCGAACTGGCGCTGACCGAGACTGGCATCGACGCGACGTACGACGGGTTCGGCTTCACGATGCACCGGGCGCGGTTCGACGACTGGCTTCGCCGGCGAGCGGTCGACGCGGGGGCGGACTACCGCGTCGGCGTGAGCGTCACCGGGGTCGAGACCGACCTCGCCGCGTCGCCGCGCCACACGGTCCGTCTGGCCAACGGCGAGAACCTCGAGACGGACTACGTCGTGCTGGCGGACGGCCCCCAGCGGACCGTCACCGGCGGGACGCTGGACCAGTTCCTCCCCGAGGGCCGGACGATGGGCGAGATCATGCCCTCGAACACGGCCAACCACATCGCCTATCAGGAACACCGCCGGATGCCCGAGGAGCTGTTCGACCCCGAGTTCATCGAGTTCTGGTGGGGCATCATGCCCGGCCACACCGCCTACCCGTGGATCTTCCCGAACGACCCGCCGGTGGCCCGCATCGGGCTGACGATGCCCATCGGACTGGACATCGACGACTACGACACGCGCGAGTGGGACCTCCTGCACGACGACGACGAGAGCATCCCCCGGGGCAACGAGTACGTCCGGCGACTGCTCGAACGGCAGTTCCCCGAGTACGACCTCGCTGACTTCCCGCTGGTCGAGGACCGCGGGAAGTCGAAGGGGACGGAGACGTACCCCATATCCTCGACCCGGCCCATCGAATCACCGGCCGGAGCGGGTATCGCCGTCACCGGCGGGGCGATGGGTGCCACCTCCGCCTTCCACGAGGGCGGC
The DNA here is from genome assembly GCF_055632435.1 of Haloarcula sp. MBLA0163. Classification (NCBI taxonomy): domain Archaea; kingdom Methanobacteriati; phylum Methanobacteriota; class Halobacteria; order Halobacteriales; family Haloarculaceae; genus Haloarcula; species Haloarcula sp. MBLA0163. The sequence goes on from NZ_CM145745.1 coordinate 1,735,713, forward strand.
GACCACGTCGCGGTCCGCACCGGGAAGATAGCCGGCCGACTCGCCGCCGAAGAGCGCCTCGAACGGTACAACACCGAGTGGCAGGCCGCCATCGGCGACGAGGTGCTGCGGAACGTCACCTTCGCCGACCTGGTCCGCGACTGGGGACCGAGAGAGTGGGACCGGGCGTTCACGACGGCGAACGACCTGATGGACGCCCGCGGTATCAAGGCCGACGCCGCACTCAGGGGCGGCCTGCACGGTCTCGAACTCGTGGTCAAGTACAAGTGGGGGAAGTTCGGCTACCGCAACGGGAACTACGTCCAACTGCGCGAAGACGAGTACGCAGTCTGAACGTCACTCTTAGGTACGGGACCCGCTTAGTTCGACTGCGTGCCTTCAATCCCCGGCCGAGGCCCGTCACCGGGACGATGACCGTCCGGAGAACCCGGGCACGGTACACCCCGGCGGTGCACACCGCCCGCCTGGCGGACGCTATCCGCTCGACTCGCGGTCGTTAACCGCCTGCCGGACCGGCCAACGCCGGTTCGGCACCAGGCGACCTACTGGGTCGCCCGCCCGGCACGAGGGTTTGCCGGCTGACGTGGCGCGCCGCCGAGGATGACGCCGGTCGTTAGTGTTCCGGGCGACACGCTTCCGAGATGCCACGAGCCGTGCATCCGTTCGTCTGCGGTCCCCTGTGGCTGCGAGCACTGCCGGTCTCCTAACGAGTTAGGTCCCATCGGTAGGTCCCGTCTCCATGTACGCGATAGTATGACGACGAGCAAGGCGATAGCCTGTGAGCGGGGCGACGTACAGAGCGAACTCCGGCGCGCGGCCGACGGCATCCCCGGCGTGACGATATCGGGCGTCGGGAGCGATACGGTGACCATCGAGGGACCGGAGGAGCGGGTCGCGCTTCTCGCCCGAGAGCTCTGGACCCGCGAGATGTCCGCCCGCGAGTACGGACAGCACACGCTGGCGGAGGCCGACCGGGCGGCACGGACCAGCGTCCAGAACGCGGTGTAGCCGGCGCGACTGACCCACCTTTTTCCCCGTCTGCCGCCACGTCGGAGGTATGCCCGACGACGCCGATCCGGAGGCCAACCTGCAGGAGTGGAAGACGGCGATGCAGGCCGAGCACGAGGACGCCATCGCGAACCCCGACCCGAGCGAGGACCACCGCATCGAGGGGGTCACGCAGATAAGCTACCGCGTCACGTTCGAGTACGACCCGGCGACGGACTCGCTCGAACGCGACGAGCGAACGCAGGTCGACGACCTGACCGACCCGGAACTGCTCTCGTGTGCCTGCGGCGTCCGCGGGATGACGCCCGAGGAGGCACGCGACCACGTCCGTGCTGCTCGCGCGGACGAGTGACCCCTAGACCGGGTCGAGGACGTCCTCGGCGAGACGCGTCAGTTCCCGCTCCGGGTCGTCGCCCGGCGTCGAGACGACGACGTGGTCGACGCCCGCCGCCCGGAGGTCCCGGAAGTACTCGACGAACCACTCGCTGCCGGCCCGGTAGCCCTGGTGGACCGGGTCCGGTGGGGCAGTCGGGTCGTCGGCGAGGTGCGTGCGGACGACCATCGCGTAGGGCTTCTCGCCCGCGGCGGCGCGCCACTCGTCGAGGTACGATTCCAGCGTCGCCATCGGGAGGTGGTAGAACAGCCAGCCGTCGCCGTGGTCGGCGATCCACTCGACGGACTGGCGGGCGTTGCCCGTCGGCAGGAGTGGAATCGTCCCTGCGGCCGGTTTCGGGACGACGTCGAGGTCGCCGTCCAGCGCCCCCCAGCGCCCCTCCGCGCTCGGGAACGACTCGCCCCACGCGGTCCGGAGGAGGTCGACCGACTCCCGGAACAGCGCGCCGCGGTCGTCCGGGTCGACGTCGAACGCCGGGTACTCCGGGTCCCGGTCGCCGGTGGCGACACCCATCACGAGGCGCCCGCCTGAGAGGCGGTCGACCGAGGCCGCGCTCTTCGCGACGTGCAACGGGTGTCTGAGCGGCAGGACGACGCTCGCCGTCCCCAGCGCCACGTCGTCGGTGTGGGCGGCCGCGTGACTGAGCCACGACCACGTCTCGAACGTCTGGCCGGCGTCGCCGAACCGGGGCCAGTACAGCGGGACGTCCCGCGCCCAGAGGGCGTCGTAGCCGAGCGACTCGGCGCGGGCCGCCAGCCGCATCTCCGCGTCGACGTCCGGACGCGACTCGCTGGCGTCCGTCAGCGGGAAGCCGACGCCGACCGTGAGGTCGTCGCCGAACAGGCGGTCGTAGCCGGCGTTGAACTCCGTCATCCGGTCAGGCGACGGTACCGAGGGTCATCTGCTGTGGCAACTGGTCGCCGTACTTGACGACGACGTACAGCATCGTGAACAGCGTCGCGTTGTAGAGGCCGTGGATCATCGACGGGACGACGATGTTGTCAGTGTACTCGTAGGCGACGCCGAAGACGAGCGCCGGGACGACGAGGACGCCCAGCGCCACGAGGTTCCCCTGCGGCGACCCGCCGCTGAGTGCGAACCAGTGGAGGCCGGCGAAGATGACGCTCGGGATGAGGATGCCCGGGACCGGGCTGAACGCCTCGCGGATGCGGCCCTGGACGACGCCGCGGAACAGCATCTCCTCGCCGGGCCCGATGACGAGTATCGACGCCGGAATCAGCAGGAGCAGGACCTCAGGGTTCTCCATCCCTATCTGTGCGGCCTGGTTCGTCCCCGTCTCCAGCTGTGTCCCGGTGAGCCGCTGGACGAGCGTGATAGCGGCCGAGCCGAGGACGGCGCCGCCGATGGCGAGGAAGTACCCGCCGACTATCGTCGCGCCGTCACGCAGGTCCGGGACGGCGACCGGGATGTCGAACGCGGGGACGGCGCCGGGAATCTGGAGCAGACCACGGACCCGTTCGCCGAGCCGCGGCCGGAGCTTGTAGTAACTCAGGGCGACGCCCGCACAGCCGATACCCTGTACGAAGACGAGACTGAGGACGATGCTCAGGGCCGGCGAGAGGTCGAGGCCGACGCCGACGATGAGGAGCCCCGCCACCAGGAACGTCAGCCCGAAGCCGAGGAGCAGGCCGCCCGCGCCCAGGAGCAGGCCGGCGACCAACGCCACGACCGACTGGAGGAACGGTCGCTCGCGCGTCACGTGAGACATACCGACCGATAGCGGCGACAGCCTGAAAACAGTTCGCTCCGCGGGCGGGCACTCAGCGCGTCCGCTCGCCGGCCTCGACGGTCGTCTCCAGCCAGTTCGTCTCTGGCGGGAGCGGGCAGGAGAACGTGTCGCTGTACGCGCAGAAGGGGGCGTAGGCGAGGTTGAAGTCGAGCGTGACGGTGTCGCCGTCGGTCAGACCCTCGTCCGCTTCGAGCTCCATGTAGCGGCCGCGGTGGTAGGTCTGCTGGCCGCTGGTCTTGTCCCGGAACGGGACGAAGAAGGTACCCGGGTCGTCGCCGGCCTGCCGGTAGCCAGCGAGTTCGTGTGACTCGCCGTCCAGTTCGAAGGCGAAGGTGAGGACGTGGAGGTACCGGACGGTCCGCCCGTCGGTCGTGTCCATCTCGACCGGCTCGGGCTCGTCGTGTCGCGTCACCGTCGCCTCGACGCGGTACGCCGGGTCCGGGTCGAAGTACGCCAGTCCGTCGAACGACTCACGCTCGTCCGGCGGGATGGGGGACTGCGGGTGCTCCGCGAAGAACTCGTCTTTCTCGGCCCGGTTCTGTCGGAGTCGGTCGGCCCAAGCGTCGCTCATGGGCGACGTAGCGCGGCGAGCAGTTTGAGTCCGGCGGTCCTCACTCCTCGAAGCCGGTGATCTCGAACCGCGCGCCGCCGGACGACCCTTCGGTGACCCGTATCTCCCAGCCGTGGGCCTCGACTATCTGCTCGACGATGGCGAGCCCGAAGCCGTTCCCGTCCTCGGAGTGGGTGAAGCCGGACCTGAACACCTGGTCGCGTTCGTCCTCGGGGATGCCCGGGCCGTCGTCCTCGAGGAAGACGCCGTCCGCGTCCTCGAGGTCGCCGACGTGGATGGTCGGCGCCTCGCCGCCGTGTGCGACGGCGTTGCCGAGGAGGTTCTCGAACACCCGCCTGAGTCGGTCGTGGTCGGCGTCGACCGTCCGGTCGGTCGTCACCGAGAGGGACGCGTCCGCAGCCTGTATCCCCATCCAACAGTCTTTGACGAGGGCCGAGAGCGACACTCGTTCGGTGTCCTCGACGGTGACGCCCTCGCGGGCCCACGCGAGGACGTCGGAGACGAGGTCGGACATCCGCTCGTGGGCCGCCGCGACGCGGTCGAGGTGCTCGCGGTCGACGTCGCCCTTGCCTTCGGTCGCCAGTTCGAGGTGGACGGCCGCGAGGTCCAGCGGCGTCCGGAGGTCGTGAGAGACGATGGAGGCGAACTCGTCCAGGCGCTCGTTCTGCCGGGCCAGCGCCTGCTCTCTGTCCCGGAGCGTCTGTTCCCGCTCTACCTGCTGGAGCGCCGACTGGATGTTCGCCGCCAGCACGCTCCCGAGCGAGCGGTCCGCGTCGTCGAACGCGCCGGTCTCTGTCGACGCCGGCAGCAGGATGCCGCGGTCGCCCAGCGGTAACACCATCTCGGACCGAATCGGCGTCTCCGGGTTCAGCACGTCGGCGTCCTCGCGGACGTCCTCTCTGACGACCGCCTCGCCGCGCTCGAAGGCCCGCCACGCGATGCTGTCGCCCTCGGTGAACGTCGGTACCTCGTCGAATAGTTCGTCCGTACACTCCGTCGTCGTGACCGGGACCAGTCCCTCGATCGCCTCGTCGTAGAGGTGGATGGCGTTGATGTCGTGCCCGAGGATGTCGCGGGCCGCCTCGAGGGCGATGTCGAGTACCTCGTCGGTCGACTCGGCGGTCATCAGGCGACGGGCGGTCTCGTGCAGCGCCGTCAGCCGCTCCTCGTAGGCCGTCCGCTCGGTGATGTCCGTGTAGACGCCGTAGGCGAGCGTCTCGCCGTCCGCGTGTTCGATGGGGACGTTCCTGAACAGGAAGTCCCGCTCTTCCCCGTCGGCCGTCTGTCGGCGCACCTCGCGGGAGACGCGCTCGCCGTTCAGCACGGCACGGTCTATCTCCGCGGCCCCGTCGGCGTGGCCGTCCGGCACGAGGAGGTCGTTGACCGACTCGCCGACGACCGACTCGGCATCGTACCCGAACACGCGCTCGAACGCGCCGTTGGCCCGGCGAATCCTCGGGGCGCCGTCGTCGAAGTCGGTGACGACCGTCGGGTCGGGGAGGTTGTCGAACAGCGCCCGGTACCTGCCCACGGCGCGCTGTCGGTCGCTCCCGTCCCGGACGGTCCCGACGAACACGTCTCCCGGGCCCGGAAGCGTCGCCGGTCGGCCCTCGACCGTGAGTTTCTCGCCGTCGACGAGGACCGGATGCTCGACCGGGAGGCGGTCGCCGTCGTCGGCATCGGAGCGGTCGACGGCCGGATTACAGCCGCCGTGCCCGTCGACCGGGACCGCCAACTCCGAGTAGTGGGTCCCGATGAGAGCGTCCGGGTCACGCCCGACCAGTTCGCCGACCCGGGCGTTGGCGTAGACGAACTCGCCGTCCTCGTCGAGCGCAAACACCGGGTCCGAGAGCGCGTCGAGGAGCCGGGCCGTGGCGTCGACGTCCCGGTCCGGTTCGCTGACACGGCCGCCGTCGGTCGTCGGTGGCGGCGCCTCGTCCAGCACCCTGAGGATGCCGACCGAGCCACGGAACGACTCGCCCTCGTAGGGGAGGACGCCCATGTGGTCCCGGCACTCCACCGTGTCGCCGTCGGCCGTCTCGATGGTGGCGTGGAACCGGGCGGAGTCCGGCCCGGAGCTCGAGAGCAGCTCGCCGAGCTCGTTCTCGGCGCGCTGGACGGTCTCCGCCGGCTTGACGAACGACGTCGGCTGGCCGAGTATCTCGTCCCGGTCGTACCCCGTCATCGTCGCGAACGGTTCGTTGACGAACTTGAACGTGCCCGTCTCGTCGACGACGTACACGGGGTAGTCCAGCGCGTCGATGACCGTCTCGTAGCGGTCGGCCTTCATCTGGGCCCGGTACTGGTCGGCGGCGTTGTGGACGCGGTTGGCGAGCAGGTCGTACTGTTCGGGACCGCCCTTCTGGAGGTAGCCGGTGACGCCGGCGTTCAGCGCGTCGGCGGCGACGGTCTCGCTGCCGCGGCCGGTGAACAGGATGTAGGGGAAGTCGGCGTGGTCGAACTGTCGGGAGAGCCGGTCGTACAGTTCCAGCCCGTCCATCGCGGGCATCTCGTAGTCGCTGACGACGCAGTCGAACTCGTCGGCGTCGAACCGGTCGAGCACCGCCTCCGGGTCGTTGGCGGTCGTGACCCGGATGTCCGAGTCGCGCTCGAGCATCGTCGCGGCGAGGTCGGTGATGGATGGGTCGTCGTCGACGTGGAGAACGTGGATATCACCGGCTGCCATTGGGAGCCATTCGCGGAGGAACCACTTCAACGCGGTGGGTCCGTTATCAATCGAGAAAGCAGGGTCGGTCCGGCCGGCACCGTCGCGGGGCGGTCAGTCCCCGTCGGTGTAGTCGTCGCCGTATATCTCCGCCAGCTTCTCGTCGAACGCCTCGCGGATGTTCCGCCGTTTCTTCTTCATCGACGGCGTCAGCAGGTCGTTCTCGGCCGTCCACTCCCGCGGGACGAGTTCGAACCGCTTGATACGCTCTACCTTCTCCAGTTCGGCGTTGGTCTCGTCGACGGCCGATTGCATCCACTCGCGGACCCGCTCGTCGTCGCACTTCGCGTAGTCGTCCGCCGGCAGGTCGATGCCCTCGGCGTCGGCCCACCGGTCCAGTTCCTCGAAGTTGGGCACGATGAGCGCGGCGACGAACTTCTGGTCGTCGCCGACGACCATTATCTGCTCGACGCGGTCGTTCGTCGAGAACAGGTCCTCTATCGGCTGGGGCGCGACGTTCTTGCCGGTCGAGAGCACGAGCAGCTCCTTCAGTCGGTCGTGGTAGACGAGGAAGTCGTCCGCTCGCTGCTCGACGATGTCACCGGTCCGGAACCACTCCGTGCCGTCGATCTCGGTGAACGCCCGCTCGGTCGCGCCGGGCTCGTTCCAGTAGCCGTCCGTGACGTTCGGACCGTCGACGAGCAGTTCGCCGAGCGGCCCGCGCACGTCCTCGAACTCCGAGTCGTCGACGACGTCGGTGTCGAGACGGACGTCCATGTCGGCGACGGGGACGCCGAGGGTCCCCGGCCGGACGTCCTCCGGGGGGTTGACGGTGATGACCGGCGACGTCTCGGTGAGGCCGTACCCCTCGACGATGGTGAGTCCCATCCCGAGGAACGTCTCACAGAGCCGCTGGGAGAGGCTCCCGCCGCCGCTGACCATGAACTCGATGTTGCCGCCGAGCTTCTCTTTGACCGTACTGTACACCAGACGGTCGGCGAGGCCGTGTTTGAGTTCGAGCAGCGTCCCGGGGTCCTCGGTCCGGGCGTAGTCGCGGGCGACCCCGATCGCCCAGTCGAAGATGCGTTTTTTCGCCGCCGAGTCGCTGGCCTGCTCGCGCATGTTGGCGAAGATGCGCTCGTAGACGCGCGGGACGCTGGCGCCGGTGTTCGGCCGTATCTGCTGGATGTCGTCGGCCAGCGTGTCCGGGGTCTCGACGTAGCCGACGGCCGCGCCCGACCCGAACATGAAGAAGTGGCCGGACAGGCGCTCGAAGACATGGGCCAGCGGGAGAAACGCGATAGATGTCGTCTCCGGCGTGATGGCCGGGAGGTCGGGGTGCTTGTCGGGCCTCGGAGCGAGTCGCTTCCGCGTCTGGTTGACGTTCGACCGGAAGTTCCTGTGCGTGAGTCGGACCCCCTTCGGCTGGCCGGTGGTCCCGGACGTGTAGATGAGGCTCGCGAGGTCGTTCGGGTCACGGTGGGCCAGCCACGACCGGTAGCGCTCCTCGTCGAACGTCTCCCGGCCCCGCCGGTACACCTCGTTGAGCGAGTGGACGTAGTCGCGGTCCACGTCGTGGTCGTCCATGACGACGACGAACGAGAGCGAGAGGTCGTCCTCGACCTCGAGGACGCGCTGGAGCAGCTCCTCGTTCTCGACGACGACCGCCTCGGCGTCCGGGTCGTCCAGCAGGTACCGGACCTGCTTCGGCGACGACTCCGTGTACACCGTCGTCACGACGGCACCCGCCGAGAGCAACGCGAAGTCCGAGAGCGCCCACTCCATCCGCGTGCTCGAGAACAGGCCGACACGCGTGTCGGCCTCGACGCCGAGGTCGCGGAACCCCGCGGCGAGGTGCTTCACGACGTCGTGCATCTCCCCGTAGGTGATGCTCGCGTACTCGCCCGGCGGTGCCTCGGGGATAGCGTCGGTCGTCAGCGAGCGGTCGTACACCCCGCCCTTGTAGAGCTGTGCCTCGCTGTCAGCGTTGCGCTCGGCGCTCGCGGCGAACAGTTCACCGAGTGTATCGTCACCAATTACCTCGTCCGTGTACGACGCTTCGGCCGCCCGCCAGCCCGGTGTCCCTGCCATGGGACTGCGTTCGACAGCGGCCGCCAAATATGTCAGGGATGTTCACAGGTAACAAGTTTGCAAAAGTTTCCGCACCGAACGCAACCAACCGGGGACCGGTCACCTCACTCGATGTCGATGGCCGAGCCCGCTATCTCATCATCCTCGTCGACGGTGAAGCGGACTTCGAGGACGCCGTTGCGGTAGGTCGCGCTCGCGTCCTCGGGGTCGACGTGGGCCGGGAGCGTGATGGACTCCGTGACGGTCCGGCTCCGGTAGCCCATCCCGTCGCCGACCTCGTGTTCGCCGCTGAGGTGGAGTCGGTCGTCGTGGAGCCGCAGGGAGAGTTCGTCGCGCTCGAACCCCGGGAGGTCCGCGAGCACCACGAAGCCGTCGTCGGTCTCCTCGATGGAGACGCCGGCGTCCCAGCCGCCCTCGTCCTCGAAGCCGGGTTCGTCTCCGAAGGCGGGTGTGTTCCACGAGCCGAGCATGTCGGTTCGCATCTGGTCGAACAGTCGCTCCATGCTGTCGAAGGGGTATCGTCGTCCTCTCATAACATATCCTAATACGTCGGACGAGATGATAAAGGAGTATGGACACGTGGTAGCAGACGTCCGTCAGCGGCCCCAGAACGTCCGGTCTGTCCACTTCCGCTGAGTCACGAGCCCCGGGCCGTCCCAATCGCGGGGCTTTTTCGCGTCGGGTGCGCACCGGGGAGTATGACAGACGGGTGGTTCGCCGGTATCGACCCCGGCGACGAGGCGGCCGCGGCCGAGCGCATCAGGAGTGGCCGGGCCGACGGGCCCGGTGACTGGCCCCAGCAGGCCGTCGACGGCGGGTTCGCGAGCGACGCGGCCGACTACTACGACCAGTTGCACGCGGCGACGATGGCCGCGACGCGGGCCGCCGTCGCGGAGCGCGAGCGCGCCGACGACCAGCAGCTCGTACACGCCATCCGGGCGATGGCCGACTGCGAGCGGACGGCCAACGAACTCGCCGAACGCGTCGCGGAGTGGGCCGGCAGCCGGTACGGCGAGAGCGGGAGCGGCGTCGACTACGCCCGCGACCTCTGTGACCGGGAGGCGGTCGACGACGGCGACGCGGCGCTCCAGTCGCTCGCCGAGCGGACGGTCGCCGTCGCCGACGAGGCGGCCGACCTGCGGACCTACGTCGAACGGACGGCACCGGCCGTCGCGCCGAACCTCTCGGCGCTGGCCGGACCCGTGCTGGCCGCACGCCTCGTCTCGCTCGCGGGCGGCCTCGAGGCCCTCGCCAAACAGCCCAGCGGCACCGTGCAGGTGCTCGGCGCCGAGGACGCCCTGTTCGCGCACCTCCGGGGCGGGGCCCCCTCGCCGAAGCACGGCATCATCTTCACCCACGAGTACGTCAGCGGGACCCGTCCGGAGGAACGGGGGTCGGCGGCCCGCGCGCTGGCCGGGAAGCTGAGCATCGCCGCGCGCGTCGACCACTACAGCGGCGACCTGCGGCCGGAACTGGAGGCGGAACTCGACGAGCGCATCGAGCGCATCCGCTCGCGCGGGGGTGACGAGGCGTGAGTCTCCCCGACGGCGTCGCACGGCACGACTTCGCCGGGACGACGAGCATCGCCACGCGGGGCCACCCGGAGTACGGCGAGCGGACCGACGGCGAGTGGCGCCGCTGGGACCCGCACCGCTCGAAGCTCGGGGCGATGCTGGAACTCGGGATGGACACGGGACTGAGCGCCGACCAGAAGACGCTGTATCTGGGCGCCGCCGCGGGCACGACAGTCAGCCACGTCGCGGACTTCGGCGGTCCGACATACGCCGTCGAGTTCGCCCCGCGACCGACCCGTGACCTGCTCGACGTGGCCGAGCGCCGCCCGAACCTCTTCCCCCTCCTGAAGGACGCCAGAAAGCCGGAGACGTACGCGCACGTGGTCGAGCCGGTCGACGTGCTCGTCCAGGACGTCGCGACCCGCGGCCAGGGCCGCGTCGCGACGCTGAACCGGCAGTTCCTCCGCGAGGACGGCTACCTGCTGGCCGCCATCAAGGCCCGGAGCGAGGACGTGACCGCCGACCCGGCGGACGTGTTCGACGACGTGGTGGCCGACATCGAGGACGGCTACGACGTGGTGGCGACGGAACCGCTCGCGCCGTACCACGACGACCACCTCGGCGTCGTCGCCCGGCCCCGGCGGTAGTGAGCGGGCCTCGGGTCCGGACGGAAGGCTTTAGCACATCGGTTGCCATGCACCAGTCGATGGATGAGACGGGGTCTCCCGAGAACTTCACCCGGATGAGCACGTTGGGCATCGAAGAGGAGTTCTACGTCGTCGACGACCACGGTCGACCGACGTCCGGGACGGACGAACTCGTCTACGAGACGGAGCCGCCGGACCTGCTGGACGGCCGCCTCGACCACGAACTGTTCAAGTGCGTCATCGAGACCCAGACGCCGCGTATCGAGGACCCGAGCGACGCACGCGAGCAGCTGCTCGCGGTGCGTGAGGCGCTGGCGGACCACGCCGACAGACACGGGTTCGGCATCGCCGCCGCCGGCCTCCACCCGCTCGCGAAGTGGCGCGAACTGGAACACGCCGAGAAACCGCGCTACCGGGCCCAGCTGGACCGCATCCAGTACCCCCAACACCGGAACACGACCGCGGGGCTGCACGTCCACGTCGGCGTCGACGACCCGGACAAGGCCGTCTGGGTCGCCAACGAGCTCCGGTGGCACATGCCGGTCATGCTCGCGCTCTCGGCGAACTCGCCGTACTGGAACGGGTTCGACACCGGTCTGCAGTCCGCTCGCGCGAAGATATTCGAGGGGCTGCCCAACACCGGGATGCCGACCGCCTTCGAGGACTACGAGGCGTTCGAACGGTACGAGCGGTGGATGATAGAGAGCGACAGCATCGACGACCGCGGCGAACTCTGGTTCGACGTGCGCCCCCACTCCGGCCACGGCACCGTCGAGGTGCGTGCACCGGACGGACAGGCCGACCCCGACACCGTCCTCACGTTCGTCGAGTACGTCCACGCCCTCGTCGAGGACCTCGCCGCACGCTACGAGGACGGCGAGTCGGGGACGAGGCTCCGCCGGGAGCTCCTCGACGAGAACAAGTGGCGCGCCATCCGACACGGCCAGTCGGCGTCGCTGCTCACCCCGGAACCCGGGGAGACGCTCCCCTTGGAGGACATCGTCGCACGCGAGGCCGACAGGCTGGGCGTCGACGGCCTGTGGACGTTACTGGAGGGCGAGAGCGGTGCGTCCCGCCAGCGCCGCATCCGCCGGGAGGAGGGCGTCGTCGAACTCTGCGAGTCGCTGTTGCTCGAGTACTGACGCCGTGCCGGTCCGACACCGGCATCGTGACGAAGGGCTTCGGCTGCCACCACTACTCCCGGTGCCCCCACACCGATCAAGAGTGGCGTTCCGGCCGCGGGCCCGCACCGCGACAACGGATTTCCGCCGCCGGAAACCGTCGACAACGGCCTCCCCGCCCCGTCAAACGACGACGTATGTTTTCGAGCACTGTACTAAAATAGTAGTGGGTCGCTCTCATCGACGATAGTCGGGCCCCGTTTCCGGGGTCGTTTAAGTACGGCGAGCGGTGTCGGTCGTCGCAGCTCCGGTCGGGCCGCCACTCCACCCCGGCGCCGACCGCGTGCCGTCGGGACCCGGCTCAGTGCCCCCGAGGCAAGGTTTTTATCCGACAGCCACTTTCGTCCTCACAGAGACAACGCATGTCCGCAGACGACCCAGACGACGAAACCGAGGAGACGGGGGACGTCCGCGAGCGAATCGAGCAGGAGGCCGACCGCGCGGTCGAGCAGTTCGACGAGGGTATCGTCGACCTGCTCGCCTGGCTGCTGGACACCGAGACCCGGGCGCGCATCTACGTCAGCCTGCGCCAGAACCCCGAGAGCACGAGCGACGAGATATCCGAGGCGACGGGCCTCTACCCCAGTACCGTCCGGGAGGCCCTCGCGGCGCTCCACGAGGAGGGGACCGTCACCCGCCAGAAGCGCGAGAGCGACGGCGCCGGCAACAACCCCTACGAGTACAGCGCCATCTCGCCGAGCGAACTGGTCAACACCGTCGTCGGCGACATCCAGTCGGAACTGAACACCGTGTTCAACCTGGACGACCACCTCGGTGGCGACGACGACGAACCGCTCTCCGGTGACGAACCGGTCACTATCTCCGTCGAGGACGCCGACGACGACGGCGACGAAGACGACGAGGCGTGACGACAGTCCGGGTCGCTGTCTGGTCGCGTGTCACGTTCTCTCGAAGGTTGCTGAAGACGACACCACTAAATCGGACGATGCCGTTGCCCGGGGTATGATGGTCGCACTGGGTGGCACCTTCGACCCCATCCACGATGGACACCGCGCGCTGTTCGAGCGCGCGTTCGAACTGGGTGACGTGACGGTCGGCCTCACCAGTGACGACCTCGCGCCGAAGACCCGCCACGACGAGCGGCACGTCCGCTCGTTCGCCGAGCGGCGTGACGACCTCGCGGCGGAGCTGTCGAGCTTCGCCGAGCAGACGGGTCGAGAGTGGGATATCCGGGAGCTCTCGGAACCGACCGGTATCGCGACCGAACCGCAGTTCGACGTCCTCGTGGTCTCGCCGGAGACGGAGACCGGCGGCAAGCGCATCAACGAGATCCGCCGCGAGCGCGGCCACGACCCGCTGGAGATAGCGGTCGTCCCCCACGTCTACGCCGACGACGGCGACATCATCTCCTCGACGCGCATCGTCAAGGGCGAAATCGACGAACACGGGAACCTGACGCCCGAGCGCGAGGGTCGCGGGCAGCTGTCGTAGTCACCAGTCGGGCGCTTCCAGTCCCGCCCGCTCCAGCAGGTCCTTCCAGCGCTGCTGTATCGTCAACCGCGAGACGTCCGTGGCGTCGGCGACGGCGGTCTGTGACCGTTCCTCGCCGGCGACGAGCGCGCCGACGTAGACGCTCGCCGCCATCGTCGCCCGCTTCGAGCGGTCCTCGTCGGGGAGCGTCGAGAGGAACAGGTCGACGGCGTGGGACCGCGCCTGCGTCCCGAGGTCGAGCGTCTCCGCGGCCGTCTCTATCTCCGACAGCCACTCGTTCTGTTGGACCCGGTCGCTGGCGCGGTACATACACGCCGGTTGCCCCCGGACCTACCTAAATCTTCGTCGCCGGCAAGCGAAGGGTTCTTGATTACCTCGCCGGAACGGGAGACTGCGCGCGGGTTGCCGAGCCAGGAAAAGGCGTAGCGCTTAGGACGCTATCCCGTAGGGGTCCGCCGGTTCAAATCCGGTCCCGCGCACTTCTCCGCGAACAAGTCGTGAGCGGAGAGTGTGCGGTCATTTGGGTTTGAAGCACGGAACGAGCGAACGCAGTGAGCGACGTTCAGGCGGTTCATATCCGGTCCCGCGCATAACCGACTCGAACGGACGTGAGAGGCGTGTTCTGCGGCCGACGGATTCTGAACCCTAGAGGACGAGCACAGCGAGTCCTCGTCCGGTTCAAATCCGGTCCCGCGCACTTCTCCGCGAACAACTCGCGAGCGGTGCGTACGCGGTCGGTTCAAACTCTCGCTCACTTGTGCGTGAACAGCACCACGCTGTCGTCGTGGATGGCCGTACAGAGGTCCATCTCGAAGTCGAGATTGAGCGACGTGAACGCCTGCTTGCAGACGACCATGTCGTCGAACGGTTGCTCGCAGGCGGGGCAGGCGACGGCAGTGGTGTTCTGGTACGATTTGATGGCCTCGTTGTCCTCGCGCGGCGTCAGCGACGACACGAGTTCGTCGAAGTCCTCCATACCGGGACTGGCGGCCCCCGTCGCTTAAATCATACGCCGGGGGCGCAGGCGGCAGCAACCGTCACCGGTGGGATAAAGTGGGCTTGCACTACTCCAAACGAGTATGGAACGCTCGCCCGACGGAACCCGGTTCGTCCTCGTCGCGGGGACGACGGCGACAGCGGAGAGAGAGGGTATCAGCGCCGCCGGTGCCGACCCGGACCTGATGACGACGACGCCGGCGGCCGACGCGGAGTTGCTCACCTACGGGCGGCCCGTGCGGACGGGGACGGTGCCGGTGAGTCCGAGCGGCTGTCCGACGCCGGCGCTGGTCACGCGCGCCGTCCGCGAACTGCTCGGCTTCGACGTGGCCGTCGTCGACGGCGGCCTCGCGGAACCGACGGCCGCGCCGACGGTCACGGTCGGGGCCGGCGCGGGCCGTGACGTCGCCGAACAGGACCCCGTACCGACGGCCCACGGCGCCTTCGAGGCGGCCAGACAGTTCGGCCGGAAGCTGCCGGCCGACGAACTGTGGCTGGCGGAGACGATCCCCGGGGGGACGACGACCGCGCTGGGCGTGTTGCGCGCACTGGGCGAGGGGGCGACGGTCTCCTCCTCGCTCCGCGAGAACCCCCTCGAACAGAAGGAACGGGTCGTCGAAGCGGCCCTCGAGGCCAGTTCGCTCTCGCCGGGCGACGCCGCCGGCCAACCGAAGCGGGCCGTCCGCCGGATGGGCGACCCGGTGCTGGCGACGGTGGCGGGGCTGACCGCCGGCGCCGTCGAGGCCGACACGGCGGTGACACTCGCCGGGGGGACACAGCAACTCGCCGTCGCGGCGCTGGTCCGCCACGGCGGCTACGAGGGGCGACTGGGGCTGGCGACGACGGCCTACGTCGCCGACGACCCGACGGCCGACCTCCGAGCGAGCGCGGCCGAACTGGACCTCGACCTCACCGTGACCGACCCCGGCTTCGAGCGCTCGGACCACGTCGCGATGGAGCGGTTCGTCGCCGGCGAGGCCAAGGAGGGCGTCGGGATGGGCGGGTCGCTGGCGCTGGCCGACCGGGCCGGCGTCCCGATGGCCGACGTTCGCGAGCAGTTCGCGGCGGTGTACGACGACCTCATCGACGAGGCGCCCGTCGGTGGTGCGCCGTGACGGTGGGTGACCGGTCGTGAAGGGCGTCGTCCTCGCGGGCACGGCCTCGAACGTCGGAAAGACGGTGGCGACGCTGGCGACGCTCTCGGCGCTCGAACAAGCGGGTTACGACCCCCAGCCCGCGAAGGCCGGGCCGGACTTCATCGACCCGAGCCACCACGAGGCCCTCGTCGGCAAGCCCTCGCGGTCGCTGGACCCGTGGCTCGCCGGCGAAGAGGGGGCGCTGCGGACCTACTGGCGCGGCGAGGGCGACGTCTGCGTCGTCGAGGGGATGATGGGGCTCTACGACGGCACGAAGGCGTCGACGGCCCGCGTCGCCGAGGTGCTCGACCTGCCGGTCGTCCTCGTCGTCGACGCCGAAGCGGGGATGGAGAGCGTCGGCGCCACGGCGCTGGGCTTCCAGCAGTACGCCGAGCGCGTCGGCCGGGACATCGACGTGGCCGGGGTCGTCGCCCAGCGTGCCCACGGCGGGCGCCACGCCGAGGGCATCCGCGACGCACTCCCAGATGGTCTGCGGTATCTGGGCCGGGTACCGCCGACGTCGGACCTCGAAATCCCGGACCGGCACCTCGGCCTCCAGATGGGGGCTGAGGCGGCGCCGGACGAGGCGGCGCTGGCGGCGGCCGGCGAGGCCATCGACGCCGACGGGGTCGCCGAGGTAGCGCGGGAACCGCCGAGCGTCTCGCCCGCCGACCCAGTGACCGCGGGCCGGACTATCGCCGTCGCCCGCGACGCGGCGTTCTGTTTCGTCTACCCGAGTACCGTCGAGCGACTGGGAGAGCGGGGGACCGTGCGGACGTTCTCGCCGCTGGCCGGCGACCCGGTCCCCGAGGCCGACGCCGTCTACCTCCCGGGCGGCTACCCGGAACTCCACGCCGCGACTCTCGCCGACTCCGCGACGCTCGACGAACTCGGGACGCTCGCCGCCGACGGCCTGCCGGTGTACGGCGAATGTGGCGGCCTGATGGCGCTTTCGCAGACGCTGACGACGGCCGAGGGCGACACCTACGAGATGGCGGGCGTGCTCCCGGCCGACGTGGCCATGCGGGAGCGGTATCAGGCGCTGGACCACGTCGAACTGTCGGCGACGCGTGACACGGCCGTCGCCGCGACGGGGGCCCGGCGTCGCGGCCACGAGTTCCACTACTCCTCGGCGACGGTCGACGGGGACGCCCGCTTCGCCTTCGAGACGGTCCGCGGGGAGGGCATCGACGGCGACCACGACGGGCTGACGGAGTACGAGACGGTCGGCACGTACTGTCACGCCCACGCCGCCAGCGGCGCGTTCGACCGGCTACTGTCAGACTGAGTATCTCACCGGCGCCGGCGAACCCGTCGGCTGAGTGGCGGACGGGCGGCTGACGGCCCACAAGCTTTTTTCCTGTCTGCAGTCGTGATACGTACAATGAACGAGTTGCGCGACCTGTTGGACGGCGTGGTCGCAGACGCGAACGCCGTGTTCCTCTTCTCGCCGAGTTCGGCGGAGTTCGAACGGTTCGCCGACGCCGAGGAGCCTGTCGTGGTCGTCGGCCCGGAGAACGCCGTCGAGGCCGAGTCGTTCGTCGAGCTCCCCATCGACTTCACCGACCTCGAGGGCCGGATTCGATTCGGCATCGAGGGCGCCCTCGACAAGGAGTTCGTCGAGGAGGGCGACGAGGTCGTCTGCGTGAGCGGGTTCATGGGTGGGGTGGCGAACACCGTCGCCCGCATCGAAACGACCGACTTCACCCCCTCTGGGGTGTACGACCTGTTCGTCAACTCGCGGGCCGAACCCGGCGTCGTCCGGGACGTCTTCGAGGTGGCCGTCGAGCTCGGGAAGAAGGGACAGAAGGGCAAGCCCGTCGGCGCCCTGTTCGTCGTCGGCGACGCCGGCAAGGTGATGAACAAGTCCCGGCCGCTCTCGTACAACCCCTTCGAGAAGTCCCACGTCCACGTCGGCGACCCCATCGTCAACGTGATGCTCAAGGAGTTCTCGCGGCTGGACGGCGCGTTCGTCATCTCCGACGCGGGGAAGATAGTCTCGGCGTACCGGTACCTCGAACCCTCCGCCGAGGGCGTCGACATCCCGAAGGGGCTCGGAGCCCGGCACATGGCCGGCGGCGCCATCACCCGTGACACGAACGCGACGGCCATCGTCCTCTCGGAGAGCGACGGACTCGTGCGGGCGTTCAAAGGCGGGGAGCTCGTCCTCGAGATAGACCCCGAGGAGTACTGACCATGCAGTTCGGATTCGACTGGCCGAACCTCATCAGGACGCTGTTCTCGCCCGAGGGGACCTTCGTCATCTCCCTGCTGGTGCTGGGACTGGGCGTCCTCGTCGGGTTCCTCGTCTGGCGGGCGTCCCGGGAGTTCATGCGGGAGCTGGGCGTCCCGGAGAGCGTCGAGGGGACGCCGTTCGAACGAACCGCCCGGAGCCTCGGGACGTCGACGGTGGGCATCGTCTCGAACCTCGCGGCGCTGTTCGTCTACATCCTCGCCATCACCGTCGCGCTGAACATCGCCCAGCTCGTCAGCCCCGAGGCGTACTGGACCCGCTTCACCGCCTTCCTCCCGAACCTGTTCATCGCCGTCTTCGCCATCATCATCGGTCTCATCGCCGGCGACAAGGCCCGGCTCGTCGTCTCCGAACGACTCCGGAGCGTGAAGCTCCCGGAGGCAGGCGTCCTGCCGGAGCTCGTCAAGTACAGCATCTTCTTCCTCGCCATCCTCGTCGCGCTGGACCAGCTCGGCGTCGAGACGATGGCGCTGCTCATCCTGCTGGCGGCGTACTCCTTCGGCATCGTCTTCCTCGCCGGACTGGCACTCAAGGACCTGCTGGCCTCGAGTGCGGCCGGGCTCTACCTCCTCCTGACCGAACCGTACAGCATCGGGGACGAGGTGGTCATCGGCGACCAGCAGGGCATCGTCCAGGAGGTCGACATGTTCGTCACGCACGTCGAGAGCGAGGACAGGGAACACATCATCCCGAACCAGCAGGTCATGCAGTCCGGTATCGTCCGCGTCCGCGACTAGTCCTCGGCGTCCAGCGGCGCCGCGGGGACGCCCGCGACGGTCGTCTCCGGCGGGACGTCCTCGGTGACGAGCGAGTTGGCCGCGACCTGCGCGTCGGCGCCGATCTCGACGCCCGGGAGGACGACGGCGCCGGCGCCTATCATCGCGCGCTCGCCGACGACGACTTCGCCGGTGCGGTACTCCTCCTGCAGGAACTCGTGACACAGCAGGGTGGCGTCGTAGCCGACGATGGCGTCCTCGCGGACGGTGATGAGTTCGGGCCAGAACACGTCCGGGGTCGACTCCAGCCCCCACGCGACGCCGGTCCCGACGGTCGTACCGAGCCGCCGCAGCAGCCAGTTCTTCAGTTGCAGACTGGGCGAGACTCGACAGATCCAGATGACGACGTAGTTGACCATCACGCGGAGCGGGTGCTTCGCGCTCGGCCACGAGAACAGGGAGTTGCGGGGGCCGGGCGTCGGATAGCGGTCGAGGTCGTCGTGTCGTGGGCCGCTCACGCCCGTCAGTTGCGCCCCGGTCGTAATCAAACCACTCGGAACCGGCGGCTCACGGCCGGCGCCAGAACGTCGGCGTCAGCAGCACCATCACCGGGATGATCTCGATGCGGCCGACCCACATCAGGAGGACCATCAGGAGCTTGCTCGACCGGGCGAACCCGTCGTAGGTGCCGTAGGGGCCGGCCTGCCCGAACGCCGGGCCGATGTTGAAGAACATCGACGCGGCGGCGGAGAGCGCCTCGAACTCCGTGATGGGGTCGCCGACCCGTTCGGCGTCCGCCACCAGCAGGACCGTGCCGACGATGAAGATGACCAGCGCGACCAGCGTGTAGGCGTAGACGTCACGAATCGTGTCCTCGCCGACGACGTCCCGACCGACTCGCACCGCGCGGACGCTCCGCGGGTGGGCCGAGACGTTGAGGTCCCGCCAGAAGGACTTCGTGACGATGAGCCACCGGAGCGTCTTGATAGAGCAGGTCGTCGAGCCGGCCATCCCGCCGCTGAACATCCCGACGAAGAGGACGTTCTTCGCGGCCGCGGACCACGTGTTGAAGTCAGTCGAGGCGTACCCCGTCGTCGTCACGATGGAGACGACCTGGAAGGTGGCGTGCCGGAGGGTCGTCTCCGGGTCGGCCGTGAACCGCGGGTCGACGACGAGCAGCCCCCCGACGAGCACCGTGCCGGCGCCGAGGATGGCCAGGTAGAAGCGGAACTCCTCGCTCCGGCGGAGCCGCCGCGTGTTGCCCTGCGTGAGGGCGTACAGCAGGACGAAGTTCGTCGCCCCGACGATCATGAACAGGGTGACGGCCCACTGGACCGCCGGCGAGAACGCGCCGACGCTCTCGGCCCGCGGCGAGAACCCCGCCGTCGCGATGGCGGTCAGGGCGTGGGCGAGGGCGTCGAAGGGCGTCATCGAGGGGGCGAGGCCGACGGCGTTCAGCGCGAGGAGCGCGAGGGCCGCCCCCGCGGTCAACAGGAGGTAGACGAGCGCGAGTATCTTCGCCGTCTGGGCGATGCCCGGCGTGAGTTTCGTGACGTCCTTCGTCCGCGTCTCGGTCTCCATCAGCTGTGCGCCGGCGACCGAGAGGCGCGAGAGGACCGCCGTCGCGAGCAGGAGGACGCCGAGGCCGCCCAGCCACTGGAGGACCTGCCGCCACATCAGGAGGGCCTGCGAGTGGGCGTCGAAGTCGCGGATGACCGTCGCGCCCGTCGTCGTGATGCCGCTCATCCCCTCGAACAGCGCGTTGACGGGACTGGCGAACACACCGGTCCCCTCGACGTACAGCGGGACGGCGCCGACGACGGCGATGCCCAGCCACGCCAGCGAGACGGTGAGGAACGCCTCCCGGTCGTGGATGCGGTGGCGCTCGAACCGGGCGAACGCGGTGCCGACGCCGACCGTCGCGGCGATGGCGAGCAGGTACGGGACCGGCGACTCGCCGTAGAGGAGCGCGACGACCACGGGGACGGCGAGCGGAACGGCCAGCCACTGGAGTATCCGTCCGAGGACGTTCAGCGACGACCGGACGTCGACTGTCGTCAGCGCCACCGGCGGTCACATCCCGTCCGTCCGACTGTCTCGACGCGCACAGCGCCACAGACAGGGGCGAACGGCTTCAATCCTGCGCGACCAGCGACGGAATCGGGGCCGCGAGACTCAGTCCGCGCCGCCGCGAATCTCGTCCATGTGGTCGATGCGCTGCTGGACGAGGTCGGCCGTGCCGATGTCGTGGCGGACGCGCAGGCCCTCGGTGCCGGCCCGCTCCAGCGCGCCCTCGGCTATCTCCTCGGCCTCGCCGATGGTGTCGGCGACGCCGACGACGGCGTACGAGCGAGAGGTCGTCGTGTAGATGCCGTCCTCGCGCTGGTCGACGCTGGCGTAGTAGAGGATGGCCTCGCCGGCGTTGTCCTCGTCGATGGTCACCTTCGCGCCGGCCTCCGGTTCGGTCGGGTAGCCCTCGGGGACGGCGTACTTACAGACGGTGGCCTGCGGGCGGAAGGACAGCTGCGGGAGCGAGAGGTCGTCGCGGGCGGCCGTCAGCACGTCGAGGAAGTCCGTGTTCAACACCGGCAGGGTGTTCATCGCCTCGGGGTCGCCGAAGCGGGCGTTGAACTCGACGACGCGCGGCCCCGTCTCGGTCAGCATGAACTGCCCGTAGAGGACGCCCTTGTAGCCGTCCAGTGCCTCGACGGTGGCTCGGAGGACGTCGACGGCGTCGGTGTAGTCGTCCTCGGTCATGAACGGGAGTTCGAGGTTCGCGTCGGAGTAGCTCCCCATCCCGCCGGTGTTGGGCCCCTCGTCGCCCTCGTAGGCGCGCTTGTGGTCCTGCACAGCCGGCGTGACCCGGAGCTGCCCGTTCGCGACGAACGCCTGCACGGTGAACTCCTCGCCGACCAGGCGCTCCTCGAGGACGACGCGGTCGTAGTCCGAGTCGCGGAGGTACGCCTTGGCCTCCTCGGCGGTGCACTGGTCGCCGATGACGCGGACGCCCTTGCCGCCCGTGAGGCCGGCGGGCTTCACGGCCAGGTCGCCGTCGTACTCGTCGATGTACTCGCAGGCGGCCTCCATGTCCTCGAACGTCTCGAAGTCCGGACAGCCGGGGATGTCGTGTTCCTGCATGAAGCGGCGCTGGAACGCCTTGTCGGTCTCGATGCGGGCCTCGTCTGCCTGCGGGCCGAAGGCGTAGACGCCGGCGTCGTCCAGCGCGTCGGCGACGCCCGCCGCGAGCGGCGCCTCTGGGCCGACGACGGCCAGCGTCGCGTCGACCTCGCGGGCGTACGTCGTGACTGCCTGCGGGTTCGTCGTGTCCAGCGTCTCGAACCCGTCGGCCAGCGCGACGATGCCCGGGTTGCGGTTGCCCGCACAGGCGTACAGGTCGGCGTCCGAGTCGGCGAGCGAACGGGCGACGGCGTGTTCTCGGCCGCCGCCACCCACCAGCAGCACTGTCTCTGTCATACCTCATGGCCGGATGGGCGTGGACGTAAGTATTGCTCTCTCGGGCCGTTCCGGTGCCGCGGACGGACCCCTTTTCCCCGCGGCCCTCCGAAGGTGAGCCATGAGCGACAGTTCGGACCCGACGACGCGGAACCGACTCGACGGGGAGGAGAGCCCGTACCTCCGCCAGCACGCGGACAACCCGGTGAACTGGCAGCCGTGGGACGAGGCGGCCCTCGAGGCCGCGAAAGAGCGGGACGTCCCCATCTTCCTCTCTATCGGCTACGCGGCCTGTCACTGGTGTCACGTCATGGAGGAGGAGAGCTTCGAGGACGAGGCCATCGCCGAGACGCTGAACGAGCACTTCGTCCCGGTGAAGGTCGACCGGGAGGAACGGCCGGACCTCGACTCGGTGTACATGAGCATCTGCCAGCAGGTCACCGGGGGCGGCGGGTGGCCGCTGTCGGCGTGGCTCACGCCCGACGGCGAGCCGTTCTACGTCGGGACGTACTTCCCGCCCGAGGAGAAACGGGGCCAACCGGGCTTTCACGACCTGCTGAAGCAACTGTCGAACTCGTGGTCCGACCCCGAACAGCGCGCGGAGATGGAGAACCGCGCCCAGCAGTGGACCGACGCCATCGAGAGCGACCTCGAGGCGACGGCCGGCGACCCCAGCGACCCCGACGAGAACCTCGTCCAGACGGCGGCGACCATCGCCCACCGCGGCGCCGACCGGGACAACGGCGGGTGGGGGTCCGGCGGGCCGAAGTTCCCCCAGACAGGCCGGCTTCACGCCCTGCTCCGCGCGCACGCCGAGGGTGGAGGGGAGGACTACCTGACCGTCGTCGAGGAGACGCTGAACGCAATGGCCGACCGGGGGCTGTACGACCACGTCGGCGGCGGGTTCCACCGCTACTCGACGGACCCCCAGTGGGGCGTCCCCCACTTCGAGAAGATGCTGTACGACAATGCCGAGATACCGCGGGCCTTCCTCGCCGGCTACCAGGCGCTGGGCAACGAGCGCTACGCCGCCGTCGTGCGGGAGACGTTCGAGTTCGTCCAGCGGGAACTCCAGCACGAGGACGGCGGGTTCTTCAGTACGCTGGACGCCGTCAGCCGACCGCCCGACGATCCCGACGGCGAGACGGCGGAAGGCGCGTTCTACGTCTGGACGCCCGAGCAGGTCCACGCGGCCGTCACGGACGAGACGGCCGCGGACATCTTCTGTGAGTACTACGGCGTCACGGAACGCGGCAACTTCGAGGGGGCGACCGTGCTGGCGGTCCGCAAGCCCGTCCCCGTCCTCGCCGAGGAGTACGACCTGAGCGAGGACGAGATAACCGAGAAGCTCCGGCTGGCGCTGAACGAGACGTTCGCGGCCCGCGAGGACCGCCCCCGGCCGGCCCGCGACGAGAAGGTGCTGGCCGGGTGGAACGGGCTGATGATATCGGCGCTCGCCGAGGGCGCCGTCGTGCTGGACGATGACTACGCCGACGTGGCCGCCGACGCGCTGGCGTTCGTCCGCGAGCACCTGTGGGACGAAGACGCACAGCGTCTCAGCCGCCGGTACAAGGACGGCGACGTGGCCATCGACGGCTATCTGGAGGACTACGCGTTCCTCGCTCGCGGCGCGTTCGACCTGTACGAGGCGACGGGCGAGGTGACCCACCTCGACTTCGCGACGACCCTCGCAGAGGTCATCACCGAGGCGTTCTGGGACGACGCCGAGGAGACGCTCTACTTCACCCCGAGCGGCGGCGAAGCGCTGGTCGCCCGGCCGCAGGAACTCACCGACCAGTCGACCCCCTCCAGCACGGGCGTCGCCGTCGAACTGCTGCTGGAACTGACCCAGTTCAGGGACGACGACCGGTTCGGCGACGTGGCCGAGAAGGTCCTGCGCACGCACGCCGACCGCGTCTCCTCGAACCCGCTCCAGCACGCCTCGCTGACGCTGGCGACGGACACCTACGAACAGGGGTCGCTGGAACTGACTCTCGTCTGTGACCCGGCGGACCCGCCGACCGAGTGGACGGAGTCGCTGGCCGAGACGTACGTTCCGCGGCGACTGCTGGCGTGGCGCCCCGACGACGCGGCGACGTTCGACGCGTGGCTCGACACGCTGGGCGTCGAGGACGCGCCGCCCATCTGGGCCGGTCGCGACGCGGCCGACGGCGCCCCCACCGTGTACGCCTGTCGGAACTTCGCCTGCTCACCCCCCAAACACGACCTCTCGGCGGCCCTGTCGTGGGGGCAGAACTAGTTATTCGAGTTTCGCTTCGATTTCGTTCGCGAGGTAGACGGCGATGGGGACCGGTTCCTCCTCGACGAACCGAGCTATCTCCTCGCCGTCGCGTTCGACGACGACGGTGGGGATGTACTCGACGCCGTACTCCTCGACCTTGGGTCCGGTCTTCGTGCCGTCGTCGGCCTTCTCGGTCGGGTAGTGGTGGATCTTCGACGCAGGGACGCCGGCGGCTTCCAGCGCCGCTCCGAAGTCCGGCAGTTGCGCCCGGCAGTCTTTGCACCAGTCGCCGCCCCAGACGTGATACTCCAGCTCGGCGGCGTGGCGGGTGAGGACGTCGACGGTGTCGGAGTAGGCGTCCTCCACCCAGACCGGGTTCGGTTCCATCGTTTCGAGCGTTCCGCTCTCACTCATAGCTCCCCGTAGCGCGGGGAGTGGCTTGAACCCCCCGACTGTTCAGCACCGTTCGAGGCGGGAACGGAGGCGCTCGCGCAGGAGCGTCCGGTGACAGCGCTTGCGCTCGCCCTCGAAGCAGACGAGGACGACCGTCTCGCCGTCGCGAATCCGGTCGGCGAGGTCCCTGACGGCGCGCTGGGCCGCCTCGCTCTCGTCGAGGTGGGTCCGGTAGCGGTCGGCGAAGTCCGTCTCGTCCCACGCCGCGTTGTGGGCGCCCTCCTCGCAGAGCCCCTGCATCTGCAGGTCCTCGGCGCGCCGTTTCGTCTCGGCGAGGAGGTCCGACGGCGGTCCCAGTTCGGGGTGGTTCTCGTCGACAGCGGCGTGGAACCAGCCGGTCGGTTCGCGGACGACGCCGACCAGCGTCTCGTCGCCCGAGAGGTCGGCGAGGTCGTGCTGAATCGCCGCGACGTAGGTGTCGCTGACGGCACCGCTCATGTCCTGACTGTCGCCCAGACCGCGGAAAAGCCTGCCGGGAGCGCGCACCACCCACAGGAATCGAGGGCTCCACTAGGGGTTTTAAGTGGGGCTGGCGTACGCGACGGCAATGCACGAGACACTACACGAGTCTATCACCGACGCCATCGGGTCGCCGCTGGTGTCGGTCCGGGCCCCCGAGGGCGCGACGGTCGCCGCGAAGGTCGAGTCGTTCAACCCCGGCGGGTCAGCGAAGGACCGACCGGCGAAGTTCATGATAGAGCGCGCCGAGGCGGACGGCGCCCTGAGCCCCGGCGACACCCTCGTGGAACCGACCAGCGGCAACACCGGCATCGGCATGGCGATGGTCGGGGCCGCGAAGGGGTACGACGTCGTCCTCGTGATGCCGTCCTCGAAGTCCCCCGAGCGCCGCGAGATCATGCGGGCCTATGGCGCCGACATCGAACTCGTCGAGGGCGACATCTCCGACGCGAAAGAGCGCGCGGACGAGCTCACCGACCAGAGCGGGTACGTCCAGTTGCGCCAGTTCGAGAACCCCGCGAACCCGCAGGCCCACTACGAGACGACCGGCCCGGAGATACTCGAGCAGGTCGGCGACCGGACCGTCGACGCACTCGTGGCCGGCATCGGCACGGGCGGGACCATCACGGGCACCGGCCGCCGCCTCCGAGAGGCGTTCCCCGACCTCGACGTCGTCGGCGTCGAACCGGCCGACAACGCCGTGCTCTCCGGGATGGACCCCGGCGAGGGCGAGGACAGTTTCCAGGGGATGGGGCCAGGGTTCGTCAGCGAGAACCTCGACGTCGACCTGCTGGACGACGTCCGCACCGTCGAGCTCGACGACGCCGAGTCGGAGTGTCGCCGCCTCGCTCGCGAGGAGGGCATCCTCGTGGGCCAGTCCTCCGGCGCGTCGAACCTCGCGGCCCGCGAGGTGGCGGGCGAACTCGCCGAGGACGGGGTCGAGGACCCCCTCGTCGTCACCGTCTACTGGGACAGCGGCGAGCGGTACATGTCGACCGGGATGTTCGACTAGGCGAGGCGCCGAGCCGCGTCCTTGAACCGCGCGTACTGCTCGCTGGCCCACTCGTTCATCGCCTCGGTGTCGTTGTTGACGACGCCGACGATGCCGGTGTCGTCGTAGACGACGATGCCGCTGACGGTCATCTCCGGCTTCTCGGCGGTCCAGAGGGCGTACGGCATCGTCCGGTCGGTGACGAAGATAGAGAGGCCGTCGGCCCCGGTGAGCGTGTCCATCCCGTCGGGATAGACGTCCGAGAGCGCCGCGACCACGTCGTCGGTGAGGACGAGCTCTATCTCCGTGCCCTCACCCTCGACCAGCGAGGCGACCACGTCGATGTAGCGCGGGACGACGGCCGGGCCGGTTCCGAAGAACCGCTCGGCCCCGCGGACCCGTTCGACGTTGGCTTCCACCGGGCGCTCGGGGGCCGCCGGGGTCGACTCGACGACCTGTGCGCCCTCGAGGACGGCAGGGTCTACGTCGACGTCGGGCGGGAGCGCAGAGAGGACCGGCTGGGCCTCGGTGAGCGCGTCGAGGCGCCCGAGGAACCGGTCGTAGGCAGCCAGCGCCTCACGCCCCGCGTAGGTCGCCACGTACCGACTCTCTCGTCGCTCGACGAGTGACTCGTCGGTCAGTGCGTCGATGGCCCTGTCGACGGTCGAGCGCGACGCGCCCAGCCGGTCCACGAGTTCCGGTTTCGTCGTCGGGGTCGAAAGTGCTCGCAGTACGTCTCGACGCTTCGCGACGACGTCGGCGGTGTCCGGAACTGAGACCATCGACGGGGACGTATCAGGGCTGACAGATGTCTCTTCTGGTCACTGGACGCCGACCAGAGAGCGGGTACTGGTAGAATATCAGGGGCCGGTAATTTTCCCGGGCAGTCGGTATAAGTACGTCTCGGCCCGACGGATCCGATGGGGTACGTCGATACGACAGCGTCAGTACCCTGCAGGAGTGTCCACCCGGTCGGAAGACCGTGCCTCTGACAGCCAGTCCACCCGACCACGCCTCTGACAGCCGGGCACCCACCATGCCGTTCCTCACGCGCCGAACTCCGACTCGGTGACGCGCACGACCAGCGTATCGTCCACCTCTCGCAGGTCGTACTCCGGAATCGTCTCGCCCGTCCGCGTGAGCAACATCGGTTCGACGAGGCGAGGCGGGTCTGTCGGTTCGGTCGTCGGGCCGTCGTCCGTCTCGGCGGTCGCCTCGCCGTCCTCGTCCGTCCCGCTCTCGACGACGCCGTACACCTTCAGGAACCGGCCGGTGTCTTCGGGCGCTATCCGGTCGTCCCGGATGGCCGTCGCGAGGTCCCGCGAGAGCCACTCCGTCTCGCTGACGGATGGCTCCCTGACGAAGGCGGCGTCTGCGAACCGGACGAGGTACCAGTTCAGGTCGTTCAGCAGGGCGACGGCGGCTCCGAGGCTCACGGTCTCCAGCCTGAGCGCGTTCTCGAACGGTTCCCGCAGGTCGTAGGTCGCCAGCGCCGACCGGGCGGTCTCTCGCGAGAGCAGTTCGTACTGGAGGTTCACGTCCTCGCTCCCGACGAGACAGACCTGCGTCATGGGTCGTCCGTGGCCCGCCCCGGAGATTTAGCTTTCGATAGCCACGACCGTCCGCGCTCGGGCACACGTCCGGGCACGCTCGAACAGGTCGTCCGGCTCGGCCTCGCGGACCGCCGCGAGCGTCGCGTTCGTCTCGGGCAGTTCCGGGGCGACCCGGTTACACCCGGTGTCGACCGTCGAGTCCTCGAACGTACCGATGTCGCGCGCGAGCGCCGTTATCTCGGCCTTGTCCAGCGTCAGGTTCGGCCGGTGGACCGGGAGGTCGGTCGCGACGTCGGTGACGGCGACGTTCGCGCTGGTCTGACTCGACTTCTGGCCGATGGCCTCGCCGGTGACGACGCCGACGGCGCCCTCCTCCTCGGCCACCGCCTCGGCCGTCGCGAGCATGAACCGCCGGAGCGCGAGCATCCGCAGGTCGGTCATGGACGCGGCGAGGTCGGCGACCACGTCGCCGGCGTCGACGACGTGCATCGCCATCGGGCGTCCGGGGGCGTACTCGGCCAGCGTCTCGACGGTCGCTCTCGCCCGCGCCCGGTGGTCCGGCCCGCCGTAGTCCCCGAGGTCGACGTAGACGGGAATCACGGGACAGCCCCGGCGCATGAGCTTCCACGCGGCGACCGGCGAGTCGATGCCGCCGCTGACGAGTGCCACGACGGGCCGTTGGGTGCCCAGCGGCAGCCCGCCGGAACCGGACTGCTTCGTCAGGAAGACGTACGCCGTGTCGGGGCGGCATTCGACGTACAGCCGGAAGTCGGGGTCGTCGAGGTCCACCTCGGGCGTCGCCCCGAGAGACTCGATAGCGTCCCAGACGGCCGCTCCGCCCTCCGACTCGATGTCTGTGCTGGCGAACGGATGGGCGTCGCTCGGGCCGGCGCGCCGGGCGTCGACCGCGAAGGTGCCGCCGTCGTAGCGGGCCTCGGTCGCCGCGTGCAGGGCGTCGCAGATGGCGTCGAGCGTGGGGTCGACGGCGACGGCCGCCGACGCCGAGACGACGCCGAAGGTGTCCGCGGCGGCGTCGGTGACCGCCGCTGGTCGGTCGGTGTGGACGAACAGGCGGTTGCGGCGCCGCTCGACGTCGCCGGCGAGGCCGCGGGCGTCGAACATCGCGGTGAGGTTCTCGGCGAGTCGGTCCTCCATCCGCCGGCGGACCTGTTCGCTCTTGACCCCGACCTCGCCGTGGCGGACGACGACGACGTCGGCGTCGGGCGGGTGCATACCCGCCTTTGCCGAATCGCGGATAAATGGGTGTCGGCTCCGCGGGCTCAGTCGCCCGCCAGCTGCTCCTCGAGGTGGTCGGCCACCTGCGCCATCTTGACCTTGAACTCGTCTAGGTCGGTCTCCTGGGCGTGGAGCATGGCGCTGTACCGCGAGGTGAGACTCGCCAGGGAGGTGGCCTCGGCGAGTTCCGCGTCGGTCGCGCCGTGCATCGCCGCCGCCTTCCGGTGGAAGTGGATGCAGTACGGACACTTGATGTTGGCCGCGACGGCCAGCCCCATCAGTTCCCGATACTTCGGTGGAATCTCGGACTCGCCGACGGTGTACTTGTGGAAGAAGTGCCACTCGCCGACCATGTCGTCCTCGGGAATCGTGTCCAGCGGTGGTGGCACCATCCCGAACGTCTCGGTGATCTCCTCTTCGACCTCTGTGGGTTGTTGCTGTGTCGCCATGGGTTGTCGGTCTTCGCTGTTCGGTCGTGCGGTTCGACAGTTCGCAGCCTCGGTGCCCGTAGAGGTCGGCTCCGCGACCGGATAGTTATGTGTTCACATTTGCCGAGCTATCGCGTGCCCCGGCTTCTTACCCGGGAGAAAGTGACAGCGTCCGCGCAGGTCTGCCGTCGACGGACGCCGCCCGCAGACGGTGGAAAACCTCGGCGAAACGGCTCGGTACGGTCAGCTGTTCAGAACGTCGAGACGTCGCCCTCGATGACCTGCCGGGTCACGTCGGTGACGCTCGCGAGTTCCGCGTCGACGGCCTCGCGGACCTCGCCCTCTATCTCGCTCACGGCCACGCCCTCCTCGGTGACGAGCATGGCGTCGGCGACGTGTGGTTCGTCGATGGGCGAGCCGATTTGCGAGAGCAACCGGATCTGGAGCTGCCGGATGCCGTCCACCTCGTCGACGACCGACCGGGCGATCTCCGTCGAGAGGAGGTTGTATATCTTCCCGATGTGGTTGACCGGGTTCTTCCCGGAGGTGGCCTCCATGCTCATCGGGCGGTTCGGCGTGATGAGGCCGTTGGCGCGGTTGCCGCGGCCGACGGAGCCGTCGTCGCCCTGTTCGGCACTCGTGCCGGTCGTCGTGAGGTAGATGGACTCCTCGTCGTAGTCGTCGGCGGTGTTGACGTGGACGGTCACGTCGCGGTCGGTGTACTCCGTCGCGAGCGTCTCGACGTACGCCCGGACCTCCTCGACGGCCTGCTCGTAGGCCAGCAGGTCCTCGACGTGTTCGTCCACCATCGCGACGGCGACCGTGACGTCGATGTGGTCGCCCTCGCGCTTGCCCATCACCTTCACGTCCTGCCCGACGACGGGGTTGTCGGCGGCGTACTCGCCGGTGAGTTTCCGCTCCGTGTTGTAGACGATCTGCTCCGTCTCCGAGAGCGGCGCGTGGCCGACCCCGTAGCTCGTGTCGTTGGCCATCGGGACGGTGCCCTCCTCGCCGAAGACGCTCTGGAGGTCGCCCGACCCCTCGCCGAGTTCCACGTCGACGATGATGTCGCCGCCGACGTCGAGGTACGGGAAGTGCTCCTCCAGGTACTGGCGGGCGGCCTTCAGGGCGATGCTCTCGGCGGGAATCCGTTGCCCCTCGTACTCCTTGGTCGCGCGACCGACGATGAGGAGGTAGATGGGTTCGAGGACCTCGCCGCCGCCGTAGGCCGGAGCCGCCGTGCCGGCGACGAGCTGGGACTCGTCGGTGTTGTAGTGGAGGACTTTGCCGAAGCGGTCGAGGTACGTCTGGGCGAGCGCCCGGGAGACGCGCTCGGCGACGCCGTCGCAGATGGAGTCCGGGTGGCCGATGCCCTTGCGCTCGACGATTTCGACGTTCTGGTCCTCGACTGCCAACCCGCTCTCGGGCTGGACGTGGATGTTCCGGTCGGTCATTGCACTGCACTTTGCTGTGCCCGCTTCTATAACTTACGGGAACCGCTCGACGGAGAAAGATTACCTTCACGCATCTTCGAGCAGTAGGCCGAGATACGACGTCCGGGTCTGGTCCTCGGGGTCCAGTCCGAGCTCTCGGAGGACCGCGAAAGCGCCCTCCCGTGCCGCCTCGACGCCGCTCTCGTCGGTCTCGGTCTCCACCTCGACGAACTCGCCGACGCCCTCGACGTCGTCCAGCGTGACGGTGTAGCCGTCGTAGCGGTAGAACCGCCGGTCCTTCCGCACCGTCGCCGCCGGGTCGAACCCGAGGTTCGCGAAGATGGCGTCTGCCGTCTCGCCGTCGTCGACGCCGGTCTCGACCTCCTCGCGCGTCTTCGACTCGGCCTCGACGAGCGGCCCCTTGTAGGTGATGCGGGCCGCCGTCTCCCCGTCGCGCGTCTCGCGGCGGACCCGGAGCGCCTCGTCGGTCTCCGCGAAGTCCCGGTGCGGTGCGTCGTAGTAGGTGTCGACCTGCAGGACGTCGCCGGTGTGTTCGGCCCCGAGTTCGTCGAGCCGTTCGGCGACGGCCGCGAGGTCGGCGGCGACCTTGACTTCGACTTCGTACATGGCTGTCCCCTCTGTCGGGGCCGGGAAAAGCGATTGCATCCCGGCTCGGCGTCTCGCGGGTTTCGGCCTAGCCCCGGCGGCCGGCGTGGAGTAACGACCCCCTACCGCGGACCGCGAGTTTTAGTGTCCCCCGCCCCCGGGAAGGAGTATGGACGGTCGCTACGAACCTGTCGAGTCCCCCGACGAGACGACCGTCTTCCCCTATCACGACCTGACGCCGCCGACGACGGCCGACGTGGCCCGGGCGCGCAAGGTCGTCCGCCAGCACCTCCCGGCGACGCCGCTCGTGCGCAGCGAGACGCTGTCGGCCGCCCTCGACGCGGAGGTCTACCTCAAGCGGGAAGACACGCTCCCCACCGGCGCGTTCAAGGTACGGGGCGGCGTGAACCTCGTCTCGTCGCTGCCCGCGGAGTTCCGCGAGGCAGGACTCATCACCGCGAGTTCGGGGAACCACGGCCAGTCTATCGCGTGGGCCGGACGGGAGTTCGACGTGCCCGTCACCATCGGCGTGCCAGCGGAGGCCAACGACGGGAAGGTGGCCGCGATGGAGCGCCTCGGCGCCGAGGTCATCAGACACGGCCCGGACTACGACGCGGCCCGCGAGCGCATCGAGCAGCTGGCCGTGGAACGGGGCGCCCGGTACGTCCACTCGGGCAACGAACCGAAACTGGTCGCCGGCGTGGGGACCGCGGGGCTGGAGGTCGTGGACGAACTGCCCGACGTCGACCGCGTGTTCTGTCCGGTTGGCGGCGGCACCTCCGCCGCGGGCTACTGTCTCACCGTCGGCGAACTGACCGACGCTGACGTCGTGGGCGTCCAGTCGGAGGCCGCCCCCGCCATGCACCGCGCGTGGACGGACGGGTCGCTCGAACCCCACGACCGGATGGAGACGACGGCCGAAGGCGTCGCGACGCGGGTCCCCTTCGCGCTCACGATGGGCGTCCTCGGGGACGGACTGGCCGACTTCCGCCTCGTCAGCGAGGACGCCATCCGGGACGGCGTGGCCCGACTGTTCGCAGACGAGCGCATCGTCATGGAGGGCGCGTGTGCGACCGCCGTGGCCGCCGCCGTCGAGGCCGGGGACGAGATAGCCGGCGAGACGGTCGTCATCCCGGTCTCCGGTCGGAACATCGACCTCGAGAAGCTCGAGCGGATGCTCGCCGAGAGCGAGCACGCCGCGTGAGCGCCGACGGGAAACGTTGTTCTTAAGAGTGCCACGACTGACGAACACGGTATGAGCAACGACTCCGAGGCCGAGGACGTAGCAGAGGAAGCCGAAGCAGAGACGGCCGACGAAGAGACCGAGAGCGGCCTGCAGGAGGGTGACGTCGTCAAACTCGCCTACACCGCCCGCACCGTCGAGGACGGACAGCTCGTCGACACCACGGACGAGGAGATAGCCGAGGACGAGGGCATCGACACCGAACAGCAGGAGTTCGGCCCCCGCGTCATCGTGCTCGGGGAGAACCACATCTTCCCGGACGTCGAGGAGGACATCTACGGGAAGGAGGTCGGCGACGAGGGCAGCGTCACCATCGCCGCCGCCGACGCGTTCGGCGAGTACGACGAGAGCGAAGTCCGCACCGTCTCGAAGGACAAGATTCCGGAGGACGACCGCTACCCCGGCGCGCACGTCGACGTCGACGGCGAGCACGGCCACGTCGAGACCATCATCGGCGGCCGCGCCCGCGTGGACTTCAACCACCCGCTGGCCGGTGAGGACGTCGAGTACGACTACGAGATCGTCGCGGAGGTCACCGACCGCGAGGAGAAGGCACAGGGCATCATCGAGATGATGCTCGACATGAAGCTCGACCTCTGGTTCGAGACGGACACCGTCGAGGAGGAGCAGGTCGTCGAGTCCGACGACGAGGACGAGGAGGGCGAACCCGAGTACGAGACCGTCGAGGTCGAGAAGGACACGCTCTACATCGAGGCCACGCCCCAGCTGACCATGAACCAGCAGTGGATGATGGGCAAACAGCAGATCGCGCAGCAGCTCACCCAGCTGCTGGACGTCGACCGCATCATCGTCCAGGAGGAGCTCGGCGGCGGCATGGGCATGGGTATGGGCGGCATGATGGGCGGCATGGGCGGCGCCGGTGGCGCCGACATCGAGGAGGCCCTCGAGGACGCCGACGTCGACGCCGAGGAGATCGTCGACGAGATCGAAGGCGCAGAAGAGTAAGTCGACCGCGGACCGACGCCGCCTTCTCGTCGGTTCCGACGGTCAGCCCGGGATGGCCCTGTCGGTCATCCGACCGCCACACTTCGGACAGCTGAGGCTCCGGCTCGGCGCTGTCGTCCGGAAGCCACAGTTCTCGCACTGGAACTGCCGCTGCTCTTTCGCGAGTGGGTCTCGACCACTCATGTAGATTCAATAACACCTATTCGGTGTTAAGCGTTAGCATTGCTCTATCGGTGTGGACCAGAGTGTCGACGCGAGAGTGACTGTCCACGGAGACGTCCCGCCTGCGGTCGGAAAGAGACAGACCGCCGTCAGGCGATGTCGCGGGAGGTGTCGATGCTGACCTCCTCGACGAGGTCGAGTTTGATGACGTCGTTCGGCGCCCGGCCGCCCCGGAACTTCGGGATGGCGAGGCGGTTCTCCACCTCGTCGGTGTTCGTGGTCGTCTTGAGCTGGAACACCACGTCGGCGAAGTGCTCGGTCGTATCGCGAAGCGGCGGGACGTCCCGGCCGTCCAGACAGTGCAGGATGGCCAGACTCCCGGTGTTGACGATGTGGTTCTGCAGGTCGTTCATGAACGCGCGGAACCGGGAGTGTGGCTCCTGGGCCTCGAGGACGTCGAGCGGGTCGACGATGAGGTTCGACGTCTCCGGGAGCGCCGAGACGAGCTTCCCCGCGTTGTCCAGCGGCGCTTCCCCGGAGATGTGCCGGACCGTCGGGTCGCCGGTGTTGGCCGGCGTCTGTTCGATACTCGCGACGACCGATTGGGCCGTGCGGTCGAGCGAGAGCCACAGCGTCCCGCGCGTGGCGGTGAGTTCGTAGAGGAACAGCTCCGCCTGGCTGGCCGGCTGGGCGGTGAGGGCGACGATGCTCCCCGCTGGAATCCCGCCGTCGAGCTTCCGGTCGAGGACGTCGATGCCCGTTCGGAGCCGGTTCACCATGCCATCTGGAGACAAGCATACCCAACCGATTAAATATTCCGCTTGCACAGGATTTTCGCACACGTCAGGTACCGAGACGCCGATTCCTCGGTTTCGAGTGGAGGTTCCGGAAGCGCCGGGACGTGGACGATACGCTGGCAGTCGAACAGCCGGGCCGGGTCGGCGGTCCCGTCGCTCCGCGGGAGGACCACCGCCGCTGGCGGAGCGTCGAGATGCCTCGCCATCGCCGCCGTCTTCGCCGCGTCTCGGAGGCTCTGGCCGGTGGGGGTCGAGACGAGGACGGTCCGGTCGGCGGCGCGAAGCGGGACGGCGGCGTCGGGGCCGGCACCGGCCGCGCAATCGAGCACCACGGGCCGGTCGCACTGCCGGAGGCGAGCGAACGCCGACGCGGCCGTCGACGGGCACGCCTCGCAACACGAGAGCACGTCGACGCCGGCGAGCCGTGGTGACCGCCGTGCGACGGCCGCAGGTCGCTCGCCGTCGGCGACGGCGGCGAGGGCGGCCACACGGTCCGTCCCCGCCCGGTGGTGCACGTCGGGCATGTCGAGGTCGGCGTCGACGAGGAGCGGTCGTCGGCCGAGGGTCGCTAGCGCGCGGGCCAGGCCCAGCGCCGTCGTCGTCTTCCCACAGCCGCCCTTTCCGCCGGCGATAGCGAGCATGCCGGGGGCTGGGCACGGCACCGGATTTGAACGTTCGCCCGCCCGTGTCGGGAGATTCAAGAGCGTCGGGGGCGCGGTACCGTGTAAGATGCGGCACGACCACATCATCAGCGCGAAACAACTGTCGCGGGCCGACATCGAGGCGGTGCTCGACCACGCGGCCGCCATCGCCGAGGACCCGGGGGCGTACTCGGACCGGCACGCGGACACGCTGCTCGGGATGCTCTTTTTCGAACCGAGCACCCGGACCAAGATGAGCTTCACGACGGCGATGAAGCGGCTGGGTGGCGACATCGTCGACATGGGGTCGGTGGAGTCCTCGAGTGTCAAGAAGGGCGAGTCGCTCGCCGACACCGTCCGCGTCGTCGAGGGGTACGCGGACGCGCTCGTGCTCCGCCACCCGATGGAGGGGTCGGCGAAGATGGCCAGCGAGTTCGTCGACGTCCCGCTCGTGAACGCCGGCGACGGCGCCGGTCAGCACCCGACCCAGACCCTGCTCGACCTCTACACCATCCGGGAGAACGCCGGGTTCGAGGACCTGACCATCGGCATCATGGGCGACCTGAAGTACGGTCGCACCGTCCACTCGCTGGCCCACGCGCTGACGAACGTCGACGCGCGCCAGCACTTCATCAGCCCCGAGTCGCTGCAGTTGCCGCGGTCGGTCCGCTACGACCTGCACCAGGAGGGTGCCGAGGTCAGAGAACACACCGACCTCGACGAGATTCTGCCGGAGCTGGACGTGCTCTACGTCACGCGTATCCAGCGCGAGCGGTTCCCCGACGAGAGCGAGTACCGCGAGGTCGCCGGACAGTACCAGATAGACGGCGAGACGCTGACGGCCGCGAAGGACGACCTGACGGTGATGCACCCGCTCCCGCGAGTGGACGAGATCGCCCACGACGTCGACGACACCGACCACGCCCAGTACTTCCAGCAGGCCCACAACGGGGTGCCCGTGCGGATGGCACTGCTGGACCTGATGCTCGGAGGTGAGCCCCGATGAGCGACGACCAGCAACTTCGCGTCTCGAAAATCCGCAACGGCACCGTCATCGACCACATCACCGGCGGACAGGCGCTGAACGTCCTCGCCATCCTCGGCATCGACGGCACCAGCGGCGAGTCCGTCTCCGTCGCGATGAACATGCCCTCGGACCGCCTCGGCAAGAAGGACATCGTGAAAGTCGAGGGCCGGGAGCTCTCCCAGGACGAGGTCGACGTGCTCTCGCTCATCGCCCCCGCCGCCTCCATCAACATCGTCCGGGAGTACGACGTCGTCGAGAAACACCGCGTCGAGCGCCCGTCGATGGTCGAGGGCGTGCTCGAGTGTCCGAACCACAACTGCATCACCACCGAGGACGAACCCGTCGAGTCCCGGTTCGCCGTCGTCGACGACGGCGTGCGCTGTGAGTACTGCGATACCATCATCCGCGACGACCTGCCCGCGCACATCCTCGCGGACTGAGTACGACCGGCTCTCGACTTTTTCCGCGTCTCTCAGGGCCGCACCGTCTCGAGCACCCAGTCGTCCGGCGTCGCCCGCCGGACCTCGAACGGGTCGAACGCCTCCCGCGGCGCCTCCGCGAGGCGGCCGAGGAACGCGCCGACCGGCGTCGGGTCCCGGTCGCTCACGAGCACGAACGCCTCGCCGCCGTCGAGGGCGGTGAACGCCTCCCGGACCCGGTCCTTGCGCTCTTCCGGCGCGAGGCCGCGGATGTCGACGGCGTGGTCCGGCACCTCGACCTGGCCGGCCGTCTCGACGGCGTCACCGACGGCGTCGCCGAGGTCGGCCATCGCCTCGGGGACGTCGCCGGGCGCAGGCGTGCCCTGCAGGTCGTGCGTGAACGGCAGTTCCGCGAGGACGGGCGCGTCAAGGTCACCGATGGCATCGTCCTCGAACAGGTCGTTCGGTTCGCCACAGCAGTCACAGACGTACTCGGCCATGTTGACGACCGTCCCGAGGACCGGCACGTCGTTGTCCCGGAACAGTTCGACGGTCCGACTGGTGTCGCTGACGCTGGCGTGGAACGGCGTCGTCACGACGACCACGCCGTCGACGGGCACCTCCTGCAGGGTCGTCAGGACGATGTCGCCGGTCCCCGGGGGGAGGTCGACCACCAGCACGTCGTCGTTGCGCCACGCGGTGTTGGTGAAGAGGTCCTCCAGCGCGTCGTGGGCCATCGCGCCGCGCCACGCGAGCGGCGCGCCGTCCTCCATCAGGCCGACGCTCATCACGTCCATCCCGTCGGTCCGGATCGGCAGCGGGTCGCCCTCGTCGCTGGAGTGGACGGGCCCCGAGACGTCGAGGAGTCCGGGGACGTTCGGGCCGTGGATGTCGGCGTCGAAGAGGGCCACGTCGTTGTCCGCCGCCAGCGCACACGCGAGGTACGTCGCCGTCGTCGACTTCCCGACGCCGCCCTTCGCGCTGGCGACGGCGATGACGTGGTCGAACGACGCGACGCTCGCCCGGTCCTCGCTGGATGGGGTCGCGCTCTCGACGTGGACGCTCTCGACGCCGTCGACGTCGTCGACGGCCCGTAGTATGGCCTCTATCACCTCGTTGCTGGTGTCGCCGTCGAGCGACGTCAGGTCGGCCTCGACGGTCACCTCGCCGTCGTCGACGGCGACGTCCTCGACGAACCCCGCCTCGAAGACGGAGAGGTCGGCCTGCGGGTCGCGAACCTTGCGTAGCTGTGCTTCGACGCGGTCGGTCAGGGTCGTACGGGCGTTCTCGGTCATGGTCGTGGGGTCAGAGGTCGGGCATCCGGTTCAGTCGGTCCTCGCCGGGCAGGAGACGGGCGTCGGCCTCCAGCGCCCCGCCGAACTGCCGGCGGAAGCGGCCGGGGTCGGCCTCCAGCGAGCGCTCGGCGGTCTGCCTGACGACCGTCGCCGGGTCGTCGGTCAGTTCTCGGAGCCGGTCGCGGGCGGCGTCGCCGTCCACCCCGGCCAGCATGTGGGCGGCCCACTCGCGGAGCCGCTCGCTCTCGTCGTGGCTCAGTTCCAGCAGCGTGTCGGCCATCGCTTCCCCGCGGAGCTTGAACAGCGAGATGGCCGCGTTCCGACGGACTGCGTGGTGGTCGTCCGCG
This sequence comes from Haloarcula sp. MBLA0163, assembly GCF_055632435.1. NCBI lineage: Archaea > Methanobacteriati > Methanobacteriota > Halobacteria > Halobacteriales > Haloarculaceae > Haloarcula > Haloarcula sp. MBLA0163. The sequence goes on from NZ_CM145745.1 coordinate 1,773,839, forward strand.
TCGAGCGTCGCGGCGATGTCCGCCTCGTGGGCGCCGCGAGCGAGGTTGTCGAGCGCGACCACCGCCTCGGCGCGGACCCACGGGTCGGGGTCGTCCAGCAGTTCGACGGCGACGGCCGCCGCCCGCTCGTCGCCGTGGGCGGTCAGCGCCTCCACCGCGAACTGTCGGACGTCGCTGTCTCCGTCCGTGGTCGCCGCCTCCGCGAGCCCGGCGACCACCGCGTCCTCGGTCGGGACGTCCTGCAAGGCGAGGGCGGCCCGTCGCCGGTCGACGGCGCTCCCGGTCGTTAGGTTGGCCAGCAGGTCGGCGGCGTCCGAGTCCTCGACCGGTTCCGTGTCGGCGGCCGCCAGTTCCTCGGGCGTGGCCTCGCCGATGGTCACGTCCTCCCGACTCACCTCGATGTCCTCCAGCGCGTCGATGTCGGCGTGCATCCCCGGACTGCGCTCGGGGTCGAGCTGCGGGTCCGGGTCCTCCCGGAGGTGTTTCTCGAACTCCTCGTCGCCACAGCCGCCGTCGCCACAGCCACAGTCGTCGCTCATCGCGCCACCTCCAGCGAGACGAGCGCCGCGACGCCGAGGGCGAACGGGACCGCCCGGCCGAGGGTCACCGGGACGCCGGCGAACGCGAGCAGTGCGACGGCGGCCAGCAGCGCCCAGCGTCGCTCCCGACCCGCGGCGCTGGCGGTCGTGACCGCGCCACCGGCCGCGAGCGCGACGACGGGCAGGGAGGTGCCGACGGCCCCGGTACCGACCAGCGTCACCGCGCCGGCGACGAACGGCATCGAGAGACCGACGGCGACGACGGCGCCGAACGCGAGACACCCGCGGACGAGCGCCGAGGCGTCGGTGGCCGCGACGACGGGCGTGACCCCGATGCCGGCCAGCGCGAGCGTCGACGCGAGCGGGCGGAGCGAGGCGACGCCCCCGACGCCGCTCGCGAGGGCGACGCCGAGGGCGAGGACGAGGAGGCCCACGACGGCGCCGCGACCCGCGTCCATCGCCTCGCGGTGGGCGAGCCCCGCGACGGCGACGCCGGCGACCACGGCGACGGCGGCGGGCGTGGCGGCCGCCGGCGAGACCAGCGAGAGCAGGCCGAAGACGCCGACGAAGAGGAGTCCGACGCCGGCGACGGGGGTGCGCTCGGTGAGCCCAACGACGAGCGCGGCCAGCGCGGCCAGCGCCGTCGCCGCGGGCGCAAGCACCCCGACCGGAGCAGTCGCGGGCGCCGTCGGGACGTTGACGGCGAGTGCCGCGAGGAAGCGACCGGCGAGGGCGACCGCCGCGAGCACCGTCGCCGCGACGGCGGCCCGCCGGTGGTCGACGCCGGCTATCCGCGGGAGGACCGTCCGCAAGGTCGAGCGAGTGCTCATCGCCGACCCTCCAGTCGGTCCGCGAGGTCGTTCCTGTCCGCCCGGACGAACCCCTCCAGCAGTTCGCCCAGCGCGCCGTAGACGTCGGTCCCGGGTTCCTCGGCGAGGCGGTCGGCGACGCCGGCGGCGGCGTGGCCGAGGTGCCGGTCGTGGAAGTCCAGCCGGGCCATCGCGGCGTCGTCCCCGACGGCCGCCTCCCGTCGGCAGAGGTAGCCCGCGAACTCCAGCTCGTAGGCCAGCGAGTCGTGGTTGTCGCGCTCGTCGCCGTCGATCTCCAGCCCGTAGTGACGGTAGGCCCGCGCGAGGTCGAGGTTCACGTCGTTCCAGGACTGGTCTGGCCGGTACTTCGACTCGTACAGCGGGACCGGCGGCCCCTCGGCGTCCAGCGACCCGTCGGTCCGGTCGGTGTACTCGCTGTAGCCCAGTTCGAAGACGTCGTTGTACCGGGCCGCGAGCGTCTCGTAGTCGTCGTCGGTGGCGAGTTCGGGGACGGCCACCTCGAGCGGGGTCCGGTCGATGCAGGCCCGCACGTCCGCGTCCAGCGACCCGTCGGCGGCCGCGGCGTGGAGCTCTTCGTCCGGGTAGCGGAACGCCTGTGCCAGCACCCGGTACACCGTCCCGCGTGCGGCCGCGTCAGGGTCGACGTCGTCGACGTCCTCGCTGGCGGCCGCCATCAGTTGCTCCCCCCGCCGGTCCGGTAGACGCCGAACGCCGTCACCGCGACGACGCCGACGATGGCGACGCCGGCGATGGTCCACAGCAGCGTCTCGTAGGGCGGTCCCTCGGGCCCCGGGCCGAACGGGAAGTAGTGCCACTCGCTGACGGACTTCCGGCCGGCCCGCTCGCTGTTGGAGCCGTTCCAGACGGCGAACGCCACGTCCACGTCGCCGTCGTCGGCGATGGTCGTCCGGTTCGCGCCGGACGCGTCCACGTCGCGGGTGTAGACGACGGTCCACGTCGCGTTCTCGCCGCTCCCGCGGTGGACGGCGGTCGCCTCGACAGAGGCGTTGGGGAACTGCGTGGTCGAGCCGGCACCGCCGGCCAGCAGTTCCTCGGTGCCGGTCGCGCCGCTCCAGTACCAGACGTTGACGCGGTTGGTCGGCCCGCCCATCGCTATCGGCGGCCGGGTGCTGGTGTTGACCGGGAACTGGACGGCGACGGAGTCGGCGAAGCGCCGCGTCTCGTTGGTCGCCACGTCCCGCGTCGCGTCGTGCCACTGGAGGCGGAGGTACAGCTGCCCGTCGCCGCGGGCCGCCTGCACGTGGACGCGCTCGATGCTCGTCTGGTCGGCGTTGGGGACGCTGCTCGGTGCGCTGGCGAGAGGCACCGTCGCCGCGGGCACGTCCTCCCAGCCCTCGGTCGTCGGCCCGGAGAGGTCGCCGCTCGCCGGGGCGACGGGTATCTCGTGTGCCGGTCGCGCGCTGGCCAGCGGCGCCGCCACCGCCGAGAGCGTGACGAGGACGGTGACGACGGCCGCCGCCAGCAGGGTCCGTCGTCGGGTGGTATCAGGCATCGTCGAACACCTCCAGTCGGTACTGTTTCGCCGGGTTCTTGTGCTGGAGCAGTTCCATCAGTTCGCTCTCGCCGCCCTGCCGGACGCGCTGGCGCTCGCGCTCGATGGTGTCCAGCGCGTCGTGGACCCGCTCGCCGAACAGCTCCTCGAGGTACTGGCGGGGGATGCGCTCGACGTCGACCGTCTCCCCCTCGTCGGTGTGCTGTGGCGGCGCGTAGGGCGGGATGTAGTAGACGTTCGGCTGGGTCCGGAACTCGGGATGCAGGGGCAGGGCCACCTCGTACTCCTCGACGAGCTTGTAGATGGGGCCCGCCTCGTCGTCGAGGAAGCCGACCAGCCGGAGCTGTGGCGGGCACTCCTCCGCGCAGGCCGGCGCGTACGTCTCGCCGTCCGGGCCCTCGCCCTCCAGCCGGGGGTAACAGAAGATGCACTTCTCTGATTGCTTCGAGACGGTGTTGTAGTACACCTTCTTGTAGGGACACCCCTCGACGCAGTAGCGGTAGCCCCGGCACCGGTCCTGGTCGACCAGCACGATGCCGTCCTCGGCGCGCTTGTAGATGGCCGACCGCGGGCAGGCCTCCACACAGGAGGGGTGGGTGCAGTGGTTGCAGATGCGCGGGAGGTAGAAGTAGTAGCTGTTGGGGTACTCGCCGGCCCCCTGGTCCTCGTCCCAGTTGGGGCCCCACTCCGCGCCCTCTCGGGGGCGCAGGGGTTCGTCGCTCCCCTCGTACATGATCTCGGAGTGGTTGAACTCCCACGGGCGGCCGTACTCCTCCTCGGACGGTATCTCGCCGGTCTTGCGCTCCTTGTGCTCGCCGGACTCCCACCCGCCGCCGGAGTCCTCCCAGCCGCGGGGGTACCCCTCGCCGGGTTTGGTCTCGACGTTGTTCCAGTACATGTACTCGCGGCCGCCGCCCTCCGTCCAGAGGGACTTGCAGGCGATGGTGCAGGTCTGGCAGCCGATGCACTTGTTCAGGTCCATCACCATCGCGACCTGGTGGTCGACGCCGTCGGCGACGTTGACGTGCGTGTCCTCGGACTGGGACTGGTCGTTCTGGCTACTCATTGGCTGTCACCTCCGGCGGGGCGGACGTCCACGTTCACGTCGCTGTTGACGCCGGTCGGCCCCCAGTAGTTCGGGAAGAAGTGCAGGTGCTCGCCCGTGTCCTCGGGGTACTGCACCAGCTGGGTCGGCTTCATGTACATCGGGACGAGCGTGTTGAAGTTGTCGTCGTCCGGGTACTGGAACTTCTCCCACGCGAAGTACTGGCGGGCCGTCCCGGGTTCGCTCGACGGGTAGATTTTGGCCTGCACCTCCACGCTCCCGAGGTCGTTGAACACCTCGACGGTGTCGCCGTCCTCGATGCCCCGCTCTTCGGCGTCGTCGGGGTTGAGGTAGACGACGGGTTCGCCGCGCTGGAGGCGCAGCATCTTCTCGTTGTCCCGCCACGTCGAGTGGATGGACCACCGGCCGTGGGGCGTGTTGTACGACAGCGGGTAGTCCCCGCCGGTGTCCTGCGGGCCTCGTTTGTGGGTCGGCAGTTCCTCGCCCAGTTCGAGGAACCAGTCGTGGTCGACGTAGTACTGCTGGCGGCCGGTGAAAGTGGGCCAGGGTTCCTTGTCCTGCACGTAGCTCTGCCACGGGACGTAGGCCTCTCCGTCCTCGATGTCCGAACTCCAGTGGTCGCCCGCGGCCAGCAACCGCCGGGGCTGTTCCTCGGTGTCGGCGAAGGTGATTCGCTCGTCGGAGTCGCTGGGGTTGGACTCCTCGGAGTGTTCGAGGATGAACTCGGAGGCGGCGCGGCCGTCCTCCAGCGCCCCCTCCTCGCCGGTCTCCCAGTCGCGGACGTAGTCGTCGTAGATGGTGGTGAGGTCGATGGTGCGGTCGAACTTCCGGTCCTCGACGGGGTCGACGCCGCGCGCTTTGGCCCGCTCCTGGATCTTCTGTGCGAGCAGGCGGAATATCTCCCAGTCGGTCTTGGCCTCGCCCAGCGGTTCGACGGCGGGCGTGAACGGGTGCACGTAGGTGTGCATGTCCGTCATGTTCAGGTCGTACTTCTCGTAGTGGCTCGCGGCCGGGAGCACGATGTCGGAGTACATCGCCGTCGAGTCCATCCGGAAGTTGATGTCGACGACGAGGTCGAGTTTGGGCCAGAGCTGTTCCTCGACGGCGACGTTGCCCTTCGCCTGGTTGAAGTAGTTGCCCCGCCAGACGAACATCGTCGATGGGTCCGGTCGGGTGCCGTCGTCGCGTTCCGAGGGGTACAGCGGCATCCACCCCTCGTCGATGGACTGCTGAATCTTCTCGGCGGTGTCGGGGTCGGTGTTCTCCAGGATGCCCGAGTGGTAGTAGGTCCACAGCGTCGTCGGCACGCCCCGGACGCTCCCGGTCGGGAACGAGAGGACCTTCCAGCCGTGGAAGGTCCATATCTTCTCCTGGCCGACGTAGTGGTCCAGGCCGGTGCCGGGTTCGCCGAGGTTGCCCGTCAGCGTCACGAGCAACTGGATGGCGCGGTTGCCCAGGTCGTTGTGGTACCAGTCGTTGACGCCCTTGCCGTGGATGATCTTCGCGGCGTCGGCCTCCGCGAACTCGCGGGCGACCCGCTGGTACGTCGACTGGCCGACGCCGGTCTCCTCGTGGACGTACTCGGGGGTGTACTGAGCGAGTTCGTCCTGCAGGTTCTCCCAGACCGAGCGGACCTGCACCTCGCCGTCGTCGGTCTGGACGGCCCGCTCGACGCCCAGTTGCGGGTCGAAGTCCAGTTCGATGCTCGCCGAGGGGTCGTGCTGACCGTCGCGTTCGCCCAGCGACCCCGGCGCGCGGCGGAGGTTCCCGTCGGCGTCGACCATCACGAACACCTTCTCGGGGTCGTCGGCGTCCCCGGCCAGACCGACCTCGCCGGCCCGGAGGAACTTCCCGGTGTCCTCGCGGACGAGCAGCGGCATGTCGGTCTGCTCTTTCAGGTGGGCCTCGTCGTACAGTTCGTCGTCAACGATGGTCTGGGCCATCCCCAGCGCGAGAGCGGTGTCGCTGCCGCCGTGGGGCGAGAGCCACTCGTCGGTGTGGATGGCCGTCTGGGAGTAGTCGGTGAAGACACCGACGCGTTTGGTGCCGTCGTAGCCCGCGTCGAGGAAGTACTTCGCGTCGGGGATGCGCGTGACGTTGATGTTCGACCCCCACGCGATGATGTAGTCGGCGTTGTGCCAGTCGGCGGACTCGGCGTTGTCCGTCTGGGTGCCCCACGTGATGGGCTGGCCCGGCGGCAGGTCGGAGTACCAGTCGTAGAACGAGTGGGAGACGCCGCCAAGCAGGTTGATGAGGCGACTGCCGGAGGCGAAAGAGACCGGCGACATCGCCGGAATCGGCGTGAATCCCGAGATGGCGTCGTACCGACCCGCCTGCACCTCGTCGATGACGTGGTCGGCGATCTCGGTCAGGGCCTCGTCCCAACTGATGCGCTCCCACTGGCCCTCGCCGCGTTCGCCGGTGCGGCGGAGGGGATGGAGGACGCGCTGGTCGGCGTTGACGTAGTCGGTGTAACAGGCCCCCTTCTGGCAGCCGCGGGGGTTCGGGTCCGGGAGACTCTCGTCGAAGGTCGGGTAGTCGCCGGCCTGCTCCTCGCGCCAGACCTGCCCGTCCTTGACGAAGACGTTCCACGAACAGGACCCGGTGCAGTTGACGCTGTGGGTCGACCGGGCGATGTCGTCCCAGTCCCACTCCTCGCGGTAGAAGTCCTCCCAGTCGCGGTAGGGGTAGTTGCCGATGGGGTCGTCGACGGCCTCCAGGCCCTGCATGCCGTCGTCGGCGAAGGAGAGGCCGGTCGCCCCCAGCAGCGAGGCGGCCCCGAGGCCGCGCACGAAGTCACGTCTACTGATTCCGGAACTGTCCGTCGCGTCGTCGGTGGGGTCGTGTCTACTCATGGGTGAGGAATACGGTCGCGGTCGCACAGGCGACGCCGGCGAGGGCCAGGGCGAGCCCGGTCGGGGTCGACCCGCCGGCCTCCAGCCCGCCGGCGACGAGTGCGACGCCGAGCAGTTTGCTCGACGTGTCCAGCAGACGATACTGGCGGGCGGAGAGGGTCGCAAGTTCAGTCATCGGAGTCACCTCCGGTCGCGCCTCCGGCCGGGCCGCCGTCGGCGGCCACGCCCTGCTCGTCGGCGGGGGACTCGGCGTCGCCATCCCGGAGCAGGAGGTAGGTCAGGCCGCCGAACAGCGGCGGGACCAGCAACAGCGCGGCCTGCAGGATGGGGTTGACGACGCCGGTGGTCGTCCCCAGCACCTGGTCGGCGAGGATGTTGTTCATGCCCGCGATGGAGGCTATCATGACGAAGGCGACGGCGGCGACGCCGACGCCGGTCTGCCACGGCCGGGAGAGCGGATCGACGGTGAAGTGGGTCGGTTCCGGCGTCCGGTCGATGAACGGCCAGACGGCGACGGCGGCGAACACCAGTCCGGGCAGGACGATGCCGCCGATGAACTCGCCGCTGACGTGGACCGGCCCGACGGTGAAACTCGCCCACTTCGGGAGCAGTTTCAGGAACCCGTACACCCACATCAGGAACCAGTCGGGCATGATGAGTTCCGGCGTGCTCGCCGGGTCGTTCGGGCCGTAGTGGGCGATGTTGTGGACCGGCAGGAGGCCGGCGAGCGCCGACAGCGTCGCCGCCGTCAGGAAGAAGACGACGGCGGAGACGGCGGCCTGGTTCGGGAAGGCGGGCAGGCCGACGATGACGCTGTCGTCGTCCTCGTCGACCGTCTGCTCGCCCATCCTCAGGTCGTCGTCCCGCGGCGCCTCGGTGTGCTTCTGGCGTATCAGGATGGCCATGTGGACGGCCAGCCCGACGGCGATGGCGGCAGGGATGACCAGCACGTGCAGGAAGTACAGGCGCGGGATGGTCGCGCTACTCGGGAACTCGCCGCCGAATATCACCTGCCCGAAGAAGTCCCCGACCACCGGCACGGAGATGGTGAGGTTGTAGCCGATGCTGGTCGCGGTGGCGGCGAACTCGTCGAACGGGAGCGCGTACCCCGTGTAGGCCGCGCCCATCGCCAGCGCCGCCAGTCCGGTGCCGACTATCCAGTTGGGTTCCCGCGGGTTGCGGTAGGCGCCGGTGAAGAACACCCGCAACATGTGCAACCCGATAGAGGCCACGAACAGGTGGGCCGCCCAGTGGTGGAGGCGGCGGATGAACATCCCGAAGGGGACGTCGTAGGTGATGTGCAGCACCGAGACGAACGCCTCGGGCATCTCCTCGCCCTGGAACTTCTGGACGCTGCCGTCGTACTCGACGTCGGACGTGGAGGGTTCGAAGAAGAACCCGAGGAACACGCCCGAGAGGACCAGCAGGAGGAAGCAGAACAGCGCCACCTCTCCGAGCAGGAACGAGTCCTCGGCCGGGAACGCCTTCCCGAGGAACGTCTGTGCGTTCTCGACGTCGAGGCGCGTGTCGAACCAGTCGTAGAGCCGCTTCGCGCGGGACATTCACCCACCTCCCGGGCCGATCGGCCCCTCGAAGTCGCCCGTCGCCACCAGGTAGCCGTCGCTGGTGACGGTGATGGGCAGCTGCGGGAGCGGGCGTCCCGGCGGCCCGTCCTCCACCGACGCGCCCTGTAGCGGGTCGAACTTCCCGAAGTGGCACGGGCAGACGAGCAGGTTCCCCTCCTCGTTGGCGACCATGCACCCGGCGTGGGTGCACACCTTCGAGAACGCGGCGTACCCGCTGACGGTGTACCCCATCTCGATGCCGCCGCCGTACTCGGACTCGGGGTGGCGCACCAGCAGCGTCGGCGCGTCCTCGATGCCGGGCCGTGGCTCCGGGAAGACGGTCAGCTTCTCGCCCTCCGAGAGCCGGTTTTCGCGGATGCGTTCGCCCTCGCTGTCGACGAGGTGGACGCCGTCGGAGTAGACGGGGCCCTCGTAACTGCGCTCGAACACCTGCGTGGTGCTGGCGAGCGGGGCCGTGAGGCTGGCGACGGCGGTCAGGCCGCCGACGCTCGCGAGGAACTTCGCGAAGTCACGGCGTCGCAGTTCCGCCCGCGCGTCGCCGTACAGCGTCGGCGACACGGCGGGGGCGTCGCTACACGGACAGTCGTCGGCTTCGTCGCTCTCGTCGTCCGGTTTCGGGTAGTCCATGGTCAGTGCCCCCTGAGTTCGGCGACTTCGATGTGTGGCATGAACCAGGCGTAGTACGCGACCGTCGAGAGTGCCAGCGAGACGAACATCCCCGTGGCGTAGAGGCCGAAGTACTGCGTGCGGGCCAGCGTGAGGTACTCGCCGGTGAACAGCGCCGCGAACACGATGGCCAGCACCGTCAGGCCGCCCATCGCCACGAGGCCCTCGATGGCGTCGGAGGCGTCGTGGTACTCGACGACCCAGCGCGTCTCGGTGTCGAGCCACGGGAGCGAGACGGTGCCCCCGTCGGCCACCGTCTGGGCGTCGTCCGGTGGCCGCACCGCCCGGTTCATGAACTGGTGGACGGCCGCCAGCACGCCGACGAGGGCGAACAGCGCCACCCAGACGATGACGCCCACCTGACTGGGTGAGAGCTTGTTCGGGGTGTCGACGAACCCCTGGAGCGGCCGCTGTTCGGTGACGCTCTCGTCGATGGCTATCTCCTCGGACGGTGGCTCCCCGTGGAGGGCGACGAACCACATCGGGAGCAGTACCGCCGTTATCAGCAGGCCGATGAGTATCGTGTTGCGTCTCATGGTTGCGGTCCACACCCACCCGGCGGAGGCCGGACGGATGGTTCGCGTGTTCGGCCATTCACGAACCATCTCCCTGAACCACGAGCCAGACATCTTAGGTGCTTTATAAGGGGACTTGTACCACGAACATATTCGGGGTCAGATATAATCGGGCTATCGGGCGAATCTGTCAGTATGCCCGACCGTGTCCTCGCCGAGGTAGAAGTGTTCGCCCCGCGGTCGTGTTACGTCGCCCCCAACGCCGACGACGAGTGGCACGTCACCGAGGTCTCGCGGAGCGCGCTCGGTGCTGCGGAGGGGGAAGTGTTCGAGGAGTTCACGCTCTCGGGCGAGGGCACAACGGCGCCGCCCGCGGAGTCGAACGACGCCGTCGAGGCGGTGTTCGCCTACGAGGGCGAACGCGTCTACCGGTTCGCTCGCCCGGCCGACCAGGGGTGCGTCTGCGAACGGGTCGAGCGCGCGGGCTGTGTGGTGCAGTCGGTCGACGCCGACGAGGAGTCGATGGTGGTCACGTTCCTCGTCGAGGACATCGCGACGCTCCGGTCGGTCATCGAGGACCTGCGGGACGAGGGCGAGCGAATCAGCCTCCGTCGCCTGGTCGAGAGCGCCGAGAGCGACCGCAGCGGTCGACCGGCGGTGCTCGACCGCGACACCCTGACGGACCGACAGAACGAGGTGCTGGAACGGGCCTACGAGATGGGGTACTTCGAGCATCCGCGGGACGCGTCCGCGGGCGACGTGGCCGAGGACCTCGACATCGCCACGACGACGTTCACCGAGCATCTGGCCGCCGCCCAGCGGAAGCTGCTGGACGACCTGCTCGGCGCCTGACCCCGACCGTTTACTGCCGGCGAGCGAGTTGTACGGGTATGGACCACGACGCGGACGGCCACGACGGTGACGAGCATGGGCACCACCACGGCGACGAACAGCACCACCACGGCGACGAACAGCACCACCACGGCGACGGGGACGACCACGACGACCATCACGCACACGATGCGGAGGCCGTCGCCATCGCGGTGGTGACCGTCTCGTCCTCGCGGACGCTCGAGGAGGACCCGGGCGGCGACGCCATCGAGTCGGCCCTCGAGGCGGCTGGCCACGACGTCCTCGACCGCTCGCTCGTACCCGACGACGCAGCGGCCATCGCGGACGCCGTCGCCGCGGCCATGGACGACGGCGCCGACGTGGTGGTGACGACCGGCGGGACGGGACTGACCGACGACGATGTGACCGTCGAAGCGGTCGGCGCGCTGTTCGACCGCGAGGTGCCCGGCTTCGGCGAACTGTTCCGCTGGCGCTCCTACGAGGAGGTCGGGCCGATGGCGATGGCGTCGCGGGCGACGGCCGGCGTCGTCGACGACCGCCTCGTGTTCTGCCTGCCCGGCAGCGAGAACGCCGCCCGGATGGGCAGCGAGGAGCTGATCGCGCCCGCCGTGGGCCACCTGCTCGGACTCGTCCGCCGGTAGGAGAGACCCGCACGGTTTTGAAGGCCCTCGCGCTAGCGTCCGGTATGCCCGACGAGTTCACACACGTCGACGAGGACGGGGACGCACAGATGGTCGACGTCGGCGAGAAGGCCGACAGCCAGCGTCGCGCGGTGGCGCGCGGGGAGATCCGCCTCTCGGAGAGCACCCTCGACGCCATCACCGCCGACGACGTCGAGAAGGGCGACGTGCTGACGACGGCCCGCATCGGCGCGATTCAGGCCGTCAAACACACGTGGGAGACGATTCCGATGTGCCACCAGATACCCGTCACGAACGTCGAGACCGGGTTCGAGGTCGGCACGGAGTGCGTCGAACTCACCGTCGCAGTCGAGACGACGGGGAAGACCGGCTGCGAGATGGAGGCCCTAGAGGGCGTGACGACGGGGCTGAACGTCGTCTGGGATATGGTCAAGGCCAACGAGAAGGACGCGGACGGCGAGTACCCGACCGCCGCTATCGAGGGCGTGCGCGTCGTCGAGAAGTCGGTCGAGCGGGCCGAGTGAACTACGCGTCGGTCGCGTTGCCGCCGGTCGTCGTCTCCTCGGTGTAGCGCACCTCGGTCTCCGAGGCGACGGGCCGGATTATGTAGCCGCCGTTCCCCTGCTGGACCGGCGTGAAGTCCGCGACGAAGTGCGTCCGCTCGTCCTCCCGTATCTCGAACGACTGGTTGAACTTCAGCGGCGCCTCGCCGGGCGTCGTCACGGTCGCGTCGCTGCCGTCCGAGAGCGTGCCCTCGACGCCGGTGACGTCGAGCTGGAGGAACTCGTACTCGCCGGTCTCGACGGACTCCTCGTCGACGAGTTGCGACTTCTCGCCCTGCAGTTCCGTCAGGTCCGCCTCCTGTGGCTCGTCGAACTCGACGTACTCCCGGCCGTCGTCCTCGCCGGTCGAGGTGTCCGTCGCCGTCGTCTCCTCGGTCGCAGGCTTGACCCACAGGCCGGCCATCGTGACGACACAGGACTCGAAGTCGCCGATGTCGCCGGGTTGGTCGCTGACGCTCGTCGCGAGCGTGCCGGTCGCCGTTCCGCCGCCGGAACAGCCGGCGAGCAGGCCGGTCGCGAGAAGCGTCCCAGTACCACTCAGGTAGGTGCGTCGGTCCATACGTTACCGTCCGGAGTCCCCAGTATCGGCCTGTTGGCCAACTAGTAAGGTATGTGCGGATGTGACTCGGTGGCGTGTCGCGCACGGACCGCCGGTCGAGCGCGGGGTGGACCATCGGAAACACATAGGTGGCCGCCGTCACAACGTGTATCCATGCACGTCCTCGGTATCGCCGGTCACTCGGACACCGGCAAGACGACGCTGGTCGAGCGCCTCGTCGAGCGCTGCTCGGCGTCCGGCTCGGTCGCGACGGTCAAGCACTGTACGCATTCGCCCGACGTCGACACGGAGGGGAAGGATTCGGCGCGCCACCGCGATGCGGGCGCGGGCCAGACGGTCGCAGTGACCGACGACGGCGAGTGGTTCGCGACCGGCGACGCACGGACCCTGACAGACACGCTCGACGCCCTCGCACCGGAGTACGACTACGCCTTCCTCGAGGGGTTCGGGGACGCGGCGGTTCCGAAGGTCGTCCTCGGCGACCGGGAGGTGGCCGAGCCGGTCATCCACCGGGCGGAGAGCGGCGAGCAGGCCGACGTCGACGCCGTCCTCGACGCCCTCCACGAGCGTGACCCCTACGTCACCCTCGAGACGCTCGTCGAGGAGGTCAAGCGCTCGCCCGACGAGGACCGGGCGGGCGCCATCGCGACGTTCACCGGGCGCGTCCGGGCGAAGGAGAGCCCCGACGACCGGCCGACGGAGTTCCTGGAGTTCGAGCGCTACGACGAGGTGGCCGCCCAGCGGATGGCCGAGCTACGGGCGGACCTCGAGGCCCGTGACGGCGTCCACGCGGTCCGACTGCACCACAAGACCGGCGTGGTCGACGCGGGCGAGGACATCGTCTTCGTGGTGATTCTGGCGGGCCACCGCGGCGAGGCGTTCCGGGCCGTCGAGGACGGCATCAACCGCCTCAAGGAGGAGGTCCCGCTGTTCAAGAAGGAGGTGACCGTCGACGACGAGTTCTGGGCCCACGAGCGGGACTGCTAGCGCCACGGCGTCGCCCGCAGTCCGTGGACGACGAGCAGGGTTCCCAGCGCGACGCTCAACAGGACCACGGCGACGGGGAGCGCCGCGTCGAGGCCGCTGGAGATGAACGACGCCCATATCTGGACCGGCAGGGTCCGCGGGTAGTACGCCAGCATCATCGTCGCGCCGAACTCGCCCATGGCGCGTGCGAAGGTGAGGACGAGCCCGGCGAGGATGCCCGGCTTGGCGAGCGGAATCGTCACCGAGCGCATCGTCTCGGGCCAGCTGCGGCCGAGCGAGCGGGCGGCCTCCTCGAAGTGGCTGTCGACGCCGTCGAAGGCCGCCTTCACCGTGACGACGAAGAACGGCGCGGCGACGAACGTCTGTGCCGCGACGACGCCGAACAGCGACCGGGTCAGCCTGAGGTCCGTGAGCCCGCCCAGCCCCTCCGGACCGACGACGGTCAGCAGGAGCATCCCGCTGACGACCGGCGGCAGGACGAGCGGGAGGACCACGACGCCCAGCGCCACCGTGGTGAGGACGTGGTCGCTCCGCGAGAGCCAGTAGGCCAGCGGGAGCCCGAAGACGAACGCCAGGGTCGTACTCGACAGCGCCGCGAGCAGGGAGGTGGTCGCGGCGTCGACGACGTAGCCGGACGCCAGGTTCGCCAGCGCCGTCGGGGAGTACGTGACGACGAGGACGGCCACCGGGACCACGAAGTACAGCAACAGGACGGCGCCGAGGACGGGCACCAGCTGCCGGAGTTCGAGCCCGACGCGCCGGGAGGCCGTCTCAGCCCCGGAAATCGTTCGGGACATCGCCCTCCATGCGTGGGTAGCGGTCGCGGACGAGGAACCCGTGGTCACGGAGCCACTTGCCCGCGAGCAGCGTCTCGAACACCCGTCTCGTCTCCGCGTCGTCGGCCCGGCGCGCCGCGGCGTACTCGATGGGGGCGCCGCGGGCGACGGTGCCGTCGGGGAGTTCGTACTGGACGTCGGCGTAGCTGTCGGCGTAGGCCGGGTCGCCGAGGTTGACCGCCGGCGGCAGCTCGCGGAAGGGGTAGTCGCGCTCGACGGCCATGCTCCGGTAGACGAACGCCGCGTCGATGCTCCCCGTCTCGAACTGCGCCAGCAGCTGCGTCTCGGGGTAGCGCTGGTCCGGCGCCAGCACGGCGTCGACGAGGTCCGGGTCGTCGCGCCGCCGAGCGGCCAGCTCGAGCGCGAAGAGAGTCCGATACCCAAGCGGGTCGAGGTCCGGGTCGGTCCGACCCAGGGAGACGTCCGCCCGGCCCAGCGGCGCCGTCCACGACTCGGCCTCGGCGACGCGGCGCCCGCCGGCGGTCTCGGGGTTGTACGCCAGCACGAGCTCGTTGCTCGCGACGACGGCGTACCAGGGCGTCGACAGCAACCGCTCGAACAGCGCGGGGTCCGCGAGCGCGAGGACGTGCGGGTCGCGCTTCCCGTCGGCGACCAGCCGCGCGGCGTGGACGGAGCCGTGCGCCTCGACGGCCAGTTCGGGTCGCGTCGCCGTCTGGAGCGTCTCGCTCGCGGCGGCCTGCAGGCTGCCGGCCACGAGCGTTCGGACGCGCGACCGGCCGACGGCGCCACAGCCCGCGAGACCGGCGGCGACGCCGCTCCCGAGGAGGCCGAGGAAGCGCCGCCGATGGCAGGCCGTCATCGTTCGGTGGTTCGGCGTTGGGCCACTTGCCTGTTCGGATGGGTACCAACAATTGGCGGTGTTTTACGGCGAGCGGGTCGCCGACTGCCGACGGTCCGCCGATAGTTCTTTGTGAGTGTGCCACGTACTTCGGACCGATGTCGAAGAAGGTACTCGCCGTCGTCGCTATCGTCGCCCTCGCACTGGTCTACTTCGCCAGGAAGTGACGCGAGAGGGTCCCCACCAGCACAGCCCACGACCACCCTTTTCAGAACCCTTACCCCGGACAGCGACCAACGGGAGTCCATGTACGGCGTCGTCACGCGCAACGAGGAGGAGACCGAGTGGTCGGAGTTCGACCGGGCGTTCTACGAGGTCAAGGACGTCACCGGCCGGGCCGTCGAACCGATTCCCGGCGCGGTGAACATGGTGTCGTGTTTCGGGGACAACGCCGTCGAGAGCGAGCAGGAGCTGTTGGCGTTCGACGACGAGGGCACCGCCGCCACGCGGAACGAACCGTACTTCGACTGGACGTACGTCTGTCCGACCCACGAGCGCTATCGGGAGGGGCTGCTGGACATCGTCGCGGAGGCCGCCGAGGTCAACGAGGACGTCCGTCTTGACGACGTGGGCTTCCCCCGCGACGAGTACTGCCACTGCGACCGCTGCGAACGGAAGTTCGCCGAGAGCGAGTACGACGACTGGGCGGCGTGGCGGACGGACGTCATCACCTCCTTCGTCGCCGACGCCCGCGAGCGAGTCCCCGGCGACCTCTATCTCACGCTGTACCCCGACCCCTATCCGGGCCACCTGGAATCGCGGACCGGCGTCGACGTGGACGCTATCGACGAGTACGTCGACGAGTTCGTCGTCCCCATCTACGACATGGCCTACTCGACGACCTACTGGCTGGAGATACTCGCGAAGGGGTTCCGCGACCGGCTCGACACCCGGTTCAGCGTCGAACTGTACGCCGTCGACGTCGACATCGACGACCTCGCGAAGGCCGTCGAGGTCGCATCGGAGTACGGCCACTCGGTGCTGTTCGGCTACGACGCCAGCAACGCCCGCGCGACGGTCCGACGACTCGACGCCGACGCCCGCGAGGGGCAGTCGTTCGGTCCCGAGTGACCGACGGTCGTCGGCGGATGCTTTTTTCCGTCCGACGTGTGTCGGGTCGGATATGAAAGCACGACTCAAGCGGACCGTCAGTCGCGCGAAGTACGCAGCCATCGGTGGCGCCGTCGGCGGCGCACTGGGCGGCCTGATAGGGCGAAACGCCGCGAGCACGGCCGCCGGTCTCGGTGCCTTCGTCGGCGCCATCGTCGGCGAGAAGTGGGCGTCGGCCGCGCCGATGGTCGAGCGGGCGAAGTCGAGAGTCCCGAAGAAAAAGCGGTCGGACGCAGTCGAGGACGAGGCGTAACTTCTCCACCCCTCGACTGTCGGATGCCTCCGAAACAGCGGCGTCCGTCAGTCGAACCGCCGGTCACGCCACCGCAGTATCTCGTCGCGGTCCCGCGTGTCGGCCGGTAACTCGTCGAACCACCGGGCCGCGCTTATCTCGTGGTCGGGGTCGTCGACGGCGACGGTCGTCGTCTCGGCCCGCGCCTCGAAGACGGGCAGGACGCCCCACGTGCTGTTGCCGTCGCAGTGGAACTCCACCCGGCCGAGCATCCCCAGCCCCTCGATGGTCGCCTCGATGCCGCCCTCCTCGCCGAGTTCGCGGAGCGCGGCCTCGCGGAACGTCTCGCCGCCGTCGAGTTCGCCGCCGGGGAGCACCCACTTGCCGACGCCCTCGTGGCGGACCAGGAGGAGGTCGCCGGACGGGCGGTACGTCAGCGTGTGGGCACCGTAGGGAGCGCCGTGGTCGCGGGCGTCCTCGGCGACCGACCGGAACCGCGGTCGGGGGACCCGTCGGTGCCGCGTGAACTCGACGAAGTCGGCGTGTCGCTCCGTCAGGTCGTGGTAGGTCTGCTCGGCCTGCTGGCTGGCGACGTCGGCGAGGTACCACAGGTCGTCGACGGTGGTCATCTGTGGCCGCTGGAGGGGGCGTGTCTACCGCACGGGGACAGCGACTGGAGAGGCGTAGACGAACCGGTCATGCAGACGAGTACGCGTGAGATTCACTATAACCCTTCGACACCTCGTCGGACGCGGCCGTTCCGGACCGACAGCGGCCGTCGGGGCGAATCAGTCCCTTTTTGACCGGGCATCCAGTACCGCCGGGCATGGCATTCGAAGAAGACGACAGCGTCATTCTCCACGACGAGCACAGCGACTACGACGGGCAGGAAGGCACCATCACGCAGGTCGTCGAGACGATGTTCGGCGACGCCAACTACACCGTCTCCTTCGAGGACGGCCAGGAGCAGGGCGTCCCCGAAGACAACCTCGAAGCGGCCGAGGAGTAAGGCCCAGATGTCGTCGGTGCCGTTCCACTACGTCGACCTCCGGACGTTCTGTTACGCCACGGAGGACGAGAAGCGCGTCGAGCAAGCCCTGCGTACCTTCCTCCCCGAGGACTGGGAGCTAGAGCGTACGGAGAGCGAGGGCCACTACGGCGACCGCATCGTCGTCCTCTCGGCCCGGGTCGAGAACGCCGACGACGTGCGCCACGTCCTCTCGCAGGTGGCGACGCTCGACGACATCGACGACGTGCGTGCGGAGCTCGACGACAGGGTCGACGACAACTGCTCGTTCTTTCTCACCTTCGACAAGCAGGCCGCCTTCGGCGGCGAGGTCCGCCGGGGCGACGGTATCACCCTGCGGGCCAAGGTCGAGGCCTACCCCGCGAAGCGGGAGAAGGCGATCGCCAACGCCCGCGAACTCCTCGACGAACTGTGATGTACGAGGCCGTCCACGCGCACCCGGACGGCGACAGCACCGTCGCCAGACAGGCGCTGACCGCCGCCGACTACGGCTTCGACGGCGTCGTCGTCCGGAACCACGGCGACGAACCGGCCGACTACGACGCCGAAGCCGTCGGCGAGGCGTACGACATCGACGTCGTCGAGGGCGTGGAGGTTCGGGCGGACACCCCCTCGCAGGCCAGCGGCCTCGTCGGGAACCACCGCTCGAAACACACCGTCGTCGTCGTCCACGGCGGCGACCGAGCGGTCAATCGGTTCGCCGTCGAGAACCCGGCCGTCGACGTCCTCGCGCACCCGATGCGGGGCGACGGCGACTTCAACCACGTCCTCGCGAACGCCGCGGCCGACAACGGCGTCCGCGTCGAGTTCTCGCTGCGTGACGTGCTGGCCGACAGCGGTGGGAGCCGGGTGCGGGCGCTGGGTGACCTCCGGAAGCTGCGCGAACTCGTCGCCGACGCCGACGCGCCGTACGTCGTCTCCGGCGACCCCCGGAGCCACCTCGAACTCCGGGCCCCGCGCGAACTCGTCGCGCTCGGCGAGGCCGTCGGGTTCACCGGGGACCAGATACGTGCCGGCCTCGAGGCGTGGGGCCGTCTCGCCGAGCGGAACCGCCGGGTGACCGACGACTCGTTCGTCGAGCCCGGCGTCCGACTCGACGAGGACGACGGCTGACCCTGTCGACCGGGGTGAACTATCGGCACCATTCACGCTACGCCGCCCTCGTCGTCTTCGGCCTCGTGGTCGGTCGCAGCGCACCGACAGCGTCGGTAGGGAACCCGATAGTGGTCGCCGAAACCGTCGGGATGGTCGTCGCCGTGGTCTATCTGACGGTCCGGACCCCGGTGGCGCGAGTCGAGGACCCCACAGCTTCGTCCGACGACAGCGCCAGCCGGTTCGGGTCGGCACTGCGGTAGGCGCCGTCGACACCGCACCGCTCATTACGCTGTTGGGCCAACTGTCGGTATGCGACAGTCACCGACGGAGGGTGCCGGATGAAGCACCTCCCGAAACACCTCCAGCCGCGGTGGCGCTACCTCGCCGTCGAACTGGAGACCTGGCCCGACGCCGACGTGGACCGCCGGGCGTTCCAGCGCGAGGTGTGGTACGCCACGCAGAACCTGCTGGGCGACACCGGTAGCGCCGACGTCGACGCGACGGTCCTCCGGTTCGAACACGGCGACGGGGCCGGCCACGCCATCGTCCGCGTCCGTCGGAACCACACCGACGCGGCCCGCGCGGCGCTGGCCTGTATCGACGCCGTCGACGGGTCCCCGGTGGGCCTGCGCGTGACCGGTACGAGCGGGACCGTGCGCGCCTGTGAAGAAAAATATATACGCGGGCCGGCGGAACCGTTCGGACAGAGACACGTCGTGTTCGAGAACGCAGAACGGCGCGCCCTCGCCCGGCAGAAGCGGGTCGACGTGCGCACCGACCGCTCGTTCGTGGGCGCGACAGACCTCGATTTCCGATAACTATGCAGGGACAAAACCAACAGCAGGCGTACGACCGCGGGATTACTATCTTCTCTCCGGACGGACGTCTCTATCAGGTAGAGTACGCCCGCGAGGCGGTCAAGCGGGGTACCGCGAGCATCGGCATCCGGACCAGCGACGGCGTCGTCCTGGCCGTCGACAAGCGCATCCGTTCGCCGCTGATGGAGCGCTCCTCGGTCGAGAAGATACACAAGGCCGACGACCACATCGGCATCGCCTCGGCCGGTCACGTCGCCGACGCCCGACAGCTCATCGACTTCGCCCGCCGACAGGCGCAGGTGAACCAGCTCCGGTACGGCGAACCGGTCGGTGTCGAGACGCTCACGAAGGAGATTACCGACTACATCCAGCAGTACACGCAGGTCGGCGGCGCTCGCCCGTTCGGCGTCGCCCTCATCATCGCCGGCATCGCCAACGGCGAGCCCCGTCTCTACGAGACGGACCCGTCGGGGACGCCCTACGAGTGGAAGGCGCTGGCCGTCGGTGCCGACCGCGGCGACATCCGCGACTACCTCGAGGCCAACTACGACGAGGAGATGGACCTGGACGCCGGTGTCGACCTCGCACTCGCGGCGCTGGCGTCGGTCAACGAGGATGGCCTCTCGCCCGAGGGCATCGGCATCGCCGTCATCGACGTCGAGACCGAGCAGTTCCGCGAGCTCTCCGACGAGGAGAAGGAGAGCCACCTCGCCGAGGCGGACCTGCTCGCCAGCGAGGACGACGCGTCCGACGAGACCGACGAAGACGAGGAGTAAGTCCCGACGACGCCCCCGCTTTCTGGCAGCCCGCGGGCCCCAGCGACCGCGTGACCGCCCGACGCAGTAAGGCCTTTAACTGACCCACCGTTACCGACAGGTATGATATCGCTTGACGAGGCGGTGACGGCGCGCCTCGAGACCCACGGACAGCGGTTCGAGGTACTGGTCGACCCCGACGCCGCCCTCGCCATCAAACGCGGGGAGTTCGAGGGCGACCTGGAGGACGTCATCGCCGCCGAGGACGTCTTCGAGGACGCCTCGCGCGGCGACCGACCGCCGGAGGAGAGTCTGAAGGAAGTGTTCGAGACGACGGAGCCGATGGAGATTATCCCGGAGGTCATCAAACGGGGGGAGATACAGATAACGGCCGACCAGCGCCGGGAGATGCAGGAGCAGAAGCACAAGCAGCTCGTCCAGCGCATCACCCGCAACGCCGTCAACCCCCAGATGGACGACGCCCCGCACCCGCCCGAGCGCATCGAGTCGGCGCTGGAGGAGACGGACTTCCGCGTCGACCCCATGGAACCCGTCGAGACGCAGGTCGACGACGCCTTGGACGCCCTGCGGCCGGTCATCCCCATCCGGTTCGACGAGGTGACCGTCGCCGTACAGGTCCCCGCCGAGTACGCCGGGAGCGCGCAGGCGAAGATCCGGCAGTTCGGCGACCTCGAACGGGAGGAGTGGCAGGCCGACGGCTCGTGGGTGGGGGTGTTGACGTTCCCGGCGGGGATGCAGAACGACTTCTACGACGTGGTCAACGAGAACACGAGCGGCGAGGCCGAGACGCGCATCATCAAGGACGAGGACGACATCAGTACGCGCGGATAGTCCGCGGCGTGACGGGGAAGCCGAGCGCTATCCCTTCTTGAAGCCGACGAGGAAACCGCCGGTGAACCCAGCGCTGACGGGGAGCGCCGAGAGGATCGACATGAGCCACGACGGTGGCTGGCCCGCCGCGGCGTCCGTCGCTCCGCTGGTCGCGTTCTGTGCGGCCCCGCCGATGGCCTGCCAGTTCACCTCGAGTATCCCGCGCGTCTCGAGGAACTTGAACAGGGCCAGTTCGAGCCCGACGATGACAGCGATGAGCTTCGCGACCTTCTTGGCGGCGAACCCGATGATGCCGCCGATGAGGCCCCCGGCTCCGAACTCCAGCCCCATCTGCTGGAGGCCGAACCCGTCCATCTGGAGAGCTAACTCTACCATACCGGATACCAGACTGTCGCATTTTAAATCCTTTGTGCTAACAGCGGTGCCGTCCCCGACTCCTGGGCGCCACCCTGCAGATTAAATAATCGGACAGCGTAGTATCGGGCGAGTGACGGCGACACACACCACGGACCGGGCAGTTGTCGCGAAACGGGTCGACAGTGGCACGGCCGACACCGAGGAGATACGTGACCTCGCTCGGGCCGCCGGCTACGAGGTGGTCGGCGAGATAACCCAGACTCGGACGGAGGACCCCGCCTACCACCTCGGCGAGGGCAAGGTGGTGCGCCTGGGGAACACCGTCGCCCGCGAACAGGCGACGACGGTCATCTTCGACAACCAGTTGGGGCCGTACCAGACGTACAACATCGGGAACGAACTCCCCGAGGGCGTCACGGTCATGGACCGGTTCCGCCTCATCATCGAGATATTCGGCCAGCGGGCCCAGACCCGGAAGGCCCAGTTGCAGGTCGAACTGGCCGAACTGCGCTACGAGCTGCCGCGGGCCGAAGCGAAGGCGAGCCTCGCGAAACGCGACGAACGCCCCGGG
The DNA here is from genome assembly GCF_055632435.1 of Haloarcula sp. MBLA0163. Taxonomy (NCBI): domain Archaea; kingdom Methanobacteriati; phylum Methanobacteriota; class Halobacteria; order Halobacteriales; family Haloarculaceae; genus Haloarcula; species Haloarcula sp. MBLA0163. The sequence continues at coordinate 1,795,523 of NZ_CM145745.1, forward strand.
TTCATGGGGCTGGGGGAGTACGACGAGAGCCGCGAGGAGGACATCAAGAAGCAGATATCCAACATCCGCGACGAGCTGGCCTCCATCGAGGAGACGGAGCAACACCGGCGCGAACAGCGTCGGGAGTCCGGGTTCGACCTCGTCGCGCTGGCCGGCTACACGAACGCCGGGAAGTCGACGCTGCTGCGGCGTCTCGCGGACGACCTCGAGGTCGACGAGAACGAGGACCTCCACCCCGACCTCGACACGACCGCCGAGAGCGAGGACCGCCTGTTCACGACGCTCGGGACGACGACGCGCCGCGCCGAGGTCGGGAGACGCGAGGTGCTGGTGACCGACACCGTCGGCTTCATCCAGAACCTCCCCCACTGGCTGGTCGAGTCGTTCAAGTCCACGCTGGACTCGGTGTACCGGGCCGACCTCGTCTTGCTCGTCGTCGACGTCTCGGAGTCCGTCGAGGAGATACGCGAGAAACTGGTGACGAGCCACGACACGCTGTACGAGCGCAACGAGGCCCCCATCGTCACGGTGCTGAACAAGACGGACAAGGTCGACGACGAGGAGGTCGCCCGCAAGCGCGCGGCGCTCTCGAAGCTCGCGCCCAACCCCGTGGCCGTCAGCGGCAAGGAGGGGCTGAACATCGACGAGCTGGCCACCCGCATCGACGAGGAACTCCCCGACTACCAGCACGAGCGACTCGTCCTACCGATGACCGAGGAGACGATGAGCGTCGTCTCGTGGATTCACGACCACGCCCACGTCGAGACGGTCGACTACGGCGACGAGGTGGTCATCGAGTTCGAGGCGCGGCCGGCCATCGTCGAGCAGTCCCGTGCGAAGGCCGGCGACCTGGTCGGTGCGTCGGCCTGAGTCCTGGTCAGGACGTATTCTCGGCTCGTAGCGTTTCGTTCAGGAACCGTAGCGTCTTCGACCACGCGTCCCTCGTCGCCTCTGGGTCGAAGCGCTCACCGCTCGGGTTGGCGAAGGCGTGGTTCGCACCCTCGTAGACGTAGATCTCCTTCTCGACACCGAGGCGGGCCAGCGTGCGGTTGAACTCGCGGACGTTCTCGATGCCCACAACCTGATCCTCGGAGCCGAAGACGCCCAGCACGGGCCCGTCGATACGCTGGAGCGTCGACTCGTTCGTCGTCAGCGTCCCGTAGTAAATGACCGTCGAATTCAGGTCCGTCTCGCTCAGACTGAGTTGGAGGCTCTGCCCACCGCCGAAGCACCAGCCCAGACTGGCGACACGCCGGGTCGTGTCCGAGCGGTTGCGGAGCCCCGCCGTCGCGCGGCTCATTTTCCGCACCGCCTCGTCGGGGTTATTCCGCACTTCACCCGACAGTTCGGCAGCGTACGAGGAGTTGGTCGCCACGCGCCCGTCGTACAGGTCGACGGCGAAGACGACGTAGCCGTGTCCCGCGAGGATGTCGGCCATGTGCCTGATGTTCTCGTTGAGGCCCCACCACTCGTGAATCATGACGACGGCGGGGTACGTGCCGTTGGCGGCCGGGCGGGCCAGATAGCCCGGCGTCCCGTTTATCGTCGTGTTCGAGGCAGTAATCGCCGAGAGGTTCTCGGCGCTGAATATCTCGGCGTTAGAGTCATTGGTGACGGGTTGGCAGGTGCCGTTCTTCTCTATCGCGCCCGGTTGACACCCCACGTGTGGCGTCTGGGTAAACGAAGCCTCGCCAGTGGTCGTCGCCGTCTCAGTCACCGTCTCCGCTGGCGTCTGTGTCTCTGCCGGCGTCGACTCGCCACTCTGGGAGAAGCCAGCACACCCACTCAGGACGACCACGACGGCGACGCTGACCGCTACGAGTTTGGTTCGCATGGTCGACAGAGATGGGGAGTTAGTGTAAGTCGGTTGTTACTCTTTGTCCTGCAGATACGTACCTTCCCTCAATCCTGCCACAGCGCCGGTGGCACCGCGTCGAGCAGGTCGGTCGCGACCAGTCCGTACCCCCGTTCGTTGACGACAGCGTCGCCAGCGCCGCCGACGGCGTGAGCTGCGATACTCGCGGCGTGACGCGGTTCCTGCACGCAGGCGAGCGCCCCGGTGACCCCGGCCAGCACGTCCCCGGTGCCGCCGACGGTCATCCCCGGGTTGCCGGTCCGGTTGACGCGGGTCCGCTCGCCGTCGGAGATGACGTCGTAGGGCCCCTTCACGAGCAGCGTGTGCCCGAGCTCGGCCGCGAACGACTCGACGAGGGCCGCACGCTCGCGCCAGTCGTCGCTCGTCTCGCCGCCCATCCCGACGAGTTCGCCCTGATGTGGCGTACAGACGAGGTCGGCGTCGGTGTCTACGTCCGGGACCACGGAGAGCGCGTCCGCGTCGACGACGGCCGTGCCGTCGAACCGTTCGAGGAGGGCGCCGACGGCCTCGAGGGTCGCGTCGGCGTCGCCCAGCCCCGGCCCGAGGACGAGCGTGTCGTGGTCGGCCGCGAGGTCGGCGAGGCGGTCGACGTGCGTCGGAGCGAGCATCTCGCCGTCGTACGGACGGACGATGAGGTTCTCGCTGTACCCCTGAATCTCGCGGGCGACGCGTTCGGGCGCAGCGACCCGGACGAGGTCGGCGCCGCCCCGGAGCGCCGCCTGCGCCGAGAGGGCCGGCGCGCCGGTGTAGGGGCCGCCACCGACCACCAGTACCTCCCCGTTGTCGCCCTTGTGACTCGCCGGGTCCCGCGTCAGTCGCAGGAGGTCCCCACGTTCGACGAACAGTTCGGCGGCCTCGGGGATGCCGATGTCGGCGACGGTGACGTCCGCAGCGAGGTCGGACAGCCCGGGTTTCGTGTCGTGGAACGTGACGACGTGGTCGGCGTCGACGGCGTTGTCGGCGAGGGTGCCGTCCTCGGCGTCGAGGCCGGAGGGCACGTCCACCGAGAGGACCGTCGCGTCGCTCGCGGTCATCGCCGCCGCGGCGGTGGCCTCGGGTTCGCGGAGCGCGCCGCTGATACCGGTCCCCAGCATCGCGTCGACGACGAGGGCCGGGTCGCCGAGGTCGAACTGGGACGCGTCCCCGACCTGCTCGGTCGGGTACTCGGCGGACTGGAGAGCCGCCCAGTTCTCGCGGGCGATGTCGGTCGTAATCGTCTCGGGGCGGCCGAGCAGGAGGACGCGCAGGTCGTAGTCGTCGAGGAACCGGGCCGCGACGAGCGCGTCGCCGCCGTTGTTGCCGCGACCGGCGACCACGGTGACGCCGGCGCCGGGGTCGGCGTGGGCCCGGACCGCCTGCGCGACGGCGTTGCCCGAGGACTCCATCAACTGCTTGCGCGGCACGCCGAGCGCCGCCGCGTTCTCGTCGACGACGCCCATCTCTGAGCCAGTGAGCATACGTGGCGGTTCGCCCGCCTCCGTGGTAACGGTACGGGGCCGGAGGCCCCGACGCTACCAGCGGACCTCGAAGCCGTCCAGCCCCTCGGGCGTCTCCTCGTGGACCTCGACGTCGGTGACGTTGGCTCTGGTGCTGCCCTCGTGACAGTACTCGACCATGGCGTCGACGGCCCCCCGGTCGCCCTCGAAGACGGCTTCGACCCGGCCGTCGTCGAGATTCTTCACCCAGCCGTCGACCCCCTCCTCCCTTGCGGTGTCCCGCGTCGTCGCCCGGTAGTAGACGCCCTGCACCCGCCCGGAGACGAAGACGTGGACTCGCTTGCGAGACATGCGAGACACTCCCGGCGGCGGCTACAAAAATCAATCCCCGACGTTCCGCTCGCCCGTCACTCCCCGCCCGAGCGGAGGTAGTGGAAGAGGTACGTCTGCGTGTAGCCGGCGTACTCGCCGCCCAGCGTCTCGCGGATGGCGCGCGAGGTGTCGGCGTAGTTGCCGCGCTCGCACGCCGGGTAGTACTCCTCGATGGTCTGTCGAATCCACGTGTCGAGCGGGACGGCGCCCAGATACCCCAGCGAGAACAGGAGGATGCAGTCGGCCACCTTGTCGCCGACGCCGACGAACTGGGTCAGTTCCTCGCGGGCTGCCTCGTAGGGGCGGCCCTTCACGTCAGCCGGGTCGGCCTCGCCGTCGGCGACCATCTCGGCCGAGCGCTCGACGTAGGGGGCCCGGTAGCCGAGGTTCAGGTCCCGCAGGTCGGCCTCGCTCGCATCGGCCAGTGCGTCCGGCGTCGGGTAGGCGTGGTACGTCCGGCCGTCGAAGGTGACCGGCTCGCCGAACTCGCGGCGCAGCGCCTGTTGCATCCCGTGGATGCGACCGACGCGCATCTGGGCCGAGCAGATGAACGATATCAGCGTCGGGAACGGCGGGTCGCGGACGATGCGCATCCCCCAGTAGGCGTCGTAGGCGTCCTCGACCACGGCGTCGGGCGGGGCCGTCTCGCGAATCGCGGGCAGGTCGTCGTCCAGTCCCAACAGGGTCCGGAGGCGGGACTCGGCGTCGAACGACGACTCCCAGACGAGGTCGCCGTCGGTCTGGCGCACGCGGAGTACCTGGGGGTCACCGTCGACCCGGACCGTCGTCCAGTACCACGCGTCGCCGCCGCTCGCGGCCGTTCGCTCGTACATCTCGCCGTCCTCGCGGTCCCAGAGGTAGGACTGGCCGCTCTCGACGGTCGCCTGCAGGTCGATACCGCCCGAGAGCGTCCCAACGTCGATGCGTCCGCGTTCCATCGTGGTGTGGGACGGGCCCGAGGCCTTTCGGGGTTTCTATCCCGGGCGTGACGCCTCGGCCGAGCGTCAGGTCGCGGGGTCGGCGCGGGTGCGGAGCAGGGCGATTGCACCCACCACGCCGAGGACGGCGACGCCCGCCGCCTGCGGCGCGGTGAGCGAGACGCCGGCGATGCCGCCGAGGCCGGAGACGAGCGTGAACGCCAGGAACAGGGGGAGGACGACGGCGACGGCGTAGTACCACGGCAGGCCGACCGCACGGGCGACCGGACCGGCGCCCTTCCGGTACTCGTCGAGCGCCGCCGTCCCGAGGACCCACCCGTCGAACAGCAGGAAGCCGAGCAGTCCGGCGGTGAGGACGACGTTCGCGACGGTGTTCGCGAGCAGCGCGAACAGCGACGGCGACAGGGCGGCGGCGCTTCCCGTGACGAGGAACAGACCGCCGACGCCGGCGGTCGCCCGCGAGCGCGTGACGTCGTGTTCGTCGACCAAGTACGAGACGAGTACCTCGAAGATGCTGATGGCCGAGGACAGCGCCGCCAGCAGGACGACGCCGAAGAAGACGACGCCGACGACGCGGCTGTACGGCAGATCGGCGAACGCCCCGGCGAGGCTGACGAACAGGGCGCCCGGCCCCCCTTCGCCCGGCGAGACGCCCAACGAGAACAGCAGCGGGAAGATGACGAGGCCGGCGAGGACGCCGATACCGGTGTTCAGCCCGGCGATGATGGTGCCGTCGGCGGCCAGCGAGCGGTCCTCGTCGACGTAGGAGGCGTAGGTGAGCATCGCGCCGGCCCCGACGGAGAGGGTGAAGAGCGCCTGCCCGGCCGCGGCGACGAGGACGTCGACGAAGTTCGCCCGGAGGTAGCCCACGTCCAGCGAGAGGTAGAACTCGTAGCCCGCGGCGCTCCCCGGCAGCGTGGCGGCCCACGCCGCCAGCGCCCCGAACAGGACGACGATTCCGGGCACCATCACCGTCGTCGCCACCTCGATGCCGCGGTCGACGCCGGCGTAGACGACGGCCACCGTCGCCAACAGGAAGAGGGCGTGAAAGCCCGCGGCACCGAGGCCGTAGTCGATGGTAGCGAAGTACTGCTGGGGCGCGCCGAAGTACGCGCCGGTCGCGCTGGCGAGCGTGTAGCGCAGAATCCAGCCGCCGACCACCGAGTAGAAGGAGAGCACGACGACGGAGGCGAGCAGCGCCACGCCCCCGAGGGCGCGCCACCGCCGTCCGGCCAGCGCACCGAACGCGCCGACCGGGTTCCGGCGGCTCCGCCGCCCGATGACCATCTCGCCCAGCAGTCCGGGGACGCCCACGAGGACGATGACGACGAGGTACAACAGCAGGAACGCCGCCCCACCGTTGGTCGCGGTCAGCCACGGGAACCGCCAGATGTTCCCGAGGCCGACGGCGCTGCCGACGGCCGCGAGGACGAAGCCGAGCCGGGTCCGCCACGTGGCTCGCGTCATCGTCGTACCCTCCCTTCGTGGGCCCTCGGTCGCCAGAAGTGCGATGCAGGCACGTCAGAACACCTGGAAGAAGTCCGCGTTCTCGACGAGGAACATCTCGTTGATGCCCAGGCCCAGCGTGGCGAGGATAGCGGCGACCACGACCAGTCGGAGCGTCCAGAGCCACACCGGCCCGACGGGGCCGAGGCCGTCGGCGCCCTGCCGGAGCTCGGCGACGGCGTCGCGACCGAGGACCCAGCCGACGAAGACGACCAGCGCGAGCACGGAGACCGGCAGGAACACCTGGTAGGCGAAGCGGTCGAACCACGTCAGCCACGCGGTGTCCCACGCCGACGGGAGGCCGAGCAGGAACAGGCCCACCCCGGCGACGGACGCGAGGACGGGGCGCGAGACGCCGAAGTTGTCGTTCGCGTAGGCGACGGTCACCTCCAGCAGGCTGATGGCCGAGGACAGCGCCGCGATGAGGACGACGCCGAAGAAGACGATGCCGAACACGCGGCCGAAGGGGACGGACCCGAACCCGGCGGCGGTGGCGACGAACAGCGCGCCCGCGCCGCCGCTCACGGAGTTCACGTCCGCGCCGATGGTGAGCAGGATTGGGAACACGACGAGGCCGGCGAGGATGCCCACGAGCGTGTTCGTCACGACGACGGTGCCGCCGTCGAGGACGAGGTTGTCGTCGCTCCCGACGTACGAGGAGTAGGTCACCATGATGGCCATCCCCAGCGAGAGCGTGAAGAAGGCCTGTCCCACGGCGAAGGGGATGATGCTCCCGGCGTTGGCGACCATCGTGCCGACGTCGGGCGAGAGGAAGAAGGCGTACCCCTCGGCGGCGCCGGGCAGGGTCGCCACCCACGCGGCGAGCGCGACCATCAGCACGACGATGCTCGGGACCATCACCTTCGTCGCCTTCTCGATGCCGTCCTCGATGCCCAGCGCGACGATGCCGACGACGATGGCGAGGAAGGCGGCCTGTGCGAGGACCGCGCCCGGCCCGGACGAGACGGCCGCGAAGTAGCCCCCGGGGTCGGCGAAGTACGCGCCCGTGAGACTCCCGACGATGTACCGGATGACCCACCCGCCGACGACGTTGTAGTACGAGAGGATCCAGAACCCGGTGAAGACGGCCAGCCCGCCGACGACGCGCCACTGTCTGTGGCCCAGTTCGGCGAAGGCGTCGACCGCGTTGACGTTGGTCCGCCGGCCGACGACGAACTCCGCGAGCATCGCCGGGAACCCGACGACCACGACGGCCGCCAGGTAGAAGACGACGAAGGCCGCCCCGCCGTTGGTCGCGGTCTTGAACGGGAACTGCCAGAGGTTCCCGAGACCGACTGCACTCCCGATGGCCGCGAGGATGAACCCGACTCGCGTGGCCCACGTCTCTCGTTCGCTCATGTCGACGCGGCCTATCCCGTTGGTCCGGTTAACCGCTGTGATTCGCGTGCGATACCACCCGGTGAGCGGCCGCCGGCGTCGCTCCCGTGGGCCATAGAGCCCTATATACCGATATTATCAACGTACTAGTGGTTCGCGCCGAGAGGTGGGCCTGTCCACACTCGCCGTCAGCAGACCCTGTCAACCCCACGCCTCGTCATGGTGTTACGACGTCTCTCGTCTACCGCCAGTGTGGACACGCAATCGTGCGACGCGGCGGCGACTCTCCCCCGCCGCCGTCGTCCGCTCTTCCTGGTCGACGACCACGATACTCGTCAGCGGCGCCGCCTCTCCTCGGTCTACGCCTCCCCGTAGACCGGCACGGCCACGATACTGGTCAGCGACGCCGCCTCCCCTCGGTCTACGCCTCCCCGTAGACCGGCACGGCCACGATACTGGTCAGCGACGCCGCCTCCCCTCGGTCTACGCCTCCCCGTAGACCGGCACGGCCACGATACTGGTCAGCGACGCCGCCTCCCCTCGGTCTACGCCTCCCCGTAGACCGGCACGGCGGCGCCACTGGTCACCGACGCCGCGTCGGAACACAGGAACAACATCGTCGCGGCGATGTCGGCCGGGTCGACCCACTCGTCGAAGTCCGAGTCCGGCATCATCTCGCGGTTCATCGGGGTGTCGATGACGCTCGGCATCACGCTGTTGGCCCGGACCGTGCCGAGGTTCTCCTCCGCGATGGTCTCGGTCAGTAGCCGGACCCCGGCCTTCGTCGCGCGGTAGAGCCCGTCGCCCTCGCCGCCCTCCAGCGAGGAGCGAGCGGAGACCGAGACGATGGCGCCCTCGGTCTCCTGTAAGTGTGGGAGGGCGTGTTTCGACGCGAGGAACATCGTCTTCAGGTTGACGTCGAAGAGGAAGTCGAACGTGTCGGCCTCCGTCTCCTGGATGGGATCGCCGCCGCGCCACGTCCCGGCGATGTTCAGCAGGTAGTCGAGGCGACCGTGTTCGTCGACGACGCTCTCGACGACCGACGACACGTCGCTCTCGTCGGTGAAGTCGCCCTGATGGAAGTGGATGCGGTCGGGGTCCGACAGCTGGAAGTCCTCGCTGTCGGGCTCGACCACGTCGGCGCCACAGACGGTGGCGCCCGCCTCGAGGAACGCGTTCGCGACGGCGCTGCCGAGTGCGCCGCCGACGCCGGTGACCAGTGCGACCTCCCCGTCGAAGTCGAAGGTGACGGACATGTGAACGGGGAGGCGCGGCACCGGGGTAAAAGTTCAGGGCGTGACGACCAGTTTGCCGAGGAAGCTCTCGGAGACGACGTCCGCCTGTGCGTCGGCCACCTCGCCGAGGTGGTAGGTGTCAGCCACGTCGGCCGTCAGGTGGCCGTCCTCCAGCAGGTTCGCCAGGCGGCCGAGTACCGCACCGAAGTCCGGCGTGTTGAACATCGAGACGTGGTGGACCGACACGTCCTTCGCGCGGCACTGCGGGACGCTCTCGAACGTCGCGTCCGGGTCGGAGTTCCCGATGGCGGCGATGCGGGCGCTTTGTGCGGCGACGTCGACGTCGAACGAGAGGTAGTCGTCGAGGCGGTGGTCCAGAACGACGTCGGGACGACCGGCCGCCACCACGGCGTCTTCCAGGTCGTCACGGCGGTAGTCCAGTACGTCGTCGGCACCCAGTTCCCGGAGGCGGTCGTGGTACGCCGGCGAGGCCGTCGTCGTCACCCGGGCGCCCGTCGCGGCGGCCAACTGGACGGCCACGTGGCCGACGCCGCCGCTCCCGCCGTGTATCAGGGCCCGCTCGCCGGGTTCGAGCGAGCAGGCGTCGACGAGCGTCTGCCACGCGGTGACGCCGACGAGCGTGACGGCCGCGCCCGTCTCGAAGTCGACGCTCTCGGGGAGGTGCGCGAGGTGTGACTCGGGGACGACGGCGTACTCCGCACAGGTCCCCTGGAGCCAGTTCCCCAGCCCCGTGGCGAACACCCGGTCGCCCTCGGCGTACCCCTCGACGTCGGCTCCGACCTCGGCGACCGTCCCGGCACAGTCCGAGCCCGGAATCCAGGGCAGTTCGCCGGGGGCGTACCCGCCCTCGCGGAAGTACGTGTCGACGGGGTTGACCGCGGCGGCGTCGACCGCGACCAGCACCTCGTCGGCGTCGGGTTCCGGACGGGGAATCTCCTCGACTGTGAGTACCTCTGGACCACCGTGTTCGTGGAATCTGACTGCGCGCATGCGCTGACGATGGCCGCCCGCGAGCAAAAGGGTGGGGTTAGAGGCTAGCGAGGTTCTGCCTGAGTTTGATGGTCGCCGTCATCAGCGTCGTCGCGGTCATGATGACGAACACCACCTGGATGTGGAGGACGACGACGCGGTCCAGTCCGGCCAGCACGGCGAGTTCGACGGCGGGGACCAGCGACGCGAACAGGAGGACCGGGAGGAGGTGCCGGAGGAGCGTGTCTACGACGGTCCCCTGCACGCGCGTCTCGGCGGCGCCGCGCCGACCGAAGGAGAAGCCGGCCACGGCGAAGGCCAGCGCGCTCCCGCCCAGCGCCGCCAGCAACGCCGGACGGCGGCCGACGAGGGCGAACCCGACGAAGACGACGGCGACGGCGAGGACCGCCGCCCGCGTCAGCGTGCGTTCGCTACTGGTCCCCCCGTCGGTCGCCGCGGGGACGACGCTCCGGTAGAGGATGCGCATCGTCACCGCGAGCAGGAACACGTGGGCGAGCAGCAGCGCGCTCTTGAACGGCAACACGTACGTCGTCAGTATCTCGACCAACCCGAGGACCGCGAACCCGACGGCGAGGAGGCCGACGAGCGCCAGATAGTCCCAGAGCCTGTGCTCGGCCACGAGGTCGCTCTCCCGGCGGTTGCGGTAGGCGTAGAAACTGAACCGGAACCCCAGCACCACCAGCAGGGTGAGCGCGATGAAGAAGATGAACGTCAGGTTCGGGTTGTTCGGCGCGAACGGCAACCCCACCTCGATGCTACCCACCATCGTCCTCCTCTGGGTCCCTGAGGGCACGTAGCTCTTGCGCAAGGTGCGATGCCGTCTCGTAGCGCGTGAGCTTCTTCCTCGCCATCGCCTTCGCGACGACGTCGTCGAGTTCCTCGGGGACGTCGGCCACCGCGGTCGGGGCCGGTGGCGGCCCGTGGAGCACTGCGTCCCGGACGGCCTCGAACTCGCCCCGATAGGGCGGTCGCCCGGTGAACAGGCGGTAACAGACCGCCCCGAGCTGGTAGACGTCGGTCGCGTGGTCGATGCGGCCGAACCGGCGCTCGTAGTACTCTGGGGCGGCGTAGCGGGGGTCCAGGAACTGCGACGGGTCGGCGTGGCGTCTGTACACCGAGAGGAGGCCGACGTCGTCGAGCAGCGGGGGCTGCCGGTCCTCTTCCCGGAGGACGTTGCCGTAGTAGGCGACGGCGTTCGGGTCGATGCCGGCGTGGACGATCCCTCGCTCGTGGAGCGTGGCGAGTGCACTCGCGAGCTGTTCGGCGTGCCAGACGGCCTCGGCCGGCGGGAGGCGGTCGCGGTCGGTCAGTCGCAGGTCCGTGTACTCGGTCGCCGCCCAGAAGCGCGGGTCCGCGTCCCAGTCGTACAGCGTCACGACGTTGGCCACGTCACCGACCGAGGCCCACTCCGACAGGCAGTCCCTGAGGCCGGCACGGTAGTCCGTGTCAGCGCTGTCGCCGCCACGCAGGAGGCGGAGGGCGACGGCGTACTCCTCGTCGTCGACGACCCCGAGCGTCCGGTACGTGTCCCCGTACTGTCGCCGGTCCCGAGGTGCCAGCACCGTGAGCGAGTCGAACCGGCTCTCGTACTCGACGAGCGAGAGCCACTCGGCATCGTTCGCTCGCGGACGCTGGGCGATGGTCTGTCCCGATTCCTCGGCCTGTTCGTCCGTCTCGTCGACGAGGCCGTCGGTCCCGTCCGCATCCTCCTCGTCGGTGTACACCCGGCGGGGTCCGGGAGCGGGGCCGGCCCCGGCGAGCGTCGTCCGTCCGAGGTCGCGGTTGCCGAGCCCGCCGCGCGTCGGGTTCGACCGCTCGACGTCGTGGGACGATTCCTCTGGCCCGACGAGTGCCTCCAGCTCTCGCTCGACGGTGTCGGGGTGGCGGGCGGTGAGGTAGTCGAGGGCGAGGGCGGCCGCGAGGTCGTCGTCGCTCTCGACTCGGTCGAGCAGGCGGCCGGCGAGGTACGCCACCGTGTCGGGATGCTCCTCAGTGAGGACACAGAGCGCCGTCGCCGCGCCGAGACGGACCTGTCGGTCGCCCACCTCGAGCAACGCCAGCAGCGTCGGCAGACGGTCCCGGTCGACGTCAGCCCCGGTCAGCACCTCCGCTACGACGGTGCTGGGTTCCCCTGTCCCACCTGACTCCGATGTCATCGGCCCGATACGAAGACAATCGAGTGTAGGAACGTATCACTGTTTTGGTGCGACGGGAGGACGGGCTCGGCTTATCACGTGTGAGAATGCCGGAGGAACGCTTTAACCGACGTTTCCTGTAGGTGTCCGGGATGCCAACAGACAGGGATTCGCCGCTACCCAGCGCCGTCGGCGATAGCTACGCTGCGCGACTGGGCGTCGCGCTCGCGTTCGCTATCGTCGTCATCGTCGCGTTCGGCGCCGTCGTCAGTTTGCAGGCCTCTGCGACGCTCGAGGACGACGTCGCCGGCGACATGACGGCGCTGTCGGATACGCAGGCCGGCCAACTGGACGCCTGGCTGGCGACGACACGGCGCGACGTGCGGACGACGTCTCGGTTGTCCGTCTTCACCGACGGTTCACAGACGGCCGTACAGGACAGGCTGACCGGCCTCGTCGAGAACGACGAAGTACCGCCCGACGTGGTCGCGGTCCACTACGTGAACACCGGCACCGGTGAAATCCTCGCCAGTTCGAACGAACAGTTCGTCGGCGTCAACGCCGCCGAACAGGGGGCGCCGTTCGCGACGGACCCGCCCTCGTTCAGCAGCCCGGACGATACCCACGTCACCGAACCGTTCACCGTCTCCGTCGTCGACCACCCGATAATCGCAGTGGTGTCGCCGGTTCCCGGTGCGGAGAACCGCGCCGTCGTCTACATGACGGACCTCGAATCGAAGGCACAGGACATCTCGAACCAGCGGACCGGGTCGTACACCACCGTCGTCAGCACCGACGGGGAGTTCGTCGCCCACCCGAACACGTCGAAGATAGGGACGACGGCGCCCGTCTCACGACTAGACGGTGCCCCGGTCGCCTCGCTGGCACCGGGCAACAGCACGTTCGTCGAGACGGGGGCGATGCTGATGGGACTCACCCGGCTGGACTCCCACGACTGGGTCGTGATGGTCCACGCGAACCCGGAGCAGGCCTACGCGCTGAGCGACCAGATAAACTCCGACCTCGTCGCGCTCATCCTGCTGGCCGTCATCAATCTCGGCCTGGTCGGCGTGACCATCGGCGGGAACACGATAGCCTCGCTCCGCCGCCTCTCCGCGAAGGCCGAGGCGATGGCCGAGGGCGACCTCGACGTGGAACTCAGGACGTCACGGACCGACGAGTTCGGGACGCTGTACGGCGCGTTCGACGACATGCGCGCCAGTCTCCGAGAGCAGATATCCGAGGCGGAGACCGCTCGTGAGGAGGCCGAGCAGGCCAAACAGGAGGCCCAGGCCGCGAAGGAAGACGTCGAACAGGAGCGAAACGAGATGCAGGCGCTCAGCGGCCACCTCGAACTCAAAGCCGACGAGTACAGCGACGCGCTGGAGGCCGCCGCGAACGGCGACCTCACGGCCCGCGTCGACGACGACAGCATGAGCGACGCGATGGCCGACGTCGGGACGGAGATAAACGCCACGCTCGACGCACTGGAAGGGACTATCGCGGACATGAAGACCTTCGCGGCGAACGTCCTCCAGTCGACCGAGCGCGTCGGGTCGAACGCCGAACGGGTCGACCAGGCCAGCCAACAGGTCTCGAAGTCGATTCAGGAAATCTTCGAGGGGACCACGGAACAGAGCGAACGCCTCCAGGAGGCCTCCAGCGAGATGGACAACCTCTCGGCGACGGCCGAGGAAGTCGCCGCCTCCGCCCAACAGGTGGCGGACACCTCACAGTCCGCCGCCGAGGTGGGCGAAGACGGCCGCGAGGCCGCACAGGATGCCATCGCGGAGATGAACGCCATCGAGGCCGAGACCGAGGCGACCGTCGACGAGATCACCGCGCTCGACGAGGAACTCGACGAGATCGGCGAAATCGTCGGCGTCATCACGAACATCGTCGAGCAGACGAACATGCTCGCGCTGAACGCCTCTATCGAGGCCGCACACGCAGACGGCGACGGGGCCGGGTTCGCCGTCGTCGCGGACGAAATCAAGGGCCTCGCCGAGGAGACCAAATCCGCCGCCGGCGACATCGAACAGCGCATCGAGCGCATCCAGACGCAGGCCGGCGACACCGTCGAGACGATGGAGTCGACGAGCGAGCGCATCACCGAGGGCGTCGAGACCGTCGAGGAGACGGTCGACGCACTGGAGACCATCGTCGAGTACACGGCGGAGGTCGACACGGGTATCCAGGAGATAGACCGGGCGACCGAGGAACAGGCCCGGACCGCACAGGAGGTCATGGGCACCATCGACGACCTCTCCACAATCTCACAGCAGACCGCGACCGAGGCCGACACCGTCGCCGGTGCGGCCGAGGACCAGTCCGCCTCCATCGCGGAGGTAGCCGACTCCGCCCGGGAACTCCGCGAGCGCGCGGCCGACCTCGAATCGCTACTCGACCGCTTCGACGTCGACACCACGGAGGCACCCGGTGTCGGCGGTGCGACGGCCACGACGGACGACTGACAATGGAAACGATAACACTCTGGTTCACGCTGGGACTGCTCGGAGAACTGCTCGGGACGGCCGTGCTGGCCTACGGCTACACGCTCGTCCCCGAAGCGACGCGGAAGCGCTACCTCCTGCTCGTGGCGATACCGGGCGTCGCCATCGTCGCGTACGTCCTGTTGACCCTCGGCGTGGGTCGGATACAGGTGGCCGGGCACGCGGTGTACGTCGTCCGCTACGCGGACTGGCTGGTGACGACGCCCATCAACGTCCTCTACCTCGGACTACTCGCACAGGCCGCCCGGGAAGATATCGTCAAACTCGTCGGGTTGCAGGCGCTGACCATCGTCTTCGGGTTCGCCGGGACCCTCGTCCCCGACCCGCTGAACTACGGCCTGTTCGCGCTCGGTGCCGTCTGCTTCGGCGGCGTCGTCTACCTCCTGTACGGCGCCGTCGCCGCCGCTGCCGAGGCGACGCTCTCGGACCTCGAAGCGAACCTCTACCGGACCCTGCGGAACTTCGTCGTCGTCCTCTGGCTCGTGTACCCCGTCGTCTGGTTACTGGGCGTGTCGGGCATCGGCCTGATGGACGTCGAGACGGCGTCGCTGGTCATCGTCTACCTCGACGTGGTGACGAAAGTCGGGTTCGGCGTCATCGCGCTGCAGGCGTGGACGACGATGCGGGAAGTCACCGTCGGCGACAGCGTCGTGACTGCCGACTAGAGGAGTTCGGCTCTCGAAGAAACGGCGACGGTGTGAGCGCGGCGGCGCGGGCGGTCAGTGGATGCCCATCGCTTCGATCTGTTCCTGATACCGGTTGCGGATGGTGACTTCCGTCACCTGTGCCACGTCGGCCACCTCGCGCTGTGTCTTCTTCTCGTTACACAGCAGCGAGGCGGCGTAGATGGCCGCGGCGGCGTAGCCCGTCGGGGACTTGCCCGAGAGCAGACCCTGCTCGGCCGTGGTGTCGATTATCTCGTTGGCCTTCGACTGGACCTCCTCGGAGAGGTCGAGCTCGGAGGCGAACCGGGGGACGTACTGCTTGGGGTCGACCGGTTCCATCTTGAGTTCGAGTTCCTGGGCGACGTAGCGGTACGTCCGCCCGATCTCCTTCTGCTCGACGCGGGAGACGTCGGACACCTCTTCGAGACTCCGCGGGATGCCCTCCTGGCGACAGGCGGCGTACAGACAGGCCGTGGCGACGCCCTCGATGGAGCGCCCGCGGATTAGGTCCTCGTTGAGCGCCCGGCGGTAGATGACCGAGGCCACCTCCCGCACGGAGCGCGGGACGC
The DNA here is from genome assembly GCF_055632435.1 of Haloarcula sp. MBLA0163. Classification (NCBI taxonomy): domain Archaea; kingdom Methanobacteriati; phylum Methanobacteriota; class Halobacteria; order Halobacteriales; family Haloarculaceae; genus Haloarcula; species Haloarcula sp. MBLA0163. The sequence goes on from NZ_CM145745.1 coordinate 1,811,117, forward strand.
CGAGTGCGGAGGCCATCCGGTCGATTTCGGAGAGCGCGAACTGGAGGTTCCGCTCGCCGGCGTCCTTCGTCCGGATCCGCTCTTGCCACTTGCGGAGGCGGTGCATCTGGGAGCGCTTCTCCGACGACAGGGACCGACCGTAGGCGTCCTTGTCCTTCCAGTCTATCTGGGTGGTCAGCCCCTTGTCGTGCATCGTCTGTGTCGTCGGCGCTCCGACGCGTGACTTCGACTGGCGTTCCGAGTGGTTGAACGCGCGCCACTCGGGCCCGCGGTCGATGTTCTCGTCCTCGATGACCAGCCCACAGTCCTCGCAGACGAGTTCACCCCCGCCGTCACTGGAGATATTCTCCGACTCACATTCGGGACAGGTTTGCTGACCAGTGTCCTCGGACTCCTGCTCACGCTCCTTCTGGTCCGTATCCCGCTGGCGCGTCGGCCGTTCCATGTGTTCTTTTACGGAGAAAGGCCTATTACGTATAAATGTTTGGGTGGTTGGCACCACTTATCGGGGGTGAAACCCGGGGACCGGCGGTGCGTCGAGGCCGAATAAACGCTTAACCCGTGGGAGTGCGGTAGTCGGTGCATGAACGTGGCCGTACTGGGGGCCGGCCCGCGCGGGCGGGTGCTCACCCGACGATGCGCATGTGCGGGCCACGCGGTCCGTCTGTACGACGAAGACGCGAACACGGTGATGGACAGCGTCGACGCCGTCGCGCAGGCCGCCGACGACGACACCGTCGCGGACGCCGTGGACGGGACCACGGGGCTCCGGCGCGTCGTCGACGGGGCCGACGTGGTCCTCGACGCCACCGACGGCGAGACGGCGTCCCGCCGGGAGTTGCTCGCGGACGTCGAGACGACGGTCGCCGACGACGCCCTCGTCGCGACGGGCGATACGACCGTGTCGGTGACGGCCACCGCGGCGGGGTTACGAGCGCCCAACCGTGCGGTAGGACTCCACTTCCCCGACCCGACGGAGAGCGAGGTCGTCCTCGCGGACCAGACGACTGCGGCGACGCGTGACCGCGCGACGGCGTTCGTCCGCGGACTGGACGGCGTCGCTACCGTTCCCGACGTCGACCGGGCGGCCACGCGCACCTGCGACAGCCGCGGACCGCTCGCGCGCGCCGACGCGACGGGGCTCGACACCGTCCTCGCCGGACTGAGGGACCTGACGGAACGGCTCGGGGTCCGCTTCGAGCCCCCGTCCTTGCTCCGGGACGCCGTCGAGGACGGCCGACTCGGGCGGTCGACCGGGGAGGGGTTCTACGCGTGGACGGACGGTGAACCGACCCGGCCCGACGGACTGAACCCGACCGTCGAGGCCCGCGCAGACGGGGGCGAGGAGCGATGAGCGTCGACGACACGGCCGAGGCCGACGGCGACGGCATCAACGAGCTGTTCGACGAGCTGGAGGAGCTTGAGTCGCTCGTCGACTCGCCGGCCGAGCGCGAGCAGGTCCGGGAGGCGATGCGAGCGGCCACCGAGGCGCAGGACGCTGAGCCGGTCGTCTTCGGTCGGGTCGTCTACGGGTTCGACCGAGAGGACCTCGCGGAGGCCGTCCTCGGGTCGCTGCTGTTCGGGATTCCGATGGCCGTCGAGGGCGGGACCGTCGACGCCGGCCGCTACATCGCCCAGCACCCCCTGTACCTGGCAGGAACGCTCGTCTCGGCCATCGCGATGGTCGTCGGTATCCTCTACGTCGCCGACTTCCAGGACGTCCGGGTCGCCAACCGGATATTCGGCCTCGTCCCGCGCCGACTGGCCGGGGTCACCGTCACGGCGTTCGTCGTCGCCGTCGCCCTGTTGACGGGATGGGGCGTGGTCGAGTGGTCGACGACGGACCTCGCCGCCACGTGGACGGCGCTGTGCGTCTGTAGCGTCGCGTTCGTGCCGATGGCTATCGGGGCCGCGCTGGGCGACATCCTCCCCGGGAGCTGAGCGTGTCACTCTCTGCCGTGACGACGGCGACGTTTGGCAACCGTTAAAAGCCGCGGTCGGATACGGGGTGGTATGAGCGAGAGCCAGCAAAAGCGGACGCAAAAGTGCGTCTCGTGTGGCATCAACATCGCCGGCACGAACGCCGCCGCGTTCAAGTGCCCGGACTGCGGCCAGCAGATCTACCGCTGTTCGACCTGCCGCAAGCAGAGTAACCTCTACAAGTGCCCCGACTGCGGATTCACGGGACCGTAACAATGGGAAAGGTAGCCGCCAAGATCAAGATCATGCCGCAGAGCCCGGAAGTCGACCTCGACGACCTGCAGGAGCGTCTCGAGGGGTCGCTTCCCGAAGGAGCGAAGATCAAGGGCTTCGAGCGTGACGACGTCGCGTTCGGCCTCGTCGCACTCCTCCCGACGGTCATCGTCCCCGACGACGCCGGTGGGACCGAGGCCGTCGAGGAAGCGTTCAGCGGCGTCGACGGCGTCGAGTCCGTCGAGGTCGACAGCGTCGGTCGCCTGTAAGGACTGGCTCCCGTTTTCGCGTTCCCCGAGCGTGTAGCCGCGGCACCGCGAGAACGCGTCACGCCCGCGGCGGCGGAACGCACGTTTTATTAGGGCGACCGGACAAGCGATGAGCAAGAATGCCTAGTTCAAACGGCCCTCTCGAAGGAACTCGGAACAAGCTCAAGAACAAGCCCCGCGACGGCGGTACGTCGCCGCCCCAGCGCGCCGTCGAGCAGTTCGAGAACGGCGAGAAGGTCCACCTCAAGATCGACCCGTCGGTGCCCGACGGTCGCTTCCACCCGCGGTTCGACGGTCAGACCGGCACCGTCGCCGGCCAGCAGGGCCGTGCCTACAAGGTCGAGATCGTCGACGGCGGCAAGGAGAAGACGGTCGTCGTCAAGCCCGCACACCTGCGCCGGCAAGAGAACTGAGCGATGACCATCTTCAAAGAGAAGGTCGACGAGGAGTACCTGACCCTCGCCGAGACGAAAGCGGTCCTCGAAGACCTCGAGATGGAGCGCGCGGCCGACGAGGAGCGCGAGATGCGCTACGAACTCAAGCGTGCCATCGAGCACGTCAACCGCTTCGCCCTGCTCGACCCCGAGGAGTCCCTCGAGTTCGTCGAGCAACTGCAGGAACTGGAGAAGGTCGACGAGGCGACGGCCTACAAGATCGCGAACCTCCGTCCCCTCGACCGGGACGAACTCCGCGCGGTCTTCGCACAGGAGCGGTACACGCTCAGCGGCGACGAACTCGACGAGATTCTCGACATCGTCAAGCAGTACGCCTGAGCGGGTCGGTTTCGACTCACCGGCCGCAGTGTGTCTATCCATCGCCATTAAGTGCGTTCTCGTCGTACCGCAGTACATGAGCAGCACGGAGAGCGGTGGCGACGACATGGTCGCGGCAGTGCTCGACGTCCTCCCGCACGGCCGGAGCGACGACGACAGACCACAGCACCAGAAAGAGCCGCTCGCGTACGCCCTCGGTATCGAGGAGTTCTACATCTACGAACTCACGCTTTCCGACGACGCCGACATCGCGTTCGGGGACCGCATCGACCTGACCGAGTTCGGTCGCGTGCGGGAGCGGGAGTTCGACGACCTCCCCAGCGGCGCCCGCTCGGAGCTGGAGTACGCCGTCGAGGAGATCGTCGAGGCCGACGAGGGGCGGTTCGTCGACTTCTACAACGACGCCCAGCCGATCACGCTGCGACTCCACCAGTTGAACCTCCTGCCTGGCATCGGGAAGAAGCTCCGGAACACGATCCTCGACGAGCGAAAGCGCGAGCCCTTCGAGAGCTTCGAGGACCTCGGTGAGCGGGTCAGCGGCCTCCACAACCCGGAGGAGGTGCTGGTCGAGCGCATCCTCGAGGAACTGCGTGAAGACGACCTGAAGTACCGGCTGTTCGTGCGGCGGAGCGAACAGGGCGAGGGCGGCGAGTAAGCGGAGTGCGGTAGCCGCCCTCGTAGCGACACGGCTCGAGTAGTCGCCCTTTTCAACCGCCGACCGTCTACGGAGTCACGATGACCGACACGCCGACCGGCACCCGTGACCCCGACGCCCTCGTCCGCCGGGCGGGCAAGCGGGCCGACACCCGGCAGGACCAGCACTTCCTCGTCGACGACCGAGTCCTCGACCGCATCCCCGAGTACGCCGTCGAGGCGGAGATGGACCTCGCGCACGTCCTCGAAATCGGTGGCGGCCCCGGCGCGCTGACCGACCGCCTGCTGGCGGTCGCAGACCGCGTCACGGTCGTCGAACGCGACCGCGACTTCGCGGCCCACCTGCGCGAGGAGTTCGCCGACGAGATCGAGGCAGACCGGCTGACTGTCCTCGAAGGGGACGCCCTCGACGTCGACCTACCGGCGTTCACCGCGAGCGTCTCGAACCTGCCGTACGGGGCGTCGTCGGAGATTGCGTTCCGACTCCTGCCACGTGGTCGCCCGATGGTGCTGATGTTCCAAGAAGAGTTCGCCGACCGGATGGCCGCGGCCCCCGGGACGGACGACTACGGCCGGCTCTCCGTCACGGCCGGACACTACGCCGACGTCGATGTGGTCGAGACGGTCCCCAGAGGTGCGTTCGACCCCCAGCCCCGCGTCACGAGCGCGCTCGTTCGGACGACGCCCCGCGAACCCGACTACACCGTCCCCGACGACGAGTTCTTCATGGACTTCCTGAAGGCCGTGTTCACCCAGCGTCGCAAGACGATGCGCAACGCCGTCCGGAACACCGCCCACATCTCGGGACTGGGCGACCCCGACGCGGTGGTCGAAGCGGCCGACGAGGAGCTGCTGAGCGCCCGCGCGGGGAACCTCACCCCGGCCGACTTCGCCGACCTGGCGACGCTGGCCTACGACGTGGGCGACCCGGAGGCCTGACGGATGACCGGTGACGACGGGGACGCCGGGCGGCCGTCGCTCGCGGACCAGCGCGGTGTCGAGTCGGTGTACCAACCGGCAGAGGACTCGGCGCTGCTCGCCCGGGCGGCCAGTGAACGCGTCGGCGACGGCGACCGGACGCTCGACGTGGGGACCGGGTCGGGGTTCGTCGCCGCGGCGATGGCCGACGCCGGCGCCGACGCCGTCGGCGTGGACGTGAACCCGCTCGCCTGCCAGCAGGCCCGAGAGCGCGGCGTGACGGCAGTTCGAGGCGACCTCGTGGACCCGTTCCGCGACGGGGCGTTCGACCTCGTGGCGTTCAACCCGCCCTACCTCCCGACGCCGGCCGAGCAGGAGTGGGACGACTGGATGGAACACGCCCTCTCTGGGGGCGAGGACGGGCGCCGACTCGTCGACCCGTTCCTCGAATCCGTGGGCCGGGTGCTCGCCCCCGACGGCGAGGCGCTGCTGCTGGTCAGCAGTCTCACCGACCCCGACGCGGTCCGCGCGTACGCCGGTCGACACGGGCTCGTCGGGGAGCGGGTCGCGAGCGAGAAGCACCCCTACGAAGAGCTCGTCGTCCTGCGGTTCGTGCGAGGCTAATTACCGCTAAGCATTTTCTCGAATAGGAAATATTAAAGCCCGTCATTTCGTAGCCGCGTGCAATGACACAGATAGTCGCCACGACACCCGGTCTGTTCCCGTTACCGGACTGGGCCAAGGACGAACTGTCCGACCTGAAGGGCCACCAGAAGACGGACCTCATCAGCGGTGACGAAGGGGCGGAGATCGTCGACGCCTACGACCGTGCCCGCGAAGAAGTCGTCTCGCTCCAGCAGGACGCCGGCCTCGACCGCGTCGTCGAGGGGCAACTCCGCTGGGACGACATGCTCGCTCACCCGCTGGCAGTCCACGACAGCGTCGAGACCCGTGGCATCGTCCGCTACTACGACAACAACAACTTCTACCGAGAGCCGGTCGTGCAGGACGACCTGACGGCAGACGGCGACGTCGCCGCCGAACTCGACGCGGCCGCCGAGCTGGTCGACGACGGCCTGCAGGCGGTCCTGCCGGGCCCGTACTCGCTGTCGGACCTCGCGACCGACGAGCACTACGGCGACGAGGCCGCGTTCCTCGACGCCGTCGCCGAGTTCCTCGCCGGCGAGGTCGAGCAGTTCCCCGACGTCGAGACGCTGTTCCTGCTGGAGCCGTCGCTGGTCGAGAACGACCCGGCGGACGGCACCGACGAGCGGGTCAGCGAGGCCATCGACGCCGTCGCGAGCGCCACCGACGCCGACGTCGTCACCCACACCTACTGGGGCGCCATCGAGGAGAAGACCTACGCGCACCTGATGGACGCCGACGTCGACGCCATCGGCTTCGACCTCGTCGCCGACCACGACAGCAACGTCTACAACGTCCAGGAGTACGGGACGAAAGACGACGTCGCGCTGGGCGTCGTGGACGGCCAGAACACCCTGGTCGAGTCCCCCGAGACCATCCGCGACCGCATCGACTGGTTCGAACAGCAGACCAACACGGTGTACGACACCGTCTACGCCACCGCGAACACCGAGCTGTTCTATCTCCCAGTCAACAAGTTCGCGGACAAGCTGGAAGCGCTTGCGAACGCCGCCGACCTCGAAGAGGTGGAAGCATGACAGGCCCACGAGAGCAGTTCCGACCGGAGGATCACCCGAACGACCACTTCCTGCTGACGACCGTCGTCGGCTCCTACCCCAAGCCGAAGTGGCACGACCGCGCCCGCGAGATGTTCGAGGACGAGGACGCCGACTTCGGCGAGGAGGAGTGGGAGGAGTCGAAGGACGACGCCTCTCGCCTCATCACGCACGAGCACGAGCGCTGTGGCCTCGACGTCGTCTGCGACGGCGAGATGCGCCGCAACGAGATGGTCGAGTACTTCGCCCACCGCATCGACGGCTACGAGTTCAACGGCCGCGTGAAGGTGTGGGGCCACAACTACTTCGACAAGCCCAGCGTCGCCGACGAAGTCGAGTACGGCGAGCAGTGGCTGGTCGAGGAGTTCGAGTTCACCGACGAGGTGGCCGAACGCCCCGTGAAGGTCCCCATCACCGGGCCCTACACGCTCGCCAACTGGTCGTTCAACGAGGTGTACGACAGCGAGGAGCAACTGGCCTACGAACTGGCCGACCTCGTCAACGAGGAGATAGAGGCGCTGGTCGACGCCGGCGCGCGCTACATCCAGATAGACGAACCGGCGCTGGCGACGACGCCGGACGACCACGCCATCGTCGGCGAGTGTCTCGAACGCATCGTCGACGAGGTGCCCGAGGACGTCCGCCTCGGCCTGCACGTCTGTTACGGCGACTACTCGCGCATCTACCCCGAGATTCTGGACTACCCGGTCCACGAGTACGACCTGGAACTCGCCAACGGCGACTTCGACCAGCTCGACGTGTTCAAGGAACACGAGTTCACCAAGGACTTCGCGATGGGCGTCCTGGACGCTCACACCGCCGAGGTCGAGTCCGTCGAGGAGATCAAGGACAACATCAAGAAGGGCCTCGAGGTCGTCCCGCCCGAGCGCCTGACCGTCTCGCCGGACTGTGGCGTGAAGCTCCTGCCCCGCGAGGTCGCGCGTGGCAAGATGGAGAACATGGTGCAGGCCGCCCGCGAGATCGAACAGGAACTCGACGCCGGCGAGATAGACGTCGTCGCGAGCGGTGCGGAAGCGAGCGCGGACGACTAAACTCGATTCCAATCCTTCTGGAACCGACGCCCGATGGACCCGTCTCCGAGAGACGCCTGCTCCGGACAGCTACTGGTGTCGACGGTGGGTGCACAGCGGGACAGACGCAGACCGACCAGGCCACTCGAAGGCTCAATCACCGGCTGATACTCACCAGTGATACGACGTGGATTTCTTCGACGTCGGACGAAACGCCCATCGACCACCGCAGAAATGTAGTTATCTTCTATTGTCACTTTACGACAGTCTGAATATCGTCTCAATCGGTGTTTTGTCACTTTTTAGTTCCATATAAACGCAATTCCTTCGTGAATTCATATAGTTATACGAACACGAGAATCTGGGAAAGAGTTTAGTCGTCGTCCGGAGATGATTCGAACGAGAGGGCCATGACAGACGACACACATCTTCGGGCGGAACTGTATCTTCGGGGAGACACCTACGGCACGTTCGACGCCCAGCAGCAGGTGCTCAACAGGGTGAAACGACTCGAGGCCAACGGGGTCTTCACCGACTCGATGGTCGCGGGCGAGTGGCAGCGCATCCGGACGATGGCCGAGGACAAGCGCTCGGGGGCGCTGGCGACCTACGAGGAGTTCCGCGACTGGGCCGAGCGGAACGGCTCGTCGCTCGAACCGGCGTTCGAGCGCCGGACGCGGAGCTACGTCGGACTGGACCGGGTCGACGACGTCGTCGTGTTCCCCGTCGTCTCGCTGGCCGTCTACGACGACAAGCGGTTGCAGGCCGTCTTCCCCTGCACCGACGACGACATGACCTACACGGTGGGCGACGCGCTGGACGCGTTCGAACGCGGGGACGAAAACTGGCTCGTCCAGTTCGACTCGGTGACCGTGGGGCGGACCGAACCGTGGCTCGAACCCGGCGTCGAGACGACCCCCTGACGCCGTCCGGTACGACTGGTCCTTCGTTCTCCGCGCCGGACAGCGGCCGCTACCGTCAGGACGGTACCGAGTCGACGAGGCGTTCGAACTGCTGGCGGTACTGCGCCTCGGCACGGGCCTGTGCAAGGCCCGAGTCGTCGGCGAAGGCGGCCTCGAACCCCGCCATCCGCCACAGCAGCGTCGACAGCTGGTACAGCGGGCGTCGCTCCTCGTACCCGTCCTCGAAGGCCATCGAGCGCTGCGAGCGGTAGCCCTCGTGGAACGCCGACCGGAGGGTCTCGCGTATCTCCGGGTCGCGAAACGAGGAGTCGATGAAGAGGAACTCCGTCTGCGCGAGGTTGTACTCGGGGAGGGCCGCCAGCACGTCCTGCCAGTCGAGGACGGCCGTTATCGGGGCCTCGGCCTCGGGGTCGAACAGGAGGTTCGCGGGGCGGAAGTCGTCGTGGACGAGCCGCGGGACGCCGTCCTCTGGAACGACGTCAAGCGCCGGTTCGATGCGCGACGTCGCACGGTCCGTGACGTCGGCGAACCGTGTCTCGTCGAGCCGCGAGAGGTGCGTCCGGGTGAGTCGTTCGAAGTACTCGCGCCAGCTCCCCATCCAGTCGCGGACGATGAGGCGGCCGTCGTGGAGGTCGAGACGGCCGAACGCCTCGAACCCTATCTCGGAGTGCATGTCGCCCAGCACCTCGCCCGCCTGCCGGAGGACCCGTCGCCGGTGGTCCGTCGAGAGGCCCGCGAACTCCTCGGCGAGGTTCTCGCCGTGGACGCGCTCGGTGACGAAGTACGGCGGGACGTCGACGGCCGGGTCGCGTTCGAACACGAGGATACGCGGGACCGGCACGTCCGTCCGGTTCGCGACGTACTCGTGGAGCTTCGGTTCGACGTCGAACGGCACGTCGCCCGACGGTTTGAACTTCACCACCACCTCGTACTGCTCGCCACCGTGGTCGAGGGTCACCAGATAGACGTCGCTCTGGTGACCGCCGCCCGGCGTCTCGAACGAGAAGCCGTCGTAGTCCGGCCCCGACTCGTCGAGGACGGCCTCGATGTCGCGTTCCGGGGTCGACACACTGACCGGCTAAGCAGGAGGGCTAAATAAAACTGTCAGTCGCCACGTCGCGGCGACGACGGAGCCGAGCGGCAATCAGCGGTAGCCCAGTTGTTCGAGGTGCCGGGCCGTCTCGTCGTCGAGGGACGCCGCCGCGGTCCCCTCCACCGCCCCCCGTTTGGCCGCCTCGATGCCGGTCTCGAACGGCGGGTCGGTGTCCGCGGCCGGGACGCCGTCTCGCCGTCCAGCCTCGGACTGCCAGCTCGGCCGGCCGGTGACGAGGTCGTACCGTCGCGTCTCGCCGCTCGTGTCCCAGACCGTCTTCACGTCGCCGTCGTAGACACACCGCGTCGCCCGGTCCCACCGTGGGTCGTCCGGGGGGTCGTCCCACGTCGGCGTCCGTCCGACGACCTCTGCGGCGGCCCGGTCGGCCGTCACGTCCCGAAGTTCGTCGTGGACGAGACCGTCGACGAACGACCCCAACCGTCTGAGCGGGAGGTGGCGACCGTCGTTCAGCGACGGGACGGCGCCGTCGGTCGGGGGGTTCACCACGGCGAAGGGGACGTGCAACAGCCCCTCGGTGAGGCTGCTGGTGTGGTCCAGCAGCCCCCTGTCGGCCGGGTACGCGAGGTTGTGGCCGTGGTCGCTCGTGACGACGACGGTGGTCTCGCGGGCCGTGGCGGGGACGACCGAGTCGAGGAACGCCGCGACGATGCGGTCGAGATAGCGGACCCGGGCGTCGTAGAGGGCCCGCAGCGAGTCGACGTCGTCGGCGTACGGTCCCATGTCCTCGGCCGTGTTGACCGCCCACGTGTCGAGGCGACGGTCGGACCACCGTCTGGAGACCCCGTGGTCGGCCATCCCGAGCCAGTGCCAGTAGGGCGCGTGGGCGTCCATGAGGTTCGCGAAACAAACGACCGGGTCGTCGCGGTCGACGACCGCCCGGCGGGCCCGCTCGAGGACGGCGGTACCGCCGTTGTCCGTGGGCGCGGGCACCGGCAGCCCCTGGAGTCGTGGATGGTCGAGCATCGCCCCGCGGACCCGGTCGGCGGCGACGTTGGCCAGTGCGCCGAGCGGCCGGTCGCCCGTCAGCGCGTCGCGGACCGCCGACAGCGTCCCGTCGGCCGTCCACGCCGGGTTCGGTGCGTCGGGGACCACACTACCGCCGGGGACGAACGCCGTCTCGTCGAAGAGCCGGTCGATACCGAAGGCGTCGCTGACCCACCGATTCGCGCTGAGACAGGCGGTGTGGTAGGCGTCCGGGAGGTCGCCGAGGAACGTGTCGCTCTGCCCGAGGTCGTCGTAGTGTCGAGCGTGCGTGTGGACGCCGTGCTGGTGGGGTAACTCGCCGGTGAACAGGCTGGCGTGGCTCGGCACGCTCCACGCGCTGGGCGCCCGACAGCCACCGTGGACGAGGGCGGCCCTGTCGCGGATGCCGTCGGCGTGGCGGCGGAAACTGTCGGCACGGACCGTGTCGAGACAGAGGACGACGACGTTGCGCCGGGCCATCGTGAGGGGTGGGTTGCCGTCGGTTAGGACTGCCCACAAAAATACGTATCGAGCACCGCCGGAAGTGGAGGGTCTATGTAGGCGCAGTCCTCAGTGACGGCCATGCGCACGGTCGACATCGACGGCCTCCCGGTGGGGGACGGTCACCCGACACGAGTCATGAGCGTGTTGAACATGAGTTCGAACTCGGGGTACAAGCCGAGCGTCTACCTCGACCCCGCCGAGGCCGCCGACGCCATCGAGAACACCCTCGTCCCCGCGGGGGCCGACATCGTCGACATCGGCCTCCAGTCGGCCAACCCGAAGTACGAGTCCAAACCGGTCGAGAAAGAGCTCGACCGACTCGAGGAGGTCGCGCCGCTGGTCGACGAACTGGACGCCGACGTACCCCTCTCGCTGGAGACCCGCTACGCCGAGGTGGCCGAGGCGGCCATCGGATACGGGTTCGACCTCATCAACGACGTCTGTGGCTTCGCGGACCCGGAGATGAAGTCGGTCGTCGAGGCCCACGACATGCCGGTCGTGAAGATGGCGAGTCCGCCGGACCTCTCGGCGCCCGGGGCGCTGAAGACGATGGACGAGCTGTTCGAGGCCCTCCAGCGCGACGGCTTCACCGACCAGACCATCATCGACCCGGCCTTCGGCGGGTGGTACGACGGCAAGGAGTACGCGGACAACTGGGAGATGTTCCGCCGCCTGCGCGAGTTCCGCGCGTTCGGCCGGCCGATGCTCACCGCGACCAACCGCGAGGACTTCCTCGGCGACCTCGCCGGGCGCCCGGAGACGGAGGACCAGCTGGCCGTCAGCCTCGCCGCGGCGACGATGGAGGCCGAACGCGGCGCCCACATCATCCGCACGCACGACACGAAGGAGACCCACGACGTCGTGAAGGTCGCGGACGCGCTGGGCGACGAGCGGACCGTCCGCCCGGAGACCGAGCCGGGACCGACCGTCGCCGAACTGACCGACGTCACTGTCCGAGAGGTCGAGCGCAACCAGTCGCTGGGCGAGACGCTGTCCGGCGACACCGAGGACGGTGCGACGCTCACCTTCATGCTCGGGGACCTCGCGGAAGACGAGGCGGCGAGCGTCAGGGCCGTCGCGGACGTCGTTGACGTGGTGCTGGTCGAGAAGGCCGGCGGCGCGCTGTATCTGGGCGGGTCGGCGGCCGCCGTGAAGGTGGTCGCCGACAGCCTCGCGGAGGATGGCCACCGAGAACTGGCCGGCGAACTCCGCGAGTCGCTCTCGCGGCGGGTTTGAATCGGTGCGGGCCACCGAGCGTTATTGTATCGGGGGACGCACAGGGACGGTATGGACCGCCCTGCAGCGTGGGGACTGCGGATTCGGATGCTCGTGATACTGCTCGTCCTCGGGTGCGTGGTGCTCGCCCTGCCCGTCCTCGCTCTCCTCGGCGGGTTCTTCGTGACTGTCCCGGTGTTTCTCATGGTCGCGCTCGCCGTCGACACCGTGTCGTCACTCACCGCGATACCGAGCGAACTCTGGGTGGCTGGGTTCGTCCTCGGGACCGTCGTATCGACCGTCGTCATCCTCCGGGACGTGTGGCGACTGTCGGTGCGAGGCGGCGAATCCGTGCTCGCCGACGTCGAGACGGAGCCCGCGAGTCCGGAACTGGTCCGGACCGTCGCGCGACTCGCACAGCAGGTCGACTGCCGGCCCCCGACCGTTCGAGTGACCGACGCCGACATCGGCGGGGCCATGACCGTCGGCACCCGCCCCTCGTCGTCGACACTCGTCCTCTCTGCCAGGGCGGTCGACAGGTTAGGCGACAGGGAACTCCGGGCGGTCGTCGCCCACGAACTCGCGCACCTCTCGAACCGTGACGCCGCCGTGTTGACGCTCGCCTCGAAACCGCTGGTCGTGCAGTCGGCCGACGAGGGCGAGGAGTCGACGCGGCTCTGGGGCGCGACGGTCAGCGAGCTGCTGGTCGCGTGGCTCTCGCGGACCCGCGAACTCGCGGCCGACAGGGGCGCCGTCGCGGCGACCGGTGACCCGGCGGCGCTGGCCAGCGCACTGGAGGCGCTGGAGGGCGGGACCGGGACGCCGAACGAAGACCTGCGGACGACCACCCACGCGGCGTTCGGCATCGTCCCGCCGGACGACGAGCGGACGGTCGGCTACGACCCGTCTTGGCCCCGGGAACCGCTGTTCTGGTCGGTTCGAAAGCCGGTTCGGAAGGCGCGCGCCGCGCTCGGTGCGACCCACCCCCGCACCGAGGACCGCATCGAGCGCCTCCGGGGGATGGCCGCGTCCGCCGAGGCGTAGCCGAGTCCCGACGACGACGCGACGCTATGCCAGTTCGTCCAGGAGGTCGTGGAACGACCCGATGGTCAGGTCGGGGTCGCCGGCGAAGGCGTCCCACGGGCCGTCGTCGCGGTTCACCCACACGCCCTGCATCCCGGCGTGCATCGCGCCGTAGACGTCGAAGTAGCCCGCCGTGACGTGGGCTATCTCGTCGATCGGTGTGCCGGTCCGAGCGGCGGCGTGACGGTACAGTTCGGCGTCGGGCTTGAACGTCTGGACCTCGTCGGCGCTGACCGTGTCCTCGACGAGGCCGCCGATGCCGGCGTGGTCGACCATCGAGTCGAGCATCTCGGGGTTGCCGTTCGAGACCACGTAGAGGTCGTAGCCGGCGTCGTACAGCCGGTTCATCCCGTCGCGGACGTCGTCGAAGACGTCGAGTTCGTGGTAGACCGCCAGGATCTCGTCGCGCTCGTCGGTCGAGATGTCGACGCCGTGGACGTCCAGCGCGTACTGGAGGGCGTCGCGGTTCATCTCGTAGAACGGCTTGTAGGCGTCGACGGCGTTGGCGATGAACGTGTAGGCCAGCGAGCGCGAGCGCCAGAGCCGCGACACCGGCTGTGGGTCCGGGACCCGCTCGCGGAGGGCCTTCTCCGCGGCCTCGACGTCGACGATGGTGCTGTACGAGTCGAACGTTATCGTCGTGACGCGGTCGGGGTCGAACGTCATGGCTCCCCGTTCGTGGCCCGGACGGAAAAGAACAGGCGGGAGATTGAACTCCGTTTGAACACCGCGACCCGGACGCGCCTGTGGGTTTATGCCACACCCGGACGGAGTCGGGGCCATGTCGGACAGGTTCAGCGTCGACGGACCAGCAGTGGTCACCGGCGCCTCGAGGGGTATCGGGCGGGCCGTCGCCGCGACGTTCGCGGCCGATGGGGCGGACGTCGCCATCTGTTCGCGCGACGAGGACGAGATCACCGAGACGGCGGCGACCCTCTCGGCGGCGCATCCCGGCGAGGTCATCGGCGTCGAGTGCGACGTGCGCGACCGGGACAGCGTCGAGGCGCTCGTGGAGGCCGCCGTCGGGGAGTTCGGCGGCCTCGGCGCGCTCGTGAACAACGCCGGCGCCTCGTTCGTGGCCTCGTTCGACGACATCTCGCCGAACGGGTGGCAGTCCGTGGTCGACGTGAACCTCACCGGGACGGTCAACTGCGCGCAGGCGGCCAGCGACCACCTCGCCGGCGGCGGGAGCGTCGTCAACGTCGCCAGCGTCGCCGGTCAGGACGGCGCGCCCTATATGAGCCACTACGCCGCCTCGAAAGCCGCCATCATCAACCTCACGCGCTCGCTGGCCTACGAGTGGGCCGGCGACGACGTGCGCGTGAACTGCGTCGCGCCCGGCTACGTCGCCACGCCCGGCCTCGAATCCCAGATGGGCATCAGTGCAGACGCAATCGACCGCGACGACGTCGACCGCAACGTCGGCGTCAGCGAGGAGATAGCGGACGTGGTCCGGTTCCTCGCCAGCGACGCCGCGTCGTTCGTGACCGGACAGACGCTGACGCCACGCGGTGTGCCGCCGATAGAGGAGACCCCAGACCGATGACAGTCAGAGACATCTACCTGCCAGTCGCCGCACAGCCCTCCGTCGACACGCTCGTCGAGATGAGCCAGCAAGCCGAAGCCGCCGGCTACGAGCGCGTCTGGCTCCCGGAGACGTGGGGCCGTGACGCCGTCACGACGCTCACGAGCATCGCCGAGCGCACCGACGACGTGGGCATCGGGACGTCGGTGATGAACGTCTACTCCCGGTCGCCGGCGCTCATCGGACAGACCGCGGTGACGCTGCAGGAGGTCTCGGGTGGGCGCCTCCGGATGGGCGTCGGCCCGTCGGGCCCGATAGTCATCGAGGGGTGGCACGGCGTCGACTTCGAGCGACCGCTCCGGCGGACTCGCGAGACTATCGACGTCGTCAAGCAGGTGCTGTCCGGCGAGACGGTCGACTACGACGGCGACATCTTCCAGCTGTCGGGGTTCCGCCTGCGCTGTGACCCGCCGGACCCGGTCCCGCCGGTCGACGCCGGCGGCCTCGGCCCGAAGTCCGTCGAGCTCGCCGGCCGGTTCGCCGACGGATGGCACGCCCTCCTGATGACCAGAGCGGGGCTCGAGGACCGACTCGACGACTTCGAGCGGGGCGGCGACCTCGGGGACCGGGACCGCGAGGACCAGCGCGTGACGCTGTCGCTGCCCTGCTGTGCCCTCGAGGACCGGGAGCGGGCCCGCAACCTGACCCGTCAGCACGTCGCCTTCTACGTCGGCGGGATGGGCACCTACTACCGCGACGCGCTGGCGAGACAGGGGTACGAGGACACGGCCTACGAGGTGGCCGAGAAGTGGGCCTCCGGCGAGCAGGACGCGGCCACCGACGCCATCGGCGACGACCTGCTGGACGCCATCGCCGTCGCCGGGACGCCGTCGGAGTGCCGGGACCATATCGAGCGTTTCGAGTCCGTGGACGGCGTCGACGCGCTGAACGTCTCCTTCCCGCGGGCCGCCGAGCGAGCGGACATCGACGCCACCATCGACGTGCTGGCACCCTGACAGCCGCGGGCTCAGGGCGACCGTTAGACCGGTTCGATGCCGTCCCTGCGCCCGTCGAGGACGTCGAAGCGGTCGCCACGTCGGGACTCCAGCCAGAGCAACAGCCGCTCGGCCCACGCCAGTTTCCGCCGTTTCTCCGGGTCGACGTCGGGGTCGTCGAAGTCCCAGCCGACGAACCGCAGGCTCGCCGCGCCGAAGTGGTCCGCGAAGAAGGCCGCCCGGTCGCCGTCTGTGAACCCCCCGAAGTTGTGGACGGTGTCGGTGGGCGCCGCCTGTGTCGTCGGGACGACGAAGGCGGGGTCGTAGGTCGGGACGTACGCTTCGACGGCGGGGACGTTGTCGCCGTGGGCGTGGACGAGCACCGGCGTCCCCGACTCGGTGAGCGCCCGCGCCGTCTCGGGGTTCTTGTCGAGGTCGGTCACCATGCAGTCGACGGCGACGCCCACGTCCCGCAGTCGGTCGACGGCCGTCGAGGCGGCCAGCACCGCGTCGGCGTCGGCCGCCCGGTCGGCCTCGCTCTCCAGCGAGGGGCCCGCACCGGCGATGGCCACCGTCGCCGAGTCGAGGCCGAGGGCCGGCGGACTGTACGTCCCGCTGTCGGCGAGCAGGGCGCCGAGTCTGTCACGCGCCCGTTCGTCGCCGCCACGTCCGTAGCCGAAGTCCTCGAGGATGGCGGCGTACACGGGCTCCCATGTGTCGAACTCCATAGCTGTCGCTGGTAGGTCGGTGCCAGATAAACCGGGTTGAGCCGAAATGGCACGTCCGTGTACCCCTACCCGGGTGCCCTTTCGGCTTTCACCCAGTTCTTCTGACGCCTCCGGTATAAGCTTTCTCTTACTCCCACTTGTCTGACGGCAGCGTACCGGGTGCGTACCACGTCCGCGACAACCTCAAGGGCCGGAGGCACGAACGACACGAGAATGACAGCCTCGAATGCCGAGGCGGGCCACGACTCGCTGGTCGTCGTCTCCAACCGACAGCCCTACAGCCACGAGTGGGTGTCCGGTCCCGTCGAGGGCGACGTCGCGGACGCGGACGTGACCGTCTCGGAGGCGACCGGTGGGGTCACGAGCGCGCTCGACCCCCTGATGCGGGCCCGCGGCGGGACGTGGGTCGCGTGGGCCAGCGGTGGGGCCGACATGGCCGTCGCCGAGGACGGGGTCGTCGAAGTGCCCCCCGGCGAGGAGGCCTACCGCCTGAAACGCGTCCCGCTGTCGGACGAGGCCATCGACGGCTACTACCACGGCTACGCGAACCAGGTCCTCTGGCCGCTCTGCCACGAGGACACCGGCCGGATGTGGGGCGAACCCGCCTTCTGGGAGCAGTACCGGGCGGTCAACGATCGGTTCGCGGACGCCGTCGGGACGGTGACCGACGCCGACGACCTCGTCTGGTTCCAGGACTACCACCTCGCACTCGCTCCCCGGAAGGTGCGTGCCGCCCGCCCCGACGCGACGCTCCACCACTTCTGGCACATCCCGTGGCCCGCGCCGTCGGTGTTCGCCCACTGTCCGCACGCTCGGCAGCTGCTCGACGGCTTGCTGGCCTGCGACGTCGTCGGCTTCCACACGGAGGTGTTCGTCGACCGCTTCCTCCGGTGTGTCGAGTCGACACTCCCGGACGCGACGGTCGACGAGGACGCCGGCGTCGTCCACTACGACGGGACGACGACCCGCGCCGTCGCGAATCCGCTCGGCATCGACGTCGAGGGCGTCCGCCAGCGGGCGATGGCGGCTGACACCGACGCGGTCAGGCGCCGCGTCCTGGGTGAGACGGTCCCGGACCCGTCGATTCCGGTCGTACTGGGAGTCGAGCGCCTCGACTACTCGAAGGGGATTCCCGAACGCATCGCGGCGCTCGACCACCTCTGGGAGCGCCGGCCGGACCTCCGGGGCGAGTTCACGTACGTCCAGAAGGCCAGTCGGACCCGGGAGGGCATCGCCACGTACCGTCGCTACCGGCAGGACGTTGTCGCAGAGGTGCAGCGCGTCAACGACCGCTACGCCACCGACGACTGGCAGCCGATAGCGTACACGGAGCGGAAACTCAGCACGGAGACGCTGGACGGCCTCTACCGGGTCGCCGACGTGGCGCTCGTGACCCCACACCGGGACGGGATGAACCTCGTGGCACACGAGTACCCGACCGCCTGCGTCGACGGCGACGGCGTGCTGGTCCTGAGCGAACTCGCCGGTGCGGCGACCCAGCTCGACGGCGCGCTCACCGTCAACCCCCACGACATCGCCGGCATCGCCGACGCGCTCGAACGGGCGCTGGAACTGGACGGCGACGAACGCCGGGACCGACTCGAACGACTCCAGGAGAGCGTCGCGGCCCTCGACAGCCGGCACTGGGTCGAACGACAGTTCGCCGCCGGGACGGACCGATACGAGACTGGACGGCATCGATAGCGCAGTGATAGCGCGGTAGAGAGCCCCTAATCCGGATTAATCCGGGTATTCGATTCCCAAACTACGAGAATCACCCTATAGATATATCTCGTTTTACAGTCCACTATTAGACATGAGTACCAGACAGACACTCCAATCGGAGATACTCGGGCGGAACGTGACCTTCGACTACTCCGAGACCTGGGTCGGCTACTCGCTGTTCCTCCTCCGCGTCGTGATGGGCTGGACGCTGTTCCAGGGCGGGGTGACGAAACTCGTCACCTACCTCGACGGCAACCCGGAGAACAACTGGACGGCGGCGGGCTTCCTCGCGAACGCCATCCCCGAGGGGAACCCCTTCACCGGGATGTTCGCCGCGATGGCGGGCAACCCCCTCATCGACTGGCTCAACATGCTCGGCCTGACGCTGGCCGGGCTGGCGCTGCTGCTGGGCGTGCTGGTCCGCTTCGCCGCGTTCTGGGGCGCCGTGATGATGCTGTTCTACTGGCTCGCGGCGCTGCAGGGCGGCCTGCTCGCCGGCCTCCCGGTCGCCCACGGCTGGGTCGTCGACGACCACATCGTCTACGCCGCCCTGCTGTTCGGGCTCGGCGCGTTCGGTGCCGGTCGCATCCTCGGGCTGGACAGCTACCTCGAGGGCCTCTCGGTCGTCGAGAACAACCGCTGGCTCCGCCTCCTGCTCGGGTAGGACAGCCACATCGCGCTCTTTTAGTCTCGCTGCCGACTACGGCGGCGTATGGCCAAGGTCAACATCGGACTCCGCGGGTGGCGGTTCGACGAAGACGTACTGAACGACGAGGGGAGAGTGCGGCCCCTGAAGACGCTCGAGCCGGACGTGCGACAGCGCATCCTCGTGTTGGCCGACCGCGTCGTCGACCCCTGTGACGCCTGCTGGCTGATTCACGGCGAGGAGAACGTCGAGGCGTGCAACGTCGCCGAGGTCATCTACGGCGAGCCGCGCGGGTCGGTCGTCCTCTGCTCGGTCCACGAACCCGACTTCCTCTACTGGTTCCGCGAGGCCGGCGGCGACGCCTACGCCGGGGAGCTCGAACTCCGCGACGCCTTCTACGAGTGGTTCGACGACGGGAACCGCGCCCCCGACGACTACGAGGGGCTCGACCACGTCGAGGAGGACCCGACCGCCCTCCCCGAGGCCCCGGACGCGTCGGAGGCCGTCCCGGGCCTGCAGGAGGAGGTCGAGGAACTCGACGACGAGGACCTCGACGCCATCGAGATGGACCTCGGCGACCTGGACGTATGATATCCGTCGCCGTCGTCGACGCGGAGACGCCGGGCAACGTCGGCACCATCGCCCGGTCGATGAAGAACTTCGGCCTCTCGGAGCTGCTGCTCGTCGACCCGCCGGAGCTGGACCCCGACGGCGAGGCCTACGGGTTCGCCGGGCAGGCCCGCGAGGACATCCTCCCGGAGGCCCGCGAGGTGACGTTCGACCACCTCGTCGAGAACTACCACACGGTGGCCTGCACCGCGACGACGAACGAGGACGCCTCCAACCACGTCCGCTACCCCGCCAAGACGCCGGCGGAGCTCGCCGACTCACTGGCCGACGTCGACAGCGACACCTGCGTCGTCTTCGGCCGGGAGCGGGTCGGGCTGACCAACGACGAACTCGCCCGGTTGGACGAACTCTGTTCGATTCCGGCCAGCGCCGACTACCCCGTGTTGAACCTCGGACAGGCCGCCACCATCGTCCTGTACGAACTCCGGTCGGTGACCGTCGAGCGCGACCAGCACCCCGAGGAGCTACACGCTCGCGCCGACGAGCGGGCCGTCGAGGGCCTCCACGGCGAGTTCGAGACGTTCCTCGACGCCATCGGTCACCCGGCGGAGAAGCGAGCGAAGACCCGGCGGATGTTCCGCCGCCTGCTGGGACGGGCCCACCCGACGGGCCGGGAGACACGGACGCTCCGGGGCCTGTTCCGACGGGCCAGACAGCGCATCGACCGGGCCGCCGAGGAGTCCGACCCCGAGAGCGAGTGCTGAGTCAGTCGGTCGCCGGTTCGCGTTCCCGTCCCGCCGTGGCGCCGCCGTACGTCTCCGTGAGGTACGCGTCGACGCGCCCGACGATGTCGCTGTCGTAGGTCCAGAACCCCTCGTACTCCCCGCCAGCGGCCCCCTCGACGGCGACCAGCGCGGCCCGCTGGCTCGGGTCGCCGTCGCCGTCGAAGACGACGAACCACGACTCGGCGAGCTCGGGCGTCTCGCCGCCGTGGACGGTGACGCCGGGGAGCGACGAGTCGGTGTCGTCGGCGCCGTAGACGTGGACGTCGACGCCGGTGTCGGCCAGTCGCTCGTAGATGCGGCTGCTCCGGGGGTCCTCGACCAGCCGTGAGAGCTGCTGGAAGCCGGCGTGGAGCCGCCCGCTCCCGACCCGGTTGGCCAGCAGCTCGATGGTGTGGCTCACGTCGATGAGGAGGTTCTTGTCGGCCGCCGCGGCCCCGAACACCGAACGGTCGAGGTCGCGCAGCAGGTCGCTCGTCTGCCGGTCCGAGAACGCGTCGTCCCCGTCGGTCTGGATGTCGATGGCCGCGGCCAGCGCGGTCACGGACTCGCTGCCCAGCACGTCGTCGCCGTGGTGCAGGAGCGCCACGGAGCGGGGCTGTGCCACGTCGAGTGACGCCTCACGGACGGTGACCCCGTGCCTGTCGAAGTACCGCTCGACGGCGTCGAGGGCGTCCGACGGCCCCTCGTAGTTACAGACCGTCAGCGTCGGCGAGTCCGCCCGGACCGAGTCCAGCACCGACCGGAGCGACTCGGGGAGCGGTCCGTCGGGCTGCTCGGCCCGTGGCGGGCGGTCGGAGGGGTCGGGCGACTCGTCCGTTCGGTCGACCGGGGTCCACGGCGTGGGCTCCGACGCCACGCCGAGCACCCGGAGTTCGGTCCCGCCGTCGCCCTCCCTGACCTCGACGACGCCGTCGACGAACGAGCGGAGCCGCTGGAGGTGTTCGGGGTCCATCGTGTCCGAGTGGGCGACGACGAACCCGACGCCGTCGGCCTCGCTGATGCGGTTCGTGACGACGTGGAGGAACCGGACGACCTGTTCGGGTGACGCGTAGAGCGACATCGTCGTCAGCGAGAAGAGCCCGAACCGGATGCGTCTCGAGTGCTCCGTGTACAGGGCCTCCAGCATCTGCGTCAGTTCCATCCCGATGCCGGTCAGGTCGGCGGGCGACCCGACGCGGCCGTCGAGCGACGCGAGCCCGTTCGCGCCGTGGGAGTCGCTCACGCAGTCGACGACGCCGACGGGGAGCGTGTCGGCTGGTCGGCCGGCGGCGTCGCCGAGCGACTCCCGGACGTCCGCGGCGCTGGCGTCCGTCGAGAGGACGGCGACGGCCTCACCGTGGTCGAATCCGCGTGCGAGTAGTCGGGTTACGAGGGGGCGCTTGCCCGTCATCGGCGGCCCCACGACGAGCAGCGTCGAACCGGGTTCGAGACCCTCGACGGGGAGGTCGTCCCCGAGTGCGTACATACGGCCCGTACGGCCGGGTGGAATAGAAGTGTACCGGCCCAGATATCAACCGAGAAGCACGTCAGGCGCGTTTCTGTATCTCCTCGCGGAGCACGTCACTGACCGTGTCCCCGTCGGCCTTCCCGCGGAGCGCGCCCATGCACTCGCCCATGAGCGCCGAGAACGCGCCCATCCCCTCCTCGGCGACCTGTTCCTCGTGGCGCTCGACGACCTCTGCGACGGCCTCGCGGACCTCGTCCTCCCCGACCCCGCCGAGGTCCTCCTGTTCGACGGCCGCCTCGGCCGTGAGCGATGGGTCCTCGGCCAGCGCCGTCAGCAGGTCCTCGATACCCTCGCGTGGGACCTCGCCGCTGTCGACGAGCAGCAGCGTCTCCCGGAGGTGGTCGTCGGTGAGGCTCCCGACCGGCACGTCGTCGCGCCGGAGTTCGGTCAGCGTCGATTCGAGCGTCCCCGCGGCGAGCGTCGGGTCGACGCCGTCTGCGACGACGGCCTCGAACAGCGGCCAGCGCTGGCCGTAGGCCACCTGCTCGGCGAGGCCCGAGTCGAGGCCGAACTCGTCCTCGTAGCGCGCGACCTTCTCGGTGAGCAGTTCCGGCGTGTCGACCTCGGTAACGTCCGGTTCGACCGGCGGGACGTCCGTCTCGGGGTACATCCGCGCCGCACCGGGGAGCGGTCGCAGGTAGCGGGAGGTCCCGTCCTCGAGGGCGTCGCGCGTCTCCTCGGGGACGCCGTCGAGGGCCGTCTCAGCCCGTTCGACGACGGCCTCGATGGCGAGTTCGGCCGTCTCCGGGTCGTCGGCGACGAGGGCGACGGCGTCGTCGGGACCGGCACCGACCGCCTCGCGGAGCGCCTCGACTTCGGCCTCGGTGACGCCGTAGGCCGGGAGTTCGTCGGTATGGAAGATGCCGCCGGCACCGTGGCGTTTGGCGTGGTCGGAGAACTCCGTCCCGAGGCGGCGGTCCGGCTGAATCTCCCGGCCGACGAGGCCGTCGAAGCCCTCGAGCAGGACCGCCTGGACGCGCCCGCCGCTGTCGAGTGCGCCGCCGATGACCCCCGACTCCGTGCCCTCGAAGACGTCGGTCACGTCCTGCGGGTCGCCGACCGAGGCGTCTCGCTCGGTGAGCGCCGCGGCGATATCGACGAGTTCGACCTGTCGCCGGACCTCGTTCCGCACGAGGTCGTCGATGTCGTCGAGGCTCTGGACGCCCTTGAGTTCGATGCGGGCGCCCTCCTCGATGGAGACGTTCACGTCCTGTCGGATGGTGCCGAGGCCGCGCTTGACCTTCCCCGTCGACCGGAGCAACATCCCGATGCGCTCGGCGGCCTCGCGGGCCTGTTCGGGCGAGCTGATGTCGGGTTTCGTGCCGATCTCGACCAGCGGGATGCCGAGTCGGTCCAGCGAGAACCGGACGCCGTCGTCGGTCTCCGCGACGCGCTGGCAGGACTCCTCCTCCAGCAGCATGTCCTCGATACCGACGGCGCCCTCGCTCGTCTCTATGGCGCCGTCGTTGGCGACCAGCATCGACCGCTGGAACCCGGTGGTGTTCGACCCGTCGACGACGATCTTCCGCATCACGTTCACCTGGTCGACCACGTGCATGTCCATGAGCTGGCCGATCTCCATGGCCGTCTCCATGGCCTCGCGGTCGACGCGGTGTGGCGGTTCGTCGTCCTCCTCGACCAGACAGGTGGAGTCGTAGGCGAGGTACTCGAACTCCCGGTCGACCATGCTCTCCTCTAAGGCCGCGTCGTCTATCTCGCCGAGTTCGCTCTTCGTCGGGTGGAGGTACCGCGTGAACGAGCGGTCGGACGCCGCCGGTTTGCGCAGTTCCGTCGGGCAGTCACAGAACAGTTTCGTGGCCGTGTCGAGTTGCTGGTGGATCTCCAGCCCGGCCACGAGACCGAGGTCCTCGTAGTCGAAGTCGGCAGCAGTCATAGTCGACTGTCCGGAACCGGGGGGCAAAAAACGCACCCTTCCAGCCCTCGTGTTTTTGTCCGTCCCGGCTCTGTACCACGTGTGCGGTGGCGCCCCGTCCTGCTGGCCGGACTGCTCGTGCTGAGCGCGGGGTGTAGCGGTATCGCCGATTTCGGCAGTGAGCCCCCTGAGGCCGTCACGCCGGCACCGGTCCCCGAGGCGACGACCGAGAGCGAGCGGCGGCCGGCGGCCCCGCGGGGCATCGACGACGGTGGTATCGAGCAGGTGGCGACGCTCGCCGCGGGTCACCAGGCGGCGCTCTGGAACCGGTCGTACACCTTCCACGAACGGTACGAGCAGCGGCGGGAGACGCCGAACGGGACGGTGAGGCTCGTGCGGAGCGAGACGACGCTGGTCGCCGACCCCCAGCGGTACCTCCACCGGCTGCGCCGAGAGCGGTCCCGGGCCGGCGAGACGCTCGGCCGGTACGAGCAGACGGAGTTCGCCGACGGGACCCGCTGGTACGAGCGCCGGGACGACGGGACCGTCACCGAGCGGTCGGGGACGCTCCGGTTCAAGCGGGACAAGTTCGCCTCGGAGGCCGCGTTCTACGTGGAGCAGTACGTCACTGTCAGAGAGAGTCGGACCACCCGCACCCGGTGGAACGGCGCTGCGTACCTCCGCGTGACCGGGACGAACGGGACACCGCCGTCCGGCCGAGAGGTGGAGTCCTACAGCGTCTCGCTCCTCGTCGACAGGGACGGCTTGATCCACCGGCTCGACGTCCGGTATCGGACCGAGAGGAGGACGGTGCGGTACAGTTTCTGGTACGAGCGCGTCGGCCGGACCGACGTCCCCACGCCGGTCTGGGTCGGCGAGGACGGGGCGTGAGAACCCCCTCGCTATCGCCCGGTCGCCGCTACTCGTCGCCGAGTATCCCGCGCTCGGTCATCTTCGCCGGGTCCAGCACCTCGTCGACTTCGTCCTCGTCCAGGTACCCCTCTTCGAGGACGACCTCCCGTATCGTCTTGTCCTCGGCGAGGGCCTTCTTCGCGACCTTGCTGGCCTTGTCGTAGCCGATAGCGGGGTTGAGCGCCGTCGCCAGCGCCATGCTCTGCTCGACGCGCTCGGCGCAGTACTCCTCGTCGGCTTCCAGCTTGGCGACGAACTTCTCGGCGAACACCTCGCTCCCGTTGGCGATGAGCCGGGCCGACTGGAGGAAGTTCGAGGCCAGCACCGGCTTGTAGAGGTTGAGGTCTATCTGTCCCTCGGCGGCACCGGCCGAGACGGCCGCGTCGTTGCCGACGACCTGCTTGTGGAGCTGATTGACCGCTTCGGCCACGACGGGGTTGATCTTGCCGGGCATGATGGAGGAGCCGGGCTGGTTCTCCGGCTGGTCGATCTCGCCGAGGCCGTTGCGCGGCCCCGAGGCGAGGAGCCGCAGGTCGTTGGCGATCTTGTTCAGCGACCCCGCGACCGTCCGGAGTGCCCCGTGGGCCTCGCTCATCGCGTCGTGGGCGGCCTGGGCCTCGAAGTGGTTGTCGGCCTCGCGGAAGTCGACGCCGCTCTCCTCGCTGATGTACTCGGCGGCCTTCGCCGGGAACTCGGGGTGGGTGTTGAGGCCGGTGCCGACGGCCGTCCCACCGAGCGCGAGTTCCGAGAGCCGCCCCTCGACGTCCTGCACGCGGGCGATGCCCTTCTCGACCTGCGTGCGGTAGCCCGAGAACTCCTGGCCCAGCATGATGGGCGTCGCGTCCTGCAGGTGGGTTCGGCCGGTCTTGACGACGTGCTCGAACTCGGCCTCCTTCTCGGCGAGGGCGTCACGCAGCGTCTTCAGCGCCGGGAGGACGTCCTTCTCGACGGCCTCCAGCGAGGCGACGTGCATCGCCGTCGGGATGACGTCGTTCGAGGACTGGCCGAAGTTGACGTGGTCGTTCGGGTGAATCTCGCGGGTGCCGATGTCGCCGCCGTACAGCTCCGTCGCGCGGTTCGAGATGACCTCGTTCGCGTTCATGTTCGAGGAGGTCCCCGACCCGGTCTGGAACACGTCGACCGGGAACTGGTCGTCGTGGTCGCCGGCGATGACCTCGTCCGCGGCCTCGACGATGCAGTCGGCCTTGTCCTCGGGGATGGTTCCGAGGTCACGGTTGGCCTGTGCGGCGGCCTTCTTGACGATACCGAGCGCGCGGATGAAGCGGCGCCCGAAGGTGACGTCGCTGATGGGGAAGTTCTGGATCGCGCGCTGTGTCTGTGCGCCCCAGTACGCGTCGGCCGGAACCTCCATCTCACCGAGACTGTCCCGTTCGGTCCTGAACTCGTCACTCATACGTCCGAGGGGTCGACCGCCCACTCGTAAAACCCACCGGTACGCACCCGCACAGCCGTTCGGAGTCGAACTCGGGCCTGAAATGCGATGTACAGATACATAATAAATTTTGAAAACTCCAGTCGAAACAGAGGTCGTTCGGCGGCCGGCTGGAGGGGTGTATCGAGCGAGAGTTAAACTCGAGTTCGAGTAAATTATTCCAGTTAACTAAAACCCTGATATGTCCTCCTTCAGGGCCTGAAAGGCAGAATTCGCCCACCATGACATTCACCCTCATGCCGAAGAAAGTTACAGCCACAGTTCTGCACAATATAACTCCGAGACCGCCGATTTCGGGGGTCTGAGGGGCGAACGACATGCATGAATATTCGGAAGCATTAAGTGTCGCGTGTATCGACTTAGCATGAGTTCGACTCCACGGTGACACCCATGATCGACGACCCCGTCTCACACCCGTCACATTCGCGCTCGGGCGGTTCGAGCGCGTCCTCGGGTGCGTTTCGCGTCGTCGGTCGTGACGGCCGCAACGCCGGCGACCGACGCGGTGGAACGGCGACGGGCGACAGTGGTACACCAGCGGTTTCGACGGCAGGCAGACGCGTTCACTGGTGGGTGAACGCCTCGACAGCAGGCAGCGGCGGTCCCGCGACGGTGGCGTCCCGGCCGGACCGACCCCGGGACACCCGGCCCGCCGCAGTGGTGTACGACGAACTCACGTCCGCGTACGACTGACACAACTATGCGCGAGATACTCAACAGACTCAGAACTGCCGGGGACACACTCCGGTCGGTGGTATCGAGAGACGAATCGGACGAGCGACAGCTCGCGACAGACGGTGGGACCAAGACAGCGGTGGGCGACCGACGGCGCGACACCCTCAGGAACTCGCTGCCGGTCGAGTGGGAACTCATCGAGTCCGCCCCGTTCTGGCTCCCGCCAGTGCTGCTGGCGGCATTCTTCGTGTACGGGGCTATCGCGTGGAACGCCGTCCTCTCGCTGACGGACTTCCAGGGGCTGGGTGAGCCCAGTTACGGCCAACTGGACCTCAGCATGTACGCCCAGATGGCCAGCGACGGGGCGTTCTGGCAGGCCACACAGAACACGCTCGTGCTGCTGGTGGTGTTCACGATATTCTGTCTGGCGCTGGGCCTCCTCGTGGCCATCCTCATCGACCAGAACATCCGCTTCGAGAACACCTTCCGGACCATCTACCTGCTGCCGATGGCCCTGTCGTTCGTCGTGACGGCGACGATGTGGTCGTGGGTGTACAACGCGAAGAACGGCGTGTTCAATCAACTGCTCCGGCTGCTCAACCTCGAAGGGGTCGTCATCACCCTCCTGAAGCCCGCCGGGGTCAACGCCGAAGTGGTGCAGTGGCTGTCGTGGAACACGACGGCGCTGGCCGCCGTCATCTTCGCGCTCATCTGGCAGTTCAGCGGCTACGCGATGGTCGTGTTCCTCGCCGGACTACGTGCCATTCCGACCGAACACTACGAGGCCGCGCGGGTCGACGGCGCCAGTACCGTCCGGATGTACATGCGCGTCATCATCCCGCAGCTCCGGGCGTCGGCCGTCTCGGCGTCGGTCGTGCTGATGGTGTTCGCACTGAAGGCGTTCGACTTCATCTACTCGCTGCGCGGGTCCCAGCCGGGCGCGAACATGGACATCCTGGCGACGATGATGTACCGCGTGGCGTTCGACAGCCTCCGGTGGGCCTACGGGTCGGCCATCGCCATCGTGCTGTTCCTGCTGGCCTTGCTGGTCATCGGACCGTATCTCTACAGCGAATACCGACGAGGTGAACTATGAGTACCGAGCGTCGCAACCCCCTGTCGAGGATACAGGAGATGGAGAACAGTCGCATCGGGCTGTACGCCGTCCTCCTGTTCGGCCTCGTCTTCTACCTCTTCCCGGTGGAGACGGCCGTGATGACGATGTTCAAGACACAGCAGTCGTTCATCGAGACGGTGCCGTTCGCGCCCCCGGGCGCCGACGGGTTCACGCTCGACGCGCTCACGACGGCGTGGAACACGCTCCGTCCCGGCCTCGTCAACTCGATGCTCATGGCCATCCCGGCCACCATCCTCTCGGCGCTGTTCGGGAGCCTCACCGCGTACGGTCTGACGACGATCAGCTGGCGCGGGCAGGTCGGCGTCGTCGTGTTCATCATCGCCGGCATCTTCATCCCGTATCAGGCGGTGCTGGTGCCGCTCGCGCAGTTCTGGTACCAGATACTGCCGGACCTCCTCAACGGGTTCGTCAACACCGTCTTCGGCTTCGTCACGGGTGGCAACTGGACGTATCCGACCCGGAACGGCTACCTCCAGCTGTTCCAGCTCTCGGTGACCCACGCCGCCTACGGGATCCCCATCTGTACGCTGCTGTTCCGGTCGTACTACCAGAGCATCTCCGACGAGATGATAGAGGCCGCGCGCCTCGACGGCGCGACGGCGTTCAGCATCTACAAGAACATCATCCTGCCGCTGTCGCTCCCGATGTTCGCGGTGACGCTCATCTACCAGTTCACGCAGGTGTACAACGACCTGCTGTTCGCGCTGGTGCTGGTCAACGAGCCGTCCTCGCAGGTGGCGACCCAGCGCCTCGCCGCGCTGACCGGCGGCGTCGTCCAGTCGTTCAACACCACGATGGCTGGTGCCATCGTCGCAGCACTCCCGACGCTACTGGTGTACATCGTCTTCGGTGAACAGTTCGCGAAGGGTGTCGCGGGGGAGACCTGACGGAGGCCCAGACAATGGCACAACTCACACTCGACGACGTAACGAAGGTATTCCACGACGACGACGAGGGCGAAATCGTCGCCGTCGACGAGGTATCGGTCGACATCGAGGACGGCGAGTTCCTCTGTGTCGTCGGCCCCTCCGGCTGCGGGAAGTCCACGACGCTCCGGATGATAGCCGGGCTCGAGGACATCACGAGCGGCGAGATCCGGCTCGGCAGCGAGATAATCAACGACCAACCGCCGGCACAGCGAAACGTGGCGATGGTGTTCCAGTCCTACGCCCTCTACCCGCACATGACCGTGCGGGAGAACATGGCGTTCGGCCTGGAGCAGTCCACGGACATGTCCGACGACCAGATAGCACAGCAGGTCGAAGAGGCGACGGACCTGCTGGGTATCGACGACCTCATCGACCGCAAGCCCGGCGAGCTCTCCGGCGGGCAGCAACAGCGTGTCGCGCTGGGGCGGGCCATCGTCCGTGACCCCGAGGTGTTCCTGATGGACGAGCCCCTGGCGAACCTCGACGCCAAACTCCGGGCCGAGATGCGGACCGAGCTCCAGCACCTCCAGGAGCGACTCGGCGTGACCACCGTCTACGTCACCCACGACCAGACCGAGGCGATGACGATGTCCGACCGCATCGCCATCCTCAACGACGGGGAACTCCAGCAGGCCGCGACGCCGCTGGAGTGTTACCACGAGCCGAACAACATGTTCGTCGCGGGGTTCATCGGCGAACCCTCGATGAACTTCTTCGACGTCGACCGGCAGGGCTCGACGCTGGTCGCCGACGACTTCGAGTACGACCTCTCAGAGGAGACGGCCCGCGAACTCGGCGACCGCACCGACCTCACGCTGGGTATCCGCCCCGAGGACGTGGAGGTCGTCGACGGCGGGTCCGGCCCCCACGACTACGCCGCCGTCGTCGACGTCGTCGAACCCCGCGGGAGCGAGAACACCGTCCACATGGCGTTCGATTCGAGCGACAGCGCGACCTTCGTCGCCACCGTCGACGGGATGCGCGACGTCGACTGGGGCGAACACGTCGCCGTCCGGTTCCCGGAGGAGGCCATCCACGTCTTCGACTCGGCGACCGGCGAGGCGGTTCGGAACCGCAAACTCGACTCCGTCGAGAAGGTCGAATCCGTCGTCTGACTCGGCCGCACCTCGCGGTCCGGCCTCAGGTCCAGCGGTCCAGTCCCGTCTGGACGACCGACTCCTCGATGCGTTCGAACCCGCGAGCCACTTCTTCGGCGTCGACCCCCCACTCCTCGGTGACGAACCGGCGTGCAGCGTCGAGGTCGGGGTCGACCTCCGTCGGGATCTCGTACGCGTCGGTGACCGCCGGGTCGAGGAACAGCGAGCGGATACGGTCCGCGTGGTCGATGTGCTCGCCGCGCGCCTCGAGGACGCCGTAGAGGTCACCGTGTTCGTGGAGCTCCTTGACCGCCGTCTTGGGGCCGATGCCAGAGACGCCCTCGTTGAAGTCGGTGCCCATGAGGATGGCGGCGTCGACCAGTTGCTCCCACGTCAGGTCGTGTCTCTCCAGCGTCGCCTCGAAGGCCATCAGTTCCGGGTCGCCGCTTGAGGTGAGCTGTCGGAGCGTGTACGGCGCGCCGAACAGCAGCGCGTCGTAGTCCTCGGTCCCCACGTAGTCGACGTCACCCTGCCGCGCCATGTAGGCGGCCTGTCCCTCGCCCTCGGCCGGCGCGTCGACGACCGGGACGTCCAGTAACGCGAGCAGTTCCCGCGTCGTCTCGACGATGGTGTCGGTGAGCCGCTGGGTGCGGGAGTCGAGTTTCGCGACGCGCGTGGCGTCGCCCGCCTCCCGGGCCGCTTCGAGCTCCTCCTCGTACCGTTCGCGCTGTTCGCGCCGCTTTGCCACCTCGTCGTCTTTCAGGTCGGTGACGGCGCCGTCGAAGACGAACACGGGCGTCAGGTCGTGTTCGAAGAACTTCGGGAGGCCCTGCACGACGCCGATGAGGTTCGCCACCTCCTCGCCGTCGGCGGTCGTGTACTTCGCGTCGCTCGTGAACTTCACCGTCGTCGTCAGGTAGCGATAGAGCCAGTTGTGCGCGTCGACGGCGACGACGCTCCCGTCGAGGTCCTCGAACGACACGTCCTCGATGGCCGCCAGCGAGCGGAGGTCTGCGTTTCCCATTGGCGTGCGTTGGGCGGACAGCGGTTTGAATCTCCCGGGACGAGCAAGATTGAACTGGCCGTGGGACGCCGTCACACGGTATGTCAGTTGTCGACAAGGTCAGGCGGCCGGAGTACACCGGGGCCAACCGCTGTCTCCCGTGTACGGTCGTCAACAGTCTCGTCGCCGTGATCCTCTCGGCGCTCGCGGCCGGTGTCGCCGTCGCGGCCGGGGCGACGACGCTCGCGCCGGCGGCCGCGCTGGCAGTCGCGCTCCCGTCGGCGGCCGCTATCTATCTGCGGGGGTATCTCGTCCCCGGGACGCCGACGCTGACGAGGCGGTACCTCCCCGAGCGGGTCCGTCGGTCGTTCGGGAAAACCGCGACGAGCGGGTCCGGGCGTCGCGACCCGCCGGCCGACCTCGACGTCGAGGCCGTGCTCCTCGAGGTGGGTGCCCTCGAACCCTGTGGCGACGACCTGTGTCTCACCGAGTGGTACGGCGAGGCGTGGCGGGAGGCGCTCGAGAGCCTGGACCCGGACCGGGCGACGTTGCTGGACCACCTGGGCGTCGACGCGTCGGCGGTCGAATTCGAGGACCACGGTGACGCCTTCCGGGCCCACGTCGACGGCCGGTGCGTCGGGACGTGGGAGTCCCCGGCGGCGTTCGAAGCCGACGTCGCCGCCGCGGCGGTCCTGCGTGGAACCTACGACGACTGGGACCGCCTCTCGGTCGGACAGCGCGGCCAGGTCCTGAACGGCCTCCGCCTGTTCGTCGACACCTGCCCGCGCTGTGGCGGGACGCCCACGTTCGACACCGAGACGGTGCAGTCGTGCTGTAGCGAACACGACGTCGCGGTGGTCACCTGCGAGAACTGTGCGGCGCGTCTGTTCGAATCGAACCCGGTCTAGGCGGGGCTGGCGACCACGTCGGGCGGGCCGGCGTCGCGTTTCTCGGCCAGGAACGACACCTCGGCGTCGGAGAGGTCGCGGTCACGGAACACGTCGAGGCCGGCCTGATACCGGGCGACGTCGCGCGTCCCCGGCCATTCCAGCGTGAGTTCGCCGAGGCCGCGTTCCTCGCCAGTGAACGCGAACCCCGCGCGGTACGCCGCCTGATACGAGAACGGGTTGTTGACGCCGATAGTGACCCGGTCGTACCCCCGTTCGACGGCCCGGTCGCGGACGAACCGGAGGAGTCGGGCGCCGAGTCGGTCGCCCTGCCGGTCCCGCCGGACGGTGACGTACCGGATACACAGCGTGTCGGGGTCGGTGCGGTCCGCGTCGAACGCCGCCGCCGCGACGACCCCGTCGTCCCCGACGACGGCCTTCCCCGTCGACGTCATCACGAACTTCCCGGCGTAGGCGAACCGCTCGTGGTCGAGGCGGAGCCGATGCCCGTCCTCGGGCCACCCGAGCAACGCGAACTCCATACCGGACCTGCCGGGTCCCAGCGTGTAGTACCCTGCGACCGGCGGAGCGGTTTAGTGACCGCTAGGTGAACGCCACCGTATGCACGGTGACGTCGGCCCGTTCGACCGGTTCGCACCGGTGTACGACCTCCTGATGCCGCCGGCCCGAGCGAGCAAGTTACGGCGCGGACTCGCGCTGGCGACCCGCGAGGTCGAGCGTGTCGTCGACGTGGGCGGTGGTCCGGGTCGGGCCATCCGACGGCTGGACCTGCCGGAGCGGCTCGTCGTCGACGCGGCCCCCGGGATGCTCCGGCGAGCACGCGGTCACGGGCTCGCCGCCATCGCAGGTGACGCCGGTCGGCTCCCGCTCGCGGCCGAGAGCGTCGACGCGGTGCTGATAGTCGACGCGCTGCACCACATGCCGGAGGTCGACGCGGTGTTCGCGGAGGCCGCGCGGGTCCTCAGACCAGGCGGGGTCCTCGTCGTCCGGGAGTTCGACCCCACGACGCTCCGCGGGCGGGGTCTCGTCGCGGCGGAACGTCTCGTCGGGTTCGACTCGTCGTTCTTCACGCCCGACGAACTGGTGTCGCGACTGACGTCGGCCGGACTGGCCCCGGAAGTAGTCGAACGTGGCTTCGGGTACACGCTCGTCGGTGTCGAGGAAAGCGAGAGAGCAAAGTGACCCGGGGCCGAAGACCGCCCATGAGCGTCTCGACGGTCGGTCGGGGTCGCATCGAACTGTCGGCCGCGTCGGCGACACTGGCGGCCGGCGACGTCGCCGCGATACTCCTGTTCGTCGCCGTCGGCGAGTACACGCACGGCTACAACCCGTTCGTCGACGTGGGTCGCGTCGCGGGGACGCTGGCACCGTTTCTCGTCGGGTGGGTCCTCGTGGCCGGGCTCACAGGGCTGTACGCCAGCGACGCCACCGTTGGCCTCAAGCGGGCTCTGAGCGTCACGCTCGTGAGCTGGGTCCTCGCCGTCGTCGTCGCTCAGGCCCTGCGTGCGACGGCGTACTTCCACGGCGACGCGGCGCTCACCTTCGCCGTCGTCTCCGTCGTCGTCGGCGGCACGCTCCTCTGTCTCTGGCGAGCGGTGGCGACGGTGCTCCTCTCGGAGTGAAAATAGCGTATTAAGTCAAGCGGCGTCGGGTTCTCCCCGCCCTCGGCCGACACACCGTCGGCAAGCCGAGTGTCGGGCCGCGGTTACCTGAGTTGGTCTACGTCGAGCGAGAGTGTGGACTGAATCCACGCCTGATGGTTCTCTCGGTCGTAGATGACGAACTCCTCGTCACCGATGTTCAGCTCGGCGTATCGCCGTGCCGATTCGTCCGTCCCGGCCTCGCTCGTGTTGTCCGTGGCGTTCGTGCTCATGGTCCTGATGGCAGTCGGCGCCGCCCGCCTCACTGCTGTCAAAACGGGATATTTCGTCGTTGTTAATAAGGACTATCCCCCAGTTATCACTCAGTAAAACTAGGCGGCTCGGCGGTTAATCACGGGCAAAACCAGTTCTCAGAGACTGAAAATCGCACGCAGAGGATGGTGTCGAACGAGTCGGTCCGACGAACTCGCTCAGTCTGGCACCGTATCCGCCACACTATGGGGAAGGGTAGTATGCTCGCTAGATGTCACGGTGCGTCCTCGCTGATGTGGCGGAAGTAAATTCTCACCGACACTTCGGCTGACGGCCCACACGGCACCTACTGTGTGAGCCTAAACCCTCGGTAGACAACCTCTAACAGCAAAATTCGTCGGTATGTATTCTCATAAGTTACAAGTGTTATCTCTAAACTTACTGTGCAATCTACCAGATGCCTATATAGAATACTATGCAGTGTTTACGGGAAACACTTATGTACCCATAGCGCAAAGTATAATTCACACTTATGACGGGTTACTACGACGTCGTTCTGGGGCTCATCCCGCTCGCTATGGCTGGAATCACCGGTGTCCTCTCGGTCGCCGGCTTCGCTCTGACGACGGCGATTCCGATGGCATCGGTCGTGGCCGTCGGCCTCATCGGCCACGCGATGTTCGTCCGCGCGCCGGTCGACCCGGTTCCGACCGACGCCCCCGCACAGTCGGACCCCGTCCAGACGGCGGACTGAGACCACGTACCCGTCACCGTTTCTCCTGCTGTCTCCGCGACTCGCCACCGAGGTTAAGGACCGGTCGGCCGAAGACGCACCCATGTCGACCGACGCGACAGCGCTGTTCCTCACGAGCGACGAGATAGCCGACCTCGCGGACCCGGACGCGTACGTCCAGCCCGTCCGGGAGGGGTACAGAGAACGGGGCCACGGCGCCCCGGCGAAACCGCGGACGACGCTGTTCAGCGACGCCCCGGCGGGGATGCTCACGGGGTATCTCGCCATCCTCCCGGAGATCGGTGCCATGGGTGGCTACACCTACGCCGCCGGGTTCGAGGGCCAGGACGCCCACTTCGCACTCCCGCTGTTCGACGCCGCGTCCGGCGAACCGCTGGCACTGCTCGACGGCGCGAGCATGAACCCACTGAAGACCGGCGCGGCGGGTGCCGTCGGTCTGGACGCCCTCGCGCGGGCCGACGCCACCGACCTCGCGGTCATCGGGAGCGGAACGCAGGCCAAGGGACAGGTCAGAGCGGCCGCGTGCGTCCGGGACCTGGAACGCGTCGAGGTCTACTCGCCGACACAGGAACACCGGGAGGCGTTCGCCGCCGAGATGAACGAGACGCTGGACGCCACCGTGGCGGCCGTCGCCTCCTCGGCCGCCGCCGTCGAGGGGGCCGACGTCGTCGTGACGGCGACGAACGCCAGCGAACCGGTGTTCGACGGCGAGGTCCTCGAACCCGGGACACACGTCACTGCGATGGGACAGTACAACCCCGCGAAGCGCGAACTCGACACGACGACGATCGAGCGTGCGACGTACGTGGCCGACCTACGCGCCCGCGTGACTCAGGACGCCGGCTCGTTCATCCACGCGATGGAGGAGGGCGTCGTCGACGAGGACGACGTCCACGCCGAACTGGGCGAGGTGCTCGTCGGCGAGGCGCCGGGCCGAGAGTCCCCGGAGGACATCACCGTCTTCGACTCGGGCGGGACGGCTATCGAGACGGTGGCCGCCGGGAAGATGCTGTACGACCGCGCCCGGGAGGCCGGCGTCGGCGAGGAGATCCCGTTCGCGCCCGCGAGCAGAGCGATGGACTAACCGAGGTACGGCGCGAGACCGAGCGTCTCGACGAGCGTGATGCCCGCGGCGAGCGACCCGATGACGTAGCCGGCGATCGTCCCGCCGTTGAGCAGCGGGAGGCCGGCGTGAGCCCTGCCTTTGAGGACCATCCAGAGGAGCACCACCAGTCCGGCGAACGTGCCGACCATCGCCGTCAGGGCCGGGAGTGGGACCCCCAGCACCGTCTCGACCGTCGCCGGTGCGAAGAAGGCGGCACTCGCCACCAGTACCGTCGGGATGACGGCGTCACCGAGGCCGATGAACAGCGCGTCGCGGTCCAGCGGGCCGGCGTCGGCCGCCCCGTCGGGTTCCTCGGTGTCGTCGCCGCCGGCACCGCCGTCGGCAGCCGCGTCCTCGCCCGTCGGGTCCGGCGTCGTCGCGTCGAGGAACGAGTACGAGAGCGAGAGCGGGATGACGAGGACGACCGGCACCTTGAGGTCCATCACACCGGACGCCAGCGTGAGCATGTGTTCGGTGCCGTAGACGCTGATGGCGTCGTAGACGGCCAGAACCGAGAGCAGGACCAGCGCCGGGAGGATTCCGAAGCTGATGCCGAACAACCCGGCGCCCGCGGCACCCATCACCGCCCCCGCTGCGTCGATGACGTACCACTCGGGGTGGACGAGCAGTCCGAGGCCGAGCAGCGCCGCCAGCCCGACCGCGAGGACGTTGACGCCCCCGGCGACGACGACCGGCGGAATCAGGACCCGGAAGACGTACAGCGAGAGCCAGGCTCCGGAGAACACGATGAGCCCGCGGATCAGGGTGTCGGCGTCGTAGCGAAACGCCAGCAACATCACGGCCGTCGCCACGAGGATACCGGCGATGTAGAGGAGACTGTTCGTCGGGTCGGAGGGGTCCTCGACCGCCTGGTATCCGGCGGACTTGAACGGGTCGACCAGTGCCAGGGCGCCCAACTGGACGAACAGGAAGATGAGTCCGATGAGCCCGCATCCAGCGACGACACGCCAGCGCCTATCCATGCGACAACCTCCGACAGGGCCGGGTTTGAGCGTTACGGAGACGCACGCCGGCCGGCCGGTCAGCGAGCGTACAGCGCCGCGCCGACGAGGGCAGGGAGGTGGACACCGTCTGCGGGCGAGACGGCCATGTAGGGTCTGTCTACGGGGCCGAACACGTCGACCACGTCGCCGACCGTCCGCAGCTCCTCGTCGACGAGCGCCGTCCCGAGGGCGGCGTGGCCGTCGTCGGGCGACCGGACGATGGCCAACCCCTGTGCAGTTCTGACGACGGACCCCACGCGCTTCATTCGCGGAGGGCCTGCATGTACGCGGCCACCGCGCCGAGGAGGTCCGTCTTCGTCGCGTCGTCCGCGTTCTTCACGACCACGCGCCCGCGCTGCTCGTACTCCCGCGGGTACGTCTTGTCGCGCTCTATGACCGCGTCGTAGCCGACCTGCTGGACGGCCTTGGCTATCTCGTCGACCGTGGGGTCCGTGATGGCGAGGTCACGGGGGACCCGACGCCCGTCGCTTCGGGAGCACTCCGCGTCGAACGCTGCCGGCCAGATGACGTTCTCGACCATACCGGGACTGGCCCCCGCGGGCTTATGTGCCTTTCCGACGGCCGCCCCGTGCAACGTCGGGGCGAACACCGCCCGGGAGCGGGACGACGGTGCGTTAGTGGGAAACTTACATTACCAACTGGAGTCTGAATGGATACCATGGTTAATAAATCACTCCTGGGTATCTCGGTCGTGGTGCTCGTCGCCGCGCTCAGCGTCGGCGTCGTCGTCGGGATGCAGATAGGCGGCCCGGCCGCCGCGCCAGAGGACCCCGGGGGGCAGACCGAGACGGCCGACGGGGGCGGTGGCGACGGCGGGGACGGGGACACCGGGACGTCGACGCCGACGACCGAGACGCCCGCGACCGGGACCGCGACGGTGACGGCGACGCCGGTCGAGACGGCCACAGCCCAACCGACCGAGCGCGAACCGTACGTCCCGGCACAGTACTACGACGAGGCGGAGATAGAGCGGTTCGTGGTCGAGTTCGTCAACGAGCGCCGCGCGAACCGGAAGCTCGACCCGATGTCAGCCAGCGGAACGACCGCGACCCAGCTCTCGTCGATGGCCCGCGGACACAGCGTCGCGATGGCACAGGAGGGACAGACGCTCCACGAGATAGACGGCGTCGACAGCGCCGACCGGTATCGCCGGAACGACCTCTACGAGTCCTGTAAGTTCCAGGCGGCGGGGAAGTCCTACATCCGGTATCCGGACGGCGCTAACTTCGAGGCCATCGGGAAGACCGTCGCCGGACACGTCTACACGGAGGACGGTCAGGAACGGTTCAACGGCGGCGAGCGCGAAGTCGCGAAGGCGATCGTCGATAACTGGTTCGAGACGCAACCG
Source organism: Haloarcula sp. MBLA0163 (assembly GCF_055632435.1). Classification (NCBI taxonomy): domain Archaea; kingdom Methanobacteriati; phylum Methanobacteriota; class Halobacteria; order Halobacteriales; family Haloarculaceae; genus Haloarcula; species Haloarcula sp. MBLA0163. The sequence continues at coordinate 1,849,011 of NZ_CM145745.1, forward strand.
TACCGCGACCGCCTGACCTACCAGAACGCCCAGCGGATGGGCGTCGGTATCAACGTCACGGAACAGGGCGACGTCTACGCGACCGCGAACGTCTGCGGATAGTCGGGCGCCGTTCTTCTGCTTCGCCGGTACGTTTAAGTCGCCGGCGCCGATTTTGTGTGCTAGACGTTACCATGCAACAACCAACTGGAGACTCGTCGGCCCAGGTCGACCGGGTGCTGCTACGGACTCTCGAAGCGGTCGGACCGACCGCGCCGACCGTCGCCGCCACCCGGTGTCGGCTCTCGGTCGACGCCCCGCGGACCCGGTTCGAGGAGCTCGCAGAACGGGACCTCGTCGAACGCGTCTCGCCGGAGCCCGTCTACAGGGTCACGGGCGACGGCGAGCGACTGCTCGCCACCGGGAACGGGAGCACACAGTCGGTCACTGGCGACTAGCGGCGACGCCAGAGCACCTGTCCGACCATCGAGAGCACCGTCTCGTCCGCCTGCGTGGTCGTGGTCACCTCGGTTGCGACCCGTCCCCGGTCGTCGTCCAGCGGCTCCTTCTCGACGATCTCGGTCTCGACGGAGAGCGTATCGCCCGGGCGGACCGGCGTCGGCCAGCGCAGCGAGTCGACGCCGAGGGCGCCCATCGCACCGGACCCGGACAGCTGGTGGTCGACGAGGAGCCGCATCGTCATCGCGGCCGTGTGCCACCCGCTGGCGACGAGGCCACCGAACATGGAGTCCGCTGCGGCCGCCGCGTCCGTGTGGAACGGCTGCGGGTCGTACTTGCCGGCGAACGTCGTGATCTCCGCTCGCGTGACCTCGTAGGCGCCAAACTGGTCCGTCTCACCGACGGTCAGGTCCTCGAAGTAATCCATACCGGACACAGTCGCCATCACCGCCTAACAGTTGCGCCGAAGTACCGGCGCCGGGAGAATCAGTTACTGGTCTGGTTCTGCTGCCCGCCCGACTGCTGTTCGGCTATCCACTGGTCGTACTCGTCCTGTGGCATCACCTGCACGGTGCCGAGCATCTTCGAGTGGCCGGAGCCACAGTACTCCGCACAGTAGAGCTGGTAGGTGCCCGGTTCGGTCGGGACGGTCCGCAGGCGGTTGTACTGGCCGGGGAACGCGTCGGCCTTCAGGCCGAGGCTGGGCACGTGGAAGGCGTGGAGCCAGTCGCGCGACGTGACCCGTAACACCACCTCCCTGTCTGCCGGGAGCCGGAGCGTCCCGGTCGACGTCGCCTCCGCGGGCTGGCCGAAGCTCGAACCGTTGTAGTAGAACGACCAGCCGTACCGGTACGCCTGCACCTCGATGCGTTCCGGGTTCTCCTGTTGGAGCGCCGCCTGGTCGCCCGCCTCGGCTGTGACGTACGGGCTCGCCATCACCTGGTACGACGCGACGCCGACGAACAGGAGGATGATGGCCGTCGCGATCGTCCACGTGATCTCGAGGCGACGGTTCTCCATCGTCGGGAGCGGTTCCTCCTGGTTGCGGAACCGCCAGACGGTGTAGATGAGGATCCCCTCGACCAGTACCGTGATCGGGATGGCGACGTAGAGCAGGTTCAGGTTCAGGTCCCAAATCTGTCGTACCGTCGTCGAGGCGGACGGCTGTGCTGCGACCGGTTCGGCGGCGAGCGCGAGGAACGCGGCGCCGAACAGAGCGACCAGACCGGCGCGTCTCCGAGTCATGTGCGCGGCTTAGGATTTCGGGGATAAATAACTGCTGTCTTGCCCTGCCCCCGTCCCCGTCTCCGACTCACGGGTCAGTCGGCGGACGTCGCCGAAGCCGTCCGTCGCCCCTCTATATGTTGGGTCTGGTGGCGTGCGTGCGGGGCCGAAAGCGAGGACTCTAAGTGTCCGCCGCCGAAGGCTACACCAATGGCAGAGAGCAGGACGTTCTCGGGTCTGTTGGCCGCCACGGCCGTCGGCGTCTATCTGCTCGTCATCGCCGGCGCGACGGCCGCCATCACCGACGCGGTGGCCGCGTGTACCACGTGGCCGCTGTGTCAGGGGCCGGTCACGCTCTCGAACCCCGACCTGCTGATCGCCCGCGGCCACAGGCTGACCGCCGCCGTCGTCGGCGTGCTCACGCTGGTGACGGTCGGTCTCGGCCTCAGGACGGCGAAGCGCCGGCGCGTCAAGGCGGCGCTCCTGACGGGCCTCGGGCTCTACCCGGTACAGGTCGCGCTGGGCGCGTTCGTCGCGACGACCGGTGCCGCGGGCCAGCTCCCCAGCGCGCACCTCGCGACCGGGATGGCTATCTTCACCGCCTTCGTCCTCGCGCTCGCGTGGCACCTCGAGGCGGAGACGGGGAGCGACGACGAGGACCCGGTCGACGACCTCTCTCCGGCCCCGATGCCCGAGGACGGTGAGGAGCCGGCCCCGACGCCGGAGCTCTCGGCGCGGGACCGACTGGTCGGCACTGCGTTCGCGTACTTCCGGCTGATGAAACCGCGGCTGATGTGGCTCCTGTGTCTGGTCGCCGCCGCGGGGATGGCACTGGCGGCCGGCCCGTCTCTCACCGTCCGGACGGTGCTGCTGACGCTGGGCGGCGGCGTCCTCGCCATCGGCGCGTCGGGCACCTTCAACCACGTCCTCGAACGCGACATCGACAAGCGGATGGACCGGACCTCCGACCGTCCCATCGCGACCCACCAGATTCCGGTCCGGAACGCGCTGACGTTCGGCGGCGCGCTGACCGTGGCCGCGCTGGCGCTGTTCTGGCAGGTGAACGTCCTCGCGGCGGCGCTCGGTCTGACCGCCATCCTGTTCTACAGCGTCATCTACACGCTCGTCCTGAAGCCCAACACCGTCCAGAACACGGTCATCGGTGGGGCCGCGGGCGCGCTCCCCGCGCTCATCGGCTGGGCCGCCGTCGACGGGACCATCGGACTGCCCGGACTGGCGCTCGCCGGTGTCATCTTCCTGTGGACGCCCGCGCACTTCTACAACCTCGCGCTCGCGTACAAGGACGACTACGAGGCCGGCGGGTTCCCGATGATGCCCGTCGTCCGCGGCGAGACCGAGACGCGCAAGCACATCGTCTACTACCTCGGCGCGACGCTCGTCGCCTCGGGCGTGCTGGCGTCGCTGACCGCGCTCGGGTGGCTGTACGCGCTCACGTCGGCGGCGCTGGGCGCCGTCTTCCTCTGGGCCGTCGTGGCGCTCCACCGCGAACAGACCGAGGCGGCCGCGTTCCGCGCGTTCCACGCCTCGAACGCCTACCTCGGCACGCTCCTGCTGGCCATCGTCGTCGACGCCCTCGTCCTATGAGCACCATCACCCGCCGTCCGGACCTCTCCCTCGACCGCGAGACGATGGTGTACGCGGCGTTGGTCCTCAACACCGAACTCCTACTGGTCGCGCTCCACGTCTTCTTCGGCGGCACGAGCGCGACGTCGTGGCAGGGCGTGTTCCAGTACGTCTACCCGCTGGTCTGGATTAACGTCGCGCTGCTGGCCGTCCTGACGACGACGCCGCCACCGGTGCCGACGAAACAGCGCCGGCGGGCACTCGTCGTCGGCGTCCTGTACTTCCTCGTGCTGGCGGGCATCGGCGGCATCGTCCGGCCGGGGTCCCCCGAGATACAGTCGTACGTCCAGTTCAACCTCCTCTATCTCCCGCCGGGGTGGAACCCGATGGTCGCGTACTTCGGGAACGTCGTCTCGGTGACGCTCATCCCGTACAAACTGGCCGGCTACGGCGCGCTGTCCTATCTCGTCTACGTGATGGTCCTCGACACCGCCGGCATCTCGCTGGGGAGCCTCACGGGGCTGTTCTCCTGTGTCTCCTGTGTCCTCGGGATACTCGTGCCGACGTTGTCCAGCGTCCTCGGCGGGACGGCCGCCGCCGTCGGGCAGTTGATTCCCCAGTCCTACGGCGCGGCGACGGTGGTGTATCTCGTCTCCATCGCGCTGCTGTACTGGCGCCCAATCAGCCGGTAGGTGCCAGCAGTTTTACCCGGCGGGGCACAACCGTCGGGTATGCCAGCAGTCGAAATCGAGTACTGCGTCCCGTGTGGGTTCCGCGAGCGCGCGCTCGACGTGGAGCGAGCCATCCTGAACGGGGTCGAGGGTGAGTTGGACCGGCTGAGTCTCGTCATGGGCGACCACGGCGTGTTCCGCGTCGACGTCGACGGCGAGACGGTGTACGACAAGGACGAGGACGACTACGACGTCGACGACATCGTCCGGCGGGTGCGGGAGCGACTGTAACCGCGGCCAGAGCGGAACGGCTTTCGGCGGGGGTACCCGACGGGGAGACATGGACGAGGTACTGGTCGCCGAGGACGTCCGCCGGGCGTACGGCGACACCGTCGCACTCGACGGCGTGTCGCTCTCGGCGACGGCGGGGGAGGTGCTCGCACTGGTCGGGCCGAACGGCGCGGGGAAGACGACACTGGTCAGGGCGCTGACCGGGACGACGGACGCCGAGGGTCGCGTCGAGTTGTTCGGCGAGCCGCCGACTGCCGTCGAGCGGGACCGCATCGGGCTGTTGCCGCAGTCGTTCGCGCCGCACGAGCGCCTGACCGCCCGCGAGCTCGTCACCTACTACGCGGGCCTCTACGACGAGACGCGCGACGTCGAGCGCGTGCTCGCCGACGTGGGACTGGCGGAGACGGCCGACACCGCCTACGAGAACCTCTCCGGGGGCCAACAGCGCCGCACCTGCGTGGCGACGGCGCTCATCAACGACCCCGACCTGCTGTTCCTGGACGAACCGACGACGGGCATCGACCCCGCCGGCCGGCAGTCGCTGTGGGACCTGCTGGAGGGACTGGCCGACCGCGGCGTGACCATCGTCGTGACGACGCACTACATGGAGGAGGCACGGCGCCTCGCGGACCGGGTCGGCCTGCTCTCGGAGGGGCGACTCGTCGCGCTGGACGACCCGGAGACGCTCATCGCGGACCACGGCGGCGACAGCCAACTCCTCGTCGAGGGGACGTTCGACGAGGGGACGCTGGACGCCATCGACTACCCCGGCCGGACGGCACTCCGGAACGGCACGCTCGTCGTCTACGGCGTGCGCCCGGAGTCTATCGGCAACGTAGTGGACGAACTGGACGCCGCGGGCGTCGGCTACGACAGTCTGACGTGGACGGAGCCGGACCTCGAAGCCGTCTACCTCGAACTGACCGGCACGGGCGTCGGGAGCGGCGGGGAGCCGCGCGCCGACGAGGTAGCGGCGGGGGGTGCCCGATGAGCCGGCTCGGCCGACTCAGGTCGGAGTCCCGCGCGGCGGCGCTGGCGTTCCTGCGCCGGCGGACGGCGGTCTTCTTCACGTTCTTCTTCCCGCTCATCATCGTCGTCATCTTCGGCGTCCTCGTCCAGACGCGGCCCGGCGGCGGGGGCCTGTTCACCGAACCGCCGGCGTACTACGCGCCGGGCTACCTCGCCGTCGTCGTCCTGTTCACGCCGCTCTCGCGGGTGGGGAGCGAGGTCGCGCGACACCGCGACGGCAACCGGTTCGAGAAACTGGCGACGACGCCGCTGACCCGGCCGGAGTGGCTGCTCGCACAGACGCTCGTCAACGTCGTCATCATCGGCCTCGCGGGCATCGTCCTGCTGGGGCTGATGGTGGCGCTGACCGGAGCTCAGATCCGGCCGTCGCCGCTGTTGCTCCCGTTCGTGGTCCTCGGGGTGGCGCTGTTCTGCGGCGTCGGCGCGATGCTCGGGAGCCTGGCCGACTCTCAGGACGGCGTCATCTCGGCGAGCAACGGTATCGCGCTGCCCCTCCTGTTCCTCTCGGAGACGTTCGTCCCGCCGTCGCTGCTCCCCGGGTGGCTCCCGACGGGACTGTCGCCGCTGACGTACTTCTCGCGGGGCGTGCGCGCGGCGACGACCGGCACGGGCGACCCACTGCTCCCGCTGGCCGTCCTGACAGCGTGTGCGGTCGTCGGGTTCCTCGTCGGCGCCCGTCTCCTCCCGCGGACCGACTGAGTGGCCGTACTGGGCCGGCGGTCCAGCTATGGTCTCGTCTGTCGGGGCCGCGGTGACTACTCCGACGTCCCGAAGCGTATCGGCGACGAGTAGTTCGCCGGTGCGGCGACCACGGTAGCCCCGCGACCGCACCGTGGCGCTGGCCCTCCTCGCCGACCAGTTCAACAGGTGGGCCGTTACGGAGTGTTCCGACGTCAGTAGGGCCGCAGTCCTGCCACCAGTGGCGCGGAAACGGTGTCACGAGCATCGCTCTTGGCGTCGCTGGCGGGGTTTATTCGCTGTTTAACGCTGCTCTCGCGGAGGTAAATGGATTATTCAGGGATGTCAGATGGTGAACAGTCGTAGGATTTATGATGTACGTCTTCGCGTATAATTGTGGAATGGTTAGTAGACAATCTCAACAATCGCTTAACAAGCTGGGTCGTCGAGAGTTCCTGGGCGGGGTCGCGTCGCTGGTGGCGGCGGCCGCGTACACGCAGGACGTGCCGGCGGAGGCGGCGGCACAGGTCACGAACGGCGACGACAGCGACACACAGACGGTCACCTCACCCGACGGCAGCATCGGCGTACGGGTCGACGTGTCTGGTGGGACACCGACCTACAGCGTCGCGTTCGACGGGACGACCTACGTCGAACCGTCGGCGCTGGGTTTCGACTTCCAGAACCAGGCGACGTTCGGCGTCGGCGCCGACGGCAGCAGCGGTGCCGGCATCACGGTCACCGGCAGCGAGCGCGGTACCGAGACGGAGTCGTGGACCCCCGAGTGGGACCAGTACGACAGCGTCGCCGAGGAGTACAGCTATCTCCGCCTCGGCCTCGAGGAGACGGCCGACCCGGGCCGGTCGGCGAACCTCGAACTCCGGGTGTTCGACGACGGCCTCGGGTTCCGCGTGGTCTTCGACGAGTCCTTCCGAGCGAACAGCGAGAAACTCGTCCTCGCGTCGGAGAACACGCAGTACAACTTCGCCGACGACTACACGGCGTGGTGGATCCGCAACGAGTTCACCAACCCGCGCTTCGAACAGGAGTACCGGGAGTCGAGTCTGAGCGACGTCGACGCCGGCACGCGGAGCATCCGCCCGAACGGCAACACGGTTCGGACGGGCGCACACACGCCGCTGACCATCAAGGCCGGCGAGAACGCCTACATGAGCGTCCACGAGGCCGACCTGGACGACTACTCGACGGCCTCTATCGTCCCCCAGTCCGACAGTGGCGGGACGGCCTTCACCACGCAGCTGGCGCCGCTCCCGGACAACACCAAGGCGTCGCTGTCGGCGCCCAACGCGACGCCGTGGCGGACCATCCAGTTCGGCCGCAGCCCGGGTGATCTCGTGGAGTCGTCGCTGGTTCCGCTGTTGAACGAGGACCGGAACGACGAGGTACTGCCCAGCGACGGGTCGGGCGGCGTCGACACCAGTTGGCTGACTCCCCGGACGTACATCGGCATCTGGTGGACGATGATCGCGGGCAACGCCAACTGGGAGTACAAGACCGACGACGAAATCGCCAGCAACGGCAACAACCCGGCCGGGTACATCCACGGCGCACGCACCGAGCGGATGAAGCGGTACATGCACTTCGCCAGCCAGAACGGCATCGACAGCGTGCTGGTGGAGGGGTGGAACCAGGGCTGGGACACCTACCCCGGCGACGGGTCCGGACTGGAGATGGGCGTCGGCGACTCCTACCCCGACTTCGACGTGCCGGAGGTGACCGACTACGGCGCGATCCTCTCGTCGTCGGTGGAGATGACCATCCACAACGAGACGGCCGGCAACATCCCGAACTACGAGGACGAGATCCTGAACGAGGACGTCTTCGACGGCTACGAGGGGCAGGGCATCCGCTCTATCAAGAACGGCTACGTCTCCGACCCCGGGCTTGGATTCGAGGGTGACGGGACCACGGCGACGCACAACCAGCACTGCCAGCTGGCGGTCAACCACCACCGCACCGTCATCCGGGAGGCGGCGGGCGAACGCCAACTGCTGGAGATTCACGAGGGCATCAAGCCCACCGGCGAGCGCCGGACCTACCCCAACGTCGCCGCCCGTGAGGTCGTCAAAGCCCAGGAGTACGACGGGTTCGGAGCGCTCGGGTCGAGCGTCGGCCGCGACCATCACGTCACGCTCCCCTACACGCGGATGCTCGCGGGGCCGACCAGTTTCCAGCCCGGCATCTTCGACATCACGTTCAACGACGACACCGGCGGTCAGGTACAGACCACGCGAGCGAAGCAGCTCGCGATGTACCCCACGTACAACGCGGGCATCCAGATGGCCGCCGACCGGGTCGAGGCGTACATCAACGACGAACTCGGGGTCGGCGAGTTCGTCCAGGCGGCCGCCGGCACCCTGAGCGAGGGGGCCATCACGGCCGACGACTGGCGGGACGCGTTCGGGACGAACTACGTGCCGCTGGACCCCAACCGGGAGCCCTCGGGCGCGTCGGTGTCGTTCACTGTCACCGACGTTCCGAGCGCCGGCACCTACACGCTCCACGTCCGGTACGCCAGCGACGGCGAGGAGAACGCCGGGCGCGTCGTCGACAACGGCAACCCGCAGTTCACGCTCGACGTGAACGGGACGACACGGACGGTCGAACCCTCGTTCACGGAGTACTGGGACGACTGGCAGGTACACGCCGTCGACGTCGAGCTCGACGAAGGCGACAACACGGTCGGCCTCGGCATCGAGTACAGCGTCGACTCGGAGGGGAACTTCGAGAGCGGCGACGTCGGCGGGCTGAACGTCAACACCGTCGGCGTCACTGAACAGGGGGCGAGCGCCCCGTTCCCGGCCGAGTACACCGACCTCGACGAGAGCCACGTCGCGAACGAGAACGTCGCCGCCGAGCCCGAGTTCGGGTTCATCGAGGACGTGCCCGCGGGCGGCTGGGACGACACCGTCGCCGTCGACGGCGAGATCGGCGACTACTCCGTGACCGCCCGGCGGAAGGGCGACGTCTGGTACCTCGGCGCGATGTCCGACGAGGGCGGCCGCGCGGTCGACGTTCCCCTCGACTTCCTCAACGAAGGGAGCGGGGAGGGACGCGGGAACGCCGCCGGCAACGGCCCGCAGGGCCGGAAGTACGTCGCCGAGATCTACTCTGACGGAGCCCGTGCGGACGTCGACGCCGACCCGACGTACGTCCGCATCGACGAGGCCGTCGTCGACCCGAGTACGACCCTCCTCGCGTCGATGGCCCGCAGCGGCGGGACGGCGGTCAGGCTCCGCCCCGCCGAAGGGCGAGAGATCAACCGCCTCACCGAGTACGAACGCCCGGAACAGGACCTCACGTTCGCCATCGAGGAGAGCGCGTCGCTCGACGACCCGTTCATCACGGCCACCGGGTCGAACGACAGCGAGTTCGTCGGCGGGCGCACCGTGGAGATACTCGTCGACGGCGACGTGGTCTCGACGGAGAACGTCCGTCTCAGCCCCGGGGCGACCGACGAGACGTTCCGGTTCGGCTACACCATCTCCTCGCGAGGGACCTACGACGTGGCGCTCCGTGACCCCGACGACGGGACGATACTGGCCCGGCAGACCGTGGAGATTCGCCCCGGCGAGCTCGTCGCCACCTTCACCGACCCGAGCGGCGACGACTACGGCCCGGGCGGGTACGTCTACCCGACCAACGGCGCGTTCGAGGACGGCGCGTTCGACCTCCGGTCGTTCAGCGTCTACGAGGACGACTCGGCGTACCTGTTCTCGTTCGAGGTCGCGAACCTCTACGACGCCTTCGGCGGGGACTTCTCGCCGCACTACTTCGTCCTGTACCTCAGCGACCCGTCCCGCGAGGGCGGCCGGACGACCGAACTGGGCGACCTGAACGTCACCGCGAACTTCGGCAGCGAGTGGGACTACCGAGTCGCCGCCAGCGGGTTCGGTGGCGGCGTTGTCGACGCGACCGGCACCCAGACGGGGTCGCCCCGGAAGCTCGTCGACTTCGACCGCAACTCGGTCATCCTCTCGGTCGACAAGAGCGCGCTGGGCGGTATCGACATCTCGTCGGTGTCGGTCGCACCGGTCGTCGGCTCCGAGAACTTCGGTTCCTTCCGCAACGTGCAGGAAGGCGAGCCCGGTGACTACACCTTCGGCGGCGCCAAGAGCGGGGCCGGCGACAACGCGACCCGCATCATCGACTGCCTGACGCCGGCGGGCGTCGACCAGAGCGAGGCGCTCGACTACGACGCGGAGACGCTGGCCACGGTGCCGTTCACGCCGCTGGAGTAAGCGCGCGAACGGCCTGCGAACCGGCTTCGAGAACCCCTTCTTTCGCCTACTCGCGCAGTTCCGGGAGCGTCGGTCCCGCGACGGCCAACAGCAGTGCCGCTTCGCCGCCACGGGGCACCCAGCCGTAGACGTGGTTCAACATCACGTAGGTCACCAGACCGAGGAAGAGGCTCAGGCCCCACGCGGCGACGGCGACGCGACCGACCCGGGCGTGGGCCGACTCGCGCAGCTCGGCGACGGAATGCGAGAGGCCGAGGACGACGGCGTGGACCACGACGGGGACGGAGACGGCCGACAGGAGGATGTGGACGGCCAGCATCACGAGATAGGCCCAGTAGACCGGTCCCTCGACCTGGATCGACTTCTCGAAGCCGCCGCCGACCTTCAGCAGGTACATCGCGAGGAAGGCGAGGATGAGGCCGAAGGCCGTCAGCATCGCGGCCCGGTGCCTGCGAACCTGGTCGGTCTTGATGAAGTAGACGCCGGCGACGATGGCTGTCAACGCGGCGGCGTTGACGACGGCGATGGCGTCCGAGAGGAGGATGACGGTCTGGTCGCTGATACTGGGGAACGGCACCACTCCTCCGAAGGTCCCCAACACGAGCGCGTAGCCGACGACGGAGATGGCGGCGGTGACGCGTCTCGGGGACGTGCGGGCGCGCGACTGGAGTCTGTCTGCGACGGCCATACTGGTACGTGAGGAAGCGAGGGGTTTCTGTGTTCTGAAAGCCCGTGCGAACCGCCGTCTGTGGCCGGCGGGGTCAGGCGAAGGTCCGGGAGACGTCCTCGTCCTCGGTCTCCTCCTGCTGGATCTTCTCCCAGGCGTCGAGGAAGTCGTCCATCGTGACCTCGGTGCGGTCGTCGCGGATGGCGAACATCCCGGCCTCGGTGCAGATGGCCTTCACGTCGGCACCGGAGGCCTCTTCGACGTCCTCGGCGAGGGCCTCGAAGTCGACGTCGTCGGCGACGTTCATGCCGCGGGTGTGGATCTCGAATATCTGCTTGCGCCCCTCGAAGTCGGGCTTGGGCACCTCGATGAGGCGGTCGAACCGGCCGGGCCGGAGGATGGCGCGGTCGAGCATGTCGAAGCGGTTCGTGGCGGCGATGATGCGGATCTCGCCCCGGTCGTCGAACCCGTCCATCTCCGAGAGCAACTGCATCATCGTCCGCTGGACCTCGGCGTCCCCGCTGGTCTTCGACTCGGTCCGTTTGGCCGCGATGGCGTCTATCTCGTCGATGAACACCACGGCGGGCTCCTCCTGGCGGGCGAGTTCGAACAGGTCGCGGACGAGTTTCGCGCCCTCGCCGATGAACTTGTGGACCAGTTCGGAGCCGGCCATCTTGATGAACGTGGCGTCGGTCTCGTTGGCGACGGCCTTCGCCAGCATCGTCTTGCCCGTCCCGGGCGGCCCGTGCAGCAGGACGCCGCTCGGCGGGTCGATGCCCACGTCCTCGAACATCTCGGGACTGACGAGCGGCATCTCGACCGTCTCGCGGACCTCTTCCATCTGTTCCTGGATGCCGCCGATGTCGGCGAAGGTGACGTCGGGCGACTGGTCGACCTGCATCACGCGGGCACGCACGTCGGTCTCGTTGTCGAGCTGCTTGACGATAGAGAGAGAGTTGTTGACCGCGACGCGGTCGTCGGGTTCGAGGTCGTCGCGCATCTCGTCGGTGACCTCGGTGAGCGCCTCCTGGTTGTTGCCGTGCTGTTTGATGATGACGCCGTCGTCGCTGAGTTCCTGCACCGTGGCGACGAACAGTGGCGACTGCTTGAGCTTCTTGTTCTCGTGGGTCAGCCGTTCGAGCTTCTGCTGGTACTTGTTGTTCTCGGCGTTGGCGTCCAGCAGCTTGTCGCGCATCTCCTCGTTCTGTGCTTCGAGCACCTCGAGCCGCTCCTGCAACGCCTCTATCTTCTTCTGCTGTGAGGCGTCCTCGTCGTATGGCAGGTCGACCTCGTCGACGGTGTCGGTCATTACGCCCCCTCTAGTAGGTGAATCATTATGAGGCTTCGGGTAGTGCCAGCATTCGATTCGGGAGATAGAGGGGTCGTAGCGCCGATTTTCGGCACGCGAGCACAGCCACAGCGAACCGGCAGGTTTCTGTTGCGGGCCCGGCAACCGCCGCGTATGTCCGACGAACCTGAGTCCGTCGTCGTGGTCGGCGGCGGCGTCGCCGGCCTCTCGGCGGCGATATACACGGCACGCGCCGGTATCTCGACGCGTATCGTCTCGACGGGCGAGTCCATCCTGAACCGCAACGCCCATCTGGAGAACTACCCCGGCTTCCCGGCGGGCGTCAACCCGCGGCTCCTGCTGGAACTCATCCGCGCACAGACCCGGCGAGCGGGGGCGTGGTTCGTGGACGGGCGCGTCCAGCGCGTCACGGAGACCGACGACGGGTTCGAGACGACCGTCGAGAACGGGGAGACGTTCGAGTCCGACTACGTCGTCGCGGCCTCGTGGGCCGACGCCACGTACCTCGACGGCCTCGACGTCGACCTCGTGGACCGCGGGACCAAGGAGTTCGTCGGCGTCGACGACTGTGGCCGGACCGCCGTCGACGGCCTCTACGCGGCGGGCCGACTGGCCGAGCAACACCACCAGACCATCGTCGCCGCCGGACACGGCGCACAGGTCGGCCTCACCCTCATCGAGGACAGCGACGTGGACTTCTACCACGACTGGACCGCGCCGGAGGGCTACTTCACCGACCGGGACCGCGAGGTGCCACCGGGCTGTGAGGAGATAGACGAGGCGGAGCGCGAGCGCCGGGAACAGGAGTCCCTGGAGATGATGCAGCGGTACTTCGAGGAACCGATGCCCGGCGAACCCACGATGCACCCCAGCGTCGCGGACGACGAGTGAGTCAGCGGTCGCCGAGCAGGTCGCCGAGCCGTTCGATGCGCTCGGCCGTCGGCGGGTGCGAGCGCGTCTCGAGGTGGAACTCGTCGGCACCGGCGTCGTCGAACCCGTACGGGAGGAAACAGAGCCCCCTGACGCCGTCGTAGGCACGGCGCTTGTCCGTCTCGGGGGTCGGCGTCGCGTCGGCGTCGAGGGTCCGGAGTGCGCCGACCAGCGCCGACGGCTTCCCGGTGAGCCTCGCGGCGCTCCGGTCGGCGGTGTACTCTCGCGCACGCGAGAGCGAGCGTGCGAGCACGACCACGGGCGCGGTGAACACACCGAGCAGGATACCCCCGACGACGACCGTCAGACCGAACACGACCAGGAACCCGGCGGTGAAGGAGACGGACCCGAACGGCGCGGAGAGGAAGCGGGCACTGAGGACGTAGGCGAGGGCGACGCCGACCGCCCCGGCGAGGAGTCTGCTCCCCCGTGCCCCCGGCAGCAGGTCGTCGAGCGGGCCGTACTCCCCGTTGGTCAGCGCCGGCAGGAAGTTCGCCAGCGTCATCACGGTCGCGTCGCGGTTCGAGACGTGCATCAGCTCGTGGGCGAGAACGGCGTCGAGTTCGTCGCCGTCGAGGGTCGCGAGCAACCCCTCGCTGACGACGACGGTGGCGCTCCCGAGGGTCCCGACGGCAAAGCTGTTCGGGACGTCGCTGTCGGCCACGGCGAGCGTCGGCATCGTGACGTCGGCCTGCTGACAGAGCCGTTGGACCCGGTCGTGGAGGTCGGGGAACTCTTCGCTTGAGACCTCGCGCGCGTCGGCCGCGGAGAGGGACTGCGCGCGGGTGTACCGCAACTGCGCCCAGACGAACACGACGAGAGCGGGCGCGACGACGGCGACCCACCACGCGAGGTCGGCGCCGACCGGGAGTGCCGCCGCGACGGCGTCACGGACCGGCGAGAGCCACGGCGTCAGGAGGTACGCGCCCGTCGCGACGACGGCGACGTCGACGGCGAGCAGCAGCGCGAGGGTCAGGAGGATTCGGCGGGTGAGTCTCCGCATAGGGCGTGTGTGAGATTGCTGTCAACGCGTCAAAGTCCTTCTGGTGGCTCAAGAATCCGTCTGACCAAGGACAATACTTTAGATTGGTTGGCAAGAAACGAACGGTAGTGCCCTCCAGCCTCATCCGCGCCGCTCTGGCCCTCCTCTGTGCCGGTGCCGTCATCTACGCGACGGCGCTGTTCCCCGCCGCGCTGGACGTGGAACTCCAGCAACAGACCCCCGTCGAGGGGTCGACGCCGGCACCGACGCCGACACCGGCGCCAGACACACCGACGCCGACGCCGACACCCACGCCGACAGCGACGCAGACCGCAGCGCCGCCGCCCGACGCGGACGGCGGCGGGGGCGGCCTGCCGGACCTCTCTTTCCTCCCGACACTGCTCGGACTGCTCGGCGTGCTGGCCGTCGGGTACGTCGGCGTGGTGCTGGTCCGGTCGGGCGACGGCTACGGCGGGACGGACGTCAGGCTCCCGTGGCTGGGACGCGTCCCGCTCCCGTTCGCGGGCGTCGTCCAGCGGATTCCGCAGGTCACGGCCACCGTCCTGCTCACCGGTGGGGCCGCCCTCGCCCGGGTCGCGACCGGAGTCGGGACGGTGGTCCGGGGCGTCGGGAGCGGCGTCACGGCCGGGCTGGGCCCCGTCGGCAGGATAGTCGGGCGGTCGGTCACCGCCCTCCCCGGAGCGCTCGCGCTCCTGGCGACGGCCCCGTTCCGGTCGCTCGCCGGTCTGACCGGCGGCGGCCTGTTCGCGTCGCTCCGTGGCGGGTTCGAGCGCCCGGGGTTCATGGAACCCGACGACCCGACGACGGAGGACGCTCGGACCGCTACGTCGGTCCCGGCGGGTTCGGACTCGACGGCGGACGCCGGCCCACCCTCGATTCGCGAGGCGTGGGCGCGACTGACCGACGCCGTCCCGGTCGACTACCCGGCGGCGACGACTCCCGGCGAGTACGCGCGGGAGGCGATAGCGGCCGGCCTCCCGGCGGGACCGGTCTGGCGGCTGACCGAGGTGTTCCGGGCGGTCACCTACGGCGGCGAGTCGCCGTCGACCGGCCGGGCGGAGGCCGCGCGTGACGCGCTCGGCGACATCTTCGGCGGAGGTGACGACTCGTGAGCGAGGCGGCGACCACGGAGGAGCGAACCGCCGAGGGGGTGACGGTCCCGGTCCGGACCGCCGCGGCAGACCCCGACGAGGCATCCGCCGCGACGCGGTCGGCGCGGGCGAGAGTCGACGGTACGGTCGACCGAGACGACGCCGGTGGGCGGTGGCGACTGTTCGCCGCCGTCGGGGTCGTGTCGCTCGTCGCCGCAGTCGCCGTCGCGACGGCCCCCGGACTCGTCGGCTCGCTCGCCGATGCCGGGACGACGGCGACGCTCCGTGCCGCCGTCCCGGTGGCGGCCGGCCTCGTCGCGCTGCTCGGCCTCTACGGCGTCGTCACGCGCGACCACGTCGCGGACCGCGACGACCGGGCTCCCGTCGAACTCCCGACGGCGAACCCCGAGTCGATGGCGGAGGGGCCACAGACCGTCGTTGGCGCCGACGTCGACGACCTGCTGGACCGCATCGACGGGCGTGTCGACCCCTACGACGGGCTCGAAGCGAGCTACGCGGCCGACGTGCGCCGGCGGCTCCGGGGGACGGTCGAGCGGACGCTCGTCCGCCGCACGGGACTGGACGCCGAGGAGGCCCGCGAGGCCGTCGCGGCGGGGACGTGGACCGACGACCCCCGGGCCGCGTCGTTCCTCGGGGGCGACGGCGTCCCGGAGCCGCCGCTCGGGCGACAGGTCCGCGACTGGGCCAGCGGCGAGGGGTTCGACCGCAAGGTCGAGGCGACGCTGGACGAGCTCCGGCGCCTCCGAGGGGGTGACGCCCGGTGACAGCGCGGCGGCGGGGCCGCCGTGCCGTCGGCCTCTCGGTCGCTCTCGTGACCGGCGCCGCCGGCCTCGCGACCGGGAACGCGGCCATCTTCGTCGCCTCGACGGTGGGCCTCGTGTACGCCGCCTACGAGAGCGCGACCCGCCGCCCCGAACCCGAACTGACCGTCGAGCGGACGCTCGAACCGGCCGCACCGCTCCCCGGCGACGAGGTGACGGTGACCGTCACGGTCCGCAACGAGGGCCGCACGTTCCTCCCCGACGTGCGCGTCGTCGACGGCGTCCCCGACCGGCTCCGCGTCGTCGAAGGGTCGCCGCGGCTGGGGACGACGCTCGACGTCGACGACAGCGCCACCGTCACCTACACGGTGCGGGCCCGACGTGGCGAGCACCCGTTCGGCGAGACGACCGTCGTCTGCCGCGACCTCGCCGGGACCACGGAGTCCCGCGAGTCGGTGCGCGTCGAGACGACCATCGACTGCGGCGCGGACGTGGACTCGGTCCCGCTCTCGGCACGCAGCCTCACCCAGACCGGGCGGGTCCAGACGCGGGCGGGCGGCGACGGCGTCTCGTTCTACGGCATCCGCGAGTACCAGTCGTCGGACCCGATGCGACGCATCGACTGGAACCGCTTCGCCCGGACGAACGAACTGTCGACCGTCCAGTACCGGGAGACGGCCGCGGCGACCGTCGTCCTGCTCGTCGACACGCGGTACCCCATCGCGGCGCGGCCACGGGACCCGGACGCGGTCCAGTTCTGTACGTACGCCGCCGAGCAGCTGGCCGAGGCGCTGCTGGCCGAGAACGACCGGGTGGGCGCCGCCACCTTCGACGACTGCGCGTACCTCCGCCCGGCGGCCGACGGGAACCAGTACCGCCGCCTGCGGGCGTTCCTCGTCGCCGAGACGGGCGGCGAGGTCGTGACGGCGGGTGAGCGGTTCGACGACGGCGCGGCCGGCCGACTGTTCCCGCAGGTGGGCGGAGGGCAACCAGCCCCGCACTCGATGGGGTCGCAGCCGGACGGCGACGAACCGGTCGCGGACGGCGGCGACGCCGTCGCGACGCTCGACCGTCGTCTCCCCGACGAGGCACAGGTCGTCTTCTGTAGCCCGCTACTGGACGACCGGGCGGCCGACGCGGCCGGACGCCTCGCCGCGTACGGCCACTCGGTGACCGTCGTCAGTCCCGACGTGACGGGGTCGCAGACGCCCGGCGGCACCCTCGCCGGGTTCGACCGGGACGAGCGTATCGACGCCCTCCGCGGGACGGTCCGCGTGGCCGACTGGACGCCGACAGACCCGCTGGCGAAGACGCTCGCGCGGGCCACGGAACGGTGGTCGGCGTGACGGGTCTCGATACCCGCCCGGTCGAGTCGACGGCAGCGCTGGCGGGGACGCTGGCCGTCATCGTCGCACTGACGGTCGGCCTCGGCGTCGGGGCCCCGCTGCCCGTCGCGGCGAGCGTCGTCGGGGGGCTGACGGTCGCCGCCGGCGCCTGGGCTCTGGACCGGGAGACGAACGCGCGGACCGCCGCCGGGAGCGTCGCGCTCCTCGCGGGGTCGCTCTCGCTGGGCGCCGCGCTGTACCTCGGCCGCGCGAGCTACGCCCTCCCCGTGTACGCCGGCCTCGGCGTCGCGGTCGCGCTGGTCGCCGTCGACGCCACGACCGGGCTCGTCGAGAGCGAGTCGCTCGGGACGGCGCTGCGCGAGAGCGGGAACGCGCTGCTCGTCGGTATCGTCCTCGCCGTCCTGCTGAACCTCAACGCCGAGTTCGGCGTGGCGACCGCGTTCCTCGGGGCGCTGCTGGCCGCCGCGGTGGCCACCCAGCTGGGCGCGTTCGTGACGCTCCAGCTGGCGGTCCTCGGCGTCCTCGGCCTGCTGTCCCGTGCCGTCCCGGTGCTGACCGACTGGCTGCCGGAGACGGGCACCGACGGCCCGCTGGCGACGCTCGACGACGTGGTCGTCTCGCCGCGAACGCTCCCGAGAGCGGTCTGGGCGGTCGTCGGCCTCGAAGTGCTGGTCGCGCTGAGTCCCGCCGGCCGGTCGCTGTTCGCCCTGCTGCTCGACAGTATCCCCGTCGTGGGACCGCTGCTCGAACTGGCGCTCGGGTGGCCGCTCCACGTCCTCGTCGGACTGGTCGGCGCGGCGCTGTCGGCCGTCCTCGTCGCCGACGTCGTGCGGGTCTGGGTGGTCGACTGGCTCGGTGACGACCCCGCCCGGACCCTCGCGCTGCAGGCCGGCGGGCTGGTGGCCGTCGCCGGCACGCTCGTCGGCACCGCCGTCGCGTCGGCGCTGCGGGTCACGCTCCTGCCGGTGGGCACGGCCGGTCTGGCGCCGCTGGTCGGCCCGGCGGGCGTCGTGCTCGGCGGGGCCGTCTCGCTCCTGTTGGTCGTCGGTATCGTCCTCCAGCTACCGTCCGTGCTCTCGGCGTACGGGTTGCTCCCGGCGTCGACGGCCGGGTTCGCGGCCGGGAGCGCGCTCCTGTTCGTGACGACGCTCGCCGCCGCGGAACTGGGGCTCGCGACACCGCTGGTCGTCCTCGGCGTCGCGGGCACGATACTCGTCTGGGACACCGGCGCTCACGCCCGCAGCATCGGCGACCACCTCGGCCGGGCCGCCGACTCGACGGACGCCCAGTTCGTCCACGTCACGGGGAGCGCGCTGGTCCTGGCCGGCGGCGTCGTGCTTGCCCTCGCCGCACGCTACCTCCTCGTCCCGGCGCTCGCACCGCCCGCCGACCCGGGCGCCGCGGGCAGGTCGGCCGTCGCGCTGGGCCTCGTCGTCGTCGCCGTCCTCGCGTTCGGCGTCGCCATCACCCTCCACGGCGGCCGTCCGGCCGGCGAGTGAGCCGGGCCGAGGACAGACACTTTTAGGCCGTCACGGCGAAGGGCGAGACATGCTGCAGGGAGTCAACGTCGTGTTGGGGGTCTCGGGCTCCATCGCCGCGGTCAAGACGGTGGAGCTGGCCCACGAGTTGCGCCGACAGGGGGCGTCGGTCCGGGCGGTGCTGACCGACGCGGCGACGGGCATCGTCCACCCGTGGGCCGTCGAGTTCGCCACCGAACACGACGTGGTGACGGAACTGACCGGGCAGGTCGAACACGTCGACCTCTGCGGGGTCGACGGGTGGGGGGACGTGCTGCTCCTCGCGCCGGCGACGGCCAACACCGTCGGGAAGGTCGCGGCGGCCATCGACGACTCGCCGGTGACGACGTGTGCCACGACGGCGCTGGGCGCGGGACTGCCCGTCGTCGTCGCGCCGGCCATGCACGAGCCGATGTACGACCACCCGGGCGTCCTCGACGCCATCGAGCGCGTCGAGTCGTGGGGCGTCGCGTTCGTCGACCCCCGCGTCGAGGAGGGGAAGGCGAAGATAGCGACCGAGGAGGCCATCGTCACCGAAGTGGCCCGCGCTGCCGGGGACCGACCGCTCGACGGCCGGCACGTCGTCGTCACGGCGGGCGCGACCACGGAGTCCGTCGACCCCGTGCGGACGCTGTCGAACCGGGCGTCGGGCCGCACCGGGCGTGCGGTCGCGCGGGCCTGCTACGTCCACGGCGCCGCCGTGACGCTCGTCCACGACGGCCCCGACGTCCCGTACGCGACCGTCGAAGCGGTCGAATCGGCGGCGGAGATGACGGCGGCCGTCGCCGACGTGGCGCCCGACGCCGACGCCCTCGTCTCGGCCGCGGCCATCTCCGACTACACGGTCGACACCGCCGCAGAGAAGATACAGAGCGGGCAGGAGGACCTGACGCTGACGCTCGAGCGGACCCCGAAGCTCATCGACACCGTCCGCGAGGACAACCCCGACCTCCCCATCGTCGGGTTCAAGGTCGAGACGGCGGCCGACGACGAGACGCTGGTGCGCAGGGCCCGCGACATCCTCGAGCGGGCCGGCCTCGCGTTCGTCGTCGCCAACGACGCGAGCGTGATGGGCGCGTCCGACACCCGCGCGCTCGTCGTCCGCGCCGACGAGACGAGCGAGTACGTCGGCGACAAGGGGGGTCTCGGGGAGCGAGTGGCCGCGGAACTCGCCGCGGAACTCGGCGAACGATCGTCGGCAATCGAGTGATTGCGAAATAGTTTTGCGTATCCCGTGGTTCGCTTTCGGTAACGACTGTAGCGTGCGTCAACCACCCAAAAACAGGATTCTCAACTACTACAGTGACTGCATCTGACGCCCGCCGTCTACTGGTGCCGGTCGACGACTCGGTGACCCTGCGGAACACCGTCGCGTACGTCGTCGCCGAGGCCGAGGCGGCGGCCACGGACGGGCCGGTCGAACTCCACTTCGTCGACGTCGCCAGCACCCGGTCGGTCGACCCGGACGCCCCGGAGGAACTCTCCGAAGCCTCCGAACTGCTCGAACGCGTCGGCGTGTGGGTCGACGAGGACCTCGGCGAGGACCCGCCGCCGGGTATCAGCGTCGAGACGGCGGTGCTGGGGGCCGACCGCTACCTCTTCAGCCCCGGCGACTACGCCGAGGCGATACTCGACTACGCCGCCGACGTGGGGGCCGGCCGCATCGTCCTCGACCCGGAGTACAGCCCCGGCGGTTCGACGCCGATGTTGCGCCCGCTGAAGCTCGAACTGACACGCGAAGAGCTCTCCGTAGAGGAGGCGCCGGTCGAGCGGCGGAGCGAGGCGACGGTCCTCGGTCGGGCCGCCTCGCTCCCGAAGTACCTCACCGTCTTCGGCGCCTCGTACCTGTTCTACATGCTGTTGAGCGCGTGGAAACCGCTCGACTTCCTCACCGGCTTCTTCACCGCGACCCTCGTCGCCGTCCTGCTGGCACCCGTCGCGTTCAGCCAGCAGCCGTCGGTCGCCCGCGTCGGGAAGCAACTCGCGCGGATGTCGCTGTTCGTCCCCTACCTGCTGAAGGAGATCGCCGTCGCCAACCTCCAGATAGCCTACGTGGTGCTCCACCCGAGTCTGCCCATCGACCCGAAGATCGTCGAGCTGCGGGCGGCGGTCTGGGGGGACGCACCGGTGACGACGCTCGCGAACAGCATCACGCTCACGCCGGGGACCCTGACCGTCAGCGTCTCGGACCGGGCGTTCGACATCCACTCGCTGACCGCCGCGTCCCGCGAGGACCTGTTCGGAGGCGGCCTCGAGCGGGCGGTCAGGTTCGTCTTCTACGGGCGGGAGGCCGCGGCCATCGCGTCGCCCCGCGAGCGCGGGGACGACGGGGAGGGGCAGGATGGTTGAGTTCGCGACGGCGCTGCTGGCCATCGCGGCCGCCTTCGTCGTCTTCGCCGTCGTGGCGCTGTACCGCGTCTTCGTCGGCCCGACCATCCACGACCGGGTCATCGCCGTCAACGTGATGGGGACCAACACCGTCATCGCCATCGCGCTGGTCGCCGCGGCGTTCGAAGAGTCGGTGTTCCTGGACGTGGCGCTGGTCTACGCCCTGTTGAACTTCCTGCTCTCGATAGCGTTCTCGAAGTTCAACGTCGAACACGGAGGTGTGCTATGACGCCGGTCGAGTGGGCTATCGTGGCCCTCGCCCTCGTCGGCGCCTTCTTCGGCGGCGTCGCCGCGCTGGGCATCGTCCGGTTGCCGGACGTGTACACCCGCGCACACGCGGCGTCGAAGAGCGACACGCTGGGTGCCGTCCTCACCGTCGGGGCGGCCGCGCTGGCCCTCCAGTCGGACATCTCGACGGTGAAGGCCGTCTTCCTGCTCACGTTCATGTTCCTCACCAACCCGACGGCCGCCCACGCCATCGCGCGGGCGGCACAGGACCAGGGTATCGAACCGTGGACGCTCGACGACGGGGAGGGAGAGACGTGACGCTGACGCTCCTCGAGGGCGCGCTCCTCCTGTTCGTCGTCGGGTGCGCGCTCGGTGCCGCGCTGCTGCGGGACACGCTCGCGTCGGTGATGTCGTTCGCCGCGTACAGCCTGGGCGTCTCCATCATCTGGCTCATCCTGCAGGCGCCCGACGTCGGCCTGACCGAGGCGGCCGTCGGTGCCGGCATCATGACCATCCTGCTCCTGGTCGCGCTGGCCAACACGGTCACGCCCGACGCCAATCGGCTGCTGGAGCCGGTGAACGTCCGGACGGTACTGCTCGTGAGCACGTTCGTCCTCGTGATGGCGGCCACCGTTCCCGCGCTGCCGGCCATCGGCGACCCGAGTTCGCCCGTCGTCGGCGGCGAGGTGACCCAGTACTACCTCGAGAACGCCTACAAGCAGACCGACGTGAAGAACGCCGTGACCGCAGTGCTCGCGGCCTACCGCGGGTTCGACACGCTCGGCGAGGCCGTCGTGGTGTTCGCGGCCGGCGTCGCCGCGCTGACGGTCCTCCGTCGGGAGGTGTTCGCATGAGCGTCGACGACCAGCCCGGCCTCTACGTCGAGAGCACCATCATCATGACGACGGTCCGGGTCGTCGCGCCGTTCGTCCTCACGTTCGCGCTGTTCATCATGTTCCACGGCGCGGACTCGCCGGGCGGCGGGTTCCAGGGCGGCGTCATCGCCGGGTCCGTCGTGTTGATGCTCGCCTTCGCCTACGGTATCGAGTCGACGCGGCAGTGGCTGGACGTCCGCGTCGTCGTCGCACTCGCGGCCGGGGGCGTCCTCACCTTCGCCAGTATCGGGCTGGGCACCATCCTGCTGGGCGGTCAGTTCCTCCAGTACACCGAGTACGAGGTGGTCCTCTCGCACGCGAGCAAGTACGGTATCGAACTGGTCGAACTGGGCATCGGCGCCATCGTCGCCAGCGTCGCCATCGGTCTGTTCTTCCTGCTCGCGGCCGGGTTCGGGCACGTCGTCGACGAGGAGGGCGAGGCATGACACCGCTACAGCTGGACCTGCTGACGACGCACTACAACTACTACGCCGTCGTCCTGTTGCTGGGCATCGGCCTGTACATGCTGGTGGAGTCGGCGAACCTCGTGAAGAAGGTCATCGGGATGAACGTCTTCCAGACGGGCATCTTCCTGTTCTTCATCACGCTGGCCTACCGCACCGGCGGGAACCCGCCGGTCATCTCCGACGGCGGCGGCCCCTACGTCAGCCCGCTGCCGCACGTCCTCATCCTGACTGCCATCGTCGTCGGGGTGAGCCTGACGGCGGTGGCACTCGCACTCATCGTCCGCATCTACGCGGAGTACGGGACGCTGGACGAAGACACACTGGAGCAACTCTACTATGATTGAACACCTCCCCGTCCTGCTGGTCGTGTTGCCTATCGTCGGCGGGACCGTCCCGCTGGTAGCCAGTCTGTTCACCGACCGCGCCGGGTGGCCCGTCGCGACGGTGACGGTGCTGGTCCACGCGGTGCTGGCCGGCCTGCTCGGCTGGACCGTCTGGACCGAGGGCGTCGTCTCCTACGCCGTCGGCGGGTTCGCCGCGCCGTACGGCATCGAACTCGTCGTCGACGGCCTCTCCGCGTCCGTCGTCCTCCTCGTCGGCGTCGTCGCACTGGGCGTCCTCGCCTACGCGCGACACGCCGGCCCGCACTCGAACGCCTTCTACAGCCAGTACCTCCTGCTGGTCACCGGCCTCACGGGGATGACCGTCACCGGCGACGTGTTCAACCTCTACGTGTTCCTCGAGATTACGGGACTGGCCGCGTACGGTCTCGTCGCCAGCGGCCGCGAGGCCAGTTCGGCCGTGGCGGCGCTGAAGTACCTCATCATCGGGACGGTCGGCGCGTCGCTGTACCTGCTGGGCGTCGGCTACGCGCTGGCGGCGACCGGGACGCTGAACATGACCGACCTCGCGGACAAACTCGCGGCGGTCGGCTACGACTCGACGCTCGTCCTGACCGCGTTCGGCCTGATGGTCGGGGGGCTGACGGTGAAGGTGGCCCTGTTCCCCCTGCACACGTGGCAACCCGACGCGTACGCGAACGCGCCGGACAGCGTCAGCGCGTTCATCTCCGCGCTCGTCTCGACGGTGTCGGCCTACGCCCTCGCCCGACTGCTGTTCTCGGTGTTCACCGTCGACTTCCTCGAGGCGGTGCCCGGTGCCCGCTGGGCACTGCTGACGCTGGCCTCGGTGAGCATCGTCGCCGGCAGCGCGCTCGCCGTCTCGCAGAACAGCGTCCAGCGGATGCTGGCGTACTCGTCGGTCTCGCAGTTCGGCCTCGTCATCGCGGGGTTCACCGTCGCGACGCCAATCGCGGTCGTCGGGGCGACGGTCCACCTGCTCGGCCACGCCGTGATGAAGGGCGGCCTGTTCGCCGCCAGCGGCATCATCGAGCGCGAGACCGGGGCGACCACCGTCGGCGGCTACGCCGGGATGGCCGCTCGGACGCCGGTCGCCGCCGGCGCCTTCGCCGTCCTCGCACTGGCGATGGTCGGCGTCCCGCCGGCCGTCGGGTTCGTCGGCAAGTGGTACATCGTCGTCGGCGCCGTCGAAGCCGGCGTCTGGCCCGTCGTCGCCGTCCTGCTGGCGAGCACGCTCCTGACGCTGGCGTACTTCGCCCGGCTGGTCGAACGGCTCTACTTCGCCGAGCCGACCATCCGTGAGGAGGCCGCCGTCGCCGACGGCGGTGCGGGGACCGACGGGTCCCAGTCCTCGTCTGGCTACCGGCCAGACGGCGGGGCGAGCGTCTCGACGGGGATGATAGCCGTCGTCGTCGTCGCGGCCGTCCTCGCCGTCGCGCTCACCGCCGCCGTCCCCGCGCTCGAACAGTTGCTCGAACAGACGCTGCCACCGCTTCTGAACCAATGACAGACGTCGCATCCATCCGACCGCTACTCGCAGTGCTCGTGTCGGCCGTCGCCATCCCGATCATCCTCTCACTGAAGGGGCGCCCGAACGTCCGGGAGGGCGTCACGCTCACCGTCGCCGCGGCGAAGTTCGCCATCGTGGCGAGCATGGTGCCGGGCGTCCTCACGGGGACGGTGTACGTCTTCTCGTTCGGCCAGTTCGCCACCGGTATCCAACTGGCCCTGCGGGCGGACCCGCTTGGCATCCTCTTCGCCGCGCTGGCGAGTCTGCTGTGGATCGTCACCAGTTTCTACTCCATCGGCTACATGCGGGGGCTGGACGAACACGCCCAGACGCGGTACTTCGCGTCGTTCGCCGCGAGCCTGGCGTCGGCGGTGGGCGTCGCCTTCTCGGCGAACCTCCTGACGCTGTTCGTCTTCTACGAACTGCTGACGGTGTCGACGTACCCGCTGGTCACCCACGACGAGACCGACGAGGCCCGCGCGGCCGGTCGGAAGTACCTCGCGTACACCTTCGGCGGCGGCGTCGCCGTCCTCGGTGGCACGGTCCTCGTCTTCTTCCTCACCGGGACGACGGCGTTCACGCCCGGCGGCATCGAGGCGCTGGCGACCGCCGACCCGACGCTGGCTCGTGCGGCGTTCGCGCTGCTGGCCGCCGGGTTCGGCGTGAAGGCGGCGCTGATGCCCGTCCACTCGTGGCTCCCCGACGCGATGGTCGCGCCGACGCCCGTCTCTGGCCTGCTGCACGCCGTCGCCGTCGTCAAGAGCGGCGTGTTCGGCATCGCCCGTCTCGTGCTGGACGTCTACGGGACGGACCTGATGCGCGACCTCGGCGTCGCCCTGCCGCTGGCCGCCGTCGCCGCGTTCACGCTCCTGACCGCGAGCGTCATCGCGCTCCGACAGGACAACCTCAAGCGACGGCTGGCGTACTCGACCATCAGCCAGCTCTCGTACATCGTGCTGGGGCTGGCCCTGTTGGAGGGGGACGCGCTCGTCGGCGGGCTGCTCCACATCCCCGCCCACGCGTTTATGAAGCTCACCCTGTTCTTCTGTGCCGGCGCAATCCACGTCGAGACCCACACCGACGACATCAGCGACATGGCCGGCATCGGCACGCGGATGCCCCTGACGATGGCCGCCTTCGCCGTCGCGTCGGCGGGGATGGCCGGCATCCCGCTCGTCGCCGGGTTCGTCAGCAAGTGGTACCTCGTCATCGGGGCGCTGGAGGGCGGCGGCCTCCTCTTCGCCGCCGCGCTGCTGGTCTCGGGCGTGCTCAACATCGCGTACTTCTGGCCCATCGTCTACCAGGCCTACTTCGAGTCGCCCGAGAGCCACGACGAGAAACCGCTCGTCGAGGCCGTCCTCGGAGGCCGTTCGGTCCGAGCGGACGGCGGTGACGCCGAGACCGTCGCGGCACCGGCCGACGAGGAGATTCCGGACCCGCAGGAGGTCGACCACCTCGGGAAGCGCCACGAGGACGTCGAACACCACGGCGGGCCGCCGGCCAGTGGGTGGGACCAGCGCAACTGGCGCGGCGCCGAGAGCACGTGGTTCATGCTCGGGCCCATCCTGACGGCGGCAACGCTGTCGCTATTGCTCGGTATTATCCCGCGTGGCGTCGTCTTCCTGCGAATCGTCGAGACGGTCGTCGGGAACCTCCCGGGGGTGGTGCTCTGATGGCGACCGGACCGCTGACGGCGGTGCCGCCGGTCGTCGTCCTGCTGGCCGTCGCCGTCCTCGTCGCGTTCCTCCCACGACGGGCGGGTCACGCCCTCGGCGTCGCCGCGACCGGAGCAGCCACGGTGTGGGCGTGGGTGGTCCCGTCGGGCGCACACCTCCAGACGACGTTCCTCGGCTTCGAGGCCGTGCTCCTGAACGTCGACGAGTTCTCCCGGCTGATGGGGCTCATCTTCGGGTTCATCGGCGCCGCCGCGGTGCTGTACTCCTACGCCAGCGAGGCCGAGAACGTCCAGACAGCGTTCGCGCTCTCGTACGTCGCGACCAGTTTCGGCGCCGTCTTCGCCGGCGACTGGCTGACGATGCTGTTCTTCTGGGAGTTGATGGCCATCACCAGCACCCTGCTGGTGTGGCACTACCGCGGCGCGGCGGTCCGGGCGGGCTTCCGCTACGCGCTGTTCCACGGCATCGGCGGGACGCTCCTGATGGCGGCCATCCTCCAGAACTACGTCGCGAAGGGCACCTTCCTGTTCGCCTCCGTCCCCGGTGGGCCCGAGACGGCCGGCATCACCTCGGGGCTCCCCGCCGCGCTGGCCGCCATCGGCATCGGCGTTAACGTCGGGTTCATCGGTCTGCACGCGTGGCTCCCCGACACCTACCCGCGGCCCCACGTCGCCGCGAGCGTCTTCCTCTGCGTGTTCACGACCAAGACGGGCGTCTACGGGATGTACCGGGCGTTCCCCGACGGCAACGTCGCCATCGCCTACATGGGCGGCGGGATGGCCGTCTTCGGCGCCACGTTCGCGCTGTTCCAGAACGACATGCGACGCCTGCTCTCCTACCACATCCAGTCGCAGGTCGGCTACATGATCGCCGGCGTCGGCATCGGCGGCGCCCTCGCGCAGGCCGGCGCGTTCGCCCACGTGTTCAACCACATCCTCTACAAGGGACTGCTGTTCATGACCGCCGGCGTCGTCGTCTACCGCACCGGCGAGGAGAGCCTGAAGAAACTCGGCGGCCTCTGGCGGGAGATGCCGGTCACGGCGACGGCCTTCACCGTCGCGGCCCTCTCCATCGCCGGGTTCCCCGGCTTCAACGGGTTCGTCAGCAAGGGCATCGTCATCGCCGGGAGCCACTACGACTTCGTCAAGGGGCCGCTGTACGTCGGCGGCCGGACGACGCTCGAGTGGCTGCTCCTCATCGGTGGCGTCGGCACGTTCATGTCGTTCATCAAGTTCGGCTACTACGCGTTCTTCCACGGCGAGTACGACGGGAGCGTGACCGACGCCAACCGCCTGCAGAGCGTCGCGATGGTGACCGTCGCCGCGCTGTGTGTCGGCTTCGGCGTCTTCGACGGCGCGCTGTTCAGCATCCTCCCGTTCGACGTCACCGACGAGGCCGTCGTCTCACACGTCTACCACACCTACACCGTCGACCACCTCATCGAGGGGGTCGCGCTCGCCGCCGCCGGGTTGGTCGGGTTCGCGGTGACGAAGAAACCGCTCTCGAAGTTCGGACGCGTCCCCGACGTCGACTCGCTGTACAACCCGGCGGTGTTCTACGGGACGCGGGCGCTCGTCGTCGGCGTCACCGAGCTGTACGCCGCCGTCGACCGGGCCGTCGTCGGCGCGACCCGAACACTCACTGTCGCCGTCACCGACCCGAACGCACTGTACGACCGCGTCGTCGATGCCGACGACGAGGAACCGGCCTACCCGCTCCGGGCCGGTATCGGGTTCAGTATCCTCGTGCTCGCCATCTTCGTGACAGTCGCGTTACTCTTACTACCCTGATAGCTGAGGGTGTTTTCACAGTCGATAATTGGTGCCGTCCATTTATATACGCACACTCTGTCTGATTGTAGTAAGGACACTGCGAGGCGAGCGGGTACGCTCCGCTATCGGCTCGACTCGAAAGTGTCGGACACAAGACAAACTATAGACATCAAACGATTCTTCGACGACACCGGCTCCCCGTTATTGGCGTTATCTTGATAATCGCCATCACAGTCATCCTCGCAGCGGTAATCGCAACCTTCGTGCTCGGTCTGGGTGGCCAGGTCAGCAACACCGCACCGCAGGCGAGTTTCAGTTTCGACCACACCAACGAAGGCGCAGACATCACCGAATACAACGGTCGCGTCGATGGTGACGGTCCCCTGAACATCACCCACGACATCGATGACAGCATCCTCGCTAGCGACCTCTACGTGAGGGGGTCACAAGACGAGGGAGGGTCCGACACGCTGGCAAAGTCAGCAGGTGCGGGTGACGGTAGCTAGTACAAAGCACATTCGAGCATCCGAGTGGGTAACCGTGTAGCAGCAAACGTCGCCTCCAACGACAACGTCCGCGTCGTCTACGAATCTGCCGAAGGTTGCGGCTCTGCGACACTCGCCGAGTGGAGCGGTCCGGACGCCTAACACCGTGACGAGTTTCTTTCGGCACGAACACCAGACGACTAGCGGACCGCACCGATTATTACGGTCGACTCGCATCACTACGACACATGACGCAGGCCGGACAAGGGGGCGCGACCCGTTCGTGAGTCAACAGGCGCAGGCACCGCCGGCCGACGAAACCGACCTTCTCTCGAAGGGCGAGATTTTCGACGTGCTCCAGAACGAGCGGCGCCGCTACGTCCTCCAGTATCTCCGCGAGAACGGCGGCCCGGTAGAACTGGGTACCCTCGCCTCACACGTCGCGTCCCGGGAGTACGACTGTGAATCCGACGAGGTCTCCAGCGCTCAACGGAAACGCGTCTACACCACGCTCCAGCAGACCCACCTACCGCGAATGGACGAGACCGGTATCGTCGAATACGACGCCGACGCAGGCGTCATCGCGACGACGCCGCAGACGACCGAACTGACGGTGTATCTCGAGATCGTCCCCGGGAGCGAGTTCCCGTGGCGCGAGTACTACCTCTCGTTCGGTGCCATCAGTCTCGCCATCGTCGTCGTCCTCTGGGTGGGTATCTACCCCTTCACGCTGCTCCCGCCGCTCGTGTGGGCGACGGTGATGGCAGTCGTCCTCACCGGGTCTGCGCTGTACCACACCGTGGTGGGCCGAGAGATGACACTCACCGAGTTCGTCGACGACAAGTAAGGTTTTAATTTCAAGGCTGTTGAGAAGCGGGGTTGGAATGTCTTTTTAGGTACTCGGTCGCCACACTAGTTTCTTGAAGTACAGCTCGGTCTCGAAGCGTTTCAGACTTACTTGAACCGCTAAACTGTATTGTGGCAGTAAATTACTGCATCGGGGCAATATAACACACCTTCGCGAGCGATATTCCTGTCGTGTGGTGGAGATAAAAACCGGTTATCGCTAGGGAAACGACACACTGCGGTATGCGTGAAACAAACACATGAATCCGAAGAACTGTTCATGACGCTGTCTTGTCCGTCACCGCGGTCACCTCAATAATTGCCATCACGGCCATCCTCGTGTAGGTCATCCGGAGCGTCGTCCTCGGAATCGTCGACCAGGCACAGCAAACGACACCACAGGCGAGTTTTGCGTTTGATTACGATTTCGCTCTGGCTAACGACATGAAGGGCGAAAATACAAT
This sequence comes from Haloarcula sp. MBLA0163, assembly GCF_055632435.1. Classification (NCBI taxonomy): domain Archaea; kingdom Methanobacteriati; phylum Methanobacteriota; class Halobacteria; order Halobacteriales; family Haloarculaceae; genus Haloarcula; species Haloarcula sp. MBLA0163. The sequence goes on from NZ_CM145745.1 coordinate 1,878,903, forward strand.
CACCCACGATGGCGGAGATACAATCCAGGGTAAAGACATCTATGTGCGTGGCAGTAGAATACTAGATAACAGCGCATTAGGTGCTGATTATGGCCCATTTGCCGATCCAGATCACAACCAAGACACACGGAACATGACGTGGGAGAGTGCGACTGGGGCAGCGGAATTTACGGCAGGCAACTCTGCAGACGTACTCGTGAGCGAGGATTACACCATCCGCATCTTCTACGAAAGTCCGGAAGGAGACAATTCCGCAATACTCACTCAGGATAGCGGTCCAGAAGCGTAAGTTGCGCTATTCCGCTGTCTCTTTTATTTTCGACTTATTGATCACTTTTCTGTCACACGCCACTCCACAAACCGCTGACGACGAATTTTTGTACGGCCTCGCAGTACCGACAGCATGGACCAGCTAAAGGAGTCGCTCCTCGACGCGCCGATCATCGAAAAGGACGGCTATCACTACTTCGTCCACCCGATCAGCGACGGCGTCCCGATGCTGCGCCCGGAACTCCTCCGGGAGATCGTCATCAAGATCATCAGGAAGGCGGAGCTGGAGAACGTCGACAAGATCGTCACGCCCGCGGCGATGGGCATCCACCTCTCGACGGCCGTCTCCCTGATGACCGACATCCCCCTCGTCGTCGTCCGCAAGCGACAGTACGGGCTCGACGGCGAGGTCGCGCTCTCGCAGGTCACCGGCTACTCCGAGAACGAGATGTACGTCAACGACGTCTACGAGGGCGACCGCGTCCTCGTCCTCGACGACGTGCTCTCGACGGGCGGCACGCTCGCGGCCCTGACCGGCGCGCTCGAGGACATCGGCGCCGACATCCGCGACATCGTCTGTGTCATCAAGAAGGCCGACGGCGAGAACCGCCTCGACGAGGCCGGCTACGACGCGAAGACGCTCATCAACGTGCAGGTCGTCGACGGCGAGGTCGTCATCGTCGACGAGCACGGCGACGGATAGCCCCACGACCGCCTGCCGTTTTGCCGTCCGACGCACGAATACCGGTTCGGTCGCCGGTGGTCGCCCCAGAATCTACGCGGAGGAATCCGTCGCTCAGGGTTTTGCGAGCGACAGAACATAGCGGGAGGTAGATTTGAACTACCGGTCTGCGGGTTATGAGCCCGCCGGAATCTCCTGGCTATCCCATCCCGCTACCTCTTCATACCCGAGGCCCCTCATTAAGGGTTGTGATTCGAGTGCCGTCCGTGAATTAGTGACGCGCTATGGGGCGCCGTCGCGGTGGACCTGCCAGGTGAACAGGCTCTCGAAGACGTAGTTGACGAGCATCGCGACGGCGATGGCGATGGGGCTCGCGGCGATGAACCAGAGGTCGGTCTCGGCGACGACGAGTTCGACGGTGAGGTACTGGGTCAGGAACCAGTAGACGACCAGCTGGACCGTGACCCCGCCCGAGCGGACGACGTGGGACTTCACGAGGCGCTTGAGGAACGGACCACGACCGGTGGCCCCCATCGCCGAGAACGTCCAGTGCTCGTTGACGAGGAACATCACGACGATGGCCGTCTCGATACCGGCCGCCTTCGCCCAGAGGTCCGGGACGCCGAAGACGAGGCCGAGGACCGCCAGCACCGTGTTGTCGCTGACAGCGCCGACGACGCCGACGGAGACGAACTGGCCGAAGCGGACCCCGGAGGCGAGCGACTCGAACCGGTCGGGGAGGACACGCCGGAGGCGGTCGCCCGGGCCGGTCATCGGTCCCGTTCGACGAGCGCCGTCGGGTCCTCCCGCCGGGCGGCGATGGCGGTGTGGAGGCGGTCGTCGCTGAGTTGTTTCGCCCGGTGGCGGGCGGCCAACAGCGCGCGGAAGAGCGCGACGGAGTCCCTGACCGGCGAGACGGTCGACCCCGGCCTGTCCTCCCACGTTATCGGTACCTCCGTGACGCGCAGGTCGAGCGCCCCGGCCATCGCGACCAGTTCGACGTCCCACGCGAACCCGGGTTCGTAGAGGTGCCGGCGGACCTGCGCCCACGCGTCGGCGTCGACGGCCTTCGCGCCGCACTGGTAGTCGTACAGCGAGACCTCGAGCAGGCGACCGGCCAGCCACGCGAACGCGTCGCCGAGGAAGCGGCGGGCGAACGTCTGGTGGCTGGCGACCGCGGCGTCCGGGTGGCGTCGGGACCCCACGGCGAGGTCGGCGTCGCCGTCGACGACCGGCGACACCACGCCGGCGAGCGAGTCGACGGGGGTCGACCCGTCGGCGTCGGCGAAGACGAGGACGTCCGTCGACAGCGCCTCGAACCCGGCGGTGACGGCGGCGCCCTTCCCCCGGCGGTACGGCACCGTCTCGACGCGCACCGGCAGGTCGGCCAGTCGCTCGGGGACGCCGTCTCTCGGCGCGTCGAGCTCGACCACGATGGTCGCCGGGTCGAGGTACTCGTCGATGGCGGTGACGTACGTCCGCAGCTGGGCGACGTCGGGGCGGTAGGCCGGCACGACGATACCGACGGAACGCGACATCGTGCTAGCTTCCTCCGTGGGCGAGTAAAAACAGTTCGAAGACGCGCGACACCGGCGTACAGCGGCCGGTGCAAAAGACGTATAGGCCCGCGTCGCGCTCTCTCGGGTGATGGAGTACGGCCTCGTCGTCCTCTGGCTCGCGCTCTACCTGTCGCTCTGTTACGTCGGCGCGACCGTCGCTGCGGTCCTGTTCCCGCGGTTCGCGAACCGCGGCGTCGCGTTCGGCATCCCCGTGGCGCTGACGATACTGTGGCTCGTCACCTACCTCGTCGGTCGCCTCTCCCTGACCGCGGGCATCTACCTCGGGCTGGTGGTCCTCGTCGCCGCCGCCGGGGTCGCCGCCGTCCGGGGCGTCACCGTCGACGGCCGGGCCTACGCGGAGGTCGCGGCCGTGTTCACGCTCGCATTCGGGTTCCTGGTCGCCGTCCGGGCCCTGGACCCCGCCATCGTCCCCATCGGCGGCGAGAAGTTCCTCGACTACGGCCTGCTGAAGTCGCTGTTGCGGGCCGACACGCTCCCGCCCGAGGACATGTGGTTCGCCGGCGAACCGGTGGCGTACTACTACGGCGGCCACCTGCTGGCGGCCATCCTCACGCGGTTGACGGGGACGGCCGGCCAGTACGCCTACAACCTCGCGCTCGCGGGGTTCTACGCGACGCTGGTGACCGCGGCCTACGGGCTGGCGGGTGCCGTCGCGGCCGACAGAGGCATCCCCCGCCGACTGGCCGCGGGGTTCTCGGCCTTCTTCGTCGGCTTCGCCAGTAACCTCTCGACACCGACGCGCTTTCTCATCTGGCTCCTTCCCGACGGCGTCACACAGTGGGTGGCGAACGCCGCCGGCTACGAGGTCGAGGGGCTCGCCGCCGGACCGGACCGGTTCAGCTACTGGGACGCCAGCCGGGTCATCACCGACGAGGCCGGCGACTTCGTGACCTACGAGCCCAGCGCGGCCTTCGTCATCGACGAGTTCCCCCTGTTCGCGTGGCTCAACGGCGACATGCACGCCCACATGATGAGCACGGGCTTCCTGCTGTTGGCGGCCGCGCTGTGTTTCAGCTACTACCAGACCCCGGCGGTGGAGTGGCGTCGTCGGCTGGCGCTCCTGTTCGGCGTGCTCCCGGCCCTCGCGGGCCTGATGGCCGTGACGAACACCTGGTCGTTCCCCTCCGTCGCCGGCCTCGCGATGCTGACCGTCGTCCTCGCCCCGTCGGACCCGACGACGCTGTTGCCCAACGGCGTCGGTCGGCGGCTCCGGACGACCGGCCTGACACACGAGGCCGTCCGCATCGGCGTGGCGCTCGGCGTCGCCGTCGCCATCGTCCTCGTCGGACTGCTGTGGTCGCTCCCGTTCTGGCTGGGTGCGGCGAGCGGCCGCGAGATAGCCGTCCTGCCCGACCGCGCCTCGCTGCTGGAACTGCTCTCGGTCCACGGCGTGTTCCTCGTCCCGTTCGCGCTCTACCTCTACGCGCAGGCCGGACGGGCGCTCGGGACGGACCGGGCGCGGGCGGTCGGTGTGGCGACGGTGGGCGTCGTCTTCCTCGGCGCGACGGTCGACCTCGCGGCCGTCGGACTGCTCCTCCCGCTCGTCGGCGGGACGTGGCTGTTCGCCCGGTCGCCGTCGCTGAGTCGGTCGCTCGACGCCGTGCCCGCCCTCACCGACGGCGGTGACCGGACCGTCGACTTCGAGGTCGTCTTGATACTGGCCGGTGCCGGCCTCGTCCTGCTCGTCGAGTTCGTCTTCGTGAAGGAGGACATCGGCCGGATGAACACCGTGTTCAAGACCTACATGCAGGTGTGGGTGCTGTGGGCGGCCGCCGTCGGCCCCGTGCTGGCGTGGCTCCTCACACGCTGGCGGCCCGACGCGGCGACGCGGCGGACGGTGACGACCACCGGGATACGGGCGTTCGTCGTCCTGCTCGTCGTCTCGACGTCGGTGTACGGCGCGTTCGCGCTCTCGAACCACGTCGGCGCCGCCGGCGACCCGACGCTGGACGGGACCGCGTATTTAGACCGCGAACACCCGCGAGAGGCCGAGGCCATCCGCTGGCTGGACCGGACCGTGGAGGGGCGACCGACCATCGTCACCGCCGCGCCGGCCGGCTACCGCTGGAACCCGGACGAGGGGAAGGGGTCCAGCGCCCCGGCGAGTCTGACCGGCCTCCCGACCGTCGCCGGCTGGTACCACGAGGCCCAGTACCGCAACGACACGGTGTACCAGACGCGCGTCGAGGACGTCAGGACGATATACACCGGCAGCGCCGGCGACCAGATAGCGCTCCTGCGGCAGTACGACGTGCGGTACGTCTACGTCGGGCCGGCGGAGCGCGCCCGCTACGGCGAGATAACGGTCGACCACGTCTCGGGCGTGACGGCGGTCAAGCGGACCGACGGCGTGGTGGTGTATCGCGTCCACCAGGAACAGCTCTGAGAAACGACGGGGCCGCGTTCAGACTTCCGCGCTCGGTTCGCCGCGTTCGCGGAGGACCGTGACCGCTTCGGCGTCGACGTCCTCTGTGTCGAGGTGAATCGGGATGTAGTCCTGTCGTTTGAACGTCTCCTCCTCGTCTTCCTGACCGATGGTACACCAGAGCTGTGGCCGGTCCGGGCCGTGCCAGTCACCCTGTCGAGCGACGGCGAACACCTCGTACTCGTCGCCGTCGTACTCGATGCGGCCGCCCTTGCGGAGGCCGGGGTCCCCGTGGATGATGAGCTTCTTCATACCGACCACTTCGAAAACGGCGTACTTAGTGACTTCGAAGGCGAGCGAGGGAACGGTCCACATGGCGAGACGGCGGCCCGACTCCGAACCAAACGGGTTTTAAGCGGTCACACCAAATCGCTCTGTAAGGTCGATATCTATGGAGATGCCGCGACGCTTCAATACGTACTGTCCGCACTGTAACGAGCACAACGAACACGAGGTCGAGAAGGTCCGTTCCGGGCGCGAGACCGGGATGAAGTGGATCGACCGCCAGCGCAAGCGCAACTCCGGTATCGGGAACGACGGCAAGTTCTCGAAGGTCCCCGGTGGGGACAAGCCCACCAAGAAGACGGACCTCAAGTACCGCTGTGGCGAGTGTGGCAAGGCCCACCTCCGCGAGGGATGGCGCGCCGGCCGACTGGAGTTCCAGGAGTAACTCATGGCTGGAAGCTTCGTCACCGTCGCCTGTCCGGACTGCGAGAACGAACAGACCCTCTTCGAGAAGGCGTCGACCGAGGTGTCGTGTGCCGTCTGTGGCCACACCCTCGCCCGCCCCACCGGCGGGAAGGCCGCCATCGAAGGCGAAGTGACCGACGTCGTCGAGGCCCGATAGGATGAAATACAGCGGCTGGCCCGAACCGAGCGAACTCGTCGTCGGCAAGGTCGACGAGATCGAGGACTTCGGCGTGTTCGTCGACCTCGAGGAGTACGAGGGCAAGCGTGGCCTCTGTCACATCTCCGAGGTCGCCAGCGGGTGGATCAAGAACGTCCGCGACCACGTCAACGAGGGGCAGACGGTCGTCGCCAAGGTGCTTGACGTCGACGAGAGCGCACAGCAGATAGACCTCTCCATCAAGGACGTCAACGACCACCAGCGCAAGGAGAAGATCCAGGAGTGGAAGAACGAGCAGAAGGCCGACAACTGGATGGAGCTGGCCTTCGGCGAGGACATCGACGACGAGGCGTACGGCGCCGTCGCGAACGCGCTCCTGGCCGAGTTCGGGTCGCTGTACGACGGGTTCGAGGCGGCCGCCATCCACGGCGCCGACGCCCTCGACGAGACCGACCTCGAGGAGGACGAAGTCGAGGCCATCGTCGAGACGGCCCGCAACAACGTCTCGGTGCCCTACGTCAACGTCACCGGCTACGTCGACCTGCAGTGCCCGTCCCCCGACGGCGTCGACGTCATCAAGGAGGCGTTGCAGGCCGCCGAGGGCAACGGCGAGGTACCCGAGGAGATACAGCTCGAGGTCACCTACGTCGGGTCCCCGGAGTACCGCATCCAGGTGCAGGCACCCGACTACAAGACGGCCGAGGGCGAGCTCGAGGAGAGCGCCGCCCGCGCACGGGCCGTCGTCGAGGAACACGGCGGCACCGCCGAGTTCCACCGCGAGCGGACCGAAGACGACGAATAGCGATGCGGTCCGACATCCGGGTGTGTTCGGCCTGGGACACCGAACACGACGCCCCGGTGTACACCCTCTCCGACTCCTGTCCCGAGTGTGGCGCCGAGGCCGTCAACAGCGCCCCGGCGCCGTTCGACCCGACCGACCCTCACGGCGAGTATCGACGTTCACTTAAGCGCCGCAACCGCAGGTAGGCGGTATGGACGAATTCGACATCGAAGTACTCGCCGACCCGGAGCTGGAGGACCCCGTCCTCGTCGAGGGGCTCCCCGGTGTCGGCCACGTCGGAAAACTCGCCGCCGAGCACCTGCTGGAGGAACTGGACAGCGAACTCGTCCGGCGCGTCTACTCGACGCACTTCCCGCCGCAGGTCAGCATCGACGACCGGACGGCGCAGTTGGCGAGCGCCGAGTTCCACGCCGTCACGCCCGCGGAGGGCCGGGACATGCTCGTCCTCTCGGGGGACCACCAGGCACAGGACGGCGAGGGCCACTACGGCCTGACCGACGCGTTCCTCGACGTCGGCGAGACGTTCGGCGTCGAGGAGGTGTTCGCGCTGGGCGGGGTCCCCACCGGCGAACTCATCGAGGAGTACGACGTGCTGGGCGCGACGACCACCGACGCGTTCGCCGACAGGCTCGAAGACGCGGGCGTCGTCTTCCGCGAGGACGAACCCGCCGGCGGCATCGTCGGCGTCTCCGGACTCCTGCTGGGTCTCGGTGAGCGACGCGACATCCCGGCGGCCTGTCTCATGGGCGAGACGTCCGGCTATCTGGTCGACCCCAAGAGCGCGCGGGCCGTCCTCGAGATCCTCCAGGACGTCGTCGGCTTCGACGTCGATTACGAGTCGCTGGAGGAGCGGGCCGACGAGATGGAGGAGGTCGTCCGGAAGATACAGGAGATGGAGCAGCAGAACGCGCCGTCGCCGGCCGACGAGGACCTCCGATACATCGGGTGACAGCGAGAATTTCTTATTTCGCCGGCGCCAACGGGGTCGCGTGCAGGTAGACCCGAGCACGGTACCGGAGTGGTTGCTCCTCGGCGTGGTCCTCGGCGTCGGCGGGAGCGTGCTGGTCGCCGGGTTGTTCGTCCTCGCGGGGCGGCTCTTTCCCGCCGACCAGCAGGCGCGCCAGCTGCGCGACGGCGGCGAGGAGCGCCGGCGCGCGGAGTTGCGGGAGTATCTGCAGGCCATCGACGAGCAGTTCGCGGAGAACCACTTCGTCGAGGGCCAGCACGTCGCCTTCTACCTCCCCAAACGGGACGTCGCCATCACGTTCGACGCGCGGGCGTACTACCGCATCGAGCGGTCGCCGACGCGGCCGGTCCTCGTCGAACACGAGATGCCGGGCGTCCACCTGGGCGCGCGCCTCCCCTTCGAGACGCCGGAGGTGTCGCTCGGGCCGGACCCCGAGCAGTCCGCCGACCCGGCGCTGCAGGCGTTCGCCGAACTCGGGCTGCGGCGGACCGCGACGCTCTCGGAGGTGAAGTCGGCCTACCGCGACCGGGTGAAGGAGGTCCACCCGGACCACGGCGGCGACGAGGACGAGTTCAAGCGGGTGCGTGAGGCCTACACGATGGCGAAACAGCACGCGTCGTAGTCGGGGGCGACCTAGGCGTCTCGCTCGGCCTCGTAGCGGTGGACCATCTCGGCGACGAACCAGAGCTTGAGCGCCATCGACAGCGCCGTCGCGAGCGCCGTCTCCGCGGGGCGCCGGCGGACGGCGGCGTAGAGCGCGTACAGTCCCGCCGCGCCGGTGAGGTAGTTCAGGACTGTCGGGTAGCCGGTCGCGTCGTGGTCATCTTTCGTCCAGAGTCGCTCGCCGTACACCCCCTTCGTCATCCACGCGCTGTCGTCCTCGGGCGGCGGGAACAGGAAGGGGTTGACCGCGACGAACGCGAGCGTCAGCGCGAGGCCGCGCCAGTCCCGCCGGTAGAGACAGGCGATGAGGAGCGGCAGCGTCGGGACGCGGGACCACCCGCTCAGGGGGTTGGCGTGGCGCGCCCAGAAGTAGCGGTCGAGGGCGGAGTCGTCCGAGGGGAGCGGCGACGTGGCCATACCGACCGGTCGGGTCGCTCGGTCAAATCCCTACCGGCGGCTCAGAGCCCCTGGCTCATCAGGTGCGAGCGGAGGAGGTCGGCCTCCTTGCTCCCCGCGACGGGGTTGACGAGGACGACATCCTCGTCCGGCGCGAAGGCGTCCCGGTCGGCGAGTGCCCGGACGCCGGCGACGGCCGTCCCGCCGGTCGCTCCGACCTCCGGCCCCATCTCACAGCCGTCGACGGCGCCCTGCAACACGTCCTCGTCGGGCACCGCGACGGCACCGCCGTCGGTGGCGTGGAGGGCCTCGACGGCGGCGGCCCCGGCGGCCGGGTCGGGAATCTCCAGCGGGCCGACGATGGTGTCGGGGTGGTCGACCGGCGTCGGGTCGGCGTCGCCGTCACGCACCGCGTCGGCGATGGGCGCCGACGACTCCGGCTGGGCCGCGTACAGTCGGGGAACGGCGTCGACGAGGCCGGCCGCCACAGCGAGCGCGAAGCCGCGTTCGAGGCCGACGACCGTCTCGCCGTGGCCGGTCGGATGGACGACGGCGTCGGGCGCGGTCCACGCGCGGTCCGCGAGGAGTTCCAGCGCCAGCACCACGCCGCCGGCGACGCGGAACGGGTGGCCGGGCGCGACGGACGTGAACGTCTCGTCGCTGTCCTCGAACGCGGAGACGGCGTCGGGATAGCGGCCCTCGACGACGTACATGTCGCCGCCGTGGACGTTCACCATCGCCTTGTTGAGGAACGGGCAGCGCGAGGGGACGAACCCCTTCGAGTCGACGTCCCCGCGGGCGGCGTACGCCGCGGCTGCCTGTGCGCCGTTGCCCGGCGAGGGGGTCGCGACGCGGTCGGCGCCCCGCTGGACGGCCGCCGAGACGGCCAGCGCCAGCTTCCGGTCGGCGAGCGACCCGGTCGGGTTGCGGCCCTCGTCTTTGACCGCGGCGCCGGCGACGCCGAGTTCGTCGGCCAGCGTCGGTACCGCGACGAGCGGCGTCGCCCCCTCGTCGATGCTGACGGCCGCGTCCGTCGGGAACGGTCGGGCGTCGTCGGGACCCGCCACCTCGTCGGGGTCGTACTCGGGGGCGAGGACGCCGCCGCAGTCGGGACAGCGCTCTTCGTCGGGGTCGGCTGACGCGCCACACGCGGTACAGGAGAGGCCACGGAACGCCGCTGTCGTCTGCATACCCGGCCGTGAGGACGGCATCCACAAGTGTCGTCCGGTCCACTCCAGCATCCTCTTGAGCCACGAGTCCGAACCACGGACCATGACAGACGTGGTCGTCGCCGGTGGGGGCCTCGCGGGACTGGTCGCGGCCCGCCACCTCGCCGAGTCGGGAGCGGACGTGACGGTGTTCGAAGCGAGCGACGGCGTGGGCGGCCGGGTCCGGACCGCCCGCGAGGACGGCTACACGTTCGACCGGGGGTTCCAGGTGCTGTTCACGGCGTACCCCGCGGTCCAGCGAGAGCTCGACGTCGAGGCGCTCTCGCCGCGGCCCTTCACCCCCGGCGCGACTATCGCCCGGCCGAACCACCGGTCGGTGCTGTCGGACCCGCTCCGGAACCCGACGGCCGCGCCGCAGACGCTGTTCAACACTGACGTCCGGACGGCCGACAAGCTCCGGCTCTTCGCGCTCCAGCGGGAACTGGCGGGGCGGGACCCCGAGACCATCCTCGACGGCCCCGGTGGCGGGCAGACCATCGCCGAGTACCTCGCCGACAGGGGGTTCTCGAAGCGCTTCGTCGAGCGGTTCGCGGCGCCGTTCTACGGCGGCATCACGCTCGATCGCTCGCTGGGCACCGACAGCGCCGTCTTCGAGTACACCTACAAGATGCTGAGCGAGGGCGAGATATTCGTCCCCGCGGCGGGGATGCAGGCGATGCCCGAGCAACTGGCCGACCGGGCGGTCTCGGCGGGCGCGACCATCGAGACGGGCCGCGAGGTGCGGACCGTCGACGGGAGCGACGGCGAGGTGACCGTCGCGGTGGACGGCGAGACCGTGACGGCTGAGGGGGCCGTCGTCGCGACGGACCCCGCGACCGCACGCGACCTCACCGGCGTCGACGCCATCCAGACGGAGACGCTCGGTTGTGTCACCCAGTACTTCTCGCTGCCGACGAGCAAGGCCCCGGACATGGGCAAGCGCATCGTCCTCAACGCGGCCGACGACCGCCCGAACACGGTCGCCCCGATGTCCGCCGTCGCGCCCGAGTACGCCCCCGAGGGGATGGAACTGTACAGCGCGACGTTCCTCGGCGTCCCGGACGAGGACGACGCGGCGCTGGCGGCCGCGGTGCGGGAGACGCTCGGGTCGTGGTACCCGGCGGCCGGGTTCGACGCGCTGGAACACCTGCGAACCGACCGCGTCCCCCTCGCGCAGTTCGCCCAGCAGCCGGGCTTCCGGGCCGACCTGCCGGACCCGGACGCCCCGGAGGGAGCGGTCGTGCTGGCCGGCGACTACACCCGCTGGTCGTCGATTCAGGGTGCGCTGGAGAGCGGGAGAATCGCGGCGGAGAGACTGTCCTGAGACGGTCGTTTCGGTGTCGTCGCGGCGGGCCTACGCTGCCGGGCCGCCGCTACTCGTGTTTCCCTCGTGGCCCTCCTCGTCGTCGATGAGGACCGCCGAGACGTACTTTATCGTCGCGAAGTACAGCAACAACAGGCAGAGCAGCGTTATCGCGATAAGCGCGAGTGCGGCACCAGTCTGAACCATATCCGTGGGTCCACCGCGGTAACCCAAATACCTACCGTTATACGCCGCGTCCCTCGCGCCGCCGGGCCGTCAGCGGTGGTCTGCTGCCGGTCGCCGGCCTCCTACAGCATCCGCCGGAACTCCCCCAGCGGCGGGAACGAGCGGGTCTGTCTGGCGCTCTCGTCCCAGACGACTGGTTCGAGCGCGTCGACGTCGGTGACCAGCGGCGACTGGAAGTCGGCGGCCGACATGTCGTTGACCACGACGCCGGCGTTGAGGCGGTTGAACGAGGGGAGCATCACCACGTCCGCACCGCGGTACTGGTCCGCGCCCACCAGATAGCACGGGCGGCGCTGGCCCTCGATGACGATGGTCGGGTGGTCGTGCCCGACGACGTAGCGGTCGGCGTCGCCGTCGGGGGCCTCGTGGCCGTGCAGGACGACCGTCTCCCCGATTCGGTGCTCGCGTTCGGTGGGGCCGTCCCACACCGCGTCCAGCATCCTGTCGTGGTTCCCCGGCGTGACGACGAGGCGGGTGCCGGCGTCCCGGCAGGCGGCTTTCAGGCCCGCGACGGTGTCCTCGACGGTCCGCGGGACCGTCTGGAAGGAGTGGAGCAGGTCCCCGGCGACGACGGCCGTCCCGGGGTCGTGTCGCTCGACCAGCGACCGGAACCGTTCGACGACGTCGGACCCGGACCCGACCGGGAACTCGAGGTTCCCGCCGGTGCCACGGCCCACGTGGAGGTCGGCGACGACGAGCGTGTCGTCGAGGACCAGCGCCCGGTCGTCGTAACGTGTGTCCATCGGGTCGGTGTCGGGGCTACGCGCACATATCGCTGGCGTCCGCAGGACAGAGGTATTTTTAGCCGTGCCGACTACGGGCCAGTATGGTCGACGTCCTCGAGAACAAACGGGCCGCGACGCGCTTTCGCATCCTCGTGGAGATAGCGGAGCGCCAACCCGCGGTCAGTCAGGGCGAGATAGCTGAGGCCGTCGGTGTGACGAGTCAGGCGGTCAGCGAGTACATCCGCGACCTCGTCGACGAGGGCCTCGTCGAGAAGGAGGGGCGCTCGCGCTACCGGGTCACGAAGGAGGGCGTCGACTGGGTGTTCCAGTCGGCGACCGACATGCGGCGGTTCGTCGACCGCGTGACCGACGACGTCCTCGGGAGCGTCCAGGAGGACGCCGCCATCGCCGAGGCCGACCTGGCGGAGGGCCAGACCGTCTCGCTCTCGCTCTCCGAGGGGCTGCTCCACGCCGCGCCCGGCGACGACGGCGGGGCCACGGGCGTGACGACGACGAGCGCCGAGGCCGGGTCGGTCGTCGGGGTCACCGGATTCGAGGGTGTCATCGACCTCGAACCCGGCCACGTCAGCGTCGTACAGGTCCCGCCGGTCCGGTCGGGGTCGGTCCCGGACACGGAGGACCTCGCCGCGGCCTGTGAGGGCGTCCCCATCGTCACGGCGGCGGGCGTCGAGGCCGTCACCGCCCTCCGCGAGGCCGGCGTCGAACCGACGACGTACTTCGCGGCCGGCGAGGTGGCCGCCGACGCCGCCTCTCGCGGGCTGGACGCCGTCGTCGTCGCGACACAGGACACGGTCGGTCGCGTCACCGACGCCCTGCGGGACGCGAGCGTCGGCTACGACGTCACGCAGTGAAACCTTTTCCTCGCCGCCGGGCGTCGGGTCAGGTATGAGCGACAGCGACGACGCAGACGACGTGACAGAGGCCGTCCAGACGTTCCTCGGCGAGGCCGACGCGGCCTACGACGAGTACGACAAGGGCTACACCGACGCCGACGCCGTCCTGCGGCGTCTGGAGACGGCCATCGAGTCCCTGCGCGAGGCCGCGGGTAACGACGACGAGTAGGGGCCAACAGTATTGTAGTCTCGGCGTCACTTCCGAGTATGACCGACGTGGTCGTGGTCGACGGCGCTCGCACAGCACACGGCAGTCTCCTCGGCGCCCTCTCGGAGAAGTCGGCGACAGACCTCGGGCGGGCGGCCGTCGAGGGCGTCCTGGACCGGACCGGCGTCGACGAGGCCCTCGTCGATTGGGTGTGTCTGGGCAACGCCGTGCAGGCCGGCGTCGGGCAGGTGCCGGCCAGACAGGTCGTGGTCGAGTCGCCGTTGCCCGACAGTTGCCCGGCCACGACCACCAACGAAGCCTCTGGGTCCGGCCTCAGAGCGATCGCGAACGCCGTCGACCGCATCGACGCGGGCCGGGCCTCGGCCTGTCTCGCCGGCGGGATGGAGTCGATGTCGAACGCGCCCTACCTCGTCCGGGAGCTGCGCGGCGGTCGCCGACACGGCGACACGACGCTGGTCGACGCGATGATTCACGACGCCCTGTGGGACGCGAACTACGACGCGCACATGGGGACCCTCACCGACCGTATCGCCGAGCGCTTCGACGTCACCCGCGAGCAACAGGACGAGTACGCCCGTCGGAGCAACCGCCGCGCCGGCGAGGCCATCGCCGAGGGACACTTCGAGAAGGAGCTGGTCCCCGTCGAAGCAGGCGACCATCTCGTCACCGAGGACGAGGGGCCACGCCCCGGGACGACGGTGGAGGACCTCGCCAGGCTCCCGCCGGCGTTCGGTGCGGACGGGACCATCACCGCGGGCAACGCCTCGAAACTCTCGGACGGCGCGGGCGCGGTCTTGGTGGCCGACGCCGAGACGGTCGACGCGGCCGGCCTGGGGCCGATGGCCCACGTCGAGGACTACGCCGTCGCCTACCGCGACCCGGCGGAGTTCTCGCTGGCGGTCTGTGACGCCGTCTCGAAACTGCTCGAGGAGAACGGCCTCTCAATCGAGGACGTCGACCACTTCGAACTCAACGAGGCGTTCGCCGCACAGATGGTGTACGTCGCCGACGAACTCGGGATTCCGCCGGAGAGGCACAACCCGCTGGGCGGCGCGGTGGCGCTGGGCCACCCAATCGGCGCCAGCGGCGGCATCCTCACGACGACGCTCGTCTACGCGATGGAACGCGAGGACCACGACAGGGGCGTGGTGGGGATGAGCGTCGGCGGCGGGGGCGCTATCGCCATGTCGCTGGTGCGGTAGGACCGTCCGGCGACGCGAGGAAGTCGGCGGCGGGGGTGCTATCGCGATGTCACTGGTGCGGTAGCGCGAGCGAGACGCTCAAACGCCGTTCGAAGCGACCACTGGTTCTTCAGGCCCATGTCGAGTACCCCCGTCTACCGATGTCCGTCCTGGCCACTCGGACGCTCCGCTACGCCGTCGTGCTCGTGGTACTCGTCGCCGCTCTCCCCGCCATCGGTGCGACGACCGCCGAGCGGCGCGCCCTGGCCGCCGAGTCAGCGTACGTCGACCAGCGCCTCGAACAGCAGGCGGCCTGCCTCTCCGACTGGGGTGTCGACGAGGGCGCGGGCCCGTCCCGCGACGCCGCGATACGACGGGTGACGCTCGGCGGTGTCTACGTCGACGTGACGGTCCCGTACGCCTACACCGTCGGCACGGGCGACGACAGGGTGTTCGCCGACACCGCCTCCCGAGCCACCTACGTCGTGACGCCCACGACGACCACCCGCGCCGGCGGCGACGACGTGAGGGTGTGTTGACCGGCGCCGGCCCGACGGAATCGGGAAGAATTATCGGCCCGCCTCCCCCAGCACCGAGCATGACTCACTTCTCCAGTCGCGTCGAGCAGGTGTCGATATCAGGTATCCGCGAGGTGTTCGAGGCCGCGGGCGAGGACGCCATCAACCTCGGCCTCGGACAGCCGGACTTCCCGACGCCGGACCACGCCCGCGAGGCCGCCGTCGAGGCCATCCAGTCCGGGAAGGTCGACGCCTACACGTCGAACAAGGGGACGCGTGAACTCCGCGAGGCCATCGCCGCCAAACACGACCGTGACAACGACCTCGACGTCGACCCGGAGGACATAATCGCGACCTCCGGCGGGAGCGAGGCCCTGCACATCGCTCTGGAGGCACACGTCGACGCGGGCGAGGAGGTAATCTTCCCCGACCCCGGGTTCGTCTCCTACGACGCACTGACCCACCTCGCCGGCGGGACGCCCAAACCGGTTGGCCTGCGCGAGGACCTGACGATGGACCCGGCGACCGTCGAGGACGCCATCACCGACGACACCGCGGCGTTCGTCGTCAACTCGCCGGCCAACCCGACCGGCGCCGTCCAGTCGCCCGAGGACATGCGCAAGTTCGCCCGCATCGCGAGCGAGCACGACGTGCTCTGCGTCTCCGACGAGGTGTACGAGCACCAGGTGTTCGAGGGCGAGCACCGCTCGCCGGCGGAATTCGACGAGACGGGCAACGTCGTCGTCGTCAACGCCTGCTCGAAGGCCTACTCTATGACCGGGTGGCGCCTCGGGTGGGTCACCGGGTCCACCGAGCGCATCGAGCGGATGCTCCGGGTCCACCAGTACGCGCAGGCCTGTGCCTCCGCGCCGGCCCAGTACGCCGCCGAGGCGGCGCTCACCGGCCCGCAGGAGCCGGTCGCGGAGATGCGCGAGGCCTTCGAGGAGCGCCGCGACGTCCTGCTAGAGGGCTTCGAGGAGATGGGTCTGGAGTGTCCCACGCCGAAGGGCGCGTTCTACGCGATGCCGAAGGTGCCCGACGGCTGGGTCGACGAGGTCATCGACCGCGGCGTCGTCGTCGTCCCCGGCGACGCCTTCGGCGAGAACGGCGACGGGTACGCCCGCATCTCGTACGCGACGGACGTAGAGACGCTGCGGGCAGCCATCGACATCATGGCCGAGGCGACGGCGGCGGTTCGGGAGTAGTCCCGAAATTGGTACAGTCTCGGGGGAGAGTTGCAAGAACGGTTTTCAGCGTCGCTGTCGTCGGTTCGAGCGAACTCGCCGTGGGCCACGTACACGACAGCGACCGGCGGGACGCCGGCGAGCGGGCCGCCGAGAGACAGACCTTTGAGACAGGCACGACCAGTCAGGATACGAGAGGGATGGAGAAAGCGCTCTGGTACCTGCTGACGGCGACGCGCGGCGGTGCCAACAGGGCGCGCATCATCGACGCCCTCACGGAGCGACCGATGAACGCCAACGAACTCGCCGACGAACTGGACGTGGGCTACAAGACGATACGCCACCACATGGAGCAACTCGAAGAGCACGACGTCGTCGAGTCCGGCGACGAGGACTACGCGAAACTGTACTTCCTCACGGACCGGTTCGACCAGTACCGGGACACCTTCGAGGATATCGTGGAGCAGATGGACACATGAGCGACAGCACCAGCGGACGACAGGAGGGCGAGAACTGATGGCGATGGGGACGCTCATCACCGCCGCAGCGGTGCTCGCGGGCCTGAACGTGCTCCTGCTGTTGCCGCTGCTCGGGGTCTGGGTGCGCAACTACGCCACCTTCCGGACCGGACTGGTCGCCGGGCTGGTGGCCTTCGCCGTCGCGATGCTCGTCGAGAACGCCGTCGCGCTGTACTTCTTCTTCTCGATGCAGAGCTTCTACGCCGGCGACCCGCACGTCCAGCAGGCCGTCCTGGTGTTGCGGGCCCTCCAGTTCGTCGCCATCGCCGGCCTGAGTTACACGACGCTCAGATAGCTGTCGTCGATATTGCAGTAGCCGAAGGGTCGATAGTGGTCCACCCCGTACGGGAGTCCGATGGACCACCTCGCCCCGTCGAACGTCCCGGTCTACGCGACGCCAGACGAGCAACAGGCAATCTGGGAACGCTGTGCGAACCGCGGCCACCCCGTCGTCGCCGTCCGGGCGGCGGCACGCGGGTACATCGTCCGCTACGACCTCCAACACCTGGACGAACAGCTCTCGGCGACCACGCTCCAGCGGCTGCGCGACCGTATCCGCTCCCGTCGCCCGTACCCGACGGGGACCGACCCAATCTCCGAGACAGAGGGCGTCGGCGGAGAGGCCGGCCCCGTCTCGGGCGAACTACACACGTCGAGCGAGGACGACGGCCGGGACCTCGCGTCACACATCTCCCAGTTCGTGCTGGACCGCGACAACTGGCGGTAGGACCCGCCGAGACGGACCCGCACGAGACTTTTTGACACGTCGGTCCCTCTGTCGCCGTATGGCAGTCGCCCGACACGACTCCGGCCCCGTCGCCGCGGGCCGCGCCCTCGCCTCACAGGTACACCCGGTGTTCATGCTCCCACCGCTGGCGACGTCGCTGTTCGGCGCGTTGCTCGCGGGTGACGTCACCGTCGCCGTCGCCGCGCTCCACGCGGCGGCGATGTTCTTCGCCGTCTACACCGCCCACGTCAAGGACGGCTACGTCGACTTCCACGTCCGCGGGGAGGACGACGACCACCCGCTGACCGTCGGCGGGTGTCGCGGCGCGCTCGTCGCCGCCGGCCTCGGGTTCGGGACCTGCACGGTCGGCCTCTGGCTGCTCGTCGGCCCGGGCGCCGCCCTCCTGACGCTCCCGACGTGGGTCATCGGCTACACGCACGCGCCACAGCTCGACCTCAACCCCGTCGGGGCGACGATGGGCTACCCCGCCGGCATCGCGCTGGCGCTCCTCGGCGGCTACTACGCGCAGGCGTCGGGTCTCAGCCCGCGGGTGCTGGGGCTGGCCGCCGTCTTCCTCGCGTTGCTGACCGGCATCAAGGTGATCGACGACGAGAAGGACTACGACTACGACCGCTCCATCGACAAGCGGACCGTCGCGGTGGTGCTGGGACCGCGGCGCGCGCGGCAACTGGCCCGTACCCTGCTCGTCGCGGCGATGGTCGGCGTCGTCGGCCTCGCTGTTACGCTGCCCGGCATCCCACCGACCGCTGCCGGTGCAGCCGTCGCGTTCGGCGTCGTCGCCGCCGTCGCTCACCGCGCTGAGTCGGAACTCGCGACGAAGTTACTGATTCGGGGGTCGTACCTGTTTCTGGCGGTGCTCGTGGCGGCGGTGTGGTTCCGGCCGCTCGGGTGAGTCGAGCGCGGTCGTCGGTCGTATCTCTGTCGTTCCTTTCCCCTGCTTCGAGCGTCTCTCACTGCCAGTAAACCGACGCTCGCGTCGGTGGGAGGTCTAGGAATCGTCTGTCTCGCTGTCGTCTGCCGTTTCTGCCTCGGTCGGTGTCTCTGTCTCGGTAGGTGTCGGTGTCTCTGTCTCGGTAGGTGTCGGTGTCTCGGTTTCCGTCTCAGTCGGCGTTTCTGTTTCTGTCTCGGTTGGTGTCGGCGTCTCAGTTTCCGTCTCTGTCTCAGTCGGCGTCTCAGTTTCCGTCTCTGTCTCAGTCGGCGTCTCTGTTTCTGTCTCGGTTAGTGTCGGCGTCTTAGTCTCTGTCGGCGTCCCGGTCTCCGTCCCCTGTTCTATCTGAGCCGTCGAATCAGTCTCTGAAGGTGTCGGGGTTCCCGTCTCGGTCGGAGCGGAAGCATCTGTCCCGGTCGGCGTTTCGGTCCCTGACTCGGTTTCGGTCGGTTTCGACGTCGGTGCAGGTGTCGCCGTCGACGAGTCGGATGCTGACTCTCCCGCGTCCGGGGTTGGCGTTTGGGCGGGTGTCGGCGCGTCGGGCACCGGCGTCGGCGTGTCAGTTCGGCTCGGCGTCTCAGACGCGGATTCCGTCGCCGTCGTTGTCGGCGTCCGAGTCTCCGTCGACGACTCCGAAGGAGTGTTAGTCCGCGTCTCGGTCGGGACCACCGTCGCAGTCGAGGTCCCCGACGGGGTCGCCGTGGTCTCCGGGGTCTGTGTGTCGGTCGAACGCTCTGTCAGTGTTTCGCTCGGCGTTTGCGTCTGGGTCGCAGTGGGGAACCCGGGTACGGGTTCGGTGGGTGTCGCGTCCGGGGTCGGCGTCGCCGTCGGGGTCGATTCGGCGGTCGGAGAGTCGGCCCCCGCGTCGGTCGACGTCGGTGCATCGGTCGCTGTGGGTCCGGTCTGCGTCGCGGATGCATCTCCGTCCCCACTCTCGCTCTCCGACGTCGGCTGTTCTGTCGCCGTCGATTCGGCCGGCGTAGCGGTTGCCGGTGCGGTCGACGTGGCGTCCGCCCTCTCGGTCGAGGTCTCGGTTCGAGTCCCGCTCTGGGTGGGTGACTGAGAGCCGGTCGCGGTCCGGTTCGGTGACCCCGTCGGTGCTGGGGTCGACGTGACGTCAGCGTCGTCGACCGCCTCTGCAGGGCTCGAGCTGCCAGTCTGGGTCTGTGACTCCGTGAGCGTCGAATCGTCTGTCGGTGCTGCCGTCGGCGTCTCGGTCGGCGTCGGCGCCGACACTGCTGGTGGTGGGTCCGAAGACGAGTCGGTCTGGTCCGTCGACCGCGTCTCCGACGAGGTCGTCTCGGCGGACGACGTCGTGACCGGCGACCCCTCCGACGGAGGCTCCGTCGAGGAGTCTGGCTGTCGCTCGGCGGACGCAGTGGCCGTGTCGACGAGAGTCGTCGGCGATTCTTCCGGGGTCGGAGAGTCGGTCTCGGTCGGCGACGCCGTCTCGGTCTGTGTCGAGGTCGGCGTGACGTCCCCCTCCGGCGTCGGCTCTCTGGAGACCGCGTCGAGGAGACTCGGAGTCGACTCGGAGTCGGGTGTGCGCGTCTCGCCTCGCTGCGTCGTGTCGATTCCCTGGGACGCCGCGCGTTCGGTGCTGCTGTCGGTTCGAGTGGGCGTCTGCCGCTCGGTAGTCCCTCCCGAGTTTCGTGTGTCGGCACCGCTGTCGCCGCCGTCCGACGCGGAGTCGTCGCCGCTGGTCTGAGTCGCCGTCGCGGTCGTCTCGGACTGGTTCGTGCCCCCGAAGCTGTCGCCGAAGTCCTGCACGCGCTCGATGGAGCCCTGGATGGTATCGGCGAGGGTGTCCTGAAGGCTGCCCCCGCTGCACTCGACGTCGACGGTCCTGTCGAGCGACACCTCGACGCCGCTCCCGGTCGCGCGTATCTCGACCGTGACCGTCTCCGTAGCACCGCGCTCGCTACAGCTCACGTCGGCGACGAGCGCGCCGGTCTCGCCGCTGTCGAGCGAATCCGGTTTCTCGACGTTCGTCAATTCGACGCCGCCGTCGGCCCCTTCCGAAACGGTCAGATCGAGTTCGAGAGCTCTCCCGAACCGGTTCGTGAACGCCGCGAGCGTCACGTCGGAACTGTCGTTCCCGTCGACGGTGACCCGGTCGTGCTCGATGCCCAGATACGCGTTCTCGTCCTCGACGACGGCCGCGGTCAGTCCCCGCCCGGCTGTCACGCTACTGAACGCGCCGCTCTGTGCCAGCAGCGAGGCGAACACGACCAGCCCGCCGACGGCGAGGACCAGTCGGCGGCGGCTCATCGCTCGCGCACCTCTGGCGGGTCGGCCGTACTCCCGAGGCGTAGCTGTGAGTGGTTTAGGTACGTGTGCACGACCGCGGAGACGAAGACGGCGACGACGAGGAACAGCGCACAGGAGAGGTCCGGTATCCGCCCGAGCGGGCCGAGGTCGGCCCACGCGCCCGCGACGACGACCAGCCCGAGCGTGGAGAGCGAGAGGTAGTACCGGCTCCACGGCACGTCCACACCGGGGACGACGTCGAGATACACCTCCAGGTCGACGACGGCATCGGCGAGTTCGACGGTCTCCCTGCGGTTGTCGTACTCGACGAAGCCGCAGGCGTCCATCTTCGGCAGGTGATGCTGATGGAGGGCGGTCTTGACACGCTTCGTCTCGGCCGAGGTGAGTTTTCCGACCGGCTTCTCGTTCTCCCACGCCGCGACGTGCTCCGCGAGTTCGCGGAGGTAGACGCGCCGCGCCTGTTGCTTGAGGTAGTGAAAGACGAACCGTCTGCGTTCGTTGCTCAGTATCTCGAATACGGTGTTCTCGGAGGGTGGCTGGTCCGCACTGCCCCGCTGTGGCCCGGATGATTCGACATCGACTTCGCTCATGATTGGGTCCGTTGACCCCGCGTCAACGCTGCCGAATCTCACCACAGGGAGGACAATTAGTTAGCTGTGTGATATATGGGGGTATCCCGAGGTTGTACCAATCTAATAGTGAGTACACTGATAACGGCCGAATATACGGTCGGATTACCGATTCGAAAAGACGGTTTGCAGGCCGCAGTACCCCATTTCACAGCTGCAATCGGCGTCTGCATGCTGCGTCCCGTATATACCAAAGGTGTGATACGATGATGGTAGAAGTGAGCACACTGGAAGCGAATGTTGGTGACGTGATTGGTCGCACGGGTGTGCACAAGGAGAACGAAACAATGCAACGACGCAAATTCCTAGTCGGACTCGGTTCGCTTGCGGTTGGTGCTGGTACCGCGATGGGTACTGGTGCACTGTCAGCCATGAACGCAAGCAGAGGTCTTACCGGGGTTGTGGAGCAAGAAACTAGTACCGCTTACGTGAGACTTGGAGAAGGAAATCAGAATCCACATTTCGTTGAGACTTTAGGAAATGGTGAGATGCGGGTCAATTTCGATGCCTCCGGCGGTGGGCAAGGTCTCAACCCAGACTCTGAAAATTGGTTCGATGGTGTCTTCGAGATCGAAATCCTGAACGTGGACGCTGATAATACCTCAGACGATTATAAAGCATGGATCACTAAGAACACCAATGCAGATGGTAGAATTGGCTTCTACCTTGATCAACAACGTTCCACTTCTATTGTTGGCGAGTCTAATGCAGATGTTATGGGTGGAAATGCAACCACGCCTGTGGGCATCTATTTAGACCTAAGAGGGTCAGGGTTGTCCGACGGTCAAAATATTAATAATCTCTTCGGTGGTCCAGATAATAGATTTACCGTCCACGTGGACAATAGCGACGCGAATTAAATAAGGTTTCCTATTATTATTTGAATTATCATAACACTTCTATGAATATTGCCAAATACAGCGGAGAAATAATAGAAACGGCCATAATAATAATGATTGTCTTACTATTTTTTGGACAAGCAATCGGGCAACCCATTCTGTTGGGATTTGTTGAAACGGGAAGCATGGAACCAACCTTAGAGTCAGGTGATGGATTTATCGCCGTCCCGAGGCCCTTAGCGGGGGATATTGAAAGAGGTGATATAGTTGTCTTTCGAGCAAGGGAACTACACGGGGGAGGATTGACAACCCATAGGATAGTCGATATAACATCTCAGGGGTACATCACTCAAGGAGACGCAAATCCGTTTCGGGATCAGGACAGTGGTGAACCACCAGTCAAAGAACAACAAATCGTTGCCGAGGCGGTTCAAGTCGGCGGACAGGCTGTTGTCATCCCACACATGGGGGACTTTGTGAATCGGGCACGAAGTTTGGTTGGGTACACTCAAAACCGACTCGCAGACCTCCTCGGAATGCGTACTTTCCTCGGAACAGCAGGTCTCCTTTACTTGCTGACAGGAGTATTGGCGTTGGCATACGGCTTTGATGTGTTCAAAGAACGCCGTAGCAGGTCATCACAGGGACGGAGGCGAAGACGCGACCGTTCATGTGGAAAAAACCCTCATCTGATTATTGTAGCGATGATACTTTTCTTAATCGCTGCTACGACGATGAGCATGGTGGTGCCGAGTGGGACACAGGAATTCGATATGGAAAATGGTGACTCTACGACGGGGACGGTCACCATGTCAAACAGCGGCGTTCTACCAATTATAGTAATCCTTGATCCGGGCAGAGGAATTGACGTAGAGTCCCACGAGCTATACGTGAGCGGACAATCCGCAGCAGATTCCACTATTACTCTCGCCCCTCGGTCAAAAGTCGATACCTCGCGCCGCTCTCTCACCCATCATCACTATCTCGCCATCCTCCCAGCCTCGGTCATTCGCCCACTCTATCAACTCCACCCATGGACGCCAATCCTTGTTATCAATGCTCTCATCGGCGTCCCGTTCTACCTCGTCGGCCTCAGACTGGTCGGCACCGGACGGATACGGAACCGCTCGCGGGACGTGGAACGGTCAGTCGGTGCTCGTCTGCACCGGTGGGTCAGGCGTCTGTACTGAGTGCCGACGCCGTGAACCCTGTCGAAAGTTCACCTTGCGGCGCGCGAGCGAGACGGCAGCCACGGTATCCTGACAATAGCAATCACCGAGGCCGTGCTGTCCCGGTGTAGCGTGACCACCATCACCAACCTTCCACGACGCCCGCTTGCGGCACCGGACATCGCCGAACTCGACAGCGACGACCGTATCGACGTCGCACCGTATGGAGGGATACGTGACGGCGACGGCGTCCGAATCTACGCGGTCAAGTTGGCCGTCGACGACACCGCGTACGCACTCGGGTTCGACGACGCGACCGAGCAGTGGGAGCACCTCTTGACGGTGGACGCGGCGGACCTGTCGGCCGCGGACGGCCAGCTCGACGCGGTGCTCGACGAGTGGGCCGTCGAGACATACGGCGGGAGTTTCGACGTGGTGAAGTCCGTCCGTTAGACGGCCGAGTGACAGAGAGACAGTAGGCCGAGATAGGTAGCGTCGGCAGTCCAGCGAGCCGCGTCGGTAGCGGTCTTGGCGTCCGTTACCCCGCGCCTCTGGCAACGAAAGCGGTCCGTACTCGCCGACCGAAAGTTCGACTGAACGAGTATATCAGTATCATAACAAACAGGTCCGGTGAACCGTGGGGACTCATGAATAGACGTTGGTTGCGCGTGCGGGCGCTGTTGGAGTCGCAGTTCGAACTGCTCGTCGTCGTCCTCCTCGTGCTCGCAGTCGCCGGCGGGTGGGTGACCTACGGCGCGTACGTCGACCCCGGGACGACCACGGAGGAACGGGTCGTCTCGTCGTGGGGGACGACCGGCGACTACGACCACGCCGCGACGGTCGCCGAACCGAACCCCATCTACGACGTCGGCACGACGCTGGAGAACCAGTCGCTCTACGTGGCCGCCGTCGCGCCCGAACTTAACGGGACCTTCAGGTTCGGCTACAACGCGAGCGACGACGGGAGCCTCGACGTGACCGTCGCGGAGCACCTGATCGTCCACTCCGTGGCCGAGGAGGAAGACGAGACCGTCGAGGTCTGGCGGCAGGTCCGGTCACTCGACGAGCGGTCGGTCGACTCGGTGCGGCCGAACACGACCGTTCGCGTGCCGTTCACCGTCGACGTCAACGAGACGATGAACCGCACGGAGCGCATCGAAGAGCGGCTCGGGAACCCGCCCGGGAACCCGCAGATGGCGGTCGTCGCGACCGTCCGACTGAACGGGACCGTCAACGGGGACGAGGTCGACCGCACGATGGAGTACGTCCTCCCGGTCGCGTTCGACCGGGGCGCGTACCGGGTGAACGCGACGGCGGCGACACAGCGGTTCGAGTCGACCGAGACGGTCGTGGTGCCGCGGGACCCGAGCCGACTCGAAACGGTCGGCGGGCCAGCCGCACTCGCCTTCGGACTGCTCGGCCTCGCCGCACTCGGGGCCGCGTACCGGCGGAACGACCTCGCGCTCACCGACGCCGAGCGCGAACGCCTCGCGTTCGAGGACGACCGAGAGGAGTTCGACGAGTGGATCAACGCCATCGAACTCCCGTCGGACGCCGAGTCGCTGCCCCGCGCGGAGGCGTCGTCGCTCGGCGACCTCGTCGACTTCGCCATCGACACGGACAACAGCGTCGTCGAGCGACCCGAGGACGGGGCGTACTACGTGATTCACGACGGCTACGCCTACAGCTACACCCCGCCGGAGGCAGACGGGTCGTCGGCGGACGCTCACTCGACGCCGACAGCGGCATCCACGACGGAGGCGGCCGAGTCCGAGGCGTCCACCGCCGAGACGGACGGGGACGACGAGTCGGAGTGAAGGCCCCTCAGTTCTCGCTGATTATCTTGACGACCGCACCCTCCTCGAGTTCCGTCTCGTCGCTGATGCGCCGGTTCGCCCGGGCGTCGACGGCGTGGGTGTAGCCGTCGCCGATGTCGGAGTGGACGGCGTAGGCGAGGTCCTTCGGCGTCGACCCGCGCGGCAGGAGGTGCGCGTCGGGGAGGACGTTGCCCTGACCGTCGGTCCACTTCGTGTCGTTCTGGACGGGGTAGGCCGTGATGTGGTCGAGCAGGTCGTAGACGGCGGCATCCATCGCCTGCTGGACCCCGGTACCGCCGTACTCGGCCATCACGTCGCGGATGCGGTCGAGGCCCTGTCGCTGCTGGTCGCTCACGTCGGCGACGATGTCGAAGTCCGGGTCGCCGGGGTCGTAGTCGACGGCCCCCGCCTCCGCGGCCTTCCGCAGGGCCAGTTCGCCGTCGGCCGTCGCCGGGACGACCACCTCGGCGGCCGCCCGCAGGCGCTCGACGTTGCCCTCGGGCGCGACGTCGGCCTTGTTCGCGACGACGACGATGGGTTTCGTCCGCTGGCGTATCTCCCGGGCCAGCGCCTCGCGGTGGTCGTCGGTCCACGCGATGGGGTCCTCGGGGTAGTCGAGTTCCCGGAGGGTGCGGGCCACGTCGAGCTCGCTCGCGCCGACGCCGGCCAGCAGGTCGAGCAGCGCCTCGTCGAGGTCGAAGTCCGGCGAGCGAGACTGGCGCTCGACCGACTCCCAGTTGCGGTCGACGATGCTCGCCAGCCAGAGGTCCATCTCCGTCTCGACGAAGTCGACGTCCTCGACGGGGTCGTGTTCGCCCACTTCGACCGGTTCGCCCTCCTCGTTCGTGCCGCCGGAGGCGTCGACGACGTTGAGGATGACGTCGGCGTTCGTGAGTTCGTCGAGGAACTGGTTCCCGAGGCCACGGCCCTCGTGTGCGCCGGGGACGAGGCCGGCCACGTCGATGAGTTCGACGGGGACATAGCGCTTGCCGTCCCGACAGTCGTCGTCGCCACAGCGCTCCTCGCGGTCCAGACAGGGACACTCGGTGCGGACGTGGCTCACGCCGCGGTTGGCGTCGATGGTCGTGAACGGGTAGTTCCCCACGTCCACGTCGGCCATCGTCGCCGCCTTGTAGAAGGTAGACTTCCCGGCGTTGGGCTTGCCAGCGAGTGCGATAGAGAGCATGCTACCCCCTACCAGTGAGTGCGGAAAGGGGGTTTCGGTTCGGGCGGTCGAACCGACGGGCACGGACGGGGACCGCGTGGTGCGGTTTCAGTCCGAGGCTTCGGCGGTGTCCTCTCGGTCGCCGGCGTCGGCCGCCGCTTCTGTCTCGTCGGCGGCGTCGCCGGCCGCCTCGTCGTCCACGCTCTCGGGCTCGTCGGTCGCGTCGCTATCGGTCTCCAGTTCCTCGGCCATCTCCGCCATCGCGGCGGCGGACTCGTCGGGCCGGTCGAGCACCTCGTCGGTGTGCATCCGCGTCCCGTCGCGGGCCCGGATCTTCCCGTCGACGGTCGCGTTCTCGTGGATCTCGACCGTCCCGCCGGAGATGTCCCCCCAGATCTTCGCGCCGGGGCCGACCCGAACGTCGCCGTTGCGGGTCGTCACGTCGCCCTTTATCTCCGTCCCCTTCCCGACCACCACGTCCTCGCGGGCACGCAGGCTCCCGAAGACGACGTTGTCGCGACCCACTTCGAGCGACTCGGCGCGGATGTTGCCGTGGAGACGGCAGTCGTCGCCGATGGTCGCCGGCGTCGAGACGCGCCAGGCGTCGTCGGAGACGCTGGCGCCGCGCGGGACGAGTATCGGGTCGTGGTCGTCGGCGTCGTCGCCGAGCATCTCCTCGACGAGGTCCTGAGCGGCCTCGTCCTCGCCGATGCGGAGGAGCTGCGAGAGGTAGACGAACAGGAAGACGATGGTCGGCATCGGGTTCCGGATGACTATCCAGCCGTTGGCCTCGAACCCATCCTCGATATCGACGTCGTCGCCGATGTCCAGGTCGCCGGCGACCCGCAACTCGCCGCCGATGTGGACGCGTTCGCCGATGTAGGCGTCCTCGCCCACCAGCACGTTGTCCTCGACGTCGCACCACATGTCGAGGCGACAGTCGCCCTCGGCCTCGATGTGCCCGCCGAAGCGGACCCGCTCGTCGGCGATGACGGAGCGGCCGCGGACGCCGAACTCGACCGTGCTCTGCCCGCCGATGATGACGTCGCCGTCGGTGACGAGGTCGTGTTCCTCGACGGTGGTACCGTCGGGAATCGCGAGTTCGGAGAGCGGGTCAGAGCCGATTGGCACAGCCCATATAGCGTTTTCGACGGTCTTAAAGCCTGAGGACGTGCACGACGGGCGTCAGACGTGCGTCAGACGTGCGTGTGTGAACCACTGTCTGATACCCCGCGAGAGACTACACTTTTATCCGGAACGGCCCTAGCTGGCGGCATGACTGTTCTCTCGTTCGACGAACACGGCGTCGACGTCGTCTACGACGGCACGGAGTTCCGGCTGGAGAAGACCCTCATCGAAGACGCCACGCAGAAGTCCTACCCCGACGTGACCGACCACGAGGTCCTCCAGCTGGTCGAACCCGACCCGTCGCTCTCCGGTGAGCCACAGCGGATCGCCGAGATCGTCGACTGAGTACCTCGCCATAGGGCGATTCTCACGAAGGTAGCATAGCCTTCGAGGGCACATTCACGCCACCCAACATAAGCTCCGCAGTCTTGCGTTCTCGGGCGGGCGAAATCGTGGCAAAACCACACATAGTCGGCAGGCATTTAAGAGCGCGTGACCCACTGTGTGGTAATGTCAGACCCACGAGTCGCAGGGGCCGGCGTCACGAAGTTCGGGAAGCACCCCGAACGGACCGGCCGCGACCTCTTCGCCGAGGCGGGCCTGGAGGCGCTCGACGCCTCGGGCGTCGCCCCGGGGGACGTCGACGCGCTCTACTACGGCAACTTCATGGGTGAGCTCGCAGAGCACCAGGGCCATCAGGGGCCGCTGATGGCCGAGGCCATCGGGGTCGACGCACCGGCCACACGGTTCGAGGCCGCCTGTGCGTCCGCCGGTGCCGCGGTCCGGGCCGCGGTCAGGGACCTCCGCAACGGCGAGGCCGAAGTGGTCGTGGTCGGCGGCGCCGAGCGGATGACCAACATCGGCACCGCCGCGGCGACCGACGCTCTCGCCATCGCCGCCGACGACCTCTACGAGGTCCGGGCAGGGATGACCTTCCCAGGCGCGTACGCGCTGATGGCGCGGTCGTACTTCGACCAGTACGGCGGCTCTCGGGAGGACCTGGCCCACATCGCGGTCAAGAACCACGAACACGCGCTGGTCAACGACCACGCCCAGATACAGAAGGAGATCACCCTCGAGGACGCCATCGAGGCACCGACCATCGCCAGTCCGCTCGGCCTGTACGACTCCTGTCCCATCACGGACGGGGCCGCCGCGGCCGTCTTGACCACGGCCGAGTACGCGGCCGACCACGGCCTCGACGCCCCGGTCGCCGTCACCGGCACCGGTCAGGGCGGCGACAACCTCGCGTTGCAGGACCGGCCACACCTCGCACAGACGCCCGCGGCCGACAAGGCCGCCGAGGAGGCCTACGCGGACGCCGGCGTCGGCCCCGAGGACGTCGACGTCGCCGAGGTCCACGACTGTTTCACCATCGCCGAGGTGCTGGCCATCGAGTCGCTGGGCCTCTACGAGCACGGCGAGGGCATCCACGCGGCGACGAACGGCGAGACGGACCGCCACGGCGAGATGCCGGTGAACCTCTCGGGCGGCCTGAAGGCGAAGGGCCACCCGGTCGGCGCTACGGGCGTCGCCCAGCTGGCGACCGTCGCGTGGGTGCTGGACGGGTCGCACCCGCGGGCGGACGCCGTCCCGGACGGCACCGTCGGCGTCGCCCACAACGCCGGTGGCACCGTCGCGTCGACCACGGTCCACGTCCTGGAGGTGCGAGAATGACCGAACCAGCGCCGGACGGCGAGTACGACGAGTGGCTGGATGCCATCGAGGCCGGCGAGGGGTACTACGTCGAGTGTGCGAACGGGCACGGCTGGCTCCCGCCCCGTCGGGTCTGTCCCGAGTGCGGGTCCAGAGACCTGAGCGCGGAACCGCTACCGGACAGCGGGGAGATCGTGACGCACTCGACCATCACCGTCGCCACGCCGCAGTTCGAGGACGACGCGCCCTACGTCACCGCCATCGCCGACTTCGGGCCGGTGTCGGTGACGGGGCTCGTCCGCGGTGTCGACCCCGAAGACGTGGAGATGGGAGCGGTCGTCGGGGTCGAGGTCGGCGAGCGGGCGACCACCGGCGACCGTGCGGTCGTGTTCCGACCCCGCTAACCCTCGTTCTCGACGCGAATCTCCGCCGTGCGGCCCTGCACCACGTCGACGAACTCGTGGGGGTGTTCGACGTGCGGGAGCAGCAGCGAGTCGCCGAAGACGACCAGCGTCGCGTCGGCCCGGTCGGCGAGGTCGCGACCGTCCGACAGCGGCGTGATGTCGGCGTCTTCGCCCCAGACGAGCGTTATCGGGACGTCGAGGTCCGCCAGCACGTCGCCGAGATTCTCTTCGGGGTCCAGGAACCCGGAGAGGAACGACGCCGGCGCGAACCGGGCGCCCTGCTGGTGCCCGCTCCGCCACTCGTAGTCGACTACCTCGTCGGTGAGGTTGGCCATGTCGTAGTAGCCGTGGTCGTCGTGGAAGTGGCGGATGGAGGCCTTCGAGACGACGAGGTTGAACAGCGCCTGGCCGAGGACGGGCGACCGGAACAGCGACCGGACCCAGACGTTCCGGTTGCCCATCGAGGAGTCGGTCGGGCAGACGAGGACGAGTTCCGCCACGTCGACGTCGCGGGCGGCCAGCGCGGCGTAGGAGGCGGTGAGCGACGAGGCGACGACGGTGGCGTCCGCCGTCTCGTCCTCGAGGAAGTCCCTGACGAACGTCGTCAGCAGCGACGCCGAGTAGAGGAGCGGCGGCCGGTCGGAGTGACCGTACCCCGGCAGGTCGGGCGCGAGGACGTGGTACTCCTCGGCCAGCTGCTCGAAGACGGTGTGGAACTCGTGGCTCGATGCCGCCGCGTTGATGCCGTGGAGGAGCACGAGGTCCGGGTCGTCCGGGTCGCCGGCCTCGGTGTACGCGACGTCGAAGCCGCGCCAGCGGTAGGTCCGGTGGTCGCCCGGTAGCAACGGTTCGAACCCGTCGGCACGCGACTGGAGGACGCGGTTGACGAGCGCCGTCGTCCCGACCGCACCGACGGCGGCACCCAGCGCCTTTCGAAGCTTCATACACCCGTCTACGGGCCGGACCCTGTTTATACGTGGTGGGGAGGGGCCGAAACCGACGGGTCGAGCGGTGGGATGGTCGAGAATCGCCGCGGAGAACGCACGGCCGACGCGCGCCACCGCGGAGTCGTGGTCCGCGTGGTCGCCCGTCGCCTCACCGGACGTCCTCGGCGTCGAGACACTCCCGGAGCGGCGCGAGCACCTCGTCGACGACGGTGTAGGGGTCCGTCTCGCGGGCCAGCACGGCGTCGACGGCCGACTCGATGCCGCCGTGGCGGTCCAGTTCGCCGGCCACCAGTTCGTTGGCGTCCTCGCGCAACAGCGTCCGTATCTCCGCGGCGAAGCGGTCGCGGGCCTGTCGCTCTCGCTTTCCCGTCCGGTCGAGGAACTCGGCGTGGTCCTCCAGCACCGAGATGAACGCCTCGACGCCCTCGCTCCGGTTGGCCACCGTCTCCACGATGGGCGGGTCCCACGTCCCGTCGGTGTCGCCCGTGTCGTCGGTGCCGGCCCCGTCCC
The DNA here is from genome assembly GCF_055632435.1 of Haloarcula sp. MBLA0163. NCBI lineage: Archaea > Methanobacteriati > Methanobacteriota > Halobacteria > Halobacteriales > Haloarculaceae > Haloarcula > Haloarcula sp. MBLA0163. The sequence continues at coordinate 1,909,712 of NZ_CM145745.1, forward strand.
GGTCCGTGCCGGCCACCGCGCCGTGGTGGCCCGCCTTCCCGCCGCTCCGTCCCTGCAGCATCTCCCGCAGCTGCTGGACGGTGCGGTCGGCCCCGTCGAGGTCGGCCTTGTTCACGACGAACACGTCGCCGATCTCGAGGATGCCCGCCTTGAGCATCTGGACGTCGTCGCCGCTCCCCGGCGGTACGAGGACGGCCACCGTGTCGGCGGTCCGCACGATGTCGACCTCGTTCTGTCCGGCGCCGACCGTCTCGACGATTATCACGTCCTTCCCGAAGGCGTCCAGGGCGGTGACGGCGTCCGTCGTCGCCGTCGACAGGCCGCCCAGCGACCCGCGGGCGGACATCGACCGGAAGAACACGTCCATGTCGCCGGCGTTCGACGCCATTCGGATGCGGTCGCCCAGCACCGCTCCGCCGGAGTACGGCGATGACGGGTCGATGGCGATGACGCCGACCGTCAGCCCCCGGTCGCGGTACTCGGCGGCCACCTTGTCGACGAGCGTTGACTTCCCCGCGCCGGGACTGCCGGTGACGCCGACGACGTCGGCGTGGCCGGTGTGCTGGTGTAGCTCCGAGACTATCTCGCGGTAGCCCGGCGCGCGGTTCTCTATCTTCGTGATGACCCGCGCCAGCGCGCTGTGTTTGCCCGCCAGCAGGTCGTCGACGAGGTCGGTCATCGCTCGGGCGCGTGTTCGCGGATGTACGAGATCATCTCCTCCATCGACGCGCCGGGACCGAATATCTCGTCGACGCCCCGGTCCCGCAGCTCGGCCTTGTCGTCGTCGGGGACGATGCCGCCGACGAGGATCAGCCGGTCGTCGAACGCGTCGTACTCCTGCAGGCCGTCGAGGATCTTCGGGACGAGCGTGTTGTGCGCCCCCGAGAGGATGGAGATGCCGACGACGTCGACGTCCTCCTGGACGGCCGCCTGCACGACCTCGTCCGGGGACCGGTGGAGGCCGGAGTAGATGACTTCGAACCCGGCGTCACGGAGCGCCCGCGCGATGACGTGGGCGCCGCGGTCGTGGCCGTCGAGGCCGACTTTCGCGACCAGACACCGGATGGTGCGCTCGCCCTGCTCCTGCTCGACACTCATGCCACCAGCTACCACGGCGTGTGGTTTGACTCTTGCCCCGGTTCCGAGCGCCAGACGGCAGTGGCCGCCTACGCCGGAAACACGAGGTACGGCACGACGAACAGCAACAGGAACAGGAACAGCAACACGAGGCCGTAGCCGGCGAGCGTCCCGGCGGCGGTCAGCCACGCGGGGTGGTCGAACTGGTCGAGCGCCGTCATGACGTCTGAGTCGACCGCGAGCGGTAAAGAAGTTCGGGCGAACGCGGACTACTGCCGGTCCAGTCCGCGCTCCCGGACGCCGTCCCGTATCGTCTCCGCCCGCTTCCGGACGCGGCCGGCGTAGCGCTGGACCTTCTCGGGTTTCTCCCCGTAGAAGGAGGCCACCCAGTGGACGTCGACGCCGGACTGGGTGAGGAAGTACGCGACCAGCGTGTCGCGGCCGGCCTGGATTATCGCCGGCGGGACGCCGCGCTCGCCGGTGCCGGCCTCCTCGAAGCCGTTCACGTCGAAGTAGACGGCGGCGTACAGCGTCGCCGTCTCGGCGTCCTCGAACGCGATACCGCAGTGCTCTGGCGCCTCGAACCGGTACCGCCGCTCGTCGGCCGCGGCGTCGCGCTCGACGATTCGCACGCCGAGGACGTACTCCCGGTAGACGGACTCCGTAGCGGTCGTCGGGTCGTCGGTGGTTTTCGACATCGGATTGTGAGTGGTGGGCGCTGGGGCCCGATAGTCACCGCGTCAGTTCCCCTTGCTCTCGCCGTTCCCGCTGTCCTGTCCGGGGCTGCCGCCGGCCGCCGCCGGGGTGGTGCCGGAGGGCGGCGTCGAGGTGACCTGCCCGCTCCGACCCTCGACGTCGACGGCGTCGTGGTCGTCGTCCGTCAGCGAGTCGACCGTGACGTCGAGTTCGGTCTGGCCGGCGCTCTGCCCCGTGAGTTCCAGCGTCGCCAACGTGACGTCCATCTGGCCGGCCCAGACGGTGTCGACGGGGTCGGCCACGCTGACGGTCGCCGACGTGCCGTCGTCCGCGATGGCGACGTCGCCGTCGAGGCCCTCGGGCACCGAGACCCCGGTGATGTCGGCCACGCGTCCGTCCTCGACGGTGACGGTCATCTCCGCGGCGGTGAAGCCGTCCGGGAGCGACGAGGCGGTTAGTGTCGACTCTGCAGTCCCGCCGATTGCCGTCTCCACGGTGGCCGCGTCCACGACGAGGTTCGGTTCGTAGACGTACAGACAGTCGTTGGGGTACGAGCGGGCGGGGCCGCCGAAACCGTCCTCACAGCACAGCACTCGGCCGTCGTCCATCACGTAGAGGTTGTCGATGTTCCGGAGAGCGTCGTCGGCGTCCTCGGGCGGGTCCGTGAAGTCCGGGCCGACGATGACCGGTTCGAGCGTCGAGACGTTGTAATCGGGTTCCAGTTCCGCCCGGTAGACGACGCCGCCGTCGACGCGGTCGAGCTGGACGTCACCCGTCTCGTTCGCGAGGTCGTCGTTGAACTCCGAGATGCCGAAGTAGACGAAGTCGCCGGGGCCGGCGCCGTCGACGCTGTCGACGCCCTCGGCCTTGTTGAACTCGATGGAGGCGCCGATTTCCTTCGCGGCGGCACGGGTTTCGAGGAAGGGGACCTTCCGCAGGTCCTCGTCGACCTTGCCGGGGCCTCTCGACTCGTACTGTTTGGCCCACGCTAGAATCTCCTCGTCGGTGACGTAGTTCTGGTTGCCGTTCGCGACGACCTCGCGGTCGGCCTCCTCCAGTGCGGCGTCGAGGTCGGACTCCCAGTCGGTCTCGGCGTGCGTTTCGAGGTAGTCGACCTGCGTGACGTCGTCGTACGCGGCTATCCACGACTCGACCTCGGCGTTGCTGGCGTGACCGAGTTCGAGCCACTCGACGTCGAGCGGCGCGTCGGCCGGGGAGTTCCGGGTCCCGGCCTCCGCGGCGTTGGCGGCGTCGTTCGTAATCTTCGGCGCGTACAGCGTCCCGGCGACGTCCATCGGGTCGTCGTAGGACGGAATCGGCTCGTCGGCGACGAACTTGTAGATGCCCTTGCTGTCGCCGTCGGAACAGCCGTAGACGGTCCGCTCGTCGGCCTGGATGTTCGGAGCCTCCCACGCGGCCCGTCCCATCACGTAGTACTTGACCGGCTGGGGCGTCTCGGCCGTCGGTTCGCGGACGTCGACGTGGTAGCCGTAGCGGTAGGGGTTCGGGTAGGCGTCGCCGATTGGCTCCGTCGTGTTCGCGTCCTCGGCCTGGTCGACCCGGTCGGCGCCCAGGTAGTACGCGAGGAACTCGACCCCCTCCATCGCCCAGTAGCCCTGGACGTACCAGCTCTCGTCGCCGTAGTACTCGTCGACGGCGCTCTGGATGCCGGCCGGGTTCGGGCGGTTCCAGAACTGACACGCCCCGAGGAGGCCCTTGCCGGTGCCGGCCTCGGCGACGTCGCCGACCGTCGCCGTCAGGGAGACGCGCGGGTGGGCGTAGTTCTCCTCGGAGGAGAGCATCGTCTCCCACGGGCTCAGGTCGCCGTAACAGTTGATGCGCGTCCCGCCCAGTTCGCGGAGCGGGTCGGTGTTCGCGAGGTTGATGGCGTTCTCCAGGTCGGCCTCCCACTCGCCGTCGGCGGTCTGGCTGAGCGGAATCCGCGAGACGTTGCCGGGACTGTTCTCCCAGTTGGTGAACAGGTACCCCTCGGTCCCGTCCTCGTTGGACGGGACGAACTGGTTGCAGTCCGGGTTCGTCGCTGCGGCCCCGTACTGGGTGCCATCGAAGTTGTCCATCGAGATGTCGGTACCGTCCGGCGTCTGCGTGACGCCCAACCGCTCCGTGCCGCCGTTGATCTCGTCACGGCCCCGTGCGAACAGCGTGTACTCCCCGTCGGCGCCGCGGACCTGCCGTTGCTCGGCGTCGGTCTGTGGCGTCGACAGCTCCTCGAAGTCGTCGTTGTCGCCGTCGAGTTCGAACTGGAACCCGCTGAAGTATCCCACGCCGGCCGTGTCGAACGGCGGTCGGTTGTTCTCCTCCGGGTGCTGGAGGCTGTACAGCAGCGACCCGTCCTCAAAGACGAACGGGCCGGTGACCTCGGCACCGAACGCCGTCGTCGAGAACCGCTTGAGCGACCCCTTCACGCTCGGTGCGCCGGGCGTGTTCGCCTCGGCCACCTCGTCACCGCTCGCGACCCCGGCGACGCTCGCGCCCAGCGCCGCGGCGACCGTACTAGAGATCAGTGTGCGTCGAGTCAAGTCGACCATGCAGGAGTCCGCTCACAGGAGTAGGTAACAATCGTTTATATGAACAGGACGTATCGGTAGTGCTGATACATAGCGAGACGTACCTGAATAGTCAACCGATAGCAAGCGGAACCGGCGGACGCGAGGCTGGTTCGAGCGCCACGTGGCGCCGACGCTGTCCATCGCCGGCGCGTTCGTATCAGTATCCCGACGACAGAAGGCGAGCGTCGTATCGCCGGCCTACATCCCCATGTCGGCGGCCGCCTCGGGGACCGGGAGCGCGTTCGGCGAGGTGCCGAGCAACTCCGCGGCGTGGTCCAGCGCCATGTCGAACCCGTAGTAGCGCTCGAGTTCGTCCCCGTCGGCACTCGGCCGGACCTTCAGCATCGCGTACCCCTCCACGTTCTGGGCGATGGCGGCGGTGCGTCCGTCCGCCTCGAAGGTGAGCAGTCGCTCCGTCTCGGTCTCTCGATATCGGGCGGTGATGCCGTCGGCCGTCGCCTCCGTCGGGTCCTCGGTGTCTGCCATCGACCGGTCGTTGGGACCGGACCCCATGAAAGCTGTCGGTTACGGAGGTGGAAGACTTATGTCCGCGACCGCGCTGTCAGTGGACACCGTGACGTCGACAGTTCGCGAGGCGCTCGGTCGTCGGGTCGCCCTGGACCGGCGGGGCCTCGCCGCCTTCCGTATCTCGCTGGCGGTCGTGCTCCTCGTGGACCTCCTGCGGCGCGCGCCGGACCTCGTCGTTTTCTACACCGACGCCGGCGCCCTCCCCCGGTCGGTGCTTGCGGCGCTGTACCCCGGCTGGAACGACCTCTCGCTGCACGCGCTCTCCGGCGCTGCGTGGGTACAGGTGCTCCTGTTCGTCGCCGCCGGACTCGCCGCCCTCTCCCTCCTCGTCGGCTACCGGACGCGGCTCGCGGCGGTCGTCTCGCTCGTCCTCCTCGTCTCCGTACAGGTGCGGAACCCGTTCGTCCTCAACAGCGGCGACGTGCTCCTGCGTCGGCTGCTGTTCTGGGGCCTCTTCCTCCCGCTCGGGAGCCGGTGGGCCGTCGACGCCACCGAGGGCGCGACCGACGACCACGGCGTCGTCGGCCCCGCCACGGCCGGGCTACTGGCACAGGTGGTCGTCGTCTACGCGACCAACGCCGCCGTGAAACTGCGGGCCGACGTGTGGCTCCGGGGCGACGCGGTCCGGTACGTCTTCCAACTGGACCAGTTCACCGTCCTGCTCGGCGACGTCGTCGCCGGGTGGACGCCCCTCCTGACGCTCGTCGACTGGCTCTGGGTCGGGATGCTGCTGACCTCGCCGCTGCTGGTCGTCCTGACCGGGTGGCGCCGGGCGGCGCTGGCCGGCGCGTTCGTCGCCGCCCACCTCGGGATGGTGCTGACGCTCGCCATCGGCGTGTTCCCGCTGGTCTCGGTGACCGGACTGCTCGCGCTGTTCCCGGGCGTCGTCTGGGACCGGGTCGAGGGGCGGCTCCGACCGCTCGCGTCGCTCTCGACGGTCGGCGAGGGCCGAACGCCGCTCGCCGGGCGCGTGCCGGCGCTCTCTCACGTCGCCCGCGCGGTCGCGGTCTGCTGTCTGGCCGTGATTCTGGTGACGAACGCCGTCGGCCTCGGCGTCGTCGCCGCGCCGGCGGGCACGCCGGACCGACTGACGGACCGCTCGTGGGACATGTTCGCGCCGTCGCCGCCGCTGGCGACGTGGTGGTACGAGGCCCCGGCGAACCTGACCAGCGGTGAGCGCGTCGACGCGCTCACCGGGGAGCCCTACGAGCGCACACGTCCTACCGACGCCGCCGCCCAGTACCCCAACGAACGCTGGCGGAAGTTCCTCGACGACGCCCGGACCGAGCCCCGACTCCTCCGCTCGCTGGCGGGGTTCCTCTGCGAGCGGTGGAACCGGACCCACGCGGACGGGATGACGGCGGTGAGCCTGTGGGTAGCGACGGAGCGGACGGACCTCGACGGCCCCGAGACCGTCGAGCGAGAGCGGTTGGGACGCTACCGCTGTGGCGACGTCCGGACCGGTCGGTGACGGCGGCGCCCGGCGCGAAGTCGAAACACCCGAAGGGGTGCCCGACGTGGGTCCGTCCATGGCGAAGTGGTTCCAGAGCGGTCGGCGGCGGGACATGTGCGTCATCCTCGCCGGGGCCGAGGACGGCGAGCTGACGGGCCAACGGCTCAAGACGCGTCTCGAGCGGCGCTACGACGCGCGCATCGAACCGAAGAGCTTCTACGGGGCGCTGGACGCGATGGCGGACGCCGGGTTCGTCGAACACCGGACCGAGGGCATCGCGGACAAGTACTCGCTGACCGAGGGCGGCGAGCGCCGCCTGCGCGAGCACTACGCGTGGATGGGCGAGCACCTCGGCGAGGCCGACGGCGACCGGTGACTCAGTCCAGCAGCTCGTCGGCGATGGTGTTGCGCAGCACCTCGCTGGTCCCCTCGTATATCTCGTTGAGTTTGGCGTCCCGGTAGAACCGCTCGACGGGGAAGTCCTTCGTGTAGCCGTAGCCGCCGTGGATCTGGATGCCCTCGTTGGCCACCTCGCGGGACACCTCCGAGGCGTACAGTTTGGCCTGTGCGGCCTCCTTGACGAAGTTCTCGCCGCGCATCTTCAGGTCTGCGGCCTGATGCATCAGCAGGCGGGCGGCCTGTGTCTTCGTGTCCATGTCGGCGAGCTTGTGCTGGATGGCCTGGAAGTCCGAGATGGGCTGGTCGAACTGCTCGCGGTCCTGCGCGTACGAGAGGGCCTCGTCCAGCGCGGCCTGTGCGATGCCGACGCCGCGGGCGGCGATAGTGATGCGCCCGCCGTTGAGCGTCTTCAGCGCGTGGACGAACCCGCGGCCCGCCTCGCCGAGGCGGCGCTCCTCGGGGAGGTACATCTCGTCGAACCGCAGTTCCGCCGTCGGACAGCCCTTGTCGCCGAGCTTGTGTTCGGTCCCCTCGACGACGAACCCGTCGTCCTCCTCGGGCCGGACGACGAACGAGGAGATGCCCTTGTTGCCCGCGTCGGGGTCGGTCTTCGCGAACAGGACGACGGTGTCGGCGACCGAGCCGTTGGATATCCACAGTTTCCCGCCGTTCACGACGTAGCCGTCGCCGTCCGGTTCGGCCGTGGTCGTCATCGCGGGCACGTCGCTCCCGGCGCCGGGTTCCGAGAGCGCGAACGCGCCGACGTCCTCGCCCTCGGCCATCGGCGTGAGGTACGTCTCCTTCTGGGCCTCGTCGCCGAACTCGTACACCATGTTGCAGGCCAGCGAGATGTGGGCGGCGACGATGGTGCCGAGGCCGCCGCTCCCGCGGGATATCTCCTCCAGCGCCATCGCGTAGCTGTGGTAGTCGAGGCCGGCACCGCCGTACGCCTCGGGGATGGGCATCCCCATCAGCCCCAACTCGGCCATCTCGTCGACGAGGTCCCACGGGAACTCGTCCGTCTCGTCTATCTCGGCGGCGCGGGGGACGACCTCCTCGTCGACGAACTCCGCGACCATCTCCCGGATCTGGCGCTGCTCCGCTGTGGGACTGAAGTCCATGTGACAGGGTATCGAGGCCCGCGCCTTTACTGTTCGGCAACTGACGGTCCGTTGTCGGGGTTCGTACTCGCGGTCACCCGGTGACGGCGCCGCTCTCTCCGTGGCCCGCGCCCACCGCGTCGTCGACGAGCGTCTGTAGCCGTCTGACCGTCCGCTCGTCGTGTGCCGCCGGGTCGAGGTGGTAGTGTGCGGTGCCGTCGACCGACCGGAACGTGCTCGTGACCGCGTGGAGGAACCGGAACGCGCGCTCGAACGCGACGTGCTGCAGCAGGACCGAGAGGGACTGGAAACACAGCGTCGTCGGACGGTCGGAGCGCCGGCAGTACTCCAGGGCGCTGGTCACGGCCATCCCCAGTCCGGTGAGGTCGTCGGCGTGTTCGACCGCCTCGAACCCGCTGACCGACCCGACGTCGGCGACGGCGTCCTCGTGTCCCGCCACCGTCGCGCTCGGGACGCCGCCGACGACGAGGGCGAACGACCCCGCACGCTCGTCGATGTACGCCGCCCAGTTGTCAAGCCAGCGTCTGTAGGTGGGGCCGAAGGCGACGGCGACGACGTTCCGGCCGCCGGGGTCGGTCCGGGTGAGGAAGTCCGCACAGTGGTGTTCGACGTCGGTGCTGAACGGCGGGCCCATCAGCAACACGTTCGAAGGGTCGGCCGACGGGGGAGGGTCGGGGTCGGTCATCGAGGGGATACTGTACAGCAGATGTCCGCTCGTAAAATAGCTATCCCCGGGGTCGGCGGGTCAGTCGTACTCGTAGAACCCCGCGCCGGTCTTCTTCCCGAGGTCGCCGGCGGCGACCTTCCGCTTCAGGAGGTACGCCGGCTTGTACCGGTCCCCGAGTTCCTCGTGGAGCGTCTCGCTCGCGTCGAGGACGACGTCGAGGCCGATGTGGTCGGCCAGTTCCAGCGGCCCCATCGGGACGTTCGTCCCGAGGGTCAGCCCGCGGTCGATGTCCGCCATCTCCGCGACGCCCTCGTCGTAGGCGCGGATGCCCTCGTTTATCCACGGCATGAGGATGCGGTTGACGACGAAGCCGGGCTTGTCGTCGGCCTCCCACGTCTCTTTCCCGAGGTCTTCGGCGAAGGCGTGGCCCAGGGCGAGGGTGTCGTCGCTCGTCTTCTCGCCGACGACCACCTCGACGCCCTTCATGACGGGGACGGGGTTCATGAAGTGCAGGCCGAGGACGCGCTCCGGTCGGTCGACGACGCTGGCGATGGTCGTGATGGAGAGCGTGCTCGTGTTCGTCGCGAGCACCGTCTCCGGGCCACAGGTCGCGGCGAGGTCCTCGAAGACGGCCTGCTTGACGTCCATGTCCTCGGTGACCGCCTCGACCACGAGGTCACAGTCGGACAGGTCGACGAGGTCGGTCGTTCCCTCGATGCGGTCCCGGGCGCGGTCGGCCTCCAAGCGGGTCAGTTCGTCCCGGGCGACGAGTCGGGTGAGGCTCTCGTCGATGTCCTCGAACCCCGCGGAGACGAACTGTTGTTCGACGTCGCGCATCACGACGTCGTGGCCCGCGGTGGCGGCGACCTGCGCGATGCCGTTGCCCATCGTGCCGGCACCCACGACGCCGACGCGGTCGATGTCGTCGAGTTGCATACCCGGCGGTTCGCTCGCCGCTCGTGTAAGTCTGCCGACCTTAGGAGAACGATAACTAACCTTACCATTGCATAAGCGTGTGGCTAAGTGTCATGCCCAAACCCAGAGATGGCGGCGGCCCCGAATAATTGACTCGCTCCGTAGTAAATGTCAGCAACAAGATACTTATGGTGTGGGCCAGAAGCACTGAGTGACGAGACACACTGGGAACCACCCCCGGCCGACCCCACACCCGACTCGGCCGGCACGCCCCAGCCCCACCATAGATGAGTAAATCACTCGACGCCTCGGCCGCCCAGGCCGACCGGACGGTCGCACAGGTCATCGACACAATCGCGGACGCGGCGAGCGACGTTCGAACAGCCATCGCGACGGAACGCGAACACAGCGGCACGGTCAACCCCAGCGGCGACGAGCAGCTGGCCGCCGACCTCCGGGCGGACGAGCTGTTCGAGGACCGCATCCTCGGCATCGACGGCGTCGCCACCTACGCCAGCGAGGAACGCGAGGAGGTCGCGACCAGCGACGGGCGCCTCCACGTCGCGATGGACCCGCTGGACGGCTCGTCCAATCTGGAACCGAACAGCGGCATGGGCACCATCTTCGGCGTCTACAGCGAGCGCCCGCCCACGACTGGCCGGAACCTGCTGGCCGCCGGGTTCGTCATCTACGGCCCGGTCACGTCGATGGTCGTCGCCCGCGACGGCCGCGTGAAGGAGTACGTCCTCGGCGACGAGCGGCGACTCGTCGACGACGACGTGACCGTCCCCGAGGACCCGACCGTGTTCGGGTTCGGCGGCGGCGTCGACTCGTGGACCGACGAGTTCCAGACGTTCGCCGAGGGGATTCGCCACGAACTCAAGCTCCGCTACGGCGGCGCGATGATAGCCGACATCAACCAGGTGCTCACCTACGGCGGCATCTTCGCCTACCCAGCACTGGAGTCCCGCCCCGAGGGGAAGCTCCGCCTCCAGTTCGAGGGCCAGCCGATGGCCTACATCGTCGAGGCGGCCGGCGGCCGGTCCTCGGACGGCGAGCAGTCGCTCCTCGACCTGGACCCCGACGAACTCCACGAGCGCACGCCCCTCCACCTCGGTAACGCCGGCCTCGTCGACCGCCTCGAGTCCGAGGTCGGTCAGTAGCCGAGGTATATCGCCAGCGCCTTCAGGACACCGTAGACAACCACGACCAGTCCCACGAGGACCCCCAGTACCGTCCCGACGATGCCGCCGGGCCAGAGGGCGAGCGGGTTCGGGACGGGCGGGAGCGACGGCAGGCCCGGCAGTGCCAACCCGCCACCGGCGTCACTGACGTTCGTGACTCGCTGACTCCCGACTTCGAGAGGGCCCGCCTCGCCCACGTCCCTGGCGAACTCCGTGGTCCGCGTCTCGCCGGCGGGCACCGTCATCTCGCGGGTGGCGAGCGTCGAGTCGTTCAGGAAGACAGTGACGAGGTAGTCGCCCGTCGCGGTCCCCCGGTTCGTCAGCGTCACCGTGAGCACGGCCCGGTCGCCGACCGAGAGGTTGGCGGGGTCCACGGTGACGTTCGTGACCCGAACGTCCGGAGTACCCTGCCGTTCGGCCGGTTCGCTCGGCGTCGCTGTGGCCCGCTCGGTCGGTGTCTCGGTCGCCGCCACGGCGGGGTCGTCGGACGGGGACTCGCCGAGGCCCACGGCGAACCGCGAGAGGCCCGGCGCCGTCGCCCGGTAGACGACGCGGGTGTCGCCGCGTTCGACGACCGCCGTCTCGAGCGCCGTCCACCCGCCGTCGTCGCGGTACAGCGTCACCGCCTCGGGGCCGACCTCGTGACGGTCCAGCGCCGCCCGGTCGACGGCGAACCGCATCGTCACGCCCTCCGCGGGCACGTCGCCGTGGTCTATCTCGAACAGCGCGAGGCCCGCGTCACCCGTCGCCGTCGCGAGCGAAGGGGGCGTCCGGTTGCGCGCCCTGAACGCGACCGGCACGGTCCCGTCGTCCGGTAGCGAGGCCGTCAGGCGCAGCAGCGATGCGTTCGCTCCCGAGACGAGCGGCCCGTCCGGCGCGTCGACGGTCTGTGCGAACCCCGTCCCGTCGACCGTCGCCGTGGCGTGCGTGGCGTTGTGCCGGGTGAGGTCGACCGCGCCGGTGCTCCCGTTGGCCGTCCTGACGGTCACGGTCCGCGTGGCGACGGCGGCGTTGCCGAAGGGGTCGGTCACTTCCACGGAAATCTCGTGGGTGCCCGGCGTCGCGAACGCCACGCGAATCGACTCGCCCGGGATGATGGTGCCGCCGTCGACGCGCCAGCGGTAGTCCTCGATCCGCTGGTCGTCGGTGGAGCCGGCCGCGGTGAAGTTCACCGGGTCGCCGACGGTGGCGTTCTCGGGGCCGTCGAGCGAGACGTTCGGGGCGGACCCGTCGTAGCGGAACTGCTCCAGCCGACTGAAATCGATGCTGTTGTTGTAGCGGTCGGTGGCCGACATCCAGAGGACCGCGTACTTCCCCTCCTCCGGGAACGTGTAGCGGGTCGTGTACACCGCCGTGGCGTCGACCGACTCGTCGAAGTCCGAGCGGTTCAGCTCGTCCGTCGTCGGGCCACCGATACTGACGCGGAGGCCGTCGAGCGGTTCGTTCGTCTCCGCCCGTATCTCGACGGTCGACTCGTTCACCCGGCGCAACTCGTAGGACCGATAGCGTGGCGTCACGGTGTCCATCCCGGAGACGGTGACGGTACCCTCGGAGAGGGCGTTGCCCGCCTCGTCCTCGATGGTGGCGCCGCTCCGGAGCCCGACAGTGACCTCGTTCACGTCGAGCCGGCCGTCGAGAGACAGCGTGACCCGGGCACCGGTTCGGTTCTCGCCGCCGACGTCCAGCGACGTGACGGAGACGTTCTCGACGGTCCCCTCGGTCAGCACGAAGTCGTCGGCCGAGATGCTCCCCGTGTCGAGGGTCCCGTCGTCGTAGACGGTCACCTCGATAGCGGTCGCGTTCCCCTTCGTCGCGTTCCCCCACTCCGGGGGCGTCGTATCGGCGGCCGCGACGGGACCGCCCGCGACGACGGCGAGGGCACCGAGGAGGAGCACGGCGACGAGGGTGCGCGAAATCCCCCGAGAAGCGGGACTGCTCCGCGTTCCCTCGGTGCTGGCGACGCTCATTACGTGCCAGTTGCCTACCACCGGTTATCAATCGCCCGGCGACGTTACGAGCGATGATAATCGAACCGCGAGCGGGGTAAGGACTGTGACCCCCGGGGCCGTGGGACACGGTATGAAGGTTCGCATCGCCGCAGACGCCAGCCGCGACGAGGCGTCGGCCATCGCCGCCGCCGTCGCCGAACACGTCGGAGAGCGGGTCGAGGTGTACGTCGGCGACGGCGACGCCCCCACGTTCGTCGAGGAGATAGCCGAGGCCGACGCGGACGAGGGCGGGACCGTCGACGGTGGCGACGTCGACGAGGCGGGCCCCACCGACCGGGAGCGACGGCTCCGCGAGGAGATAGCCGACATCGAGCGCGGCGGGCCCGAGAAGTACCGCGAGCGCCTCGCCGAACAGGGCAAGCTGTTCGTCCGCGACCGGCTCGAACTCTGGTTCGGCGAGGATGGACTGGACTTCGAGGACGGTCGCTTCGCGAACTTCGACGCGTGGCACGCCGACAGTCCCGAGGTCGAGGAGTACGACGAGGGGACCCGTCTCCCCGCCGACGGGATGCTCACCGGCGCGGCGACGCTCGACGGTCGGAAGCTCCACGTCGCCGCGAACGACTTCACCGTCAAGGCCGGGTCGATGGCCGAGCGGGGCGTCGAGAAGTTCCTCCGCCTCCAGCAGCGCGCCCTGAAGACCGGGCGGCCCGCCCTCTACCTCGTGGACTCCTCTGGCGGCCGCATCGACCAGCAGACCGGCTTCTTCGCCAACCGCGAGGGCATCGGGAAGTTCTACTTCAACCACTCGCGGCTCTCGGGGGCCGTCCCGCAGATATGCGTGCTGTACGGGCCCTGTATCGCCGGCGCGGCCTACACGCCGGTGTTCTCGGACTTCACCGTGATGGTCCGCGGGATGAGCGCGCTGGCCATCGCCTCGCCGCGGATGGTCGAGATGGTCACCGGCGAGGACATCGACCTCGAGACGCTGGGCGGCCCGGACGTCCACGCGCGTCACTCCGGGAGCGCGGACCTCGTGGCCGACGACGAGGAACACGCCCGCGAACTCGTCGCGGACCTGATAACGTACCTGCCGGACAACGCCGACGAGAAACCGCCGCGGGCCGAGACCGTCGCCCCGTCGAAGTCTCCCGCCGGGCTCGACGGCGTCGTCCCCGAGGAACCGAACAAGGGGTACGACATGCACCGCGTGATAGAGCGCGTCGTCGACGGGGACTCCTTCTTCGAGCTCCAGCCGGAGTACGGCAAGGAGATACTCACCGGGTTCGCCCGGGTCGACGGCCGCTCGGTCGGCGTCGTCGCCAACCAACCCGCACAGCGGGCCGGCGCCATCTTCCCCGACGCGGCCCGCAAGGCCGCCGAGTTCGTCTGGAAGTGCGACGCCTACAACGTCCCGCTGCTGTACCTCTGTGACACGCCGGGGTTCATGGCCGGGTCCGGCGTCGAGAAGGAGGGCATCCTCGAGGCGGGCAAGAAGATGATCTACGCCACCTCCTCGGCCACCGTCCCGAAGCAGTGCGTCGTCGTCCGCAAGGCGTACGGCGCGGGCATCTACGCGATGTCGGGGCCAGCCTACGACCCGGAGGCGACGCTGGCGCTCCCGAGCGGCGAGATCGCCATCATGGGGCCGGAGGCGGCCATCAACGCCGTCTACGCGAACAAGCTCGACGCCATCGACGACCCCGAGGAACGGGCCGAACGCGAGCAGGAGCTCCGCGAGGAGTACCGCCGCGACATCGACGCCCACCGGATGGCGAGCGAGGTCGTCATCGACGAGATCGTCCCGCCGGGCGACCTGCGGGCGGAACTGGCCGCCCGCTTCGAGATGTACGAGACCGTCGAGAAGGACCGTCCGGACAAGAAACACGGGACGGTCATCTGAGTCAGTCGGCGTCCACCATCACGTCGCTGGCCTTCACGACCGCGCTGACCTCGTCGCCGGGGACGAGGTCGAGGCGTTCGGCCGAGGAGCGCGTGATGGTCGAGGTCACTGTCTGTCCGCCGTCGAGTTCGACCACGACCTCTGCCATCAGGCCGTCCATCTCGACGGCCGTCACGGTGCCGTGCAGGCTGTTTCTGGCACTGAGTACCATGTACTCGTTACGCACCTCTGACACATATATCGTGCTGGTCGGTCGTGCCGGTACGTCGTGCTTACTCCAGCGAGCGGACCAGTACCGCCGTGGCCAGCGCCGTCAGGCCCACGTCGCGCACCATCACGTCCAGAAAGAGGCCGCTCTGGGAGAGACCGACGACGGCGAGATACAGCGTCGTGGCGGCCAGCGAGACGGCCGCCACCGCGGACGCGGCCGTCGTGTAGCGGTCCGCGACCAGGACACCACCGAACCCCAGTTCCAACACCCCGTTGAGGAGCATGAACTGGACCGGCGTGACGACGAGCCACGGCGCCAGCCACCCGACGACGTACGCCGCCCACGCGGCGGGCGCGACGAGCTTGTGGACGCCGGCGAGCAGGAGCATCGCGCCGAGGCCGACGCGAGCGACGGCGTCCGGGTCCACCCGACGGGCCGTCTCACGGGCGCGTGTCGCGCCCATCCTCACTCCTCGGCGCGCTGGACCAGCGCAGTTCGCTCGAACGAACAGACGAGCGTGTCGTCCTGCTTGTAGACGTCGACCCGCATCGTGACCACGCCCCGGTCCCCGTCGCTGGTCGGGCGCTTGTCCGTGACGGTGGACTCCGCGCGGATGGTGTCCCCGTGGAACACCGGCGCGGGATGCTCCACGTCGTCGTACGAGAGGTTCGCGACGATGGTGCCGTCCGTCGTGTCGGGGATGGTCAGGCCGACGGCGAGCGACATCGTGTAGAGGCCGTTGACGAGGCGTTCGCCGAACTGCGTCTCGCCCGCGAACTCCGCGTCGAGGTGGAGCGGTTGCTGGTTCATCGTGAGGTCGCAGAACCGCTGGTTGTCGCTCTCGCTCACCGTCCGGCGCTTCCCGTGCTCGATGGTCTCCCCCTCGGTGAACTCCTCGTAGTACAGGCCGGTCATACCGGGAGGTGGTCCGCCGCGGCCTTATCGGTGCGGGACGGGTGCGGCCGAGCGCCGACACTTACGGGCCGGGGCGACGAACGGGGGCGTATGCCCCGCAGAAGCGTCCTGTTCTCCCCCGGCGACGAACCCGAGAAGCTCCGGAAGGCACCGCGGAGCGACGCCGACGTGGTCGTCTTCGACCTCGAAGACGCCGTCGTCCCCGACGCCAAACCGGCCGCCCGCGAGGCCGTCCGGGACGCGCTCGCGGCGGTGCTGCCGGCCGACTGCGAGGTCTGTGTCCGCGTCAACCCGGTCGGCGCCGGCGCGGCCGAGGACCTCGCCGTCGTGGCCGACGCCCCGGCGCCCGACAGCGTGATGCTCCCGAAGACCGGCGGCGGCGAGGACGTGCGACGGCTCGCCGAGTTGCTCGACCAAGCGGGCCTCGACTGTCCGGTCCTGGCGCTCGTCGAGTCCGCCGCGGGCGTGCTCCACGCCGAGGCCATCGCGGCCGTCGAGGCGACGGACGCCCTCGTGTTCGGGGCCGAGGACCTCGCCGGCGACATCGGCGCGACCCGGAGCGAGGACCGGAGCGAGGTCGCCCACGCCCGCCAGCACGTCGTCCTCGCGGCCCGAGCGGCGGGGGTGACCCCAATCGACACGCACTTCCCGAACTTCACCGACGACGCCGGCCTCCGCCGGGACGCCCGCCGCGCGCTGCAGTTGGGCTACGACGGGAAACTCGCCATCCACCCGGCCCAGGCGACGGTCTGCAACGACGTGTTCACGCCCGACGCGGAGCGGGTCGAGTGGGCCGAGCGAATCCTCTCGGCCCGCGACGAGGCCGACGGCGGCGTCTTCGTCGTCGACGGCGAGATGATAGACGCCCCGCAGATTCGACAGGCGGAGCGGGTCCTCGAACGGGCCGGCGTCGACGACGCCTGAGCGCCGGATACCTACGACGGCACCACGGAACTGCGGCCGGCGGCACCCTTTTGTCTCCGGTCGGCTACTGAGTACGTATGTCTGACGAGGTGAACCCGTTCGAGAGCTTGCAGGAGCAGATCGACGACGCCGCCGCCTACCTCGAGTACTCCACGGACGTTCTCGAACGCCTCAAACACCCCGAACGCGTCCTCGAGACGACCCTCTCCGTCGAGATGGACGACGGCTCCGTCGAGGTGTTCAGGGCCTTCCGCTCGCAGTTCAACGGCGACCGCGGGCCGTACAAGGGCGGCATCCGCTACCACCCGCAGGTCTCCCGCGACGAGGTCAAGGCCCTCTCCGGGTGGATGGTGTACAAGTGCGCCGCCGTCAACATCCCCTACGGCGGCGGCAAGGGGGGTATCAAGTTCGACCCGCGCCAGTACTCCGCCAGCGAAGTCGAGCGCATCACCCGCTCGTTCGCGAAGGAGCTCCGGCCCATCATCGGCGAGGACCGGGACATCCCCGCGCCGGACGTCAACACCGGCCAGCGGGAGATGAACTGGATAAAGGACACCTACGAGACGCTGGAGAACACGACCGAACCGGGCGTCATCACCGGCAAGGCGCCCGAGTCCGGCGGGAGCGCCGGCCGGGTCGAGGCGACCGGACGGTCGGTGATGCTCACCACCCGCGAGGCCTTCGACTATCTCGACAAGGACATCGAGGGCGCGACCGTCGCCGTGCAGGGGTACGGCAACGCCGGCTCGGTCGCCGCGAAGCTCATCGACGACCTGGGCGCGAACGTCGTCGCCGTCTCGGACTCCTCCGGAGCCGTCTACAACCCCGACGGCTTCGACGCACGCGCCGCGAAGGACCACAAGAACGAGACCGGGTCGCTCGCCGGGTTCGAGGGCGCCACGGAGGAACTCACGAACGAAGACCTGCTGACGATGGACGTCGACCTGCTCATCCCGGCGGCGCTGGAGAACGCCATCGACGGCGACATCGCCAACGACGTGCAGGCCGACATCATCGTGGAGGCGGCCAACGGGCCGCTGACGCCGCGCGCCGACGACGTGCTCTCGGAGCGCGACGTGGCCGTCTTCCCCGACATCCTCGCGAACGCCGGCGGCGTGACGGTGTCGTACTTCGAGTGGGTCCAGAACCGCCAGCGGTTCTACTGGGACGAACAGCGCGTCAACGACGAACTCGAACGGGTCATCACGACGGCCTTCGAGGACCTCGTCGAGACCTACGAGCGCACCGACGCCGAGGACTTCCGCACCGCGATGTACGTCGTCGCCATCGAACGCGTCGTCGACGCCGCGGAAGAGGGCGGCATCTGGCCCTGAACGCCTGCCTGCGGCCGGCTCGGTGACACCGTCGGGGTTTTCCCCCTGTCCCCCCAAGTCCGGGGTATGCCCGTCTTCGAGCGAGAGGTCCGTGTGTCGGCGCCGCTGTCCGAGGTCTGGGAGTTCCACTCGACGGCCGACGGTCTCGTCGCTCTCACACCCGACTGGATGCACCTGCGAGTCGAGGAGACGCGCGGTCCCGACGGGGAGCCGGACCCCGAGGTGCTGGAACCGGGGTCGGTCGTCGTCTCCTCGGTCAAGCCGTTCGGCGTCGCGCCGCGCCAGCGCTGGGTCTCGGAGATCGTCGCCCGCGAGGAGAGCGAGACGGAGGCGATGTTCTGCGACGTGATGACCGAGGGGCCGTTCCCCGAGTGGGAACACACCCACCGGTTCCGGGCCGACGGCGACGACGCCACCATCGTCCACGACCGGGTGGAGTACGAACTCCCCGGGGGTCCGCTCGGCCGGGCGGTCGGTCCCATCGGGTTCCTCGGCATGGAACCGATGTTCCGCTACCGCCACCGCGAGACGAGGGCGCTACTCGAGGCCTAGCCGTCCAGATACTGGGCCTCGGTCTCCTCGACGGCGACCGGGACCTCGCGGACCGCCGACCGACCGTCGAGCTCGACGGTCACGGTCACCGTCCGTGGCGCCACCGACACCACCCGGTCGAGCGGGACGCTCGGTTCGCTCACGACCTCGCCGTCGCGGTTCCGGGTGATAGCGTAGTCGACCGTGACGACGAGGCCGAACGCGAGGCTCCGTATCCCCCGACCGAGGCCGGGGTCCGGTTCGTCAAGTCGGTCCTCGACGACGGCGAGGACCGTCTCGGCGGCGTGTTCGAACGCCGTCCAGCGGACCCACTCGCCGAACGGCCGCGTCTCGCCGTCTTCGCGCACGGCGTCGCGTTCCGGGAGGTACGTCACCGCGTCGCCGGAGACGGTCGCCGTCGTCTCGACCGGGGCACCGCTGGGCCGGTGGAGGGCGCCGTCGGCGACGATGTCCGCTCTGGTCGAGTCCGCGACGGCGGTGGCACCGACCAGCGCCGCCACGCCACCGCCGAGGCCGGCGAGGTACTGTCGTCGGTTCACACTCGTACAGTGGGCGAATCGGGGAATAAGCGTTCAGATAGGTCAAACGGCGCTTGTAGCGCCCGCGTCTCGGGCCGACCATCAACGGGCGTACATTTATCCACCACTGCGACCCATTGGCACCCATGACGGACGTACTGGTCGTCGGCGGGGGCCCCGCCGGTCTGAGCGCCGCACTGTTCACAGCGAAGAACGGTCTCGACACGGTGGTCTACGACACCGACGAGACGTGGCTCCACAGCGCGCACCTGTTCAACTACCTCGGCATCGAGTCCCGGGACGGGACCGAGTTCCTCGAGGACGCTCGCGACCAGGTCGAGGGGTTCGGCGTCGACCTTCGCGAGGGGGAGGTCAGCGCCGTCGAGCAGTCCGACGACGAGTTCGTCGCCACCACCGAGGACGGCGAGACGGCGGCGACGTACCTCGTCCTCGCGACCGGTACCGACCGCTCGCTGGCCGAGGACCTGGGCTGTGAGTTCGACGGCGACGTTGTGGACGTGACCGTCTCGATGGAGACCAGCGTCGAGGACGCCTACGCAACCGGGGCGATGGTACGGGACCAGGAGTGGCAGGCCATCATCTCGGCCGGCGACGGCGGCGCGGCCGCACTCGACGTCCTCTCGAAGGAGGAGGGCGAGCACTTCCACGACTTCGACACCCCGGACGACGCCGAGTGAGCGACGCGGAGCTAGACCCCCGAATCGCCCTCGTCGTCGCGGTTCTCGCGGTCAGTACCAGCGCGATTCTGGTCCGGGCCAGCGACGCGCCCGCCAGCGTCGCGGCGCTCCACCGGGTCGTCGCGACGACGCTCGTCGTCGCGCCGCTGGCACTGGGCCACGACCCCGGTGCGTTCGGGCGACTCGCGCCGCGTGACATCGTCGCAGCGGCGGCGACGGGCGTGGCGCTGGCCGTCCACTTCGCGACGTGGTTCGAGAGCCTCGCGTGGACGAGCGTGGCGGCCTCGGTGACGCTCGTCCAGTCACAGCCGCTGTTCGTGGCGCTCGGGGCGTGGGCGCTACTGGACGAGCGCGTCACGCGGGGGACGACGGCCGGAATCCTGGTGGCCGTCGTCGGCATCGTGGTGATGTCGCTCGGCGAACTGCTCGGCGGCGGCGTCGGCCCGAACCCGCTGTACGGCAACGCGCTGGCGCTCGTCGGCGGGGTGATGGCCGCCGCCTACGTGCTCGCCGGGCGGTCGCTCCGCCAGCGGTTCCCGCTGCTCCCGTACGTCACTATCGTCTACGCCGTCGCCGGTGCCTGCTTGCTCGTCTTCGTCGTCGGGAGCGGTCACCCCGTCCTCGACTATCCGCCGCGCGAGTGGCTCCTGTTCTTCCTGATGGCCGTCGGCCCGGGGCTGTTCGGCCACACGGTGCTGAACTGGGCGCTGGGCCACCTCGACTCGAGCCTGGTGAGCGTCTCGCTGCTGGGCGAACCCGTCGGGAGCGCGCTGCTGGCCCTGTTCCTCCTCGCCGAGGTGCCCGGCCCGTGGACGCTCGCGGGCGGCGTCGTCGTCCTCGCCGGCATCGGCGTCACGGCCCGGTCGCGGAACGCGGTCAGTTAGCCCGCTGTTCGACGGCGCCGCGGATGGCCGCGGCGTCGAAGTCGTGGTCCGGCCGGATGTTGACGAAGTCGAGGAACTCCTCGGCGGCCAGCAGTTCGTCGGTGGTGTAGTACCGCGCCGCGGCCGCGACGGCCCGGCGGGCGCCGACCAGCGGCTCCAGCGCTCCCAGCGCGCAGGCGAGGTCGTACGCCCGCGCGTCGTCGATGGCGTCCTCGCGGACGCTGGTCGCGTCGATGAAGTACACCGCGTCGTCGGCGACGAGGACGTTCTCACACCGGAAGTCGCCGTGGGCGAGGCCGGCCTCGTGCATCCGGTGGAGGTAGTCGAACACCGTCTCCACGTGCCGGTCGACGGCCCCGGCCGGCAGCTCGTCGAGCGTCCGGAAGTCCCGCAGGTACTCGAAGACGAGGACGCCCATGCCCTCGTACTCGAAGGCCTCGATGGGCTCCGGCGCGTTGACGCCCAGTTCGCGCATCCGCTCGGTCGCCTCGAGTTCGTGGGCGGCCATCTGGGCCGGCGTCCCGAAGTGCTCGAAGAACCCCTCGGTGCCCGAGGAGAACGCCCCGAGGTTCCGGCCGGTCGTCAGGAGCGCGTGGACCAGCGAGTTCTGCTGGGTGATGACCTTCACGAACCAGCGGTCGGAGACGACGAACGGCGTCGAGAGCCAGTTGTCGGCGTCCAGGAACACCACGCGGCCCGAGGGCTCGTCGTACCGCTCCAGCACCGCGCGGGCGACCCCCTCCAGTCGGTCCCACGGGACCGTCCCCCGGAGGAGCCGTCGAAACGCCATCGTCCGGACGGAGGCGGGGCGGGCGGATAGGGTTTGTGTCCCCCATGGTATTTGTTGACAGGACGCGTAGCCGGAGGCATGGACTTCACCCTCCCAGCGGAGCACCGCATGATACGGGACTCGGTCCGGGAGTTCTGTGACGAGGAGATAGCGCCCATCGCACAGGACATCGAGGACGAACACCGGTTCCCCGCCGAGGTGTTCGACGAACTCGCCGAACTGGACGTGATGGGCGTCCCCATCTCCGAGGCGTGGGGCGGCCTCGGCGGCGACCAGTTGATGTACGCGCTGGTCTGTGAGGAGCTGGGCCGTGTCTCCGGCTCCGTGGGCCTCTCGTACGCCGCCCACGTCTCGCTGGGGTCGAAGCCCATCGAACTGTTCGGCACGGACGCCCAGAAGGAGCGCTGGCTCGAACCGCTGGCGACCGGCGCCCACCTCGGGTCGTGGGCGCTGACCGAACCCGGGAGCGGGAGCGACGCCAGCGACATGGACACGACCGCGGAGCGAGACGGCGACGAGTGGGTGCTGAACGGCACCAAGCAGTTCATCACCAACGCCTCCGTCGCCGGGTCCGTCCTCGTCAAAGCCGTCACAGACCCCGAGGCCGGCTACGACGGCATCTCGACGTTCGTCGTCGGCCCCGATGACGACGGCTGGGAGGTCACGACCGAGTGGGACAAGATGGGGCTGAACGCCTCGCCGACCTGCGAACTGCTGTTCGACGACTGCCGGATTCCCGCGGACCGACTGCTCGGCGAGGAGGGCGAGGGCTGGAAGCAGACGCTCAAGACGCTCAACGGCGGACGCATCTCCATCGCCGCGCTCTCGGTCGGACTGGCACAGGGCGCGTTCGAGGCCGCGAAGTCCTACGCGACCGAACGCGAGCAGTTCGACCGGCCCATCTCGAAGTTCGACGCCGTCCGGGACAAGATAGTCGAGATGGACCGCAAGATAGAGCGCGCGCGACTGCTGACGCACAAGGCCGCGACGATGTACGACGCCGGGGAGGACACGACGCGCATCTCGTCGCTCGCGAAGCTCGACGCGAGCGAGATATGCCGGGAGGTCGCCGAAGACGCCGTCCAGGTGCTCGGCGGCTACGGCTACACCACCGACTTCGCGCCACAGCGGTTCTACCGCGACGCGAAGCTGATGGAGATAGGCGAGGGGACCAGCGAGATACAGCGACTGGTCCTCGGTCGCGAGTTGGGCCTGTAGTACGTACCAACTGCGTCCCGGTACCCTCCGCTTTCCCACGGTCGGTTCTCGGTAAGTTCCCACAAGAGGAACGCCTATGGCGCAAGGCGTGGCCTACCACGCCATGGACCTGCCGGACATCCCGCGACCGAGCGCAGACACCCTCGACCAACTCGCAGGCGTCACCGGACTGGGGTGGACGACGTCACTACTGGGCGTCCTCACCTCGCTCGTCGGCTACGGAAACAGCGTACTCAGCCGATTCGCCGCGGACCCGCAGACGCTCCTGTTCGTCGGCGCCGCGTTCTTCCTGGCGACGCTTGGCCTCGACAGACTCGCCGCGTCGATGCGGGAGCGGGGGGCGACAGAGTAGCCTCGGGCCGCCGCGGTGACGGCCGCCTCAGGCGTTCGTCTTCGGGACGATGGTGACCGGGACGGACGCGGCGTCGACCACGGAGAAGGCGGCGTCGCCCGACGCCAGTCTGCCTCTGAGTCCCTTCGGTTCGTGGCCCATGACGATGTGGGTGATGTCGACGTCGGCGGCGACCTCCAGCAGCTCGTGCCCGATACGGGTGCCTTCACGCGTGCCCGACCGGCCGACGTGTTCCAGCGCCACCGTGGCGACCACCGTCTCGTCTGCGAGGCGGTCTCTGAGCATGTCTCGGACCTGTTTCGCCTCGGCGTCGGCGAGCTGGTCGTCGAGCAGGTGGACCACGTACAGCTCCTCGTCGAGAGCCTCGGCGAGTCTGACGGCGGTGTCGACGACCCCGTCGGACACCGCGTCGTTGGCGACGGCCGCGAGGATAGTCATGTGGGAGGACACGGGTCGAGACGGCATAGTAGTTTTCGGCTGGCCAACACGACGCCGTCACGAGGTGGCTTTCAGGTTGTGGACGGCGTCCAGCCACTCGACGACCTCGGCGGTGGGTTCGAGCGCCGCGACGATCCGCTCGGCGTCCTTGTAGGCCATCGGCGCCTCGTCGCGGACGCTCTCGACGACGGACTCGGAGTAGACGTCCGCCATCGCGTCGGCGAACGCGTCCATGTCGACCACGTCGTGGGCCTCGCTCCGGCTCATCACCCGGCCGGCGCCGTGCGGGGCGGTCCGGTGGTACGCTTCGTTGCCCTTCCCGCGGGCGATGACCGACCCCTCCGCCATGTTGAACGGGACGACAAGTCGCTGGCCCTCGCGAGCCGGGGTCGCGCCCTTCCGTATCGTCAGGTCCCGGAAGTCGACGTAGTTGTGGACGCTCTGGAACCGGTCGACCGGGTCGACGCCCAGCGCCTCGCAGACGGCGTCGCTCATCAGCTCGCGGTTCCAGCGGGCGTACTGCTGGGCGAACAGCATGTCGACGTAGTAGCCGTGGGCCTCCCGCCCCGCCAGCCAGTCGAGGTCGGTGTCGCGGTCGCCGTCGTCGCCCACGTGCGGGCCGAGCGACCCCAGTGCGTCGAAGGCGTCCTCGATGTCGCTGCCGTCGAGCTCCCGCCGGAGGCTGTCCTTGCGGATGTGGGACTCGCCTTTCCCGCCGGTCACCCACTCGTAGAGGTCGGCGTCGCTCACCGTCTCGGGGTCGAACTTCAGGAACTCGGCGTACTGCTCGGGAATCGCCTCGTGGATGGCGCCGATGGCCCGGCGGTCCGTGGCCTTCGACTGCCAGTACTCCGCGACGGACTTGCCCAGATAGCGCGAGCCGCTGTGGACGACCAGCCAGTAGTCGCCGCTCTCGCGTGCGCGTGCGAACTCCACGAAGTGGTTCCCGCCGCCCAGCGTCCCCGCGCTCCGGATGACGTGACCCATGCCCTGTCGCTGGTCGGCGAGGACGCGGTCACAGAGGGCCTCGAAGTAGTCGCCGTCGTAGCCGTCGAAGTCGAACTCGATGGGGTCGACACGCTCGCCGAACCGCTCGGCGACGGCGTCGTCGAACTGCTCGAACACGCGGTTGGCTCGCTCGAACGGGAACTCGTCGACGAGGTGCGGGGCGTCGTCGTAGTCGTGGACCGACCGGCCCATCGGGACGGCCGCGCGCACCCGACGCTCTCGCTCGGCGTCCGAGAGCGGGAGTTCGGGGCCGAGGTTCGTCGCGGCCATCCCGCAGCCGACGTCGACGCCGACGACGTTGGGGACGATGCGGTCGCCCAGCGGCATCGTGAAGCCGATAGGTGCACCGGCGCCCCAGTGCGTGTCGGGCATCACGCGGACCGGTTCCGTGAACGCGGGGTGATCGACGAGGCGCTGAATCTGGTCCCGACACCCGGCCTCGACCAGCGACTCGTCCTCGACCATCACGCGTGCCGTCGTGTACGCCCCGTCCAGCTCCAGTACCATCTCGATGCTGGGTAGTCGGGTCGGTGTGTTGAACCTCACGGTGGGGTGGCGACCGGGCGCGTCCGCGTTCGACATAAAAACCCACAACCGAACGGGACCGTCTCACCGAACCTGCACAATTCCGCATTCTCAGGCCTTCAGAACCGTTTTCACGGATTGGGAACGCACTTCTGTTTATATGGGGTTGGCCCGCACACATCCACATGTGAGGTAACGACGATGTCCTACCAAGCAACCAACCCCCTGGCCGACGAGTTCGAGCTCGCGCTGGACGGGCCGTTGACGGCGTACTGGCTGGCGTTCCTGCGAGTGGTCACCGGATGGTGGTTCTTCCACGCCGGTGTCACCAAGCTCATCGAGGACGGACTGGCCTTCGGCTACGGGCCGGCCTACCTCCAGCAGATGACCGGCACCGCGCTGGGTCCCATCCCGGTCTGGATGGGGAACAACCTCGCGTGGCTCATCAAGCCGGGCGTCCCGCTGTTCGAGACGCTCATCGGGCTGGCCCTGATGGTCGGCGTCCTGACCCGACTGGCGGCCTTCGGCGGGGTCATCTTCATGACCCTGTTCTGGGTCGGCAACGCGGGCTTCGGGCACGGCCTGGTCAACGGCGACCTGATGGGCCTGCTCCTGTTCGCCACGATGATGGTCGTCGGCGCCGGTCGGTACTACGGCATCGACGCCATCATCGAGAAGTTGGAGTTCGTCCAGAAGCGGCCGAAGCTCCGGTACATACTCGGCTAACGAGGTGACAAAGAACATGACCGACATCATCGACAAGGCGGCAATGGCACTGAGCGGCGGACTGATGCTGCTGGGCATCGTCGGCCTCGGAATCGTGGAGATACTCGCCGGCGCGCCCTACGGGGCGGCCCCGGTGACGAACGACGCGGGCGAGATCGTGGCCACGCCGGCGGTCGACCCGACCATCCGGACCGGCCTCGTCATCGCCGGACTGGTCGTACTGGGCCTGTACGCGGCCTACAAGCTGGCGACCCCGGTCGAAGAGGCCGACGCGGCGAAGGGCCACGAGACGATGGCCGACTGAGGACCACACGCATCCCGATTCTCCCCCGTTGTCCCGACGGCGACGAGCGACCGCTGTCGGCCGACCACTCGCCCGTAGACTTTTCTCCGCGTCGCCCGTCCGACCGGTATGCTCGACGCTGGCGCCGCGGCACCCGACTTCGACCTCGACGGCACCGCCGGTGCCGGGGTCGGTTCCTACCGCCTCTCGGCCGCGAGCGAGCAGGTCCCCGTGGTCGTCGCGTTCTACACGGAAGACTTCGGGCCGGCCTGCAGCACCTACCTCGAGGCGCTCCGCGACACCGAGTGGGGGTCGCTGACCGACGCCGTCGCCGTCTTCGGCGTCGCGCCCGGCACGCTGGACGACCACCGGGCGTTCGCCGCGGACCTCGACCTCCCGTTCCCGCTGCTCGTCGACCACGCGGGCGTCGACGCACAGTTCGGCGTCCAGCGACCGGACGGCACGACCCGGCGCTCGGCGTTCCTCGTCGACGAGCGCTGTCGCGTCCGGTGCTCGTGGGCTGACGACCCGGAGCGGTCGCCGGACGCACCGCCGGACATCGACCCGATACTGGACGCCGTCGCGTCGCTCTAGCCGTCCCACTCGCCTTCGAGCAGGCCGTACAGGTGGACGTCCGCGTGGTCGCCGCGACGGTACCAGTGCTCGCGCAGGACGCCCTCGTGCTCGAACCCGACCTTCTCCAGCACCCGCCGGGACCCCTCGTTGTCCGCGAACGCTCTCGCGTGGACCCGGTGCAGGCGCAGTTCCGCGAAGGCGTACTCGACGAGGGTGCGTGCCGCGTCCGTGGCGTAGCCGCTGCCCCACGCCTCGGGGCGGAGGTAGTAGCCGAGTTCGGCGGTGCCGGCCCGACCGTCGACGCCGCGGAGGCCGACGGTGCCGACCGGGGCACCGTCGACGCATATCAGGAAGTGCACGTCGTCGGCGTCCGGGTCGGTGACGGACTCGACCCACTCGCGCTCTTCGCGCTCGGTCTTCGGGCGGGCGAAGGCGAGTCCCGCGCGGACGTCGGGGTCGTTGATGGTCTCGTAGAGGAACGCGACGTCGTCGTCCTCGACGATGTGGAGCGTCACCTGTTCGCCGTGGAGGAAGGCTGGACCGACCATACGCGCCACGTCGGCGCAGTCGGAGAACAACGTTTCGCCGGGGTGACACGGAGCCACACACCCGCTGCCGGGAGCGATAGCGCAAAGTCGCCCCCGGCCCGTCCTACAGCCATGGGAACACCGCTGGCGAGTCGCGAGGCACAGGCCGAGGAAGTCGTCGAGCGCCTCCACGAGGAGTACCCCGACTCGACCATCTCGCTGAACTACTCGAACCGGCTGGAACTGCTCGTCGCCGTCGTCCTCTCGGCGCAGTGCACCGACGAGCGCGTCAACGAGGTCACGGCGGACCTCTTCGAGAAGTACCGGACGCCGGAGGACTACGCCGCGGCCAGCGAGGAGGAGCTCGCCGACGACATCTACGGCATCACCTTCCACAACAACAAGGGCGGCTACCTGAAGGGTATCGGCGAGACCATCGTCGCCGAACACGACGGCGAGGTCCCCGACACGATGTCGGCGCTGACGGACCTGCCGGGCGTGGGGCGGAAGACCGCCAACGTCGTCCTCCAGCACGGGCACGACGTCGTCGAGGGCATCGTCGTCGACACGCACGTCCAGCGGCTCTCGCGCCGCCTCGGTCTCACAGAGCAAGAGCGGCCCGAGGCCATCGAGCAGGACCTGCTCGACGTGGTACCCGAGACCGAGTGGCAGCAGTTCACTCACCTGCTCATCGACCACGGCCGCGCCGTGTGTGGCGCCCGCTCGGCCGAGTGCGGTGCGTGCGTGCTGGCCGACATCTGCCCCTCGGAGAAGGGCGACAGCGACGTCGACCTCGCCTCCGGCGAGCCCTGGAACTAGCGCTGGCGGTCACGACTCCGTCTCGTCCGCGTGCAGACGGACGGTCAGGACCGGGACGTCGGCGCTCCGGACGACCTTCTCCGTGACGCTCCCCAGCAGGAACCGGTCGATACCGCGCCGCCCGTGGGTGGGCATCACGACGAGGTCGACGTCTGCGTCCTCGGTGTAGTCGAGGATGGCCCGGTACGGGTTCCCGCGGCGGACCGCCGTGACCGTCTCGACGCCGTGGTCCGCGAACGCGTCGGTCGCCGCTGCGACCAGTCTCGTCCCGGCCTCCTCGAGTTCGTCCATCCTGCCGCTGCCCTTCTCGGTCATCCCGGACTCGCGCTCGATGTCGTCGGGTTTGACCATGCCGGAGAAGCCGGCGTCGTCGTCGCGCATCACCAGATGCGACACCTCGTTCTCGCTGTCCGCGACGTAGAGGACGTGCACCGTCGCATCGCACAGCGACGCGAGGTCGATGGTCTGCTCCATGGCCGCCTCGGCACCCGGGCTCCCGTCCGTCGGGAAGAGGATTCGGTCGTACATGTTGTCTCACGAGACAGTTCGCCGGGCGTTGTTGTCAATCTACCGTCGTTTCCGGAGCGCTCCGACGAATCGGGCGGTGGAGAGCGAACCTCACAGGAACACCACGAGTCGCCCGGCGATGGAGAGGACCGAGAGCAACACGAGTGCGACGCCGTCGCGCCGTCCGAGCGAGCCGTGGGTCAGGTAGCGGACGTAGCCCAGCAGGCCGAGGCCGACCACGAGTTTGCACGGCAGGTTCCACGCTACCACGGCGTCGTGGCGGCGCGCGCAGTCGAGGACGCCGGCGGCCGCCGACGCACCGACCATACCGCGTTCTCGTTCGGCGTCGGTAAAGACGGGTGGCGGGGGCGCCGGTCACACGACGTACCGGAGCACGTAGCGGGCCGCGCCGACGACGTACGCCAGCATCCAGAAGACGACGTAGCCGAACACGCCGATACGGAGGCGCGAGCGCCAGTGGCTCATCTGGTCGCCGCCGATCTCGTCCAGCAGCAGGTCCTCGTCGTAGTCGTTGTACAGGTCGTGCTCCCGTTTGGCCCGGAAGATGCGGACGATACCGGTGCCGCCGAACAGGAGGAGCGCGTACGCCTGCAGGCCGAGGTAGGCGTGGACCGCCGACAGCCCGCCCAGCTGTTCGGGCAGCCGGGGCGCCATCCAGACCAGCATCGGCACCGTCGTCAGGACGAGTCCGGTGACGACGAACTTCAGGTGGTGCAGCAGGACGTCCCACGTGACCGGTTCCGTCTCGATGATGTAGTACGCGCCGTAGACGAAACAGGGGAAGCTCAGGGTCACCGACACGAGTACGACAGAGGCCACGACGCCGTCCGACACCATATCGCGGCGTTAGGACAGGACGCGCTAAAACGTGCCGGATACGGAAGGTCAGAAGGCGTAAGTCGGAGGAAACCCTACGCTCGGCAATGGCAGACTCCGACTCGACGTCGCCCGAGGCGGACGCTGACACGGACAGCGACGCCGACCGGTCGCGGCCCGCGCAGGCGGCGAGCGAGGGGCAGGAGACGGACGACCTCGACACCGAGGCGCTCCGGAAACAGGTCGAGGAGAAGTACGACTTCGACAACTTCGGCCCGGCCGACATGGCCGACATGACCGCCGAAGAGTGGGACGTCGCCTTCGACGAGGACTCCTGGATCACCGGCGACGAACTGCTCGACCGGGTGACCCGTGACCTCCGGAACCGCGTCTCCACCCGCGACGTGTTCGCCCGCGTGGAGCGCCACCAGAACCCGCCGCGGGTGCTGGCGTACTCCGACGAGGGGTACGCCATCGTCTATCCGGACGGCAGCGTCGAGGGCGAGGGGACGGTCCTCCGCGACGTGAAACCGACCGTCGCGCTGTCGTCGATGGACTCCTACGACGTGCCCGAGACGGTCCCCGACAACCCGCTCCCCGACCCCGAAGCCGTCCCGGAGGGCGGCGGCGAACTGGGCAACCGGATGTTGCAGGTCATCGCCGGGGCGCAACTGCTGGCCGGCCTCGGTCTCCTCGCCGGCGGCGTCCTCTCCGTGGCCGGCGTCGTCGGCGGCCCGGGCACGAACGTGGTCGCCCTGTTCGTCGCCGGCCTCGCGTTCGTCGGCATCGCGCTCGTGCTCTTCTTCACCGTGGCGAACGCGCGACTGTCCGACAAGTTCCGCGCCGAGGAGTATCGCGACCGGCTCAGGGCGGTCGGTCTCGAAGACGGCGAGCGACCCGACTTCGTTCCCGAGCTGACCCCCCAGAACGGAGGGGACGAGACGGAGCGCGACGAACCCGACGAAGCCGGGGCGTGACGGTGCCTGCGGGCGGTATCCGGTGGGTTTATACAAACACAGTCCTGACTTCGGGACGTACATGAACAGGCGGGAGTTCGTCCGGACTGCAGGGGGTGCCGCAGGCGCTGCGGCCACCCTCGGTGCCGCCGGCACAGCCGCTGCCCAGGAAGAGGGCGGCGGTGGCGGCGGCCAGACAGCCCCGGACTACGGCGGCTACCTCGATCAGGTCGGTAACTTCTCCGGCCCCACGAGCACTGTCGACGCGACTGGACAGGACACTGCCACAGTCGAGGTCGGTGTCAACGCGAACGGCGGGGCCTACGGGTTCGGCCCGCCGGCCATCCACGTCGACAACGGCGCGACCGTCCAGTTCGAGTGGACCGGCAACGGCGGCGGACACAACGTCGTCTCGGACGGCGACGGTCCGCTGGACTCCGGGTCGCCAGTGGCCTCCTCCGGCGTCAACTACGAGCACACGTTCGAGAGCGACGGCATCTACCCGTACTACTGCGCCCCACACGAGGGGCTCCAGATGAAGGGCGCCATCGTCGTCGGCGAGGAGTACCCGACCCAGACGATCGGTGGCGGCGGGCCGCAGGAGGTCAACCCGCACGAGGCCGGAGTGCCGATTCAGCCCCACTACGTCGGCTTCGGTGCCGGGCTGGCGGTCGTCATCCCGCTCGTGTTCACCTTCTTCCAGCTGAAGTACGGTGAATCGCCCCACACCAGCGGAGGGAACAACTGATGGCGTCCGAGGGCTCCACCTACGGCGACATCCACCGCTACGAACCGCCGCGGGAGAGCACCGCGGCCGCAGTCGGTATCGTCCTGCTGACGGTCATCCAGGTCGTCCTCGTCGGCCTGTTCACCTACGGGATGCTCACCGGCTGGGCGTCCGGTATCGGGACGTCGCTGACGGTCCGACTCATCGAGGCCAACATGTTCCTCGGCGGCGTCCTGACCGCCATCTTCCTCGATCTGGCGTTCATCATGCTCCTGTACCGCAAGGAGTTCCTCCCGGACGTGATGATCGTCAAGAAGCGCCGTCGCAAGTGGGAGGACCTCTACATCCGACAGGAGGACGTCGACGGGACGACCCTCGCGGACGAGGACCAGCTAGTCGAGACCATCAAACGCGCAGTCTACCCCTACTACAAGAAGTAATATGCCACTAGACGAAGACAAGTATCCAGCCGAGACTGGTCGACGTCGCTTCGTGAAGGGCGTCGTCGGCAGCGCGGCCCTCTCCAGCGTCGGTGTCGGCGGGGCCGCCGCCGTCGACGCGACGACCGACGCCGCCGGCGAAGGTGGCGGGACGACGACGTTCGTCGGCGTCGAGAACATCGACGGCCCAGCACCGCGCGGGATGCCCATCATCCCCATCGAGATCAACGGCGGCGAGATATCGGGCATCTGGCCCGAGTTCGACCCCGACGCCGGGGTCGCCATCGCACGGGACTTCGGCGGCAGCGGCATCGACTACTCCTCGGCCTGGTTCCAGTACTGCGGCATCCAGAGCTCCGAGGGTATCTACCCGCAGGCCGAGCGCAACAACACCTTCCTCAACAGCCCCGGGTCGTTCGCCTGGCAGGGCGAGGTCGAGCAGGGCACGCCCCTCACCGTCGACATGTTCGAGGACTACAAGGAGTGGGGCAACGGCATCGGGAAGGCCGGCCTCGGGAAACCGGCGAGCGCCAACTGGCGCGCCGGCGACGAGGGCGGCGGCGTGCCGGTCCAGATCCTCCGCTCCGTCGAGATAGAGAAGATGGCCAACGGCGAGGGGAAGTACGCCGAGCTGCCGAACAGCATCAAGAACTTCGTCTCCGAGGCCACGCAGGACGGGTTCATCGCCTGGCTCAACAAGTGTACGCACTTCTGCTGTGTCCCCGGCTTCAAGACACAGGAGGGGAGCGCGAACTTCGGCGCCGAGGACCGGATCTACTGCCAGTGCCACCAGTCGGTGTACAACCCGTTCAGCCCGGTGCAAAAGCAGTTCGTGGCGCTCCCACGCCCGCCACAGGAGGGGTAACCCATGAGCCTAGAACGCAAGGACGAACACGATCACAAAGGCTGGATGGAATCGCGCGAGCTGTCGCCACTCGAATCGATATACCTCACCACGCTCATCTGGCTCGACAAGCGTCTGCGTGTCGTCGACTACCTCGAGATACTCGAGGACCTGTACTACAAGGTCAACATGCAGATGCCGAAGAGCCACACCGAGCAGTACAACCTCGACAACAAGTTCTGGTACTGGTACCCGCTGTACGCGCTCGGGTCGTTCTCGACCATCGCGTACGTCGTGGCCGCCATCTCCGGCGCGTTGCTCGGGTTCTACTACGCCCCGGCCGCCGCGGCCGCCGACGGCTCCCCGACCGTGGCGTACGACTCGGTGATGCTAATCATGGGGCAGTTGAACCTCGGCTACTTCCTGCGCTCGGTCCACCGCTGGGCCGCACAGGTGATGGTCGCCGCGGTGTTCCTCCACATGCTCCGCGTCTACTTCACGGGCGCGTACAAGGAACCCCGCGAACTCAACTGGCTCATCGGCATCATCCTCATCTCCCTGACGCTGGTGTTCGGGTACACGGGGTACCTGCTCCCGTGGAGCCAGCTGTCGTTCTGGGCCGGCCAGATCGGCGTCGAGATGTCGCTGTCCATCCCGCTCATCGGCGAGTGGGTCGCACAGCTGATGTTCGGGGGGTTCACCCTCTCACAGTCCACGTTGCAACGGATGTACATCCTGCACGTGTTCTTCCTCCCGTTCATCACGACGGCGCTCATCGCCGTCCACATCGGCATCGTCTGGATGCAGGGCATCGCGGAACCACACTGATACAATGAGCGACAACGACTCCACCGACGACGAGGTTCGCACAGACGGCTCGGGCGGCGGCGGTATCGTCGCACCGGACGACGAGACGCCGACGTGGTCCGAGCGCAAGCAGCGCTCCCAGGGCCTCTCGCGGCTCACCTACGAGTACTTCGAACGGGCGCGCCGCGAGGACCAGGACCTGCGCCAGCAGTCCGACTACGTCGAGCGCGACGTGCTTGCGTTCCCGGCGTGGCCCCACGAGATGATCCGGAACCTGGCCCTGACGAGCTTCTTCGTCGGGATGATCCTGTTCCTCTCGGCGACGCTCCCGCCGGAGATGCCGAACCCGGCGAACTCCGCCGTGACGCCGGCCATCATCCTGCCGGACTGGTACCTCTACTGGTCGTTCGGCCTGCTCAAGCTCGGTCCGCTGAACCCCAACCTCGCCATCCTCGGCGGGGCGAAGCTGATGGCCGACCGGACCTACGGTGTGCTCGCGAACGTCGTCGTCGTCGGCTTCGTCGCCATCGTCCCGTTCATCAACAAGGGGTCGGCGCGCCGTCCCGTCGAGCAGCCGTTCTGGGCCGCCGTCGGCATGGCCGGCGTCATCTTCAGCCTGACCATCGCCGCGCTGTCCATCAAGAACCTCATCCCGATGGACTCGCACCTGCTGTTCGACCTGACGTTCCTCCTCCCCATCGTCGCCGGGACCATCACCTACGCGGTGCTGAAGACGATGCGCGAGGGCTACATGTTCGACCTCAACCGCCGGTACTACCGGCTCCGGCCGCCGAAGTAGGCCGCCGTCTTTCTCCCGCCTTCGTCGTCGTATCGCCGGTTCCCCCCGGTCGCCGTCCATTCTTCTGACCGAGCCCACGGGACCCGACACGCACCCGTCTCGCCGCAGTAAAGTACCTTGCGCCCCTAGCCTGCGTGATGACCGAGGACCAGTCGGGCGTGCCGAGGGAGACCGAGGGCGCGGAGGAGGCGGGCGTGCCCGACGCCGGCCACTCCCGGGACGTCGTGGTCCCGCTCCGCGTCTACAAGACCGTCACGGTGTTCTCGACGCTCATCGCCGTGTTCAGCGTCGTGGGCGGGTTCATCCTCGTCGACGTCGCGACCAACAGGGCGTCGGCGCCGGCCTCGGAGATAGACGTCCCGGTGGCCATCGCCGGCGTCGGCCTCATCCTCCTGGGAGCCGTCGTGTACGCCTTCTCGACGCGCTTTCGCACCGAGGAGATGGGAAAGTCTAAAGACGACGCTGACGAACTATCCGATAATGGCTGACGAGTTCATCAAAGGGTTCGGCGCGCTGATGGTCGGCGGACTCGGTTGGATGACCATCGCCGGATGGTACCGGACACCGAGCTTCGAGGGCGCACAGCTCATCGGCGAACTGCCTCCGGCCGAGTCGCGGACCGTCTTCGACAGCATGGCCATCGCGATGATGGACGTGTTCTTCTGGTTCGCCGTCTTCGGCGCGCTCACGTTCTGGGTGCTCATCCCCCTCATCGGTGAGCTCCGCGAGTACCTCGACGAGCGGTCCGCCTGAGTCGGCGGTCGGTCTCCTTTCTGCTCCGAATCGCGCTACGTGTCGTCAGTGAGGGGTACGGCTCGACCTGTGACCACTGTAGGAGGAGCCGTGGCTACCCGGATACGAGCGATGACGGCCGGCACAGGAGAGCGACGGCGAAAACTGGAGCGGCGACGACGGCCCGCTCAGACGATGGCGGACCAGGGGCCCTTGATGACCCAGAAGAGGCTCTGGTAGCCCGCGTACATGAAGACGACCACTGCAGCGACCAGTGCGCCCTTCGGTCGTTCGAGGGCAAGGTCGCGGCGCGCTTCGACCTTCCGGGACTCGAACTCGAAGAAGTCGGTGATGACCATCCCGAGGACGAGCACCGAGAGGACCATCCCGCCGTGGTGGGCGAGGGTCATGTAGTAGAACGACGTGACGACCAGCAGGACGTTGCTCGCGACGTGGACCGGGTGCCGGCTGATGGCTTCGGCCCCCCCGTCGTCGTACTGGGTAGTGTAGCGTCTGTGTGCCACCATACGCGTCAGGAAGTTGCCAACCACCAGCGCCAGGAGGATGTACTCGACGACGAGCACGTCCCCCGGACCGGTGGCCCCCATGATGGTGTCCAGTGGCCCGAAGAGGGTTACGGATGGCTGCATACGCAAACCTCTGTCCGAGGGCCATTAGTGTCTTTCCAATCTCGGCAGGAATCAGGCGAAGCGAGAGCGACTCTCGTCGACGACGGCGACGCGCATCGCCCCGCTCCGCGAGAGGGTGACGGTCTGTCCGCAGGCGACGGTGCCCTCGTGGACGCCGTCCACGTACAGCGCGACGGTGGCCTCGTCCCGCTCGACGGAGACGGTGAGGTCGTCGAGCGGCAGCACCCAGTGGTCGGGGTTGGTCGCGAACGGGGCGATGGGCGCGGCGACGCCGGCCCCGGCGACGGGGGCCACCACCGGGCCACCGACGCGGCGGGCGTACTCCGGCGACCCGGCGGGCGTCGCGACGGTGACGCCGTCGGCGCGGAACTGCCCGACCGAGTCGGTCGGCGTCTCGACGGCGTACTCCGAGATGCGAGCGGCGTCTGCGGTGACGGCGGTCACGTCCCACACCGCCCGCCCGACGACGTGGCCGTCGGTCGTGACTGTCACCACTGGATGGCGGTCGACGTGGCCGTCGTCCATCCCTCGCACGGCCGCCGGCACGGCGTCCCGCGTCACCGACCGGACGCCGCGACCGGCGTCGACGGGGAGCACGAGCGGGTCGTGGTCGCTGGTGCCGACCCCGGCGACGGCCGTCTGACCGACGGCGACGACCCGCTCGGTCGCCGGCGGGTCGGCCGGTGACCCGGTCTCGACGGAGACGCCGGCGTCGCGGAGTCGATCGGCCACGCTCTCGTCGCCGACGACACCGAGCGCGCTGTCGCTCATTGTCGGACGGTTCGGGCGGCCGGAGAAAAAGTTGCCGCACTGGGCCACGGCGTGGCGAGAGCCGGTCAGTTCGACAGTCGCCGTCGGGCGTACTTCGCGAGGAGCGGGACGTCCGAGAGGTGCGCGAGTTTCGTGATGGCCCGCCGGTCGCCGTTGTTTATCTGTGTGAGCGTGTCCTCGTCGGTGCTGCGGAGGTCGGCCATCAGCTGGTCGTACCGCTCGTTCGGCGCGAGATACAGCAGCTCCGTCATCATCAGGCGAGCGCGGTGTTTCGGGGCGACCTGGCTGTGCCAGAGCTGGTCGTAGACGGAGAGCGACTCCGCCGAAGTGTCCGGCGTCTCCGGGGTGAGCGCCGCGTCCACCGTCGCGGCGGCGGCCCGGGCGGACTTCATGCCCTTGTGGATGCCCTCGCCCCAGAGGGGGTCGATGGACGGGACGGTGTCGCCGATGGCCATGAAGTTGTCCGTGCTGAGCGACTTCGGCGGCTGGATGTGGGCCGACCCGCGGTGGGCCTGAGTCCCCTCGATCCGCTCGGCGTCCTCGAAGCGCGGGTCCGTGTCGAGCCAGTAGTCCAGATAGTCGTCGATGCCCATCCCGTCTTTGGCGTACTCGTGGTGGGAGGCGTTCTGGATGTAACAGAGGCCGACCTTCGCGGTGTCCTCGCCGGTGTGGAAGATCCACGAGTAGCCGCCGGGGGCGAGGTCGTGGTCCAGGCGGAGCATCATCGTGTCGCGCAGGTCGGCGTAGCCGTCGTGGTTCATGTCGACGTTCTCGAACTCGTACTCGATACCGATGGCCTGCTTCTCCCGCTTGAGGTCACAGACGCCGAGTTTCTTCGCCAGGGGCGCCGCGGGCCCGGTGGCGTCGATGATTACGTCGGCGTACACCTCCTCGTCGCCGTCGTAGCGGACGCCGACGATGTCGCCGTCCTCCATGATGGGCGCGGACACCCGCGAGTCGAAGCGGTAGGTCGCGCCCTTCTCGCGGCTGTCGCGCACGAGGAACCGCTTGAACTCCGCGAACTCCAGCACGGCCCCGGTCTGGGTGCGGACGTAGTGGTCGTTCGGCGATTCGAGGACCACCTCGTCGGTGTACTGCATGACGACATCGTCCGGGATGGCGAAGGAGGTCATCGCGGAGGGGAAGGTCCCGGCGGTCGACTTGTTGCTCTGACGTGGGAACTCCGATTCCTGCTCCGTCTCGAGTACCAGCACGTCGTAGTTCCGCTCGGCAAGGTCCCGGGCGCACTGCCCACCCGCGGGCCCCGCCCCGGCTATCACCACGTCAAAGCGGTCGCGCATGGTTGTGGGTTACTCGTGTGCGTAATCAGTCTTGCTTTATCCACTGCCCGCGAGGCCGGCGGCGTCTCTCGAAAGCGTAAAGGAGCCACCCGTCACACCAGTTGCCAGACGCGGGGAGACGATACATGGTTCTCAAAACAGGTGCCGGTGTGCTGGCCGATAGGCCGAGGTTACCGACCGCCGTCCGGTCGGTGTTGGGGTACTACGCCGACTCCGGCGTGTTCGACTACGCCAGCCTCGCCCTCAAGTCCGAGATCGACGACCGAACCGAGCGGATGATGGCCGACGTCTACGACCGGGTCGAGGCCGCGCTCGAGGCGGAGTTCGGTCGGCCGGTGTCGTTCAGCTACGACACCAAACTCATCCTGCCCGCACAGTTGACGCTGGGGTACGTCTACCGCGAGGCCCGCCGCGAGGCCGACGACGACCCGGTCACCGAGGAGATAGCCACCGGCGTCCCGCCAGTCGAACGCGGCGCGCTGGACGGCGACACGCCGGCCCTCTCGCCGCGCGAGATGGTCGTCCGGGCCGAGCAGATGACCCGCCTCTCCATCGAGGCGCTCGTCGACGGCGACATGCGCGACGCCATCAACGACGACGAGTTCGAGGACTTCGAGACGGACGTCGACGTCGACCCCCGCCGGGTGGCCGAGACGGCACAGGCGGCCCTCCAGTCCCACCTCGACGGCCTCTTAGACGAGATGCCGTCCATCGTCGCCGACGCCTACCAGTGGGCCGTCGACTACTCCGAGGCCCACCAGGACCGGGACGAGTACTTCAGGGAGCTGCTGGAAGCGGCCGAGGCCGGCGACGAGAGCGCACGCGAGGCCATCCGCGAGGAGTACAAGTTCGCCGACTACGACGAGGACCCGGCGACGCTCACCGGCGCCGAGAAGGACCTGCCGTACAGCAAGACACAGTACGCCCGCGTGGGCGTCATCTACGACGGGATGTTGGACCTCTACCGGCTGGCGGGACTGGACGTCGACGACGACTTCGCGAAGGCCATCGTCCTCGCCATCATCGGCGCGCAGGTGTGGCTGGACGACGTCGACGACTACGCCGACGACCGGGCGGAGGGCCAGTTGACGCCCGTCACCGCCGAGTACGTCCTCGCGCCGGACGACCGGGCGGCGTACAACCGCGTCGTCGACGTCACCGAACAGTACCTCGACCTCGCGAAGGAGTACGCGACGGCGGCCGACTCGCCGCTGACCGGCATCGCCGTCGAGTACATCTACCGCTCCGGCGACCCGGGCGTGTTGCCCGGCCACCACTGACCGCCCGGCCTGACTACCGCTTGCCGAGCGCTCGCTCGAACACCCGCTGGGCGCGCTCGTAGGCCGCGTCCCGGTCGACGATGGGGTGTGGGTAGTCCGGGGCCAGGTCCTCGCGCTCGGCGTCCGAGAGCGTCGGCCAGTCGACGATCTTCGAGGCCGGCACCCCGCGGAGTTCGGGGACGTACTCGGTGACGTAGTCGGCGCCGCCGTCGTACTTCGCCATCTGGGCGACCGGGTCGAAGATGCGCACGTCGACGGAGTCGGTCCCCGTCGAGGCCGTCCACTGCCAACTGGCGTAGTTCGATGCCGGGTCGTGGTCGACCAGTTGCTTCGTGAAGTAGCGCGCCCCCTTCCGCCAGTCGACGAGGAGGTGCTTGGTGAGGAAGGAGGCGACGTTCTGCCGGGGCCGGTTGTGGACGTACCCCTCTCGCTCGAGCTGGCGCATCCCAGCGTCGACGAGCGGATACCCCGTCTCGCCGCGTCGCCACGCCGCGAGGTGCTCGGGGTCGTTCTCCCACTCGATGGGGTTGGGGAACGACGTGTAGTTCTCCGTCAGCAGCGTCGGCGTGTGGTACAGCAGGTGGTAGCTCTGCTCGCGCCACGAGAGCTCGTAGCGGTACTTCTGGACCTGTCGCTTCTGGTCGGGCCCGACGTCGGCGTGGCGTTCGCTGGCATCGCGCCACAGTTCGCGGATGCCTATCATCCCGGCGGCGATGTACGGCGACATCCGGGAGACGGCCCCCACCGGTCGCTCGACGGCCGCTCGCATGTCGTCACGGCTGTCGCTGTAGGTCTCGATGCCGTCGGCGAGGAACTGCTCCCAGCGTTCGCGTGCGCCCTCGTAGCCCGCGGGCGGGAGGTCGAGGTCGGCCTCGATGGCGGGCGCCGTCCTGGAATCGGAGACCTCTGCAAGCGAGTCGCCGTCGGGCGGCTCGGCCGGCGGCCGCTTGTGGTGGGCCTGCCAGTCGTCGTAGAACCGACTGTGGTTCTCGTAGCGGTCGTCGAGGGCGGCGGGGTCGACCAGCAGGAGGTCCGTCAGCGACGTCGTCGGCACGGCGTCGTCGACCCGGCGCTGGCGGTTCCGACGTGCCGGGCGGTAGTGGTCGTTGTAGAACACCCGGTCGGCGTCGAACTCGTCGACCACGTCGGCGAGGACGTCGGCGGCCGGACCGACCCGGACCAGCAGGTCGCCTCCGCGCGCTCGATAGGCGCGCTTCAGCGCCCGAACGCCCTGCATGAAGAACGCTCGCTGGCGCTTGCCGACCGTGTTCAGGACGTCCGTGTCGACGACGTACACCGGGAGGACGGAGTCCCCCTCCGCGGCGGCCGTCAGCCCCCGGTTGTCCGGGATTCGCAGGTCCCGTTGATGCCAGAAGACGTGCATACCAGTATGTGGGGCCGCGTGCATATGGGTCCGGACCCAATCCAGTTGTGTGTGCGACGGCGTGGCAGTGAGAACGACGGGGTAGCTGGGAGACTGTGCGGTCGCGGATACCGTGCCCAACTCACCGCGTCGCCGCGGGTTCGGCCGTTTTCGCCCGGGGTCGAGCGCTCACCCGTGGCGAGGGAGAGTCCCCGGGGCGTAGATATGGGGTCTAGTAGAACTCGCGGACGAGGTCCAT
The DNA here is from genome assembly GCF_055632435.1 of Haloarcula sp. MBLA0163. NCBI lineage: Archaea > Methanobacteriati > Methanobacteriota > Halobacteria > Halobacteriales > Haloarculaceae > Haloarcula > Haloarcula sp. MBLA0163. Next base: position 1,949,745 of record NZ_CM145745.1, read on the forward strand.
CGCACCCTCGGGGGCGCCGTCGGGAATCTCGGCCATGGAGTCCTCGATGCCCTCCCGCTGTTCGAACGGCACGGAGTCCTCGTCCTGGTAGAGCACGCCCATGTACTCCTTCTCGCTCTCCAGGATCTTGTCCTTCGCCTGGTCGCGGTCGCCCGCGTCGTGGTCCGTCTCGTCCAGATCCACGATGGTGTCACGGAAGTAGTCGTACGTGTCGACGTCGTTGAACGTGACACACGGCGAGTAGACGTTGACGAAGCCGAACCCGTCGTGCTCGATGGCCTGCTGGACGATCTCGGCGTGTCGCTGGGAGTTCGAACTGAACGACTGGGCGATGAACGTCGCGCCGGAGGCCAGCGCCAGCGCCTTCGGGTTGACCGGGGGCTGTTTCGGGCCCTCCGGGGTCGTCCCGGTCTCGAAGTCCTCGCGCGAGGTCGGCGAGGCCTGCCCCTTGGTCAGCCCGTAGATGCGGTTGTCCATCACGACGTAGCTCATGTCGACGTTCCGGCGCACCGCGTGGATGAAGTGGCCCGCACCGATGGAGTAGCCGTCGCCGTCGCCGCCGGCGACCATCACTTCGAGGTTCGGGTTGGCCATCTTCACGCCGATACCGACCGGCAGTGCGCGGCCGTGGACGCCGTGCAGCGCGTAGCTGTGCATGTACGTCCCTATCTTCCCGGAACAGCCGATGCCGGCGACCACGAACGTGTTGTCGGGGTCGTTGCCCGTCTCGGCCAGGGCCTTCATCATGCCGTTCATCGTCCCGAAGTCGCCGCAGCCGGGACACCACGTCGGTTGCTTGTCGGACTTGAAGTCTGTGAATCGAACGTCTGAGCTCATTCTGCTTCGACCTCCGTTGTCGTGCCCGCGTCGCCAGCGAGCGTCTGTTTGATCTCCTCAGCCAGTTCGTCGGCCTTGAACCGCACGCCGGTGTACTTGTTGATGCGGTCGACCCGTTCGAGGACGTCGTGTTCGACGACGTCGGCGAACTGGCCGGTGGCGTTACACTCGACGACGATGACGTCGTCGGCCGCCTCGACCTCCTCGGTGAGGTCCGGCCGCGGGAAGATGTACGGCACCGAGATGAACCGGATGTCGTAGCCCTCCTCTTCGAGGAACGTCAGGCCTTCACGCATCGCGCCCTCGTTCGAGCCCCAGGAGATGACCAGCGTGTCCGCGTCGGGGTCGCCGTACTCGCGGTAGTCGAACTCCTCCTGTTCGCGGGCGGTCTCGACCTTCCGGTTGCGCTTGTCGACCTGCTCGACGCGGACCTCGGTGTCCTCGGTCCGGCGGCCGAGTTCGTCGTGTTCGAGGCCCGTGGTCATGTGTGCGCCGTCGGTGGTGCCGGGGAACGCCCGCGGCGAGACGCCGTCGGCGGCGGGGAAGTGCGCCTGGAAGCGGCCCTTCTCGTCGAGCCACGCGTCGATGTCGTTCTCGTCGACGACCTTGCCGCGGTCGACCTCGACCTCGTCCATGTCGAAGGTCTCCGGGGAGAACGTCTGCTCGGTGACCGCCATCGCGAGGTCGGAGACGAGGAACACCGGCGTCTGGTACTTCTCGGCGAGGTTGAACGCCTCGACGGTCTTCCAGAAGCACTCGGAGATGTTCGTCGGCGCGACGACGAAGCGGGGAATCTCGCCGTGGCCGCCGTACAGCGTCATGTTGAGGTCGCCCTGTTCCTGTTTCGTGGGCATCCCCGTCGAGGGGCCGCTCCGCATCACGTCACAGATGACCAGCGGCGTCTCGCTGGTCGCGACGAGCCCGAAGGTCTCGGTCATCAGGTCGATGCCGGGTCCGGAGGTGGCGGTCATCGACCGCGCGCCGGCGCGGGCCGCGCCCAGCGCCATGTTGATGGCCGACAGCTCGTCTTCGGCCTGGACGACCTTCCCGCCGAACTGGTCGATGCGGCCGGTGAGGTACTCCATCACGTCCGTGGCCGGTGTGATGGGGTACCCGGCGTAGAACCGACAGCCGGCGGCGATGGCGCCCATACCGATGGCCTCGTCGCCGTTCAGGAGGACGTAGTCCTGGTCGGTGGTTTCGAGGTCGTAGCCGAACTCGTGGTCGAACTCCTCCTGGACGTACTCCTGGCCCATCCGCGCGGCCTGCTTGTTGTTCTCGACGATGGCCTCGCCCTTGTCGCCGAAGCGCTTCTGGAGGCTCTCGTCTAAGTTCTCGATGGGGAAGTTCGTCACCTCGCAGGCCGCGCCGAGCGCGACGACGTTGAGCATGATGGCGCCGCCGGCGTCCTCGGCGAGGCGCTTCAGGGGGACTTCCAGCGCGGTGGCGTCGCCGGGCACCTCGACGTCCTGCATGGTGGTGCGCTCGCCGTCGTAGATGATGACGGAGTCGTCGTGCAGTTCGTCCTCGTTCTCGTGGATGGTGCGCTCGGTCAGCGCGATGAGGATGTCGAGGCGGTCGACGACGCTCTCGACGCGGTCCACCGCGGTCCGGACCTTGTAGGCGGTGTATCCGCCGCGGATACGTGAGGCGAAGTCCTTCGACGTGAAGACGTGTCGACCGGCCCGGGAGAGCGCCTGTGCGAAGATCTTCCCGGTCGAGTCGATTCCATCGCCGGCCTCCCCGCCGATGGCCCAGTTGAGGTCGTCTGGCATACTACCGCATGGGTAGCAAACCGGGGGTGAAAAGGCTTCTGTGTGCGCCCGCGCGCGTGACTGCCCGATTCCGTACCGACGGGGGCTTCTTCCGGCAGAATCAACCGAAATCCCCTTGTCGAGCCCCGACTTCGACCGTGATATGGACGAACGTTCACTCCCCGTCACAGCGGTCAGGTCCGTCGGCCCAGACGCCATCGCCATCGACATCGAGACGCCGTCGGCGTTCGACGCTCGACCCGGCCAGTTCGTCAAACTGACCCTCACCGTCGACGGGGAGGACGAGTCGCGCTTCTACACCATCTCCTCGCCCGACGTCGAGGGCGAGTTCGAGATCACCGTCGGTATCGACCCGGAGGGAGCGGTCGCGCCCCTGCTCGCGGACCTCGAAGCCGGCGACTCGGTCCGCATCGCCGGCCCCTTCGGGTCGGACTACTACGAGGGCGAGGAGCGAGCGGTGCTGCTGGCGGGCGGCCCCGGTATCGGGCCGGCCGTCGGCATCGCCGAGCGCGCGCTGGCCGACGGCAACGAGGCCGCCGTCGTCTACCGGGACGCGTCGCCCATCCACGAGGACCGGTTGGCGGCGCTCGAGGCGGCCGGTGCCGTCGTCCACGTCCTCGACGCCGACGCGGCCCTGACCGACGCCGTCGCGGACGCCGTCGCCGACGGCGGACAGGTGTTCGTCTACGGGTTCGCCGACTTCCTGGACGACGCGATGGCCGCACTGGAGGCCGCCGACGTCGACACCGACGACGCGAAGGTCGAGAACTTCGGCTGAGGCGCTTTCGGTCACGTCCGTCCCGCCTCGGCAGTGGTCATCACCTCGGAGCGACCGGACTCCGTACGGCGGGCGGTATCACTCGCTCGCGTTCGCCGAGAGCACACGTCTCGTCGTCTCCGGGTCGTCGAACAGGTCGCTGTAGTCCCCGCCGACGGAGGTGCCCCCACCGTTCGGCGTCCGTGACTCGAGCAGCGGGTACTCGTCGCAGTCGATGGCCGGGCCGTAGCTGTACGCGTTCGTGTTCCGTTGCTCGTAGATGTACCAGACGTGGGTGTCGGCCCGACAGCCACGGAGGTTCACCCAGAGCGTCGTCCCCGGGCCGACGGAGTAGTTCTCACGAGCCAGCGTCTCGGTGACCGGTTCGATTCGCGTCGCAATCGCCGGGATAGCGTACTGCTGGACCGTTCTGGTCGTCCCGTTACTGAAGGTCACCTCGAACTCGTCGGAGGGCCCGTCGAGGAGGTACAGCGAGACGTCCCACGTCTCCGTCCCGTTGTTGGCGAACGCGAAGTACGGCGGTTCGGCCGACGGACCGGTGGCGTCGGGCGTCGGCGTCTCGCTCCCCGGCAGTCCCGCACACCCCGCGAGAACGACGAGCAGGACGAGGAGTGGCACTCGCGGCCCAACAGCAGTCATACCCGTCTGTCGGCACGGCGTTAGTTATACCTGTCCCCCGATGACGCTCGCCACAGAACAAAGCCTATTGTCGACGCCTGCCAAGGTGTCCCATGCGCGAGGCAAGTCGCACGACGCGCCAGCGCATCGCCGACCGGTTACGCGACGAGGCGATGGCCGCGGGGACGATAGCGAACACGTTCGAGATACAGACCAGCACCGCGCTCACACACGTCGAGCACATCGCGAAGTCGCTCGACGCGACGGACGAGCAACTGCTCGTGGCGCCGCCGGAGTGCGAACGCTGTGGCTTCACGGACTTCGACGACCTGACGAACCGCCCGAGCCGGTGCCCGGAGTGCAAGTCCGAGAGCGTCGCCGAACCTGCCTATCGAATCGGGTAGGCGGACCGCGGCGTTTCGGGGCCGTCTACTGGCCCGAGAAGCCGATGCGCCCCCGCGAGGAGCGGTCGTGGTCGCCGGAGGGGCCCTGCTGGTCGAACTCGTAGCGGTCGTCGGTGAGGTACACCGCGCCGTCCTCGACGGCGACGGCGATCTCCTCGAGGACCGCCCCCTCGCACGGCCCGAACGTACAGGTGCCGGTGTCGGACGCGAACGTCGCACCGTGTTTCTCACAGACCAGTTCGTCCTCCCGCATCGTCGCCCCGCTGCCCTTGTCGAGGCGGATGTCGCGCCAGTGGGGGCAGTAGTTCTCGAAGGCGACGACGCCGTCGGTGAGCCGTACCAGAATCGCCTCTTCGGTGTCGAACCCGTCCCGGACGGTGAAGAGGAAACTGCCGTCCTCGGGGACGTCGCTGACCGCCGCGATTCGACTGTCCTCGTCCATGCTGGGTCAGGGTAGGCGGCTCCTCGGTTTCAATTCCCCGGTCGGACAACTGACCACACCGCCAACGTTTATCCGAACCTCCGCCGAACACCGCGGGCATGGGCGAGGTCGTCATCTACGGGTCCTACGGGTACACCGGGTCGCTCCTCGCGAGCGCGGCCGTCGACCGTGGGCTCGACCCGGTACTGGTCGGGCGCGACCGCGAGAAGGTCGACGGACAGGCCGCCGAACTCGGGTGTGACTTCGAGGTGGTCGGACTGGACGAACCGAAGGTCCTCGACATGGTGCTCGAAGACGCGACCGCGGTGGTACACTGTGCGGGGCCCTTCAGCCGGACGTGGGAACCGATGGTCGACGCGTGTCTCCGGACCGGCACTCACTACCTCGACATCACCGGCGAACTCGACGTGTTCGAGGCCATCCACGCGCGGGACGGCGACGCCGAGGCCGCGGACGTGATGCTCATGCCGGGCGTCGGGTTCGACGTCGTCCCGACCGACTGCATCGCCGCCCACCTGTCGACGCGACTGCCAGACGCCGACACGCTCGAACTCGCCTTCCACGCCGAGGTCGGCCTCTCCCGGGGGACGCTGAAGACCGTCGTCGAACACCTCGACGCCGGCGGTGCGGTCCGCCGCGACGGCCGCGTCGAACGGGTCGGCCCGGCCCACGAGTCGCGGACCGTCGACTTCGGGTGGGGCAACGACGGCCTGCACGCCGCCGCGGTGCCGTGGGGCGACGTCGCGACGGCCTACTACACCACCGGCATCCCGAACGTCACGGTGTACATGTCGATGCCGGAGAGCGCGGCGCGGGTGCAGCGACTCACCGGCACGCTCTCGCCGCTCCTCGGCCTCCCACCGGTGAAGGCCGCCCTGAAGTGGTACGTCGAGCGGACCACCGACGGGCCCGATGCCGAGGAGCGGGCGAGCGAGCGGAGCTACGTCTGGGGAGAGGCGACGACGCCGGAGGGGGACAGGGCGGTCAGCCGGCTCCGCGGCCCACACACCTACGACCTCACCGTCGAGACGGCGCTGGCCACGCTGGACCGCGTCCTCGACGGCGACGCACCGACCGGGTTCCAGACGCCAGCGGGAGCCTACGGCGCCGACCTGATTCTGGACGTCGACGGCGTGGAGCGGGAAGACGTTGTCTGAGAGAGCAGCGAACATCCCCGAATCTCCCCGAGCCCCAACAATAAATTATCGACGACTCGGAGAACCGGCAGTCGAGGGACTCTCGCAGACAGCCACAGACGCCTCGAGCACCTCCCGTACCCTCCGACAGCCGATATATTACGTTTCGAGAACATCCTCATCTTTAATGTTATGTAGTAATTCATCATAGTTCGTGGTTCGTGCGAGCGGACCACACTCGACTGGCGACACAGGGTAACCACGCAGATGACACGACAGTTCACCAGGGGGAGCGAGAGCGTCTCCCGACGCGACGTACTCAGAGGCATGGGCGCACTCGGCGCGGCGGCGACGGGTGCCTCGGTAGCGACCGGCGGCGCCGAAGCGGTCGGTTCCAGCGCGGTGTACCAGTACTACCACACCGACTGGACCCAGGTCAAGAGCGACCTCTCGACCATCGCGGACCAGGGGTACGACACGATTCAGGTCCCGCCGGCGCAGTACAGCCGTCTGGACCGGAGCCACCAGGAGGGGGTCACCGACCCGCCGCTGGGGTATCAGCCGATAGACCTCAAGAACTTCAACAGCGTGTTCGGCACCGAGGCCGAGTACCAGGACATGGTGGCCGAGGCCCACGCACAGGGGCTGGACGTCGTCGCCGACGCCGTCGTCAACCACATGGCGGCCGCCGACGACTTCCGCGGGGCCGAGCCGGTCTCCTACAGCGACCTGCCGTACTTCAGCGAACGCGACTTCCACCCCAAGGACTGCATCGACTACAGCGACCCCAGCTCCGTCGAGAACGACTGGCTGACGTGCGAGCTCAAAGACCTCAAGCAGGAGTCCTCGTACGTCCGCGGGCAACTGTACGATTACGTGAAGAAGTACGCCGACATGGACGTCGACGGCATCCGGTGGGACGCCGTCAAACACGTGCCCGAGTGGTTCTTCAGCGACTACGCTAACCAGTGGGCCGACGACCTCGGCCTCTGGACGGTGGGGGAGTGCCTGCAGGGGAGCGTCGACTACTGTCAGGGCTACGCGGACACCGGGATGTCCGTCACGGACTACCCGCTGTACTACAAACTGAAGGAGGCGTGCAAGCCCTACGGCGACCTTCGGAAGCTGGACGGCGCCGGCCTCGTCGACCAGTCGCCGTTCCAGGCGCTGACCTTCGTCTCCAACCACGACAGCGGCCCGCCGGAACTGGAGAAACTGGCCTACGCGTACATCCTCACCTACGAGGGGTACCCGCGCGTGTACAGCAACCGCATCGGCATCGCCGACGACGACATCCGGAACCTGCTGTGGATCCGGAACAACCTCGCGGGCGGCGCGGCGTACACGCGGTACTCGTCGAGCCCGCTGTACGTCTTCGAGCGGTACAACAACCTGCTCGTGGGACTGAACCGCACCGGTAGCTGGCGGTCCGCGGACGTCTACACGTCGTGGTCGAACACGACGCTCAACGACTACAGCGGCAACGCCGGCGACATCTCCACCGGCGGAGGCGGCTACACCACCATCTCCGTCCCGCCCGAGAGCTGGGTCTGTTACGCCCCGTACTGAACCGACGACCACGGTTGCACCGACCGTCCCGTGCGACCGCCCCACCTGCCGGCGGTCGCCTTCTCAGTAGTGTTCGGCCTCGACGCGCTCGTCGTAGAGCCGCTGGAGCAGCTTCGTCATCGGGCCGGCACCCACCTCGATGCCGTCGATCGTCGCTATCGGGCGAATCTCCCACGTCGAGTTCGTGAGGAACGCCTCGTCGGCGTCGCGCACGGCGTCCAACGAGTAGTGTCCGGTCTCGACGGGGAACTCCTCCTCGCGAGCCAGTTCCATCACGACGTCGCGGGTCACGCCGGGGAGGAGGTCCAGGTCCTCGCTGGGCGTCCGCAGGCCGTTGTCGGTCACGAAGAAGAGGTTGCTCGTCGCCCCCTCGGCGACGTGTCCCGCCGTCGTTCGCATCAGGCACTCGTCGGCCGCCTCGCCGTCGACGGCCGCCCGCCGGAGTTCGAGCTTGCCGAGGATGCCGTTGAGGTAGTTGTGGGTCTTCACGTCCGCCGGAACCGCCTCACTCGGGACGCGGCGGGTCCGCACGGTCTGGACGTCGGCCGGCCCGTTCCAGACGCGTTCGCCGTCGCGCCCGCCGCGGGGCAGCTCCTTCACGACGACGACCACCGTCGGGTCCACATCGGGGTCCGGCGTGAGTTTCCCGGGCTGGACCCCCCGGGTCACCGAGACCTTGACGTACGCCTCCGTGAGGTCGTTCGCGTCGAGGGTCTCGTCGACTCGGTCGCGCAGGTCGTCGGGGACGGCGTCGGCGAACCCCAGCGTCTCGGCGGTGTGCTGGAGTCGCTCGCGGTGTGCGTCCCACGCGAACGGGTCGCCGCCGTACGCCCGGAGCGTCTCGAACCCCGCGTCGCCGTACATGAACCCGCGGTCGAGTACCGATACCGTGGCCTCGTCGGCCGGAACCAGCTCGCCGTCTACGTGATAGTGCATGTGAGACAGAAGTTCTCGACCATCGTCTTCCCGTGGTCGGTCAGGATGCTCTCGGGGTGGAACTGGACGCCGACGTGGGGGTGGTCCCGGTGGCGGACGCCCATCACGATGCTCGCCTCGTCCTCGGTGTAGGCCGTCTCCTCGAGGGCGTCGGGCAGGTCCTCTCGCCGCACCGCCAGCGAGTGGTAGCGGCCCACTTTCACCGGGTCCGGGACGCCCTCGAAGATGCCGTCGCCGTCGTGGGTCACGAGCGAGGACTTCCCGTGGACGACCTCCTCGGCGTGACCCACGGTCGAGCCGTTGGCCGCACACAGCGCCTGGTGGCCCAGACAGACGCCCAGCGTCGGGTACCGGAGCTCGGCGAAGGTCGGCATCGAGACGCCGGCCTCGTCGGGGGTGCCCGGGCCGGGGGAGACGACGATACCGTCCGGGTCGATATCGTGTATCTCCTCGACGGTGACCGCGTCGTTGCGCCGGACGACGACGTCGTCCTCGTCGCCGCCCAACCGGAGGACCACCTCGCCGACGTACTGGACGAGGTTGTACGCGAACGAGTCGTAGTTGTCGACGACGAGGACGGTCGGTGCCGGCGAGTCGCTGGGCGGCGGGCCGCGGCCGCGTCGGTCGGTCCCGCCTCCGGTCCCGGTCATCGGGACCCCTCCACGGAGAGGTCCGCCCGCCGACCCAGCGCCTCGTCGACGGCCGTGACGAGCGCCCGGCCCTTGTCGAGCGTCTCGTCGTACTCGCTGTCGGGGTCCGAGTCGTGGACGATGCCCGCGCCGACCCGGAGGTGGTACTCCTCGGCGTACCGCACCAGCGTCCTGATGACGATGTTCAGCGTCGCCCGCCCGTCGAACCCGAAGACGCCGATAGAGCCGGTGTACGGGCCGCGGCGGGTCCGTTCGACCTCGTCGATTATCTCCATCGTCCGGGGTTTCGGCGCGCCGGTGATGGTGCCGCCGGGGAACACCGCCGCGACGGCGTCCTCGAGGGTCGCACGCCCCCGGAGCTCGCCGGTGACCTCCGAGACGAGGTGCATCACCTCGGAGTAGCGGTCGACGCGGCGGTAGTCGGTCACCTCGACGGTGCCGAACCGGCTCACCTTCCCGAGGTCGTTCCGTTCCAGGTCGACCAGCATCGCGTGTTCGGCCCGTTCCTTCTCGTCGTCGAGCAGGTCGGCCTCGAGTCGCTCGTCGGCCGCGGCCGTCTCGCCGCGGGGTCGCGTCCCGGCGATCGGTTCCGTGACGAGGCGGTCGCCGTCGCGGTGGAGGAGGAGTTCGGGACTCGCGCTGACGAGGTCCACGCCCGGGAACTCCACGAGGGCGGAGTAGGGGGCGGGGTTGACGGTTCGGAGGGCGTCGAACGCCTCGACCGGGTGGACCGCCGCCGGCGCGCTCAGGCGCTGGGAGACGTTCGCCTGGAACGTGTCGCCGTCGCGGATGTACTGTTTGACCGTCCGCACGCGGTCGGCGAAGGCCTCGCGGGTGCAGTCGCTCTCGAACTGTGCGGTGTCCGCCTCGACCGGTGGGTCGTCGACCGACGGGTCGCCCTCGGTGGCCGCGCGAGCGAGGTCCAGCGCGTGCTGCTTGCCGAACTCGTAGGCCAGTCCGGCGTCGTCGTGGTCGTCGAGTCGGGGGCACGCGGTCACGGTGAGCGTGACGGGGCCGTCCCCGCGTGGTTCTTCCCACGCCGCGACGCGGTCGTAGGTCGCCAGCTGCATCCGCGGGAGGGCGCGGTCCGCGACGGCGCTGTCCGGGAGCGACTCCAGTTCCCGGGCCACGTCGTACGAGAGCCAGCCGACGGCGCCACAGGGGTACGGGACCTCGCAGTCCCCTCGAACGAGCGTCTTCCCGTCGAGCAGGTCGGCCAGCGTCCCGAGCGTGTCGCCCTCGTCGGGGGCCACCTCGGTGAACTCGGCGGGGGCCGTCGCGAAGTACCCCCAGCCGGACTGCCCGCCCGTGGTCGCCAGATAGACGCCGCCGGTGGGGTCACGGGCCCGCCGGTAGGCCGCGAACGGGTCGTCGACGGTGACCCGGACCGCGACGGGAATCCGAGCGTCCGGCGGGGCGTCGGCTGCCAGTCGCTCGAAGGCGGTCCGGTCGGTCTCGACCGTTGCCATTACCGGGAGAGAACAGGCGGGGGAGTAATTCGCTTGCGGTTCGGGCAGTCAGTACGCCTCGGCGCGCTCTATCCAGCCCTCGACGCGGCTCTCCGAGAGGTCCGTCTCGGCCGCTATCTCGGCGGCGTCGGCCACCGCGAGCTCGCCGACCGTCTCGATGCCGAGCCCCGAGAGGCGCTTCGCGTACGCCGGGCCGATGCCCTTGATCTCGGTGACCGGGTCGTCGCTCCCCTCGGCCACCTCGGGCTCAGGCGTCGGGTCCGGCTCCGACTCGCCCTCGTCGTCCGTCTCTTCCGCTTCCGATTCGTCCTCGGCGTCGTCCGCCGTGTCGGGTTCTGCTTCGGGAACCGTGGCGTCGACGTCGTCCTCGACCGCTTCGCCCGTCTCGGCGTCGTCCTCGGCGGGTTCGGGCGCCGCCCCGGCGTCGGTGTCGGACGTGTCCGCTTCGGCCTCGGTCGCCGCCGTCGCGGTCCCTTTGACCGCGTCTTCGCTCTCTGTAGATGGCTCGCGCTCGACGGTGACGTCGACGTCACCGGACGACCCCGACCCAGACGTAGATTCTGCCCCGTTGAGCCCGAGCGCAGATTTCAGTTTCTGAAGGAGACCCATAGCTGTGGATACTGCCCCCCGACACTAATCTCTTGCTGGTACGCTATCGGTTACAGGCCGCTTCGTAACGCCTCGTTCATTGGATCGACCGGGGCGTCTTCGCCGGTCCACCGCTCGAACGCCTCGACACCTTGATACAGCAACATCCACGCGCCGTCGACGGTCGTCGCGCCCACGCTGGCGGCGTCGCGCAACAGGCGCGTCTCGACGGGTGAGTACACCGCGTCGAGGACCGCGAGGTCGGGGGTGAGCGCCGCCTTCGGTACCGGCGTCTCGTCCTCGTCCATCCCGACGCTCGTGCAGTTGACGAGGACGTCGGCGTCCGCCAGCAGCGCGTCGAAGTCGCCGAGGCCGTGGCCGGTGGCGTTGGGCACCTCGTCGGCCAGCGCGTGGGCCTTCGACGCCGTGCGGTTGGCGATACGGACCGACATCCCCTCGTCGGCGAGGCCGAACGCGACGGCCCGGCCCGCCCCGCCCGCACCGACGACGACGGCCGTCCCCGACAGCTCGACGCCGTGGTGTGTGAGCGCCCGGACGGCGCCGACTGCGTCCGTGTTGTACCCCCGCGGCGTCTCCCCGGCGAAGTCGACGGTGTTGACCGCGCCGATGCGGTCGGCCAGCGGGTCCGGGTCGACGGCGTCGAGGACGTCCTGTTTGAACGGGATGGTGACGTTCAGTCCGGCGACGCCCAGCCTGTCGGCGGCTTCGACGGCGGCGGCCCCCTCGTCCGCCGGCGGTTCGAACGTGACGTACTTCGCGTCCAGCCCGAGCGCCTCGTACCCCGCCTCGTGCATCGGCGGCGACAGCGAGTGCCCGACCGGGTTGCCGATGAGACCGTAGACGTCCATACACCTGCCAGCGCGCGCCTCGGATATGAACGCCACGCTCCCGATGCGACACGCCTGGGACACCGCCCCCGGCTTTCGCAAGTTTTTCACGCTGACCTGTGCTGTCCCCACCTAGTGAGTCGTCTACGTCACCCCCTGGTACAGGTCGCCCTCGCGGTGTCGCTGACCGCCGGATGGGTCGGTGCCGGCCTCCTCGGCGTCGGCCTCGGCACCGTCGCCACCGTCGCTGTGAGTGGACTGGCCGTGCTCGGTGCCTCCTTCCTGCTGGCCTGGGGTGCGGAGACGGCAGAGAAAGACGTCCCCCGTGCGTTCGCCATCGCCGTCCTCGCGGTCCTGGCCGTCGCGCCGGAGTACGCCGTCGACGCACTGTTCGCGTGGAACGCGGGGGCCGGCGGAGCGACGACGGAGGCGTGTGCCAGACTCTCGGCGGCCGCCATCGAGGCCGGCGAGACGCCCCTCGCGCGGGCCTGTCACGACGCCAACCTCGCCATCGCGAACATGACCGGCGCCAACCGCATCCTCATCGGTATCGGGTGGGCCGGCATCGCCGTGTTCACCATCCTCCGCTCCACGTCGACGCAGGACCCCGCCGTCCAGGAGCGCGACGGCTTCATGGCCGACGTGGTCCAGCTCGACACGGACATCGCGACCGAGATCACGTTCCTGCTGGTGGCCACCGCGTGGGCGTTCGCCGTGCCGCTGGGCGGCGGCATCGGTGCGCTCGACACCCTGTTCCTCGTGGGGCTGTACGTGGCCTACATCGGCCTCGTCCTCAAGTCCGACATCGAGGCACACGACCACACCGTCGGCGTCCCGCAGTACTTCCAGGGATGGTCGCTGCCGTGGCGGCCGCTCGTCGTCCTCGCGCTCTTCGGCTACTCCGGGGCGATGATTTTCACCGCCGTCGAGCCGTTCGCCCACGGACTGGAGGAGATTGGCCTGCAAATTGGCGTCCCCTCCTTCTTCATGATTCAGTGGATAGCGCCGCTGGCGAGCGAGTCCCCGGAGCTCATCGTCGTCGCCGTCCTCGTCAACAAGGCCCGGTCGACGGCGGGGTTCAACGCGCTCATCTCCTCGAAGCTCAACCAGTGGACGCTGCTCATCGGGACCATCGCCGTCATCTACTCCATCGCGCTGGGTCGGTACGGCGTCCTTCCGTTCGACGCTCGACAGGCCGCCGAGATATGGATTACGGCGGGCCAGTCGTTCTTCGCGCTGGCGCTGCTCTGTAACTTCGAGATATCCGTCCGCGAGGCCGTGTTGCTGTTCGTGCTGTTCATCAGCCAGGTGCTCGTCGAGTTCGCGCTCATCCAGGACTACCTGGTCCTGCCGATAACGAGCCACGACCTCCTGCTGGGGTACACGGCGCTGTACATCGTCGCCGGCGTCGTCCTGTTCGCCCTGCGGTGGCGGTCGCTGAAACGCCTCCTCGGACTGGCCGGCGACGCCTTCCGGACGGCGCTGGGCAACGACCCGGTCCACATGGACAGGGCCGACTGATGCTGGCGATCGTCGTCTCCCGGGCCGACGAAGCGTCGACCCACGTCGGCGAGCACCTCCTCGAACTCGAAGCGTGGTCGGAGACGACCGACGACAGCCGACCGGACGCCGAGGGCGGCGGGACCGTCTACCGGACCGACGGCGCCGAACTCCGCGAGTTCGACGCGCTCCACCTCGAACTCGACGGCGTCGCCGACGCGTTCGACGACCCGGACTGGCTCGCGTTCGCCTCGCGGCACGCCGGCGAGACCGGCGAGTTGCTCACCGCCCACCACACGGGCAACTTCGGCGCGGCGGAGTTCGGCGGCGAGGCGGAGCGGTTCGCCCGCGCCTGTCCGAACGCCCACCGCGCCGTCGTCCACGCCCTGAGAGAGCACGCGCCGGACGACTACGAGGTCGGGATGGAGTGTACGCACCACGGCCCGACGGACGTCGGCGTGCCCTCGACGTTCGTCGAAGTCGGGAGCGCCGAGGCGCAGTGGCGCGACCCCGACGCCGCCCGCGCCGTGGCACGGGCCATCCTCGACGTCCGCGCCGTCGCGGCCGACGCCCCGCGGGAGAACGGCACGCGTCGACACCTCGTGGGCTTCGGCGGCGGCCACTACGCGCCGCGGTTCGAACGGGTCGTCCGCGAGACGGACTGGTCGGTCGGCCACGTGGCCGCGGACTGGTCGCTGGACGCGCTCGACGAGTGGGCCGACGGCGAGGCGGCGCGGAGAGCGGTCCTCGAGCGCGCCTTCGACGCCAGCGCCGCCGACTACGCGCTCCTGGAAGACGACCGCCCCAACCTCGTCGCGACGCTGGAGTCGCTCGGCTACCGCGTGGTCGACGAGACGTTCGTCCGCGAGACCAGCGGCGTCCCCCTCGGGCTCGTCGAGACGCTGGAGGAGGAAGTGACGACAGTCGAGGACGGCCTCCGGTTCGGCGACCCGGCGACGAGCGGCGCGGACGGGTGGGCTGTCGCCGACCTGCCAGACGGCTTGCTCTCGGAGGCCACCGGCATCGACGAGGCGACGGTCCGGTCCTGGCTCGAGGCAAACGCGCTCGCGTTCGACACGGACCAGAACGGCACCGTCGTCACCGGTCCCGTGGTGTTGCCGGCCGGTCGCTCGCGCGACGACGTCGTCGAGGCGTTGGCCGAGGTCCTCCGGCAACGCTACGACAGCGTCGAACGCGAGGACGGTGTCCTCGTCGCCCGCGAGGAGCGGTTCGACCCGGCCCTCGCACGCACCGCAGGCGTGCCCGAAGGACCGAAGTTCGGAAAGCTCTCCGCGGGCCAATCTGTCGAGGTCGATGGTGAGGAAATCGGGCCAGAGCGCTTCCAACGGGAACGTATACGCCGATTTACGTTGTAGGAAACGGCCCGCAGAACGCCCGAAGGCGGCGACCAACTCGTCAGACGAGTGTCAGACACAGGGGGAAAACTAATGAGTGTTCGTCTGCAACGGGGATTTAAATATGGACTCGATTATCGACGACGCCATCGACGAGGCCGAGGAGGAACAGGACGCGGCCTCAGACGGCGAGACGGCAACCGAGACGACGCCGACCAGAGAGGACATGTCGACGTCGGGGACGATGACCGACGACGAACTCGCGAGCGTCGTCAAGGACCTCGAGACGAAGATCACCGTCGTCGGCGCCGGTGGGGCGGGCGGCAACACCGTCACCCGGATGATGGAGGAGGGCATCCACGGGGCGAAACTCGTGGCCGCCAACACGGACGCCCAGCACCTCGCCGACGAGGTGAAGGCCGACACGAAGATCCTCATCGGCCGCAAGCGCACCGGCGGTCGCGGCGCCGGCTCGGTCCCGAAGATCGGCGAGGAGGCCGCACAGGAGGACATCGAGGACATCCAGCAGTCCATCGACGGCTCCGACATGGTGTTCGTGACCGCCGGTCTCGGCGGCGGCACCGGCACGGGGTCGGCCCCCGTCATCGCGCAGGCCGCACAGGAGGCCGGCGCTCTCACTATCTCTATCGTCACTATCCCGTTCACCGCGGAGGGCGAGCGCCGCCGGGCCAACGCCGACGCCGGCCTCGAGCGCCTCCGCGCGGTTTCGGACACGGTCATCGTCGTCCCGAACGACCGACTGCTCGACTACGCGCCGTCGATGCCCCTGCAGGACGCGTTCAAGATCTGCGACCGCGTCCTGATGCGCTCGGTCAAGGGGATGACCGAGCTCATCACGAAGCCCGGCCTCGTCAACGTGGACTTCGCCGACGTCCGCACCATCATGGAGAACGGCGGCGTCGCGATGATCGGCCTGGGCGAGTCCGACTCCGAGAACAAGGCCCAGGACTCCATCCGTTCGGCGCTCCGCTCGCCGCTGCTCGACGTGGAGTTCGACGGCGCGAACTCCGCGTTGGTCAACGTCGTCGGCGGCCCCGACATGAGCATCGAGGAGGCGGAGGGCGTCGTCGAGGAGATCTACGACCGCATCGACCCGGACGCCCGCATCATCTGGGGCGCGTCCATCAACAACGACTTCGAGGGGAAGATGGAGACCATGATAGTCGTCACCGGCGTCGAGTCCCCCCAGATATACGGCCAGAGCGAGGCCGAACAGGAGAAGGCCGCCCAGCAGCTGGGCGACGACATCGACTACGTCGACTGAGCGGCCCCGTCACGGGCGGCGCTGTGTTCGGCGTCGCCGGTCCGTCGTCGGACGACCCGTTCTGAAACCTGTTACCGAATAGAGATAAGTATTATACGATTAGATTCGGCTTTGTTCAGGTATATGGGAACAGGTCGGTCGGCATCTCACGAACAATCTGACGCGGAGGTCGAGACAGAGGAGACACGAATCGGTGGCGGCACGGGAGGCGGCGGTCCGTTGGACTACCGGGTCATCCTGGACCACATCGACACGCCGATCTTCGTGCTCGATGCCGACGGCGACATCATGCACTGGAACAGTTCGCTCGCGGCGCTCACGGGCGAGTCACAGGCCGGCGCCATCGAACTCGCGGAGGAACACGGCGTCGTCGGACCGGCGTTCTACCACGACGGCCGCCGGTCGATGACCCTCGCCGAGAAGGTCATCGAGGAGCCCGAGTCCGCCGACGAGGAGTACGGCGTCCCGCGGGTCGAGGACGTCGACTACACGCTCTACGCCGACCAGAGCGTGATGAAGGACGCCCGCGGTGAGGACCGCCACATCCGGTTCAGCGCGGCCCCGATGTACGACGAGGACGGGACGCTCACCGGCGTCGTCGAGATGATACAGGACCGGAGCGAGGACGCGCGTCGGCAGGAGCAGCTCCGGGGGATGGTCGCGGAACTGCAGGGGACGATGGCCGACATCGAGGCCGGGAACCTGCAGGCCCGCGCGTCCGTCACGGAGACCGACTACGTCGACGACGAACTGCTCGACGTCGTCGACTCGCTCAACCAGATGGCCGAGCGACTGGACGACATCGTCACCGACGTCGCCGGGCGGACCGACAGCCTCCACGACTCCGTCGAGTCGGTCGCGGACAGCAGCGAGCGGGTCTCAGAACTGTCGACGGAGCAGTCGGAGACGCTGGCCACCGTCAGTCAGGAGGTCGAATCGCTCTCGGCCACCATAGAGGAGATCGCCTCGACGAGCGACGAGGTGGCCTCCACGGCACGGAACGCGGACGACGCCGCCACGGAGGTCCAGGAGACCGCGGAGGAGACGGAACGGGTCATGCAGGACGTCGGCGAGTCCACGGAGCGAGTCGCCGACGACGTGTCCGCACTCCGTGACCGCGTCGACGAGATAGACGAGATCGTCGCCGTCATCGACGACATCGCCGACGAGACGAACATGCTGGCGCTCAACGCCTCCATCGAGGCCGCGCGGGCGGGCGAGGCCGGCGAGGGGTTCGCCGTCGTCGCCGACGAGGTCAAGAACCTCGCAGAGGAGTCACAGGAGCGCGCGTCCGAGATCGAGGCGATGGTCGGTCGGATCAAGTCGGACACGCAGGACACCGTCGAGAACCTCGAGGAGACGAACGAACAGGTCAGGCGCGGTATCGAACAGGTCGAGGACTCGACCGAGGCGCTGACCGACATCGTCGCCGCCATCGAGGAGACGGCGAGGGGCATCGAACAGGTCTCGGAGGCCACCGACGACCAGGCCGCGAGCACCGAGGAGATCGCGACAATGCTGGACGAGGTCGTGCGCCGCGCCGAGGAGGTCTCGACCGAGATGCAGGACGCCGCGGCCAACACGCGCGAACAGACCCGGCAGGTCGAGGAGATCAACGAGACCGTCAGTCGCCTGTCCGGCGGCCAGTCGACGACGCGCTGACCTGTCGGCCGCCGTATTCCTAACCTGTTAGGCATCCAAGCGAGGTCCCACGAGCCGTTAGTACCGTACATGACCAAGACAGGCACACGAGGCGACACCAACGTAGGCGACGCGCTGTCGGCACTCGGCGACTCGATGCAGCGACTCAGCACGAACACCAGCGGCCTCGGGGCCGCCGTCGAGCAACTGCAGGCCTCCACGCAGCGGCTGAGCGACCAGCAGTCCGCCGTCGCCGAGCGGATGACCGAGACGGCCGACACCCTCGGCCGGGACGACGCGGCCCGACGGCGCTCGTCGATGCGTCCGTCCAGTCGGTCGCCGGTCGCGGACGACTGACATCCGCCGGTCGTCGCGCACCACAATATAGAAAAGCCACCAGTGGGTACGCGTCGGTATGGACGTCCCGTACGACCTCACCTCCTACGTTCGCGTACTCAAACTGGCGAGTACGCCGTCGTGGGAGGAGTTCTCGCAGATCGCAAAGATCGCCGGTGCCGGCATCATGCTCGTCGGTCTCGTCGGCTTCATCATCTTCGCCATAATGACCTTCGTCCCCGGCAGCAAACCGGTGTAAACAGATGGGTATCTACGCAGTCAAGACGACGGCGAGCCAGGAGCGCACCGTCGCGGACATGATCATCAACCGCGAGGAACCGGGCATCCACGCGGCGCTGGCGCCGGACTCGCTGACGAGCTACGTGATGGTCGAGGCCGACGACCACGCCGTCTTCGACCGTATCCTGGACGAGATTCCCCACGCCAACGGCGTGGTACAGGGCGAGTCCTCCATCGCGGAGGTCGAGCACTTCCTCTCGCCGAAACCCGACGTGGAGGGTATCGCCGAGGGGGACATCGTCGAGCTCATCGCCGGACCGTTCAAGGGCGAGAAGGCGCAGGTCCAGCGCATCGACGAGGGGAAAGACCAGGTCACCGTCGAGCTGTACGAGGCGACGGTCCCGATTCCGGTCACCGTCCGCGGCGACCAGATTCGCGTGCTGGACAGCGAGGAACGCTGAGCGCCGCGCGACGGCCCCGAGACAGTCGAACGGTGACCCGAGCGTCGGACCGTGTCGCCGAGTTTCTCCGAGTGAGTCGCTCCGCAGCGTCCCACCGTCGAGCAGCGCCGCTCAGCCTTCGAGCCGGTCGATGACCTCGCTCATGTCGGCCGTGGCCTCGACGGACTCCTTGATGTTCTCGCGGCGCCGGACCTCCGCGGCGGAGGCGTCGTAGGCGCGGACGTACTCCGCGCGCGAGTGTTCGTCGAAGGCGTGTTTGATGGCGAAGTAGCCGTCGGGGACGACGGTCCCACACACCTTACACGAGACGCGGTCGTGTTCGGTCGACTGGTGGACGATGAGGTCCTCGACGCGGTCGAACTGGCTGTCGTCGCCCTCGATGGCACACTCCCAGCGTGGCATTGCTGAGAGGCAGGCCGTGTGGCACCAAAAGCGTTCGCCACGGCGCCCGGCGACTCCCGGAAATGGAAACCTCTAATTGTGACACCGGGATAGCGAAAGCCGTGACGAGTGAGGGGTTCCACGTCGACCTACACGTCAAGATTCTGGACGAGCGTGTCGTCCAGCGAGCGAAGGCACGGGGGCTCGACGCGCTCGTGTACGCCCCGCACTTCACGCGGTTGCCGGACATCCGTGCGAAGGCCGAACGGTTCTCCGACGACGAGTTGACCGTCTTCCCGGGCCGGGAGCTGTTCACGGGGACGTGGCAGCGGCGCCGGCACGTCCTCGCCGTCGGTCTGGACGAACAGGTGCCGGACTTCCTGACCCTCGACGGGACGATGGCCGAGCTACAGCGACAGGAGGCGGCGGTCCTCGTCCCGCACCCCGGGTTCCTGAGCGTGAGCCTCGGCATCGAGGCCCTGCGGACGTACAGCAGCACCATCGACGCCGTGGAGGTGTACAACCCGAAGCACCTCCCGCACCACAACCGGCGGGCCCGGCGGTTCGCCCGGGAGACGGGGCTGTCGACGTTCGCCTCGTCGTACGCCCACCTCACCGGCAGCATCGGCGAGGCGTGGACGGCGTTCGACGAGGCGTTCGAGACAGCCGACGAACTGGCGCAGGCGCTGCGAGACGAGGTCCCCCGGCGAATCGTCCACCGGAACGGCCTGCGCCACACGCTCCGCCGCGGGCTGGAGTTCGCGCATCTGGGCTACGAGAACAGCTGGGAGAAGTTCGACCGGGTGATGCTCCAGGGGACGGCGCCCACGCACCCGGACCACGTCGCCTACGACGGGCAGTTCGACGACGTGAAGGTGTACTAGGCGATCAGCGCCGTGTTCTCGGCGAGCAGCTGCGTGACCTCCGGGGGGAGGTACTGGGGCAGGACGTGGACCAGCGCCGCGATGGCGGCCAGTTCGAAGATGGTGACGGCTACCGTGACGATCTCCGCCCTGTCGCTGGACGTGGTGACGCCCGAGGGGAACCCGTACTCGGTGTCCGAGAGCGGGTAGAACAGCGCGATGCCCCGCTTCGACCCGAGGTAGTCGAGGACGTAGTGGGTCAGGACCCCGAGCCACACCCACTGGAGGTTGCCGCCGTGGTAGATCGGGTGGGCGAGGAAGACGAGAAGAACCGGGAGATTGTGCAGCGTCTTCCGGTGTTTCCCGAAGGCCGTGTCGACGTCGGGGAACAGCGCCCCCAGCACCACCGGGAGGAACACCTCCGCGATGGTCGCGAACGTCGAGACGTCCCCGGAGGGGTCGAGGACGTACCCCAGCCCGATGCTCAGCAGGACCGCGTTCAGAACGTGACCGCGTTTGTCCATCCACGCGGTTCGACGGCCGGCCGCCCGATAGGTTTTGCTACTCCTCCTGTGTGGCGGCTAACAGGTCCGTGAGCGCCTGTCTGGCGATGCGCGTCTTGACCGCCGTCCGGGACCCGTCGAACTCGTAGTGGGTGACCGTGCAGTCCGACTCGCCCGTCTCCCACGGCGCGGCGTGGGCGACGGCGACGTAGACGGTGCCGACCGGCGTCTCTGGAGAGCCACCGGTCGGGCCGGCGACGCCCGTGGTCGCGACGCCCCAGTCGGTCCCCGCGGTGTCTCGGACCGCCCGCGCCATCTCGCGGGCGACCGGCTCCGAGACGGCCCCGTGAGCGTCCAGCGCCTCGCGGGAGACGGCCAGCAGTTCCTGCTTCGCGCGGTAGGAGTACGAGACGACGGACCGGTCGAAGTAGTCGCTGGCGCCCGGGACGTCGGTCAGCAGCGACCCGACGAGGCCGCCGGTACAGGACTCGGCGACGGCGACTGTCTCCCCCCGCTCGCGGAGTTCGTCGCCGACGCGTTCCTCGATAGGTGTCTCGTCGTCGGTCATGGCCGGTCGTTGCACGCGGGCGTGGATAAGCGTTCAGTCGCCGGGCTCGGACCTTTCCGTCTGGGCCACCAACACGTCGTATGGCCTACCAGACCACGCTCGGCTGGTCGCTCGTCTCCTCGGGTATCGTCACGCTCGTCCTCGGGTTCCTGCCCGGGTCGGACCTCCTGTGGGGGCTGTTGCTCCTCGCGCTCGGTGTCCTGACCCTCTACGTCAGGCAGTAACGGAAAGAAAGACGGCCGCGGAGCGCCGAGCGACGGTATGGACTACGAGACGCCGCAGTTCTTCCGGGTGATGCAGTACGCGGCCCGGGCCGACCGGGACGTGGTCGACATGGTCTCGGGCAACCCCGACTGGGACCCGCCCGAGGGGCTCCGGGACGGCCTGAGAGACTACGCCGAGGCCGACGCCGACGAGTACCAGTACGCACCGAGTCGTGGCCTCGAGGGGCTTCGCGAGGAGAGCGCCGCCCGACGCGACGTCGCCGTCGACCGCGTCGTCGTCACGAACGGGGCCGGCGAGGCCAACCACCTCGCGATGACCGGCGGTCTGGACCACTTCCCCGGCGACGAGGTCCTGCTGACCGACCCGGTCTACCCCTACTACGCCGGCCGGGCGAACTTCCTCGACGCCGAGACGACGTTCGTCCCCGTCGCCGGGGACGGCCACCTCGAACCGGACGCCGTCCGGGCCGCCGCCAGCGAGGCGACGAGCGTCCTCGTCGTGAACTCGCCGAACAACCCGACCGGCGCGGTGTACGGCGCCGACGCGATGGCCGAGTTCGTCGCCATCGCCGAGGAGTACGACGCCCTGCTCGTCAGCGACGAGGTGTACGACCACTTCGACTACGCCGGCCGGTTCGCGTCGGCGCTGGACCACGACTCGCCCAACGTCGTCGCGACCAACGCCTTCTCGAAGTCGATGGCGATAACCGGACTGCGGGTGGGGTACGCCGTGTTCCCGTCGCCCGACGGCCCGACCGGCGAACTGGTCGACCGGGCCGGGACGCGGCACATGCTGACGAACGTCAGCGGGAGTCGCCCCGCCCAGTACGCCGTCGAGCGAGCGCTGCAGACCACCTCGCCGGACTACTACCGGCGGTGTCGGCGGCGACTCGAACGTCGCATCGACACGTTCTGTGCGGCGCTGGACGACGCTGGCGCCGAGTACAACAGACCAGAGGGCGGATTCTACGTGATGGCGCGCTTCCCCGACTTCGCCGGCAGCTTCGAGAACGTCTACGAGCTCGTCGACGAGGCCGGCGTCGCCGGGATGCCCGGCGAGGCGTTCGGCGAGTCGCGGTCGGACTGGATACGGTTCGCGCTGGTGACCCCGCGCGTCGAGGAGGCGGCCGAGCGACTCGCGGCGTTCTTCGAGTGACTCAGACGGCCTCGACGCGGCGGAACAGCGCCGCGCCGAGCGCCACCGTCAGGACGGCGGCGACGACCATCGCGCCGAGGTCGACGACGAGCGCCCGCTCCGAGTAGCCCACCAGCGCCCCCCGGAGGCCGTCGACGCCGTAGGTGAGCGGGTTGAGGTAGCCGACTACGCGGACCGGCAGGGGCAGGTTCGAGAGCGGGTAGAACGCCCCCGAGAGGAAGGCCAGCGGGAACAGCGCGAAGTTGATGATGAGGTTGTACCCCTGCGTGTCCTTGAACTGCGAGGCCATCGCGAGTCCGAGGCCGATGAACGTCGCGGCGACGAGGACGAGGAAGACGACGGCGACGCCGACGCCGACGAGCGACACCGGTCGGAACCCCAGTGGCACCGCGAGGACGAGGATGAGCAGCGCCTGCAGCATCGTGGTCGTGGCGCCGCCGGCGATGCGTCCGACGACGACGGCGGTGCGGCTCACCGGCGCGACCAGTATCTCCTTCAGGAAGCCGACCTCGCGGTCCGAGAGCACCGCCAGCCCGGTGAACGACGCCGAGAACAGCATCGTGAACCCGAGGATGCCGGGGACGAGGTACTCCAGATACGACAGCGACGGCGGAATCGAG
Source organism: Haloarcula sp. MBLA0163 (assembly GCF_055632435.1). Lineage (NCBI taxonomy): Archaea > Methanobacteriati > Methanobacteriota > Halobacteria > Halobacteriales > Haloarculaceae > Haloarcula > Haloarcula sp. MBLA0163. The sequence continues at coordinate 1,972,928 of NZ_CM145745.1, forward strand.
CCGAAGCGGGCGTCGCTGAAGCCGAAGCCGAAGAACACGAGGATGAAGAACGGGCCCAGCAGGAGGCCGACGACGCGGCTCTTGGCGCGCCAGAACCGCACGAGGTCCCGTTTCCAGAGGCCGTAGACGGCGACGGCCTCGCGGCCCAGCCGGCCGGCGTCGTCAGTCATCGTCGGCCCCCGTCTCCGCCGCCACGGCGGCGTCGGGACCGGCCCGCTCGTCGGCCTCTTCGACGGTGCGGCCCGTCAGCGAGAGGAACACGCGTTCGAGCGTCGGGCGGTCGACGGAGACCGTCGAGACGCCGGCGACCTCGCTGGCGGCGGTGACGAGCGCCGCGACCCGGCGTTCGCCGTCGTCGACGCCCACGTCGAGGCCGTCACCGGTCCGGGTCACCGACCGGACCCACGGTGCGTCGCCGACCGCTCGCTCGACGGCCGCCGGGTCGTCGGTCCCGATTCGTATCACGTCTCCGCCGAGCGCGTCCTTCAGCGCGTCGGGCGCGTCGAGTGCGACGACCTGCCCGTCGTCGACGATGGCGACGCGGTCACAGAGCGCGTCGGCCTCCTCCATGTAGTGGGTCGTCAGCACGACGGTGACGCCGGCCTCGCGGTTCAGGCGGGCGACGTACTCCCGGACGGTCTTGCGCGTCCCCGCGTCCAGTCCCACGGTCGGTTCGTCCAGAAAGAGGACCGCCGGTTCGTGGAGCAGGCCGCGGGCGAGTTCGAGCCGGCGGGCCATCCCGCCGGAGTACTCGCCGACCGGCTTGTCGGCGTCGTCGGCGAGGTCCACCAGTTCGAGCACCGTCGCCAGCCGCTCGCGGCGCCGTTGCTCGCGGATGCCGTACAGACGCGCGTGGAAGCGGAGGTTCTCGACCCCCGTCAGCTCCTCGTCCAGCGCGGGTTCCTGGAACACGACGCCGATGCTCGACCTGACGCCGCCGGGATCGGCGACCACGTCGTGGCCGGCGACGCGAGCGGTCCCCTCGCTGGGTCGCAGCAGCGTACAGAGCGTGTTGACGAGCGTCGACTTCCCGGCGCCGTTCGGGCCGAGCAGGCCGAGAATCTCGCCCTCGGCGACCGAGAAGGAGACGTCGTCGACGGCGACGAGGTCGCCGTAGCGCCGCGTCAGTCCGTCCACCTCGATGGCGTTCATCGACGGCTAGAAGGGCCGGACGGGCTTGAGCGTTGGTCCGTCGCGGTCAGTTGAACACGAGGTCCACGTCGAGCGCTCGCGCGAGCAGGCTGTCGTCGTAGTACTCGCCGGTCTGGTCGGGGTGGGCCTCGTCGATGGCCCGCACGGTCAGGACCGTGTTGGCGAAGTTCTTGTACGTCGCCTCGTCGACCATCTGCCCGTCGACGACGACGGCGCCGGTGCCCTCGCGCTTGGCCTCGTTGAACGACTCGATTTTGGTGAGGTCCCGGTCCAGTTCCTCGCTGCTGGGCATGTGGATGCGGTTGGCCTGCGCGGTCTGTTTGGGGTGGAGCGACCACGACCCGTCGATGCCGATGGTCGCTTCGTGTTCGACCTGGTCGGCATACCCCTCGGCATTGTAGTAGGTGACGCCGGCGCGTTCGTGGAACAGCTGGTCGAACGGGCCGCCGATGGAGACGATGCCCGCGGCGCTCGTCTCGTTGGACATCGCCTCGAGCAGGCCGTCCCAGCGCGGCCGCTCGCCGTGGAGCGCCCGGCCGCCCAGTTCCGCCGTGTAGTCGACGGGGCCGAAGACGATGCCCGAGAGTCTGGAGTCGGTGGCGAACTGGCAGATCTCCCGGAGGTCCGAGCGCGCGGCCGCCGTCTCCAGAATGATGGCCATCTCCAGCGACCCGTCGTCCAGACCGGCGTCGCGTTCGGCGTCGGCCAGCACCCCGGCGGCCTCGCGCACGTCGTCGAGGCGGCCGACCTTCGGGAAGACGACGCCGTCGAGGTGTTCGCCCACCTCGTCGGCCAGCCGTCGGACCTGCTCGGTCCCGTGCTCGCGGAACTGCGCGCCGTCGTAGGCCCACTCGACCCGCGGGAGAATCTGCCCGGCGAAGTCGGGGGCGTGGTCGGGCACCCGGTCGACGATGTTGTCGACGGCCTCCTCCTTCATCGACGGCGCGGTGCCGTCCTCGATGTCCGGCACCAGCCAGTCGGGGGTCTGGAACCCCTCGCTGGTGAGGCCGGAGTCTAAGAACTTCGCGCTGTCGTCACGCGGGACGGCAGCGGGCGCGGTCTGGAACGTGCGGCAGAGTCGTGTGTCTGTCATTGTCGCTGAACGAGTGCGGTTCGCCGGCCGCTGTAGACCGGGGTGTTGTCCTGATTGAACGCGACGTGCTCGAAGGTGACCGCCCCGGCCGTCTCGGGGCCCGCGTCGCCGTCGCAGTCGAGGACGCGCGTGAAGCCGTAGATGGTGTCGCCGAGCGTGACGAAGGTGTGGAACCGCTCGTCCGCGAAGCGCCGCTCGCGGTAGGTGGCTTCGTCCGAGCGGGCGTGGGCCAGTGCGATGGACCGGGTAACGTCGCCGTAGGCGACGATGTCGCCCGACGGCGAGTCGGCCATCTCGTCGCGGTTGTGGTGCTGGCGGGCGGTGTTGAGCGTCGCCAGCGGCAGGCCCGCGACCAACTGGTCGTCCATCGTCCGGCCGCGTTCGTGGCGGTAGGCGACGGCGGCCTGTTCCTCGCGGGCGCGTTCGAGCGCCGCCCGGAAGTCATCGAAGTGCGTGCCGTCCGGCGCGAGGAGCGTGTCGGGGAGGTCGGCCGCTTCGGGGTCCGCTTCGCCGTCGGCCATCGACCCGCTGCCGTCGGTCGCCGCCGGTTCCCGGCGCGGAATCATGTTCGTCCGCTCGTAGGAGACGAGCGGCGCGCCCGTCTCGCGGTCGCGGCCGACCGTCTCCCACGTCACGATGCCGTAGGCCGGCCGGGACGAGGAGGTCCGCGTGTCGACGACGCGGGAGGTGACGGCGAGTTCGGTCCCGGGGAACGCGGGCCGGTGGAACTCGACGTCGGTGCGCCCGAGGAAGTAGCCGCCCTTCTCCGAGAGGTCCTCGACGGTGATGCCCATCACGCAGGCCAGCAGGTAGTCCGGGTGGACGGGCACGCCGTCGAACCCGCGCTCGCGAGCCGTGTCGGAGCGCCAGTACGCCGGGTCGTGGTTCAGCGTCTGCCCCATCCACTGCTCGCTGCCGTGCCGGGAGAGCCGCAGGCCGGGGTCGTGAGAGAGTTCGTCGCCCTCCGCGAAGAACTCGAAGTAGTGGCCCTTCTCGCGCGTGTCGGCCCGGTCGAGGAGCGCGTCGAAGGTATCCTCGTCCGAACAGTCGAGCGCGCCGGGGTCGCTCCAGTCAGTCATCGGCCTGCACCTCCTGCCGGCCGCCCCGTCGACGGCTGAGCGCGCGGCGCATCTCGTTGGTGACGACCATGAACCCCTCGTCGAAGCCCATCCCGGGCTTGGCGAGCACCTGCGCGGCGTCCGTCGCCAGCGCGACGTGAGCACAGGCCCGCGCGGAGGTGACCGTCTCGTTGCAGGTCCCCCCCAGGTACGCGCGGGTGTCCGTGCCGTCGCAGTACAGCACCGCTTCCGCGGAGCGCTGGACGCCGCCGAGATCCGGCGTCTTCACCTGCACCACGTCGGCCGCGCCCGCGTCGACGAACGCCTGCACGTCCTCGAAGGTGTTGCACCACTCGTCGGCGACGATGTCCACCTCGACGCCCGCACTCGCGAGGCCGTCGCGGAGCTCGGCCATCTGCGCTATCTGCGCGGGGCGGCCGCCGGCGTCCATCGGCCCCTCGACCTGGAGCGGGTACGGCGCGGCGGCCTCCCGGAGCGTCTCGAAGTAGTCGGTGACCTCGCTTCGGTCGTACGGCGGGCCGAACACCTTCCCGAGGATGCCGTAGACGTCGACGTGGAAGCGCGGCGCGTAGTTCTCCGGCCCGAGGTCGCCGGCCCGGTCCGAGAGCCACGCGAGGTACTCACGCAGACCCTCGCCGTCCTCGCCGACCTTCTCGACGCTGTTGAACAGGCCGTGCGGGAGGACGGGGACGCCCTTGATGAGCATCTTCTCGGCGTTCGTGCGGCGCTCGTCGCCCGACTGGCCGAACACCGGGACCGGCGACGTCGCCGGGTCGGTGTCGTAGGCCGCCGCGAGCACCGCTGTGGGCGTCTGGCCGCGGGCACGAGCGGCGGCGTTCAGGAGCGCCTGCGAGACGCCGTAGCGGACCGCCGTGTGCAGGCGCTCGCCGCCCGAGCGTTCGGGGTCGATGGCCTCCAGGGCCTCGGCGTTCTCCCGGAACAGGGTCGCGTCCCGGCCCCGGAGCGTGTCGGCGACGCGCCCCTCGACGACCGGGCGGTACTCGTCGGCGCGGAAGAGCGGGTCCCGCCCGCCGGCCCCGGAGTACTGGACGGCGGCGCAGTCGCCCGTGACGACCGAGCCGTCGGCGAGTTCGAGTTCGACGATGAGGCACTCGCCGGCCTCGCGGACTCGCTCGAACCCCTCGGTCTTCGGCTGGCCGTCGTAGGCGAACCCCCGCTGGGTGGCCCCGTCCTTGATGGCCTGCTGGTCGTCGAAGAAGAACCCGGAGAGGCCGGGCACTGCACGGACGTCCTCAATCCGCATCGCTGGCACCTCCCGGCTTGCCGGTCGGCCGACCGATGAGCTTCCCGTCGCTGATGGCGTCGACGTCGTCGGCGACCATCCGGAACGACTGGTCGCGGCCCTCCGTCCGGGCGCGCTCGCCCAGTCTGGCCTTGTGGGTCTCCTTGATGTCGTCGGGGAGTGCGAGGTCCGCGAACTCGAAGATGCGCACCCGCCCGTCGTCGTCTCGGGCCGGAAGCACCGCGCCGGCGGCGGCGTCGCTCGGCGCGAACGGCACGTCCATCGCCCCGGAGTCGAACGCTCGAATGACGCCCTGGGCGACGTCGCCGTCGCCGGCCTCGTAGATTGCGTCCATCAGTGCGCGGGTCGCACGCTCGATGAGGCGCTGCTCGTCGTCGATGCCGTTCAGGTCGATGTCTTGCTCTATCATCATGTCGATGAGCTGTCTCGTCGTGCGCAACCCGGAGGCGTTGGCTTCCTTGGTCGGAACGCCCTGGAACTCCTGCGGGGACTTCGTAATGACCTTGTCGGGTTTGGCGACGGCCGCCGTGGCGCCGCCGAGGCTGATGACGCCGTTGGCGCGGGCCTCGTCGGGCGGGAACCCGCCCATCCACTCGTGGAAGACGGTGGTGACGGTCACCTCGTCGGGGAGGAACTCCTCGCCGAGGCTGCGGAGCGCGCGCAGGGCGGCGACGTCCTGGACGACGTTGCCGACCTGTCCGTAGCCGAGCGTGAGCGAGCGGACGCCCTGCGTGGCCGCGAGCTGCCCCTCGACCAGCATCACCGCGATGGCGATACACGGGGGCACGAGCGTCCCGGTCAGCGGGCCGAACGGTTCGCGGTTGATGGTGACGCCGCGTTCGGTGTAGGCACCGCAGAGACGGTCGACGAACTGCCAGTGCTCGATGGTCGTCTCGAGGTCGTGGCGCTTCGTGTACGGGATGTTGTACGAGATGGGGCCCCCCTCGAAGGACTGGAAGCCGCCGGCGAGGGTGACCATCGCCAGCAGGCGCGCGTCGGGCGTCCCGTGGCGCACCTCGATGGGGGCGTCGAGCGCGCGCACGAGGCGGCGACAGTCCTCGACACCGTGGTTGACGGCCGGGAAGCCGTTGAGTTCGTCGGCGTCGCCGTTGCGCGAGGCCGCGAGGCCCTCCTCGGCCTTCTCGTACTCGTTGTCGCGCGTGTAGGAGTCGATGGTGGTGGGCAGGAGGTCCGCGCCGCCCTCGTCCTGCAGGTACCGGAGTAGGTCTATCTGGTCTTCGAGCAGGGGAACGCCGGCGCGGGGCTGTAGCAGGGGCTGGTCTGCGGATTCGAGGACGGGCGCGAACTGCTTGCTAGCGGGCAGGGACTCGTGGAAGGCGATGGCCTCCTCGAAGTCGACCTGCCGGCCCGTGTGCCAGTTGTCCCGCAGGTCGTTCGCGATGTGCTGTAGCTCGTCGGCGGCGAGCTTCGTGTCCGTGAGCATGGTCAGCTGTCGACCCTGACCTGCTCGCCCTCGGTGGCCGTGAGTTCGAGGTCACGACGGAGGTCCGCGATGGCGTCTTCGGGGTCGGTCTCCGCGTCGAAGACCCGGTCGAAGCCCATCTCGCGGAACGTCTCGCGGGTGGACTCGAAGTCGTCCTGCCCGACGGCGAGGTTGCCGCCGACGTAGGTCAGGACGTCGAGCCCCTCGGACTCCAGGAGGTCGTGGAACCCCTCACAGTCCTGCCGGGCGTGCCCGTACAGCGAGGAGACCAGTACAGCCTCGGCGCCGTGAGCTTTCGCAGCGTCGGCGAACTCGGCCTGTGAAGTCTGGACACCGAGGTTGACGACCTCGAAGCCAGCGGCCGAGAGCGCCTGCTCGAGAATCGTGATACCGACGACGTGAGCGTCGGAACCAATCACGCCGAGAATGACGGTCCGGGGCATGTACTACACGGTGCTCGCGGCGGCAGTATAAACTTAATGGTCTTTCATGATAATATGCCCCTAGAGAATATATAATGATTTATCACCAAGATTTATGCCGTCGCCGTCGGTCCGTCTCGGCATGGGTGCGCTTGCCGACCTGCGGGTGCTCGACCTGACGCAGGTCCTGTCCGGACCGTACTGCACGATGTTGCTCGCGGACATGGGCGCGGACGTGGTAAAGGTCGAGCGACCCGGCGGCGACATGATCCGCTCGAACCCGCCGTTCGTCGACGACCCCGAGGCGGAGGCCTACGGCGGCTACTTCCAGAGCGTCAACCGCGGCAAGCGCTCGCTGGAGCTCGACCTGCGGACCGACGAGGACCGCGAGGCGTTCCTCTCGCTGGTCGACCGGGCCGACGTCGTCGTCGAGAACTTCAAGGCCGGGACGATGGAGAAGTTCGACCTCGGCTACGAGACGCTGCGGGAGCGGAACCCCCAGCTCATCTACTCCTCGATTCGGGGGTTCGGCGACCCGCGGACCGGCGAGACCCACCGGCAGGGTCAGCCCTCGTTCGACCTCATCGCGCAGGCGCTGGGCGGCGTCATGGAGATCACCGGCCCCGAGGACGGCCCGCCGACGAAGGTGGGGCCGGGCGTCGGCGACATCTTCACCGCGGCGCTGAACGCCGTGGGCGTCCTCGCGGCCGTCCACCACCGCGAGCGGACCGGTGAGGGCCAGTACGTCGACACGGCGATGTACGACGCGATGGTGTCGCTGGCCGAGCGGACCGTCTACCAGTACTCCTGTGACGGGGACCCGCCGACCCGGCAGGGCAACTCCCACCCGACGCTGTTCCCCTACGACGCCTTCGAGACGGCCGACGGCTACGCCGTCGTCGCGGCGTTCAACGACCGCCACTGGCAGACGCTGTGTGAGGCGATGGACCGGCCCGACCTCGCGGCCGAGTACCCGGAGACGCCGGACCGCCTCCGTAACCGCGAGCAGCTGCGCGCCGAGATAGCCGACTGGACGGGCCAGCAGACGACCGACGAGCTCGTGGACCGACTCGACGGGCGCGTCCCGGCGGCGCCCGTCCAGGACGCGAGTGACGTCTTCGCGGACCCACACGTCCGCGACCGGGAGATGCTCGCCGACGTCTCCCAACCGGGCGTCGACGGCGAGATGACGGTCGCCGGCAGTCCCATCAAGATGACCGAGACGAACCCCCGGCCGCGCGGCCGTGCTCCCCTGCTGGACGAACACCGCGAGGAGCTGCTCGGCGACGAGGAGCCGACGAGCGACCGCCGAACCGCCGAAAGCGACGACTAACCGCGTTCGGACTCCATACTTTACTGTCCGCCGCGAGTGCCGACGGACGATGCTCGTCGAGGCCGTCCTGTTTCTCGCCGGACTCGCGGGACTCGTCGTCGGCGCCGACCGCGCCGTCACCGCCGCCGGCGACCTCGCCCTGTACTACGGGGTCTCGCCGTTCTTCATCGGCGTGACGGTCATCTCCGTGGGGACGTCGGTGCCGGAGATGGTCACCTCCGTCTACGCGGCCTTCTACGGCGCGGGCGACCTCGTCGTCGGCAACATCGTCGGGTCCGAGACGGCCCAGATAACGCTCGCCATCGCCGTCGTCGCGTTCGTCGCGCCGTTCGTCGTGGAGCGCCGGAGCGTCCTCGTCTACGGCACGGCGATGATTCTGGCGATGATAATCATGATTCTGACGCTGGACGACGGCGTCATCGGGCGCTCGGAGGGCCTCCTGATGATGCTCGCGTACGTCCAGTTCGTCTACACCCTCTACACCAACGAGGGCGGCGAGGAGATAACCGAGGAGGTCATCGAGGAACCGCGCCCGCCCGGCGAGACGCTCCCGTGGATTCTGGGCGGGTTGCTCCTCGTCGTCGTCGGCGGGCAACTGATGGTGACGAACGGGGTCGCCATCGCGAGACTGGTCGGCCTCTCGGAGTTCCTCGTGGGCCTGCTCACCGGCCTCGGGACGACGCTCCCCGAAATCGTCATCGCCGGCATCGCCGCGTACGAGGGGCGGAGCGGCATCTCGGTCGGCTCCATCCTCGGGAGCAACATCACCGACCCCGTCTTCTCGCTGGGCATCGGCGCCGTCTTCTTCGACGTCGTCGTCGACGACCCCGCCGCCATCATGCCCTCGCTGGTCTACATGCTCGGCGTCTCCATCGCCGTCCTCGCGCTGTTCTACTGGCGACGAGGTATCGACCGGCGTGCGGCGGTCGTCTGTCTGGCGCTGTACCTCCCGAGTTTCGCCCTCGTGTGAGCGTCGGTACCGAGGGCCGCCCGTCGATTACAACGTTTGATACTGTGGGCCGAGCGCTTTTCAGCCGGTAGGTTTCATAGTTGGTATGGCTGACGCGAACGTGAGTTCCGGCGACACACTCGCCCGGGGTTCCAACTGGGAGCAGATGCTCCGGGACTTTGTCAAGTACACGCCGAGCGGCGATTCGATTCCCGAGGAGACGTGGCGGGGCCGCCACCGGAAGATCACCCTTCTGGTGCTCGCCCACGTCCCGTTCCTCTTCGCTCTCGGCATGTTCGAGGGGACCGAGTCGCTCGTCACGGGGGCGACGGTCCCGTCGATTCCGCTGGGGACCGTCCTGTTGGAACTGGGTATCGTGGTCGCGCTCGTCGCCGCCGCCAACGTGTCACAGCTACCGCTCCGGGTCCGGACGGCGCTCGCGACGACGGGACTCCTGTCGTGTTCGGTCGTCCTCGTCCACTTCTCTGGCGGGTTCATCGAGGCGCACTTCCACTTCTTCGTCGGGATGGCCGTCGTCGCCGTCTACGAGGACTGGGTCCCGTTCGCGCTGGGCATCGGCTACGTCGTGCTCACCCACGGCGTCTTCGGGATGATAAACCCCAGCCGCGTCTACAACCACACGGCCGCCATCAACAACCCGTGGGTCTGGGGGCTCATCCACGGCGTGTTCGTCCTCGCGCTCGCCATGGCGCTGATGGCACACTGGTACTCGACCGAACGGTCGCGCGAGGAAGCGGCCGAACAGCTGGCACAGGCACGGGCGAAGAGCGAGGAGATCGCCGACCTCGAGGCCAAGCAGGCCGAGATAGAGGCGGCCAAAGCCGAGGCCGAGGAGCTCAAGGCCGAGGCCGAGGCGAAACAGCGAGCGGTCGAGGAGGCCAACCAGCACCTCGAAGCGACGGCCGACGCCTACAGCGCCGCGATGGCGCGGGCCGCCGAGGGGGACCTCAGCGTCAGGCTGGATACCGACAGCGAGAGCGACGCCATGGTCCAGATCGCCGAGTCGTTCAACGAGATGATGGACGAGACGGAGTCGGCGATGGGGGAGATCCAGGACTTCGCGGAGGAGGTCACGGCCACGACGACGGAGGCCAGCGCCGGCACCGGCGAAGCGAAGCAGGCCAGCGAGGAGGTGAGCCGGGCGATACAGGAGATAGCCAGCGGTGCGAGCGACCAGCGGGAGATGCTCGAGACCGTCTCGGGCGAGATGACCGACCTCTCGGCGACCGTCGAGGAGGTCGCGGCGTCCGCCGAGACCGTCGCCGAGCGGTCCCGCGAGACGACCGATATCGCGGCGTCGGGCGAGTCGACGGCCCGACGGGCCATCGAGGACTCGCGAGAGGTGCAGTCGGCCATCGACGCGACGGTCGAGAGCGTCGAGGTGCTGGACGAGCAGATGGCCGAGATAGGCGACATCGTGGAGCTCATCGGCGACATCGCCGAGCAGACGAACATGCTGGCGCTGAACGCGAACATCGAGGCCGCCCGCGCCGGCGGCGAGGGCGGCGCGAGCGGCGACGGGTTCGCCGTCGTCGCGAACGAGGTGAAGCAACTGGCCGAGGAGACCCAGGCGTCGGCCAACGAGATCGAACAGCTCATCGCGGAGACGCAGGCCCAGACCGACAGGACGGTCGAGGAGGCCCGAGCCGCCGAGGAGAACATGCAAGAGGGCGTCGAGGCGGTCCAGGAGGTCCTCGACGCGTTCACGACGGTCAAAGAGAACGCCACGGAGACCGACAACGGCATCCAGGAGATAAGCGACACGACCGACGACCAGGCCGCGAGCACGGAGGAGGCCGTCTCGATGGTCGAGGAGGTGGCCGACATCAGCCGGTCGACGGCCGACGAGACGGAGAGCGCGTCGGCGGCCGCTGAGGAACAGGCCGCGTCGATGTCAGAGGTGGACGGCAACGTCCAGTCGCTCAACCAGCAGGCGGAGCGCCTGCAGTCCCTGCTGGCGAAGTTCGACGTGAGCGAGAGTCGGACCGCCGTCGGGCCCGGGGCCGGGGCCGGTAGCGGGGCGTAACCGACACCGCCATCGCGGGCCTCGGCCTCGTCCGGTATTCTACATTGGAGCTCCTGACACGGGCGTGCCCTGACCTGCACCAGCCCCGTGCCGGCGAACCCGGCGGTTCAAATACCGGGCCGCCCAACCCTGTGCCGATGCGGGACACGGCCTCGACAGGCGGCGAGTCATGGCGGCAGTACTTCGGCTTCGAGGCGCCGTACGAGAACCAGGCCGACGCCGTAGAGCGCGCCATCGAGGCCGGGAAGTCGCGCGGCTTCCTGGCGATGGAGGGCCCCTGCGGGACCGGCAAGACGATGGCCGCCCTGACCGCCGCGGCCCACCTCGTCCGGGACACCGACCTCTACGAGCGCGTGGTCGTCGTCACGCCGGTCAAACAGCAGTTACAGCAGTTCGTCGACGACCTGCGGACGCTGAACACGGGGGTCGACGAGCCGTTCGACGGCATCGCGCTAGTCGGGAAGACGGACCTCTGTCCGTACGGGCGCGAGGGGCAGTTCCCCGAGGACGTCGGGACCCACGACCGGTGCGAGGACCTCCGCGAGGCGACCGCCAGACTCGTCGAGGACGACGGGCGCTCGGACGGGGCCGCCGTCGCCGAGACGGCCATTCGGACCGAGGTAGACGACGAGGACCAGTGGTGGGACCCGAGGAAGGGGCAGGACCTCGCCGCCGCGGCGCGACCGGACGCCACCTCGCAGACGCGACTCGGCGAGGACACGCTCTCGACGGCGGGTGCGGCCTCGCCCTATCGCCCCGAGCAACCCACCGCCCCGGAGTCGATGGCCGAGAGCGACGACCCGCCGCTGTACTGCCCGTTCGAGGCCGACTGGTACGCCCGGAACAAGGGGTCGCCGGTGGACTTCTCGGCCGGGCCGAACAACGTCGTGACGCTGGAGGACTACCTCCCGGCGGCCGTCGAACGGGGGACCTGCCCCCACCGAGTGATGAGCGTGATGCTGGAGCAGGCCGACGTCGTCGTCGGCAACTACAACCACCTGTTCGACCCGACCGCGCGACCGCTGCTCTCGTCGGTGCTCGACGACCAGACGTTCGTCGTCGTCGACGAGGCCCATCGCCTCGAGGAACGGGTCCGGGACCTGCTGTCGGACAGACTCGGCAGACAGACCATCGCGCAGGCGCGCAACGACTGCAACCTGCTGGTCCAGCGCGCCCAGCAGAGCGCCGACCACAAGGAACAGGTCCGGGAACTGCTCTCGGCCCGCGAGGTGCCACTGGAGGCGGTCAACCACGCCCGGAAGTTCTACGACGACCTCGGACGGTGGCTGGACGACCGCGTGGCGTCGTTCCTCGATGCCGAGCACGAGGGGTGGCGGGCGAACCCGGAGCGACTGCCGGAACACGACCGCGAGATTCCGCTCCGGGACCCTGACACCGTCGAGCGGGACGAGCTCACCGAGTGGGCCGAGGCGAAGGGGTACGACGGGCAACTGTGGCGCTCGCTGTCGAAGATCGGGGCGGCCGTCGAGGACGCCATCGACCAGCTGGGCCTGACCCGTCAGCCGGTGTGTGCGGCCGTCGGCGTCCTCGCGGGCCAGTGGTGGGAGCGCGACCACTCGACGTTCCTCCGGGAGATAGAGCTCGAGCACTCACCGAAGGAGTCCCGGAGCACCGACGCCGACTACGAGGCCGTCTACACGGCGGGCCTGCTCTGTTACAACTGCATGCCGGCGACGGCGCTCCGGGACGCCTTCGACGAACTGGGCGGCGGCGTGCTGATGAGCGCGACGCTCGAGCCGCTCGACGTGTTCACCCGCGTCTCGGGACTGGACGCGCTGGCCGAGACGGACGACGGCGACGACGCAGACGACCTGACGCGGCCGGTCCGGACGACGACCTACGACCTCCCGTTCCCGCCCGAGAACCGCGCGTCGTACCTCGTCGACGCGCGGCCGTTCACCGCTCGCAACCGGGGCGACCCCGAGGAGATGGAACCGCTGGGCGAGAACTGGAACCCGACCCGCGACGAGTACGCGCAGGCGCTTCGGGCCCTCGCTCGCTCGCCGGGCAACGTCATGGTGGCGATGCCGAACTACCGGGAGGCGCGCTGGGCGGGCGCGTATCTGCAGGAGGCCGTCGAGAAACCGGTCGTCGTCGACGAGTCCTCCAGCAACGAGGAGACCGAGCGACGCAAACAGGCGTTCTTCCGCGGCGACGGGAAGGTGCTGGTCACCTCGACCCGGGGGACGCTGACCGAGGGCGTCGACTACGACGGGGCGAAGCTGTCGACCTGTGCCGTGGTCGGCGTCCCGCTGGTCAACATCGGGTCGCCACGGGTCCGGGCGGTCCAGCGCGCGTACGGCGACGCGTTCGGCGACGAGAACGCCTTCGAGTACGCGCTGACCGTGCCGGCCGTCCGACGCGCGCGACAGGCCATCGGGCGCGTCATCCGCGGGAGCGAGGAAGTCGGTGTCCGGGCGTTCGTCGGCCGGCGGTACACCCCCGACGCTCGCCACTCCGTCTACCCGTTCCTCCCGGCCGGCGAGCGCGAGGAGTTCACGCGGATGACCCCGGAGTTCCTGGCCAGCCAACTGGACGGGTTCTGGCGAAAGCACGAGTAACCCACGCCAGTTCGGCTGAAAGCAGTTATTAACCGGAACATTTCGTTGGCAACAAAAAGCCTATACAGAATCATTCTAGTGTTACAAGAGATGCCCGAGTGTCAAAACTGCGGTGAGTTCGTAACCGAGCAGTACGTGCGGGTGTTTACACCAGAAGCCTCCGAAGCACACGGGCCGAGGGTCTGCCCGAACTGCGAGGACAAACTACGTGACGGTGCGGAAGTCCGCGAAGCGCGGTCCTCTCGCCAGTAGCGCTGCTCGGTCCCCGTGAGTGGTCCCCGTCGGACTCGTCGCACCCGACGCCGGGACGCCCACCGGACCCGTCGCGCCGTTTTCGGGAAGTACTCAAGGCCGGAGGCGCAGCCTCGGGTATGAGCAATCTCGACGTCGAGGCAGTCGACGACATCGACACGCCGACCGGTGTCGACGCACCGGACTACGTGCTGTACGGCGGCAAGGGCGGCGTCGGCAAGACGACGTGTGCGGCCGCCACCGCGCTGGCCTCCGCCCGCGACGGGACGGCGACGCTCGTCGTCTCGACGGACCCCGCCCACTCGCTGTCGGACACGCTGGAGACGCGGATACCGGCCGAACCGACGCGTATCCGCGAGGACGTGCCGCTGTTCGCCGCCGAGATCGACCCCGAGGCCGCCGTGGGCGAGGGACCGCTCGGGATGGAGGACGACGCGCTGGGCGGCCTCGGTGGCATGCTGGGCGGGGAGGGCGGCCCCCTGGGGGGCGGGGCCGGCGACGACCCGGTCGGCGGCGACGACGGCCTCCTCGGTGGGTCCATGCCAGGGGCCGACGAGGCCGCCGCGATGCGGCTCCTGCTGGATTACATCGACGACGACCGGTTCGACCGGGTGGTCGTCGACACCGCCCCGACCGGGCACACGCTCCGACTGCTGGAGCTACCCGAGACGATGGACTCGATGGTCGGGAAGATACTCCAACTCCGCGAGCGCTTCTCCGGGATGATGGGGAACCTCACGGGGATGTTCGGCGGCGACGGCGAGGACGTCGACCCCGAGGAGGGTATCGAGGACCTGCGCGAACTCAGCGACCGCATCGAGCACCTGCGGGCGATTCTGCGGGACCCGACGAAGACGGACTTCCGGGTCGTGATGGTCCCCGAGGAGCTCTCCGTGGTCGAATCGGAGCGCCTCCTCGGGCAGTTGCGGGAGTTCGACATCCCCGTGGGCACCGTCGTCGTCAACCGCGTGATGCAGGACCCCAGCGAGGTGCTCGGCCGCGACGTCGACATCGCGGGCCCGAACCACGACGACTGCGAGTTCTGTGCGCGCCGCTGGCAGGTCCAGCAGGACGCGCTGACACGGGCACAGGACCTGTTCCGGGGCCACGAGGTCCGCCGGGTCCCGCTCTTCGCGGAGGAGGTCCACGGCGAGCGACTGCTCGCCGTCGTGGCGGCCTGTCTCGACTGAGTCAGTCCAGCAGCTTCCGGACGACCGAGAAGGCGGCGTCGCGCCACCGGGCAGGGACGTGCCGTGCGAGCAGGAGGAGTTTCGCACCCTCGCCCACGGGGTAGCGAGGGGCGGGGTCGCTGGCGTTGGCGGCGTCGCGGACGGTCAGCGCGACGGCCCCCGGGGTCACCGAGACGGCGTCCCTGACGCCCGCGAGCCGCGAGTCCTCCTGTGCCTGGTAGAGCCAGTCGTACGCCCCGGTCCGGTCGGCGTTCGCTTCCCGTTCCGCTTCGTCGCCCGCCGTCTGAACGGGGCCGGGTTCGACGACGACCACGTCGACGTCGAACTCCGCGGCCTCGACCCGGAGCGCGTCGCTCAGTCCCTCGACGGCGAACTGCGAGGCCGCGTAGCCGCCCTGTCCAGGGAGCGAGAGGCGCCCCGCCACGCTGGAGACGGAGACGACGGTCCCGTTCTCCCGAGCGCGCATGTGCGGCAGGACCGCCCGGACCATCCGGTGGGTCCCGAGAAGGTTGCGGTCGAACTGCGCCTCCAACTCGGCCGTCGAGACGTCCTCGACGGCCCCGAACCGCGCCGTCCCCGCGGCGTTCACCAGACAGTCGATGCGCCCCGTCTCGTCGACCACGTTCTCGACGACGCGCTCGCACTCGCGTGCGTTCGTCACGTCGAGTTCGGCCGTCTCACAGCCGTCCTCGGCGAGGGCGTTCAGGTCGGCCTCGTCGGGGGCCGTCGCCCACACGCGCCAATCGTCGTCCAGAAACGCCTCGGCGGTCGCGCGTCCGACGCCGCCGTCCGCGCCCGTAATCAGCACCGTCTTGGCCATGGCAGGCCCGACACGCCCCGGGCAATTAAGCCCACCCGGTCCCGGTCGGCCTACACGTCGCGCTTGACCTCGTCGGCGTAGCTGTCCGCCAACCGCGTCGGTTCCGGGAGCTTGTAGCCGGCGGCCGTCGCCAGCACGATGTCCGCGGCCGTCTCCGCCCCGACGCGGTGACCGGGGCTGACGAGGAGCGGGTTGACGTACTGCGTCTCCGACTCGTACTGCCGGGTCTGGACGGCGTAGCCGATGCAGGTGCCGTCCTCTGCGGTCTCGACGTCGCCGTCGGCGTCGATGGGGATTCGTGTGCCCTCCGGGAGCTTCCGGTCCAGCGACTCGCGAGGGGTCCCACAGAGGAGGTTCTTCGCGACGCCGACCGTCGGGACGTCGAGGGTGACGCCGACATGCGTCGCGAGGCCCGCCTCGCGGTAGTGGATCCGCCCGCTCCCGTCGACGAACAGGAGGTCGGGATCGGTGTCGAGTGCCGCCATCGCCGAGAGGATGGCCCCGCCCTCGCGGAAGGAGAGGAGGCCGGGGACGTACGGAATCTCCGTCGGTTCGACCGCGTACGCCCGCTCGACGACTTCCCGGCCGCGCAGGACGACGACTGCCGAGACGGCCCGGTCGCCGACGAACGCCTGGTCGACCCCCGCGACGAGTGGTCGGTCTGCATCCGGTTCGGCCGTTCCCCGGTCGCCGGCCTCGCCGAGCGTGGACTGTCCGACCGGCCCGTCGATGGCGACGGCGGCCGGGTCGACGCCGTGGTCGTCCGCGAAGACCGCTACGTCGGCGATGTCCCGCTGGAGCGCTTCCATCTCGGCCGTCGACAGCGAAGGGTCCGGGACGAACTCTGGGCGGACGACGGCCATCTCAGAAGGGACCGCGGCCACCCGGTCCGCCGGGGCCACCACCGCCGCCCCGTCCGAACTGGAGTTGGCTGGGCACGCGCATCTCGCTCTTGAACTTCCGGCCGTACCAGAGGCCGATGGCGAGGCCGATGAGGTGTGCGGTGTGGGCGATGTTGCCGCCGAGGAGGCCCACGGACCCGGGTGACAGCGATCCGAGGATGCTGAACAGCACGTAGAACCCGGTGATGGCCCAGATGGGCACGGGAATCAGGAAGTAGAGGTACACGCGGAGGCCGGGGTTGAGCACCGTCAGGAACGCCAGGATGGCGAGTGCGGCGCCACTGGCACCGAGGACGCCGTACGCGCCGGCCCCCTGCACGACCTGCAGGGCAATCTGGCCGAGGCCGGCGAGCATCCCCGAGGCGAGGAAGAACACCGTGAACCGCTTCGACCCCATCTGCTGCTCGACGATGCGGCCGAAGAAGTAGATGATGATGCCGTTCCCGAGGATGTGGTAGAACCCACGGGGGGAGTGTGCGAAGATAGACGTGACCCACGTCCAGACGTACTCAGGGTTGTCGGGGTGGAGGACGAACAGCGTCTGGAACAGCTCCTGACTGCCGACGACCCGCAGGACGACGATCTCGAGGAGGAAGGTGATGGCCATCGCCGCGAGGAACACGTAGGTCATGTTCCCGCGGAAGTACGCCATCGGGCCGCCGGGACCGGTGTCGAGACCGAGTCTGCCGGCGACCCCGCCCGAGCTCGACGACCCGCCGGTGTCGACGCTGTCGTCGAACCCGCTGTCGAACACGCCTTGCGGGTCGTTCCAGTTGTCTAACCCCGGACAGTCGTGGGACTCCGGCAACCGATGCTCGGCACAGTAGGTACCACCGCAGTGCCCGCACTGGTAGGGCATGTTTTCTTGCTTGCCACAGACGTCACACTCCGACATTGTCCACACTTCGGGTGGGCCGTGCAAAGGGGTTGTGCTTGTGCGATACCGTGGCAAGAACGGGCGTCCGGGCCGGCTACTCGTCCGTCTCGGACGGGTCGTCGGTCGCCCGGAGGACGCCGATCCACGCCGGCGCGTCGTCGTAGTCGATGGCGCCGCCGGAGACCTCGACGGGAATCTGTTCACCGTCGGCGCGGACGCCGGTGAACGTCGCGTCGAACGACTCCAGGTCGCCGTGGCCCTCAGACTGGACCTCCTCGAAGAAGGAACTGTCGCCGGCGGCGGTGATACGGGTCGGCGACGCACCGACGAGTTCGCTCTGTGTGTAGCCGAACGTCTCGGCCAGCTTCTTGTTCACGTAGACGAACTCGCGGTTCTGGACGATGCAGACGCCGGCTATCTCCTGTTCGACGAGCCGCTGGTACCACGACAGCGCGTTCCAGAACTGCTGTTCGGTGCGGTGTTTCTCGACGGCGTTCTGGACGCGGTTGGCCAGCACCTCGTACTGGTCCGTCCCGGTCCCCTTCTGCATGTAGTCGGTGACGCCGGCCTGGATCGCCTCGCTCGCTATCTCCTCGCTCCCGCGCCCGGTGAAGAGGATGAACGGCATGTCCGGATACTGCTCGCGGACGATCTCGAGCAACTCCAGCCCGTCCGTGTTGGGCATCTGGTAGTCGCTGACGACGCAGTCGACGGTGCCCTCGCGGAGGTGGTCGAGTGCGGCGACGGCGCTGGTCTCGCTGACCACGGTGAACTCGTCGTTTATCTGCTCGAGGAACGTCTCTATCAGGTCGCCGATCTGGGGGTTGTCGTCGACGTGGAGGACGCGTATCTGCTGGCTCGTCTCGACTTTCGCCAGCGGAATCGGGACCTCCGACTGCAGCCCCTCGACCGAGTCGGACGACTCCGTCCGGATGAGGGGTGCGCTCCGGTTCGACGCGCGCTGACTCCCGCGAAGGACCGCACGGGACAGTTCCACCGTCCCGCCACCCGTTCCGTCTGCCGTCATGCCGCGCCACCCGTCGACGGCCCGCGTTCGTCGTCGGTCGTCACCCGGCCACCGCTAACGGGGCCGCGGATGCGAGCCAGTCCGACCCCGCGAAGAGTGGCACTCGGCGACTCTGACGGGGCGACGTTCGTATGCTCGTGGTTTGCCATCGGTACGTATCTCTACCCACCTATTTAGTGGCCGGTCACAAAACGATACTGATAGTGATGGTAGTCACCGATTACCAATACACACGGACTCCCACGACGGTATGAACGCCAGCAAGGACGGAGACAGACCGTGAGTATCCGTGCTGTCGTAGAGAGTATCCCCTTTCGACCGGCTCAGGCGTAGTACGCAGCGATTGTGCCGCTTATTTCTACTTAATACAACTTTAAATATGTGTGAACACTTCAAATATATTTAATATAAACCCCGGTGATGGTTTGGGTGTACTATGTCCGACAACACGATGCGAGACTACCTCGCAGAGCACCCACGTATGGCCGGCGCACTGTTTACGATTCTCCTCCTGCTCACGCAGGCTGGGAGCGCAGTAGCAGGGAATGGTGCGACTATTTCTGGACCCTAACCATCCGTTTCTCGTATTGATCGATTTATAAAATCGTCATTGCTGGATCTCACTTCCCAAAAGTGAGTCACTCCAGACAGATTGCGTATCAAATTCAACTGGGACATTCTCCAAATTGAGGTAGTCATATAGCTCTGATTCGGTAACGCTAAACACACCGATTGTTCCAGATGCTAAATAATAACACCCATTTTTACCAATGAATGGCAGATGGATGCTTCCAAGTCCTCTTTCATCAGTCGGATAGGTGGTTATCTTTACATTATATCCGTTTCCCACCTCCTCTATTTCGAGCTTATTTGGTGATCCACCAGAAGGCTGCGTCACCGTGATTCCCCCGTCGCCGACGACGATGTACTGACCGCCGAGGATGCTCTCCTCGCGGGCGATGGTGAGTGCGGCCCGGAGCGGGAACCCGCTGTTGAGCAGGCGCGCGACGGACTCGCCGATACGGACGGCGCCGTCGTTGAGCACCTCGTTGAGCGTGACGATGCCGCCGATGGCGCCCTTCTCGACCAGTTTGAGCCCCTGGTGGTAGGAGTTGCAGGCGTTCAGCAGGAAGGTGTCGACGCCGACGTCGTCCAGCGTCGCGGCGTCGAGCGTCCCGTCCTCGCAGGTGAACCCCTCGCGTTCGGTGTGGCCGATGTAGTGGAAGAAGTCGGCGTCGGTCGTGAGGACCGTCGCGAGTTCGTCGGTCGTCAGGTTCTCGTGGACGGTGATCTCGAAGGGCAGGTCCGAGCGGTTGCCGTACACCTCGTCGGCGATCTCGCGTTCCGCCTCCATCCGGGCGTCGTTCTGGACCACCCGGATAGTGATGTCGCCCTCGGTCGTCTCGCGGTCCAGTCTGTTCTGGAACGCCTCGGGGACGAGTTTGGTCGCGCCGATGGGGACGCCGTCGCCGAGCCAGGCCTGTTCGAGTGCGTCGTCGGCCTGCGGTTCGACGTAGGTCGGCTCGCTGGATTCCGCGTCGTCCTCTGTGCCGGTGGATCTGTTCATGGTCCCGCTGCTGGCAGAGCGCGTGAAGTCGTCGGAGCGGGTGAGCGTCTCCTCGTATCCCGCTGGGTCGCTGGTGCCACCGCTCCCGGTCGGCTGGTGCGTGCGGACGACGGCGAGGTCGTCGACGACGAAGGGCAGCTGCGCGGCGTTGGCCGCGACGGGGTCGACGTGGGTCGTCAGCCGCCACTCCGGGACGTGGTCCGCGACGACCTCGTAGGGCACGTCGAGGTAGGCCGCCACCTGTTCGGACAGCGGGCGGTCGTACAGCGCCGCGAAGTCGAGGTCGAGGTGCGGTTCGACCGCGTCGCGTTCGTGGAGGTCGATCTGGTAGAGCCCCTCCGTCCGGGTGACGCAGTCGAGGAAGAACAGTTGCTTCAGGGTCCGTTCGACCGTGCGCTCGTACCCCATCGGCCCCGACAGCGAGTGCTCGAAGCCGTCGTCGGTCGTCAGGCGCGGTGCCGGCCCGGGACCGACAGAGGCGCCGAGGTAGTACGCGAGGGGGGCGGCGACGAAGACGGACCCGAGGTCGGGCGGGAGTTCGAGGTGGACGCCGGTCTCTGGGCGCTCGACAGCGGCGGGCACGTCCAGACTGTCGCCGAGTTCGAGCGCCGGCGGGTGGCCGCGGAGCGTCGGGTACGAGCGCTCGGGGTCGGTCGTCTTCAGCGCCGACCCGAACGTCTCGACGGCGGCCATCACGTCCACCGGGTCCGCCGTGGTCGTGACCGTCGCCGCGGGCCGCTCGTGGCGCGAGCGAGCACCGACACGAATCTCGGTCGGCTCGCCGAAGTCGATGCGGGTCTGGTCCATGTCGACGCTGACCTCGAAGCCGGCGTCGGCCCGGACGTAGGTCTTGATGCGGGTACAGAGGTCGATGCTGTACGACCCCTCCGGAAGCGTCTCGGCCTCGAACTGCTTGACCTCCGCGACCGCCTCGCCGGCCGTGTCGCGGACGTACACCGGCACGACGGTCGGGAGGACGACACTGCTCGTTCGGATGCTGACGGCCGACCCGACCGGGAACCGGAAGCCGTCGGTCGAGACCGGCGACGGGGAGACGGGCGCGGACGTGTACAGTCGGTAGCGCTGGCGCTCCACCGGGTCGATGATTTCGACCCCGGGCTCGTCCGATGTGGGCTCGAACGTTAGGGACATCTTATCGGGAGCCGCCGAACGACCGACGTTCGTTACGTACTGTATTAGGAACAGAGAGAACGAAAAAGATACCGACCCCACGGGTGGCCCGAGCGAAGCGGGTAAGACCCCGTGGCTCGAAAGCCGAGGTAGTGCAAGAGTTCGAGCGCAAACAGCTGTTGGAGCGCATCGAACGGGAGGGTTCGACCGTCGGTGCGGCGATTCCCGACGAGATAACCGTCCAGGGGGAGGACGTCGACCTGCAGTCGTTCGTCTTCGAGATAAAGCGCCGGGACACGATACCGCGCGGCGAGCGCGAACGGGTCGACCGGGCGAAGAAGAACCTCCGACGCGAGCGCATCGAGCGCAAGGAACTGATAGAGGCGGGCGAGGTGAGCTACGAGCGCGGCGAGGAGCTCGCCGAGGCCATCATCGGCATCGACCGCGCGCTGAACG
The DNA here is from genome assembly GCF_055632435.1 of Haloarcula sp. MBLA0163. Taxonomy (NCBI): domain Archaea; kingdom Methanobacteriati; phylum Methanobacteriota; class Halobacteria; order Halobacteriales; family Haloarculaceae; genus Haloarcula; species Haloarcula sp. MBLA0163. The sequence continues at coordinate 1,994,515 of NZ_CM145745.1, forward strand.
CGCTCGAACAGCTCGGCCCGGCAGACCTCGAGGCGGAGGCGAAGGCACAGGAGACGGCCGACACCAAACGCTGGATGAAGTTCCTGCGGAAGGCGCTGGGCCACGAGGACGCCGATTCCGGCACGGGTCGTGCCGGGCGAGGGAGATAACATGAGCCGGAACGACGAGATCGCGACGCGACTGGAGGAGTTCGCCGACCTGCTCGACGCGAAGGGCGTCGAGTACAAACCGCGCGCCTACCGACGCGCGGCCGAGAACATCCGGGACCATCCGGCGGCCATCGAGGGACTGGCCGCCGAGGGCGCGGACGCCGTCGGCGAGATAGAGGGCGTCGGCGACGCCATCTCCTCGAAGGTCGTCGAGTACTTCGAGACGGGCGACATCGAGGAGCTGGCCGAGCTCCGCGCGGAGCTCCCCGTCGACATGGCGGCCCTGACCGCCGTCGAGGGCGTCGGCCCGAAGACGGTCGGGACTCTCTACGAGGAACTGGGCATCACGACGCTGGACGAACTCGAGGCGGCCGCCGAGGCCGGCGAGATTCGGGCGGTCAAGGGGTTCGGCGCGAAGACCGAACAGAACATCCTCGACAACCTCGACTTCGCGCGCGAGGCCCACGAGCGGACGCTGTTGGGCGAGGCCCGACCCTACGGCGAACGGGTCGAGTCGTACATGGCCGACGTCGACGGCGTCGAGAAGTGCGCGCTCGGCGGCTCGCTCCGTCGCTGGAAGCCGACCATCGGCGACGTGGACGTCCTCGTCGGGAGCGCGGCCGAGGAGGCCGTCGTCGAGGCGTTCACCGACTGGCCGGACGTCGACCGCGTCATCGAGGCCGGCGAGACGAAGGCCAGCGTGATGGCCGGCGGCGTCCGCGTCGACCTGCGCGTGGTCGTCCCCGAGGAGTTCGGCGCGGCCCTCCAGTACTTCACGGGCAGCAAGGACCACAACGTCGCGGTGCGGAACCGCGCCATCGAGCGGGGCCTGAAGGTCAACGAGTACGGGGTCTTCGACGTCTCGGGCGTCGAGGACGACGACCAGCGGGCTGGCGAGCGCGTCGCCGGCGAGACCGAGGAAGGTGTCTACGAAGCGCTCGACATGGCGTGGATGCCGCCGGAACTGCGCGAGAACCGAGGGGAGGTGGAGGCGGCGGCCGACCACGACCTCCCAGACCTCGTCGCCGAGGGCGACGTCCGGGGCGACCTGCACACGCACACGGAGTGGTCCGACGGCGGCAACACCGTCACGGAGATGGTCGAGGGCGCCGCCGCGTTCGGCCACGACTACCTCGCCATCACCGACCACGCGACGGGGCCGGGGATGGTCGGCGGTGTCGGCGTCCCCGACGAGGAGTTGCGCGAGCAGCTGTCCGAGGTCGAGGCGGTCGCCGAGGACGCCGACATCGACGTGTTCACCGGCGTCGAGGCGAACGTCGGTGAGGACGGCAGCCTCTCGGTGGCCGACGACCTGCTGGCCGAGCTGGACGTCGTCGTCGCCTCGCCCCACGCGTCGCTGGACGGCGACGGTACCGAACGGTTGGTCGCGGCCGCCGAGCACCCGGACGTGAACGTCATCGGCCACCCGACGGGGCGGTACCTCAACCGGCGGGCCGGGCTGGACGTCGACGTCGAGCGACTGGCCGAGGTGGCCGCGGACAACGGGACCGCACTGGAGGTCAACGCCAGCCCGGCGCGACTGGACCTCGGCGGGAGCGCCGTCAAGCAGGCCATCGAGGCCGGCGCGACAATCGTCGTCAACACCGACGCACACAGCCCCGGGAACTTCGAACAGGTGCGCTACGGCGTCCACACGGCCCGTCGGGGGTGGGCCGAGCCCGCCGACGTGCTGAACACGCGCGACGCCGACGGCGTCCGGGAGTTCGTCGATGAGTGAGCCGGACCGGCGAGACCCGCTGTTGCTCGACGCGATGCTGGGGAAACTGGCGTCGTATCTCCGGATGTGCGGGTACGACGCCGCCTACGCACTGGACCGGGGCGCCGAGAGCGACGCGGACGTCCTCGCGCTCGCCCGGACGGAGGGACGCCGCCTCGTGACGCGGGACGAGGGGCTGGCTCGGGAGATGGACGACGCGCTGTTGCTCACCAGACGGGACGTCGAGGACCAGCTCCGCGAGCTGTCCGGAGCCGGGTTCGAACTGGACCTCTCGGACGAGCCGGTCCACTGTGGCACCTGTAACGCCCCGGTCGAACGCGTCGACAGGACCGAGCCGACGCCGGACTACGCCCCGGACCCCGCGGAGGAACCGGTCTGGCGGTGTCGGGACTGCGGTCAGCACTTCTGGCGCGGGAGCCACTGGGACGACGTCGCCGACACCCTCGCGGAGCTATAACCGACGGAAGTCGACGCCGTACCGCAGCTCCTCGGCGACGGTCTCGAGGAGGGCGACCACTCGCTCGTAGTCCTCGGCCGGGGGGTCCAGCCGCTCGGGCGGCGTCTCCCGAACCCGCTCGACCGCAGCCCAGAACACCCGGCCGAGCGACGAGTCGGCCGTCGACCGTGGCGTCGCCCAGTCCAGATGGACGCGCCCGGTCGCCGAGTCCGCCGCCGCGGTCTGCAGCTGCCAGTACGGGAAGAACATCGTGTCCCGCTCGGGGTGGGTACTGCGGAGGCCGCCCCCGGTGAGCATGGCCCGGGCCTCGCCGGCCGCGGGGACCCGAACCGGCGGCGACGGGGCGACGCCCGCGGCCGGGACCGCGTCGAGGGCGGCGTCGAGCGACCGCCGCAACGGAGCGGGCGGGTCCGCGACGGCCCGCGTCGTCCGTCGCCCCGGCGCCGAGTAGTACCGCCAGTCGTCGCCGACGGCGGCGAGTTCGGCGACGCCGTCGGTCCGCCACCCGCTGTCGGTCGGTCGGGGGCTGTCGGCGGGCCGGTTCGAGAGGTCCGCGACCGAGAGGGCACCGAGTAGCGTCTCGGCGTCGTCGGCCGTGGCACGGAACGCGGCCAGGTCGGTGTCGAGCACGTCGGACCCGGCGGGGAGCGACCGGAGCCTCGCCAGCGTCTCCGGGACGTGGTCCTCGAGCAGCGCCTCGTCGACGGCGAGGTGGACGGCGTGGCCGTGGTCGAGACAGGCCGCAACCACGGCGCGTTCGGCACGCACCCACCCGGCCGCCGGCACGTCGGCTGCGGCGCCGTTCCAGAGGAGGGCGTGGCTCGCCGACTCGGGGGGCGGGTCGGGGACCAACACGGCCGTCGGTTGTGCGACCACGCACATAACTCCGCGCCACTGCCGCGACCCGGGGCCGGCCCGAAGTGGACAGCCGTCCGACAAAACGGTCCGGTCAGCCGCGGAGGGCTTCGACCGGCGGTTCCCACGCCGCTCGGTAGGCAGGGTAGAGGCCCCCGACCAGGGCGACGACGACGCCGAAGGCGAACGCGCCCAGCGGGACGAGGGCGTTCCCCGGCAGGAGGACGGCCCACAGCGGGAGTTCCGTCTGTGTGGCCGTCACGACGACGGTGACGACGCCCAGCACCGCACCCACGGCGCCACCGACGACGCCCAGGAGCGTCGCCTCGACGAGCAGGGTCCGCAGGACCTGTCTGCGATGGATACCGACCGCGCGGAGGACGCCTATCTCGCCCCGGCGCTCGGAGACGGTCATCAGCATCACGTTGAAGATGCTGACGCCGGCGACGACCAGCGAGACGCCCGCGACCGCGAGCAGGAACCCGTTCAGCAGGTCGAAAAAGTCCGCGATGCGGTCGAGCACGCTCGTCAGGGAGAAGACGCTGACCCGCTCCTGTCTGGCGTTCAACCGCCGGTCAACCTCGTCGGCGACCGCGCGGGCGTCGCCGGCCGAGTTCGCCCGGACGACCACCTGGGAGTACCCCGACGTGGCGAACTCGTCGGGCGGGAGGACCACGGCCGAATCGGGCTGGAGCGGGGAGATGCTCTGGACCTCCGGCAGGACGCTGACGACGCGGTACTCGTTGCCCTCGACGGTGATGCTGCTGCCGGGGCGCAGGGACAGGTCCTCGGCGACGTCGGCGCCGACGATGGCGCCCTGCCGGTGGAAGGCAGGTACCACGCCGCTCCCGTTGCCGAACAGCGCCCGCGGGCTGTCGGTGCCGTACACCTGTGCGACGGTGCGGCCGCCGCTCGCACGCACCGTCCCGCCGGTCGTCTTCAGGGGGATGACGGTCCCCCGCCCGTCGGCGGCGCGCTGGACGGCCGCGAGGTCGCGCGAGTCCAGCGAGTCGGCGTCGCTGCCCTCGGCCGGACTGACGATGACCTGGTCGCCGAGGCCGCCCAGTTCCTCCGTGGCGGCGGCGCTCAGCGCGTTGCCGAGCAGTCCGAGCGTGACGACGGCGAACACGCCGATGACGATGCCCAGCGCTGCCAGCGCCGCCCGGAGTCGCTGTCGCGAGAGGTTCCGGGTCGCCAGCGACAGCGCCGGGAACCGGTGCCCGCTCTCAGTCACGCTGAATCACCCCGTCGACGAGCTCGACGGTCCTGTCGGCGTACTCGGTCACCAGGTCGTCGTGCGTGACGGCGACGACGCCCACGTCCGCCTCGTCGGTGATGCGCCGTATCTCCTCTAAGATGCTCGTCCCGGTCTCGCGGTCCAGATTCCCGGTCGGTTCGTCGGCCAGCAACACGTCGGGTTCGTTTATCAGGGCACGCGCGATGGCGACGCGCTGTTTCTGGCCGCCGGACAGTTCGTCCGGCGTATGGTCCAGTCGGTCGCCGAGGCCCACCCGCTCCAGCAGGTCCCGCGCCCGGTCGGTCGCGTCGCCGGGCAGGAACGCCGTCGGGAGCCTGACGTTCTCCAGCGCCGTCAGCGTCGGCAGGAGGTGGAAGTCCTGGAAGACGAAGCCCAGCGACTCCCGCCGGGCGTCCGTCCGCTGGCCCTCGGTCAGTCCGGCGGTCGGTTGCCCGCGCAGTTCGACGCGGCCGCTCGTCGGTTCGTCCAGCAGACCCAGGACGTTCAGCATCGTGCTCTTGCCGCTGCCGCTCGGCCCGATGACGGCGACGACCTCCCCGCGAGCGACGGCGAAGTCGACGTGGGAGAGCGCGACCACCTCGCCGCCCGCGCCGCTGTCGTACCGCTTGCTCACGTCCACGAGGCGGAGCGGCGGGGCCAGTTCCACCGGACTGGTCTGGACCGTGCTCATCGGTTCCGTGAGCGGCGGGCGAACAGTGTCACGGCGACGGTCACCACCAGCCCGACGGTCAGTGCGATGGCGGCACCGAGCGACTGCTGGCCGCTCCCCCTGTTCGTGCCGTCCTCGGCCGGGAGCGGGACCGCGGTCGTCTCGCTGACCCGCTGGCCGTCGACGGTGTAGTCGACCCGGACGGTCAGCGCCGTCGCGTTCTCGGTGTCGGCCTGCGCGGTGAGTTCGAACGGCGCGAACTCGCTGCTGGCGACGCTCCCAACGAAGTAGTTGCGCTGGGGGTACGCCGGGTCGACGTACCGGGTGGGCTGGACGGCGACGACGGCGCTGGTCACCTCGCCGTCCCCGACGTTTGCGAGGTTGCCGTCGACCCTCACGCGCCCGTCATCGGAGACGGTGACGTCGAGGCCGGTGACGGTGGCCGCGCCCCGCTCAGCGGCGTAGTCGTAGCCGACGGCGCTCTCGGTCCGGCCCCTCGGCGCGTCGTAGTGCGCGACGAACCGCACGCCGTCGGTGGTCCGGACGCCCGAGAGGTCGACCGTCACCGTCGTCGACTCGCCCGGCGCGAGTTCGTCGGTCAGCGCGTACCGGCCGACCGAGGAGAGGACGGTCCCGTCGGGCGTCTCGCCGGTGAGGACGACGCGCTCGACGGCCGCGTTGCCGAAGTTGGTCACGGTCACGTCGACCCGCGACTCGCTGGCCGCGTCGTCGCTCCCCGACTGTTGCTGGAGCGCCCCGCCACCGCCGCCACCGCCGAGGATGCCGGTCAGGCCACCGGGGACCTGCTGTGTGTCGTCTCCCTGTGCCCGCTGTGCGCGGACGCCGACGTCCGTGGACAGCGGCGCGACGGTCACCGGCTTCGAGAACGTCGCGGTAGCGCGGGCGCCGTTCGGCGTCGTGAACGTCGTCGTCACCTCGAGGGGGCGCTCGCCCGGCGCCGGGGCTCTGACCGAGAGGTTCACGGTCTGTGACGCCCCGGCGGCCACCGTCGGAATCACGCGCCGGGTCCGCTCGCCCGTCGCCGGGTCGGTCACCCGGACCTCGATGTCGCGGAGGGCCGCAGTCGTCGGGTTCGAGACGACGGCCGTCACGGGCGTGTCGGCGCGAGCGACGAGGCCGTCGGTCCGGAGTTCCACCTGTGGCCGGCCGCGTTCGACGCCGACCGTCAGCGGGCGGGTCGCGCGCACCGTGTCGCCGGCCTCGTCGGTCCCGACGGCCACGAGCCGCAGGTCGTACGAGCGCGGTCGGTCCACGGTGAACGTCACGGGGACCGTCAGCGTCTCGCCGGGCGAGAGCCGGCCGAGGGCCGTCGCGTTCCCGAGCACCACGTCGTCACCGATGTCGGGCGAGCGGACGACGCGGACGCTGTCGAGTGCGAGCGACGTGTTGCTACCGCCGGAGAGCCGGACGGTCGTCTCGGCGGTTATCGGTGCCCCAGCGGTCGGCGTCGCCGGCGTGACCGTCGTGTCGGTGAGGGTCAGGCGGGCGTCGGCGCCGGCGGCCGGCCCGACGACTGCCAGCGGCCCTGCGGCGACGAGGACGACCAGTGCGACGGCGAGCAGGCGGAGACGAGCACGCACCATCTACGGTCGTAAGGGGCCGAGCGTGCAAATATCCCTCGCCGGCCGGGGCCGCCCGACTCCAGAACGCTTGTAACCTCGGTCGCGCTACACTCGGGCAATGACCCTCTCGGAGGCGGCCCGCGAGCGACTCGCCGACATCGTCGCCAACCAGCCGACGAAGAACGGCGAACTGCAGGACCTGTGGGGCATGGACAGCGGCAGCGAGGTCCACCAGTACCTCGAATCCGAACTGAAGGAGTACTACTACCGGAACGAGGACAGTCTCATCTGTGCGACGCCGGAGGCGACGGCCCTGATAGACGGTGCGGACTCCGACCGGGTCCAGACGATGACGGTCACGCCGCTCCAGCGGGCCATCGTCGACGTCATCGCCGGCCCGGACGAGGAGAGCCAGAGCGTCGTCTCGGTGCTCCACGCCCTCCGCGACGCCGGCGAGGACCCCGACGTCGACGCCGTCCGCTCGGCCCTGCGCGGTCTCGCCGACAAGGGCCTCGTCGAGACGGTCCAGAAGACGGTGCCGACGTTCCGGCTGGCCGTCGACCGCGAGGACGTCGACGTCGAGGTCAGCGACGGGTAGCTACTCCTCCGGCAGTCCGGGGCGCGTCCGACGACGGCGCCGGTCCAGCAGCCGCTTGATTCCCTGTCCGGGTCCGCCCTCGATAGGCCACCCCTTCGCGCGCCACGCGGGCGGTTCCGGTTCGAACTCGGGACACGAGCCACGGCACTCGCTCTGGGTCGGGACACGCTCTTTGGCCGCGCAATACGGGACGACGCCGCCCTCCTCGGCCCGCAACTGGAAGTGCCGGCAGTCCGGCCGCATCGTCGCCGCGTAGGCGCGCCAGCCGCGCTCGTAGGCCCGCTCGGCGATGACCTGTCGCTTCTCGGCTTTCCACTCGGGGTCGGCGTACTCGAAGCGGGCGGCGCTGGCGTCGTCTGCGGGCCGTTCGAGGATTCTGGTCCCCGGCGAGCCGGCGTCGAGCGACCACGGTTCCCAGACCGCCTCGGCCGCACCCGAGTCGGCGTCGACTGTCAGCACGCCGACCGCCGCGGGGAAGTCCGCGAGCAGGATGGGTTCGACCGCCTCTTCGGTCGCCGCCGTCGCGACCCACACCTCGTCGGCCAACCCCAGCGCCACGTCGCGCTCTACCTGCCCCGCGAGGTCGCGCGCCGCGCTCGCCGAGAGGTCCGGTTTGTTCTCGATGGCGACGATTCGGCGCACCCAGTCGGGGTACGCTCGCCGACGGCGGATCTCGATGCGGTTCCCGCGCTTGCGCGTCTCGACGGCGTCCCGGTCGGCGGCCGCGTGGACCGCCTCGCGGACGTACCGCCACGGGTAGCCCGGGTCCGGCAGGGCGTCGCGGTAGAACGTCCACTCCGCTGGCGCGTGCTCGAGGACGTGCAGGAGGTCCGAGTCGAACGCGTCGGCGCCGAACGCCGCCCGCTGTCGCAGGCCCTCCGGGTCGCATTCGAGGACGACGGTGTCCCACCGGCGGTACTTCGTCCCGAGTTGACGGGCGACCAGGACGGCCGAGTCCGCGCGCCGCGGCGACCACTCCCGTTCGGCCCACTGACAGACGCGCAGTTCGAAGGCGAACTCGGAGTCGACTGACACGGTCGACGGTTCGGCACGCGGACGCTAAACACCCACTGCTTCCGCGGCCGTCCAGAGCGGACGAGGTCGGGGCTACCGCGTTGGGTTCCGACACGTAACTTTTTGTAACAAGGTGCGGAACCCGCTAGTTGTTCTGTGATGAGCTGCCAAACTAACGACGCGGTGATCGACTGGCACGGTTCCGGCGTAGCGCGGGCTTCGGACACGAGACGGCACAGGGCGGGTGAACGGCGATGAGCCAGAGCGGCCTCTTCGACGAGTACACCACCATCCAGTGGGTGGCCGCCTTCGTCGTCGCCCTCCTGACGTTCCCCATCGGGGTTCTCGTCCCGATATACTTCTACATCAAGACGAAGAACGGGACGGCCAGCGAACAGGGGGCGTGGGAGGCGTGGGCCGTCATCCTCGTGGGCGTCATCGGCATCGTCGCCGTCGAGCTCGGCGGCGAGACGGGCGCGAAGATAGCGCTCGCGCTGCTCCTCGTGATCCCGATACTGATCATCGTCGCCGCCGTCCTGGGGACGTTCGTCCTCGGCGTGGGCAGCTCCGCACAGGCGGCGCTCCTGCTCACCGGCGCGCCGGTAGGGCTCGCGGCCTGACGCCGACTGGACGCCTCACTCCTCGGTGTCTTCGTCCTCGAACTCCTCGTCGAGGAACTCGTGGGCGTCCTCCAGTATCTCGCGCGGGCCGTCCTGCGTGACGGTGTTTATCGCCTGTTCGTAGTCGCGCCACTGCAGGTCCCGGTGTTCGGTGGATAGCTCTGCGGACGCCTCGAAGGACTTCGCGACGAACAGGTGGACCGTCTTGTGGATGGTGTTCCCGTTCGCCTCGAACACGTAGTCGTAGTCTTTGCGGAAACCGTCCAAGAGCCGGAAATCGCCGATTCCGGCCTCCTCTTTCACTTCGCGTATGGCGGTCTGCTGGAGTTCCTCGTCGCCCTCGACGCCGCCCTTGGGGAATTCCCAGTCTCCGGGGCGGCTCTTGAGCAGGAGGTACTCCCGCCGGCCACGCGTATCGCGAAAGAGGATGGCTCCCGCGCTCGTGGCCTCTATCATTGCGATGATTTAGTACACCGGTACTTAAGAGAATATCGGAGGCGCGATAGCTCTCGGTTCGGAGGTCGGAACGGCAGTTTTCACCTCGCAGCGTCCGGCAGGAAACCGGTTTCCGCCGACGGAGGACCGACACCGCCGTTCGTCTCGACGCCGTCGCCCGGCGCGTGAAACGGAGGGCCTTTTACACCTCGCCGGCGAGAGTCAGGGCAGAGATGCCCTTCGTCACGACCCTGACGCTCACGAGTGGGGACCGCCACCGTCTCGACGACGTCGTGGCGGACATCAAGGACCGCGCCGCACGGAAAGGCGTCGAACTGAAGGGGCCACACCCGAAGTCCCCCGAGGAACTCCGCATCCCGCAGTCGAAGACGCTGGGGCCGGACGGCGGCCGCTTCGAATCGTGGCACCACACCGTCTACACTCGCACCATCGAGATCGTCGGCTACGAGACGTTCGCCCGGTCGGTGACCGAGGAAGAGTTCCCCGACGGCGTCCACGTGTCGGTCGGCGTCGAGCAGCGAACCCAGCTCGGGAGCGGGTCATAAGTCCCTCCGGGGCCTTTGGCCCCCATGGACGACGACAGACACGAGCGACTCGTCGCGCTGCGGCGTGACCTCCACCGACACCCCGAACCGGCGTGGCGCGAGTTCTACACCACCAGCCGGATCGTCGACGAACTGGAGCGCATCGGCGTCGACGACCTGCGTCTCGGCCCGGAGATACTCGACGGCGACGCCCGCATGGCCGTCCCCGACGACGACAAACTCGCCGAGTGGCACGAGCGCGCCCGCGAGGCGGGCGCCCGCGAGGACGTCCTCGAACGGACGGCCGGCGGGTTCACTGGCGCACTCGCCACGCTCGACCGCGGCGACGGGCCGACCGTCGCGCTGCGGGTCGACATCGACGGCCTCCCCATCACCGAGTCCGCCGCGACGACCCACGTACCGGCGGACGGCGGCTTCCGCTCGACCAACGAGGGGTACATGCACGCGTGCGGGCACGACGCCCACGTCGCCTTCGGCGTCGGCGTCCTCGAAGCCATCGCCGAGAGCGAGTTCGAGGGGACCTTCCACGTCCTCTTCCAGCCGGCAGAGGAGGTCATCGGCGGCGGGAAGGCCGTCGCCGAGAGCGGCGTCCTCGACGACGTGGACCGGCTGCTGGCCGTCCACGTGGGCCTCGACCACCCGACGGGCGAGGTCGTCGCCGGCGTCGACGGGTTCCTTGCGGTCCGCCAGTTCGAGGTGACGTTCACCGGGGAGTCGGCCCACGCCGGCGCGAGTCCGGGGTCCGGGCGAGACGCGGTACAGGCCCTCGCGACGGCGGTCCAGAACCTCCACGCCATCCGCCGGCACGAGGACGGGGCGACCCGGGTCAACACCGGCGTCGTCGAGGGCGGCACCGCGACGAACATCGTCCCCGAGAGCGCCCGCATTGAGGGCGAGGTCCGGGGCGAGACCACCGAACTCAAGGAGTACATGAGCGACCGGGCCGACACCGTCGTCGAGAACGCCGCCGCGATGCACGACTGCGAGTGCGACGTCCGGACGACGGCGGAGGCCCCCAGCGCCGTGAGCGACGCCGAACTGGCGGACGTGGTGGCCGAGGTCGCCGGCGGCGTGGCCGGCGTCGACTCGATCCTCCATAGCGACGACCTCGGCGGGAGCGAGGACGCCACGTACCTGATGGACCGCGTGCAGGACCGGGGCGGCCTCGCCTGCTACGTCGGTATCGGCACCGACCACCCCGGCGGCCACCACACGCCGACCTTCGACGTCGAGGAGCAGTCGCTCGCCATCGGCGTCGACGTGCTGGCGGGCGCTATCGACCGCTGTTGGTAGCGCAGGAAACGGCGGCGCGGGCGGCAGTCAGTACTTCGGGTCGGCGCCGGTGACCTCGTAGATGTCGTCCATGATGGCGTCGCGTTCGCGCTGCCACGCGGCGAACCCGCTGGGGTGGTCGGGGTAGTCCTCGTAGTGGTCCAGCAGGCGGTCGGCGGCCTTCTTGGTCTGGTAGAGGTCCCGGATGGTGCCCCAGTGGCCGAAGCTCTTGACGGCCATCTTGAGCTTCAGCCCCAGCCCCACGCTCGTCGACCCACCGTACAGCGCCTCGGCGAGCTTCTCGCCCGGGAGCGCCGCGAGGAGGCCCATCAGGTCGTCCACGTCGTAGGCCGTCGTGAAGATGTTGTACACGTCCAGCGCCGCGTAGCGGGCGCCGAAGTGGTCCATGACGTTGACGTTGTACTCCCAGAGGGCCGCCTCGTCGTCGGTGCGGCCGTCCTCGATGGCCTCGATGGCCTGTTCGGCGGCGTACTTGCCGGCGTAGGCGGCACCGGCGATGCCGCCGCCGGTGGTCGGGTTGACGTGCCCGGCCGCGTCGCCGACGGCCATGTAGCCCGGCGCGACGGCCGAGTCGTAGGGCCGGCGGGTCGGGAGCGCCGCGCCGAGCTTGTCCTGCACCTCGGCGCCACGGAACTCCTCGCGCCCGCGCAGGTCGCGTTTCAGGTCCTCGACCAGCTCCATCGGTTCCTCGTTCATCTGGAAGCCGAGGCCGACGTTGATCTCGGTGTCCGTCCGCGGGAAGTACCAGAGGTAGCCCGCGGACCGCTCGGTGGGCTTGAACACCAGCGCGTCGTCCCACTCGACCGGTTCGTCGACCTCGACGATCTCCCGGTAGGCCGAGCAGAACTGCGAGTAGCGGACGTTCGTGTCGAAGGTGGCGTCCTCGAAGTCCGTCTTGTCCTGCAACAGCGAGAGCGCGCCGGCGGCGTCGACGACGACGTCGGCCTCGTAGGTGACGGGGTCGCCCTTCCGGATGGCCTCGAAGCCGGTGACTTCGCCGGCGTCGTCCTGCAGGACGTCCTGGACGACGGTGTCGTAGTGGAACTCGGCGCCCGACTCGTCGGCCCCTTCGATGAGACAGCGGCCGTACTCCCAGCGGTCGATGACGGCGAGTTCGCCGGGGACCGGGATCTCCAGCACCGTGTCCTCCTGTGGGATCTCGAACCGGCCGTGGTCCACGTCCGTGTTCGTGAAGGCGGGTTCGAGTTGCGACTTCGGGATGGCCTCGGGGAAGTCGCTCGCCCCCTTCAGCGCGTCCCCACAGGCGATGTGGCCCGCTTCGTCTGCGTCCTTCCGTTCGACGACGACGGCGTCGTAGCCCGCGTCGGCGACCGTCGCGGCGGCGTAACAGCCCGACGTGCCCGCCCCGACGACGGCCACGTCGTACTGGTGAGTGGTCATGCACCCTCGTCCTAACCGGAGGGAGAAAATCGTTCCGACTGTCGTCGTGACGGGGATAAAGAGTTTTGACCGGGGCCGCGAAAGCCGGAATATGACCGAGTACACCGTGGAGTTCGTGGGGACGGGCGAGGCGATTACCGTCTCCGAGAAGGAGACCATCCTCTCGCGCTGTATCGAGGAGGGCATCGCGCAGGAGTACTCCTGTCGCGTGGGGATGTGTCTCGCGTGTTCGGCCGAGATCGTCGAGGGCGAGGTGACCCAACCGGCCGCCCGTGGCCTCACAGAGCAGGAGCGGGAGAACTACGCCCTGACCTGCATGGCCCGGCCGGCCTCCGACCTCCGACTGGACCGCGGGGAGTACCCCCCGAGCATCGAGGCCGACGCCGCCGGCGACGCCGCGGCCGCCGACGACTGACCACTGCCCGCCGACGCTGGCGCGCGCGGCGTGTTACCACGCCCCGCGTGCGGTATTCTCACGCACACAAACGTCTGCCACGGGCAGAATGAAGGGCAGGTCATATAAGCACGTGGGTCCTACGTGGTAGTGACACCAGCGTCAGCGGACGGCCGTCGACGATTGACACACGCTCCCAACCATGACCAGCCGCGTATACAGACTTCATTCGACGCTCGAACTGCCACTGGAAGACGCCTACGACTTCTTCGAGGACCCCGACCTTCCACCCGAAATCGCTGACGTAGAGATCACCCGTCGGAACAACACGCTCATCGTGAGCGCCGTCGCCAAGGACGACACGATGAGCAAGTACACACCGACGGCCCAGCTCAAGGCCAGCGTCACAGAGAACCGGGTCTACGAGGAGGACCCCGACGAGATGGGGCCGCCCGGGGCCGCCAGCACCGGTTCGACAGGTGGCGGGCCGCAGTGGGGCGCGCTCGAGGAGGAAGAGGAGGAGATAGAGTCGGAGCTCGTCGAGTACGCCTGCTTCAAGGGCGACCGCGAGACCGTGCTCCAGAACACCGCCCTGCAGTACGCGATGTTCGAGGTCCTCTGTGAGGTCGCGAAGGTCGCCGAGAAGGGCACGCTGACCGCCATCGCGGCCGTGGACGAGGAACTCGAAGCCATCCGCATCGTCGACGGCGAGGAACACCCCGCCTCGATCAACGTCGTGGAGGACCCCACCGACGAGGACGAGGAGGACGGGGTCAACTGGCGCGACAACGAGTTCATCAGCTGATTCTGCGGGCCGTTCTCAGACGCTTCCGAGTTGCCGACCAGCCACCCGCTCGGCTATCTCGAGCGTGAGCGTCGCCTCGACGTACGCCGCGACCAGAATCATGACGACGGCGGCGGCGACCAACCAGCCCGCCTCGCGGAGGTCCCGCTCGGTCACCAGTTCGTCCTCGAGACCCCGGAGGTAGCGGACCGTGAGCCGAGCGAACCGGAGGCCGACGGCCGCGACGATGAGCAGCGCCGGAATCTCGACGACGCCGTGGGGCAGGAGGAGCGCCACGACCACGATAGGGTCCACCTGCTGGACGGCGATGCCGACGACGGCGCCGATGAGGAGGCCGTTGAGGACGAGGCCGGCCACGGTGACGATGCCCAGCGACACCGCACCGAGCAACAGTACGAACATCGCGACGAGGTTGTTGACCGCGATGGAGTAGGTGGTCAGTTCGTCCGGGAAGAACGGATTCGACCCGCCCTCTGGCGCGGTCGGGAGCGACTCTATCGGGACCGCGCTCCCGAGGAGGAAACCGACGGCGGCGCTCACCCCGAGCAACAGCGCGGCGACGGGCACGTAGAGGACGAGCCACCGTCGGCAGACGGCCCGCGCTCTCGCGTAGCGAGACGACATGAACGGGTGTGTGCACGCACTGTGCCGTGAAAAAAGGTGCAGGCCACCGTCTCGGCACGGGTGGTGTGCTACCCGTTTTCACCCGGCAGCGGCATCCCAAAAAGTACTTACAGCGGCTAATTATATGTCATTACACGATGTCCGAGACAGCCGAGTTCCCCGACTACCTCGACGTCGACTACACCGACGGCGAGGGCGAATCGCCCGAGGAGTACCCGACGATCAACCACAAGATAGAGAAGGCCGTCGAGGTCACGAAGACCGGTCTGGAGGAGTACGAGAACCCGGTCGTCATGTGGACCGGCGGGAAGGACTCGACGCTCACGCTGTACTTCGTCAAGGAGGTCGCCGAGCGCTTCGACCTCGAAGTGCCGCCGGTCGTCTTCATCGACCACTACCAGCACTTCGACGAGCTCATCGACTTCGTCGAGCACTGGGCCGAGGAGTGGGACCTCGACGTCATCTGGGCGCGCAACGAGGACGTCGGCGACTACGTCGACGAGAACGGCCTCGAACCGGGCGACGACATCCCGGTCGACGCGCTCTCGGAGCACAACCAGCACCACATCCGCAACATACTCGAGTACGAGGAGGACACGTTCCCGTTCCTGCTGGACACCTACGTCGGCAACCACCTGCTGAAGACGGTGGCACTCAACGACACCATCGAGGAGCACGACGTCGACGGTATCATCTCCGGCATCCGCTGGGACGAACAGGAGTCCCGCGCGGACGAGACGTTCTTCTCGCCGCGTCACGACCCCGACATCTACCCGCCCCACGACCGCATCCAGACCATCCTCCAGTTCGCCGAGGCCGACGTCTGGGAGGCCTTCTGGAACTTCGTCGTGCCGGACACGGTCGAAGGGTTCCCGGAAGAGGGCTACGTCCCGCAGGGGCAGGACGACCTGCCCGAGGGCATCGAGAAGGAGGACGTCCCCGTCTCGCCGAAGTACTTCGCCGGGTTCCGCTCGCTGGGTAGCGAGGTCTCGACGGACAAGTCCGCCGAGGAGCCCGCCTGGCTGCAGGACATGGAGAACACGACCGAGCGCGCCGGCCGCGCCCAGGACAAGGAAGACCTGATGGAGCGCCTGCGCGACCTCGGCTACATGTAAGCGGGCGACGCGCCCGCCCCCGAATCGGCTCGCACCCGCGGTCGCCGTCCGACTGCCACCGTGGTGCGAGTGCGGAGTAATTCTCTCTGCAGTAACACTTCGACGGCAGTCGATGACTGTCGGGGCCTGCCCTATCGCCCGTCGGCGGGGGAGTCTCGACCGCCCGCGCAGGTTCTTCGACGCGCACGCCGACGTGGACGTGTAGGCGATATGAGGACTCCATACCGCCGTCGAGGGGCCCGCAGTCACAGAAACCACGGGTAGCTGATAGCAGGTCTCGAGGAGGTCGGCAGTACGACAGATGTCGTATAAAACTTTAGATAGCGTCGAATGCTATGAAACGGCGATGGCCGCGAGCCAGTACAACTGCCCCCAGTGCGGCGAGGAGATGAGCTACGAGACGACGAAACACACGGGCTGTGCCAACTGCGGGTTCGTCCCGCCCCACGGCGCCGAGTGACGGCACGGACCGAGCAGCGCAGCGACGCGCGTCGGCGAGAGCAGAGCGCCGCGCTCGACGGGGCCGAGCCCATCGGACAGACTTTTCATTCGGCTCTGCGGACCCGAACGTATGAGTGCCGACTACGACTGGCTCACGCTCGACGACGACGAGGAGGTCGTCTGGGCCGGTCAGCCCTCCACCGAATCGCTCTACGGCGCGTACATCGTCGGCGTCCCGTTGATACTCCTGCTGGGGCTGGGGCTCGTCGTCATCGCCTCGGCGTACCTGCGCCAGCAGAACACCGACTACGTCATCACGAGCAAGGGCGTCTACAAGAAGACGGGCGTCTTCAGCCGCGCCGTCACTGAGATCGAGTTCGACAAGGTGCAGAACACCTCCTTCTCGGTCGGCGCTATCGGCCGGTACTTCGGCTACGGCGACGTGATGATCAGCACCGCCGGCGGCTCCGGCGTCGAGATGACGCTGCAGGGCGTCGAGGACCCACAGGCGGTGCAGAAACAGCTCTCCCGCCGGGTCAAGCGGGCACAGGGCGAGGCGGGGGACGCGGCCGACGAGGAGTCGAAGGCAGACGTCCTCGAGGACATCCTGGCCGAACTGCGCGCGATACGCCGGTCGCTGGACGCCGAGACGGCAGAAAGCAGCGCCACGGGTGCGGACGACCGGGGCCGATGAGCGCCGTCGACCGGGTCGCGCTGGACGACGCGGAGAGCGTCCTCTGGCAGGGCCAACCGCGACGCCGCGTCGTCCTCCAGGGCGTCGCGACGGGACTGGTCGGGGCGCTCGTCGTCGGCGCCGTCGTCTGGACGGCGCTCTCCGCCACCGTCTCGGTACCGCTCAGGGTCGCCGTGACGGTCCCGCTGGCGGCCGTCGCGCTGGCCGTCCCGACAGTCGCCGTCTGGCTCTGGCGGCGGACCACCCGCTACCTGCTGACCGAGCGTGCGCTGTACCACCGCACCGGCGTCCTCTCGGTGACGGTGACGGAGCTACCGCTCCGGAAGGTCCAGAACACGGCCTACGAGCAGGGCGTCCTCGGCGCCGTCTTCGGCCACGGGACGGTGACCGTCGACACCGCCGGCAGCGAGGGCGCCGAACTGACGCTTCGCGCCATGGACGACCCCGGTGCCGTCCAGCAGCGCATCGCTGAGCAGGCCGCGCGGGTTCGCGGCGACGACGCCGACGACGTGCCCGGGTCGGTCGAGCAGTGGCGAGCGGTGCGCTCGGAGGTGCGCGCGATTCGGGCGGTACTGGGCGAGCGATAGGCTACCGGTCGCCGGTCGGTCGGTACTGGTCCCCGTCTCTCTCCAGCCGTCCCTCGGCGACGGCGCGCTTCAGCGCCCGGTCGACCTCCCGCTTGTCGATGGTGGTCGCCCTCATCAGCGAGTCGACCTGCGCGCGCGAGCACCACCCGTCCTCGCCGGTCACGTCCCGTATCGTCTCGACGACGCGCGTCGTGATGTCCGTCGGCATCGGTCGAGTGAGCGGCCCGGTCGGTGTTGAACCTGCCGCCGAGAACCGACCAAACGTTTACAGTTGTACGGTGCACCCGTGGCGTATGGACCGCAGTCGCAGGGCCGTCCTCGCGGCCGTGCTGTCGGGTGGCGTCGGTGGGGCGCTCCTCTCCCCGGCGAAGGGGTACCTCGACCGGTTCGCGCCGCTCTCGGGAGACTACTGGGACGCCGCCACCTCGCGCGACCGGTCGGCGGTGCGGAGTCCACACGGGGCGGCGACAGTCCGGTACGACGACGCCCACGTTCCGACCGTCGAGGGGGACTCGGAGGCCGCGCTCGCCTACGCCGTGGGCAACGTCCACGGGACGGACCGGCGCTTCCAGATGGACCTGTTCGTCCGCCGGATGCGCGGCGAACTCGCTGCCGCCGTCGGCGAACAGGGCGTCGAGTCGGACCGGTTCCACCGCCAGATGGACTTCACCGCCGCCGCCGAGGCCAACTGGGACGCCCTCGAAGACACCGAGACGGGCGCGGCGCTGTCGGCGTTCGCCGACGGGGTTCGTGACGCCACCGCCGACGGGTCGCGGGCCGCGGAGTTCCAGCTGCTCGACTACGAACCGCGGGAGTGGTCGCCGGTCGACACGCTCCTGATACAGAAGCAGATAGGGTGGGGGCTGACCGGGAGTTTCCGCACGCTCCGGAACGCCGCGGCGGCGGACGCGCTGGGGCCGGAGGCGGCCGCTGACCTGTACCCCGACAGACTGGACCACGAGAGTCCGATTCTCCGGCCCTCGGCGACCTTCGGCGGTCGGGGTGCAGGGACGACGCCGGAGCGGACGGTCGACCCCGAGTTCGCTCGCTGGGCCTCGACGTTCGAGTCCCCGGACGGCGTCGGGTCGAACTCGTGGGTCGTCTCGGGCGAGCACACCGACAGCGGGCGACCCCTGCTGGCGAACGACCCCCACCTCTCGCTGCTGGCGCCGCCGCTGTGGTACCGCCAGCACCTCCGGGCCCCGGACCTGCGGGTCGGCGGCGTCGCCTTTCCGGGGGTCCCGTTCGTCGTCATCGGCGAGAACGACGCGGGCGCGTGGGGCTTCACCAACGCCGGGGCGGACTCCCTCGACTGCTACCGGTACGACACCGACGGCGAGACGTACCGCTACGGCGACGAGACGCGCGAGTTCGACGTCGAAACCCAGACCATCGCGGTCAGCGGGGGCGAGGACCGCGAGGTGACGGTCCGGAAGTCCGTCCACGGACCCGTCCTCGAACGGTTCGGCCAGCGAGTCGGCGTCGCGTGGGTCGGCCTGCAGGCCAACCGCACCGCCGCGGCCATCCGGGCGTTGAACTACAGCGGCGGGCGCGACGAGGCGATGGCCGCGCTCAGAGCGTTCGACCACCCGACGCAGAACGCCGTCTACGCCGACCGCGAGGGCAACACCCAGTACTACATGACGGGGCTGGTCCCCCGCCGGGTGACCGACGGCGAGGCGGTGCCCGGCAACCGTGTCTTCGACGGGAGCGCGAAGGAGGGCGAGTGGCCCGGCTACGCACCGTACGGCGTGCCCGACCGCGGCGCGTTCGTCCCGAGCGAGGCCAAACCGCAGTCTCGGGACCCGGACTACCTCGCCACCGCGAACCAGCGCATCGTCGCCGACGACGAACTCGACTACTACCTCGCGGAGGCGTACAGCGCGCCGTGGCGGGGCAAGCGCATCTACGACCTGCTGGACGAGCGCGCGGCGAGCGACGACCCGATGGACTTCGCGTTCATGCGCCGGGTCCAGCGTGACGTCCGGGACGAACGCGCGGCGCTGTTCGTGCCCGTGATTCTGGACGCCCGGGCGGAGATGGACGGGCGAGCGCGCGAGGCGGCCGACGAACTCGCCGACTGGGACTACCGGATGGACCGGGACTCGCGGGCCGCGCTCGTCTTCGCGTTCTTCGTCGACGCCTACCGCTCGCAGGTGTTCGACGCGGCCTTCGAGGCGGACGGGCTGGACGACCGCTTCCACCCGAACGACTGGGTCCTGCTCAATCTGCCGCCCGATAGCAGGTGGTTCGAGGACCCGCCGGCTGGCGACCCGCGAACCAGAGCGGCGACGGTTGCGGCCGCGATGGCCGACGCGGTCGACGCCATCGAGGAGGCCGGCCACGAGGTGTACGGCGACTACAACCGGACCGCCATCGACCACCCGTTCGACCAGTCGTTCCTCAACTACCCGCGCTACCCGACCGACGGGTCGCCGGCGACGGTCCGGAACGTCCGCAAGGCGTCGGCGGTCGGCAGTAGCTACCGGCTGCTCGCCCGGTTCGACGGCGCGGCGTCGGAGTCCGTCATCCCCGGCGGCAACGCCGGCAGTCCGTTCTCCGAGCACTACGACGACCAGTTGCGCGACTGGGCCGACGGGGAGTACCGACCGCAGACCCCGACCACGGAGGGCGACCCCGACGTCGCGTTCGTCCCAGAGGAGGGCGGCGATGCGTAGCCCGCTGGCCACGCTGCGCGCGGTCCAGCACTCCCCCCGGCAGCGCCGGGCCGCGACGGTCGGCGCCGTCCTCGTGGGCCTGGGCCTCGGGTCGGTCCACTGGCTGGGGTTCGTCGCGGGCGGTGCTCTGGTCGGCGTCTGCTGGCCGTCGCTCCGGTCGGCCGTCGCCGCGGGGTTCGGGTTCGGCCTGGTCGCCGTCGCCGTCTTCCTCGCCCGGTTCGCGCTCGCCGGGACGCTCTCGGGGGCGCTCGGGATGGGGCCGCTCCTCGCCATCGCCGTCGCGACGCCGCCGGTCGCCGGGTCGCTCGGCGCGGCGGCGCGCGGGCTCCTGCCCGGGGGCGGGTCGGAGTGAGGTGTTCGACACGTATTTTCGTCCGTCAGTCCAACCGACGCCTGTGAGCGCACGCCGAGAGCGCGTGGTCCTCGCCGGCGTCGTCTTCGCCGTCCTGCTCGCGCAGGTGCTGCTGTACCCGGGGGTCGACACCCTCGTCGGGGCGCTGGGGGCCACGACGGACTTGGACGCCAGCATGTGGTTTCTGGCCGTCGAGTTCGCCGCCTTCGTCGCCTTCGCCGGCGTCTGGGGCGTGGTGAGCGACGCGACCGGACGGCGGGTGCCGTTCATCGTGGTCGGCGCGCTCGGCGGCGCCGTGTTCTACGTCGCGCTGGCCTGGCTCCCGACGCAGGTCGCTATCTCCTTCGACGGCATCCTCGTGCTCCGGGCGCTGCAGGGCGCGATGACCATCGCCGCGTTCTCGCTGGCGATGACGATGCTGATGGACCTCACGGGCGGGCACGGCAAGAACATGGGCGCGGCGGGCATCGCCATCGGCGCGGGGACGGCGCTCGGGGCACCGCTGGGGGGCCAGCTGTACGGCGTCTCCCCGACGCTTCCGCTGTACGTCGCCAGCGCCCTCCTCTTTGCCGTCGCCGCGCTCGCGACGCTGGTGACTGACCGCGCGCCCTCGACCACCGACGGCCGGCTGGCGGCCGTGACGGCGCGACTCCGCGAGACGCCGGCGCTGGGTATCCCCTACGCCTTCGGCTTCATCGACCGCTTCACCGCCGGCTTCTTCGCCCTCGTCGGGACGCTGTACTTCCGGGAGGTGTTCGCGCTGACCCCCGGCGAGACGGGGCTGATGCTCGCGCTCTTCTTCGCGCCGTTCGCGCTGCTCCAGTACCCCTTCGGCGTCCTCTCGGACAGCATCGGCCGGACCCTCCCCATCGTCGCCGGGTCGTCGCTGTACGGCCTCGCCGTCGTCGGCGTCGGCCTCGCCCCGACCGTCCCGACGGCCGGCGCCGGCATGGTGGTCGTCGGCGTCATCGGGGCGCTGATGGCCCCGGCGACGATGGCGCTCGTGACCGACCTCGCCGGGGAGAGCGGCCGCGGGACGGCGATGGCCGGCTTCAACGCCTTCGGGAGCGTCGGCTTCCTCGCCGGCATCCTCGTCGGCGGGTTCGTCGCCGGCGAGTTCGGCTACCTCGCCGCCTTCCTCGTCGCCGGCGGGGCGGAGCTGGCGCTGGCGGCGGTGTCGCTGCCCCGTCTGCTCGCGCTCGACGTGTCGACGGTCGACCGGGCCGCCGACTGAGCCGGGTCAGCGGGCGTCGGCCACGGCGTCCAGCGCCGCCGGGTTCTCGATGCTGGACATGTCGCCCAGGTCCTCGTCCCGATAGACGGCGCCGATGGCCCGGCGGAGAATCTTCCCGCTCTGGGTCTTCGGGAACGCGTCGACGAACAGCACCTCCCGCGGGCGGAACGGCTTGCCGAGTTCGTCGCCCACCGTCGACCGGATGTCCTCCCGGAGCGAGTCGGTCGGGTCGTGACCGGGTTCGAGGACGGCGTAGAGGACGACGGCCGTCCCCGTGGTGTCGTCGGGCGCGCCGACGGCGGCGGCCTGGTTCACGGCGGGGTGCTCCATCGCCGCCCCCTCGACCTCCGCGGGGCCGACCTTCCGCCCGGCGACGTTCAGCGCGTCGTCGGTCCGGCCGTGGAGGAACCAGAGGCCGTCGTCGTCCTTCTGGGCCCAGTCGCCGTGGTCCCAGAGGTCGGGCCACGTCGACCAGTACTCCTCGAGGTAGCGCTCGTCGCCGCTCCAGAGCGACTTCGTCATCGAGGGACAGGAGTCACGGGCGACGAGGAACCCGCGTTCGTGCGTGTCCGCGACGGACTCGCCGCTCTCGTCGACGATGTCGACGTCCATCCCGAGGCCGGGGCCGCCCAGCGTACAGGGCTTCAGCGACTGGATGGGCATCGGCATCAGGAAACAGCCCATTATCTCGGTGCCGCCGGAGATGTTGATGATGGGACACTCGCCGCCGCCCACCTCGTCGTAGAACCACTGCCAGCTCTCCGGGTCCCACGGTTCGCCCGTCGACCCCAGCAGTCGGAGCGAGGAGAGGTCGTGGCCCTCCAGCCACTCGTCGCCCCGCTTGCGCAGGGCCCGAACCGCCGTCGGCGAGACGCCGAAGACGGTCAGGTCGTGGCGGTCTATCATCGCCCAGAAGCGGTCCGGGTCGGGATGGTCCGGGGCACCCTCGTACACGAAGACGGTGCCGCCGAGCGCGTGGTTGCCCAGGAGCGTCCACGGCCCCATCATCCACCCGATGTCGCTGACCCAGAAGAAGCGGTCGCCGGGCTTGTGGTCGAAGCCGAAGTATATCTCCTTGGTCGCCTGCAGGAGCGCCCCCGCGTGCGTGTGGACGATGCCCTTCGGTTCGCCCGTCGTCCCGGAGGAGTACAGCAGCATCGACTCGGCGTCGCTCGGGAGCGACTTCGTCTCGTAGCCGTCGGACCGCGTCTCGATGGCCTCGTCCCACCACTGGTCGCGCCGGGTCCACGTCATTCGGTCCGTGGGGTCCTCGGCGGTGCCGATGCGGTCGTAGACGACGACGTGTTCGACCGTCGCGTCGCCGTCCTCGGTCAGGTCCGCGGCCTCACTGATGGCCTCGTCGGCCGTGTCTTTGAGGTGCACCTTCGACCCGCGGCGGTAGAAGCCGTCGCCGGTGAACAGCACCGAACACCCGGCGTCTGCGATGCGCGTCGCCGTCGCGTCGACGCCGAACCCCGAGAAGATGGGCACCGCGATGGCGCCGACCTTGAGACAGCCGTAGAGGATGCTCGCCACCTCGGGCACCATCGGCATGTAGAGACCGACGGTGTCGCCGGTCCCGACGCCGACCGAGTCGAGGTAGTTCGCGACGCGGTTGCTCTGCTGGTGGAGGTCGTGGTAGGTCACCTGTCGGACGTCGCCGGGTTCCCCCTCCCAGACGAGCGCGACGTGGTTCCGGGCGCCGTTGTCGCGGGCGGCGTGCCGGTCGACGGCGTTGTGGGCGGCGTTCAGTTCGCCGCCGGGGTACCAGTCCGTGAACTGCGGGCCGTCGGTGTCGTCGCGAACGCTGTCGTAGTCCTCGAAGAACTCGATGCCCAGGTAGTCGACCAGTTCGTCCCAGAACCAGTCGACGCCGCTCTCCTCGACGCCCTCGAGGTCGGTCGTCGTCCGCTCGACGAGCGCGTCGTAGTCCTCGACGTCGTAGGTCTCCATGAACTGCCAGACGTTGGTGGATTCGACGAACTCGCGCGAGGGCTCGTGGACGACGTGGTCCAGTTCTTCGAGTGACTCGGGAGCCATACCGTGTGGTTCGCTGACAACGCACTAAGTAGTTGCGCGGCGGCACGCCGCCCGTACCCGCCCGGCGTGGGGGCGTCAGTGTCCGTGTCCGGCAAACCCTTTTTACCGGGGCCGGCGAACTTCCACGCATGTACGTCCGGGACGCGAAAAACCGCGAAGAGGTCTGGTTGCTGGACCGAATCGAGGAGATGGGGCTGGACGACACCGCCTTCCGCTCCCGCGACTACGTGGTCGCCATCGACGAGCACGACCACCAGAAGGCCGGGTTCGGCCGCATCCGCATCCACAAACCGGAGGACGCCGAGCGCATCTGCGAGCTGACGAGCATCGGCGTCCTCCCCGAGTGGCGCAACCAGGGCGTCGGCGCCCACATCATCGAGCGACTCGTCGAGTACGCCAGCGACGAGGGGTTCGACGTGGTGTACTCGCTGACCAGCGCCGACAGCTACCTCGCGCAGTTCGGCTTCGAGCGCATCGAAACCGAGCAGCTGCCCGACCGGTTACAGGAGCGACTGGAGACCAAGCGGGAGAACATCCAGCCGGAGGCCGTCCCGTTGCGCCTCCAGATAGACCGGTTCCGGATGCCCGAGCGCCTGCGCGAGCAGTTCAAGAACGCCTCGGCCCACGAGCCGGTCGACTCCGAACCGGAGGACACCGCCGAGGACTTCGGTATCGACCCCGACGAGGCGACCTACAAGTACGACACCGGGCGGTAGCTACCTGACGTCGACGACTTCGACCTCGAACACCAGCGTCTTGCCGGCGAGTTCGTGGTTGAAGTCCACCGCGACGGCGTCGTCTCGCACCGCCGTCACGTCCCCGTGGAGCCCGTTCTCGGCCTCGACGTGGAGGCCCACCTCCGGCGACTTGCCGACCATCGCCTCGAACGTCTCCGGGTCGTACTCCCGGACCCGCTCCTCGTCGGCCTCGCCGTAGGCCTTCTCCGGCGGGACCGTCACCGTCGCCGTCTCGCCCTCTGCCATCCCGACGAGGGCCTCGTCCAGCCCCTCGATGATGTCGCCGGCGCCGACGGTGAACGCAAGTGGCGCGTAGTCCTGCGGGTCGGCGTCCTGTGCGTCCAGAAGACCCTCCTCGCGGGCCACGTCGAGTCGCGAGGTGTCGAAGACGCTCCCGTCCTCGAACCGGCCGACGTACTCGATGGAGACCCCGTCTCCGGGTTCGATTGCCATGGGCGGGAGTCAGTGGAGCAGGGAGATAAATCCCGGCACACGGCGGTCCGTCGTGAACAATCGGGAGGGATTCGCGAACGCTTAAGCCGACCCCGGTCCACGTCTCGCCCATGTTCGACCCCGACGAGCTGGACGAGATCCGCGAGGCGAAAGCCGAGTGGGAACAGGAGGACGTCCAGCCGACCGTCGACCGGTTCGGCGAGCGCAAGGAGACGTTCACGACGGACACCGAGGGGCACGAGGTACAGCGCCTGTACACGCCCGAGGACGTCGCCGACCTCGACTACGAGGAGGACCTGGGCTTCCCGGGCCGGGAGCCGTACACCCGCGGCGTCTACTCGACGGGCTACCGGGGCCGCCTCTGGACGATGCGCCAGTACGCCGGGATGGGCACCGCCGAGGAGACCAACGAGCGCTTCCACTACCTGCTGGACGAGGGCCAGACCGGGCTCTCGATGGCGTTCGACCTGCCGACCCAGATGGGGTACGACTCGGACCACGCGATGGCGGCCGGCGAGGTTGGCAAGACCGGCGTCGCCATCGACTCGCTGGACGACATGGAGACGGTGTTCGACGGCATCCCGCTGGACGAGGTGTCCACGTCGATGACCATCAACGCGCCCGCCGCGGTGTTGCTGGCGATGTACATCGCCGTCGGCGACAAGCAGGGCGTCGACCGCGAGGAGCTGCGCGGGACCATCCAGAACGACGTGCTCAAGGAGTACATCGCCCGGAACACGTTCATCTACCCCCCGGAGCCGTCGATGCGGCTCATCACCGACATCTTCGAGTTCTGCGCGGCAGAGGTGCCCAACTTCAACACCATCTCCATCTCGGGCTACCACATCCGCGAGGCCGGGTCGACGGCCGCCCAGGAGATAGCGTTCACGCTGGGCGACGGCATCGAGTACGTCGAGGCCGCCATCGAGGCGGGACTGGACGTCGACGACTTTGCGCCGCAGCTGTCCTTCTTCTTCGCCTCCTACAACAACATCTTAGAGGAGGTGGCGAAGTTCCGCGCCGCCCGCCGCCTCTGGGCGAAGATAATGGACGAGCGGTTCGACGCCGAGAACCCCAAGTCCAAGCAGTTGAAGTTCCACACCCAGACCGCCGGGTCGACGCTGACCGCCCAGCAGATAGAGAACAACGTCGTCCGCGTCGCGTACCAGGCCCTCGCCGCCGTGCTCGGCGGCACGCAGAGCCTCCACACCAACGGAAAAGACGAGGCCATCGGCCTGCCGACCGAGGAGTCGGTCCGGACCGCCCTGCGCACCCAGCAGATTCTCGCCCACGAGTCCGGCGCGGCCGACACCATCGACCCCCTCGCCGGGAGCTACTACGTCGAGTCCCTGACCGACGAACTCGAGGCGGACGCCCGCGCGCTCATCGAGGAGGTCGACGAGCGCGGCGGGATGCGGCGGGCCATCGAGGACCAGTGGGTCCAGCGTCAGATTCAGGACGTGGCCTTCGAGCGCCAGCGCGAACAGGAGGCCGGCGAGCGCGTCATCGTCGGCGTCAACGAGTACGAGGTCGAGGAGGAGGGCGAACAGGACATCGAGGAGGTCGACGAGGCCGTCGAGGCCGCCCAGCAGGAGAACGTCGCCGCCGTCCGCGAGGAGCGAGACGACGACGCCGTCGAGGCGGCGCTGAACGACCTCGCAGACGCCGCGGCGGGCGACGAGAACCTCATGCCCTACATCGTCGACGCGGTGAAAGCGTACGCCACGACCGGCGAAATCTGTGACGTGCTCCGGGACGTGTTCGGCGAGTACCAGCCCGGCTCCTCGATGTAGCCGACTTTCGAATCGAAGATTTCCGCCGCCACTCTGTTCAGTATCGTAACAGGAACGCCATTGAATCAGGCCCGTGTACCTCTAGGTATGCACCCGACCCGACACGCCGGAGGTGTGCGACGATGAGCGCGACCGAACGAGACAGCCGTCTCGTGGTGCTGGTCCTCCTCGCCCTCGGAGCCCTGCTCCTCCTGCCGGCCCTCGTCATGGGGTTCGGGATGATGGGCTACGGGATGATGGGGAGCGGCATGTGGGGCGGTGGCGGGATGTGGGGCGGGGCCGGTACGGGGTGGCTGTGGCTCGTCGGCCTCCTGTTCCAGCTGCTGTTCCTCGCCGCCATCGTCGGCCTCGGCTACCTCGTCTATCGGGCGGTCGCCGGCGGCGACGGCGGCCGTGACGCGGCCGTCGCGGAACTGCGCGAGGCGTACGCCCGCGGCGACCTGAGCGACGAGGAGTACGAGCGGCGGCTCGAACGGTTGCGCGAGGAGTGAGTCGGGGCCCTCTCAGTGGGTGTGCCCGAGAATCTCGTTACAGCGGTCGTTGAGCGTCTCGATTTTGTGTCGCGTCTCCTCGGGGAGTGACTCGGGCGGTTCCTCGAGCGCAGGTTGGTCGTGGGGGTCGGGGTCGCCGACGATGACCGTGCCGACCATCCCGAGGGACTCGTGGGGTTCGCAGTAGTAGTGATAGACGCCGGGCGTCTGGAAGGTGTGTTCGAACGCTGCACCGTCGCCGCTTATGATGCCGCTGTCCCAAGACGCCGCACCCTCGGGGACGAGTCGTGGTTTGTCGTTGTCGGGGTGATAGGCCGCCGACGCGTGCGACCCGCTCTCGTTGACGAAGGTGACGGTCCCACCCTCGTGGACGCGGACGACGTGCGGCGCGAAGTGGTAGCCGTCCTCGGTGGTCTGCATCGCTACGTCCGCCGTGTCGGTGGGTTCGCTCGCTGCCTCGTGCATGTGCCCATCGTCGCTCCCGTCGTGGTGGCCGCCCTCCTCGATGTGTTCGGTCTCGCTGTGGGAGTCGGCGTGGTCGCCCGACTCAGTGTGGCTCTCTTCGGTGTGTTCGCTCTCGCTGTGTGCAGTCGTCGATTCTTCCACTGGTTGCTGTCCACCGGTCTGCGAACAGCCAGCGAGTGCGAACGCACCGACGGCTGCCGCACGAATCACCTGTCGTCGGGAGAGACGTTGGGTCGTCATGGTGGGATACAGTCGGAGCTACGACGGGGTAGGATAAAGCCCCAGACGGCGATTTGCTGGGCCTGCAAACCGGCGGTCATTTTTATACCACACTCGTGCAACTGTCGTATGTGAGCCCGGACTACGCCCCGGCGGACGTCTTCGCCGTCCTCGACGACGACTACTCCCGGGCGATACTCGAAGCCACGCGGACGAGCCCGAAGTCCGGGAAAGAACTCAGCGAGGAGTGTGACATCTCCCGGGCGACCGTTTCCCGGCGGGTGAACGACCTGTTGGACCGGGGGTTCCTCGTCGAGCGGACTCACGTCGACCCTGACGGGCACCACTACAACGAGTACGAGGCCGTCCTCGACAGAGTCGACGTCCATCTCGACGGGGACGGCTTCGACGTCCGCATCGAGGTAGAGGAAGACGCTGCCGACCGGTTTGCTCGTATCTGGACCGAAATGCGTAACGACTGACCATGCACATCGAACTCGTCATCGCCAAACTCGTCACGACCGCCCTCGGTATCGCCATCGCGTATCAGGCGTACCGGGCGTACCAGCGGAGCCGGATGAGCCCGCTACTGTACGTCGCTATCGGGTTCGTGTTCATCAGCGTCGGTGCGGTCCTCGAAGGCGTGTTGTACGACGTCGTAGGGTTCTCGATATTCGATGCCGGGACGATTCAGACGGCTATCGTCGCTGTGGGGATGGTGTTCATCCTGTACGCGCTCTACGGTGGCAACCGTGACCTCTCCGAACGGGGTGACGAGCCGTGAGTGGGGTCTCGACTGCGGTTCTGACGGGAGCCAGACTGGTGGTCCTCGCCCTCGGCGTGACAATCACCTACTACAGCGCGGCGGCGTACCGGCGGACCGGTGCGGCGTACCTCCGGAGCGCCACTGCGGGGTTCGCCATCATGACCGCAGGCGTCCTCGTCGAGGGGGTCCTGTTCGAGTTCGGTGGACTGGACCTCACCGCCGTCCACATCGTCGAGTCCGTCGCCATCGGACTCGGTTTTCTCGTGTTGCTGTTCTCGCTGCGACAGTAGCGGCGGTTCGACGGACCACCGGCGACCGGAGTTAAATACGGCCCGCCCGAACCGTCGCGCATGCAGTTCGACCACGCCGGCGTCGCCACCGACGACACCGACACGCTGGCGGCGCTGTACGAGACCGTCTTCGACGCCCCGGTCGCCCACGAGGAGGAGTTCGACGGGCTCCGGGTGACGTTTCTGGACCTCGGGAACGGCTACTTCGAACTCCTGGAACCCCTGCCGGACGCTCAGGGCGCGATACCGCGCTACATAGAGCGCAACGGCCCCGGCCTCCACCACGTCGCCCTCGCGACCGACGACATCGCGGCGGCGTTAGAGACCGCCCGCGGCGCCGGCGTCGACCTCGTCGACGAGACGCCCAGAGCGGGGGCGTGGGGCCACGACGTCGCGTTCTGCCACCCGCAGTCGACCGGGGGCGTCCTCGTGGAGTTCGTCGAGCACTGAACGGGCGCGGTCAGGCCTCGTCGGCCGCCGTCTCGCCGTCGCGTTCGTCGCCCCGGTCGCGCGCTTCGAGGAACCGCTCCCAGAGCCGCTCGGCGCCCTCGGTCATGTGTTCCGGCGGCTCCGCGAACCACGCCGCGCCGACGAGTTCGGACTCGTCAACGTCTATCGCCCCGCTGGCGTACTCCGCGCGGAAGTAGACGTCGAGCGTGTGGACCGACCCTTCGGCGTCGGTCTCCGGGTAGTACTTGCGGTGGAACACCTCTTCCACGCCCTCGATGGTCCCGCGGACGCTCGTCTGCTCGGCCATGCGGCGGAGCGTCGTCCCCTGCATGGACTCGTACTCCTGGCCCTGTCCGCCGCCCGGGAGCGCCCACAGGTCGGCCCCGCGACCCAGCACCATCAGGACGCGGTCCCGCGTGTCGTGGCCGGCCTGTTCCGGGATGTTCTCGCTCAGCTCCGGGAACGTCTCCCCGTCACGGACGAGGAAGGCGACGCTGTTGCCGTCGTACCCCGTGCTGTCCGTCGCGGCGAACACCTCCGCGTACTCGCCGGCCGAGAGCTCGTACGTCTCCTCGGTCACCGGCACCTCGTACATCGCCCGGAGGTCGTCGAGCTTCTGCTCGACGTTGACGTGGTTTATCTTGTCGATGACGTTCTCCCCCTGCTCGGCGGCCGTCTCGGCCAGTGCCGAGTCGAACGTGTCGTCGGCCGTCGCGTCCTCGCCAC
The DNA here is from genome assembly GCF_055632435.1 of Haloarcula sp. MBLA0163. NCBI lineage: Archaea > Methanobacteriati > Methanobacteriota > Halobacteria > Halobacteriales > Haloarculaceae > Haloarcula > Haloarcula sp. MBLA0163. The sequence continues at coordinate 2,024,485 of NZ_CM145745.1, forward strand.
CCGCGTCCTGCGTGCCGTCGTCCCCAGTCATACGTGGGACGTTCCCGCCGACGCCGATAAATGGACCGGTGCCGTCAGATGAAAAGGAACTTGTCCGTCGGTGGTGTCGCCCCCGGTATGAAAGCGATAGTCCTCGCCGGTGGGTACGCGACGCGGCTGTGGCCGGTCACGAAACACCGGCCCAAGATGCTCCTCCCGGTGGGCGACTCGACCGTCATCGACCGCATCCTCTCGGACCTGGAGTCCGACGACCGCATCACGGACATCTTCGTCAGCACGAACGAGCGGTTCGCCGACGACTTCGAGGCCCACCTCGCCGAGAGCGGGTACGAGCACGTCTCGCTCACCGTCGAGGACACCACGGAGGAGGACGAGAAGTTCGGCGTCGTCGGGGCGCTGGCCCAACTCGTCGACCGGGAGGGCCTCGGCGACGAGGACCTCCTGGTCGTCGCCGGCGACAACCTCATCAGCTTCGACATCTCGGAGTTCATCGACCGCTTCGAATCGTACGGCGACCCGACGCTCGCGGCCTACGACGTGGGGTCCCTGGAGAAGGCCAAGTCCTACGGCCTCATCGAGACGGCCGGCGACGAGGTCGTCGACTTCCAGGAGAAGCCCGACGATCCGAAGAGCACGCTCGTCTCCATCGCCTGCTACGCCTTCCCGGCCGACGCCATCCGCTTCGACGAGTACCTCTCGGGCGGGAACAACCCCGACGAACCCGGCTGGTTCATCCAGTGGCTCGTCCAGAACGGCACCGTCCGCTCGTTCACGTTCGACGAGGCCTGGTACGACATCGGCACCCCCGAGAGCTACCTCGAGGCCGTCGGCTGGGAGCTCGACGGCGAGAACGTCGTCGCCGAGGACGCCACCATCGAGAACACGACGCTGGGGGACAACGTCCACGTCCTCTCCGGGGCGGAGGTCGTCAACTCCAGTCTGGACAACACGGTCGTGTTCCCGAACGCGACCATCGTCGATGCCGACATCCGCAACTCCATCATCGACAAGGACACCCACATCGAGAGCCTCGACCTCGCCGGCGCGCTCATCGGCGCGCACACCCAGTTGACCAACGGGAACTGACCCGTCGCCGCTTCTCAGGCCGCCGTATCGAACAGCGTCGTCGCCAGTGCGCCCGCCAGCGCGACGCCCGTCGCGACGGGGACGCTCGTCGTCGCGGCGTCGACGTCCGCGGCCCACGCCTCGTACTCCTCGTCGTCGGCGAACACGTGGACGTAGCCACACACCTGTCGGTAGATGCGCTCCAGCGTCGGGTCCGCGTCGGGGTCGACGTGGTCGGAGACGCCGATGGAGACGACGGCGTCCGCGTGCGAGCGGGCGATGCCGTCCGGCGCGACGCCGACTTCGACCGTCTCGCCGCGCTCGGGCGTCGTCGACCGGACCGTCCCGGGTTCGTCGCGCAGGAACGGCACGACGAGCGGGTCCAGCACGCAGACGTACTCCTGCCGGTAGTCGGTCCCGACGAACGCGTGCAGGCCGTCGTCGGTCGTGCACAGGTCGTCGACCGTCGGGTTCCGCCCGTCCAGTTCCCGCTTCGTCGCCCGCATCTCCGCGACCCACTCCGCACCGGTCTCCGGCGGGTCCGACCCGAACAGCGTCCCGAGGTTCGCCGCCACGTCCGGCGGGAGGGCGAAGCTATCGAGGTCCAGTTCCAGACCGAGCGCGTCCGCGTCGATGGTGTCGTCGGACATTGCGCCTTGACTTTGCGATGCGAAGTTATTAAGCTGTGAAGTCCAAAGTATCAGAGCAAGTCCACGGAGACGAAGCTATGGAAGGATTCGACTGTGCCACCGACGACCCCCGGTGTTACTGCCTGCTCTCGGACGTGCTGGACCTGCTCGGCCGGAAGTACGTGATGGACGTCGTCTGCGTCGTCGCCGTCCACGGGACGGTCCGGTTCGGGACGCTGGAGGACCACGTGCCGGAGGCGAGTACGTCGACGCTGTCGGCCCGGCTGGACGCGCTGGAGGACGCCGGCCTGCTCACCAGAGAGCAGTACGACGAGATTCCGCCGCGCGTCGAGTACGAACTGACCGACGACGGCGCGGAACTGGCCGAACGGCTCCTGCCAGTGCTGGAGTGGGCGCAGGAACGAGAGACGGGTGCGGCGTAGCGATTATTCGGCCAGCCACGCGTCCTCGACGACGATAGTGCCACGAGTCCCGTCCCACTCCGTCTCGTACTCCAACGCGATGCGCCGGTCCATGTGCGGGCCGTCGGTCACTAGCGTCTCGAACTCCCCTGCCGTACCTTTTTCGTCGTCGGGTTTCCTCGCGCCGACGGCGCTGCGGGAACCGCTCCTCGAAAAATCTACGCTAAAAAGGCCGGCCACTCGTTCGCACGACTCACTCGTGGCCGGTTGGCATCACTCCAGCCACGCGTCCTCGATTTTGAGCGTTCCCCGCGTCCCGTCCCACTCCGTCTCGTACTCCAACGCGATGCGCCGGTCCATGTGAGGGCCGTCCGTCACCAGCGTCTCGAACTCGCCGCCCTCGCCGAGGATGTGGACGCCGTACTCGTCGTTGAGCGCCTCGAGTTCGTCGAGCGCGTCGGCGTCGAGGCGGCGGCCGAGCCACGACTCGTCGAGTCCGTAGGCGGCGACGCGGATGATGCGAATCTCGAAGCCGGCGTCGAGCATCGCGTCCGCGAGGTCACGGGGGTCCTCCTGCCAGAGCGGGGCGAAGACGTTCGCTTCGAGCCGTTCGGCCATCGCCTCGATGCGGGTGGTCTGGTACTCGCTCTCGACGGCCCCGGCGGTGAGGCCGCCGACGCCGTCCGGCAGGTCCGCGTCGAGGTCCCGCAGCGCGGCCTCCAGCGGTTCGAGTTCTTCGTCGCCCTGCTGTCCCGAGTCCGAGACGTCGTCGGCCCCGAAGTCGTCGGGTTCGACCTCCAGGAGCGGGATGCCGATGCTCTCGGCGGCCAGCGAGGCCAGATGCGTCGCCGGGACGTGGTACATGTAGGAGTCGCCCTCGGGGTGGACCGTCACCAGTCGCTCGACGGGGTAGCCGCGCTCGAGGGCCCGGTACAGCGCCCACGAGGAGTCCTTGCCGCCGGAGAACAGCGAGACCCACGCGCCGTCTGTCATGCTCGTCCGTAGCCTGCGGCGGCCTAAATCGCTGTCTATTCGACCAGTTCCTGCTCGATGTCGGACTGGCTGACGTAGGCGGCGACGCGGACGCCGACGAGGCTGATGAGAATGCCGGCGAGGATGAAGATGGCCAGGCGGGTCCCGGCCTCCATCGGGAAGCTGTTGACCTCGACGATACCGAAGTCCATCGCGGGCACGCGGAAGGCGTCGAAGACGCCGGCCCGTTCGAGGAAGTACGCGGAGAAGCCGCGGACGACGAGGCCGACGGCGACCGCACCGAACGGGAGGTTCACGTACGCGTTGCGGACGCCCTCGCGCTGGAGGAGTTCGTCCAGCAGGCGTCCGAGCGAGGCCGCGAGCGCCGCCGCGGTCAGCCACGGGACGCTCTCGAAGAGGAACCGGTTGCCGAGGATGAAGGGACTGGTCGACGCGACCGACGATATCTCCAGCACACCGGCGAACACGCCGACGACCGAGAGGCCGGCGGCGACGACGTAGGTGACGAGCGACACCTGCCCGGAGTACAGCGCCTCCCGTATCTGGCCGGGCAGGCGCGAGAGGTAGGTGTCGATACCCAGCCCCTTGTAGATGAGGAACACGCCGAAGGCCGCCGCGATGGCGCCGACGGCGATGGTGGTGCTGTCGGCGACGATGAGCAGGACCGGGAAGGCGAGCATCGCGAGTCCCAGCGGGACCAGCACCGTCTTGCGGAGCTCCTCGTCGGCGAGGAACTGCTTGAGCAGGTAGTAGGTGGACTCGATGTCGCGGGCCTGCCGGACGACGACGCGGTCGACGGCGTCGACCCGGACGCGGCTCTCGATTATCGGGACGAGGCGCTCGTCGTCGGCGCTGTCGACGACGACGACCGCGGAGTCGGGGTCGTACTCGGCGACGAGGTCGTCGGTCTGGTCGGCTATCTTGCGGTCGGTCCCCACCGAGTCCCCGCCGCCGCCGACCACCGCGACGACGGTGTCGTCCCCGTCGGCTTCGAGGTCGTCGGCCACGCGGAGGCCCTCCAGCAGGCAGTTGATGCGACTGTCCTCCGGGTCGACGATACCGGTCTCGGTGATCATCGACTCGACGGCGTCGCTGCCGACCACCGGGCACTCGTCCGCTACCGGGCTGTCCCGGTCGATACACACCACCAGCGTGGTCACAGTACCCGAGAGAGGGGCCCGGAACAAAAAACCCTCGCGACCCTCAGCGGCGGAAGGAGAGGCCGTCGACGTCGCCGTCGACGGTGCTGGCGAGACCAGCGCCGAGCGCGAAGGCGACGCGCTGGGCGCCGCTGCGGAGTTTCCCCATCAGGCCTCGCTGGGGTTCGAACTCGGCGACCGTCACCGCCTCGCCGAGGCGTGCTTCGAGGCGGTCCTCGACGTCCGCGCGGGTGCCGATGTCGTCGACGAGGCCCCGTTCGTGGGCCTCGCTCCCGAGGAAGATGCGGGCCTCGGTCTCCCTGAGGGTCTCGTCGTCCATGTCGCGGCCCTCCGCGACGGTCTCGACGAACTGGTCGTAGTAGTCGTCGACGATGCCCTGCAGGTACTCGCGCTCCGCCTCGGTCATCTCCTTCAGCGGCGTCCCGGCGTCCTTGTACTCGCCGGCGGTGAACTGCTCGTAGGAGAGGCCGGCGCGGTCGGCGAGGTCCTTGGCGTTGACGCGGGAGCCGATGACGCCGATAGAGCCGACGATAGAGCCCTCCCGCGCCCACAGTTCGTCACAGCCGGCGGCGATGTCGTAGCCGCCGCTGGCACAGACGTCGGTGGCGTAGGCGACGGTCGGGCCGTCGAACCGCTCGGCGGCGAGGCGGATGTCCTCGCTCGGGACGATCTCGCCGCCGGGCGTGTTGAGCTTCAACAGGAGGGCATCGGCGCCCGTGTCCTCGTCGGCCCGCTCTATCTGCTCGACCACGTCGTCGGCGCTGGCGCCGACCGGCGGACTCGTGATGCCGCCACCGCCGTCCCGCGAGATGGGGCCCTCGACGGCGACCTCCGCCACGTTGTGGGCCGGGACGACCGAGCCGGCGACGTTGCTCCCGAAGCGGGCGGCGACGACCACCGTCGCCAGCACCAACAGGACGCCGACCAGTTCGGCGAAGTCGTCGGGGATGGCGACGAAGACGACCCAGCCCAGCAGCACCGCGAGGACCACGGCGGCGAGGACGATACCCCCGCGTTCGAGTGTGTCGGCGTCCACCATTACTGATACATCCCCAGCGGTCGCGCGCTCGTGCTCTCCTCGTCGGCCTCGCGCATCTGTTCGGCCAGCCGTTCTTTGGCCTGTCCTATCTCCTCGGCCTGTTCGACGAGCGCCTCTGTGTCGACCTCGAACGAGCCGAGCGGGCCGATGGCGGTGTTCAGGAGCGCGCGGGCGGCCTCCGGGTCGGGGAACTGCGGGTCGGCCTCGACGACGAGGCCGACGCCGGTCAGGCCGACGCGCTGGGCTTCGTGGACCAGCGCCCCCGTCGGCCCGGTGACGGCGCCGGACTCCGTGGGTGCGCTCACCTCGGCCTCCTCCAGCAGGGCCGCCCCGTCGCCGGTGGCGATGCCGTAGACGGACGGCACGTCGCCGTCCTTCTCCGCGGGCATTCCGCTGAGGAATATCGGCGTCACGTCGTGGCTGACGAACCACCCGACCATGCACGTGGCGAACTCCTCTGCGGCCGACGGCGAGACGGGCGCGTCGCTCTGGAGGACCAGCAGGTCGCGCTCCTCGTCGGCGTAGATGCGGACCGGCGCCTTGACCGTCGGGTCGCCTTCGCTGTACACCGCAATCTCCGGGAGACCCTCGCAGTGGGCCGTCCCGTAGTGGACCATGTCGTAGGCGTCGACCAGATGGTCGGCCGCTATCTTGCCGACCAGTCCCACCCCTGGGAGCCCCTCGACGAGCGTCGGCTCGTCGAGTTCGACGTCGTCCCGATGGACCTGTACGTGTGCCATACCCGGAGACAGGACCGCCGTACGCTTGAAAGGCATGGCTACTGGGGGCCGAGTCCGGGCGAGGAACCGAGGCGTCGGCCCGTCGAGACGCCGTCCACAGCTTCGAAACCCACAAACAGACTCCCGCCGAACCCCGTTCCAATGGAACCCATCGAACGGTATCGCCCCATCGTCGACGACTGGGCGGCGTTCCGGGCGGCCTGCGACCGCCCCCTCCCGTCGGCGATACGGGTCAACACCCTCAAGGCCACCGTCGCGGACGTACGGACGGCTCTGGACGAGGCCGGCGTCGCCTACGACCCGGTGGACTGGCACGACCTGCTGTTCGTCCTGCCCGAGGACTCGCCCGGGCGGAACTGGCCGTACTTCCACGGGTGGATTCACGGACAGGAGGAGGTGTCGGCGGTACCGGCCACCGTCCTCGACGCTCAGCCCGGCGAGCGGGTGTGGGACGCCTGCGCCGCGCCGGGGACGAAGACCACCCAGCTGTCGGCCCAGATGGACGACACCGGCGAGGTGGTGGCGACGGACAACAACCTCGGGCGCATCTCTGCGCTCCGGTCGAACACCGAGCGACTGGGCGCGACGAACGTCGCCGTCACCCACGAGGACGGCCGCAACCACTCGCTGAAGCCCTTCGGCGGCGCCGAGTACGACCGCGCGCTCGTCGACGTCCCCTGTTCCTGTGAGGGGACCATCCGGAAGAACCGCGACGCCTTCGACGACTGGTCGCTCTCGCACGTCGAGGGCATCGCCGGCGTCCAGAAGGGCATCCTCACGCGGGCCGTGCAGGCGACGAAACCGGGCGGCACCGTCGTCTACTCGACGTGTACGTTCGCCCCGGAGGAGAACGAAGCGGTGCTCGACTACGCGCTGGCCGAGGAGGACTGCAGCGTCGTCGACTACGACCTCGACCTGACCCACCGCGAGGGCGTCACCGAGTGGGAGGACGAGGCGTTCGACCCGAGCGTAGCGAAGGCCAAACGCATCTACCCGCACCACAACGACACGGGCGGGTTCTTCTGTGCGAAACTGGAGGTGACGGGATGAGCAACGACAGCACGCAGTTCACCCGCCTGCCCGCAACGGCAGCCGAGCGCGAGGACGACGGGCGGGCGACCCGCGAGGAGGTGCTGGACTTCTGGGCGGACCGCTTCGGCGTCCCACGGGAGACGTTCGCCGACCACACCTTCTGGGAGCGCGGGGCCGGGAAGATATGGTGTTACCGCGGCGACCCGCCGTCGCCCGTCGACGTCGAGGGACTGGGGATGACGTTCCTCCGGACGCGGCAGGAACACTGGAAGCCGACGCTGGAGGCCGTCCAGCGGTTCGGCGACCGCGCCACGGAGAACGTCGTCCACCTCTCCGAGGGCGAGGCGACGGCGTTCGCCGCCGGCCACGACCAGGAGCTCGACTGGGAGGGCGACTGGGGGTATCTCGTCGTCACCCACGACCTCGCGGGGCGAACCGAACCCGTCGGCGTCGGCCTGTACGTCTACGGCGAACTCCGCTCGCAGGTCCCGAAAGGGCGGCGGCGGGACCTCGACGACTAGGTCACTGCTGGTGGTGGACGGGGAACGCCACCTCGACGGTGGTCTTGTACTCCGTTATCTGTCCGTCCTCGACGTTGGCCGTCCAGTCCTCGACTTCGACCCCGTGGATGTCCTCGATGGTCTCGCTGGCCTGTGCGACCGCTTCGCGGGCGGCGTCCTCCCACGACTCCGTGGACGTGCCCAGTACCGTGACTATCTTGACTGCTGTCATGCGGTCCCCAGTCGAGGGAGCGACGGCTTAGCTATGCTTCGGCTATCGCCGACGCGGCGAGGTAGGCCGGTGTTAGCCGAGCGCGGGGTCGGCCTTACCCCGCCTCAGCCCTCGCGCTCTCGGACGGTCCCGCCGCCCAGTCCCTCCCACTCGACGCGGTAGCCGAGGCGTGCGAGGACGGCGCTGTCGTCGTCGACGCCGTACCCCTCGAGGACGGTCGCCGCGTCCGAGAGGGCCATCCCGGCCTCGATTTCGTCGCCGAGGTCCTCGAGCACCGTCGGTCGAAGCAGCGTGCGGCCGACGCGCTCGTGGGCCGGGAACGTCTTGTCCTCGACGGCCTCCTCGCTGACGCCGTACTCCTCGGCGAGCGCCGCGAGCGACACCACGTCGGCGTCGGGCCGCAGTTCGTCGGGGATGTCCGCCGCGCTCTCGGCGACCAGTTCGTCCTCGTAGGGCCGGAGGACGTCCCGGACGTCCTTGACCCGGACCGTCCCGGAGTACGGGATCGCGCGGTGGTCGCTGGCCTCGATGGCCTCGCCGACGCCCAGCGACTCGTCGACGGCGACCAGCATCTCGACGCCCGCCATCGCGGCGAGGCGGTCGAGCTTCTTCGCGACGTACTCCGGCGTCCAGAAGCCCATCACCTCGAAGAAGACGCGGAACGGGGCGTCGGGGTCGGTGGTGTCTCGCACCGTTCCGTCGCCGCCCGGCGCCCACTCGAAGGCGAAGTCGGGGACGACGACGTGTTCGCCCGCCTCGAGCGGTTCGGGTTCGCGGACCAGCCGCCAGTCCAGCCCCAGCGCCGAGAACCGGGCGGCGAAGTCGGCCTCGACGCCGCTGTCGTACGTGACCTCTGTCACCGGGTCGACGCCGGGGACCGATACGTCGGCGTCCGAGAGGTGGAGTTCGCGCTCCGTCCCGCGGTCGTCGACCGTCGCCGTCAGCTCCCACTCGCTCGCCTGCGCGACGGTCCGCAGGAGGCGAGCGAAGCGCGTGCCGTAGCGGCGCGTGTTCGAGAACAGGGCGTCCGGGCCGGTGACGACCACCTCCCGGCCCGTCGGCGTCGTCCGTATCTCGTACATGAGGCGGAGCCGCTTGACCGCCGAGACGAGCGTGGTCGGGTCCGAGGAGCGCACCCGGACCTCCGTGGCGTCGAACAGCGCCGTCTGGGCCAGCGAGAGGTTGTACTGCGTGACGAGGTCGGCCGGTGTCCAGCGCGAGTCGACGTCGGTGAGCACCTGCCGGTCCTCCAGGTCGGCGTACAGGGCGGCCGCCGTGGCCTCGGCGTCCACGCCGAGCCTGTCCGCCGCCCGGTCGAGGGCCTCGCGTCGCTCCGCTTCGGTGACGACGCCGACGGCCTCTGCGGCCTCGAACACCCGTCGTCGCGCCCGCTCCGGCGGGACCGCCGCCCGCGTCTCGAAGGTGGCCTCCCGTTCGACGAGCTTCGCGAACCCGCGGACGAGTTTGAAGTCCTCGGCCTCGCCCTCGAGGTCGGTCAGCGCCGCCTGCAGGTCGGCCCGCGTCTCGCCGACGTGGCCCTGATACACGCCGAGGACGCGGGCGGCGAGTCGCTCCCGAGCGTCGTCGACGAACTGCGGGTGGTAGCCGCCGCCGGCCCGCGAGACGCGCAGGAGGTCCTTCGTCAGCACGTCACCCACTCCGGCGGCGACGGACAAAAACGCCGCGTGTCGCTCGGGCGGTGCAGCGACGCCGGCGACCCGACGGCGACGGCCCGGCCGACGGCGTAGTCGCGCTACGACGCGGAAGCCTGCCGATCGACGAACGTCACCTCGACGGTCGTCTCCTCGTCGATGGCCTCGGTTACTTCGGCCGCCAGCCTGTCGGCCAACGACGGATAGGCCGCGTCGTCGGGCCGACTCACCTCCACGGATACCTCGCGGTCGAGTCGGTAGACGCTGACGCCGCCGAATCGGGTCCGGACCGAAAGCAGGTGGAGGTCCTCGTACGCCGCCTCCGCCAGCACCTCCTCGACGGCGTCGTTGACCGACGTCTCGACCTGCATCTGTCGCACCGTCACCGTGCTCGCGCCGGCGAACGTCGCCAGCAGGACGAGCAGCGCCATCGCCGTCGGGGCGTACCTGCGCGCCGTGCCCAGCGACGGGCGGCCGTCGGGCCAGTCCCGGGGTCGGAAGCCGAGGCCCCAGAGGACGAGGAAGCCGGTGAGGTTGATGGACGCGGCGTTCACCAGCAGGAGGATGCCAGCGCCGAGCGCCACCGCCGGGAGGCCCCAGGCGATGCCGACGCCGACGGCGGCCGCGGCCGGGATGAGCGCCGCGGCAATCATCACGCCGACGAGCGAGACCGGGAGCGCCGTCGCCAGCCCGACCGCGCCGGCAGCGCCTGCACACAGCCCGACGGCCAGCGAGAGAAAGCCCGGCGAGATGCGCTGGGCAATCTGCTGGACCGTCGTCACGCGCAACTGACCGGGGACGAATCCGACGTTCCGCACGGCGACCCCGAACGCGGCCGCGCTCACGACGGCCAGTAAGAGGCCGAGTATCTGGTCGCGGAACCCCTCCCGTACCAGCGGTCGGTCGTCCAGCGTCGTCCCGACCGCGGCGATGAGCGCCGACCCGACCTGCGGCGCGATGACCATCGACCCGACGACGATGGCCGGCGAGTCCAGCAGGAGGCCAGCCGTCGCGACCACCGCGCTCAGGACGGTCATCCCGTAGTAGGTCACGACGCCGGGGTTCATCCCGACCGCCCGGCCCCGCAGTTCGTCGTGGGAGATGCGGTCCTCGTGGTCCTCCGCGGCGACGGACTGGTCCGGCCTGGCCGTCTCCGCGGTGGCGACGACGGCGTACCGGTCGGGGTCCAGCCCCGCCGCCTCCAGTTCCTCGAACACCTCGTCGACGGCCTCCGGTGGGATGGGGAACTGGAGGAGCGAGGCCTCGCCGTCGGCGCTCTCCTCGTCCGTCTGGACGTAGCTTATCTCGCGGTCGTCGAGGACCTCCCGCACCGTCGCGAGGTCCTCGTCTTCGACCCGTATCTGTATCAGTCGCACCGCTCGCGCCTCCGCGCGACCGTCGAGCCGAGAGAGAAAACCGACTGCATCCGTCTCGGTCAACCCACCGTACCCCGTTATTTATGCGGCTCCTATGCGGCCGTGGGTCGACCTACCGACGGCCGGCCCCCGAGAGTGCGAGCGCTACCGGCGCCGGCGGGCCACGCGCTCCTCGGCCGTCGACTCGGTGACGAGTTCGTAGAGGAGCGCCCGTCCGCCGTCGTCTTTCGGGCGCAGGATGCGCCCGAGTCGCTGGGTGAACTCCCGCTCGCTCCCGCTCCCCGAGAGGACGACGGCGACGTTCGCGTCGGGGACGTCGACGCCCTCGTCGAGGACGTTCGCGGTCACCACCCGGGAGTAGGTGCCCTCGCGGAACCGCTCCAGAATCTCGCGGCGCTCGCTCGCCCCCGTCTCGTGGGTGATGGCCGGCAGGAGGAACCGCTCGGAGAGGCGGTAGACGAGGTCCGTGTAGGCGGTGAAGACGATGACGCGGTCCCCCCGGTGTCGGTCGAGGATGTCGGCCAGTCGGTCGACCTTCCGCTGGGCGTTCATCATCACCTCCCGGGCGCGCTGCTTCGCCAGCAGGGCCTCGCGGGCGGCGGGGTCGGTGCCCGAGCGCTTGACCAGTTCCTGGTAGTCGCTCCCCGAGCGCAACTGGATGTCAGACCGCTGCAGGTAGTCCGTGAACGTCCCCTGTTCGGCCTCGTAGCGCTCCCGTTCGTCGTCGGTGAGTTCGACCGCGACGCGCTTGATGTCGTAGTCCGCGAGGTGGTCGCCGGCGAGGTCGTCGACCGAGAGGTCGTAGACGAGGGGGCCGACGAGCGTCTCGACGACCTCGTGGGCGCCGTCGGGGCGCTCGAACGTCGCCGTGAGACCCATCCGGGCCGGCGCGGCCAGCAGTCGGGCGATGTCGCGGTACCCCTCGCCGCCGAGGTGGTGGACCTCGTCGAAGACGACGAGGCCGAACCGGTCGCCCAGTTCGTCGGCCCGGAGGTACGCCGAGTCGTAGGTGGCGACGGTGACCGACTCGACGCGTTGCTCGCCGCCGCCCAGCCGGCCGATGGGGCGGTCGAACTCCCGTTCGAGTTCGCGCTGCCACTGCTCCAGCAGGTCGATGGTCGGGACGACGACGAGCGTCGGCGTGTCCAGGGCCACCATCGCCGCGATGCCGACGACGGTCTTCCCGCTCCCGGTCGGGAGTTCCAGACAGCCACGGTCACCGGCCTCGCGCCACGCCGACAGCGCCGCCCGCTGGTACTCGCGCAGGTCGTACGTCGTCGAGAGCGAGAGCGGTGCCGTATCGAGGACGCGGTCGGTGTAGTCGACCCCCCGTGTGTCCAGCGCGGCCCGGACGTCTGCGTAGCGGTGGGCGGGGGCGCGGGCGCTCTTCGAGCGGTCGTCGCGCTCGACGCCCGGCAGGTCCGGTGGCGGGTCCCCGTCGAGTCGGACGGTGCCCGACTCGAAGGTCAACTCCAGCACGGACGGCGGTTCGGCGGGCCCGCCGATAACGGTTTCGCGGCGTCACCGGCGCCCGGCGAGGACGGCGTTGAGGACCCCGCCGGCGAGGACGATGGCGCTCCCGAAGAACAGCCACGTCACGAACAGCACGACGGCACCGAGCAGGCCAGAGACCGTGCGCGACCCGACGGCGAGGTAGAGGTCGAAGGCGATGCGGAGCAGTTCCCATCCGCCGGCGGCGAGGACGGTGCCGGGGAGCACCTCGGTCACGGCGAGGTCCGCGTCGGGGAGCGTGTAGTACAGCGGCCAGAGGAGGACGGCGACGACGACCACCCGCACCAGCGCTCCCGCCGGGCCGGTCGCGGTCGCGCCCGTGGCGTCGGCGAGGAGGCGGGCGCCGAGGATGACGGCGACGGCCCCGCCGACGCCCAGCATCGCGAGGATGCCGCTGGAGAACCGACCGCCGACCGAGGACTCCGTCCGGTACACCCGGGCGAGTGCGGCGTCGAGCCCCCGGAACAGTCGGAGGACGCCCCAGACGAGGACGACGGCGCTCCCGAGCGAGGCCTGCCACCGACCGGCCGCGCCCGTGACGGCGTCCCGGAGCAACCGCGTGCCCGCCGGGGAGAGTGTCTCGCCCGCCGCGGTGACGAGCGCATCCGCGACCGCCTCGCCCCAGACGGCGGTCACGGCGACCGTCGCGAGGACGGTGGCGGGGACCAGCGCGACCAGTCCGTAGTACGCGAGCGCCGCCGCCGTCAGGCCGAAGTCCATCTCCCGACCGACGGCGACGACCCGGCGTCCCGTCTCACGGAGCGTCGCCGGCCGGTCGGTGGCGTCCATACGCCGTTCGGTGGCCGTCGGCGGTTAGCTATTGCCAGCATACCGGCGGGGGACCGATTAACGACGAGATTACCGCTCATTATCAGCCCGGTAACAATGTTCGGCCGGGTCCGTACGTTCGGTATGGCCAGTTCTATCGCCACGGTACCGCTCCAGTTCAGTGGCGAGTTCTTAGAGTACGCGCTCGTCTTCTTCGTCCTCGCAGTCGTGGCCGGACTGGCCGGGTTCCGTGGTATCGCCGGCCTGAGCATGAGCATCGCGAAGCTACTCGTCGTCATCTTCCTCGTGCTCATGGTGGTCTCGCTCGTCCTGTGAGCGACCGGTAACCGAACCAACACCTATACGCCTGCGAGGGCTACGCTCGGTATGGACCGGTGGGTCGACCCGGACGAGACGGACCCGCGGACGTGGCGGGGCAGCGGACCGCACGACGACCTCCGCCGGGGCGAGGAGATAGGGACCGTGCTCCAGCGGGCGGCGCGGACCCCGCTCCCGTACCAGTACGAGGAGGACCGCTACTACGCCGAGGACGTCGCCGAGACGTTCCGGAGCCGCCAGTTCACGAACGCCCGGGTCATCTACAACTGCGGCGTCGACACCGAGCGCCGCGTCAAGATGCTCACCAGAGGGCTGTTCTGGGGCGGGGGCGAGGACCACCAGCGGTTCAAAGCCCAGTACCGCCGGTCGCCGCCGCCGACCGACAGCGTCCCGTTCGACGAGTACACCGTCTGGACCCGGTACCAGTACGGCCACATCGAGCGCACGGACGACGGCGTGAGCTTCACGCCGGACGAGCGTGCACCGGAAGAGCGGCTCGACACCCTCGCGTGGGCCGAGCTCTACGAACCGGTGCGGCAGCGGCTCGTCGAACTCGAACTCGTGCGGAACCCGCCGTTCGCGAGGTACCGGTTGCGGGAACTGGACGAGTGGGACGACTACCGGACGCAGTTCCGGTACGACGACGACGCGTTCGCCATGGGGCCGTGACGTTTCTGAATCCTTTTATTCGTGTGACGACTCCTGTCGTGTATGACCGAGCAGGACGCCGCCGAGGAGGAGACCCCGTCGAGCGAGGACGCTCCCGAGGACGTCGAGGTGGAAGCGGCCCCCGACGACGTCGACGCCGACGACATCGACCTCGACGACGTGACCGGGACGGACGAACCGGTCGACGAGGACCTGGTCGACCGCGTCGCCGAGTCCGACCCCGAGGACGTCGCCCGGGAACTCGCGGCGCTCCGGACCCGTACCGAGAGCCTGGAAGGGCAGGTCGACGACCTCGAGGCGGAGGCCGAGGAACTCGAAGACAAGCTCAAGCGCAAGCAGGCGGAGTTCCAGAACTACAAGAAGCGGATGGACAAGCGCCGCGAGGAGGAGAAACAGCGCGCGACCGAGGACCTCGTCACGCGGATACTCGACGTCCGGGACAACCTCGAACGCGCCCTTCAGCAGGACGAGGACGCCGAGATCCGGAGCGGCGTCGAGTCGACGCTGCGCCAGCTGGACGACGTCCTCGCGGCGGAGAACGTCGAGGTCATCGACCCCGAACCCGGCGAGGACGTCGACCCGACCCAGCATCAGGTGCTGGCCCGCGTCGAGAGCGAGGAGGCCGGTGGCTCCATCGCCGACGTGCACCGCCCCGGCTACGAGATGGCCGAGAAGGTACTCCGAGAGGCCCAGGTCACCGTCAGCGAGGAGTAGCGGGGGCGAGGACCGAACGGTAGTGCGGGAGCCGCCCCGCCGAGAGTGGTCGCTCCAGAGGGCGGCGAACGGTCGGATTGCGGTACTTCATATATTCTCCGGTCGTCGCCGTCGAGAGTGTCGAAAACCGCCGGGAGGCGGCCACTCGTCGCGGTTCACGAGTCGACCCATCTAGCAACTTTTAACCGGCCGAGTCCGCTATCAGCGGGTAAGATGGCGAGCAACAAGATTCTGGGTATCGACCTCGGGACCACGAACAGCGCGTTCGCGGTCATGGAAGGTGGCGACCCCGAAATCATCGTCAACGGCGAAGGCGAACGGACGACACCCTCCGTCGTCGCGTTCGACGACGGGGAGCGCCTCGTCGGCAAGCCGGCGAAGAACCAGGCGGTCAAGAACCCCGACGAGACGATACAGTCCATCAAGCGGCACATGGGCGAGGACGACTACTCGGTGACCCTCGACGGCGAGGAGTACACGCCCGAGCAGGTCTCGGCGATGATCCTCCAGAAGATCAAGCACGACGCCGAGGAGTACCTCGGCGACGAGGTGGAGAAGGCCGTCATCACCGTCCCGGCGTACTTCAACGACCGCCAGCGACAGGCGACGAAGGACGCCGGCGAGATCGCCGGCTTCGAGGTCGAGCGCATCGTCAACGAGCCGACCGCGGCCGCGATGGCCTACGGCCTCGACGACGAGTCCGACCAGACCGTCCTCGTCTACGACCTCGGCGGGGGCACGTTCGACGTCTCCATCCTCGACCTGGGCGGCGGCGTCTACGAGGTCGTCGCGACCAACGGGGACAACGACCTCGGCGGCGACGACTGGGACCACGCCATCATCGACCACCTGGCCGACGAGTTCGAGGCCGAGCACGGCATCGACCTGCGCGACGACCGGCAGGCCCTCCAGCGGCTGACCGAGGCCGCCGAGGAGGCCAAAGTCGAACTCTCCTCGCGCAAGGAGACCCGCATCAACCTCCCGTTCATCGCGACGACCGACGACGGCCCCCTCGACCTCGAACAGAAGCTCACCCGCGCGACGTTCGAGTCCCTGACCGAGGACCTCATCGAGCGCACCGTCGGCCCGACGGAGCAGGCCCTCTCGGACGCGGGCTACGACAAGTCCGACATCGACGAGGTCATCCTCGTCGGCGGGTCCACCCGGATGCCGCAGGTCCAGGAGAAGGTCGCCGAGATGACCGGCCAGGAGCCGAAGAAGAACGTCAACCCCGACGAGGCCGTCGCACTGGGTGCAGCCATCCAGGGTGGCGTCCTCTCCGGCGACGTCGACGACATCGTCCTGCTGGACGTGACGCCGCTCTCGCTGGGCGTCGAGGTCAAGGGGGGCCTCTTCGAGCGACTCATCGACAAGAACACCACGATTCCCACGGAGGAATCGAAGATATTCACCACGGCTCAGGCCAACCAGACGCAGGTCCAGATCCGCGTCTTCCAGGGCGAGCGTGAGATAGCCGAGGAGAACGAACTGCTCGGCGCGTTCACACTCTCTGGCATCCCGCCGGCCCCCGCCGGAACGCCCCAGATAGAGGTGTCGTTCAACATCGACGAGAACGGCATCGTCAACGTCGAGGCCGAGGACAAGGGCTCCGGTAACAAGGAGGACATCACCATCGAGGGCGGCGCTGGCCTCTCCGACGAGCAGATAGAGCAGATGCAGGAGGAGGCCGAACAGCACGCCGAGGAGGACGAACAGCGCCGCGAGCGCATCGAGGCCCGTAACGAGGCCGAGGCGTCCATCCGCCGCGCCGAGACCCTCCTCGAGGAGAACGAGGAGGAGCTCGACGACGACCTCACCTCGGACATCGAGGCCAAGATCGAGGACGTCGAGGAGGTCCTCGAGGACGAGGACGCCACCAAGGAGGACTACGAGCAGGTGACCGAAGAGCTCTCCGAGGCCCTGCAGGAGATCGGCAAGCAGATGTACGACGGACAGGCCCAGCAGGCCGCCGGCGGTGCCGGTGGTGCCGCGGGCGCCGGACCGGGTGGCATGGGCGGCGCCGGCCCCGGTGGCGCCGCAGGCGGCGCCGCGGGCGGTGCGGCCGGACAGGGCGAGGAGTACGTCGACGCCGACTTCGAGGACGTCGACGACGAAGATGAGGACTGAACACCGCGTCGTCTGCCGATAGACGCGTTCGTTTTTCGATGCTCTCGGACCGTAGCCGCGCTACTCCTCGCGGTGAATCGACTCGCCGCGGAACAGGCGATGGGCGATAGTGAACGTCTGCTCCCGTTCGCGTCGCGTCGGGAAGTGGGCGGCGAGGTATCGGGCGGTCGCAATCAGCGGGAGACGTCGTTCGGCGTCGGTCTCAGCGAAGGCCGCCTGTCGGAACGCGGCCTCGACGTTCTGGAGTTCGTGGAAGCCGGCGTCCTCGCGGAGCAGTCCCTCGCCGAGGGTCTGTTTCAGCGCGTCGACGTCGCCGCCCGCGTCGAAGTGTTCGGCGACCAGTTCGCCCGCCTCGTTCACGCGGCCCTGTTCGTCGAACGTCGCCAGCAGGTCGTCGCGAACCGTCTCGGGGTCGCGGTCGGACTCGCCGGCGTCCGGTATCGGCGCGGGCGGGGTGTTGAGGAAGCGGTCCAGGTAGACCGACATCGCGCCGTCGAAACAGGGCTTGTAGGCCTCGAGAGCGTCGGTGCGGGCGGCCAGCGCGTGGGCGGCGTTGGCGTAGCTGAACGTGTGGTGGACCGTGTTCCAGTCGCCGAACTCGTTGCTGGTGGCGAACTGGGCGACGCGGCGGGTGGCCGCCAGCGCGACGGCGCGGGTCACCTGTTCGGCCGTCGCGCCCTCGCGGATGGCGGTCCGGAGCGCGTCGAGCACGGTCTCGGGGTCGTCGGCGAGCAGCGTCTCGACGAAGTCGTCGGGTCGGTCCCACTCGCGGCCCTCGCCCGCGGCCACGAGGTCTGGGAGGGCGTCGTGGGCGTCGAAACACAGGGCCGCCACGTCTATCGGCTGGCGCCACTGGGAGAGCTCCTCGCTCCTGCTGGCGTCGGTGAACTGGTCGACGAGCGAGGCGAGGACGTCCTCGGCGTTCCCCCACCCGACGTGGTCGAGCGTCTCGACGGCCTTGTTCACGAAGTCGAGCGTGTGGCTCGCGTTCATGTAGAGGTGGTCCGTCGCCGCGGCCAGCAGGACCTCGACCACCTCGTCGGGCGGGAGGACGGCGGCCGCGGTGCGGAGGCAGCGCTCGGCGCCGTCGCCGTCACGGACCTCGCAGGTCTCGCGGAACCACGACTTCAGGCGGGCCTTCGAGAGGGCGTCGTTGCTGAGTTCGTACTGGTCGAAGCGCGGCGGTTCGCCCGAGCAGTCGTCGGCGACTTCGGTGACGCCGACGTACATCGCCCGCAGTTTCTCGTCGTGGGCCACGTCGTCGTAGAGGTTCGCCATCGCACCGAGCGTCGTCAGACCGCGGCCCCACCCCATCGAGCGGTACGTCGTCCCGAAGTCCACGGCGGTCTCCAGCGGCGTCGAGAAGCCCTCGCCGAGGTCGTCCAAGTTGATGATGGCCTTCGCCGCGACGAGGTCGATGTCCTCCTGCATCGCGTCGGCCAGTCGGTTCCGCCAGTGGGTCTCGGGCGGCACGTCCGGTTCGGGGTCGGGGTCGACGTACACGTCGCCGTCGCGTATCTCGACGGGGAACGTCTGGACGTCGTCGGCCCACGGGTCCAGCGTGTCACCGCGGGCCAGCTCGAAGCGCGCGTGGTGCCAGTGGCAGGTCAACAGGCCGTCGTCGACGGTCCCCTGCGAGAGGGGAAACCCCATGTGCGGACAGCGGTTGTCGACGGCGTAGACGGTGTCCTCGTGGTGGAAGAGGGCGATGGACCGCCCGCCGACCCGCGCCACCTGCGGCGCGTTCTCGGCGAGGTGGTCAAGGGGGAACAGTTCGCGGTAGGCGTCCTCGGTAGCCATGTGTGAACGGTCGACACAGACGAGTGTAAAGATTCGCCGAAACGACTTCGAGTTGGGTTCCCGACAGTTATCCGGTCCCGTTCCCGACCGTGACCGTCCCCAGCGTCGCCGTCCGTTCGTTCGGGGCACCGACGAGTCGACCCGTCCAGACGACGGCGACGGTGTCGCCCGCGTCGAGGTAGAAGCCGACCGACCCGTCGCCGTCGAGGTAGTCGCCGTCGCCGTCGCCGTCGACGCGCGGGTCGTCGACGGTGAAGGCGTCACCCGCGGTGACGGGGAACTCGGCCTCCTCGTCTGCCCACGTGAGGGCCGTCGTCGCGTTGCGGTCTACGTCCGTGACGACGACGGCGAGTCGGGTCGTGCTCGTGGCCGTCAGCCGGTCCCCGCCCGCGTGTGACACCGTGACCGCCCCGGCCTCGGCGTCGTAGGTGCCCTGCACGTCGACGCTGGGAGTCGCCGTCCGCAGGTCGGCGCCGGGGCCGGCGACGAGCGCCGCCAGCCCCGCCACGGCCAGCGCCGCCAGTAGCCAGACGGCGACGCGTTCGACGGTCACGACTCCGCGCGAGTCCGACCGGGGAGTCCCCCTCATTGGTGCAACCCTCCAGCGGCACGGAGATAAGCGCCCCGGTCACGCGTCGGTAGCGACCGGTACCAGACCCGTTCCGTTGAAGTGGCTGAATCCAGTATCCACGCACAACGAATGAGTCAGGATTTCTACGAGATACTGGGCGTCTCGCGGGACGCCTCCGAGGACGAGATACAGGAGGCGTATCGCGAGAAGGCCCGGGAGTTCCACCCGGACGTGAGCGACGACCCGAACGCCGAGGAGAAGTTCAAGAAGGCGAAGAAGGCCAAGGAGGTGCTCACCGACGAGGAGAAGCGCCAGATGTACGACCAGATGGGCCACGAGCGCTTCGAACAGGCCGAGAAGCGCGGCGGCGCCGGGGGCGGTGCCGGCGGCCGCGGCGGGATGGGCGGCGACCCGTTCGGCGGCGGCGCCGGCGGGTTCGACATGCAGGACATCTTCGACCAGTTCTTCGGCGGCGGCGGTCGCCGCGGTGGCGGCAACCGCCCGCGGCAGGGCCAGGACCTCCAGACGCGTCTGGAGATAGACCTCGAAGACGCGTACGACGGCGTCACGAAGCAGCTGACCGTCACGCGCCCGGAGACCTGCGACGACTGCGACGGCAAGGGACACCCGCCGGGCGCCGACTCACAGACCTGTCCGGAGTGCAACGGGCAGGGCCAGACCACGCGGGTCCAGCAGACCCCGATGGGGCGGGTCCAGCAGACCGCCACCTGTCGCCGCTGTGAGGGCGAGGGGACGCTGTACGACGAGACCTGTTCGACCTGCGGCGGGAACGGCACCGTCCAGAACGAGGCCACACTGGAGGTGGAGGTCCCGCCGGGCGTCGAGGACGGCCAGAGCCTCCGGATGGAGCGCGAGGGCGCACCGGGCGAACGGGGCGGCCCCAACGGCGACCTCCTCATCCAGTTGTCGGTCCGGGACCACCCGGACTTCGAGCGCGAGGGCGACGACCTCTCGCACCAGCACCCGATATCGTTCCCGCAGGCCGTCTTCGGCGACACGGTCAGCGTGCCCACGCTGGACGGCGACGTCGAGATGGACGTCCCCTCCGGCACCCAGAGCGGCGAGGTGTTCCGGCTGGAGGGCAAGGGGATGCCGCGTCTCCGCCGCCGGGGGAACGGCGACCTCTACGTGCAGGTGCAGGTCGTCACGCCCGACAGCCTCAACGACGAGCAGCGCGAGGCCCTCGAGCAGTTCGCCGAGGCCGGCGGCGAGGAGGTCGACGTCGAGGAGGGCTTCTTCGAGAAACTGAAGAACTCGCTGTAACCGACGGCTCGACGACCCCGCTCGGAGCGAGTTCCGTCTGGCTTTTGTCCGCTGACGCCCAACAGAGGGACATGCAGGTACTCGGCGACCTCGTCGCAGACGGCCGCGGGCGTGAGGGCTCCCTGTTCACCGCACCGGAGCGAACGGCGCCGTACAGCTATCGGGACTTCTGTACGAACGTCTGGAAGGGCGGAAACCTGATGCGTCACTACGGCGTCCGGCACGGGACCCGGGTGGCCGTCGTCGCCGGCCCGAAGAACCCCGTCGACGGCGACGAACCGGGGTCGCTCGGGGACGCCCCCGACCCACTGCTGGCCGTCCTCGCGGCGACGCTCGACGGCGCTGTCGTCGACGTGGACCCGCCGGGCGCGGTGGACGCGACGGCGCTCGTCGCCCCGGCGGCGTGGCTCGACCGCTACGAGCTCGGGCCGGGGACGAAGGCGCTGGCCTACGGCGGGCCGAGCGACGACCCGACCGTCGCCCAGTTCGAGCGCGAACTGTGGAGCGAGAACCCGCTCCAGCCACCGGGCGAGGTCGGCCCCGACGACCCCGCGCTGGCCGGCGACCGGACCTACACGCACGGCGACCTGCTGGCGGCGAGCGAGCGAGTCGTCGCGGACCACGACCTCGATGGCGACACCGAGGTGGCGCTGCGGGCGCCGGTCACGTCCGCGGGCGCGCTCGTGGCCGGCCTGCTCGCGCCGATGCGGGCGGGCGCGACGGTGCTCTTAGGCGGCGAGGGCGACGTGGCCGTCGCGCCCGAGGGGACGACCGTCCCCGAGGAACGGGTGATACGGCCGACCGACGCGGTGTGAGACGCGAGTCGCCGCCGGAACCGTGGGGAGAGGCCGAACCAGGCGGCTCTCCGTGCGCCCCCGGACCGTCCGGTTCCAGGCCACTCCCTGTCGGTCCGGTCCCCCGATGACTCCGATTTCTTAACGGTTTTGTCCGTTCGCCCGTAAGAGCGGGTATGGAATTCGACTTCGCGCGCTCCGTTGGCCCCCTCGTCGTGATTGTCGCCGTCGCGGCGGTCATGCTCACGAACGTGATGGCCCCCTCGACAGTGTTCATGATGGTCCTCCCCTCGATGATCGTCTTCTCGGTCGTCGCGTTCCTCTTCGGGATGAAGTACGGCGAGTTCCGCGCCGGCGCGTAAGACGGGGAGAAATTCTGAGGACCGACCGGAACCGGTCTGTCCCGTTCCTCGACACGGTGGCCGATACAGTTCCTCGGCTACTCGGTCGGGCGAGCGAAGTCCGCGAGCGTCACCAGCAGTCCCAGCAGCCAGCCGACGGGGAACGAGATTGCGACCCACATCACCACGTACGCCGAGCCCTCGAGCTCGAAGGTCCGGGAGAACAGCTCGGCGAGGCCGACGGGGGCCAGCGCGTTGTCGAGGAGCCACTGCGCGAGGGCGGTGCTGTTGGGGAGGACGACGGCGGCGAGCGTCTTCGAGAACAGCGCCGCGACGACGGGCGGGAGGAAGATGGCGGTCATCGCGAACGGGTAGGCCAGCGCGACGGTCGTCCCGCGGCCGCCGAGGGCGCGGGTCCCGACCGCCAGCGCCGCGGAGACGGTGGCGACGGCGCCCGCGAGGCCGATGGCGAGGACGCCGCCGGCGACCAGGTCCAGTTCGAAGCGCGCGAGCGCGGTGAGGCCGCCCCACACCAGGACCGAGAGGAGGACGACCCCGACGAGGCCCAGTCGCGTCGCCGTGCCGTCGATGCGACGGGTCTGGAACCGGACGAACGCGCCGAGCAACACGAGCGGGTAGACCAGGCCGATGACCGGGACGCCGACGGCCGACCAGAGCCGGTACAGCAGCATCCCGAACTGCGAGTCCGGCGTCCACGTGCCCAGTACGGTGTCGCCCGCGTTGCGCTGGCGCGGGTAAACTATCTCCATCCACGTCTCGTGTAACCGCCTGAGGTCGACGCGTATCCCACTGACGACCCCGTCGCTCCCGGTAGCCATACCCGCCAGTTTACCCCTCCCACCGTTAAAGGTTTCAGGCCGAGACGGCCGTCCTGACAGCGCAGCGATAGGGTTGCGGCCGAACTCGCGTCAGTCCCAGGCGTCCGGACCGAAGTCGGGGTCGACGCGGCGGTCGGTCCGCTCGATGTCGTCGATGCGGGCCACCTCCTCGTCCGAGAGGTCGAGGGTGATGCTCGACAGGTTGTCGACGATGTGGTCGCGACCGGTCGCCTTCGGGATGGCCGTGACGCCCTTCTCGCGGAGCCACGCGAGGCTGACCTGTGCGGCGCTGACGCCGTGGTCGTCGGCGATTCCGGTGAGCACGTCGCTCTCGAACACCTCGCCGCGGGCCAGCGGCGAGTAGGCGACGAGCTCGTAGTCGTTCTCGGCGGCGTGGGCGCGTAGCTCCTCCTGCGGGAGGAACGGGTGCATCTCGACCTGGTTGGCGAACACCGGCGCGTCGAGCACGTCCATCGCCTCCTCGACGTGGTGGGGTTCGAAGTTCGAGACGCCCACGTTGCGAATCGACCCCTGGTCGTACAGTTCGTCGAACGCGGCCAGCGTCTCCTCGGCGTCGTACTCGCCGCTGGGCCAGTGGACGTACAGGAGGTCGACGGCGTCGACGGCGAGGTCGTCGAGGCTGTCGGCGACGCTGTCGAGGACGTCGTCGTGCGCGAGGTTCGAGGTCCACACCTTCGTCGCGAGGAAGACGTCCTCGCGGTCGACGTCGGCCGCGGCGATGCCGTCGCCGACGGCGTCCTCGTTGCCGTAGGCCTGTGCGGTGTCGACGTGCCGGTAGCCGGCCTCCAGCGCCGTCTGGACGCTCGTCGCACACTCCGCGGGGTCGTCGTTCTGCCACGTTCCGAGGCCGAGCATCGGCATCCCGCTCGCGCGCGGGACGCTATCGGCGTTCGGGTCTTGTCGAGACATGTACCGGACCCAGGTGCCTGCGCCCGAAAGGGATTGGGAAAGCGGCCACGGGGGCCGATTGGAAACCGACATATTGACGACGGGGACCACCCAAAGCCCGAGTATGACAGACGGTAGTGCGGACGTGTCTCGCCGGGCGTTCATGCGGACCGCCGCAGGGGCCACCGCGGCCTCCGCCGCCGCGGGGACCGCTGCTGCACAGGAGAGCGGCGGAAACAACACGAGCGACGGCGGCGGAGGTGGCGGCAGCGCCGGCCCGCCGGACTACGGGAGCTGGTTCAGCGGCGTCGGGAACTTCGACGGTGAGACCGTCGACGCGACCGGACAGGACGAGGTGACCGTCACCGTCGGTGCCGACGGCAACGGCGGCGCGTTCGCCTTCGACCCGCCCGCGGTCCACGTCGACAACGGCGCCACGGTCAAGTTCGAGTGGACCGGCAACGGCGGCGGTCACAACGTCAAGTCCGACGGTGACGGCCCCCTCGACTCCGGGTCGGCGGTCGCCTCCTCCGGCGTCAACTACGAACACACCTTCGAGAACGACGGCATCTTCAAGTACGTCTGTGTCCCCCACGAGGGGCTCGGCATGAAGGGTGCCATCGTCGTCGGCACCGACTACCCGACCTCGGGCGGCGGTGGCGGCGGGGGCGGCGGGGGCGGTGGCTCCCCCGAGGTCCCGGGCAGCGCGAAGACGCTCGGCGTCGCCACGTCGTTCGTGATGGTCGCGACGCTGGGGCTCGCGTACTTCTTCATGCGGTACGGCGGCGACTACGAGACCCCCGACGTGGAGTGACAGACGGGTACTAGAGACTCAGACCGAGTCCGGTCCGGTGTGTATCTCCAGGTCGACGTCGCGACGCTGTCCTTCGATGTCCGCGACGACCCGCTCGACGATCCGCGTCGCCTCCTTGCGGATCAGCGGCTTGACCTTCTCGACGACCCAGTCCAGCGAGACGAGTCTCGGCAGGTCGACGGCGTTCGACGACGCCGAGTCGGGGTCGAACTCGATGTGGAGGACGACCCGCGAGGCGACGTCGACGCCGTCGGGCGCGGGCACCTCCTCGACCTGCCAGTACCCGTCGGCGTCGATGTCCTTGACGATGCGCCAGTCGATGCGTTCGGGTTCGTCGACGCCGGTCACCTCCGAGCGCGCGGTGTAGGTGAGCTTCCACCACGAGAACACGAGGTCGTAGTTGGTCCCCGGCGTCCCGTCACCGTCCTGCGTGACCCGGTCGATGTACTCCGAGTAGCGCGCGTACCCCGGAAAGTCGAGCAGGAACTCGTACATCTCCTCGGGGGGTGCGTACACGACCGTGCTGACCTCGACTTCGTCCACACGCGCAATGCGGTGGGGTCCGGAGGTAAACTTTCGGGCGTGACCGCCGAACGCGGCCGATAATGTTGCCGGAAGATTTCTGGTACGCATGAGACAGAAGGAGAAATATTATTATCCTGTATGCGATAGGGGAGAGCACATGAGTGCATCCGACGTCCAACACGTCGACGACGAGGACGACGACGCGGTCGGGTGGGAGGCCGTCAGAGACCTGCCGCCGAGCGCGAAACTCGTCGCGAAGGTGCTGGAGTACAACGAGACGCTCACCCAGAGCCAACTCGCCGACGAGACGTTGCTGCCGCCCCGTACCGTCCGGTACGCGCTGAACCGTCTCGAAGAGGTCGGCGTCGTCGACTCCCGGTTCTCCTTCGCGGACGCGCGAAAGCGCATCTACACGCTCAGCATCGAGTGAGCACGCCCGCGGTGGGTCGCTGAGCGTTCCCCAGCGACCGGTGTGGGCTGGCCGTCGTCCGCCAGCGGGGCAACGTTGATTAGTTCCCCGACAGAGACCTTGCACATGAAAGTCGTCCTGATTGGTGTGGGACAGGCCGGTGGGAAGGTCACACAGTCCCTCGCAGAATTCGACTACGACATGGGGTTCGACGCCGTCCGCGGCGCGCTCGCGGTGAACACGGCCCGACCGGACCTCCAGAACCTCGACATCGACACGGCCCTCATCGGCCAGGACCGGGTGAAGGGCCACGGTGTCGGTGGCGACAACGAACTGGGCGCTCAGATAATGCAGGAGAACGCGACGGAGGTGCTCGACAACCTCGACGGCCGCATCACCACCGAGGCGGAGGCTGTCGTCGTCGTCGCCGGCCTCGGCGGCGGGACCGGCTCGGGGGGCGCGCCGATGCTGGCCCGCGAACTGAAGCGCATCTACGAGATGCCCGTCTACGTCCTCGGCATCCTCCCGGGCAAGGACGAAGGCGGTCTCTACCAGGCCAACGCCGGTCGCTCGCTCAAGACGGCCGCCCGCGAGGCCGACTCCCTCCTGCTCGTCGACAACGACGCGTGGCGCGGGAGCGGCGACAGCGTCGCCGAGGGGTACGAGCGCATCAACGACGCCATCTCCCAGCGGGTCGGCCTCCTGCTCGCCTCCGGTGAGGCCGTCGAGGGCGTCGGCGAGAGCGTCGTCGACTCCTCGGAGATAATTAACACGCTCCGGGGCGGCGGCATCTCCTCCATCGGCTACGCCAGCGCACAGGCCAGCGAGGACCCCGGCGAGAACGTCAACACCATCACGAGCGTCACCCGCAACGCCCTCCTGACGAGCATGAGCCTCCCCAACGCCGTCGAAGCCGAGTCCGCACTGCTGGTCGTCGCGGGCGACCCGGAACGCCTCTCCCGGAAGGGCGTCGAACGCGCCCGCCGCTGGGTCGAGGACCAGACCGGCAGCATGGAGGTCCGTGGCGGTGACTTCCCGCTCGGGTCCGACAAGATAGCCGCGCTGGTCGTCCTCTCGGGCGTCGAGCGCTCCGGCCGCATCGACGAGTTCATGCAGAAGGCAAACGAGGCCGCGAAGTCACAGGGCGAGCGTGTCGACCCCGACGAGTTCGACAACGAGGACCTGGACAGCCTCCTCTAGAGCGGGTTCTCAGCGAGCCGGTCCAGACCAGCGACGTCCGGCCCGCGGACGGAGAGCGTCTCAGACCAGACTGCTGCCGTCGAACTCCGTCCGGTCGTAGTCGTGCTCCAGCAGGTCCAGGATCGTCGGCGCGATGTCGTAGAGGTCGGCGTCGTCGATGCGCGCGTCGGCGTCGTCGACGAGGAGCGTCGCGTTGTCGAACGAGTGCATCCCGTTACGCGGGCCGACGTCGAAGACCTCCTCGCTCCCCTTGAACCCGGCCTTGAGGTCGAAGCCGTGGTTCGGGACGACGACGAGGTCCGGTGCGATGTCGTCGTGGTCGCCGCGGAACGCGTCCTCGCGGGTGACCACGCGGTCGGCGACCTTCTTGCCGTTCGGTCCCTCGAGAGCCTCGATTTTCTCCTTGAGGTCGGCCCGGACCGACTCGTACTCCTCCTCCGGGACGCCACCGTTCGGTTCGCGGCCGTCTAAGTTGATGTAGAACCGACCCGGGATGAGCGAGTAGGCCTGAGCGTCCTCGCCGATGTCGCCGAGTTCGGAGTGGTCGTCGGTCTCGTACTCCAGCCACCCCTCCTGTTCGAGCCACTCGTTGAAGTGGACCTCGTACTCAAGCGTGGTGAAGCCGTGGTCGGAGGCGACGACCATCGTCACGTCGTCGGCGAGCTGCTCGCGGAGCCGCCCGAGGTACTCGTCGACCTTCCTGTAGAAGTCGAAGAACTCCTGCTGGTACTCGCCGTCCTGCTCGTAGTGCTTGAACAGGAAGTGGTTGACCCGGTCCGTGGTCATGAACACGCCGAAGAAGAGGTCCCAGTCGTCCTGCTGGACGTAGTGCGAGAACGTCTCGTAGCGCTTCTCCAGCGTCTCGTGGGCGTCCTCGACGAACTCCGTCTTGTCCTCGTCGTGGCCCAGCTTGGCGTTGACGTCGATGCGGTAGTTCGTCTCCTCGAGCCGGTCACGGAGTTCGTCCGGGTAGGCGGCCTTGTCGACGCCGGGCGAGAGGAAGCCGGAGACCATCCGCTGGACGTTGCGCTGGGGCGGGAACGTCACCGGGACGTTCAGCACCGTCGCGTCGCGGCCATCGTCGGTCACCCGGTCCCAGAGGCGCGTGGCCTGTACGTCCCGACCCATGGGGACGTACGTGTCGTAGGAGCCGACTTCGCGGTCCTGGAAGCCGTAGACGCCGGTCTCGCCGGGGTTGACCCCCGTCGTCAGGGCGGGCCAGCAGGCGCTCGACTCGGGCGGCACGATGCTGTCGATGGGGCCGCCGCTGCCCTCCGTCTTGAGTTCGGTGAGGTTCGGGAACACGTCCGGATGCTCGTCGATGAGGCTGTACGGCACGCCGTCGATGCCGAAGAAGGCGACGCGGGGGGCGTCGTCACCTTTCAGACGGTCGAATAGACCCATGCCCGTCGTTAGACCGGTCGGGGACAAGAAGCTTCTTTTCGTGGCTCTGTCACTGACACCGGCAAGACGCTCGTCGCCGCCGCCGACCCGCCTACCGCTCGGCGTTCTCCGGGACAACCGTCAGGTGTGCGATTCCCGGCGTCGTCGGGTCCTCTCGCTCCGGTCCGCCTGCGGGGTCGGCCAGCGTCGTCTCGGACTGGTCGGTTGCCATCGTGTCCGTACCACCGGCCGCCACGCTGAAAAGATTACCCATGCTCATACATAATCGGCAACGCCTGCCGATATTATCTGCGGACATACCTCGCGTCTCGCGAGCGGGTGCAGCGGCTGACGTGGACGGCGACGCGACCGGCGAGAAGCTGGCGTCGGGCGAGGTCAGTTGAAGTGCTCGTCGTAGAGGTCCTGAGCGTGCTTGATGGCGTCCATCGCGGCCTGTTTGTCCTCCCATCCCAGCGTCTCGACTTCCTTGCCCTCTTCGAGGTTCTTGTACGTCGCGAAGAACTCGTCTATCTCGTCGAGTTGCTGCTGGGGGATGTCGTCGAGGTCCTCGATGTGGTCGTAGCGCGGGTCCTCGGTGGGGACGGCGATGACCTTGTCGTCCTGTTCGCCGTCGTCGTCCATCTTCATCAGGGCGACGGGACGGGCCTCGATGATACAGCCCGGGAACGTCTGGTCCTCGACGAGGACGAGGACGTCGAAGGGGTCCTCGTCGTCGTAGTACGACTGCGGGATGAAGCCGTAGTCGGAGGGGTAGTGGACGTTGGAGTGGAGCACGCGGTCGAGGACGACGCCGGGGACGTCCTTGTCGTACTCGTACTTGTTGCGCTCGCCCTTGAGGCACTCGACGACGGCGTAGATCTCTTCGGGCGGGTTCGGTCCGGTCTCGAGGTCTTCCCAGAGGTTCGTCATCACCCGCGACTGCGCGGCGGCGTCAAAAGTTACTTTCGTAATCGTCCCGGAGCGAGGGAGCGCGCCGGAGTCCGGTGGTGGTCGGGCCACAGTGGCGTCGGGGCCGTCCGGCGTGCTTCGGAAGGCGCAAAGTATTTATCCAGTACTCTTGCACGATTATCTAACAGGCGCCAGCGTCCGGTTCAGTCACACCCTACGCGCCGACGACCGGACCCGTTTCGGCCGTACAGCCACAACACATACCGTGTTTTCGATAGTTGTTGCTACGTGAGATATGGGTCCCCGTCGTCCGGTCGTAATCGTCCGTACGTCGAAGTTAACAAGTGTTAAATAGCTTGATGACATTTAGCTAACCATGTCAGAGGCACAATCCATCAAGGGCAGCCCCGGCGTTGCAAAGGACCTGACCGCGTTCCAACAGAACATCCTCGTCATCCTCGCAGAGGAGCCGCGATACGGTCTCGCTATCAAGCGGGAACTCGAGGAGTACTACAGCGACGAGGTCAACCACGGCCGTCTGTACCCCAACCTCGACGACCTCGTCGAGATGGGGCTGGTCGAGAAGAGCGAGCTGGACAAGCGTACCAACCAGTACTCGCTGACCGACGACGGCAAGGACGCCGTCCTCGACCAGCTCGGCTGGGAGTTCTCGAAGTTCGTCACCGGTGAGGACCGCGCCGACGAACTCCGCGACCTCGTCGACGCGCAGGAATAGACGGCTTACCGCTCCGGTACCCGTCCACCGGCTTTTTCGACGGTCAGACGAACGGACTCTTCGAGGAGCGCCCGCTGTTCGTCTGTCGGCCAGACGTTCCGCGGGAAGTACTCCTCGCGGAACTCACGCAGTTCGTCGGGCGTCGCGTCGGCGATAGGCTTCGCGTAGTGGTTCCCCATGAAGTCGGCGAGCGCGTCGGCCGTCGCGCCGTGAGCCTCCCCGTGGTCGGCGCGAACCGCCTCGACGACGGCCCGGTTGGCCTCGTCGACGGTGTCCCACTCGTCCGGGTCCTCGGGCCCGGACAGTCGGATTTCGACGCCGCGGTCGGTGTCCTCGACGCGGTCGGGTCGGATGACGCCGTCCTCGACCCACTCGGCGGGGTGACAGACGAGCACCTCGCCGGTGTCCTCCTCTCGAATCCGCGACGTGTACCCGTGGTCGTCGAGGAGCGACTCGCGTTCGGCCCGGTAGGCCGCCGCTTCGTCCTCGTCGACCGCGTCGCGGGCGAGTTCGGTGAGTCGTTCCACCTCGTCGACCGTCTCGCTTGGCAGGTCAGTCATCGAGTGCGTCGTTGGCTAGTTTGTCCGCGCGGTCGTTTATCTCTCGCGGAACGTGCTCGATGTCCCACTCGTCGAACTGCGCGAGCAGTTCGCGGACCCGGACGCGTTGCTCGCGGAGGTCCGGGTCGTTCGTGTTCCACTCGCCGCGGACCTGCTTGACGATGAGCTCCGAGTCCCCGCGGACGTGCACCTCGTCGAACCCGAAGTCGGCGGCGACCTCGAGGACCTTGACGAGCGCTGCGTACTCGGCCTGGTTGTTGGTCGCGCGGCCGATGGTCTCGCCGCCCTCGGCGACGATACCGCTGTCGTCGACCAGCACGTACCCGACCGACGCCGGGCCGGGGTTGCCGCGACACGCGCCGTCGAAGTAGGCGTGCACCCGTCCCCCGTCCCCGCCACGCAGGAGTGCCTCCAGTCTGGCCGTGTCCTCGCCCTGCACGACGACCTTCCCCTCGTAGGCGACCGCGGTGGCGCCGCCGTACTCCGCCCGCCAGCGCTCGTGGTCGGTGTTGCCCGCCTCGATACTGACGCCAGCGTCGGCTAACTGCGCTCGGGCGACACTCTCGTCGCACTCTATGACCGGCATCGTTCGAGAAGCGCCCGGGAGCCGCAAAAACCGTTGTGGTCCGCCCTAGTTGCCGGACCGCTTCGCGATGCGCTGGGCGCCGGTCTCCCGGCCCTCCTCGCCCAGCACGTAGCGCTCGGCCAGCGAGGCCACCGCGCTCGCCGTGACGACCAGCCCCAGCAGGAGCATCAGCGTCAGGAACGGGTCGACGGGGTACAGGAGTATCGGCGACACCGTCAGCAACAGCCCGGCGACGAGCGCCCCCACGGCGGCCGCCGGTGCGGCCTGTTTCGTCGACGCCGCGCGGTACGCGGAGTGACCGACGGTGAGTGCGGCGATCTCGCCGAGCAGGAGGTTCCCGAGCGCCTGCGTGTGCGGCACCGGGAACACCGAGGGCAGCAGGATGATCGCTATCGCCGCGACGGTGCCGACCACGCCGAGCCACTTCGTGACGTTGATCATGATTTATATCACCTGTTGTTACTGAGTCCAGGTACGTAATACTTGTTCACGCAGGTCCGTCGGGGACAGGTTCATGCCCGACAGGATCGAACCGTGGGTAGATGCAGCTCGACGAGTTCATCGAGGGGTTCGAACGCGACGCGGCCGCGGAGAAGCGCCGCCTCGCCGAGGAGAAGTCCTACGCCATCACCGACCATCTCGAGGACGTCGAGCGGCAGTTCGAGGAGACGGTGCAGGGCGACGCCCTGTTCGGCTCGACTGCCCCCGAGATATTCGTCGGTCGGTCGGGCTACCCGAACGTCTCGACGGGCCTGCTCTCGCCCGTCGACCGCGACGCCGCCGCCGAGGGGTTCGCCACCAGTAGCGAGTGGTACGAGGCCGGCCTCGGCATCGAGGACGTCCTCCAGCGACGGACGGGGATGCTCAACTCGACCCGACCGACCGCCGTCGACGCCGTGAGTACGGGGGGTCGCCGCGGGAGCGACGCGGGTGGTGCCTACGACGTCTGGAACGGGTTCGTCGGCGTCCAGCGCGAGGTCGCCATCGCCGACCACCCGGTCGACGTCGAGGTCGGCCTCGACGGGACGCCGGAACTGGACGTGCAGTTCGACGACGTGGGGACACCGACCGGGCCGCGGGCCCACGCGACCGGCGCCGACCTCGCGGAGAACCCCCACATCCCCAGACCGGTCGAGAAGACCCTCTCGGACGACGACTGGCAGGCCGAAGGGGCGATGACGTACCTCTACCGGCGGGGCTTCGACGTCTACGACATCAACACCATCCTCTCGGCCGGGGCGCTGGGACAAGCCAGCGAGCGGTCGCTCGTGCCGACCAGGTGGTCCATCACCGCCGTCGACGACACCGTCGGCCAGTACCTCCGCGGGACGACGCGCAACAGCGACACCATCGACAAGCCCGAGGTGTGGTACAACGAGTACATGGGGAACCGCTACTGGGTCCTGCTGGCGCCCGGCCGCTGGGAGTTCGAACTGGTCGAGATGAAGGCGCCCGAAAGCGTCTGGAACCCCCGGCCGGGCACGGGCTACTACATGTCCAGCGCGCACGAGGGGTACGAGGGAAGGACGGGGTACGTCGAGGAGACGGCCGGTGCGTACTACGCCGCCCGGTTGGGCGTCCTCGAGCACCTGCAGGAGCGCGGGCGACAGGCGAAGTGTCTCGTCCTGCGGGAGATCACCGACGACTACTGGGCGCCCGTCGGCGTCTGGCAGGTCCGCGAGGGGGTCCGCAACGCGTTCGACGGCGAACCCGGCGTGGGCCAGTCGTTCCGCGAGACGCTCTCGGCGGTGAGCGACCAGCTCCCGGTGAGCACGGGTGCGCTCCGCCGGAAGTCCGAACTGGTCGCCGGCCTCCAGTCACAGCTCTCGGACTTCTGAGGGGCGGCGTCCCAACGGTTAAGCCGCGCTCGTCGGTACGGTGACGTATGCGCCCTCCCCTCCTCCTGTTTCCCGGCCTGCCCGGCGGGATAGAACTGCTCGTCCTGTTCGTGATGATGCTGTTCCTCGTCGTCCCGCTCGCCCTCGTCGTCGTCGCGTACCTGTTCGGAAAGCGACGCGGTCGGGCCGAGATGGCCGACGGCGACGGGACCGAGCGTGTCGAGTAGGAGACAGTGAGTCGGCGACTCACGGCCGCTGTGGCCCGAATCGACTGGTTTAACCGTCCGAATCCGTGAGTTCCGGTGTGTCCCCTCAGCCCGCAGACACCGCCCCGGCAGAGGAGCTGACGAGTCAGGCCTACCACATCACCGTCGACGACGGCCGCGACTCGTTCTGTGCGCTCAGCATCGAGTCGCCCGACGTCGAGACGGCGTGGCTCATCTCCGACACGGTCCGCTCGCTCGAGAACATGCGATAGCGTCGCAAAAGCGGTTTGAGCCCACCCGTGTTACCCCCAGCCATGTATCTGCTACTGCAGGGGCCGGACCCCGGCGGGTTGGTCGTCGTCCTCCTCCTGCTGCTGGCGATGGTGGTGCCGGTCCTCGTCGTCCTCGGTATCGCCCTCTATCTCACTCGCGACCAGTGGGACGACCGGAAGGACGTGGTCGGGACGCCCGCGGACCCGACGGTGGACGCGGACGAGACGTCCCCAGAAGACCAGCGCGCCGACGACGAGTCGGCGTAGTCACTCGGTCGGGACCGGACCGGTGCCGACGACCTCTCGCACCGCGGCCTCGAACTCGTGGCGGTCGGCGAAGTACGGTTCGTCGACGTCCGCCATGACCTCGGCCAGTTCCTGCGGCCCGTCGGGCGTCCTGATGGTGGTGTCGCCCTCGCGGTCGACGACCGTACTGTGTTCGATGCCCCACGTGAGCCGTGCGGTGACGCGGGCCAGCGGTGCCCCCTCTACGTCGGGACCCGAACCGAGTTCGACGGCCGGCGCCTCCTCCTCGCTGTCGTCGTCGCTCATACCCGAACTGTTCCCGCCGGCCCGATTAGTGCTTTCGGAATGTGAGCGGCCCGCTGGCGGCGCCTCCGCGCGTCGCTCGCGCGCACGTCATGCGCCCGTCTGACGGGTAGTTTTGGGGAACGCCGTCCTAGAGGCCCCTATGACCAGTTTGACGGACGTCTACGAGGGGGAGGTCGGCCGCGTCGCGTCGCGCCGCCAACAGCTCGTCGGGTCGGGGCTGTTCCTCGGGGGGGTCGCCGGACTCGTCGCCGCCATCGCGCTGGCGACGACGGACGTGGGGGTGACGGTCGGCACTGGGGAGTACGCCGGCCGGCGGGCCGCCGGCATCCTCGCGGGCGTCGGCCTCCCGGCCGTCGTCCTCGGCGTCTTCGCGGTCCTCCCGGCCAGCAGACGAATCCGGGCGACGGCGGTGCTCGGGGCGAGCGTCTCGCTGCTCGGCGTCGCCGTCTTCCAGCACATCTACCCGTACGACTGGATGACGAACGCGCCGCTGCAGGCGCTGGGGACCAGCATCGTCTACGCCGCCGGCGTCCTGACGACCTTCTGGTGTCTGTTCGCGGCGCTCGCGACGTTCAACACCCGGAAGTCGCCGGGCGGCACTGCCCGGATGGAGGTCACCGAGGAGGGCACTATCGAACTCGTCGAGGAGGCCCGCTCCATCCCCGGGATGGGCGGTATCGGCTTCTTCGGCGACGACCCCGACGGTGGCGTGGAGACCCAGACGAACCGACGTGACGAGGGGCGTGGCACCGTCAGCGACGGCGGCGACGGGAGCGAGGTGCTCCGGTCGCCGACCGGCTCGGGCGGACCTGGCGAGACGGCCTCCCCGACCGGCCCAGGGCGCGGCGGTGGGCAGTCGGCCGACGAGGGCCGTCAGCGGGCGGCGCGAACCGGCCCGTCGGAGCACGACCTCGACCCGAGCGTCGCCAGTGCCGGACCGGAGTCGTCCCACAGCACGGACGGGGGGACCACGCCACACACCGGACAGGACCCCATCACGGAGACAGCCGTCCACCGTGGCGAACCCGACAACTACTGTGGCAACTGCCGGCACTTCCAGTACGTCATGGACGGCGACGACGTCGAACCGTACTGTACGTTCCACGAGGAGAAACTGGACGACATGGACCCGTGTCCGGCGTGGGTCGACAACGGCTGAGCCGAACCCGGGTGTTTAACACGGGCGCGTTGCCTACGGATGGACAACAATGGAGTTCTGCGACGACTGCGGTTCGATGATGAAGACAGAGGGCGATATGTGGCTCTGCGAGAGCTGTGGCTACGAGAAGGCGCGCAACGCCGACGCCGAACGGGAGATGGCCGTCACCACGCAGGGCCAGGAGGAGTCCGAGGTCGTCGACACCTCCGAGGTCGAGGCCGAGGACATGGGACCGACGACCGGTGCCCGCTGTCCCGAGTGTGGCAACGAACGTGCCTTCTACGAGATGAAACAGATCCGGGCCGCCGACGAGTCCGAGACGCGCTTCTTCACCTGCACCGAGTGCGAGCACAAGTGGCGCGAGGACGACCACTGAGGCGGTAGTGTGTCCGACGACGCCTCGTTCCCGGACGTTCCCGCTGACCGCCTGCACGACGAGGGGTGGGAACTGACCGACGAGAGCGTCGAGACGGTGTTCAAGCTGCCGACGGCCAGCGTCGTCGGCGCGACCGAACTGTACGACGACGTGCGGACGCGCGAGGCCGTCGAGGCCGCCACCGGTATCGACCACCAGTGGCGCTTCTTCTTCGCGACGGCGCTGACCTTCCGGCCCCCGCTGGCCCCGGGCATCGGCCCGGCCATGATCCTCCCGACGGTCCGCTCGGAGGCCAACTCGACGTTCGCCGACGAGCTGCGTGACCGTGGCTTCGAGAACGTCGACCGCGGCCGGCGAGAGCGGGTCCGGACCGACAGCGGCGACCGGGCCAGACTGCGGGAGTACACGGCGTCGATGCCGCTCCCGGCGGCCGACACGACGCTCTCGATAACCGGCTGGGTCGGGGTGTGGCACGGCGACGGGTTCCGCATCGCCGCGGGTGCCTATCCGAACGAGGCGGTCGGCGAGACGCTGGGTCTGTCGGACCCGCCGGACCGACTCCGGCGACAACCACGCGACTACCGCGACGAGCTGCTCTCGCTCATCCGCGCCGTCGAGTGAGGACGGCGAGGAGCGGCCCCTCGGGGACGAGTTCGACGGGGCCGAGCCCCAGGCGGCGAGCGACGGCGCTCGGGTCGGCGGCGTCGCCGACGCGTGCGACTGGGACGCCGCGGACGGCCAGTTCGGCGGTCAGACCGACGGAGGCGAGCGCGGCCGCCGCGTCCATCGTCTCGACCGGGACCTGTCGCCAGAGCGAGAGCGCGGCGGGGAGCGACGACACGTCGACGGTGACGACGTCGTCGTAGCCGACTACGGAGAGGCCGTGGCCCGCCACCTCGACGTCGAGGTCGGCCTCGACGGCGAGCGACGGCCGGCTGTCGAGGGCGTCCAGTAGCTCCGCGACCGTCTCGATGGGTTCACGCCGGCCTCGCTCGGTGGTCGTAGTCACTCGTTCTCGCGGGTAGTAACAGTCAGCGTGCCGTCGACGCGCCAGTGTGCGTAGTCGGCGTCGTCGCCGGTCTTGCTCGGTACGTCGACCTCCATGTCCTCGAACTCGTAGGTTATCTCCGCGTTACGGCCGGTGAGTCGGTCGTACAGTCCGATCGCGAGTTCGGGCCACGTCGTCGTCTCGTCTGGAGCTTCGGCTTCGCTCATGCAATCGGTCATACGTGTCAATGGGGCTTGAAACCACGGCCCAACTAGTCGGGGAGGGGGAGTTCGGGCCTGAAATTTCAGGGCCGTCTGGCGAACGTGAGATAGCCCGTGTGTCCGACGCCGCCGGTGGCAGGGCGGGACCCCCTGTCGTCGAAGTCCATCTCTCGCTGGATGGTGTCCAGCGTCTCTATCTGCTCCAGCCCCACCTCCTCGGCGGCCGCGACGGCCGCGCGCGTGTTCTCGACGAACGGCGAGTACACCGCGAGGGACCCGCCCCGGTCGAGCAGCGTCGGCGTTCGCTCGACGACGGTCGGCGCGTCCTCGGTGTCGAGCGTCACGACGTCGAACCCCGAGAGGTCGTCGAGATCGTCGGTCACGTCGCCGGTCCGGACCTCGACGGCGTCCTCGACGCCCGCGACCGCCATGTTCTGGCGGGCCACCTCGGCGAAGTCCGGGTCTCTCTCGTAGGTCACCACGTCGGCGCCCAGTCGGCCCATGTACGCGCTGAGGATGCCGGTGCCGGTCCCCGCGTCGAGGACCCGGTCGCCCGCGGCGACGCCCGTCTTGCCGACGACGAGGCCCACGTCGCGGGGCATCATCGGCGCGCCGGTCCGTTCGAGGTGGTTGAACAGGTCCGGGCCGCGGAGGCGGCGGACGGTGAAGCCGGTGCCCAGATGCGTCTCGACGACGTCGCCGGGCGCGACGTCCTCGGGGACCTCGAGGATGCCGAGGTCGGACTCGAAGCGCTCGCCCGGGTCCAGCAGGTACTCGCGGTCCTCGTGGACGAACAGGTAGGACACGCTACTCCAGCTGGTCGACGGCGTCCGCGAGGTCGCCGTCGTTCTCTTCGAGGGCCTCGCGGGCCGTCTCCTCGTCCACGCCGGTCCGCATCGAGACGAGCTCGACGTCGTCGGCATCGACGACGTTCCCGTCGTCGCTGGCCGCGTCGCCCTCGTCGGCGCTCTCGGCATCGCTCGCGGCGCCGCGCTCACGGGACTCCGGGTCGCCGACGACCTGGTAGGTCTTCTGGCCCTGCGCCTCCATCAACTGGACCTCCGCGTCGGTGAAGACGAGCTCCTCGTCGGGTGTCCGGATGATTACCTCTTCGGCATCGATGTCGTCCATGTCGATGCCCATCTGTTCCATCATCTGCTTCATCTTGCGCGGGTTCATGCCCCCGCCGCCGCCTCCAAACATACTCTGGACTGCGCGTTCTGGGTAAAAAAGGCTAGCGACCCACCGTCTTCGGCGGGGGCGTCGGGCGCGCAGTTCCGCGACCGGTGGAGAGCCGACGACTGTCCCGCGACACACCGTGTGACCGTCGGCGTCCGGGAGCTGAGAGGACGCGAGCGGGTGTTCGCCGACGCCTCCCGGTCGTCACTCCTCCCAGTAGACGTTGATTCCGTCCGCACCGACGTCGACGAAGTGGTTCGACCCCATCCGGACGTCGTAGGAACCGATGGCGAGCGTCATCGTTCGCTGCGGTCCGTTCTCGACGGCCACCGCGAGTTCGTAGTCGCCGGGCGACCGGATGCGGCTGTCGAACTCCCGTGAGGCGCCGGGAGCGAGCGTCACCGACTCGTCGATGAACGTCTGGTCGGTCCGCGTGAGCGTCAGCGACACGGTCCGCTCGACGTCGGCGCCGTTGCTGACGACGAACAGAATCGGGTCGTCCGGGGCGGGCGTCACCGTGTCCATGTCGGTGTCGGTGTCGGTCGGTGACGACGTGTCCGTCGGTTCGCCGGTCGGCGTCTCGTCCGGCGACCCGGGGCCGGTGCACCCGGCGAGCGATGCGACGGAGAGGGCGGCGGCCGTGAGGACCTGCCGGCGGCGCATGTCGGCGCTTCCGGTCGACGGCGTAAGTGCTTTGTCTCAGTCGCCGTCGGCCCCGCGGCGGACCTTCACGGCCATCCCCGTCTCGAAGTCGGCCATGCCGTGGCCCGGCAGTTCCGCGCGGCCGACGGCCAGCAGGTCGCCGTCCTCGTGGACGACGAGCGCCTCGTCGCCGGGCCGCAGGCCGGGGTCGGCCCGCTGGACGAACTTCGCGAAGGCGTTGCGCCCCTCGCGGACGAACGGTTCGCTCTCGTCGCCGACGACGACGCGGTGGCGCGGCGCCTCGAAGTGGGCCTGGAGGCGGCGGCCGCCGGTCAGCCCCAGCGTGTAGCGGCCGTCGGTGCCGTAGGTGACCAGACGGCCCTGGTCGGCGATGACCTGCCGCGGTCGGCCGGAGCTGGTATGCGTTACCTCGACGGCGTCGGCCGACGGGAACAGGGCTCGGCCCGCGCCGCGGCCGAACTGGTAGTCGGCCCCGCGACGGAGGCCACGGAACTCGCTGTCGCTCATGGGCGGTGTTCGCCCCCGGGGCGACAACCGCCTTTCGGTCCGACGGCACCCCCGCGTTCGTGATAGAGTGTTGATGGAATCCCGTGATACTGTGGTGTTTGTGACTGTCTAACGCACTCTCTTCCGTCGGTTTTGGGGAAATTTATACCGGATGAACGCGAAGTGAGAGGTACAATGGCTACCGACAACCGGAAAGTGATGCTGGGCGCGCTGCTGCTGTTCGTCAGCACGGCGCTCATCCTCGGGACAGGACCGATAGACGTCGCCATCCCGGCCGTCGCCGCCGGCGTCGCGGCGCTGGGGCTGGCGGCGGGCGCGCTCCTCGTGGGCACCTCCGAAGACGGCCGTCCGGTCTGACGCCTCCGACCCTTCTCCCGGACACAACGCTCGCGAGTGACGACTACAGCAGGAACCGGTCCGGGTCCTCGCTCAGGTCGACGAAGCCGTCGACGGCGCCTTTCAGGTCCTCGGAGGAGGACTCCTCGAAGCCCATCGCCTCGATGCGACACCCCTCGTGCCGGACGTAGCGACAGACCCTCGCGAAGTCGCCGTCCCCGGTACAGAGGACGACGGCGTCGTTGTGTTTCGCCAGCGTGACGGCGTCCAGGCTCATCCCGACGTCCCAGTCGGCCTTCTTCGACCCGTCCTCGAACGTCTTGATGTCCTTGATGCGCGTCTCGAAGCCGATGTCGACGAGCGCGTCGAAGAACGTCTCCTCCTCGGGCGAGTCCGCACGGATGACGTAGGCGATGGCACGGGTGAGTTCGCGACCGTCGACGGCCTCCTCGAGCAGGGCCGAGTAGTCGATGTTCCGCGTGTAGAGACTCCGGGCGGTGTGGTAGAGGTTCTGCGCGTCCGCGAGAACGGCCACGCGCTGGCCCGGGTGTGATACGGTCATACTCGGTGTTGGCGTCCGCGCTCGGATAGGTTTTCGGATGCGGTGGGCGGAACACAACAGCTAAGTCCCTCACGGTCTGTCACTCGTGTATGCCACGGCGCCTCGACGCGACGGGCCGGCCGGTCGCGAGCGGCGTCTGTGTCGTCGCCAAACCGAAGCGCACGCACCGCTACTGACTCGCGGCGGGCGTAGCGCCCCCGTCCCGGGTCGACTTCTCTCGCACCGTCTCCAACCGGACCACATATCCCACAGCGACACCACACCACTCAGCAATGACAGACCTCGACTTCCGCGGCGTCTATCCCGCGATGTGCACGCCGTTCAACGACGACGACGAACGCAGTATCGACTTCGAAACACTCCGAGAGGACGCCCAGCGACTCGAAGCGGCCGGCGTCGACGGCCTCGTCCCGGTCGGCTCGACGGGCGAGTCCGCGACGATGACCCACGACGAACACGTCGAAGTCGTCGAGGCGGTCGTCGACGCCGTCGACGACGTGCCGGTCATCGCCGGCACCGGGTCGAACAACACTCGCGAGGCCCTCTCGCTCTCTCGGCGTGCGGTCGACGCCGGCGCCGACGCCCTGCTCCTCATCTCGCCGTACTACAACAAGCCCGAACAGCAGGGCCTCGTCGACCACTACACCACCATCGCCGACGAGGTGGACTGCCCGCAGATCGTCTACAACGTCCCCTCGCGGACCGGGCGCAACATCGAACCGGACACGGCCGTCGAACTGGCGGGTCACGAGAACATCCGCGCGTACAAGGCAGCCAGCGGCGACATGAACCAGATCTCCGAGATCATCGAGCGCACGCGCGACGAGGCGTTCGCGGTGCTGTCGGGCGACGACGGCATGACCCTGCCC
Organism: Haloarcula sp. MBLA0163; assembly: GCF_055632435.1. Lineage (NCBI taxonomy): Archaea > Methanobacteriati > Methanobacteriota > Halobacteria > Halobacteriales > Haloarculaceae > Haloarcula > Haloarcula sp. MBLA0163. The sequence goes on from NZ_CM145745.1 coordinate 2,064,842, forward strand.
ATCCTCTCGGTGGGCGGCCACGGCTGTATCTCCGTCTCGGCGAACATCGAACCCGAGCGGACCTGCGCCATGGTCGGCGCGGCGCTGGCGGAGGACTACGAGCGCGCACGCTCGCTCCACCACGAACTCGGCCCGCTGTTCCGGGCGATGTTCGTCGAGACGAACCCCATCCCGGTGAAGGAGGCCATGCGCATCCGCGGCTACGGGCCCGCCAACGTCCGGTCGCCGCTGACGCGCCTCTCCGAGGAACACCTCGACGACCTGCGTGACGTGCTCATGATGCTGGAGAACGAGGACCTCGAGGACGAGTACGCGGAGCGGGAACGATGACACGGGTCGCCGTCAACGGTATCACGGGTCGGATGGGCGGGGCCGTCGTGGAGGCGGCGGCCGACCGCGACGTCGAGGTCGTCGTCGGGTTCGCCACGAGCGACGTCGAGTCGGCCCACGGCGTCCCGGTCGTCCACCCCGACGCGGCCGCCGACGCTCTCGTCGAGTACGACGTGGACGCCGTCGTGGACTTCGCGGTCCCGGAGGGTGCGCTGACCGTCGCCGAGGCCTGCGCCGAGACGGGCGTCGCGATGGTCGTCGGCACTACGGGGTTCGACGAGGACGGCCGCGACCGACTCGACGCCGTCAGTGCCGAGGTGCCGCTCCTGAAGGCGAGCAACTTCTCGCAGGGCATCCAGGTGCTCCAGCGCCTCGTCGGCGAGGCCGTCCGCGCGCTGGACGACTACGACCTCGAGCTGCTGGAGAGCCACCACAACGGGAAGGTCGACGCGCCCTCGGGGACGGCCAACAGCATCCTGGAGACCATCCAGGCCGAGCGGGACGTCGAACCGGTGTACGGCCGCGAAGGCCACGCGCCCCGCGAGGACGACGAGATCGGCGTCTTCGCCCGTCGGGCCGGGGACATCCGCGGCGAACACGAACTCGTCCTCGCCGGCAACGACGAGGTGGTGACCCTCGCCCACCGCGCGGAGGACCGCGGCGTCTTCGCGGCGGGCGCGCTCGACGCGGCGACGTGGCTCGTCGGCCGTGACCCCGGCCGGTACGAGTTCGGTTCGGTCGTCGACGCCTCGTAGGCACCTTCCACGACCTTATACAGTTTCGTCAATATATAGCATAGCCTTATACGACACACCGCCGGACTCACAGGTATGGCTACGAACCACAGCAGCCGACTGCCAGCGTCGAAGTGCCCGCACTGTTCCGGCGAGTTCGAGATCGCGACCAGCGTCGGTCTCTGTCCCGACTGCGGCTACGTGCCGGGACAGGGCGCGGACTGAGACACGCACGGTTCTCGAACGCGGATTCTCCCCAGCCGGTGTCGTCGCCGCGACCGGTCGAAATCCCCGGTCGCTATACGTTCGGAGACGGTACCGACGCCCAAGATGCTCGGACAAGACCTCGAACAGAACATCGGGGACCTCTGGACGGCGTACGAACAGGGCGCGACGGTCGACGACATCGAACCGCCGCAGCTGGACACGCTCGACGCCTTCCTCACCGCACTCGAGAACGGCGACGTCCGCGCGGCCGAGAAGGTCGACGGCGAGTGGCAGGCCAACGAGTGGGTCAAGCGGGGCATCCTGCTCAACTTCGCCTTCCGGAAGACCCACGCCAGAGAGTACGGCGACGTCGAGTACCACGACGTGCTCCCGCTCCGGGACACCGCCGACCTCGGCGAGCGCGGTACCCGGAACACGCCGGACGGGACGACCATCCGCCGCGGCGCGTACCTCGGCGAGGACTGCATCATGATGTCGCCCTCCTTCGTCAACATCGGCGCGCACGTCGGCGACGGGACCCTCATCGACTCCTGTGACACCGTCGGCTCCTGTGCCCAGATAGGCGAGAACGTCAAGCTCGGCGCGAACACGCTCATCGGCGGCGTCCTCGAACCGGTCGAGAGCGCCCCGGTCATCGTCGAGGACGATGTCTCGCTGGGTGCCGGCTGTCGGGTGACGAGCGGGTTCGTCGTCGGCGAGGGAAGCGTCGTCGGCGAGAACACGCTCCTGACCCCGCGCATCCCCGTCTACGACCTCGTGGAGGACGAGGTCATCTACGGCGAACTGCCGCCCGAGCGCCGGGCGTTCCAGCGCTTCGTCGACTCCTCGGTCGGCGACAACGACCTCATCCCCGGCGGGGCGTACAAGCCGGCCGTCGTCGCCACCGACGTCGAGGAGGAGACGCTGGAGGCGACCGAGCGAGAGGACGCGCTTCGGGACTAACGAGGGGCGAGACCAGCGCCCACCGTCCACGCGCGGGACGACCGACGGCAGGCGCGAGTCGCGAGGGTCGACGGCCCGCGGTCACAGCGGTCGGCCGAGCGTAAGCGCGCGTTACCCACACGGACGCCGTCGTACACTATCTGTTGTATATTTGTTACCAACTCGCATAGTCGTCGGTATGAGCGAGCGACTCGTCACGTCACGGTTCGTCCACTCGCTCCGGTACGAGTGGAGCGCGGGCGTCGCCGGTGGAGCCGTCGCCGGCGTCGGGATGGGTATCGTGTTCCACGCCGGCGCGAACCTCATGCCGTTCGTTGGCGCACTGTACGGGTGGCCGACGGTGGTCGGTGGGTGGGCCGTCCACCTCCTGAACAGCGTCCTCGCCGGTGTCGTGTTCAGTATCATCGTCTCGCACCCGTGGATAAGCGAGCAGACGACGACCGTCCGCGAGTGCGTCGCGGCGGGGGTCGTCTACGCCGCGGCTATCGGTCTGCTCTCGACCGGGGTGTTGTTGCCCGTCTCGATGCAAGCACTGGGCGTCCAGTCGTTCCCGGAGCCACTGGTGCCGCTCCCGGGGCTACTCGGTACCTTCCTCGTCGTCGTCTCGGTCGGCGTCGCTCACGTCGTCTACGGCGTCCTCCTCGGGGCGACCTATGCCGTCGTTCGGGGCCGACTGCGGACGGGCGTCGAGACCGCAGAGAGTATGCCGTGAGGAGCTATCGAAGCGGAACCCTTGTTAGCCGCCGTCGCCGTTGTACGGCCAATGAGTCACGACTCGCCGCCCGTCCGCCGCCTCGCGGACTGGGACCACGACCGACTCGGTCGGCTCGCGGCCGAACACGGGACGCCGCTGTACGTCCTCGACGTCGACCGCGTCGCCGAGAACTACGAGCGGTTCGCGTCGGCGTTCCCCGACGCCCACGTGATGTACGCCGCGAAGGCCCACACCGGCCGCGCCGTCCTCTCGAAACTGCTGGCGACCGGCGCCGACATCGAGTGTGCCGCGTGGGGCGAGCTCCAGCGAGCAATCGAAGCCGGCGCGGACCCGAACACGCTCCAGTACACCGCGGTCAATCCGCCGGACCACGACCTCGACTACGCCGTCGACCTCGCCGAGGACAACCCCGGACTCACCGTCACCGGCGGCGCGCGGGACACCTTCGACCGCCTCGAGGCGCGCGGCTACGACGGCCGCGTCGCCATCCGCGTCAACCCCGGCATCGGCACGGGCCACCACGAGAAGGTCGCGACCGGGAAGGACGCGAAGTTCGGCATCCCCTACGAAGAGGTGCCCGAGGTGGCCGCAGACGTCGCCGAGCGGTTCGACCTCGTCGGCATCCACGCCCACGCCGGGAGCGGCGTCCTCCACGACGACCTCGACGACCACTGCCGCGCCATCGGCAAGGTGGCGGACATGGGCCGGCAGATAGAGACCGAAATCACCCCGCTCGACTTCGTGGACTTCGGTGGCGGGTTCGGCGTCCCGTACCGCGAGGACGAGGAACCGCTGGACATGCAGGTCGTCGGCGAGAAGGTCCGCGAGGCCGTCGGCGAGTTGGACGCCCAGATGAAACTCGAACCCGGCCGCTACGTCGTCGCCGACGCGGAACTCATCCTCACCGAGGTCAACACCGTCAAGGAGACGCCCGCGGCCACCGTCGTCGGCGTCGACGCCTCGCTGGCGACGCTCATCCGCCCCGCGATGTTCGGGTCGTACCACCCCATCCGGAACGTCACCGCGCCCGACCGGGCCGACGAACCCGTCTCCGTCGGCGGCCCCTGCTGTACGAGCGCCGACGTGTTCTGTACGGACCGCCCGGTCGCTCGCCCGGAGCGCGAGGACCTGCTCGCCATCGGCAACGCCGGCGCGTACGGCTACGAACTGGCCAACCAGTTCCACTCCCAGCCCCGCCCGGCCGAGGTGGCCATCGAGGACGGCGAGACCCGCGTCGTCCGCGAGCGGGAGACGCTCGACGACGTGACCGGTCTGGAGCGATGAGTTCGGCCTACGACCTCGCCGCGTTCCACCGGCGGGCCGTCGAGACGGACTCCACCGAGTCGGTCGACGAGATGCGCGAGGTCCTCCTCGACACCCTCGACGCGGCCGGCGTGGCCGCGCACGTCGACGACCTCGGCAACGTCGTCGCCACGCGCGGCGCGACCGACCACGAGGCCGCCGCGAACGCCGACACGCATCTGGTCCTCAACACGCACATCGACACCGTCCCGCCGCACGTCCCCTACGAGCGACGGGCCGAACGACCCGGCGACGAGGCGGTCGACGGGAGCGCGGACGCGGGCGAGGGCGACGTGGTCTGTGGCCGGGGCGCCTGTGACGCGAAGGGGCCCCTCGCGGCGCTGCTGGACGCCTTCCTCACCGTCACCCCCGACGACGGCGCGATGACGCTGGCCGTCTCCGTCGACGAGGAGACCACCCAGACCGGCGGCGCGCACCTTGCCGAGACCATCGCCGCCGACGGCTACGTCGTCGGCGAACCGACGGGTCTGGACGTCTGTACCGCGGCGAAGGGGCAGTTCGAGGGCACCGTCACCATCCACGGCGAGAGCGCCCACGCCGCCGACCCGGGGAGCGGGCTGAACGCGATCCGGGCCGCGGCGCCCGTCCTGCAGGCGATGGAGAGTTACGACGAAACCGAGGGACCGGACGACCACGAGACGCTGGGCCGCCCCATCCTGACGCCGTCGATGGTGGAGGGGGGCGAGGCGACCAATCAGGTCCCCGCCGAGTGCACCATCACCTTCGACCGGCGGAGCGTCCCGCCGGAGACGAGCGACGGGTTCTGTACAGACCTCGAAGCCCACCTCCGGCAGTGGCTCCCCGACGCGATGGACCTCGACGTGGCGCTCATCCGCCCGGACACGCCGTTCCCGGAGGCGTTCGCCACGGACGCCGACGCGGACCTCGTCCGGACCCTGCAGTCGGCCAGCGGCGGGGCCATCAGGCCGTTCGAGGCCGCGACGGAGGCCTCCTACTTCGCACAGCACGCCCCCACCGTCGTGTTCGGGCCGGGCGTCCTCACCGACGACGTGGGCGCCGTCGCGCACTCGAAGCGCGAGTACGTCAGGCTCTCGGACGTGCGAACCGCCGCCCGCGCCGTCCGCGAGACGGTCGAGCGGCTACTCTAGCAGGGCTCTCGCTTCCTCGTCGGAGACCTGCGAGAAGTCGCGGTAGAACTGCCCGACGGCGCCGAAGTTCGCCGGTTCCTCCAGCGTGACGACGCCGTCGGTGACGCGTTCGACGGCGTCGGCCGTCTCCGGCGAGGCGACGGGCACCGCGACGACGACGCTCGCGGCCCCCGCGGCCTTCACCCGGTCGACGCAGGCCCGCATCGTCGCGCCCGTCGCGAGGCCGTCGTCGACGACCAGTACGCGCTTGCCCGTGAGGTCGAGCGGCGGCCGGTCGGCGCGGTAGCGGTCGAACTTCTCTTTGGCCGCGCGCTGTTCGTGTTCGGTCTGGCTCTCCAGGTACTCTGTCGTCAGGTCGAGCGAGCCGATGAGCGACTCGTTGCGCCACGTCGTCCCGTCGTCGGCGACGGCCGCGACGGCCAGTTCCGGGTTCCCCGGCGCGCCCACCTTGCGGGCGACGACGACGTCCAACGGGACGGCGAGTGCGTCAGCGACGGGTCGCGCGACCGGGAGGCCGCCACGGGGGATGGCCAGCACGATGTCCGCCTCGGCGCCCTGCCGCCGGAGTTCGTCGGCGAGTCGGTCACCGGCGTCCGTGCGGTCCGCGAACATGTCAGGAGCTACGACGGTCGCCGGCTTAACGCTCGCGGTCAGTCCTGCGGTGCGGGCCCCGGCGACTCCTCGCCCACGGCCAGCGTCTCCTCGACCTGCCAGTATGTCAGTCCGAGCGCGAACAGCGCCATCGCCGCGCCGACGGTGAAGGGAGTGCTGAAGCCGCCGAGGTTGAACAGCACGCCGGACGCGAGGGGGCCGACGGCGACGCCGAGGCCGAAGGCCATCGTCAGCACCGACAGCGTCGTCCCCGACCCGCGCGCCCCCGCGAGGTCGCCGGCCAGCGCCAGCGACGGCGCGAACACGAGGGCGACGGCGATACCCTGTACGAACCGCGCGCCGAGCATCAGCCACGGGTCGGTGACGATGCCCTGCGCGTAGACCGCCGGGACGAGGACGACGAACCCGGCGACGACGAACGGCCGGCGGCCGAACCGGTCGCTCGCCCGGCCGATGGGTACCTGCAGGAGGACGTTCGCGATGACGACGGCGGCGAACTGGACGCTGAACATGAACGTCGACTCGTCGAGTCGCATCCGGATCGGGCCCTCCAGCGTCGCGAACAGGGCGATGGTCGTCGCCATCATGAACGTGCCGACGCCGAGGACGAACACCGAGTCCAGTCCGTCGCCGTCGGGGTCGAACACGGCGAGCGAGAGGTCCTTGCTGGCGGCGTCCTCGGCGACGGGCGGGTCCTCGATGAGGAGGGCGACCAGCGCGAAACTGACGACGGCCCCGAGGACGGCGACGGCGAACGCGGCGGTGAACCCCGAGAACGCGACGCCGCCGAGGATGTAGGAGACGACGCCCTCCGCGCCGAGGCCGCCGGTGATGACGACGCCCGCGACGATGGGGCCGAACCCGAAGCCGACGAGGCGGAAGGTGTTGAACACGCCGAAGTTCCCACCCCGCTCGCTGTCGCTCTCGGCGTAGTCGTTGACGAGCGCGATGGTGGCGGGGATGGTGAAGGCCGCGCCGATGCCCTGGAACGCCCGGGCCGCCAGCACCGTCCAGTACGAGGTGAGGAATGGGTAGGCGGCGCTCCCGACGGCGAAGAGGACCAGCCCCGTGAGGACGAACGCGCGACGGCGGCCAGTCCTGTCCGAGAACCGTCCGGTGAGCGGTTGGCCGAAGGAGTTCAGCAGACCGAACAGCGAGAGCACCAGCCCGATGAGCGTCTCCTGACGGAGGACGAAGCCGAACAGTTCGGTCCCGACGATGCCCGCCAGCGTCACCTGCCCGCTGGCGATGTAGAGCGGGAGGACGATGATGAGAAAGGAGTTGCCCAGCGCGTCGGCCATCCGGGCGAACGCCAGCGTCAGGATGCGGGAGTCGGTACCGAGAACCATCAACGGGCACGAGGGTCGGACGCCACCTGAGCGTTGCGTTCTCCCGTCGCTGTTGTGCTTGCACATACGCCCTCGCACGCGCTGTCCGAGCGGCGAACTGTTCCTGTAAGGCACACTTACGGCCACCAGAGATTCAAAGGCCCAGTCGATACCGGCCGGTATGGATTCGGACGACCAACTGAGCAACAGAGTGGTGATGGCCGTAGCGGAGGCGGAGGGCGTCGACCCGACGGACCTCTCGGAGACGCTCTATCCCACCATCGACGGCGACGCGCTCGACGCGCTGTTCTGCGAAGGCTCCGGCAGCGTCACCTTCGAGTACAGCGGTTACGAGGTGACCGCCGACAGCGCGGGCGACGTCTCGGTCGTGCCGCTCGAGCGAGCGTGAACCCGGCCCGCCGGCGAGTGCCCCCTACGCGTCCTCGGCCAGTTCGGCCGCGAGGCCCGTGTACCCCGCCGGCGTCAGCGCGTCGAGTTCCGCCCGCACCGACTCGCTCACGTCGAGGTCGGCGAACATCTCGCGGAAGTCCTCGATGGACACGTCGCGGCCCCGCGTGGCCTTCTTGACCTGTTCGTAGGCGTCGTCGTGGCCCTCGCGGCGGAGGATGGTCTGGACGGCCTCGCCGATTATCTCGGGGGTGGCGTCGAGGTCGTCGCGCATCACCTGCTCGTTGGGGACGACCTTCGCCAGCCCGTTCTGGCACTTGCCGTAGCCGACCAGACAGTGGGCGAACGCCGCACCCATGTTGCGCTTGACCGTCGAGTCCGAGAGGTCGCGCTGCAGGCGGGAGTTCGTGACGTAGTCCCCGAGGAAGACGAGGTCTGAGTTGGCCTTCGAGAGGTTCCCCTCGCTGTTCTCGAAGTCGATGGGGTTGACCTTGTGGGGCATCGTCGAGGACCCCGTCTCGCCCTCGACGGCCTCCTGTCCGAGGTAGCGGTCCGAGACGTACAGCCACATGTCGAGGTCCATGTCCAGCAGGACGTTGTTCGCGCCGCGCAGAGCGTCGAACAGGGCCTCGAGGTCGTCACACGGGTTGACCTGCGTGGTCAGCGGCTCGTGCTCCAGCCCGAGCGAGGCGACGAACGACTCGGCGAACGCCGGCCAGTCGACGTCCGGGTAGGCCGCGTGGTGGGCGGCGTAGGTGCCCGAGGCCCCGGCGAGTTTCCCGGTGAGGTCGTCGGCGGCGCGTTCGACCCGCGCGATGGCCCGGCCGAGACGGGAGGCGTAGACGGCCATCTCCTTGCCGAACGTCGTCGGCGTCGCCGGTTGGCCGTGCGTGCGGGCCAGCATCGGCACGTCGCCGTACTCGTGGGCCATCTCGACGAGCGCGTCCCGAATCTCGCGCAGTTCCGGCACCAGGACCTCCTCGGCGGCCGGTTGTACGAGCAGCCGGTGCGCGAGGTTGTTGACGTCCTCGCTGGTGAGGCCGAAGTGAATCCAGTTGTCGGCGTCCAGCCCCTCGGGCATCCCCAGCCGGACGAAGTACTCGATGGCCTTCACGTCGTGGTTGGTCGCGGCGTACTCGCCGTACCCCTCCGTCTCCAGTCGCTTGACCACGTCGGCGTCCTCGTCGTCGAACTCCTCGTAGAGTGCGCGCAGGGTCGCCCGCTGGTCGGCGTCGACCTCCAGCGGCGTCGCGTCGAGGTCGGCGAGCGCCAGCAGGTACTCCACTTCGACTTCGACGCGAGCGCGCATCAGCGCCCGCTCGCTGGCGTACGGGACGAGCGGTTCGGTGTAGCGGGCGTACCGCCCGTCGAGCGGCGACACGGCGGATAGTGGCCCTCTCTCGGTCATGCTCGACCCTCCGAGGGAGGCCCGAAAAAGCGTGTCGCTCTGGCCCTACGCGGCGGTCGCGCGCTCGTAGTGGTCGTGGTACCGCCGGAGCTTCCGGTACAGCAGGTAGCCGACGGCGGCGTCGAAGGCGACCACGAAGCCGACGAAGACGACCGTGTTCCACGGCACCAGCCGCGGGAGGTACGTCACGGAGGTGTTGTAGACGGCGTGGATGAGCGCCGCGACGACGATGCCCTTGACGACGATGGGGCCGGCGTCGTCGGGGTTGAACTTCGCCAGTCCGAGGTAGTAGCCCGCGAACGACGAGTACAGCACGTGGCCCGGACCGACGAAGGCGCGACTGGTGGCGGTCTGGAGCGCCGCCGCGATGGGTTCGGCGCTCTCGCTGGCCGCCCGCGTGTAACCCTGTGAGATGTACAGCGCGTTCTCGATGGTCGCGAAGCCGAGGCCGGCGACGGCGCCGTACACCACCCCGTCGACGACGGCGTCGATGGTGCCGTAGCCGCCGACGCGGATCGCGAGCCACTTCACCGTCTCCTCGATGGGGCCGACGACGACGAAGAAGAACAGCGCCATCCCGACGACGGGAATCCAGGTGAACAGCGGCTGGAGCAGGGTGTTGACCAGCGCGGCGATGCTGGCGAACAGGATGGCGAGGACGAACGTGATGGCGAGCGGTTCGAGCGGTTCGCGCATCGTCGGGTCGCCGTACCAGAGGTAGCCGACGATGGCCAGCGCGGGGACGACCGACAGCGCCCCCAGCACACCGAGCTCCGGCTGTCGAATCGCCAGCAGGACCGTCCCGGCCAGCTGGGCGACGAACAGGACGAGGCCGAGGGCGATGAGGAGCCAGCGCCGCGAGGCGTGCAGTACACCGTAGAGTCTGACCGAGAAGTCGTCGAGCGCCGAGCGCGGCTCCCACTCGGCGATGTCGTAGAGGTCTGTCGACCCGGAGAGCGCCGACGCGACCGGGTCACTGTCTTGGTCGGGCACGTGCGCCAAGTCACGAGGAAGCCACCTCAGGCTTTCGACGCGGCGACTGCCCGCCGCTCCGGTCGCGACCCCGTCGCTCCACGGCCACGCTGGTCGTCGCCGGACTGCGTCGGGACCGCCCGGGCGTCCGGACCCCCGCTATCGCAGCCAGCCGTAGTCGGCGTTCGCGTCCCCGAACCGACCGTCCGGCGGCTCGTACCGGTAGAGGTCCTGTCCGAGCGCGACCCACGCCAGTCCGTACGGGAGCGCCGTCCACGCCGAGATCTCGAACCCGAGGAACGCGACGGTCCCGACCGCCAGCAGGACGCCGAGCCACGGCGGCTGGATGCGTGTCCTGACGAGGCCGGCGCTGGTCAGTAGCGACCCGCCCACGAGCGCGAGGACGCCCAGCCCGACGACGACCTCGCCGGCCCCGGTGAGAATCCGGAGCAGCTGGCCGACCGCGAAGACGACGCCGCCGGCCGCGCCCAGCCACGCCCCGCCGGTGCCCGGTCGCTTCATGCGTGCGCCGTGGAAGCTCTCGACGGCGTAGTGGCCGGCGACGACGCCGAGCGACGAGAGGACGACGAGCGCCAGGACCCCGTCGCTCTCGCGTCCGGTGACCCCCAGAGCCACGGCCCAGACGACCCACAGGAGTCCGCCGAGCGCCGTGACGGCCCCAGCTCGCTGACACCGAAGCTTCGACATACCCGCGACTGGACGGGCCGGCTACAAAGGGACATCGACACGCGGTGACTCGTGTGACAGTCTCGCTCGTGGTCGACGTGTACACACACGCAACGTTCGTTTCGCAACTACTTTGCACGGCCCCACCACCCACTCAGGTATGAAACTCGCCGGTATGGCCAGTAACCGTGGCCGGAACCTCATGAACATCGCCGACCGCGCCCCGGGCGGGGCGGAGTTCGCCGTCGTGCTGACCAACGACGCCGACGCGCCCGTGCTGGAGGCCGCCGCCGAACGCGGCATCCCGACGGAAGTCGTCGAGCGCAGCGAGGGGGAGGCCCGCGAGGCCCACGAAGAGCGGGTCCTCGACGCGCTCTCGGAGTACGACTTCGACCTCGTGACGCTGGACGGCTACATGCGGATCCTCAGCGAGACGTTCCTGGAGAACACGCCGACGACGCTGAACGTCCACCCCTCGCTGCTGCCGAACTTCGCCGGGGACGACGCACACCGCCAGGTGCTGGAGTCGGGCGTGAAGGTCTCGGGCTGTACGGTCCACGTCGTCGACGAGACGGTCGACGGCGGCCCCATCGTCACGCAGGAGCCCATCCCGGTCTTCGAGGACGACGACGAGTCCGCCCTGAAAGAGCGCGTCCTCTACGAGGGCGAGTTCACGGCCTATCCCCGCGTCGTCAAGTGGTTCGCCGAGGACCGCGTCGACGTCGACTGGGAGAGCGGGACGGTCGCCGTCGAGGGCGACGAGGGCGGGGCCTTCCCCGCGCGCCGGCTGGTCTCCGACGACCGGGCGGCCGACCTTCGCTACGGGGAGAACCCCCACCAGGACGCCGCGTTGTACGCCGACACGACCGTCTCCGAGGCCAGCGTCGTCCACGCCGACCAGTTGAACGAGGGCGCGAAGGCGCTGTCGTACAACAACTACAACGACGCCGACGGCGCGCTGAACCTCATCAAGGAGTTCGAGGAGCCCGCCGCCGCCGTCATCAAACACACCAACCCCGCCGGCTGTGCGACGGCCGACGAACTCGCCGACGCCTACGAGAAGGCGCTCTCGACGGACCCGCAGAGCGCCTTCGGCGGCATCGTGGCCCTCAACCGCGAGTGTGACGCCGCCACGGCCGAGCAGATAATCGACTCGTTCAAGGAGATCGTCGTCGCGCCGGGGTACACCGACGCCGCGCTGGACGTCCTCTGCCAGAAGGAGAACCTCCGCGTGCTGGACGTCGACGGCGGTTTCGAGGTCACCGACGCGCTGACCGAGAAGCCACTCGTCGGCGGCCGACTGGTGCAGGAGCGAGACACCCAGCACCTCACGGCCGACGACCTCGAGGTCGTCACCGAGCGGGAGCCGACAGACGAGCAGATAGAGTCGATGCTGTTCGCGTGGCACACGCTGAAACACGTCAAGTCCAACGGCATCCTGTTCGCGAAGGGCACCGAAACGGTCGGTATCGGCATGGGACAGGTGTCCCGCGTCGACGCCGTCCGGCTCGCGGCGATGAAGGCCGAGGAGCACGCCGAGGGGAAGGACGCCCACGGCGCGGTCATGGCCTCGGACGCCTTCTTCCCGTTCCCGGACGGCATCGAGTACGCCGCCGAGGCCGGCATCGAGGCGGTCATCCAGCCCGGCGGGTCGAAGAACGACGAGAGCGTCGTCGCGGCCGCCGACGAACACGACATGGCGATGGTCATGACCGGGCAGCGCTCCTTCCGGCACGACTGAGCGACGGGGACCGCCGGCGCCCGAGTCGGTCCAAAAAGGGCTTCAAGACCGACGGTGAATCGGCTGACGATGTCGAGCGACTCAGACAGAGAGACCGCCGTTCGCGATGCCGTCGACGTCTCACAGAGTGGCGCGCCGGCGGGTGGGCACACCATCCGGGACCGCTTCTCGGCCGACGAGATATTCCAACGCATCGTCGTCGCGGCGGACGAGGAGATCTCGTCCAGCACGCGCGAACTGGTGTTCAGTGGGTTGGCGGCCGGGTTCGCCATCACCGTCACCTTCCTGCTGTACGCGTCGCTGTACGCCTCGACCGACGGCGACCCCATACTGAGTGCGCTCCTGTACCCGCTCGGGTTCGTCTTCATCATCCTCGGCGACTACCAACTGTACACGGAGAACACGCTCCCACCCGTGGCGCTGACGCTGGAGCGCCTCGCGAGTCTGCCGGCGCTGATGCGCATCTGGGGGGTCGTCCTCCTCGCCAACCTCGCGGGCGGTCTGCTCGGCGCGCTCGCGCTGGCCTCGACCGGCGTGCTCTCGCCGGCGGCGGCCACCGCGGCCGAGGGGTTCGCACACAAGGCCATCGAGACGCCGTGGTGGACGCTGTTCGCGAAGGCGGTGTTCGCCGGCCTCATCGTCGCCGGCGTCGTCTGGGTCGACTACTCGCTCCGTGACAGCGTCTCGCGGCTGGTGCTCGTCTACGTCTCGTTCCTCGCCATCCCGTTCGGGAACCTCTACCACGTCGTCGTCTCCGCCACGGAGATGCTGTACCTCGTCTTCGTCGGCGAACTCGCCCTCGCCGTCGGCGTCACGCAGTTCGTCGTCCCCGTGTTGCTGGGCAACTCCATCGGCGGTGTGGTGCTGGTCACCGTCGTCAACTACTTCCAGACCACCGAGCGCCGCCTGGAGACGGCCCGGGAGAGTGGGCAGAAGCGTCAGCTGACGTTTCGGGAGTGGGTGCTGGGCCCCTTCTCCGAGTCAGGTCGCTCCTACGTCCCGGTCAACGGGCACGGCGGGGACCGATGACCAAAGCCATTTGACTCGACTGTGACTAGGTGCGTGTGTGAACTGGGTCGCCGAGAACCGCCACTGGCTGTTGTTCGCCGGCGTCGTCCTGACGACGCTGGGGACCGTCGGCGTCGCCATCGTGGGTCTCGTCGCGACGCTGTCGACGCTCGTGACCGGGGGCCCGATTCTGGGTGTCGTCGCCGCGTGGGTCCTCGGAACGCTGGTCCTCGCCGGTCTCGACGTGCTCTGTCTCGCCGCGCTGGTGTCCGAACTCGCCAGCCGTGCGTCCCTGCCCGAGAGCCAGCGCGCGGCCGACGTCTTCCACCGGGTCGAGGCTGCCGTGCCGCCGCTCGCCTCGCTGGGGCTGGGGGACAGGTTCGAACCGTCCGTCGAAGCCCGCCGGGCCGCGCTCACCGAGCGGTACGTCGACGGCGACCTCTCGGAGGCCGAACTGGAAGCGGAGCTGCAGGCGCTGCTGGACGAGGCCGAAGCGGACCCAATCGGTCACGACGAGATACCGCGAGCGGACGCCGTGCAGGCGGCCGAGCGGCGTGACCTCGACGACGACCGAGAGGTCGAGACGGAGACGTAGCGGCGCGGTCACGGCCGGCGGGCGGCCCCGACGGTGGGCACGCGGATTTAAACCGTGTCCGGCCGTCGGTCCCGGTATGGGCGACTACACGATTCTCCGAGTCGACGTGGACGCCGGCGTCGCCGCGCGGGTACTGGAGGCCGTTCCCGGCGTCGCCGTCGCCGAGGCCGAGGCGTCGACGGTGGCCGACGAGGCGGTCCCAGAGACCGCACCCGCAGACGGCCGGGCCGCCACGGCGGAGACAAGGTGCGGCCCCGGCACCGACACGGGAGGCGAGGAGGCGGAGCCGTCGACACTCCGAGAGTGGGGGCTGCTGGGCGTCGGCGTCTCGCTGGTCCTCCTCGGGATAGCGACGGTCGGCATCTGGTGGTACCGCCGCCGCGACGGTGGCGACGACGAGACGCCCCCGACCGGAGAGACGCCACCCCCCTCGACGAGCGTCGGCCGGCCGACTGCGGGACCGACCGACGAGGGGGCGACCGCCGCCGGGTCGAGTCCGGCGGCTGCGGGGGCCGACGCGGCCGACGAGACACCGGCCCCGGACGACTCCGAGACGGCACCCGACGACTCTGTCGCGAGTACCGTCCTCGACGAGGACGCGACGTCCGAACAACCCGGCCCGAGGGGGCGGACCGAGGACCGGTCGGACGTCGAGTGGGCGCCCAGAGATACCCCGGTCAGCGAGACGGCGGCCGACAGTGGCGACGCCGAGACGGCCGACGAACCGGCCCAGCGGCCCGGTGGGGCCGGTGAGGTCGACGTCGCGCCGTTGCTCGGGGTGGCGTTCCTCGCGGTGAGCGGGGCCGTCGTCCGGTGGGTACAGGGACGCGAACGCGAGAGCCAGTAGCGTCCGTCCGGCGACGCTGCGGCGGCGTCGCGTCGAGCGGGCCTGTGGCGCGGTTTCTCGTCGTCCGACAGGCTAAAGCGCGCGGCTCCGATACTCCGGACATGGAGTTCCACGAGGCCGCGAACTTCCTCTTCGAGTTGCGCCGGTTCCCCTCTGGGGCCGGTACCGACGCCACGCGGGACCTGTTGTCCGCCGTCGACGACCCACACGAGGGTCTCCGCTGTGTCCAGATAGCCGGCTCAAACGGGAAGGGGTCGACCGCCCGGATGGTCGAGCGGTCCCTCCGGGAGGCCGGACTGGACGTCGGCCTCTACACCTCGCCACACCTCGACGACGTCCGCGAGCGCATCCGGGTCAACGGCCGGAAGGTCCCCGAGACCGAACTCGTCGAGTTCGTCGAGACGGTCGCACCGCACGTCACCGAGCGGGGCGCCGACGGCGAGTCGCCCACGTTCTTCGAGACGCTGACCGCCTTCGCGCTCTGGGAGTTCGACCGACAGGACGTCGACGTCGCGGTGCTGGAGGTCGGCATCGGCGGCCGCTACGACGCCACGAGCGTCGTCGACCCCGTCGCCAGCGCGGTGACGTCCGTGACGCTCGAACACACGGACGTCCTCGGGGACACCGTCGCGGAGATAGCCACCGACAAGGCCCACGTCGCGCCGGACGGCGCGCCGCTCGTGACCGGGACGACCGGCGACGCCCTCGACGCGGTCCGCGAACAGGCCGGCGACGTGGTGACCGTGGGGGGCGCCGACGCCGACGTGACCGTCACCTACGGCGGCCGGGACGGCCTCGAGGGCGCGGTCACCGTCGACGGCCCCGACTGGCACGTCGACACCCACCTCCCGCTACTGGGCGAACATCAGGCCCAGAACGCCGGTATCGCGGCGACGCTCGTCCGGCAGGTCGCCGACGTGACGCGGGCGGACCTCGAACGCGGCCTGCGGAACGCCCACTGGCCGGGCCGCTTCGAGGTGATGGGCGAGGCCCCGCTGGTCGTCCTCGACGGCGCGCACAACCCCGGCGGCCTCGAGCGGACCGTCGAGACGCTCGCCTCGTTCGACTACGACGACCTGCACGTCGTCGTCGGCGCGATGGTCGACAAGGACCACGCCGGCGCCGCCGAGGCGCTGTCGGTGGCCGACCACGCTATCGCCTGTGAACCGGACGTCGACCGGGCCGAGAGCCCGGCGGTCGTCGCCGAGGCATTCCGGGCCGCCACCGACGCCGACGTCGAGACGCGCCACGACGTGGCCGGCGCCCTCGGGCTGGCACTGGACGCCGCAGACGACGGGGACGCCGTCCTCGTCACCGGGTCGCTGTACGCGGTCCGGGAGGCCCGCACGCGCTGGTCGCGGACGATGGTCCCCAAGCGCGTCGATTCCGTCGAGGAGTCCCGAGAGACCATCGAGGCCGCCCACGTCACCGACGCCGGCGCGTGGCGGATGCGCGGGAAGGGGGTCCACCGCGTCCTCCGGACCCGCGTGCAACCCCGACAGGCCCAGTACCTCAAGGAGGAACTGCTGTCGCTGGGCGGCGAGTGTGCCGTCTCCGGCCTGAACGACCAGGACGAGGAGCGCGTCGACGTCGTGACGATGGCGACGATGGCCCAGTACCGCCGGCTCGCGGACAAGCTCGACGGCCAGCCGTACGGCCTCTCGACGTTCGCCGACGAACTGCGCGCGGCGCTGGACATCCAGCAACCCGACGACTCGGGCGGCTACCCGTGGGACGACGGCACCGCCGTCATGGGCATCCTCAACATCACGCCGGACTCGTTCCACGACGGCGGGGAGTACAACGCCGTCGAGGACGCCGTGGCCCGCGCCGAGCAGATGGTCGCGGACGGCGCGGACATACTCGACGTCGGCGGCGAATCGACCCGCCCGGGCGCCGACCCCGTCCCGGTCGAGGAGGAGATAGACCGCGTCGTCCCCGTCGTCGAGGCGCTCGCGGACGTCGACGTCGCCATCTCCGTCGACACGCGGAAGGCGGCCGTCGCGCGGGCGGCGCTGGACGCGGGGGCGGACATCCTCAACGACGTCTCGGGGCTCGAGGACCCGGAGATGCGACTGGTCGCCGCCGAGTACGACGTGCCCGTGGTCGTGATGCACTCCATCGAGACGCCCGTCGACCCGGACAGCGACATCCACTACGACGACGTGGTCGAGGACTGCATCGACCAGTTGACCGAGCGGGTCCTGCTGGCCGAGAAGGCGGGGCTGGACCGCGAGCAGATTCTCGTCGACCCCGGCATCGGATTCGGGAAGTCCGCCGCCGAGAGCTTCGAACTGCTCGACCGCCTCCCGGAGTTCCGGGCGCTTGGCTGTCCCGTCCTCGTGGGCCACTCGCACAAGTCGCTGTTCGGCCTCGTCGGCGAAGACCCGGGCGACTGTCTGGAGGCGACCGTCGCGGGGACGACGCTGGCGGCCGAACGCGGTGCCGACGTCGTACGGGTCCACGACGTGGCCGAGAACGCCGCCGCGGTGAACGTCGCCGAGGCGACCCGCGACCCGGAGCGGTTCGACGCTAACTGAACCCGACCACGAGGTCGCAGTTCTCGCAGTGCCAGAGCGTCACAGTCTCGTCGCTCACGACGGTCACGGACCCGCTGTCGTCGATGGTCAGTCGGTGGACGCGGCGGCCGGCCCCGAGGTCGTCAGCGTCCTCGACCTGCGCGCCGCAGTCGGGGCAGGTCATGGCGGCGGCCATACCACCGGTACGTGCCGTAGTGTCATAGGCGCATCTGCAATTCATTGAAGCGCCGCGGCCGGCGGCGGGCTATACAGGTAGCCATGGGTCGATACGCCGGCAGAAGACACTTGACGCCCGGCGCTGGAGTCGGGCTATGGACCAGCGAGCCGTCGTTCGGTCGGGGTACGACGAGATGGGGGCGACCTACACCGCCGAACGGGAGGACCATGGCCCCGACCGGGAGCTCGTGGCGTCGCTCGCGTCGAGACTCGCGGACGGGAGCCGGGTGCTAGACGCCGGGTGTGGTAGCGGAACGCCGGGGAGCGACGTCCTCGCGGCGACCCACGACGTGGTCGGCCTTGACATCTCGCGGGGGCAGTTGCTCGCCGCCGCCGAACGATACTCGTTCACGAGACTCGCACAGGGCGACCTCGCCGCCCTTCCCTTCGCAGCGTCGACGTTCGATGCCGTCGTCTCCTTCCACGCCGTCATCCACGTCCCGCGAGAGGAACACGGGGCCGTCTTCGAGGAGTTCGAGCGCGTCCTCCGTCCGGACGGGGAGCTGCTCGTTGCCGTCGGGGCCGGCGCGTGGGCTGGCGAGAACGACGACTGGTTGGGCTCCGGCGAGCGGATGGCCTGGAGTTTCCACGGTGCCGACCGAAACCGCGAACTGCTAGAGAACGCAGGCTTCGACGTGAGCAGCGTCGAAGAGGTCCCCACCGAATTAGGCGACCGGTGGGCGGTCGTGCGGGCGCACACTTAGTCCTCGGCGACGGGCGGGTCGACGGCCTCGGCCTCCGTCTCGTTGACCCGGATACCCTTCGAGGCGAGGTGGCGCATCTGGCGGCGGACGAAGTCCTCCTCGGTCGTGCCGCGGGTCGCGAGGACGACCATGCGCGCGTCGCCGGCGGGCCGCATCGTCCGCCCGGCGCGCTGTGCGCCCTGTCGCCGGGACCCGCCGAGGCCGGAGGCGACGATAGCGAGCTCGGCGTCCGGCAGGTCGATGCCCTCGTCGCCGACCCGGGAGACGACCAGCGTGTCGCGCTCGCTCCGGCGGAACTCGTCGAACAGCTTCTCGCGCCGGGCGTGGGGCGTCTCCCCGCTGATGAAGGGGGCGTCGATGGCCTCGCTGATGGCCTCGCCCTGCTCCAGGTACTCGACGAACACCAGCGCCTTCGCGGCGGGGTGTTCGGCGAGCGTGTAGCGTATCTCGTCGACCTTGCCGGTGTTGTTCGCCGCCGCCTGCCGCCGGTCGTGGCCCGACGTGGCGGCGTACTCAGAGCGCTCGCCGTCCTCGCCCCACGGGACGAGGCGTATCTCGACCTCGGGTTCGGCGACGTACCCCTCGTCGAACAGCTTCCCCCAGTCGGTGCCGATGGGCGGGCCGACGAGCGTGAATATCTCCTCCTCGTCGTCGCTCTCGCGGGTGGGCGTCGCCGTCAGCCCGAGGCGGTGTTTGGTCTGGAGGTCGGCGCTCCGGCGGTGGATGGGACTGGGGACGTGGTGGACCTCGTCGTAGACGATGAGGCCCCACTTGCGCTGGTCGAACAGCTTCCGGTGGCGGTCCATCCCGGCCGTGCGGTAGGTGGCGATGGTGACCGGCCGTATCTCCTTCGTCCCGCCGTGGTACTCGCCGACGTCGGCGTCGGAGAGCGAGGTGTGGCGGACCAGTTCGTCGTGCCACTGGGTCGCGAGTTCCCGCGACGGGACGAGGATGAGCGTCTCGCCGCCGATGGCGGCCATCGTCCCCATCGCCGCCACCGTCTTGCCGGACCCCGGCGGCCCGACGAACACGCCCGACCCCTGCTCGGTGAACCGCTCGACCCAGTCGGCCTGGTAGTCCCGCAGGCGGAGCAGGAGGTCCATCTCCAGGGCGTCGCCCTCCTCCAGTTCGCGGTCGTCTCGGACGGGGTAACCGGCCTCGTACAGCGTGCGCTTGACCTCGGCGGTGGCGTCCTCGTTGACCCACGCCTCCGAGTCCGAGATGGGTGCCCGCAGCGTCTCCTCGTCGAGTTTCTGCCGGGCGACGTTGCCCATCAGGTCGTCGCTCTCCGCCTCTAAGACGACGTACCCGTCCTCGTGGGTGTAGAGGCGGAACTTCCGGGCGCGCTCCCACTGGCTCGTCACCCACTCCTCGAGGTGGAGCGAGCGCTCGCCGAGGACGTCCCGCATCGTCGCGAGCAAGCCGTCCAGGGACTCGTGGGGGGCCGCCCAGACGTCCGCCTCGCGTATCTCGTAGACGTAGCCGCCCGAGCGGTTGGAGTCCTGCAGGCGGGCGAACTGCGAGAGCTGGGCCCGCGTGAACTGGTCGGGGTGCTCGACGACGACCTCCCGGCGGTCCGGGAAGAGGACGACCCGTTCGCGGTCGGTCACCTCGGCGACGTCGGTGGGGTACCAGACGGACTCGACCTCGGTCACGTCCTGTCGCTGGATGTCACCGTCGGCCGCGAGCGCCGCCAGCGCCTCGCGGGCCTCGTCGGGGGTCAGGTCGGTCTTCCGCGAGAGCTCCGTCGCTGTCAGGTGTGGCCGGCCGACGGCGTCGATGGCGTCGTACACTGCGTCGAGTTCTATCCCCGGGTCGCCGCTGGCCGCCGTCTCGTCGGCTGACTCCTCTGCTGTCACTACTCCGTGTGAGGGGCCAGAGGGCCAAACGGGTTTCGTCTGGTCGGGCGGGCCGACTCAGAAGAGCCCGTGGTCGTCGACGAGTCGCTCGTACAGCGCCTCGTACTCCGCTCGCACGGCGTCGTGGTCGAACTCGGAGAGCGACTCGTCGACGGTCCGGCGCTCCACGTCCGCGGACTCGACTATCCTGTCGGCGATCTCCTGTGGGGTGGTCACGCGGAAGGCCCGGTCGCGCTGTTCGACGAGTTCGTGTGCGCTAGAGCCCGCCTGGTACTCCACGATGCCGATGCAGCCGGCCGCGAGCGCCCACAGGAGGTCCGTCGCGAAGTACTCCCGGAACGCCGTCTGGACGAACACGTGCGCGCCCTTGTAGATTGAGACGCGCCGTTCGACGTCGCACGACCCGACGAACTCCACCCGGTCGTCGATGCGGAGGTCGGCGGCCTCCTGCTCGTAGGTCGCACGCTCGGGGCCGTCGCCGACGATGGTCGCCGACCAGTCCTTCTGTCGGAGCTCCGCCAGCGCGAGGAACAGCGACTCCACGTTGGCGCTCTCGTCCAGCGGGTGGGCGTACACCACGTCGACCGCCTCGGCCGGGTCCGCCTCGCGGACGAGGTCCATGTCGATGCTCTCGGGGACGATGGTGGTCCGGTCGTCCGGCGCACCGGCCTCCCAGAGCGACGTCTGGACGAGCTCCGAGGGCGTGACGAACTGGTCCGGCGCGCGGAGCGACCAGTCGGTCCGGCGGGCCTCTGGCAGGGCCTCGTCGCCGTACCACTCGGTGACGAGCGGGGCGCGTGAGAGCGTCCCGCCGAGTGCGGCCGCGAGCAGGACCGACGGCGGCGAGGGCACCGCGTGAATCACGTCGGGGCGGTAGTTCGCGAGCAGCGCTGGCAGGCGCGTACAGAACGAGGGGACGGTCGGCGAGACGGTGACGGCGCGGTACGTGACCCCGTCGGGCGCGAACCGCTTGTCCATCCCGCCCCACCACTGCGAGCAGAACACCGACACCTCGTGCCCGGCCTCGGCCAGATTGCGGGCGACGCGTTCGATGCGGCGACGCCCCTCGGTGTCCCGGTAGTGACTCGTCTCCATGGCGACGACCGCGACACGCATATACAACCTCTCACCGGGGGTTCTCAAAAAGCCACCCGTTCGCCAGCAAGGGTTTTGGGCGCGCCACCCCTCCGGAGAGGCGTGTACGACTACGACCTCGAACGCTATCTCAACGTCCGCAGCGCCTACGGGGCCTCGGTCTCGCCGGACGGGACGCTGGCCTTCCTGATGGACACGACCGGCGTCGGGCAGGTCTGGACGCTGGACGACCCCGGCGGCTGGCCCGAGCAGCGGACCTTCTACGACGAACCGGTGAGCTTCGTCGACTACTCGCCGACCCGCGAGGAGCTCGTCTTCGGGATGGACGAGGGCGGCAACGAGCGCGCCCAGCTGTACCGGCTCGACGACGGCCGCGTCACCGAACTGACCGGGATGCCCGAGGCCAAACACCGCTGGGGTGGCTGGCGCCCCGACGGCGAGGCGTTCGCCTTCGCCTCGAACCGGCGCGACGAGGCCGTCTTCGACGTGTACGTACAGGAGCGCGACGCCACCGGCGACGACGCCGACCTGGTCTACGAGGGCGACGGCTGGTTCACGGTCGACGGGTGGTCGCCGGACGGCCGGCACCTCGCCATCAGCGAGGCCCACTCCAGTTTCGACCAGGACGTGTACGTCCTCGACGTGGCGACGGGCGAGCGGACCCACCTGACGCCACACGAGGGGAGCGTCAGATACACGAGCGTCTCGTGGGGGCCGGAGGGCGACGCGCTGTACCTGGTCACCGACGAGGGCCGGGACACGCTGGCGCTGGCGCGGCTCTCGCTCGACGGCGACCTCGAGGTCGTCCGCGCCGACGAGGAGTGGAACATCGACGGCGTCGCCGTCGACCAGGACAGCGGCCGACTGGCCTACTCCCGGAACGTCGAGGGGTACAACGAACTCACGGTCGGCGAGTTCGACGGGCCGACCGACGTCGCCGAGTTCCCGCCCCCGGACCTGCCAGGCGGCCTCGCCGGCGGCGTTGCGTGGGGGCCCGACGCCGAGCGGTTCGCCGTCAGCGTCACCGGCCGCACCGTCAACACGAACGTCTTCGTCGTCGACGCCGAGCGCGGGGAGAGCGAGCGCTGGACGGCCGCGTCGACGGCGGGCATCCCGCGGGAGACGTTCGTCGAACCCGAGGTGGTCCGCTTCGAGTCCTTCGACGGCCGGGAGATTCCCGCGCTGTTCTCGCTGCCGCCGGCGGCCGAGAACGACGGCTCGACCCCCGTCGTCGTCGACATCCACGGCGGTCCGGAGAGCCAGCGCCGCCCCTCCTTCGCCGGCCTCACCCAGTACTTCCTCTCGCGTGGTTACGCCGTCCTCGAGCCGAACGTCCGCGGGTCGACGGGCTACGGGAAGGCCTACACCCACCTGGACGACGTGGAGAAGCGGATGGACTCGGTGAAGGACATCCGTGCGGGTGTGGACTGGCTTCACGACCACCCGGCGGTCGACCCGGACCGTATCGTCGCCATGGGCGGGTCCTACGGCGGGTTCATGGTGCTGGCATCGCTGACGGAGTATCCCGACCTGTGGGCCGCGGGCGTCGACGTCGTCGGCATCGCCAACTTCGTCACGTTCCTCGAGAACACGGGCGACTGGCGGCGCGAACTGCGCGAGGCCGAGTACGGTTCCCTCGACGAGGACCGCGAGTTCCTCGAGTCCGTCTCGCCCATCAACAAGGTGGCGCGCATCACCGCACCGCTGTTCGTCCTCCACGGGGCGAACGACCCGCGCGTGCCCGTCGGCGAGGCCGAGCAGATAGCCGAGGAGGTGGCCGCCCACGGCGTTCCCGTCGAGAAGCTCATCTTCGACGACGAGGGCCACGGCATCAGCAAGCGGGAGAACCGCATCGAGGCGTACACCCGCGTCGTCGAGTTCCTCGACGAGCACGTCTGAGCGACGGGCGCATATAAACCGGCCTCGAGAGCGCCGTCGGCGACCACCGGACGGCAGCGGGGCGGTGTCGGCGATACCACTGCCGTCTGTCGGTCCCGCCGAGTATCCGCGCTGAGAACGATTGATTGGGTTTATACACGGTCCGCCCCAGCCACGGTGCATGGACGTATCCGACCGCTCTCGGGCCCGCGTCGAGGAGCGACTGACGCGACTCGACGAGGAGTTCGGATCGCCCTCGGTCACCCAGACGACGTTCGAGGTGGGCGAAGAGAGCTACCAGCGAGCGGTCGAGCAGTCGCGCGACGGCCAACTCGACGTCCACGCTATCGTCCGCGACGAGGACGGGGCGGTGCTCCTCCGGGAGGGCGACGGGGAGTGGCTCCTCCCGCGGGGCCAGACGAACCCGGGCGAGAACGTCGAAGCGGCGGCCGAACGCATCGTCCGCGACGCCGCCGGCGTCGACTGCACCGTCACGGACGCCGTGCGCGCGAACATCTCCGGCGTGCGGAACGCCGACGACGAGGACGACGAGACGGTGTACCGGCTCAGCGTCGTCTTCACCGCGGAACTGACAGAGGACGACCAGTCGGCCGACGAGGCGGTCCGCTGGGACGCGAACCCCGACGCGGTCGGCGAACTCGTCTAGACGACGCCGGTGACCGTCGCGGCCTCGACGGCGGCTTCTTCGCTCATCCCGTCGCCCAGGATCGTGTAGCGGTCGCGAATCTCGTGGGCCGTCGTCAGCGCCTCGATGACCGTCTCGCGGTCGATGCCGAGGTCGTCGGCCGTCGTCGGGGCGCCGAGCCCCCCCAGCGCGTCGCGGACGTCGCGCCAGCGGCCGTTCGGGCCGCTGTGGAGGTACTCGGTCATGATGGCGCCGACGCCGACCTGGTGGCCGTGGAGCGCGGCGCCGGGTGCGATGCGGTCGAGCTGGTGCGAGAAGAGGTGTTCGGCGCCGCTGGCGGGCCGGGACGACCCCGCGATGGACATGGCGACCCCGGAGGAGACGAGCGCCTTCACGACGATCCACGAGGACTCCTCCAGCCCCTTCTTGATGGAGTCGGCGTTGTCGACGAGCATCTCGGCGGTCATCTGTGAGAGCGCGCCGGCGTACTCCGAGTACGGGACGTTCTTGAGGCGGTGGGCGAGCTCCCAGTCGCGCACCGCCGTGTAGTTCGAGATGATGTCGGCACACCCGGCCGTCGTCAGGCGCCACGGGGCTTCGGCGAGGATCTCGGTGTCGGCGACCACCGCGAGCGGCGGTTCGGCCGCGACGCTGTGGCGGGTGTCCCCCTCCGGGACCGACCCGCGGCCGGAGACGATGCCGTCGTGGCTGGCCGCGGTCGGGACGGAGACGAACCCGAGACCGAGGTCGTCGGCCGCCATCTTCGTGATGTCGATGGCCTTCCCGCCGCCGACGCCGATGGCGAACCCCGCGTCGACCTCCTCGGCGTGAGCGATGACGCGCTGGACGGCGTCGAAGCTCGCCTCCTCGATGACGATCTCCGCCGGGTCGTACCCCGCCACCGCGAACTGGTCGACGACCTGCTCGCCGGCGACGGCGTGCGGTGTCGGACTGGAGACGACCAGCGGTCGGCCCGAGAGGTGGAGTTCCTCCACGGCGTCGAGCGTCTGGCCGAGCACCCCGTGCCCGATGACGACGTTCCGCGGGAGGCGTATCCACGTGGATTTGTCGAACATACCCGCAACTCTGCGCCGTGACGGAAAATGGTTTGTTCTCCGCGGACCGCCGTGCGCGCCGACACCCCCGAGACCGCCCTCGGAGCCGAGACTGGGTCGAGTGCGTCGGGGGCGGTGGGTGGTGCTCTGCCGCGAAAGCAGCGCGCGTGAGCGGACGCTCCTCAGACTGGCGTAATCCCCGATTACTCCGGCACTCTGACCACGGTCGCGCTCGCCCACCAGTCCGGTCGGCTGTCCGTCGGAGGGGCGGTAACCGGTGGCAAACTATACTGTCAAATATCGATATCTTTCCAGTCGAGGCGGACATCTGGGTCGCCAGCGCCGCCGACGCATCTCAGCAATGATAGCGACACACGTCGAATCGAGCGGTCAGGTACCGACGACGGGTCCGACGAGGCGTGCCGTTCCTGCGACGACGTGGCTGTCCCGGAGAGAACACGGACGGAGCCACCCATGCTGACGCCGGTGTTACAGGTCCCGGTGCTGGGCATCGAGTTCTCGACGCTCGTCATCCTGTTCATCGCGGCGTTCGGCGGGGGCGCCTTCGGCGCGGCGCTCGGGGCGCTCCCGGCGTTCTGTTTCACGGGGTTCATGGTCATCGCGGGGGAGGCCGCCGGGTTCGCGGAGGCCGAGATGGCCGCGAACGTCACCGGACTGGTCGCCTTCGGTCCGGTGTTCGGCCCCCACGTCTCCTTCGCCGGCGGGGCGGCCGCGGCGGCCTACGCCGCCAGAGGGAACGAGATGGGGGCGGGGTTCGACTACCACAACGCGAAGGCGATTACCTTCGCGCTGGGCACCGAACCGAGCCACCTCGTCGCCGGTGGACTGTTCGGTATCGCGGGCATGCTCATCACGCAGTTCTCGGCGGCACTCGCGCTCCCGTGGGACCCCATCGCCGTCGCCGTCACGCTCAGCGCCCTGCTCCACCGCGTCGTGCTGGGGTACTCCGTCATCGGCGTCGTCGCCGGCGACGGCCTCTTCGACATGACGCCGTTCGAACGCGGGGAGAAACGTGCGGCGGGCGAGGTCGACGGCGACGCGGACAAGGGCGGCGAGGAGCGGTTCGCCGTCGAACCGTGGCTCCCCCACCAGTACGAGTGGAGCGGGGTCGCCCTCATCGGGCTGGTCACCGGCATCCTCGGGGGGTACATCTGGTTGCGGACCGGGAGCTACTTCCTCGGGTTCGGCATCAGCGCCGCCTCGTTGACGTTCCTCAACCTCGGCGTCGAGAAGATCCCGGTCACACACCACATGACCTTGCCGGCGTCGACGGGCGGCGCCGCCGTCGTCGCCAGCGATCCCACCGCGAGCGGGGTGTTGGTCGTGGTCGTCGGGGCCGTCTTCGGCGTCTACGGCGCGCTGCTCGGCGAGGTGTGGCAACGGATGTTCTACGCCCACGCCGACACGCACTGGGACCCGCCCGCCGCGGCCATCACGCTCGCGACGTTCACCATCGCGGTGCTGTACATCGTCGGCGTGCTCCCGGGGTCGGCGTGGGTCCCGGCGCTGGGCGTCTGAGCCGGCGGACCCCGTACCGCCGCCCGCGCTCCCCGCTTACTCCGTGAGGGCGTCGAGTATCTCGCGCTCCGTCTCCCGGTCCGGGCCGAACTGGCGCCCGGTCCGCTCGTTCTCGCGGTGTTCGGCGACCGTCCGCTGGAGCGCGACCCGGTGGGGCGTCGACGACCAGCCGAGGTCCCGGAGTTTGGTCACGTCCAGCAGGTGAGGCGAAGCCCGATACATGGGGAAGTCCTGCGGTTCGAGGCCGTGGCGCGCGAGGTCGCGCGCGGTCGCTCCGACCGTCTCGACGCCCGTCTCACAGGTCTCGGCCAGCAGGTCGACCCACTGGCCGAGCATCGGCGCGTGTTCGTCGCCGACGTTGTAGGCCTCGCCGGCCGCTCCCGCCTCGGCGACGATGCGGAGCGCGCTCGCCACGTCCTCGACGTAGGCCATCTGCCAGAGACTCAGGCCGTCTCCGGGGAGGACGACGCGGTCCTCGACGTCGACGCGGTCGACCCAGTAGGCGAACCGCTCGGTGTAGTCGTGGGGACCGTAGACGACGGTCGGCCGGACGCTCATCGCCCGGACGCCCTCGTCGGCGGCGGCGAACACCTCGCGGTCCCCCTCGGCCTTCCGGGGGCCGTACGTCTCCGCGCTGTCGGTCGTCGCCTGCTCGTCGGAACACGGTTCCAGCGCCGTGTCGTCCTCGCGTTTCGGCACGCGCTCCTCGCCGTAGGCCGCCCCGCTGGAGACGTAGACGTACGCGTCGACGTCGGCGAAGACGTCGGTGGCGACCCGGACGTCCTCCGGGTAGTACGCGACACAGTCGACGACGACGTCCGGGTCGACGGCGGCGTACACGTCTTCGAGCGCGTCCCGGTCCCGTCGGTCACCCTCGAAGTGGGTCACGCCCGCGTCCTCTTCGAAGGGGTTCGCTCTGGTCCCGCGGTTGAGCATCGTCACATCGTAGTCGGCGTCGCGGAACTCCGTGACCGTGTGGCGGCCGATGAAGCGGGTCCCGCCGATGACGAGTACGTCGTCCATACCGGCGTATGGAGTGGCGGCGTCAAAACGGGTCGGGTGAGCGTCGGCCGGTTCCCGCCGGTCCGGAGCGACCGCGGTCGTCGACAGAGCCGAGCAGACCTGCACACTTTGCTCACCTGCGAACGATTCGTGCACAGTATTGTTCACAGTTCTCGGCAGCCGACCACCGAGAATCGAGATGCAAAATTCGTACTCTAAGCGCCTTATGGGCCATATGAACCCATTTTGCCCACTTCAATTCTGCGTGTTACGTAATACTTCGTCGTGATTATACACGAACGATAACCCGCATAATTTATTAACCATGCACAAATGCTGTTCATTTGCATGCAGCGACAACCCAAGCGAACTCGACGACGGTTCATCAAAGGTGCAGGCGCTATCGGTACGGTCGCACTCGCGGGGTGCGGCGGCAACGGGAGTTCGGACGGCGGGAGCGGGTCCGATGGGTCCGACGGGTCCGACGGGTCCGGCGAGACCACCGGGACCGGCACGGAGTCCATGGCCGACAGCATCGTCTTCTACAACGCCGGGAGCCTCAAGTACGACCCCGGGACGGAGGCGAACATCGAACGGTTCGAAGAGGAGACCGGCATCTCCGTCGAGGTGAACGAGGTGCCGTGGAACAACCTCAAGACCAGCCTCACCACGATCTGGCGGAACAAGGACGCGACGGTCGACGCGTTCAACGGCCCGACGTGGTGGCTGGCGGACTTCGTCGCCTCGGACTGGCTCGAACCTCTCGAGCTGGGCGACGGCCACATGTCCAACTTCCCGACGAACCTCCAGGACCTCGTCACGCTGGACGGCAAGACGTACATGGCTCCCGAGTTCGGCAAGTGGGGGACCTTCCTCTACGACCAGGCCCACTTCGACGCGCAGGGCGTCAGCGAGCCACCGAGCACCTGGGACGAGGTCGTCTCGAAGGGCCAGCAACTGAAGACCGAGGACACGTCGCCGTTCGCGTTCACGTGGGCCAACAAGGACGTGTTCACGTTCAAGCAGTTCCTGTATCAGGCCGGCGGACAGCTGTTCAACGATAGCAACGAGCCGGTGTTCGTCGACGCCGGGATGGACGTGATGGACTTCTTCACGGAGCTGCGCGAGCAGGACCTCATCCCCGACGGAATCTCCAGCATGGGCGAGGGCGGTACCGGCGACACGTTCATCGCCGGCCAGCTGGCCACCGTCGAGTCGTGGACACCGCTCGGCGCTCGCGCCCTCGACGCCGACAGTTGGGGGAAAGACCGACTCGCCAGCGCGAAACCGCCGAAGGGCCCCGAGTCTCGCGCGACCTTCCAGGACACGAACGGCATCAGCGTCTCGGCGTTCTCGGAGAACAAGCGCGCGGCCAAGAAGTTCGCGAAGTTCATGACCACGCCGGAGTCCTCGAAGACGAACATGAAGGTGGAGGGGAACCCCGCCGTCATCCCGTCCGTCTACGAATCCGAGGCCATCCAGAGCCAGTATCCGTCGTGGCTGCTCGAGGACATGAAGTTCAACCTCGAACACGCCAAGAGCGAGACGTACCTCGCGCAACCGCAGGTCGACGACTACCTCTCCGAGCAGATCACGCCGGCGCTACTGGGCGACAAGGACCCGCAGAAGGCGCTCGAAACGGCCCAGAGCAACATCCAGAGCCTCTACAAGGACATCGGGTTGCTCTGAGCAGTCACACCACGGCATCGCCATCTGAGTACACACGCACCTCACTACATGTCGACAGAAAAACAATCACTGCGACGAAAACTCGACCGGCTGTTCGTCCCCCTCACCGTCGGCCCGACGATGCTCTGGATAGCCGGCATCATCGTCTACCCGACCCTGAAGTTGCTCTGGAGCAGCGCCTTCTGGACGAACCCCATCAACGGCCAGAAGGAGTTCGTCGGGCTCCGGAACTTCAAACGGCTCATCTTCGCCGAAGGGGGCAACGGGACGGTCTTCGGTCTCGCACCGGACTTCGTTTCGATCACCTGGCACACGTTCGTCTACGTCGGCCTGAGCGTGAGCATCTCGTTCGCGCTGGGACTGGGCATCGCGCTCCTCCTCGACAAGGACCTCAAGGGACGCGGGTGGTTCAGGACCGCCGTCATCGTGCCGTGGATTCTCCCCTACGTCATGAGCGGCCTGATGTGGCGCTGGATGTTCAACTCCGAGTACGGCGCCATCAACGGGATACTCACCCAGTCGGGACTCCTGTCCAGCAAGATCGCGTTCTTCTCGGACGGGACCCTCGCGATGATGGCGCTCGTCATCGCCGACATCTGGGTGTTCACGCCGTTCATCATCATCATCCTGCTCGCGGGCCTCCAGAACGTCCCCGAACAGTTGTACGACGCCGCCGAAGTCGACGGCGCCGGGAAGATATCACGGTTCGTGAACGTCACCTACCCGTTCCTGAAACCGTCCATACTGGTCGCGCTGACCATCCGGATCATCTTCGACATCCGCGCGCTCGACCTCGTCTGGGTCATGACCCAGGGTGGGCCGGGGAAGTCGACGGAGGTCTGGGCCTCCTGGCTCTACCGCACCGCACAGGTCTTCAACCGCCCCGGAGAGGGTGCAGCACTCGGCGTGGTCCTCCTCGCCGTCACGTTCCTCATCGTGGCAGTGCTGTACCGAGTCTTCGGTGAGTCCCCCTACTGACAATGAGCACGAAACAATCAACTATCGGCCAACTGATAGCGGCGCTGGGACTGGACACCGAGAACGAGTGGTCCCACGTCGTCCGTGAGCGCCTCATCGCGTACGCACTGCTGGGGCTGTACGTCTTCGTCATCTGGTTCCCCATCTACTTCATCTTCATCACGAGCATCAAACCGACGTCGGCGGTGCTGGACATCCCCATCTCGTTCCTCCCGACCCAGCCGACGGTCAGCAACTACGTCGAGATATTCCAGAACCGGCCGTTCGAACTGTACACGCTGAACAGCCTCATCGTCGCGAGCACCACCACCGTCATCTGTGTCACGCTCGGGACGGTCACGGGGTACTCGTTCTCCCGGTACGACTTCGTGGGCAACAAGACGCTGTTGCTATCGATCGTCGGTGCGCGGATGATCCCGCCCATCGCGCTCATCGTGCCGTTCTTCAGCATCATGTCGAACCCGCCGCTCATCGGCGGGCTCACCGGGAGTCTGTACGACACGCGCATCGCGCTGATACTCACGTACACGTTCTTCAACCTCCCGTTCGCCGTCTGGATAATGAAGAACTACTTCGACGGCGTCCCCGAGTCGCTGGACGAACAGGCCCGCATCGACGGCTGTTCGCGCTGGGAGGGGTTCGTCAAGATCATCCTGCCGATGGCGAAACCCGGCATCGCCGCGACGGCGATTCTGGCGTTCATCTTCTCGTGGAACGAGTTCGTCTTCGCGCTCGTTCTCACGTCCTCCGAGCAGGCACAGACGCTGCCCATCGCGGTCTCGCTGTTCGTCGCCGACGACTTCGTCGACTGGGCACACCTCGCCGCCGGTGGCATGATAGCGGCCCTGCCGGGCATCCTGTTCGGCCTGTTCTTCCAGCAGTACATCGTGAGTGGACTGACCCAAGGAGCTGTCAAGGAGTAACCAACAATGGCACACGTAGAACTCAACGACCTCGTAAAGGAATTCGACGACGTCACGGCCGTCGACGGCATCTCGCTGGACATCCCCGACGAGAGCTTCACCGTCTTCGTCGGCCCCTCCGGGTGTGGAAAGACGACGACGCTGCGACTCATCGCCGGCCTCGAACGCGCCACGGACGGCGAGATCCGCATCGGCGACGAAGTTGTCAACGACCGGCGCGCGTACGAGCGGGACATCGCGATGGTGTTCCAGAACTACGCGCTGTACCCCCACAAGACCGTCCGCGAGAACATGCGCTTCGGGCTGGAACAGCACGACACGCCCGAGGACGTCATCACCGAACGGGTCACCGAAGCCGCGGAGCTCCTCCAGATACAGGACTTGCTCGAACGCAAGCCCTCGGAGCTCTCGGGGGGCCAGCAGCAACGCGTCGCGCTGGGGCGGGCCATCGTCCGCGACCCCGCGGTGTTCCTGATGGACGAACCGCTCAGTAATCTGGACGCGAAGCTCCGCGTGCAGATGCGCGCCGAACTCAACAAGCTCCACGAGGAGCTGTCGACGACGACGGTGTACGTCACGCACGACCAGGTGGAGGCGATGACGCTGGCCGACCAGATCGCAGTCATGGACGACGGCCAGATTCAGCAGGTCGGCGCGCCGACACACGTCTACTCGAACCCGCGCAACATGTTCGTCGCGGGCTTCCTCGGGTCCCCCAGCATGAACTTCATCGAGGGGACGCTCGAGCGCGACTCCGCGGGGAAACTCCAGTTGGACATCGGGACCGAGACCCACGACGTGCCCGACGAGTTCGACGAGGAACTCGAGTCGTACCTCGGCGACGAGGTCGTCCTCGGCATCCGGCCCGAGAACATCTCGCTCAACCAGGACGGCATCGCCGCGAACGTCCACCCCGCCACCGTGCAGGTGGTCGAGCCACAGGGCGAGAAGACGGTCCTCGAAGTCGGTCTCGACACCGGCCAGACCATCAAAGCCGCCGTCGACCCCGACACGACGGTCCAGATGGGTGACGACGTCAACCTCCGCTTCGACCGCGACTCGCTCCAGTACTTCGACCCACAGACCGGGGAGTCACTCACCTACGAGTCGAAGTCCGAGCAGAAACTGACCGCCTGACGATGCACTTCGACACCAGCCCTGGCCCGTCACGCGTCGCCGTGACCGCGTTCGGCATCGCCGGGATACTGGCGGCTATCGCCGTGTACAACTACGCGACCGGCGTCCACGGCGGCGCCGTCGTCAGCAGTGTCGGCACCGTCGTCGCGACGCTGTTCGGGGTCCTCAGCGAGTAATATGAGGCATGCATATTTATGAGCACCACACCGACCGTGCTTACAACGACCCGCGGCAGGCGAGAGTGTCAGTCGTAGACGTATGCAGGACCGTTCGTACCCGATTCCGGTGGGAGGGCTCCTCTAGGTGTCGAGCATGTCGACTACAAACAAGGCTATACGCGTCGCTGCCGTAACTACGGACAGACCACCGGCGCGTGTGATACGGAACAACTCGTGACTATGTTGCCCGAGGAACGACGACAGGAGATAGTTAGGAAAGTGAACAGCAGTGACAGGGTCACTGTCGAGGAACTCACGGAGGCGTTCGGTGTCTCGGGGGCGACGATCCGGCGCGACCTGGCATCGCTGGCCGAGGACGGCCTCATCGAGCGGTTTCACGGCGGTGCGCTGCCGGCCTCTGACGGCCGGGCGGACGACACGGGGAACGGGGTGGAGAGCAGCGTCCAGAACCCGAACGGCAAGCGCGCCATCGCGGAACGGGCGGTCGAGGAACTGAGCGACGGCGACGCCGTCTTCTTCGACACCGGCCAGACGACCATGGAGGTGGCCAAAGAGCTTCCCGAGTCGGTGTCGCTCCTCGTCGCGACGAACTCCCCGGAGAACGCGTTCGAGCTCCGGGAGACCTGCGGAGAGGTGAAGGTCGTCGGTGACTCGCTCCGCCGGACGTCCGACGCGCTGGTCGGCCCGAGCGGCGAGTCGTATCTGCGCAAGACGAACTTCGACGTCGTCTTCCTCGAGACCGACGCCATCCAGCAGGACGGGAGCCTCTCCGTGTCCAACGAGGACGAGGCCCGCATCAAGTCACTGCTCGTCGACGGCGGTCACCGCGTCGTCCTCGTCGCCGACGGGAGCAAACTGGGCCAACAGAGCTTCCGCGAGTTCGCCACCGTCGACGACATCGACGTGTTCATCACCGACGTCTCGCTCGGCGAGGACATGCGTGCCGTGTTCGACCGGGCCGGCGTCGACGTGGTGGACAACCTACTCGTCGTGAGCTAGCGACGGACCGTCGGGCGGTGCGACGTCGGTCGGCCTCCGGCTGATACCTCGTCGAACCTGCCGAAAAAGGACCCCGCCTCAGTCGTCGGAGGAGGCGGCGAAGTCGGCCTCGCTGGCCTCAGCGACGGCCGTCGCGGCGGCCGGCGGTTCGTTGCGCACGTCGTCGCGTTCGCGGTCGGAGATGACCTCGGCGTACGCGTCGGGCATCACCATCGTGAAGTTCTCCAGTTCGGCGTCCCAGTCGTCGAGGAGCGCGTTCGCGCGGTCCGAGTCGGTGTAGGCCGCGTGGTTCTCGACGAGGCGGGTGATCATCTGTCGGTCCTTCGCCTCCAGCGTCTCCCGGATGGAGACCATGCCGGTGTTGGCCTGCTCGGCGAAGGAGCCGTCGGGGTCGTAGACGTAGGCGACGCCGCCGGACATCCCGGCCGCGAAGTTCTTGCCCGTGTCCCCGAGGACGACGATGGCGCCGCCGGTCATGTACTCACAGCCGTGGTCGCCGACGCCCTCGACGACGCCCTTGATGCCGGAGTTGCGGACGCCGAAGCGCTCGCCGGCCATGCCGTTGATGTACACCTCGCCCTGGGTCGCACCGTAGAGGGCGACGTTGCCGATGACGATGTTGTCGCTGGCCTCGTAGGGCGCGTCCTCGGGCGTGTTGACGATGAGCTTCCCGCCGGAGAGGCCCTTGCCGACGTAGTCGTTGGCCGTGCCGGTCAGCTCCATCGTCACGCCCTGTGCGAGGAACGCGCCGAAGGACTGGCCGGCAGTACCGTCGAAGTCGACCCGGATGGTGTCGTCGGGCAGGCCGTCGCCGCCGTGGGCCCGACAGATGCGGTTCGACAGCGTCGCACCGACCGCGCGGTTGACGTTGTCGATGCTCGTGTCGATGGCGACCGGTTCGCCGTTCTCGATGGCGGGTTCGGCCGCGTCGAGCAGGTCCCAGTCGAGTTGCTCGTCGACCTCGTGGTCCTGTTCGCGCTGCTTGTACCGGCCGTCGTTGTCGGCCGGCTCCGCGATGACAGAGGAGAGGTCGAGCTTCTTGGCCTTCGGCTGCGTGACGTCGTCGCGCTGGTCGAGGACCCCGGCGCGGCCGATCATCTCGTCGACCGTCTCGAAGCCGAGCTCGGCCATTATCTCGCGCAGTTCCTGCGCGACGAAGGTCATGTAGTTGACGACGTGCTGGGGCTCACCGGGGAACCGCTCCCGCAGGTTCTCGTTCTGCGTGGCGATGCCGACCGGGCAGGTGTTCTCGTGGCACTGGCGGGCCATCACGCACCCGGACGTGACCATCGACGCGGTCCCGAAGGTGTACCCCTCGGCACCCAGCAGGGCGGCGACGGCCACGTCGCGGCCGGTCTTCATCCCGCCGTCGGTGGTGATCTTGATGCGCGAGCGCAGCCCCGTCGCGCGGAGCATCTGGTTGGCCTCGGCGACGCCCAGTTCCCACGGCAGCCCCGCGTTCTTGATGGACGTCTTCGGCGACGCGCCGGTGCCGCCGTCGTGGCCCGAGATGTGGACCACGTCGGCGTTGGCCTTCGCGACGCCGGCCGCGATGGTGCCGATGCCGTCCTCGGCGACCAGTTTGACGTTGATGTCGGCCTCGGGGTTCGAGGCTTTGAGGTCGTGGATGAGTTGCTTCAGGTCCTCGATGGAGTAGATGTCGTGCAGCGGCGGCGGCGAGATGAGGCCGACGCCCGGCGTCGCGTAGCGGACGTGGGCGATCATCTCGTTGACCTTCTTCCCGGGGAGGTGGCCGCCTTCGCCGGGCTTCGAGCCCTGCGCCATCTTGATCTGGAGCTCGTCCGCCGCGGCGAGGTACTCCGAGGTGACGCCGAAGCGACCGGAGGCGACCTGCTTGGTCGTACACTCCTTCTCGGTGTGGAACCGCTCGGGCGGTTCGCCGCCCTCGCCGGTGTTGGCGTTGGCCCCCAGCCGGTTCATCGCGATGGCGTTGTTCTCGTGCATCTCCGGGGAGAGCGACCCGAGCGACATCGCCGCCGTCTCGAAGCGCGTGACGATGTCCTCGACGGGTTCGACGTCCTCGATGGGGATGGACTCGCGGTCCGAGTCCAGTTCGAGGAGGCCCCGCAGGGTCTGGAGCTGCTCGTTCTGGTCGTTGACGAGTTCGGCGAACTCCTTGTAGGTCTCGTAGTCGCCCATGCGGACGGCCTGCTGGATCTTGCCGACCGTGTTGGGGTTCCACTGGTGGTGGATGCCGTTCGAGCGGAACTCGTACTCGCCCTGCCGGGGCATCTCCGGTTCCTCTTCGCTCCACGCCACGTCGTGGCGCTGGAGCAGGTCGTCCTCAATCTCCTCGATGCCGATGCCCTCCGTGCGGCAGGTCGTGCCCTCGAAGTACTCGGCGATGAAATCGGAGGAGAGGCCGACGGCCTCGAATATCTGGGCGCCCTGGTAGGACTCCACGGTGGAGATGCCCATCTTCGCCATCGTCTTCAGCAGGCCGTCCTCGACGGCCGTGATGTAGGCGTCGATGGCGTCGGCCAGGTCCGCGCCGTCCGGACCGGCGACGAGGTCCTCGATGGTCTCGTAGGCGAGGTAGGGGTTGACCGCGCCCGCACCGTAGCCGATGAGCGTCGCGAAGTGGTGGACCGCACGCGGGTCGCCCGACTCGAGGACGAGGCCGACGTGGTTGCGCAGCCCGTTGCGGACGAGGTGGTGGTGGATGCCGCCGACCGCCAGCAGCGAGGGGATGGGGACGCGGTCCTCGCCGGCTCCCTTGTCCGAGAGCACGATGATGTCGTGCTCCTGGGCCGCGGCGTCGGCCTCGGCCCGCACGTCTTCGATGGCCTCGCGGAGGTCCGTCCCCTTCTCGTAGGTGATGTCGACGACCTTCGTCGACATGCCGTTCTCGTCGATGTCCTTGATGGCCGCCGTCTCGGCGTCGGTGAGAATCGGCGAGTCGAGGACGAGTTGGCGGGCGTGGTCCTGGGTCTCGTCGAGCAGGTTGCGCTGGAAGCCGAGCCGCGATTCGAGCGAGGTGACCAGTTCCTCGCGGATGTAGTCAAGCGGCGGGTTCGTGACCTGTGCGAACAGCTGTTTGAAGTAGGTAAAGAGCGGCCGGTTGAACTGCGAGAGGACCGACAGCGGCGTGTCGTCACCCATCGAGCCGACGGGGTCTTTCCCCTTCTCGGCCATC
The DNA here is from genome assembly GCF_055632435.1 of Haloarcula sp. MBLA0163. Taxonomy (NCBI): domain Archaea; kingdom Methanobacteriati; phylum Methanobacteriota; class Halobacteria; order Halobacteriales; family Haloarculaceae; genus Haloarcula; species Haloarcula sp. MBLA0163. The sequence goes on from NZ_CM145745.1 coordinate 2,101,425, forward strand.
GGCTCGATGAGGTGGTCGACCTCGTCGTACGTGTAGCCGTACATGGCCTGGTGGCTCCGCAGGCCACTCACCTCGTGGCGCGGCGTGTTGTCCGAGCGGTCGGCCACGTCGTCGATGTCGACCTGTTCTTCGGCGACCCACTCGCCGTACTTGTCGTCGGCGATGTTCTCGAAGACCTCCTCGTCGGGGATGACGCGGCCTTCTTCGGGGTCGGCGAGGAAACACTGTCCGGGCTGGAGGCGCCCGCGTTCGGCGATTTCGCTGGCGTCGTGGTCGAGCGCGCCGGCCTCAGAGGACATCACGAGCGTGTTGTCCTGCAGGACGTCGTAGCGACACGGACGCAGGCCGTTGCGGTCGAGGACGGCACCGATGCGCTCGCCGTCGGTCGCCGCGACCAGCGCCGGTCCGTCCCACGGTTCGACGAGCGACGCGTGGTAGTCGTAGAAGTCGCGTCGGTCGCCGGAGACGTTGTTCATCTCGCCGCGCCACGCCTCGGGGATGAGCATCCGGAGCGCGTGCGGGAGGTCGCGGCCGCCCTGCAGGAGCAGTTCGAGCGCGTTGTCGACGCTCGCGGTGTCGGACTGGTTCGGGTCGTCGATGATGGGTTTGATGGTCTCGATGTCGTCGCCGAACCGGTCGCTCTGGATGTCCGTCTCCCGAGCGCGCATCCAGTTGATGTTGCCCTGGATGGTGTTGAACTCGCCGTTGTGGATGATGCGGCGGTACGGGTGTGCGAGGTGCCACGCGCCGAGCGTGTTCGTCGAGAAGCGCGCGTGGACCATCGCGAACGTCGACTCCAGACGGTCGTCGGAGAGGTCCGGGTAGTACGCCGGAAGCTGTTCGGCCGTCAGCAGACCCTTGTAGACGACGACGTCGGTGGCCAGCGAGACGACGTAGAAGCGTTCGTGGCCCGGCGGCTGCTCGGACTCGACGGTGTTCTCCAGCGCGCGGCGGGCGACGTAGAGCTGGTTGTCGAGTGCCTCGCCCGTCTTCCCCTCGGCGGACTCGGCGACGAACTGGACGATCTCGGGCTCGGATTCGATGGCGGTCGCGCCGAGGTCGTCGTTGTCGGTCGGGACCGCCCGCCAGTCGAGCACGTCCAGTCCCTCGCCGGCGAGTTCCGTCTCGACGAGGTCTTTCAGACCCTCGGCGGCCTCGTCGTCGTCCTTCGGTAGAAAGAGCGTCCCGACGGCGTACTCGCCCGGCGCGGGCAGGTCTGCGTCCAGTTCCTCGGCGAAGAACTCGTGTGGAATCTGGAGCATGATACCGGCACCGTCACCGGTGTTCTGCTCGGCCCCGGTCGTCCCGCGGTGTTCGAGGTTCTCGAGGAGGTCAAGTCCGTCAGATACTGTGCCGTGGTCGCTGCCGCCGTCGAGGTCCATGACGACCCCGACACCGCAGTTCGACCGTGCGTCTGTCGGGTCTACGAGCCCGGCCTCACTCGCAGACTGGTCACTGTCGTGTCGCTCAACCATGTGTGCGCGCTTCTAGTTGGGGCCCCCATAAGAGGATGTTCATGAAGGTATTAGTGTTCTTTACCCCCACATTAGGACATATATATTTGTCACGATAGTTGGCGCTGTATTGCGGTTGACAGGATTATTCCAGCGCCACCGGTCCGGAAGCGACGGACCACAGCCGGCAAATATTGCGCCGTCCTCGACGAATCCTATCTCGACGCGCGGGCCGGCGTCGGGTCCTCGATGCCCGAGAGGTACGCCGTGAGGTCGGTGGTCGTCAGCATCCCGACGACCCCCTCGGTGTCGTCGACGACGGGGACGTGGTGGATGCCGTGCTCTATCAGCAGGTCCGCGACGGCCTCGATGGGTTCGTTGGCGGTCGTCGTCACCACGTCGGTCGTCATGTAGTCGGCGACCGAGAGCGTCTCCGTCGACTCGTCGGCCGCGGCGATGGCCACGAAGTCCGTCGACGTGAGGATGCCCGCGAGCTGGCCCTCGTCGTCGGTCACGACCACGGAACTGATGCCGGCGTCCAGCATCAGTTCTGCGGCTCGTTCCGCCGGCGTGTCGGCCGATACGGTCGTTACGGGTGAGGACATCAACCGTCCGACAAAGATGTCGTCCATGGGTGTGAGTGGCGTTCACACGCGAATAAGGCTGTTGTTACCTGCAGGGTAGGCAGTGTATACGACGGCGCCCGTCCGACCGGTCGCGGTCGACGGAACCTGTTACGTTTCGAGACAATCCGGCCGCTGTCTGCCGTTTGTATGACCCGAGTCTGACGCCGATTTATATACTCCGGTGTAACACTCCTCTGTGGGGGCACGGAGAAAGTCACACGCTCCCTGAGCCCCATCCTTTCCTTCGGTTATGAGACCGGTAGCCAGCGGCCGCGCTATCGGACGCCGTCGTCTGCGTCGTCGACGGGCAGCGTCAGAGCGACGGTGGTGCCGTCGGGCGACGTGTCGACGTCGACGTCGCCGCCCAGCGCCCAGACGCCCCAGTATGTGAGCCAGAGGCCGAGCCCGCTCGCGTGCTTCAGGGCCGTCTCCTCGCCGTCGCGGATTGGTTCGAGTTCGTCGGGGTGGATCCCCGGGCCGTCGTCGTGGACCGAGAGGCGGTAGCGGTCCCCCGAGCGCTCGCCGGTGAGACGGACCCCCGGGTCCGGTCCGGCGTGTTGCAGCGCGTTCTCCACGACCTCGCCGAGGACCAGCGCGAGGAGGTCCCGGTTGGTCGTCAGCTCGGTGCGGCCGTCGTCGAGGGCGACGTCGACGGTCGGGTCGGCCGACTCGAACCGGGCGACGACGGCGTCGACGACGTCGGCGACGACGATCGAATCTCTGTACGACGACTGGTCGAACACCCGTTCGATTCGTATCGCCTTCTCGCTGATGTCGGTGAGCCGTTCGGCCTGCGTCGCGACCGTCGTCGCGAGACTCGCCACCTCCCCGTTCGTCCGCTCCGCGATCTCGTCCGCCGCCCCGAAGGCGACGGTCATGCTGTTCCGGACGTTGTGTCTGAGAATCCGGTTGAGGACCTGCAGCCGCTGTTGACGGCGGTCCAGACGCGTCACGTCGCGGACGACGAGGGCGTGGCCGACCGGACGCGAGCCGGGACCGGTCACCGTCGACGCGGTCACCTGGAACGTCTGGCCGTCCCGCCTGTCGCGCGTCGGCAGGTCGTCGACCGTCTCGACGCCGAACCCGTCGAGTACCGGGCTGACCGACCGGCCGACCAACTCGTCGGCGCCGAGGTACGACCGTGCCCGGGCGTTCGCCCGCAGGATGGTGTCGTCGTCGGCCACGACGAGGATGCCGTCGTCCAGTTCGTCGAAGACGGTGCGCTCGCCGATGCGGGCGATGGCCGGGACCGTCGCCAGCACCTCCTGGCGGAACACGGCGTACGCGAAGAACAGCGACTGGCCACCCACCGCGACTTCGATGAGCGGGTAGCCATCGACCGGAGCGACACCGAGGATCTGTGCCGCGCCGGCGAGGACGCTCACGAGCGACCCGAGCACGAGCGCCAGCGACTGGCCGAGGAACAGCGTCTCGCCGTCCGCGGCGGTCTTCAGCACCACGGCGAATCCGCCGAGGAACACCGCGTAGAGGTACAGGCCGAGCGCACCGCCGACGGGTCCGATGGTGGCCGCCACCACGGTCCCGGCCGCGACCGTCTGCTGGGTCACCCCCTCGACGAGGAGGGGCCACGAGGGAGCGACGGCGTAGCTCACCGCACCCGCGAGGAGCGGGGCCGTCACGACGCCGAACGGGCGCGGCCGGAGCCACCACTCTCGCCCGGTGTACCGGAGGACGAACGCGAGCCAGACGACGCCCGCGAGCAGGCTCAGTCCCGTCGTCACGCCCCACATCCTGAGTCGGAGTGGCCCGGTGTCCAACACGAGGCCGACGGCCGCCGTGGACACCCAGACGGCCGTGACAGCCTGTAGGCCCGCGAACAGCCGGCTCCCGGGCGTCTGTCGGTGTCGCCAGCCGACGACCCCCAACCCCAGCACCACCGCGACCACGACGAGGAGAACGACTACGGTGACACTCATCCCACGACCATGGGAACACGTTGCGTGGCACCCTTCTTATCGTTTATCCGTAAATTACCAGCAAGTGATACTCGAGCGGCGACGGCTCGGTCCCGGCCGAACTGGCGACGGTAGCAGCCGCCAGTTCGGACTCAGTAGCTCTTCGCGAAGTACGCCGTCTCCTCGGCGTCCTCGCCGCAGATGGCACACTCGTCGTGGATCGGTTCCTCGTCGCGGTCCAGCGGCACCATCACGATCTCGGCGGCGATGGCCTCCTTGATGGGGTCCTCGCAGTCCTCGTCGCCGCACCAGCCGCACTTGACGTAGCCGCCGTGCTGGCCGATGGTGCCGAGGATCTCCTCGCGTGACCCGGCCTCGCGGATCTCGCCCTCCAGCGTCTCCTCGGCGCTGGCGTACAGTTTGGCGTGGATTGTGTCGAGGTGGTCCGCGACGGTGTCGTCGATGTCCTCGCGGTCGACCGTCTCGCTCTCGCCGTCGGGACGGTGGACCAGCGTCGCCTCCTCGTCCTCGACCTCGTGGGGCCCGACCTCGATGCGCAGCGGGACGCCGTTGAGTTCGTGTTCGTTGTACTTGAAGCCGGGATTGCGGTGGTCCCGGTCGTCGAGTTCGACGCGGACGCCGGCCTCCTCCAGTTCGGCGGCGAGGTCGGCGCTGTACTCCAGCACGTCGTCTTTGGTGTCCTCCTGCCAGATGGGGACGACGACGACCTGCGTGGGTGCGAGGGCGGGCGGGAGGACCAGCCCCTGGTCGTCGGAGTGGGTCATGATGAGTGCCCCCATGGCACGCCACGAGAGTCCCCACGAGGTGGTGTGGGCCACGTTCTCCTCCTCGTTCTCGTCGGCGTAGGTGATGTCGAACGCCTCGGCGAACGACGTCCCGAGGTAGTGGGAGGTGGCGGCCTGCACGCTCTTGCCGTCGGGCATCAGCGCCTCGACGGTGGTGGTCGTGTGTGCCCCGGGGAACTTGTCGTGTTCGGGCTTGCGGCCCTTCAGCGGCGGCATCGCCATGACCTCCTCGTAGAGGCGCTCGTACTGGTCCAGCCGGGTCATCGTCTCGTCCCACGCGCCCTCCTCGTCGGCGTGGGCCGTGTGGCCCTCCTGCCAGAGGAACTCCTTGGTGCGGAAGAACGGCTTCGTCTCGGTGGCCTCCCAGCGGACGACCGAACACCACTGGTTCAGTCGCAGGGGGAGGTCACGGTGCGAGCGGGTCCAGTCGGCCATGAACGGCGCGATGATGGACTCGCTGGTGGGCCGGACCGCCAGTCGCTCCTCGAGTTCGTCGTGGCCGCCGTGGGTGACCCACGCCACCTCCGGGTCGAACCCCTCGACGACGTCCTTCTCCCGCTCGAGGTAGCTCTCCGGGATGAACAGCGGGAAGTAGGCGTTCTGCGCGCCGGTGTCCTTGAACCAGCCGTCGAGGTGGTTCTGGATGCGCTCCCAGATGGCGTACCCCCGCGGGCGCGTGACGATGAACCCGCCCATGGGGGCGTAGTCCGCGAGGCCGGCCTTCTGGACGACTTCGGCGTACCACTCGCCGGGTGAATGCTCCTTGCTCTCCGTGATGCCGAGTTCCTGCTCGCCGCTCATTACCGGAATCGTGGCCCACGCCGCTAATAAACTCCCCGAAGGTGTGCCACTACGCGCCGATGGTGGTCAGCGACGCCACGGAGTCGGCGATGCGTCGGTCCATGTCCGTCCCGCCGAACGTCGGCACCGGCGTCGTCCTGAGGGCGTAGAACGCGCCGTCCTCGCCGCGGGTGAAGTCGACGGCGACGGCCCGGGCACCGAACCGCTCCAGCAGCTCGCGGACCCGCGTGGCCAGCGCCACGTCGACGTCGGTCCGCGAGACCAGCGGGCCGGCGTCTGACAGGGCGGTCCGCAGCTCCAGTGCGCGGACGTGGGTCTCGCGCCCGTCGTCGACGGCGTAGTACCGGTGGTCGAGCGGTTCGGTCCGGACCGACTCGACGTAGACCGACGGCTGGTCTCCCCCTGGGGACCGACCGCGCCACGCGAACGGGTTGGCCACCTCGAAGCCGGCCGTCGGGCCGTCGAACCGGACCTCGGGGACGCGACACCCGAGTTCGCCCAGGGCGTCGAGCGCGACGACGCGGGAGGCGAGGGCCGTCGTCGCGAGGAACCCGTTCCACGTCGGGACGTCCCGCCGGTCCGCGTAGCGGAGGGCGCCGAACGACTCCGGGTGTAACGTGCCGTTGACCAGGGCGTCGAGACCGTCGACGTCGGCCCGACGAATCGGGTCCACCGGCCGGAGGAACTCGACCTCGAACCCGCGTGCGGCCAGTCGTTCCGCGACCGGCCAGAAGGCGGGGTGGTCCGGTTCACAGACGAACCCGATGCTGTCCATACCGTCGGGTCTCGCGGACGGCGTAAAAAAGTCAGCCAGAACCGAGAGAGTCAGGTGGCTCCGCCGTCTAGGTGTCGGCATGACATGGCCGGGACACATGGGCGTCCACCTGGGCGAGTTCCACGTGGACTTCGGCGCCGTCCTGCTCGTCTCCGGCCTGGCGACGGCGGCCCTCTGTGCGCTCGGGCTGGCCGCCTACCGCCGGCGCGGGTCGCGGGCGTACCTCCTCGTCGCGCTGGCGCTCGGGGCGCTCGTCGCCCGACCGATGCTGGCGGGGCTGTCGATGGTCGGGGCCATCAGCCCGACCAGCCACCACACCCTCGAACACGCCGCCGACGCGCTGCTCGTCGCGCTGGTCTTAGGTGCCGTCTATTATTCCAGACAGGTCGAGAAACGACTCGATAACGGCGACACATGACGAACGAGACCCGACAGGCGATTCGGAACCACATCGACCGCGACCCCGGCGTCCACTTCCGCGAGTTGACGCGGGTGCTCGACCTCGCGACGGGACAGGTCCAGTACCACCTCCGGCGACTCGACGACGTCACCACGGAGACGGTGAACGGCCGCACCCACTACTACCCGCCGGAGTACGACGGGTGGGAGCGGCGCGTCCTCGCCCTCCTCCGCCGGGAGACGGCCCGCGACGTCGTGGCGACGCTGTTCGAGACCGACGGCGCCAGACCCGACGCCGTGGCCGACCACCTCGGCATCGCCCGGAGCACGCTCGAGCACCACCTCGACGGACTGGTCGAACACGGCGTCGTCGCGAAGCGCCGCGACGGCGGCCGCGTCACCCTCGAACTCGTCGACCCGGTGGAGACGGCCCGACTGGTCCGGGTCCTGGAGCCGAGTCTCCCGGCACGGCTCACCGACCGGTTCGAGCGGTTGGTCGACAACCTGCTCGACAGTCCGGACGGGAGGGGGTGACGCGCTCGCCGGGACGCGTGGGCGGCACCCGCGTTCGGCTGGTGTACCAGAATCGAGTAATGGGTCGACCCCCTAGCCCGTGTCGATGACAGACCGCGGTATCTCCCGACGCGAGTTCGCGAAGAGCGCCGTCGCCATCGGTGGGACGGCCGCGCTCGCCGCCTGTCTCGACCGTGGCACGCCCGACGTCCCCGAGGGGACCGACGACACCGCCAGTCTGCCGGCCCGCCAGCACGCCTGGAACGACGCGCTGGCGACCGACGACGCCGGCAACCACCGGATGGCACACCACCACGTCCTCCTGCTGCTCGACTACGAGGGCGACGGGACGCCGACCGACGACGACCGGACGCAGGTCGAGGACGCGCTCACGTCGCTCGAGCGGGCCTACGAGTGGAGCAACGACGGGCTCCTGTTCACGCTCGGCTACAGTCCGGCGTACTTCGACCGGTTCGGGGCGAGTCCGGCGGGCGTCGAGGTGCCGGAACCGGAAGCGCTGGCGCCGTTCGAGGACCCCGCCTTCGACACGCCCGACGCGCTCCTCCACCTCGCCAGCGACCACGAGAGCGTCGTGCTGGCGGCCGAGGAGGCGCTGAAAGGGACCGAGGCGTCGGTGAACGACCACGAGATGGCGGCGTCGTTCGAGGGCGTGTTCGAGGTGGCCGACCGACGGACCGGGTTCGTCGGCGGTGGCCTCCCGGCCGAGAACCAGGACGTCGACGGCATCCCGGACTCCGAGCCCGTCCCCGAGGACGCGCCGCTGTTCATGGGCTTCAAGTCCGGTTTCAAGGGCAACCAGGCCACCGAGGACCGCGTGACGGTCGATTCGGGGCCGTTCGCCGGCGGCGCGACACAGCACCTCTCGTTCATCCGGCTGCACCTCCAGCAGTGGTACGAACAGGACTCCCGCGACCAGCGGGTCTCGAAGATGTTCTGCCCGGCCCACGCCGACGAGGACAAGGTGGACGGCGTCGGCGAGAACCTCGGCCAGCACAGCGGCGTCAAGGACTGCGCGGCGGACGTCGTCGAGAGCGGCCGCCGGGAGGGCGTCGTCGGCCACTCGCAGAAGCTCTCGCGCGCTCGCGAGGACGACAGTCCGACCATCCTCCGCCGGGACTTCGACTCGACCGACGGCGGCGAGGCCGGGCTGCACTTCCTCTCGCTCCAGCGGTCCATCGCCGACTTCGTCGCGACCAGGGAGGCGATGAACGGCGCGGACGTCTCCGAGAACTCCGCGGTCGGCCAGCGCACCAACAACGGCATCCTCCAGTACATGACCGTCGAGCGCCGGGGGAACTACCTCCTGCCGCCGCGTTCCCTGCGGGCGCTCCCGCCGGCCGACCCGACCTGATTCGCCCACCGTACCAGAACCGTCTTTGAGGGACGGCGGCTACCCGAGCGTATGCACCGACGACGCTTTCTCGCCAGCGCCGGCCTCGCCGGCGCGTCGCTCGTCGCCGGCTGTGGCTCTTTCCAGACCCAGTCGACGCGCGCGCCGCCGCCCGTGGAGGACCGCCCCGACGCCACCTACCGCCCGACCCACGTCGAGGGGATGGGGATGGCCGGGATGGCCGAGGCGGGCGACTACATGCTCGGGTTCACCTACTCGTTCCCGCACCGCTTCTGGACGGTCACGGGGACGGACGCCGAACGGGTCGACATCCGCGACGCGGACAGCGTCCACCTGATGGCGACCGTCTGGGACCCCGAGACCGAGATGGTCCTCCCCATCTCCGCCGGCGTCTCCATCGCCATCGAGAAAGACGGGGAGACGGTCGACGAGAAGTCGCCGTGGCCGATGATATCCCAGAACATGGGCTTTCACTACGGCGATAACTACGAACTCGACGGCGACGGCCTGTACACGCTGACCGCCCGCGTCAACGCGATGGACGAGCGCCGCCTGGGGTCGTTCGCCGAGCGGTTCGGCGACGCCGCCGAGGCCAGCGTCGAGTTCGACTTCTCCGAGTCGGCCCTCCAGAAGCTCTCCTACGAGGAGTTCCCCGAGACGCAGGGCGAGCGGGCCGCCGTCGACCTGATGGAGATGTCGATGGTCCCGACCTCGCAGGCGCCGGTCGCCGGCGAGTTGCCCGGGACGCTCCTCGGGACGAAGAAGGGCAGCGACGGCGTGTACGCCGCGACGTGGCTCTCCGAGGCCGACTTCCTCGCCGACGGCGAGTCGTACCTCGCCGTCTCGGTCCGCACGCCGTACAACCGCGTCCCGCTACCGATGATGTCGCTCGACGGCACCGTCGAGGCGGGCGGCGAGACGGCGTTCGACGACGCGCTGACCGCCGCCGTCCACCCGGCCCTCGGCTACCACTACGGCGCCGTCGTCGAGACGACGGAGACGGACCCCGCGGTCGGCGTCGACGTCGTCGCGCCGCCGCAGGTCTCGCGCCACGAGGGGTACGAGACGGCGTTCGTGGGGACGCCCTCGTTCTCATTCTAGCCCGAAGGGGCTCTGGCCCTCCTGCCACGGCCACCCGGGCAGTCGGGTCTGGACGCCGGCCGCCAGCGCCGCGTCGAGGTCGTCCGCCCCCGCGGCCTCGTCCTCGGCCCCGTGGGTCCGCACGTCGGCGACGTGGAACGTGGCTTCGGCGAGCAGTCGGAGCGGTTGGTCGCCCGCCAGCATGGCCGCGAGCTCCCGGCCCAGCAGTTCGTCGACGACGAATCCCGGGTAGTCGCCTTCGACGTCGAGGTCCCGGAGCAACCGGATGAGGGCCGCGACGTTGACCGCCCGGTCGCCGTCGGCGAACACCGCCTCGACGCTCTCGCGGTAGGCCCGCTCGTCGATGGACGCGACATCGGCGCCGAACAGGTCGCCGAGGTGCTCGCGTGTATCGTTGACCAGCGGGACTATCGTGTCGGCCCGTCCGAGACACCACTCGTACTCCTCGGCGACGACGGCAGGGGTGACGTGCATGTGTCGTCCTCGTCCGCCGTCGCCTTCGGTGTGGCGACGGGCGGGGCCGGAGCGGTCGGTCGGAGCGGGTGTGACCGAACACGAGACTTATCCCGTTCGGGGGCGACGGCCTCCAGACGATGGTCCCTCCAACACGCCGTCGCCTCCTCCACGGAGCCGCAGGCCTGGCGAGCGCGCTCGCCGGGTGCGGTGGCCTCCTCGACGGGAGCGCCGACTCGAGTCGAACGTCGCCGACCGCGACCGCCGGCGAGACCGACTTCGCCGGGTCCGAGGCCGACCCCGAGAACCTCGCCCTCAGGGCCGACACCGACCGGCCGCCGGTCTGGCTCGCAGACCCCGACCAAACGGACGGCGGGCGACCCACCGAGTCGGAACACTCGTACCTCCGGACGAACGCCGTCGTCGACAGCCCCGAACGCGCCGAGCGCGTCGCGGTCGCCGACATCCCCGGCGCTGACCGCGTCGGGGCGTTCCTCGACGAAACCGCGTTCGACAGCGAGACGGTGTACGTCGAGATGCACCGGGTCGGCGAGTGCTTCCGCCTCGAACTCTGCAGTGTCTCCTGGCAGCCCGACGAGGTCCAGACCGACTACACGCGCGTCACCCGCCCCTACGACGAGGCCTGCCGGGCCGACCGGGAGGTGTTCGCGGTCCGGCTCGTCAGGATTCCGGCCGCACTCGACGCTGACTCGGTGAACGGGTTCGGCTCCTCTATCGGCACCGGCGGGTGTCGACGCGGCCCGGCGGCGGAAAGCGGTTCGCCGACAACGAGCGACGACGCGACCACCCGGACCGAGACGGAGACGCGGACGACCGGGGGTGGGCAGTGATGGCACCGACGGACGGGGCGACCCGCCGCGGGTTCCTCGCCGTCGTCGGCGCGAGTGCGCTCGCCGGGTGCGGTGCCATCGAGAACCTCGGCGACGAGGAGCGCTCGACGATACGGAGTCACGAACTCCCCGACGTCGACCAGGAGGACGGCCCCCACCAGCTGGTCGCGCCGGCCGTCCCCGTCGCCATCGACGGCGCGTACCTGAGGGCGGCCCGCGACCGGACCACGGAACTGCTCGCGGACCTCCCGACGCCGCTGGGCGCCGACGAGATTCCGAACGGCTACGTCCGGGAGCGGCTGCTCGACGCATCGACGGACGCGTCCAACGCGCTCGACGAGGCTCGGCGCGCCGAGACGGCGTTCGCCTCGATGCAGGAACTGCGCCACGCTCGGGAGCACGCGCGGTACGCCGCCGCCGGGTGGCAGTTCGTCGACGGGGGCCAGTCGGTCGCCGACCTCCGCGAGGAGCGCCGGACGGCGACGTCGGCGGCGCGGTCGATGCGGTCGTCCTACGACCACCGCGGGGCCGACCCCGTCCGGGCGGCGCTGGTCCACGCACGGGTCGAGCGAGCGCTGGAGCGGGCGACCGACGACGAGCGCCCCCACATCAACTACGACGGGTCGGCGCTCCTGGCCGTCGCGGAGTGGGGCGAGGCGGCAGAGTCGACCCGAGCGCTCCTCGAGGACGCCCGGCACCTCGACTCGCGGTTCCGGGCCTCGCTCCCGTCGGACGCCGGGACCGTCGAACCGCGCCTCCGCCGGGCCGCCGAGACACTCCTCTCGACGGTCGGGTCGCGCCTGTCGACGCTCGCGCCGGAGTCGGACGCCGAGGACTGGGACACCGCCCAGCGCGTCGTCGACGACCTGCGGTTCGAGGCCGAGAGCGGCCCGAGTCGGGTCGCCGACGCCGCCGGCCCGGCCGCTGCCGTCGTCGACGCGACCGGACGGCTCGCACACTTCGACGCGCTGGAGCGCGTGCAGAACCGCGTCGAGTCCGGCGACCGGTTCCGCGTCGAGAGCGCCGCCGACGTCCGCCGGTTCAGGCAGACGGCGCTCGACGCGCTGTCGACGGCACTCGCCGACAGCGCCGAACCCGGGCTCGCAAGGACCGTCCTCACCGACGCCGCCGAACAGATCTGGAGCGCGGACTGGGAGCTGAGTCGGTCCCGGGGCGAGACCACGCCCGAGCAGTTGTCCCACCCGGTCGCGTCCTACGTCGTCGCGACGGCGCTCGCACGGGCCACACCGGCAGCGAGTCGGCGGACCGCGCAGACGCTCGAGTCCGCGTAGACGGCCGCCGACCCGGTCCGGAGTGCGAAGTCTTTAATAATTCGAGCGGGGTACTGACGTGTACAATCGGTTTTCCGGGCAGTTCTCCGCCTGGAGGGCGTTCACCGAACAACGGACAACTGTATGACCGTACGAGACACTCGGTCCAGGCCGACCCGCGACGGAGTCCACGCCACCAGCAGGCCGCCCGCCCGTTCTACACTATGAGCACGGTAGACAAGCAACTCGAAGAGGTACGAGCAACGATAGACGAAGAGGTTCCGAACCACATCTCCATCTCCGACGTCACCTACGAGGGCCCGGAACTGGTCATCTACACCCGGGACCCGAAGGAGTTCGCCGCCGACGGCGACCTCGTCCGCCGTCTGGCGTCGAAGCTCCGCAAGCGCATCACCGTCCGGCCCGACCCGGACGTGCTGACGCGACCGGAGACCGCCGAGGAGCAGATTCGGGAGATAATCCCCGACGACGCCGGCGTCAGCGGCCTCCAGTTCCTCGCCGACACCGGCGAGGTGCTCATCGAGGCCGAGAAGCCCGGCCGCGTCATCGGTCGGCGCGGCGAGACGCTCCGGGAGATAACCAAGGCGGTCGGCTGGACGCCCGACGTGGTCCGCACACCGCCCATCGAGTCCCCGACCGTCTCGAACGTCCGCGACTTCCTCACCCAGGAGCGTGACGACCGCCGGGACATCCTCGAACGCGTCGGTCGGCAGATCCACCGCGACCCGATGTCCAGCGAGGAGTGGGTCCGAGTGACCACCCTCGGTGGGTGCCGAGAGGTCGGCCGTGCGGCGTACATCATCTCGACGGCCGACACGCGCATCCTCGTCGACTGCGGCGACAAGCCCGGCGAGCGGACCGAACAGCCGTATCTCGACGTGCCCGAGGCCATCGGGTCCGGGGCGTCCTCGCTGGACGCCGTCGTCCTGACCCACGCGCATCTGGACCACGCGGCGCTGGTCCCGCTGCTGTTCGAGCACGGCTACGACGGCCCTATCTACTGCACGGAGCCCACGCGGGACCTGCTGGGCCTGATGACGCTCGACTACATCGGCCGGGCCGACGCCGCCGGCCGCAAGCGCCCCTACGAGAGCGAGATGGTCCGCGAGGCGGTCAAACACTGCATCCCGCTGGAGTACGGCGACGTCACCGACATCGCGCCCGACGTGAAGCTCACGCTCCACAACGCCGGCCACGTCCTCGGCAGCTCGGTCGTCCACTTCCACATCGGCGACGGCCTCTACAACGTCGCCTTCTCCGGAGACATCCACTACGGCAGCACCCGCCTGTTCGACGGCGCGGTCAACGAGTTCCCCCGCGTCGAGACGCTCGTCCTCGAGTCCACCTACGGCGGTCGGAACGACTACCAGACCGACCAGGACGACTCCGAGCGGAAGCTCAAGCGCCTCGTCAGGGAGGCCGCCGACCGCGACGGGACCGTGTTCATCCCCGTCCACGCGGTGGGCCGCGCACAGGAACTGATGGTCGTCCTCGAAGAGGCGATGCGCGAGGGCGACGTGCCCGAGATGCCCGTCTATCTCGACGGGATGATATGGGAGGCCACGGCGGTCCACACCACCTACCCCGACTACCTCCGCAACGAGGTCAAGGACCGCCTCCACGACGCCGACAGTAACCCGTTCCTCGCCGACCAGTTCACGCCCGTCGAGGACGGCGACGACCGCGGGGCCATCGCCGACCGCGACGAGGCCAGCGTGGTCCTCGCGCCGCCGAGCATGCTCACCGACGGCCCCGCCCGGACGTGGCTCGGAGAGCTCGCGCCCGACGCCGACTCGACGCTGGCCTTCGTCGACTACCAGGCACAGGGGACGCTGGGCAGGCGCGTCCAGCGGGGCGCCGACGAGGTGCGCATCGACGGCGACAGCGTGCCGGTGAACCTGCGCGTCGAGACGATAGACGGCTTCTCCGGCCACGCCGACCGGCAGGGACTGGAGAACTTCGTGAAGACGATGCACCCGCGACCCGAGAAGGTGCTCTGTGTCGACGGCGACGAGTCCGCCACGCAGGACCTCTCGTCGGGACTGTACCACGACTACAACGTCCGGACGTTCACGCCGGAGAACCTCGAGACGTTCCGGTTCGTCTGAGCCCACTTTTTACTGCGGGAGGTTCGCGTAGCGAACGCTCGCTTGCAGAAACATGGGGAAAACGGCCGGAAATCTCGGTCTCCGAGCTCGATTCCGGTGAACCGGTGGTTCCGCCACCGGCTGCTCGTCACTGCCTGCCCTCCCCCGCTCGCCGGCGACGGAGCGCCGGCGAGGCCACCACCGACTACGCCCGCGGTGGCACCCACCACCGCACGCAACGCTTTTTCCGACGGCGCACGCTTCCACACTCGTGAACTGGCGAGACGGTGACGGTGGGGTCCCCTTCGATTGTCGGTCGCTCCTCGCGTTCGGAACGCTGGTCGCGCTGGTGGCCACCACGGGGAGTCTCTACCTCTCGCTGGGCCTCGGCCTGACGCCGTGTCGGCTCTGCTGGTACCAGCGCATCCTCATGTACCCGCAGGTGGTCGTCCTCGGCGTCGCCGCCGCCGAGCGTCGGCCCGCCGTCGCGTACACGGCCCTGCCGCTGGTCGGTCTCGGCGGCGTGCTCGCGGCGTACCACTCGTGGCTGCAGGTGACCCAGACCACCTGCAGCGTGGGCGCGATAAGCTGTGCGCAGATCCAGTACCGCGTGCTGGGGCTGACGATACCGAACCTCTCCTTGCTCGCGTTCTGTCTCGTGGGGGTCGCCGTCGCGGTGGCGTGGCGACGCGGGTGACCTGCACGGGTTGCCGGGCGCCCCAGCGTTTTTGTCGTCGGCCACGTTGGGCCGGCTATGGAGTACACCAGACTCGGCTCGACAGGGACGACGGTCTCACAGCTCTGTTTCGGGACGTGGCGCTTCGGCCGCCAGACGGGCGACGTCGTCGAGACGGACCGCGAGGAGGCCCACGAACTGCTCGACGCGGCGTGGGAGCGCGGCATCAACTTCATCGACACCGCCAACGTCTACGGGAACCCGAACGGCACCAGCGAGGAGTACATCGGCGAGTGGCTACAGGACTACGACCGCGAGGACGTCGTGCTGGCCTCGAAAGTGTACTTCCCATTCGACGGGTGGGGCGAGCCCGGCCCGAACGACTCCGGGCTCGGCCGCAAGCACATCCGCGCCCAGATAGAGGGGACCTTGGACCGGCTCGATACGGACTATCTGGACCTCTACTACATCCACCGCTGGGACGAGGAGAGCGACATCGAGGAGACCCTGCGGACGCTGAACGACCTCGTTCGCGAGGGCAAGGTCCACTACCTCGGCGCGTCGACGATGGCCGCGTGGCAGCTGACGAAGGCCCTCTGGAAGTCCGACGTCGAGGGCCTCGAACGGTTCGAGGTCACCCAGCCGCTGTTCCACGCGGGCTACCGCGACGACGTGAAGGACTACCTCGACGTCTGTGCGGACCAGGACATCGCGGTCTGTCCGTACTCGCCGCTCGCCGGCGGGTTCCTCACCGGCAAGTACGAGCGCACGGACGACGAGGACCCGACGGCCTTCGAGGGGCCCGAGGGCGCCCGTGGCTCGCTCGACGACCGGTTCGAGGACTACTACCTCTCGGAACGCGGCTGGCACGTCCTGGACGAGATCCGTGCCGTCGCGGACGAGCTCGACGCGACGCCGGCGCAGGTCGCGCTCCGCTGGAACATCGAACAGCCGGAGTTCACCTGCGTCCCCATCGTCGGCGCCCGCACCGTCGACCAGCTCGACGAGAACGTCGGGGCGACGGACATCTCGCTGTCGGACGAGCAGTTCAACCGCATCGTCTCGGCCCGCTACGCCGAGGACGGCGAGCGGTGGGGCCACCGACGCTGAGTGGGGCCGCGGCCGCATGCGTGGGCAGGCGTACTCTTTTTCGTGTTGGACGACGGATAGTCGACGATGGCGACCGTCGCAGAGTTCACGATGCCCCCGGAGACGTTCCTGCTCGGAGCGGTCTTCGAATCGTACCCGGACGCCGTCGTCGAGATAGAGCGCGTCGTCCCGACCGGGTCGACCGTGATGCCGTACTTCTGGATCGAGGGCGTCGACGGCGAGACGGTTTGTGCGTCCCTCGCGACAGTCGGGGAGTTCGAGTCGGTCACGGTGGTCGACAGCGTCTGCGGACGGTCGCTCCTCCGGTGTAAGTGCGTGGGGACCCACGAGGGACTCCTGGGGGCAATCGTCGACAGCGACGTGACGATGCTGTCCGCGGTCGGGACCGAGTCGGGGTGGCGCGTCGACGTCCGCGGCGACGAGCAGAGCGCCATCACGGCGTTCGACCGTGCCTGTCGAGCCGCCGGTATCGTCCCGACGCTGTCGGAGCTGACCGACGCCGGGGCGGCGGCCGCCGACGGGACCCCCGAACTGACCGACAGACAGCGCGAGGCGCTGACGCTCGCCCACGAACGGGGCTACTTCAGCGAGCCCCGGACGACCACGTTAGAGGAGGTGGCCACCGAACTCGGCATCTCTCGGCAGGCGCTCTCGAACCGGCTCCGCCGGGGCTACCGGACGCTCGTCGAATCGTACGTCCTCGAGAGCTGACCAGCCGCTGACGGTATCAAGAGATTACATAGTCAACCCGCTCCGCTTTATTGCTGTCGGGACTCTTTGAATTCGATGACCGACCGGACGCCATCGACTGTCCGCGGACAGTCGGGGCACGACGCCGTCGCAGACGGCACAGCGTGTGACTTCACAGACGTATCGACCCACACTCGGACACACGAGACCCGTGCCGAGTTCGACGTGACCACGGATTTCGCGAGCCTCGCGGTCCCCGAACTCGTGGGCCGCCTCGAGGGGACAGACCCCTGTTCGTTGCCGTCGCTGTACGAGAGTGTCAACCCCGAGGCGCTGGACGAGTTGTTCGCCGACGACCGGGGAGCGAACTGCAACCTCTCGGTGACCTTCGACTACGTCGGGTACAGCGTGACGGTGCGTGACGGCGCGGTGTCCGTCTCACCGGCCGAGTAGTCCGCTCACTCCGACGCGTCGGCGGGGTCCACCACCTCGCCCGTCTCCGGATAGACGCCGACCTGCGCACACTGGTCCGCGAGCGGACAGGCCTCCGGGTCGTCGAGACACGCCGGCTTGCGCGCCGTGCAGTACTCCCGGCCGAACTGTATCATCGCCGTGTGACCGAAGCCGCACTTCTCGGGGGGTACGTCGCGTTCGATGTGCTCCCGGACCGTCTCGTGGTCGGCGTCGGCGGGTGCCAGTCCCATCCGCCGGGCGATGCGGTGGACGTGCGTGTCGACGGGGAAGACGCCGCCGCGCCCGCCGGCGAACAGGAGGACGCAGTCGGCCGTCTTCGGCCCGACGCCGTTCATCGCCAGCAGGCGGTCCCGGACCTCGTCCGGGTCGGCCTCGCGGACGAACTCGTCGAACTCGTCGGCACCGCCGTACTCCTCGCAGACGCGCTGGGCGATGGCGATTATCCGCTCGGACTTCTGGTTGTACAGGCCCGCCGACGAGATGGTCTCGGCCAGCGTCTGCTGGTCGGCCTCGGCGAGGGTGGCGGCGAGGTCCTCGCCGTCCCCTCCCGGGCCGGTCCCCTCCCCGCTCGGACCGTCCGAGGCGCTTCGCGCCTCGCTCCCGCCATACCGCTCCATCAGCGAGTCGTGTGCGGGCTGGCTGGCCTTGTCCGACGTGTTCTGGCTGAGGATCGTGCGCACCAGACACTCGAAGGCTGGCCGGCCACCGTAGGTCTTGGTCCAGTACAGCTCGCCGAGGCGGTCGACGACGGCCTCGGCCCGGGTCGCTGCCGTCGACGGGTCGAACGTCGCCGCCCGCCCGCCGCCCGACTCGCCCCCGCTGATGTTCTCCTCCGGTTCCGGGTCTGCCATGTCTGTCCGGTGGGTCCCGAGCGGCAAAACCCCTTCACCAAACACGGTCGGTACGGCCCTCCGGAGTCGCTTCGAGTGGTCGTAGCGAGCGCCTATGTCGTCGCGGCCCCTCCATCTGGTATGAGCCAGACAGTCCTCGTGACCGGCGCGACCGGAACCGTCGGGTCGGCGCTCCGCGCGGCGCTGGCCGATGGCGACGCCGTCGTCCGTGCCGCGGCCCGGTCACCACCGGGCGACGGCCCCGCCGACGAGTGGGTCACGTTCGACTTCGAGCGACCGGAGACGTGGGGCGTGGCACTGGCCGGCGTCGACGCACTGTTCCTGTTGCGGCCGCCCGAGGCTTCGCGAGTCGGCCGCCTGCGGGAGTTCGTCGACGCCGCGGCCCGTGTGGGCGTCGAGCGCTGTACCGTCCTCTCGGTGCTCGGCGCCGACCGCAACCCGCTGCTCCCGCACCGCCGGGTCGAGCGCCACGTCGCGGCCTCGGGCCTCGAGTGGACGTTCCTGCGGCCTTCCTTCTTCACACAGAACCTCACCGAGGTCCACGGTGAGTCACTCCGGGCCGGCGAAATCGCGGTCCCGGCCAGCGACGGGGCGACGAGTTTCGTCGACGCCCGCGACGTCGGGGCCGTCGCCGCACGCACGCTCACCGAGTCCGGTCACGCCGGGGCGGCCTACGACCTCACCGGCCCCGAAGCGCTGACCTACGGCGAGGTGGCGGCCGTCGCCAGCGACGTGCTCAGTTACCCGGTCGAGTACACGGCTCCGTCGCTCCCGGGGTTCGTCGTCGGCGAACTCCGCCGCGGCCGACCGTTGGCGTTCGCACTGGTGATGGGCGGTATCTACACGACGTCGCGCCTCGGCCTCGCGGGCCGGGTGACCGACGACGTGCGGCAGGTCCTCGGTCGCGACCCGCGGGACGTGCGGGCGTTCTTCGAGGACTACGCGGCGGAACTCGTGAGCGACTGAGCCAGTCGCTCAGGCGGGGTCGACGGTCAGCGTCAGGGTCAGGTCCGCGCCGTCGGCGAGCGCCGCGACGAGGTCGCGGTCCACGTCGCCGGCGGCCGCGTCGGCGCCGACCATCACGGTCCGGTCGTCGACGTAGTCGCTGGTCCGCAGGACGTGGCTCCGGTCGCTCTCGAAGGTGAGGTCGGGGTGGCCCGACCCCTCGACGGTGACCGTGTGGCCGTCGGCCTCGATGGTCGCGGTGACGGTGGCGTCGGCGTCCCGACACGCCCGGACGAACGCGTCGTCGAAGTCGGCGGGCACCGTGTCGGCCTCGATGCCGAGGATACAGTCGCCTGCGGGCGTCAGAAAGTCGTCGCTCGTGACCTCCAGCGTGCTCGCGTGCTCGCCGCTGACGTGTTCGTGGCCATGTGCGGTGACGACCGCTTCGAGTGACATACGCCGCCGTAGCCCGCGGGCGTATTTCAACGGGACGACTCGGGCCGGGCGACGGTGACCGTCACCGCACCGCACACACACTCGTAGGCCTCGCGCCGACCCCAGTCCGTCTCGAACGCCAGCGCCGGGTCGCCGAGCGCCCTGTCGCAGTCACTCGCGTCGCAGGTCGGCTCCGTCGTCTCGCGCAGGTCGTTCAGCATACACCAACAGAGGGACCGAGGCCACCTTAATCCGAGCCGTCCCCGGAGTGAAAGTGAAAGTGATGGCCGGCGCGGCCGTCGGGACGCATCCCGTCAGACAGGCGTCAGCCGTCGTCGAGACCGCCGCCTGGGGGTAAAGGATATGCCCCCAGCGAACGGGCCACAAGGTATGTCGCTGGAGTGGCGGGGCGCGGCGGTAGCGCCGGACGACGAGATGCCGACGCCGGACGAGTGGGAACCGGTGTCCGTCCCGGGCCGGCCGACGGCGTTCGCCGGTGCGGAGGCCGTGGCCTACGAGACGACGTTCTCGGACCCGCGCGACGAGGACGAGGCACACGCCGCCCTGCTCCTCCGGGGGACGTACGCACAGACACGCGTCTGGTGTAACGGCGACCGGGTCGCGACACACGACGCGTACTTCGCCCCGCTCCGGGTCCGACTGCCCGACGCCGAGGAGTACCGCGTCGTCGTCGAGTGTCGGACCCCCGAGGACCGCTTCGGCGGCCTCCACGCCACCGACGCCCTCCCCGACGACCGGTGTGTCCCGGGCATCTGGTGGGCCGCACGGCTGGAGACGTACCCGGACCCGTACGTGAGCGCGATGCGGGCGCGCCCGCGCCTGACCGATGCGGGGGCCGCCGTCGACGTGACCGCCGACGTCGTGACGACGGAGGCCATCGACGACCGCCTCACGTTCTCCCTCCGGCCGGAGGGGAACGCCCGCGGCGGCGGGATGATGGACCGCGCTCGGGTCGCGACCGGGTCGGGCCACACCACGGTCCAGCACACTATCGACGTACGCGACCCGTCGCTGTGGTGGCCACACGACCGGGGCGACCAGCCGCGGTACGTCGTCCGGGCGAAACTCGACGACGCCGCCAACGAGGTCACGACGGGGCTGCGGAGGGTCAGCTACGACGACGAGGGACTCCGGGTCAACGGCGAGCGGCTCCCTGCACGCGGCGTGACGTTGCTGGACCCGACCCCAGCCGACGTCGAACGGGCCGCCGAGGCGAACGCGAACCTCGTCCGCGTGCGTGCGCAGGCGGCCCCGCCCGCCGTCGCCGACGCCTGCGACGAACACGGCCTCCTCCTCTGGCAGGACCTGCCGCTGACCGGGCCGGGGGCGTTCGACCCCGAGCGAGGGCGCGAGTTGGCAGACGAACTGACGCGGAGCTACGGCCGGCACCCGAGCCTCGCGGCCGTCGGCGTCCACGACGACCCCGTCAGGCCGTACGCGGACGGCCTCGGCTCGGGGTTCCTCGACCGCCTGCGCTTCCGCTTTCGGGCGTGGCGGACCGACTACGACGCCGGCCCCGCCGAGGCCGTCGCGGACGCCGTCGACGCCGTTCCGACGTTTCCCGTCGTCGGACCGCCGGGCGTCGACCCCGACGCCGTCACGCTGTACCCCGGGTGGCAGTACGGCACCGTCGGCGACCTCGCGTGGCTCTGTGACCACTACGGCGTCGGCGACGTGGTCGGCGGGTTCGGGGCCGGGTCGCTCGGTAGCGACGACCCCGCCGACGAGACGGGCTTCGACCGGACCGTCCACGACGCTCGCGTCGACGGCGGCGCCACCGACTCGCAGGCCTACCAGGCACGGGTCGTCCACGCGGTCACCGAACACCTCCGCCGGCAGGCCAGCGAGGTCGCGGTCCTCGACAGTCTCCGGGACGTCGGCGGCGCCGGGATGGGCGTCCTCCGCGAGGACGGCACGCCGAAACCCGCGTACGGCGTGCTAACAGACAGCTACGAACCGACGCAGGTCCTGCTGTCGGACCCGACGCCCGGCGAGAGCGACGTGGTCGTCTGCCACGACCGACCCGAGACGGCGACGGTCACCGTCGAGTGGGACCACAACGGGGAGCGACAGCAGGAAGAGCACACCGTGGGACCGTTCGGCCGCGTCACCGTCGGGTCGCTGACGCTCGCGGCGGGCGACGAGCTGACGCTCGCCGTCGCCCTCGGTGAGAACGTGGTGACGAACGAGTACGAGATAGACGACAGTATATAAGCTATCTCGAAAGTGTGTGAATCCTTCACGACCCCGTATTCGGGTGTGTGAGGCGTCGCCACGGTATCGAGTGCACCGGAATATTTAAACAATATCCCCCGGTACTAGCAGGTACCAGAACGCTCACGCGTTCAGGCAGTATCGCGTCGCGCCCAACATGAGAGGGAACCCTTGTTATTGGTGCCAGCCCCTCGATAGCGGTGGGCCTGTCTGTGCGAGAGCGGTGATGGCATAGAGGTTTCAACAATGGCAGACTCGATAGACGAATCAAAGAACGTTACAGTAACAGAAGAGGATCTCGAAAACAAGTCGAAGGGCGAGCTCATCAAACTCGCCGGGCAGCTCCGCGACCGACGGAACGAGCTGAACCAGATGGCCTCCGAACGGGCCTCTGACCGCGACGAGCTCAACGCGAAGACCCGCGAGAAGGTCGACGAGGCCCAGGAACACCGCGAGAAGCGCGACGAGCTCAACGAGCAGGTCCAGGAGCACAAGGACAAGCGCAACGAGCTCAACGCCGAGGCCAACGAGCTGTTCGACAAGGTCGACAACGTCAAGAACGACCTCGAGCTCGACGAGGGCAAGTCCGTCGACGAACTCAAAGACGAGATCGAAGACCTCGAGTTCAAGCAGCAGACCGAGGTCCTCTCCTCCGAGGACGAGAAGGAGCTCATCGAGAAAATCGAGGACAAGCGCGAGAAGCTCCAGCAGAAGCAGGAGAAGCTCGACCAGAGCGGTGACCTCGAGGGGCTCAAGGAGGAGGCCGAAGAGGTCCGATCAGAGGCCTCGAAGCACCACCAGAAGGTCACGGAGCTCGCCGATGAGGCCCAGAAGCATCACAACCAGATGATAGAGGCCTACCGCGAGGCCGACGAGATCCGAGACGAGGCCGACGAGAAGCACGAGGAGTTCGTCGAGGCCCAAGAAGCCGCCGACCAGCACCACGAGGACTTCGTCCGCGTCCAGAAGCGCCTGCGCGAACTGGACAAGAAAGAGGAGAAGGAAGAGCGGTCCCAGCGCGAGGAGAAGCAGGAGGCCGCTCGCGAGGAGGCCGAGGAAATTTACCAGAAGTTCAAGGAAGGCGAGACCCTCGACACCGAGGACCTGATGAAGCTGCAGAAGGCCGGCAAGCTCTAGATTCCGCCATATCTTCTCTCCGTTCTCCCGTACTGTAGATGCATCACTGGCTCTCGACGCTGCTGACGAGTCACGCCGGATCACTCGCGCTCCTGCCGACGGCCGTCGGCGGCGTGGTCTTCGGGCTCGCCCTCGCGGCCCCGCCGGGACCGATGAACGCCGTCATCGCAGAGGAGAGTGCGCTCCGCGGGTGGCGGGCCGGCCTGCTCGCCGGGCTGGGAGCGATGACCGCCGACGCCTGCTTCTTCGTCCTCTCGCTGGTCGGAGCCGCGGCCGTGGTGACCGAGACGCCGGGCCTCCGGGACGCGATGGTCGCCGTCGGTGGGCTCCTGATGCTGTGGTTCGCCTACGGCGCCGTCCAGGACGCGAACGCGCTCTCGTCGGTCGACGTGGAGGCGGCCGCGACCGAGGAGAGCCGTGGCTTCCGGAAGGCGCTGGTACTGGCGCTCACGAACCCGTATCAGGTCGTGTTCTGGCTCACCGTCGGCGTCGGTCTCCTCCAACCCGGGACGCTGGACGTGCTCTCGTATCTCCCGGCCGTCGGTGCCGACGCGGCGGGTCTGTTGGTGGTCCAGACCGGCCACCCGGTACTGCTCGCGGGGCTGTTCGGGGGTATCGTCGTCTGGATAACGGGGTTCCCGGCGGCTATCGTCGCCGCCCGCCAGCGCGTCGAACGGCTGGCACCGGTGGTCGCGTGGGTGAGCGCGGCGGTCCTCGCAGGCTCTGGAGTGTTGTTCCTCGGGCGAGTCGCCGGGCCGCTGCTGGGACAGGTCCAGCGCGCCCTCGTCGACGTCGTCGTCGGACTCGGGTAGCCGCTACGAGTCGCCCATCCCGGTCGCGACGTCGTCGAGTCGCTCCGCGGAGTCCATCTCGGCGACTTCGGCTTCCAGCCACTCCTGGAACCAGCGCGTGCGCTTGAGCCGCTGGTGGACGATGGACTCCGCCGTGTCGCTCTCCACGCGGTCCTTCGCGTCCTCGCCGCGTTCGATGACGCGGTCGACCATCTCGGCGGCGTCCATGTGCGTCCGGGACTCGTAGCCCATCCGCAGGAGCATGAGCGCCGTCCCGTTGGCGCCGATCTTGTCGAGGATGTCGGCCTCGATGAGACAGCGCGTCTCCAGCGAGAGGTTCGAGAGGTCCCCCTGGTAGGAGTGGTCCTCGACGGCGCGACACACCTGGTCGACGAACGAGTCGGGGTAGTCACCGTGTGCGGTGAGGTACTCGCGGGCGATGCGAGCACCGGCCTCGGCGTGGACGTCCTGTTCGGCCTCCAACTTCGCGATGTCGTGGAAGAGCGCCGCGACCCGAGTGACGTCGACGTTCGCGCCCTCCTTGCGGGCGATCTTCGTCGCGATGTCGACGACGTTGAGGATGTGGTTGAAGCGGTACTCCGCGGAGTGCCACGGGTACCACCGCATCCGACCGCCCTCGTCCTCGTTCTCGACGCTGGCGGCGAGGTAGTCGTGGACGAACTCCTGCATCGCTTCGAACTCCTCGTCCGAGACTGGCGACTCCCTAATCTCGACGCCCACACCACCACCTCCGGCGACAGGTTCCGATATTCATCTTACAGACAAGAAGGTACGTTCGACTCTTTAGCGTTACGACAGGGCGAACGCTGTCTCTCGCGGGGATACCTCCAAGGAAACCACCGTACGACGACACGATTCCGAGTTGCCGAGGGGCGGTCCCGATGGTTGAGCGAGTGCGGGACGACAGCGCGGGTGGCACGAGTCACCCGTCGAGTCGCCGTGCACGTGCGGGACACCCCGGCAGACGGTCGGCCCGGACGACGCGACCGACAAATAACCACGTTCAGACAATTTTTGACCGCTTTAGCACTAGTCTACCGATCACACTCCCCGAATACGACACGCACGCCCACAAATATAAGTCTTTTCTCGATTTTCTGCGTTTCACATTAGGACTCGTCACGGCGGTCCGGTCGACGCGGCCGGGCTGTACGTTTATGCCAGTTCACGACCAGATTGGTGACATGGAACTTCGACCAGCAGAACCAGCCGACAGGCCGGCCATCAGGGACGTCGCACGCCGGTCGTTGCAAGCGTCGTACTCGCTCGGCCCGCAGGCGATAAACAGCGCCATCGAGGAGTGGTACGACGAGGACCGTCTCGAGGCGACGTTGGAAGACGGGGAGCGACTGCTGCTCGTCGCCGAGAAGGCGGGCCAGGTCGTCGGGTTCTCCGAGAGCGTCACCGCGGCAGACAACACCGGGACCCTGCTCTGGCTCCACGTCGACCCCGCACACCGCGGCGAGGGCGTCGCGTCGGGCCTGTTCGAGGCGACCCGTGAGCACCTCTCGGAGCTCGGTGCGACACATCTGCTGGGCCGCGTTCTCGCGGACAACGTCGAGGGGAACAGCTTCTACGAAGCACGCGGGTTCGACAAGGTCGGGACCGAGGAGGTGGAGATCGACGGCCGCACGTACGTCGAGAACCTGTACAGCGAATCCGAGCAGTGGGGCCGGGAACCCGTCGAGACGGAGGACGGTCGGACGGTGTACGTCGACCACGACAACCACGAACGGGGCTCTATCGCGCCGTTCCACATCGTCCACGTCGACGAAGGCGGCGACGACCGGTACGGCTACTTCTGTAGCAACTGCAACACGCTCGCCAACGCGATGGACTCGATGGGGCGCATCGAGTGTGACTCCTGCGGGAACGTCCGCAAGCCGCTCCGCTGGGACGCCGCCTACCTCTAGTTCCCGGTATCGTTCCGCGGCGGCGCGTCGTTCGACCCCTGGCGGGGCGGGGAGCGACGGGCCGGCCTGAGTACGAGCACGTAGTACAGCACGAACAACACGATGGCGATGCTGACGCCGACGAGGACGTCACGCACGACCGACCCGGTCGCGAGGAGTACGAGGACCATGCCACTGCCGACGAGGGGTGGGGGTGCCGCGACCATATCTGGATTATCGTTCGGCACTAATAAAACGGCGTGCGGTCGTTCTCTCTGCGTGGGAACGGCGAGTCGCAGCGGCTCTCACCGACGACGCCGCGACGAACGAGACGTGGCGCGTCGTGACAGCCGTGGTCGACAGGTGTCGACCGCTGTCACCGTGCGCTGGGCCGTCACGTCGGGTCGTACGGGCGAAGCGCATAATACCGAGAGTGACCGAGAGTAGGCATGGGTGCCGTTGGAACGAGACCGGACGGGACCGGTGTGGCCGGTGAGGTGTGAATGACGGACGACCTCGTCGATACGCTCCAGCGTATCGGCCTCACCGAGTACCAGTCGCGAGCCTACGTCGCCGCGGTTCGTGCTGGCGCCACTCGACTGCCGACGCTAGCGGACGAGGCAGACATCCCGCAACAGCGCATCTACGACGTGGCCGAGGATCTCGAATCGCTCGGCCTCCTCGAGGTGCACGAGGGCGGGCGGGCGAAGCAGGCCGTCCCCGTCCCACCCGACGTCGCGTTGACCGACCTGAAGGAGCGTCACCTCACCGAGACGCGGTCCGACTTCGATTCGGCGACCGAGAGCTTGAACCACCTGTTCAGCGAGGTCGAGACGGCCACTGGGTTCGTCACGCTCGTCGACCGAGAGCAGGCCATCCGACGCCACGTCCAGACGGGGATCGCCGCCGCGGAGTGGTGGCTCTTCCTCTCGGTGCCGCTGGCGTGGTACCGTGGCCTCGAAGGCGCCATCCGGACGGCGGTCGACCGCGGCGTGACCGTCCGCCTTCTCGTCATCTCCGACGACGAGGACGCCGTGGCGGCGACGACGTTCCCCGCGGCCGTCGCCGTCCGGCGTCGCCCCGGTGCCGACACGCTCGTCGCCGCCGACCGGGCGTACGGCGTCTTCCGTGCCATCGGCTCACCGTCGGTGACGCGGCCGGCGCTCGTGACGAGCGACGAGAACATCGTCGAGATGTTTCACCGCTACAGCGAGCAGTTCTGGTTGGCCGCCCACGTCGTCCAGGCGGCCCCGTCGGCCCCACGCCGGTTCCTGAACCCGTGGCAGGTCATCCAGACCGCGCCGGACCTGACGGCCGGCCACACCGCCGTCGTCGAGGGCCACGAGACGACGACCGGCCGGTTCGACACCTGGGAGGGGCGACTCGTCGACGCCGTGTGTGACCCGCCGATGTCGAGCGACCCACCGGGGTTCGTCCCGCGGGTCGCCAGCCTCGAACTGGCCACCGACGCCGGGCAGGTATCGGTCGGTGGCTGGGACGCGACGCTCGAGGACATCGCCGCGCACGGCATCGAACTCTCCGGCGCGGGGTGACCCCCGCTCGGACGCCCGTCGTCCTGACGTGGGCCAGCTCGAACCGCGCTCGTCACAGAGTCACGGCTCCCCGCTCGGTTCGTCACAGAAGCAGTAGTCCCGGGCGGATTCGAACCGCCGTCAAGGGCTCCAAAGGCCCTTATGATTGGCCACTACACCACGGGACTGCGCGTCGGTCGTCCATCGCGGCCCGTCCGCGAGCGGACTGTACCAGAACGAATCGCCGGAACGCACTTGAACGCTTCGAGAGTCAGTCGCTCGAGACCTCGGCCTCGAGCTCGAGCAGCCCGCAGACGTCCTCCTCCGCGTTGAAGCAGTCAGGACACTGCGGTTCGCGGTCGATGATGGTGTCGAGACGCTCGGCGACCGTCTCGTCGATGACGCCCTCGAGCTGCTTGGCCTCGGTCCGGAAGTCCTCGACTTCGAGCACCTCGACGAGGAACCGCTCGATGATGCAGTAGTTCTGGAGCGCGTCCCGCGCCTGTTGGATGCCTTCGTCCGTCAGGTCGACGCCCTTGTACTTCTCGTGGTCGAGCAACCCGCGGTCCTCCAGTTTGCCGATCATCTCGTTGGCGCTGGCGGGACTGACGTCGAGCAGTTCGGCGATGTCGCCGGTCGAGGCCGGGCCGTCCTCCTGTTCCTGTGTGAGATAGATAGCCTTCAGGTACTGTGCCTGCGTGTTCATTGTCGTTCCTCCATGAGGTCGGTCACTTCCTCGACGCCGTCGGCCTCCTCCTCGCGGATCGTCCGGAGGACGTCCAGCAACCGTTCCCGGTCGACGCTGAACGCCGTGTCGGAGGCCTCGATAGAGGCGATGAGGTCGTCGTAGAACTTGTAGGCGGTCTCCTCGTTACACAGCTGGTCGTAGAGGACGCCGTCGAAGTCCTCGTCGGCCTCGTACTGTGCCTCGACGAGCATCTGTATCTCCTCGAAAGGCACCGTCTCGGCCTCGAGGTCGTCGACCAGTTCCTCGAGTCGGCGCCGGTGGTCGGCCGACTCGGTGGCGGCGTGGTCGAGCAGGTCCCGCAGCGCCGTGTCGAGCGACGCGTCGGTCTCCTCGGCGTGTTTCGCCGCCCGCGCCTCGACGACTTCCTCCAGGACGATGCCGATCTGGAGGAGTCGGGCGAGCTGGTGGTCCGACCCGACGGGCTGTGTCAGACTCATACCGACACCCCCGGGCGTGGCGAAGTAATCATGCACGAACGTCGGGGAGGGCGTAACTTAAGCCGTTCCCTGTCACAGCGGCGCCGACGGGCTCGGTCACGTGGCGACGGCTGATGCGGGACGAGCGTGAGAGAAGAGAAGTACGGAAGACGCGGCCGCCTATTCGCGCAGGCGTTCGTAGATGAGGTCGTCGAGATCCTCGCGGAGTTCGTCGACCGCGACCTCCTCGAGGACGGGGACGAAGAAGCCCTCGACGAGCATGTTCTTCGCCGCCTCGGGGTTGACACCGCGGGAGGTCATGTAGAACATGTCCTCCTCGTCGACCTGCCCGACCGTCGCGGAGTGGGAGGCCTCGGTGTCGTGGTTGTTGATGATGAGCTTGGGCGACGCGTCGGCCTCGGATTCATCCGAGAGCATCAGCGTGTTCTCGCGCTGGTAGGAGCTCGTGTCCCACGCGTCCGTGCCGACGTCCTGGACCCCTTCGTACACCGAACGGGCCTCGTCGTCTAAGACGCCGCGGGTAACGAGGTCGGCGACGGTGTGTTCGGCCTCGTGCCAGACGCGGGAGGCGATGTCGAAGTGCTGGTCGTTGTGGCCAAAGAAGGCGCCGACGATCTGGGACTCGCTGGAGTCACCGAGCAGGCGCGTCTCGACGCTGGACTTCGTCAGGCGCGACCCGATGTTGCCCTCGATCCAGTCGATGGTGCCGTAGGTGTCGGCGTGGCCGCGCTTGACCTGGTAGTTGTAGCTCTCCTCGGAGAGGTTCTGGAGCGTGCCGTACTGGACGTAGGCGTTCTCGCCAGTGACGGCCTCGACGACGCCGGAGTAGTACCGCGACCCTTCGACGTCGTCGCCGGTGGTCTGGCGCTCGAGGATGGTGACCGAGGCGGACTCCTCGGCGACGACGAGCGTGTAGTTGAACAGCGACTGGCTGTTCATCGTCGTCCGGATCTTCACGTCCTCGGCGTCGACGCCCTCGGGGACGTAGACGACGGTCCCCGCCGAGAACAGCGCCGTCGACAGCGCGGTGAGGTAATCTCGCTGGGGGTCGACGACGGAGCCGAAGTGCTCCTCGATGAGGTCGCCGTGCTGGTCGAGCGCCTCGCTCCACGAGAGGACGTCGACGCCCTCGGCGTCGATGCGGTCCTTCTCCTGGGCGTAGTCGAGCGGGTCGACCAGCGTCTCGTAGTCGAGCGCGTCGAGGTTGGTCCACTTGCGGCCGGGCGTCTGGATGACGTCGGGCATCTCGAGGTCGTCGAGCGCCGCGAGCGCCTCCTTCCGGGTCTCGAGGAGCCACTCGGGCTCGTCGAGGTCCGACGAAATCTGTTCGACCTGGTCTTCGGAGAGTGTGGCGTGTACCTGCGTACTCATGATTATCCGAGCGAGCCCTCCATCTCCAGTTCGATGAGGCGGTTGAGCTCGACAGCGTACTCGATGGGCAGTTCCTCGGTGATGGGTTCGATGAACCCGGCGACGATCATCTGCTTGGCGTCGTCGTCGTCCAGTCCGCGCGACTGGAGGTAGAAGACGTCCTCGTCGCCGATCTTGCCGACGGTCGCCTCGTGGGCGACGTCGACCTTCGACTCCTGAATCTCCATGTACGGCATCGTGTCGGAGGTGGAGTCGTTGTCGAACATCAGCGCGTCACACTCGACGGACGTCGAGGAGCCCTCGGCGCCGTCGGCGATGTGGACCAGCCCGCGGTAGTTCGTGCGGCCGCCGTCCTTGCTGATGGACTTCGACTCGATGGTGGACTTCGTCTCCGGGGCGTTGTGGTAGACCTTCGCACCGGTGTCGATGTCCTGGCCCTCGCCCGCGAAGGCGATGGTGATGTGGTTGTCCGTCGCGCCGGGGCCCTTGAGGACGGTGGAGGGGTACAGCATCGTGGCCTTCGAGCCCATGCTGCCGGAGACCCACTCCATCGTGCCGTCGGCCTCGCAGATGGCGCGCTTGGTGTTGAGGTTGTAGGTGTTCTTCGACCAGTTCTGCACCGTGGAGTACTGGACGTGGGCGTTCTCGCCGACGAACACTTCGACGCCGCCGGAGTGGAGGTTGAAGGCCGAGTACTTCGGGGCGGAACAGCCCTCGATGTAGTGGACCTCGGAGTTGTCCTCGGCGATGATGAGCGTGTGCTCGAACTGGCCCATCCCCTCCGAGTTCATGCGGAAGTACGCCTGCACCGGCATCTCGACGGTGGTGTCCTCCGGGATGTAGACGAACGACCCGCCGGACCACACCGCGCCGTGGAGCGCGGCGAACTTGTTGTCGCTCGGGGGGACGCACTTCGTCATGAAGTGCTCCTTGACGAGGTCTTCGTGCTCCTGGACGGCCTTGTCCATGTCACAGAAGATGACGCCCTTCTCCTCCCAGCGCTCCTGCATGTTCTGGTAGACGATCTCGGACTCGTACTGGGCGCCGACGCCCGAGAGGGCGTTCTTCTCGGCCTCCGGGATGCCCAGTTTGTCGAAGGTGTCCTGGATCTCCTCGGGGAGGTCCTCCCAGGACTCCGCGCCGCCGCGGGTCTCGATGTCCGGGCGGATGTAGGGGACGATGTTCCCGATGTCGACCTCCGAGAGGTCCGGCGCACCGGGCCAGCCCTCGGGCATCGGCATCTCCTGGAACTGCTCCAGTGCGCGCAGGCGGCGCTGGAGCATCCACTCGGGTTCGTCCTTGTCCTCCGAGATGACCCGGACGGTCTCCTCGGTGAGGCCCTTCTCGGTCTCGAAGGCGGAGTTCTCCTCCTTCTTGAATTCGAAGCGAGCCTCGGTGTCGGTCTCTTTGAGGTGGTCTTGGTCTGAGCTCATTGTTGTGTAGGTGTTGTGGCTGTGAAGGGAAGGGTGTTACGCGGCCTCGTACGCTTCCTCGCGGACCCAGTCGTACCCCTCGTCCTCGAGCTGTTCGGCCAGTTCGGGGCCGCCGGACTTGGCGATCTGGCCGTCGAGCATCACGTGGACGTGGTCGGGTTCGACGTAGTCGAGGATGCGCTGGTAGTGGGTGATCTGGAGGATGCCGGCGCCCTGCTCGTCGCGGAGCGCGTTGATGCCGTTGGAGACGTCCTGCAGTCGGTCGATGTCCAGCCCGGAGTCGATCTCGTCCAGCACGGCGATCGAGGGCTCGAGGATGGCGGCCTGCAGGACCTCGTTCTGCTTCTTCTCACCGCCGGAGAAGCCGGCGTTGAGGTAGCGGGAGGCGAACTTCTCGTCCATGTCCAGCTGCTCCATCTTCTCCTGGAGGATCTCCTGGAACTCGGCGACGCCGATCTCGCCCTCTTCGACGTTGCCCTCCATCGGGGAGGTGTCGTAGCCGGCGGCGTCCTCGTTGGTCTCTCCGCCCTCGGCCTCCTCCTCGTCCTCGTCCTCGAACAGCTCCTCGCGCTCTTCGAGTTTGGCGTTGAGCGCCGTCCGGAGGAAGTTCACCATCGTGACGCCCTCGATCTCGGCGGGGTACTGGAAGCCGAGGAAGATGCCCAGTGCGGCGCGCTCGTTCGGTTCGAGGTCCAGGAGGTTCCAGGTGCGCATGTCCTCCGGGATCTCGAAGTCCTCGCCGAACTCGTCGTCCTCGAGGTGGATGAGGACCTCGCCGTCGGTGACCTCGTAGGCCGGGTGGCCGGCGATGATTTTCGCTGTCGTGGACTTCCCCGAGCCGTTCGGGCCCATCAGCGCGTGGATCTCGCCCGAGTTGACTTCGAGGTCGACACCGCGAAGGATGGTCTCACCGTCCTCTTCTGCGACTTCGGCGTGGAGATTGTTGATTTGGAGTACTGCCATGGTAGTCTCTTAGGTCAACCGAAAGGAGGTACGTTTCACCCATCAAGCTTTCGCATTGCGACGTACTCGAGTTCAGTATACAGAAACAATATTTCTCTGAGACGAAAAGCTACGTGACCGGGGTCACATGAAGCTCTCGAGTCCGGTCTGTTCCTGCCCGGACTTGACCTCGTCCCACGAGATGTCCAGCGCCTCCAGGATTCTGGCGATAGGGCCCTTCAGCGTCTTGTCGAGCATCTTGTCCCAGTCGATCTCGAACTCCGGAGGGATCTGGTCGGCGTACTCGAAGCAGATGACGTCGGGGTCCCGGCGGAACTCCCCGTACAGCGGGTCCCGCTTGGGGTCGAGGCCGAGTTCGTTCTCGACGCGCTCGAAGAAGTCCGCGTGGACCCGGTCGAGGTACAGCCGTTTGGGCTTCGACCCGCTCTGGAAGTTCGTGCCGAGGAGGAGGTTCGCGTACTTCGCGCCGCGGACCTGCGCGGTGTCGGTGTCGTAGTTGTCGAGTTTCTTCCCGATGCCGCCGGGGATGCCGACGTCGTCGTAGTCGACGTTGCCGTCCTGGTAGTCCTCGATGACCTCGCCGACGTACTCCTTGATGCTCGCGGCGTCTTCCCCGTGGACGATGCGGTCGATGACCTCCTTCTGGACTCGCTTCGTGATGGGGGCGATGTCCGAGCGCTGGTACTCGAAGCCGGTGATGTCGATGTCGTCGACCTGCTTGCCCTCCTTCCAGACGATGTGGCCGGCGTAGCGTTTCTTCTTGCCCGCCTGGAAGAACCGCCGGTACAGCTTCTCGAACTCTATTTGGAAGCGGTGGTCGTCAGCGTTGAGCCGCTCGCTGGCGAACTCGTCGTAGGAGGCGTTGATGACGTCCTCGAGTTCGAACCCCTTCTGGATGGTCGCCGCGATGGTCAGCAGCTCGTCGTCGTCCATCGTGGGGTACTTCTCGCGCATCTCGTCGGTGACGGTCACCTCTGCGTCGACGTCGTCCGGACCGACGTCGCCGACCTGCAACATCACCGAGTCCGTGTCGCCGTAGACGACCTCGTACCCCTCCCGGGCGACGACCGCGTCGGTGTAGTCGATGACCTCGCGGCCCGTCGCCGTCACCGCCGCACCCATCTCCTTGTCGTAGAGGCGGAACCGGTCCCACCCCAGCACGCCGTACAGCGAGTTCATGATGACCTTCACCGCGGCCTGCTGTCGGTCGTAGCGCTCGTACTCCGGGTCGTCCGGGTCGTGGCTGTTGCGCAGTTCCTTCTTCTCCTCGCGTTCGGTCAGCAGTTCGTCGACCATCTCCCGGATGACGCCGTCCGGTTCCTTCCGGAAGTGGGTCCCGTTGGGCGCGACGTACGTCTCGCCGTCGTAGGTCTCGGGGTCGACCTTCGTCTCGGGACTCGCGTTGGTCGTCACCATGCACATGGGATAGAGCGACTTCAGGTCCAGCACCGTGACGTTCTCGCGGACGCCGGTGATGGGGTCGAAGACGGCCCCGCCCTCGTAGTCCTCGCTCTCCTGTTGGCCCTTCGATGGGAGCGCGTACTCGCCGTACAGCTTGTGCAGGACGTACATGTCGACGGCGTCGCCGGGCGTCGTCGCGTCCTCGAGCTTGCACCCGACGAACGTGCGGACCTCGTCCCAGAAGTCGACGATGTCCTGCTCGCGGTCCAGTTCCACGCAGAGCTCGACGTCCCGGAGGTTGTACTCCAGCAGGCGTTCGGGGTCGTCCTCCCAGAGGTCCCCGATGTCGCCGGTGTACCGCTCCTTGCCGACGCCGAGCTCCTGTTCGCCGACGGCGTCCAGGCGGTAGGACTCCAGTTCGGTGAACTGCGTGCGCTTGTACGCGTACAGGAGGTCGAAGACGACCCGGCCCTTGATGTCCGGCCCCTGCCAGTCGCTGCGCCACACCTCGTCGACCCGCGAGAGGCGGTCGACGTCCAGGTCGTAGTCGTGGTCGTAGCTCTGGAGCGTCTCGATGCGGTCCAGCAGGTAGGGCGCGTCGAAGTCGTCGAAGTTCCACCCCGTCAGCACGTCGGGGTCGGTGTCCTCGATGTAGGAGACGAAGGCGTCGAGCATCGCCTCCTCCTCCTCGAAGACGCGCACGTCGGCGTCGAAGTCGGCGTCCTCGCGGATGGGGTCGTACCTCGCGAGAGCCTCGGGTCCCTCGATGCCGTCCGGCGACTCGTACAGCCAGACCACGTACTCGTCCGTGTAGGAGTCGTGGGAGGTGAGACAGACGACGGTCTGCTCGCCGTCCTCGGGGAAGCCGTGGCGGTCGTCCACCTCGATGTCGAACGTGTTCACGCGCGGGTCGGCGCTGGCCTCGACCGGCCGGACCTCCTCGTGGTGGACCTTGTAGCTCCCGTCGTCGAGTTCGCGGGCCGGCACCCGGACCCCGCTGGTGATGTCCTTGTCGATGAGCAGGCGGTTCGGGAAGAGGATGTCCGCCTCGTAGTGGTCGAAGTCGTCCCGCATCTGGCCGACGTCCCGCGGCGTCTGGCCGATGATTTGCAGCAGTCGTTCGCCCCGGATCGACTCGAAGGGCTCGCCCTGCTCGTCCTCGTAGCGCCAGTCGACGATGCGGTCGTACTGGCGCAGTCGGTCCTCCGTGACGCTGTCCGCCGGCACGTAGAAGTAGGGCTCGAACTCGTAGACGCGCGCGTGGACCGACTGCTGGTCCTCGGTCCGGCCGAAGACGTGGACGACGGGGTACTCGTCGTCGCCCTGTCCCTCCACCGTGTAGTCGACCTGCGTGACCACGAACTCGACTGTCTCCTCGACCTCGGGGAACTGGCGCTCGTCGATGTCGACGACGGTCGTCCCGCTCCCCCCGTTGCCGGCGACGGCCGCCGCCTCCTCGGCCGGCCGGTCGTCACCGCCCCCGCCTCCCCCGAAGTCCCCGAGGGCGCTCTGGCCTTCGTCACTCATGCTTGCCGACCCTTCGAGACGACCGATAAAAACGTCGGTGGTCGGCGGCGTTTGACACGGACAGAAGATATATGGTAGGGAGTGACATACCAGTCGGTGTCCCCATGTCGCACCACGGTTCAACGGCGGGCGAGTCGGACAGGGCGAACGACCTGCGGTCGGAGCCCGCGCTCCCGGACGCGGTCCAGACCACGGAGACGTACGAGACCGACGAGGGGACAGTGTTCTACGACGCGCAGAACCCCCTCGCGTGGGTCCAGACCGACACGACGATGTCGCTGGACGAGGTGGCCTGAACGCGGAAACCCTATTGTCGGCCGGGCCGATAGTTCTCGTGTGGTCGACATTCCCGGCGAGGACGACCCCGACGTCAGCGGGAACCCACTCACCGAGAAGAGCCCCTACGAACCGGAGGAGTTCGACCCGGACAGCCTCGGCCCCGACGTTCCGGAGGCCCCCTCGACGCCCGAGGTCGCCCCCGGCGAGGGCGGCGAAGTGGTGGGCCTGTTCTGGAAGCTGGTCGTCGTGTTCAACGTCGCGCTGTTCGCCGTCTCCATCGGTCCGATGCTCGCGTACTTCGAGGGCCGGGTCGACCTGGGCCTGCGCGTGTTCTTGCTCGGCGTGCTGGTCGGTGCGTACGGCGTCTACCGCTACGTCCAGTTCCGGCGGGACAGCGACGACCACAACGGCTAACCACGCGCGTCGGCTACGGCCGGTATGCGCACCGTTCGCGACGCGTCGGGGACCCACTACATCCTGCTGAAGGAGTCCGGCGACGCGAGTCTCGTCCGGGACCCGGCGACCGGCGCCGAGCAACACCTACCCAACGAGGACCTCGAACCGGTCGAGGGGGAGTCGCCGCTCGTGACGGCCGCAGACGCGGTGCCGGAGAACGTCCGGACCGTCGTCTCTGCCGCTCACGACGACCGGTCGCTTGGCCTCCTCGTGGAACTGGACGCCCGCGGTCCCCTCTCGGTCCACCAACTGCTGGACAGCTACGACCTCTGTGAGAGCGACCTGCACGGCCTGCTCGGGGAGTTCCGCGCGGCGGGACTGCTCGAAGAGACCGAGGTGATGGGACAGCGAGGGTACGACGTGACCGAGACGGCCAGCGCCGCCGTCGCGGCACTCACGGACCGTTAGGCCAGTTCCGCGACCGACTCCTCGATGCGCTCGACCCGGTCGACGTGCGAGCGGTTCGAGGTGGCGTCCTTCTCGACCCGCACGAGGTCGTCGGCGGCCCCGACGAGTTCCTCGTCGTGGCTGACGACCAGGATCTGCTCGACGCCGACCTCGTCGCGCATGTACTCGACGAGGTCCAGCAGCTGCGTGACGTGGCCGGCGTCGAGGAACACCGTCGGTTCGTCGAGGATGAGCGGGGGCATCGGCGCCGACCCCTCGATGCCCTCCGCCAGCAGCCGGTAGATGGCACAGCGCAGGCTGAGGTTGAACAGCGCCCGCTCGCCGCCCGACAGCTGCTCGGGTTCCAGCGGTTCGCCGTCCTTCTGGAACACCGTCAACTGGTACTCCCCGTCGAGTTCGATGTGGGAGTACGAGTCGTTCTGGTAGACCAGCGAGAACGTCTGGTTGAGCATCCGTTCGAGCGTCTCGACGTTGCGCTGGCGCAACTCCGCCCGGAGCGTGCCATACATCCCCTGTAGCTGTTCGGCCTCGTCGTACAGACCCTCCAGTTTCGCGAGGTCGTCGGCCAGTGCCTCGCGCTGGTCGCGCAGGTCCTCGAGTTCCGCGATCTCGTTCTCGACGGCCCCGATGGCGTTCTGTGTCTCGTCTCGCTGTTCGCGCAGCTCCTCGAGTCTGGCGTCGGCCTTCTCGATGTAGCTCTCGGCGCGCTGTCGCTCGTTCCGGGCCTCCTCGACGCGTGACTCGTCGACCTTCTCGGCCAGTTCCTGCTTGCGCTCGCGCTTCTCGGCGAGGCGGTCCCGCCGCTGGTCGTTCGTCTCGGCCTGCTGGGACCGCTGCCGACGGAGCTGTTCGATTTCGCTCTCGCACTCGTCGACCTCGTCCAGTAGGTCCGACACCCGTTCCAGCCGCTGGATGGACTGTTTGACCTGCTGGTGGTCCTGATTGCATTCGCCGATGACCGACCGGCACTCGGCGGCCCGCTGTTCGGCCTCCTCGGCGGCCTCGCGCTTCGCGTCGGCCTCGGCCTCGAGCTCGTCGGCCGCCTCGCGCAGGTCCTCGACGCGCCCCTCGTCGGCTTCGAGGCCCGACTCCTTCTCCTCGATGAGTTGCACGACGGTCGCGCGGTTGTCCTCGAGCGTCGCCAGTCGGTCGGCGGCGTCGGCCAGCGACTCCGCTCTCTCGAGGTCGGTCTGGAGCGTCTTGACCCGGTCGCGGGCGTCGGCGAGTTCGGCCTCCAGTTCCGCCACGCGTTCCCGGTCGTCCTCGATGGACTCGACGTGTGGCGATTCCTCGACGTCCTGCCCGCACTCGGGACACTTGCCGGCGTCGAGCAGGTCCTCGGCCTCGGCCAGCGCCTCGCGCTCGCTCTGGAGTTTGGTCTCCAGTTCCGTCACGCGCTGGCGGGCCTCCTCCAGGGTCTCGGCCACGGCGTCCCGGTGGCTCGCTGCCTCCTCTCGGTCCACGTCGGCGTCGTCGAACCGCGACTCCAGCGTCGCGATGTCGTCGTCGATGTCGTCGAGTCGGTCGCGTCTGTCGGCGACGCTCTCGCGGGCGTCCGCGAGGTCGGCCTCGAGGCCGGTGGCCTCCTCGCGCTTGGCGTCCGCACGGGACTGGAGGTCCTCGGCCTGCGATTCGAGCGAGTCCGCCTCGCCGCTGTGCTTCTGAGCCTCGACCCGCTGTTCCTCGATGCGCGAGCGGAGGTCGTCTGCGCGCGCATCTAGTTCGTCGAGTCGCGAGTCGACGGCCGTCTCGTCGGCCGCGTCCAGCTCGGTCTCCGCGAGCGTCTCGTCGAGGTCTGCTTCGAGCGACTCGCGCTGCTCCTTCAGGTCCGCGATGCGCTCTTTGAGGCGCTCGCGCTCGGACTCGGT
This sequence comes from Haloarcula sp. MBLA0163, assembly GCF_055632435.1. Taxonomy (NCBI): domain Archaea; kingdom Methanobacteriati; phylum Methanobacteriota; class Halobacteria; order Halobacteriales; family Haloarculaceae; genus Haloarcula; species Haloarcula sp. MBLA0163. Next base: position 2,139,551 of record NZ_CM145745.1, read on the forward strand.
CTCGGTTATCTCGGCCTCGAGGGCCTCGATGTCGGCGGTCAGTTCGTCCAGCGTCTCCCGGCGGTCCTCGTACTCCTCGAGGACGGACTCGGCCTGCTCCAGCGTCTCCGCGGCCGTCTCCCGCTGGTCCTCGATGCGTTCGATTTCGGCCTGGGTCTCCGAGAGGTCCGTCTCCAGCGCGTTCAGCCGCTCGTGGAGGTCCCGGCCCTCCTTGGCCGCTATCTGCTCGTCGAGCTGCGAGACGCGGCTCTGCTTGTCGTCGCGCACCCGCTTGACGCCCACGCGGGCGTCGCTGGCCCGTTCGCGGTACTCCTCCAGTTTGCCCAGTTGCAGGAGGTCGTCCAGCATGTCCTGCCGGTCGCCGGGCGAGGCGTTGATGAGTTTGTTGACCTCGCCCTGACGGACGTAGGCGCAGTTGACGAACGCCTCGCTGTCCATCCGCAGGAGTTCGGTGACGCGACGGCGGACGGCCCGAGCGCCCTCGAACGTGTCCTCGGGTGTCTCCAGCACGCACTTCGCCGTCGTCGCCCGTTCGCCCGTGTTCCGGACGCGCCGGGTGAGGTGGTAGTCGCCGCCGGCGTGGCTGAACCACAGCTCGACGGTGCAGTCGTCGGCCCCAATGGTGACGACCTCGTCTAAGTTCTCGTCGATGGCCTTCGACCCGTACAGGGCGAAGAAACAGGCCTCCAGCAGCGAGGACTTCCCGCTCCCGTTGAGGCCGTGGATGACGGTGACGCCGGGGTCAAGCGTGAGGTCGGCGTCGTCGTAGCACTTGAAGTTCGCCAGACGGACGCGCTGGAACCGCATCAGCAGGCCCCCCTCACAGGAACTCCTCCATGCTCGACTGGTCCTCGCCGTCCGCCGGGTCCCGCTCCGCTTCGGTGGCATCGGGCGTCTCCGCGTCTGTCGTCTCTGCCTCGCTCCCGGTCTCGCTCGACGTCGTGGCGTCCGCCTCGCCACCGTCCGCTTCGGCCGTCGCGGAAGTCTGGGCCGCGTCCTCGACAACATTCGTCGCCGTGTCTGCGGCGTCCGCGGTGCCCGCGGCGTCGGGTACGTCGGTCAGCGAGTCGGGGGTCTCCTCGACGAGTTCGCGAACCCGGCTTTCGACGGCGTCGGCGACGTTCGCGTCGGCGACTTTCGAGGCGCGTACCGTCTCGTCGATGTCCCTGGCAGCCTCGCTCAGACCCAGTTCGCGGACCCGCTCCACGACGGCGTCGTCGGGGTCGGCGAAACTCACGCTCGTCTCCCGCTCGTCGGCCGCGAGCTCCCGATGGTCGGTGACCCGGGCGACGAGTGCGCCCTCCTCCAGCGCGAACTCCTCGACGCTGGCCGGGGCGATGGGGTCGCCGTCGCCGTCGATGGAGACGATGACCACGGCGTCGTCGAGGTCGTGTTGGCCGACGCGACTGCGGACCCGTTCGACGCCCTCCTCGGGGCCCAGTTCCACGTCGACGAAGACGAACTCGCGGGTGTCGAGACCGCGCCGGGTGATGCGCGTCTCGCCGTCGAAGGTGACGATGTTGTAGCCGCGGTCCTCGCGTTCGCTGGCGCTCGCGCGCTCGGTGGACCCGCAGTAGGTGACCCACGCGCCCTCGACCTCCTGTTTCCCGGGCTTGTGGTTGTCTCCCAGTAGCAGGGCGTCGAAGTCGACAGAGGACTCCGAGAGCACCTCGGCGGCGTCCCAGTCGCCGTAGTCGAAGGGCTGGAACAGGCCGTGGGTCACGAGCGCCGCGTGGTCGGCGTCGTGGGGTGCGAAGTCGTACGCCAGCGTGTCGCGCTTCGACCGCGGCACGAAGTCCAGTCCGTAGAAGGCGGTGTCGCCGACGACGGTCGGCGTGTCGTCCAACCGCGTCGCCAGGCCGAGCGACGCGTAGAGGTCGAGCCACTGTGCGTCCCGTTTCGCCTCGTGGTTGCCCACGACGGCGAGAAACGGCACCTCTGCCTCCGCGAGGTCCTCCAGTACGTCCAGCGTCCCCATGATGTCCGAGAGCGTCGGCCGCCGGTCGTGGAACAGGTCCCCGGCGTGGACGACCGCCGCCACGTCGTCCTCGATGGCGTCGTGGACGACGCGACGGAAGGCGTCGAGGAAGTCCTGCCGGCGCTCGGGTACGTGGTACTGCTGGTACCCGACGTGCGTGTCGCCGGTGTGTATCACCCGTGTCATCTGTCCGGTGGTATGCCAGCGTCTCCTAAAGAGGTGTCGCGACCGCGGTGAAAGTGGTCGGCGGCGCGGGGGTCGGTCGGGCGCGGCCCCGGACTTTTGTCGCTCGCGGCGAAGGGAGGGGCATGGCGACAGCACTCCCAGCGTCGGCGTTTCGGGACCGAGTCGAAGCCGTCCGGCGGGAACTGGCCGAGACAGACGCGGACGCCGCCGTCTGGTTCGGCGCGACGGCAATCGAGTATGTCACCGGCTTCACCCACATCCAAACCGAGCGACCGGTGGTCCTCGCGCTCACGCAGGACCGAATCGAAATCACAGTGCCGCGACTGGAGGTCGAGCGGGTCGAAACGAACGACCGTATCGACGCCGTCCACCACTACTTCGACTACCCGCAGGGCCGGCCCATCGAGACGGCGGCCGAGATGCTCGACGGTCTCGACGCCGACCGCGTCGCCGCCGACGCCGACGGCGCGCCGGGCGTGATGGGGTACGAGGGGCCCGCCCTCTCCGAGTTCGTCGCCGTGGAGACCCAGTCGTGGGTCGACCGGATGCGCTGGGAGAAGAGCGACGCCGAAATCGACCTCATCCGGGAGTCCGCGAAGTGGGCCAACCTCGGCCACCAGTATCTCGCCGACTACACGGAGGTCGGCGCCCATCCCGCGACGGTGTCCCAGCGCGCGTCGATGGAGGCCTCCCGCGCGATGCTCGACACGCTCGGTGACCGCTACGTCGAGCGCGTCCGGGGGAGCGGGCCGGTCCACGCCGGCTACATCTCCGGCGAGGAGACGGCGCTCCCGCACGGCCACACGCCCAACGAGCGACTCGCCGAGGGGGACGTGCTCGTCACCGGCGCCTCGGCTAACGTCGACGGCTACCACTCCGAACTCGAGCGGACGATGTTCGTCGGCGAGCCCAGCGACGAGCAGCGCCACTACTTCGCGCTGATGAAGGAGGCCCAGGACATCGCTATCGACGCGCTCGGCCCGGGCGTCGAGGTAGCCTCCGTCGACGAGCGAGTCCACGAGTACTTCCTCGAACAGGGCGTCGCCGACCTCGCACAGCACCACGTCGGCCACAACATCGGGCTGGGCGCGCACGAACCGCCGTACCTCGACCGCGGGTGGAGCGACTACGACCACGTTGACGGCGACGACGCGGTGGTCCAGCCGGGACAGGTGTACACGATCGAGCCGGGCGTCTACACCGACGAGTTCGGCTACCGCCACTCCGACACCATCGCGGTCACCGAGGACGGTGTCGAGTGGCTCACCTATTTCCCGCGGGACGTCGAGGCCAACACGATCCGCGTGTAACCCACCGGAGTCACACATCGTGTCACTCGTCCGGGCCGGCGGCGGCCACCCGGAACTCCTCGAAGGCCGCGAGCGCTGCACGCCCCTCGTCGGCCAGCCCGCTCACCTCGCGTTCGGCGCGTTCGACGGCGTCTTCGAGCGCGTCGACGCCCGTCGATTCCGCGAACGTCGCCGCCGCCTCGAGGTCGTCGGTCGCCCGTATCGCCCGTTCGAGGACGGCCCGATAGTCGGTTCCCTCGCGGCCGGCTTCGGGGCGTTCCTGTGTCCTGCAGCTATCGTCTGTCGAATCGTGGACGCTGGCCCGCACCCGTGTCTCGCCGTCCCCGTCGGCGAGCGCCGCGAGCGCCGCCTTCACCGAGTCACTGTCGCTCACGGGCGCTCTGGCCTCGCCATCCCTCAAGAAGGTTCGTCTCGCGGCGGTGGTGCGAGCGTTCAAGTGCGAAGCCGGTAGCACGGCCGAGCATGACCGACGTGGAGACACTCGAAGAGCGGGTCCGGACCGTCGAGCGTGCCGTCACCGACGGCGACCACGACGTGCCGGCGGTCGAGGACCGAGCGGAACTGGACGCACGGCTGACCGCCGTCGAGGACCGCCTCGACCGGCTGGACGAGCGCACTGCGGAGCTCGAAGCGGCGACGCAGGCCCTCCGGGGGTACGTCGGCAACGTCCGCTCGGTCAACGAGGACATCGAACAGCGCGCCGACGCCGCACTCGCCGCGACAGAGCGCCTCGAAGGCCGTCTCGACGATGCGCTCGACGACGGACGGCAGTCGTCCCACCCTGACGAACCACCGCGAACAACGACAGGTCGCTCCAGTGGCCACCAGGAGGCCCCCGAGACGAGCGTCGACGCGGCGGACGCCGACCAGCCAACCCGGTCGGCCGCCGGGCGGGCGACCCCGGTCGCGGACGGTGGTGAGGGCGAGCGAGCGACGCCCGACGACGGCGTCCTCGAACGGATACGGGCGCTCCTGTGATACTCCGAGTGGTCCTCGGTGCGGTGCTCACCGCCGCCTTGCTCGGGGTGACCGCGCCCGCACTCTCGGTGGCACAGGCCGAGGCCACCGACGCCGCCGTCGAGCGACGGCTGACGACACTCTCGGAGCGACTGACGACGATGGTCGCCACCGACGACGCCACGACCGACCCGGGTGCACGTCGGTTCGCGGCGGTTCGGCTGCCCGCACGGACGCTGACGAGCGCCGGCGTCGATTTGCTCCGGTTCCACACTCGCGACGGCGTGGGCGTCGCCAGCTGGCGGACCGGGGACGCGAGCGGGGCCAGTGAGCGTCTCGTCGGCGTACCGATACGACCCGCCGACGGGTCGCTCACGCTCCGTGAACCAGGCGTCCACCGTCTCGCGTTCGGACTGCGGACCCGAGGCGGCCGGACGATCGTGACGGTTCGACGACTGGCCGGCGCCGCCGACAGCCACCGGGAGGACCGATAGATGCGGCGGTGGTTCCCGGGAGGCGACAACACCGACGACGCCGCCTGCCGCTGTCGCACCACCTTCGAGGGCGAGACGCTCGACGTGGCGGCAGACGACTGCCCGGAGAGCGGGCGGCTGAGCGAGTCGCCCGACTGTCGCGCGACGGTAGTCGACGCTCTGGGGACGACGGCCGTCGACGCCATCGTCACGAGGAGCGACGGCGTGGAGCGTGCCTACCTCGACGACGCGGCCGCACTGCTCGTCGCCGCTGGACGGTTCGCCACACGGGTCGAACCACTCGACCGGCGACTGGCCGAGCGGGCGCGCCGCGAGCCGCTGGCGGCCGCGACGGAGGCCACCGGGCGCACCGGCCAGGTGGCCGACCTCGCCGCGAGGACGGGGTTCGCGCTGGCCACCGAGCGGGCGACTGCGGCGTCGGCGCTCGAACCGTACGTCGGGCCGGCGGTCAGCGACGCGCGCATCGCCGCGAGTCCGCCGGCCGACGCGACACTCCGGGACCGTCGGACCGTCGAGACCGACGCGGTGGTGCGCCGGTACGACACGCCGACGTCGTCGCTCGACTGCTACCACGTACGCCCCCGGGAACACGAGTTCGACGCGGCGACGACGGCCACGCTCGCGTCGGCCGTCGAGCGGCTGGCGACGGGACCGCTCGGCGAGCACGAGACGCCGTATCAGGCCGCCTCGGCGGTCGCGGACGACGGCGGGACGGCGGCCGCAGTCGGTGCCGTCCTCCGGAAGCACACGCAGGGGCTGGGCGTCCTCGAGGACCTGTTCGCCGACCCGCGCGTCGCCGACGTGTTCGCGACGGCGCCGGTCGGCGAGACGCGACTGCGGGTCCGCGTCGACGGCGAGACGATGTCGACGAACGTCCGGTTGACCGCAGCGGGCGCACGGACGCTCGCGTCCACCTTCCGGCGGACGAGCGGCCGGGCCTTCTCCCGGGCGAGTCCGACGCTCGACGCGACGACCACCGTCGCCGACCGCACGGTCCGGGTCGCCGGCGTCACCGAACCGGTGAGCGACGGCCTCGCGTTCGCCTTCCGCGCCCACGACGACGCGCGGTGGCGACTCCCCGACCTCGTCGCGAACGGGACGCTCACACCTCGTATCGCCGGCGTGCTGTCGGTCGCAGTCGAGCGCGGAGCGGCGTGTCTCCTCGCCGGCCCCCGCGGCGCGGGGAAGACGACCGCACTGGGCGCGCTCCTCTGGGAACTCCCGCGCTCGGTCAGAACCGTCGTCATCGAGGACACGCCCGAGCTCCCGGTGACGGACCTCCAGTCCCACGGGCGGGACGTCCAGCCGCTACGGACGGCGAGCGGCGAGGGGCCGTCGGTCGACGCGAGCGAGGCCCTGCGGACCGCGCTCCGGCTCGGCGATGGCGCCCTCGTCGTCGGCGAGGTCCGCGGCGAGGAGGCGAGCGTGCTCTACGAGGCGATGCGGGTCGGAGACGGCGACAGCGCGGTGCTGGGGACGATTCACGGCAGTGGCGGGGAGAGCGTCCGCGAGCGACTCGTCTCGGACCTCGGCATCCCGGAGAGCGCGTTCGCCACGACGGACCTGCTCGTGACGCTCGCCCCGCCGACCGCCGAGGCCGGGCGGGGCGTGGCCGCCGTCGAAGAGGTCCGGGACCACGGCGACGGCGTGGGGTTCGCCTCGCTGTTCGAGCGCGACGGCGAGCGTGCGACGGCCACCGGTCTGCTCGACAGGGGGAACAGTCACGTGCTCGAGACGCTGTCGCACGCCGGCGAATCCTACGCGAGCGTGCTCGATGCTATCGAGGACAGAACCGCTGCGATGGCCGACAGGGCCAGACAGCCGTCCGGCGCGATGGCCGGAGCGAGCGACCCGTGACCGGGTGGCTGGCCCTGGACGCGCTCGTCGACCGGGTGACCGACGGTATCAGCGTTCCGGACGGGTACGAGAGGGCGACCCGCGTCCTCGCGGTCGGGTGGCGTCCCGAGCGACTCCTCGCCGCGAGTTACGCCGTCGCCGGTGTCTGGTGGCTCCTCGGTCTGGCGGCCCTCTCTCTCGGGTCCGGCGCGGCCGCCGTCGTCGGCGGCACTGCCTGTCTCCTGCTCGCGGTCGGCGTGCTCCTCGTCGGCCGCTACGGTGTCCCGCTGGCCGCACAGGCCCGACGGATACGCGCGCTGGGGGCCGCCCCGGCGCTCGTCGCGATGCTCGTCCTCGGCGTGACGCTGTGGCCGAGTGCCGAGCGAGCGACGGCGTTCGCTGCCGGCGCGGACGACGGCCGCCTCGCCGACCACCTCGACGCACAGCGGCGGCGAGCGTGCGGAACGCCGCGTGACGGTCTCGGCCGGTTCGCGGAGCAGTGGGGCGAGGAGTTCCCCGCGCTGGCGGCCGCCATACACCACGTCCAGCGAGCGGCCGTCGCGCCGGCCGACGAGCGAGCGGCAGTCCTCGAGACGGCGCGCCAGCGGGTTCTCGACGGGACGCGGGACGAGATGGCGGCGTTCGCCGCCGACCTGCGTGGGCCCGCGACCGGACTGTACGCCTTCGGCGTCTTGCTGCCCTTGGCGACGGTGTCGCTGTTGCCGGCGGCCACGGCGGCTGGTCTCCCGGTCACACCGTCGCTGCTCGTCGTCACCTACGGCCTGGTGCTTCCGGCGGCCCTCGTCGTCGCGAGTGCGTGGCTCCTCGCGCAGCGACCGGTCGCGTTCCCGCCGGCGGTGGTGCCGCGGAGCCACCCGGACGTCCCGTCGACGCCGGCCCGTGCCGTCGCCGGTGGTGTGGCCGCCGCTGTCGGTGGGTTGGTCGCCGGTGCCTTCGTCGCACCCGGCTGGGGGCCGCCACTCGCCGCGCTCGGGAGTGGGACCGGGAGCGCGCTGGTGATACACTACCGGCCGGTTCGCGAGGTCAGGAGCCACGTCACAGACATCGAGGCCTGCCTTCCGGACGCGCTGACGGCTATCGGCCGACGCGTCGACCGCGGGCAGTCGGTCGAAGCGGCGCTCGCGGCGGCGGTCCACGTGACGCCGGCACCGCTCTGTGACCGTTTGCGGGAGACACTCGACCGCCAGCGGACCCTCGGCCTCGGTGTCGAGGCGGCGTTCCGTGGCGAACACGGGACGCTCCGTACCGTCCCGAGCCCGCGCCTCGGGCGTGCGGCGGCGCTGCTGGACGCGGCGGCCACCATCGGCCCGCCTGCCGGCGAGACGATCACCACGATGGGGGAGCATCTGGCAGACGTCGCGGTGGTCGAACGGGAGACGCGGCGCGACCTCGCGCAGGTCACCGGGACGCTCTCGAACACCGCCGCGCTGTTCGGACCGCTCGTCGGCGGCGCCACCGTCGCACTCGCCGGGACGATGGGGAGCGGCGGCCCCATCGAGGCCGTGTCGACGGCGACTCTCGGCCCAGTAATCGGCTGGTACTGCCTCGTCCTCGCCGCCGTGTTGACGGCGCTCTCGACGGGGCTCCGTCGCGGGCTGGACCGGGCACTCGTCGGCTACCGGGTGGGGCTGGCGCTGTGCTCGGCGACGGCGACGTACCTCGCGGCCGTCGTTGCGACGGGGATGCTGGTGTGACGCCAGCGTTTAAACCGGAAGCCGAGGGCAGGCCTCCCCATGTTCGAGACACACGTCGACACGCTGTACGTCTGGGTGGCGCTCGGGGCCGTGAGTGTCGCCGTCTTCGGCGTCGTCATCTCGCTGCCCGCGTCTGCGCCGCCGGACGCGGCGGCAACGGCCGCGACAGTCGACGAGGTGGCGACCAGCCCACCCGGGTCCGTCGCTACCCGCGAGCTGGACGCCGAGGAGTGGACGCTGTCGGGACGGGCGATCGGCCTCCGGACTGACGCCGGCATCGCGCACGCGACGGTCCTCGAACCGTACGTCCCCGCACTCGGCGGGCGCCTCGCGGCCGTTCTCGACGGGGGAGTGCCGAGACGGTCCTTCCGGTCACCAGCGGCCCTGCGGCGGGCCGTCGAGCGGGCGCGTACTGCAGAGGCCGCGTGGCGACCGGCGCCGGAGCGGGTCACGGTCCGGCGCGTGGACTGGGGAGGTGTCGATGTCGTCCTCGTCGGGTAGGGGCGCGACGGAACCGCTCGCGGCGCTCGTGGCCGTCTTCGCCGTCTCGGCCGGACTGGCGCTGTACGCGGGCGTCCTCGACGGGGCGCTGACGTCTGCGACCGGCGAGCGGAACGTCGCGACGCCGACTGCCGATTCGGTCGAGCGGCGACTGAGTACCGCCGGCGTGGTCTCGCCGGGCCGAACGGCGGACGCGCTCGACGTCGTCCCCACCGGCTACGACGGGAACGTGACGGTCCGTGCCGACAGACGGTGGAGCGCCGGGCCCTCACCGCCCCCGGACGCGGCGCGTGCTCGCCGCACGGTCAGCGTCCGGGTCGCACCGGCGGCGGTCAGACGCGGGACGCTCCGGGTGACCGTCTGGTGACGCCTCGTGCCACCAGTACCGTCGTGGACGTGACGGTGTTCCTGTTGCTGGTCGGGGCCGCCGCCGCGGCCGTCGTCGGCGCCGTCGCGGTGGACCCACCGGAGACGGAGAATCCAGCGGCCGACACCGCCGAGTTACTCGCGACGAGCACCGCGAGCGTCGAGTACGCACTCGACCCGCCCGGCCGACCGCCGGAGTGGACCGCCAACGCCACGGCGAGCCACCGGCGGACGGCGCACGGAACCGTCGCGGAACTGCTCGCGGAGGCGGCGATGAGCGGCGTCACGGTACACGGGAAGCGGCTGTCGTCGGCCGGCACCGAGTTCGAGCGAGCGGTCGAGGCGACGACCCGGGAGCGGCTCTCCGGTTCCGGGAGACAGACGTCGGTCAGGGTTCGCTGGGAACCGTACCGCGGAGCGCCGGTCAGTGCGACGGCCCGCGTCGGTGAGCGACCGCCGCCTTCCGCCGACGTGCGGACGGCGACGCTCGGCGTGGCGAGTCCGATGCCGAACGCGACCGGCAGAGCGCGTCGGGGCGCTCGCGAGGCCGGCTACCGAGGGGTCGCGATAGCGGTCGCGTCGGCCGTCGTGGACGGCTTCTTTCCGCCGTCGCAGACACGGTTGGCGCTCCGGGGCGACTACCCCGGAGACCGGTTGATGGCGACGCGATACCTGCGGATGGGGCGTCTCACCGGCGCGGGCAGGTTGCCGCTCGGTTCGCGCTCTGTGGCGGACCTGAACGCTCGGCTGACGGTGCACCTCGCCGACGGTTTGGCCGCCGACATGCGCGAGCGCTTCGGCTCCCCGGCCGCCGCGGCCCGGGCAGTCCGCACCGAACGCGTCCGGGTCACCGTCAGGACGTGGTCGGCGTGACCAGCGACACGCGCGGCCGGGTGCCGTTCGCGCTGCTGGGCGTCCTCCTGCTGGTGAGCAGTCTCACGCTCGCGCCGACGCTGCGACCGGCGCCCGCACCGACCGACACGGCCGTCGAGCGCACGTTGGACCGAGCGACGGCGGAGACCCAGACGGCGATGCGCGACGGCGTCTCGCGGGCCGGACGGCGTGCGGCGGCGGACCCGGTGCTGGAACCGGCGAACACCTCGGTCGGCCGCGCACTGAACGACTCCCGACCGTTCCGGGCTGCACTCCGGCTACGGATATATCTGCGAGTCCGTGACCGGCTCCGCCGAGTCGGTGCGACGAGCGAAGGTGTCGAGGCGACGGCGGCGCTCCCACCGGTCGAGACGACCGCCGACTATCGGGCTGCGATAGCGCGCGTCGCCGTCGCACGGGCCGGCCCGAACGGGACCGCACTCCGGGCGACCGTCGAGAACGTGACGCTGACGGTGCGGCGCGGCGACCGGGTGGTCACCCGGCGCGACGTCTCGCCCACCGTCGTCGTCGCGACGCCGGTCCTCGCACTCCACGCACAGGTCCAGACCTACGAGCGGCGCGTCAACAGCGGCTTGGGGACGCCGGGACTGAGCCAGCGGTTGACCGCCCGGCTCTACCCCATCGTCTGGGCGCGTGGGTACGCCCAGTACGGGGGCGTCCCGATAGCGAACGTCCTCGCGAACCGGCACGTCAGCCTCGCAACCAACGGCGCGCTACTGGGCGTCCAGCGGTCGACGTTCGGCCGGAGCGACCCGGACGGCCGACGGTCGCTCACGGAGGCGACGGCGATGGTCGGCGTCGAGGACCTGATGGCGGGCAGCAACGGCACCGCGCTCGCTCGCGACGTTCTCGGGCGGGCATCCTACCGCCCAGCGGGTGACGACATCCGTACCGGGGGGACCGCCGGCGACCACCCGCGTGCGAACGGGACGATGCGCGTGGGAATCGACGGGACGGCCGACGACGCCTTCCACTCGGTCGCAGCACCCGACGCGCTCGGCCAGACGACGGCGGCCGCCTACACCGTCGACGTCCGGCGCGTAGTCGGAAGTCGGCAAGTGAGCGGCGGTCGCCCGTCCCGGCCGCCATCCCCGGGCGAGAACTGGACCCTGGTCGGCGAGCGGACGACCGACACCGTCGACGCGGTCGGCCCGGCCACCCCGGACCCGACCGTGCCCGACGGCTGGCACGAGCTCGATAGCTTCGGCCGGACGGTCGAGGTCGAGTACACCCGGGTGGCGCTCTGGGCGAACGGGACCGAGCGACGGTCGACCGCATCGCATCGGTCCGAGCGCCGCCGGGTGACCGTCACGGTCGTCGGCCGGCATCGGAGTGACTCCGTGGCGCCGGTCGAACGGCTCCGGACGGCACACGACCGAGCTGGCAGCCCGGTCGACGGGCCGAACCTGGCCGACGTCGAACGACGGGCCGAACGAGAGCTGGTCGGTCGCGCAGGCGGTCCCGACGCCGTCGCGGAACGCGCCGCCGGAGGTCGTCTCCATACGCGGACTGTGGACGTCACCGGGGCACGCCCGGGTGCGCTCCGGGCGTGGGTCTACCGGGACCTCAGACGGGTCCGAGAACAGGTCGCGGCGATGAACGTGACCGTCGAGCGTGGCGCCGTCGGCACGTTCGAGACGAACCCGGCGCGGAAGCTCCGAGCGAAACTCGACGACCGACGCGCGCGGCTCGTCGACGCACCCGACACCTACGACAGCGCCGCACACAAGGCGCGGGTGGCGGCGCGTATCGCGTACCTCGACGCGGTGGACGCGCGCCTCGCGGCCCGGGCACGGCGGCGGGATTCGGCCGGGCAGCGCATGGACGCTCGACTCAGAACCCGGACGAACGGCTCGCTGCGTGCCCTCCGGAAGGGCCTGACCGCCCGCGACACGCAGCGCCCGCGCTCACGGCCGGTGCCGACCGGGCCGGCCGGACCGGTTCGGACCCGCGTCGACGCACGACCGCAGTACCTCACGCTGGCCTCGGTGTCGGAGTCGTCCCACCCCGCGGTCGAAGGCGAGGAGCACCCGCTGGTCGCCCGGAACGTCAACGTGTTCACCGTCCCGTACGACGACGCGGCCAGCGCGGTGACGGACGGCGTGGCGGCCTCGGCAGACAGGGTGCGTCTCGCGACGGCGGCGACGACGCTGGCCGCGGCGAACGCGACGGCCGACGCGTCGTCGAACACCACGCTCGACGGCCGCCGTCGCCGGTTGCGTCGTCGGGTGGAACGGGCGAACGAGGGCGTCGCGGCCGAACTCGCCGCCACAGTCGGCGAGGAGACGGGCGCCGACGCGGCGGCGAGCCGGGCTCTCGTCGGAGACGCCCTCCGTCGTTGGGAGACGCCCGCCGCCCGCGGACGGGCGCTCGCAGACGGGTCGGCGGCCACGGCCGTCGCGAACGTCGCCGCCGACCGTCGGGACCTCTCGCTCCCGGAGCGCGACTGGCTCAGACTGCGGTTGGAGAGAGCGGCCAGCGACGCCCTCGCTCGGCCGGTAGCCCGGCCGAAGACACCGGTCGTCGACCGGACTGCCTCGGCGGTCCGGACGGTCGCACGGGACCAGCTACGACAGCGACTCGCCGACGCCGGCCGGCGACGTGCCGAGCGGGTGGCGAAGCGCCGACTGGGGACGAAGACCCTCCCGGCGGGGCTCCCGGTGGCGCCGCCGCTGGGCCCGTGGTACGCGACGACGAACGTCTGGTGGGTCACGGTCGAGGGGGAGTACGCCCGGTTCGCGGTGACCGCGAACCACGGCCCGCCGACGGCGCCGGGCGCGACGACGACGTACGCACGGGACGGCGGGCAGGTCCATCTCGACGTGGACGCGGACGCCGAGGCGGAACTGCTCGGGCGGAGTACGCGACTCTCCGTGCGTGCCCAGACGGGCGTCGTCGTCGTGGTACCGCCGAAACCCCGCGGCGTGGGCGACAAGGACGGCGTCGCCGTCGAGACGTCGGCCGGGTGGCCCAACGCCGGCGCGACTGAGAGTGACAGCGACTAATACCCCCCGTGCGTACCGGTGCCCATGCTCAGAGCGGAGTTCCCCGACGCAGGAACGCAGTCACCCGAGGCGCTGCTGGCCGCCTACGAATCGGTTCTGGCCGAGACGGTCGAGGCGGTCGGCGTCGACGCCGTCGTCGAGGCGACCGACCTCGACCGGGAGACGGTCGAAGCGGTGGCGGCCGGCGACGCGGCCGACCTCGCGCTCTCGGACGCCGCGGCCGTGCTCGCGACCGACCCGGAGCGGCCCGACGCCGACGCGATCCAGGCGGAGGCACAGGACATCCTCCTGATGGGGATGACGACGGCCGTGATGGACGTCGAGACGCTGGCCTCGGGCATCGACGACGAGATGGAGCCGAAGGAGATCCAACAGAAGATAGAGGGGCGCTACCCGGTGACGCTGGCCGAGTACGCCGTCCTCCACAGCTACATCGAGAGCCAGCAGCGATGACGGCACGCGTCGCGATACTCGGGTGCGGGTACGTCGGACTCGAACTGGGGCGACAGCTGCGGGACGACCACGAGGTGGTCGGCGTCCGTCGGTCCGACGACGGCGTGGCCGCCATCGAAGACGCGGGGTTCGAGGCCGTCCAGGCAGACGTGACCGACGCCGGCGCGCTCTCGGCCGTCCCGGACGTCGACTGGGTCGTGTTCGCTGCCAGCTCCGGCGGCCGCGGGGCAGAGGCGGCCCGCGAGGTGTACGTCGACGGCCTCCGGACGGCCATCGACCACTTCTGGGGCCGGAGCGACGCGCCGGAGCGCCTCGTCTACACGTCCAGTACCGGCGTCTACGGCGACCACGGCGGCGACTGGGTGGACGAGGAGACGCCCCTGGACCCGCAGACGGAGAAGACCGAGGTGCTGGCCGAGGCCGAGCGCATCGCACGCGAGCGCCCGGCGGAGTACGGCGGCTACGGGACCGTGGCCCGCTTCGCCGGCCTCTACGGGCCCGGCCGCTATCGGCTCGATCGGTATCTAGAGGGGCCGGTAACCGCGGGATACCTCAACATGGTCCACCGCGACGACGCGGCGGGCGCCGTCCGGTTCCTGTTGGAGGCGGATCACCGCGAGGCGGTCGTCCTCGTCGTCGACGACGAACCCGTCGAGAAGTGGGCGTTCGCGGACTGGCTGGCCGAGCAGTGCGACATCCCGTTCCCGCCGAAACAGACAAAGGACGAGCGGCTCGCCGACGCCGACCTCTCCTCGACGGCGAAGCGGCGCGTCCGCACGAGCAAGCGATGTTCCAACGACCTGCTCCGGTCGCTCGGCTACGAGTTCGCCTATCCGACGTTTCGTGCGGGTTATGCGGACGCTATACGGGAGTTTACAGCGCATTAACCGCGGGGGAACCTTCTTATCGTATCCGGCAGCATCTACGCCTATGTCACAGATGGCTGCCGGGGACCTCGCGACGCAGGCCGGACGGGTCACCGCCTTCGCCATCCAGAACCCGGCCATAGCCGTCGCCGCGCTCCTCGTCCTGCTCCTCGTTTTCGGCCTCGCCGTCGCCCTCTACCGCTATCTCACGCGCACACCGGCCGACCGCCTCGTGTCAGTGCTCGACCGGTACGACCGAGTGGCGGTGTTGATGCATCCGAACCCGGACCCCGACGCGATGTCCTCGGCGCTCGCCGTCAGCCAGCTGGCGGCGGCCGTCGACACCGAGTCCACGCTCTACTACCCCGGCGAGATTCGACGACCGGAGAACCGGGCCTTCGAGACGGTACTGGACCTCGACTTCGAGCGCATCGAGACGGCCGGCGACATCGCCACCGACCACGTCGTGCTGGTCGACCACAACGAGGCACGCGGGTTCCCGGGCGCGAGCGACGTCGACCCCGTCGCCGTCGTCGACCACCACCCGGGCGGCGGCACCGGGCGACAGTTCACGGACGTCAGAACCGACACCGGGGCGTGTGCGACCATCTTCGCCGAGTACTTCCAGTCGCGCGACTGGGAGTTCTACGACGTCGACACGGCACTGACCGACGGCGGCGTCGAGACGGGCGCCGTCCCCGAAGATGCGCTGCCGAGCCACGTCGCGACCGGCCTCATCTACGGCATCCAGTCGGACACGCGGTCGCTGACCAACGGGTGTTCGTCGGCCGACTTCGCTGCGGCGGCGTACCTCTACGAGGGTATCGACGGTGACCTGCTCAACCGCATCGCCAACCCGCAGATAGACGCGGAGGTGCTGGACGTGAAGGCCCGCGCCATCACCGAGCGGGTCGTGAACCCGCCGTTCGCGTACAGCGACGTCGGCGAGGTGTCGAACACGGACGCGATTCCCCAGGCTGCCGACGAACTCGAGACGCTGGAGGGCGTCTCGGCCGTCGTCGTCGTCGGCGAGTGCGACGGGACCCTCCGCATCGCCGGGCGCTCCCGCGACGACCGGGTCCACATCGGTCGGGCCATTGAGGCCGTCGTCGAGTCGATTCCGATGGGCGAGGGCGGCGGGCACGCGCGGATGGGCGGTGGGCAGATCCCCGTCGAGTACATGGCCGGCATCGGTCCGAGCGACGGTATCTCCCGCGAGGACCTGCGCCAGCAGGTGTTCGACGCGATGGCCGGCGAGCGCTGAATCTCGGTCCTTTTGTCCGGTCGGGACGAAGCGGTGGTATGGCAACACGGGAGGCGACCTGGGCGTACCGGGACGACCACGACGACTTCGCGCGCACCTTCTACCGCCGGTTCGGCGACGGCGTCGTCTCCAGCGTCGGCGTCGGGACGTACCTCGGCGACCCGACCGACGAACGCGACGACGCGTACCACGACGCGATCGTCACCGCGCTGGAAGGGGGCGTCAACGTCCTGGATACGGCCATCAACTATCGCCACCAGCGCTCCGAACGCGTCGTCGGCCGGGCGCTGGCCGACGCGGACGTCGACCGGGAGGCCGTCGTCGTGGCGACGAAGGGCGGCTTCGTCCCCTTCGACGGCGAGCGACCCGCGAACCCGGGTGCGTACGTCCAGTCGGAATACGTCGACACGGGCATCGTCGACGCCGACGCCCTCGTCAGCGGTCAGCACTGCATCGCGCCGGCGTTCCTCGACGACCAGCTGGACCGCTCGCTCGACAACCTCGGACTGGACACCGTCGACCTCTACTACGTCCACAACCCCGAGACGCAACTGGCCGAGCACGGCCGAGAGGAGGTGTACGATAGATTGGAGGCGGCCTTCGAACGACTGGAGGAGCGCGCGGCAGCGGGCGACCTGAAACACTACGGTGTGGCGACGTGGGAGGCGTTTCGGGTCCCCGAGAGTCACGACAGCTACCTCTCGCTCCCGGAGGTTGTCGAGCGGGCCCGGTCGGCCGCGAAGGCGGCCGGGAACACGGCGACGCACCTCCGAGCCATCCAGCTCCCGTTCAACGTCTTCATGGCCGACGCGTTCTCCGTCGCCGCCCACGACGGCGCCGACGGCCCGCAGTCGGCGCTGTGGTTCGCCCACGAGGCCGGTCTCGACGTGTTCACGAGCGCGTCCATCATGCAGGGGCGACTGGCCGAGGAGATGCCCGACAGCGTCGAGGCGAGACTCGACGGCGAGACCCGCGCCCAGCGGGCGCTCAACTTCGCGCGCAGCGCCCCGGGCGTGACCTGTTCGCTCGTCGGGACGGGGTCGGTCGAACACGCCCGCGAGAACGTCGACGCCGGGCGGTACGAGCCGCTTGGTGCGGAGGCGTTCGACGCGGTGTTCGAGTAAGTACGAGTCGAGCCCGGGCGTCAGCCGCTGGCGTCAGCCGAGTTCCTTCCACTCCGTACCGCACTCGGGACAGACCCGAACCTTGCCGACCTGGTCCGGGTCGTTGTCCGTCGACAGTGGCTCGTCACACGCCGTACACGAGAGTCGACCGTAGCCGTCTTTCTCGACATCACCCGCACGCAGGGCCTTCCTGACCGAGTCCATAGCGTTTGCTCCGACAGCCGTGGATAAAAAGACCGTGGCGATTCGGAACAATCTTCGGGGCGAGCGACGACTGTCCGGTGTGTCTCGACGGTCAGTGTTCGGCTCGCTGCTCGGGTTGGTCTTCCTCATCAACCTCTCTCGCGTTGTGTTCGCGCCGTTGCTCGAACCCATCCGGGTCGCGACGGGTGCGAGTAGCGCGACGCTGGGGCTCCTGGCGACGCTCGTCTGGGCCGGGAGCGCGGTGACGCGACTGCCGACGGGCTTCCTGTTGACGCGGGTGACCCGCGCACAGGCCGTCTTCGGCTCCGGCGTCGTGTTGACGGTCGGCGCGGCGTTCACCGCGCTGACGTCGGACCCGACGCTGTTGCTCGTCGGCGCGTTCACGATGGGGCTGTCCAGCGGCGTCTACATCATCGCCGCGAACACGCTCATCAGCGAACTGTACCCGGACGCGCCGGGCCGCGTCCTCGGCCAGCACGGCGTCGCCAGCCAGCTCGCCGCGGTCGGGGCGCCGGCGCTCGTCTCCGCGGCGCTCCTCGTCGGGAACTGGCGGGTGGCGCTGCAGGCGATAGCGGTCGGCGCGGCGGTGATGACCGTCGTGTTCACGCTGGTCGCCCGTCGGACGGCGTTCCCCGATGCCGGGCACGAAGACAGGGACGTACTGGGGGCGGTGATGGCACAGTGGCCCATCATCGTCACCGCGGTGGCGACGCTGGGCTTCACCACGATGGTGTGGAACGGGCTGTTCAACTTCTACGTCACGTACGTCGACAGCATCGGCCTCACGAAGGCGACGGGGCGGACGCTGCTACAGGTCGCGTTCGGCGCCGGCGTGCCGGCGTTCTACGTGAGCGGGCGGCTGGCCGACCGCCTACCGACGCTCCCGTACATCCTCGTCATCGTCGCGGCCTTCACTGGGTGCATCCTCGTCCTCCCGATAGTCCGGGGGTTCTGGCCGCTGGTGGTGTTCAGTGCCGTCATGGGCTACGTCATCCACAGTAGCTTCCCCGCTGTCGACACGTACCTGCTCGGGTCGCTTCCGGACCGCCATCGCGCCAGCGCGTACGCGGCGTACGGCGCCGGGATGATGGTGATACAGGCGCCCGGAAGCGTCGTCTTCGGCGTGTTGCTGGACGCAGACGTGGCCTTCCCGACCATCTTCGAGTGGATGGGCGCCGGGCTGGTCGTCCTCTTGCTCGCACTGCTGGCGCTGCACTTCAGCGGTCGCTTGCCGAGGACGGCCGCCGCCTGAGTCCGGAAACGCTGAAGCCGCTGGGGGTCGCGCACCCGGTATGGACCTGACAGCCGACGACATCGCCGGCGTCGTCGACGTCTTCGGTGCGCTGACCCGTGCCGAACTCGGGCAGGCGTGTTCCGAGCTGGCGTTCAAACGCGGCGAGGACGTCTCGACCGACGCGTTCGCCGAGGACGTCGAGAACGCGCTCACGTCGTACCACCTGCTCTCGGTCGCCGACCACGACGCGGACACCGACGAGGCGCTCCTCGTCGTGGGCCCGGCGGCGTTCCCGTCGCTGCCGGACGGGGCCGGCGACCTCCCACACATCATGGACGTTCCGGCGCGTGCGCTGGACGAGGAGACGGTCGCCCGTGCCGCCGAGGAACGGTTCCGTGAGGACGCCGTGCTCGCCGTCCAGGCGGGCGACGAGGACCGTATCGCCTCGTTACTGGACGTGAGCTACGACCTCGAGGCGTGGGGTCCGGTGGAACTGGGGACGGCACGGGACAGGCTGGACGACGCCTGACCGACGACGACACCCGACCGAGTTAAGGACGTACACCGCTTCGAGTGACGTATGGACTTCGACCGGTTGGCGGCACACGACCCCGTCGTCGTCGACGACGAGGAGCGCGAGGCGGCAGTCGTCGTGCCGGTCGTCACACGACCCGAGGGGGAGGCCATCCTGTTCACGAAGCGGGCCGACCACCTGACGGACCACCCCGGCCAGATGTCGTTCCCCGGTGGCGGCTACGAACCGGTCGACGACGACCTGCTCCGGACGGCACTCAGGGAGGCCAACGAGGAGATCGGCCTGGACCCACAGGCCGCCCACGTCGTCGGCCGCCTCGACGACATCCGGACCATCACGAACTACTCGGTGCGCCCGTTCGTCGCGCGCATCCCGGACCGAGAGTACGTCCCGAACGACGAGGAGGTCGCCGAGGTGGTCGTCCTCCCGGTGGCCGA
The DNA here is from genome assembly GCF_055632435.1 of Haloarcula sp. MBLA0163. Classification (NCBI taxonomy): domain Archaea; kingdom Methanobacteriati; phylum Methanobacteriota; class Halobacteria; order Halobacteriales; family Haloarculaceae; genus Haloarcula; species Haloarcula sp. MBLA0163. The sequence continues at coordinate 2,158,910 of NZ_CM145745.1, forward strand.
ACTCACCGACCTCGACAACTACGAGTCGGAACAGCGCGACCACCCCTACTACGGCGAGATCCGCCTGCACTTCTTCTACGTCGACGGCTACACCGTCTGGGGGGCGACGGCGCGGATGCTCGTGCAGTTGCTGGAACTGGCGACGGACTGGGAGATGCCGACCGAACCCGACCGCTACGCCGGCCCCGACGACGAGTTCCCGGAGTCGGTCCGGGACCAGATACGCTGAGAGCGACAGGGCTTTGCGCGCCGAGACGAACGGACAGACGAATGACCGGACTCGCGACCGAGGGGCTGGCGGTCGAATACGAGGGCCGTGCGCACGTCCCCGACCGGGAGACGACGGCCGACGACCAGTTGCGGGACGCGGGCGCCGACACCGTCGTCGGTTACCCGGCCAGCGGCCCCCGGCCGCTCCGCGGGTAGATGCGCGTCGCCGTCGTCGGCGGCGGCTGTGTCGGACTCGTCGCAGCCGGTGACCTCGCGACGCGCGGGGCCTCGGTCACTCTCTACGAACGTGCCGACCTCGGGAGCGGCGCGACCGGTCGCGCCGCGGGCATCTGCTACGACGCCTTCGCCGGACGGGTGGACGCCGCCGTCGCGGCGCGCGCGCTCGAACGCTACCGCGAGTGGGACCTCTTGACTCCGTGCCCGTACGTCTGGGCCGCCCGCGAGGACGGCGACGCGACGGCGATCCGCCAGCAGGTCCGCGAGATGCGGGCCCGCGGGCGGGACGTGAGCGAACTGTCGCCCGACGCGCTGGCGGCGCGGTACCCCCGGCTCGACACCGACGGCGTCGTCGCCGCCGGCATCGCCCACTCGGCCGGAACGCTGGCCCCGGACGCCGTCGTGACCGAACTGGCGGCGCGTGCCCGGTCTGCCGGCGCCACCGTCCGGACGGGGACACCCGTCTCCCTGGCCGGTCGGACGACCGTCCAGACTCCCGCCGGGACCGAGACGTTCGACGCAGTGGTCGTCGCGGCCGGCCCGGCGACGGACCCACTGGTGGCCGACGTGGGCGTCTCGCTCGCGCTGGAGACCTACCGGGCGCAGGCGCTCGTCACCGACGCCGTCGACGCGGCGCTCCCGTCGTTCTACGACGCGACCGAGGAGTTCTACTGGCGGCCGAAGGGCGACGGTATCCTCGTCGGCGACGGCGCGCACGCGGCCGACCCGGAGGACTGGAGCCGCGACGCGGACCCCGCCTTCGTCGAGTCGGCGCTGGCGAGGGTCGAAGCCGCGACCACGCTCTCGCCCTCGGTCCGGCGCTCGTGGGCCGGCCTCTGTACGGCGACGCCGGACCGGGACCCGCTGCTCGGGGCGGTCGCCGACGGGCTCTGGGTCGCCGCTGGCTGGCAGGGCCACGGGCTGATGCGAGCGCCGGCGCTGGGCGAGTACCTCGCCGAGCGAGTGGTGGACACGGAGCCGACGCTCGACGCGGCGCTCGGACCGCGGGTCGACCCGACGCGGTTCGGCGGTGACGAGTCGTTCGACCCGCTGGGCGACCCGACGGCCGACTGGTGACGTCTGCGTCGTAGAACAGCGTAAACAGCGGGCTCCGTTACTCCTCGGTGTCGTCGTCGACCGGGTCGTCGTGGTCGTCGGCGTCCTCGGAGACCGGTCCGTCGCCGGCTTCGTCCGCGGCCGTCTCGGACTTCGGGATACGGACCTGGAGCGTGCCGTCCTGTTTCAGCGTCGCGGACGCGGCCTCGGCGTCGACGACGGCGTCCTCGGGGAGCGTCACCGACCCGTCGAGCGCCAGTCCGCGACCGGGGTAGCGCATGTCGAAGCCGTCGTGGAAGTCCCGGAAGCGGTCGATCCGCACTTCGACGCGGTCCTCGACGTACCGGACCTGCACGTCGCTCGCGGTTGCACCGGGGGCGTCGAAGACGACGAGGTAGGCGTCCTCGGACTCCAGTAGGTCCGCCGGCAGCGGCTTGTTCTCCTGCACCCGACCGGCGGCCCGGCCGATGTTCTCGAAGATAGCGTTGCCGATAGACTCCCCGATGCCGCGGATCATAGCTCGACGGCCTCCAGCGTGTCGGCCTCACCGCAGTACGGACAGGTGAAGTCCTCGACGCCGGTGTCGTCGGGCATGTCGTAGGTGTAGTGGAGCTCGAACATGTCGAGCGTGCAGTCGTCGTCGGTGCAGACGACCTCCAGAGTGGCTGGCATGGTCACGGGTTGGTCCGTGAGGCTCAAACCGCTTTCGGAGGCGGAACCACCGTCGCAGGCGTCCGAACATTGATTAGCGCCCGTTGAGAGGGGACACGCATGGGTTCCGGTGTTCTGGGCGTGGACTTCAGCGGCGCGAGCGCGGCCGGGGACGCGCTGTGGGTGACCGAAGCCACGCGAACTGCGGCGGGGATGCGCATCGACGCGTGCTATCGCGCGACAGACGAGTGGGGTCGCGACCGCGAGAGCGCACACGCCGGCCTCGTGGAGCGAGTCCGGCACGGCGACGTCAGCGCGGTCGGACTGGACTTCCCGTTCAGTCTCCCCCAGTCGTTACTCGACGCCCGGTGTGGCGGCACCTGGCGGGGGTTCCTCGAGTGGGTCGGGAGCGATAGCGGTCCGGCCAGTCCCGACGCGTTCTCCGAGGTGTGTCGCCACACGGCCGAGATGACCGCTGGCAAGCGGGACGTTCGCCGAGCGACCGACGCCCGGCGCGCGGCGCTCTGTCCGTACACGAACCGGGTCCGGAGCATGACCTACCACGGCGCCCGGAACGTCCTCGGTCGCCTCGCCGACGACCCCGCCACGGCCGTCGCGCCGATGCAGGGCCACGACGCCGAGACGGTCGTCTGTGAGGTGTACCCCGCGGCCACCTTCGGGTGGCTCGGCTGTTACCGGGAGGGGTACAAGACCACCGACGGGGCGCGTGCCCGGCGCGAGACCAACCTCGAGGCCGTCGAGGCGTGTAGCGTCGCGCTGGACGAGCACCGCGAGACGTACCGCGAGAACCACGACGCGCTCGATTCGCTGGCGGCCGCCGTCTCCGCCGGCCGCGTCGCCGACGGCGCCCGGCCCACACCCGTCGGTACCGTCGAGGAAGGCACCATCTACGTGTAGCCCAAGCCGGTCATATTTCAGTCCGGACCCGATAGACCGTCTATGACCGACGAACACGGTGGGTTCGAGGGGGTCCGCGAGAACGTCGACGGCCACCCGATGGTGAACCTCGTCGCCTATGCGACGCCGTACTGGGCGCGTCTGCTCGTCGGCGTGCTCTCGGCCTTCTGTACTCGCTTCGCCCGCCTCGTCCCGCCCATCGTGGTCGCCGCCGCCATCGACCGCGTGATTCTCAACCGGGGGGAGCCGGGGCTGCTGACGGCCGCCGGACTGCTTCCGACCGGCACCATCGCGGGCGACGCCGCGAAAGTCGCGTTCCTCCAGCGACTCGTCGCCATCGCCGCCGTCGCGTATCTGCTCCGGTCGGCGACGCGCTTCGCCTCCCGCTATCTCCTCCAGTCGACCGCCCAGAAGATTCAGCGCGACCTCCGGAACGACACGTACGACCACCTCCAGCACCTCTCGATGGACTTCTTCGCGAACCACCAGACCGGGGGGATGATGTCCATCCTCAACAGCGACATCAACCGGCTGGAGTCGTTCCTGAACACCGAGTTCCGCCAGCTGATACGGGTCGTCGCCACCGTCGGCGGTATCGCGGTGGTCCTCTACTGGCACTCGCCGACGCTGGCGCTCATCGCCCTCGCCCCCGTCCCCGTCATCGGCGTCGCGAGCGGCTACTTCCTGACGTGGATTGAGCCGCGCTACCGGTCGATTCGCCGCACCGTCTCCCGGCTCAACACCCGGCTGGAGAACAACCTGAGCGGCGCGCCGGTCATCAAGGCCTTCGACCGCTACGAGTTCGAGAACGAGCGGGTCCGCGACCAGAGCCAGACCTACCACGACGAGAAGGTCGGCGCGCTCCGCATCCGGCGGGCCTTCTTCGCCGGGCTCCGCCTGCTGACCGGCGTCGTCTTCGTCGGTATCCTCTACGTCGCCGGGATGGACTTCATCACGAGCGCCGACGGCGAGGCCGCGCTGCAGGCGGGGACGTTCGCGCTGTTCTTCCTCTACCTGCGCCGCCTCTACTCCCCGATGCGTCGGGTCGGCAAGTCCGCGAACAAGTACCAGCTCGCGAAGTCCAGCGCCGAACGGGTGTTCGGCCTGCTGGGGCAGTCGCCGGCCGTCACCGACCCCGAGGACCCCTACGAACCCGAGAGTCTCGACGGGCGCGTCACCTTCGACGACGTGACCTTCGGGTACGAACCCGACCGACCGGTCGTCCGCGACGTCTCGCTCGACGTCCCGGCGGGCGCGACCATCGGACTGGCCGGGCCGACCGGCGCCGGGAAGTCGACGCTCCTGAAACTCGTCCCCCGGTTCCACGACGTGGACGCGGGCGCCGTACGGGTCGACGGCGTCGACGTGCGCGAGTACGGCCTCCAGTCGCTGCGTGACGACGTCGCCGTCGTCGAACAGCAACCGTACCTCTTCTCCGGCACCGTCGCCGAGAACGTCGCCTACGGCGACCGCGAGGTGCTGGACGGGGAGAGCGAGGGGCGCGAGGCCGCCCGCGAACGGGTCCGGGAGGCCGCCCGCGCCGCGCAGGCCCACGAGTTCGTCAGCGACCTCCCCGAGGGGTACGACACGCAGATCGGGGAGCGCGGCATCAAGCTCTCGGGCGGGCAGCGCCAGCGCGTCGCCATCGCCCGCGCCCTGCTGAACGACCCCGAGATAATCATCTTCGACGAGGCGACCAGCGACGTCGACACGGAGACCGAAGAGCGCATCCAGGCGAGCATCGAGCGACTGGTGGAGGACCGCACCGCCTTCGTCATCGCCCACCGCCTCTCGACGATACAGGACGCCGACCGCATCGTCGTGATGGACGACGGCGAAATCGTCGAGCGCGGGAGCCACGCCGACCTGCTCTCGGCGGAGGGCGACTACGCCGATCTCTGGTACGCGCAGGCCGACGAGCGGCCGGTGAGCGCCGACGACTAGCGCGCCGGCGAAATCGCTTATCTCTCCGGCGTCCGAACCGGGCGTATGGACACCGAACCGCCGTCGCTGGGCCGCCTCCGGACGCTCGCACACCTCCTCGACGAGAGCGTCCGGGTCCCCGGCACCGGGTTGCGCGTCGGTATCGACCCCCTGGTCGGTCTGCTACCCGTGGCCGGCGACCTCCTCACCGGACTGTGTTCGCTCGCCATCGTCGTGGCCGCGGCCCGTCGCGGCGTCTCCCGACGGACGCTGGCCCGGATGCTCCTGAACGTCGCGCTGGACGTGGTCGTCGGTGCGGTTCCGGTCGTGGGCGACCTCTTCGACGCCCTCTGGAAGGCGAACGTCAGGAACGTCGACCTCGCGGTGGCCGACCTCGAACGGCAGGGATAGCGGCCCGGCACCGCCGGCGAGCGCTCGACTACTGGGCCAGCGCCTCGTTGACGGTGTACAGCAACGCGCCGTACTTGTCGCCGTGGAAGTCCCACATCGTCATCCCGCCGTAGTCGTTGTCGAGGACGTACTCTGCTTTCAGCGCCACCGAGCGCATGTTGTCGTAGCTGACGAACTCGCGGTCGTTCTCCGAGTAGAGGTACGGCGCGGCCGCGTCGTCGTGCCAGTAGTACTCGTAGTCGTTGTCGGCGTTGACGTTGTACTCGATGTCCCAGAAGTCGTAGGTCCCCTGTTCCTCGGTGGGGAAGGTGCCGTCCGGGACGCCCTCGAAGGGCTGGTCGAACCCGCGGTTGGCGGGGTCGACGCCGGTGTAGCCGCGGCCGAACGTCGCGAAGGTCAGGTTCAGTTTGGCCGGGTCGATGGGACGGGCCTTCCACGCCTCCATCGCGTTCGCGGTGTAGTACTGGAAGTCCGGCACGCTGTCGGGGTAGGGGTTGTACAGCGGCGCGCCGAACCCGGTGTACTCGTCCCACGGGCCGGCGAAGTCGTAGCAGACGACGTTGACCCGGTCGACGGCGTCGGCCAGCTCCGCGACGACCAGTTCCTCGGCGAAGTTCGGGTTGATGGCGGCCGAGAGGCTCAGTTCGTACTCCGCGCCGTCCTCCTCACCGGCGGCGTCGAGTTGTCGGCGGACCTCCTGGATGAGCAGCGTGAACTGCCGGATGTCCCCGTCGCGAGTGTACTGGTCGGCGTCCTCGCCGCTGGGGTAGCGCCAGTCGAGGTCGAGGCCGTCGAAGTCGTACTCGCGCATGATCTCGACGGCGGTCCTGGCAAACCGGGCGCGGCGAGCGCTGTCGACCGTCACCCTCGAGTAGTACCGCGACGCGAAGAACCCCCCGATAGAGAGGATCATCTTCGTGTCCGGGTGGTTCTTCTTCCGTGCCTGGAACGCCGCGAGGTTGCGCGTGTCGGCGAACTGGTCGGCGTAGCCCACGCTCCCGTCCTCCTCGACGGAGAGGTAGGCGTACTGGAGGTGGGTGATCTGGTCCAACGGGACCTCGCCCGGCATGTAGTCGCGCTCGTAGCGCGACCACGCCGGGTAGATTCCGACGACGGACTTCCCCGGAGGCGGGGTGTTCGTGGCACCGAGTGCCGCGTGGATCGAACCGCTCCGCGCGCCGCGTGCGCCGCCGGCCAGGCCGACCGCGGCCGTCGCACCGAGGGCTCCCAGGAATTTTCTGCGTGACAACATGGTGTTCATAATATTAGTAATACATACGCAAATCTAATATATATTCGTTGTTACCGTGACGGTCTCGCAACCACGGCGACGGCTTCGGGTCGGCGTGACCGACCAGACACCGTTTTAGGCGTCCAGCGTCAAGCCGCGGCCATGACCGTAGACCCCGAGACGCTCGACGTGACCATCGTCGACGGCTACGTCGACGAACCCGCACACTTCGGGGTGCCGCCCTACATCTCGACGTACCCGCGGTACGCTGCCGGTGCGATGGTCGACGCCGGCGTCCCCCGCGAGCAGATCACGTACCACACCATCGACGAACTCCGCGAGGAACGCCGCCGCTGGCGCGACGTCGAGGCGGCGGACCTCATGGTGTACGTCGGCGGGATGACCGTCCCCGGGAAGTACGTCGGCGGGACGCCGGCCGAACCGGACGAGGTACGCGAACTGGCGTGGACCGCCGACGGGACGAGCGTCATCGGCGGCCCCGTCCGCTTCGGCGTCGGCGAGGCCAACGAGGGCGCCAGCGAGACGGCCCGCGACGACCTGGACTTCGACTTCCTCGCGATGGCCGACGTCGAGGCGGCCGTCTACGACCTCGTGCACTCCGGACTGGAGGGGTTCGAGAACCGCTACCGCTCCGTCGAGGAGGAGACCCGCTGGGCCCGCGACGGGGCGTTCGTCGTCGAACAGCACCCGAACCACCCCGACTACCTCATCTGCGAGATGGAGACCTCCCGGGGCTGTCCGTACCGCTGTTCGTTCTGCACGGAACCGATGTACGGCGACCCGGACTTCCGACCGCCAGAGAGCGTCGTCGACGAGGTGGACGCGCTCTCGGACCGCGGTGTCAGGCACTTCCGTCTGGGCCGGCAGGCCGACATCCTCGCCTACGGCGGCGACGGCGAAGCCCCGAACCCCGACGCCCTCCGTCGGCTCTACGGCGGCATCCGCGAGGTGGCGCCCGACCTGGAGACGCTCCACCTCGACAACATGAACCCCATCACCATCGTCAAGTGGCCCGAGAAGGCCCGCGAGGGGATCCGCATCATCGCCGAGCACAACACGCCCGGCGACACCGCCGCGTTCGGCCTCGAATCGGCCGACCCCGCCGTCCAGAGCGACAACAACCTCAACGTCACCGCCGACGAGTGCTTCGAGGCGGTCAAGGTCGTCAACGAGGTCGCCGGGTTCCGTCCGGGCGGTGACCGCGACTCGGCCCCGAACTTCGGCGACGACGCCGCGCGACGCCTGCCGAAGCTCCTGCCGGGCATCAACCTCGTTCACGGCCTGAAAGGCGAGACCCGGGAGACGTTCGAACACAACAAGCGGTTCCTCCAGCGCGTCTACGACGAGGGCCTGATGCTCCGACGGGTGAACATCCGACAGGTGATGGCCTTCGAGGGGACGGACATGGCCGACACCGGCGCGGACATCGCCAAGGACCACAAGCAGCTGTTCAAGCAGTACAAGCAGGAGGTCCGCGAGGAGATAGACAACCCGATGCTCAAGCGCGTCGCGCCCCCGGGGACCGTGCTACCGGACGTCCACCTGGAGTACCACCAGGACGGCAAGACGTTCGGCCGCCAGCTCGGGACCTACCCGCTACTGGTGGGCCTGCCCGGCGAACGCGAACTCGGGCGGACGATAGACGTCGCCATCACCGGCCACGGCTACCGCTCGGTGACCGGCGTCCCCTACCCGCTGGACGTCAACAGCGCCTCGATGGACGAACTGACGACGATTCCCGGCGTCGGGCGGAGTCGCGCCGGCGACATCGTCGTAGGCCGACCCTACGAGTCCGAGACGGAGGTCGGCGAGGACCTCTCGCGGTTCGTCACGGCCCGGTCGCCGGGCGACGCGGACTGAGCGACGCGCCGACCGTGTCTTAGCACCTGTTTAGGCGATTAACGCGCCGTTGGTCGGTCAGCGCGCCTCCGAACGAACAGAAGGTACTTTTGGCTCCCTCGCGCAGTGGACACCAATGACCGACGTCGAGGTGAGCGTCGTCCTGCCCGCCTACAACGAGGCGGACACCATCGAGCGGACCGTCTCGGTCACGCTGGAGACGCTCGCCGACTTCCTCCCCGACGACGCGTTCGAGGTCATCGTCGCCGAGGACGGCTGCGACGACCGCACACCGGAGATAGCGACCCGCCTCGCCGCCGAGGACGACCGGGTCCGTCACATCCACTCCGACCGACGCCTCGGCCGCGGGGGCGCGCTGGAGTACGCCTTCGAGCGGGCCGAGGGACAGACGCTGGTGTACTTCGACACCGACCTCGCGACGGACATGTCCCACCTCGAGGAACTCGTCGAGAGCGTTCGCTCGGGCGAGTACGACGTGGCCACCGGGTCGCGCTGGATGCCCGAGAACCGCGCGGACCGACCGGCCAGACGCGGCGTCCCGAGCATCGGCTACAACACGCTCGTCCGCACCATCCTGCGCTCGGACCTCAGGGACCACCAGTGCGGGTTCAAGGCGTTCGACCGGCAGGCGTTCGAGGTGCTCGCCCCGGCCGTCGACGACGAGCACTGGTTCTGGGACACCGAACTGCTCGTGAAGGCCCAGCGGCGCGGGTTCCGCGTCAAGGAGTTCCCCGTCGACTGGGAACCGAAGGGCGATTCGAAGGTGGACATCGTCCGGGACGTGTTCGGGATGGGGAGCCAGATCCTGCGGACGTGGTGGGAACTCTCCGTCAGTCCGCGCATCACCCGTCGCGTCTCGCTGGGCGCCGGGACGGCGCTGGTCGCGGTGGCGCTCCTCCTGATGACTCAATATCTGAACCCCCAGACGGTCCTGAACGAGATGGCCGGCGCGGACCCCGCGCTGGTCGGCGCCAGCGCCGTCGTCTACGCCCTCTCGTGGCCGCTGCGTGGCGCACGCTATCGGGACATCCTGCAGTCGATGGGCTTTCGCGAGCGCTGGGACTTCCTCACGGGCGCGGTGTTCATCAGCCAGACCGGGAACCTCGTGTTCCCCGCGCGGGCGGGCGACGCCGTGCGTGCCTACGTCGTGAAGGCCCGGCGCTCCATCCCGTACCCCTCCGGGTTCGCGTCGCTAGCCGTCGAGCGCGTCTTCGACCTGTTGACCATCACGCTACTGGCCGGCGTCGTGCTGATGGGGCTGGCGGCGACGGGGTCGGCCGATACGCTGGTCGGCGCGGTCACCGGCGACGTGGCCGGCGGTGACGCCGCCGCGAGCGGGCAGACGGCCATCGCCGTCGCCGCGTTCGTCGGTGTGGCCGCCATCGGCGCCGTCGTCGCCATCGTCGCCAGCGCCCGGACCGACCGGAACCTCGTCCGCCGGACGGTGGGCCGTCTGAGCGACGACTCCTACGCCGACTACGTCGCGGGCGTCGTCGAGCGGTTCGTCGGCGACGTGCAGACGGTGGCCGGCGACGGCCGCTCGTTCGCCCGCGTGGGCCTCGCGAGCCTCGCCATCTGGGCGCTGGACGTGGTGACGGCGCTGCTCGTCTTCGCCGCGTTCGGCTATGCGCTGACGCCGTCGCTCGTCGCCGTCGGCTTCTTCGCCGTCAGCGTCGGGAACCTCGCGAAGGTGCTCCCGCTCACGCCCGGCGGCGTCGGCCTCTACGAGGGGGCGTTCACCGTCATCGTCGTGCCGCTGACCCCCGCGGGCATCGGCGTTGCGACGGCGCTGTCCGTGGCCATCGTCGACCACGCCGTCAAGAACGCCGTCACCATCGTCGGCGGCGTCGTCTCGATGGCCTGGCTCAACGTCTCGCTGACGAAGGCCGTCGAGGAGTCCCGGACCGCCGCGGACGTCGAACCCGAGGCGACGGACTGAGACCGGTCAGCGGCCATCGTATCGGTCGGTCAGGAACGGTCCGAACGCGCCGGCGACGGCGTCGGCGAGCGCCTCCGACCGCGTGAGTCGCCCGTCGGTGTAGACGCCGACGGCACCCTCCCGTCTGGCGACGGCCTCGCGGCCGAGTCTGTCGTCGAGGACCGGGCCGAGCTCCTCGCCGTCACGGACGCGACTGGCGACGGCCTCTGGGAGCCGGATGGACGGGCCCTCGCCGTACGCCGCCCGGTCGCCGTCGGTGACGGCGGCCCACATCACGAGCCAGAGTCCCGGCGGCCGGTCGCGCTCCGTGACGCCGCCCTCGATGCCGACCCCGAAGTCGGCGTCGGTGACGGACAGCGCCGACATCGCTCGGTTTTCCGCGCCCGTGACCGTCTCCTCGCGACCCCGTGGCTGTTCGGCCACGCCGGAGTCGACGCCGACCGAGACGACATCGGCATCGGGCAGAGTTCGTTCCACAGCCGTCCGTTTGACCGGGTTCGCGCTCCCGACTGCGACGTCCATGTCGCTGGAAACTACCGGATGATTCATGACTGTTGTTATTTGAATGGTCGTGCGTTCCGTACACAAACACGTGTTTCGTGGCGTGAATCGCCCGTCCTCGTTTCGATACCACAATTTTTAAATCTCTTTCGGACAGACGCAGTATTACCGATTGCCTCCGGGTTCTACGGCGAGTCCCACCCGGTGAGCACCCGCCTTCGCAACCAATGAGCGAACACACGCGAACACGACGACGGACGGACGAGCAGACAGAGGAATCGACGTCGACTTCGACCGCCTGCCCCGAGTGCAGCGGCTCCCTCGTGATGGACGACGAACACGGAGAGACGGTCTGTGAGGACTGTGGCCTCGTCGTCGAGTCCGACGAGATCGACCGCGGCCCCGAGTGGCGCGCGTTCGACTCCAGCGAGAAAGACGAGAAGTCCCGCGTCGGCGCGCCGACGACGAACATGATGCACGACAAGGGCCTCTCGACCAACATCGACTGGCGCGACAAGGACGCCTACGGCAACTCCCTCTCCGGGAAACAGCGCCAGAAGATGCAGCGGCTGCGCAAGTGGAACGAGCGGTTCCGCACCCGCGACTCCAAGGAGCGCAACCTCAAGCAGGCCCTCGGTGAGATAGACCGCATGGCCTCCGCGCTCGGCCTCCCCGAGAACGTCCGCGAGACGGCGAGCGTCATCTACCGCCGGGCGCTCGACGAGGACCTGCTGCCCGGCCGCTCCATCGAGGGCGTCTCGACGGCGTCGGTGTACGCCGCCGCCCGACAGGCCGGCGTCCCGCGCTCGCTCGACGAGATCACGGACGTCTCCCGCGTCGAGAAGAGCGAGATCGCTCGCACCTACCGCTACGTGGTCCGGGAACTCGGCCTCGAGGTGAAACCGGCCGACCCCGAGAGCTACGTCCCCCGGTTCGCCTCCTCGCTGGAGCTCTCCGACGAGGCCGAACACCGGGCCCGACAGCTCCTCCAGAACGCGAAGGAACAGGGCGTCCACTCCGGGAAGTCACCCGTCGGTCTCGCGGCCGCCGCCGTCTACGCCGCCGCGCTACTGACGAACGAGAAGACCACGCAGGCCGCCGTCAGCGAGGTCGCCGACATCTCCGAAGTGACAATTCGGAACCGCTACCACGAGCTGCTCGAGGCCGAGCAGGACCTGCCCGTCGCGTAGGCACCGCTCCGCCGACCGGAGGAGAATCAGGGCTGATAACCACGGAGACACGTTTAATCTGCTGGACCCGTGCGGTGAGAACATGGCTTCAGATTCGGGCGACGCCGCCCAGAGCGTCGCCGGGTCCAGCGACCGGGACCTCGGCACCGCGATCGACGAGCTGTTGCGCACCTCGGAGAGCGTCTCCGCGAGTTCACAGGAGATTAGCGACCTCGCGAGCGAGCAGTCCGAGAACATGCGCGAGGTGGCCGGCGAGGTGTCGAACCTCTCCGCGACCGTCGAGGAGGTCGCGTCGAGCGCCAGTCAGGTCCGGCAGGTGAGCGACCGGGCCAGAGAGCTCGCCGACGAGGGACGCGACGTGGCCGACGACGCCATCGACGCGATGGAGTCGGTCGACGAGGCCAACGAGGCGGTCTCCGAGGACGTCGAGCGACTGCGCGACCGCATCGACGAGATAGACGAGATAGTGGAGGTCATCAACGACATCGCCGACCAGACCAACATGCTGGCGCTGAACGCGTCCATCGAGGCCGCACGCGCCGGCGAGGCCGGCGAGGGGTTCGCCGTCGTCGCCGACGAGGTGAAATCCCTCGCCGAGGAGTCCCAGCAGAACGCCACCGAGATAGAGCAACTCGTCTCGAACATCAAGGCCGACACCGAGGACACCGTCGAGAGCATCGACGACGCCAACGAGCAGGTCGAAGCGGGCATCGAGCAGGTGAGCCGGACCGTCGAGATTCTGCGTGACATCGACGAGGCCGTCGAGGAGGCCGCCCGCGGTGCCGAGGAGGTCGCCTCCGCCACCGACGAACAGGCCGCCTCCACCGAGGAAGTCGCCAGTATGGTCGACCTGACCGCGGAGAACGCCGAGGAGGTCGCCGACGAGATAGAACAGATCGCCGCGGCCAACGAGCAACAGACCGCGAAGATAACCGAGATCCAAGGACTGCTGGACGGTCGCTAACCGCAAGACCCGAGTCCCAGCCACTGCAGAAACCGGTATGGAGACGAGCCACCGGGTCGTCACCGGCGACGCCCGAGAGTTGCCACTGGCAGACGACAGCGTCGAACTCGTCGTCACCTCGCCCCCCTACCCGATGATAGAGATGTGGGACGACATCTTCGCCGCACTCGACCCGGCGGTCGGGTCGGCGCTGGCGGCGGACGACGGGGACCGGGCCTTCGAGTTGATGCACGACGTGTTGGACGCGGTGTGGGCCGAAGTCGAACGCGTCCTCGTGCCGGGCGGCATCGCCTGTATCAACGTCGGCGACGCCACCCGGTCGCTGGCCGACGGGTTCCGGTCGTACCCGAACCACGCGGAGATAACCGACCGGCTGACCGACCGCGGCCTGCGGGCGCTCCCGGACGTCCTCTGGCGGAAACCGACCAACAGCGGCGCGAAGTTCATGGGGTCGGGGATGGTCCCGCCGAACGCCTACCCGACGCTCGAGCACGAGCACATCCTCGTCTTCCGCAACGGGGAACGGCGGCGCCTCGAGCCGGGCGCCGACCGGCGCTACGAGAGCGCGTACTTCTGGGAGGAGCGCAACGAGTGGTTCTCGGACCTCTGGGAACTGCCCGGCGAAGCACAGGACATCGACGACGGCCTGCGCGACCGGTCGGGGGCGTTCCCGATGGCGATTCCGTACCGCCTCGTCTCGATGTTCTCCGTGTACGGCGACACCGTCCTGGACCCGTTCCTCGGGACCGGCACCACGACGCTGGCGGCGATGGCGGGCGCACGCGAGTCCGTCGGCGTCGAGCGTGACCCCGACCTCGTAGAGGCGCTGGCCGAGCGTGTGGGACGCATCCCGGACCGTTCGCAACAGTTGGCCCGCGAGCGGCTGGCCGACCACCGCGAGTGGGTCGAGCAGTACCGGGACCGGGGAAGGAACCGGGCTACGAGGCCGAGCACTACGACTTCGCGGTCAACACGAAACAGGAACGGCGCATCCGTCTGTACGCCGTCGACGGCGTCGAGCGAACGGACGAGGGGTACCGCGTCACCCACACGCCCGTCGAGTGACCGGGTGGGCGGAGGACGGGGCGGAGCCGCTGGCCGTCGGCCCGACGGACATCGTGCTAGTTGTTAACACGCTAAGGTGAGAACAGGATGGTGGGGACACCTGCGATGACCCTGACAACCGTACCCAGATACGACCGGGAGGAGGTCGATACGGTCGGAGACCACGCGGTAGTCGTCGGCGCGAGCATGGCGGGGTTGCTGGCGGGGCGCGTGCTGGCGGACGGCTTCGAGTCGGTGACGATCGTCGAGCGTGACTCGTTGCCGGAGGAACCGACCACCCGCCGAGGCGTGCCACAGGGCGACCACGTCCACGCGCTCCAAGAGGCGGGCCGGGCCACCCTCGAAGACCTGTTCCCGGGCTACAGCGAGGAACTCCTGTCGGCCGGCGGCCTGCTCGTCGACACCATGAGCGACTTCCGCCACTACGAGAAGGGCGGGTTCCTCGCGGACGGCGAGACGCGCATGCCGATGTACTCCGCGACGCGCCCGCTGCTCGAACAGGTGGTCCGTCGTCGTCTCGGCGCCGTCGAGGGCGTCACGCTCAGGACCGAGTGCCGGCAGGTCGACTACCTGACGACCAGCGACGGCACGGCAGTGACGGGCATCGAGCTGCGAGCCGACGGCGGCCGCGACGAGGTGGACGCCGACCTCGTGGTCGACGCGACCGGGAGGACGAGTCAGACGGCGTCGTGGCTCGGTGACCACGGCTACGAGTCACCCCCCGTCGACGAGGTCCACATCGACATCGCCTACAGCACGATCAGCGCCGAGCGACCGGCCGGGGACCGCCGGGCATTCTTCGTGCCGCCGGACCCGCCGCGCACCCGCGGGGCCGGTGTCTTCCCGGTGGAGGACGGCCACTGGGTCGCGACGTTCGCGGGCGTCCACGGCGACCACCCGCCGACTGACCCGGCCGAACTGCGTGCGTTCGCCGCGACCCTGCCGGTCCCCGAACTGGTCGAGATGGTCGACGAGCAGGAGCTGACCGAGGCCGACGTCGCCCACTACCCGTTCCCCTCCAACCGCCGGCGCCGCTTCGAGGCCCTCGACCGGTTCCCGGACGGCCTGGTCGTCACCGGGGACGCGCTGTGCAGTTTCAACCCCATCTACGGGCAGGGGATGTCGGTCGCTGCCCTCGAGGCGCTCGTGCTCCACCACACGCTGGCGTCGGCCGAGGGCACCGGGTTCGGACTGCGGTTCTTCGAGGCGGTCGAACCTATCGTCGACGTGCCGTGGTCGATAGCCGTCGGCGGTGACTTCGAGTTCCCGGCGACGACCGGGCCGAAGCCCCGCGGCACCGACCTGTTCAACCGCTACATCGCACGGCTGATGCGGCAGGCCCAGTCGGACTGGCGCCTGCGCGAGGCACTGGTGCGCGTGTTCATGATGGAGACGCCTCCGAGCACGCTGCTGCGGCCGGCGACGTCGTGGCGCGTCCTCAGGCCGACTCGGTCAGACGTCGCGACGCTCTCGGGGCGGCCGTTCGCGAGCGGGCACTGGGGACGCCCCTAGCGGCCCGCGGGGCCGCCACGGAGGCGCGGCTTTTTAGGCCGTCTCGACCGAGCGTCGGGCATGGACTTCACATCGTTCACGCTGCTCGCGGCCGGGTCGGACCTCTCGATGGAGCCGGCCGCGCGCGAGGACGCCGACGGCGTCGAACTCCGGATGGACTTCGCCGAGGACCCGCTGGGCCAGCTCGACGCCTACGACGGCGACCTGCCGGTCCTCGTGACCAACCGGGTCGCGTGGGAGGGCGGGGAGGCCGCGGACGACGCCGGCCGGCTCGACGCGCTGGAGCGCGCCGTCGAGCACGACGCGGTGACGGCGGTGGACCTCGAACTCGCGGCGCTGTCCGGCGAGGGCGCCCACGACGCCGGTCGGGTCGCCGACCACGCCCGCGACCACGGCGCGTCGGTGGTCGTCTCGACCCACGACTTCGAGGCGACGCCGGACCGAGAAACCATCGCCGAGCGTCTCGAACGGGCCTGCGACCACGGCGACGTGGGGAAGATGGCCTCGACGGCACACTCGCCGGACGACGTGCTGGCGATGCTCGGGGCGACCCGCGAGCTGTCGGCGGCCGGCGAACAGGTGGCGACGATGTGCATGGGCGAGGCCGGCCGGCACTCGCGGGCCGTCGCCCCGCTGTACGGGTCGCGCATCGGCTACGCCCCGGTCGACCCCGCCGAGGCGACGGCGCCCGGGCAGTACGACCTCGCGACCCTGCGGTCGCTCGTCGAACAGCTACAGAGCGAGTCAGCTACCCACCGCTGAAGCGGTGGGCTTGTCGGTGGACTCTCGTTCTGTCGACACTGGCGTGTCGGACGCCACTTCAGTAGCGTTCACGGTCATGATCCCCGACTTCAGGGCGTACTGACTGAACGCCCCTCCAGCGGGGGACTTCTGCCCCTGCTGGAGCTTGAGCGCGACTTTCCGAGCGACGTTCTTCGCCGCGTTATAATCGGCGTTAGCCGTGTACGAACAGTCAAGACACGCGAAGTGTTGCCCGTCGCGGTTCTCCGCAAGCGTACACCCGCACTTTGAACACTGCTGGCTGGTGTAGGACGGTTCGACTGTCTCAACGACGATCCCAGCCAGTTCCGCTTTGTTCTCGGTTTGTTCTTGCAACTCGCGGAACGCCCACTGCTGGAATTTCTTCCCGTCGCTGATTCGGGCACGAATCTGTTCCAAGTCCTCGAACGCGATATGCGTACACCCGTGGCGGTGGGCTTCTGCGACGATTGCTTTCGAACACTGATGGAGGTAGTCTGCACTCCACCGCCGGAACCTATCACCGATGCGCTGGAAGGTCAGGTGGGCGCTTCGTGTGCCAGTCTGTTGGAGGCTGGCTCGCCGCTCTTCGAACTCGTTACGCTTGTGGTTGAGAGAGTCTGCGTTGCCGATGAACTCGCCTGTCGAAGTTACAGCGATGTGGTCGTCAACGTTGCAGTCCACGCCAAGGACTCTCGAATCCTCGGCTTTCTCAGGACTGCTCGCGTCGATTTCCCGTTCCATCGCCGCGTGCAGATAGAACTCGTCGGTGTCGCTGTCGTAGTGGACGGTACTGGTCGAAAAGTCGTAGTCGTCGTTCAGTAAGTACTCGCCATGTGGCGTCCCGTCAGGGTCGTCAGGCAGGTCGTAGTCGCATTCGACTCTGCCGTTGACGGTGGCGAGACTCACCTTGTCGCGGTAGTAGGTGGCGGCTCGCTTGTCGTAGACGATGCTGAACGTATCGTACTCTGGCTTGCTGGTGTGTTCGCCGTCTGCAAGCCTGTCGACGCAGTTGTCGATATCGTCGGTGGCGCGTTTGATAGCTTTCTGCACGAGGTTCGCGTGCAAGCCGTCTGTTTCGTTGCGGAGGTCGTGGTAGATGGCAGCTTCGGCTTCACTTTTGCTGGTTACGCAGTCTTCATCGGGGTAGCGCCATGCCCAGTCTGCGGTGCGGTTCGCGCAGTACTGGAATTTGGTATTGGTGGCGTGGAGATCGCTCTTGCGGTCGTCAGGCACGTCGAGTCGGACGCGAACCGTTCGAGTTACCTCCCACGCCATGCATGTCACAATAAAGGTTGGTCTTTATTAATAATTTTCAGCAGCGTTGGAGAGTCAGTAATGCAGGTTAGCGGTGGATTGGTTCACGGAGTGTACGCGCTTCCTCCCACCCGTAAACGGGTGGGCTTCCGCGCTGTACTCCTGTGAACGGGGCGGCGTCGCCACTGGGCCACGTTACGGGACCGCCCGCCGACCGTCGGCCGGCGACCGTGACCTAGCGGCCGTAGGTCAGCCGCGTCGCCACGTCGTCGAGGCGACGCTTGACCCCCGAGAGCCACGCGCCCGGCGAGACGGCCCGAGCCTCCTCGTCGGACACCTCGATGCGCTCGGACCCGAACGCGCTGGACCCGTCGCCGTCCGAGACGTCGACCACGGTGGTCATGCTACACCGACCGCAGGTTTCCGTCTTCTTGCCCATGATATACCGTGATGGTTGTCGAGAGAGACGAATAAACCTTGCCGCTGTGCGCGACGGGCGGGGAACCGTCACCCTAGCGGGGAAGCCCCCGTCAGGCGACGGGGTGGCGGAGAATCGCGCCGACGCCGTCGAACCCCTCGGCGAACCGTTCACCGCGGTCGTACCCTGTCGGGACGACGACGGTGTCCGCGCCGGTCGCTGCCGCCCGTCTGGCGAGTATCTGGGCGTCCGCCGCGTCGAGCGAGTCGGCCAGCAGCACCGTCTCCGCGGCGCCGTGTTCGACGGCCTCCGCGGTGTCCTCGCGACCGTAGACGGCCGGGTCGTCGCCGTCGAGGTCCGCGAAGAAGGTGTCGAGCGTCTCGCGGGCCTCGCCGACGTCGAGCGCGTCGACGTCCTCGGCCGCCTCGACCAGTTCGCGGAGTCCCTGCTCGGAGGCGTAGGCCACCTCGAACGGACCGACGACCCGGTCCGCGAGGCGGTCGGGGAGGTGGTCGCCGTCGTCGAACCGTTCGACCATCACCTCGCTACCGCCGAGCACCAGTCGGTCGACGCCGGCGTCGGGGTCGTCACCACCGGTCCCGGCGTCGGCGAGGAACACCCGTTCGGCGGCCGCACCGACCGCGTCGAAGAACTCGTCGGCGCGTTCGTCGCTCCGCCCTTCGAAGCGGTCCTCGGACCGGCCCTCGGCGGCCTGCTTGCTGGGGACGTCGCTGGCCACTTCGTCGACCAGTTCGACCGTCTCGGCGTCGTAGCGGCCGAAGACGGCCGATTCCCGCGTGACTATCAGCAGTCCGTGGGTCGGGGCGTCGGCCGCCGGTGTGACGCGCACGTCGAGCGGCGACGTGTCGAACTCGTTCGAGCGGTCGTACACCGACTCGGTCACCGGTTCGGCGAGGTCGTCGAAGACGTAGGTCCGGAGGTCGCCGTCGACGACGCCGGCGTAGACGACGAGGCCGTTCTCCGGCGTCCGCTCGTAGTCGTGGAGGATTCGGCGGATCTCTTCGAGTGCGTCCTCGACGTGCGTCTGTGTCGCCTCGTCCGTGTCGAGGTAGTTCGCCTCGGCGTGGTCGGCCTCGACGCGCTCCAGCGTCTCGCCGAGCGGTGCGGTGGCGGGGACAGCGACCGTCAGCAGACGGTCCGTGTCGGCGGTCGCTGTGTCGACTGCCTCGATTCGTCCTCGGAAGTCGTCCGCGTGTGTCGTGTCAGTCATTGCGTGTTGTCGTGGACGCCAACGGTTGGTCGTCGGGCCCTGTGCGAACGTCGACACTGCGAGCGGCGTCTCCGGGACTGCGAGATGGTCGCATCGGACGGGTGGCGGAGGGAACGTGTTAAAAGCAATGGTGTCTGTTCGCTGTCATGTGGGCGCGTTACACACCGACACGACCGGGCGCGCGGGACCGACGTTTTAGGTGGGTCGCCGACGAGTGTGCGATATGGGGTATCACCACATCACGCCGGACGACGTCGACGCCACACCGGACCGACCATGTGTCCAGCGCTCGATCGGGGACGCCGCGGGGTTAGAGCAGATGGCTGCGAACGTGTACGAAGTGGCCCCCGGCGAACAGATTCCGCTGGCCTACCACTACCACGACGACCAGGAGGAGGTGTTCTACGTCCTCTCCGGGACGCTCTCCGTCGAGACGCCCGAGGGAACGTTCGAGGTCGGGGCCGACGAGGTGTTCGTCGTCGAACCGGACAGCCCACAGCGGGCGTTCAACCCGGAATCGGCCACCGAACCAGCCGAGACGTTCGTCGTCGGCGCACCGGCCGTCGACGACGTCCACCCGTACGACCCGGACGAATGAGCGAGTTCGACGACACCCGACGCACGGCGGAGGCCCCGGAGACGGCGGCCGAGGCCGACGCCGACCTGCCGTCGTGGGACGACGACTACCTCCAGCGCGTCGCCGACCGCCTCAAGTTCAACTACGACCTCGAACGGGACTACACGGCCGGGAGCGAGCGCTTCGAGATGTACGGCCGCCTGTACGTCGAGAGCCAGAAGCAGTTCCTCCACCAGTCCATCAACTGGGCCAACTACGAGACGGTCGAACACCTGTTCGTGCGGCGGGCCGACGGGGTCTCGCGGGCGGACCTCGACGCGCTGGTCGAGCTCGGGCACGACCTCGCCGACGAGTGGATAGACGCCGACGAGGAACACCAGGGGACCGACTTCACGTTCGTCCTCGTGGTGCCCGACATCCCCGACGACGTGCACTCGTACGTCGAGGGGTTCCGCGACCGGACGTTACTGAAGTACGGCTACTACGGTGCCTACGAGGTGAACCTCGCCGTGGTCGCCCCCGACCGCGAGGACGCCGTGGGGAGTTCGGAAGCCGACGTGACCGCGGCCTTCGAACTGTGGCGCGACCTCGAGGCGGGCCCGGACGGACTGCTGGGTCGGCTTCGGGCCTGGCTGGGATGACCAGACCGGCACTCGCCGTCGCGCTCGTCGCGCTCGTCGCGCTGGCGGGATGTTCCAGCGGCGGTCCGTCACGCGTGGTCGCCGCCGGGACGCCGGCCACGGTCGACGCCTCGGCCCTCGACGGGACCGGCTACGAGCGAGTCGGGACGACCAACAGGACGTTCAACACGACGGTCGGCGCGACCATCAGCGGCGACGTGAAGATGAGCGCCGAGCGCCCGGTGACGGCGACGACGCCCGTCACGACCTACCGTCGCGGGACCGACGGCGGCCCCGCCCTCGTCCTCGTCGCGACGGCGCCGGCCGTCCACCCGATAGAGAACCAACCGGTCGTCAGGGACCCCCTCGCGACCCTCTCGCCGACCGAGCTCGTGACCTCCCTGCAGTCGACCTACGCCGTCGAGTCGCTGGAGCGAGGCGAGAACACGACGGTCCGACTGCTCGCCAACGAGACGACGGCCCGGACCTACACCGGCACGGCGACCCGCGACGGGGAAGCGGTCCCGGTCCGCGTCACCGTCGCTTCGGTCCGCGACGGCGGCGAGTTCGTCACCGTCGTCGCCGTCGCGCCGCACTCGGCGGCCGACGACGAGCGGGTCCGGCAGGTCGTCGCCGGCGTCACGCACTGAAAAAGTACCGCGAAACGTCGTCTGCGAACGGGCACCGATGCCCGCGGTCGGCCGCTCAGTCGTCGGCCGGCGCGCCGCTGGGCCGTTCGCGCACGGTCCGGATGTTCTTGTAGCCGATCCAGACCAGCGAGAGCGCGAGGCCGACCAGCACCAGCGCCAGCACGATCTGGACGGCGACCGAGATGCGGGCGAAGATGCCCGCGCCCTCGGCGAAGCCGCCCTGGATGAACTGCTGGTAGAGGTTCTGGTACAGCGAGAGGTACAGCAGCGCACAGACGGTGATGACGGTCATCAGCGCCATCGGGACGCCGGTGCTGATGAGCTGTTTGTCGTCGTCCCAGTTGGCCAGCCACACCGTCGCGGTCAGCAGCGCCAGCGCGGCCAGGAGCTGGTTCGCACCGCCGAACAGCGGCCACAGGCTCGCCCAGGAGCCGCTGGCGACCAGCGCGTAGGCGACGAGACACTGGATGGCCGCGTTACTGTAGCGGTTGGTGCCGACCTCCTGGACCTGCCGGACCGCCGAACTGCTGGCGTCGGGCGTGCCGACGATCTCCTCGGCCATGTAGCGACCGAGTCGGACCGCCGTGTCCGTCGAGGTCAGCAGGAAGCTCACGAGCACGAGCGCCATGAACGGCGCACCGATGGACGTCGGGATGCCGAAGCTCGTCAGCATCACGCTACCACCGGACGCGAAGTTCGGGAGCGCACGACCGATACCGCCACCGGCGGTGACGCCCGCGACGGCGACGGTCCCGAGCGCGACGGTGGCGAGCAGGCCCTCACCGAGCATCCCACCGTAGCCGATGGGGCGGGCGTCCGTCTCCTTGTTCAGTTGCTTCGCCGTCGTCCCGGAGGACACCAGCGAGTGGAAGCCGCTGATGGTCCCGCAGGCGATGGTCACGAACAGCAGCGGGAACAGCGGCAGACCCGCGGTCCCCATGAAGCCGTAGTACGGTTCGAGCTGGATGACAAGCGGTTCAGCGGAGGTCCCCAGCAGGGTGCCGACGATGACCGCCAGCAGCGCCCCACCGACGCCCGCGTACAGCAGGAACGACGAGAGGAAGTCACGCGGCTGGAGCAGCGTCCACACCGGGAGCACCGACGCGATGGCCGCGTACAGCAGGATGACCGGAATCCAGCCGGCGGTGTTCGCGCCGAGCGTGCCCGCCGCGGGCACTATCGACGCCAGTCCGGACCCGAACAGCACGATGGTCTCGCTCGGGAGTCCCTCGGCCGGGAACAGCGCGATGGGGAACTCGATACCGACGAAGACCCCGCCGAACACCGCGAGGACGAACGCCGCCGTCCCCGGGATGAACGGGAGGTCGAGCTGGTAGAGGTACACCCCGAACACCAGTGCCAGCGCGATGTAGACGAAACTCGCCGTCGCGGCCTGTGGGTAGGCGTTGAACACGATGGCGACGACGAGTGCGAACACTGCCACCACGAGGATGATGGTCAGGAACGCGAACCACAGCAGCATCTTCTTCCCCCGCTCCCCGACGTACTCGCCGATGATGTAGCCGATGGACTTCCCCTCGTGTCGGAGGCTCCCCGACAGCGAGACGAAGTCGTGGACGCTCCCCATCAGCGGGTTGCCGATAGCGATCCACAGCAGGGCCGGCACCCACCCCCAGACGACGCCGGCGGTGATGGGGCCCACGATGGGTGCACCCCCGGCGATGCTCGAGTAGTGGTGTCCCAGCAACACCGGTTTCTTCGACGGGACGTACTCCTGACCGTCCTCGTATTTGTGCGCCGGTGTCTCGTTTTCGTCACTCAACTCTACGAACTGTGCGAGATACCGTGAGTACCCGAGGTATCCAACGCTGAACGTCAACAGCGTCGCTACGACGAGCCACAGTACTTGTACCATGTTATAGACCCTCAACCGTATCTGTGGGCAAAAAGTATTTAATAATTGTGGACGTCAGTCGTCAGAATCGCCAGAGAGAAACGGAGCAGTGGCTACCGCGCCCCCGTCGAACCCCCCGGGAGTATCAGGCCTGCGGTGGGGACGCGGCCGTCTCGATATCGAGTTCCTCGGTGACCTCCGAGAGGAGGTCGCCCTTGATCTCCGAGACGCGCTGTTCGATGACCGCGACGACCGGCTGGTCGAACTCCGAGTGGATGCGTTCGAGCCGGTCCTGTTCGGTCCGGTGTCGCTCCCGCAGATACATCGCGCCCTTGCCCGTCTCGTCGTCGTCGGGGGCGGGTGCGACCTTGTTGACGACGAGGCCGCCGACGGTCAGCCCGGCGTCGGTCAGGTCGGAGACCGCCCGGTGGGACTCCTCGATGGAGAGTTCGTCCGGGTTCAACACGAGGTAGAACGCCGACTGTTCGCGCAGCGTCTCGCCGGCGAACTCGAACATCTCCTTGCGCTCGGTGAGCCGGCGGATGATGGGGTCTTCCTTGAGCTTCTGTCTGGCCTCCTTGTCGCCGATGGCCGCCTTCTCGAAGAGGTCGACGCTCTCCTTTCGCTTCTCGGTGAGCCGTTCGATCCACGACTCGAGGAACTCCGGCAGCGCCAGCAGTCGGAGCGTGCCGCCCGTCGGCGACGTGTCGAAGACGACGCGGTCGTACTCCTCGCTGTTCCGCATCACGTCGATGAACCGGTCGAACAGCGCCGCCTCGTAGGCCCCGGGCGTCCGGTGGGCCAGCTCTATCTGGCGGTCTATCTCGTTGACGATGGCCGGACTCACCTGGTCGGACATCGTCGATTTTATCTCCCGCATATGGCGCTGGACCTCCTCGTCGGGGTCCAGCTCCATGGCGAAGAGGTTGTCGTGGCCCTCGACGGGCTTCGGGTCGTCGTCGAACTGCTGGTCGAAGACGTCCGAGGTGCTGTGGGCCGGGTCCGTCGAGACCAGCAGGGTCCGCAGACCGTCGCGAGCGCACTTCAGGCCGTAGGCGGAGGAGACGGTGGTCTTGCCGACCCCGCCTTTCCCGCCGAAGAAGACGAACTTGTTCATGTCAGAAGTGGTACTGCTGGCCCTTGCGTTCGATGTACGACTGGCGGTCCCACATCCGGCGCTCCCACTGGACGAACTCGTCGGTCAGGTACGGGAGGAGTTCGGCCGTGTAGTAGGAGACGGGGCTCGGGATGCCGAAGGCGTCCGCGAAGCAGGCGAACATGAACACGTCTGCCGTGTCCTCGGCTTCCTTCTCTATCTTCTCGAAGGACGGGTGTTCTATCATCCCGTGATAGAGGCCGTGGAACCACTCCTCTAACGTATCGAGGTAGGCCTGGATTCGTTTGTCTACGTTCATGGATACTGGTAGCAGGCGCGTCGCAGATACGTGTTCCGCCGGTCAGCACGCACACCCGGTCGACCCCTGAGACCGCTCGAACCGCATCTCGTCCCCACACGTCGGGCAGTCCGGAGCCCCGTCGCCCTCGACGTCGACGTCCCGGATCCGTTCGTCGCAGTCGTCACACCAGTAGGCACCGTCCGACAGTTCCTCCGTGACATCGCCCCGGTTGGCCGACTGCGTCGACGCCTGCAACACCTCCTTGACCGTCGTCAGGATACTCATGGAACGAATTACCTTCGTAACGGCAATAAACGTTCCTGCAGGACTGCGCTGCCGGCGCACAACCGCCACGTTGCCCTCCGTCAGGAGACGTGGTCGGCCAGTCCGTCCAGCATCCGGTCGAGCTCCCCGCGGCGCTTCCACGCGGCGATACGGTCGGTCAGCGAGGCGAGAGGGAGTCCGAGACTGACCGACGACCGGACGGTCACCTCGCTCCCGTGGTCGCGCGCGGTGTAGGTCACCGTCGTCTCCATCGCCTCGAACGGACCCCGCTGGCCGACCTGTCGGTAGCGGAGTCCGTCGGTGCGGTCCTCGAACTCGAACACCGCCTCCATCCCGCCGCCGCGGGCCGTGACCCGCTGTCCCCCGTCGACCGCCTCCGTCTCGACGACGGTGAACGTGCCCGCCGCCTCGAGGACCGTCGACGGCGAGAGCACACGTTCGAGTTCGGCCGGCGTCGCGTCTACGAACCGCGTCTGGACGACCTCGCGCATGGCTGTGCTGTCACCGTCACCCGCCATAGTTCCACGGGCTACTGGGCGAGGAGGGGCAGGGCGAGCGCCGCGACCGCCAAAAAGCCCGCGACGACGCCGTAGATGAGCCGTCTGAAGCGCACCTCGGCGGGTATCTCCTCCCTGAGCGAGGGACGCTCGGTCCAGACGTAGCGGTGGTAGGCGACGGCGGCCGTCAGGCCGGTCAGCAACGCCGCGACGGTCAGCGCCATCGGGAGCGAGGCCCCCAACGCCATGACGTAGATGGGGCCGAAGGAGAAACTCACCGTGAACCCGAGCCCGCTCACGACGAGGAACGGGACGGGGTCGACCGGTGTGCCGTCGCGGTTGTGAACCATCACCACCCTCTTGGGCCAGACGGAATATGAACCCACCTATCACGACAGCACCTCGACAACTAATCCACACACATAAGGCCGCCCCAACCGCCACGGAGAGGTATGGCATCCGACGGAGACATCCGCGTACTGCTGGTCTTGGACCTCGTCCTCTCGCTCGTGTTCAGTACGGTCGTCGTCTGGGGGCTGAGCTTCTTCGGCCTCGCGTCGTTCACGCTTCGGAGCGTCGCGACGACGGCGCTGGCGCTGGCGGTGCTGACCTACCTCCTCGTCCTCCGGTAGTCACTCCAGCCAGTCCGGGTTCGGTCGGGGGGGACTGAAGACGTCGATGGCGAGGAGGTCCACGTCGCCGCGGTTCTCGGCGGCGTGGACCTCGTGGCTCCGGAGCCAGTAGGAGCCGCCCGGTTCGACGGTCACCGCCGCGCCGTCTTCGAGGACGAAGGTCTGTTCGCCCTGGTAGACGAACCCGACCTGTTCGTGGTGGTGGCTGTGTTCCGGCACCCGCCCGCCCGGTTCGATGCGGAGGTGCTGGATGCTCATCTCCTCGCCCGCCGCCAGCTGCGCGAGGTGGACGCCCGGTTCGACTTCGACCGTCTCCGTGGGGGCTTCTGGCACGACTTCCATACAGGTACGTACAGAGCAACGGTGAAAACCGTATCTCCCGCGACCGTCCGGTCGTCGCCGGCGACGGCCCGGCGGCTACGGCGCGTCGGGTCGCGCCGCGTCCGGAATCGCGTACGGTTGGCCACAGCCGTGTATCTCGAGCGTACACGACGGACAGACGGTGTGCTTCTCGCGGCGGTGGGCCACGGACTGGCGCTGTCGACGCTCGTCGGCCTCCAGTCGCTCCCGGACGTCCGCCGGCAGCTCGGTGAAATCGACCAGTGCCGTCTCACAGGCGGGACACGTCGGTTCGGTCATACCCGACGCCTAGTCGGCCAGCCACTAAACGGCACGCATCGGTGCTGTCCGTGGCCGGTGGCCGACCGATGCCGTCGACGGCATCGGCCGAGGGACCGCTCGCCGACACCCCAGTCGTTCGGAAGATATAGGGGTATGTGTGTCCGACGTTCCGGATATGACCGACACTGGGCGCAAGCGGCCGTGGCTCGCCGCGACGCTCGCCCTGCTCTACCCCGGTTTGGGACACGTCTACCTGCGGGAGTGGCTTCGTGCGGTTCTCTGGTTCGGCCTCGTCGTCAGCACGTCGATGCTGCTCATCGGTGACGAGGTGGTGGCACCGATTCAGGACGGGTTCACCGTCGACGGCGTCCTCGCCGTCTCGAGAGCGCTGCCGGTCGAGGTGGCGGTGGCGCTGCTGGCCATCAGGGCGCTCTCGATGGCCGACGCCTACCTGATGGCGACCCGAGAGAACGAGGCCGCCGACGTCGTCGAGGGGGCGAAGTGCCCCAACTGCGGGAAGGAGCTCGACGAGGACATCGACTTCTGTCACTGGTGTACGACCGAACTCGAACGGCCGCAGGCGAACCCCGACAAGTAACGCGTGGTTCGGGACGGAGACGCACGCTGGCTGTTGGTCGGCGTCGCCGCGGCCGTCATGGGTGCGGCGGGGACCTACCAGTTCGTCTGGACGACGGTCAGCGGTGCCGTCGGAGCGCGCGTCGGCGCGTCGCCGGCCCAACTGGGGACGGTCTTCACCGCCTACGTCGTCGGCCAGACGCTGGTCCAGTTCCCCGCGGGGAGCGTCAGGGACCGCTACGGCCCACGGCCGGTGCTCCTCGCGAGCGCGCTCCTGCTGTTCGTCGGCTACGCCGGACTGGCGCTGGCGGAGTCCTACGCCGTGGCCGCGGTCACCTACGGCGTCGGTGGGCTCGGCTGCGGGAGCGCCTACACCGTCGCGGTCAACACGCCCGTGAAGTGGTTCGACGACCGGCGCGGCCTCGCGACGGGCGTCGTCACGATGGCCTTCGGCGGGGCCAGCGTCGTCGTCATCCCGCTGGTGGGGCCCCGTATCGAGGCGTCCTACGCCGGGACGCTCCTCGGGCTCGGGGCTGTCGTCGGGCTCGTGGGCCTCGTCGCGGCGCTCGTCGTCCGTGACCCCGACCGAGCGGGCGAGCGCACATCGCCGAACCGGAGCGACCGGCCCGAGACGTCGCCGGGCGTCGGGTGGCAGACCGTCGTCCGGACGTGGCAGTTCTGGGTGCTCTTCGGCGTGATGACCGTCGTCAACGGCGTCGGCCTGATGCTCATCGGGCAGTCGGTGGGGTTCACGACGGGGCTGGGCCTCTCGGCGGCCACGGCGACGACCGTCGCCTCCGCCGTCGCACTCGCGGACGCCGGCGGCATCGTCGTGATATCCGGCCTGTCCGACCGGTTCGGGGGCGAGCGGACCGTCGGCGTCTCGCTGGTGCTCTGTGGCGCTTCGCTGGGCGCGGCAGTGGTGGCCGGCACCGCCGGCGTCGCGCCAGCGTTCGTGCTGCTGGTCGGCGCGACGGCGTTCTTCAGGAGCCCGGCCTTCGCCGTCGTCCCGTCGCTCGTCGGCGAGTACTACGGACGAGCGCGCTCCTCGGAGAATTACGCGCTCGTCTACTCGGCGAAGGTCCCCGGCGGCGTCTTCGGCGGGACGGTGGCAGGCGTCATGGTCGCCCGACTCGGGTGGGTCGACTCGTTCGCCATCGGGGCCGGCCTCCTCGTGGTCGCCGGCCTCGCGGCGCTGACGCTCCGACCGGGGACACACAGCGAGGAGCGGGCCGAGACGACCGCGGACGGGTGAGAATCCAGTCGGACCGCCGCGACGGCTCGTCACGCCGGCGCAGCGGCGCGGTGCGAGCGTTACTTCTCGATGATGCTCTCCTCTATCTTCTCGCCGAAGTGCGTCGCCGTGTCCTCGTAGTGGACGAGGATCTCGTCGCCCGGTTCGAGGTCGGTGACCGCGGTGCGACCGTCGCGGGTGTGGACCTTGATGGTCTCGGCGTTCTGCAGGAGCGTCTCGATGCGGTCGCCGGCCTCGGTCTCGGCCTGTACCCGGAACATCGGGCGCTTCTCTATCTTCGCACGGCCGACGATGGCCTCGCGGGTGTGTCCCTGTGCGTCGACTATCTGGACCTCGTCGCCGGACTGCAGTTCCGAGAGGTACTTCGTCCCGCCGTCGGGTGTGCGGACGTAGGCGTGGACCGCGCCGGCGTTGACTCTGAACGGCCGCGAGGCGACGTAGGGCGACTCGGCGGTCTCGGCGTGGACGAAGAAGAGCCCGCGCGCCATCGACCCGACGAGCATCCCCTCGTCGTGTTCCATCAGCGTGCCCGTATCGATGCAGACGCGGTCGGCGGAGCCCGTCTGTTCGACCGCAGTGACCTCGGCGTACTCCAGTTCGAGCTGCTCGCGGCCCACCTCGTCGCGGACCTCGACGGTCTTGCGTATCTCGTCGACGTCGTCGGTGTCGAGCAGGACGCCGTCGGCGCCGCGCTCGAGCGTCTCGTAGGCGGTGCGGGCGTCCTCGGCGGAGGTGACCCCGGCGATGAGGTCCGTCTCCTCGCCGACGCGGGCGATGAGGTTCTCCAGCGGGATTATCTGCCAGTTCTCGCTGACGACGATGGTGTAGTCGGCCTCCGTCGCGACGGCCTCCGCGAAGGCCTCGTAGTCCTCGTCGAAGATGCGGACGTAGCCGCCCTCGGGGGCGGCCCCGTTCTGACGGAGCGCAGAGAGGTCGGCGGAGCCAGAGAAGTCAGAGGGGAGGTCGACGGTGCCGTCGCCCTCGCCGTCCTTGCCCACGACGGTCGCGTCGGCGTTCGACTCCCCGGCCTCGGCCTCCATGACGTGGACGTCCCCGTTCGTGAAGGCCGCGACGTCGACGGCGCCGAGGTCCTGGACCCGCTCTACGTCCTCTTCGTCGACCAGTACCCAGTCGACCCCGGCCTCCAGGCCGGCGGTGATGCGCCGCTTTCGCGTCTCCCAGTCGCCGACCTCGTCGTCGGCTTTGAGCCACACGCTTCGTGTCATACCGCCACGTCCGCGACGGCGGGGCTTGAACGTGGCGGAACCTGCAGGCGGCCCGAGGACGGCCCCCGGCGCGGCCGCCGACCGCCGCTGGGCCGGCGGCGGCCAATATTCACGAGTGAAACTGTGGCCCCTAGAGTTATCACTGAGAATGATAGACTCTAAATGTAACATAAGGGCAGATAGCTGGTAACAATGGTCACGAATCACGTCTACACGGTGGCGGGGGCGAAAGGGGGAGTTGGGAAGACGACGACCAGTATCAATCTCGGGGCGGCACTGGCCCAGTCGGGGTACTCGACAGTCACCGTCGAACTGGACCTCGCGATGGCGAACCTCGTCGACTTCCTGGAGATAGACATCGACGTGACCGAGGCGACGACACTCCACGACGTCCTCGCGGGCGACGCGGAGGTAGAGGCCGCCATCTACGAGACCGACACCGGTCTGTCGGTGGTGCCCAGCGGGACGGACCTGGCGGGCTACGCCGGGACGGACCTCGACCGGCTGCCCGAAGTCGTCGAGACGCTCCGATGGCACCACGACGTGGTCCTTCTGGACACCCCCGCGGGCCTGAGCGAAGAGACGATGCGACCGATACAGCTGGCCGACGACGTCCTCCTCGTCTCGACGCCCCGCGTGGCCTCGATACGCAACGTCCGGAACACGCTGGAACTGGCGGACCGCGTGGACACCGACGTCCGCGGCCTCGTGCTGACGAAGTCCGGAACGGGCGCCTCGCCGGGAGCCGACCGAATCGCGGACTTCCTCGACGTCGAGTTGCTCGGGCATGTCCCGGAAGACGACGCCGTCCCCCACTCGCAGGACAAGGGGCTGCCCGTCATCTCGAACGCGCCCAAGAGCGGCGCGGCCATCGCCTACCGGAAGATAGCGCGCCAGCTGGTCGACCACCCGCCGACGCCGGATGCGACGGCGGATGAGGTCGACGCCCCGGAGCCGGAGAACGCCCGCGATTCCGAGCAGCCCGACGGTGAAGCCGACGACGGGCAGACCGTCGCGTCGGAGGAGTACGGCCGGGCAGTGTCGGTCGGTCCCGTAGAGGCGGACGCGGAGGCGGAACCGGGACAACAACGGTCACCCGCGGACGAACAGGCGGCCGCGGGTCCCGACCCGCAGCCGGCCGATTCGGGGCGAGCGGACGGCGCCACATCCTCGGAGAAGGACCCGTCCGCAGGGGCGTCGGTGGCCGACGACCACGCGCCAGAACCGGCCACGGAGACCGACGAACCGGCCCGCGAGGAGACGACCGCCGACGGCGGGGCACCGACCGCGCCGGCGAGCGAGGCGGAGCAGGCGTCGGCGACGGACGGTTCCGGCGACGACACCGACCGGTCCGCCCACGCCGACGGGACGAGCAGCGACGAACAGAGCAGTAACGGGTCGAGCGACGCCGAACGGTCGGCCGGTGCACGGACGGCCGAGGCTGCCGAGAGGGAGGGTGCGGCAGAGAGCGAGACGACCGAGGACGACGGCACGTCGCTCGGCGCCCAGATACGGTCGCTGTTCGGCTTCTAGGCCTCGACGGCGAGGCCGGCCTCGTGGAGGGCGTCGGCGGCGTCGGCGTCGTCGTGGACGACGCTGGCGACGGCGCGCGTGATCTTCTCGGGGTCCTCGTGCTGGAAGATGGAGCGGCCCATCGAGACGCCCGATGCCCCGGCGTCGACCGCGCCGCGGACCATGTCGAGCGTCTCCTCGTCGGTGCCCTTCGCGCCGCCGGCGATGACCACCGGGAGCGAGGTTGACTCGACGACGTGCTGGAAGCTCTCGGCGTCGCCGGTGTACCCCGTCTTCACGACGTCGGAGCCGAGTTCCTCGGCGAGTCGGACGGCGTGGCCGACGTACTGGTTGTAGTCGTCGGCGTCGGGGTCGATGTCCGGCCCGCGGGCGTAGGCCATCGCCAGCACCGGCAGCCCGTAGCGTTCGGCCTCGCTGGTCAGGTCCGAGAGCGCGGCGATCTGCTCGCGCTCGTACTTACTGCCGACGTTGATGTGGAAGGAGACGGCGTCGGCGCCGGCGCGGATGGCGTCCTCTACGGTGCCGGTCTGGCGCTTGTCGTTCTCGTCGGGACCGATGGTCGTCGACCCGTTGAGGTGGACGATGTAGCCCGCGTCGTTCTTGTGCGGGTGGACGCGGTCGGCGATGCCCCGCTGGGTGAGGACGGCGTCGGCGCCGCCGCGCGTGATGGCGTCGATGGTCGATTCGATGTCCTTGAGCCCCGTTACGGCGCCCATGGTGATACCGTGGTCCATCGGGACGACGACGTACTGCCCGTCTGTCCCGATGCGTTCGAGTCGTGCGCGTGTCCCTGCGTTCATGATATGCGAGAGTGTGGCAAGAACGATTATGTGCGTTCCGGTTGCGGCCGTTCCTGTGCCCCGCGGAGTGCGCCCTGCTTGAGTTCGCGGGCGAGTGATTCGAGTCGGTCGGCGACCGCCGCGGTGGAATCGCCGTCCTCGTGACCCTCGGCGACGATGTCGACCAGCGCGGAGCCGACGATGACGCCGTCCGCACCGGCGGCCACGATCTCCTCGGCGTGCTCGCCGGTCTTGATGCCGAAGCCGACGGCTTTGGGCACGTCCCAGTCCGAGAGCCGGGCCAGCGACGCCTCGGTGGCGTCGTCGACGTCGTCCCGCGCGCCGGTGACGCCCAACCGGGCCTGCACGTAGACGTAGCCCGACACCTGTTCCAGCATCCGTTCGAGGCGGTCGCCCCGGGTCGTCGGCGCGACGATGAAAACGAGGTCCAGTCCGAACTCGTCGCAGGCCTCGCGGAGCGGGGCGGCCTCCTCCGCGGGCAGGTCGGGGACGACGAACCCCTCGATGCCCACGTCGGCGGCCGTCTCGACGAAGGGCCGGGGGCCTTCCTCGTCGCCGTACTGGTAGATGAGGTTGTAGTAGGTCATACACACCAGCGGCACGTCGACGTCGAGGTCCTCGACGAACTCGAAGAAGCGGTCGGGGGTCATCCCCGACTCCAGCGACCGGACGATGGCGTCCTGGATGGTCTTGCCCTCGGCGATTGGTTCCGAGAACGGCAGGCCGAGTTCGATGACGTCGGCCCCGCCCTCCGCGAGGGCCTCGACGTAGGCAAGCGAGTCCTCGTAGTTCGGGTCGCCGGCGGCCAGATACGGCACGAAGGCCGGTTCGTCCGCGAAGGCGCGTTCCAGCCCCATCAGATGCCACCTCCGCCGACGCGGTTCAGGATGGACATGTCGGGCGCGATGTCGAGGTCGCGCTTGCTCGTCTCCTCGATGACCGTCTCGAGGTCCTTGTCGCCGCGGCCGGAGACGTTGACGACGACGGTGTCGCCCAGTTCGTCGTGGTGCTCCTCGAGGTAGCCGAAGGCGTGGGCCGTCTCCAAGGCCGGGATGACGCCCTCGTCCTGCGAGAGGCGGTGGAAGGCCTCCAGCGCGGCGTCGTCGTCGACGTTGACCGGCGTCACGCGGTCCTCGTCGACGAGGTGGGCGAGTTCCGGGCCGACGCCGGCGTAGTCGAGTCCCGCCGAGACGGAGTGTGACTCCATTATCTGGCCGTCGGAGTCCTGGAGGAGTTTCGTCCGCGCGCCGTGGAGCACGCCCTCGTCGCCCGTCGAGAGGGTCGCGGAGTTGGGCGCGACGCCCTCGTCCTCGTCGACCTGCAGCGAGGAGCCGCCGGCCTCGACGGCGACGAGGTCGACCGACTCGTCGGGGACGAACTCGGCGAAGGCGCCCATCGTGTTCGACCCGCCGCCGGCGCAGGCGAGGACCGAATCCGGGAGGCCGCCAGTCTCTTCGATGGCCTGTTCGCGGGCCTCCTCGGAGATGACCGCCTGGAAGTCCCGGACCATCTTCGGGAAGGGGTGCGGGCCGACGATGCTCCCGATGACGTAGTGGGTGTTCTCGACGGTGGTCGCCCAGTCCCGCATCGTCTCGGAGATGGCCTCCTTCAGCGTGCCGCGGCCGACCGTGACCGGGTTGACCTCGGCGCCGTTGATACGCATGCGGAAGACGTTGGGCCGCTGGCGCGCGATGTCGGTCTCGCCCATGTATATCTCGCAGGGCATGTCCAGGTGGGCGGCGGCCATGGCCGTCGCGGTGCCGTGCTGTCCGGCGCCCGTCTCTGCGATGATGCGCTCCTTGCCCATGTACTTCGCCAGCAGGACCTGTCCGAGTGCGTTGTTGAGTTTGTGCGCGCCGCCGTGGAGGAGGTCCTCTCGCTTGAGGTAGACGTCCGTGTCGTACCGGGCCGAGAGTTGCTCGGCGTACTGGAGCGGGGTCGGGCGGCCGCCGAAGTCCGCCAGCCGCTCCCGGAACTCGTCCATGAAGCCGTCTTCGTTCTCCAGTACGTACCGTCCGTAGGCGTCGGCCAGCTCCTCGATAGCCGGCATCAGTGCCTCTGGCACGTACTGTCCGCCGTACTCGCCGAACTTGGGGTCGTGTGCGTCGTCAGTGCTCATGTCTGTGTCTCCGCGTCTGTCAGCCGTCGCGTGTTCTCGGCCACGTCCGAGTCGCCGCCGTGGTCCATGATAGCCGACCCGACGAGCAGTGCGTCGGCGCCGGCCGCGCGCATCCGTGCGACGTCGTCCGGTGTTCCTATGCCGCTTTCCGCAATGAGGGTGACGCTCTCGGGGGCCGCCTCGGCCGCCCGCGGGAACGTCTCGAGGTCGACCTCCAACTGCGCCAGGTCGCGGTTGTTCACGCCGACGACGTCGGCGCCCGCGTCGACCGCCCGCCGGACCTCCTCGGCGGTGTGGGCCTCGACGAGCACCTGGAAGCCCCGCTCCCGGGCCGCCGAGAGCAGGGTCTCGAGGTCGTCGGTCCCCTCCTCGTCGAGGAACCGGACGATGAGGAGGACGACGTCGGCCGCGACCACGTCCAGTTGGGCCTCGTGGAGCACGAAGTCCTTCCGGAGGACCGGCACGTCGACGGCCTCTCGCACCCGCTCCAGCGTCGCCGCGGACCCGCCGAAGTGGTCGGGTTCGGTCAACACCGACAGGGCCGCCGCGCCCCCGTCGACCATCTGCTCGGCCAGGTCGACGGGGTCGTCGGTCCGCTCGCCCTCGGCGGTCGGACTCGTGGGCTTGACCTCCGCGATGATCGGAACGCGGCCGTCGGCCGCCGCGGCCTCGAAGGCGTCGGTGAGCGACCGCGCCTCGACGGCGACCCGGTCGCCCCCGCCGCCTCGCTCGCGTGCCGCCGCGAGTATCGACTCGACTTCCCGTGCCAGTCCCGCATCGGATTCCATTACTGAACATTAACGTACAGAAGTGTACATAAGTGTTGTCGTCGTCGGCCGGTGCCAATCTTGAAGGCCCGACCGGCCCTCGACGCCACCATGGAGACTCCGACGAGTGATGCAGGCATCTACGCCCGGGAGTCGGCGTATCTGGACCGGTTCGTCCAGTTCGGCGAGGCGGGCGACCGGGTCATCTCCCTCTCGTTCCCGACGGCGCCCGAGGCCGACAGTCGGGATGACCACCCGCTCCTCGACCGCATCGAGGACTACCTCAACGGCGCCGAGGACGACTTCGCGGACGTGACCGTCGGTCTGACGGTGCCGACGGGCCAGCGCAAGGTCCTCGAGGCCGTCCGGGAGATCCCCTACGGCGAGGACGCGACGGTCGAGCAGGTGGCCCGGATGACCGCCGGCATCGACCCGAGCGAACAGGACGACCTGACGCAGGTCCGCGAGGCGCTGGCGGCCAATCCCGTCCCGCTGCTGATTCCCGACCACCGCGTCCGGGACGGTCCCAGTGCGGCGCCGCCGCCGGTCGAACAGAAGCTGCGGGCCGTCGAGGGGCTCTGACGGGGCCTCCGGCACCGCTCAGCCGAGCGCCGTGAGCCGGTCGACGCCCAGCCCCTCGTGGACGACGAGCTCCAGCGCGTTCACGAGGTAGTGGGCGACGACGACGGCGAGGAGGCTGTCGGTCACCACGAACAGCACCGCCAGCGCCGCGCCGAGCACGCCGGTGACGACGATGCCCGCCCGTCCCTGTGCGCCGTGCCCGAGCGCGAACGCCACCGACGAGAGGAGGACCATCACCCAGGCGGGCGCGCCCAGTCCGGCGACGGGGACGCCGATGGCCGCCGCCCGGAAGAGCAGTTCCTCGACGACGGCGATGGTCGGGAGGACGAGTCCGAGCAAGACCACCCACCCGCCGGCCGAGTCGGGCGCGAGCAGCTCCCTGAGCGACTCGTCGAAGGCGATACCGAAGCCGTCGGCGACCACCGCCGCGAGTTCGTTGCCGACCCAGAACCCGACGCCGGCGGCGACGCCGAGGCCGAGCGCCGGCAGTCCCGTCGAGAGCGGCGCCCCGGTGACGCCGAACGCCGAGAGCGGAATCTGGAAGTAGAACCCGCCGCCCACCAGCAGGGCGCCGAACAGCCCCTGTGTGAGCGCGACGTTGGCCAGCAGCGCACCGGGCGAGACGTCGCCGGGAGAGAGCTGGGACTCCAGGTGTGCGCGTCGCCGTGCGACCGCCTCCGTCTCGAAGCGGGGAATCGTCGGGTCCCGCGGACCGTCCGACTCGACGCCACCGAAACCGTCGGTGCGAGCGGCCCGGTCGCCGTCGCTCCCGGGGAGCGCACGCTGTGAGAGTCGCGCGAGCGCGAGCAGCGCGGTTAGAAGGAATCCCGTCAGGCCGACGAAGGCGGCCCACTGGGGCATCTACTGCGGGCTGGGACTGCCGCTACCCTGTCGTCCGACCTCGTGTTCGAGCGCCTTGCCCGTGATGGACTTGAGGCGGTCGACCAGCGAGTCCTTCTCGGGCTCGCCGGCGAGGGCGACCTCCAGCACCTCTGAGATGTGGGAGACGGGGATGATCTCGATCATGTCCTCGTACTCCTCCTCGATCATCACGTCCTGCGTGTTGGCTTCGGGGATGATGACCGTGTCGAGGCCGGCCTTCGCGGCGGCCTCTATCTTGTGGGTGACACCGCCGACCGGGAGCACGTCGCCCCGGACCGACAGCGACCCGGTCATGGCGATGTTCTGCTCGACGGGGACGTTCTCCAGCGCGCTGATGACCGCGGTGGCGACGGTGATGGAGGCGGAGTCGCCGTCGACGCCGCCCTCACCCGCCTGCACGAACTGGATGTGGACGTCCTTCTCGGAGATGTCCTCGTCGCTGAACTTCTTGATGATGGCCGAGACGTTCTGGACGGCCTCTTCGGCCATCTCCTGCAGTTGGCCGGTCGCGATGACCTGGCCGGGGCCCTGCGAGGGCGTCACTTCGGCCATCACGGGGAGGACGATACCGCTGTCCTCACCCATGACCGCGAGGCCGTTGACGCGGCCGACGACGTCGCCGTCGTTGACCGTGAGCTCGTAGTCCTTGCGGCGTTCGATGTAGTTGTCCGCGAGCTGTTGCTCGATGGAGCGGGAGCGGCGCTTGGCCTGCAGCACGTCCTCGCGCGTGGTGAAGTCCTTGTCCTCGGCGCGGGCGATGTCGCCGGCGACGCGGACGAGGCCACCGAGGTCGCGGAACTTCAGGGTGAGGTGACCCTTCCGGCCCGCGCGGCGGCGGGCCTCGAGGATGACCTCCTCGACTGCCTCCTCGGTGAAGTGGGGCAGACGGCCGTCGTTCTCGACCTCCTGGGCGACGAACCGGGTGTACTTCCGGCGCATCTCCGGGTCGTCCTCGATGGTGTCGTCCATGTACACCTCGTAGCCGTACCCCTTGATACGGGAGCGCAGCGCGGGGTGCATGTTCTCCATCGCGTCGAGGTTCCCGGCCGCGATCATGATGAAGTCACACGGGACCGGTTCGGTCTGGACCATCGCGCCGGAGGAGCGCTCGGACTGGCCGGTGATGCCGAACTCGCCCTCCTGGATGGCCGTCATCAGCTTCTGCTGACTGCGGATGTCGAGCGTGTTTATCTCGTCGACGAACAGCACGCCCTTGTTGGCCTTGTGGATGGCGCCGGGTTCGACGCGGTCGTGGCTCGGCGTCTCCATCCCGCCGGACTGGAACGGGTCGTGCCGGACGTCGCCCAGCAGCGCACCGGCGTGGGCGCCGGTCGCGTCCTCGAACGGCGCGGTCTTCTGGCTGGCGTTGTTGACCAGCAGGTTCGGGATCATCGCGTCGCTGCCGCGAGAGCCGTAGCGGAAGGCGAGATAGATGACACCGGCCGCGAGGATGCCCAGCAGCAACTGCTGGACGATGATGAGCGAGTAGCCCATCACGATGGCGATGATGATCCACATCAGGAAGGTCCGCATCTGGTTGCGCTTGCGGGCCTCTTCCTTGTGTGCCTCGACGATCTGTTCGCCCTTGCCGCCGGGGACGGTGCGAACCTTCGGCTCGTTGCCGTCGTCGGGGTTGTGGTAGACGAGCACGTCCTGCAGCTCCTCGCGCGGGAGCAGCTGGCTCATCGCTTTCGCGAGCATCGACTTGCCCGTCCCGGGCGAGCCGATCATCATCACGTGGCGGCGCTGCTTGGCCGCTTTCTTGATGACGTCACGTGCGTGGTCCTGTCCGATGACCTGGTCTACGAGACGCTCTGGCACCTCGATCTCGGCGGTCGAGTCGATATCGAGACCGCCCAGTAGGTTCTCCTCGTCGTCCTGGAGGCTGGATTCTCCCTCCACCTCGACGTCGCTGCCGAGAGTCGTATCCGACGTTGCTCCGTCCCCGTTCGTGGGCTCGTCGACCGATGGCTCGGACGGCTGCTCGTCGGTCGTCTCGTGACCGTCGTCGACCGTCCTGGGCTCGTCGGCGTCCTCGCTCTCCCGGTCGGGGTCGGGAGCCGCGTCAGTGTCGGTGTTGTCGCTCATACAAACGTTGCTAACACTCTGTTGGAAGGACTGTCGACTGATATACTTTCTCCCCGCGTCCGACCTTGCCACACCCCCGTAATCGCATGACAGCGCCGGGGTAAGCGGTTCCGAACGGGCGACGGATGGGCCGTCGTCGGGTTTATCAAACCACCCACCACACACTCGGGTATGCGAGGGTTCTACATCGGCCGCTTCCAGCCGTATCACGACGGCCACCACGCGATGGTCGGCCGCATAGCCGACGAGGTTGACGAACTGGTGCTGGGCATCGGCAGTGCGGACGACTCACACACGACCCACGACCCGTTCACCGCGGGCGAGCGCATCATGATGATAACGAAGGCCGTGAAGGACTTCGACCTGACCACCTACGTCGTCCCGTTGGAGGACATCAACCGCAACGCGGTCTGGGTGAGCCACGTCCAGAGCATGTGCCCGGACTTCGACGTCGCGTACTCGAACAACCCGCTGGTAGTCCGCCTCTTCGAGGAGAGCGGTATCGAGGTGCGCCAGTCGCCCATGTTCGACCGGGACAGGCTGGAGGGGTCGGAGATACGTGAACGGATGATAGCCGACGAGTCGTGGCGGGACCGCGTCCCCGACCCCGTCGTCGCCACCATCGAGGAGATAAACGGCGTCAAGCGGCTCCAGCACGTCTCGGACTCGGACTCGCTGGACCGCTACACCGCCGAGGACGAGACCGTCGACGAGCCGACGATCGGCGACGAGGGATGATAACGCTCAGCTCCGACTTCGGCTCGCCCTATCCGGCGGCGATGAAGGGCGTCATCTGCCGGGAGAGCGACGCTCGCATCGAGGACGTCGCCCACGACTTCCCCCGGCAGGACGTCCGCACGGCGGCGTTCTGGCTGACGCAGACGCTCCCGTACTTCCCGCCGGCCGTCCACTGCGTGGTCGTCGACCCCGGCGTCGGCACCGACCGCGACGCGATAGTCGTCCGCGCGGGCGAGCACGCACTCGTGGGGCCCGACAACGGCGTCCTCATCCCGGCGGCCCGCGAACTGGCCGACGAGTTCGAGGTGTTCACCTGGGCCTACGACGACCCGGCGAGCTCGACGTTCCACGGCCGGGACGTGTTCGCCCCCGCGGCGGCGACGGTCCACGACGCCGGCGTCGACGCCCTCGGAGCGCTCGCGGATGCCACGCCGACCGACGCGTACGAGGACCTGCGCTTCCCGACCCCGACCGTCGAGGACGACCGTGCGACGGGCGAGGTGCTGGTCGTCGACGACTTCGGGAACGCTATCACGAACGTCCCGGGGGACGTCCTCGCCGACCGCTTC
This sequence comes from Haloarcula sp. MBLA0163, assembly GCF_055632435.1. NCBI lineage: Archaea > Methanobacteriati > Methanobacteriota > Halobacteria > Halobacteriales > Haloarculaceae > Haloarcula > Haloarcula sp. MBLA0163. The sequence continues at coordinate 2,198,533 of NZ_CM145745.1, forward strand.
GGCGGGGAGGTCGCGGTCGACGGCGCGCCCGTCCCGGTAAGACGCGCCTACGCCGCCGTCGGTGCCGGCGACCGTCTCGTCACCGTCGGGAGCCACGGCAACGTCGAACTCGCGGTCAACCGCGGCCGGGGCGACGACGCCTTCGGCGTGGCGGTCGGCGACAGCGTCGCTCTCCGCTGGTGAGGCGAAGTCGTCCCGCGCGAGGTTGTGGGGATGGAAGGGACCGTGGTCGGCGAGGAGTGAGAGCCCGTGTGGGTCCGGCCGACGACCGATACGTTTTAGTGTTTTAGGCCCGCCTAAACAAACACATGGTGAACCCGGCGGCACGGTGGCGGACGGGTGGCCCCCGCCCGAGCGACGAGACAGTCGCCACCAGCCGGCCCGTGGTCACAGACCGAGCGACGGGAGGTGTTCCCTGAAGTCGTCGACCCCCCGCAGTTCGGCCTTCGCGGCGACGGCTACCGTGGGCACGGTTCGTCGGTCCGGTCGGACCGACGGCGTCGCCGCACCACGAGTTCCGACTCGTGCCCATTTTCACTCGCGGTCCCAGCGACGCCGGGGGTCGACCGACGCCCGGCACTCAGTTTACGACTTCCTCGACGGCCAGTTCCTCGAGCAACAGGAGCAGGTTGTACGCCGCGGTGGCGAGGAACCCGGCGGCGAGATAGACGACCACGGGACGTCGGTTCCCGGCGACGGTGACGAGGAGGGACACCGCCGCCAACGTCCCGCCCGTCGCGACGACGTGTATCGTCGAGGCGACCAGCGAGGACTGCGCCTCGGGCGGCGCCGCCGTCTCCGAGACGCCCCGGAACGCGAGCACCGCGAGCGTCCCGAACCCCGCCAGCGCGCCGGCGACGTACGCCATCGCCCACGTGACGCCGGGGATACCGAACGTGTGGATGAGCAGGGCCCCGCCGCCCCATATCGACAACGTGTAGCCGTACGCCTCTGATTCGGCCGCCAGGTTCGACTCCAGGCGAGTCCGTGCGTCCATCGGGCCGACCGAGACGCGCGAACGGAGTAAAAGTTCAGTCTCCGAGCCCGACCGTCTCCGTGAGGCCCCCGTCGGCCACGTCCAGCTGTTCGACTTCTCGCTCCAGATACGAACGCTCGAAGTACACCAGTTCGACGGCGAAGACGACGACGGCGACCACCAGCACGGTGTAGAAGGTGTTTGGCTCCCGGTTGTACAGGTTGTACAGCATCAACGGGAAGAACGCCGTCGCGCCGAGGGCCCCGACCGCCGGCAGGACGGTGCTCACCGCGTCCTCGCGTTGGCGGAAGGCGAGGTAGCTCATCCCGCCGAACACGAGGATGAACGAGAGCGACGCGAACGAGGTGATGGCACCGAGGCTCCCGACGGCGGAGAACGCGGCCGTGACGCCGCCGATGAACAGCATCGTGCGCTCGGGCGCGCCGTCCGAGTCTGCGTCGCCGAGGTCGTCGGGCAGGAGGTCGTCTGTGAGCATCCCCTTCGCGAAGTGCGCCGCCGAGAACAGCGTCGCGTTGATGGCGCTCCCGGTGGAGAACAGCGCCGACACCGAGAGGAGGACCGCGCCGGCCGCGCCGAGGCCCCACGGCGACAGCATCGTCGAAGCCGCGTCTTTCAGCGCGACGTGCGGGTGACTGGTCAGCGCCTGCGGCGCGAGGTTCACGGTCACGACGCCGACGAGGACGTAGACGACGACGGCCGCCGGGATGGAGATGTACACCGCCTTCCGGATGGTGTCGACGGGGTCCGCGATGCGCCCCTGGTCGTAGAACAGCAGTTGCCACCCCTGAAACGCTACGAACGAGATGGCGGCCGCCACGATGGGGCTCACGGTCGTGAGTCTGCCGAAGCCGAGTTCGAGTGGCTGGCCGCTGTACCCGAAGGCGTACACCAGGCCGAGGACGCCGAAGCCGACCAGGATGGCGACTTTCAGCGCCACGAGGACGTTCTCGGCGACGCCGGTCGTGCGGGCGCCCAGCAGGTTCAGCCCGACGAACCCGGCGACGGCCAGCACCGACACCAGCGGCCGAATCGGCAATCCGGCCACCGACTGCGGGAGTCCCAGGGTGATGGCGAACTCGGCGAACGCGAAGGCGTACATCGCCATCGACCCGACGTAGCCGAACAGCAGCGTCCAGCCGACCATCCCCGCGAGCGTCGAGTTGCCGATGTACTGCTGGACGAACGACACCGACCCGCCGTGGGTGTCGCTCTTGGCGTTGAGCCGGTTGTACGAGTAGCCCGCACACATCGCGACGACGCCGGCGAGGACGAACGCCGCCCACGTCGCCGTCATCGTGATCTGCGTGACGACGCCGAGGACGGCGTATATCCCGCCTCCTATCATGCCGCCGAGGGCCATCGAGACGCCCTCGGTCAGGCCGAGGTCGGAGTCACTCATTCCGTCGTGGCCGTTCTCGCCCCGCTCGGGAATACGCCACGCCTGCATGTGCAAGTCACGGGCGCGGGTCACACGGGACGTGAATCCGGAAAATCGGCCGAGCAGTCGTCACGGACGACCGCGCGCGACGGCCGGTGGCGTGCGGCGATACTGCTTGCGGTCGGTGGTCGGCGACGGCCGTCTTAGCTCGACGAGATGACGTCGTCGATGCGGACGATCATCGTCGCCGCCTCGGTCGCGGAGTCGATGGCCTCGCGCTTGACCGCCGCGGGGTCGAGGATGCCGTACTCGACGGGGTCGCCGACGACGCCCGTCTGGCCCTCGCTGATGACGCCGGCGATGCCCTCGCTCTCGTGCTCCGAGCGGAGGTCGACGAGCGCGTCGATGGCGTCGAGGCCCGTGTTCTCGGCCAGCGTACGGGGCAGGACGTCGACGGCGTCGGCGAACGCTTCGACGGCCAACTGCTTGCGGCCCTCGATGGACGCCGCCGTCGAGCGGATGTGGTCCGCGATGGCGATCTCGGTCGCGCCGGCACCGGGGACGACGCCGCCGGCGTCGAGCGCGGCGACGACGACGTCGAGTGCGTCGTTGAGTGCGCGCTCGATCTCGTCGACGACGTGGTCGGTCGAGCCGCGGGCAAAGACCGTCACGGACTCGGCGGCCGCGCCGCCCTGGATGAACGTGACCTCCTCGTCACCGTGCTTCTGGACGCTGATGCTGTCGGCGTGGCCCAGCGCGTCCTCGGAGAGCGCGTCCACGGAGCCGAGCCGCTTCGCACCGGTCGTCTCGACGACGTCCTTCGCGGTCGAGGAGCTGACGCTCTCGATGGCGAGGACGCCTTCCTTCGCGAGCTGGGAGGCGACGCGGTCCGCGATGTCGTCCGTGACGAAGACGACGTCGGCACCGGAGTCGACGATCGCCTGTGCGTAGCCGCGGAGCTCCTCTTCCTCGGCGTCGAGCGCGGCGTTGAGCTGGTCGACGTTGGTGACGTTGTACTCGGCGTCGACGTTGCTCTCGCGGACGTCGAGCTCGGTGTCGAGGACGGCGACGGACGCGTCCTCGACCGAGCGGGGCATGTTGTCGTGGACGGGCGTGTCGTCGATGATGACGCCCTCGACGAGCTCCGTCGCGGACGTGGCCGCGCCCGTCTGGGTGTGGATCTCGATGTTGTCGCGGACGACGCCGTTGTCGCTCTTGGCGTGCCGGACGGCCTCGACGACGACCTCGGCGAGGCGGTGGGCGTCGACGTCGCCCGTGCCCTTCCCCGTCATCGAGGACTCGGCGACCTCGACGAGCGTGTCGTCGTCGAGGTCGACGTCGAGCACTTCCTCGTCGATGGCTTCCTGTGCCAGCTGAGAGGCCTCGTGGTACCCCTCGACGATGGTCGTCGGGTGGACGTCGTCGTCGAGCAGGTCCTCGGCCTTCGCGAGCAGTTCGCCGGCCAGGACGGACGCCGTCGTGGTCCCGTCGCCGACCTCGTCCTCCTGGGTCTCGGCGACCTCGACGATCATCTGTGCGGCGGGGTGCTCGATGTCCATCTCCGAGAGGATGGTGGCGCCGTCGTTCGTGATGACGACGTCGCCGCTGTCGGAGACGAGCATCTTGTCCATGCCGCGGGGACCGAGCGTGGTACGTACCGACTCGCTGACGGCCTTGCCGGCGGAGATGTTCGACGACTGTGCGTCCTTGCCGTGTGTGCGCTGGGCGTCCTCGTCGAGAATGAAGAGGGGCTGGCCGCCCATGCGTCGCTGGCCAGATGACATAGCTGTGTAACCTCACCTAAATCATCGTAAGCGGTTCTATATAAAGTTTTTGAAGGTGCGTCCGGTCGAGTCCGCACCCGACCGGCAGACGTGACACCGATGCGGCGGCCCGACCGGGTCCGGCCGGCCGCGCCCGGCCCGATGATTTAATACCGGGTTCCGCACACAGTGGGGTAGATGCTGGAGTTGGAACACGGGTTCCGGGTCGTCGACGTCCACGCGCGGGTCGAACCGGACGAACAGCGCCGGCCCAGACCCGGACTGGGCGACCCCGAACAGGTCGAACGGGAGATGCATCAGGCGGGGGTGGTCCGTAGCGTCGTCCACCCGGACACCCGCGACGGCGGGTATCTGAAGGCCAACAACGCCGTCGCCCGCATGACCGTCGAGCGGCCGCTCGTCGCGTTCGCCAGGTTGAACGGCGCTCGCGACGCCGGCAGCGGCCCCGGGTCGACGCTCCGGAACCTCACCAGCAGCCGTGGCGAGCAGCACACGTCGCCGGAAGACGTCGAGAAGTACGCCTACGACGACCGGTTCGCCGGGTTCAAGCTCCACCCGCCGGAAGACGGCCTCCCCGACGAGGAGGTACTGGCCGAACTCGCCGACGTCGCTCTCCCGGTCCTCGTCCACGGCGGGGAGTCCTTCCCGCCGAGCGCCGTGGCGCGGGAACTGCTCGACTACGAGTTCCCGGTCGTCCTCTCGCACTTCGGTGCCCACCCGCTCCGACGGGAGCTGATGGACGAGGCCATCGACCTGCTGGGCCGGTACGACGACCTCTATCTGGATACGAGCGTCGTCCGTTACCGGACGCCGCTGGAGCGGGCCATCATGGAACACCCCGACCGGGTCCTGTTCGGCAGCGGGGCGCCGAGCGCCCACCCGAACGTCGCGGTGATGGAGATACTCACGCTCGACGTGCCGGAGGACGCGATGAAGAAGGTGTTCTCGAACAACCCGGGCCGCGTCGTCGACGAACTCGCGCCCTGAGTCACCGCCGGTCGTAGACTGCGACCGCGCGGTCGGCGCGGACGGAGCGTCCGTTGGGGTTTCTGACGTCGCTGCGGTCGCGATAGCGCGCGACGAGCCCGTCCTTGCTGCCGAGGCCGAGTCCGCGGAGCACGTCGCGGCCGGTGCCGAGCCACTTCGACGGCGGCGTCTCGCCGCGGGCGACGTCCTTCAGCGCCTCGGCGCCGTCCCGCACGGCGTGACTGAGGACCCGGCGCGCGACGGTCGGTCTGACCCCGTAGTTCTTCAGCAGGCGGTAGGCCAGCGAGCGGTACTTCCAGTCCCAGTCCGTCTCGCGGATGCCGCCGTCGGCCTCGAACTCGCGGCTGACGCACATCCCGGCGTCCCAGTCGACCGTGTAGCCGCGTGCGGCCAGCCGGTGGGCCACGTCGCGGGACCCGCCGATCTCCAGGTACTCGTCGAACCCGTCCAGCGCGTCGATAGCCGTCCGGCGGAACGCGACGTTCCCGGGGTTGAAGTACGTCACCGCTCTGCCGGCTATCGTCCGCGTCTCCTTCGACTCGGTGGTCATCCCCGCGACGAGTTGCTCGTGGGTCGGTCCGGTGACCGCCTCGCCCGATTCGACGCCGGACCGGACCGCCTCGGCCCACCCGGACTCGACGGAGAGGCTCTGGCTCACCATCGCGACGGCGTCGCCCGTCGCCCGGTCCAGCCCCGCGTTGCGCGCGACGTTGACCGAGCGGTCCGCTATCTCGACCAACACGTCGACGTCGTCCCGGTCGCGGACCATCCCCGTCGTCCCGTCGGCCGAGGGGCCGTTGACGACGATGGTCTCCGCGTCGGGCACCTCCTCGGCGAGTGCGTCCAGACACCCGGCCAGTTCCTCGCGGCCGTTCAGCGTCGGGACCACCACCGATAGCTCCATACTCCTCGGTTGCTCTCTGGAGGCGCTTAAAAGTCGCGGGCCGCGGCGGCCCGCTGGGTCAGGAACAGGTGACAGAGCGGTTATAAGTCGGCAACTGTGTCGCAATCGACGGACGGTACCCGCAGACGGCCCTGATAGTGCAAGCCGAGCGGGTCAGACGTGCGTGTTCCAGTACGACACCGATGCCAGTTTGTCACCGAGGGGCGTCCCGCCGATGGCGGTGTCGATAGAGCGGAACGAGGCGGCCAGCTCGTTCGGAATCTTCCGGTAGAAGCCGTAGGGGAGCACCCAGTCGTGGGACTCCTCGGTGAGTTCCAGTCCCGCGCCGTCGAGCAAGCGGTCTATCTCCCACCGGGAGTAGAGCCGAGACCCCATCGGGAGCGCCCAGTTGTACAGCGACCGCGTCGAGAACCGGTTGAACGTGTCGAAGAACACCTGTTCTTTGGCGACCCGGCGCATCTCCGCGAGGAACGCGGCGGGCGTATCGGCCAGGTGGAAGAAGCGCATCGCCAGCACCGTATCGAAGTAGTCGTCCGGGAACGGGAGACGGGCGGCGTCGCCGCGCATGAACTCCACGTGGTCGGCGACGTCGGCGGCCTGTGCCTTCTGCCGGCCCTGCTGGAGCATCGGGCCGGAGATGTCGAGGCCGGTGATGTCCGCCCCGCGTTCGGCGAGCATCACGGTGAACCGACCAGTGCCACAGGCGACTTCGAGAACCTTCTTGTCGTCGACCGGGCCGATGGCGTCGAGCACCGCCTGTTTCTCCCGGCGGTCGATGAGACGGCCGCCTCGGGAGAACCGCTTGGCCTCGTACTCTTCGGCCACGGTGTCGGCCTGGTACCACTCCTGCCCTTTCACGCTACAATCGTCGCCGCCGGGGGGATAAAACGATACTGGAATCGGAGTTCGGTGTGGCCGTCACCGCCGTCAGCGCGGGGCCGAACGTCCCGTCCGGTCGCCAGTTCCGCCCCGGGCGGGACCCAGCGACGGCGAGCCTGTATAAGGAGACATTATACACATTTCACAATCTGTATTGTTTGGTCACACATATAGCCAAGTTTTACCAGTGTAGTTGGACCAGCGTTCAGTATGAGCACCACGACCACCGAGGACGTAACTGCTTCCCCGTTCGCCGAAGACGAGTTCCGCGACCGCCTGCGCGAACTCCCGCCCAGTGCGAAGCTCGTCGCGAAGGTACTCGAAGACGACGCACCGCTCTCGCAGGGCCAGCTCGCGGAGTCGTCGCTCCTGCCGGACCGGACGGTCCGGTACGCACTGAACCGCCTCGAGGAGTCCGGACTCGTCGAGTCGCGGTACAGTTTCACCGACGCACGCAAGCAGGTCTACTTCCTCACAGCGTAACTGCCGACCCACGGAGTTTTCCTCGCCCGGGGCGACACACCGCTGGATGACGTGGACACGCTTCGACGTCCCGGTGGCGACCCGCGCACCGACCGGCCGGACGGCCGCGTACCTCGGCACCGGGCCCGACGCACTGCTCGTCGACCCCGCCGGCCGGACCGACGCGCTGGACGACGCCGTCAGCGACGCCGACGTCGGCCACGTCGCGGTCACACACCATCACCCGGACCACGTCGGCGGGGTCGCACACTACGCCCGCGAGACGGACGCCACCGTCTGGGCGCGCCGCGGGCGTGCGGACGCGTTCGAGTCCGCCACGGGCGTCACTGCCGACCGCACCTTCGCCGAGGGCACGACGATACCGGCCGGCGACGGGGTCGAAGTCCTCGGGTTGCCCGGGCACGCGCCGGAACACGTCGGCTTCGCCACGGAGTCCGGCGTCGTCAGCGGGGACGTCGCCGTCGCCGAGGGGAGCGTCGTCGTCGGGGCACCGGAGGGCGACATGCGGGCGTATCTGACCTCGCTCAGACGCCTCAACGCCCGGTGCCCGCCACGCCTCTACCCCGGCCACGGCCCCACCGTCACGGAGCCGCGCGAGGTGTGTTCGCGACTCCTCCGTCACCGTCTGGACCGCGAACGACGGGTCCGTGCGGCGGTCGAATCGGGTGCGACGACCCTCGACGAGGTGCTCGACCGTGCCTACGAGAAGGACCTCGGCGGCGTCCGTGACCTCGCGCGGGCCACCGTCGTCGCACACCTCGAGAAGCTGGCCGTCGAGGGTGCGGTACGCTGGGACGGACGGACCGCGACGCCGGCGTGATGACGCGACGCTCGTCGGCGGCTCCTGGTAGGCACCCTCCGTTCGTGTGTGAGTAAACATTTTGAGAGGTGTGTAACTATTACCATGGTAACGGTTACACCCACTCTCCGGAACGCTATGGCGAGTTAGCTGGCGTGTACATTGGTACCACTCGCCGCTACCTCTCCGAAATCATATACTTTTTCACCGGCGGAGTGCAACGTCCGTGTATCGACGCCGGCCCCGTGGCCGGTCCCCGTTCAGACACCCATGACACGACTCTCACCCACGCCGCCCGCGTACGGTACGACGACCACAGACCGCACAACGCTCGGCTCCGCACTGGCGTTCCCGCTCGTCCTGACGACGCTCGTCCTCCTGGCGAGTTACCCGCTGCTGACCACGGCGGTGCTCCTCGCCATCGGCGCCCTCACGAAGGCCACGCAGCTCGGCCTCGCGGCGGTCGTTCGGCGGGCTGGCGACCGTATCGGCCGGTTCGAACTGCCGGGCATCGGCACGGTCAGCATCCACATCTCGCCGCGATAGCCGGACAGTCACCCGCTCGACGTGACGCGCCCTTTTTGCCCGTCGACGCCAACGAGTAGCCATGGAGTCGCTCGAATCCGAGCTCGAACGCGCCCGCGAGTTAGACGTGGGAGCGCTGGCCGACGCCATCGAGACCATCGGGTTCGAGTGTACGCGCTGTGGGGCCTGCTGTAAGGCCGGCGAGACGGCCTGTGGCGACGACGGCGAGGCCGACCCCGAACCGCACACCGCGACGGTGTTCCCCGACGAAGTTCGGGCGCTGCAGTCGGCCGGCGACTACGACTTCCGTGACGTGGCCCGTCCGATGCCCTACGGCGTCGAGGCGACGCCGGACGGCCCACAGGGCGAGACGTTCGAGTGGGCCCTCCAGACCGACGACTGCGGCGACTGTACGTTCTACGCCGAGGACGACGACGGCGTCGGCGCGTGTACCGTCCACGGCGACCGGCCGCTCATCTGCCGGACCTACCCGTTCAGCGTGGCGCTCGGCGGGACCAGTCAACCGATGGGCGAGGCCGTCGACGCGGAGGGGATGGTCCGGGCCCACGAGTGTGAGGGGCTCGGCCGGGACATCTCGCGGGACGAGGCGGAGGAACTGGCAGCCGCGCTGAAAGAGCGGGCCGTCAGAGAACTCGAAGAGGCGATAGGAGTCCGCGAGAACTACCGACCCGTGGACGTGGCGGGCGTCGTCGTCCACGACTCGGAGGGGCAGAAGCGACCGGACGGGACACCGCTCGATGGGTCGTAGACGACGCAGTCGCTGTGGGGAGCGGCCACGACGTGGGGCGTGACCTACACGTCCTCGTCGAGAATCTCGCCGACGGCGAAGTTGGACTTGACCTCCGTCACCTCTATCTTCACCCGTTCGCCGATGTCGGCGCCCGGGACGATGATGACGTAGCCGCGTTCGACCCGAGCGATGCCGTCGCCCTGCTTGCCGATGTCCTCGATCTCGACGTAGCGGGTCTCGCCCGGTTCGACCGGCGGTTGTGGCTGGTCGGGCGGCGTCTCGGTCTCGGTACTCTCGGCAGTCTCGCCGCTCTCGGCGTCCGCGGAGATGAGCGCGACGCGGTACGTCCCCCCGGCGTCGACGGCCCCCGTCTCGACTTCCCGGCGTGGCACTTCGACGACGTAGCGGTCGCCGTCGTCGCTGACCTCAGCACTGAACAGACACAGGAGTTCGTCGGAGATTTCCAATGTAATAGACCTCCGTTCGGCATACTTGCCGCCCACTATTAAAGAACTGCCGGACGGTCAGACCGGAGTGTTCGACGGCGCACTCGCGTGTTTCCCCGACGTACCAACCCGTCCGGTATCGGGACGGTAGCCGTCATCCACGGGCCCATGCCGGCGCCAAAACCGCAAGACAGCGGCCCGTTAACCGACTGTACCAAACCCACTAAGGGTACACCTACCGAACCACCGAGTGTAGCAATGAGCGCGACTGCACAGGCGGCCGACAGCCCACTCTCGGACAAACAGCGTCGCATCCTGGAGTACCTCCAGTCGAACGCCGGCGAACAGACGTACTTCAAGTCCCGTCTCATCGGCGACGAACTGGGACTCTCGGCGAAGGAGGTCGGGACGAACATGACTGCCATCGCCAGCGGCGACCACGACATCGACGTCGAGAAGTGGGGCTACTCCTCCTCGACGACGTGGATGGTCGAGGCCTGATACAACCCTCGTAGTTCGGGATTCGATTACGGGGCCGTCGACCTCCGACGAACGGTACCCGACAGTCCGGCTGCTCCGCACGGTTGCACCACCGTCTCCTGTCTCGCTCTGTCCTCGAACCCGCGAGCGCCCGCTACGGGTCGTACCGGAACAGCGAGTCAGCCTGGCTCGCCAGTTCGGCCGCGTCGCCGCCGAACGAGTCCGCGTAGCGAACGAGCAGCGTCAGAATCGTCTCCGGTTCGGTGACGGCGTAGCCGTCCTCGCGCGAGAGGAGGCCCGCCGATTCGAGGTCCGCGGCGTAGTTGCTGATGGTCGGCCGGGAGACGTCGAGCGTGGCCGCCAGTTCCGAGGCGGTCACCGTCGGGTCCCGCAGCAGCGTGACGAGCATCCCGCGCGGCGTCGCCCGTCGGAGGTAGCCGAGCGTCGTCCGCTCGAACTCGGTGAACTGGTCGGCAGGGAAGTACCGCCGGTAGTCGCCGTCCTTCTGTGAGGCGACGACGCCCTCGTTCTCGAGGCGGTGGAGGTGGTGCTGGGCCTCCCCGGTGCCCAGTTGCAGGTCGTCGCGCAGTTTCGAGAAGTGGGTGCCCGGGTGGGCCGAGACGTAGCCGGCGATGGCGTCCGGCGCGTCGCTGTCGCTCCCGTCGTCGGTGAACCGGACGAAGGGGCTGGCAGCGCCGAGGGCGGCGAAGCGGCGCAACGTCGCGCGCTTGTCCTCGTCGACGCCACCGTCCCGTGTCATACACGGGGAGAAGCGATTCTGCTACAAAACGTCTTCGGCTACGCTTATCGTTCCTCGCCCGTCGTGTCGTCCGGGCCGCCGGCGACGTCGGTCTTCTCGCCGTCTATCTCGGCGTCCATCTGCTCGATGACCTCGTCGGCGCTGTCGACGCCCGAGTCCTCGCCGTGCTTTATCTTCTGGGCCTCCTGCTCCATGGCTTCGACGTCGACCTCGGCCTCCTCGTCTATCTGGCCGAGGATCTCCTCGATGTCGTCCAGCCCGAGCATCTCGCGGGTCTCCTCGTCGAAGTCCAGTGCGTCGAGGACGTGGCCGTTCTCCTTGACGTCGGACCCGGTGAGGTGCTTGCCGTAGCGGCCCACGAGCGACGTGAGCTCCTGCGGGAGGATGAACGTCGTCGACTCGGACCCGCCGATGTCGGCGAGCGTCTCCATCCCCTTGTCGATGACGGCGCGTTCGCCCATCGACTCGGCGGACTTCGCACGGAGCACCGTCGAGATGGCGTCACCCTGCGCCTCCAGGATCTGGCTCTGCTTCTCACCCTGGGCGCGGATGATGTTGGACTGCTTGTCACCTTCCGCCGTCTCGATGGCAGAGCGACGCTCACCCTGCGCTTCGAGAATCATGGCGCGGCGTTTCCGCTCGGCGGAGGTCTGTTGCTCCATGGCCTGCTGGACGTCCTTCGAGGGGTTGACCTCACGGACCTCGACGGACTCGACCCGGACACCCCACTCGTCGGTGGGCTCGTCCAGTTCCTTCCGGATGCGCGCGTTGATCTCCTGGCGCTTGTTCAGCGTGTCGTCCAGTTCCATGTCGCCCAGCACCGCACGGAGCGTGGTCTGGGCGAGGTTCGAGACGGCGCGCTCGTAGTTGTCGACCTCGAGGAACGCCTTCTTCGGGTCCATCACCTTGATGTAGACGACGGCGTCGGCGGTCACCGGCGAGTTGTCGCGGGTGATGGCCTCCTGCCGCGGCACGTCGAGCGTCTGGGTCCGCATGTCGAACCGTGTGACGTCCGAGACGAAGGGATAGATGAAGTGAATCCCCTGGTCGAGGATGCCACGATAGGTGCCGAGGACGGTGTAGGCACCTTTCTGGTACGGGCGGATGATGACGACGCTGGAGTACACCAGCGCGATGGCGATGAGGAGGAAGATCACCGTGACGAACCCGATGATTCCCCCGATTTGCAGCGGCACTAGCGCGGGGAACATAACGGTTGAGACTCCGGGACGCTGAAAGAAAAGCCTTCGGTGCCTGTGTCACATACTGACGGTTCGCACAGTTACGCCCGCTCGGACTCGGTGTCGCGTTCCGGTTCGCTCGACCGGTCGCGTTCCAGCGCCCGGTCGATGTCGTCGTCGGTCGCGCCGACGGCCTCGACGGTGATGACGTTCCCGCCACCGGGGTCGACGACCATCACCTCGGCCCCCTCCTCGATGACGCCGTCGACGCTCCGGGCCTGGTAGTAGGGGTTGAAGCCGCCGTCCTCCAGTTTCACCTCGCCGGAGCTCTTGGTCACCCGCTCGGTGACGGTGCCGAACTGCCCCTGCAGGGAACTCGACGAGAGCGTCTGGCCCCGACCCGGCGCGGCGAAGTCGAGTTTCCGGTACCCCCACAGGGTCGCCGCCGTCGTGGCGAGGACGACGGCGGCGAGGATAATCGGCGCGAGGATGCCCAGACTCGCCGGGATGAACAGCCCCACGAGACCGGCGGTCAACAGCGCGATGCCGAGGACGAAGAAGTGCGTCCCCGGTGCGAGGGCCTCCGCCACGACGAGGCCGGCCCCCGCGAGGAACAGCAACAGCGAGAGCGACAGACTGAACAGTGGGTCGACCTGGGCGGGTGCGAGAGAGAGGGAGACCAGGGGGACTACCATATCCGAGTGTAGGGCGGGCGCGGGATTAAGTGTCGGGGTCGGTCCGGGTGAGCAGCGCGTAACAGACCGCCGTCCCCACCACGACGACGGCGGTGATCGTCGCGAGCGTCGTCGGCGCGTAGATGCCCGGTCCGGCCACCATCTGGCCGAGGACCAGCGCCGAGAGGTACACGCCGAGGGCGACGAAGAGGGTGTTCTCCAGCGTCGGCGTCCCCGGCGTCACCTCGACGTCGGGCGCGAACGACCCCGCGACGGCGCCCTCCTGGGTGTCGTCGGCGTCGCCCGCAGTGTCGATGACGTCGGCCTCCGTCGCGAACTCGTACGTCTCGACGAAGTCGTCGCTCGACTCGTCGAGGCGGTCGTCGTCGGACCCGTCAGCAGCCATATGCCCCCACGTATGCGTGTCTGCTACAAAAAGGGACGGAGAGCTACTGGACGCGCGTCCCGAGTGGCGCGTCCTCGTGGGTGGTCAGCAGGTCCGCCTCGTCGCCCGCCGCCAGCACCATCCCGTCGGACTCGATGCCGAACAGCTCCGCCTTCTCCATGTTGGCGAGCAGGATGACCCGCGTCCCCGGCAGGGCCTCGACCTCGTGGAGCTCGGCGAGGCCGGCGACGACCTGTCGGACCTCGTGGCCGATGTCGACCTCCAGTTTGAGCAGTTTGTCGGCCCCGTCGACGGGTTCGGCGGAGACGATCTCGCCGACGCGCATGTCGATGCCCTCGAAGTCCTCGAAGCCGATGCGCTCGGAGACGAGCGGTTCGAGGTCGGCGGTCTCGGCCCCGTCGTCAGCGGCTTCCTCGTCGTCCTCGTTCGCCGCCTCGATACGCGCCTGCAGTTCCGCGTTCAGCTCCTCGATGTGGTCGTCCTCGACCTGTTCGAACAGTTCGTCGGGGTCGTCGAACTCGGCGGGCGGTGCCTCCAGCGCGGTGTCGAGCGAGACGTTCGCGACCGAGCCCTCCTCGCCCAACTGCCCCCAGAGCCGTTCGGCCTTGCCCGGCAGGACCGGTTGCATGACGACGGCGACGGCCTTCGTCAACTGGACGCAGTCGCGGATGACCTGTTGGGCGCGCTCGGGGTCGTCGTCGACGAGGTTCCACGGCTCGTTGCGCTGGATGTACTCGTTGCCGTAGTTCGAGAGGTCGATGGCGACGTCGGCGAGCGTCCGCACGTCGTAGTCGCGCACGGCGGCCGCGAAGTCGTCCAGTGCGTCCTCGATGCGGTCGCGCACGTCGTCGCTGACGCTGGCGTCCGGGGTGCCGTCGTAGTTGCGCTCGGCGAACAGCAGCGAACGGTAGATGAAGTTGCCGACGTTGCCGACGAGTTCGCCGTTGACCCGCTCCTGGAAGCGGTCCCACGAGAAGTCGACGTCGGTCTCCAGGCCCGCGCCGGTCGCGATGTAGTACCGGAACAGGTCGGGGTGGAAGCCGGCGTCTAAGTACTCGTCGGCCCAGACCGCCCGGTTCCGGGATGTCGAGAGGGCGTTGCCGTCGATGCCGACGAACCCGGTGGCGAGGATGGTCCGCGGCTCGTTGTAGCCCGCGCCCCGCAGCATGGCGGGCCAGAAGACGGCGTGGTGCTGGATGATGTCGCGCCCGATGACGTGGATTATCTCCCCGCTGTCCTCGCTCCACTCCTCGTCCCACTGGGTGCCGTGTCGGGCCTCGCCGTCGACCTTCCAGACGTCCTCCCAGTCGTACTCGTCGGCGCCGACGCGCTCGGAGTACTGCTTCGTCGAGGCGACGTACTCGATGGGGGCGTCGACCCAGACGTACAGCACGAGGTCCTCGCCCTCGTCGCCGGGGTAGTCCACGCCCCAGTCCATGTCCCGCGTGATACAGAGGTCCTGCAGTTCGCCCTCGATCCACTCGCGGGGTTGGTTCTGCGCGTTGTCGGTGCCCTCGACGCGGTCGAGGAAGCCCTGCAGGTACTCCTGGAAGTCCGCCAGTCGCAGGAACTTGTGTTCGCGGGTGCGGTACTCCGCGGGGTTGCCGGTGATGGTGCTGACCGGGTCCTCTATCTCGCCGGGTTCGAGGTGGCGCTGACACCCCTCGTCGCACTCGTCGCCGCGGGCCTGTTCGCCGCAGTACGGACAGGTGCCCTCGACGAAGCGGTCGGGGAGCGGCTGGTCCTCCTCGGTGTCCCACGCGACCTGGATCTCCTTCTCGTGGACGTGGTCGTTGGCTATCCACGAGCGGACGAACTCCTGGGTGAGTTCGGTGTTGGTCTCGTCGTCGGTGTGGCCGTAGTTGTCGAACTCGACGTTGAACTGCGGGAACGTCTCGGCGTACGTCTCGTGGTACTCCATGGCGAACTCGCGGGGCTCGACGCCCGCCTCGGCGGCGTTGACGGCGACCGGGGTGCCGTGCATGTCGGACCCGCAGACGAAGGCGGTCTGCTGACCGAGGCGTCGCAGGGCCCGCGAGAGGGCGTCCCCGTCGACGTAGGTCCGCAGGTGGCCGACGTGCAGGTCGCCGTTCGCGTACGGCAGCCCGCAGGTCACCACCGCTGGCTGCTCCGTCGGGAACTCGTCGTGGCTCATACCTGTCCGTGAACCGCCGACGGGTCAAAAGGAGGTTGGTTTCCGCCGGTGGCGCACGGTACCGGACCAGGCAGTGCGAGCCCCGACGGAACGGGGACGAAGGGGTCGGCCAATCGTGTCGAGACGCGGGCCTCCCGCGATAGTTTAACGTAGTAGTCGGCAGACGGGGGCCCTATGTCCCGAAACGAGGACTACGAATACGAACTGACCGCCACTCGCGCGGAGACCGCTGCCGTACTGAGCGACGTCGCGGCGGGGCTTCTCGCTGGATCGGTCCGCTTCGGCGACGGCCCGGACGCCGTCGCAGCCGACGTCCCGGAAGAGGTCGAACTCGAAGTCGAGTTCGAGACGGACGAAGACGGAGCGAGCCTCGAAGTCGAGATGGAGTGGCCCCACTCGAACGGCGAGGAAGCCGCCGCGCCGGTCGAGGGACAGCCCGGGCCGGCAGACGAAGACCCCACTCCCGCCGAGACAGCGGACGAACAGTCCACCGCCGGTGAGCCGGTCGAAGGGCACCACACTCCCGGTGAGTCGGCGAACGAAGACTCCGCTCGCGTTGAGCCAGCGGACGAACACCCCGCTCTCGCTGAGTCAGCGGACGAACAGCCCACCCCCGTCGGGGCCGCGGACGGGACGGAGTCGGCGGCCCGGTTCGAACTCTTCCGTGACCGGGCCGACGAGTGGCGCTGGCGGCTCCGCCACCGAAACGGGAACGTCATCGCGACCAGCGGCGAGGGGTACACGCGTAAACACAACGCCCGGAAGGGCCTCCGGAGCGTCGTGCGGAACGCACCGGCCGCGGCGGTCGAGGAAGAGCGCTAGTCACGGACGGTGGTCGGAGGCGACGCCGGAACGGCTCTCCCGTCGTTCTGCACCCCGACCGATAGAGAACTCACAGCAGCGCCAGCGTCCCGCTCGCCAGGCCGAGCGTGAAGAGCAGTCGCCCGGCGCTCCCGGCGAAGGTGGCCGCCCCGAAGCGGAGGTAGTCCTCCTCCAGCACAGTGAACGCGTAGATAGAGAGCGTGTCGGGGAAGAACGGGACACAGAGCGCCAGCGCGAGGCCGACGTAGCCGTACCGTTTGGCGAGCTTGATGGTCTTCTTCTCGGACCACGAGATGATGTCGAACCGGGAGCGCTGGATCCACCGGACGAGCGGGCCGTACTCCTTGGCCTCCTGCCCGATGTGGAAGGCGAAGAGGCTCCCGACGGCCTTCCCGAACGCGCTGACGACGATGATGGCCGCGAGGTTACCCGTCGTCGAGAACCCGAGGCGGAGCGTCTCGGCCGGTACGAGGACGACTTCGCTGGGCAGTGGGAGAATGAAGGCGATGAGGAACGAGTAGACGGCGATGATAGCCAGCCCCGTCGGTCCGGTGGCGGTACAGACGGCCTCCTCCAGGGGCGAGAGGGCGGACCCTGTCGTGCATTCGCCGACCAGCGCAATCAGCGTCGGGAGCGGGGCTACCGAATCCACACTGGCCGATTACCCATACGGGGTCCTAAAGCTTGGTATGTGCGCTCCGGAGACGTTGGTAGCGAGCCGTCGACGACCTGACAGAACCGGGCGCTCGGGGACGGGTCCCGCGCTCAGTACCAGTCTAAGTCCGCGACGAACGACCGGAGCATCGACCGGTTGACGTGGGGCATGCAGACGACGCGCATCTCGCCGGCGCCCGTCTTCGAGACCCGCCAGCCGCGGTCGCGCAGTTCGTCGGTCATCGGCACCGAGAGGTCGGCGGCGACGAGCGGGAGTTCGGGGTCGACGACGTCGTGGCCGCGGGCGCGTAACTGGTCGGCGAGCCACTCGGCGTTCGCCATCGAGCGCTCGTACTGCTCGCGGTAGCCGGCCGGCCACAGCGCCTCCATCGCGGCGACGGCCGACGCGACGCCGGCCCCCGACCGCGTGCCCGTCAGCGTCAGCTGGCTCGTCGACTCGAGGTAGGGCGTCTCGACGGCCAGTTCGTCCAGCAACCGCTCGTCGCGGGCGAGCAACCCGCCGGCGGGCACCGCGGCCTGTCCGACCTTGTGGGGGTCGATGGTCATGGTGTCCACGTCAGCGTGGCCGAAGTGCCAGTCGTGGTCGGTGAATGGAAGGTAGAACCCGCCCCAGGCGGCGTCGACGTGGCAGAGCGCGTCCGCGTCGTGCGCGAGTCCGGCGATGGCCGGGATGGGGTCGACGTAGCCGTACTCCGTCGACCCGGCGACGCCGACCACACAGACCGTATCCTCGTCGACCAGTTCGGCCATCGCGTCGAGGTTCACGCGGTGGTCCTCGGCGGGTGCCGTCCGCAACTCGACGCCGAGGACGTCTGCCGCCTTGGTGAACGAGAAGTGGGCGTGGACCGGCGCCACGACGTTGGGGTCGTCGGTGTCGGCGCGGTTACGCGCGATGCGGACCGCCTGAACGTTGGCCTCCGTGCCGCCGGAGGCGACGTAGCCCGCCGGGTCCGGCAGGCCGGTCACTTCGCCGAGGTAGTCGACGGCCTCGGCCTCGAGGTCGGCGACCGTCTCGTACGTGCCGGGGTCGCCGGGGTTGGTCGCGAGGAAGCGTTCGGCGGCGTCGCGGGCCGCGGGGTGAGGGACGGTACACATCGAGGAGAGTACCCGGTCGAAGTCCTGTGGCTCGGCCCGCTGAAGCATTCTACCGGGAGGCACGAGTGCGAGCCGTTTAGCCGTTTTGCTCGGCCGAGCGTCACGTCGGCGTCGCCCGACTCACCAGTTCGACGGGCCGATCTTCTTCGTCGCCTTCGCGCGGAACCCCGTCGGTCCCACCTGCGACTCGAAGACGGTCTGGCGCTCCGTGTCCAGCGCGCCGCCGAAGGAGCCGACCCGCATCGTCCGGTAGGTCTCGAACCCCTTGTCGTTCGAGTAGAAGTACACCGCGCCGTGGAGCAGGCCGTGTATCTGCTCGTCCGCGCGCACCGCGCTGGCCTGCCGGTCGAGTTTGACGTAGGCGACGTTCCCCCAGTTGACCACGGCCTCACGGAGACCGATCAGGAACGCGGTCACGCGGCCCTGCGAGAGGCCGAACTGCCGGGCGCGTTCGAGGTCGGTGAGCGAGTCGACGACGACGATGTCGTCCTCGGCGGCGGTGATGCGGTCGCCGATGTCGTTCAGGAGGTCGGCGAACGTCTCGTCGTCGGGCGCCGCCGCGACCGGCTCGTCCGATTCCGGGGCCTCGATGTCGCCGTCGCTCCGCCGGGCCTCGAACAGGGCGGGCGGCACCGGGAGCAGTTCCATGAACCGCTGGGAGAAGTCGGCGACGGTGAGGTTCTCGGTCAGCGCGTCGAACTGGTAGCCGTCGAGGACCGCGTCGAGTTCGCTGTAGACGTGGTCGCGGTCGTTCGTGAGCGTGATGTAGGTGACCTCGTCGGGAATCACGTCCCGTCGCCGCGAGATGCCGCCCGGGACGAGGTCCGGGTCGTGTCTCGCCAGCATCAGCGTCGCCAGACTCGTGTACGTGAACGCGTCGCCGCCGGCGTCGGCCGCGCCGGCGAGCAACACCGTACTGCCCGTCGGAATCCCGCGGACGTTCCCGTCGAGGCCGGGGATGCCGAAGGGGATGTAAGAGACCCCCTCGCTGATGCTCTTGGCTTCCGCCGTGGATGGCCGAGACATACCCGTCGCAGGACGCGAATTGCAAAAAATCTGGTGTCCGTCGAGGCGGCTGTCAGCGGACGGATTCGAGCAGGAGGCGCTGCTCGACCCGCTTGACCTCGTGCTGGACGTCGCGTACGGCGTCGATGTTCGCAGAGATGGAGGTGACGCCCTCGTCGACGAGGAACTGGACCATCTCCGGTTTCGAGGCCGCCTGCCCGCAGATGCTCGTCGCCACGTCGTGCTCGCGGCAGGTGCCGATGACCTGTCCCATCAGGTCCAGCACGGCGGGGTGGAGTTCGTCGAAGCGGTCGGCGACGTTGCCGTTGTTACGGTCGACCGCCAGCGTGTACTGGGTGAGGTCGTTCGTGCCGAACGAGACGAAGTCCAGCCCCGTCTCGCACAGGTCCTCGATGCAGAGCGCGCTGGCGGGCGTCTCGACCATCACGCCCCAGTCGCGCTTCTCGGGGTCGATGCCGACCTCCCGCATCAGCGACTTCGCGCGGAGGACGTCCTCGGCGTCGGTCACCAGCGGCAGCATCAGTTCGACGTTGTCGTAGCCGAGTTCGTAGAGGCGCTCGAACGCCCGGAGTTCGAGTTTGAACTCGCCGGGGCGGTCCAGTGAGCGCCGGATGCCCCGATACCCCAGCATCGGGTTGTGCTCGCTGGGTTCGTCCTCGCCGCCCTGCAGCTGGCGGAACTCGTCGGAGGGGGCGTCGAGCGTGCGGACGCGTACCGGCCGCGGGTAGAACGCCTCGGCGACGCTCCGTACCCCTTCGACGATCTCCTCGATGTAGGCGCGTTCGCCGTGGTCCTCAACGTAGCGGGCCGGCGTCTTGTCCGTCGAGAGGATCATGTGCTCGATGCGGAGCAACCCGACGCCGTCGGCGCCAGTCGCGGCGGCCCGCTCGGCGGCCTCCGGAATCGAGACGTTGACCTTCACCTCGGTGCCGGTCATCGGCTTGACCGGCGAGTGCTGCTGGTCGACGTCCGGGGCGGCCGGTTCGGACGCCTCGTCGTCGGCCTCGTCTATCTCGGTGCCCTGTTCGACGGTGCCCATGTCGCCGTCGATGGTGACTATCTGGCCGTCGCGGAGGCGTTCGGTGGCGTCGTCGGCGCCGACGACGGCGGGCACGCCGAGTTCGCGCGAGACGATGGCCGCGTGACTCGTCATCCCGCCCTGGTCCGTGACGATACCGGCGGCACGTTTCATCGCCGGCACCATGTCCGGCGTCGTCATCTCCGTGACGATGACGTCGCCCTCCTCGACCTTGTCGAGGTTGTCCAGTTTCGTCACGATGCGGACCTCCCCGGTCACGCGGCCCGGACTGGACCCGATGCCCGAGAGGCGGACGTCCTCGCCCTGGCCCTCCATCGACCCGCCGTCGGCGACGCCGGCGCTCTCGCCGGACGCCGCGGCGTCGACCCCCTCGTCGATGGTCGTTATCGGGCGGGACTGGAGGACGTACACCTCGCCCTCGTAGATGGCCCACTCGACGTCCTGTGGGGTACCGTAGTGGTCCTCGACGCGTTCGCCGACCTCGACGAGGCGGTGGATCTCCTCGGCGGAGAGGACGCGCTCGGTGCGCTTCTCCTCGGGGACCGACCGCTCGACCGTCTCGCCGTCCTCGCCGCGGACGCACATCACCTTCTTGTCGGCGACGGTGACCTCCTCGATCTCTTCGGTGTCGCGGTCGACCACGTAGTTGTCCGGCGAGACGGCGCCGGAGACGACCGCTTCGCCGAGACCCCACGCGGCCTCGAGGATGGCCGTGTTCGCGCCGGTCGAGGGGTGGCTCGTGAACATGACGCCCGACTTCTCGGCGTCGACCATCTGCTGGACGACGACGGCGATGTCCACCATGTCGTGGTCGAACCCCTGCTCGTTCCGGTAGTAGATGGCCCGCTGGGTGAACAGCGACGCCCAGCACTCCTTGACCCGGCGCAGGAGGTCCGCCCGCGAGACGTTGAGGTAGGTGTCCTGTTGGCCGGCGAAGGAGGCGTCGGGCAGGTCCTCGGCCGTCGCCGAGGACCGGACCGCCACGTCCTCGTCACCCATCTCGTCGTAGGCAGCGAGCAGGTCCTCCCGGACCGACTCGGGCGCGTCGGTGTCCAGGATGAGTTCCTGTGCCCGCTCGGCCGCCTCCGCGAGAGCGTGTGAATCGTCGCTGTCGACGTCGACCACCGAGAACAGTTCGTCGTCGATACCGGTTGCTTCGATGAACGACCGGTACGTGTCGGCAGTGACGACGAACGCCGACGGGACGGGCAGTCCCGCCGCGGTCAGTTCTCCGAGAGACGCCGCCTTGCCGCCGACCCGCTGCAGGTCGTCGGCACCGATCTCGTCGAGCCACAATGTAGGCATTGACTCGTGTGCTGGTTTACGAACGACCGTTATGGACTTTCCGGTGGCGGCATCTTCGGGGGGGCGTTCACTCGAATCCGAGCGAACCTACACCTCGAGGATCTCGTCGTCCTCGTCGGCCGCAGGCACCGTCAGCGCCCCGTCGAGCGTCGTGACGGCCCGCCCACCGACCCACACCTCGTGTCCGTCCGTGTCGACTTTTACCGTGCCCGGCCGGTCGAGGAAGTGGCCCTGTTCGACGACCACCTGTTCGACCGTACTGTCGATGGCGCCGTAGCGGCGGATGTACGCCCCACAGGCCCCGGCGGCCGTGCCGGTCACCGGGTCCTCGGTGATGCCAGCCCGGGGTGCGAACGCGCGGCCGTGGAGCGTCGACCGGCCGTCGACGGTGTCGAAGGTGAAGGCGTACAGACCCATCGCGTCGACCGACTCACAGAGCGCCTCGATGGCCGCGGGGTCCGGGTCGGCGCCGCTGAGGTGCTGGAAGTAGTTGACCGGGACCAGCAGCCACGGGAACCCGGTGTCGCCGACGGCGAGCGGGAGGTCCGCCCCCACGTCCTGTAACGTCGCCACGTCGACGCCGACGGCGTCGGCCGCGTCGTCGAGCGAGCAGTCGACCTCCCGGATGTCGGCCTCGCCCTGTTCCATCCACACCGTCCCGTCCGCCTTCGTCTCGACGTCGAGGACGCCGCGTCCGGTCGCCATCGTGTGCTGGCCCGTCTCGACGGTGCCGCGGTCGAAGAGGGCGGCGTGGGCCGCGATCGTCGCGTGGCCACAGAGGTCCACCTCCCGCTCGGGCGTGAAGTAGCGCAGGCGCCGGTCGGCGTCCGCGCTGTCGAGGACGAACGCCGTCTCGCTGGCGCCCAGTTCGCCGGCGATAGCCTGCATCTGGTCGTCGGTCAGTCCGTTCGCGTCCGGCACCACCCCGGCCGGGTTGCCCGCCATCGGTTCCGCGGCGAACGCGTCGACGAGCAGGGCCTGTCGCGTCTCCATGGCACCGTGTTGTGGGACCCCGCGGATAACAGTTCGTGCTACCCGGCGCGGTTACAGCCGTGAAAAGTGGTAACAAACGACGAACGACTAAACGGCCCCCCTGCGAAGTGTAGCACGTATGACGGTACTGGAACCGCTCGCGTTCGAGACCGAGTCGGACCGGCGCATCTACCAGTTCGTCGACCGACACGGCGCCCCCTCGGTGGCCGAGGTGCGCGACGCCGTCGACGTCCCCGACGACGAGTTCGACGAGCGTCTCGGCTACCTGCAGGACCGCGGCTACGTCGACCGACAGGACGGGACGGTCGAACTCGGGCTGGACGCCGGGGCAGAGACGGAGTACGAGACGCCGGACTTCACGTACGTCGTCCGGCCGGCCCGCGAGGAGGACTTCGAGGCGCTGGTCGACACGATACGGACCGTCACCGACCGACAGACGTACGTCATCGGTGAGAACCTCGTCGAGGAGCTACAGTACGAGAACACCGTCACGCGGCACAACACCGTCTGGTCGCGCCTGTTCTTCGTCGCCGCCGTCGACGACTACATCGTCGGGTGGTCACACCTCACCCTGCCACAGACCGAGAAACTGCAGGGGACCGCCGAACTGACGCTCGGCGTGCGCCGGGACTACCGCGGCTACGGCATCGGCGAGCGGCTGCTGGACCGGGCGCTGGACTGGGCGGAGGCCCACGGCTACTGGAAGGTGTACAACAGCCTCGCGCGCACCAACGGCAACGCCATCACGTTCCTCGAACGGCACGGCTGGGAGCAGGAGGCGGTCCGGGAGAACCACTACCTGCTCGGCGAGAAGCGCGTCGACGAGGTGATGCTCGCGTACACGTTCTGAAACCGTTAAGGCCGCCCGCCCACGCCCCTCTGTATGGGCGAGTTACCGGAGGAGTTCCCGTGTACCATCACCAACTGGGAGTACATCTACGGCCTGTGTCGCGACGTGGCCGACGACGTGAAGGCCGCCGACTTCGAGCCGGACGTGGTCGTCGCGCTCGCGCGCGGTGGCTGGTTCGCCGGCCGCTGTCTGTGTGACTTCCTCGGCCTCGACGACCTCGCGAGCCTGAAGGTCGAACACTACGTCGGCACCGCCCAGCAGGGCGGCGAACCCGAGGTGCGGTACCCGCTGGCCGACGGCGCCGTCGAGGGGAAGGACGTCCTCGTCGTCGACGACATCGCCGACACCGGCCAGTCCATCGAGACGGCCGCCGAGTGCGTGCGCGACCGGAACCCGAACAGCGTCCGCACCGCCACGCTCCAGCTGCTCCAGACCAGCGAGCACGAACCCGAGTTCGTCGGCGAGCGGTTGGACGAGTGGGCGTGGGTCGTCTACCCGTGGAACTTCGTCGAGGACATGATAGAACTCGTCGCCGGCGTCATGCAGAAGAGCGACCGAGAGGTCCACACCGAAGACGACGTCCGGGCGCTCCTCCGGGAGTACCACGACGTGAGCCACACGGCGATGGAGATAGCACAGCCGGACCGGTTCGACGAAGTGATGACCGAGATGGTCCGCCGGGACGTGGCCGTCGCTACGGACGACGGCTGGCGACTCAGCGACGGCTAGAACGGGCCGTCCTGCGACGGGAACCGGCCTCAGTGACTGCGGCGGCCGTCGTCACGCACGTACTCCAGCGCGGAGACGAGTTGCTCGGTGTCGACGCGGCCCTCCGACTCTTCGAGGCGTTCGCGTATCTTCGTCGGAGTCATGGTCACTGTTACCATACGACGCCCTCGGACATAGTTCTTTCTCCATACCCAACAGATATGCGGTAGAGCGGCGTCAGTCGCCGTCAGCGGCCTCTTCGACGGGGATGCTCACCGAGTCAGTGTCCGTCTCACAGGTCGCCCCCGCCAGTCCGTAGCCGACCGCGTACCCCGTCGACCCGCCGACGAGGCCGCCGATACCGGCGCCCAGCGGTCCGGCGCCGGCACCGGCCACGGCGCCGAGGAACCCGCCAACCGTCGCCGACCGTTCGGCCGCACGCTCCGGGTCGTCAGTCGCGCAGGTGTCGCGAGACATACGCGGTGGTTCGGCCGGGACGACCGAAACGGTTTCGCGTCCAACAGGCTCTTCGACGCGGGGCGCGTGCGGGTCCGTATGGCACGAACCGCCGTCGTCGCCGGTGTCGGCCCCGGCCTCGGCGCATCGCTCGCCCGTCGATTCGTCTCGGAGGGCTGTACCGTCGGCCTGTTCGCACGCTCGGACGCGTTCGTCACCGACCTCGCCGACGACCTCGGCGAGCAGGCCATGGCCGTCCCGACGGACGTCACCGACCCGGAGGCCGTCGCCGAGGGGTTCGAGCGAGTGCGGGAGGCGTTCGGCCCCGTCGACGTCCTCGTCAACAACGCCAGCGGCGGCGCGTGGAAGGGCCTGCGGGACATCTCCGACGACGAGTTCGCCCACGCACTCGACGTGGGGCCGACGGGCGGCCTCTACTGCTCACGGGAGGCCGTCGGGGACATGCTCGAGAACGACGGCGGGACAGTTCTCTTCACCGGCGCGACCTCGGCGGTCCGCGGTCGTGAGGGTGCTATCGGCTTCAGCGCCGCGAAGTTCGCCGTCCGCGGGATGGCCGAGTCGATGGCCCGCGAACTCGGCCCGGAGGGCATCCACGTCGCCCACGTCGTCGTCGACGGCCAGATTCTCGGCCCGGACGCCCCGGCCGCCGACCGCGACGCC
This sequence comes from Haloarcula sp. MBLA0163, assembly GCF_055632435.1. Classification (NCBI taxonomy): domain Archaea; kingdom Methanobacteriati; phylum Methanobacteriota; class Halobacteria; order Halobacteriales; family Haloarculaceae; genus Haloarcula; species Haloarcula sp. MBLA0163. The sequence continues at coordinate 2,223,772 of NZ_CM145745.1, forward strand.
GAGGAGTACCTCGACCCCGACGAGATAGCGGCGTCGTACTGGCACCTGGTCGAGCAGGACCGCTCGGCGTGGACGCTCGAACTCGACCTGCGCCCGCACGTCGAGTCGTTCTAGTCGTCGCTGGGTGGCTCGACGGTACGCTCCTCGTGAAGGTCTATCCACTCCCGGAGCGGCTGTCGGATACCGTCGACGGTGATGGTCACGTCGCCGTCGAACCGCCACCGCGCCCGCGGGGAGTCGTCGCCGAACCGTATCGGCACGTCCACCTCCAGGTTCTCGACGGACACCGCCAGCGTGTCCTCGCGGTCGACCGTCTCGTCGAGGAGGCGCTCGACCGCCGCACGGAGCTCCTCGAAGTCGGGCTCGGGGACCCCTGCTGACTCGCTCATGTCGCAGTGTTCGCACCCACGCCTATTTCGTGTTTCCCCGGCCGGCCCCAAACAGCCATGCCCGTCGAAGCCCGACCGGGAACACGATGGAGCTTCCGACGCCGTACCACATCGGCGGCCACTACTACGTCGACGACGTCGCCGTCGGCCGACTGCCGGACGCGGAGACGGTGCGGGACTGCGCGGGCTGTCGGGGGTACGTCTACGACGACCGGTGGCACGTCGTCGCCCGCGTCCGCGACACCGCCGCCGGTACGCGCCAGACCCACCACTACTGCAGCGACGACTGCCTGACCGCCTGGCTCCGACTGGTCACGTCGTAACCCCCGGAGTCTTACCGGCCCGGCCGATAGTGTCCCCATGGAGCATCGCACGGGTCGGTTCCGAGTCTATCGGGTCGTCGAGTCCGTCCCGCACATCAACTTCTTCGATACGGACGCCACGCGCCTGTACACGGTGTACCAGTCGGGCTACGGCGAGCGACAGGCGCACGTCGACTCGCTGCGGACCGGTGACCTCGTGGAGGCGACGCTGGCCGGCGACGCGGACGACGCGGAGGAGGCGTGGTCCATCCAGTCGCTGGAGCGGGTCGGCGGCGTCGGGATGTCCTTCGCCGTCGACGCCGAGATGCCCGCCCTCGCCGAGGACCTCTGGTCGGCGGGGCAGACACACCCGAGCAGCAGCGTCGTCGAGGAGGACGGCGAGCCAGTCGCGGAGCTGCACGTCCAGCCCCGCGAGCCACTCCCCGGCGGGTCGTTCGTCCCGAGCGTCCTCACCGGGCTCGTCCCGCTGGAGGGCCCGCTCTCGGTGCTGCCGGTCGTCGGTGGCGCCGCGGCCCACGCGCTCTTCCTCGACCCCGACCCGCCCGACGCCGACCGGTACTCGCGCCCCTTCGGCGTGGTCGTCCTCTTCGGCGAGGACGCCGACGCGGTGCTGACCGAGTGGCACGACCGGTACGACGTCGACCCGGAGGCGGACTCCCGGCCGACGTACGACCCCTACGGCATCTGAGCTACAGCGAGATCGCGATGGGGACCGGGACGAAACACAGCAGGCCGAGGACCAGCGTCAGCACGCCGATGGCCTGCCGCTTCGGGCCGAGGGCCGTCTCGTCCAGCGGCGTCACCGAGCCGGCGCGGCTGAACAGGAGCGTCAGCACGCCCCAGAATCCCCACAGCGCCGCCGCGTCGCCGTTCTCGAAGACGAAGAGGTAGCCCGCCAGTCCGAACAGCACGACGGGCACCGCCGTCTGGAGGGCCGACATCCGCTCGCCGAGCAGCGACCGGGTGACGTGTGCGCCGTCGAGTTGGCCAACCGGCAGGAGGTTCAGGAAGGTGACGAACGCGCCGACCCACGCCCCGATGACGACGGGGTTCGGGATGACCGCGGGGTCGGCGTAGACGACCTGTTCGCCCATGAGCGCCGCGATACCTCGAATCAGCAGCGGGTAGCCGAGCTCTATCTGCGTGGCGACGCCGCCGGTGACCCGGATGGGGTCGAGCGTCACGCCGATAGCCGTCACCGCTATCGTCGCTATCAGTCCGGCGAGCGGGCCGGCGACGCCGATGTCGAACAGCGCCTCCCGGTCGGGCATGTTGTCGTTCATCCGGATGACGGCCCCGAGCGTCCCGATGACGTTGAACGGCAGCGGGATGAAGTACGGCAGACTGGCCTGCACCTCGTGGTACCGGGAGAGGGCGTAGTGGCCGAACTCGTGGACGGCGAGGATGCCGAGGACGGCGGCCGCGAAGGGCCACGCCCGTACGATGGCGGTCGGGTCCGCGGCGACCGAGAGGCCGTACCACCGGCTCCCGGCGTACAGCGTCGAGAGCAGCGTCGCCACCGCCAGGAGGACGTTCGTCCAGGGGACGCCGTCGACGCCCAGGGAGCGCTCGCTCGCGACGAGGACGTGCTCGCCCATCTCGCGCTGGAGGCTGACGCGATAGCCGCGCTTGCGGAACGTCGGCCCGACCCGCTGGAGGACCTGCTCGGACTCCGTCAGTGGCTCGCCGTAGTAGCGCACACCGTCGTCCGCACTCGGGTCCACTTCGTAGACGTGGAAGGCGTCGGCGAGTCGCTCGGGCTCCGGGAGCTCCGTCGGCAACGACTGCTGTGCCATTGCCAGTAGTAGGGACTCGACCCGTTTGAACCTGTTTGCCACCCGACCGTCGCGCGGCCGCCGGTCAGTCGGCCAGCGCCTCTTCGGACCCGCTCACCGCGTTGGGGTCCTGTATCCAGAGGTCGCCGAACACGTCGTCCTGCTGGAGCACGACCTGTCCGCGGTGGGCCAGGAACAGCAGCCCGAGGAACGTCTCGACGCGCGACCCGCCGGCGTGTTCGACCTCCCTGTAGAGCACCTCGTCGCGGCCCTGGTCGTACTGCTCGCGGACCGCCGCGTACACGTCGTCGATGATGTCGTCTATCTGCTCGGCGTGGGCGGTGCCGGTGACGTCGGCCGCGGAGGGCTCGTCGTCCAGCCGCATGTCGTCGGCGCTCCGGTAGTCCAGTTCCTGCGTGCCGCGCTGGAACCCGCTGGGCGACCCGCTGGTGTCGTACTCGCGGGACTCCTTCCACCACGAGTCCCGCTCGGCGTCCCGCAGGTCACGGACGAGTTCGTCCAGCGTCTGGGGCATCCCGCGGGCCCGGCGGCGTTCGAGTCGGCGGTCCATCTCGGATTCCAGCGCCGAGAAGGGGTCGGGCTCCTCGATGGGGGCGTCCTCGGTCATCGCCTGCTCCCACGGCTCGGCCGGCGGGTCCTCCGGCTCGTCTTCGCCGAGCATCGCGTCGCTCTTCATCCGGACGAGGACGGAGGCGTAGAACAGCGCCCGCCCGCCGGTGCGAAGGTCCCCCTCGTCGATGCGGGCGAGGAACTTGTCGGTGACCTCCACGACGTCGATGTCCCAGGGGTCTATCTCGCCGTCGTCGGCCAGCTGGACGAGCACCTCGACGGGTTCGGCGACGTCCTCGTCGTCGCCGTCCGCGTCGCCCGCCTCGTTCAGCAACTCAACGTCCTCGGGAGTGTCGTCCTCGTCAGCGTCTTCGGCGTCGTCCCCGAACAGCGACGACGCCGACTCGCCCGGCGGCTCGCGGTCTTGCGGGTCGGTCCCCTCCCCGCGCGACTGCTTCGAGCCGCGTGGCGGCTCGCGGTCCTCGTGCCCCGTGATGTCCAGCGGGATGTCGTCGGTGGCGTCTCGCGGGTCGCTCCGCTCCCCGCTGGACGTCTCCGAGGACCCCCCGTCGCTTCGCTCCGGCGGCCCCTCGCTAGTCATCGCTCACCACCGCCTCCTCGTCGTCGGGCCCCTCGCCCGAGAGGTCGATACCGGTCACGGCCGAGACGTTGTCGCCCTGCATCATCACGCCGATGGCCCGTTCCGAGCGTTCGAGCAGTGCCGAGCGGTGCGAGACGACGACGAACTGGGCGTCGCCGGCGAGTTCGTCGACCATCTCGCCGACGAGGTCGGCGTTCGCGGCGTCGAGGAAGGCGTCGACCTCGTCCAGCGCGTAGAACGGCGCGGGGTTGTGCCGCTGGATGGCGAAGATGAACGCCAGCGCCGTCAGGGACTTCTCGCCGCCGGACATCGCCGCCAGCCGCTGGATGGGCTTGTCGCCGGGCTGGGCCTTCATCGTCAGGCCGCCCTCGAATGGGTCGTCCTCGTTCTCCAGGTGGAGGTGCCCGGTCCCGCTGGAGAGGCGCTCGAAGATGTCCTCGAACTGGTCGTTGATGGCCTCGAACGACTCCATGAACGTCTCCTTCTTGCGGGCCTCGTAGGTGTCGATGCGGTCCCGGATGCCCTCGGCCTCCTCGACCAGCGTCTCCTTCTGGTCCTCGAGGTCCGCGAGGTCGTCGGCCACGCGGTCGTACTCCTCGATGGCGCGCATGTTGACCGGCTCTAAGGCCTCCATCTCGGCGGTCAGCCGTTCGATCTCGGCCTCGACGGTGTCGTGGTCGGGGACGTCCTCGGGGTCGTAGTCGCCGACCTGCGCTTCGAGTTCGTCTATCTCCCACGCCAGTCGCTCCTCGTCCTCGCGTTCGTCTTCGAGGTCACGTTCGACGTCGGTGACCTTCGACTGCTGTTCGTCGCGGGCCTCCTTCGCGGATTGGAGGTCCTCGCGGAGGTCCTCGCGCTCCGCCTTCAGGTCGGCGAGTTCGTCCTCCAGCTCGGCGACCTCCTGCTCTTTCTCGGCTTTGCGTGCCTGCTTCTCCTCGACCTGTGCTTCCAGTTCGGCGATGCGCTCTTCCTTCTCGGCCTTGCGGTTCTGTGCGGCCTCGATGTCGTCGTGGAGGTCCTCGATGGCGTCCTCGGCGTACTGCTTCTCCAGCTGGAGTTCGTTGAGTTGGGCGTCGAGGTCGTCGAGGCGGTCCTCCAGCGTGTCTATCTCGTTCTCGATGGCCTCGCGTTCGTCGGTGAGGTCCGGCAGGTCCGAGTCCTGTACCTCCGTCTCCAGGTCGTCGATGGCCGCCTCGACCTCGGCGATGGCCTCGTTCTTGGCCTCGATGTCGGCCTCCAGTTCGTCCATCTCGTCGGCGACGGCCTCGCGGTCGGCGGCGATGTCCTCGAGGTCGGCCTCGAGCGCCTCGATGCGCTCGCGGGTCTCCGTGAGTCTGGTCTCCTTGCGCTCGATGCTCGTCTCGATGTCCCGGACCTGCTCGGTCGCGTCGGACTCGCGGTCGCGGGCGTCGTCGAGTCGGTCCTCGACGTCCCGCAGGTCGTCGCGCACGTCGGCGCGTTCGTCCTCGAGTTCGTTGATGCGCTGTGCGACCCGTTCGAGTTGCCCGGCGCCGCCGGAGAAGGAGTAGCGGGTCCCCGACGACGACCCACCGGTCATGGCACCTGACTTCTCGACGAGGTCGCCGTCCAGCGTCACCATGCGGTAGTCGCCCATCAGGTCGCGGGCGGTGTCCATGCTGTCGACGACCACGGTGTCGCCGAGGACGTACGAGAAGATGCCCGCGTACTCGGGGTCGAAGTCCACGAGGTTGTAAGCGAAGTCGACCACGCCGTCGGCGCTCGGCAGCGACGGGAGCGAGCGGTTCTGCATCTGCGTGATGGGCAGGAACGTCGCTCGCCCGGCGTTCCGGGCCTTGAGGTACTCGATGCAGGACTGGCCGACGCCGTCGTCGTCCACGACGACGTGGGCGAGCCGCCCGCCGGCGGCCGTCTCACAGGCCGTCGCGTACTCGGGGTCGACACCGCCCAACTGTCCGACGGTGCCGTGGACCCCCTCGCGGTCGGCGTTCAGGATGGCCGTCACCGCGCGGCCATAGGAGGAGTCGCCGTCCTCGCCGGCCTTCGCCTCGAGCTGGGCGTACTCCTGCTGTTTCGCGCTGATCTCGTCTTCGAGGTCGTCTAGGTCCGACTGGAGTTCCCGCTTCTCGGCGCGCAGGTCGTCGACCACCTCGCCGATGGTGTCCTTGTTCTTCTGGGCCTTCGCCAGTTCGGACTCCAGGTCCTCGATGTCGGCCTCGAGCTCCGGTATCTCCGCCTCGGCCTCCTCGATGGCGGTCCGCTTCTCGTCCTCCTCGTTGGAGCGGCGGCGGGCCTCGTCGAGCAGGCGGTCCTGCTCGCGCTGGAGGTCGTTGCGCTCGCTCTTGAGCTGTTCGAGGCGGTCGCGCTTCGTCTCGAGTTCGTCCTTTATCTCCTCGAACTCCTCGCCGATGTCGTCGATTCGCTGCTGGACGTCGGCCAGTTCGGCCTCCTTCTCGGCGACGTCGGCCTTGACGTTGGACTTCTCGACTTTCGTCTCGCGGATGTCCGACTCGAGGTCGTCGATGGTCTCCTGCTTGCGGTCTATCTGGACGAACGCCTGTCGGCGCTCGTTCTCGGCGTCCTCGACGGCCTCCTCGGCGGTCGCTATCTTGTCTTCGAGCCGCGAGATATCGCCCTTTATCTCCTCGATGTCGCGCTTGATGGCGAGTTGCTCGTCCTCGCCCTTGCGCTCTATCTCCTGGTTGAGTCCGTGGAGTTCGTCCTCGAGACGGACGACCTTGCCCTGTCGGGCGTCGAGTTCCGCCTGCAGGTCCGCGAGTTCGGCCTCCAGCTCGGCGATGCGGGCCTCGACGGCGTCGAGTTCGTCGCGCTTGTCCTCGAGCTCGGCGGCCTTGCGGTACCCCTCGTACTCCTCTTTCTCCTCGCGGAGCGACTGGTACTCCAGGGCCGTCTCGCGTTCGTCTTCGAGCTGGTCGAGCCGGGTCTGTTTCTCCTCGATGCGGAGCTCCGCCTCGTCGATGCGCTCCTCGACGACCTCCAGTTCCTCGAAGGCGTCGGCCTTCTTCTGGTCGAACTGGGCGACGCCGGCTATCTCGTCGATAATCTCTCGACGCGACCCCGGCGTCATGTTGATTATCTCGGTGACGTCGCCCTGCATGACGACGTTGTACCCCTCGGGCGTGACGCCTGCCTGGGCGAGTAAATCCTGGATGTCCGAGAGGTTGACCGAGCGGCCGTTGATGTAGTAGTACGAGTAGTAGTTGTCCTCGGTCTCCTTCACCCGGCGCTTGATGGCTATCTCGTCGACGTCGCCGACGTCCTCGGTGCCGGCGGCGTTGACGACCTGCGCCCGGTCGAGGGTCCGGTCCTCGTTGGCGAGGATGACCTCGACGCTGGCCTGACGCTCGCCCGAGACGTCGACGTCCTCGTCTGCGTGCCCGGGGTTGTAGATGAGGTCTGTCAGTTTCTCCGCGCGGATGCCCGACGTGCGGGCGAGTCCGAGCGCGAACAGGACGGCGTCGATGATGTTCGACTTCCCGGAGCCGTTCGGGCCGCTGATGGTGGTGAAATCTTCGTAGAACGGGATGCGAGTCTTCCGCCCGAAGCTCTTGAAGTTGTCGAGGACGAGCTCTTTGATATGCATACGGTGGTTGGCCGTCTCCTACGCGACGATGATGTCGGAGCCGGAGTCCTCCTCGGACTCCGACTCGGACGCGGCCTCGGCCTCCTTGTCGGTGTCGTCGGTGGCCTCCGTGTTAGGTGTGTCGGCCTCTGGCGCCAGAATCTCGTCCTCGTTGGTCGTCGGTTCCTCGGGCGCTGCGGCGTCGTTCTGGGCGTTGCCCTTGTGGGCGTCGGCCCCGAACCCGCTGTCCTCGTCGACGGTGTTCTCGAGTTCGCGGAGACGAACCTTGCACTCGACGAGTTCGTCGGTCAGCCCCTCGACCGAGGCCTGCAGTTCCTGAACCTGCTCTTCTAGTTCCTCGACGCGGTTACCGCACATATCACAATCCCAGCCACGCTATCGTGATAAACTTACGTCAGACATTGACAGTTAATTTGATACTTCGCCACGAACGCCGAAAGCCGCAGTAGGGCCCTCGGAGACGGGCTCGGTGGGGACCGGTCCCGCCGGCCGGAATCCAATGTTCGAACGGCTGATAGTGACCGATGAGAGAGAAGTGGCCCCAGCGGGGGTCGGTCGGACCCCCTAGCGTTATGTGTAATTCAATCTAAGCTTCACGGTGGGCTACCATGGTATCAGTTAACGAACTACGAGAGATGTACGTCGACATGGTGACGGCGCGCCATTACGAGGAGCGGTTGCAGGAGGAGTATCTGGAGGGGAAACAGCCGGCGTTCGACATCTCGGCGGGGCCGATTCCCGGCGAGCTGCACCTCGCCGCCGGTCACGAAGCGTCCGGCGCGGGCGTCTGCCAGCACCTGCGTGACGACGACACGGTGACGGCACCGCACCGGCCCCACCACGTCGCCATCGCGAAAGGCGTCGACCTCGAACGGATGACCGCGGAGATATTCGGCCGCGAGACGGGTCTCGGCAAAGGTAAGGGCGGCCACATGCACCTGTTCGACCCCGACGTGGGGTTCGCGTGTAGCGGCATCATCGCGGAGGGGTGTCCGCCCGCGGCCGGTGCGGGACTGGCGGCGAAGAAGCGCAACACCGACAGCGTCGCCGTCGCCTACCTCGGCGAGGGCGCCATCGACCAGGGGGCGTTCCTGGAGTCGCTGAACTTCGCGGCGGTCCACGACCTGCCGGTCGTCTTCGTCGTCGAGGACAACGACTGGGCCATCAGCATGCCCAAGGGCCGGGTCACCGACGTCGAGAACGGGGCCCAACGGGCCGGTGGGTTCGACATGCCGGGCGTCCGCGTCGACCACGACGACGCCGTCGCTATCTACGACGCCGCGAAGGAGGCCATCGGCCGCGCCCGCGACCGGAACGGGCCGACGCTCATGGAGGTGCAGGTCCACCGGCGGATGGGCCACTTCATGGGCGACCCGGAGAGCTACCGCCCGGAAGAGGACCAGGAAGCGGCCGCCGCGCGAGACAGCATCGCCAGACTGGAGGCCGACCTGCAGGCACACGGCGTCGACGAGGAGAGTATCGAGGAGATGCGTGACGACGCGCACGAGCGCGTCGAGGACGCCATCGAGTTCGCGAAAGACCAGCCGGAACCGGACCCGAGCGCGGCACACGAGGACGTGTTCGTCAACCCACCGAGCGGCGTGACAGACACGGAACCGGAGTACGACCTCGCGGGAGGTGACGACTGATGGCACAGCAAGAACGCTCGAAGGTCGTCGAACGCGACCTGACGATGAGCCGGGCGATGGTCGAGGCCATCGCCCACGAGATGCGCGAGAACGAGGAGGTGTTCTACATGGGCGAGGACGTCGCCGACTACGGCGGCATCTTCGACTCCACGCAGGGCCTCCTAGACGAGTTCGGCTACGACCGCATCATGGACGTCCCCATCAGCGAGACGGCCTACCTCGGGGCGGCCGTCGGCGCCGCACAGGAGGGGATGCGGCCCATCGCCGAACTGATGTTCGTCGACTTCTTCGGCGTCGCGATGGACCAGATCTACAACCAGATGGCGAAGAACACGTACATGAGCGGCGGCAACGTGAGCGTTCCGCTCGTGTTGACGGCCGCCGTGGGCGGCACCTACAACGACGCCGCCCAGCACTCCCAGACGCTGTACGGGACCTTCGCGCACGTGCCCGGACTGAAGGTCGTCGTGCCGTCGACGGCGTACGACGCGAAGGGGCTGATGCACAACGCCATCCGGGACGACGACCCGGTGATGTACATGTTCCACAAGCGCCTGATGGGCATCGGGTGGCTCCCGGCCCCCGACGGGCCGAAGACGCCCGTCCCCGAGGAGGACTACACCATCCCCTTCGGCCGCGCCGACGTGAAACGCGAGGGCGACGACGTGACCATCGTCACCCTCGGCCTGCACGTCCACCGGGCGCTGGAGGCGGCCGAGTCGCTGGCCGACGACGGCGTCAGCGCGGAGGTCGTCGACCTGCGCTCGCTGGTCCCGCTGGACACCGACACCGTCGTCGAGTCCGTCGAGAAGACCGGGAACCTCGTCGTCGTCGACGAGGACTACCGCTCCTTTGGCGTCACCGGCGAGATTGTCGCCAGCGTCGCCGAGGAGTCGCTGGCGTCGCTCGACAGCGTGGAGCGCCTCGCCATCCCGGACGTGCCGATTCCGTACTCCCGGCCCCTGGAGAACGAGGTCGTCCCCGACGTGGGCGATATCGAAGCGGCGGTCGAACGGACCCAGTGACCGATGAGCGGGGACGCAGACAGGGTCGAGGTGACGGTCGGGGAGTGGCCGGACGACGCCGACAGCGACGAGGGCGTCGTCGTCAACTGGTTCGCCCGGGAGGGCGCCGCAGTCACCGAGGGCGAGAGCCTCTGTGAGGTCCAGATAGAGAAGGTGAGCCTCGACGTGCTCGCGCCGACCGACGGGACGCTTGACGAAGTCGTCCGCGGCGAGGACGACGAGTTCACGCGCGGGGACACGCTCGCGTGGGTGGCCCCGGCATGAGCGGCGACGAGGCCGCGGCACGGACCGTCAGCGAGGAGCGGTCACTGAGTCCGATGCGCAAGACCATCGCCAGTCGGTTACAGGAGAGCTATCGGGAGGCCGTCCACGTGACGGTCACCCGCAACGTGGACGCGGAGGCGCTGCTGGGTGCCGTCGACGCCGCGGAGACCGAGGCGGGCGTCAGTCCCTCCATGGTCGACGTGCTCCTCGCCGCGCTCTCGGACACCCTCGACGAACACCCCGCGTTCAACGCCACCTTCGAGGACGGGACGCACGTCCTCTACGAGGAGCACAACGTCGGCGTCGCGGTGGCTATCGAGGACGGCCTCGTCACGCCCGTCGTCGCCGACGTCGGGTCGAAGTCGACGGGGGACCTCGCGAGCGAGCGGCGGGCGTTGACCGAGCGCGTCAGGGACGGCGACTACACGATGAGCACGTTCCGCGGGGGGACGTTCACCGTGTCGAACCTCGGTCCGCTCGGCGTCGACTCGTTCGACCCCGTCATCAACCCGCCCGAAGTCGCCATCCTCGGAATCGGGCGCGTCACCGAGCGGGCCACCCGGGACGGCGACGGCGGCGTCGCCTTCCGGCGGCAGCTGCCGCTGGACCTGAGCTTCGACCACCGGGTCGTCGACGGGGCGGACGCCGCCCGGTTCCTCGGGACGCTCGCCGAGCACCTCGACGCGGCCGACCAGTACGTCTGAGCGGCCGCGTCGGCCCGCTCCGACGCGGAAGGTGAAAGAGAGAGGAAGCGACTACTGCACGTACTGTGCGCCGGCCTCGTAGGCGCGCGGGTACGCGTCGACCATCTCGAAGCGACGGAACTCCTCGGAGAGGATCTCGAGGCCCCACGGCCCGTCGAACCCGCCGTCGCGGACGGCGCTCACCCAGTCGGAGATGGGGAACTCGCCCTCGCCCGGGAGCTTCCGCAGGTTGATGGTCTCCTCGAGGAACGACATCGTCGTCTCCATGTAGCCGTCCTGGAACTCCACGGCCACGATGTCACCGCCGGAGAGCGACCGGATGTTCTCGAAGTCCACGCCGAGCTTCATGTTGTGCCACAGGTCCAGATAGAGGCCGCCGTTGTCGGTCTGTGAGGTGGCTTCGAGCGCCTGCGGGATGGTCTGGACGTTGGGGTCGACCGGGAAGAACTCCATTCCGACTTCGGTGTCGACCTGTGCGAACTGGTCGCTCACCTGTGCGAACCGCTGCTGGAGGTCCTCCATCGCCACCGGATAGCCGTTGATGTTCCCGATTTTGACGTGGTTCGCGTCGAGGATGTCGGCTGCTTCGAGCAGTAACTGGCGCGTCTCCTGTTCGGCCTGTCGGCGCGGGTCGTTCATCGCGAGGGGCCACTCGGTGAGGAACTCCAGTTCGACGAAGTCGATGTCGTTCTGCTGGAGGACGCTGTTCAGTCGCTGGAGGCCCTGCGTCCGGTTCTCGGCCGCGAACTCGAAGTCGAGGATGTGCTGGATGTCCGGCGCGATGAGACCGATGGCGTTGAACCCCGTCTCGTTGAGCATCTCAGCCCGTCGGGCGATGGGCCAGGGACTCCAGTTCCGGTGGCCGTGTGCGCCCCGGAACGGCGTCGTCCCGCCCGAGTGCATCCACGTGTTCGCCAACAGGTCCGCGTCGCCCTGCTGTCCGCCGTCACCCTGTTGTCCGTCGTCCGTCTGTCCACCGTCGTCTTGTTGTGCCTGGACACCGCCGATGGCTCCGGCCGCCGTCAGTGTCCCGCCTGTCGCTTTCAGTACGTCGCGTCGGTATGATTGCATGGATGTCGTGTGTGAGTCGCTTGGTCTGTCGCCGCCCTATCCCGAACCCGCGAAGGCGTCGGCGTCGGCAACTGCAGTCACTGCGGTGGGTCCGACAGGTGTTCTCGCAGAAGTGTAAAATAGCTAACTTATTATTGCGTATAGGTACGGAGTTGATTGTTCGTTCACAATGCGGAAGGACGAGACGGCGGCCAGTCACACGGACCTGGTCACCGGCGCCGTGGGTGTCGACTCGGGTACCGCCACCGCTCGAGAACGACGGTTGGAAGCTGGAGCCGGTCGCTCCGCTCGGACGACGGCTCAGTGCTTCGGCGAGACGTCCGTGGCCAGCGTCTGGGTGACGATTTCCCCGTCGCGAATCACGAACGTGTCCGACGCGTACTCGTAGACGTTCTCGGGGGTCTCCGCGTGCCAGACGATGTAGGCGTACTCGTCTTCGACGATCTGTTCGTCGAGCGAGAACGACACCGACGGGTCGTCGAACTCGTCGAGGAGGTCGACGTACATCTCCCGTATCTCGTCGTGACCGTCGAGGACACCGGCCGCCGATATGAAGACGGCGTCGTCCGCGTAGTCGCTCATCAGGCCGTCGAGGTCGCCCTCGCCGAACATCTCGAGGTGGTGCTCCAGTACGGACTGGGTCGAGCTCATGTTATTTGACTAACTATTCCGGCCCCAATATGTCTATCGGTGGAGACGGGTGCGCGCAGCGACGGCGCGACGCCGCCGGGGGTCGTTACCCTTTAGCCAGCCGACGCCGAACGACGGGTAATGACTGCGCAAGCCGCCGAGTCCCACGAACTCGCGGCCGTCATCGGGCTGGAGGTCCACGTCCAGCTGGAGACGGAGACGAAGATATTCTGCGGGTGCTCGACCGAGCCGACCGACGAGCCGAACACCCAGACCTGCCCGGTCTGTCTGGGCCTCCCGGGCGCCCTCCCGGTCGTCAACGAGGGCGCCGTCGAGGCGGCCGTGAAGGTGGGGAAGGCCATCGACGCCGACATCCCCGAGGAGACCACCTTCCACCGGAAGAACTACTACTACCCCGACCTGCCGAAGAACTTCCAGATAACGCAGTACGACGCCCCCATCTGTCAGGACGGCGAACTGGAGTTCAGCGTCGAGAGCGAACGCCGGAGCGTCGACATCCGCCGCGCGCACCTGGAGGAGGACCCCGGCTCCATCAAGCACGTCCGCGAGGGGACCGGCCCGCTGGAATCTCGGACCTGTTCTATCGAGCGCGCGGACTACACCCTCATCGACTACAACCGCGCCGGGACGCCGCTGATGGAGATCGTCACGGAGCCCGACTTCCGCGACCCGAGCGAGGTGCGCGCCTTCCTCGAGAAGCTGGAGGAGGTCCTCGAGTATCTCGGCGTCTTCGACGCCACGCGGGACGGCAGCCTCCGCATCGACGCCAACCTCTCGATGGTCGACGCCGACGAGGTCGGCGACGACGGCGCCATCGACGAGTCCGTGCTGGAGGACGCGAACCGCACCGAGGTCAAGAACATCTCCAGCCACAAGGGCGCCGAACAGGCCCTCTCCTTCGAGGCCTCCCGCCAGCGGAAGCTCATCCAGTCGGGCCGCGCCGTCGAACAGGAGACCCGGCACTTCAACGAGACCCACGGCAACACCGTCTCCATGCGCTCGAAGGAGGAGGAGAAGGACTACCGCTACTTCCGCGAGGCCGACATCCCGCCGCTCCGCGTGTCGAGTTGGAAAGAGGAGATCGCCATCCCGGAACTGCCCGACGCCCGGCGCGAGCGGTTCGTCGCCGAGTACGGCCTCTCCGACGAGGCCGCCTCGAAGCTCACCAGCACGAAACAGGTCGCGGACTTCTTCGAGAGCGTCGCCGAGCGCTTCGACGCCGACCTCGCCGCGACGTGGGTGGCCGACAACCTCCTCGGGGAACTGAACTACCGCGACATGGCGATCACCGACGTCGACGACCGCTTCGACGAGGTCACGCGCCTCGTCGAACTCGTCACCGAGGACGAGATCACCGCGAAGAACGCCCGCGAGACGGTCCTCCGGGAGATGCTGGACGAGGGCGACGACCCCGACGCCGTCGTCGAGCGAGAGGGCCTCGGCAAGACCTCCGGCGACGAGGTCCAGCAGGCCGTCGAAGCGGCCATCGACGAGAACCCCGACGCCGTCGAGGACTACCACAGCGGTGAGGGCGGCGCCCTGAACTTCCTCGTCGGCCAGGTGATGCAGAAGACCGGCGGGAGCGCGGACCCCGGCGAGGTCAACGGGATGCTGCGCGAGGAACTGGACGAGGAGTAGCGGACTACTCGCCGAGCGGCTTCTCTCGAATCGCGGTGACGTCCGATAGAAGATATTTACCGCCACCCTCGGTAGCCGCGGTGTATGCCCTCCCAGCGCTCTCGCCGCTCGGTCCTCGCGGCCTGTACCGCGTTGCTCGCCACCGGCGGGTGTCTCGGGACCGGGGACGACCCGCCCGCGACAGAGACGACGACCACGGCTGAACGGACCGTCACCACGACGACCGCCGTAGAACAGACCGACGCCGTGACGCCCGACCTCGGCACGGTCTGGGTGACCGACAGCGTCGTCCACACCGCGATGGTGGACAGTCGGATGGTCTCGGGGTCGCCCGACGGGACCCAACTGGTGTTCGCCAGTTACGTCGACGAGAGCCGCGTCGACCCGGAGGCGTTCTCGCTGGTCGTCGACGGCGAGCGGTACGCCCCGAAACCGCCCGCGGACACCTACGCGGACTTCGAGACCATCGCGAACTCGACCGACCGCGTCGCCGACGACGAGACGGTCACCGGGTTCGTCGTCGACGTGCGCGACACCGTGGACAGTGCGACGCTCGAATACGGCGAGGCGTGGTCACACGACCTCCCACAGACGCGGCGCGAGCGACTGACCGGCGACCCGTCGTTCGCGGTGCGCGAGTTCGCGGTCCCCGACACCGTGTCGCCCGACGACTCGCTGGTCGCCGACCTCACCGTCGCGAACGTGGGGACGGGACCGGGAACGTTCCGGGCGACCGTCCCGCGGGCGACGGTGTGGCCGACGCTGTTGGAACGCGACGTGGCGGCCGGTGAGAGCGTCAGCTTCAGCACACGGATAACGTGGAGTGCCAGCGACGGGGCACCGCTGGACCGACTGGCCGGCGAGGAGTACGACCTCGTGTTGTCGTGGCCCGACGGCCAGCGGTCGGAGACCGTCACCGTCACCGACCGGTCGACGGCGACGGACGCCTAACCCTCGCTGGCGCTGTCGGTCTCGGCCGGTTCTGCGCGGTCCGTCGGAACGATAGCGGGGTCCTTCCAGAGGAGCGTCACGAAGACGGCGACGCCGAGGAACTCGATGGTCTTGATGGCCGTCTCCAGCGGTTCCGTGTCGAAGTGGTCGAGGATGAGGAACACCGTACTCTGGCTCCCGTGACTGTGGCCGCCGCCGGTGGACGCGGCCCGGACCCCGTCGGCGAGGAAGGCCCCGTGACCGGTCGCGTGCCAGAACACCCACGCGGCGATAGAGCCGAGGAGCAGGACGGTCCCCCCGACGTACGCGGTTCGCAGGCTGACGACCCGGCGGGTCACGAGGTAGGGGCCGGACAGCAGGACCACCGCGAAGACGACGAACAGGTACGGCCGCGGGTCCGGGACGATACCGCCCGCCGGGAACAGGCCGTAGGCCTGGAAGTAGACGATGCTCCGCGGCAGGCCCCACCAGAGGTGGAACGCGGCCGTGGCGAGGACCAGGGCGGCGACGGTGGCACGGAGTGCCCTGACGGTGCGTCGCTCCATGCGCGAGGTTCGGCCGAGGGCGACAAGAGGGCATCGGAGTTCGGACCGGTCGTGTACAACCGGCGAGCAACCGGAGCGTAACCGACGACCGACCGTCCACCAATTCTCGAAGCGTTTAATCCCGGGACCCCCGGAAAAGGAGTGTGCTCTCCGGTCGTCCCTCGCGCCGTACGCTCGCCCGTGGCGTCGTCCTGTTGCTCGTCCTCGCGTTGCTCACGCCGTCGGTCGCCAGCGCCCTGACCTACGAACCGAGCGACACGGGGTCGCTCCAGCGCGGCACGGTGACCGACCCGGCCAACGGGACGACTGTCGTCAGTACGCAGGGCTACACGTTCCGGGGCAACACGAACCCGAAGAAGCCGGCGCGGCTCGTGGCGCTGGACGAACGCGGCGGGCTGAACTGGACCTACCAGAGCCGACAGGGCACCGACGCGTGGTTCTTCGACGTCGACCCGCTGCCCAACGGGAACCTGCTGGTCGTCTCGCCACGCTCGGGCAACACCCTGGTCTACGAACTGGACCCCGAGACGAAAGAGCGCGAGTGGGAGCAGCTGCTACCCTACGAGGACACCCACGACGTGGACAAGCTCAACGACACCGCGCTGGTCGTCTCGCACATGCGGGCGTGGAACGAGAGCCGGAAGGTGTCGAACGACGAGATCGTCGTCTACAACCTGACGACGGAGTCGGTGACGTGGCGCTGGCGCTACCGGAACCACCTCCCGAACAGCACCGACGGGGGGATGAACCACGACTGGAGCCACAGCAACGACGTCGACGCCGTCGGCGACGACCAGTTCCTGATCTCGCCGCGGAACTTCGACCAGGTGCTACTCATCAACCGGACGACGAAGGCCATCGACATGCGACTCGGGTCGGACGACGACTACAGCGTCCTCCGCGAACAGCACAACCCGGACTACCTCGAAGGGGAGAACGGGACGCCGACGATGCTCGTCGCCGACAGCGGCAACAACCGCGTCGTCGAGTACGCGTACACGAACGGGACGTGGACCAGAACGTGGTCCGTCGGGTCCGACTCGCTGAACTGGCCCCGGGACGCCGACCGGCTCCCGAACGGCAACACGCTCATCACGGACACGCTGAACCACCGCGTCATCGAGGTGACGCCGACCGGCGAGATCGTCTGGGAGTACTACGCGACGTGGGGGCCCTACGACGCCGAGCGCGTGGCCCACGGCGACGGCTCGAACGGCCCGACCATCCGCGAGCAGAACGCGACCGGGACCTACGAGATAACCGGGAGCGCGGGACTGGTCGCCGGAAGCGGCCAGCAGACGAGCGTCGGGACGTTCATCACCGCGACGGTCGCCGGGACGCCGCTGTCCGGCGTCGGCGAGGAGCTCGGGACCCTCTGGGGCCACTACGCGCCGTGGCTCCGCCCGGTGTGGATGAGCGGGTGGGGCCTGTTCTACGCCGCGCTGGCGGGCCTGCTGCTGGTCGGGTGGCTCCTGGCGGAGGCGGGCGTCTACGGCTACCGCTGGGCCAGGTCGCGGTCGGCGGCCGGCCCAGTGACCGGGCGATAGCGTCAACCCGCAGGCGGTCGAAGTGCCGACGACGGGCGCCGCGCCGTCCGACCACGTATGAACGTCCGCGAAGCCACCGCCGCCGACGTCCCCGCGCTCGACGTGATACGCAGACAGGCCATCGAGGCCGCGTTCACCGGCGAGTACGACCGCGCGGCGTTCGCGGACCTCGTGGCGTCGCCGGACGCCCGTCTGCGAGAGTGGGTCACCGACCCGGCGTGGGTCGTCCTCGCCGGCGAGAGCGACGTCACGGCCGTCGGTTACGGCGCCGTGAACACCGAGACGGGCGAGATAGGTGCGCTGTACACCGCGCCCGAACACCAGGGACGGGGATGTGGGAGTGCCCTGCTGAACCGGCTGGAGCGGGAGGCACGCGAGGCGGGCCGCGACCGACTCTCCGCTGCCGTGCCGCGGACCGCCGTCGGCTTCTTCGAGAGTCGTGGGTTCGAGCGCGACGGGACGGGCGAGCGAGACGACGAGGTCCAGCGGGTTCGCGTCGAGAAGGCGCTCGCCCCGGACTAGAGCAACGCCGGGTTGTCCGTCTCCAGACTCGGCGGCAGGTCCGACTCGCCGGTGAGGTAGGCGTCGATGTGACGGGCGGCGTCTCGGCCCTCGCCGATGGCCCAGACGACGAGGGACTGCCCGCGGGTCGCGTCGCCGGCCGCGAACACGCCGTCGACGGCCGTCATCTTCCGCTCGTCCGTCTCGAACGTCCCGTCGGCGGCCCGTTCGACGCCCAGTTCCCCGAGCGGGTTGTTCGTCGGGCCGGTGAAGCCGATGGCGACGAACACGACGTCGGCGGAGATCTCCAGCGAGGGGTCCACGACGGTCTTCTCGGCGCGTTCGCCGCTGTCGTCGTAGCTCCACTCGACCCGCTCGGCGTCGAGGCAGTCGACGTGGCCGTCGCCGTCGGTGTCGAGGAACGCCTGCGTGTCGACGCCGAACGCCTCGGTCCCGCCCTCCTCCTGTGCGTACGTCTCGTGATAGGTCTTCGGTTGCTCGGGCCACGGGTTCTTCGGTGGTCGTTCCTCGGGTGGTCGCTCCCGGATGCCGATCTGGACGACCTGTGACGCCCCGTGTCGGTGGGCCGTCGCCACGCAGTCGGCCCCGGTGTCACCCCCGCCGAGCACCACGACGTCGCGCCCCGCGACGGGAATCCGCGCGGCGTCCTCGCCCGCCTGTTCGCGGTTGGTCTGGCGGAGATACTCCATCGCGAAGTGGATACCGTCGAGGTCACGCCCGGGCAGGTCGATGTCGCGCTGGCGCTGTGCGCCGACGGCGAGACAGACCGCGTCGTGGTCCGCGACGAGGGCGTCGGCCGCGACGTCGGTCCCGACTTCGGTGTCCGTCTCGAACGTGACGCCCTCGGCACGTATCTGGTCGGTTCGGCGGTCGATGCGGGACTTCCGGAACTTGAAGTCGGGGATGCCGTAGCGCATGAGGCCGCCGACCGCGTCGTCGCGCTCGTACACCGTGACGCGGTGGCCCACGCGGGCGAGTTGCTGGGCGGCGGCCAGCCCCGCCGGGCCGCTCCCGACGACGCCGACGTGATAGCCCGTGCGCTCGTCGGGTGGGTCGGGCGTAATCCACCCCTCCGCCCACCCGACGTCGACGATGGCGCGCTCGATGCTCTTGATGGTCACCGGGTCGTCGTTGTACGCGAGGACGCAGGCGCTCTCGCAGGGGGCCGGACAGGTGTAGCCCGTGAACTCCGGGAAGTTGTTCGTCTCGTGGAGCCGTTCGAGCGCCCGCTTCCAGTCGTCGCGGTAGACGAGGTCGTTCCACTCGGGGACGACGTTGCCGATGGGGCACCCGCTCATGCAGGTGGGGACGCCACAGTCCATGCACCGTTCGCCCTGCTCGCGGAGCGTCTCGGCGTCCCACGTCTCCTGCCATATCTCGTCGAAGTCGTCGGCCCGCTCCGCGGGGTCGCGCTTCTCGATGTCGGCCCGGTCGTGGTCGCGCCAGCCGTTCGGATGTGGCTCAGTCATCCGTGGTCACCCGTTCTGCGGCGGCCGCCGGTTCCGGCGGGAGCGACGCCCGCGGGTCCTCGCCCTCGGCGAGTCGGTCGTCCAGCACGGCGGCGAAAGCGTCGGGCATCACCTTCACGAACTGGGCGACGGCCGTCTCCCAGTCGTCCAGTACCTCGCGGGCGCGGTCACTGCCGGTGTAGCGGTAGTGGTTCTCGACCATGCGCTCGACGAGGCGGCGGTCCCGGTCGTCCAGCGGTTCGAAGTGGACCATCCCGGTGTTGACCCGGTCGCGGAACGCGCCGTCCCTGTCGAGGACGTACGCCTCGCCGCCGGACATCCCTGCGGCGAAGTTCCGGCCGGTCTCGCCCAGCACGACGACGACGCCGCCGGTCATGTACTCACAGCCGTGGTCGCCGACGCCCTCGACGACCGCCGTCACGCCGGAGTTCCGGACGGCGAAGCGCTCGCCGGCGACGCCGTTGACGTAGGCCTCGCCGTCCGTCGCGCCGTACAGCGCGACGTTGCCGACCACGACGTTGTCCGTCGCGTCGTAGGCCGCCTCGGCCGGCGTCCGCACGACGAGTTTCCCGCCGGAGAGGCCCTTCCCGACGTAGTCGTTGGCGTCGCCGGACAGCGAGAGGGTGACCCCCGACGCGAGGAAGGCACCGAAGCTCTGACCGGCCGACCCGTCGAAGTCGACGGTGACAGTGTCGTCGGGGAGGCCGGCCTCGCCGTAGCGGGCGGCGACTTCGGAACTCAGCATCGCCCCGACGGTCCGGTCCCGGTTGCGAATCGGGAGCGAGACGTCGACGGACTCGCCGCGTTCCAGCGCCGGTCTGGCCCGGTCGAGGAGTTCGTGGTCGAGTTTCCCGTCGAGTCCGTGGTCCTGTGTCCGGGTCTGTCGCCGCTCGCCGCCCTCGGGGACGGTCAGCAGCGCCGAGAGGTCCACGGAGTCGGCGCGCTCGTGGGTCACCTCGCGCTGGGAGAGCAGGTCCACGCGACCGACGAGTTCGTCCATCGACCGGACGCCCAGCGCGGCCATGTACTCCCGGACCTCCTGTGCGATGCAGGTCACGTAGTTCACGACGTACTCGGGTCGGCCGGGGAACTTCTCCCGGAGGTCCGGGTCCTGCGTGGCGACGCCGACCGAGCAGGTGTTGCAGTGGCACTTCCGGAGCATGATACAGCCACAGGTCACGAGCGGCGCGGTCCCGAAGCCGTACTCCTCGGCGCCCAGCAGCGCCGCCACGACGACGTCGCGGCCGGTCTTCATGCCGCCGTCGACGCGCACCCGGATGCGCGAGCGCAGGTCGTTCGCCCGGAGCACCTGATTGGCCTCGGCGACGCCCAGTTCCCACGGGAGGCCGGCTGACTTGATGCTCGTCTTCGGCGACGCGCCGGTGCCGCCCGACTGGCCGCTAATCAGGACGGCGTCGGCCTTCGCCTTCGCGACGCCGGCGGCGATGATGCCCACGCCGGCCTCGGAGACGAGTTTGACGTGGACGTCGGCGTCCGAGTTCGCGCACTTCAGGTCGTGGATGAGTTGCGCGAGGTCCTCGATGGAGTAGATGTCGTGGTGGGGCGGCGGCGAGATGAGCGGGACGCCGGGGGTCGTGTTGCGCGTCTCGGCGATTATCTCGTTGACCTTCTCGCCGGGGAGGTGGCCGCCCTCGCCGGGTTTCGACCCCTGTGCCATCTTGATGCCGAGGTGGTCGGCGTTGACGAGATACGTCGCGGTGACGCCGAACCGCCCGGAGGCGACCTGCTTGTTCCCGCACTCGCGTTCGGTGCCGAACCGCTCCACGGGTTCGCCGCCCTCGCCGGAGCAGGCGGTCCCGCCGATGCGGTTCATCGCGACGGCCAGCGTCTCGTGGGCCTCCTCGCTGAGCGATCCGAACGACATCGAGGCGGTGAAGAACCGCTCGACGATGCTGTGGACGGGTTCCACCTCGTCCAGCGGGACCGACTCGCGGCCCTCGGTGTCGAGTTCGAGGAGGCCCCGGAGCGTCTGGAGGCGTTCCTGCTGGTCGTTCACCATCTCGGCGAACTCCCGGTACGCTTCGAAGTCGCCGGCCTGTGCGGCGTACTGGAGTTTGCCGATGGTGTTCGGGTTCCACTGGTGGAACTCCCCGTCGCGTCGCCAGTAGAGTTCGCCGCCGGGGTCGAGGGTCGTGCCGGCGTCGGCCTCGAAGGCGTGGTGGTGGCGTTCGAGCACGTCGGCCTCCAGGTCGTCGACGTCGATGCCCTCCGTGCGGGCCGTCGTGCCCGCGAAGTACTCCGCGACGAACGCGGAGTCCAGGCCGACGGCCTCGAACACCTGCGCGCCCTTGTAGCTCGACAGCGTCGAGATGCCCATCTTGGCCATCACCTTCTGGAGGCCGTCCTCGAGGGCGTGCCGGTAGGCCGCCAGCGCCGCTTCGCGGTCGCATTCAAGCACGCCGTCCCCGACCATCGCGTCGATGCTCTCGTAGGCGAGATAGGGACAGAGCGCGTCGGCCCCGTAGCCGACGAGCGTGCAGACGTGGTGGACCGCACAGGGCTGCCCGGAGTCGAGGACCAACCCGACGCGCGTGCGACGGCCGGTGCGGACGAGGTGGTGGTGGACCGCGCCGACGGCGAGCAACGACGGAATCGGCACGCGGTCGGGGCCGACGGCCCGGTCCGAGAGGACCAGCACCTCGCACCCGTCGTCGATGGCCGCGTCGGCCGCCTCGCGGACGCGTTCGACGGCGGCCTCGAGGGTCGTCGCCCCCTTCTCGTAGGTCAGGTCGATGGTGGCCGCGCGGATGCCGTTCTCGTCGACGTGCTCGACGGCGGCGAGTTCCGTCCGGGAGAGTATCGGCGACTCGCAGAACAGCCGTCTGGCGTGGGCCGGCGTCTCGCCGAGCAGGTTCCGCTGGCGGCCGACGTGGGTGTACAGGGAGGTGACGACGTCCTCGCGGATGTAGTCCAGCGGCGGGTTCGACACCTGCGCGAACAGCTGTTTGAAGTACGTGAACAGGGTCTTGTTGCGCTCCGAGAGCACGGACAGCGGCGTGTCGTTGCCCATCGCGCCGATGGGGTCGCTGCCCGCCTCGGCCATCGGTTCGACGAGGCGGTCCAGATGCTCGCGCGTGTAGCCGAAGGCTCGCTGCCGGGCGCGGACGTCGGCGTCCGCCGGCGACGACGGTGGCGGGTCGCTCCCGTCCACGAGGTCCGCGAGGTCGACGCGCTCGCGGGACACCCACGCGCCGTACCGCTCGTCGGTGAGGCGGTCGAACACCTCCTCGTCCGGGACGATGCGGCCCTCGTCGGGGTCGGCGTAGAACATCTGCCCCGGCCGGAGGCGGTCTTTCGTGACCACCTCGGAGGGGTCGGCGTCCAGGACCCCCGTCTCGCTGGCCATCACGAGTCGGTCGTCGGTCGTGACGTGGTACCGGCAGGGACGCAGGCCGTTGCGGTCCAGCACCGCACCGACGCGGTCGCCGTCCGTCGCCGCCACGAGGAGCGGGCCGTCCCACGGTTCGTTGACCGTCGCGTGGTAGCGGTACCAGTCCCGCCGGTCGGCGTCCATGGCGTCGTCGCCGTGCCACGCCTCGGGAACCAGCATCCGGAGGGCGTGCGGGAGCGAGCGCCCGCCCTCCACGAGGAGTTCGAGGACGTTGTCGACGACGGCCGTGTCGCTCTGGTCGGCGTGGGTGACGGGCGTCAGTTTCTCGACGTGGCCGTCCAGTTCGGGGCTGGCGAGGTCGGACTCGCGGGCGGCCATCCAGTTGAGGTTCCCCCGCAGCGTGTTGACCTCGCCGTTGTGGACGACCTTCCGGTAGGGGTGTGCCAGTTCCCACGCGCCGAGCGTGTTCGTCGAGAACCGCGCGTGGACGAAGACCAGTTTCGTCCGGACCCGCTCGTCCGAGAGGTCGGGGTAGTACGACCGGAGTTGGCCGTTCGTCAGCAGGCCCTTGTAGACGACGGTGCGGCGGTCCAGCGAGCAGACGTAGAAGCGGTCCGCGCCGGGCGGGTCGCGCTCGTCGACCCGCCGCTCCACGACCCGGCGCAGGACGTACAGGCGTGTGTCGAGCTCCTCGGGGGCGAGCGAGGCCGTCGGTTCGACGAACACCTGCCAGACGGCTGGTTCGCTCTCCAGCGCCGTCTCGCCGAGGCCGGTGCCGTCCGTCGGCACCTCGCGCCACGCGACCACCTCGAGCCCCTCGTCGGCGGCCGCGCTCTCAAGGAGGCCACGCAATCGGTCGCGCTGGTCGGGGGCCTGCGGGAGGAACACCTGCCCGACGCCGTACTCGTCGTGGCCGCCGAGGTCGGGGACGACGTCGCTGAAGAAGGCGTGGGGCTTCTGGACGAGCATCCCGGCCCCGTCGCCGGTGTTGGCCTCCGCGCCGCGCGCGCCGCGGTGGTCGAGGTTCTCCAGCACCTCGAACCCGTCCTCGACGACGTCGTGCGTGCGCCGTCCGTCGAGGTTCACGAGGACCCCGACGCCACAGTTCGCACGCTGGTCGTGGGGGTCGGACAGTGTCGTGTCGCCGTCGGTTCGCGTCACGGGCGCTGAGTGAGTGTCGCGTGTGCTGGTGTGCGTCACCGACACCTCGTCGCGCGCCGGACAGATTCAGGTCGATGCCGGAACGAGCGGGTAGTCGTGACCCTCCTTGTTAAAAGTTAACTAATAACACACTAGTACAGTCAATACACCAATATATTGTCCAACTCCCGGCGCGAGTCCGAGCGGCCGTTCGGCTACTGGTTCCGGGCGCGTGGCGCCCGGTCTGGCCTCCACCGCGCGTGCGTGTAGGTGCGCCCGCAAGCGCCCGCACACCCGCGCTGTCGGCCGATTTTCGCCGAAAGTCTTTAGAACGTCTCCGGGCGTAGCGACCGCTAATGACTACCGCAGGTGGTGTCCGATGGAGCTGATCATCACGGAGAAGGACAACGCCGCCCGCCGCATCGCCGAGATCCTCTCGGAGGGGAGCGCGACGGCCGAGCGACGGAACGGCGTCAACGTCTACCGGTGGGGCGACACCCGCGTCGTCGGGCTCTCGGGCCACGTCGTCGGTGTCGACTTCCCGCCGGAGTACAACGACTGGCGCGACGTCGAACCCGCCGAACTCATCGACGCCGAGGTGACGAAGGAACCGACCCAGGAGAACATCGTCACCACGCTCAAGACGCTGGCCCGCCGGGCCGACGAGGCCGTCGTCGCGACCGACTACGACCGCGAGGGCGAGCTCATCGGGAAGGAGGCCTACGAACTCATCCGCGAGGAGACGGACATCCCGGTCTCGCGCGTGCGCTTCTCCTCGATCACCGAGCGCGAGGTCCGCAACGCCTTCGCCGACCCCGAGGAGATAGACTTCGACCTCGCGGCCGCCGGCGAGGCCCGCCAGATCATCGACCTCGTGTGGGGCGCGGCGCTGACCCGCTTCCTCTCGCTGTCGGCCCGGCAGTTGGGCGACGACTTCATCTCGGTCGGCCGGGTCCAGTCGCCGACGCTGAAGCTCATCGTCGACCGCGAGCGCGAGATCGAGGCGTTCGACCCCGAGGACTACTGGGAGCTGTTCGCGGACCTCCAGAAGGACGGGTCGGGCTTCGAGGCGCAGTACTTCTACGACGACGACGGGAGCGAGGCCGAACGCGTCTGGAACGAGGCCGACGCCGACGCCGCCTACGCCGACCTGACGAGCGTCGACGCGGCCACCGTGACGAGCGTCCGCCGCCGGACCCGGACCGACAGTCCGCCGACGCCGTTCAACACAACCGCCTTCATCTCCGCGGCGAGTTCGCTGGGCTACTCCGCCCAGCGCGCGATGTCCATCGCCGAGGAGCTGTACACGGCCGGCTACATGACCTACCCCCGGACGGACAACACCGTCTACCCCGACGACCTGGAGGAAGACGTCCTGCTGGACGAGTTCGTCGGCTCGCCGACCTTCGGCGAGGACGCCGAGTCCCTGCTCGAACAGGACGACATCGTCGCCACCGAGGGCGACGAGGAGACGACCGACCACCCGCCCATCCACCCGACCGGCGAGATTCCGTCGAAGGCAGATATATCCGAGGACGAGTGGGAGATATACGAGCTCGTCGTCCGGCGCTTCTTCGCCACCGTCGCGGAGGCGGCGACCTGGGAGCGCCTGCGCGTCGTCAGCGAGGCCGGCGGCCGCTCGCTGAAGGCCAACGGCAAGCGCCTGGTCGAGCCGGGCTACCACGCGGTCTACCCCTACTCCAGCGCCAGCGAGAACCACGTCCCCGACGTCGAGGAGGGCGAGGAACTCGCTATCTCGGACGTCCGACTGGAGGCCAAACAGACCCAGCCACCCCGCCGCTACGGCCAGTCTCGCCTCATCGAGACGATGGAGGACCTGGGCCTGGGAACGAAGGCGACCCGGCACAACACGCTGGAGAAACTGTACGACCGCGGCTACATCGAGGGCGACCCGCCGCGGCCGACGGCGCTGGCCAACGCCGTCGTCGAGGCCGCCGAGGAGTTCGCCGACCGCGTCGTCAGCGACGACATGACGGCCCAACTGGAGCGGGACATGACCCGCATCGCCAACGGCGAGGCGACCTTAGACGAGGTGGCCGACGAGTCCCGCGAGATGCTCCAGCGGGTGTTCGACGAACTGGCCGCCTCTCGCGAGGAGATCGGCGAACACCTACAGGAGTCGCTGAAGGCCGACAAGACGCTGGGGCCGTGTCCCCAGTGCGGCGAGAGCATGCTCGTCCGCCGCTCTCGACAGGGGTCGTACTTCGTCGGCTGTGACGGCTTCCCCGAGTGTCGGAACACGCTGCCGCTCCCGTCGACCGGCGAACCGCTCGTGCTGGACGACCACTGCGAGGACCACGACATGCACCACGTGAAGATGCTCGCCGGCCGGGACACCTTCGTCCACGGCTGTCCCCGTTGCGAGGCCGAGAAGGCCGACGAGAGCGACGACGAGGTCATCGGGCCGTGCCCCGACTGCCACGACGAGGAGGGCGGCGAACTCGCCATCAAGCACCTCCGCTCGGGGTCGCGGCTGGTCGGCTGTACGCGCTACCCCGACTGCGACTACTCGCTCCCGCTCCCCCGCAACGGCGACATCGAGGTGACCGAGGCGTTCTGCGAGGAGCACGACCTCCCCGAGCTCGTCGTCGACCCCGACAGCGACGACCCCTGGGAACTGGGCTGTCCCATCTGCAACTTCGAGGAGTATCAGGCCCGCAACGCCGTCGAGGACCTCGAAGACCTGAACGGCATCGGCGCCGCGACGGCCGAGAAGCTCGCGGCCGCCGGCGTCGAGTCGCTGGACGACCTGCGGGCGGCCGACCCGGACGGCATCGCCGCCGAGGTGCAGGGCGTCAGCGCCGGACAGGTGCAGGACTGGCAGTCCGAACTCGAGGCCTGACCGGGCGCCTCACTCGTCGACGACGAACGTCACGCCGTCACACACCGGACACTCGATGGCGTCGACGTTCTCGGTGGTGACGGTGTCGACGACGCCGTAGACGACGGCGTTGGCCATCGGGTCGGCGAGTTGGCGGCCACAGAGCGGACACGTCACGACGCCCGCACGCAGGTCCTCGCGGTCGATGACGTTGGCGTCCCTGTCGCCGGGGCGCGGGTCTTCGTCGTCGGACGGGTCGTCTGGGTCTGGCATCTGTGGCTACAACTGCAGGTGTGACGTCGAACTCGGGCCGTCGTCGTCCGTGCCGCCCTCGTGGTGGAACTCGTAGTCGTCGTCCACGAGGAAGACGGTGCCGTGGCGCTCGGCGACGTCGACCCCCGGCAGGGTCGTCCCGGCGGCCTCGCCGTTGTCGCAGTCGCCCTCGCAGGCGTCGAACAGCGACCCGTGGCGCGGGCAGATGAGCTGGCCGTCGCGCATCGGCACGCCGCGGCCGGTGTCGAAGCGCTGGTCCTCGTGCGTACAGCGGTTGACCCACGCCTCGACGCCGTCCTCGCAGGGGACGACGACGACCTCCTCGCGGTCGCCGTACGGCCCCGTCGCGGTGAACAGGTACGACCCCGACTCGTGGACCGTCTCGACGGTCGTCAGCTGGTGCATACGGCAGTGCTGGACCGCGAACGGCTAAGGACTGGTGGTCGTCACTCCACGAACGTCGGTGTGTCCCGGGACCAGTCCCACTCCAGGTAGCGGAGCGTCGGCGTCTCGTCGTCGGGAATCTGGTCGTACCGACGGAGGAACGCGACGACGCCGCGCCGCCCGCCGAAGTCACCGGGGAACCATCGGAAGGGACGGGGCACCCGCACGACGCCGCGCTCGCGGTCGTACTCGACGGTGGCATCGAGGTACGTCCGCGTCGCCGTGTCGAGTTGCTCGTCGACGGCGTCGGGGTCGTAGGCCCTGATGGCCGGACAGCTCGCGGCCCCGCAGTGCAGCGCGAAGTGGATGCGCGGGTCGGGGTCGGCCAGTCGGTAGCGGAGCTCGAAGCTATCCGGGAGGAGCCTCGGGAGATACCCCAGACCGTACTTCGACCGGGAGCCCCGGAGGATACCGTGTTCGATGGCGTCCAGTCCCAGCGAGTGGCCGGCGACGGTCACCACCGGTGCCCTGAAGAACCGCAGCGAGCGGAGCCGACTCTCGTAGAGGTCGGGGCGTCGCTCGACCAGCATCGCGGTGCCAGCGTTGTAGCAGTTCAACCAGAACGCCAGCGCCGTCAAGCGGTCCGTGCGGACGGCGTCCAGCGCCGGCTCGTCGAGGCCCGAGAGCGCGGTCAGGAGCGGGGCCGGGTCGTCCCCGACGCGCGTCGCCATCAGGAGTCGCTGCGCCAGCGTCGTCGGCGCGGCGTCGACGGCCGTCTCGCTCCCGCCCGCGGAGTCCATATCCCGTCGGAGGGACCCACGGCGAAAAAGCGTTGTGCGGTCGTGTCCGGGACGAATACGGTCCCGAACGGGGCGTGGACTCCTCGCCTGTTCGACAGGTCCGTTCCACCATCCGAAGCCGTTATGACCACAGGCAAAAGTCAAAGCGGTATGAGCGATTGGGCGGACTGGGACCACATCGTCAAAATCGACCCAGACAAGACGCTGGTCGACGGCGAGACGTTCGAGGACGTGGCGGCGACCGGCACCGACGCCATCGAGGTCGGCGGGACGACCGGGATGACCGAGGAGAAGATGCAACGGGTCGTCGACGCCTGCGGGAAGCACGACATCCCCGTCTACATCGAGCCGTCGAACCCCGCCTCCGTCGTCCACAGCGACCGCCACGACGGCTACCTCATCCCCGTCGTGATGAACGCCGGCGACGTGACCTGGATCACCGGCGCCCACAAGGAGTGGATCCGCATCGACGACGAGATAGACTGGTCCCGGACCTTCACCGAGGCGTACATCGTGATGAACCCCGACGCCTCCGTCGCCACCTACACGCAGGCCAACTGCGACCTCGATGCCGACGAGGTGGCCGCCTACGCGGAGGCCGCCGAACACCTGCTGGGACAGGAGATCGTCTACGTCGAGTACTCGGGGATGCTCGGCGACACCGAGAAGGTCGCCGCCGCGGCCGACATCCTGGACGACGCGACCCTGTTCTACGGCGGCGGCATCCACGACTACGACTCCGCGCGGACGATGGCCGAACACGCCGACACCATCATCGTCGGCGACCTCGTCCACGACGAGGGCGTCGACGCGGTGCGAGAGACGGTCAAGGGCGCACAGGACGCGAAGGCCGAAGCCCCGCAGTAGACGACGGGAAGGCAGCGGTTCGTAGGCAGTGCACCGTCACGGGTGACGGACTCGAGTTTTCAACCGATGATAATCTGCATAATAGATAAGTAGACCATTAGCCATCTGTTCGCATGGTTCTGTTTGGTGGTCAGGACGGATCAGACGTCGACCTCGACGACACTGCCCCGGACCAGTTGGTACTCGCTGGACTCGGGATGCCGACACTCGTACTGGACGCAAATGGCGAGATAACGCAGTGCAACGACCGCGCACGCGACCTGTTCGGTGTCGACGGGGACACCGTGGTGGGTGTCGAACCCGAGTCGCTCCTCGATAGCCGGAGTGGTGTGAGCCACGCCGCACGGGAGGCTATCGCCGGCGAATCGGTCATCGAGGACCGGGAAGAGGTGTTCGTCGTCGATGGGCGTTCTATCAACGTCAGCCGGACGGTCAGGCCGGTCTACGACGACTCGGGGACGTGTATCGGTGCGGTCGAGATCGACCGCAACATCGACGCCCGCATCGAACGCCGTGAGCGGACCGAGGTCCTGGAGGCCTACCAGCGCGACGTGCTCGACGACCTCCGAGCGAAGCTCAGGCACCTCGGCGACGGCGACCTCACCATCGACCCGACGGTCGAACCCCCGGAGTCCGATTTCGAGGAGGTGCAGGCCGTCTACGAGGAGTTCGTCGAGATGAACGACGACCTCCTCCGGGCCGTGAGCAACGTCCGCAACGTGGTCTCGAGCCTCGACGACCAGTCCGAGACCATCGCCGCGACGAGCGACACGCTGAGTGCCTCGACGGAGGAGGTCACGGCCTCCATCCAACAGATAGATGCTTCGAGCACCGAGATGGCGACGGACGCGAACAGGGTTGCCGAGGAGGCCGAAGCCGCCGAGAGGACCGTCGAGGACCTCTCGGCAGCTATCGAAGAGATCACCGCGACGGCACAGGAGATCAGTGCGCGTTCGGAGACGGCGGAGGACCTCACACAGGAGGGCGTGCTGACGATTCGGGACGCCCTCGAAGAGATCCGTGACGCGACCGACGCCGCATCGGACGTCGCGACGGAGATGAGCGAACTGGAGGCCCACATGAAACACGTCGGCGACATCGTCGCCATTATCAGCGACATCGCCGACCAGACGAACATCCTCGCGCTCAACGCCAACATCGAAGCCGCCCGGGCCGACACCGGTGGTGAGGGGTTCGCAGTCGTCGCGAACGAGGTCAAGACGCTCGCGGAGGACTCACGAGAGTCGGCCGACGACATCGTCAGCATCATCGAGGACGCCGAAGCGATGACGACCCATCTCGCCGACAGCATCCAGAACGCGAACAGGCGCGTCTCGGTCGGGGCCGACGCCGTCGAGGAGTCGGCCGAGACGCTCGAGACCATCCGGGAGCGAATCGTCGAGACCAGCGACGGCGTGTCCGAGATCACGAACGCGGTCGAGTCACAGGCACACGACGCGGAGGAGGTGAGCGCGCTCGTCGACGACACCGCCTCCATGGCCGGCCAGGTGAGCGCGGCGGTCGAGGAAATCGCGAGCGGTATCGACGAACAGGCCGCGGCGATGGACACCGTGGCGCACCGAGCAACGGCCCTGAGCACGGCGGGCGACAACATCGAAGAGCTCGTCGACCTGTTCAAGCTCGAGCGCGACGACGACGCGAGCATCGACGAGGCCGACGACGTGACTGACGCACAGGTAGCGGTGCCGACGGACGACGGGCCCGCGTCCGGCGACGAGACCGACGCCGAGCGGGGGGAGACAGGGACAGGGCCGACCCGGCTTCGGCCAGACGATCTCTGACCGTCAGGTCCAGTCGGCCAGGTCGATGATACTGTCGCTGGCCAGCCACTCGCTGTCGGCCGGTGACTGCAGGACTGCGTTCGACCCCGTTATCTCTAGGGTTGTCTCGGACATGGTAGACAGAAGAAACCGTGCGTATCTAACGCGGCCACCCAACCAGTTTGGACTCTCCACCCGCTCGCTTTCCGAGGGCAACTCCCTCCGGTCGTGCCCCTCGCTTCCCTCGCTACGAATGACTTTCCTTAAGTCCCGGCCACCAGAACGGATGTCCATGGACGACCGCACCTACACCGCGGACGCCGAACCCGGTGACGAAGTCACCGTGGCCGGCTGGGTCCACGAGATCCGGGACCTCGGTGGCATCGCCTTCCTCATCCTGCGGGACACGACCGGCAAGATTCAGGTCAAGTTCGAGAAAGACGAGATGGACGACGACCTCGTGGAGACGGGGCTGAACGTCCACCGCGAGTCCGTCATCTCCGTGACGGGTGCCGTCGAGGAGGAACCCCGGGCCCCCACCGGCGTCGAGGTCACGCCCCAGAGCGTCGACGTAATCTCCGAAGCCGACCCCGAGCTGCCGCTGGACCCCTCGGGCAAGGTCGACGCCGAACTCCCGACCCGACTGGACAACCGCACGCTGGACCTCCGCAAGGAGGAGGTCAAGGCCATCTTCGAGATCCGCGCCGAGGTCCTGCGTTCGGCCCGCGAGGCCTTCCGCGAGCTGAACTGCACCGAGATCAACACGCCGAAGATCGTCGCCACGGGGACCGAGGGCGGCACGGAACTGTTCCCCATCACGTACTTCGGCCGCGAGGCGTTCATGAACCAGAGCCCACAGCTGTTCAAGCAGCTGATGGTCGGCTCCGGGCTCGAACGCGTCTTCGAGATCGGCCCCATCTTCCGCGCCGAGGAGCACAACACGCCCCGGCACCTCAACGAGGCGACGAGCATCGACTTCGAGTCGGCGTTCTACGACCACACCGAGGCGATGGACGCCTGCGAGCACGTCGTCAAGGCCGCCTACGAGGGCGTCGCCGAGAACTGCGCGGACGAACTCGAGGCGCTCGGCCTCGAGGACGAGTTCGAAGCGCCCGACGGCGCGTTCCCACGCCTGTCCTATCAGGAGGCGCTGGACAAGATCAACGCGACCGGCGAACTCGACGAGCCGCTGGTCTGGGGCGACGACCTCTCGACGGAGGCCGAACACGTCCTCGGGCAGGAGATGGGCGAGCACTACTTCATCACCGACTGGCCCAGCGAGATCAAGCCGTTCTACATCAAGGACCACGACGACGACGAGGAGGTCTCGACCGGGTTCGACATGATGCACCCGTCGATGGAACTGGTCTCCGGCGGCCAGCGTGAGCACCGCTACGACCACCTCGTCGCCGGCTTCGAACAGCAGGGCCTCGACCCCGAGGCGTTCGACTACTACACCAAGATGTTCAAGTACGGCATGCCGCCCCACGCCGGGTGGGGACTGGGCGGCGAGCGCCTCGTCATGACGATGCTCGGACTGGAGAACATCCGTGAGGCCGTGCTGTTCCCGCGCGACCGGCAGCGCCTGAGTCCGTAGGCGACGGCGCGACCACGGCACCACGCGGTCTGACGCCCCGATATTTTTGTGGCAGCAGTCGTCAGCGACCCTATGGACCGCCAGCGACGCGTCACCGTCGAGGTGGCCGGAACGGTCGTCGGGACACACCTCCTGTACACGTTCCTAGTCGACCCCGCCCTGGAACGTATCGACCCCTCGCTCGCCCTCAGCGACGCCGAACCGACCCTCTACACGCCGTTCGGTCGGTTCGGAACGTTCCCGGTCGGCGGGACCGACTTCTCGCAGCCGGCCATCTACATCTACCTCGCCACAATCTTCGCCGTGTTCGGACTCTACGTGGTCCTCCGGCGGGAGACGCTGAAGCAGGTCGGCGAGCAGTACGCCGTCACGGAAGAACTGGAACAGTGACTGCCGCCGTCCGGGGTGGGTCACTCCGGGAACAGTTCCTCGCGCCGTTCGATGGCGTCGATGCGCGCGACGTCGTCCGCGTCGAGTTCGAGGTCGGCGGCCGCGAGGTTCGCGTCGAGATGCGCCCGCGAGGACGCCTTCGGGATGGTGACGACGTTGTCGTGGGCGGTGACCCACGCGATGCTGACGGCGGCAGGCGAGGTGTCGTGTTTCTCCGCGACGGCCCGTATCGTCGGGTCGTCGAACACCTGCCCGCCAGCGAGCGGCGAGTACGCCACCAGCGGGTAGCCGTGGCGCTGGGCGTCCTCGAGGAGCGCCGCCTGTCGGAAGTACGGGTGGAACTCGACCTGATGGGCGGCGACCGGGCTGTCGAGGTGCTCGCGGGCGGTGTCGAGCTGGTCCGGGTCGAAGTTCGACAGGCCGACGTGCGTGGTCAGGCCGGCCTCCCGGACCGCGTCGACCGCCGGCAGGGTGGTCTCGGGGTCGTAGTCCCCGCGTGGCCGGTGGACGTACAGCAGGTCAACGCTGTCGAGGCCGAGGCGGTCGAGGCTCGCCTCGGTGCCCGGGCGAACGTCGTCCGCGGCGAGGGCGTCTATCCACAGTTTCGTCGCGACGGTCAGCGCGTCACGGTCGACGGCCGCCGACGCGATGCCGTCGCCGACGACGCGTTCGTTCTCGTACACCTGTGCCGTGTCGAGGTGCCGGTAGCCGGCGTCGATAGCCGTCGTGACGGTGTCGGGGGTGTCGATACCCATCGTCCCCAGACCGACCGGTGGAAGGTCCATAGTGGCCGCTCGGCCGACGAACGGATGGGCGTGTCGGTTACGGTGGCACGACCCACGTAGCGTTCGCCACGCGACAGTGCTCGGTCGAGAACGAGGGGGCGGCTCAGAACTCGGTGCGGTCGCTGACCGCCGCCGCGTGTTCGGTCCACTTCTCGACGGTCGGTGACTCCCAGTACCGGACGGCCTCGCTCCGGTCGTCGTAGTCGACGATACCCAGGCGGTGGAGTTCCGGGAGGTGCGTCTCGACCAGTGCGGCCTCGACGGCCTCGACGTCGGTGTCGGCCTCGGGGAGGCTGGCCTCTCGCCCCCGTTCTGCGACGGCGGTGGCCAGCGTCCCGACGTCGGCCCCCGTTCCCCCACAGGTCGCGAAGTAGCGACAGACCGCGCGCCGTCGCCAGTCCGACAGTGCCTCGAACACGGCGTCCACCGTCGGCGTCGTGAGCCCCCGGTCCTGCGGAGTCATCCCACGCCACGTCTCCTCCCCCGGCCCCGGGTCGGATGACTGATTGCTCATCGTGATGTGTACGAAGGGGAGTGTCATTCATCAACACGGCACCTAGCCGTCTAGGTAGAGCGTGCGGCGGGCCGTCGGTTCGGACCACTACGGTCAGACGTCCAGCAGTGCGTCCAACAGGTTCCGTTCGGCCCGTCGCAGGTGCTGGTGGAGGGTCGGCGAGGAGATGTCGAGCGTCTCGGCCAGCTGCTCGGCCGTCGTGTCCCGCGGCCACTCGTAGTAGCCGGCGAGGTAGGCCGCCCTGAGGACCTCCAGTTGCCGGTCGGTCAACTGGTCTCGGAGCGGCGAGTCGTCCGTGGCGGTCGTCGGTCGGTGCTCGCGCTCCCGCTTCGCGACGAGGTCGAACCCGCCGTGCTGGGCCGAGAGGACCTCCTGTATCGTCCGCGGGTCGGCGTCAGTCGGCGCCTCGACGAGCATCGAGAGCCGAGTCGGCTCCGCGACCGCGTCGACGAGTCGCGCACCGACGTCGAGGAGCAGCGACTGGTAGGTCTCGGTGGTGCGAAGCTCGAGGACGCCCCCGTCCTCGCCGGTCCGGATGACGCGGCCGTCGAGCACCGGCTCGAACGCCAACAGGCTCTCGAGGACGTCCGCCGGCGGGGCACCGTCGACGCGGATGTACTGGAGGGCCTCGTCGCCGACGTCGACGCTGCCCGCCGCTTCGAGCCGGCAGTCGTGTCGGTCGGCCACGACTATCGGATACGCGTCCCGGTCCTCGGACTCGAACTCCATCTCGAGGACCCGGTCGTGCGTCAGGAGCCGTCTGTTCTGGACGGCGGTGAAGGCGAACCCGACCATGTCGCCGAGCACCGTGAACGCGTCCACGACGCGGTCTCTGAACGCGTCGACGCGGTTGGCGTAGACGACGAGGACCCCGTGGACGACGTCGTCGTGCTGGAGCGGGACCACGACGGCAGACAGGTAGTCACGGCCGAGCGCTTCGTCGCGCCAGCCGGCCAGCCGCTCGTCGGTGGCGATGTCGTCGACGACCTGCACGTCGCCCGTCCGAAGCGCGACGGTCCCGGGCCCGTGTGCCCGGTCCGACGGCGTCGAGCGGTCGGCGACGATGTTGAGGTAGCCGTCGTCGTCGCCGGCGACCGCCTCTCTGGTGATCCGGTTGTCCGGCCCCGCACGTTCGCCGATCCACGCCAGTTCGTAGAACTCCGACTCGACCAGTCGGTTGCAGACGGTCGTCTCGATCTCGTCTCGGGTCGCCGCCGTCCCCAGCGCCCGGATGACGTCCTGGATGAGGACGTGGACCTGTGTGAGCGTCGCCAGGTCGTCACGCTGGGCTTCGAGCTCCTGCTGGCGCTGCTTTCGCTCGGTGATGTCCTGGTGGATACCGACGGCCCGGAGCGGGGTCCCGTCCTCGTCGCGTTCGGACACCCGGCCGATGTCCCGTATCCACTTGTAGTCGCCGTCCTTGGTCCGCAGGCGGTGGTCACACTGGTAGATGTCCGTCTCGCCGTCGAAGTGGGCCTGGATAGCGTCCCAGGCGCGGTCGACGTCGTCGGGGTGGACCAGCTCGTCCCAGGTCTCGAGGCGCGGCTCGATGTCCGACAGCGAGTAGCCGAGCATCTCGGCCCAGCGCTCGTCGAAGGTGACCTCGCCGGTCTCGACGTTCCAGTCCCAGACGCCCAGTTCGGCCCCCTCCAGTGCGAGCTCGAGGCGCTCGGTCGTCCGCTCCAGTTCCCGCTCACTGGCCCGTTGCTCGGTGACGTCCCGGTAGAGCCAGAGGTTCCCCTCGCTGTCCGGCAGGTCGATGGGGATGTAACTCCGCTGTATCGTCCGCCCGTCGCTCAGTTCCAGGTCGGTCCGGAGGTCGGTCGAGCGGTCCGCCAGCAACTGCTCTATCTCCTCGCGGAAGCACTCGGGGTCGGCGAACTCCTGGCTCACCCGCTCGGCGGCGACCGAACAGTCCGTGCCGACGAGGTCCTCGGCCGACCCGGGGAGGTCGAAGACGTCGACGAGTCGCTGGTTGGCCGTCAGTATCTCGCGGTCGTCGTCCTCGACGAGGATGCCCACCGGGAGGGCGTCGAGCAGCGTCGACAGGAGCGTGTTCGACTGTTCGAGTTCCTGCTCGTACTCCACCCGCTCGGTGACGTTCTGCGCGACGGCCATGCCCGAGATGACCGAACCGTCGTCGTCGCGTATCGGAATCACCTGCACGTAGTAGTGGGAGCCCCGGTACTCGTCGACGAACGCGCTGGTCCGCCCCTCGAAGGCCGCCTCGTACGCCTCTTCGAGGAGTGAGGCGTTCTCCGGGGGGAAGATATCCCGTGGGGTCTGCCCGACGAAATCCGACGAATTCAATCCGAGGCCGCGCAAGTCTTCGCCGCCCGCTTCCGTGTACCGGAACGCCTCGTCGAAGAGGAACACCCCGCCGTTCGGGAAGTGGTCGACGAGTTGTTCGAACAGTTTCGTGCGTTCCCTGAGCTCGCGCTCGCGTTCGCGTCGCTCCGTGACGTCCCGGGCGACGCCGTGCAGGCCGCGATACGTGCCGTCGTCGTCCCGGAGCAGCGTGTAGTGAATGGACACCTCCCGCTCCGTCCCGTCCTTACACCGGAAGGTGAGGTCGACGCTCGTGCCGTCGGCCTCGTCCGCGAGCAACCGTTCGATGGTCTCCTGACCCGTCGCCAGTTCGCCGGGCGCGAGCGTCTCGGCCGCGTGTTTCCCGATCAGTTCCGCCGGCTCGTAGCCAAGCATCTCGGCGAACGACGCGTTACAGTAGTCGATGACGCCGCGTTCGTCGAGCGTGTACAGCCCGTCCTGGGCCTGTTCGGTGAGCTCTTCGAGCAGCGACAGTCTCGCCTCCCGACGGGCCTCGGCGGTGATGTCCTCGATTTCGAAGAGGCGGAGCGACCCCGCGGCGGCCGGGAGGTCGTAGCCCCGACACCGGAGATGTCGGTCCTCCCGGTCCGTCTCGACACGGACCGTCACCGGGTCCGTCGGGTCCTCCCGGAGGCGCTCCGCCGCGCCCTCGGCCGCAGTCTCCGACGCCAGC
The DNA here is from genome assembly GCF_055632435.1 of Haloarcula sp. MBLA0163. Taxonomy (NCBI): domain Archaea; kingdom Methanobacteriati; phylum Methanobacteriota; class Halobacteria; order Halobacteriales; family Haloarculaceae; genus Haloarcula; species Haloarcula sp. MBLA0163. The sequence continues at coordinate 2,260,775 of NZ_CM145745.1, forward strand.
GTCGCCACCGCGTCGTAGACGTTCGTCGTCTCGAAGTCGACGTCGTCGATGCCGTCGAGGGTCCCGCGGGACCAGACCGGGTCCCCGGCGTCGTCGACCAGCACCGTCAGGTCACCCTCGTCGGCGCGGGACGCGACGTCGTCGGCCGCGGTCCGGACGGCGTGGCTCGACCGGTCCACCGACGGTTCGACGAGGCTACCGACCTTCTCCGCGAGGAACGACTCGTTCGCGTCAGCCCCCTTCTCGACCACCGTCGTCGCCGCGTCGACCAGCGCCTCGTCGACGTCCGCCGGGTCCCGTGTCGAGTACAGTACCACTGGGCAGTCGAAAGTGTCGACGAGCCGGTCAGCCCCCTCGATACCCACGGGGTCGACGACGAGACTCGCGGGTGGCGTCGCCGCCCCGACCTCGAGGGCCGCGTCGGTACTCCCGACGGCGGCGACGTCGATATCGGACCGGGACTCAGTCATCTCGGCCCGCGTCCGTTCGCGCGTCGCGGGGTCGGCGTCGACGTACAGGATAGTGGTCCGCTCTGTCTGCTGGCTATCCGTGGCCACAGTCCGGGACTGAGAGTGGTCTGTCATGAGGTGGTCCGCCGTCTCACGTTGGGCAGACGCACCACCTCTGACAACTATATACTGTCGGTCAATTTATCAGAGGCGATAGCAGAACCGGCCGACGGCGCGTGTCACCGCGCCGCACCGGCGGACTCGGCGACGCTCGTCAGCGTCAGCCACGTGTTACAGCCGGCACGGAGGGCGACGAGGTCCGCGGCCGCGACGGTGAACTCGAGCGTCGCGCCGTCGCGGGTCAGCGTCGCCGTCGTCCGGTCGCCGTCGATGGCACCGAGTTCCGGACGGAGGCTCCGCTCGACGCGGCGGGCACGCTCCGCGTCGGGGTAGTCGAACGTGAGAACGGTTCGGTGAGGCGCTGTCACTTGACGTCGATCTCTTTGACGTCGGGCGACCGCTCCTTCAGCAGGACGCGGTGGCCACAGTACGGACAGCGGACGCCACCGTACTCGTCGAGTGTTACGTCGCGCTTACAGCGTGAACACTTGTAGCTCATACCAGATAGGTGGGCGTCGAGGCCCTTTACTCCTCGTCTTCGGCCAGCGCGGCGCGGATCGAACGGCGGACGGTCTTGCCACCGGGCGTCTGGGGCTTGTAGCTCCCGCCGGTGTACTTGTAGTCACAGTAGCTGCACTGCCAGATGCCGGTCCCCTGTCGGTCGACGCGGTCCTCGCCGCAGTTCGGACAGGCGTGGTCCTCGTTCATCTCCGACTCGATTTCGGCGACGCGGCGGCGAGCGACGCGACCGTAGCGAGCGCCGAATCGGCCGGCGCTCCCGGTTCGTCCTCTCTTGTTGGCCATAGTACTCTCTGGTCGGCCCAGCGGCCACATAAGCCCTTCGAGACGAGTGTGAAACGAACTGCGTCAGGGACTCACACCCGCGGCGACCGGCCGAGCGACGGAACCGTGGCCACAGCGACTAAACGTCGCCACGGTAAACAGTGCTGGTGCTATGGACGAAGCACTCGAAGTCGTCGAAGTCGTCGCAGACTCCGAACTCGAGGGAGTCGTCACATGGCTACTACGCCTCGTCGGGCTCGTCGCACTGCTCGCGGGGCTCGGGCTCTGGCTGTTCACCGAGATGGGGCTGCTCGTGCTCCCGGCGCTGCTCATGTTCGTGGGCGTCGTCCTGTTGGTGGCACCGAGCGTCCTCCTGCTCGCCGCAGAGCTGACGTAGGGACAGCCACACCCATTACCGTCGACCGCGAACGACCAGCGATGGCACTGGCCGACGACGTCCGGAGTCGTCTCCGCGAGGTCGCCCCCGCGACGAGCGAGCGGCTCACCGAACCGGCGTTCCTGCTGGCCGGGGCCGCCGCGGGGGCGCTGGGCTGGGGCGGGACGCAGGTGCTCGCGTGGCTCGACCTCCCGAACGCCGCGCTCAGCGCGACGGCGCTGTGGGTCGTCCTCGTGGGCGCGTTCGCGGGCGCGACGGTCCTGCACGGCCCCGACACCGTGCGTTTCTCCGACGCGATGTTCGTCTGGGGGGCGGTCAACGGCACGGCGATGGTGCTGACGCTGGCCGGCCTCGCGGGACTCGTCCCCGAGCCGCTGGCGTTCTGGCACGCGTGGGCCGGCGCCGCCGCGGTGGGGTACTGCTGGACGGGCATCTTGCTGTCGGGGCCCGAGCACGCCGAACGGGGCCGGGCCTACCGCCTCTCTGGGGTCGTCGCACTGGCCGTCCTCCTCGTCGGGAACGTACGCTTCTCGCTGGTCGAACCGGTCGCCTTCCTCCTGCTGGGACTGCTCCACGTGGTCCCGCTGACGCTCGACGCGCGGCAGTTGTCGTAACCACGCGCTCCCCGGTGCGAACGCGGTCGGCCACCTAGCGGGCGTCACAGCACCTATCGTGGGAGCGGGCGTACTCACGGGTACACGGAGCCACCACATGACGTACTACGACCCGGATACCGACGCGGCGCTGAAGACCGCCCTCGACGGCCTCGTCACGGAGTGGCCGGCGGTGACCGAACGAACGATGTTCGGCTGTCCGTCGTATCTGGCCGACGGGACGCTGTTCGCCGTCGTCGTCTCCGGCGGCGTCGCACTCACGCGGCTCCCCGAGGCAGACCGGCCGGAACTGGACGCGGCGTTCGAGACGGGGCCGTTTCAGGCGGGCGAACGGACGGTGTCGAAGTGGGTACACGTGACTGTCGACGGAGACGGGGTCGAACGGCTCGCACCGTTCGTCAGGGCCAGTTACGAGTCGGCGCTCGAAGAGACCGCCTGAGCGCTCGCCGGCGTCAGTCCTGTAGTTCGGCGTCCCGCAGGGCCTCGTTCAGGTCGTCCCGGACGTGCTCGCCGAGTTCCCGGTCGCCGGCCGTCGTGACGACGCGGTTCTCCTGCACGCTGGAGCCGTCCCGGATGAGGACGCGGACGTTGCCGTTGGTGTCGGCCCGCGTCGCCTTCGCTCGCACGCCCGTGGGCGAGCTCGACCCGCCGGCGTCGATGGGGCCGGGGATGACCTTCTTGACGTGCGGGTGGCCGGCCACAGTGTGGATGACCCGCTGGCCGGAGCGGCCGCCGATGAGCGTCGAGTGGCTCCCGCCCAGCTTCTCGGCCGGCGCGGCGTCGACGACCTCGAGGGCGGGTTCGCCCTGCCGGTCCAGCACCCGCTGGACGGGGTCGTCGCCCTCGACGCGGAAGAACTCGTGGTGTAGCTGGCCTCGGACGGCGGCGATGACGTCCCGGTCGCCGGTGACATACACCTCCTCGGGGCGCTTGCGGCGCACCTCGTCGGCGACGAGGCCGGCGAAGTTACGCAGCTCCACGACGGCCTTCTCGTCGCCGTCCTCGCCCTCCGGCGTCGTCGTCACCGTACGCTGGCCGACGACAGACTCGTCGGCGATACAGGAGACGGTCGCCCGGTCGCGGCCGAGTTCGAGGACGACCGCCTCGGTGTTGGCAGTGTGACAGACCAGACAGTAGTCGCCCGGTCGGTCCAGCGGCGTCGCACACTGCCGGCAGTCCATGGGTGGACGTAGGGAGTGTCGGCCGGATAAGCCGGACGGTTTCGCGGCCACCGGATGGGACGTGATAGCGTACCAACCCTTATGTGTCGTCGGTCCAACTGGCGCAAGTGGCCGTGGGACCCGTCGACTCGGTCCGAGAGCGTGTCCGGGTAGCGGCGCGTCCGCTGGCGGCGTTCGGGGCGACGACGGTCGGCAGCGTGGTCGGGTTCGTCCTGCTGACCGGCGTCTCGGTCGTCGACGCCGCGTTCTGGCTCGTCGACCCGACGAGCATCGAACTGTACTTCGAGCACCACCAGGGCCCCGAGCGAGCGACGAAGGCGTTCTCCGTCGTCGTGTTCACCGCGCTCGTCCTCGCGGGGCTCTGGGTCGGCGAGTCGGCGCTCGACGCCGCGTTCGACGGCCGCCTGCAGGAGAGATTCAAGAGAATGCAAACCGAGCGAGCGATAGCCGACCTCTCGGACCACGTCGTCATCTGTGGCTACGGGATGTTCGGTCGGACCGTCGCGGACGGACTCCGCGACCGCGGCTGGGACGTGGTCGTCGTCGAGAACGACGCCGACAAGCGCGACCGGATGGACGACGAGGCCCTCGTCGTCGGCGGCGACGCACGCCGCGAGTCCGTTCTACGGGACGCCGGCGTCGACAGGGCCGGCATGGTCGTCGCCGCCATCGACGACTCCAGCGCGAACATCCAGATAGCGGTGACGGCCGACGACATGGCCCCGGCTGCGCAGTTGGTCGTCCGCGTGGGCGACGAGATGTACGAGCCGACCGCCCGCCACGCGGGGGCCGACGTCGTCGTCATCCCCGAAGTCGTCAGCGGCGTCGACGTCGTCGAGGGGTTCTGAGCTCACGCGCCCGGGTCGGTCTTGCGGAACTCCCGCAGGAGGACCGTCGCGTAGCTGCCCTTCGGCAACGAGAACGAGAACGTCAGGTCGTCGCCGTCGCGGTCGACGCCGAGGTCGGTCCGGACCATGACGGCCCGCCGCGTGCCCTCGCTGTCGAACTCGCCGGGCAGGTCGAAGTCGGCGGGTTCGAGGCCCACGTCGGCCAGCACCTCGCGCTCTATCTCGCCGGGTTCACCGTCGGCCAGTGTCGTCTCGGTGCCGACGAGGGGGGCGGTGACGAACGCCCGGCCGCGCTCGCAGTGGCGCTCGACAGTCCGCAGGCGCTTCTCGGTGACACGCTGGGTGCGGTCGGGGTCGGGGAGCCGCAGTCCCTCGGGCGCCTCGCTATCGGCAAAGCACACCACGTCGCCCTCGACGGGATGGTCGAACGGCAGCCCCCGTTCCAGTCGCTCCGAGAGGACGCGGTTGAACACGTAGGACTGGGCGGCGTTGACGAACAGCGTCTGGAGGTTCGTCGGGAGCGCCTCGACGGCCGCACGGAAGTCTGCGGGGTCCTCGGCCCCGTTCTCGACGAGCGCGTGGCACATCGACCGCTCGTAGCCCAGCGCCCGCGGCAGGCGGTCCAGCGCCCCCGCCCAGTCGCGGGTCTCGTCGACGTAGGCACGGGCTGCCCGCGTGTCCGCCGGTTCGCGCTCGTGCGGGTTGCCCACGTAGGCGAGAACGGCGTCTTCCCACTCTTCGCGGACGATAGCCAGTCCGACCTCGTGGGTGACCGGCCGGCGCGACCCGAACCGCTGCTGGCCGAAGAAGTTGGGGACCCCGACGGTCGACTCGCCGTCCGGGAGCGAGTCGCCGTCGATACCCTCGGAGTCCTCGCCCGCGAACGCCCGCAGGTCGGCCAGCACGCTCGCGGCGTTCTCCGGGTGTTCGGCGTCACGCACGACGATGTCGAAGGCGTTGCCCGCGAGGTCGCCGAACAGCACTGGCCGGCCGGCGCGGCCCACCACCTCGACGTCGGCGCCGTCCACCTCGGGTACGTCCGCGGGAGCGATACCCTTCACCGAGAACAGCTGCCGGGTGACCGCCCGCTTGTCCTTCGTTCCGGCCCACGAGACGCGCTCGCGGGAGATGCCCAGTCGGTCCGAGAGCGCGCTGGAGAAGTCGTTGGTGTCCCAGTTGTGCAGCTCGACGCGGAGGACCAGATGGGGGTAGGCACCGGTGTCGGCGTCGACCGGCGACGTGTCGAAGGCCTCCAGTTCGGTGACCCGGAAGTCCTCGGGCGAGGCTCTGAGACGGCCGCCCACACCGTCGGCGTCGCTGACGTAGTACTCCATGCCGACCACCTGCTCGATGGTGTGGGCCTCGCGCATTGGTGGTCTGTTCGTCGGCGCGGGTTTAGCGTTGGCGTTCGTCGCTTGTGAGAGGGGATGGACACGCAGCGAGTGGCGGTCGGAGAGACGGTGGTTGCGCCGAAGGGTAGCGTTGCCGGTTCGTGAAAACGGGACCGTCGAGGTGACCGGGCACTACGAACGGTAGAGCGCGGATTCAGCGGGGCCGTCAGTCCCTGTATCACCGAAGCAAGATGAGCACGGCGCCGACGAGCAGTTGGCCCACCGGGGCGAGAGCGAGTGTCCCGACGGCCCGGATACCCCGGGTTCGGCCGGCCACCACCGCCGCCGCGACGGGGACCAGCAGGAAGCCCAGATAGAGGGCGAGGACGAACCCCAGCGCGACGACCGGTGGTCGAACCGTCGCCGGCGGGAAGCCGAGCGTGAGGACGACGAACCCGGCGAGCGCTACCACCGACGTGACGAGTAGCCAGCCACCGACCGTAGCCACGAGAACGGGGCTCCCGCCCGGCCGTTCGCGGGCGAAGGCCGCCGTGGCCGCGACTGCGGGGACACACGCGTACACGATGGGATACCAGATGCCGTCGGCGAGGCCGAGGTCGGCCTCGATAGCGAACGCGAGCACTGCGCCGAGGGCGCTCACGGCGACGGCGAACACGGCCACCTGTCTGTTCCGTTCCATGCGTCGACACCGTACGTATCGGCCGCCCCGCCCCTCAACCTGCCGGTCAGTCCGTCACGCGTACGCCTCGAACTCCTCGCCGAAGACGAGGAAGTACGCGACGCCGACGACGCCGACGGCCGTGGCGAGGCCGAAGGCCAGTTCCGGGCCGGCGCGGAGGGTGACCCACGCCACGTCGACGGCCCACGAACTCCCGTAGAGCCACCCGCCCAGCGCGGCGCTCGGGATGACGAGCGTATTCCGGACGAGGTAGTACGTCCCGGTGACGCGGCCGCCGGCGTCCCGTTCGGCCGGGCCGACGATGAGCGCCTTGTGGGCGGGCAGGCCGGCGAAGCGCAGGCCCGAGTACGCGAAGAGGAGGAGCAGTACCCACTGGTCGGCCGGCGCGTAGATGAGCACCAGCGGGAACAGGGCGTACACCGAGAATCCCAGCGCTACGGCCGGTTTCAGGCCCGCGTACTCGGCGAGCTTCGAGACGGGCGCCATCGAGACGATGGCGACGACCATCTCGACGCCCAGCAGGACGCCGAAGAAGGCGTCCGGTCGCAAGTCGAACCCGAAGCCGGTGAACCCCACCGCGAGGAAGTCCGTGACGACAATGACGAAGAAGACGTACACCATGCCGTTGGCGAACCGGACGAGCGTGTCGGCGACCAGTAGCGGGCGCAGCGTCGCGGGCATCCCGCGCAGGTCGTCGAGGACCTGCTGGACCCCCTCGAAGGACTTGCCCAGCGTGTCCTCGCCGGCGTCGTAGAGGACGTGCTGGGCCACCGTCGCCACCGCGCCGCAGGCGACGGCGACGAGGAGGACGAGCTGGAAGCCCCCGACGAACGTCGCCGAGACGGCGAGCAGGCCGGCGGCGACCAGCGGACCGACGAGGAACCCGAGGCGGCGGAACACCTCGGTGCTGGCAAATCCCATGGCGAGGCGCTCGGGCGGGACGCTCTGCTTGACGATGGCGAACGTCGCCCCCAGCCCGAAGGACTTCCACGCCTGTGCCAGAAACAGGCCGAGGAAGACGAACGCCCACGCGGGGACCGTCAGCGGACCGACGGCGACGGTGCCGACGACGGCGGCGAGGTACCAGACGCCGAAGCCGACGGTGGCGAGGACGGCGAAGGCCGTCAGCGCGAACCGGGAGCCCAGACGGTCGGAGAGAGCCCCGCCCGGGTAGGGGTAGACGGCGCTGATGAGGTTCCCGACGCTGCCGTAGAGGCCGATGACGCCCGCGCTCGCACCCAGCAGGCGCATGTACTCGGGGACGTACCGGCTGGTCATCTGGAAGGCCAGCGAGAACGCCAGCATCGACAGCGAGAGGACGAGGACGTCCCGTTCGAGTGCGAAGAACTGCCGGAACGCGTCGAGCAGGTCGACGTCGTCGTCGGCGCGGTCCGTGGCCATCGGCCGGAGTAAGACACGGCCGGCACTTATACCTGCGTTCTGTCGGTCTCAGGCGCTATATACCGCTATGTACGGGTTCGGTACCCGCCACTCGAACTGAGGTTAGCAGCTCCATAACGAGGACGGTGGGCGACAGAGGTCCGGCCGAGCGAGGACCGTGACCGAACCCGAACACGCACACGACCGCAGACGCGACGACATGGCCGACCGCGTCGAACGGTGGCGCGACAGCGACGTCGAGATAACCGAGTTCAGCGGGCGCACCGTCGCCTACCGCCCCGACGTCGACGAGTCGTGGATATGCGGGTGGGTCGACGTGCCGCGCTGAGCGGCGCTCACGACCGGCGCGAAAAGCGTAGACTGCGGTCCTGACGCGTCGTCAGGCCGCGGACTCGTAGTCGTCGAAGCGGTCGATCTCGACGCCGTCCTCGGTGATCTCCGCGAGGACGATACCGTTCCCGGAACCGGTGTCGCGCTCTGCGGCCGACTGCACGGCGCGGATGGCCAGCGCGCGGGCGTCTTCGAGGCTCATCTCGGGGTCGTACTCGCCCTCGATGGTCCCCGTCGCGACCATGGTGCCCGAGCCGGTGACGGTGTAGTCGTCCTGCAGGACGCCGCCGGCCGGGTCGACGCTGTAGACGTGGCTGCCCTCCTCGTCGACCCCACCGATGATGGGGTTGATGGCGAAGAACGGGCCGCCGCGGGCGAAGTTACCCGCCAGCGTCGCCAGCGCGTGGATGGAGAGGGGCTCGTCGCGGCGGACCTCGTAGAGGTTCGCTTCCGAGCGCAGCGAGCGGATGAACGACTGGGCGCCGCCGACGCTGCCGACCAGCGTCATGGCCGCCGTCGGGTGAATCTGCTCGACCTTCTGGACGTTCTTGTTCGAGACGAACCGACCGCCCAGCGAGGCGCGGCGGTCCGTCGCGATGAGGACGCCCTCCTCGGTGCTGATACCGACGGTGGTCGTCCCCGTCTTGGTGACCGTCTCCTCGTCGCGGCCGCCGTCGTCGTTCGGCAGCGTGCCGACTTCGGGTTCGTAGGCGTCGGTGAGACGCTCGTCGGGGTCGTACATCATTCGTCACCTCCGAGTTCGAACTCCTCGATACGACCGGCGATGTCGTCCTCGCCGAGTTTGGTGAACGTCTCCGTCTCGACGTCGACGGTGGCGATGTCCACGCCGGTGGCGTCGAGGCCGTCGTCGTTGACCGAGGCCAGCGCCTGCAGCGCCAGTTCGACGCCGCCTTCCAGGTCCATCTCATCGGCGTACTCGTCCTCGAGGAAGGTCTGGAGGTCCTCGCGGTTGCCGCCGATGGCGACGGCCTGCCACTCGTAGGGCGTCCCCGAGGGGTCCGTCTCGAACAGGCGCGGTTCGCCGTCCTCGATGCCGCCGACCAGCAGCGCGACCCCGAACGGGCGCGCGCCGCCGGTCTGGGTGTACTGCTGGATGTAGTCGGTGACCTCCTTGGTCAGGGACTCGACGCTCGCCGGTTCGTCGTAGCGGAGGCGGTTGACCTGCGCCTGTCGACGGGCGACGTCGATGAGCTGGCGGGCGTCGGCGACGTGGCCGGCGCTCGCGACGCCGACGTGGTCGTCGATCTCGTGTATCTTCTCGATGCTGTCGCGCTCGATGAGCGGGGAGCGGGCGTGGCGGTCGGCCGCCAGCACGACGCCGTCGGCGGTCCGGACGCCGACACTCGCGGTCCCTCGCTTGACTGCCTCACGAGCGTACTCGACCTGATAGAGGCGCCCGTCCGGCGAGAAGATGGTTATCCCGCGGTCGTACGCCTGTTGTTCGTTTCCTTGCATTGTGGGTGTTCTCTGTTATTCACCTGAGGTTAGGGCTTCTAGTATATAACGACATCGTCGATGTCGTCTCCGCTGCCCTCAGTACAGCGAGAGGTCGCCGGTGACGCGGTCCACGAGGTCGTCCTCGGCCGGCCCCACCGCGAGGGCGGTGACCGTCCCGGGGTCCAACTGCGTGTGGCCAGCGTCCCTGACGATGGCATGCGGCAGGCCTTCGCGCTCGGCGACGTCGGCGAGTTCGAACAGCTCGGACTCGCCGGTCGCCTTCAGGACCACCTTCTTCTGGCCCTCGCCCTTCCAGGCGTTGCGGGCCGTCCGACCGGCGTCCTCGTAGGCCGACAGCGAGGCGTGGGCGACCTGCGCGGCAAGTTTGCCCTCGCCCATACCGAGGTCGGCCCGGGCGACGATGGCCTGCTTCATACACCACACGTAGCGACCCGGACTTAAACGCCCGTCGGAGTACCCGACCGGTTGCACGTACCACAGGGCACTTACCGTGTGGGTGTGGACTGCCCGGGGATGCCCTCCACAGTCACGACGTTCGTCACGCGGCCCGGCGCGTTCTTCGAGCGGCGAGCGGACCGGTTGAGCGGGTTGCGCGGGGCCGGCCTCGCCGCCGCGCTCGCGCTCCTGATAGTCCTCGTCCTCGGCGTCGCGCTCCGGTTGTTCAGCCAGCAGTTCACCGGCAGCGCGACCGTCGACAACCCGGCCTACCCCGGAGACACGTTCTGCGAGGACGGCGGCGTCGGCGGGATGACCCCGAGTGGCTGTGACGAACCGGCGACGACGACCGTCGAGGTCAGCACGCTCCTCTGGGAGGAGATAACGGGCACGCTCCCGTGGCTGTTCGTCGGTGTGCTGGTCGTCTGGTTCGGCCTCGCCGTCGCGCTCCACGTCGGTGCGATGCTGGGCGACGGTGCCGGACGCTTCGGGGAGACGATGGAAGTCGCCGCGTGGGGCCTCGTCCCGACGGCGTTCGTGACGGCCGCCGCCGGTGCGGCGCTGGTCTACTTCGCCGCGCAGGCCGACCTCGCCAGTGCGACACCGGAGACGCTCCTCTCGGAGGTCAGAACGCTCCAGTCGGGCGTCTCGGGGCTTACGTTCCTGCTGATACAGATTGCCGGCGCGGCCTGGCAGGCGTTCCTCTGGACCGGCGGCCTGCGGGTCGCCCACGAACTCAGTCGTCGGGCGGCGGTGGTCGTCGGCGTGGTCGTGGCGACCGTGCCGGTGATACTCTCGTAGGCAGCGCCCGTCACTCGACCCGTGCGTCGGCCTCGGCGAGCGTCTCGTCGTCGTGGACGACACGCACCACGAACTCGGTGCCGTCCGGGAGGGAGTCGAAGTCCATCGTCACGGCGAACGACCCGTCGTCGGCGACCGTCGCCACTCGTTGGCGGAGGAACGGCGTGCTCGACCCGGAACTGCGTGCGCGGATCGTGACGTTCGTGCCGGGGTCGAGGTCGGTCGTCCCGCGGATCGACTGGTCGGCGGCGTTCCGGACGGTCAGGGTGTCGCCGTCGTAGTCGAACTGCGTCCCCGCAGTCGATGCGTCGGCGGCCTCACCGTCGGACGCACCGGGGACGTGGCGGACCCGCGCCGTCCGGTTGGTCAGTTCCGCACCGTCGTGACGGACGCTGACGGTCGCCGTCGCGTTCTCGCCGACGTACGAGAGGTCGACCGGCACGCTGAAGCTCCCGTTCGCACCGACGGTGGCGTTCTGCTGGTAGAGGAACGGGTTCTCGGCGCTCTCGCTCCTGATCCTGAGGGTCAGGGTCGCGCCGGCGTCGAGGTCGGTCGCACCCTCGACCGTCTCGTTCGCCCCGGTTTCGAGGACGAGCGAGTCGTTGGCCGGGTAGACGACGGTGCCGTTCACCTCGCTCGGGCCCGGCGAGTCCGTCGTCGGTGCCTCGGCGGGGCCGCCCGTCTGGCCGGAGAGGGCCGGCAGGGCGAACAGGCCGCCGGCGAGGAGGACCGCGCCGACGGCGACCACGCTGACAACGGCGGTTCGACGGGTGCTCACGGCGACACCTCCCGTGGCGTCGGGCGGTCGAAGGGGCTGTGCGGTCCGTTCCGGATGGGTGGAGGGCAAGTAGCGCGCATCCACTCGACCATACACCACCCCGTGAAAAACCCCCGACGGATGCTAAAAACGAGCGTTGAACGGTACCCGGGGGGCTCGTCGGGGCCGAGACGGGACGCTTTAGGTATCCCGCCCCGCTACGTCGGGTAATGATACTCTCCGACGCCGACATCGAGCGTCGCCTCCGCGAGGGCGACCTCGTGATCGAGCCGCTCGACGACCCCGACATCCAGATCCAGCCGGCGAGCGTCGACCTCCGGCTCGGCCACGAGTTCCTGGAGTTCCAGCACGCCAACATCCCCTGTATCCACCCCAACTCAGAGGACGAGGTGGCCGACTACGTCGAGGAGACGACGATAGACGAGGACGGCGAGTACATCCTCCACCCCGGCGACTTCGTGCTCGGCACGACCCACGAGCGCGTCGAGATTCCCGACGACCTCATCGCCCACGTCGAGGGGCGGTCCTCGCTGGGCCGCCTCGCCATCGTTGTCCACGCCACCGCCGGTCTGTGTGACCCCGGCTACGAGGGCCAGATCACACTCGAGCTCTCCAATCTCGGCACCGCCCCGGTCGCGCTCACCCCGGGCATGCGGATCTCGCAGCTCACCTTCACAGAGCTCAAGACGCCCGCGGAGCGGCCCTACGGGTCCGAGCGCGGCTCGAAGTATCAGGGCCAGCGGGGGCCGCAGGCGAGCAAGATACAGGGCGATAGGGAGTTCGGAGGCGACCAATGAGCGACGCCCGTGTCCCTCGCCCGTCGGCGAGAAACGACGTGGAGTTCGAGGGCGACCAATGAGCGGCGCTCGTGTCCCTCGCCTGTCGGCGAGAAACGACGTGGAGTTCGGAGGCGCCCGGTAGGATGCGCTTCGTCGAGGAAATCGTCGTCGACGAGTTTCTCCCGACGTTCCGGTCGATGCTGGCCGAGGCCCTCCGGGAGCGGGGCCTCACCCAGTCCGAGGTGGCGGACCTGTTGGGCATCAGCCAGAGCGCCGTCTCGAAGTACGTCCACGGCGACGTCGAGCGCAACGAGGCGCTGCTCGACCACCGCGGACTGAACGAACTCGTCGAGCGACTGGCCGAGGGGCTGGCCGACGGCGACGTGAGCCCCGTGCAGACGCTCGTCGAGGCCGAGGTGTTCGTCCGCGAACTCGAGCAGGGCGGCCTGCTCGCGTCCCTCCACGAGGAGGCGGTGCCGGAACTCGCTGAGTACGGCGGCGAGTTCAGCGTCCACGACCCGGACTCGAAGCTGCGGGCCGCAGAGCGGACCCTGTCGACGGTGCGGCAGGGCCTGCGGGTGCTGGAGAACACCAGCGGGTTCGCGACGCTCATCCCCGCCGTCGGGTCGAACCTCGTGCAGGCGCTCCCCGACGGGGACAGCATCGAGGACGTGGCCGCCGTCCCCGGCCGGATTCTGGACGTGAAGGGGCGGGCGACCATCCCCGCCGAACCGGAGTACGGGGTGAGCGAGCACGTCGCCACGGTGTTGCTGGCGGCGCGGGCCGCCGGGAGCGACGCCCGCGCGGCGCTGAACGTCCGGTACGACGAGTCCGTCGTCGCGGCGCTCGAAGACGCCGGCTACACCGCCGTCGAGTTCGACGCCGAGGCGGCCCTCGAACCGGCCATCGAGGCGGCGCTGGCCGACGACCCCGACGCCGACGTCATCTACCAGACCGGCGGGATGGGCGTCGAACCGGTCGTCTACCTGCTCGGCGACGACGCCGTGACCGTCGCCGAGTGGGCCAGAGACCTGTTGTGACCGAATCGCCGAACGTCTACGCGCGCTGGGCCGCCCTCTACGACAGCGTCGCCGACCTCCCGGTCCTCCGGTCGTGGCGGGCCCGCGCCGCCGACGCGCTCGACCTGTCGGCGGGCGACACCGTCGTCGAGATGGGCTGTGGCACCGGAGCGAACGTGCCGGTCCTCCGCCGTCGCGTGGGGTCGACGGGCCGGGTCGTCGGCGTCGACCTGACCCGCGAGATGCTCGCGCAGGCACGCGCCCACGAGGACCGGACCGGCGACGGCGTCCACTATCTGCTCGGCGACGCCGCGCGCCCGCCCGTCGACGGCGCCGACGCGGTGCTGGCGACGTTCGTCGCCGGCGTCTTCGCGGACCCCGCCGCGGCCGTCGACGCGTGGTGTGACTGCGTCGCCCCCGGCGACCGGGTCGCGCTGCTGAACTTCCAGCGGAGCGACAGTCCGCTCGCGGCGCCGCTGAACGTCGCCTTCGAGGGGTTCGTCCGTCTCTCGGCGCCCGGGACGCGGCTCTCGCGGCAGTCACACGCCGACGCCTTCGAGCGGCGGGTCGCGACGGCCCGGGACCGGCTGGCCGAACGCACCGTCGACCGGCGCTACGAGACGTTCGCCGGCGGGTACCTCGGGTTGGTCTCCGGACGCGTCGAGTGAGGGCGGGCGCGACCGCTCAGCGCCGGTAGCGCTCGGCGTGGCGCGGACAGAACGGCGGCGCGCGCAACTGGGCCGCGACGACGCCGGGGTGTCTGTGTGGGTTGTGCAGTCGGCACCGCTCGTCGTCACAGAACGCCTCGCCCGTCTCGAGGTAGTGGTACGCCTGCAGGACGTACCCCTTCAGCGCCTCGGTCGTCCGGGGGTCGTCCTCGACCAGGAAGTCGCCCTCGACCTCGCTCTCCAGCACCTCGCGGGGCGGCGAATCGCCCGTGAGCAGCGCGTGCTTCTGCTGTTCCTCGTAGTACTGTTCGGGTTTCGCGGGGGCCTCGTACAGCCCCGGCACCGAGACGACCGCCGGGTGGCCGAGAACGTTCACCCGCTTGTGCCAGCGGCCGTCGTGGTCGCCCCACGTCCCGACGACCCGGTCCAGCAGGACGACGTGGAGGTGGGCGAGGGACCGTTCGGTCTCGGGAAGGCGGCGGTGGAACAGCCGCTGGAGTTCGAGGCCGTCGTAGATGACGCCGCCGGCCCGCTCGGGGCTCTCGATGGCGCGCTCCTCGTAGCGGACGATACCGAGCATCGTGTTGCCCGTCTCGCGCTCGTAGGGGTCCAGCACGCGCACCGAGGCCATCGCCTCGGGCAGGTCGTCGTCGGCGTACAGCGAGAGGAACCGCTCGCGGACGTCTACCTCGGCGTCGACGCGGGCGCCGAGCCACTCCGCGATGACGTCGGCGTCGACCGCCGCAGTCGGCGCGCGGTAGAGCGTGACCTGTTCGACCATATCTGTCAGTGGTACCGCGCATTAATACAGGTTGTGAACGGCGGAGAAACAGGACAGCAGTGTCGACGGGACACGGGTCGGTCTCGACGTGGGGCCGGCCGTGGTGTCGAGTCGACGACGGCGGTCGTGCGAGCGTTCGTCGCCCGTTCAGGGAGTCCCCAGCCCGGTCAGCGGCAGCGCCGCTCCCTCGCCGGCACCGCCGAGCGGCGGCTCGTCGGCTTCGAGGACGTCGAGGAACTCGGGAATCGTCCACGTGCGGTCGCCGTCGGTACAGGGGTAGACCCCGAGGACGTCGTCGCCGTCGGTGAGGCTGGCGAGCATCATCGGCGTCGTCAGCACCTCCTTGCTCTCGCCGACCAGTAGCGACGCCGTCCGCGTCTCGAACGGCGGGCGGACGCTCACGCCGTTCTCGTCGGCCCACGCCTCGAACGTCTCGATGGTCGCCAGCAACTCGCTGTGCTGGTTCCGGTCGGAGACCACTATCTCGTCGGGCCACGTCGTGACCGTGAAGTCGCTCAGCGTCCCCGCGGTCCGGAGGCTGCTCAGTCGGTCGATGACCGTCGTCCGCGGCCCACACACCGGCCGTCGCGTCCAGAGGTCGACCGTGAGCCCGTTCGTCGAACCGCTGTCAGGCGCCGTTCCGTTCAGATGTTGCAATCCGTCGGACATTGTTTGTCAATCACTGCCAAGATTGGAGAATTTCCTACATAATCGTTGGCACTAGACACATATTACTGTAAGTACACGAATAAGGTTCGAGAATCGGTGACCGTTCGTCAGTCGTCGGCGGTCGCCGCGGCGTCGCGGCTGGTCAGGTCGACGGGGTCGGCGTCGACCTCGAGTTCGTCGAGGGCGACCTGTGCGGCGCGCTTGCCGGAGACGAGCATGGCGCCGAACGTCGGGCCCATGCGCGGGAGGCCGTAGGTCGTCGCGGTGGCCATGCCGGTGACGACGAGGCCGTCGTGGGCCAGGCCCGTGTGCTCGACGACGGCGTCCTCGCTCTCGCCGACCCACATCGAGTCGTGGCCGGGCGAGTCGTGGCCGGGGGCGCCGTAGGTGTCGTCGCTGGTCTGGTCCATCCCGGTGTCGCCCTCCTCGATGCCGGGGGCGTCGAGGACGCCACGCTCGTCGAGCTTCTTCACCGCCATCGCGTCGTGCCCCGTCGCGTCGATGACGAGGTCCGCCTCGACGGCGATGGGGTCGACGCAGGTTATCTCCCGGGGCAGGGCGTGGACCGGCGTCCAGTTCATCACGATGCCGCCGACGCGGTGGTCCTGACGGATGACGATGTCCGTGAACTCGGTCATGTTCTGCATCTTCGCGCCGGCGTCGCAGGCCGCCTTGATGAGGCCGGAACAGGCTTCCGGCCCGTTGGCGACGTACAGGCCCTCGCTGTCTTTGGACTGCTTGTAGTCGACCGCCAGCTCGTCGAGGACCTGCTGGGCCGGGTCACGCACCGTGACCTTGTTCATCAGGAACCCGCCGAGCCAGAACCCCCCGCCCAGGTAGTTGTTCTTCTCGACGACCATCGTCTGGACGCCCCGCTCGGAGAGTTCCTTCGCGGCCATCAGCCCCGAGGGACCGCCGCCGACGATGATGACGTCCGAGTCCGAGAAGTCCATGAACTCCTCGGTCCACTCCTGTCCGATCGCGCGTGTGACTTCCGCCTCGCCGACGTCGCTGAACTGGTCGAAATCGCTCATACCACCTAGTGATATCTTGCTGTGGTAAATAGGTGTTGTGGTGTCGCCGGTGCCGTCGCTCGGGAGGCAGGCAGAAGCGAGAGCGCAGTACCGCCGCGCCGCTCGGGCCCGCTGTCAGGCCCAGGCGTGCAGGCCGGCGGCCGTGAGCACGTCCCGTCCACCGTCGGGCTGGCAGACGGCCCAGCGCGACCGGTCGGCGTCGGCGGGGAACAGGTGTTCTGGCACGATGGGCATCGGCACGGGGGCGTAACCGCCGCGACGCATCGCCGTGGGCCCGGGGAACCGCTCGACGACATCGCCCCCCGCGGTCACCTCGAATTGGCCGTCGTCGGCCCGACGGTACGCGTACTGGAAGGCGTGTCGCCCCGCGTCACCCAGCGCGTCGACGTGCTCGAAGACGGCGACGACCTCGGTGCCGACGCTCAGCTCCAGCCGGGGCCGCCCCTCGTCGACCCGAACCTCGCGCCACTGGAGGTCCGAGGCCGGTGCGCGGGCGCAGGCGTAGCTCCCGTCCGAGAGCGGGACGCGGTCGGGCCCCTTGTAGAAGTGTCTGCCGTCGGGTTCGTCGACAGCCACGCAGGCGGGGTCGCCCAGCACCGTCGCGACGACCTGCGTGAGCGTCGTCCCCGTCGCCTCGGTCGAGGGGACCACGAACAGACAGTCCCGGTCCTCCCGGAGCGCGTCGGCGAAGCGCGGGACCAGTCCCGACGGGCCGACGTCGGCCTCGGTGAGCGGTTCGATGGCGACCGGGCGCGGCTCCCCCGCGTCGACGAGGCCGACCGCCGACTCGCCCGGTTCGGCGAGCGCCGGCGGCCCGCCGAGCCCCTCGCGTACGGTCACGTCGTAACCGGCCCGCTCGCACAGCGAGACGCCGTGGTCGCGGACCGAAGGATAGACAGGCATCTACGTGGAGACACGGGCCGTGACGGCAAGAACCCCGCGCCGTCCCGCTACGTCCCGTCGCGAATCGCGCGCTCGGCGGCCTCGAGCGCCTCGTCGGCGTCGAACGCCTCGATAGCCGCCCGCTGTGCCTCGGGGTCGTCGGCCAGTTCGCGGGCGTGGGCGGTCACGTTCGGGATGGCCCGGACGATGTTGTCGATTATCGGGACCGTCGCGACCTGTGCCGACCGGCTGAGCGGGTTGAGGTCGACGACGAGTTCCGTCTTCCCCATCTCGCCCAGCGCCTCGGCCCGGTCGCCGTCCTCCAGTGGGACCAGCACCACGTCGGCGTCGCCGATGCCGTCGGCGTCCACCTTCGCCCGTTCGTGGTCGAGACCCGGGATGCGCCCGTCGGCCTCGAGTCCCAACACCTCCTGGGCGCCGTGGTCGCGGAGGTACTCGGCGATGGCTCGAATCCGTTCTTCGGTGCGGTTGAACAGGTTCACCTCGAGGTCGGCCCCGGTGGCCTCGGCCAGTTCGACGAGTTCGCCGGGGACGAGCGCGGCGGCGTTCCCGTTGACCGAGACGACGGCGTGGTCCGCCTGCAGGATGTGGGCGGCCGCCGCCCGTTCGGCCCGGTCGGCGCTCTCGATGGTCCGTTCGCCCAGCAGGTAGTCGTAGGCCTCACCGCGACCCTGCGCGATGAGGCCCTGTCTCGACGTGATGCCGCGGTCGACGCCGTCCTCGATGCGGTGACGCGTCAGCAGCGACTCGTAGCGCGGGTGGCTCTCGGGGACCTCGACCTCGTCGCTCATACAGTCCGTTCGACGGGCGACCGTCGAAAAGTCGTCGGTCGCGGGCCGCTACGGCGGTCCGCTCTCCACGGTGGCACCCGGCGGGTACACCTCACAGGCGCTGGCGTCGTAGCCCGCGTCGGTCAGCCCCGTGCCGAACGAGAACACCGTCTCGCCGAGCATCGCCATCGCGGCGTCGCCGCCCGCCTCGGTCACGTCCCGGATCACGCGCCCGACGTCCTCGGTCAGCAAGTCGGCCTCCCGGGAGAACTGCCGCGACGCGCGGGCGAACGTGTCGAGCGTCGGGTCCTCGACGACCATCGAGAGCGCCCGCTCGCCGGCCCGTGTCAACGTCTCTGTCTCCCCGCCCACCACGTCGGCGGTCGACAGCTCCCCGAGCGTGTGGTACTCGACGCGGGCGCGGGCGGGAATCGCGTCGACGTAGTTGTGCCGTGGCGCGCCGGGTTCGAGTCGAAGCGGCACCCCGCCGCGGGCCTGCCCGACCACGTCACCCAGTCCGGTGCCGGCCTGTACCTCCGCGCCGTGGGCTATCGTGACGAGCTCGTTGTACGAGAGGGCGCGCTCGAACGCCGCGTTGGCCGCGAGCGCCGTCCCCAGCGCCGTCGCGCCGGAGACGCCGAACCCCGCACCGAGCGGTAGCGGCGTCTCGGCGGTGACGCGCGCCGAGACGCGGAGCGCCGCCAACACTCGCTCGACGGCGGCCATCTCGACGCGCTCGCCGTCGAGTTCCACCGTCGTCTCGGCGGCCGGTTCCACCGTCACCGAGACGCCGTCCGACAGCGCCAGTCCACCACCCCGGGACCCCGTCTTCGTCGGGTCGTCCGCCCGGTCGACCGTGAAGAAGCCGGTCACGTGGCCCGGGACGAACGCTCGTGCCTGCTCGCTCATGGATGCCCTCCGGCGTGGTCCGGTTTAACGGTTGGCAGTCTCACTCCGTGGCCGACTCCGGGTCGGCCCCGCGGTCGACCGCCTCGCGGGCGTCGGCGACCGTCTCCGTCTCCAGCAGGCGCTCGACCCGCCGCTCGAACTCCGCCTCGGTCAGTTCCCCCCGGGCGTAGCGGCTCCGTAGCTCGTCCAGCGCGTCCTGCTGGGGGTCCGGTGCCGCGTCGGCGGACCGCCCGGCCCCGCGCTCGTACCACCGCGCCAGCCCCACCGCCAGCGGCACCAGCCCGCCCAGCATCGGGAACGCCAGCCACCACCACGGCACGCCCATCGCGAGCAGGCCGGCGGCGAGCCCGAACCCGACCAGCAGTGCGGCACCGACGGCGATAGACTCAAGTGGCGAGTCCGTGTCACCACCGCTGTCCTGACGACCGTCCATGCGCGGGTCCTGTGCCCGCGCCGACATATGTCCGACGGTACGCTTATGTTTGCGTAGTATTCAAACGTATACCCAATGCCAACCATCAGCGCGCGGCTCCCGAGCGAGGAGAAGGCCGAACTCGACGACGTGGCGGAACTGCTCTCCGAGGACCGTTCGACCACCATCCGGAAGGCGCTCCGCGAGGGCCTGGAGACGCTGCGCATCCGCGTCGCCGTCGAGCAGTACCAGTCGGGCGACATCTCCGCGGCGGAGGCCGCCCAGATAGCGGACCTCTCCATCGCCGAGTGGCTCGACGTGGCCCGCGAGCGCAACCTGACCACGCAACTGCAGCTGTCGGACCTCGAACTCGACGCCGACACCGCCGCGGAGCTATGACCCGCATCTACGTCGGGCCCACCGCGCTGTACAGTCTCGGCCAGGTGGGTGAGCTCTCGCTGCTGGAGTCGTTCGACGGCGACGTGGTCATCCCCGAGCCGGTCATCGAGGCGGTGCCGGTCGAACCGACCGCGACCAACCTCTCGGAGTTCCTGGCGGGCGGGGACGTGGAGACAGCCGTCGACGAGGACCAGATAGGGCGCGCCCGCACCGTCCTCGGCGAGAAGGACATCGGTGCCGCCGCCACCGTCCTCGCCGGCGTCCTCGCGCACCGCGACCAGTCCGACCGCTCGGCCGTCGCCGTCGTCTCGGAGGACCGCACCGTCCGCCGAACCGCGCAGGGACTCGGCGCCGAGGTGACCAGCAGTTTCGGCGTCGTCGTCCGCGCGGCCATCGAGGACAAGTACCTCAGTTCGCGACAGGCCAAACGTATCGTCCGTCGCATCGACCAGCACGGGATGCACCTCACCGGCGAGCTGCGGGAACGCGCGGTCGGCGAGATCGCGGAGTAACGGGGCCGGATGCGCCCTCGCCGACGACTGGCGATGCCCGAACCACCGGAAACGCGCCGGAAACGTCCACCCCGACGCCGTCGGGCGTCGACGTGGGTGCACCGATAGCTACGAAAGCGTGGGTTTAACACTCCGGGTCCCGACCCTCGGAGTATGCAGGGTAATCTTCCGCCTGAAGCACAGGAGAAGCTCGAGGAACTGCAGGATCTGCAGGAGACCGCACAGCAGGTCGCCGCACAGAAACAGCAGGCCGAGACGAACCTCCAGGAGTCCCGCACCGCGCTGGACGAGCTCGAGGATGTCGACGAGGACACGACGATGTACCGCGAGGTCGGTGAACTCCTCGTGAAGACGGACTTCGACGAGGCCCAGGACGACCTCGAAGAGAAGGTCTCCAGCCTCGAGGTCCGCGTCGAGACCCTCGAGAAGCAGGAAGAGCGCGTCCAGGAGCAGTTCGAGGAACTCCAGAGCGAGCTCCAGCAGATGCTCGGCGGCGGTCCGGCCGGCGGCCCCGGCGCTGGCGCGTAAGGCGATGCCGACGGACGACGAAGTGGTCGAGGTGGCCGCTGACGCGGCCGAGAACGTCGTTTTCTCGCGGTTCGACGCGGGCGACGTCGACGACGTGGACGTGACCGTCAGCTTCGAAGACGGCGTCCTCGAAGTGGACGTCTACGTCAACGCCCCGGAGAGCCGCGTCGACGAGAAGCGGGTGGCCGACGACGCCGCGCTGGCCGCTCGCTCGGCCGTCGACGACCTGTTCGACGACGAGAACTGAACCGCACGCGGTTCGCCCACACCGCTTCGGTGTGGGGCGACGAACACTCCGTCAGTGGCGACGACGCGACGGCGAGGCCGACGCGGGCACCGGGCGTCAAGTCCGGTCGCTCGCGAACCCGGTCCGGAACGCGATCCAACCGAGGACGCTGACGAACAGAATCGGTGGGAGAATCATGAACCCCCACAGCGGGTCCAGACCCCAGCCGAGCAACAGCACCAGGTCGAACAGCCCGATGGCCACGAACGGGGCGATGTACTTCGTGGCCTGCCAGCGGTCGACGCCTGTCGTTTCTCCGGCGTCGTCCGTCTCATCGGCCGATAGCAGGTCCTCGGTGGTCCGTTCGGCCTCGTCGGCGTGGACGGAGTCGTCCATACCGAAGGTGGGTGTCCGAGGAGCAAAAGTACCGCGCTTGGTCGCTACGTGCGTCAGGTGGGGGAACGGGCGAAGAAGCAGGCGGGTTACTGTTCGCTGTCGGTCATCTCGTCGTCGGACTCGTCGCTATCCTCGGTCTCTTCTTCGTTCTCGGCATCACTGTCGTCGGCGTCGTCGGGGGTGACGTCGCTGATCTGGTCGCCGAGGTCGCCCTCGAGGTCACCGGCCATGTGCTGCTGGACCAGCGAGTGGATCTCGCTGACGAAGTCCGGCACCTGCTCGGGCAGGTCCGCGGGCGGGCCGCGTTCGCCGTCGGGGCCGACGGCAGCGGACGGGCCCCGACGCTCATCACTCGCGTTCGCCGCCGCGTCCGACTCGTTCGTCTGGTTCGTCGCCGCCATCTCCTCGCTGTCGGCGGCGTTATCTTCGGCGTCGGCCGCTGTCTCGTTGGCGTACTCGTCGGCCTGTGCGCCGTCCGCGTTGTCCGAAGCCTGTGCGCCTGCCGCCGCGGGCAGCGCCGCCGCCGACCCCGTGATGACGAGGACGGCCAGCAGCGCGCCGGCGATCTTAGTGAGCTTCATCGTGTGTTGACTCCACCCGACTCTGTAGGCCGACACCACTTCAAGGGGACAAGCACAAAAGCCGGATAAACTCGATTTAGGCCGTTTTAACCGTTCAGAGCGCCGTTTTAATCCGGATTAAACGGGATTTTCCGGGTGAGTCACTCGTCTGTCTCCGGAAGCGTGTACTGGCGGCCCGGGGCGTCGGCGCGCGCGACGGTTCGGGTCCGACCGACGAGGTACCCGTCGGCGTCGTCGTCGTCGTCGGCCCACGGCGGGGCGTCTTGCAGCCAGACGGCGGCCGTCGCCCCGCGACAGGCCCGCGCCCACTCGCGGGCCAGCGCCTTCGAGTCGAAGGTGCGAACCGGTCCCTCGCGGTTGACCCAGCGACCGGCGCGAGCGCTCACCCGACGCGCGGAGGGCTTCACGACCACTCGGTATGCGTCCTCGGCCACGGACGCCGGTAGGGACGGGACCTGTAAAACGGCCGCGGGCTAGCTTTTCATACCCGCCGACCGAATTGTACGACATGGAACACGAGGCCACGGTCGAAGGAGTCGGCGTCGGCGTGAGCGAAGAGGGAGCGGGAACGCCGGTCGTGTTGCTCCGGGCCCGCGGCGAGATCGTCCCGATCTTCGTCAGTTCCGACCAGGCCCAGTCGATGCAACTGGCCATCGACGGCGAACCGTTCGAGCGGCCGCTCACACACGACCTGCTGGTCGAGATGGTCGCGGAGTTCGGCAGCGCCATCGACCGTGTCCGCATCGACGACCTGACCGACGGCACCTTCTACGCGAAGATCGACACCGAGCAGTACCTCGACGACCGCCGCAAGGAGATGGTGTTCGACGCGCGCCCCTCCGACGGCATCGCCATCGCGCTGCGCGTGGACTGTCCGCTGGTCGTCTCCGAGGAGGTGGTCGACGCCGCCGGTCGCTCGCCCGAGGAGTTCGACACCGGGGACGAACTCGGCCTCTGAGTGGAAAGGTTCTCGACCGCAGGGACCGACGGAATCGGTATGGGCTACGAGGCAGTCATCTTCGACAACGACGGCGTCCTGTTGACGCTGACGAGCAGGGGCGCCCATCTCGACGGTACGCGCGAGGCGTTCGCGCGCGTCGGGGTCACCGACCCGCACCCGGACCACGTCGAGGCGATGAGCATCGGCGTGACGGTGGACAGACTGGAGGGGGTCTGCGACGAGTACGACATCGACCCCGAGGAGTTCTGGGCGGCGCGGGACGGCGCCATCTCCGAGGTACAGCGCGCCGAGATGACCGCCGGCGAGAAGCGCCCGTACGACGACGTCGACGCGCTCGAGCGCTTCGACTCGCCGCTGGGCGTCGTCTCCTCGAACCAGCGGGCGACGGTGGAGTTCGCCTTCGACCACTTCGGACTCGCCCCGCACTTCGAGACGGTCCACGCGCGCGAGCCGACGGTTCAGAGCCTCGAACGCAAGAAGCCGCGCCCGTACTACGTCGAACGGGCGCTCGCCGACCTCGGCGTCTCGGACGCCCTGTTCGTCGGCGACAACGAGTCCGACGTGCGGGCCGCCCACGCCGCGGGTATCGACTCGGCGTTCATCCGCCGCCCGCACCGCGTCGACGCCGACCTCTCGGTGACCCCCGACTACGAGGTGTGGGGGCTGGCGGACGTCGTACGCATCGCGGAGTGAGTTCCGGGCCGGTAGCCGACGGGGTGGTAACTACCTGAGGACCATCGAGGTGTAGCTGACGTCGAGGTCGAAATCACACTTTCCACCGACAGGCACGGACGGGCGTGCATGAAAAAGTCGGTCAGTGACTCCTCGGGTGAGCGGACCACCACAGCCGAGACGTCACAGACACCGCGCGCGTTTCTCGATTCACTCGTCACTCGACTTCCCGAACCGGCCGTCGTCGTCGACACGGAGCTGCGAGTCCTCGCCGCGAACGAGCATCTCTCTTCGCTGGTCGAGAAGCCGGCCGAGACACTCGTCGGCCGGTCGCTCCCCGACCTGTTCCCGGTGGCGACCCGCGGCCGTATCGAAGCCAACTGCGCCCAGACGGGGGCGTACGTCACGACCTGCTGCCAGACCGTCGAGGAGGACCGCTGGGTCGACCTCGCGTTCGAGCGCCACGAGTCCGAGGGCGAGACGGTGTATCTCGGTATCGGCCACGACGTGACCGAGCGACAGGAGCGCGAGCGCACCCTGGAAGCGTACGAACGGATCGTAGAGACCATCGAGGACGGCGTGTACACGCTCGACGACACCGGTACCATCCGGACGGTCAACGACGCGATGGCGTCGATCACCGGCTACGACCGGGAGGCGCTGGTCGGGGCCGACGCGTCGCTGCTCGCTAATGAGTCGGCTATCGACCGGGCAGTGAAGCTGAGCAGACAGCTCAGGGACGGGGCGCTGGACGTCGCCACCATGACGACGGAGCTCCAGACGGCCGACGCGGGGACGGTCCCCGTCGAGACGCGGTTCTCGGCGTACAGCCTCGAAGATGACCACTACCGGCAGGTCGGCGTCGTCCGGGACGTCTCCGACCGCCAGCAGTTCGCCCGCATGCTCGCGTCGCTCCACGACTCCACGCGGCAACTCCTCCGGGCCGAGACGAAAGACGAGGTGGCGGCGGTCATCGCGGAGACGGCGGCGGACGTGCTGGACCTCTCCGGCGTGACGGTCTATCTGTTCGACCGGTGTGAGAACCTCCTCCGACCGACCGCCGTCGACCCGGACGCGGCCGTCGACGAGAGCGACCTCTCCCCGGTCGGCCCCGACGGCGGCCTCGTCTGGGACGTCTTCGTCGACGACGAGGGGGCGACGCTGGGGACCGGGGCCATCTACCGCTCGCTGACCGACCACGGGGTGTTCTACGCGCAGACGCCCAGCGACGGCCTCGACGAACGGACGCGCGAACTCGTGGACCTGCTCGCGAGCAGCGCCGAGGCCGCACTCGCCCGCGTCGACCGCGAGACGGCCCTGCGAGAGCGCGAGGAGGAGCGCCGCCAGCAGAACGAGGAACTCAGGCAGTTGAAGCAGGTCAACGCCATCATCCGGCGGGTCGACCGCGTCCTCGTCGAGGCCGACACCTGCGAGGCCATCGAACAGGCCGTCTGTGACGAACTCGCGGCCTCGAAGTGGTTCTCGTTCGTCTGGCTCGGTCGGTCGACGGAGGACGGTGTCGACCCGCGGGCGTGGGCCGGTCGGTCGTCGAGCTACCTCGACGCAGTCAGCCAGTCGACCGCCGGCGACGACGGGCCGCCCGCGGTCCAGACGGCGCAGTCGGGGACGACGACCCTCGTCCCGTCTATCACCGACGACCTGCGACGGGGCCACTGGCGGACCGAAGCCATCTCCCGCGACTTCCGCTCGGCCATCAGCGTCCCGCTGGCGTACGACGACTACCTCTACGGCGTGCTGACCGTCTACGCCGACCGGACGGAGCACTTCGGCGAGACGCTCGAGTCCGTCTTCGCCGAACTCGGGGAGAGCATCGCGAACGCGATGCGAGAGATAGAGTCCCGACAGCGCCGCCCGGGCGACGGCGTGGTCGAACTCGCCCTCTCGGTTCCGGGGCCGAAACCGTTCACCACGCAGGTGGCGCGGCGTCTCGACCAGCGAATCACCTGCGAGGGCGTGGTCCCCGGCGAGGCCGACGCCACGAGGCTGTTCGTCCGGGTCCCGGACGGGGAGCCGGCGACGGTCGCGGAGACGATAGCCGAGATACGGCAGGTACGGTCGGTGTCGTCGGTCTCCGAGGACCTGTACGAGGTGGTGGTCGAGGGCGAGACGGTCGTTCGGGCGGTCACCGACCAGGGGGCCCGGCTCGGCGACCTCGAAGCGCGTCCAGACCGGGTCGACGTCGTCGTCCACCTCGCGGCCGGGGCGGACGTGCGGACGTTCGTCGAGCAACTGGAGAGCCGGTACGACGGCGTGCAGTTGAACGCCCGGCGGGAGAAGACGACGCGCCAGCCGAACCACGGCAGCGTCCGGGCCGTCCTCGAGGAGAGGCTCACCGACCGACAGCTGGAGGTGTTGCGGACGGCCTACCTCAGCGGCTTCTTCGACTGGCCCCGCGAGACGACCGGCGAGGAGGTCGCGTCGATGCTGGACATCACCCAGCCGACGGTGAACCGCCACCTACGTGTCAGCGAACGGAAGCTGCTCGAACTGGTGTTAGAGGACAGCTGACCGGGTCGCTATCTGCATAGTGTCACTCGAAATCGGTATCGTTCTGTATAGCCAGAATGCGTTTTTTGCAACACGGTGATTGACCGATAGCGGAGTGCAACCGATGACAGGAACCCAACACGTGTACACTACCTCGCCGTCCGAACCACTGAGTCAGACAATCGTCTTCGGTATCGCCGACGCGAAGGGTATCGACCCGATGGAGTTAGACGAGTGTCTCTACGACTGTATCGACCCCGAAGCGCTCGACGAACTGTTCGACTCCTCGGATGGGAGCCTCGTCGCCACCTTCTCTTTCTCGATGTCCGGCTGCCGCGTCGAAGTCGAACGCGGACAGAAGGTCGTCGTCACCGAACGCCGAGACGAGCAGAACCGAGCAGAGATAACCGCCTAGCCCGTCAGTCCCCGCCTCTCTGTACCGACTGCGTCGCGTGCCGGCCCGGTCAGTCGTCGGCGACCAGCGTCTCGTCCTCGTCGGCCACCAGCCGGTCCATCGCGTCGACCATCGCGCGCACGGAGGCCCGCGTGATGTCCGAGTCGCTGGCGGAGACGGCGACGTGGTCGTCGCCGCGTGACATCTCTATCTCGACGGTGACCATCGCGTCGGTGCCGCCGGTGATGGCGTCGACGTGGTAGTCTTCGAGCGTCGCGTCGGCGGTGTGGGACAGCGCCGCCTCGGCGGCGTTCATCGCCGCGTCGACGGGCCCGGACCCGACGGCCGCCTCCTTGCGTTCCTCGCCGTCGACGGAGAGCCGCACGCTCGCCGTCGGCGTGTCCGACCCCGAGACGGCGGTCAGCCCCAGCAGTTCGACGCGGCGGTCCTGCTCCTGTCCCGTCACCTCGTCGGCGATGGTCAGCAGGTCGGCGTCGGTGACCCGCTTGCCCCGGTCGCCGATCTCCTTGACGCGAGCGACGATATCGGAGAGTTGGTCGTCGGTGACGTCGACGTCGTGTTCCTCCAGGGCGGCCTGGACGCCGGCGCGGCCGGCGTGTTTGCCCAGCGCCAGCCGGCGCTCGCGGCCCACCTTCTCGGGCGGGTAGGGCTCGTACATCGCGTCGTCTTTCAGCGTCCCGTCGGTGTGGATGCCCGACTCGTGGGTGAACGCGTTCTGCCCGACGACGGCCTTGTTCGGGGCCAGCGGGATGCCGGTCCGGTTGGCGATGAGGTCGGCGAGGTCGTACACCTTCGTCAGGTCCATCGTGTCGACGCCGTAGCCGTGGTCCAGCGCGATGGCGACCTCTTCGAGGGCGACGTTGCCGGCCCGTTCCCCGATGCCGTTGATGGTGCCGTGGACGAGGTCCGCGCCGGCGGCGATGGACACGAGCGCGTTCGTCACGGCCAGCCCCAGGTCGTCGTGGGTGTGCGTGCTGACCGGGCCCAGGTCCGAGAGCCGCGAGACGCACTCGAGCGCGCGGTCCGGCGTCGCGTGGCCGACGGTGTCGGCCCAGCAGATGCGGTCGGCGCCGGCGTCGAGCGCCGCACCGAGCAGTTCCTCGAGGTAGTCGAGGTCCGCGCGGGAGCCGTCCTCGCCGATGACCTCCACCCAGAGGCCGTGGTCGGCGGCGTACTCGACGAGGTCGACCGTCGACGCGACGTTGTCGGCTTTCGAGGTGCCGACCTTGTCCTCGATGTGGCGGTCGCTGGCCGGAACGACGAGGTTGACCCCGTCGACGCCACACTCCAGGGCGAGGTCGATGTCGTTCCGGATGCCGCGACAGAAACTCGTCACCGTCGCGTCGAGGTCCAGTTCGGCGACCCGCGAGATGGTCTCGCGCTCGCCCGGCCCGGTGCAGGCGCTCCCGGCCTCGATGACGTCGATACGCGCGGCGTCGAGTTTGCGCGCGATGTCGGCCTTGTCGTCCGGCGTCAGCGAGACACCGGGGGCCTGTTCGCCGTCGCGAAGCGTCGTATCGAGAAACTGTACCTCACCGACCTCGTCGAGGGGACGCGTCGCTGGGTGGTCCCCGAACAATGTATGCTGACTCACAGAACGTTCACTTCCGTCACTCTTGGGGGCGAATTTCACACCCAGCCGCCTCGCGGCGACTTCCTCTATCCTCCGTCGGGTGTTCCGACATGGTGATAGCTACTCACACGTTCATCCTTTAAAATCTGCCGGATGCGCGACGGGGTGTGGCAGTCGACGCTCACCCCTCGACGACGACCGTGTCCCCCTCGCTGACGCCGTCGGCCGCCCCGGCGGGCAGTTCGAGGACGGTGTCGGCTCTGGCCCACCCGACGCCGTACCACGGCGAGACGGTCTTGACTGCCTGCACCTCGTCGTCGGCCAGCCACAGCACGTCCAGCGGGAACGGGACGAACAGCATGTGGATAGAGCGGGTGCCCACGCCGTCGAAGGGGAAGACGAGCGCGTAGTCGTCGGGAATCGACCGCCGGAACATCAGCCCCCGGGCCTGTTCGAGGAGGGACTCCGCCCGGTCGACCTCGCGAGCCAGTGTCCGCGAGTGTCCGTCCGGGTCGTGGACGATACGCATACGCCGGCCGAGACGGCCGCCGGCCAAAAGCGTTCCGTCGGTCGGCGGGGAGTCAGATTGAGGTGCCTCCGGGCCCCACCAGCGGGCATGGAGAAGGCACCGGGCGGCACCAGCGTCGGCGTCGACGACCCCTACGACCACGTCGACCGCTGTGACTTCGTCACCGACGAGGGGAAGTGCCGCTGGGCGCGCGAGCACGGCCACCACGACCCGGACTTCGCCGACGCCCGGAGCGCCGAGGCGTTCCGGTGTCCGGCGGCAGTGGGGCCTGACGGCGACACCGAGGGGGCCGAGTGGGACTGGCGCGACTGCCCGCACTTCCGCTGTCGGAACCGGGACCGCGAGTGCAGCCGGTGTGGCCTCGCGGAGCGCCGGATGGCCCACTCCGACGAGCGGCCGCTCCTCGAAGAGCACCACCTCTCGTACGACGAGACACAGGACGACGACGCGGACCTCGCCCACGAGATCACGGTGTACCTCTGCCGCTGGTGTCACTCGAAGGTCCACGGGTCGTGGGCGCGCATCGACGACGACGTGAACCCGGACCCGGAGGCCATCGCGGAGAAGGAGGGCCGACGCTCGAGAGAGCAGTCCGAGATGGGGTTCCAGTCGGCGGCCGAGCGGTACGACGACGGGTGAGGGCGGGGCCGTCGGCCGACCGAACGCTCGGCCGTCTGTCGCGGGACCGTGTCCGGCATCTGCTGTGAGCCCCGTTTCAGGAGATATATACGCCCCGATGGCGTGACAGTACCCAATGACTCACATCGTCGTCATCGACAACCACGGCCAGTTCACGCACCTCGAGCAGCGTGCGCTCCGGGACATGGGCGTCGACGTCGAACTGCTGGACAACGACACGCCGCCGGAAGACATCGAGGCGGACGGCCTCGTCCTCTCGGGGGGTCCCGACATGGACGACATCGGCAACTGCCCCGAGTACCTCGACCTCGACGTCCCGGTGCTGGGCATCTGTCTCGGCATGCAGCTCATCGCGAAGGAGCTCGGCGGCCGCGTCGGCAGCGGCGAGTACGGCGGCTACGCCGACGTCACCGTCGACATCCTCGACGAGGACGACCCCCTCATCGGCTCGCTGGCCCCGGAGACCCGCGTCTGGGCCAGTCACGCCGACGAGGTGAAGGAGGTGCCCGAGGGCTTCGAGCGGACCGCCACCTCGGACGTCTGTGGCGTCGAGGCGATGAGCGACACCGACCGCAACCTCTTCGGCGTCCAGTGGCACCCGGAGGTCGCCCACACGGAGGAGGGCGAGGCCGTCTTCGAGAACTTCCTCGCGGTCTGTGACCGCCAATCCGCCCCGACACAGTAACCGACAGCAAGCGACTCATTTATGTGCCGACGCGGGCACTGAGTAATAAATGACTGCGACACAGGGGAACCTCGCCAGTCTCTCCCGGTTCATCTTCCGGGCGCCGAACTGGTACGCGAGCCTCACGTTCGCCCTGTTCATCGCCGCGCTGACCGGCGTGGCCGCGTTCGACTCGCGGTTCGTGCTGGACGACGCGTGGCAGGGAATCTTCTTCATCGGCTTTCCGACGGCCATCGCGGGTGCCGTCACGCCGTGGGTCGACCAGCGACTCGACGGCCAACTCACGCCCAACCGGGCCTCCCTGCTGGCGCTCATCTGCGAGCTGATAACCATCGCGTTCCTGACGGCGGCAGGCGTGATAGCCCTCCTGAGCCCGCGGCTCGGCCAGAACTTCGTCTTCGACGTCCTGCTGGTGGCGCTGGCCTCCATCTTCGCCTTCCGCCTGCTCATCCTGATGGCCGTCTCCCGGCACTCCCTGCTGAAGGCGGCCGTCCCCGCGAGCGTCCAGACCGTCGCCGCCGCCGGGTTGCTGGCCATCTACAGCGGCGCGACGGCGTTCATACTCGACAACCCGATGCTCAGGGAGACGCTGGCCCGCGCCGAGCAGGCCCCGCCGGAGATTCAGGGGTTCATCCCCGCGGACTTCGTCCTGTTGGGCGTCATCTGCGGCATCTACGCGCTGGCGGTGTGGCTCTTCCTCGTCGTCATCGACCAGCCGTGGCGCTCCTCGCTGGGCGTCTCGGCGCTCGACTTCCTGCGCGGGTTCATCGGCCACATCGCCGAGGGGTCGGACGAGCTGGAGGCCTTTTTCGAGGACATCGGCGAGGAGGCCATCGTCCCAGTGACCGTCCTCTCGGTCCGACGGCCCGACGGCGAGGAGAAGGCCCGCTTCGTCCTGCCGATGATACACCCCGGCCCGATGGGCGAGATCGGCGGCGGGAACCTCCCGAAGCGGGTCGCCGAGTCCGCCGACGGCCTCGCCTTCCCGCCCCACGCCACCGCCGGCCACGACTTCAACCTCGTCACCGAGGGCGAGGTGGACACGATTCTGGAGACCGCGGACCGGGCCTACGACGACATCGAGTACAGCACCGAGGCGACGGCCGGCCACCGCATCACCGAGGGCGAGGCGACGCTGACCGGACAGGCGTTCGGCGGCGACGCCTTCGTCGTCACGACGTACGCGCCCGGGTGTGCCGACGACGTGGACTACTCCGTCGGCCTCTCGGCCATGTCCGAGGCCCGGTCGGGCGACATCGAGGACGTCCTGCTGGTCGACGCGCACAACTCGAACGACGGGCTGGAGGGCGACGACCTCGGCCACGTCGTCCCCGGGAGCCAGCGCTCCTTCGACATGATACACGGGACCGGGAAGCTCGCCCGGCACCTCACCGAGGCCGAGACGGGGACGGTGCGCTGTGGCGTCGCGTGGGACGAGACGCCGTGGGAACCCGAGGATGGCATCGGCCCGCTGGGCATCCGCGTCTGTGTCTTCGAGGTCGACGGGCAGACGACCGCCTACGCGCTGGTCGACGGTAACAACATGGAACCCGGCCTCCGTGACCGCATCCTCGACGCCGTCGACGGGGTCGACACGCTGGAGGTGATGACCAGCGACACCCACATCGTCAACACCGTCGAGGCCGAGAACCAGGTCGGACAGGCCATCCCCGAGGCGGACGTCGTCGCACTGGTCGCCGACCTCGTGGACCGGGCCGTCGCCGACCTCGAACCCGTCGAGGCCGGGATGGCCAGCGACACCGCCGAGGTGACGGTGTTCGGCAACGACCGCACCGAGACGCTGGCCTCGACGGCCAACGCGATGGTGTCGCTCGGCGGGGCGCTGGCGGCGGCGTTCATCCTCGTCGTGATGGCCATCAGCGTCCTCATCTTCCTCGTCGCTGGGGTGTGACAGCGGCGTCGACAAGCGCCGACGCGAGCTCCGACAGCGACGTGGCTCGGCGACACGACGCGCCGTAGAACCGGTCACCGACGCCACCGACTCGCTGCGCTGGTCGGGTCGCGTCGGGAGAAACGCCGAGGAGGAGATTTGAACTCCTGAGTCCGTGAGGACAGTTGCTCTCGAAGCAACCGCCTTGGCCAGGCTAGGCTACCTCGGCTCACCCTGTTGTACCGTGGTTTGCTCTTTAGGCGTTTCGATTCTCCGGAAGGTGTGTTCTCGACACGCATATACCGGATGGGTGACACACACGGGTATGGACGTCACTGCGGCACGCGACGTGACGAGTCAGGTCCTCGACGAAGTCGGCCGTGCAGTGGTCGCCGACCGGGAGTTCTTCGAGACGGTCCTCCTCGGCGTCGTCGGCAAGGGCCACGTCCTGCTCGAGGACGTGCCCGGCACCGGCAAGACGCTCACCGCCCGGAGCGTCGCGACGGCGCTCGGCCTCTCCTTTTCCCGGGTGCAGTTCACGCCCGACCTCCTCCCGGCGGACATCACCGGGACGCACGTGTTCGACGAGCAGACCCGCGAGTTCGAGTTCAACCGCGGCCCTATCTTCGCCAACGTGGTGCTGGCCGACGAGATCAACCGCGCTCCGCCGAAGACCCAGTCGGCGCTGCTGGAGGCGATGGAGGAGGGACAGGTCACCGTCGACGGCGACACGTACGCCCTCCCGGAGCCGTTCTTCGTCATCGCGACGCAGAACCCCGTCGACATGGAGGGGACCTTCGAACTCCCCGAAGCGCAGGTCGACCGGTTCCTCGCGAAGAGCTCCATCGGCTACCCGGACGACCAGGGCGAGGTCGAACTCCTCCGTCGCCGGGCCGGCCGGAGCGAGCAGAGCCCCAGCGTCGAACCGGTGCTGGACAGCGACCGGGTGGAGGCGCTGCGGGCCGTCCCCGAGACGGTCACCGTCGACGACGACCTGCTGGCGTACATGGCCGGCATCGCACGCTCGACCCGCGAGGACTACCGCGTCGAGGTGGGCGTCTCCCCGCGCGGGACACAGCGCCTCTTCGAGGCGGCCCGCGCGATGGCGGCTATCGAGGGGCGCGAGTTCGTCGCCCCGGACGACGTCAAACGGGTCGCCCAGCCGGTGCTGGCCCACCGGCTCGTGCTCACGCCCGACGCGCGCGTCGAGCAGGTCGAGAAACGTGACGTACTGGCGGACGTGCTGAGCGAGGTCCCCGTCCCGACGGTCTAGCGGAGGCCGTAGACGGCCAGCACCGACCCCACGAACAGGAGCCCCGCGGTCAGCGTGTCGACGGTCGGGACGGTGACCGCGAGCCCGGACAGCGAGAGGACGCCGACGGTCGCCGCGCCGACCAGCGTCCCCCCGGCGACCCGGACGCGCTCGGCGCTCCGCGTGACGGCGTCGTCGGTCACGCTCTCGTCGAGCGAGACGGCGTAGTGCCCGAAGTCCCACGCGAGAATCGCCGCCGCGGTGGCGACGAGCAGCGCGAGCGCGCCGTGGCCGAGCGCCCCGGCGACGAGGACGGCGACGGCGAGACCCGCCGCTCCGACGGTCACTGCGCGGCCGGTCGACCGGAGGACACCGGCGGTGACTAGGCCCGCACCGAGGAGTGCGACCGGCGCACCGAACGTCGGCGTCACGGCGAGCGCGCCGACGAGGGCGGCCACGACGGCGGCGACGCCGACCGGACGGGGGCGAGTCACGCCGACCACTCCCCCCGCTGCCGCTCGATGGCGGCCGCGAGCGACTCGTCGTGTCGCCAGTCGACGACGGGAATCCCCTGACGGCGGAGCGCGGAACAGCGGAACAGGCGCTCCGCGGCGGCGACGGTCCCGGCCGCCGTCGGTCGCGTTCCGGGGTCCGGACTGAGAACCGTCACCGCGTGGCCGTAGGCCGAGAGATAGCGCAACACGCGGACCACGTCGTCGTCGGTCAACGGCGAGCAACAGACCACCTGCGCGGCGTTGGGCAGTTCCCGCTGGAGCCACCGGAACGTCGGGCCGGGGTAGAACGTCCCGTCGGTGGGCGCCGGGCCGACGGCGTCGCTCGTCGCCAGCACCGTCTCCAGCCGGCTCCGGTGGGCCTGTCCGCCGCTCGGCGGGACGTACAGGCGGACGGTCGAGAGCGCGGCCAGCCCCACCCGGTCCTCGGCGTCGAGGCGCGCGCCGATGACGCCGCGCGCGGCCACCACCGCCCGGTCGACGGTCGTGTCCAGGTCGGGGTCGGCCGGCGCGTGGGCGGCGTCGGGACGGGCGTCGACGAGGGCGACCACCGTCGCGGACCGCTCCTCCTGGAACTCCAGCGTCGAGAGTTCGCGGGTGCTGGCGTAGCGGTTCCAGTCGACCCGCGAGAGTGGGTCGCCGGGCCGGTAGTCACGGGTCGCGTAGAACGCGATGCCGTCCCCACCTTCGTCGGCCTCGGTGCGACCCCGGTGGCGCGTCGTCCGCGACCGGACGGGGACGCCGAGGTCGGCCGACGGGAGCGAGACAGAGAGCGTCTCGTCGCCGGTGACGTCCGGTTCGGTCACTCGCGCGCTCGCGCCGGCGGCGTCGCCGAGGACGGCGTGTGGCGCGTCGAACCGGTGGTCGCCACGCGTCGCGCGAACGGTGTACTCGACGGTCGCCGTCCTGTCGGGGCGCAACGCCGTCGCGAGCTGGGCCGACCCGTCTGTCACGGCCAGCGTGTCCGGGACGCCGTCGGCCACCCGGCAGTCGAACAGCGTCCGGTCGCCGTCGTTGCGGACCTGGAGCCGGACGGTCACCGCGTCACCGTGGGTGGGGTCGTCGGCGTCGACGGCCCGCGTGACCGTCAGGTCGGGGTCGGGCGTTCGGGCCCCGGCACCGACCGCCAGCGCCACCACGGCGACGGCGCCGGCGAGTAACAGGCCGGGTCGGCGGGCGACGATACCGACGCCGACGAACGCCAGCGGCACTGCCCGGAAGCCGGCCCACCGCCCCGTCTGGACGACGCCGGTCGACGACGGTGAGCGTGTCTCTGTGGGCGCCTCGTCGGCGGCAGACAGACCGAGGACGTCACGGAGGGCCGCTGCCGCGCGGTCGAGACGGTAGCCGAGCCGGGTGGTGCCACGGAGCCGGGCCAGCGCCCCGTCACGGAGCCGTCGGGCCCGTCCCGCCTCGCCAGCGAAGGCCGCGGCCGCGGCGGGGTCGTCCGTCCACGCCCCCGAGTCGATGGCCGCGTCGGCGGCGGTTTCGTCGCCCCCGTCTCTGACCAGTGCCGCCCGGAGGTGCCGTCGCAGTTCGTCCGCGAGGCGGCGGTCACGGACGAGGCGGGTGGGACCGCTCCCGAACCCGTCGGTCGCGGGGTCCGGCGTCCCGAGGTCACGGGCCGAGGGGTCGTCGAGGACGGCGACGGCCGGCGCCGTTCGGACCCAGCGGTACAGTTCGTACAGTGCGAGGCCGGCACCGAAGATGCCGACGAAGATGACGAGCCCCGGCCGGACCGAGACACCCGTCCCGCCGGTGGCGACGCTCGCGACGCCCGCGAGGACCGCGAGCGACCCCAGCGCGAGCGCGAGGCGACGGCGGTAGCTCACGACTCGCCCCCGTACGCTCGTTCGATGTTACGCAGCGCGCGTTCGGCCCGCTGTTCGCGCTCCTCGGTCGGCGTCTGGTCGCCGTATCGCACCGACTCGAACAGGTCGGTCAGCGTCGCCACGTCGTCCGGGTCCATCCCGGCCCGCTCGGCGGCGTCGGCGAACTCGCCGGGCGTACTGGTGTCGGGGTTCGAGACGTCCAGCGCGTCGGTCATCTCCCGCCACGCCCGGTAGACGGCGTTGTCCAGCGGGGCGTCGTCGGCGATCCGGTCGGCGGCCCGCCCCGCCGCCTCGCCGAGCGCCGTCTGGTTGTCGGCGGCGTCCGTGGCCTCGGGGCCCGGACCCTGGTCGGCCGCCAGCCAGGCCTCGGTCCCGGTCTGGCGCATGAGGACGACGCCGGCGAGGGCGGCCACCACGACCGACCCGACGGCACCGACGGCCCACAGCGACGCCGGCGGTGGCGCCCCCGCCCCGATGCTGTCGGCCACGGACCCGTTCGTCCCCGCACCGCCGAACGCGCCCGCGACGGTCGGGTTCCGGGCGCCGACGACGACTGCCGCCGCCGTCAGGACCACCGTCGTCAGCCCGGCGAGGACGACGTCGTCGCGGCCGTACTGCGTGAGCGCGTAGCCGAGGGCGACGGCCGTGACCAGGAGGACGACGGCGAGCACCACGCCGCCCGCGTCGGACCCGGTCTGTGTCTGGACACCCGCCGGCCCCTGCTGTCCGGCGGCGGCGCCGCTCCCGTCCATCCCCTCGACGGGCGCGTCGAGCGCCGGCGCACCGACGACGAGCGCCACCAGTGTCAACAGCGTCGCGAGAGCGAGGGCCGAGCGTCGGGACATGGCGTAGCGTTCGGCCGGGGGGCCGTTAAAATTACGTCAGATTCGAGTGAGTGCTTCCGTCCGCTGGGCCCCGGAGCCGCCACCGTCGGGCGCCGCCACCCAACCCGTCCGCTCGCTGTCCGCCGCCCGCGTCACCGTCGCGGGCACCGTCTCGCCGTCGGCCAGCCCCGACGGCGCCGTCCGGTGACGCTCACTCGGGGGGCCGACACTCCAGGAGCGTCCCGTTCCGCGGGGCGGTCTCCTCGTCGGTCGCCCGCCACACGACCCGCTCGTCGACGTAGTACCGCGCGCTCCACCAGCGGTCCCCGTGGAAGCTCGTCGCCGTCACGGCGAGTTCGACCGTGGTGCCCTCGACGTCGACGTACAGGGTGTCCGTGTCGCCGCGGCCCGCCGGCCCATCGAAGTGGTCGGCGACGCCGGTCAGCATGTCGAGATACCGCGTGACCCGCTCGCCCGGCGGTTCGACGTGGAGCTGGGCCGACCCGGTCTCGGCCGCCTCGTGCAGGGTCTCGGTCAGCGGCGCGTCGTCGATGCGGGCCACCGGGACGGGCGTCGTGCCCGCGGGCGCCTCGCCGGTCTCCGCCTCCAGCAGCAGCGTCGGCCTGTAAATCCCACCGCTGCCCGAGTAGGAGACGACCCAGCCGTCACCGCGTCGCGTCGGCGGGTCGGTCACGCTCCCGCTCAGGCCGTAGGCGTCCAGCCGCGTCTCGGGCTCGTAGTCGACGACGACCTCCCGGTAGTAGGTGCCCTCGTAGCGCTCGACGAACGGCTCGACCGTGCTCGCGTCCAACTGCTCGGGCCACTCGACGCCGAGGTTCTGGGAGGTCGGACAGGCATCGGGCAAGTCGGGGTCGCCGCCGCTCGGGGCCGAGGACAGACACCCGGCGACCGCGAGGGGCGCCGCACCGAGCGCGGTGAGGAGGCGTCGTCGTCGCATGGTCGCCGATGGGTCCACGGCCAGTAAGTGCCTTCTGGACG
Source organism: Haloarcula sp. MBLA0163 (assembly GCF_055632435.1). Classification (NCBI taxonomy): domain Archaea; kingdom Methanobacteriati; phylum Methanobacteriota; class Halobacteria; order Halobacteriales; family Haloarculaceae; genus Haloarcula; species Haloarcula sp. MBLA0163. Next base: position 2,298,300 of record NZ_CM145745.1, read on the forward strand.
TTCAAAACGCGGTTTGTACGACCGTGGGTCGACCAGCTGGACCGCCCGACCTCGGACGTGGGGCCGGCGTCCCGCTCACTCCGGGTTGCCGTAGCCGCCGCCGCCGGGCGTCTCCACCCGGACCGTCGTCCCGGCGTCCACCTCCCGCGTCACCTTCGCAGGCACCGTCTCGCCGTCGATCTCGTTGCGCCCCGGCGCGCCGTCGTCGCCGCCGGCCAGCCCCCACGGGGCGGTTCGGCGGCGCTCGGTCAACAGGGAGACGGTGGCCGGTTCCTCGACAGTGAGTTCGCGGACGAGGCCGTCGCCGCCGCGGTGCCGGCCCGCGCCGCCGCTCCCGTCGCGGAGGCCGTACGCCTCGACGCGGAGGGGGTAGGCCGCCTCCAGCGCCTCGACCGGCGTGTTCAGCGTGTTCGTCATCCCGACCTGCACGCCGCTCGGCCCGTCGGCGTCGATGCTCGCGCCCATGCCGCCGCCGACCGTCTCGTAGTAGCTGAACCCCGGCCCGCCGACGACGAGGTTGTTCATCGTGCCCTGGCCGGCCGCCGGCACGCGGTCGGCCACCGCCTCGGCCAGCGCCCGGAACACCACGTCGGTGACCCGCTGACTCGTCTCGACGTTGCCGCCGACCACCGCGGCCGGTGGCTCGGGGTTCAACAGCGACCCCGGCGGGGCGTGGACCCGAACGGGGTCGTAACAGCCACCGTTGGGCGGGACGTCGGGGTCGGTGACCGCCCGGACGACGAAGTAGACGGCGCTCTTCGCGACCGACAGCGGCGCGTTCACGTTGCCGTCGACCTGCGGGGCCGTCCCCGCGAAGTCGACGTCAAGCGTCGCCCCGTCGACGGTCACCGTCACCTCGATGGGGACGTCGACATCGGTGACGCCGTCGCCCTCAAGGACGTCGCTGGCGGTGTAGGTGCCGTCCGGGAACTCGCGGAGCTCCGCCTGCACGCGCTGTCTGGAGTAGTCGCGCACGGCGTCGAACGCCGTCAGCAGGCGCTCACCGTGGTCCGCGAGCAACTCCGCGACTCGCTCGGCCCCGCGCTCGTTGGCCCCGAGCTGCGCCCGGAGGTCGGCCCGGCGTTCCGCCGGGTTGCGGACGTTCGCTTCGAGGAAGGTCCAGACGCTCTCGCGTCGCTCGCCGCCGGCGACGAGCCTCGTCGGCGGGATGCGCAGCCCCTCCTGCTGGATGTCGCGGGCGCCCGCGGGCATGCTCCCGGGCGCCATCCCGCCCACGTCGGCGTGGTGGGCCCGCGAGACGGCGTAGCCGACAACCTCGTCGTCGGGCGCGACGGGCGAGACGAGCGTCACGTCCGGGAGGTGGGTCCCGCCGGTGAACGGGTCGTTCAGGACGAACACGTCGCCCGGTTCGGGGTCCCGGTCGAGGACGGCGTCGACGGCCTCCGGCATCGCCCCGAGGTGGACCGGGATGTGTTCGGCCTGCGCGACGAGGTGGCCGTCGGCGTCGAACAGCGCCGTCGAGCAGTCCCGGCGCTCGGTGATGTTCGGGGAGAACGCGCCCCGAATCAACACCTGTCCCATCTCCTCGGCGACGCTCTCCAGTTGGTTGCGCAGGATTTCGAGTTCCACCGCGTCGAGGTCGTGGTCGTCTGTCTCGTCGGCTGTCATTGGTCGCCCTCCAGTCGAAGCGTCCCGCGGTCGTCAGCGGTCAGCGTCCAGGCCGGCGGGACGACGACGGTGCTCTCGCCGCCCTCGACGACTGCCGGACCATCGCGGTCCGTCCCGGGGCCGAGCGCCGCCCAGTCCAGCACCGGCGTCTCGTGCCACCGCTCGCCGAACGAGACGTCTCTGACGCCGGTCCGGGCAGCCCCGTCGCTCGCGTCGTGGGCAATCGGCGGCATCTCGTGGCCGACCGTGGCCGTCGCCCGCAGCGTCACCAGTTCGACGGCGGCGTCGGGCAGGCGGTAGCCGTGGGCCCGTTCGTGGGCCGCGTGGAAGCGCGCCCGCAGGCTCGCCCGGTCGAAGTCCCCGATGTCGACGCCGAGTTCGTGGCTCTGGCCGGCGTACCGGCAGTCGGCCTCGACGGTGACCGTCGCCGCGTCCGGGGTGCTCGTCTCGGTCAGCACCTCGGCCTCGAGGTCCTCGAGGACGGACTCGATGGCCGCGACGTCGACCTCGGCAAGCCGCGTGCGGTAGGTCCGGACCGCGTCGTGTTGCTCGTCGGCCGCCAGCAGGCCCAGCGCCGAGAGGACGCCGCTGGCCCGGGGGACGACCACCGTCGAGACGCCCAGTCGATCGGCCAGCGCCGCCGCGTGCATCGGGCCGGCGCCGCCGAAGGCCGCCATCGCGAACTCCCGGGGGTCGTGGCCGCGTTCGGCCGTGACGCTCCGAATCGTCCGGGTCATCGTCGCGTTGGCGACGCGGTAGACGCCGCGGGCCGCCGCCAGCGGTCCGTCCAGTCCCGCCTCGGCCGCGAGGTCCGACAGCGCCGTTCGGGCGGCGTCGACGTCGAGTTCGAGGTCCGCCCCGAGGGTCGTATCGGCGCCGAGATAACCCAGCAAGAGCGCCGCGTCGGTCACCGTTGGGTCGGTCCCGCCTCGCCCGTAGCAGGCGGGACCGGGGTCGGCCCCCGCCGAGCGAGGGCCCACGCGGAGCGCGCCGCCGGCGTCGACCCACGCGATGGAGCCGCCGCCGGCGCCCACTGTCTCGACGTCGACCATCGGGACCCGGACCGGCCGCCCGCCAACGTCCGCCTGCGTGGTCCGTTCGACCTCGCCCTCGCGGACGAGCGAGACGTCGCTGGAGGTCCCGCCCATGTCGAAAGTGACGAGGCCGGCGGCGTCGTCCGGTTCGAAGGCGCTCGCGCCGACGACGCCCGCGGCCGGGCCGGAGAGCGCCGTCGTGACCGCGTGTCGGCGGACGGCGTCGGCGTCGGCGATACCGCCGTTGGACTGCATGACCCGTGGTTCGGGGAGGCCGCGGTCGGTCGCCCCCTCGACCAGTCGGCCCAGATAGTCGTCGATGACCGGCGTGACGTAGGCGTCGGCCACCGTCGTCGCGGTGCGCTCGTACTCCCGGAAAGCCGCCAACACCTCGTGGCTGGCCGACACCGACGCGTCGAGTTCCTCCCGGAGGAGCTCGGCGACGCGGCGCTCGTTCTCCGGGTGTGCGTAGGCGTGGAGAAAGGACACCGCGACGGCGTCGGCGTCGATGTCGTCGGCGAGGTCCCGGACCTCGTGTTCGTCGACCGGCGCCTCGACGCCCTCTGTGGTCGCCCGTTCGGTGAGTTCGTACCGGCGGTCGGCGGGTACCAGCGGGTCCGGTCTGGCGACCGACTGGTCGTACAGGTCCGGGCGGTCCTGTCGCCCGATGGCCAGTACGTCGGCGAACCCCTCGGTGGTCACGAGCGCCGTCTCGGCGCCGTCGGCCTCCAGCAGGGCGTTCGTCGCCACGGTCATCGCGTGGCGGAACCGGTCCACCGCCTCGGGGTCGACGCCGCCCGCCTCACAGGCCGCGGCGACGCCCGAGAGCACGCCCTCGTGTTGCGGTGTCGTCGACGGTACCTTCGTCGTCGTCATCCCGTCGTCGGCGACGAGGACGACGTCGGTGAACGTCCCCCCGACGTCGACGCCCAACCGTACCGAATCGTCCATACGTCGTCTCGGAGGGCCCGGCGCAAAAACGGTTGCCTAGTTCCACGTCCAGTTCGAGTCCAGCACGTAGCGGTACAGTCCCGTCGCCGCGATGGCCACGGCGTTGGCGACGAGGTACTCCATCCCGCCCCACCGCACCAGCGCGTACAGCGCGCCCAGTTGCAGCGGGATGGCCGTCCCGCGGACGAGGTTCGTCTTCCCCATCCCCACGAGGTACTCGCGCATCGACGTGTGGCGCGAGCGGTGGAACGTCCACGCGTTGTTGAGGACGTACTGGAACAGTATGGTCGCCTCGATGGCCACGAACGCGCTCACGAGGTAGTTGACGCGACCGATGTCGACGAACGTCCAGAGCAGCGCGGTCTGGACGGCCGCCGCTGTGAGGCCCACGAGGAAGAACCGAACGAGTCGCTGTCGTCGCGGCGAGGTGGCGACGGCGAACGACATGCTGCGCTATTTATAACCGAGAGCCTTTAAGCGTGCCGCTATCTCGTCAGACGTCTGTCCGCCATCGTCGCTCTCGTCGGCGTCTGCGGCGGATTCGAGCCGGTCGACGTGGTCGGCGACGGCCCCCGAGAGACGGTCCAGCACCGGGGGCGGTGCGCTCCCCTCGGTGGCGTCCGCACACAGGTCGACCTGTTCGTCCGGGTCCGACCGGCGGTCGTACAGTTCCCGGTGGCCCGACTCGGTGTGCTCGATGTACGTCCAGCGGGCGTCCCGGGCGCTCACGAGCAACTCGCCGTCGTCGAGGCGGCGGGGAATCGGCTGGCTCGTCACGCTCTCGCCCCGCACGGCGACCGACACGACCGGGCTCCGGGACTCGATGGCCTCGCCGTCCAGCGCCGGGGCGACCGACTCGCCCTCCCACGCGGGGTGAGGGTCGACGCCGAAGAGGTCACACACCGTCGGCGCGATGGTGTCGAGGCCGACCGGTTCGTGGACCGTCCCGCGCTCGCCGTCGGGGTGGGTCACGAGGTACGGCACCTCGACGAGCTCGCCGTACAGTTTGGGGTAGTGAGCGAGGTGGCCGTGGTCGAGGAACTCCTCGCCGTGGTCGCCGGCGACGACGACGGCCGTGTCGTCGGCCAGGCCCTCGGCGTCCAGCGTGTCGAGCAGGCGGCCGACGCTCTCGTCGACCTGTCTGACCGTGCCGTCGTACAGCGTCCGGAGCGTCCCGAGGGTCCGCTCGTCGACGTCCCACCCGAGGCCGGTCCGGAGGTGCGCGCCGAGCATCCGGAAGAGGCCGAAGTGGGTGTCCGAGACCTCCCGGAGGTGGCGCGGGGCCGGGACGTAGGGGGTGTGAGTGTCCATGTAGTGGACCCAGAGGAAGAATCCGTCGTCGTCCCGCTCCTCGAGGAACTCGGTCGCGTGCTGTTCGAGGTCGCCCATCCGGGAGACGTCGGCGAACGGCCGGGCGTCGGAGCCACCGCGGAGGACCGTCGCGGCCCGGCGGAACGGCGACGTGGCCAACTGGACCCATGCCTGCACCGTCGGGTGGGCCGCGAGGTACTTGCTGTAGCCGCCGCTCTCGACGAACGGTTCGAACTCGTCGAAGCCGCGGTCGTACCCCCAGTGGTCCGTGAGGAACCCGTTGGCGGCGTTGAAGCCGGCCGTCTCGACGCCGGTCTCGGAGAGCCGTTCGGCCAGCGTCGGCGTCGACGCCACGCCGATGTCGCTCCCCTCGTCGAAGACCGGGCGGGAGCCGTGGACGCTCGGGAAGGAGAAGGGCGTCCAGTTGCCGTGGGCCATGGCGTTCTCGAAGACGACACCGCTCTCGGCGAGGCCATCCAGGACCGGTGAGACGCTGTCGTCGCCGCCCAGGGCGTCGGCCCGGAGCGAGTCGACGGTGACGAGGACGACGTTGTCGACGGCGGCCGGCACCTACACCACCCCTGAGACTGTCCGTCCCGCTTCCGTCGAGGTGACCGCGTCAGGACCGCTGTCGCGACCGCATCGTCGCGAATCGTGCATACGTTCCCAACTCGGCACGCGGTACTGAAGGTTCTGGTTGCGGTTTCGCACCGACGACGGAAAGAAAGCCGTCGTCCCGTCGAGACGGCCCGTGGAGCGACCTGCGCCACCCTCGGACCCGGTTCAAACGAGATTGAACCTTTCAGCGAGCCTTTAGTACGACCGTACCAACGGGTCGAGTGCATGCCAACGACCTGCCCTCCAGACACGGTCCGCTCGCCGGACGGTGTCCCCCAGTCGAACCGCGATGGAACCAGTCGCCGGGAGGTGTCTGGATGACGGCGCGGTCGCTCGCGCTCGTCGGGCTGCTCCTCTCGGCCGCGATAGTCGGCGTCGGTCCGACGCTGGCCGCCCAGAGCGCGACCGTCGACGACGACAGCCTCCCGCTGGCGTCGGCCGAGCGACAGGTCGTCACCGGCCAGACGAGCGTCACGCCGGGCGCGGAACTGACCGTGCGCCTCCGGTCGGCCGACCCCGATGCGCCGTTCCTCCGTCAGCAGAGCGCCCGCGTCGCCGAGGACGGCAGTTTCGCCGCCGTCTTCGACATGAGTACCACCCCGCCCAACACCACCTACCAGTTGTCCGTGCTCTACGACGGGCAGACCCTCACGGAGCGGGACGAACGGATCGTCGCCTGTGACGGGAACTGCACCGACCCGGTGCCGGAGACGCCGACGCCGACCCCGGCACCCGGCGGTGACGATGCCGTGCAGGTGACCCAGGGTGACGTCGCCGAGATTCCGGTCGCGATGGGCGACGCCGAGACGGCGGTGTTCTCTCTCGGCGGCGACGACGTGAACTACCTCGTCAACGCGTCGCTGACCGACGGCGATGGCGACGGCACCGTCACGGTTCGGTTCGACACCGCGAACGCCGGGACCGACGGCGAGACGCTGTCGACCGCCGACGCCGACGACTCGCTGACGGTCACGCGCGAGGAGCCCGACCTGCCGTCGACGCTCGACCCCGCCGCCTACGAGTACCGCGTGTTCGACGGCGACGGGACGGGCGGCGGCGCCGACGCCGTGGGGACGCTCGTCGTCGAGTCCGACGACGCCCCCGACGAGCAGTTCGACGTCGACGAGACCCCCGAATTCGGCTTCGAGCAGAGCGTCTACCGGGCCCGACAGGGCGAGACGGGCCGACTGACTGTCGTCCTCGCGGACGCCGAGGCGGCGACGGTGTCGATCGGCGGCCGCGAGAGCGGCTACGAGATCAACGCGACCGTCCGCGACGGCGACGGCGACGGCACCGTGACGCTCCTGTTCGACACGGCGGCGGCCGGCCACGACGCGCCGACGCTCGGGACCGCCGCCGACGCCGACTCGGTGACGGTCGAACCCGGGTCGGAGGTGGCCCTGGACACGCGTCTCGACGCGACCGACTACGACCTCACGCTGTACCGTGGGGCTGGCGTGAGCGACGACGTGGCCGACATCGGGACCCTCTCGGTGCAGGCCAGCGAGGAGCCCACGAGCGACCCCGGCCAGACGGCGACGATCGTAGACGGGCCGGCGGACGGGGACGACACGCAGTCCCTCTCGGGAGTCCCGCTCGGCCCCGGGAGCATCGCCCTCGGCGTCGGCGGCCTCGTCGCCATCGCCGGCCTCGGTATCGTCCTCCGCCCCCTCCTGTAGCCGACGCGACACGCTCCTTTTTCCGAGACTCGCCAGCGACCGACCGTCGAATCCGCGGGCCGCCGTCAGTTCGGGGCCGCGTCCCGTCGTCCCACCGTGACTGCGACGACGGCCAGTACGGTGAGACAGCCGAAGAAGAACAACAGTCCGGGCTCGGCCACCTCGAAGACGAACCACGCTATCGACCCCGCGGGGTCCGTCTGGGGCGCGGTCGGGCTCGCCGGCCCGAGGACGCCGCTTCCGCCGGCGGGGTTGGCGATGGACTCGGCCCCCCACTGGACGAACAGACTCGCGAGGCCCAACAGACCGACGCCGGCGACCACGTCGGCCAGTGACTGCCGGAGTCGGGGCCGCAGGTCGTGATTCCCGACCAGCACGATGGGGTCGCTGGCGGGGCCGTAGACGGTCATCTCGTTGCCCTTCTCGGAGTACACCGTATCGATGGACTCGACGAGGCCCGCCGCCTCGAGGTTCGAGAGGTGGTAGTGGACGTTCTGGACGGAGGTGTCACACCGCCGCGCGATCTCCGAGGCCGTCCCGGGCTGGTCGAACAGAGTCCGATACAGCGCCCGGCCAGTGTCCGACGAGAGCGCGTCCAGCACCTCGTCGGTGTCGGCGTCGTCGACGTCGAGCACGCGCGGTCGCTCGTCGGGCGTCCCCGTTCGTTCCTGTATCCGGTCGATGAGTCCCGACATCGTCTCTACGACGACGTGGTAGGCCCACCAGTATAGCCGTTTGGCAGGCTTAAAATCGCGTTTAACCGCCGGCCGTCCCGTTCTCGGCGGCCCTGACGGCGGCCCGCGGGTCGACCAGTCCGTGTCCCGAGGCGTAGTCAGCGCCCGGGAGCCCGACGTCGCGGGCGGTCAGCTCCAGCAGGAGTTCGACGTGGCGCGGCGACAGCGACCCGTCGGCGTCGAGGACGAGCGCCGCCACCGCGCCGACGTACGGGGCCGCCGCCGACGACCCGACGAAGCCGGCTTCGGTCAGGTCGGCGAACCGGCGGTCCGGCGCCACCACGTCGACGCCGGGCCGGCCGTCCAGCGTGGGGCCCCGCGAACTGAACGGTTCGACGCGGTCGACCCGCGTGTCGTACGCGCCGACGGTGATGACACCGCGTGCGGTGCCCGGCGCGACGACGCTCCCGCCGGCTCGCGCCCGAGAGAACTCGTGAGTCGGCGAGACGAGGCGGAGGCGTGCGCCGGTCGGGTCGGCGGGCCCGCGGACCACGAGGAAGTACCGCCCCGGCGAGACGTCGGCGACGATGCGCTCGTTGGGTACGTCGTCGGCCGGGTACGGCTGGGACCGGGCGACCAGTCGCGTCGCCGTCCCGTTGGTCCAGTACAGCTCCGCCGTGTAGTCCTCGTCGGCGTGAGCGCGGTCCCACGACAGCCAGACGGTCACGTCCGTCCCGCCGCCGATGGCGGTGCGTCGCACGGGCGTTCCGTCCTCGCGGTCGAACACCACGGTCCCGTTCTCGCTCCCGGCGGCGTCGTAGGTCCCCTGCCAGTGGGAGGCCGCGAGGTTGCCCGCCGGCGCGACGAACACGGTTCCCGACTCGGTGGCGCGCCGGGCGACGCGGGCGGCCTCGCTGCGTCCGTCTCCGGGGCGGCCGTAGAACGACACCGGCGCGACGATCACGTCGGCGCCCTGGCGTCGGAGCCACTGCACGGCCCGTCGGTAGCCGTCGATGCCGTCGACGCGAGCCAGGTACAGCGTCGCGTCCGGCGCCGTCCGGGCGAGCACCGTCGCCGCGGCCGTGCCGTGCCCGGTCTGCCCGTCGTCGACGGCCCCCACCCCGAACGCGCGGGCGGCCCGCACCGAGCGGGCCAGCGCCGGCCGGTCGGTGTCGAACCCGGTCACGTCGACGACGCCGACGGAGACGTTCTCGCCGGTCAGGCCCCGCTCGTGGAGTGGGGCGAACCCGCGTGCGCCCGTCGTCACATCGTCGGCGTCGGTCGGCCCAGTCGCAGGCCCCTCGGACGGCGTCGGCGCCGGGCTGGTCGGCGCAGTGGTCGCGAGCGCCCCCAGCGCGCCCGTGAGCGCGAGGACCGCGAGCGCCGTCACCGCGAGCGCGACGCGTCGGTCAGCCATCGGCCACCTCCACGCCGGCCCGTGTGTCGGGGAGCCACCCGGGCCGGGAGACGGTGACGGCACCGGTCCGGGCCAGTCGATAGCCGTAGGAGTAGGTCCGCGTCTGCCGGCCCCACTTGTTCCGCTCGACGGTGACCAGCGTCGCCGAGAACGCCGTGACCCGACCGGTGGCGGTCACGACAGCTCGGGCCTCGTAGCGGACCGTGTCCGCCTCCAGCGGGTCGCCGTCCGGCGACGTGTAGGTGGTGGTCGTGAGGACGTACCGCTCGGGTGTCCCGGACTCGACGGCCGCGACCTTGTACCGGCCGGTCGCGAGCCACCGTTCGAGGCGGCCCGTGCGATACCGCGCCGGCGGTCCCAGGCCGTCGGCGCGCTCGGTGCGACCGGTGGCAGGGACGTGCCGGAACCCACCGCCGTCCGCGACCCACCGCTCGACGCGTCGCTCGGTCCCGTCGCTGCCCGTGACCGTCCGCCGCCAGAGCGTGCCGTTCCCGTCGGTCAGCGTCCGCGTTCGCGTGGTCCGGTTCGGCTCGCCCGGTACGCTGCTCCGGCGCACCCACGTCGTCGCGAGGTCGACGCCGACGCCGTCGAGCGAGCGTTCGTGGGCCCGCACGAGCGCCGTCGCGTTCGCGATGCCGTCCTCGACGCCCGGCGGCGCCGCTCCAGTCGCCTCGGCGGGTTCGCTCCCCGACGCACCGAAGCCGACACAGCCAGCAGTGACGAGGAGGAGGCCGACCACCGCCACCCGGACCAACGCCATCGTCCGGGGTGTCGGCCCCCGGCACCAAATGTCCACGGCTGGCTCAAAGCGCGATTGTAGTGTCAGGTCGCGGCCGGTAGGTTTAGGCCGTCCCACGCGAACTCGTAACCGATGCCCTCCACCAGTCGCCGCGCGTTTCTCGGTGCGACAGCCGCCGGCCTCGCCGGCCTCGCCGGCTGTGGCTCGCTCGGGTCCAGCGAACCGACCGTCGAGTTGACGCTCCACGTCGACCGACTCGACCGCCCGCTGGCGGAGACGTTGCTCTGGACCCCGCCCGAGCACGCCGGCGACCACCCCGTCCAGCGGACCAGACGTCGAGCGGTAGACGCCGCCGTCGACGGCGAGCGGGTCAGCACCTACGGCTACGGCGTCGTCCCCGACGGCGAGTACGTCGAACGCGACGGCCGCTACTACCTCCTACACGACGTCATCACCGGTAGCGAACGCATCGAGCGGTCGGTGCTGCGTCTGTCGTGGGTCGGCCGCGTCGACGCCGAAACGACGCCCGAGGGCACGCCGCGGGAGGCCCTGCCGGCGTACGACCAGAACGCGGTGATGCCGGCGTTCTTCGCGGCCAGAGCGCGGGAGTTCGACGGCGGCGCCCCGTGGAGCCTCGTCGAGCAGGGCGGGTTCGTCTATCGGCACCTCGACGAGGCCGAGAGCGAACTGGCGCCGGACCCCGACCACGAGTACGTCGTCGTCCAGGGGACGGTGCTGGAAGTCACGGTGACACAGGAGACCCTCGTCGAACCCGAGCACACGGGCGTCGCGACGCAGGTGGCCGACAGCGCCGCGGCCTTCGACGAGGTGGCCGACGCCGCCGCCGTGGAGCTGCGTCTCGCACCCGACGACCTCGGTCCCGAGGCCCGGGACCTGTTCGAGCGCGTCCGGGGCGTGGAGCAGTACAGCGAGCCGAGACCCCTCTCGGCGGCCTTCGAGTCGCTGGTCGGGGCGCTCGAGATGCGGGACGCGCTCGACTGTTCCCCGTCGAACTGTCGTCCGAGGATGTACGAGACGGAGTATCTCGCCTACGACGGCGAGTACTACGACTGCGCGCTCTACACGAACGTCACGGAGTAGCGGCCGCGTCGGCGAGGTCCCGCAGCCGTCGGAGCCGAACGCTCGTCGGGGGGTGGGTGGCGAAGGCCCGCGAGCGGAGCCGTCTGAGCGGTGCGAGGACGCCGTCGCCGTGGTCCGGCGACGGTTCGACGATGGCGAAGGCGGCGACCGACGTGGTCCGGAGGTCACGGCTCGGGCGCTCGGCGACGGCGTCGTCGATTCGTTCGAGGGCACTGGACAGCGCCGCGGGGTTCCCGGTGAGTGCCACGGCACCGGCGTCGGCCGTGTACTCGCGGGCGCGAGCGAGCGACGCCGCGAGCAACTGCGCACAGAGCCACACCGGCGCGACCAGGCCCAGCGCCACGGTCAGCAGGCCGTCGGCGTAGTCCGCCCGGCTCGGCTGGCCGTGCTCGACGCCGGTGGTCGGCCCCGACAGGAGGTCCAGCACCCGCTCGGCCGCGCCGACGGGGAGGGCGGCCGCGGTCAGCACCGCGGCGTCCCGGTTCGTGACGTGTGCGAGTTCGTGGGCGACGACAGCCTCCCGCTCCGCCGCCGAGAGCAGGGCCAGCAGCCCCTCGCTCACGACGAGCGTGGCACGGTCGGGGCGGAACCCGGTCGTGAGCGACAGCGGCGTCTCGGTGGGGGCGACGTACACCGCCGGCGCGGGCACGCCGGCCTGCTGGGCGACCCGCCGGACCAGCGCGAGGAGGTCCGGGTGCGAGTCGGCGTCGACCCGTCTGGCACCGACGGCGGCCACGGCGTGCGTGGGGGCATCGCGCTCGCCCCAGACGACAGCAGCGAGCACGGCGACCGTCGCGGCGCCGCCGGCAATCAGAATCAGGTCGGTCGAGACGCCCACGCCGGGGTCGGGCGCGGCCACGGCGATGACGACCCCGAGCAAGGGCGTGAGCACGGCGGCCGTCGCCAGCGTCGCGGCGAGGGCGGTCGCCGCCAGCAAGAGCAGTGTGACGACCATCCGGAGGCGGAGGGCACGGTCGGAGGACCACTTCATGCCGGGTCGTTGCGGGACTCGGAGGATAAATCGTCCGGCGGCGTCAGGTGGGGTCGGGCTCGTAGGACGGCCCCACGCGGAGGTCCAGCGTCCGTTCCGCGACGGAGATGTCGAGCGTCTCGTGTTCGGCGAGTTCGCCGTCGCGGCTGAAGGTGACGGGGTCGCCGTGGCCGTCGATGGAGATGTCCCGGGCGCGGACGTGGGTGACGCCGTCCGTGTCGCGGGCGAGCAGTCGGTGCCCGATGGCCTCGGCGACGAGGTTGCCGGCCGGCATCCGCTCGACGATGGCGACGTCCAGCAGCCCGTCCTCCATGTCGGCCTGGCCGCCACGTTCCACGAACTTCCGGGCGTTGCCCACGAGGAGACACGTCGCCTCCCCGGACCACGTGAACGGCCCGTCCTCGCCGACGGCCTCGATAGAGAGGTCCAGCCCGTCGAAGTCGAGGGCCTCCTGCGTCCCGGTGATGAGGAAGGCGAGCGTCCCGAACCGCCCCTTCAGGTCGCCGGAGGTGGCGACGCTGGCGTCGGCGGGCAGGCCCGCGATACAGGAGACGAGGAACGGTTCGCGGTCGGCGACCCCCACGTCGACGGTGCGGGTCTCGCCGGTGTCGGCGACCTCGACGCCGTGCTGGAGGTCGGTGACACCGATGGTCCCCGCGAGGAGGTTGGCCGTCCCGGCGGGGACGACGCTGAGCGTCACCTCGTCGAGGTGGCCGGCGTCGTGGAGGCCACGGACCACCTCGTTGATGGTGCCGTCGCCGCCACAGACCGCGACCTCGGCGACATCGTCCGCGCCCGCCTGCCGGCCGAACGCGACGGCGTCGCCGGGGCCCTGCGTCTCCTCGACGGCGAACCCGCGGGCTCGCAGTAATCGCTCGACGTAGTCGGCGTGCTCACCGTCACCGCTCACGGGGTTGACGATGGCCCGACGGAACCCGTCTTGCATATCCGGACGGTGAGGCTTCCGGCACTTAGTTACCCGGTTGTCGCCGCCCACCCTGCCGGAGTCACAGCCTACAACCCCGTCCGTGCCGTCGGGACGATAGAGATGAACGAGCTGCGCATCCGCCGGTACGACCCGCGGGACGCGGACGCGGTGTGGGACCTCCACGAGTGGGCGATGGGCGAGACGGGGACCGACCCCGACGACGTGCCCGGTACCGACGACCTCCGGGACGTCGAGGCGTCGTACCTAGACACCGGTGGGACCTTCCTCGTCGGCCTCCTCGACAGCGACGACGCCGCAGGGTCGCCCGGCGCCGACCGCTCGCCGCCGTCCGTCCACGACGGCGTCCTCGTGGCGATGGGCGGACTCCTCCCGAACGAGGCGGGCCACGCCGACGAGCGCACCGTCCCGGGCGCCGCGGAACTCCACCGGATGCGGGTCGCGCCGACCCACCAACGCCGGGGCTACGGGCGCGTACTGCTCGCCCGACTGGAAGCCGCGGCCGCCGACCGCGGTTTCGAGACGCTACTGGCGACGACGGCGCGCACCCAGCCGGCGGCCGTCGACTTCTACCGCGACGAGGGGTATGAGAAAGTCGCCGAGTCCACGATCGCGGGCTACGAACTGGTCCACTTCGAGAAGGGGCTGTGAGTCAGCCACGCATCTGTTCGAGAATCGCGTCCCGGACCGCTCTGGCGTCCGCCCGGTCGCCCCGCCCGAAGTGGACCGTGTTCGGGTTGACCGGGTCGCTCAGGAGTCCGCCAGCGTCGACGTCGACCCCGGCCTGCTCTATCTGGAGGTAGCCGATGGTGATGCCCTCGGTGTAGTCGACCCCGACGATCTCGGCGGTCGGAATCCGCCTGTCGTCGAACCTGGAGCGGCCGACGCGCTCGATGACCACCTCGTCCTCGGAGACGACCACCGTCCCATCCTGGAACCTGCCGACGGCGACGGCGTCGTCTCGGTCCGCAGTGTCGTCCTGTCGCTCCTCGTCTGCCGACGCCTCGCCGCGCCACGGCAAGCGGACCATTGCCACCCGGTAGCACAGGGCGGCGCAAAAGCGTTCGGTCGCCTGCTCACGACAGGTCGAACTTCTCGGCGGCGGTCTGCATGTCCTTGTCGCCGCGGCCACAGAGGTTGACGAGGATGGTGTCGTGGCGGTCCTCCTCGGCGAGTTTGATGGCGAGCGCGATGGCGTGGCTTGGCTCGAGCGCCGGGATGATGCCCTCGGCCTCGCTCAGTTCGCGGAAGGCGGCGAGCGCCTCCTCGTCCGTGATACCGTGGTACTCCGCCCGACCGAGCGACTGGAGGGCCGCGTGTTCCGGGCCGACCGCCGGGTAGTCGAGGCCGGCGCTGACGGAGTGGTTCTCGGTGTCCTCGTCGATGACGCGGGTCCGCATCCCCTGGAATATCTGGGGGTCGTCGTTCTTCGTCGCCGACAGCGGCGCGGAGTGCTGGCCCGAGTCGAGGCCCTTGCCGGCCGGCTCCGCGCCGTACAGCGCCACGTCGTCCTCCTTGAACGCGTGGAACAGACCGATGGCGTTCGACCCGCCGCCGACACAGGCGACGCAGGCGTCGGGCAGGTCGCCGTGCAGGTCCTGTATCTGTGCGCGTGCCTCGCGGCCGATGACCGACTGGAACTCCCGGACCATCCGCGGGAACGGGTCGGGGCCGACGGCGCTCCCGACGAGGTAGTGGGTCGCCTCGGTGTGCTCGACCAGGTCCTCCATCGCCGCGTCGACGGCTTCCGCGAGGCCCTCGTTGCCCCGCGTGACCTCCTCGACGTCGGCCCCCATCAGCCGCATCCGGAAGACGTTCATCTCCTGGCGCTGCATGTCGCGCCGGCCCATGTAGACGGTCGTGTCCATGTCCAGCAGGGCGCCGACCATCGCCGTCGCGGTGCCGTGTTGGCCGGCCCCGGTCTCCGCGATGAGGCGGTCCTTTCCGGCCTTCTTCGCCAGTAGCGCCTGTCCGAGCGTGTTGTTGAGTTTGTGTGCACCGCCGTGGAGCAGGTCCTCGTGCTTGAAGTAGATGTTCGCGTCGTAGCGCTCGCTCAGCGTCTCGGCGTGGAACACCGGCGTCGGCCGACCGCCGAAGTGCTCCAGCAGGGAGTCTAGTTCCTCGCGGAACGACTCGTCGTCGCGCATCTCCTCGAACGCCGCGGCCAGTTCCGCGAGCGGTTCCTCGAGCGGCTCCGGGACGTGTCGACCACCGAACTCCTCGAACTCTCCGGGCGAAGACATGCGCGACACTGACGGCCGGGTACGCTAAAAGCTACTGCCGATTTCGCCCGTCGGCATTGAGCATCAACGAGGGGAATTAACAGATCGCTAGCCGTACGGAACGTGTCATGTCCGAACATGGCAAGGAACTGGACAGACGGAGCGTTCTGCAAGGGGTCGGCACGCTGCTGGGTGCCGCTGCCGTGGGTCCGCAGCTGGTCACTGCCGGGACCGCGGACCGCTACATCCTGGCTGTAAGCGAATCTGGGGTCGCCGACCGTCTCGAAGACGCCGGTTTCTCGGTCACACGCGAGCTCGCCGGCGGCGGTGTCCTCCTCGCGGCCGGCGCCGGCGACCCGGCGAGCGTCCGCGGCGTCGAGAGCACCGTCCGCGACGTGCGACTCCGACTCGAACGGCCGGCGAAGGCGGTCCAGCGACCCGACGCCGCAGACGAGACGGAGTCCGAGTCGCTGTATCCGCTCCAGTGGGACAAGCAGACGACCGACGCCGCCGACGCCCACGACGTGACGACGGGCGAGGGTGCCACTATCGCCGTCGTCGACACGGGGACCGACATCGACCACCCGGACCTCGCGCCCAACGTCACACCGGGGGCGCTGTTCAGGCGCGTGGCCGGCACCGGGGAGGACGACGGCGTCTTCACGGGCACCGGCGCCGGCGTGCGCCTCCCGTCGGACCCGCTGACGGACGGCGATGCGGTGACGAACGCTGACGGGACAGTCGTCGGGTACGACCCCGCTGCCTTCGAGGTCGACCAGTCGCGCGACGCCTCCGACGACGTCGAGGGGCACGGGTCACACGTCTCGGGCATCGCCGCCGCTTCGGTCGGCGAGACCGTAGCCGGCGACGACACCGGCATCGCCGGGACGGCCCCGGACGCCACTATCGTCCCCCATCGCGTGTTCTACTGGGAGCGCAGGGACGTTACCTACGAGGGAGAGAACGGCGAACGGACCGAGGAGCTGGTCGTCACGTCGACGACGACGGCCGACATCCTCGCGGCCATCGACTTCGCGGCGAACACCCTGGGCGTCGACGCGATGAACCTCTCCATCGGGACGCCACCGCTCCCGCCGCAACTCAACAGGGACGGGTTCCGACAGGCCTACCGGCGAGTGGTGCAGGACGCCGTCTCGGCGGGGAGCCTCGTGGTCGTCAGCGCCGGCAACAGCGGTACCGAACTCAATCGGGGCGGCGTGTTCACCGTCCCCAACAGCGTGCCCGGCGCGACCAGCGTCGCGGCCACCGGGCCCAACGACGAGCGCGTGTTCTACTCGAACTACGGGGCCAACGAGGTCACGCTGGCCGCGCCCGGCGGCGGGTACGAGACGCTGGCGAAGACGCTCTCACAGGAGACGGCGTGGCCGTTCCCATCCAACCTCGTCCTCTCGACGACGCCGCCGGACGTCTACGGCACCGCCTACTCGTACTTCGCAGGCACCTCGATGGCCGCCCCGCAGGTGGCCGGCGCGGCGGCGCTGGTGGCCGCGGTGAACCCCGCCCTCGACGCCAGTCAGGTCGAGTCCGTCCTCACCATCACGACGAAAGACGCCACTGGGCAGGAGGTCGACGACCTCGGGGCCGGCGTCCTCGACGTGGCCGCGGCGGTCCAGGCCGCCGACGACCGTCGGTAGGCGCCGTCTGTGGCCTCGACCACAGCTACCGCTCGTGGCCCGCCCGCGCGAGGCGGTGGGCGCGCTCGTTCTCCCCGCGGGCGACCGCCCGGTAGGTGACGACCGGGACGTCGGTGACGCAGTCGCGAATCGCGTCCACGCGGCGGCGGGCGATGCGGTCGCTCGGGGTGGCTGGCTCCGCGGGGTCGACCGCCCGGACCACCGCGTCGGCGTCGCCGTGGACGTGCAACGAGGCGACCGTCGTCGGGTAGGCCTCGACGGCCCGGACCGCCTCCAACAACGCCCGGTACTCCAGGTGCGCGCTGGAGACGAACGCGTCGACGGCCAGCGACCGCTCGAGGACGGTCGTCGTTCCGTCCTCGACGAGGAACCCGACGGCTGCGGAGGTCGGCGTCCCGTTGTCCGACGCATAGAGCACGCTCGCGTCGAAGTACAGCAGGAGGGAGGGACTGGTCGGGGACGCGTCGGCCGACGGCATACCGTCGTCTCGGGGCGACCGGGGCAAAGTCCCGTCGGTCGCCGTGGTCGGTCCCTGGCCGTCGCCGGGGGAGCGCGCGACCCCGTGTACGTTGTAGTTACATGGATACGTTCGACGGCGGTCGAAGACGTTTGGGTCGTCAGTCCCCCGCTGGGGCGACCGGTCGAAGACGTTCGGGTCGTCAGTCCCCCGCTGGGCCGACCGGCCGACCACCGGTGTCGTCGTCGGCCCACGAGCGCAGGACCGTCAGCATCTCCGTGAGCGTGCCGTACGTCTCCGCCAGCTGGTGGACGTTGCGGCCCGAGTCCAGGTACGCCGTGTCGACGTTGTGGACGACGTTGCCGTAGTGGGCGACCTGGTTCCGGAGCTCGCGGACGTCGTGGAGCGCCTCGCTCGCGGCCTCGGAGCCGTCGAAGGGCAGGACCTCCACGGCCGCCTCGGACCCCTCGACGACGGTCTGGAGTTGCCAGAACGTCGTGTAGTCGATGGGGCGCAGCTGGAGGTCGGCGCCGGAGTACTCCTCGTAGGCGCTCTGGAGCGCGTCGTACTCCGTCTCGGCACCGGGCGAGTCGTCGGCGGGGATCGTCGCGAGGGTCCCCTCCCAGTCGGCGACCGAGTCGACGAGGTCGCGGAGACGCATCTCCAGTTCGCCGACGCGCGTGTAGAGGAAGGCGTGGGCGGCCGGCCGGTTCAGGTCCGCGCGGGTGACGATGCCGACGACGTCGCCGTGCCACCCCACGAAGTAGAACGGGCGGTCCTCGAGCTCCGCCAGGAGGTCCTCGAAGCCGAGGTCAGGCGCGATGAGGTCGTCCAGCGCCACACGCTCGGCGTACTCGTACACCTGTTCGTCGGCGGCCTCGGGGAGCGCGTCGGCGAGGGCCGCCCGGGTGACGTAGAGATACGGCGGGTCGTCTCGCTCGAGGGGCGTCGCCGTGTATCCGCGGTCGTCCAGCCACTCGTGGACCGACTCGACCGTCGCACCCGCCGCGACGTGGTCTGGCTCGGCCGTCATCAACTCCCGGACGGTGACGTGCTCCTGTCTCCCGAACATGGCCCTGTGGAGGTGTGGCACGGTAGTAGGCGTTTGGGCCGCGACGCCGCCGGCTCGGTTCCTCGTCGTGACCGATACGGCGTGCCAGCAACCGAGCGCAGCGCTAACGACCGGCGGAACCAGGCGCTCCGGGACGAGGCCGTCGGTGCCGTCCTACCGGTCCAGTTGCGGGCCGGGCTTCCAGGTGTTGCCTTCTAGGACGACGAGGTCGTAGCGTTCGAGCACCTGCATGGCGTCGACGACGGCCTCGGCGTCGAAGGTCGCGTTCATGTCGGCGGGTAACTGGTCCGCGATGGCGCTCCGGGTGCCGCCGTCGATGCGGACGACGGTCTCGAGCAACGTCTCGAAGTCGGCCAACACGGGTGTCAGGGAGACGCCCCCGGACGCATCGGTCTCGAGTTTCGACATGACCTCGTCGTAGCTTCCCGTTATCTCCATCGAGACGGCGACCGTCTCGTCGTCGGTGTCGGTTTCGTCTGCCATTGTCCGAGATATGTGTGGGCTATCGGAAATACGTTTCCGTATCCGTGGTATCGAGAGTGGAACACGTCGTTTTGGTTTCAGACGGGGTGGGAACAGCGGTATCGGTGCCCCTCTCGGGAGAATCAGACACCGGTTGTGCTCGGATTGCGACCGACACTCCGCCACTGCGGTCCAGCCCTGTCGACACCGGCGAGTGCCACCGCGACGACACCGACCACGACTGGTCGAGAGAGCCCGACGACAGCGTGTGGCGGACACCGAGTGGTCGCGGCACGGCGAGTCGCGCTTCATTTCAGAGATTCACCATCGCTTGCACGACATCTATAGTTCGGGCTGCGATTTTGGATATATGTAGCCGACAGGCAGGATAGAGGAGAACACGGTTTCGAAGCCAGTAGGCAGGCACCAGAACGCCTATCCGACGCAATTAGCCGATACACACGCCGGAGTCGGGAGGGACACGTCATTCAGCCGAAGTGCACTATTCGAACTTTCGCAAATATTTCTACGACAAATTCCGAAAACTCCACCAGTGATACAATTTTAGTTACTATTTCTGCCACCTATTTACTAATATGGCGAATAAAGAAATATACTGGACGCCTTCAGTTTCAAAATCGGATTTTCGAAGTATGTACGTCCAGATAATGGCTGAAACCGCTCAGAGGTCGTCGGCACAGAGCGATGGCGTGAGCAGCCCGTTCACAACGCGATAGTCAGGTTCAGTGCCCTCAGGTTCGGTTCGCGTCGGCCGCCCAGTCGAGTGAGCGGTCGACGGCGTCGGCCCAGCGGTCGTACTGCCGGGCTGCCGTCTCGGCGTCCAGCGCCGGTTCGAACTGTCGGTCGACCTGCCAGTTCCACCGGAGTTCGTCCAGGGAGTCCCAGTACCCGACGGCGAGGCCGGCCGCGTACGCCGCCCCGAGCGCCGTCGTCTCGTCGACCACCGGACGCACGATGTCCGTCTGGACGACGTCGGACTGCAGTTGACAGAAGAAGTCGTTCTTCACCGCCCCGCCGCTGACCCGTAGCGACGGCGTCTCGACGCCAGCGTCTGCCGCCATCGCGGTCGTCACATCGCGGGCCTGATAGGCAATCGACTCCAGCGTCGCCCGGACGATGTGTGCCTTGCGGGTGCCACGGCTCAGCCCGACGATGGTCCCGCACGCACGGCAGTCCCAGTGTGGCGCGCCCAGTCCGTCGAAGGCCGGCACCACGTAGACGCCGCCCGTCGAGTCGACGGACCGGGCCAGGTCTGCGGTCTGGGCGTCGTTGGCGAGCAGCCCGACGTCGCCCAACCACCTGATGGCCGCGCCGGCACTGAACACCGACCCCTCCAGCGCGTACTGGACCGGCTCGCCCGACAGTTGGAAGCCGACCGTCGTCAGCAGTCCGTGCTCCGACTCGACGGCCGCCTCGCCCGTGTTCATCAGGCAGAACGACCCGACGCCGTAGGTGTTCTTCGTGTCGCCGGGGTCGAAACAGGTCTGGCCGAGCAGCGCGGCCTGCTGGTCGCCCAGTGCACCCGCGACGGGGACCTCGGCGCCGAGGAAGCCGTCGGCGTCGGTGTAGCCGTAGTACGCCTCGTCCGAGGACGGGCGGACCGACGGCAGCATCGGCCGTGGCACGTCGAACTCGGCCAGGAGCGCGTCGTCCCACGCCAGGTCCCGGACGTCGTACAGCATCGTCCGCGAGGCGTTGGTGACGTCCGTGACGTGGGCGCCGGTGAGCTTGTATATCAACCACGCGTCGACGGTGCCGAACATCAGTTCGCCCGCTTCGGCGCGGTCGCGGACGTCCTCCGCTCGGGTCCGGTCGAGTTTCAGCGGGTCGGCGTTGTCGAGTATCCACTCGACCTTGCTCGCGGAGAAGTACGGGTCACACTCGAGTCCGGTCGTCTCGCGAATCCGGTCGGCCATGGCGGTGTCCCGCATCGCCGAGATTCGATCGACCGTTCGGCGGTCCCGCCAGACGAGCGCGTTGTACACGGGCATCCCGGTTTCGGCGTCCCAGACGACCGTCGTCTCGCGCTGGTTCGCGATGCCGATGGCGTCGAGCTGCGTGGCGTCCACTCCCGCGTCGTCCAGCGCAGTCGTCACGACGGCTTTCGTGTCCTGCCAGATCTCCACGGGGTCGTGTTCGACCCAGCCCGGTTCCGGCTGTATCTGTTCGTGTTGCCGGTACGCGCTGGCGACCACCCGCCCGTCGTGGTCGAACACTATGAACCGGGTCCCCGTCGTCCCCTGGTCGATAGCACTGACGTATGTCGTAGCCATTGTTGCTCCTCTTCAGACCGCGAGTACGCTGTTCGGTCGCCGCATGCGGATAGGTAACAGAACCCGAGCGTATAAAATCTGTTATTTTCTGCTTTTGCTCTTAGATATAATATCCCGACCTCGTCGCCGACGGGTGGGTCGCCCGGCACCTGTCGTCGAACGCGGTCGGTAATTTTCGACCGGGTCACGTAAGCACACATTAATTATAATTATAACCACAGGAATCGGAGACCTCCGTAGATGAAGTACATCGACAAGCTGATCGACAGCGCCGAGGAGATGACCCGGAACGGCCTCTCGCAGGGCGAGGTGGCCGACGAACTGAACGTCTCGCGCGAGACGGCGAGTTGGCTCGTCGCCCAGAGCGGGCGCCAGACCACCGAGGAGACCGACACCGAGAGTCCGACCGACGTCCACGTCGACTGGAGCGCAATCGGCCGGGACGGCCGCCGCCTGGGCTATCTCGGTGCCATCATGGCAGACCTGCTCTCGAAGCAGGGCGACGACGTCGACCTCACGGTCGGCATCGGCAAATCCGGCGGTCCGCTGGCGACGGTGGTGAGCCAGGAGCTCGGGACCGACCTCGCCGTCTACATGCCCGGTAAGTACCAGTGGAACGACGACGAGACGGGGACCGTCAGCGGGTCGTTCTCACGGAGTTTCGCGGCCATCGAGGGCCGTGACTGCTACGTCGTCGACGACAACGTCGACACCGGCCAGACGATGACGGAGACGATCGAACAGATCCGGGACCACGACGGCACCCCCCAAGCGAGCGCCGTGATAACCGACAAACTCGGCCGCGAGGAGATCGAGGGAGTCCCGATTCACGCGCTCGTGAAGATCGTCCAGATGGCCGAGGAGTGACCGCCCGTGCAGTGCGTTATGCCGCCCGACCGCCGTCGGTGACCGCCGAGAGCAACGTGAGATAGTCCTCGACCAGCCGGGGAGTCAGGAACCGCTCGCGGACCGTCTCGCGGCCTCCGTCGCCGAGGCGCGCACGTAGCCGGTCGTCCTCGATCAGCTCCGTGACTCGGTCGGCGGTGCCGGCGATGTCCGTCGGTTCGACGAGGTAGCCGTTCACGCCGTCTTCGATCTGCAGTGGGATACCACCGACGTTGCCCCCGACGACCGGGGTCCCCTTCCAGAGCGCCTCCGAGACGGTCAGGGCGAACCCCTCGCGCAGGGACTTCTGGAGGACGACGTCGGCGTACCGCTGGAGCGCGTTGATGCCGGCGTCCGGGAGGTTCGTCAGGAGGTGGATGTCCGGCGAGTCTGCCGCCGCGGCTTCGACCTCCCGGTACACCTCGATACCCTCGGGGTCGTCGTCCGGCATCGACCCGACCAGCGCGAGCTGCGTCTCGGGCACCGACTCGGTCACGTCGCGGTAGGCGTCGATGACGCCCAGTGGGTCCTTCCAGGGGTCGAACCGCGATATCTGCACCATCACCGGTCGGTCGGTATCGAACGGGAAACTCCCGGGGTCGGCCGCCTCGGCGGCCGCACCCGAGAGTTCGTCCAGCGGTCGGTTCTTCTCCGTCAGGGGGTCGATGGCGGGATGGATGGCCATCTTCTCGACGCCGGCGATGGCGTCGCCGTACTCCGGAAGGGTGAATATCGCACGTTCGATAGGGTCGAGATACGACTGGACGAACTCGAGGTACGCCGGCGTGGCGTCCGTGAGGTCGATGTGGCACCGCCAGACGAGCACCGTCTCGGGGAACGCCTCTGCCAGCGTCGGGGCCATACCGAGCGACTGTGGATCGTGGAGCACGACGACGTCGTACCGGTCGCTCAGGGCCTGTGCGTTCTCGACGGTGACGGTCCGGTACGTCTCGCGCATCGCCTCGGTGAACTCGCTGCGCTCGCCCTGGAGTCCGTTGTGAATCGCCTTCGTCACGTCGTAGAACTCGTCCGGCGCGTCCATGAGCAACCAGTCCGTGTCGACACCCACGTCGTTCAGCAGTGGCACCAACGAGTGGAGGATCTCCGCGACACCGCCGCCACTCGCCGTCGTGTTGACGTGTGCGACCCGGAGGTCATCGAGGTCGGCCGCCGCCTCGTGGATCGCGTCACGCTGCTGCGCTTTGACGTACGGATCGTAGGCCGCGAGGGACTGGGACTCCGTGCGTGCGTGGTGCATCCTTGACAACAGTTCACAGTCGGGGCACATTACGATTTGGGTGCCCTGAACAGCGTCCGGGACCGCTCGGCCGGTCGACTACGTGGCCGCCGCGAACCGGTTCAGTGCGTACACCGTCCGGAGGATCGCCCCGGCGTGGCCCTCGTCGAAGACGAGGTCGTCGGTGGCCCTGACGTGGTCGAGGACGCTCTGTGAGGCGTGTTCCGGGGCGGCCGCGAACCCCGCGTCGTGCTCTTGGACCCAGCGCATGACCCGCAGGTCGCTCTTGGAGTCGCCCATGACCACGGCGAAGGGGTCCTCGATGCCGAGGACGTCGAACGCCGCCTCGACGCCGACGACCTTGCTCAGTTCGAGACTGCCGATTTCGGCCGCGTCGCCCTCGTAGTATCCGACGTCGATACGTTCGAGGACGCCCGCTACCTCGGTCGGCACGTCGGCGGCGTCGGCCGCTGGCGGTTCCCCGGCCCCTTCCAGTACCGCCCGAATCTCCGGGTCCTGGTCGGCGTAGTAGGCCCGCACCCAGTCGGCGACCGTCTGCGGGTCGGCGTCGCCGGCCTCGTCGAGGGCGGCGAGAGCGTCACCCAGCAGGTCGAGCTCGTAGACCAGCGCCGCGTCGATGACCGCCACCGCGTCGTCGGACCCCGTCTCGAAGTTGGGTTTCATCGTGATGTTGAACTCGTTGCCCTGCAGGTGACAGCCGTGTCGGAGTCGCTCCGGGGCCTCAGAGAGGATGCGCGTGCGAACGTCGTCGAAGACGGCCCGTATCTCCTCGTCCAGTCGCTCGTAGAGCAGTTGCTTCGTCTCGGCGCCGTGTCGCGGCGTGAAGACGCCGGTGCCCGTCTCGTACACGATGCTGAGGTCGCCCGAGTGGACGATTCGACTGCCCAGCCCCTGGATCGCGAACCCCTTGACGTTCTCGAGGGTCTGGCCGGTGCAGATGACGATGGGCATCCCCTCCTCGTGGAACTTCGTGAGGAGATTGAGCGTGTCGCTGGGGATCTCGTTGTCGGTGCTCCCCGTCGAACGGAGCGTCTCGTCGACGTCGAGGACGAACACGTTCACCGAGCGACCGTACTTGTTGTAGAGGTCGAGCCCGGTGAACGCCTGTTCCTGGCGCGCCCGAGTCGCGAGGTCCGCGTACGTCTCCCCCGCCTCGGGGAACGCCGACGCTATCGCCGCCTTCCGTTCGTCGAGTTCCGTGTCGATCTCCTTCCAGCGGTCCAGCGCGACCGGTGACTCGACGAGCGGGAACAGGTCGACGAGGTTCTGCAGGGCGCGAACGGTGTCGGTGTCGTGCGTGTCGTACAGTTCGTAGAGCTGGTCGTACCGCTCCATACCCGGGATAGAACGGTGAGATGTATAAAGAGAAGTGTCAGCCGGCCGTCCGGTGGGTGTGGCGGCGTCCCGCCGGACAGTCAAGTGGTGGCCGGACCGGACACCGTCCGACGTCAGACCAGGGGCTCGACGATGTCACGCCCGGCGTCGAGCAACTCCGCGACGTGGGCCTCGCTGTCCGCCTCGGCGTACACGCGGAGCTTCGGTTCCGTCCCCGAGGGGCGCACCAGCAGCCACGACCCGTCGGCGAGGAATATCTTGAACCCGTCCGTCGTGTCGACGCGGTCGACCGCCACCCCGAGCACCGTCTCGGGCAGGGACCCGTCAAGCGCGTCGAGGACCGCCGTCTTCCGGGCGTCCGGGCACTCGACGCTGATCCGGTCCTGATAGATGTCGCCGTGCGCTGCGGTAATCGCGTCGACCCGATCGTCTAGCGGCCGCTCGGCGTGTGCGGCGGCGACGACCAGGGCGAGGAGGACGCCGTCCTTGTTCCGCAGGTGCCGGGTGATGCCGAACCCGCCGGACTCCTCCCCGCCACAGAGGGCGTCGGCCTCCTGCATGCCCTCTGCGACCCACTTGAACCCGACGGGGACCTCAACGGTGTCTTCGCCGTGGGCCGCCGCCACCTTGTCGATGAGGAACGTCGTCGAGACGGTCCTGACTGCGGGGCCGCTGTCCGATTCGAGCAGGTACTCGTAGAGGGCGGCGTAGAGCAGGTTCGGGTCGAGGAAGCCACGGCGGGGTGTGACGACGGCGAGGCGGTCGGCGTCGCCGTCGTTCGCGACACCCAGAGCGGCGTCGCCGTCGGTGACGCGTTCCACGAGGGCGTCGAGTTTGTCGGCCGTCGGTTCGGGCGACCCGCCACCGAACGTGGGGTCCAGCTCGCAGCGGAGCCGCTGGACGTCCGCACCAGCCTCGGCGAGCAGGGCGTCGGTGACGTCGCGGCCGCTCCCGTACATCGCGTCGTAGGCGACGGAGAGCCCGGTGATGTCGGCGTCCGTGAACGCCAGCGCGTGCCGGATGTAGTCGGGGACGAGGTTCTCCTCGCTGACGGTACCGTGGTCCGCCTCCGGACGCAGGGCTGGCTCGGCGAGGAGCGATTCCAGCCTGTCCGTGACCGCCTCCCCCGCGGGCGAGCCGTCCGGCGAGAGGAACTTCACGCCGTTGTACGTCGGCGGGTTGTGGCTCGCGGTCACGACGAGACCGCCGTCCAACTCGCGGTCTTTGAGCGTCCAGGCCAGAACGGGGGTCGGACAGTCTCGCTCACTCACGACGACGTCGAGCCCGTTACCGGCCAGCACCTCGGTGAGTGCCCTCGCGAAGCGGGGCGACGTCTCCCGGGCGTCGTACCCGACTCCAACCGCCGTCGCGTCCTGTTCGCGGAAGTACTCGGCCGCGGCCTGTGCCACGATTCGAACACGTTCTTCGGTGAACGTGTCGAGCGTTGCGCGCCAACCGTCGGTACCGAACACGATCTCGTTCACGCGTGACACTACGTAGCGATGGGCCAATACTCTACCTCCGTCGACGGCGTCGGCCGACACACGTCCGAGGTTCGAAGTGCGTTGCAATGCCCGACCCGACCGCCCACTCGCGGACGGGCCGAATCACGGACGTATGTCGTGATGTGGCCGAGGGTGGCAAGGGCAACGGACCCCGATATACAGATCTAAGTAAATCAAACGATAGATAATGATATACTCCGTTCACGATAAAGAACGCCGGTAGGCCGGCTCGTTACGGGGAATCGCCGGACAGAGTCGTGTTGTCTGTACGACACCACACCAACACCTAACGTAGGTACTTCTGTTATAATCTCACCAGTATTGGTTTCAAATGTCAGTAATAATCGCGAGTACAGGGCGGATACACTGGTCCCTGCTGTGGGGCTGCTGGGACGCACTGTGGGCGGTCTGTGGACGCTTCGAGAATCGAGCGGCCGGTGCCCAGCGTGCCGACTGGGGACACGACGGCGACCCCGCCCCACACCGTCCCTACTCGTCGAGTTCGCTCTCGACGCGGTCGATGAGGTCCCTGTTCCCGAGGAACGTCGGTGTGCGCGCGTGCAGACTGTCCGGTTCGACGTCGAGGATCGACTGCGTGCCGTCCGTCGACCCGCCGCCGGCCGCCTCGACCAGATGAGCGAGTGGTGCGGATTCGAAGTGGACGCGGAGTTTGCCGTCGGGGTTCGGCGTGGTCCGCGGATAGCCGAACAGGCCGCCGTACTCGAGCACCTGCGCGAGGTCTGCGACTGTCGCACCGCCGTACCGGAGTTTCATCTCCTGTTCGAGTTTGTTTGCGAACGCGTTGAACGTCGCGCTCCGGTTGCTCGATATCCCTGCAAGCCCCACGACGGTCGCCTCCGACGGGAGTTCGAACTGGCCCCAGCGTTCGCTGTGGCCGTCCCGGAGGAGGTACTCCTGGACCTCCGCCCGGTCGTCGCGTGCGACGGTCATCGTCGTGTAGGGACCGTACAACACCATTATCGAGGCGACGAGTTCGCGCCCCGACGCGGGGAGGTCCGCGTCGTAGACGCCGACGATGGTCCCGACCGAGTTGTTCGACGCGATGTTCGACGACCCGTCGAGCGGGTCGATAGCGATGGTGTACCCGTCGCCGCAGTCGGTGACCGACTCCCGTTCCTCGCTGGCGTACCCCCCGACGCCTTCGAGGGGGGCGAGCGAATCGTAGAACAGCGAATCCGCCCAGACGTCTGCGCCGATCTGGTCCTCACCGCTCGGGTTCGTCCCCCCGCTGGCGCCCGCGTAGTTCGCGACGTTGTCGCTCACGTAGTGGGCGGTGTTCCTGACCTCGCGGGCGATGTTTTCGAGTGTGTTCATCGGTGTCCCTCCGCCGAACTGTCATCGAGTCTATACATAGTGCATCGTTAACAGACCGCACGGATATACCTTGCTATTATCCAGGGTCATCGCCGTGGTCGGCGCCCACGCGTCGGCCGTACTGTCCAGCAGTCGGTACGACCCACACCCGGACTGCGGTCCGCTCTCGTCCCGTGGTCGAGCCGGGGAGACGCACTCAGAACTCGATGACGCCGTTCTCGGTGACGACCGAATCCAGGAGGTCGGTCGGTGTCGCGTCGTATCCCGGGTTCGCCACGTCGAACCCGTCCGCCGGTTCGCGCATCACCTCTGCGGGCGAGCGGAAGTTGTTCTCGAAGGAGAAGCCGCTGCCGATGAACTTCGCCGAGGAGGCGACCACCGTCACCGGGACGCCGGCGTCGGCGGCCGTCGCGACGATCGGGTAGGTCCCGACGCGGTTGTAGACCGTCTCGTCGACGAGGCAGTTCATGCCCAGGAGGACGCGGTCGCACTCCGAGAGGTAGTGTCCCGCGGCGCTGTCGACGATGAGCGTCACGTCGACGTCGTCTCGCCCCGCCAACTGTCGGGCCGTCCGGCGCCCGAGGAAGCGCGGCCGTGACTCGGTCACGAACAGGTCGAACTGCGTACCCGACTCGAGCGCGTGTTCCAGGGTCGCCATCACCGTCGACGAGTTCTCGTGTGTCAACACGACGTCGCCGTCCCCGACGAGCGCCGCCGCCTTCTCCGCGGCCCCCTCCTTGCTCGATTCGATCTCGGTGACGACCTCCTCGATGGCGGCGAGCAGTTGCTCTTTCGCGGCGTCGACGGTCTCCGGGGACGAGTCGGAGAGCGCCGTCACGATACGCTGCTGTGAGGTGTACAGTGGCGCGTGCGAGCGGTTCGTCTGCCGCAACACGCTACTGTTCCGCTCGACCGAACGGACGAAGTCCTCGACGGTGTGGTACTCGCGGTCGGCCAGTTCCCGGAGCGCTTCGGCGGCTTTGACCGCAACTATCGAGGAGCTCTGTGTCTGCATCTCCTCGATCTGTGTCACTGTCTCGTCGATCATGGGTGGTAGTGTGGCACCCACGCATATTGCTGTTGGCCTTCGTTCGACGGGGTCGTTCCCGAGCGGTATCGCCGGCGTTCGCGAGGGCTGTGGGATTTATTACGCCCGCAGTGCAAGTGTCGGTCGGTGAACAAATGTGCCATTTCACGGCGGCAGCGAACTAGCCTCGGTGTACGACGACGCGCTCGACGCGGGGTTCGGCCTGATCGCGAGCAACATCGCAGAACCCAACACGATGATGGGGCTGATGGAGGGTGCGTCGCGCGTCGACTCGGACCTCCTGCTGCAGATGAGCAACGGTGCCTGTACGTTCGCGGGCAACGGCGACCCGATCGCCGGCCTGCGGGCGATGGGCACATACATCGACCTGATAGCGGACCAGTACGACGTCGGCGTGTTTCTCAACATGGACCACCAGACCGACCTCGATACGATACGGCAGCAGGTCGAGCTGGGGATCCCCTCCTCGATCATGATCGACGCCTCGCACGAACCGTTCGAGGAGAACGTCGAACGGAGTCGGGCGGTCGTCGAGCTGATCGAGGACGCCGGCGCGGACATCCTCGTCGAGGCCGAACTCGGCAAGATCAAGGGCGTCGAAGACGAGATCGAGGCGGAGGAGGCCTTCTACACGGACCCCGAGCAGGCCGTGGAGTTCGTCGAGCGAACGGGGTGTGACCTGCTCGCGATATCGGTCGGGACACAGCACGGCGTCGCGAAGGGCAAGGACCTCGAACTGCGGCCGGACCTCGCGGCGGACATCAGGACCGCGCTGCGCGACCACGGCCTCGACACCCCCCTCGTCTTGCACGGCTCCTCCGGTGTGCAACCCGAGCAGCTACGAGAGATGCTCCAGCACGGCATCTGCAAGGTCAACAAGGATACCCGCTACCAGTACGAGTACACCCGAACCGCCTTCGATCTCTATCGGAGCCACGCCGACGAGATCGTCCCACCGGACGACATTGCCGCCGACCGTGACACGTTCTTCAACGACGTCGCGTGGTCGCCGAACAAGGACTACTTCGACCCCCGAGTCGCCGGCCGACAGATCCGGGAGCGCGTGGCCGAGGTGTACGCCGACCTGGCGACCGCGGCCGGCAGTGCCGGACGGAGCAAGTTCACCTAGCGGGCACCGTCGCCGGTAGCGTCCACGACGCGAGCCCCCAGGCCGTCGCGTCACCGGGTGCCGACCTCACTCGTCGTCGGCCATCGGGCTTATGAGCGCGTTCGAGATCCGCTGGTCCGCGACTTCGGCGCCCCGGTTGAGAATCGTCTCGTCGAGCGAGGCGTTCTGCACCGTGGCGTCCGGAAAGACGAGCGCTCTCTCCAGCGTCGCGTCGGTCACCTCCGCACCCGCCATGACGTGGACGGTGTCGCCGATGTCGGTGTTCTCGACCGTCGCGTCGCGATGGACGAGCGAGCCGCCGTCGAGCTGCCACTCGACGGCATCGAAGTACGACGCCGGCGTCCCGATGTCGAACCACGTGTCGTCGAACGTGTACGCGTAGACCGGTTCCTCGGACTGGAGCCAGTCGATGTACCACCCCGGTTCGTCGGGGTTGTTCTCGGCAGAGAGGTACTCGGAGAACCGAACCGAGTCGGCGGGGAACGTGTAACAGGCGATGGAGACCAGCGTGCTCTTCGGCTCGGCGGGCTTCTCCTGGAAGTCGACGACGCGGTCGCCGTCGAGTTCGACCAGCCCGTAGGATTTGGCTTTCTCGCGGGAGCCGACGTCGTATGCGGCGAGTACCGGCCCCTCCTTCTCCTCGAAGTAGTCGAGGAACTCGCCGAGGTCGAAGCCGATGAGGTTGTCGCCCCCGATGACGAACAGATCGTCGTCGATGCCCTCGCGCTCGCGGAGCTGGGCCAGCGCGCCGACCACGCCGAACTTCTCGTCCTCGTCGTGGGTCTGCTCGACCGAGAGCTGCGTCTTCTCGTAGTCCATCGCGTCGATGTGTGCCTCGAAGTCGTCGGCGAAGGCCTCGTTCGTGCTCAGGAATATCGTGTCGATGCGGTCGTCCGCCTCCAGTGCCTCGATGATTCTGTCGATGACGGTCGTCTCGCCGACCGGGAGCAGCATCTTCGGTCGGTTCCGAGTGATCGGCCACAGTCGTGTTGCGAACCCGCCGGCTAGCACTATCGCGTCCATGGTTGTCATTCACACGCAATGCACAAAGCTATCGGGGTGTCTCTGCGGGCAGCGGCCCGTGGCGAGGCACGCACGGAGCAGTGCGGCGAGGACGGCCGGGACTCCCCCAGCCGGAGTCCCCTCGATTACCCGGCGGGGTGACGTGACGCCGGCGGCGCTTCCCGCCGGCTGTTCGGGCGACCGCAGGTTCCTCCGTGGTACCGCGCCGGCGACGGAGAAAGTACGTACCGCAGCGAGGGGTAATGTATATCGTTCTGCTTCGGTACGAATATATTTATCTATTTTTGTCCCCTATCTCCTATCGTATTCTGGAAATATAGTAGCATTTCTTCGATAGTAATATTACAAACGCAATATACATGTTCTTATTTCTCCATTATAGAACTCGAAATCCGCTATCTCGATGATATTGTCTCCAATAGGCGCTTCTATTTCCAGAAGGTGAGTGTTTCGCCCGGGTAGCCGGGACAGACGCCCGAAGCGAGCGACGGCCGGCACGACCCCGGGACGACACACCCGTCTCTTTTTGTCGGGGCGTCGATAGCCATCGGTATGGAGTTCCCCAACCGCGACGCCGTCGACCACCTCGTCGACGCGCAGCCGCTCCCGTCGTTCGCGCGGGTCCGGTACGAACCGCCGACCGAGACGGTCCCCGACCCCGCCGGCGCGGCCCGGGCGGAACTCGACAGGCTCGCGCTCGAGGACCTGGACGAGGGGGCCACCGTCGCCGTCGCCGTCGGTAGCCGTGGTATCCACGCCATCGACGCCATCACCGAGGCCGTCGTGACCGCGCTCGCCGACCGCGGGGTCGAACCCGTCCTCGTGCCCGCGATGGGGAGTCACGGCGGGGCGACGGCCGACGGCCAGCGAGCGGTGTTGCGGTCGCTGGGTATCAGCGAGGAGCGTGTGGGAGCGCCGATCGACGCGCGGATGGAGACGGAGCAGGTGGGCTCGGTGACGGTTGGCGACACCGAGATGCCGGTGTCGCTCTCGACCGCGGCGCTCGAGGCCGACGCCGTCCTCGTCGTCAACCGGGTCAAAGCACACACGAACTTCTCCGGCCCGATAGAGAGCGGGCTGACGAAGATGACCGTCGTCGGGCTGGGCAAACAGCGGGGGGCGAAGGCGTTCCACGCGACGGCCATCGAGGAAGGCTACGTCGAGACGCTGCGGGCCGCGCTCTCGGTCGCCGAGGACGCCTTACCGTTGCTCGGCGGCATCGCCCTCGTCGAGAACTTCGAGGAGGAACTGGCCGCCGTCGAGGGCGTCCCCGCCGGGTCGTTCCTCGAGCGCGAACCCGAGCTGCTGGAACTGGCCGACGACGAGATGCCGACCCTGCCGGTCGACGAAGTGGACCTGCTCGTCGTGGACGAACTCGGCAAGGAGATATCGGGCGCCGGGATGGACACCAACGTCATCGGGCGCTATCGCGTCCTCAATGCCCCGGACCCCGAGGAGCCGTCTATCAAGCTCATCTACGCTCGCGGCCTCACCGAGGCGACGAAAGGCAACGGCAACGGCATCGGACTGGCCGACCTGACCCGTGCGGCCGCCGTCGACCAACTCGACCTGCAGCAGACCTACGCGAACGCCCTCACCAGCGGGTCGCTCGCGAAGGCGAAACTCCCGGTCGTCGCGCCCGACGACGAGTTCGCGATGCGGACCGCGCTCTCGGCGCTCGGCGGCTACGACCCAGACACCGTCCGAGTGGTCTGGATACAGAACACCGAGGCCCTCGGCGAGTTGTACGTCTCCGAGGCCGTCGTACCGGACCTGCCAGACGCCGCGACGGTCGTCGGCCGGACGTCGCTGAGGTTCGAGGACGGGACGGCCGCCTTCACGGAGTCGTAGCGCCGGTTGTCGGAGGCGGGCCCAGCTATTTGTGCCGACGAGGCGAGACGGGTGACATGAGTGACTACGCAGACGTCAGCTACGCCGTGACCGACGGCATCGCGACCATCACCATCGAGCGACCCGACGTGTACAACGCCTTCACGCGGACCACCGTCCTCGAACTGAACGACGCTGCCCGGACCGCCGAGGCCGACGCGGGCGTCTACGCGGTGGTACTGACCGGTGCCGGCGACGGCTTCTGTTCGGGCGCGGACACCACCGAGATGCCCGACTGGGACGACCAGTCACCCGAGGAGTACGGCGCCTACCTCTGGCTCATCCAGCAGTTCGTCTGGCGATTGCGGACGATGGCGACCCCCTCCATCGCCGCCGTGAACGGCCCCGCTATCGGCGCCGGCTGTGACTTCGCGCTGGCCTGTGACCTGCGCGTCGTCGGTGACGAGGGCGTCATGCGCGAGGGGTTCGTCAACGTCGGCCTCGTGCCGGGTGACGGCGGCGCGTGGCTGTTGCCACGACTTATCGGCGAGTCCAGAGCCCGCGAGTACCTCCTGACGGGGCGTGACATCACGCCCGCAGACGCCGTGGACATCGGGCTGGCCGTCGAACGGGCCGAGGACCCACTCGCGGCGGCCGGCGACCTCGCCGCCGAGATTCGCGACAAGCCGGCGACGGCGGTCCAGCACACGAACCGCCTCGTCGACCCCCAGCAGAGCTTCGAGGAGTACTGCCGGCGAGCGTCGGAGTACCAGTGGGACTGCGTGGTCGACGACGAACACAGAGAGGCGGTCGCGGCGTTCAACGAGGGGCGAGAGCCCGACTTCGACCGCGCGTACGACGACTGAGACCGAGCGCGGCTACCGCTCCGAGACGGCCGGCAAACCGTCCTCTTTCAGCGCCCGCGCGACGGTGTTCAACTGCATCTCGTCGGTGCCGGCGGCGATGCGCCGGCCCCGGGCCAGCCGGTAGAGGTACTCCAGCGGGTGGCCCTGCTGGTAGGCCCGCGCACCGACTATCTGGACCGCCTCGCTGACGACCTGTTCGACCATCCGCGAGCAGTGGAGCTTTGCCGTCGACGTGTGCAGGCGGGACGGCGGTCGGTCCCGACCCGCCGCGCCCGCGGCGGACTGGTACACCAGCGCCGCGGCCGTCTCGACCCGTCGGTACATCTCCGCGAGCTTCCACTCGATACCCTGGAAGTCGCCGATTGGCTGGCCGAACTGCTCGCGCTCGCCCGCGTACGCCAGCGCCCGCTCCAGCGCCGCCTCGGCCCACGCCACCGTCAGGGCCGAACTGCCCAGTCGCTCCCAGTTCAGCGCGACCAGCTGCTCTTTGAACGCGTCGTCGCCCCGCGTGAGGACGTGGCTCTCCGGGACGACCACGTCGTCGATGGTGAAGTGCGTCTGGGCGTACCCGGCCATGTTCGTGTACACGGTCTCGATCTCGACGCCGGGGTCGTCGTAGGGAATGACCACCGAGCCCAGCCCCTCCGGGAACCGGACCCAGGTCACCGCGGCGTCGCCGAACGGGACGCCGCCGACCCACGTCTTCTCGCCGTTGCAGACTAACTGCCCGTCCGTCTCGGTGACCTCGGTCGTCATCGACGCCACGTCGGACCCGGCCTCGGGTTCCGAGATGGCGATGGAGACGAAGCTCTCGCCCGCCGTCACGTCCGGGAGGTACGCCTCCTTGACCGCCTCGGACCCGAACAGGTCGATGGCGCGGGGTCCGACCACGCTCTGCATGTAGGTGAACCATCCCGTGTCCGGGCACTCGCGACCGACCGCCTCGGTCAGGAGCAGCGCGGCGACGTCGGAGCGGCCCTGGCCGCCGTACGCCTCGGATATCGACGGACAGTAGAGGTCCGCCTCGGCCAGCCGGCGGAGGTTGGCCCACGGCGGGTCGCCGCCCCACGTGTAGGCGTCGTCGGCGAACTCGGCGGCGACCGTTTCGGCGCGCCGGGCGAACTCGCGCTGGTCCGTGGTAAGCGTGCGCATCGTGTCATCTTCAGACGGCTCCGAGATAAATGCCGTCCCGGGACGGCAGGCCGGCGAGCGTCGTACACCAAGATACATTACAGATGAGTGTAACTCTCCGGTATGAGCGAGGCGACGACCGGCACCGAGGACGGTTCGTCGACGGGGCAGTTCACCCTCGACGCTGTTCTCGCAGTGTTCGACGATCGGTCGGACCCCGCGCGGCCGCTGACGGCCAACGACGTGATGGAGGCGGTCGACTGTTCGCGACGGACGGCCCACAACAAACTCAACGAGCTCGTCGAACAGGGTCGACTCGCGACGCGGAAGGTCGGGGCCCGCGGCCGCGTGTGGTGGGTCCCGATGGACGCGCCACGGACCGGGGATCACCCCGTCCAGCAGGACCAGTCCCGACCGGTACAGCACGAGATCGCCAGCGTCGACCTGCCGGGGTCGGGCGACCGGCTGGCAGACCGGCGGGCGGCGCTCCGCGCGGCCTACGACTACCTCAACGAGCACCCCGACGCCTCGGAGACGGAGGTCATCACCGAGGTGTTCCCGGACCACCCTGCCGGCTACGACACCGCCGACAAGTGGTGGGACGTCATCAAACCGGCACTCAAGGAGCTGCCGGACGTCGACGTCGACACCGACCCGGAGCACGTCTGGCACTACATCGGCGGTTGAGCGAACAGTTCGGCACGCGGCCCTCGCGGCCGGTGCAGACAGCACGACGAGCGCACACTGGAACACGATGCCCACAGAGACCGACGAGACAGACGCCCCCGCCGAGAGCAGCGACGGCGACGGCGACTCCGTGGTGTACGCCACCCCCGAGGAACTCGGTTATCCGACGTCGACGTACACCCCGGTCGCCTACGACAACCTCGACACCGCGCCGATCGACGACGACCACCCCGAGGAGGGACGCGGTGGGTCGTTCCGTCTGCTCGACCTCCCAAAGGTCCCGCGGCTCAAACACGTCGTCGGCCCCAGCGCCATCATGCTCGGGGCGTCGCTGGGCAGCGGCGAGACGCTGTTCTGGCCGCAGCTCGTCGCGCAGTACGGCTGGGCACTGTACTGGATCTTCATCGCCGGCGTGTTGCTCCAGTTCGTCGTGAACACGGAGATACAGCGGTGGACGCTCGCCACCGGCGAGAGCATCTTCCGGGCGATGGAACGAGTCCACCCGTTCGTCCCGTTCGCGTTCATGCTCGGCGGGTTCGTCAGCCTCGGGTGGCCCGGGTGGGCGGCCAGCGCCGCGAAGGTCGGCGCCGCGGGCCTGTCCCTCGGGACCTACCAACTCGCGGGCGTCGAACTCGTCGGCTGGCGGCTGCTCGGCATCGGGCTGATGGTGTTCATCTGGCTCACCTACCAGTTGACGCCGCTGATGTACAACGTCGTCGAGCGGCTACAGCTGTTCCTCGTGGTGCTGTCGCTGGTGTTCGCGCTGGTGCTGTTCGCACTGGTCGGCGCACCGACGTCGCTCCCGGCACTGCCGAGCGGGCCGGCACTGATCGGCGACCAGCCCCCGGCCGTGGTCGTGGCGATACTGCTTGGGGGCATCGCCTACGCCGGCGCGGGCGGCTACCTCAACCTCTCACAGAGCCTCTGGGTCCGCGAGAAGGGATACGGGATGGGGCGCTATCAGGGCCGCATCAAGAACCCCTTCGCCGGCGACGACCCCGAGACGGTCCACGAGGACGGTTTCTCGTTCCGGCCGGAGTCCCCGAACACCGAGCGCTGGCGCGGCTGGTGGCGGGTGGCACAGCTCGAACACTTGCTGACCTTCGCCGTCGGCCTCGTCGTCATCACCACCATCCTCGTCGTCATCGCCGGGACGTACGCCCCGGGGACGACCCGGACGGCCGTCGACATGTGGCTGGTCGGCATCGCGCCGTCGGTCGGCCCGCTCGCGGGCGCCACCATCTACGCGACGCTGTTCCTGGCGCTGTTCACCACCGAGTACGCCATCATCGAGTCGTTCGTCCGCAACAGCTCCGACGTCATCTACGAGCTGTACGGCCGCGACGCGGGCTGGCAACTCCCGCGGCTGTTCTGGGGGCTGTTGACCGTCTTCTGCGGGTGGGGCATCCTCATCCTGCTCCTCCCGTTCGAGGTGGAAAACCCGTTCAATCTGCTGGTCATCGGCGCGGCGATGTCCGGGCTCATCATGTGGCCCTACATCGTCGTGATACAGCTCGTCAACGCCGTCAAGCTCCCGGAGCACACGATGCCCGGCTGGGGCCGGACGGTCGCGATGTGGGTCGCCGCGGCCTTCTTCGGCTACTTCAGCGTCCTGCTGGTCGGGACCGTCCTCGACACGCAGCTCGGCGTCGCCGCCTTCGCGGTCCAGACGACCGTCCTCGGGAGCGGGCCCGGTGGGATGGCCCTCTGGGCGGGCTACGCCGCCGTGCAGGCCTACGTCATCTACCGCACCACCCGAGCGAAGTTCGAGCGGGCGGGCACCGTCGACGGGGCTGACGCCAGCCGGGGCCTGTTCTCGTGAGCGACGCCGACCGGGTGCGCGTCCACCTCCACCACACGATGACCGGCCGCTACCCGCTCCGGTTGCTCGACCTGCTGTTCTACGCCGACCGCGTCCTCGCCGTCGAGTACGACTACCTGACTGGGTTCGACATCGCGACCGGCGCTGGCAAACGACGCGCGGAGGCGTTCGCGGCGACGGTCACCGAGGAGGGGGTGGCGGCCGCCGTCGACACCGCCGAGCGGTGCCGAGAGATACCCTACGAGACGCTCGACGGCGTCAGAATCTACGACGGCGGCAGCGTCGGGCGGGTGAAGGTCGTCCTCGACCGGGCGACCGACTCGTCGCTGACCGTCAGGGTCCACGGCGAGGTCGACGTCGACTCGTTCGCCGGTGCGGTACGGACCGTGCTCGCGCCCTACGATGCGACGGTCGAGAAAGAGGCGGGGCTCGGACTGCGGGACGCGCTCCCGGGCCTCAGTCGCCGCTGAGCCGCTCGGTGCGGGCCGTCGGCGCGACCAGTTCGATAGGGTGTTTCGAGGGGCGCTCCAGCAGGTCGTCGAGCTGGTCGAGACAGGAGGTGCCGCTGGCGACGACGGTCCGGTCGTCGACGCCGTCGGCGGTGAACTGGGCCGCGAGTTCGTCGCCGACGGCCACACTCACGTCGTAGTACTCCTGTTTGTAGCCGAAGCTCCCGGCCATCCCACAGCACTCGACGTCGGACGTGACCACGTCGAAGCCGAGGTCGTCCAGCACGGCCTCGGTGTAGCGCTCGACGCCGAGGGTCCGCTGCTGGCAGTGGCTGTGGTAGGCGAGTCGCCGGCCGTCACCGCTAGCGAGTGCGTCGGCGCTCGCGCCGTTGGCGAGCAGGCCGTAGACGTACTCGAACAGCTCGTAGCTGTCGTCGGCGAGCATACCGGCGCGGTCGGCGTCGAGCAACTGCTCGTACTCCCGCTGGAACAGCGCGTGGTCGCTCGGCTCGATGACGACGACGTCCCGGCCGGCTCCGACGTGGGGGAGGAGTTCGTCGGCGACCGCCTCGGCGTGGTCGCGTGCGGTCGCTATCATCCCCTGTGAGAGCGGGGCGCGGCCGCTCGCAGGCACGTCGGGGACGTGGACGGCGACATCCAGCGCCTCCAGCGCCCGGACCGCTGCCTTCCCGCGCTCGACCTGCACGTGATTCGTGTAGAGGTCGGGGAACAGGACCACCTCGCGCTCCGGGTTCGGCACCGTCGACCGACCGTCGGCCCACTCGCGGAACGTCTCCGACGCGAAGGTCGGGAGGTCACGCCGCCGGTCGATGCCAACGAACCGCTCCATGAGCCGCCGGGAGATGCCGGTGTCGGCCAGCCAGTTCGAGACGGGTGCGGTGGCGCTCCCGAGTCTCGCGAGCGTCGCGAAGTTGCCGAACAGCCGTTTCTGCGGGTCGAGGCCCGACGGTTCTTCGTCCGGGGTCAATCCGTCGACCAGCCAGTCGAGCTCCGCGTCCGCGCCGCGGTTGATGCGGTCCCGGACGACCGTGTTTATCCACGGGATGTCTATCTCGACCGGACAGGCGTTCACACAGCGGGAACAGCCCGTACAGAGGTCGTTGAACTCGGCCGCCGTGTCCAGGCCTTCGATGCCAGCTTCCCACCCGGTGGCGATACCCCCAGAGTAGGTCTCGCCGCCGAAGGCGTGGCCGCCCACCTGCTGGAAGTTCGCACAGGAGTTCGAACAGGCCGAACACCGGATGCAGTACAGCGTCTCCCGCAGATCGTCGTCCTCGCGCATCGCCAGTCGGCCGTTGTCGATGAGCACGAGGTGGAACTCGCGGTCCGCGGCGGATCCGGTCTCGTCGGTCTGGAAATCCAGCGTCGGCGCGTCGACCGGCGGCGTCAGCAAGGAGACGTAGGAGGTGATGTCCTGTCCCGTCCCGGAGCGACCGATGAGTTCGACGAAGGGACGGAGGTCCTCGACGCTCGGAATCACCTTCTCGACGCCGGCGACGGCGACGTGGGTGTCCGTCGCCGCCACCGTCTTCCGGGCGTTGCCCTCACTGGTCACCAGCGCCATCGTCCCCGAGTCGGCGGTGAGGAAGTTCGCGCCCGTGACGCCGACGTCGGCGTCGGCTAGCTGCTCGCCCAGTTTCTCGCGGGCGAACATCGTCAGTTCCTCGGCCGTCTCCGGCGGGTCCGCCGGGTCGAACCGCTCGGCGAATAGTTCGGCGATGCCCTCGCGGGACTTGTGGATGGCCGGCGCGACGATGTGGGACGGCGCCTCGTCGGCCAGCTGCAGGACCCACTCCCCGAGGTCCGTCTCGACGACGTCGCAGTCGTCGGCCAGCGCCTCGTTCAGCTCTATCTCCTCGCTGGTCATCGACTTGCTCTTGACGACGCGGTCGCCGTCCGCGTCCTCGACGACGTCGCGGATGTACCGGTTCGCGTCGGCCGCGTCGTCGGCGAGGTACACCGTCCCGCCGTTGGCCTCGACGGCCTCGCGGAGGTCCTCGATGAGGGCCGGTAACCGCTCGATGGCGTCCTCCTTGATGGCGCGGGCCTCGCGCTTGAGGTCCTCGTAGGCTTCGAGGTCGGCCACCGATTCGTAGCGGCCCGCGTTGAACCCCTGGGTGTTCGCCGCGACGGCGTCGCCCTCCGTCTCGAGGATGTGCCGGATGTGGTCGGCCTTCGACCGGCGGTCGCTGGCGGTCATGACTGGACCACGACGGCGTGGACGGCTTTCGGGCCGTGTGCGCCCTTCACCAGTGCGCCCATGTCGGCCGTGGCGCTGGGGCCGGTGGCGACGATGGCGTCCCCGCCGTCGGCCCGGAACCGGTCGCCGAGATGGGCGAGTGCCTCGCTCATGCCGGGGACGACGTCGTCCGCGGCGAGGACGGCGACGTGCCGGTCGGGGTAGAGGCTCACAGGTTCGGCTCCGTCGGGGGTCGACGGCAGGACGAGGCTCCCGTAGTCGGCGATGCCGAGCGTCGCGTGCGTGACGCCCGTCACGGCCGCTCGGAGGGCGCTCGGCGAGGGATCGGTCTCGACCGAGTCGGGCAGCCGGCCCAGCCCGTCGGGCAGTTCGACGCCGACCGCTGGCGAGTCCGCCACCGTCTCGATGGCGTCGGGGACGCCGTCCGGCGTGGTCAGCGTGTGCGATACGTCGAAGTCGTCGAGTCGCTCGGTGAAGCGGTCGAGCGTCGTGTGGTCGGTGGTCACGGGTTGGTAGTCTGAATCAGGGTCAGTCGTCCGGCAGTGCTGCGGCGAGCGTCTCGGCCGGGTGGGGCGGTTCCGGGTCCTCGCCCCGGTCGCCCAGCTGGGTCCGGCAGGAGGTCCCCGGCGCGACGACCTGTTCGCCGTCGCTGTCGTCGACCTGCTCGAAGAGGATGTCGCCGATGGCCTGACTCATCGAGTAGTGCTCGGCCTCGTAGCCGAAACTGCCGGCCATCCCGCAACACCCCGAGTCGAGCGGGTCGACGGCGTAGCCCGCCCGGCGGAGGACCCCGACGGCGTGGTGGTCCTTCTTCGTCGCCTTCTGATGGCAGTGGCCGTGGTAGGTCAGCGACCGGTCCACGTCGGCCCAGTCGACGCGTCGGCCGAGGTCGTGGCGGTCCAGATACTCGCAGAAGCCGTAGGTGTTCGCTGCCACCGTCGCCACCTGCTC
Organism: Haloarcula sp. MBLA0163; assembly: GCF_055632435.1. Taxonomy (NCBI): domain Archaea; kingdom Methanobacteriati; phylum Methanobacteriota; class Halobacteria; order Halobacteriales; family Haloarculaceae; genus Haloarcula; species Haloarcula sp. MBLA0163. Next base: position 2,339,027 of record NZ_CM145745.1, read on the forward strand.
GTCGTCGTGCCCGAGCAAGTCCGGGTAGTCGTACTGGACCATGACTGCGTCGGACGGTTCGACGAACACCACGTCCCGGCCCGCCCGGACGTGGTCGACGAGGGCGTCGACGTTCGTCTCGGCCGTGTCTCCTGCGTGGTCGAGCATCCCCTTCGAGTACGCGGGCCGGCCGCTGTCGGTGTGGTCCGCGAGGACCGTCACGTGGACGTCGGCCGCTTCGAGGACGCGAACGGCCGCCCGCCCCACGTCGGGGTGGGCGTAGTTCGTGTACGCGTCCGGAAACAGGACGACCGAGCGGTCGGCGTCGGCCGCCGAGACGGTCGGCTCGCGACGCTCGAACCAGTCGACGAACGTCTCCCGGTGGAGCGTCGGGGTGTCCCGCTCCCGGGCGATGCCGACGGTGGCCTCCAGCAGCCGGTCGGCACCAGGGAGCGACGAGAGCGCGTTCGCGACGGGCGCGACGCGGCTCCCGAGCGCGAACAGGGTGTCGACGTTGGCGAACAGCCGGTCCCGGAGGCTCACGCCGTGTTCCTGGTGGTAGGCGTGGGTTACCTCGGCCTTGAGCTTCGCCATGTCGACCCCGCTGGGGCAGTCGTGGGCACACCCCTTGCAACCGATACAGAGGTCCATGACCTCCGAGACGAACGCCTCGTCTGTGGGGTCGTCCAGCAGGTCGCCACTCATCGCTTGCCGGAGCATGTTCGCCCGGCCGCGGGTGGCGGTAATCTCCTCGTCGGCCGCCCGGTAGGTCGGACACATCACGCCGCCAGTGGTCTCCTGTGGGCCGCGACAGCCCCCACACCCGTGGCAGAGTTCGACCATCCCCTGCATCCCGTTCTCGTTGGTCCAATCCAGCGTCGGCGTCAGCGACTGGTCGAACTCGTAGTCGGGGTCGAACCGGAGCCGTGCCGCCATGTCGACGGTCTGGGCTCGGGGCGGGGCCGCACCTGCCTCGACGGCGGACTCGTCGACGCCGACGACCTGCCCCGGGTTGAGGAGCCAGTCGGGATCAAATGCCGTCTTCAGGTCGCGGAATACGTCCCAGACGTCCGTGCCGTAGAGCTTCTCGTTCCAGCAGGTCCGGGCGCGACCGTCGCCGTGTTCGCCGGAGACCGAGCCACCGTACTCGACGACGAGGTCGGTGACGGCGTCGGCGATTGACACCATCTGCTTGACGCCGTCGACGGACTTCGTGTTCACCAGCGGCCGGATGTGGAGCACGCCCGGCCCGGCGTGGGCGTAGAACGACGCGAACGTGTCGTGGTCCTCGAGCACCTGCTGGAACGCCGCGACGTATTCGGGCAGGTTCTCCGGCGGGACCGCGGTGTCTTCGATGAACGCGACGTGTTTCGCATCGCTCGTGCGACTGAGCAGGATGGGGAGCCCCGACTTCCGGAGCTTCCAGAACCGCTCGCGCTCGGCATCGTCGTGGGCCTCGAGCGCGTCGACGGCGGTGCGCGGCGCGTCGGCGACCGCGGCGGTGCCGTCGAGCCGGTCGGCCAGCAGGCGGTCGACCGCCTCGTGCCCTGCGTCGTCGTCCGCCGCGTAGAACTCGACGATGAGCGTCGCACGCGTCCCGTCAGGGAGCATGGCCGCCACGTCGGCGAACTCCGCGGTGTCGCGCGCGAGGTCCAGCATCGTGTCGTCCAGCACCTCGACGGCCGCCGGGTCGTGTTCGAGGATCGGGGCGACGTCGGCCATCGCGTCGACGAGGTCGTCGTAACACAGCAGTGCCATCGCCTTCGTCTCGGGGACGGGTTCGAGCGCGACGGTCGCCTCGGTGACGATAGCCAGCGTCCCCTCGCTCCCGGCCAGCAGGCTGGCGAGGTTGACCGTCCCCGCCTCGCCGTACTCGCCCTCGGCCTCGGCGACCAGTCGGTCGAGGTTGTACCCCGACACGTTGCGCTTGAGGTCGGGGTAGGCCGCCGCTATCTCGTCGCGGTGGTCGTCGAGGACGTCCGCGACCGCCGCGTAGATGCGGCTTTCGAGGCCGTCGGCGTCGGCGGCCCGGTCCCGCAGGTCGTCGACCGCCACCTCGCCGAAGGTGGTGACGGTCCCGTCCGCGAGGACCACTTCACAGGCCTCGACGTAGTGGTCGGTCTTGCCGTACTGCAGCGAGTGTGCGCCGGTGGTGTTGTTGCCGATGGCGCCGCCGAGTGCGGACTTGTCGCCCCACGCGGGGTCGGGCGCGAACTTCAGGTCGTGAGGGTCGAGTGCGGCGTTCAGGTCACCCAGCGTCGTCCCGACCTGTGCGGTGGCCCGGGCGGCGTCCGCGTCGGCGGTCACGAGCGCGTCCATGTGGCGCGTGAAGTCCAGCACGACGGCCTCGTTGACCGTCTGGCCGGCCAGACTCGTCCCGCCGCCGCGGGGCAGGACCGGGATGTCCTCGTCGGCGCAGTACTCGACGACGGCCGCCACGTCCGCCGTCGATTCCGGGAAGACGACGCCGATGGGTGGCACCTCGTAGATGCTCGCGTCGGTGGCGTACAGCTCCCGCGAGTACTCGTCGAATCGGACGTCACCGTCGACGCGGTCGGCCAGCGCCGCCGCGAGGGCCGAGTCGGCGTCACCGTCGACGTGGTCGTAGTCTGCCCGCGGGTCCGCGGCCGGCGTCGCGTCGGACTGCGCCGGGGTGTCCTGTCTCGACATGGCTGATCAGAACGTTCCCGGTGCGACGACGTACACGAACAGGAGCGAGAGGATGCCGGTCATCACCGCGTAGTAGGTCAGCGGGATGAGCTCCAGCCTGATGACCCGGCCCTCCTCGCCGACGAGGCCGACGACCGCCAGCGCGGCCACGACGTTGTGGACCGCGATGAGGTTCCCGATAGCCCCGCCGACCGCCTGCGCGCCGACCAGGATGGTCCGAGAGACGCCGAGGTCGGCGGCGACGTTGTACTGGAAGGTGCCAAAGAGGATGTCGCTGACCGTGTTCGACCCGGCCAGGAACGCCCCGAAGGCACCGACCAGCGCGGCGAAGAACGGGTAGATGACGCCGGCGGTGTTGGCCGTCGCCTCAGAGAGCACGACCAGCATGCTGTCGATGCCGGCCGTCTCGCCCGACTGTATCATTATCTGGACCGTCGCGACGGCGAAGACCAGCGCCAGCACCGCGGGCGTGACCTTCTCGATGGTCTCCAGCCACGCGGCCTTGACCTCCCCGCCGTCCATCCCGTGCAGGGGAATGGTCAGCAGGTGGACGGCGACGAACACCGCCCCGGGGAGGTACAGCACGGCGAAGCTGTTGCCCATTGACGTGCCGAGGATAGAGCCCCATTCGAGGACGAGCGTCGAGGTGACGAAGTTCGTCACGGGGTCGATGACGCGGGTGACGACCAGCAGGCCGGCCAGCACCGCGTACGGCGTCCAGGCACGGACGAGCGACATCGACTGGGAGGCCGTGGCGACCTGGCCGCCGTCGGCGGCGACCGTACCGCTGCGCCCGGTCGCGGACTCGCCGGGGGCGATGTCGCCGACCCAGTGTTCGGGCCACTGCTCCTCGGGGGCGAAGTCCCACTCCTCGTCGGGGTGGAAGTAGCCGGCCTTGAGCGCGCCAACAGTGATGAGCATCCCGCCCATCGCGCCGAACAGCCCCGGGAACGTCGGACCGAGGAAGTACGCGGTCAGCCAGTACGGCACCGAGAAGGAGGCCCACGCGAACAGCGTCAGCGGCAGCACCTCGAGCGCCGGTTTGATGGAGCGCTCCTCGCCGAAGAACCGGGTCATCATCGCGACGCCGATGAACGGGAGCAACGCGCCCACGATGACGTGGTAGGTGGCCGCCCAGACGGCTATCTGTGCGACCCACTCGGGGATGGTCATCCCCTGTGCCGCCACGGTCGACTGGATGGACTCGGTCGAGCTGAAGATGTCCTGCAGCCCGATGATGAGCGGCGTCCCGACGGCGCCGAACGTGATGGCCATCAGGTTGCCCGTCAGCGCGACGACGACGGCCGCCAGCGGCGGGAAGCCGAGGCCGACCAGGAGCGGCCCGACGACGGCCGCCGGCGTCCCGAACCCGGCCGCGGCCTCGATGAACGACCCCATCAGGAACACGAGCAGGACGACCTGCACACGCCGGTCGTCGCTGATGGAGGTAAAGCCCTGGTTGATGACGTCGAACGCGCCCGTCTGCTTGAGCGTGTACAACACCAGTATCGCCCCGAAGACGATGTACAGGATGTTCGAGGCGGTTATCGCGCCGTTGATCGACGCGGCGGCGATCCAGCGGGGCGACATGCCCCAGCCGAAGAAGCCGACGCCGAGGGCGACCACCCACGCGACGGGCATCGCACGCGTGGCCGACCAGTAGCGCCCGATCATCAGGAAGGCGATGGTCGCCAGCGGCAGGAGCGCCAGACCGATCTGTGCTGCCGTCGCCATCCTCAGTCGTCACCCCCGTTCGGGTGGCGTGTCGCGTCGTGTCTCTGCCCGCGCCGGTGCGTCTGTCTGTGTGGGTATGCCGGTGGAACTGGCATAGCCGAGCCATCCCATTATGCACTATTTATAACCGACTACCGTTCAACGGGTTCAGTCGACGGCAAGAATGCCCTAAATATACCTAGAGGAGTTAAGATTGTCTCTGCGAGAATATTTCTTTCTCTGAGCTTTCAAAATATCGTAGCTGCAAACCGCGTCTGGTACAGTTGTGTGTACCGCTTCGTCGAGATGCAGTTGACTGTAAAAGCTGGAGAGAGGGCCGTTCGCCGGTGTTACACACAACTGTAACCGCCAGACTGTAGTCGGATACGGCATCGAAGCGGGGCCGGTGGCCGGAACGAGTGTCTCCGACCGCTGTAGCCAGCCGTCGCTGGCCGGGTCGCGCTCGACGGCGCGCGCGGCTCGGCACGTCGGCACGGCGCGGGCGAACGGTCCGCCCGAACGGTGCCGGCGGTCCCCGGCAGGCCGACGTTGCATTCCCATGCAACAGACAGGCCTCGGTGGCACACGGAGTGGTCGACGTGACAGACGCGCAGACGGCGACCGAGATCGAATCGGGCGAGACGGTGTACGACGAGGACGGCCAGTTGGTCGGCACCGTCAGCGAATCGACCGCGGAGGGGTTCGCTGTCGACACTGTCGACGGGGTGCGGACGGCCGAGGCGTCGTTCGACGCCGACGAGGAACTCCCTGGACAGGAGTTCGGCGAAGGGTATCTGATGTGGCGGTGCGAGGAGTGTGGCGAGATGGGCGAGCTGGACGACGGGCTCCCGGAGCAGTGTCCCGCCTGCGGGGCGTCGAGCGAACACGTCGTCAAAGCGCTCGAGGACTGACCGGCGGCGCGTCGCTCCTCGACGCTGTGGTCGGCGACAGGACCGACGGCCAGGTAGCTTGCCTGTGCAAGCGCCCGGGTCTTTTCTCGGCAGGGGCAACCGGCGGCCATGAACGTCCGACCCGCGACCGACAGCGACACCGAGGACATCGAGACGACCGTTCGGCGGTCGTTTCGGGCCTCGTACGCGCTCAGCCCACAGGAGATAGCGGCGCTCATCGACACCGAGTTCGCGCCCGAGGCACTCGCGGCACGCAATGACGGGAGCGACGAGCGCCTGTTCGTCGCGACCGACGCCGGGACCGCCCGGGACGACGTCGACGCGGTCGGGGTCGCCGAACTCGACGCCGACGGGACGCTCCGGTGGTTGCACGTCCACCCGGACGCCCGGCGACAGGGCGTCGGGACCGCGCTGGTCGAACGCGCCCAGACAGCGCAGACCGACGAGTCGACCCTGCTCACCGCGGAGGTGCTGGAGGGGGCGAGCGAGGCCGAACAGTTCCTCGACCGGTTCGGCCTCTCCCGGGTCGAAAGTCAGACCGAGGAGTTCGGTGGCGAGCGGTTCGACATGGCGACCTTCGCTCCGGCAGGACCCACACAGGACCCCGCCGAGCCGAGCGTCAGCGTCGGGGACGAGGTAGTCGTCGACTGCGACCGGGTGCCGGTCAGGCACGAGGCCGAACGGGCCGGGACACAGGCACCGTTCTATCCGCTCGGCGCCGACGAGACGCCGGTCGGCTTCGTCTGTTCGCAGTGTGGCTCGACCGACGTCGCCGGCGATGGACTCGACCGACTGGAGTGCAACGACTGCGGGAACACCCACCGGCCGGACGGCTGGGACCCCGCGTATCTCTGAGGCGGGAGCGTCGCTCGCCACCCACCGAAGGACCGATGCCGGTATCGCCGGCAGACGCTCGCAAGCAGAACCACTCTCCACGCGCCCCGTGTTGGCACGGCCGTCAGGATGGCAGAGATACAGACGAACAAGCAGATGACCCGAACCGCCGTCGCGGAGTTGCTGCGCGATTTCGCGATGGAACTCGAGCGGACAGACGAGACAGGCGGCGTAGCGGGCGACGACGCGACAGCCCACGCCGATACCGACGAGCGCCGGACCGACGCTGGGCAGTCCGAGACGAAGCGGGCCGAGTCCGGTCGAACGCGGACCGACGAGCGGGTCACGCTGGTCGTCGGGAACCGGAGTGCGACCATCAACCCGCCCGAGACGGTCGACTTCGACGTCGAGATAGACTCCAACGACTCGCTCATCTCGGACGACGTCACCGAGCGCGTGAGGTTCGAACTCACCTGGCGAGTCACGGAGACGAGCGACGCCGAGTTCGAGATACAGTAGCCCAGATCACCCGGTCGACGAGTCGCCACCGGTCGTCGGCGACCCGGACGAGGCGTCCCGGCCGTCGTTCTCAGCCGTGGCCTCGGGGACGTCGTCGCGCTCGTTCTGGGGGTCCGTTCCGGAGTCGGTGTCGAGGGACACAGACGGCTTCGGAGGCTCCCCGTCGAGCAGTTCGGGCAGGACCAGCCGCACCGCCTCCAGCGCGAGGACGAACACGATGGGCAGGAGGAAGAACCCGTACCAGCCGAACACGACGGGCCCGACCAGATAGGCGAACAGGAGGGCGAGCATGTCCAGCCGCCGACTCGAGACGTATGGCTGGACGAGCGCCTGTGGCAGCAGGTCGAGGACGAGGACGTACACGAGTGCGACGGCGCCGACGAACGGCAGGTCGCCGGGACCGGTGAGGGCCTGCACCGCGAGGCTCGCGACGACCGGCACGTAGACGAGCTTGCCGACGACGACCGGGACGAGGCTCGCCGCCCCGGTCAGCAGCCCGAGCGTCAGGACCATCGGCACCGCCAGCCCGTCGGGCGCGAGGAGGTTCGTCGTCCGGTAGGTGCCCACCGCGACGACGGCCATGATGGCGGCGAAGAGGAAGTTGCCGAAGAACACCGATTCGAGGTCCTCGTCGACGGCCGCGGCGTACGCGTAGGCCGTCGTCTCGACCCCGCCGACGAGTTCGAGGAAGGCCTCCCGGAGCCTCGTGTCCCGCGAGAGCAGGGCATACGAGAGCGTCACCGCGAGCGCGAGCGTCATCGCGGTCCCGAACACGCCCCGTACCGCCGCCAGCAGGACGTCACTGTGCGACAGGAGTGGCCCGTGCTGTCCGCCCAGGGCCGACAGCGGGTCGGTCAACAGCGTCCGTAGTTGCGATCGCTGGGTCACGGAGAGCGCCTCGAAGGTGTCCAGCGCCCCGGCGAGGCGGCCGGCATCGGAACCGTTCAGCAGGCCCTGGAGCTGCCGCAGGGTCTGGGCGACAAGCGAGACCAGCACCAGCAACGTCGGGACGAGGACGACCAGCACCGTGACCGTCGCCGCAACCCGGTCGCTATCGACAACGGCCCCGATACGGTCGCATACCGGCCGCGTCGCGTAGTAGCCGAACACCCCGAGGACAAGCATCGCGGTGACGTGTGTGGCAGCGAACGCGAGGACGGCGGCGAGGGCGACGACGAGGAGCCACCAGCCGAGCCGGCGCTGGTTCGTCGGGCGACCGTTGGGTCCGTCGGTGTCGTGCATAGTGGAGCTCTGGGCGTCGCCGGAGTGGGCTGGCGTCGTCCGAGGGTCGCTGTCGGCCGCGCCCGGGCCACCCGGCAATCCGTGGTCGTCCGGTCGGCCTGCCGCGTCCACAGCGTTGTGCAGGCACACGAAAGCACCGTGCGGGCCAAGGGCATGTGGTGGCCCGCGAGCGGCCACCTGAAGGGGTGGGCTTAGGTTGGCGGCGTCCCTCAGGCGCAACCAACAGTGAGCCGAGTACAGCGCGCCGCGGCCACGGCGGCCTCAACAGACCAGCGACGATGCTCGTCGCCCGCGATGACGAACAGGTCGTCGGGCTCGCGCAGGGGGTCGCCTACGGGCTAGTCGGTACCGTCCTCCGGCTGTACGTCGACCCCACGCGCCACCGCAAGCGGGTCGGCACGCGCCTCTACGAGCGACTGCGAGAGATCGTCGCCGAGCAAGACGTCGAGCACGACCCGGCCAGCACGGCACCCGCAATGCCCACGTACACATTGGTAAGCCGGTCGGGCGGGTGGTATCTGTCGCTTGGGGCCGAGGCGGGTGAGTAGGGCCGTCGACGACCGCTGTCCCAGTCACCTCGCTGTCGGCGTCATCACCGCGACCGGTCGGTCACGAGGTGGCGGCACCCCACGTCGAGAGCCACCCGTCGAGGTTCCCGCTGACGAACAGGACGACGAGAAAAGACGGTACGAGACCGACGAGGCTGGCCGCCGCGAGCATGTTCGGGTACGCCAGCGTGTACAGCGGATGCGCCGAGTTGTAGAGTTCGAGCTGGACGGTGGTCTCGACGGCGCCGTTTCCGATGCTCATGAACAGGGTGAAGAACTGCTCCGTGTACGTTGCGACGAACACCAGCGTAGCGACGCTAACGATAGCCGGCCGTGCCAGGGGGATGACCACGCGCCAGAGCGCCTGTATCCGGGTCGCACCCGCGATTCGAGCCGCGTCCTCCAGCTCGTCCGGTACTCCCGAGAAGTACACCGTGAGTAGCCCGACAGCCAGCGGCATCGAGAACGTGCTGATAGGCAGGACGACGGCCGCGGGCGTCTGGTACACCGTCGGTACGGTCCCCGACAGGCCCGGTACCGGCGTCGAGAAGAGGCGGTACAGCGGTACCGCGACCGCCTGTGGTGGAAACACAGCCAGGAGGAGCGTCGCGGCGAACAGCGGCCGCCGACCCGGAAACTCGATGCGGCCGAAGGCATAGCCAGCCGGAATCGACACGCAGAGGACCAGCACCGTCGTCGAGACGGCGACCAGCAGGCTGTTGGCGAACGCCGGGACCCAGTCGACGAGACGGAACGCTAGGGTGACGCCCTCCGCGCTCACCGCCGGCGGCAGGGCGCCCATCTGGTTCCAGACCAGCCTGTGTGGGGTCACCGCCGCGATGACGAGCCAGTAGATGGGGAACAGCGAGACGAGGAGGGACGCGGCGAGTGCAGTGCGGAAACAGAGCCTGTAGAACGGCCCCCGGTAGCGACCGCCAAGTCGGGCCAGGCGTCCACCTGGCACCTCGTCGTCACCCGCGCTGGTCGCCTCGGCGCGCACCGCGTCGGAGGAGGGCATAACAACCACGTGACGCTCCTGTCAGTTAGTAACGTGGTTTCCCGGACCGTACCTGGTTGAGGAGGGTGCCCAGCCCCAGTCCCGGTCCTGCGTCCGGATGCGGCCGCCGGTGCGGTCGACCGTCTCGGAGGGCATCTCCCCGGGCCGGCCACCACCACTCTCACCGAGGGACTGCTTGAGGAGTGGCAGCTTGCGGCGCCGATGACGGCGGACACCGGGGCCCGAGAGGGGGTGGGCTTAGGTGCCAGGGCCCCCACAGCTACGGACAGGCGTGGCACGACCGCGTCACGACCCACCGATGATCCAGATCCGACACGCGCTGGACTCCGACGCCGAGGGCATCCGCAGAGTCGCCCGTCGCGCGTGGCACGACGCCTACGACGCTCTCGATTCCGAGGTCATCGACGCGACCATCGAGGAGTGGTACGCCGGGCCGGTCGGGAGCGCACTCCACGGTTGGGCCGAGGACATCCCGGTCAGCGACCTCGACGTCGAAGCGACGATGCTCGTCGCCCGCGACGACGAACAGGTCGTCGGGTTCGCACAGGGGGTCGCCTACGGGCCAGTCGGTACCGTCCTCCGGCTGTACGTCGACCCGACGCGCCACCGCAAGCGGGTCGGCACGCGCCTCTACGAGCGACTGCGAGAGATCTTCGCCGAGCAAGACGTCGAGCGCGTCCGCGCACTGGACCTGGCCGACAACGACGCCAGTCGGGAGTTCTTCCGGAAGCTCGGCTTCGAACAGACGGCGACCCGAACCGTCACCATCGGTGGCGACCCGTACGACGAGGCCGTCTACACACGCGAGCTGGACGAACCGGCGGAATGACTGGTCGGTGGGCGACCGCAAAAACCGACGGGAGGGCCCGACTGCGGCTACCCCGGTGTAGGGGCGCCGGGCCCCGTCGGTGACTCGTCCTCGTCCGGGTCGCCGCGATTGAGAATCGCGTCCCGGACGCGCTCGAACGCCGACCTGTCCGTCCGGGTACTGCGGGGTGACATACCGCACATGAATGTTAGACATTGACACACTTCGGTCTGACGGCTCGATCGCCGGCCCGGCGTCGCGGTGGACGACCGAGGAGACGACCCACACCCACATCACCCGGCCCCACGTACGGCCACCATGCCCACCTGGGACGAACGGTTCCGCCGCGGCGAGTATCCGACCGACCCCGACCCGCATCCGGTGCTCGAACGCTACCTGCCTACGTTCCCCGACGGCCGGGCGCTGGACGTAGCCACCGGCACCGGCCGGAACGCGATTCGGCTGGCCGAAGCGGGCTACCACGTCGACGCCGTCGACCAGTCACGCGAGGGGTTGGAGATAACGAGACGGAACGCACGCGCGGCTGATGTCACCGACCGCGTCTCGCCTATCCAGGCGGACATCCCGACGTACACGTTTCCCGAGGCGACCTACGCCGTCGTCACCGTCAGTTTCTATCGCGTCGTCGACCGCCTCCCCGACGTCGTCGATTCGCTGGTCGAGGGCGGCTGTCTGTTCGTCCAGCATCATCTGCGGACGACCGACGACGTCGAGGGGGGTCCGAGCACCGACCGCTACCGGTTCGCGGCCAACGAACTGCTCCGGGCGGGACTCGGACTGACCGTGTTGCACTACGACGAGCGGACGAGTAGCGACGGCACCACTCGGTCTGCGACGGCCCAGTTGGTCGCGCGGAACTCCACCGGGCAGCGCCAGTCCTATCCCGACATCGGCCCGTCGTGACTCCCAGGGGCTGACTGCACCCATCCGACATCGAGGTGTCCGGGGCCGCCTTCGGGTGGTTACCCGTCCCCGGCACCGGCGGCCTCGTCGAGACGGGCGGCGACAAAGGACGTCGCCTCCGGGACCCCTCGTGCGTACATCGCGGTACGCGTGAACGCCGCGTACGCCTCGGGCCCGTCCAGATACCCCTCCTGCATCTCACTAATCGTGCCGCGCTGTCTGTACAGCGCCGGTTGCAGGAGGAGCCCGGTCAGCGGCGACGACTGTTCGAGGGCGTGCCGGAGCGCCCGCTCGGCATCCGCTGCGGCCTCCCGGACGAGTGACGCGGGCACCTCCTCGGGGTACTCGCGGTTCCGGACGCCCGTGACGATGGCTCGGAGAACTTCGGCCGCCACCAGCGTGCGGCCTGTCTGGACGACGGCCAGCGCGTACTGGTCGTCGTCGTGCAGCTCGCGGACCTCGTCTCTGAAGTAGTCCAACAGCCGGGTCGACTCGACGAAGAGTTCGCGGTCGGCGCCGCTCAGTTCGCGGCCGAACGCGTCCTGCCCGTCGTCGACGTACGGGTCGAGTCCGTCGGTCGTCCTGGAGAGCGACCACCGAAGGCGTTGTGCGCCGTCCCCGAGCGTCCCGCCGTGGGACGGCGAGTCGGCATCGATAACTGCGTCACGTAGCCGCGTCACGTCGGCGACGGTCGCGTCGGCCCGCTCGACGGCTTCGACGGCCGCGCCGGCTCTGAACGGGTCCGCAACTGGGTCCGACGGGTACGCCTCCCGTGGCCGGACGTATCCTCTCGCGGTCGCGAGGCTGTCTTCGAGCGGCGCGTGAACGACGGCCGCCGTGACCGGGTCGCCGGCGCGGTAGGCCTGGGCCGCCCACAGGTCGCCGATGGTCCCCCGTACCTCGCGTCGGCGGGTCGCGAGCGCTGCCGCGTCGTCGGCCCCCGTCGCCGCCCGGTAGGCGGCTTCGGCCATCGCCGCGTCAGCCCGGTAGCCCCGCCACTCTTCGAGCCAGTCCAGCGCCCACTCGCCCTCTGGCAGGGACTCGGAGGGCCGCTCCCCGGGGTCCGGTCGGACGTGGGTGAGTTCCTCACGGACTGCTTCGTTCGGTATCTCGGAGTCGGCCGGAATCCGGTCGAGCAGCGTCTCGGCGCGCTCGCGGTGGCGCTGCGCGCAGGCGTCGAGAGCGTCTCGGGGGAACGGCGTCGCCGGGAACGCCACCGGGTCGAGGTCCGCGGCCAGCGCCGCTGTATCCACGTCCGGGTCGTCCTCGCTGGTCCACGGCATCGACGAACAGCCGGCCAGGCCGCTCAGTCCGACGCCACAGGCCGCCAGCAGAGCGCGCCGTCTCACGAGCGGTCACTCCCGTTGCGGGCGACGACGTCGGCCGTGAACGGCGCCGGTTCGTCGGGTCCCCGGCAGTTACTGGACATCCCCGTGCCGTGGCCCGACGTCTGGTCACCACTGAACGGGTACCTGATGGCGATACCGGCCGAGTCCGTATCGTCGGTCGAACAGGCGACGTCGGCCGGCCGGCGGGCCTGACAGAAGTGGCCGTGCGGGTCACCGTCCGAGTCCTGTTGCATGGACGTGATGCGGATCTCGTGACAGGCGTCGACCGTCGTCGTGAACAGGTAGACGGCGTGGGTCTCGAAGTCCGTCTCGGCCACGAACGAGCGTAACTCGCGGGCCTCGGGGACGGCCCCGAACGTCACCTCCTCGAAGGACGCCCGGGTGGCGATGTGGTCGGTACCGCGAAGCAAGCGCTCGGCCTCCTCGGTGCCGGTCGGAATCGTGTCCTGACGGGTGTACAGGACGGCGCCGTCGGTGTTCCGGACGTGCTTGGCCTCGTAGTCGTCGACGATGCGGCTGGCGTCACGGTCGATGGTGGGTGGCGGGGCAGTGTCAGTGTCGAACTGACACCCAGCGAGGGCCGCGGCGGCGCCGCTGGCGAGGGCAGTGAGGATGCGTCTCCGGGAGGGCATGGCCGAGTGCAGTTAGCCCAGCGACAAACGTCTTGTGGGGACGGTCGGACGACCCGACACCGTCCAGGCGCTGTACGGCACCGCCGAGTGCGACTGGTACGGAGAGACGCCGGTGAAATCACGACGAAACCGTCGGCGCCGGCAGCCGTGAGTCGGCGCAGACCGCCGCCGAACAGACCGACGCTGCCGCCGACATCGCCGACCGCATCGCGGCCGCCCACACGCCGCTGGGCATCTCGCGTATCCGAGGCGCCAGTGACGCAGTGACTGCCCAGTGGTCGGCCACGTCGAGTTGGCTGTCGGCAACATGAATCCACATCCTCTGGATTGAAATTCATCTTTAGATGCCATAATTTAAGTACGAAAAGAACCCCACACGGAGGTAATGAGCGGAGTGGGGAGCCAGGGTAGAACGACAGCAGTGCCCGCACCGGTACCGCCGGACGACGCCGACGCGTGGTACGCGCCGGACGTCCGCGAACAGGACGAGGTGTCCCCCGGCGTCGTCGTCACCGTCCGTCGGGACGACGGCTTCAGGTACGAGGTCCGCGAGCCGGTCCTCGGGCCGGCCGCGGTCGAGACGCTGGCGACCGTCGAGTCGTACTTCGACGGCGCGAACATCGAGCGCCCACGCACACGCGAGGGTGCTGTCGAACGGATGGAGAGCGGGTTCGACCCGAAACACCGCCGCGTCATCGACCGGCTGGTCGACTGCTCGCCGGCGATCCGGCGTCGGGTTGAGTACCACGCGCTGTGTTCGCTGGCGTGTCTCGGCGAACTGACGCCGTACGCACTCGACGACCGCATCGACGTCGCGGACGTCACCGACGACGGCGTCGTGGTCCACACCGAGGACTACGCACCGGTCGCGACCGACCTCGGGGCCGACCCGGACTACATCGGCCGCTTCGCCAGCGAACGGGTCGGTCGCCACACGGTCCGGTTCCACGAGTTCGAGGTCCCGGTCGTCGTCTACCGCGAACACCTCCTCGGGAGCGACCCGTTCACCACGAAGTACGCCGTCCGTGAACCGGACCTCCTTCCCGGCGACGAGGAGCTCATCGAGGCGTGCAAGGAGCGCGTCTGGGAGACGAGCGTCGACGGGCTCGTCGAGGACAGCCTCGAGTTCGTCCGCGACCGGGCCCGGTCGCTGCTGGCCCGCCAGTTGACGGTGCGCAACACGACCGAGTGGCTGGACGCCGTCCGGTACCGTCTCCGTGCGGCACTCGCCGAACTTGACCTCGCGGTCCCGCCGGTCGACCGCCGATTCGCGGACGACCGGCTGGACGACCTGCTGTACTACGTCCTGCGCGACCTGGTGGGCCACGGGAAACTCACGGTTCCCATCCGGGACCACACGCTCGAAGACATCGAGGCCAACCGCGTCGGCGAACGGGTGAAGGTGCTCCCGCGCACCGACCTCGGCCACGACGGCCGCGTCCCGACGAACCTCTCGTTCGACTCGGAGAGCGCGTTCGTCAACGTCGTCACGCAACTCGCGGCCGACGACGGCACGGAACTGAACGCCTCGAACCCGAGCGCGAAGGTGAACATCGACCCCGAGGGCGGGGGCGTCCACGACACCGAGGAGACGATTCGCTGTGCCGTGGCGCTCCCCACCATCAGCGAGGACGGCCCCCACATCTCGATACGGAAGCAGTCCGCCGACGCGATGACGCCGGTCGACCTCGTCGAACGGGACTCGCTGCCGACGGAACTGGTGGCGCTCCTGTGGCTGTTCTACGAGTCCCACGGCGTCGTCCTCTTCTCTGGACCCACCGGCGCAGGCAAGACGACGCTGCTGAACGCGCACATGCCGTTCATCCCGTACCGAGACCGTCCCATCAGCATCGACGAGGGGTCTCGCGAGGTCCGGATTCCACACGAGACGGGGGTCTCGCTGACGACTCGCGACCACGAGCGGGACCACCGGCGCGTGACGATGGCCGACCTCATGACGCAGTGCAACTACCTCAACCCCGACGTCGAGGTCATCGCCGAGATAAACACGCCGGCGTCGTTCGAGACGTTCGCCGAGACGCTCAACACCGGCCACGGCGTCCTCGGAACGACCCACGCCGCGGACATCGAGACGCTCGTCAACCGCGTCATCGAGAAGGGCGTCCCGACGTATCTGCTGGCCGAGATAGACCTCGTCGTCTTCCCGCGCCACGTCGGCGGCGAGCGGTACGTCGGCGAGGTCGTCGAGTTCGTCGACGACCCGGTCCACGACGGCTGTGGGACCATCGAGAAGGACGGCGAGACGATACACTACAACACGGTCTGTCGTCGGCGCCGCGACGGCACGTTCGAACTGGCCTACGACCACCCGCAGTTGGGCGACGACGGCCGACAGGTCGAGACCGGGGTCTTCGACCGCCTCGCGGCGCTTCGGGACGAACCCGTCGAGGCCGTCGAGGAGACGTTCCACCGCCGCCACCGTTACGTCCAGTATCTCGTTCGCGAGGGGGTCTCGGACTTCACGCAGTTGTTCGGCGTCCTCGCGGACCTGGAGACGAACGAGGCGGCGACGGTCGAACGCCTCCGCCGCACCGAGGGGACGGCAGAGCCACTCCATCTGGAGGTCGGTGGGGATGGCGACTGACGGCCCGACGCTCGGCCTGATCGACAGGGGGCTGTACGCCCTGTTCGGCCACCACGCCGACGACGGGGCACACGCGACCACCAGAGAGCGATATCGGGCCGCGAACCCCGACACAGGGTTCGACCTCTACGTCGCGCGGGTGTACGGGGTCGCGTGGGTCGCGCTCGTCGCTGGGGCGGTCGTGACCGGGACGCTGGCGCTGGCGCTGCCACCCGGGACCTTCGACAGCGTGGTGGCGCTGGTCGGACGGAGCCTCCCCGTGCTCGACAGACTCACGCTCCCGAGAGTCCCGCGCGCCGCCGTCGCGCTGTCGGTCGCTCTCCTCACCGGCGCCGGTCTCCGGTCGCTCGTCTTCGTGGCCGGGAACCGCTATCTCACGTGGGTCGCGACGGCGCGCCGGGCCGATATCGCGGCGACGCTGCCCGGTGCCGTGCGGTACCTCCGGGTGCTCGCGTCCGGCACCCACGACCGGCGGGCGATGCTCCGGGCGGTCGCCCGACAGGAGGCCTACGGCGAGACGGCCGTCGCCTTCCGCCGAGCGCTCAACCACGGGACGCTGACCGGGAGTCTCGACGCCGGCCTCGAACGGGTCGCTAGCGAGACGCCCTCCCGTGACCTGCTCGCGCCGTTCCTCCTGAAGTTCCGGGAACACGCGAACCAGAGCGCCGACGCGCTGGAGGGGTACCTGGAGATGGAGGGGCGCCTGCTCTCACACGAACAGAGCCGCCGGCACGAGCGAGCGACCGGCTACCTCGAACTGCTCGCCGAGCTGTTCGTCGTCCTGCTGGTCGTCCCGGCGCTGGTCGTCCTCATCGTCACGGTGATGGGCGTGCTCGCACCGGGGCTGTCACGGCCGGTCGCGACGCCGGTCGGTCCGGTGTCGGTCCGCGCCGGCATCGTCTACGGGAGTGCGGCGTTCGTCCTCGCGACCGGGTTGCTCGCCGCGTTCGTCGTCACGACCCTTCGACCGCGGAACACCGCCGCACCGAGTTACGAGCGGCCGAACGGGGTCCTGGCGACGCTCCGGACGGTCCCGTCGAACCCCGCCAGCGCCCTCACGGCCTGTCTCCCGTTCGGGGTCGTCCTCGCCGTCGGGTGCTGGCTGCTCGGCTACCGGCCGGTGAACGTCCTGCTGTTATCGTACGTCGGCGTTGGCCTCCCGGTCGGCGTCGTCGCCGTCCGCCGTGCGCGGCGCGACGACGCGAAGGACCGCGAGATGCAGGACTTCGTCCACGCGGTCGCCGGCCACGTCGCGCTGGGGCGGCCGTTTCCCGAATCGGTCCGGCGCGTGGCCGACGACGTGCAACTCGGTGCGCTCGCCGATGACGTGGCGTCGCTGGCCTTCACGCTCTCGCTGGGCGACAGTCCGACGGCGGCGGCCGACGACCGACGGGCGGCGGCGCTCGACCAGTTCGTCGACCAGGTGGGGACGCCGATGGCCGAGCAGACGATCGGGCTGGTGGTCGGGGCGTTGGACGCCGGCAGCGATGCCGAGGACGTCTTCGAGACCCTCCAGACCGAAATCGGGAAGCTCTACCACCAGCGCAAGTCGCTCCGCTCGGCGCTGATGGTGTACGTCGCCGTCGGCTGGACGACGGCACTGCTGGTCGTCGGTATCACCGTCGCCGTCAACGTCTACGTCCTCTCGGAGTTCGCGCAACTGTCGTCCGTTTCCGGCGGGCAGACCGTCGCCTTCGACCCCTCTGTCATCGACCCCGCCCGGGAGCGGTACCGCTTCTACGTCGTCACGCAGGCGACGATGCTAGCCTGTGGCTGGTTCGCCGGCACCGCGAGCCGGGGTGTCTACGAGGCGCTGTTGCACTCCGCCGCACTCGTGCTCGCCGCCTACGTCGTGTTCGCGGGGGTGGGCCTGCTGTGAGCGCCGACCCGAGAGACCGAGCCAGCCGTCGCCGGGCACAGTCACACGTCGTCGGCGTGGTCCTCCTGCTGGGCATCACCGCCGTGGCGCTCGGAAGTCTGACTGCCGTCGTGGGCAGCGTCGTCGACGGACAGACGGCGGCGGCCGACGAGGCCCGCGTGGCGAGCGCGTTGGCGGAGGAACTGCGGCCGGTCGAGCAGACCGGCTGGAACAGCGTTCGCATTCGGTTCAGCGAGGGACGGGTGACGACGGTCGAGCGCGACCTCCGAATCCTCGGTCCGGGCGGCGTCCAGCGCCGCATCGACGTGGGCGGACTCGTGTACACGTCCGGTACGAGCCGCGTCGCCTTCGTGGCCGGGAGCATCCTCCGGGGGACCTCGGGCAACGCTTGGCGGGTCAGGGCGCCACCGGTAACGGTGACCCGTGACGAGGGGACCCTCGTGGTCGGCGCCCCCACGCTGAACGAGAGCGGGGCGACGGTGAGCGGGACCGGCGGCGTGACCGCACGGGTCCGAACCAACGTCACCCACGAGCACCACCGACTCGCCAGCGCCGACTACGCGGTCGCGATCGAGAGCGCGACGCCGGGGCCGTTGGCGCGGTACTTCCGACGAGTCGGTGCAAGGACCAGCGTCAGGGACCTCGATGGCGACGGCATCCCGAGCGTCGTCGCGAACGTCGACGGCCGACAGACGCTCCATCTCGTCGTCCACGAGATGCACGCGGAGGTGGCCAGTGGATAACCGCGGCCTGAGCACCGTCGTCGAGAAGGTGCTCTCGACGGGCGTCGTGTTGCTGTACGTCGCGCTCCTGACGACGGCCCTGTACGGCGGGGCGGTCCCGGCGTACCGAGGCGCCGTCGGTGCGGAACTGGGCGACCGGACGCTCGCGGAGGCGACCGCACGGGTAGAGCAGGCCGTCCCGCCATCGGCGCTGGCCGTAGACGCGACCTACCGCGTCGACCTCCCGGCGACCATCGAGGGTGCGGCCTACGAGATACAGACCGACGGCAGGGCGCTGGTGCTCGTCCATCCGGACGCGGACGTCGGTGGTCGGAGCCAGCCAGTCCTCCCCGACCGAGTGAAGACGCTCGGCGGAACGTGGCACAGCGGCGAGAAGACAGTGGTGACCGTCGACGGTGGCGGTGGGTCCGTCACGGTCAGACTGGAGGCGCCATGAGTGAGCCGCCGAGGCGGGCCGCCAGCGGCGGGACGCTCCCGCGACAGGCGTCGGCGCCCTCGGCGCGACGGGCACAGACGACGCTGCCGGCGGTCGGCATCGCACTCGTCCTGCTGACCGTCGTCACCGCGCTGGGACTGGCGATGGCCGACTCCGCCATCGCCGGCGCGGACCGGACACCGGACGAGCGCCGGGCCGCGGCCGCGACGGCGGACCGGCTCGTCGACGCCGACGGGCCCCTGACCGACCGGGCGAACGTGTTGAATCAGTCACGGGTCGCGGCGTTCGACGCGGCGGCGCTCCGCAGTGTCTCGCCACTTGCCCGGGAGTACGCCGTCACCCTCGCACTCGGTGACCGTCGGCTCGCGACCACCGGCGACGCGACGGGCGGGACGACGATCCGTCGACTCGTCCTCGTCGAACGCCGGACGCGAGCGACGGTCGACCCGGACGGCCGGCGAGTCACGCTCCCACGACGGGCCGAGAACGCCACGGTGACCATCACCCCGCCACCGAACACGAGCGTCTGGACGGTCAGGGCCAACGACAGGGTCCTCCTGCACGACGACGGCGGTCTCCGAGGGACGTTCACCGTCGACCTGCCGGTCTACGAGACGACGCGGCTCACCTTCCAGACGGCCGGCCGGTTGCCCGACGGGAGCGTCGGGGTCGCCTACGACGCGCCGCGAACGACCAAAGCCACGCTGGCGGTGACCGTCGATGTCTAGGGGCCAGCTGCCCCTGTCGCTCGTCGAAGTGGCGCTCGGTGCCGTCCTGATTCTCGGGGTCGCGCTCGGGTTCGCACTCGGGACGCCCGCCCCGGAGACGCGGGCCCCGCAACTGGAGGCCTACGCGGCCGACACCGCAACGATACTCGCGAACGAACCGCCGCGCCACGACGGGGCGACGCGGCTACGCGAGGTCGTCGCCGGCGAGCGCGCCTTCGAGCGCGAACGGGACGCGCTCGAACGACGCGTGGCGCGCATCCTGCCCGAGAACGTCATGTTCCTCGTCGAGACGCCGCACGGGTCCGTCGGGACGCCGGTCCCGAGACGGGTCACGACCGGGACGGCGACGGTCCCGACCGGGGTGGGGACCGTCCGAATCGAGGTGTGGTACGCGTGAGCAGGCGCGGCCAACTGGTGCTCGTCGCCGCGGCGCTGGTCGCCGTGGCGCTCGCCCCCGTCGTCCTCGCGTACCTGCAACTCGGGTACCACGACGACGTCCGCGCGACGGCCGAGTACGACGACCCGACGGCCGGGACGCTCCGGGTGCTCGACAGGGCCGTCGCGACGGCGAGCAGTGACGTCCCCGACGAGTACGCGTGGTCGCGTCGTGCCGCCGCCGTCACGTCTCTCCGGGACGAGTTGCGACCGACGGTGAGACGTCTCGAGACCGCTCGCATCGAGCGGGGGACGGTCACCGCGATAACCTACAACGCGAGCGTCGCGACCACGTGGGCCGACGACTCCTGTCCGAGCGGGCCGGCCCGACAGTTCGGGGACTGCGTCGCCGACCGCGGCGTCGTCGTTCAGGACCGCACCGACCGCACGCACGTCCTGGCCGTCGCCGTCGACGTGACCACGACCACCGAGCGCGGAGAGACGACGGTGGCCGTGGTCGTCGCCACGGGAGCGCGTTAGCCGCCTGAACGGACCGAGTCACTAACAATGGGGGCGCCTAATGTACAAGCAACAGACATGGACCCGGACACCGACGACTTCGAGGACGTCCAGTTCCTCACCGGCTCCCCACAGCGCTACGCGGTCCTGTCGGCGCTGTGTGCGTCGGCGGCGCGTCCCTGCGAGCTCTGTGACGAGATCGACGCCACGCGGACGACGATCCAGCGCATCCTGGCGGGGTTCCGCGACCGGCAGTGGGTGGTGAAACGCGACGGCGAGTACCAGCCGACCGTGACCGGGCGGCGCGTCTGTCAGCAGTACCAGGCGCTCCTCGCGGAGGTCGAGCGGGCACGGGATTTCGGGCCACTGGCCACGCACCTCGACGCCATCGCGGACGACCTCCCGACCGAGGCCCTTGAGAACGGGCGCCTCACCGTCGGGTCCGACGGCAACCCGCTGGCTGCGGTCAACCGGTTCACCGAGTGGTTCCGGAAGGTGGGCAGCGACGTCCGCGCACTCTCGCCCATCGTCGCCCAGCCGTTCAACGAGGTGGGTGCGGAGTTGCTGGCCGGCGGGACGACCATCGAGTTCATCATCGACCAGACGGTGCTCGACCGGTCCAGACAGGAGTACGGCGACGCGCTCGAGCACGGACAGGACCACGACCAGATGTCGATATACGTCCACGAGGAGCCGTTGACGTTCGGCCTCGTCGTCGACGAGGACGACCGGTGCTGTCTGGCGGCGTACGACGACCACAACAACATCAGAGCGGTGCTGGAGGCCAGCGGTGCGGACGTCGCCGACTGGGCGGGGCGCGTGTTCGAACGGCATCGCGAACGCTCGGAGCCACTCTCGGTACTGTACTCCTGAAAAACGTCAGTCGATGGAGTGCAACCCTGACTGACGTCGGCGGGGGGAAGGCCGAAGCGGATCGCAATCGTGAGCGCCCCCGGACACCAGCGCGAGCGCTCACCTGAGGTGGAGGGGGTCTCCCCATGGACGTATCGGGGGCGGTACATCCTATACTTACCTTCCGATAGATGTTACAGCCCCTGTAACACCCTGCGGCTGGACTGGGGCACCCGTGACGTCCGGACGGTCGTGTCCGAACTGGCGTGGCCGTCGCTCACGCACCGTCCCCCGTACGGCTGCCACGGGGAGGTAGGCCGACGACGCCGCCCGGAGGAAGACGCGGCGGTCGCGGGCGACAGTTAAGTGCCCGGCAGCCGTGGTGTCGTACATGTCACCCCCCGGACGTGAGGTCCAGTACACTGAATCGGACGTCATCGAGGTGTTCAAAGACCGGGACGACTACGCCGAACCCCTGACCGCGTCGGAGGTCGCCGACCGACTCGGCTGTTCCCGCCGCACCGCGCTGAACAAGCTCCACAGTCTCGAGTCGGAGACGGACATCACGAGCAAGAAGGTGGGGGGTCGCTCGCGGGTCTGGTGGATTCCGGTCCGGACCGACTGAAACTCAGAACTCCCACTCGGCCGCTCGTTCCCGGGCCTCCTCGCGGGCCTGCTCTCGAATCGCCGCTATCTTCTCCTCGTCCTCCAGGAACGCTTCGACGGCGCTGTGTTCGTCGCTCGGCTCGCTCGCGGTCCGTCCCCGGTCCTCCGGGGCCGCACGCCGCGTACTGTCCGCCAGCGCCGGGTCGCCACCGAGTCGCTCGGCCGGCATCCCCGGCGGCACCCGCAGGTCGTCGGCCTCGTGGGCGGCGGCGAGGTCGACGGGGTCGAGTTCGAACACCGAGACGTGGTACGGGCCGGGGACGGCCAGGTCGGCCAGCGCCGGTGGCCCGCCGCGGTCGGTTCCGGTATGGTAGGCCAACACCGGGACCCCGTCCTCGAAGGTGACGACGCCGCGCCCCTCGGCGTCGAGCAGCAGTGTCTCCTGGGACTCGAAGACGGCGTAGCCGGTCACCGTCCGGTCGAGGACGTCCGCGAGCGTCTCGCGCGGGTCGCCGACGACGCGGGACTTGCGGAGCGTTCCGCGGGGGAGTCTCATGGGGTCTCCGGGATGACCGCGCTGCGGAAGCGGTCGGCGACGTCGCCGGACTCGCCGTGGTCGACCGAGAGCGCGTCGGCCGCGCGGTGGTACGCCGCGGCGGCCGCACAGTCGGGGGCGTGAGCCAGCAGCGGCCGCCCCGCGCGACGGGCCTCACGGGCCCGCTCCGTCTCCGGGACGGCGGCCAGCGTCGGGCCGTCGAAGTAGCGTTCGGTCTTCTCCGCGACGTCGTCGATGCGTTCGTCCTCGCGGACCTTGTTGAACAGGAGGCCGGCGACGCCGGTCCCGTAGGACGTCGCGTACTCCTGGACCTTCAGCCCGTCCGAGATGGCGGGGATCGTCGGCTGGAGGACGACCACGGTACGGTCGGCGAGTACTATCGGGAGGACCGCGGTCCGACTGTCCAGCGCCGGCGGCGAGTCCAGGAGGAGCACGTCCGTCTCGGCGGCGAGCGTCGCCACCACCTCACGCAGCCGGGCCGGGTCCGCGTCCCGGAAGCCGTCGAGGCTCGTCCCGCAGGGGACGACGGTCATGCCGAACCGGTCGTACGTCGCGTCGGCGACGGCAGCCTCCTCGGCGAGGACGTCGTGGAGCGTCGTCTCGGCCTCGGAGAGCCCGGCGTGAAAGAGGAGGTTGGCCATGCCGGTGTCGGCGTCGACGACGGTCACGTCGTAGCGCTCGGCGAGGGCCATCCCCAGGGCGACCGTACTCGTGGTCTTGCCAGTGCCGCCCTTCCCACTGGCCACCGCGAACACTTCGACCATGCACCGTACTGCCCGCTCGCTCGCATATAAAGTTCGCGGGATAGAGCAGTGAAAAAACTACCACGCGACCGGAAGCGGGCCGGGGTCGACGTGGTCGGCGACGAGCGCGGCCGCCCGATCGTAGGGGTCGGTCTGTGCGGCCGTCGCACCCGCTGGCCGTTCGATACCGGCCGCCTCGAACGTGTTTCGCACGAAGGCATCTCTGGCGGCATCGTTCACGAAGAGGTCGTGGAGGTACGTCCCCAGAGCGGTGGCCGTGGCCGCGCCGCCGCCGTCGAACGGCCGCGAGACGTCGGCGGTGGCTTCGGAGTCGCCCATGTGAATCTCGTACCCCTCGACCGGTCCGGTGGCACCGGCAAGCGGGCCGACGCCGTCCAGGTGCCGCGTGACGTGTTCGACCGTCTTCTCGGCGGAGAAGGTGGTCCGGACCGGGAGGCGGCCGAACCCCTCGACGCGGTCGGCGTCGCCGGTCCCCTCGATGTCGGCGTGCAGAATCGCCTCGCCGAGCATCTGGTAGCCGCCACAGAGGCCGACGACCGGCCCCTCGAACGCGGTGAGAGCGTCGCCGAACCCGGCCTCGCGGAGCGCCAGCAGGTCGTCGACGGTGTTCTTGCTCCCGGGGAGCACCACCGCGTCGGCGTCGGCGAGCGAGGCCGACAGTGGAACGTAGGCGACCCGGACGCCGGGGACAGCCGCCAGCGGCTCGAGGTCCGTGAAGTTCGATATGTGTGGGAGGCGCGGCACCGCAACGGTGACGCTCCGGTCGTCGGGGACGCCGTCGTCGGTACCCCTGACCGACCGCTCGCCGACCGGCGGCAGGGCGACGCTGTCCTCCTCGGGCAGGCCGGGGTCGTCGTACGGGAGGACGCCCAGCACCGGCACGCCGGTGCGTTCCTCGAACGCATCGAGTCCGGGGTCGAGCAGCGAGCGGTCGCCCCGGAACTTCGTGACGACGGCGCCGACGATGCGCTCCCGGACGTCGTCGGGGACGAGTTCGAGGGTGCCCACGAGCGAGGCGAACACGCCGCCGCGTTCGATGTCCGCGACCAGCAGGACGTCGGCGTCGGCGAACCGGGCCGTCTCGACGTTCGCGAGGTCGCGGTCGTGGAGGTTGATCTCGGCGATGGAGCCGGCGCCCTCTGCGACGACGACGTCGTGGGCCGCGGCCAGTCGGCCGTGGGCCTCACGGGCGGCCTCGCGGGCCGCCTCCCAATGACCGCCGTAGTACTCGCCGGCAGCGACGTTCGCGACGGCCTCGCCGTCGAGAATCAACTGTGACTCGCCGTCCCCGCGGGGTTTGAGTAGCACGGGGTTGTGGTCCGTCGTCGCCGGGACGCGGGCGGCGCGGGCCTGCACGTACTGCGAGACGCCGACCTCCCCGCCGGGCGTCGCGCGGGCGTTCGTGCTCATGTTCTGGGCCTTGAACGGCGCGACGGAGACGCCGCGGTCGGCCAGCAGGCGGCAGAGGCCGGCCGCGACCGTACTCTTGCCCACGTGTGAAGCGGTTCCGGCGACGAGGACGGTGTCGGCCATCGACCGGGTCTCGGGCCCCCACGACAATGAGTGGTTCGTCGGCGGGCTTTTCACGGCGCCGGGCGAAGCCGACGGCGTGCCCGAGGACCGAGTGCGTGCGGTGTACGACCACCTGGCCGCGACCGGCGAGCGCCCCGTCGAGCGGACCGCGAGTCGCTGGCTGGGCGAGGCGGAGGCCGTCGCGCGGGACATCGTCGAGGGGGACCTGGACCCGGCGGTGCGGCAGCGACGGCTGGCGACCATCGCCGAGTTGCTGGACAACGTCGCGGAGACCGGCGACGAGACGGCCGACGACCACGTCGCGGCGGCGCGGGCCCGGCTCGACGACCTGCTGGCCGACGGCTGAGGGGCGTCAGTACTCGGTGCCCTTCCGCGCCGAGTGTCCGGCCTCAAGCGGGTGCTTGCCCTTCCCGACCTCCGAGACGAGGTCGGCGTACTCGAAGACGTACTCGGGTGGGTCGTGGCCGCCGGTGAGGACGAGTTCCACGTCGTCGGGTTTCTCCTCGACGAGCGAGACAACCTCGGCGGGGTCGAGCAGGCCGCGGTTGGCGGCGTACAGTATCTCGTCCAGAACGAGCATGTTGACGCCGGCCTCGGGCGGCCCCTCGGGGTCCAGTGGCTCCGAGAGGTCCGCGTCGCCGCTGGCGGCGAGAATCTCGCGAGCGCGAGCCAACGCACCTTGCGCGCGGGCCGCGTGTTCGTCGTCGTCGCTGCCGTCCATGAACCCGTGCCAGCCGTAGTGGCCGGCGTTCTCGTAGGAGAAGCCCGGCAGCGCGGCGATGGCGTTGTACTCCCCGCGGACGTCCTCGACAGTGCCGGTGCCACCTTTCATGAACTGCAGGAGGTGGACGCGGTAGCCGTGCCCGACGGCGCGGGTCGCCATCCCCAGCGCCGCGGTCGTTTTGCCCTTGCCGTCGCCCCACCACACCTGGACGAGCCCGAACGCCTCGGGCGCACTCGGCGTGATGGGTTCGGCGGTCGGCCCGGCGGTGTTGTCGCTCATACCCGCCCTTCAGGGGGCGCGAACATCGGTCTGACGGTCGGTGACCACGCCGTACTCGGCCTCGTCGACGTCGGGTGGGCCGTCGTCGTAGCGGGCGGCCAGACTCGCCAGCACGGCGTCGCGCACGCAGGCTCGTGCTGCCGCCCCCACCTCGGTCGCGCTCCCCGTGAACGCCGCTCGGTCGGCGGCGGGCACCGACCCGACGAGGACGGCGTCGGAGGTGGTGCCCGGGACATCCGCAGCGTGCAGGAGCGTCGCCGTCTTCGCCTCGACGGCCGTCGCCAGCAGGGTCGCGAGCGCGCCGTCGTCGAGTGCCCGGTCGGCGCCGACGACGAGGTTGACCGTCCCGGGGCGCCAGTCGGCACCGTCATCGGCGTGGCCGCCGTCGGTCCCACCCTCGGCGGCCATCGGCAACACGGCCGGGTTCGAGAGGCCCGCCGTCGCCAGAACCCGGACCGGCCCACTCGCCGCACAGCGGGCGTGGGCCACGTCGACGCCGGTCAGCAGCGTCGGCCCCGATGGGAAGCCCGCCGCGGCGAGGCGTTCCGCGCGGTAGGCGTCGAGGTCGGTGCGCTCGAACCCCGTCGGCACCGTGACGTTGTAGACGGCGTCGGCGTCGCGGTAGCCGCCGTCCCACGTCGTCGAGAGCCAGCGGGCCCCCTCGCGCCGGGCCTGCACGACGCCGTCGCGACGGGTCGTCTCAAACATCCAGCGCCTCCAGCAACTGGTCGTTCTGGTCGGGCGTCCGGACCGCGACCCGGACGTGGCTGTCGAGGCCCCGGAAGGTACGGGCGTCCCGGAGCGCAATGCCGCGTTCACGAGCGGTCAGGAGCACCTCGTCGACGCTCGTGTCGGTCACCTCGAACAGGAGGAAGGGGGCCTCGGAGGGGAACACGTCGAAGCGCGTGGCGAGGCGCTCGCACATCCGTGCACGCTCGGTGGCGACCCGCTCTCTGGTCCGCTCGACGAAGTCGTCGTCCCGGTAGCAGTGGGCGCCCAGCGCCGCCGCGGGTTCGCTCATCGACCACGCGCGGCGGGCGGTCGCCAGTCGGTCCCGGGCCGCCCCGCTGGCGACGGCATACCCCGTCCGGACGCCCGGGAGGCCGAACAGTTTCGTCAGCGAGCGCGCGACGACGACCCCCTCGCGGCCGGCCAGCGACGGCTCGTCGGTGAACCCGAGGAACGCCTCGTCGACGAGCAGCGTCGTATCGGCCGCCCGACAGCGGTCGGCGAACGCGCGCAGGGCCGCGGCGTCGGAGCACTCCCCGGTCGGGTTGTTCGGGTTGCAGACGACGGCCATCGAGTGGGGTTCGGGGTCGCTGTCGAGGATTTCGTCGTGGCGGACGAACGACGGCTCGGCGCCCTGCAGGCGCACCTCGCGGGCGTACTCGCCGAAGCTCGGTGTCGGGACGAGGACGCTCTCGCCGGCCCGGACCGTGGTCTGGATGGCGAGCCGGATGGCCTCGAGGCCGCCCGCCGTGGGGATGACCTGCTGGGGGTCGCAGCCGACGAACTCGGCGGCGGCCGTCCGGAACCGTGCGTAGTCGTCGGCCGGGTACGACCGCGAGGCCGCGAAGGCCGCGCTGAACACCCGGGCGGCCCCGGTCGGCACCGCCGGGTTCGTGTTCGCACTGAAGTCGAGCAGGTTCGGGTCGTCGCTGCTGCCGTGGGGGACGCGCCCGTCCGCGTCGACGTGCGGGTCCGACTCGCCGGCGGCGCGCAACGCTGCGACGGTGTCCGGGTCCATGGCGTCCCCAAAGGAGAGGACCGACGAGAAAGTTTCGCGGCTCAGCGGAACTGTTCGGCGACGCGGGCGTCCGCGAGGGTGTTGACGTTGACCGCCACGCGCACGTCGTCGGTCAGCCACGCGTCCTCGCCGGCGTCGCCGACGACGTTGACGCCGGTCGGTGCGACCGCCCGGCCGTCTCGCTCGAAGGTGGTGTCGTCGCTCACGCCGAGTTCGCGCTTGCGAGCGGCGGGGACCAGCACCGACAGCGACCCACCCTCGTGGGCAGCGAGTACCCGGTCGAGTATCGCCCCGTCCAGCAGCGGGAGGTCCGCCGCGACGGTCAGGACGGGCGTCGCGAGGCGGGGGTCGGAGAGCGCCGCGTCGAGGTCCGCGACGTAGCCGTCGCCGGGCGTCGCGACCGTCGGGACGGTGAGGTGTCTGCGCGTCTCGGGCGCGTTCGGCGACGTGACGGCGTAGACGTCGTCGACGCCGCTGTCGGCGAGGGCGTCGAGGACCCGGTCGACCATCGGGACGCCGCCGACCCGGAACAGGGGTTTCTCGACGGCGGCGTCGAGGCGCGTGCCGCGCCCGCCACACATCACGAGAGCGTCCACGCGACCACCCCCCAGTCGACCAGCGTCCACGTCGCGACGGCGGCGTGGAGGGCGACCACCCGGGCGAGCTCGTTGGCCGCGCCGAACACGTCGCCGCCGACGCCACCGAGCCGACGGGTCGCCCACCGCCGCAGCGAGAGGGCCACAGCGACGCTCGCGACGCCTGCGACGGCCGTCGCGGGGAACGCGAGGAGGGCCGCCGGCACCGCCACGATGAGCGGCCCGACGAGGTCCGACGGCTCCTGCCCGTCGAGCATGGTCGCGCCGAATCCCGCGTGGCTCGGCGTGCCGAGACAGGCCAGCGTCGCCATCGCGAGTTTCGCGCCGACTTCGCTGGCGAGGACGACGGCGACGGCGACCAGGAGGGGGAGTCGCGCGGCTGCGAGCGCGCCCAGCGCCAGTCCGAGCAGGCCCGTCCCGAGGGCGAGCACCGCGCCGACGCCGACGGTGGTGTCCCGCATCACCTCGCGACGCTCGGCCGGGTCGCCGTGGACGACGGCGGCGTCCCCGAGGTCGGCGAGCCCGTCGGCGTGGTTGACACCCGTGACCAGTACGACCACGGCGAGGTACGCCGCAGCGACGACCGGGGCCGGGAGCAGGCCGCCGGCGAGGAACGGCACGGCGACGAGAGTGCCGACGACGTACCCCGCGAGCGGGAAGGCGGCGGGCGTCGCGGCGAAGGCGTCCCACGCCGCCTCGCTGTGGCCCACGGGCAGGCGCGAGAGGAAGCCCAGTGCGCCGCGGAGCGCGCTCAGAACCACGCCGCCACCCCCGCCAGCGCGTACGAGAGGACGCCCGCGACCGCGACCCCGCGAACGCCGCGTCGGGCGCTCGCGACGGTCGGGAGCGGCGCGTCGGCGTTCAGGACGTAGGCGTCGGGCTTCTCCAGTCGGACCCCGAGCGCGGCCGCGGCGACGCCCATCGGCCACCCGGAGTTCGGCGACGGGACGCGGGCCAGCCACGAGCGACCGCGCGCGAGCGACCCGAGGTCGCGGAACGCGACGGCGAGCAGGAGCGCGCTCGCGCGGGCCGGGAGCCACATCACGGCGTCGTCGAGGCGAGCGGCCGCGGTCCCGACGCGCTTCGAGCGGTAGCCCAGCATCGAGTCCATCGTGTTGACCGCCTTGACCCACGCCGCGGCGGCGGCGGCCAGCGCGAGCGCCGGGAGGCCGACGAACGGCGCGAGGACGGCGCCGAGGACGAACGCCCCGAGCGAGGCGACCAGCCCGTCGGCGAGGTTCTCGGCGGCGCTTTCGACGGCCGCGCTCCGCAAGAGCCCCGGCGAGAGCGCGCTCGCGTCCCGCCCGGCCAGCGCGAGCAGTCCCTCGCGGGCGGCCGGGAGGTCCGTCTCGGTGTCGGCGACGACCGACCGGGCGGCGGCCAGCAGGCGACGGAGGCTGGTCGTCAGGAAGAGGACGCCACCGGCGAGGACGGCACCGAGGACCGGATGGGCCGTACTGCCCGTCGCGACCGTCGCGAACGCCGTGAGCGCCGCGAACAGGGGCAGCGCCAGCGCCGCGAGCGAACCCACCGCGAGCGGCCGGGACCACTCGCGGTCCAGCGGCGCGACCAGCGACCCGAACCACGCGACGGGGTGCAGCCGCGTCGGTGGCTCGCCGACGACCGCCTCCAGTGCGGCGGCGACGAGGACGGCGAGGGCGGTCAGCACAGCGACCCCTCCCGGAGGCGCTGGGCGACCTGCCCGAGCGGGACGTCCGCCAGCAGAACCGACGTCGCGCCGACGCGACCGGCCCCGCCGTCCGTGCGGGCGTCGTCGCCGACGTGGACCAGGTCAGAGAGCGGCACGGCCAGCGCGTCGGCCGTCGCCCGGAAGATCGCCTCGTGGGGCTTGCGCCAGCCACAGTCGACGCTCGTCACGACGGCGTCGGGGCCGAGGGCCGTCTCCGGACCGAGGTCCGCCCGCTCGAGCGTGCGTTCGACCAGTCCGGGGACGCTGCAGTTCGAACAGACGGCGACGGTGCCGCGGTCGTGGGCCGCCCGGAGGACGTCGCGAGCGCCGTCCCTGACCGTGACCGGCGCGTCGAACGCCGCCAGCACGGCCTCGCGTGCGGCGTCGGGCGAGACCTCGACGTCGCGGCTCGCCAGCGCGAGCCGGACGTGTTCGTCCAGCGGCGCCTCGCGGCCGCGTTCGTACTCGCGGTGGGACGTTCGGTAGGCGGCCTCCCAGTCCTCGGGGACGCGCACGTCCCGGGCGGCGAGGCTGTCGGCCACGGCGTCCCACGGTGCGTCGGGGCGGTCGGCGTCGACGAGCGTCCCGAACAGGTCGAGGGAGAGTGCCACGTCCGTGTGGTTACTGCAATCACACTTGAACTGTGCGGTGGGCCGGCCGGGCGAACCGGCCGGTGGCCCTCGACTCGAATACGTCGAAAACAGGGTCGTCCAGAACGCGGCCTAGAGGTCCGCGCGGAGCTGCACCTCGTCGTCGGTCACCGACTCGATCGACGCCTCCTGGAGCGGGTAGCCCTCGTCCGCGTCGGTGTCCTCCCAGCCGAGCGCCGTCTTGAGTTTCGTGGTGAGTCCCGGGTCGGGGTCGACGTACGCCGTCCCGTAGCGGTAGCCACTGACGATACCGACCGCGGTGCCGTCGGCGGCGACGACGTCCTTGCCGACGTCGTCGTTCGTGAGTTGGACTGTCGACATTGCACTCGCACGGAGGGGCGTCCCGTCCACCACGGTGGTGCTTGCACACGCAGTCGGAGCCGGGGACGGCGCGGGCGACAGAAAGTTGTAAACGGCGGCCAGTCGCATATCGAACACCGATGCCCACCATCGTATCCGGGACGGTGCCAGCCAGCGACCTCGCGCTCAGCCACTCGCTGGACGCGCTACCGGAGTTGCTGTTCGAGGTCGAGCGTATCGTGACCAGCGGAGACGACGCACTCATGCCGATGCTGTGGGTGAGGGGGGGTTCGCGGGCGGAGATAGAGTCGACGCTGGCCGAGGACCCGACCGTCGACGAGGTCGAACTGCTCGGCGAGTTCGACGAGGAATGCCTGTTCAGGATGGAGTGGGTCAGCCGCATCGACCTCATCATGCAGATGCTCACCAACTCCGAGGCGACCGTCCTCGACGCCGTCGGGAAGAACGACCGCTGGAAGGTGCGGGTCCTCTATCCCCGGCGGTCGCTGTTCTCGAAGACCCACGACTTCTGTGAGGAACACGGGGTAGAGTTCGACGTCTCCTCCATCCGGGAACTGGACGAGGAGCCGGCGGGTCGCTACGGGTTGACCAGCGCACAGTACGAGGTGCTCTCGGAGGCGTCGCGACGGGGGTACTTCAAGGTCCCGCGGGAGGTGAGCCTCTCGGAGCTCGCCGACGAACTCGACATCTCCCATCAGGCGGCGTCCGAGCGTCTCAGGCGGGCGACGGACGCGCTCGTCGAGGACACCCTGTTCGTCGGGATGACCGAACTGGAGTGAGCGCGCCGCGGCGACGGGCCGGCCGGCGAGTCACGCCCCAGTCGTGTCCCCGCGGCGCCGACGCCGGAGGTAGACGAGGAGTGCGAGGGCGCCGACAGCGAGCACCCGCCTCGACGGCAGGCGCCGGCCCGACCCCGTCGGTGTGCTGTCGCCCTCGTCGTCCGTCGACGCGGACCGGCCCGAATCGCTCGCGGACGCTGCGTCCGTCTCCAGGCCGGCGTCGACGGCCGCGTCCGACTGTGTGCCCTCCGCGAGCGCCTCGCGGACGGCCTCCTTGACCGGCTGTTTGAGCAACTGTTCGACGCTCG
The DNA here is from genome assembly GCF_055632435.1 of Haloarcula sp. MBLA0163. Taxonomy (NCBI): domain Archaea; kingdom Methanobacteriati; phylum Methanobacteriota; class Halobacteria; order Halobacteriales; family Haloarculaceae; genus Haloarcula; species Haloarcula sp. MBLA0163. The sequence goes on from NZ_CM145745.1 coordinate 2,370,864, forward strand.
TCTGGACGCGGGCCCGCGGCCCGCGCTGCAGTGACGGTGACTCGCTCATCAGACAGTCGAAGGGAGGGGTGGCACGCCGAGGTGCGTGGTGCTTGCCAGCGCAAGTCAGCGGCCGGGCCCCGGAGCCCCGTCGCCGCTCGCGACCGTCGCGAGCGCTCCCCGGTCGCACGCCCGGGCGCCCGACGAGCGCTACCAGTCGACGGCCGCGTTGACCACGACGCCGAGGAGGAACACGACGGCGGCGAGGTAGAGCGCGGTGACGAACAGGAGGACCGCCCCGATGTAGCCGTAGGCCGCGTACTGGCCGACCGCCCCGGCGTAGTAGTGGACGGCCACCGGGATGGTGACCCAGCCGACGGCGGCGAGGACGGTCCCGGGAAGCACGTGCCGGACGGTCGTGTCGACCGGCGAGAGGACGTAGTAGATCGGGACGAAGGCGACGACGAGCACCGCCAGTGCGGCGGCCGCACCCACCACCAGCGGATGAGGTATCCGGAGGTCGGCGTACGCGAGGACGACGCTGGTCGCCGAGAGGAGCGCGACCGCAGCGAGCAGCAACCCCATGACCAGCAGACTCCGCCCGGCGCGGGCGGGGAGCGAGACGGTCGAGACGCTCCCGTACACCTCCGTGAACGCGATACAGAGGCCGCGGAACACCTTGCTCCCGCTCCAGACGGCGACCGCCAGCCCGACCAGCCCGGCGGTGCTGTGCCCACGGGTGTTCTCCAGCAACTGCTCGAACACCGCCTGCCAGTGCTCGGTCAGCGTCGACCGGAGCAGGTCCAGCAGGGTGGTCGTCCCGCCGACGGCCGAGAGGAGCGCCAGCGAGACGACGAGCAACGGCACGATGGACGCCAGGCCGTAGTAGGCGATGCTCGCGGCCATGAACGGGACGTTCTCCTCGCGGACGGTCCCGACGACGTCGCGACCGGTCTCGACGACGCTCATCGGTGCTCCTGTGGCGCCGCGTGACACCAGTCGTCGCCATGCGACAGCCAGACAGCGTGCATACGTCGACGTGGGCGGGGACAGGAAAGTGTCGACGGCAGGCGTCGGCAAGCGCGGGTCGCGGCGGCCGGGACAATCTTGTCGCGGGCCGCCATCACGAGCGGTATGGCAGACACCTTCCGGTACGAGGGCGAGGTTCCGCCGGGCGAGACGCGGCACGTCCGGTACGAGGTGGGCGAGACGTACCTCGGGGACCCGATAGAGATTCCGGTGACCATCGTCAACGGCGACCACGACGGGCCGACGGTCGGACTGACCGCCGCACTCCACGGCGACGAGCTCAACGGCGTGAAAGTGTTACAGGAGGTAGCCGACCGCTACACGCCGGCGGCGGTCCACGGGACGCTCGTCTGTCTGCACGTCCTGAACGTGCCGGGCTACCTGGCCCAGACGCGGGACATCCCCATCTACGACCAGGACCTCAACCGTGCGTTCCCGGGCAAGCCCCGGAGCAACACGGCCGAGCGGATGGCCAACCGCATCTACGACACGTTCGTCGACCAGTGTGACCTCCTGCTGGACTTCCACACGTCGACGCGGAACCGGACGACGATGTACCACGCGCGGGCCGATACGAGCAAGCCCGAGGTCGACCGGCTCGCCCGCGCGTTCGGCGCGAACGTCATCATCGCCGGGCCCGGCGAGACGGGGTCGCTCCGCCGGACCGCCACGGACGCCGGCATCCCGGCGGTGACCGTCGAGATGGGGAAGGCCCACCGGTTCCAGCCGACGCTCATCGACCGGGCGCTGGACGGCGTCGCCAGCGTCCTCGCGGAGTTCGGCGTCGACCCGGAAGCGACGGTCAGTTGGCCCGGCTGGTACCGGGCCGTCCCCGCCGACCAGGGCGACAAGACGTGGCTCCGGGCGGACACCGGCGGCCTCGTCGAGATGCAGTGGGGACCGTACCCGCTCGTCCAGGAGGGGGAGACCATCTGTACCATCAGCGACCACTTCAAGCACGAGGAGCGCGTCGTCACCGCGCCTTTCACCGGCATCCTCGTCGGCGTACTGGAGAACCCCGTCGCCCAACCGGGCCACCCGCTGTGTCACCTCGTACGCATCGACGAGACGACCCACGACGAGATCGTCGCCGAGATCGACCGTGGCGAGTTCGACGGCTACCGCCAGCGCGGCCTGCGCTGGCGCGGGGAGAGCCCGGCGCTGGACTGACCGTCAGACAGCTATTCGGATTCTGATACTACCGATTCCTCAAACTATCAGATTTTGTATCTAAGTGGCGATAGATATAGTCAGAATTAGTAAGTAAATCACCAGACTTGACCGGAACTTTCTATATATCTCGAAGTGAAACGGGGGTTCTTCAGCCGCAGTGTTTCCAGAGACAGAACGATACGTAAACTGACTCGTCTCGTTACCAGCGGTGGTGGACGGCGTCGAAGACGTACTCCTCGTAGATGTCCCGCACCGCCCCATGGGTCTGGTGTGAGAGCGGGGCCATCTCGCTGACGGCCGCGTTGGCCTCGATGTGCTCGGGGGTCGTCGACCCGGGGATGACCGTCGACACCGCGTCGTGGTCCAGGATCCAGCGGAGCGCCATCTGGGCCATCGTCATCCGCTCGGGGACGTGGCCGCGGAGTTCGTCGACGGCGTCGAACCCGTCGTCGACGGGCAGGCCGGCGAACGTCTCGCCGCGGTCGAACGCCTCGCCCTCGATGTTGAAGTTCCGGTGGTCGTTCTCGGGGAACTCGGTATCACGCGAGAGCTTGCCGGTCAGCAGTCCCGACGCCAGCGGCACACGGACGATGACGCCGACGTCACGGCGACTGGCCTCCTCGAAGAACAGTTCCGCGGGGCGCTGGCGGAACATGTTGAAGATAATCTGGACCGTCTCGACGCCGGGGTACTCGATGGCCTTCAGCGCCTGTTCGACCTTCTCGACGCTGACGCCGTAGTGGTCTATCTTCCCCTCGTCTTTCAGTCGGTCCAGCGCCGCGAACGTCTCGGGCTGGTAGTACGCCTCGGTGGGCGGACAGTGGAGCTGGACCAGTTCCAGCGTGTCGACGCCGAGGTACTCGCGCGAGCGGTCGACGAACTGCGAGAGGTTCTCGTAGTTGTAGCGGTCGGCGGTGTGGGGGTCCAGCCGCCGTCCGGCCTTCGTCGCGACTGTCACCTCGTCGCGGACGCCCCGTTCGTCGAGGACCTCCGCGATGCGCTGTTCGCTGAAGCCGTCGCCGTAGACGTCCGCGGTGTCGATGAAGTCGATGCCGGCGTCGAGGGCGGCCCGGACGGCCGCCCGACCCTCCTCCTCGTCGACGTCGCCCCAGTCGCCGCCGATGTTCCAGGTGCCGAAGCCGACGTCTGTCACGTCGTAGCCTGTCGTCCCGAGTTGGCGTCGGTGCATGGCCGACGGTACGTTTTCGGGACACTTGTGACTGTGGCAAGCGGCACACGAGCGCTCTACCGAGCGAAAAAGGGCGTAGAGCCCGATAGCGTTGGCAGGGACGTGCCAGCGTGGACGCCGAGGGCTATTCGACCCACTTGGCCCGGCGGATGTCGTATCCACCGCAGACGGGACAGGAGTGGTGCTGGACTTCCAGTGACGCCTCACATACGATACATATGTACGGACGTCTCGTTCGCTCCCCGAGTTGGGAAACGGTGCGTGCTTTGTCAAAGACTCCCATCGACGACCACACCCATCTTTAGACCCACACTGTCAAAAAGAGCGAGGATAGTTCACGCCGTTCGGCCGTTCGCTGTCTGGTGGTTCTCGAATTCGAGATGGGGCGGGCTCGGGCGCCTGCACTGCCTCGTTGCCCACCCGGATGGGTAGCTGTAGCGACACCACTCGCACACCGCCTGCCGGGTAGATACCCAACTATCCTGATACGACAGACCAGATAATACGCAATCTGATATGTCTGCCGACGGCCGGGTAGCCGCGAACCACATTCTTCATAGAAATTGGGCCGTATTCAGCGAGCATGGTAGAGAAACCAGACGTCGGAGAGTTGGCACCGCCGAACCGCACACTGATGGGTCCCGGTCCGAGCGACGTGCACCCGCGGGTGTTACGGGCGATGAGCACGCCGCTCGTCGGCCATCTGGACCCCTCGTTCATCGACATCATGGAGGAGGTCCAGGAGCTCCTGCGGTACACGTTCCGCACGGACAACAAGTGGACGATTCCCGTCTCGGGCACCGGGTCGGCGTCGATGGAGGCCGCCGTCGGCAACCTCGTCGAACCCGGCGACACGATGCTCGTCCCGACGAACGGCTACTTCGGCGACCGGATGGCCAGCATGGCCGAACGCGCCGGCGGCGACGTGGTCACCGTCGACGCCCCGTGGGGCGAACCGCTGGACCCCGTCGACGTCGAGGCGGCCTTCGACGAACACAGTCCCGACGTGTTCGGCTTCGTCCACGCGGAGACGAGCACCGGCGTCCTCCAGCCGTCGGTGCCCGAGCTGACCAGCATCGCCCACGAGAACGACGCGCTGGTCATCGCCGACACCGTCACCTCGCTGGGCGGCGTGGAGTTCCGCGCCGACGAGTGGGACGTCGACGCGGCCTACTCCGGCCCGCAGAAGTGTCTCTCCTGTCCGCCGGGCGCGAGTCCGCTGACGCTCAACGACGACGCGATGGACAAGGTGCTCTCGCGCGAGACCCAGCCACGCTCGTGGTACCTCGACCTCTCCTTGCTGGAGGGGTACTGGGGCGACGACCGAGCCTACCACCACACCGCCCCCATCACCAACGTCTACGCCCTGCGCGAGGCGCTCCGGTTGGTCGCCGAGGAGGGCATCGAACAGCGGTGGGCACGGCACCGCTCGGTCGCGGGCGCGTTGAAGGCCGGTGTCGAGGCGATGGGTCTGGAGATGAACGCCCCCGAGGAGTACTGGCTCCCGAGCCTCAACACCGTCCGGGTCCCCGACGGCGTCGACGACGGGGCGGTCATCGAGTCGCTGCTCGAGGAGTACGACCTCGAGATCGCGAGCGGGCTGGGCGCCCTGGAGGGTGACATCTGGCGCATCGGCTGTATGGGCCACTCCGCTCGCGCGAAGAACGTCAGCTACCTCATGACCGCGCTGGGCGACGCGCTCCGCGAGCAGGGCGCCGACGTCGACGTCGAGGCCGGCCTGGCCGCGACCAGCGACGCGCTGTAGGCCTACAGCCCACCTGCCGTTTCCGGTCACACGTCGAGCGAGAAGGGAGTCCGGCCTCCGCGTCGGACGAGCCGCGACGCTCTTTTTCGGTCGCTGGGCTCGTTCACAAGCGGTGTGAGAAGTAGTCCGCCCTCCCCGATTTGAACGGGGGACAAGTCGATCTACAGTCGACTGCTCTACCAGTCTGAGCTAAGGGCGGGCTGTACCCGAAATTACCCCGCCGTCTGGACTTAAGGATTGTTATTCGGTGGTCGTTCGCGGGGCAGTCACACGATTGGCCACGTAACACTTGACATCCTCCCATGGCTGAAGCCGTGGGATTCCCGCGTTGGGATATTATGGTTCGCGGGTCACCTGTTCTTGTGGGGCTACTCTCCCCGTCGATTTGTCGAACAGGCGCACCGATGGCTGTGCCAAGCAGCCGTTACTCCTATCCTTCTCAGGACTCGGAGTTACCGTCGCTCGCATGTTCTCTGCCGCGTTCAGGTCACTATTGGCGACCAGTTCACAGTCCTCACAGACGTACAATCCACGCTCGACACGATTCGAGTCGGTTTCCAGTCCACACACACAGCATGTTTTCGATGTCTTCAATGCGGCCTCATCGACACGCTCCACATTAATCCCGCGTTCTTCGGCTTTGTACTCGATGTGACTGAGAAGCGTCTCGAACGCCCAGTCGTGCAACCGCTTGTTGCCATGTCTGCCCCAGTCCTCATCCTCGCGGATGTTCTTTGGGTGTCCGACTGCTATCGCACCGACACCTCTCTCAACACACTGTTCAACAATATCTTTTGAGAGAGCATGTAGGAAGTGAGTCTGTCGCCGGGACTTCTTCCGTCGTGCCCACTCTGCATGGTTACTTGGACCGATTTCGCCTTCTGTGTCGTATTCTTGTTGGCGGAAGTAGTGGGCGTCCTCCTTTAGCGCATTGCCCGGATATAACAATGTTTCATCACCAACTGAGACAGCTGCCGTGTTGCAGATACCCAGGTCAAGTCCTGCGGTTTTCTCGCCGGGTGATTCAGCTGTCTCAACCCGCAACTTACAGACGAAGTGTAGTTCCCACTTGTCACCAGTCCAGACAGCCCGGACCGTCTGGACGTTTTCGACAGCTTCGAGGGTTTTCTCATCCGTTTGCAAGGAGTATTCACAGAGGATGTAGTCGGCAGCGTAGCGCGACGGCTTCATATTCGCGCCTTTTGAGAGGCGGACACGGTTGTACTGGGTGTCGAGTTTGAAGCCATAGTTTTTCCACGTTACCGTCGAGCGTGGGTGTTCGTCGCCATCTTTGCGGTAGCCGGGTGGATTCGCATCCGGGTTATCCTGTTTGTACCACGATGTGAACGCTTCACCGAGTTCCTGAAGAACTCGTTGACTGGACTGAGAGTGCAAGTCCGCGTAGCGGTCGTGATTTTTCAGATACGAACAGAGTTCGTCGGCATCAGGAATATGTCCGATAGCGTCCCAGACACGAGATATTGTCCACCGGCCGACATTCCACAATTTCGACGCGGCAAAGCCATGCGAATCAAGTTCATCACGGACCCGCGAGTGATTCGGAATACTCGCTTTGAGTGTCCGTGTGATGACTTGATTCGGCACACGTAAGGATAGTATTTCATCTTACATAAACGCTCGTTCTACCCGTAGAATATCCAGCCGTCCACTGTGTGCGGAAAGATTCAGGGCCGTCGGATTCATCCCATGACTGAAGTCGTGGGCTTTCTCCACGATATTCTGTAACATATAAACCACCGCTCGTTGTAGCTGCACGCACACGTGCTCACCGACTGTCCCTACTGTGGCGAGCCGCTGACCAACGAGCTACAGTCGGTGACGTGTGACCACTGCCGCGAGGGGTTCCACGTCTCGTGTGCTCGCGACGCAGGCGAGTTCGCCGTCGAGGAGGAGTCACACTTCCTGCGGTCGAACACCTATCGCATCGACTGTCCGAACTGTGGTGACTCGTGGAGCACCGGGTTCGACCCCCGCGAGTGAGTCTGCCCACACACCGGCAGACGTCCGTCAGACACAGCGGGAAGATTGAAATACCCGGGTGACAACGTGTATGACGAGTCGGATGAGCAAGATAACGTTCCGCGCTGACGACGACCTCATCGAGCGACTCGAGGCCTACGACGCCTCGAAGAGCGAGGTCATGCGGGAGGCGCTCCGAGCGTACCTCGACGGCGACACGGAGTCGTCTGACAGCCGCTCGACCGATGCATCTCCGGTGACAGACACCGAGAGCATCGACGAACTCATCGCGGAGCGTGTCGACACCATCATCGCCGACCGGCTGGAGACGGCGACCCCGCGCCGCCAGCCACAGGACGTCAACGTAAACATCAACCTCGACGGCGACACAGACGCTGTATCCGCCGAACAGGCCGATTCGGCGACCTCGTCAGACGGCGTGTCTAACGACGTGTCGGAGGGCGTGTCACACGGGCGCGACGGTCGTAAGACAGGTGGCGACGAGCCCGAAAACACGACGAAAACGGAGGCCCGGCCGTGCGCCCAATGTGGCGAAAACCTGTCCCCCGACCACGTTTACTGCCCGAACTGCGGTGAGAAGGCGTCCCGCCGCGTGTTCTGTGACTGCGGGGACGAACTCCGGTCGGACTGGGGCTTCTGCCCGAGCTGTGGGCGACGGACGCCGGCGGCCGACGTCCTCGATCAGACGAGAAGCGGTGCAAACGAGCGGTAGAAGGCTCCTACACCCGTAAACGGAGTTTTGTCATACACTCGGCGGTAGTTTTAATATCCCCCAGTCTGTGGTACCTTGTGCGTAAGACGGTCGTCTTACACAGCGGGCGTCGGGGTGGCATCCCCGCCACCGTCTGGCGGTTTCGCTGTGTAAACGGTCGTGCGGGTCGTAAACACGCCCCGCTCGGACCGTCTTACCCAAAGGGGACTACCAACCATGGAGCGTGTGACACTACGGATTCCGAAGCAGCAGATCGAAGAGGTCGAACAGATGGTCGAGACGGGGGAGTACCCCAATCGGAGCGAGGCGATCCGGTCGGCCGTCCGTGAGATGCTCGCAGAACAGGACGGTTCCGAGCGTGCCTCCGAGAAGGGCAAGCGCAAGCGAACCTGGGCGAGGGCATAACGATGCAGGATATCGTCAACGAGGCCCTCGAACGCGACGAGCAGGAACAGAAGCAACTGTCCGACGAGGACGTCGACGGGTTCGGTGACCCCCGTATCGTCATCGTCGGCTGTGGCGGTGCCGGGAACAACACAGTCAACCGGCTCTACAACATCGGCGTCGAAGGTGCCGACACCGTGGCCATCAACACGGACAAGCAGCACCTGAAGATGATCGAGGCCGACACGAAGATCCTTGTCGGCAAATCCCTCACCAACGGCCTCGGTGCCGGTGGTGACCCGTCGATGGGCGAACGCGCCACCGAGATGGCACAGGGGACCATCAAGGAGGTACTCGGCGACGCCGACCTCGTGTTCGTCACCGCCGGGATGGGTGGCGGGACCGGTACCGGTGCCGCCCCCGTCGTCTCGAAGATCGCGAAGGAACAGGGCGCCATCGTCGTCGGCATGGTGTCGACGCCGTTCAACGTCGAGCGGGCCCGCACGGTGAAGGCCGAAGAGGGGCTGGAGAAGCTCCGCAACGAGGCCGACTCCATCATCGTGCTGGACAACAACCGCCTGCTGGACTACGTCCCGAACCTGCCCATCGGCAAGGCGTTCTCGGTGATGGACCAGATCATCGCCGAGACGGTCAAGGGCATCTCCGAGACCATCACCCAACCGAGCCTCATCAACCTCGACTACGCCGACATGACCTCCATCATGAACCAGGGCGGGGTCGCGGTGATGCTCGTGGGTGAGACCCAGGACAAGAACAAGACCGAAGAGGTCGTCAAGGACGCGATGAACCACCCGCTGCTGGACGTGGACTACCGCGGTGCCAGCGGTGGCCTGGTCCACATCACCGGCGGCCCGGACCTCACCCTGAAGGAGGCGGAGGGCATCGCCCAGAACATCACCGAGCGCCTCGAGGCCTCGGCGAACGTCATCTGGGGCGCCCGGATTCAGGAGGAGTACAAGGGCAAGGTCCGCGTCATGGCCATCATGACCGGCGTCCAGTCCGCACAGGTGCTCGGGCCGACCACCCAGAAGCAGGCTAACAAGTCCCGCGAGGCCATCCAGGAGGTCGGCGACGACACCTCCTTCGACGCCTCCGACAACGTCGAGAGCTTCGACGGGGCCAGCGCCGGCGGCAACAGCTCCGGCGGCCACACCGGCTACGGCGAGACCGACGGCGGCCGCGACCAGCGCGAGAAGAACAACGGGCTCGACGTCATCCGGACGAACGAGTAACGTTCGACCTCGCCTTCTCCGTTTTCAGGTTCGACGAGCGGCGGCGTCGGTGGCCGACACGGCCGACCGAGCGCCGTCTCTCAGGTATCGAGCGACTCGTCGATTCGTTCGATCACCGACCAGTGTTCGCGGGCCGCCTCCGTCGTGAAGTAGACCGCGCCGTAGTCCGAGTCGGAGTGTTCGACCAGTCCGTGTCTCGAGAGTACGTCGAGGTGGTGTTCGACGGTCTTGTAGTTGAGCGAGAGCGTCTCGGCGAGGCGGTGTCGGTTCCGCGGTCGTTCCTCGAGGGCCCGGAGAATCCGGACCCTGTTTGGCCCACCCTCGGTACCAGCGAGGACCTGCCAGAGCACTGTCTCCATCGTCCGCATCGACGGTGGCATCCCTCGTTAGTATACGCTCCGTAGTGGTCGGTAAGCCGGCTCAGTGGTCGTCGTCGCTCCGGCGGACGTCGACGGCCGCCAGCAGGGTGAAGACCCTGTACTTCGCTGCCTTGTCTGGCATGAAGAACCCAGTTGCGACGACGGTGTACACGCGGCCCGGTCGGAGTCTGACGGTGAACTCCGCGTCGAAGGGGTTGTTGTTCTTCGAACTGGCCGGGCGGACTTCGAGTTCGTACCGCCCCGGCTTGACGGTCACGTAGTCGCTTTCCTCGCCGAACTCAAGGTCCTCTACGAGGACGGTGTCGCCGTCACCGACCGTCACGTCCACGTCGGGGGCGTCTGGCGAGGCGTGGATAACCCGAACGCGGGCCCGGTTCCGGCGGATGCTGCGGTCGTCTTCGAAGACGAGCACCTCGAACTCGTCGTCGCTCAGTTCGCCGGTTGCGACGACGGTGTACTCGTCGTCGTCCCCGAGCTCCAGGTCGTCCTCAAAGACGACGGCGTCCCGGTCGCCGGCAGCAGTTATTTTCACCTCGTATTCGCCGGGTGCGACTCGGAGATACTCCGTGATGGTGCCGTACTCGACAGCCTTCAACACTCGATTGCCCTCGACGTAGACATCCACCTTGGGCGCGTCGGGAGACGCGTGAACGACCCGGAGGAGAGCGTCCTCAGAGTCGTCGTCATCGTCGTGAGCGCTGGCGACGCCGGTCCCGACGGCGGATGCGGTTCCGGCGGCAGCGATACCTCGCAACACGTCGCGGCGGTCAGGTGTCATGTGGATACACCATCAGAAACCGAGGATTACCGATACAAGAGCGATTGCCGGATTCCGACCGAGAACTGCCACGAGTCGTCCACGACTCGTACAGCAATCGGACACGAATCGGACACAAATCAGGCACCAGTCCGACCGGCGTTAGACACAACTTAGCCACGAATCAGTTCGCGCCGGTTCGATCAGACCGCTTCCAGCGCGTCCAGCAGGTTGCACTTCCGACACAGATCCCGGGCCGTGGGTGCCCCACACTGCTCGCACTCGCCGAACTCTCTCTCGCTGTCCGCGCCGCCGTAGGCGTCGGCCGCCAGCGCCGCGAGTTTCTCGTAGCCGGCCATGATTGAGTGGCGCGTGCCGGGGTGGTTCTCCTCCAGCCCGAGCATCAGCTCCTGGATCTCGCCGCGATAGGCCTCCTCGGCGTGGGGGCACTCGGTGATGTGGGCCGGCAGGTCACGGAAGCGGGCGTACAGCGCGACCTCCTTCTCGGGGACATCCCGGAGCGGCTTCGCCCGCGGGACGTGGTGGTCCTGTGCTTCGCGCGTCTGCTCGGTCGGCGCTCCGTCGTGGTCCGCGAACGGCCCCAGCGAGGCGTCGAAGTGTTTGGCCATCTGGTCGACGTCGCCCTCGAGGAAGTTCATCAGCGCCGTCTCGGCCTCGTCGTCGAGGTTGTGCCCGGTCAGCAGTTTGTCGGCGTCCAGTTCCTCGGCGTACCGCGAGAGGACGTCCCGGCGGAACACGCCACAGTACGCACAGGCGGCCATGCCCTCGGGATCCTTCTCGACGACATCGTCCATCCGCACGTCGAACTCGTCAGCGTAGGAGACCACCTCGTGACGGATGCCCAGCTCGGCGGTCAGCTCCTCGCAGGCCTCCAGGCTCTTGTCGCGGTACCCCTCGATGCCCTCGTGGATAGAGAGCGCGACGAGTTCGATCCGGGGGTCCTGCTCGAACACGTCGTGGAGAATCTCCGTGAGGACGACGCTGTCTTTCCCGCCCGAGAGGCCGATGACCCACGTCTCTGGGGCCTCGGGTGTGGCGTCGTCCGGGACCAGTCCGTCCTCGCGGATGCGCCGTCGGACGCGCTTCTCGACGGCGCGACAGAGGTGGTCCTCACAGAGGTAGAGTCCAGAGTAGGCCGCGTGCAGCACCGCGTCGTCACCGCACTTGTCACACTCCATTGGTTCGGCTATTCGTGCGAGCGGTGGTGAGGGTTTCGTCTCGGCTTGAAACCTCATTGGAGTTGTTTCCCGATGGAAATGGTCATACGCGTCCGACCACGTGTGACGTGTAATGAGCGAATCGTGGCGGACACGGCTGGAGCGGGTCGTGTTCAACCTCTATCCCGCGTATCTGGGTACTGGCGGCCGGGTGACACACATCGAGGCGGACTGGTCGGAGGTACGCGTGCGACTCCCGCTGTCGTGGCGGACCAGAAACGTCGTCGGGACCATCTTCGGTGGGAGCCTGTACAGCGCCGTCGACCCGTTCTACATGATAATGCTCATGCGCCGACTGGACGATTCGTACGTCGTCTGGGACAAGGCGGCGTCCATCCAGTTCCGCAAGCCGGCCAAAGAGACGCTGTACGCCACCTTCGAGGTGTCCGATGAGGAAGTCAGCGCCGTCGAGGAGGCCCTTGAAGATCAAGATTCGGTCGACAGGGAGTACGAGGTCGAACTGGTCGACGACGAGGGCGTCGTCCACGCCGTCATCGAGAAAACGGTCCACGTCAGCACCGACGAGGGTAAGCGGGCCTGAGTTAGAGCGCCGACGGCCCCGCGGCGAGGGCATCGAGAACGGTGTCGAGGTGTCGCGCTCTCGCGCTCGAACTGAACAGTTCGTGGCCGCCGTCGTACAGACGGATGCGGTCGGCTGGCAGTCGCGCGCCGATGGCCCGCGGGTCGACCACCTCGTCGGTGAGCGTACAGAACGCAACGGCGTTCTCGCGGGCGGGCGGCAGGGTGGCGTGGGCCCGCCGCGTCGTCCGCAGGAACGCGGGCGAGGCGGCGTCGGGGCCGTCGGCCAGCTGGGCGTCGGTCGCGAGGTCACCGATGGTCTCGGCCTCGATGTTGCCGGTCGGGATGCACGGCGTGCGCACGGGAAGGCTCGCGATGGCGTCGACCACCGGGTCGGGCAGGGGCAAGTCGCTGGCCCACCACGGACTCAGGTACACGCGGTTCGTGACGCCCTCGAGGTCGGCGTGGGCCGTCGTCAACCCGCCGGCGCTGTGGGCCAGCACCGCGAACTCGTCCAACTCGGCGGCGTACTCGCGGACGGGGTCGACCCACTCGCGCTGGACGTCCGTGATGTGGGTCGGTAGTTCGACGGCGTGGACGCGATAGCGTTCGGCGACGCGGTCGACGAGCCACTGGACGTTCTCGTGGTGACAGCGGTTCCCCCACCCGAGGACGAACAGGCAGTCGTCCTCGGCCCCATCGTCGTAGACGCGGACCTGCATGCCACTCCGTTCAGCCGGGGACGGCAAAAACGCACATGCCCGTGGGACACGGGTGGCGGTGCCTACGCTCGCCAGTCGATCCACGCGCCGTGGGGGTCGTAGTCGGCCAGACGCGTCCGTGTGACGCCGTCCCCCTCGGCCCGGACCCAGTCGAGTCGCACCGAGTCACCGCCGGTGAGGTCCGTCTCGCCGGTGAGCCAGTGGAGCGGCCGGCGAGCCATCTGCTCGGTGAGATACTCCGCCAGGTCCGCACAGACCGCCTCGGGGACCTGATACAGGACGAGCGTGTTGACGACACAGACCGGCACGTCCTCGGGTATCCCGTCGAGGACGGTGGGCAGGTCCTCCAGCAAGTCGCCCGTGACCAGCCGTGGCGGGTCCGTGCGGGCGACGGTGAGCGCGGCGTCGAGGACGGCCCGCCGGTCCTCGTGGGCGGGCCAGACCAGCGCCCGGAGCCAGTCCGCGTCGGCGTCGTCGGTCACGTCCAGCGGGTTCAGGTCGACCCCGACCCGCGAGTGGACGGCGGGCGGGGCCGCCGGGAGCGGCGGGTCGCCGCCGCGTACCTCGCTCGCTATCGTGACCGGCGAGTCGGCCGCGCCGACGACGCGGTCACCGTAGTCGTACCGGTAGCGGTCGAACAGGAGGTTCAGCCCGGCGCTCGGCCCGAGTTCGACCACGGCGAGCGGGCCGTCGACCCGCGCCGCGACGTGGGCGAGAGCCGGGTAGAGGACGGCCGACCGTCGGACGGAGTTGGTCTGTGTCCGACGGGTCCGGAGGAGTGGTCGGATGGCGTCGGCGTGGTCGAGACAGAACGCCCGGAACGCGGGGTAGCAGTCGTCGTCGGGTGCGCGTGGGTCGTCGGTGAGACTCGGGTAGTAGGCGGCCAGCGGGTGGTCGGGTCGCCGCGCGAGGCGGTAGTGGACCGCAGCCAACAGGAGGTTCGCGGGCGCGCGGTCCTCGGGGGCCGACTCGACCAGCGCGAGCAGGTCCGGGTCGGCGTCGGCGGCGACCCAGCGGGCGAGGTGGGCGTACAGCGGGTCCGAGCCGTCCGCCCAGTCGGCGAACGACCGGAAGGCGTCGGTGAGAGCGGGCATACGGACCAGTCTGTCGCCTGACAATTCAACCTTTTGTTCGTGCGGGTCTCTTCCGGAACGAGCGGTCGGGTCCGGAGCGTCAGCGATTTGCCCGCCCACCCGCTACCTACTGGCGATGAGTATGGACCGCGCGGCGGCCGTCGAACGGGTCGAAGACGTCGTCGCCACCGTCGAGGACGAGACGATGCCGGTCCCGGTCCGCGAGGTGTGGGTGTACGGCGACGTGGCGCTGGGACTGGACCCCATCGAGCGACTGGACGTCTACGTCACGAAGGACATCCTGTTCAAGGACGCCCCCGAACGGGCCGAGGAGTTCCAGCGGAGCCACGGCGTCGACGGCGTCGGCAAGACGGTGCGAGCGGCGTGGGCCGACGAGTACCCGGAGTACCTCCGGGCCAACACGAACGGCCACGCCGCCCCGGAGAAGTGCCTCGCCGCCCACCTCCTGCCGGACGACGAGGACGAACCCATCCACCTCGAGGTGTGTAACGCCTCCTTCGACGACAACGTCACCCAGCGCCTGAAGGGGGCGATGGCCAGAGACGACTACGAGCAGATTCTGGACCCGCGCGGGGCGTGTCTCTGGGTCGACGGCCAGCGCTCCGAGGACGCCTTCCAGAAGTTGCGCGACGGCGAGTTCGTCCTGCCGACGCTGTCGGGCGCGCTGGAGATGCTGGGGCTGGACGCCGACGAGGCCGACACGGCCGCGGACGCGGTGCGGGCGTACCGCGAGCGCCAGGAGGGGGCGACGGTCCGGGGCGACGTGGTGTAGCCCGACCCAGCTATTTTGTATCGGCCGTCGTATCTCGACCGATGGCCCAACTGGTCTCCCTCCTGATTCGGACCCTCCACGTCCTCGCGATAACGGTCGTCGTCGGTAGCACCGCCGCTCTCTGGTACGGCTACCGCAGTGGCGTCACAGACGGCATCGCCGCCGCCCGCCGCTACGAGTGGCTGTTCTGGAGCGCCGTCGGCGTCGTCGTCCTCACCGGCGTCGGCAACCTCGGGAGCCTCGGTCCCCCGGGCCCCGCGACCGACTGGGGCCGGACCCTGTTCGTGAAACTCGCACTCGTCCTCGCGCTCGTCGTCGGGTCGGCAGTGCGGACCCTCGTCGTCGTCCGGGCCGACGACCGCCGCCTTACCGACGAGCGGACCGCCGCACTGGGGCGGACGCTCGGCCGTGCCTACGGCGCGACGGCCGGGGTACTGCTCGTCCTCGTCGTCCTCGCGGAGGTGCTGGCCCATGGATGAGGGCGACCCCGGGAACGACGCCGGCGCGGCGCTCTCGCTCACCACGTGGGCGCTTGCGACGTTCGACGTCGCGCTGTTCGTCCTGGCGGCGCTCCTCCCGGTCCACGCCGCCGGCGCGCTGGCGGACCTGCTCTCGGGCCTCGACACCCTCCTCGGGGTCGCCCTGTTCTGCTACCTCTGGGCGCTGTTCGTCCTCGCGGTCCGCTGGGTGCTGTCGGACGCCGGACTGGACGCCCCGCTCGGAACGCTAATCCCGCGGGGTGTGGCCGCCGGGAGCGTCGCCGGCATCGTCTTCCTCCTCGGTGTCCTCGTCGTCGCCGTCGGCCCGAGCCTCCTCACTGGCGGCATCGAACCGCTGTCGGCGGTCCTCGTCGGCCTCATCGGCGGTGCCGTCGCCGCGGTGGTCGGGAGTCTGGTCGGTCTCCTGTTCGGTGCCGTCGACCTGGCGCTGTACCGCATCGCGGGCGGTATCCTGCCGGACACGCCGGCGCCACGTGAGGACGCGGGCGCGCCTACACCCGACCGACCGTGACGAAGAACGGGACGGTCTCGCTGCGCTCGTAGCGCTCGTCCTGCATCTGCGCGACGACCGAGCGGCCCATCTCCCGCCAGCGCTGGCGCAGCGCGTCGTACTCCTCGGGGGTCGTCTCGCCGTCGAGGATGGTCTCGCGGTCGGTCGCCAGCCCCTCGCCCGTGGCCTTGCGCTGGGCGGCCCGGACCGCGGCCTCGTCGTACGGTGGCTCGACGGTTCGCCGCTGGTCGTACCGGCGCGTCGAGACCACGTCCAGCCCCGCCGACTCGAAGACGTCGGCGGCTCCAGCCCCGAGCGTGACGTCGGTCTCGACGCCGTCCAGGAAGTACCGTCTGGCCCGCCGCGCGAGCCGGGGTTCGCTGTCGACCGTCGAGTCGACGGTGACGGCGCCGTTGTCGGGTTCGACGGCCGCGACCCGGTCGCTGGCGACGCGGTCAAACTCCCGGACCGCCGTCTCGGGGTCGGGGAGGTTGATGAGCAGCGCCTGACAGACAACGAGGTCGAACGCGTCGTCGGCGAAGGGGAGTCGGGTGGCGTCGCCCTGCACGGTCGGCCCTGGCACGGACGCGAGGAGGGCCGCGTCGGCGTCGAGGCCGACGACGGTCCCGCCCGTCTCCTCGCGGAGGACGCGCGTGAGTTCCCCGGTGCCACAGCCGACGTCCAACACCCGGTCACAGTCCGGCAGGTCGAGGTCCGCGAGCGCCTCGCGAGAGTCGGCCCACATCCCCGTTCGGGTGGCGTCGAGGTAGTCGGCTGAGAACCTGCGCACTATCGGAGACAGTCGACTCGGCGGCAAAAAGTTCGCGGTTGGTGGGTCGGCGCGCTACGTTCCCACGTAGGCAACTAATCCGCGCGTAGCTCTCGGACCCGCTGGATGTTCCACTCGAAGCTCTTGCCGTTCTCCGTGGGCGTCTCCAGGACGAGGGGGACGTCCTCGACAGCGTCGTGGTTGACGAACGCGCGCATCCCGGCCTCGCCGATCTCGCCCTCGCCGATGTGAGCGTGTTCGTCCTTGTTCGTCCCGCAGGCGTGTTTGGAGTCGTTGAGGTGGACACACGCGAGGTCCTCCAGCCCGACCACGTCGTCGAACTCGGCGAAGGTCTCGTCGACGCCCTCGGGCGTCGAGAGGTCGTAGCCCGCGGCGAACATGTGGGCGGTGTCCAGACAGAACTCGATGTCCTGGTCGGTCCGCTCCCGGACCGTCGCCAGGTGCTCGAACTGGCCGCCCAGCTTCGTCCCGCTCCCGGCGTCGGACTCGACGAGGACCGTCACGCCGTCCGGGACGTCGAGGTCGTCCAGCACGCTCGCGGCGTTGTCGAGGCCGCCGTCGACGCCGGCGCCGGTGTGGGCGCCCAGGTGGACGTTGACGTACTCGATGTCCAGCTTCGCGGCGGCGTCGACCTCCTTCTGCATGGAGTCGCGGGACTTCTCGCGGAGGTCCTCTTTGGGCGTACAGAGGTTGACCAGATACGACGAGTGGATGACCCACGGACCGACGCCGTGGTCGTCGCTCAGTTCGCGGAACTTCGCGGCCTCGTCGTCCTCGATGTTGGGGTCCTGCCAGACCTGTGGGGAGTGCGAGAATATCTGGCCGCAGTTGCCGCCGTACTCGACTTGCTCGTCGACGGCGTTGTACGCGCCACCAGCGATGGAGGTGTGTGCACCGACTCGTACCATGGACAGCGGTGAGGGTTGCCCGACAAAAGCGGTTTCGGAGTGGGCAGCGCCGTCAGAACCAGTCGCGAGCCGGCGGAATCACGCCCAGCGTGGCGGCCGTGAGGTAGAGCCCGCCGAGGGCGACCGCCGCCGCCAGGACCATCGCACCGAACCCGTCGGCGCCGAGGAAGGCACTCCCGCCGACCAGAAACAGGACGACGCCCACGCCCGACAGCAGTAGCGTGCCGATGGCGCCCAGGATCGCGTCCTCGGTCGCGAGCCGGACGATGCGGTACAGTTCGGCGTCGGAACGCTGCGTGGGTACGCTCTCGGCGGCGGTGTCGTCGCCGTCCGATGGGGAGGGGACCATAGCGGCCGTTCACCCCCGACCGGAATAAACAGTCGTGGTGGGCGCGGTCACGGCGACCGGCGGACCCACTCGTCGCTCGCGTACTTCGAGTCCGCGCGCTCGCGTGCGCGAGCGCGTTCGTCGTCGGTCCACCCGCCCTCGTCGGCGTCGACCCACTCCGCCAGCGTCGTACGAAGCGTCTCGACGACGGTCTCGCGGTCGAGCTCGACGTACTCGTCGATGGCGCCCACGCGCTCGCGGAAGGCGTCGGGGTCGGGCTCGCCGGCGAAACAGCCACAGTGGCGTTCGGGCCGGGTCGACACCGACAGCGAGCCGTGCTGGATGACCGCGTCCCTCTGGCGGTACTGGGCGTTGCCGGCGAGTTTGCGGCCGTCGGGGCCGACGACGTCGTGGGCGGGGTGGAGCGCCCGGAGGTAACAGGCCGGTTGGTGAACCGCCTCGCGTTCGCTGTCGACGAACTCGGCGTCGACGCCCAGCCGCTCGAAGGCCTCCAGAATCGGTTCGCAGAACAGTTCGTAGCAGTCCATCAGGTCTCCGGGCACGGCGTCGGCCGGCGCGACGATGCCGTAGGAGAGGTCGGCGTGGTGGTCGTGGTAGATCGCGCCGCCGCCGGTGGGCCGGCGGGTGACGCTGATCCCCTCGCGTTCACAGAACGCCCAGTCGATGCTGGCCGGGTCCTGGTTGTAGCCCAGCGAGAGCGTGTCCGGCCACGTGTACACCCGGACCGTCGCTGGCCCGCCGTCGGCCGCCGTCTCGGCGGCTATCTCTTCGAGCGCCATCGTCGTCGGCCCGTCGTGTGACTCCTCGCCGACGACGCGCCACTCAAGGTCGGAGAGTGCCATCGTCCACAGTAGGTCGGGGGTGGCGTTATGGGTTGCGGGCCGCCGGCCCGTCGCGCTCGTCGACGAGTCGGGTCATCACGCGAGCCTCGGCCTTGCGGAGGTGTTCGGCGGCGGTCCCGGGTGCACAGTCCAGTCTGTCGGCCACGTCCGCGGTGGTCCCCGCCCGCGGGTCGTCGTAGTAGCCGCAGTCGACGGCGGCGGCGACGGCCGCGAACTGCCGGTCGGTCAGGGCCGCGGCGGACTCGAACCGACGGCTGTCGTACTCGCCCACCTCGCGGACATCGACGCCGACGCCGTCGGGGACGGCCTCGACCGCCCGCTGGACCGTCCCGCCGGGGCCGACGAGCGTGAGGGCCATGGTGCCGTCCGACCGGTAGGCGATGGGGGAGACGACGACCAGCCCCGCCGTCGTGAGCGCCTCGACGAGTTCGCCGCCGGTGTCGGAGGGACGGTCCCTGACGTAGAGGTAGAAAGTGTCGTCCGGGCACGTCGAGATGGCGTACTCGAGGACGTTGTCTGTGGCGTCAAGCGCCGCCCGGTACGGGTCCGGCGGGTGGCCGTCGACGTGGAAGAGGAGCGTCTGGACGTCTGCGCCGACCTCGTTGGCGCGCAGCAGGTAGCTGGCGTCGTACCCCTCGTGGTCGACGACGAACTGGTGCATCGGGTGGCGTACCTCGGGCGCCATCGAGAGCGAGAGCCTGACGTACTTCACACCGGTCGTTCCCGGGCCGAATATAAAGGTGCCTCGCCGTCGAGGCAGTACGACGAGGGGGCCGGGCACCGACAGAGACAGTATGTCCCAGACAGTCGCGGGTGCCACCCAGGAGACCCACGACGACCGCCTCGCGCCGATACGCGAGTACGTCGTCGACGAGGAACGGCACCTGAACGCGCCGGCAGTGGTCGTCCGCGCCGACGAGGTACAGGCCGTCCTCTCGACGCTGAAGACCGAGGCCGGTCTGGACCACTGCGCCTGCGTCAGCGCCCAGGAGTACGCCGACCGCTACGAGACCATCTACCACCTGCGGAGCTACGACGACCCGACGCGGGAACTCTCCGTCGTGGTGCCGACGACGAGCGACGACCCGACCAGCGAGTCCGCGGCGCCGGTGTACCCGACGGCGGCGTGGCACGAACGCGAGGCCTACGACCTCGTCGGCATCCACTACGAGGACCACCCGGACCTGCGACGCATCCTCCTCCCCGAGACGTGGCAGGGCCACCCGCTCTCGCGGGACTACGACCAGAGCCAGCCCCAGATCGTCACCTTCCGCGAGCACCAGCGCCTCCTCGAGGACGAGCGTACCGGCCCCGACCGGATGCACCTCAACATGGGGCCACACCACCCCTCGACCCACGGCGTCCTCCACCTCAACGTCGAACTCGACGGCGAGGAGGTCGCCGCCATCGACCCGGACATCGGCTTCATCCACCGCTGCGAGGAGCAGATGTGTCAGTCCAAGACCTACCGCCACCAGATAATGCCCTACCCAGACCGCTGGGACTGGAGCGGCGCCGGCCTCCTGAACGAGTGGGCCTACGCCCGCGCGGCCGAGGACTTCGTCGACATCGAGGTCCCCGAGTACGCACAGGTCGTCCGGACGATGTGCGGAGAGTTCTCCCGCATCCTCGGCCATATGCTGGCCGTCGCCACCTACGCGCTGGACGTGGTCAGCGAGTTCACCGCCGTCTTCCAGTGGGGCATCCGGGACCGCGAGATCGTCCAGGACATCCTCGAGGACCTGACTGGTCAGCGGTTGATGTTCAACTACTTCCGACTGGGGGGCGTCGCGTGGGACCTCCCCGAGCCCCGCGAGGCCTTCTTCGAGAACATCCGCGAGTTCCTCGACGGCCTCCCCGAGAAGCTCGGCGAGTACCACGACATGCTGACGAGCAACGAAATCATCCAGATGCGGACGGTCGACACGGGCTACCTCTCGCCGGAGACGGCCAAGGCGTACGGCTGTACCGGGCCGGTCGCCCGTGGCTCCGGCGTCGACTACGACCTCCGGCGAGACGACCCGTACGGCTACTACGACGAACTCGACTGGTCGGTCGTCACCGAAGACGGCGGCGACAACTTCTCGCGCCTGCTCGTCCGGCTGCGCGAGGTCGAGGAGTCCGCGAAGATAATCGAGCAGTGCGTCGACCTGCTGGAGGAGTGGCCCGCGGACGACCGGGAGATACAGGCCAACGTCCCCCGCACGATTCGGCCCGACCCGGACACCGAGATCTACCGGGCCGTCGAGTCCGCGAAGGGCGAACTCGGCATCTACATGCGCTCGGATGGCACCGACACACCGGCCCGTTTCAAGATCCGCGGCCCCTCGTTCTCGCACGTCCAGACGCTCCCCGAGATGGCCAGGGGCGAGTACATCCCGGACCTGGTGGCGACCATCGGGAGCTTAGACCCCATCATGGGCGACGTCGACCGGTAGGCCGGCGTCGACGCCGACGCGGCGTCACGAGGAGACCGGGACGTCCCCGATGGCGACGGTGTACTGCCGGGCCGAGGGGGTGCCGTCGGGCGGCGTGGTCACGACGGTGACGACGACGCTGGCCGGGCGCTGACCCTTCGGGAGCATCCACGACCCGGTGACCGACCCCGACTCGCTGGGCGCGAGTCGGCCCGTCGTGGCGTCGTTCCCCTCGACGGTCCGGCCCGCCCGCGTCGTCGCCGTCCCGAGCCGGAGTTCGTAGGTGCTGTTCCCGGCGTTGTCGACGGCCACCGAGAGCGTGAACTGCCAGCCGTCGTTGCCGGTGACGACCGAGGCGCTGTCGACGCGTTCGACGGCGGCGGTCTCCGCGAGTATCTCGTCGCCGGCCGTCGCACCCTCGACGTCGGGCGTCGGCGTCGCCGCCGCGCCGCCGTCGCCACCGCCGCCGGCGACGTAGTGACCCAGCAGCCCGCCGAAGGTCACCACCTCGATGAGTATCGGGATACCGATGGCGAGGATGATGAGTATCCGTACCCAACTCGTCTGCTCCGGCCCGTCGACGTCGTCTAACATGGTGAAGTGGTGGAGTGGAACCTCAGACCGGTATCGGGGGACTGCCGGGCATGGTGATGCCGTCGGCGAGCATCGCCGCCAGCGGCGGGCCGTACGCGATGACGATGAGCACCAGCGCGATGGCCGTCCAGAGCTTGTAGTTGTCGAGGATGCGCGGGCTGTGTTCGGCCCCGGAGAGCGGCGCCGGGAACTCGCTGTTGACCGACAGCCGACCGCCGCGGTGGGCCAGCCACGTCTCGGCCATTACGGCGAGGAACATCACGGCCCCGAGGAACAGCAGGAGGCCGCCGATGGCTATCTGGAGGCGCATCTCGGCGACGGTGCCGACGAGTCCGTCGAAGGCAAATTCGTCGTAGGTCGGCTCCGCGGTCCGTCGCGGGATGCCGGCGAGGCCGGCCCGGTGCATCGCGTTGGACATCAGCGCCATGCCCACGAACCAGACGTAGGGCTGTGCGATGGCGACCGAGCGGCGCTGGAGCTGCTTGCCCGTGATCTGTGGCACCAGCCAGTAGCTGATCGCCATCGCCGTCAGGGCGAAGGCGGTGCCGACGGTGAGGTGGAAGTGGCCGGGCACCCACAGCGTGTTGTGGATGAGGTAGTTGATGTTCATCCCGGCGTTGATCATTCCCGAGAAGCCGCCGGCGGCGAACATCAGGCCGGCGAGCATACAGCCCGCGAAGGCCGGGTTCCCCCACGGGAGGCTCCGGAGCCAGCCGAAGTAGCCTTCACCGCCGCGCTGGCGGGCGCCGTGTTCGACGCTCGCGACGACGGTGAACGCGGTCAGCAGCGACGGCAGCAGGAGGAACATCGTGTTCGTCATCGCGATGAACTTGAACCCCTCCGGGATGCCCGGGTCGACGTACTGGTGGTGGAAGCCGACGGGCGTCGACAGCAGGAGGAAGAGGACGAACACGACGCGGGCCAGCGGGTCGCTGAACAGCCGCCCGCCGGCCAGTTTCGGCAGGATGGTGTACCAGACGAGGTACGCGGGCATCAGCCAGAAGTAGACGACGGGGTGGCCGAAGTACCAGAACAGCGTCCGGGTCAGCAGCGGGTCGACCTGGCTGATGAGCCCCAGCGACCACGGGATGAGGAAGACGACGACCTCGACGGCGACGCCGATGGTGGAGATGTACCACATCAGCATCGTCGTCACGATCATGAACGTCTTCAGCGGGATGCGCTCGTCGGGGTGCTCCGAGCGCCACGCCCACAGCGACTGGAAGTACGCCAGCCCCGCGATCCAGGAGCCGACGATGATGAGCGCCGCGCCCACGTAGAACGCCGGGTGGGCCTTCATCGGCGCGTAGAACGTGAACAGCACGTCCGCCTCGAGGTCGTGGCCGAAGACCGAGGGCGCGCCGAGGACGCCGCCGAGGATAGCGACGGCCGCCAGCACCGTCCCGGTCAGCATCAGCCAGAACGCCGACCACGCGGTGCGCTGTGGCAGTTCGCGTTCGAGGCTGTTGGCGACGCCCCACGCGAACAGGCCGGCGATGAAGAACGTCGTGAACACCAGCGCCAGCAGGACGCCGTGGCCCGTCAGGAGCGTGTAGTAGTCCGCCGAACTGACGACCCCGCGGAACATGCCGGTGCGGTGGAGCGCCTGCACGATGCCGAAGAGGGCACCGATGCCCAGTGCGACGAACGCGACGATGAACTCGCTGCGGACGAGTTTCGACGTCTTCGGGTACTCGTCGACGAACACCATCAGTTGGTCACCTCCGTTGCGTTGTACTGCGATTTGGGCACCACTTCGACGGAGCCACCCATCGTGTGGTGGCCCGCGCCACAGTACTCGTGACAGACCAGACCGTAGGTCCCGGTCTCGTCGAAGCGGGCCGTGACCTCGGCGACCTGTCCCGGGATGACCATCGTGTTGATGTTCGTCCCGGTGATGGCGAACCCGTGCATCACGTCGGCGCTGGTCACCTTGAACGTGACCCGCGTGTCGGCCGGAATCCGGATGGGGTTGTCACCGCTCCCCGGGACGAACTGGAACTGCTGGGCCACCACGTAGACGACGTAGTGGCTCTCGTTGGCCTTGACGACGCCGGGGTCGTCGAAGGCGGTCCCCGTCTCGCCGCTCTGGACCGCCTGCGGGTCTATCTGTCCCCCCGAGTCGTCGACCATCGCGATGCCGGCCCCGACCGTGCCGTACGAGATGGTCGCGATGAACCCGACGATGAGGAGCAACGCTGCACCGAGCCAGACTTTCTCGAAGTTGTGGACCTGCATGGTGGATCACCCGATGACCGAGACGCGGCCGAGGAACTCGACGAAGTACATGAACACCCACAGCAGGGCGATGAGCACGAAGTAGAACGCGACGAGCGCCGCCGTCCCCTTCGGGTCGTACTCGTCGTGGCCGAGTTCGGTTTCCGGTTCCGCTTCCGTTGCCTCCTCGACGGGTACCGTCCCGTCCGGGCCGACGCGGTCCTGCGGTGGCCGCGTCGACTCGCGGTGACGCATCGCCGCCGCGTACAGCAGCGGCGTGAAGAACGCGAAGAGGACCGAGCCGCTGAGGAGCCACCGCGGGCCCGAGACGGGCAGGCGCTGACTCCCACCGCCACCACCGCCACCGCTCCCGCCGGGCGGCCCGCCGACGACGACGGCCCCTTTCATCCCGAGCGAGAGGTGCGGTTCGCAGACGTACTTGTAGATGCCCGTCTCCTCGAAGGTGTAGCTGTACGTGGTTCCGGCCTCGGAAACCGGGTCACCCGAGTCGAGGGGGCCGTCGCCGTCCGAGACGACGTTGTGGCCGCCGCCGTCACCCGTCCAGGTGAACACGACCTCCGTGCCCGGCGAGACCCGGACCGCCGGTGGGTCGAAGGCGAACGCGCCGTTGTTCCCCTGTGCGCCGACGGCGACCTCGACGCTGTCCTGGCCGGTGCGGTCGACCGTCTCGCCCTCGAAGTTCGAGACGTCGTCGAACCAGCCACCGTAGTCGGGGTTCGCCGGCGGCCCCTGAGCGGTGCCGCCGCCGCTGCCGCCACTGCCGCCGCCGGGTCTGACGACGACGGCGCCTTTCATCCCGAGCCCGGCGTGTGGCTCGCAGACGTACTTGTAGATGCCCTCGCTCTCGAAGGTGTAGCTGTAGGTCGCACCCTGCTCGGAGACGAGTTCGCCCGAGTCCAGCGGCCCGTCGCCGTCCGAGACGACGTTGTGGCCGCCGCCCTCGCCCGTCCACGTCCAGACGACCTCCGTGCCAGGGCTGACCATCACCGCCGCCGGCGAGAAGGCGAACGCGCCGTTGTTCCCCTGGGCGCCGACGGCTATCTCGACGCTGTCCTGTCCCCGTTTGTCGACGGTCCCGTCGTAGTTCGAGACGTCGTCGAACCAGCCGCCGTAGTCGGGCTCTTCCTGTGCTGTCGCCGTGCCGACCGCGCCCAGTGCGGCCCCGGCGGCCGCGGTCCGGACGAACTCGCGGCGTCCGAGCGTCATCGGTGCCCCTCCAGAACCGTGCGAGGCAGTATCTGCGTTGTATCGGTTCCACTACCCATGTTCGTGGCCACAGCGGAACGTCCCAAAAAGGCGACACCGGCTTTTCAGTGGGCAGGAACTGCCGACGGTTTTTATGCTCCCTCAATCGTACGGCCGACCATGTCCACGTCCAGCCCGCGACTCGTCACAGTGCTCGCGCTCCTCGGGCTCGCGCCCGTGGCGTACTACCTGCTGGGGACCGGTCGGACGATAGTGGCGCTCTCGCTGGTCAGCGTCGTCCTCATCGCCGGGAGCCTCCTCCTGATGACCGGCCCGCACGAGGGACAGGCCGCCTGAGATGGCCCCCGTCACGGCCGGTCTGAGCGCCGGCGAGACGGCCGGACTGGCGGCCTTCGCCGGTCTCGGTCTCCTCGGGAGCGTCCACTGTCTGGGGATGTGTGGCCCGCTGGTGACGACCTACGCCGACCGCCTCGACACCGGGGGCCCGGTCTCCGCGCACGAGATCCGCCAGCAGGCGCTGTTCAACGTCGGCCGCGCCGTGAGCTACACGCTGTTGGGGGCGGCGTTCGGTGCCGCCGGGGGCCTGCTGTACGACGCCGCCGGCCTCGCGCGAGTGGCGACCACCGTCCGCGGCGTCGTCGGCGTCCTCGTGGGCCTGTTCGTCCTCGCCGTCGGCGTGGGCTACCTGACGCGGGGCCAGGCCACCGACGTGGCCGCCTCGCTGCCGGTCGTCGGGGACGTGTTCCAGCTCGTCTCGGCGGCGCTGGTCGCGCGACTCGACGCCCTCGTGGACGGCCCCGGGATGGTCGCGCTGGGCGCGATGCACGGCCTGTTGCCCTGTCCGCTGCTCTATCCGGCGTTCCTCTACGCCTTCGCGACGGGGTCGGCCGCGACCGGCGCGCTCTCGCTGGCGGCGCTGGGGGTCGGCACCGTCCCGCTGGTGTTCGCCTACGGCACCGCCTTCGGGTCGCTGTCGCCGGGCCGCCGGTCGTCGCTCCACCGCGCCCTCGGCGCCGTCTTCCTCATCCTCGCACTCGTCCCGCTCGCCAACGGACTGGCGGCGTTCGGCGTCGCCGTCCCGAGACCACCGCTGCCGATGCCGTGGACCTGACATGACCGACTGCACCCTCTGTGGCCTCGCGACGACGTCGCCCGTCACCGACAGCGGTGTCGACGGTGCCTTCTGCTGTCGCGGGTGTCTGGAGGTCGCCCGGACGCTCGACGACCCCGACGGGGAGACGGTCGAGGACGTCGACAGCGGCCCGGACCCAGCGACGGTCGACGGCGAGACGGCCTTCCTCGCCGTCGACGGGATGCACTGTGCGACCTGCGAGACGTTCCTCGAGGCCCGGGCGACCGACCGCGAGGGCGTCGCCGCGGCGGCCGCCAGTTACGCCACCGGGACGATGAAGCTCACCTACGACCCCGAGGTGGTCGCGGAGGAGGACCTGCCCGACGTGGTGGCCGGCACCGGCTACGAGGCGGGGTTCCGGACGACTGACCGCGAGGACGACCACGAACTGGCGGGCCGCCTCGTCGTCGGCGGCTTCTTCGGCATGATGACTATGCTGTGGTACGTCCTCTTCCTCTACCCGGCCTACCTCGGCGTCGACCCGGAACTGCTGTTGCTCGACCCGAGCGGACCGGCCGGCGACTACCTGCTGTGGAACATGGCGGTGATGACCGCCGTCGTCGTCGGCTACACGGGGTGGCCGCTCCTGCGGGGCGCGTACGTCAGCCTGCGGGCCGGCCGGCCGAATATGGACCTGCTGGTGGCGATGGCCGCGACGACGGCCTTCGCCTACAGCGTCGTCGCCGTCGGCCTCGGCGAGACGGAGGTGTACTTCGACGTGGCGACGGTCATCGTGCTCGCGGTGTCGGTCGGCGACTACTATCAGGACCGGGTGCGACGGGCGGCGGCCGGTCGGCTGACCGACCTCACGGCCCAGCGCGCCGACGCGGCCCGCCGCCGGACCGCCGCGGGCACCGAGACGGTCGACCTCGCGGCGCTGGACCCCGGCGACGAGGTGGTCGTCAAGTCCGGCGAACGGGTGCCGGTCGACGGCCGGGTCGTCGAGGGCACCGGGGCCGTCGACGAGTCGCTGGTCACCGGGGAGTCCCTCCCCGTCCGGAGGACCGAGGGCGACGAGGTCGTCGGCGGCGCGATGGTCACCGAGGGCGCACTCGTCGTCGAAGTCGGCCCCAACGCCGAGAGCACGGTCGACCGCCTCACCGAACTGCTGTGGACCGTCCAGAGCGACCGGGGCGGCGTCCAGCGACTCGTCGACCGTATCGCGGCCGTCTTCGTCCCGCTGGTGGTCGCGCTGGCCGGCCTGGCTCTCGTCGGTCACCTCCTCGCGGGCACGGGCGCGACCGACGCCCTGCTGACCGGCCTCGCGGTGCTGGTGGTCTCCTGTCCCTGCGCGCTGGGGCTGGCGACGCCGCTCGCGACCGCCGCGGGGGTCAAGACGGCCCTGGAGGAGGGCATCGTCGTCACCGACGGCGCCGTGTTCGAGACGGCCACCGACGTCGACGTCGTCGCCCTCGACAAGACGGGGACGCTGACGACCGGCGAGGTGACGCTGCTGGCCCGCCCCGACGACGAGGTGCTGCGTCGCGCCGCGGCCGTCGAACAGTTCGCGGACCACCCGCTGGCGACGGCCGTGACCGACGCGGCGCCGCCCCCGGACGCTGCCGTCGACGGGTTCGAGCGCCACCCCGGTCGCGGCGTCAGCGCCAGCGTCGACGGCGACCGAGTCGTGGTCGGGACGCCCCCGCTCCTCCGGGACCGCGACCTCTCGGTCCCCGCCGACCTGCAAGCGCGGTGTGACGAGGCCCGAGCGGACGGCCACGTCCCCGCGCTGGTCGGGTGGGACGGGCGCGCCCGCGGCGTCGTCGTCGGCGGGGACCGACCCCGCGACGCGTGGGAGTCGGTCGTCACCGCCCTCTCGGCCGAGCACGAGGTCGTCGTCATCACCGGTGACAGCCCCGAGGCCGCGGCACCGTTCCGCGACCACGACGCGGTCGACGAGGTGTTCGCCGGCGTCCCGCCGGAGGCGAAGGCCGAGGTAGTCGAGCGGTTGCAGTCGCGGGGGACCGTGGCCATGGTCGGCGACGGCACCAACGACGCCCCGGCACTGGGGTCGGCCGACCTCGGTATCTCGCTGGCGTCGGGGACGAAACTCGCCGCCGACGCGGCCGACGCCGTCGTGACGACCGACGACCTCCGGGCGGTCCCCCGCGTGTTCGACCTGACCGCGGCGACCCGCCGGCGCATCCGGGAGAACCTCGCGTGGGCGTTCTGCTACAACGCCGTCGCGCTGCCGCTGGCACTGCTGGGCCTGCTGAACCCGCTGTTCGCGGCGGTGGCGATGACCGCGAGCAGTCTGCTCGTCGTCGGGAACTCCGGTCGGTCGCTGGGCGGGAGCTCGATTGACGACGCCGCCGGGACGGTGGGCCCGACCGCGACGCCGGACGCCGACTGAGCGGCGTCGACACCGGCCGTCTCCTTTTGTGCCTGCCGCGCCTACTGCTGGTGATGACCGAGCAAGCGACCTTCGCCGGCGGCTGTTTCTGGTGTACCGAGTCGGTGTTCAAGCAGGTGAACGGGGTCGATGACGTGGTGTCGGGCTACGCCGGCGGCCACGTCGAGAACCCCTCCTACGAGGCGGTCTGTCGCGAGGAGACGGGCCACGCCGAGTGCGTCCAGCTAACCTTCGACCCCGACGTCGTGAGCTACGAGGACCTCCTCGCGGTGTTCTTCACGACCCACAACCCGACGACGCTGAATCGGCAGGGCAACGACGTTGGCACCCAGTATCGCTCTGCGGTCTTCTACCACGACGACGCTCAGCGGGCGACCGTCGAGGCGTTCATCGAGGAGATCCAGCCGGGCTACGACGACGACATCGTCACCGAGGTCGAACCGCTGGAGACGTTCTACCCCGCCGAGGAGTACCACCAGGACTACTTCGAGAAGAACCCGAACCAGGCCTACTGCCAGATGACCATCCCGCCGAAGATAGAGAAGTTGAAGCAGAAGCACGCGGAGTTGCTGGCATGAGCTTCGAGTTCACGACGACGGTGGACGTCCGCTACGACGATCTGGACACCTACGGTCACGTCAACAACGTCCGCTACGGCACCTATCTGGAGGAGGCCCGCATCGACTACCTCGCGGAGGTCGTCGCCCGCGGCGACCGGTCGTACCTCTCGGCGGAGGGCGAGGGGACGGGCATCGTCATCGCGAACCTCGAACTCGACTACGAACGCCCCGTTCGGTCGGCCGAGAGCGTCTCGGTCGGCGTCCGGGTCCCCCGGCTCGGCACCAAGAGCTTCCCGTTCGAGTACGAGGTCCGCGACGGCGACGCGGTCGCGGCCACGGGCGAGACGACGGTCGTCACCTACGACCGCGAGGCCGAGGCGCCACAGGAGATTCCCGACGACTGGCGCGAGGCCATCACCCAGTTCGAAGGGCTCTGATGCTCTCGGACACGCCGGGCATCCACCACGTCTCGGCCATGGGCGGCGACCCACAGCGCAACGCGGAGTTCTACGTCACGGGACTGGGGCTCCGACCGCTGGTACGGACGGTCAACTTCGAGGACAAGTTCACCCACCACCTCTACTACGGCGACGACGCGGGCCGGCCCGGGTCCGTGGTGACGTTCTTCGCGTCGCCGGGTCAGCCGGCGGGTCGCACCGGCCGCCCCGGCATCCGGTCGGTCCTGCTGGCCGTCCCCGACGGGACGCTGTCGTACTGGGCCGACCGCCTCGACGCCCACGGGGCCGACGTCGACGACCCACTGACCCGGTTCGACGAGCAGGTCCTGCCCGTCCGTGACCCCGACGGGACCCACGTCGACCTCGTCGCCGACGGCGACCACGGCGTCCCGGTGCAGTCGGGGCCGGTGCCCGAGAGCCGGGCGGTTCGGGGCGTCCGCGGGGTCACCCTCCGGTCGCGAAGTCCGTACGTGACCGCGAGCCTCCTCGACACGTTCGGGTTCGAACTCGCCGCCGAGACGGCCGACGCCGTCCGGTACCGCGTCGACGGGCGCGGGTCGACGGTCGACATCCTGAAAGACGACGCCCCGTTCGGCCGGGAGGGCGCGGGGTCGATCCACCACGTCGCCGTCAGCGTCGACAGCGAGGCCCACCTCCACGAGTGGCACGACCTGCTGCGAGACCGGGACTTCGACGTCTCGCGGGTCAAGGACCGGCACTTCTTCCACTCGCTGTACGTCCGGGACCCCGGCGGCATCCTGTTCGAACTGGCG
This sequence comes from Haloarcula sp. MBLA0163, assembly GCF_055632435.1. Classification (NCBI taxonomy): domain Archaea; kingdom Methanobacteriati; phylum Methanobacteriota; class Halobacteria; order Halobacteriales; family Haloarculaceae; genus Haloarcula; species Haloarcula sp. MBLA0163. The sequence continues at coordinate 2,401,441 of NZ_CM145745.1, forward strand.
ACCGAACGCCCGGGACTGGGCGTCAGTCCCGACGACGATGCGCCGGCCGACACGCTCCGTCTCCCGCCGTGGCTGGAGGAGGACCGCGAGATGATAGACTCACAACTCCCGCCGCTGTCGATGCCCGAGTGGTGACCCGATGAGCGACGCCGACCCGCACGCCGGACAGGACATCGTCACGGCGGGCGCGCCACCCCAGGCCGCCGAGACGGCAGTCGTCATGCTCCACGGCCGCGGCGACTCGGCGCGGCACTTCCTCAGACTCGCCGACGAGTTCCACCACCACGGCGCGCTGTACCTCGCGCCGGAGGCGGCCGGCAAGGCGTGGTTCCCGGGCCCCGCCGACGCCCCACACGAGCGGCGGGAGCCGTGGCTCTCCTCGGCGGTCGCACTGGTGGGTCGCACGCTCGACCGGGCGGCCGACGCCGGCGTCGCCCCCGAGCGCACCGTCTTCGTCGGCTTCTCGCAGGGCGCGAGTGTCGCCGGGGCGTACGTCACCTCCGAGCCGGCCCGGTACGGCGGGCTGGCGATGCTCGCGGGCGGCCTCCTCGGCCCGGACCCGGTCGCCGACGCCACCGAGTCGGGGTCGCTGGAGGGAACGCCGGTCTTCGTCGGGTGTGGCGACGAGGACCCCTACGTCTCGCCGGACCGCGTGCGCGCGACGGCCGCGGCGTTCCGCGAGATGGACGCCGACGTGACCGACCGGGTGTACGAGGGACTGGGCCACGCCATCACCGACGACGAGATAGCGGCCGTCGACGCCCTCGTGGCGGCCGTCGCCGACGACTCATAGCCCCGCCAACCGACGCCTGAACCCCGCGATGTCGTCGGCGCGGTGGAGCAGAACGCTCCCGACGACGCTGGTCAGGAGGACGTAGCCGACGGTGAAGGCCGGAATCGTCTCCGAGAGCGTCGGCGTCGTCCCGGCCGTCGTGAGGAACGCGGCGATGACCAGCGAGAACTCCCCGCGCGGCGTCAGCGCCGCACCCATCCGGACCGCGCCGTCGGCGTCCAGCCCGAACGCGCGCCCGGCGTAGTAGCCGCTGCCGAGTTGCCCCGCGAGCGTCACCGCGCCCGCGCCGAGGACGAACGGCGTGACGTCGACGACCACACGGGGGTCCGTCTGGACTCCGACCCAGAGGAAGAACACGACGGCGAAGACGTCCCGGACCGGTGCGAGGTACCGCTCGGCCTCGGCGGTCAGGTCGGCGTTCTGGAACAGGCCGCCGGCGAGGAAGGCGGCGACGGCCTCGCTGGTCCGGGTGAGCGCCCCGAGTCCGGCGACGAGAGCCGCGACGCCGAGGGCGGCGACGACGAACAGGTCCCCCCGGAGCGGCCGCAGCGTCCGACCCAGACGGTCGGCACCGCGGAGCGTCACGGCGGCGACGACCACCAGGAAGACGACGCCGACGGCGAGCGAGCGGGCGAGGTCGACCCCGCTCCCGCCGGCGACCAGCCCCGAGAGCACCGCGAACAACAGCGCCGTCACGACGTCCTCGACGACGATGACGCCGAAGATGGCGTCGGCGGTCCGGGACCCCAGCCACCCGGCGTCGACGACCGACTTCGCGATGATGACCGTCGAGGAGTTGAACACGACGAGCGCGAGGAACCCCGCCTCCAGCGGCGTGAACCCCACGGCGAGGCCGACGAGGAAGCCCAGCGGGAGGCTGACGCCCACGTCGACGCCCCCGGCCAGCGCGAACGCCCGGCGCTCGGCCAGCAGTTCGGCGACGCTCAGCTCCAGCCCCACGAAGAACAACAGGAGGACGACGCCCAGCGCCGCCGGCAGCGAGAGCAACGTCGGGAGGGCGACGCCGACGGTCTCGGCCCCGAGACCGACGCCGAAGGGGCCGAGCGCCACGCCGGCGAGGATGTACGTCGGGATGACCGACTGGCCGATACGCTGTGCGGCGAGGGCGAGCGCGACCAGTCCCAGCAGTACCGCTCCGGCGACGAGCAACGGGTTCGCCACGACTCAGTCGAGGAGCGCAGCCAGTTTCGCGTGGGCCTCGTCCGTGCCGACGGTGACCAGAACGTCCCCGGCCTCGACGCGCGTCTGCGCGTCGGGGCTCGATATCGTCCGCTCGCCGCGCTGGACCGCCAGGACGAGGACGCCGGTGTCGCTCCGAATGGCGCTCTCGCCGAGCGTCCGCCCGGCGACCGGGTCGTCCGGCCCGACCTCGACCCAGCGGATGCGCGCGTCCTCGAGGGCGTGGTCGATGTCGTCCGGTGCCGGTTCGAAGTACGTGCCGTCGTATATCTCGGCGAGCTTCCGCGCCTGTCCCTCGGTGAGCGAGAAGAGCCGCTCGCTGTCCTCACCTTCGGCCTCGCGCCAGTACGTCTCGCGGCTGCCGTCGTTACGGAGGAGCACCGTCAACCGCCCGCCGTCGGGGAACGACACCGCGTAGCGACGCCCGACGCCCGGGAGGTCCGTCTCGTAAACGCGCATGTGGGTGTGTCGTCGGCTACCTACTTCGGTGTTCGTGTCGGCGGAGCGTCACCGTGGGTGCTGACGCCGCCCGTGGGACCGGATGCGTAGGAATTGGTGCCCGGAGCCGCCGGACCGACGACCGGTTTAACGGCGCTTTTACCCCATCTTACGTGACAGATAGTTACAGGACCGCGAGCGGTTGTCAGAGAAGGCATGAGACTACGGATACCAGTACTGTTAGGCGTTCTCGTTCTCGCACCGGTGGTCGCGACGCCGGTGGTAGACGCACAGACGCAGGCGTCCGGTCCGACCGCGATTACCGAGTGTCGGACCATCACCGAACCGGGGCGGTACGTCGTCACGCGCGACCTCACCAGAGACGCACTGACCGACAGGCCCTGTCTCCGCGTGCGCGCGAGCGACGTCGTCGTCGACGGGCAGGGTCACAGCGTCGACGTCGCCCGTCTGGCGAACGCGGTCAACGTCGGCAGCGAGGACCGACGGCTCTCGAACGTGACCGTCAGAGCTCTCGATGCCGACGATTACTACGAGGCGTCGGCCATCGCTGTCGACGACGTCGACGGCGTCACCGTCAGGAACGTCACGGCGTCGGACAACAGGGTCGGCGTCTCGGTGACCGACTCGACGGGCGTCCGCATCGAGTCGAGCGGGTTCTACGGCGCCGGTGCCTTCGGTGCGACGACGACGCCATCGACGAGTGGCGTCGCCCTCTTGAACACCACGGACACCGTGATAGTCGACAACAGGTTCGGCCAGTTCACGCGCGGGACCGCGGTCAGCGTCGACCACGGGGCCGCGAACACGACGGTCGCCAACAACAGCATCCGTGGCTGCGTCGAGTGCGACAAGTCCTCCCGGCCCGAGTGGAACGATGGGAATGCGGCCGTCGGAACGGGCGTGGAGGTGGCCTGGTCGACCGGGACGACGGTCGTGAACAACTCCATCTCGCAGCACACCAACGGCGTCGTCGTCGGCGGAGACGCGACCGACACGGTGGTGGAGCACAACCGAATCACCTACGCGCGGACCGGCGTGCTCGTCGCGACGACCGGCCCGACCGACGGCGGCGACGCCGACCGGCGGACGCTCGTCGCGAACAACACGCTCCGGACGAACGCCGTCGGGCTGCAGGCCGCCTCGACGCACGTGCCGCTGGTGGTCCGCCACAACGTCGTCACCGAGAACGACGTGGGACTGTTCCTGCCCGAGGCCAGTATCTGTCCGCCCGACGCCGGCGGGACCGAGCGCACGACGGTCCGCCGGAACGCCGTCGTGAACAACACGCTGTGGGCCGTCAACAACGAGCGGGCGGCCACGCTGAACGCGACGGACAACTACTGGGGGGCCGCCGGCGGCCCGTCGAGCGCGAACGACACGGACGCCCCGTTCGCCGATCCGGTGACCGGGACGCTCGCGGACGGGCAGGGCGGCGCCGTCTCGGAGTCCCCGACGACGGCGGGCGAGTCCAACGTCCACTTCGACCCGTGGCTGAACGAGTCGGCAGTCGAGGCCGGGGCGTCGTAGGGTTCGTCCGTCCGCCGACCGCTCCGTCGCCGCGGTTACACCAGGAGCGACAGCACCGCCAGCACGAGGAAGGCGAGGACGAGCCACTTCGCCAGGGTCATCGACAGGCCCGCGACGCCGCGGGCGCCGACGAGGCCGGCCACGACGGCGAGCACGAAGAACCCGACGGCGAGTTCGAGTATCGCCACGCTACCGCCGCCTCCGTACCGGGAGGTGGCTAGCGGGACTGTGCAAGGCACGGTCGGAGCCGGTCGGCGGTGAGTCGGTCATGCGACACCCGGAGTACGCCGCGGGGCGCCGAGTCGGGCCGCGTTGCAAGTGCAAGGTCGGCCGACCGTGCCGTCGCTCACGGAGCGTCCGACGACGGTCCGCCCGCCTCGCCCCCATGGACGAGGTCACAGCGCGTAGCTCAGCCGCTCGCCGGTGTCGAGGCCGTTCCGGACGGCGGCGTGGAGCCGCGCCTCGCCGGCGACCCAGTCGCCGACGCAGTACAGCCCCTGCTGTTCGGCGCTATCGACGGGGCCACCGGCGACGGCGCCCTCCGTGAGGGCGTACCGCCAGCCCTGCTGGTCCGTCCAGTCCGGGTCGGTCAGTCTGTCGTCGCCGACGACGTCCGCCGTCGCCGCCGCCAGCGCCCGGACGTTCTCGGCCGCGGGCGCGTCGTAGTTGTCGACCGACCACTCGTGGTTGGCCTGCACGACCAGCAGGCTCTCGCCGTCCGGGACGTGCCCGGGTTTGCACTCCTCGCGGGACACCCAGCCGACCTCGTGTTCCTTGTCGGTGTTCACCAGCGCGTAGTAGGGCCGGTCGAGCTCGAACGGGTAGTGCAACACGGCGGTCCAGATAGTCCGGTAGTCGACAACCCCAGCGGCGTCGGCGAGCGCGCGCCGTGCCGGGTCGTCCCACGACGCCTCGCGCACCAGCGCCGCCGTCTGTGGGGCGGGCGGGTTCATCACGAGGGCGTCAAACGGCCCCCACGTCTCGCCGGCCCCGTCGACCAGCTCCCACTGCTCGTCGCCGGGCAGCCGTCGGAGTTGCTCGACGCGCGTCCGTCGATGGACCGTCGCGTCGGTCCGGTCGAACAGCCGTTTCGCGAGCTGGGTCAGACCCGCCTCGTAGCTCCACTTGTGGTCGTCGGCGTCGCGGCCCTCGCTGACCCGTCCGTCGCTGTCGAAGGTGTACACCGGGCCCGCCGTATCGACCAGCCCGGCGGTGTCGAGCGTCTCTCGGACCAGTTCGGTCACGCGGGGGTCGTCGTCCTTGAGGTAGTTCGCCCCGTAGTCGTAGGTGCAGTCCCCCTTCCGTCTGGTCGCCGCCCGTCCGCAGACGCCCCCGGACTTCTCCAGAACCGTGACGTCGGCCGCCGGCACCGTACCGTCGACCACGTAACTGAGCGCCGCTGCTGCCGCACCCGCCCCGACGACACCGACTCGTGGCATACCGCCGTGTAGGTCGTCGACGAGTGTGAATCCCTCGCCGTCGGCAGGGCGACTGGAGCGCGTCTCGAGAAGACAACTGCGAACGGGTCGCGTCGGGACGGACGGCGGTCGCCGAGCCGTGAAAGGGCGGCTCAGTCGTCCGCGACCGTCGGCGCGGTCGACTCCGTCGCGTCGACGGCGGGGCTCTCGGACATCGGCGTCCACGCCAGCTCGCCCTCGTAGTGGAACGCGCGGTGGTCCTGCGTGGGGTCGACGACGGTCAGCGAGAGCCAGCCGTTGTCGAGCAGGTCGGTGAGCTCCTCGTGGTCGGCCAGCACGTCGGTGACGCGGTCGACCGGCGCGTGGATCACCGTCGAGAGGCGCAGGGGCTGGTGGTGCGGGTCGTCGTCGGCAGCCAGCACGGACTGCAGCGGGAGGCCGGTCATCAGGTCGCCGCCGTTGCCCTGGTAGACGCCGACGTTGCCGACCGGGTTGTGGGTGACCTTCGACCCGCTCCCGAAGGCAGCGGTGTCGACGGTGGCGAAGTAGTACTGGTTGTTTATCCACTGGGTGACCACCATCGGACCGGTCATGATGGCCGCCAGCGCGTCGCCGTCGGGGTCGGTCGACCAGTCGTAGGAGTGGAGGAACGCGCGCCCGTCGAGGTCGGTGCCCTCGGTGAGGTCGCGGGGACCGACGACGAACCCGGCGTTGCCGGCGAGGCCCCACTCGGGACGGGTCTCCGCCCAGTCGGCGGCGCGGCGCTCCGTCTCGCGCACGCCCGCCTCCTCGGCGCCCATGGTGGTGGCGCGCTCGGCGGCCGCCCCCTCGCGGGCCGTCTCGAGGTCCGCGCGGAGCTGTTCGAGGTCCGCATGGTGGCTCTCGGGGACCTCGTCGGCGTAGAGGGTCACCTCGTCGGTCGTGGTGTTGTGCTCGCCGGCGAGGAAGACGGTGTCCTCGGGGACGTCGAACCCGCGCTCGCGGAGCTCCTCGAGGACGGCGTCGTCGTTGCAGATGGCGGCGAGGACGCGTGCGCTCGGTCCGCCGGGGTTGCCGGCACAGGCGCCACAGTCCAGGCTCGAATCGAACGGGTTGTTCGCCGTCTCGCTGGCGTGGCCCGTGAACACGACGAGGCGGGCGAACTCCTCCCAGCCCATCAGGTCGAATGCCGTCGCGGCGTACTCGACCTTCTCCTCGAGGGTGAGTCCTTCGCGGAGCTCGTGGACGCCGTCGGGGTTGTAGTCCACGCCGGGGGCGCAGAACTCGTGCTCGTCGGGGGTGCGGTCGTCGGCGGCGTCGATGAGACCGGCGGCGCGGGCCGGCGCGAGCGTGCGGGCCGCCAGCGCGGCGCCGTAGCCGCTCCCGGCCGTCTCGACGAAGCTGAACGCCGTCGCGGCGTTCTTCTTGAGCGACGCGAGGAGGTCCCCGCCCGCGTCGAGCGTCGCCGACCAGCGGTCGTGGTCGGCCTGTGCGTCGTCGGCGCCCTTCGTCGGGCGGTCGACGACGTGGTGCTGGGCGTCGACGATGGGCGGGCAGGCGTCGACAGCCACGTCGGCGTCGTAGCCCTCGTAGCGCATCGGGACGCCGAAGAAGCCGGCGTAGCCGTGCGTATCGTAGTCGCCCGTGGTTTCGAGGTGGCGGCGGAGTATCTCCGAGCGGGTGTCGATACAGAAGACGAGTTGGGCGTCCGGACGGCCGCCGTCGTCGGCCTCGGCGCGGGACTCGCTGGCGTCGCTGACGGCGCCGACCAGCTCCTCGCGGTAGCTGGCCTCCCACGCGGTCAGCCAGCACTCGCGAAGCGGGACGTCCTCGGTCTCGCCGACCGGGTCGACGGTGCGGGTGGTGCCCGGGGCGTCGAGCGGGTCGATGGGCGCGCCGACCAGGTCGGCGAGCGCCAGGCGGGCCGCCAGATAGCCCTCGAGCGTGACGGGGAACTCCGACTGCCAGTCGCCGCCGTCGGCCGCGCGCTGCTTGACGTAGCCCGTCCAGCCCGGCAGGGCCGTCAGGTGGTGTTCGAAGACGTCCGGCAGGCGGTCGGCCGGGTGGTCCGCGAGGAGGTGTCCGAGCGCGTCGACCGGGTCGGCGGGCAGGTCGGCGATCGCCCCGGCGTCGGGAATCTCGCCGTCGTGGCGAGCCACGGCGTGGAACGCGCCGTAGAACCCCTGCTCGCGGTTCGGCATCGACCACTGGGCCTGTCCCTGGTCGAGGAACGACGACAGCCACTTCGTCAGGAGGCGGTCCACCTCGTCCTCGACGGTCTGTTCGTCGTCGGCCTCCTCGGCCCCGTCGGTCGACGCCGCGGTCATCCGCTCCAGCGATGTCTCCGGGTCCGTGTCGTAGCCGTGGTCGGCGAGTTCGGCGCGCAGGACCTGCGGGTCTATCTGGCCGGCCGCCCAGGCCTGGCGGAACACCTCGGGGCTCGGGTAGCCGTCGGCGTCGAACAGGTCCGCGGCCTCGGAGACGGCCTCGTGGAACGGCTGGTCCTCGAAGCCCGAGAGCGGGTTGGCCGTCACGAAGGAGTGGAGCGGCCAGGCGTCTCCGACCGCGGTCGCGGCCTGTTCGATGCTGTCGTGAATCTGGGTCTCAGTACTCATTGTAGTCCTCCTTGGCAGTCAGAACGGTGTCAGCGGGGGGTTGGCTCAGGTTCAGGAGCGCCACGTACAGGCGCTGGCTGTACTGGTACGCGCCGCATTCGATGGCGACGTAGACGGCGAGGAAGGCGGCCGCGACGACGCCGTGGACGAGCGTCAGGTCGGTGGGGGCCGTGACGACCGGCACGTCCACCAGCAGAGTTCTGACGAGGTTGTACGTGAGCGCGTAGACGGCTATCGCCGGCAGGAACACGAGCGGCACGGCCCCGTACCGGACCGTGGCCGGCAGGTCGGTCTTCGCGAGGGCCGTGCGGGTGGCGTGTAGCGTCGTCAGCACGACCAGCCCCGCGAGCAGGAGGCCGCTGTCGAAGTGGGTCCCCTTGCCGGTGAGGACGGCGAAGACGGCACCGCCCGCGAGCGCCGACAGGATGGCGACGCCGGCGCCGAGGACGCCGGTCGACGTCGCGTCGGCCTCGCCCGGCGCGGTCTGTTCGACCTGACTCCCCGTCGAGAGGAACTGGTAGGCCTTGTAGAACCCGTGCAGGATGAGGTGGGTGAGCGCCGCGCCGAAGAAGCCGAGCCCGGCCTGCATTATCATGAATCCCATCTGGCCGACCGTCGAGCAGCCCAGTTGGCGCTTGACGTCGGACTGGACGGTCTTGAGGAGCTTCCCCAGCAGGGCGCTCGTCGCGCCGACGACCAGCACCACGAGCATGAACTGCGCGTCGGCGGTGACCACCGGGGCGAACCGGAGCAGCAGGACGCCGCCCGCGTTGACGAAGCCGGCGTGCATCAGCGCCGACGCCGGCGTGGGGGCGGTCATCGAGGAGAGCAGCCACGTGTGGAACGGCACCAGTGCGGACTGCATCATCGCGGCCAGCAGGAGCGCCGCCGCCGCGACCAGCCACGCCGTCTGCGGGACGGTGTCGGCGGCGGCCACGATACCGGAGACGGTGGTCGCTCCCGTCGACAGCCACAGCGTCACGAGCGCGACGGTCAGCAGGGCGCCGCTCGCGAGGAAGTAGCGGCGGGCGAGGGCGGCCGCGGCCTGTGCCTGCGGCCAGCCACGGACGTGACCTATCAGGTCGGCCATCACGAGGCCCATCGCCACCCACGCGGCGGCGAACAGCGCGACGTGGTCGGCCGCGACCAGCACCATCACGGCCACCGTGAACGCGAACACGCCGCCGAAGAAGCGGTCGATGGTCCGGCTCCCGGCCATGTAGCGGCGCGAGTAGCTGTGGACGATACCGCTGAAGAAGGTGACGACCACCCACATGACGGCGGTCAGCCCGTCGACGGCCGCCACGCCGGGCAGCGTCCACGCGCCGTCGACCGTGAGTCGGGCGGCGAGGACGCCGAGGCTCGCGACACACAGCGCCCACACGACGACCGTGAGTGTCCGGGGCACCGGCGACGTCGCGTCCGTGTCCGTGTTCGGAAGCTGTCCGACCGCCGTCGTCTGCTGTTGTTCCGTCATCGTTTGTTCCGTGTCGACCGGTCGCCGCCACCGCGGACGTCTGGTCCGCGTCGCACGGCACCGGTCGCCTTCACCCACCATTACGAACAAACTGGTTATTAAAGTCTTCTATTCTACCAGAACGTTCTCGATATTGCGGATTATAGAACATTATGATTACGCAGATGAAGGCGGCCGGGTTCGGGCCACGGCCGCTGCGGGTCAGACCGTGTAACGGCCGACGGCGAGAGGAGCGAAAACTGGCGACGTAGCGCCACTCCATGACGATATCGACGATAGCAGTTGCGCGCGTTCTGGAGGGCCCGCGCGTGCGACGTGTGACTACCCACGCCGGGATGGGCTCCCGACCGAACAGGACCTACCGGACACTCTGAGAACGAAGCGGTCGTACTGATGGTGTATTTCGACCAGATTGTGAGCGAGCGTGCGGTCGGGACGAAGTGGACGCCGCGGACTACTCGGACGTGAACTCGCCGAACGGGGTCGTCTCGTGGCTGCGGACGAGCACTTCGTCGGCGACGGTCAGCCCCATGTCGAGCAGTTTCTGTGCGACCGGCGTGATGTCGCTGTCCGTCTCGCCGACGACGGTGACGAGCAGGTTCTGCTCGCCCGTGACCAGCTCCTGGACGGAGACGACGCCGTCTATGTCGAGGATCTCGGGGATGAGATCGCCGCGCTCGGGTATCGAGGCGGTGCAGAACAGCAGCATGCGGAGTGGATACCCCGACTGCTGGTAGTCGACCTCGGCGCTGTATCCCTTGATGACCCCGTCGGACTCGAGACGCTGGATTCGCTTGCGGACCGTGCTGTCGGACGTGCCGGTCCGGTCGGCGATGTCGCCCGACGACGTGTTTCGAGCGTCCTCCTGGAGCGCGTGGAGGATCTGTCGGTCCACTTCGTCGATGTCGTCGCCCATACAAGTTCGTCCCGCGGTGGCGACAAAGGTACTTCGGCTCCCGGCGTACTTCGTGGCGGCACAGTGTGATTCGATATAGCGTTATTTGATTTACCCACGTGAGACGCCCGACGCGTCGAACTTTTACGAGTCGGGCGATTATGAGCCGCTAATGGTCCAGAACGTCGCCTCTGTGATGCCGGAGCTGGAGCCGGAGGACTTCCACCTGCTCTCCGGCGTCGAGCAGGGGATGCGGTTCTCCGAGTACGTCAACCGCGAGAAGCTCACGGAGTTCTCCCGCCTGTCCGCCGAGAACGTCGACTACCGGCTGGACCGCTGTGAGGACCGGGAACTCGTCGAGCGAAAGACCATCCAGTACGAGGGGTTCAAACTCACCTTCGAGGGGTACGACGCGCTCGCGTTGCACACCTTCGTCGAGCGAGACACGATCGAGGGGTTCGGCGCGCCGCTTGGCGTCGGCAAGGAGAGCGACGTCTACGAAGTGCAGTCCTACAAGCCCATGGCCCTGAAGTACCACCGCGAGGGGTACACCAACTTCCGCGAGGTGATGCGCGAGCGGGACTACACCTCCGACCGGGACCACGTCTCGTGGCTCTACACCGCCCGGAAGGCCGCCGAGCGGGAGTACGAGGCCCTGGAGACGCTGTATCCCGACGTCTCGGTCCCCCAGCCCATCGATACGAACCGCCACGCCATCGTGATGGAGAAGGTCGACGGCGTCGAGCTCTCCCGTACCGGCCTCGAACCCGAGCAGGTGGTGCCGATACTCGAGCTCGTTCTGGACGAGATGCAGACCGCCTACGGGGAGGGGTTCGTCCACGCGGACATGAGCGAGTACAACGTCTTCGTCACGACCCAAGGGGTCGTCGTCTTCGACTGGCCACAGGCGGTGCCGACCGACCACGAGAACGCGCGTGACCTGTTGGCACGCGACGTGGACAACATCGTGAGCTACTTCCAGCGGAAGTACCCCGCGGAGGTCGGCGACGTGGACGTCGAGTCGATCGCCGATGCACTGGCGACCGACTCGTTCGACGCGCTGAGCGAGCACGTCGACTGAGCACGGTTTTCCCGTTTTGCTGGTGTTCCCGCGACGAGCGACGGCCCTGAGTGGCGTTCGCCGGCTGACTTGTAAACTATATGTTGCTATATCAAATTTCCAGTCCGGCGCCTACCCCCATCTTGAGTCAGCGGCAGAGGAGGAGGGCTGAGCCGACGGTTCTCGGCCATCACGCGGAGAGAGCCAACGGCTAAGTTCGCGCGGGCCGACGGTCCGGCCATGACGCTCGAACTACTCGGCAACTTCGACGCCGACCCGGCGGCCGGGAACGTCGTCGACGGCGAACTGGCCGTGACAGACGACGTCCTCGTCAAGGCCTTCGCCCTCGGCCCGGGCGGACGCATCGAACCGCACGAACACGACGGCGCGACCAACGTCTTCCACGTCGTCGAGGGGACGGTGACCGTCCAGCGGGACGACGAATCGGAGACGGTGACCGCACCCGGTGTCGTCCTCAACGAGCGCGGACAGGTCCACGGTGCACACAACGAGAGTGACGAGCGAGCGGTGCTGACCGCGAGCCTCTGTCCGTTGCCCTGAATCGAGTCGCGCCCACGCGACGGCCGTTCCGGCAGAAGGCGCCGCCACCCTCGTGTACTGTTGCCCGAACGAGTCTGCGTAGCGGCGACTGCGTGGCCGTCGCCGACGCCGCGACCCCCTGATCAGGTCCGGAGAAGGGGGAGTTCCGAACTTACTCGCAGGTCGTCCGCGACCGGCGTGGCACACTCCGTGGACACCGTTGTTCCGGATGCTGCTGGGCGTTCGCTGTCGTCCTGAGACGGCTGCAACGGTGAGGCGAGCGGAATCGGCCGGCCGGACGTGCCACGGGACGGCCCGTCGGCTACGTCGAGTCAGCTGCGGCACGGCCAATCGGCCAGAAGCTGGAAGGCGACGTGGACGAGTGACTGCGGGAGCGGCGTCAGTACGGGTCCGGGGTTCGAACCAACAGAATCGCACTGGCGCGGTACCGCGGCCGTAGAGGTAAACGGCTGCGCGCTATATGGAATCGGGTCAGCTGGCCGAACCCTGACCCATCTCCGCGGGGTTCTGCATCCCCTCTTTGACGCCGACGCTGACCAGGGCGAGATTGACGGGGAACGCCGCGAGGAAGCCCAGCGACAGCGACAGCACCAGCGCCAGCCAGAACAGCACGTCGGTGATGTGGGCTTCCGCCGCGACGAAGAGGTCCGCCCCGATAGCGACGACTTCCATGACCGTGATGGAGGGCGTCTCGCTGTACAGCGCGTCGCGCATCGCGGTCCAGAACTCGACGCCCTCCTGCATCAACGGCCCGACGGTGAGCGCGTACCCGAAGGTGTACGCGAAGCCGAACGTGACGGCGGCGACCCACCCGACGGTGAGGCCGAGCAGGCCCTGAGCGAGCAGGATACCCACGACTTCGCCGGCCCCACAGCCGGAGTAGCAGTGGGCTGTCGACCGGAGGCCACGGCGCCACAGCGAGTCGCCGCTAATCTGGGTGCGACCGGCGTACCAGTAGACGGCCAGCCCGAAGGGGCCGGAGTAGAGGACGACGAGCGACCAGACACCTTTCATCATCGACGGCAGGGCGCGGTTGTTGGCGCTGATGTCCCACCACAGGACACCGACCGACGCGACGGCGACGAGCGCCCAGACGAGCAGCACGCGCGGGTCCGAGAGGACGGGCTGGAGCGTCGCCCGAACTGGTTTAGCGGCCTGTGCGAGCTGGGTGAGCAGTCCCTGTTGGAGCATGATGCGTACGAGCGTCGTGCGGGCGTCGCCGTTACTTGGGCTGGACGACTCTATGCCGTTGCGGTTAGCGTTCCAAAGGCGCGACTGGCGAACGAGCTGCCGTTCCAGTAGAGCAGTTCCGAGAGCGGTCCACAGGGGCCGGAACCGACCGGGTTCGGAATCCAAACCGCTCGTCGATCACCAGCTCTCGCGTAGGTTCTCGACCGGGTTCGCCTCGTCCGTCTCCACCATGTCGGCGTAGAGGTCGGCCACGACGTGGACGTACAGCGTGACGCCGACGACGAGCGCCCAGTAGGGGGCCGAGGCCAGCCACAGTCCCCCGACGGCGACGCCGGCCAGGAGGACGTGGCTGAGCAGTCGCTGGAACTTCGAGAGGTCCGCCGTCTCGAAGATGTCGTCCTGCCCGGTGAACGCGAGGCGCGGGTTCCGGAGGACCCGGCGGGTACTCTCGGCCGACCCGGTGTTGAGATACGCGACGAGGAAGTGGTCGAAGTCGATACCGACACCGAGAGCGACGGCGACGGCGACGACCACGGCAGGGTGGACCGGCGGCGTGGTCAGGAGGACGAGAGCGAGGCCGGCGAGGACGGAGAGAATCGCGTGGTCGCGGGAGTACATCGTCGGACGTTCACCCCGCAAGGTAATGAACGCTGGCCGTGGGGACCGGTAGACTGACACTCCCCTCTCGCAATCGGGACGTATGGACGAGCAGTTCCTCGAAGCGACAGTGAGCGTCCGCGGGGTCGTCTGCCGGCCCGACGGGCGGGTCCTCACCATCCGTCGGGCGAGCGACGGCGGGTGGGAACTGCCGGGTGGACGGATTCGGGACGGCGAGGCCGTGACGGACTGCCTCCGGCGCGAGGTCGAGGAGGAGACCGGGCTAGCGGTCGCGGTCCACGACCCGGTCCACACGGTCACCTGGCACAACGAGGCCGGTGACGGCCGGCTCGCGGTGTACTACCACTGCACGACCGAGCGTGCGGACGTCGTACTGAGCCACGAACACACCGGGTTCGAGTGGCTTCCGGAGGTTGATGCCTCCGAGCGGCTGAGCGAGCCCCAGACGACCGCGACGAGTCGGGCACTCGCCCGGGGTGAGTCGAGGCCCGCGGAACGTGTCGACTAGTCGCCGGGTCGGCGGCCAAATGCGCGCCCGAACAGGTGCGCGACGACGCGGTCACTCCCGAGAAGGTAGAGGACCCGACCGACGAGCGAGGCGACCCGTTCCCACCGCACCGTCGGGACCGCGCGCCCACCGAACTCCGTCTTGAACGAGAACGTACCGTCCGCGAAGTCCGGCGTCGTCTCGCCGAAGTTGCAGGTCCCGTACCCCGCGTCGATGCCCCACTGGATGGCCGCCCGGTAGAGCACCTCCGAGGGGAACTGCTGGAAGTTCGACGGGTCGTAGGCCGGAAAGAGCAGGGACAGACAGTCACGTTCGTCGTCACGGACCGCGAGCAGTTCACCGGCCGGGGCACCGTCCCCGCCAGTCGCCCGGAACAGCACGAGACGGTCACCGATGGTCGCCAGTAGCGCCCGCAGGAACGCCGGCGAGGCGCCGTCGCCGTCAAGGCGGTGCATGTGCTCGGCGTGGCGTGCCGCGAAGCTGTCGATACTGTCGGCCGTGACCGGCACGTTCGTCGCGGTGACGCCGGCATCGTCCGCTTTCCGGAGGTTCCGGCGTTTCTTCTGGGAGAGGTCGGCGGCGACGGCGTCCCACGGCCGGTCGGTGTCGAGGACGAACTGGCAGTCACGCACCGACGGGAAGTAGCCCCGGTCGCGCAGTCGGCTGGCGTATCGCAGCGAGTCGCCCCCGGCGGGCCTGAGCAGGTGCCCGATGGTCCGTCCACCCGTCAGCGTGGCCAGCTCGTCGGCGATGGCGTCGAAGACGGCGGCCTCGTCCGTGGCAATCATCGCCCCGTTGCAGCCCGGTTTCGCCGGCCCGAGAAACCGGAACGGCGTCCCCGGGAGCGAGCGGACGAACGCCGGGTGGACGCCGACGAGCGTCCCGTTCGCGCGGACCTGCACGTGCCGAGCTGACGCGTCGGTCGCGTCCTCGTAGGCCTGCAGCCACTCGTACCGCTCGAAGACGCTCCCCGTGCGGGACTGCTGGGCGACGATAGCGTTCCACTCCCCCTGTTTGACCTCGGTGATAGAGCGGTGGACCGAAGTCGTGAGGTCGGTCATCCGGTAAGCGTTCGCGCGGGTACGTCCTAACTATATGCTTCGGCCGGAAGGCGCTCCGTTCCGTGGTAAGCAGCGCCTAGGGATGGGTTTATCTCCGCCACGGGCGAGAGGTAGTCCATGACCGAACTGGCCGTCGGCGTCGTCGGGGCTGGCTGGATGGCCACCGACTACCACGTGCCGGCTTTCACCAGTCACCCGCGCACGCGTGTCGTGGCCTTCGCCGAACGGGACGCCGCCCGGCGATCGACCGTCGAGGCGGACCTCTCGGTGCCGGGCTACGCGGACGCCGAGGCGATGCTCGCGGCCCACGACCTCGACGTCGTCAGCATCTGTACGCCGCCGAGTACACACGAGGGTATCTTCCTGGACGCCGTCGAGGCGGGCTGTCACGTCCTCTGTGAGAAGCCGCTGGCGCTGACCGCCGAGAGCGCCCGCCGGATGGCCGACGCGGCCACGGAGGCGGGCGTCGTCACGCAGGTGGGCTACCTCCACCGGTACTACCGGAACTACGAGCGCGCCCTCGAGATGCTGTCGAACCACCTGCTCGGCGACGTCGTCGAGGTGACCGTCGCCCACCACTCGGCGCCGCCACAGCAGGGGTGGTACTACAATCCCGACCTCGCGGGCGGCGGTGTGGCCCGCGACCTGTTCCCGCACTCGCTGGACGTCCTGTTCGAGGCGTTCGGGGAGGACGCGACGGTGACCGACGCCGACGTGCGCCACCTCCGAGGGAACGCCGTCGAGGACACCGCCCGCGTCTCGCTCGACATCGGCGGCGTGCCGGTGGACATCTCGGCGACGTGGACCCAGACCGACGGCGTCACGCGGGTGCTCGTCGTCGGGACCGAGGGCTGGCTGGAACTGGACGCCGAGACGTTGCAGGGCGAGGTCCACGGCCGCCCCATCGAGTTCCAGCACGGCGACCTGCCGCTGGTCGACATCGGCGTGGCGACGCTGTTCCCGGCCAGCGACGAGGACGCCCACACCGCCCGCATCCACGACTTCGCGGACCACGCCGCGGCGGGCGACACCGAGACGGCCGCGCCCGCCGCGCGGGGCGTCGCCGTCGCCGAGGTCGTCGACGCGGTGTACGAGCGGACCGGGGCCGCATGGAGGGCCGAGCGGTGACGGTCCTCGTCACGGGCGCGACGGGCTTCATCGGCCTGAACCTCCTGCACGCCCTCGACGACCGCGAAGCGGTGGCGATGGTCCGACCGGGCGCGTCGACCGCCCGACTCCCCGACGGCGTCGCCACCGTCGAGGCCGACCTCTCGGACCCCGGTTCGCTCGCGGCGGCCCTGGACGGGGTCGACTCGGTCGTCCACCTCGCGGCCGCGGTGTACGCACAGGCGGAGATGGAGCGGACGAACGCCGGCGGTACCGAACGGTTGGTCGACGCGGCGGCCGACGCCGACGTCGAGACGGTCGTCTTCCTCAGCACCGTCGGCGCCCACCCCGAGGTGCCGGCGGACACGGGCTCGCCGTACCAGCGCTCGAAGGTCGCGGTGGAGGACCTGCTGTTCGGACAGGACCACCCCTTCGGCGTAGCGGCGCTGTACCCCACGTACATCTTCGGCCCGCGGGACTACCGGTTGACCCGGTACGAACACGTCCGGCCCGTCGCGGCCAACCGGGTGCTGGTGCCGCCGCTGTACACCTACGACGAGTACAACATCGTCCACGTCGACGACGTGGTCGGGAGCATCGCGCACTGTCTGGACGCGGACGCGACGGGTCGGCACCTGATCACCGGCCCGAACCTCACGAACCGGCAGGTGCTGGGGACCATCGCCCGACACGCACCGGGGAACTGCCGCGTCGTCGGCGTCCCCTACGGCGTGACCCGCTGGGTCGTCAAGCCGACGCTGGACCTGCTCCACCGGGTCGGCGTCTCGCCGGTGCCCGGTGACGGCTTCCTCGAACGCGGAGACTTCGGGACGGTCCGTGAGGCCCTGACCGAACAGGCACCGGTGCGCCAGCGCTCGTGGCAGTCGGCGCTGACCGAGACCATCGACTGGTACGAGTCGGTCGGCGTCCTCTAACCGGTGAGCCGGTAGACCACGCCCTCGCGCTTCGAGAGCGGGTTCTCGGCCAGCGCCGCTCTGGTCCCCAGGACGTAGCTGTCGTCGCCGTCCTGTCCGAACGAGAGCACCTGTATGTCCAGCCCGCCCTCGACCTGCACCTCGCGCATCGGCCAGCGACCGCTGTCCCGCGGCGTCGCGGCGACGATGCGGCCGGCGGCCTCCGTGAACGAGCTCGTGAACGCGCCGAAGACGTACTCGTCGCTGAGTGCGTCGACGTTCCCGGTGTGGACGTGGCCGCCGATGACCGCGAAGCCGACGGGGTACCCGTCCGCGTCGAAGTGCGGGAACTCCAGCACCGGGTCGACGAGCGGTTCGCCGCGGTCGGACTTGACGACGCACTCGCCGTCCTCGCTGGTCCCCAGCTGCGGGTCGTGACAGTGGAACCCCTCCTTCAGCGGCCATCCGTAGTTGGCGCCCTTCTCGACGACGTCGACCTCCTCGTAGGTCGCCTGCCCGACGTCGCCCAGGACGAGTCGGTCACCGCTGAAGGCCATCTTCCACGGGTTCCGCAGGCCCCACGCGTACTGCTCGTCGCGGCCGTCCGTCCCGACCAGCGGGTTGTCCGCGGGGATGCCGTAGGGCAGGTCGCCGGTGCGGCCGTCGACGTCGAGGCGGAGGACGCTCCCCTTGAGGTTGCCCGTCAGGTCCTGCCCGTTGAACGGGTTCAATCCGTCGCCCAGCGCCGCGTAGAGGTAGCCGTCGGGACCGAACGCTATCGTCCCGGCCTGGTGGATAGGCCGTTCCCACGGCAGGTCCAGTAGCACTCGCTCGGTGTCGGGGTCGCCCCGCGTTCCGTCGGCCGTCGCCTGGAACTCCGAGAGCCGTTCCCGGTGGTCGAGTTCGTCGTCGGTCGCGGGCGTGCTGTACCGGACGTAGAACAGGCCGTTGTCGGCGAACTCGGGGTGGAAGGCGAGTCCGAGCAGTCCGCGCTCGTCGAAGGCCACCCAGTTCGGGAGGTCCACGCCGAGCGCGACCAGTCGGTCCGAGAGGTCCAGAAACGGCTCCTCGCGGAGACCGTCGGCGTCGTGGACGTACACCACACCAGTCTGGTCGACGACGAATCGCCGGTCGATACCGTCGTCGGCCGTCACGAGGGCCGTCGGAGAGACGAGGCCGGTCGCGACCTCCTCGACGCCGATTGTCGGTCCCTGCTCGAAGAAGTTGCCGGTCGACCCGCCGCTGTCGCTGCCATCGCCGCCGTCGGCGGTGTCGCCACCGTCGCCGTCGCCCCCGTCCCTGGCGTCGTCGCGCGCCCCGAACGAACACCCGGCGAGTGCGCTGGCGGCCCCGACCGCACCGAGCGTCCGCAGGAAGACTCGTCGGGAGGACCCCGCACCACCCTCGTTCCGTCGATTCATGCACCGAAGAAGGCCCGAACGCATTTAACCGTTTGTCGGCGCCTACCGGACCGGAGCAACCTATATGCCGGTCGGCGACTACCGGTAAGTCATGCTTATCGGGACGGTAGAGCCATGCAAGCAGTGATACTCGCGGCCGGCGAAGGTCGGCGGCTCGGCCCGTTGACCGAGGGCCGGCCGAAACCGATGGTCCCAGTCGGTAACCAGCCCATTCTCGAGTCCGTGCTGGAGGCCGCGGTCGAAGCCGGCGCCGACGAGATAGTGCTCGTCGTGGGCCACGCCCGCGAGCGCATCCAGAGCCACTTCGGCGACGGGGACGAGTGGGGTGTCCCGGTACGGTACGTCGTACAGGACCACCAGCTCGGCGCGGCCCACGCGCTGGCACAGACCGAGTCCGTCGTCGACGGCCCCTTCCTCGCGCTCCACGGCGACCAGCTGGTCGACGCCGACCTGCTGGGCGACCTGCTGGAGCGGTGGGAGCGGACCGGGCAGGCGACCATCGCCGCCGTGCAGTCCGACCGGCCGACGGAGTACGGTGCGGTCGACGTGGACGGCGAGTCGGTCGTGGCCGTCTCGCGGGACCCGACCGACGACCCACCGTTCCTCGTCAACGCCGGGGCCTACGTCTTCGATGCGGGCGTCTTCGACGTCGTCCGGGGCGTCGAGGCGACCGAAGAGCAGGACTACGGGATGGCGACCACGCTCCAGCGGTTGGCCGACGAGGGGGCGCTGTCGGCGGTGCTCCACCGCGGCACGTGGCAGGACCTCACCTACCCGTGGGACCTGCTGACGACGAACGCCGCGTTGCTCCGCGGGCAGGCCGACGGCGGCGACGGGGCACAGGTCCACGACAGCGCCGCCGTCTCGAACGACGTGGCGCTGGACGAGGGCGTCACCGTGGGTCCGAACGCGACGCTCCTGCCGGGCACGGCCCTCGGCCGGAACGTCCGCGTCGGGCCGAACGCGACGCTCTCGAACTGCATCGTCATGGCCGGGGCGAGCATCGGCGACGGCGCCGTCCTCCACGACTGCATCGTCGGCGAGTCGGTGTCGGTCGGGCCGAACGCCACCGTCGAGGGCGGCCCGGCGCGGGTCGTCGTCGGCGACACCGTCCACGACGACGTGGGCCTCGGCGGGGTACTGGCCGACCGGACGACCCTGCGGGGCGGCGTCACCGTCGCGCCGGGCACCGTCGTCGGCCGCGAGGTGCTGGCCGACTGCGGGACCGTCCTCGAGGGACGAATCGACAGCGGCGACACGATACGGAGGGGGTAATCATGTGTGGAATCATCGGCTACGTCGGCACGGAACCGGCCAAGCCACGACTGGTGTCGGGGTTACAGAAACTGGAGTACCGCGGCTACGACTCGGCGGGGGTGGCGCTCGTCGACGACGCGCTCTCGGTGACCAAACAGGTCGGGCTCGTCGCCGACCTCGACCTGCCCGCCGAGGCCCCCCAGACGTGTGGCATCGGCCACACCCGCTGGAGCACGCACGGGAAACCGACGGACGCCAACGCCCACCCGCACACCGACTGTTCGGGCCGGGTCGCCGTCGTCCACAACGGTATCGTCGGCAACTACGACGACCTGCGGGCCGAGCTGCCCGAGCACACGTTCCGCAGCGAGACGGACACGGAGGTCGTCGCCCACCTCGTCGAGGAGGAACTCGAACGCACCGCGGACCTGCGGGCGGCGGTCGCAGCCGTCGTCGACCGCATCGAGGGGAGCTACGCGCTGGGCGTCGTCGCGGCCGGCTACGACGGCATCGTCGCGGCCCGCCGGAACAGCCCCCTCGTCGTCGGCCACGGAAGCGACGGCAACTTCATCGCGAGCGACGTGACGCCCCTGCTGGAACACACCCGCGAGGTGTCGTATCTGGAGGACGGCGACGTCGCGCGCCTGACGCGGGACGGCATCGACGTCTGGCACGACGGCGCCCCCGTCGAGCGGGCGGTCCACACCATCCAGTGGGACGCCGAGGCCGCCGAGAAAGGCGGCTACGAGCACTACATGCTCAAGGAGATCCACGAGCAACCACAGGCGCTTCGGCAGGCCGTCGCCGGTCGCATCGACCCCACCGAGGAACGGGTCGACCTCGACCTCTCGCTGTCTCGGTCCTTCCTCGACGACCTCGACGAGATCCAGCTCGTCGCCTGTGGCACCTCCTACCACGCCTGTCTGTACGGCAAGCAGCTGCTGGAGACGCTGGCGGACGTGCGCGCGACCGTCGAGTACGCCAGCGAGTACACCGTCGGCAGCGGCCGGGACCCGGGTCGGACGCTCGTCGTCGGCGTCAGTCAGAGCGGCGAGACGGCCGACACCCTCCGGGCGCTGCGGATGGCGAAACGGACCGGCATCCGGACGCTCGGCGTCACCAACACCGTCGGGAGCACCGTCGCCCGCGAGTGCGACGATGCGCTGTACATCCAGGCCGGCCCCGAGATCGGCGTCGCCGCGACCAAGACGTTCGCCTCGCAGGTGGTGAGCCTCGCCATGTTCGCGATAGACGTGGCCGACACGCGGGGCGAACTCGACCCCGTACAGGGCCGGGAACTGCTCTCGAACCTGCAGGCGCTCCCGGGGGCGGTCCAGCAGGCGCTCGACCGCGACGAGGAGGTCCGCGAGGTGGCGGAGGCCTACGCGGGCGGCGAGGCGTTCTTCTTCATCGGTCGGCGGTTCGCCAACCCGGTCGCGCTGGAGGGCGCGCTCAAGCTGAAGGAGATCTCCTACGACCACGCCGAGGGGTTCCCCGCGGGCGAACTGAAACACGGGCCGCTGGCGCTGGTCACCGAGGCGTCGCCCGTGCTCGCCGTCCTCACCGACGGCGCCCGGCCCGAGGAGACCCAGAACAACGTCAAGGAGGTCCAGTCACGCGGCGCACCGGTCATCGCCATCGCCTCCGAGTCGGGCCGAGAGGGCGACTACGAGGTGGGGTTCGACGTCCCCGACCTCGGCCTGCTGGAGCCGCTCGCGGCGAACGTCTACCTCCAGCTGTTCGCCTACTACGTCGCCGACAGCAAGGCCCGCCCCATCGACAGACCGCGTAACCTCGCGAAGAGCGTCACCGTCGAGTAAGGGCGTTTTGACGCCTCCCTGACCACTTCCCGAGCTGCGGACGTCGACTCCGACCCGACAGTAGACCTCGTAGTTCGACAACAGTAGTAGAAAAGGGTATATTTGCTGGTAACTAATCGATACGAAGATGGCACCAGACCCACCGACAGACGAGGGACCGGGCGAGTACGACCTCTCGAGGCGGTCGCTGCTCAAGGTTACCGGGGCCGCACTCGGGACGGCGTCGATCGCCGGGTGCCTCGGACAGCGCCCGGATGGCTATCGGCGTCTCGGCTACGGCGGAGTGCCGTGGTTCGTCACCGGAGGCGTCGAATCGGCGGTGTTCGCACCGCTCGCGCTGTCGCTGTCGGGACCCAGCGACGGCCTCGTGGCCCGCTGGGCGCTCGACGGGACCGGGTCGACCGCGGCCGACGCCGTCGGCGGCAACGACGGCGCCATCCGCGGCGCACCGACACAGGGCGTCCCCGGCGTCCACGACTCGACGGCCTACGACTTCCTGTCGGGGTCCGGCAACTACGTCGAGGTGGCCGACGCCGGGCCCCTCCGTCCCGCGACACTCTCCTTCGGCGGGTGGTACCGGACGACCAGCGGCGCGAACAGCCAGACGGTCGTCCAGAAGGCCGACGCCCGCTTCGGCGACGAGGGCTACGCCGTCGACGTCCAGACCGACAACAGCGTCCGCGGCCACGTCGCCGTCGAGAGCGGGCGAGCGTCGGTGAACCCGTGGGGCGTCGCCACCCACGACGGCGCGTGGCACCACCTCCTGCTGACGTGGGACGGAAGTGCTCTCGTCCTGTATCTCGACGGCGAAGAGGTCGACCGTGACACCTCCCAGTCGGGCGCCGTCGTCCACAGCGACCGGTCGCTGTTCATCGGCCGCGGCGACAACGGCTACACCACCTACTACGGGATGGACGGGGCCGTCGACGACGTGCGCGTCTACGACCGCGCACTGTCGGCGAGCGAGGTGACGGACCTCTACGAGGGGGTGTCCGAGACAGCGACGGCGACACCGACGCCCACTCCGACCCCGACGCCTACCGAAACGGAGACGCCGACAGCGACACCCACGGCCACGCCAACGCCCACGGAGACGCCGACAGCGACTCCGACGCCTACGCCAACCCCGACAGCGACGCCAACGCCAACGCCCACGCCGACGCCCACGGAGACGCCGACAGCGACGCCGACGCCAACGCCCACGCCAACCCCGACCCCAACGCCCACCGAGGACACCGGTCCGGCAGCCGTCGCCCGCT
The DNA here is from genome assembly GCF_055632435.1 of Haloarcula sp. MBLA0163. NCBI lineage: Archaea > Methanobacteriati > Methanobacteriota > Halobacteria > Halobacteriales > Haloarculaceae > Haloarcula > Haloarcula sp. MBLA0163. The sequence continues at coordinate 2,424,581 of NZ_CM145745.1, forward strand.
GGCGGTTCGAGGAGACGGACGGGACCGTCGTCGCCGACGCCGTCGGGGCCGCAGACGGGTTCCTCCGCGGGTCGCCGACCCTCGATACGACCGGCGTGTTCGACACCTCGGGCATCGAGTTCGGGTCGAGCGACGACGACTACGTCGAGGTGGCCGACGCGGCCGCGCTGCGACCAGCGGCGGAACTCTCCTTCGGCGGGTGGTACCGGACGACCAGCGGCGCGAAGAGCCAGACGCTCCTCCAGAAGGCCGACGCCCGCTTCGGCGACGAGGGGTACGCCGTCGACGTCCAGCGCAAAAACAGCATCCGCGGCCACGTCGCCGTCGAGAGCGGCCGGGCCGCGGTCAACCCCCGGGGCGTCCACACCCACGACGGCGAGTGGCACCACCTCATGCTCACGTGGGACGGTGACGTGCTCGTGCTCTACCTCGACGGCGAGATGGTCGACCGCGACACCTCCCAGTCGGGCGCGGTGGTCCACAGCGACCGCTCGCTGTTCGTCGGCCGCGGCGACAACGGCTACACCACCTACTACGGGATGGAGGGGGCCATCGACGACGTCCGCGTCTACGACACCGCCTTGACCGCCACCGCGGTCGCGTCGCTGTACGACGGGGCGGCCCTATCGCCCACCCCGACGCCGACGCCCACGGCGACGGCGACCCCCACCGCGACCGAGACAGCGACTGCAACACCCACACTGACACCGATTCCAAACGACGAGTTCGGCGAGTCCGGCTACGGGAGCCACGGCTACGGCGGCATCGTCGACAACTGACCATGACCGACAATCACCAATACGAGACCCCGGCCGCCGGTACGCTGGACTGGGACCAACCGCTGAACCGCAACTTCGAACGCATCGACACGGACGTCGAGATACGCGACGCCGACGCCGACCGGTCGAACTACGTCCCGAAGGCCGGCGCGAAGTTCCTCGCGACGGACACCGGGAACGTCTACATCGGCGACGGCGGGTCGTGGACGCAGCTCGGTACCATCGGCGACGGTGGCTCCGGTGACGGCACGGCCGTCGAGAGCTCGGGCGTGACCTCGCTGCTGCTCGACGGCTTCGTCGTCGCCGTCGGGCGCAACCTCGCCGACCCGCAGACCGTCGATCCCGCTGGGACCGACACGCCGGTCCAGGACGCACTGGACCTCGTCGCGGCCAACGGCGGCGGCGAGGTCCACCTTCCGGCGGGCGTCGTCGAGGAGACGGGGCCCATCCGCCCCTACGAGGAGACCCAGATACTCGGCCTCGGCGTCGAGATATCGAAGGTGGCCATCACCGACCGGAGCGCCGACGGCATCCTGTTCGACCGGGGTGCGGGCGCGGACCGCGTCAAACTCGACGGGTTCGCGCTGAACGGGCCGGCCGGCACGGGACCGACCGGCGTCGCCATCCACCACGCGAACAGGGACACGCAGGACCTGCAGGTCGGCCACCTGCTGTGCTGGGGCTGGAACAACGCCGTCTACCGCGTCGACGAGGGCGTCGGCCCGTTCCAGTGCCGGCACGACCAGCTCACCATCTACGAGTGCGACGCCGGCGACCAGGACGGCCTCTTCGAGTTCCGCTCGTGGTACGGCCCGGCCAACTGGTTCGGCACCATCGCCGCCTACCCCAGCGCCACCGTCAGCGGGCAGAACACGACGGTGTTCTTCTCCCGGGGCGGCACCCAGACCGTCGACTACCTCACGATGGGCGGGTCCGCGGGCGTGGCCGTCCACCAGACGTGGGACAGCGTCCTCGAGTTCGGCAACGTCCACTGGGAACCGACCACCAATCCGACCAGTCCGCCCGCGATCGTGCGACTGTTCGGCCACGGGTCGGCCGTCGTCGACACGGTGAAACACGTCACCGGCACGGCCGACTACGTGTACGAGCTGGGGTACGACAGCTACAACGGCCGCGGGCCGGCCCGGAAGATACTCGGCCCGTACATCGAACTGGGCGCCGACGCGGACATCGCCTCGAACGTCGTCAACCTCTCGGCCGCGGGCGACCCCGGCGCGCCGTCGCTGTACCAGGGCGCCCCAGAAGACGTCACCGTCACCCACGGCGACGGCAATACCGGCGGGCTCCGGGCGCTCGGCACGGCGGGGACCGGGTTCTGACCCGGACGGCGCCGTATGTCGTTAAGTGGCCCCACGGCGGAGTGGTAGGCATCGATTATGGCCGACGACCCCGCGCGGACCCGGTTGCTCGCACACGCCCGCACCCGAGTCGACCCCGCAGTGAGTGGCCTCCGACGGGTGCTCGCGAAGTCGACGCTCCTCGAGCGGACAGCGTGGCACACCGGCGAACGCATCCACATGCGCGAACCAACGGCACGCCGGCGTCCCGACCCAGTCGACGTCGCCGGCCGCTACGACGGCCCGACGGTACCGACCTACCCCACTGACGCCGACCGCGCACCGTCGCTGTTCCAGCCGGCGGGTGACCTCAATCCGGTCCTCACCGCCGCCGACGTCACCGACTTCGGCCGGACCGACTGCGTGGCCGACCCGTTCCTGTTCGTCACTGAGGCCGGCGAGTGGCACCTGTTCTTCGAGGTGTACACCCACAACCGCGACCCCTCGGCGGCTATCGCCCACGCCGAGAGCGCGGACGGCTACGACTGGACCTACGACCGCGTGGTGCTCGAGACCGACGAACACCTGTCGTACCCCTACGTCTTCCGCTGGGAGGGCGACCACTACATGGTGCCCGACCGCTGGGCCAAGGCGCGGGGGCCTGCCGGCGTGACCCTCTACCGCGCCGAGTCGTTCCCCCACGAGTGGACTCCCGTCGCGGACCTCGTCCAGCCGGCGACGCCGCTGCACGACTTCAGTCCCTTCCGCTGGGAGGGGCGCTGGTGGGGGCTGCTCGGCGACGGCGTCGACCTCTATGCCTACTACAGCGACGACCTCGAATCGGCCGACTGGACGCCACACGAGGACAACCCCGTCGTCGAGGGGCGGGCCCGCGCAGCCCGACCCGGCGGCCGCCCCATCGTCTTCGAGGACCGGGTCCTCGCGTTCTATCAGGACTGTGCCGACCGCTACGGGGAGCGGGTGCGCCTCTACGAGATCACCGACCTCACGCCGACGAGCTACGACGACGAAGAGCGCGACGACTCGCCCGCCGTGGCGGGGACCGGCGGCCTCGGGTGGAACTCCGGCGCGATGCACCAGGTCGACCCGTGGTTCGACGGCGAAGGCTGGCACTGTGCGGTCGACGGTAACCTCGGCCTCGGCTATCAGGTGCTCGGCGAGCACCACTGGGCCATCGGCATCTACCGGGCCTGACCCCGCTACGGCAGGTCCTGTGGCACCGGGTCCGGCGTCGTCAGCCCCTCGAGGAAGCCGACGCCGTAGAGACAGTACTGCGCGGCGAGCAGCACCGGGACCAGCAGCGCCAGCGGACTCCGCCGGTCGCGGTACACCTGCGCCGTGGCGTAACCGCTGACGAGGAGGAACGCGACGAGCATGAGCGGGACGCAGCGGGCCCTCCGGGCGCGGAGGTCGGCCAGTGCGGCGAGGGTCCCGCCGCCGAGCGCCAGCGACGGGAGCGCGGAGTACCACCGTATCACTCGCCCGTGCCGGCGCTGGATGCGGGCCATCGCGTAGCCGTACGACCGGCTCTTCTTGCAGAAGGCGCCGAAGTCGGCCGAGAGGTGGTGCGAGACGGCGATAGCCGGGTCGAAGGCGAACCGGTAGCCGGCCTCGGAGAGACGGAAGTGGAACTCCGCGTCCTCGCCGACGTTGACGGCGTCGTCGTACCGGAACTCCTCGAACACCGCGGCCCGATAGAGGACGTTGCAGGCGGCGACCGACCGCACCCGGCGGACCTCGTCGATGGCGTGGGACTGCGGGGACCCGCCGGACCCGAAGACGGTGCCCTGCAGACTCCCGACCAGTTTCGCGAAGGCCGGGTCGTCCGGGAACGGGCGGTTCGGCCCGCCGACGCCGACGACCGACTCGTCGTCCGCGTAGGCTTCGATTCGCTCGACGTGCGAGTCGAGCCACGTCGCCGGCACGGCACAGTCGGAGTCGGTGAAGGCGACGTACTCGCCAGTGGCAGCGTCGACGCCGCGGTTCCGGCACTCGCCGATGGTCGCGCCCTCGGCGACGAGCCACTCGGCGCCGTGACGGTCGGCAATCTGCGCCGTCCGGTCCGTCGACCCGCCGTCGACGACGAGCACCTCGTAGCGGTCGTCCGGGTACGTCTGTCTGTCCAGCGACGTGAGCGTCTCGCCGACCGTCCCCTCGGAGTTGTACGTCACGACGACGACGGACACCATCGGTGCCACACCGTCGTCTCCCTGTACTGACACGGGTATGCAGTCGCTTCCGCGGCGAATAATCCTATCGGTGCCACCGGTCCGCTCGTCTCCGATAGCCCCGCCCCGGAAAGCATAACATCCCGCTCGGCGATACAGTAGGACGTACATACCGTCTCCCGGTCCACACGGTGCGGCGCGGGTGACATCACATCCAGCCCTCATGTCAGACGACCCGATATCTCGAAGCAATCCAGTCGCGGGGTCGGACGGCGGACCGTCCTACCGCGTCCTCGGCTGTGCGACCGAGCACCCGAACCACGTCTTCCAGGTCCGCACCCCGTTCAACCACCGTTCGTTCGACGCACTGAACGCCACCGGCGTCGACCTCGACGTGGTGTCGCCGACGCCGTTCGCCCCGCCCGTCGGCCCCTACTCCGAGTACCGCCACGTCCCGAAGACCGAACAGTGGGGGTCCTACCGCGTCCACTACCCGCGCTTCCTCTACATGCTCCCGAAGCGGTACTTCTATCACGTCTCGGGCAACTCCGCCCGGAAGCGCGTGAATAAGTACGTCGAGGAGACGTTCGAGACGCCCCACGACGTGGTACAGGCCTGCGGGTTCTACCTCGACGGCTACGCCACGCTGGAGTACTGCAAACGCCACGACATCCCGCTGGTGGCGCTCTCGCACGCCGGCGACCTGAAGAACTTCGACCGGTTCAACGACACTGTCCAGTCACACATCCGCGAGACCATCGACTACTGCTCGGCCGTCCTCACGGTCAGCGACGAACTCAGCGCCGTGGCCCGCCGGTTCGCGCCGGCGAGCAAGGTCACGACGCTGCCCATCGGCGAGGACCCGGAGAACTACCCGACCGACCGGCGCGAGGCCATCCGCCGAGAACTCGGCATCGCCCCGGAGACGAAACTGCTCCTGTTCGTCGGTCGCTTCGAGAAGGAGAAGGGCGTCCGCGACCTCGTCGCCGCCCTCGAGTCGCTGGACCGCGACGACGTCGCCGTCGCCGCCGTCGGCCACGGCGGGGCGCTCCACTGGTGGTTCCTCGACCGGCTGGGCGAACTGCGCCACCCGGCCCACGCCTACTGGCAGCTCGATCCCATCGCCGTCCGGCGTCTCCACGTCGCCGCGGACCTCCTGGTCCACCCCAGCCACTTCGAGGCCCGCCCGACGGTCATCTACGAGGCGATGGCCGCCGAGACGCCGGTGCTGGCGTCGAACGTCGGCGGCATCCCGGAGATGGTCGTCGACGGCGAGACCGGCGTGCTGGTCCCCCCACACGACCCCGAGACGCTGGCCGCGACGCTGGACCACCTCCTCGACGACCCCGAGCGACTCCGCGAGATGGGCACAGCGGGCCTCGAGCGGCTGCTCGACCAGCAGTGGACGTGGAAGCGCCACGCCCAGCGCCTCACCGAGATACACCGGGAGGTCATGCGTGTCTGACCCCCGCGTGAGCGTCGTGATTCCGGCCTACCAGCGGGGTCACATGGTCGGCCGGGCCGTCGACACCGCCCTCGCACAGACCGTCGCTGACATCGAGGTCCTCGTCGTCGACGACGGCTCGACCGACGACACGCGAGCGGTGGTCGAGGGGTACGACGACCCCCGGGTTCGCTACCTCGCCCACGAGACGAACCGCGGCGTGAGCGCCGCCCGCAACACCGGCGTCGAGGCGGCCCGCGGCGAGTACGTCGCCTTCCTCGACTCGGACGACGAGTGGCTGCCGCGGAAGCTAGAGCGCCAGCTCGCCGCTATCGACGCCCGGGGCGAGGGGTGGGTCGGTGCCTACTGCGACGTCGCGACGTCCGGTAGTTCCCTGCTGGGGCGTGTCGCCGCGGCCGTCTCTGACCGCCTGTTCCGTGGCGCTGCGCCCCGCGAGGGCGGGCGGGAACTCGCCGCGTCGCTGCTCGCGATGCAGGTGTTCATGGGTCCGGGGTCGACACTCGTGGTCGAGCGGCGCGTCTTCGAGGCGACGGGCGGGTTCGACGAGGGCCTCTCGGCGTATGAGGACTGGGACCTCGTCCTGCGAGTCCTCGCCGTCGGGAACCTCGCGTACGTGGACGAACCGCTCGCGCTGACCCACTTCACCGGCGACGCGCCCGCGGCGACCTACGTCGAGAACGACCGCCGGTACCTCGACCGGAACGCCGCCCTCGTCGCCGAACTGGAGGCCGAAGGCGTCCCGGTCCGGCGCGTCCACCGGATGGGTCTGGTCGGGCACTACCTCGCCGAGGGACGGTTCGGCGAGGCCGCCGAGTACCTCGACTGGGAGACGGTCACGCGGCCGAAAGACCTCGCCCGACTGGCGTTCTGGTCGGTGCTGGGTCTCCGGTCGCTGGCGGGGGGTCGGAGCGGATGAGCGCGTCGGACGGTGCCATCGGCGACCCCTACCGCGTGCTGGCCTGTTGCATCCACCACCAGAGCCACGCCCTGCCGGTCCGGTCGCCGTTCAACCACCGGTCGTTCGACGCGCTGAACCGGACCGCCGCCGACCTCGACGTGGTGGTGCCGACGCCGTTCGCCCCGCCGGTCGGCTCCTACTCCGAGTACTCGCGGGTCCCCCGGACCGAACGCTGGGGGACCTACGTCGCCCACTACCCCCGGTTCCTCTACGCGGTGCCGAAGCGGTACTTCTACCACGTCTCGGGCGACTCGCTCCAGAAGCGCGTCACGAGGTACGTCGAGCGCACCTTCGAGACGCCCCACGACGTCGTCCACACCTCGGACATCTACCTCGACGGCTACGGGATGTTGCGGTACTGCCGCCGGCACGACCTGCCGCTGGTGGTCAACAGCCACGCCGTCGACCTCCACAACTACGAGTCGTTCAACGAGCAGGCGCAGGCCCGCATCCGCGAGACGCTGGCGTACGCGGCCCGAATCGTCGTCGTCAGCGACGAACTCGCGACCCGCGCCGCCCAGTTCGTCCCGGAGTCGAAGATCCGGACCGTCCCCATCGGCGAGGACCCGTCGCGGTTCCCGACCGACCGGCGCGAGCAGATCCGCGACGAACTGGGCATCGGCCCGGAGACGACGGTGCTGCTGTCGGTCGGCGCCTACGCCGAGGAGAAGGGCCTGAAGGAACTCGTCGCGGCCGTCGACGCCTTAGACCGGGAGGACGTGATGCTCGTGACCGTCGGCCACGAGGGCGACCTCCGGTGGTGGCTCCTGGACCGCCTCGGCAAGCTCCGTCACCCCACCCGGTCGTTCTGGCAGCTCGACCCCGTGGCGCTGCGGCGCTGGCAGATAGCCGCCGACGTGCTCGTCCACCCCAGCTGGGCCGAGGGGCGGCCGACGGTCATCTACGAGGCGATGGCCGCGAAGACGCCGGTCGTCGCCTCGTCGGTCGGCGGCATCCCGGAGATGGTCGTCGACGGCGAGACCGGCGTGCTGGTCCCCCCACACGACCCGGAGACGCTCGCCGCGACACTGGACCACCTCCTCGACGACCCCGGGCGACTGCGCGAGATGGGGGCCGCCGGCCACCAGCGACTGCTCGACCAGCAGTGGACGTGGCACCGCCACGCCGAGCGCCTCAACGAGATCCACCGGACGGTGATGGCCGAATGGTGACCGACCCGACCGTCTCGGTCGTCGTCCCGTACAGTCCGCAGTACACGCCGGCTGAGATGCTCGAAGAGGCGAAGGCGACCGTCGCCGCACAGACGGTGCCGACCGAACTGCTCGTCGTCGACGACGTCGACACCGGCCCCGCGGACGCCCGCAACGCCGGTCTGGACCGCGCCGCGACGCGGTACGTCGCCTTCCTCGACGCCGACGACCTCTGGGAACCGGACAAACTCGACCGGCAGCTCGAACGGATGGCCGAGACGGGCGCGGGCCTCTGTCTGGCCGGCGACCCGATGACCCTCGACGAGTTCGTCTACGAGGCGTTCGTCGGCGACCTGGACGAGGTCACGTCGGCCATCCTCGTCGACACCGACCGGGTCGGCGTCCGGTTCGAGTCCTCGCTCCGCCGCGGCGAGGACACGCTGTACGTCCTCGAAGCCGCGACCGAGGCGGGCGTCTGTCTCTGTCCGGACCTGTTCACCCGCCGCCGCCACGACCGGAGCATGATGGCCTCGGGACTGCCCGTCGAGGAGTACCTCGAACAGGCCAAGCGGTTCGGCTATCTGGTCGACCAGCGGGTGCCGGCAGCCCACCCGTACACCGACATCTACTACGTCCAGTTGTTCACGACCGTCGGGCGGGCCTACCACCGAGCGGGGGCGTACGACCGCGCCGTCGCCTACTTCATGCGGGCGCTCCGTATCTCGCCCCACCCGTCGACGGCCCTCGCGCTGGCCCGGACACTGGTCGCGCGGGTGATGCCGTGATGGTGGTCGACAGTCCCGGGCCCGCGCTCGCACTCGAACGGACCCCACGATGACCCGAGACGCCGACCGCCCCGCCGGGTCCGTCGGCCGCCCGACGATGCCCCGGCGGTTGAACTTCGCCAGAGCGGGCGGCCTCCTGCTGGCGCTCGAAATCGTCGGCGTCGTCGTCGGGTTCGGGTCGACGGTGTACTTCGCCGGCGCGCTCGGCGCGACGGCACTGGGCGTGTTCTTCCTGTTCGAGGCCGTGCTGAGTACGCTCGGCACGTTCGCCGACTTCGGCATCAACGGGGCCGTCGAGAAACGCATCAGCGAGGGCGGGGACGCCGACGCGCTCCTCGCGGCGGCGCTCCTGCTCAAGGGTGGCCTCCTGCTTGGACTCGCGGCCCTCGTCGTCCCGTTCCGGGGCGTTGTGAACGGCTACGTCGGCGCACGGGTCGTGGTCCCGCTCCTGGTCGCCGCCGTGCTGTACCAGCTGTCGATGCTCACCGTCCACGTCCTCCGGGCGGAGCTGCGGGCCGACGAGACGGCCGTCCTCCAGTTCCTGCGGCTGGCGACGTACGTCGTCGTCGCCGTCGTCCTCGTCCAGTTCGACGCGGGTGCGATGGCGCTGGTCTACGGCCTCGTCGCCGGCTACGTCGTGTTGCTGGCTGCCGGCGTCGTCCGGATGGAGACCGGGCTGGCCCGCCCCTCGGTCCGGCACCTGCGGACGCTCGTCGACTACGCGAAGTTCAACGGCGTCTGGGGACTGGGCGGCCACGTCTACAACACGATGGACATCCTCGTCGTCGGCCTGTTCCTCTCTGGGGCCCACGTCGCCAGTTACGAGCTCGCGTGGCGGGTGACGGTGATGACCGGCATCGTCGGCGGCGTCGTCGCGAACACCGTCTTCGCCCAGATGAGCGCGTGGGACGCCAGCGGCGAGCGAGCGCGCATCGCGCCGACGGTCCGGGACGGACTGGCCGCGTCGCTCGTCCTCGTGATTCCCTCGTTCGTCGGCGTCGCCCTGCTCTCCGAGCAGCTACTCGGCCTCGTCTTCGGACCGGAGTTCCTGCTGGCGGCGACGGCGTTCGTCGTGCTGATGGGCGAGAAACTGGTCGCCGCCGTCAACAACGTCTTTGACGCGGCGGTCCGGGCCGTCGACCGACCCGACGTCGGCGCCTACGCGACGGTGGCGTCGCTGACGCTGAACGTCGTCCTGAACCTCCTGCTGGTACCCCGGTACGGCCTCGTCGGAGCCGCCGCCGCGACCGGGACGGCGATGGCGGTCAACACCGTCGTCCTCGGCGGGTTCCTCCGGCGCATCGTCCCGCTCTCGTTCCCGACGGACGTGGTCGCGTGGTGTGCCGGCGCGGCGGCGGTGATGGGCGGCGTGTTGGTCGTCGCCGGCACCGTCGCGCCGGCGACGCTCCCCGGCCTCGTCGCACAGGTGCTGCTGGGCGGCGTCGTCTACGGTGCCGTCCTCCTCGCCTCGCCCTCGCTCCGTGCGAGACTGCTGGCGACGGCCCGGCAGTTCGGGGCGTGACCCCTACCCAGTAACGTCGGCCGCCGTGGTGCCGTTCTCGCCGTAGAGGCCGCGGAACCCGTCCGAACTGTGGTAGACACGGACCGAGTCGGTGGCGTACACGACGTTCGACCGCGCCTCGGTCGCGGCGAACCGCTCCTCCGAGACCGTGAAGACGTTCTGCTCGCTGCTCCGCAGACTCAGCCCGAGCGCGACGAGGTGGTCGGTCCAGCGGTCGCGCACCACGAGGAAATCGGCGTCGGTCCGGAGCCCGTCGGGCCGGGCGCGGAGGACCCGCGTGGCGTTGTAGGCCGCCGTCTCGAAGGCGCGGTTGGTCACCTTGTCGGTGGCGACGTCGTCGGAGCCGTACGTCTCGACGAACTCGGCAGTGGTTCCGATAGCCCGGAACTCGGCGTCGGTCATCGACACCTGCTCGCGGCGCTCGCCGGTGTAGACGCCCTCCACGTCGTCGGCCGTGAGGACGGTGAACGCCGTCGCGCCGCCGAGCGAGGCCACCACCAGGAGCGCGACGGCGACGTACCGGCCGTCGACGGCGAGCGCACGGCGGAGGCCGACGGCGAGCGGGAACACCGCGACGAGCGTCACGACGAACTTCAGCCGCTCTAGCTGCGGGACGGGAATCGGCAGCGGGAGCAGCAGTCCCGACAGGCCGAGGCCAGTGACCGCGAGCGTGAAGCCGCGCCGGTACCGCCCGAGGTGGTCCAGTAGTTCGTACGCCGCGAGCAACAGGAGCGCCCCGAGACCGGCGGCGTAGACGCCCGTCGGCGTCAGCAACCACCGGCCCGCCCGCCCGACGCTGTCGGCGGGGAGCGTGACGCCGTAGGTGTACAGGCGGGCGGGCGGGACCGTCGCCACGTCGAACAGGACGCCCAGCGACAGTTCGACGATGCCGACGACGATGCGGCTGGGCGAGTACGACCAGTACGCGAGCAGGAGCGCCCCGCCGACGACGCCGGGGAACAGCCAGCGGTACCGCAGCGTCGACCAGCGGCCACCCGAGACGGTCGGGAGGAGGTACGGACGCGCGAGCGCCACCGGAACGGCCGCGGCCACGACCCCGGCGAACAGGAGGTACGTCAGGTGGTGCGTGACGACCATCGTCCCGACGAGGAGGAGGGCGAACACCGAGAGGCGACGGTAGGTCCGTTCGTCGCCGGCGTCAAGGAGCCGGCTGTTGACGTAGACGGCGACGAGCAGGAGGACCGACGCCAGCGCCTGCGGGTAGAAGTACAGCGCGTGGTAGCTGAAGAACTCCAGCACGACGACCGAGAGGGCAGCCGTCAGCCCCAGTCGCGTCGACCCGAACACCGACGCGCCGAGGAGGTACGCGAGCGGGACGACCAGTGTGAACAGGAGGATGCCGGTCAGGACCAGAGCGTCGTACGCGTCGAGGCGGGTGAAGTGCGTGACGGTGCCGACGAGGAAGTGAAAGACCGGGTAGAGGTCGTAGCCGTGGGGGACAGCCGTCGTGTAGCGGGCCGAGATGAGCGTGTCGACGGCGGCGACGTGGGCGAACGTGTCGGTGCCGCCGAAGTAGAACCCGGTCGTGAGGTACTTCCCGAGACGGCCCGCGAGAAAGAGCGCCGAGAGCTGTGTCACGACGGCCGGGACCGACGGCTCGGCGCGTATCTGCAGGGCGACCAGCACCAGCCCGAGCGGCAGGGCGACGGCGAACGGGAGCAGGCGCGAGCCGAGCAGCGCCGTGGCGACGACGGCCCCGCCGGCGAGCACGAGGACGACCTTCGTCGTCACGCTGGCCGGGATACGGCGGTCGACCGCGGGAAACTCGCCGCGGGAGGCGACGAAGAGCACCAGCGCGACGACGGCACCGACGAGCGTGAACCCAGCCCTGAGGAGCGTGGGCCGGCCCAGGAGGTCGAGCGCGTACAGCGCCGACAGCCCTGCGGCCGCCAGTAGACAGACGGCGACCGGGACGTACTCGGCGCGGCGGAGGGTCGGAGCGGAGACCATCGGGGTTCGTTGGAGGCTCTTTCGCTGGCGGCAGCAAAAGTGTTGCAGTCGCCGACCAAGCTTAACCTGCTGGCGAGCGTCTGGAACGTATGCACAGACGGACGCTACTGCGGTTGGGTGGGGCGGGACTGGTCGGCGCGCTGGCCGGGTGTGGCGGGTCGGGCGACGACGGACCGAGCGAGACGCGCGTGGCGATGACCGACGACCTCGTGTTCGACCCGAAGGAGGTGACGGTCGCCGTCGGCGACACGGTGGTGTGGGAGACGACGGGGTCGGTGGCCCACAGCGCCACGGCCTACGAGGCCGACCTGCCCGACGGCGCCGCCTACTTCGCCTCCGGGGACTTCGAGAGCGAGTCGGCCGCCCGGCAGGCCTACCCCGACGGCAGCGTGGGGTCGGGCGAGACGTACCGCCACACGTTCGAGACGCCCGGCGAGTACCCCTACTTCTGTATCCCCCACGAGTCCGGGATGCGCGGCACCGTTGTCGTGGAGTGAGTCAGCCCGCACCGAGCGTACGGACCACGGAGAAGAGGGCGAGTCCCGCGCCGAGAGCGACGAGCGACCGACCGACGACGAGCGACGGCCACAGCGCGTCGGCGGTCGCGGTCGACCGCCGGTGGCGACAGACGACGGCCGCGCCGATACAGAGCGCGACCACGCCGTGGATGGCATACAATCCCAGCCCGAGAGTGAGGGCGAGGACGTAGGCCCCGACGTACGCGGCGGGGGTGAAGAGGAGCTGGGGCCACGGCGAGACGTCGTGACGGTCGAACAGGCGGAGAAAGACCGTCGGGAAGTACCACGAGGCCGTCCCCGTGAACAGCAGGAACCCGGCCAGGGCGACGCCGATGACGGCGTCGGTCACGGTCTCGGGGAGCATCGACACACGGTAGCGAGCGGCGGTTGAAAGTCGTTCCCCTCCGGCGCTGCTCACCCGAGATAGTCGGTGAGACCGGCCTCCAGCGAGACGGTCGGGTCGTACCCCAGTCGCTCGCGGGCCTTCGTGATGTCGGCGACGCTCTCGCGGATGTCGCCCCGTCGCGGCTCGCCGCTCGTTATCTCGGCGTCGGGCGCGACCCGGTCCCGTATCGTCTCGGCGACGGTCCGGATGGTCGTGCCCGTCCCGGTGCCGACGTTGAACGCCTCCCCCGTCGCGTCGGTGGTGGCCGCGAGCAGGTTCGCCTGCACCACGTCCGCGACGTCGACGAAGTCCCGCGTCTGCTGGCCGTCCCCCTGCACGGTGAGGGGGCCGCCACCGCGGGCCTGCTCGGTGAACGCCGTGATGGCACCGGCGTAGTCCCCGCCGGACTGGCGCGGTCCGTAGACGTTGAAGTACCGGAGCGCGACCGTCGGCAGGTCGTAGAGGTCGGCGTACAGCCGACAGTAGTGGTCGCCGGAGAGTTTCTCCAGCCCGTACGGTGAGGAGGGCTGTTTCGGTGCCGTCTCGGCGACCGGCATCGACTCGGGCGCGCCGTAGATGGCCGCGCTGGAGGCGAAGACGACCCGGGCGTCCTGCCGGCGGGCGGCCTCCAGCACCGACAGGGTCCCGTCGACGTTGACCGCGTGGCTCGTCGTCGGGTCCGCGACGGACTGGGCGACGCTGACGACGGCCGCCTCGTGGAAGACGAGGTCGACGCCGTCCATCGCCCGTGCGAGCGCCGCGTCGTCGCGTACGTCGCCCTCGACGAGCGTCACGTCGGCGGGCACTCTGGCGCGGTCACCGGTGAGGAGGCTGTCGAGGACGCGGACGTCGTTCGTCGGTCGGAGCGCGTCGACGAGGTGGCTCCCGACGAACCCCGCCCCGCCCGTCACGAGGACGGTCTGCTCGGCGACAGTCGCAGTCATAGCCTACCGTGCGCGAGGGGCGACCAAATAGCCGTGGGTGCGGCGTCAGTCGGGGCGCGGGGGCCGCCACGTGGGTGCTCGCCAGACGTGTACGAGGACGACGAGCCCACCGACGGCGGCGAGCGCCAGGTGGCCCAGCGCGTTCGGCGACTCCCCGATAGCGCGGAGCAGTTCACCGAAGCCGATGGCGGTGTCGTACGGGTACGCCGGCAGGAACGGCCACAGGAGGAACGTGAGCTCCTCGACGCGCCAGTAGTACAGCGCCACGTAGGTGTCGCCGAGGAGGTGGCTGGCGTACCCCAGCCAGAACGCCACGCCCACCTCGGGGTGGGCGCGGTGCCACGCCACCGCGAGGACCAGCGCCGAGAGCGGGACGGCGAGGACGAGCGAGTGTGCCAGCGACCGGCCCGAGGGGATGACCCCGACCCACCACGCCAGCGGCTTGTCGACGAGGTCCGGGAGTTGCGTCGCCACCAGCACCGCCGCCAGCTCCGCCCGCGAGACGCGTCGGCGGAGCACCAGCGCCAGCACGACGAGGAGGGCGTAACCGAAGGCGGCGTGGGTCCAAGGGTACATTCGCGTACCGACGAGACGGGGGCCGACGGCTTGAACCCCCCGCTAGGCGACACCTACCGGACCCCGTGGGATTATGCGCCTCGCCGGCGTAGCGACCGGTGATGACGACCCACAGACAGCGCCGCTTCCTGTACGCGCAGGTCGGGCTGACGCTGACCGCCACCGCGCTACTGGCGACTGTCGGGGCGCTCACGCTCGAGTACGTCTTCGTCGTCTCCTTCCTCGGGTTCGTCGTGTTGACCGCGCTGACCGCGCCGCTCCACGCACGCCCGCGCTGGCGGTCGCGGCTCCGTTGGCCGCTGCTGGCCGGTGCGGTCGTCTTCCTCGTCCTCGTCGGCCTCCGCACGCTGGAGAAGTTCGTCGGGTCGCTCTAGTCCCAGCGGCAGGTGACGACGAGACGGTCGTCCTCGGCGGTCGGTTCGACCCGGACCGGACGCCCGACGACCCGGGCGAGACCGACGCCGACGACGGAGACGACCGGGTGGTCGAACAGTGCGTCGGTGCCAACGGCCGGTCCGGTGACGGTCACCTCGGCCCCGGCGGCGGTCGTGTGGCCGGTCGCGCTGTCGGCGAGTTCGAGGTCCGCGACGAGGCAGTCGACGAGCACCGGGAGTCGGTCGGACGGGTCGGCGGCCGTCTGGTCGTCGGCCACCGACGTGTCGAGCGTCGTCAGCAGGCGCACGCCGACGGGGTCTACGTGGGTATCGTGTCCGTCTGCGGTCAGCGTGACCGACTCGCCATCGGGGACGTATTCGGGCGGGCCGTCGCCGGCGAGTCGGCGGGCGTTCGCGCCCATCGTCGCGGCGAGGTCGGACGCGACCCGTGCCGGCACCGTCCGCTCCGTCGCGACGAACTGGAGCAACAGGGCCGCGAAGAGGGCGGTGCCGCCCCACGCGAACAGCAGGGTCTGGAAGGCTGGCACCGCGACGCCGGCGGCGGCGAGGCCGACGCCGACGACGGCAAACACCGGGACCGGGTTCCGGTCACCGAACCGGTCTCGGAGTCGGCCGCCCGCGGCCGCGTGGGTGCTATCCACGGCGCCTCACCGTCCCACGGGCCGCCAAGACAGGGTCCATACCGCTGTCCAGTCCTGCCGCCGGTTTAGCTGTTCCCCTCACTGGCCCAGCCGTTTCATCGTCGGGTGGCCGTTCAGGACGTACATCATCAGCGCCGTGATGCAGAGCAGCGTCCCGCCGATGGCGAACATGACGGCGATACCGAGCTGGACCGGGTAGAACGTCCCCGCGTCGACGTACTGGACGAGCAACAGGAGCGTGACGCTCACGCCCAGCAGCGTCGTGATGGCGCCGGGCAGGCCGACGATGACGAGGGGGCGGCCGTACTCGACGGTCCAGACGATGTTGCGGACGAGGTCCAGTCCGTGCGAGAGCGAGCCCTGCGTGCTGGCGTTCGCCACGTCGTAGGAGATGGTCGTCCCCACCTCGGCGACGCTGAGGCGGTTCCGGTGGGCGTGATACAGGATGTCCGTGCTCGCGCCCATGTTGTTGCCGATGGTCTGGTCGCTCGCCAGCGAGCGCACCGCCCGCCGGCTGTAGGCCCGGTAGCCGCTCTGCGTGTCGCGGACCCACCCGCTCGGCCGGAGCTTGCCGAGGCTGACGTTCGTGAGGTTGTTGATGACCGCCAGCCCGAGCGACCGGACGAACGGTATCTTCGACCGCCGCTCGCCGACGTAGCGACTGCCGATGACGATGTCGGCGTCGTCCCGGGATTGGGTCTCGACGAGCATCGGGATGTCGCCGGGGTCGTGTTGCCCGTCGGCGTCGATGACGACGAGGTGGGCGGCGTCGCGGTCGGCCGCCTCACGGAACAGCGTCTTCAGCGCCCCGCCGTAGCCCTGGTTGCGGTCGTGGACGACGACGGTCGCACCGGCCTCGCGGGCACGGTCGGCCGTCGCGTCGCGGCTCCCGTCGTCGACGACGACGACCTCGTCGGCGTACGACGCGGCACGGTCGACCACGTCGGCGATGCTGTCGGCGGCGTTGTACGCCGGAACCCCGACGACGACGGTGGGCGTGTCCCGTGCGACACTCCACTGCTCGGGGATGGCGACCACCTCGTAGTCGGCGTGCTCGATGGCGGCGAGCGTGCGGTCGTAGTCGATGCGCGGGCAGTCGCGGGTCTGGAGGACGATGCCCGGCGAACCGCGCTCTCTGGCGGTCCGGGAGAGCAGTCGGTTGAGTTCCGCCTGCGACGCCCGTCTCGACGGCGGCGAGAGGACGACCGCGCCCAGCGAGGCGAGCGTATCGAGCGGCTCGGCGCCCTCGTCCAGTCCCGAGTAGGTCACGAGGACTGGGTGGCCCCGACGGCTCGCCCGGAGGACGGTCCGGATGGCGGCGTCCCCGTTGGTCGGGGTGAGGACGACGCCGATAGTCACGTCCTGCATCGCCCGCGCCGCCTCGGCCGTCGTGTCGTCGGGAATCGAAACGAGAGGGAGGGTGTCGTCGCTGCGACCGGGAACCGACGCCGTCGCCACGTCCAGCACCGTCGTCGCGCCGTCGGCGGAGACCCACCTGACCGTCGGCGCCGCCGGTGACGCCCCATCGCCCGAGAGCGGCACCACCTCGTCGACTGTCGGGTCGGACACGGCGGCCTCGCCGGGACCCTCGAGGAGGTAGCCGACGGTGGTCGACTCGCCGGGTTCGACGGCGGCCTCGACGGCGAGCCGGCCGTCGCTGAACGTCCCGTCACCCGCCCCCCGGTCGCGTCCGCTGAGCGTCGCCGTCGCTGGAACGGGGTCCGAGAGACTGACCGCGACGGGGTCCGAGAGACTGACCGCGACGGGGTCCGAGCCGTGCGTCCGGACGGCGAGCGAGACGAGCCGTCGGCCGCCGTCGACGTCGGCCACCGTCTTGGTCACTGCAACGTCGTCCGACTGTGTGTGCGCCGAGTCGTGTTCCACCGTGAGTCCTCCCGTATCACCACTCCCCAGTAGTGTACTACCCAGCTATACGTCGATTGCCTACATATAGATGCCGACGGCTACGAGCCGTCGGAGACGCGCACCCAGACGTGGACCTGTCTGACCGGCGACCCGGCGCCGGAGCGGTACAGGCGGTAGGTCAGCCGGAGGTCCTCGCCTGCCATGCCCGGCCGAACGGTGTGCCTGCTGACCACCGACTCGCCGGGGGCGACCGACACCGGGAACCGAACCAGCTCCTCGGCGTCGGTGACGGTGACGGTGTCGTTCTCGACCGCGACGCGTTCGAGGCGCCCGACGACGGTGCCCTCGAACCCGTCGGGACCGCGGGCGCCGACGCCGATGCCGACGGTCGTCGGGTCGCCGACCGTGAGTTCGGTGGGGTGGTCGCCGGCCCCGAGGTCGCCGGAGTCGGTCTCGCCGAGGAGGTAGAACTCGGTGACGCCGGCGGTGTCGGTGGCCTCCTGTGCGACGACGCCGACGGCGCCGACGCCGGCGACGAGGACCAGGACCGTCAGCGCGATGCCGAGGGCCCCCTCGTCGGTGACGGCGACGGCCCGGTCGCGCACGCTGCCGAGGTCGGTACCCGCCCGCACGTCGACCGGCACTCGCAGACGGCGGGCCCACGCCACGGCCGTCGCGGCGAGCGTCACGAGGCACAGACCGCCGACGACGGCCGGCCGCTGGAACCCCCAGACGGTGAAGTCCAGGACGCCGCCGACGACAGCCACGGCGACGACGCTCCCGCCGACGCTCAGGCCGAGCCGGGCCAGCCACGAGGTCCGCGCCGTCGCCCCCGGTGCCGTCTCCCCGGCCCGTGGGAACACTGCCGAGACGAGCGCGTACCCCGGCACGAGCAGGACGAAGGGGATTCCCACGACGATGGCGAGTGGCGTCCACTCACCGGCCGGCGAGAAGGCGACGACGCCGACGAGCACCACGCTCGCGACGAGCAGTAGCAGGTCGGCCGGGCGGCTCGCCCCCGACCCCGAACGAGTCATAGCGGAGTATCTGCGCGGTGGGACTAAAAGAGCGCGGGCTTCGGTACGGGCGTCCTACCGGTTGCCTCCGAGGGTCGTATCGCTCGCTACGCGCTCGCGTTCGAGCTGCTCGACGCGCTCGTATCGACGGGGTCGCGGTCGGACTCGGCCTCGAGGAGCTCCCGGTAGCGGTCGCGGATGGTGACGGTGCTGACGTCGGTGGCGTCGCTGACCGTCTCCTGGGTGAGTTCCTCGTTGACCAGTAGGCCAGCGGCGTAGATGGCGGCGGCGGCCAGTCCGACGGGGCTCTTGCCGCTGTGGACGTTCTCGGCCTTCCCCGTCTCCAGCAGGTCGTGGGCCCGCATCGCCAGTTCGTCGCTGGCGTCCAGTTCCGAGACGAACTTCGAGAGGTAGTCGGCGGGGTCCGGCGGGCCGATCTCCAGCGAGAGCTCGCGGTTGATGTAGCGGTAGGCGCGGGTGAACTCCTGTTCGTCGACGCGGCTGACGACCACCATGTCGTCGATGGTCTGGGGGAGGTTCGCCTGCCGGACGGCGGCGTACAGCGACGCCGTGGCGATGCCCTCGATGGAGCGGCCGGGCAGGAGGCCCTCGTCCAGCGCCCGACGGTAGACGACGCCGGCCGTCTCGCGGGCGCTCTTGGGGACGCCGAGGGCGCTCCCCATGCGGTCGATCTCGCCCAGCGCCTGCTTGAGGTTGCGCTCGCTGTGGTCGCGGGTGCGGAACCGCTCGTTCCACGTCCGCAGGCGCTGCATCTTCTCGCGCTGGCTGGCGGACAGCGAGTTCCCGTTGGCGTCCCTGTTCTGCCAGCCGATGTTCGTCGAGAGGCCCTCGTCGTGCATCAGCTTGGTCGTCGGCGCGCCGACGCGGGACTTCTTGTCGCGCTCGGCGGAGTCGAACGCGCGCCACTCGGGGCCGCGGTCGATGGCGTTCTCGTCGACGACCAGCCCACAGTCTGCACAGACCGTCTCGCCGCGAGACGCGTCGTGGGTGAGGTGGCCCCCACAGTCCGGACAGACCTGCCCCTCACTCGCCTCCGCCGCTGTCTCCTCGTCGACGGTGCTACCCCGTTCCTCGGCGTCGTGTGTGCTGAGTGTGGTCATGATAGATGACGAGCGAGCGGTACCGCCACCACCCGCGTGCGTACAACAGTAGAGACGGGCTACCAGTATCAGCACTAGTTCGGCGTATGCCAAACGATAGTGGGTATCGTTCACACACCCGAGCGACCGACGCGCAGCCGGGTCCCCTCCGCGACGGACTCGTCGGCCTCGACGGGGCCCATCGACCGGGTGACGAACGAGCGGACGATCCACGCCTCGGCCCGCTGGAGCCGGTACTGCAGCGTCGACCGCGAGACGTCGAGCGTCTCCGCGAGGTCGGTCAGCGAGACGTCCCGCGGGGTGCGGTAGTAGCCGTGTTCGACGGCCGCCTCGACGGCCGCCTGCTGTTCGGGCGGGAGTTCCGCCAGCGTCACGGACTCGTCGGTCCAGTAGGACGGCTCGCCGAGCTGGCGGAACTCGACGGTCAGGCCGGGCCGTAGTTCCGCCTCCAGCGCCGCGAACAGGTCGTCGACGCCCTCGTCGCTACAGAGGAGGAGGCGCCACTCACACCGGCTCCCCCGGCGTTCCGTCTCACAGAGGACGCCGTTGCCGACGTGTTCGATGGCCAGCCGCGGGATGGAGTGACAGTCGCCTGCCTCCGACCGATAGCTGTAGACGGTACGGCGGCCCTGCTCCGACGCGATGACCTCGTAGTGCCACTCCGTGTCGCAGTCCCGGGTCCCGATGCACTCCGTGCACTGGACGGGGCCGTCGAACACCTCGTCGAGTCTGTCCAGCGCCGCCTCCGTGCCGGCGACCCGTTCCAGCCGCCACATCCCGTCGTTCGTGACGTTGCAGGCGATGGTCCGGGAGTGGGTCTCCGGGTAGTCGATGAACACGTCCATCAGGGGGTCGACCCCGCGTTCGTAGTCGATGGTGAAGATGAACTCGCGCATTGGCCGTGCTACTCGACGGAGCGGCTTATATCCACGGCCGATTTCGGCGTGTGCCGAACGGGTCGTCATACCGGTGGGGCCCGTCCACTATGGTATGTCGTGTGAGTCGTCGCAAGCGCCCCGACCGGAGCGCGACCCGCCAGCGAGCGACGCGTCCCGGGGTCGAGCGCCGGCCCACAACTGGCGCCCGACCGTGGTCCACGGGGCCGTCCTGTGGGCCCTCCTCCTCGGAGCGGCGCTGGCCGTCCCTGCGGGCCACCCGCTGGAGCTCGGTGTCGCCGTCGCCGGCGTGTTCGTCCTCCCCGTCCTGCCCGTCGCGCTGTGCTGTGACTACCGACAGGCCAGACGCGCCGGCACCTGCGACCCCGGCGTCGCCGCCTACCTCGGCAACCTCGCCCGCGACGTCCGGACGACGCTCACCCGCGGCGACGCACTCGGGAGCGAGCGCCGGGCGTTCGACTCGTGCTGACCGGCCTCAGAGCCAGTCGGTGTCCGGGTCGATGTAGTCCGGCGGCGTCTCGCCGGCCAGCGCCGCCTCGACGTTGGCGGCGACGGTGGCGTTCAGGTCCGCGCGGGCCTCCTCGGAGTACCACGCGGCGTGGGGCGTGACGATACAGTTCTCGAGGTCGGTCAGCGGGTGGTCCGTCTCCGGGGGTTCCCGCCGGAGGACGTCCAGTCCGGCGGCCGCGATACTGTCGTCTCGCAGGGCCTCGAGCAGGGCTTCCTCGTCTATCAGGCCGCCCCGGCCGGTGTTGACGAGGACGGCGTGGTCCTGCATCGCGTCGAGCGCCGCGGCGTCGACCATCCCGCGGGTGTCGTCGGTCAGGGGCGCGTGCAGGGAGACGTAGTCCGCGCGCTCGTACAGGTCGTCCAGCGCGACCTTCTCGACGTCGGCCTCGGCCATCGCCGTCTCGTCGACGTACGGGTCGTAGGCGACCACGTCGACACCGAACCCGCGCATCTGCTCGCGGACGCGACGGGCGATGGGGCCGAAGGAGACCAGCCCGAGCGTCCGGCCGCGGACCCGGTGGACCGGACGGGTCCGCTCCCAGCCCCAGTTGCCGGCCCGCACGTCCCGGTCGTAGGCGGCGACGGTCCGGATGCAGTCCAGCAGGAGCGTCACCGTGTGGGTCGCCACCTCGTCGGTGCAGTACTCGGGGACGTTCGTCACCGCGACGCCGTTCTCGGCCGCCGCGGCCACGTCGACGTTGTCGATGCCCACCCCCGCCCGGGCGACGATGCGCAGGTCCTCGAGTTCCTCGAGCACCGCCGCCGTCACGGGCGTGTTCACGTCGACGACGAGGGCGTCGGCCCCCTCGGCCGCCGCCAACAGCGCGGCTTCGTCGCTCGTCTCCGCGGCGACTACCTCGGCATCCAGTTCCTCGCGGAGCAGCGCGACGTCGATCATCGGGTCGTCGCTGGCGACCACTCGTGGCATATCCGGACGAAAGGACGCCCCGTATATAACGGGCCCGTGGCGTTTTCAGTCGGCAGGAATCCGACGTCGGATGGTTTTCGCACAGCTATCCGCCCACGGGCACAGGACAGATGCACCTATATTTAGTCACTTTGCATCCAATGTTCTCAGCTTTCGAGAGCTAACTCGTTTTTCAATCCTAGATTCGGATATTTATCTACATATGCGCCACTATTAGACTCTAAATTTGTAAAGCGTTTCTGCACTCTATACTTACGACTGTAAATCCGACAGGAGGCAGTTGCTCTCCGGGTGGCGGGCCCCGCCGGGCAACGATTGGCCCTCGGAACGAGTGCAGCGATGGTGGAACGCCGTGCACACGCCGGGCGGTGGCTACGGAGACGCGGGGTCAGTACCGCGGGCGCGATTCACGGGTCGAACGTTATCATACCCTTGACAACGGTCGGGTCCATCGCACGCTGGAAGGCGTCGTCGATGTCGGCCAGCGAGGACTCGAAGTCGACGATGCCCGCGACGTCGACGACGCCGTCCGCGAGGAGGTCGACGGCAGCGTCGTAGGTGTTCTTGTAGCGGAACGACCCGTGGACGTCGATCTCGTTGTCGATGACCTCCAGGACGTCGAAGGGAACGTTCGCTTCGTCGGCCAGACCAACGAGGACGACGGTGCCGCCGCGCCGGACGGCGTCGAGCGTCGACCTGATGGACGGTTCGGCCCCGGACGCCTCGACGACGACGTCGGCCCCGACGCCGTCGGTGTAGTCGTCGACGGCCGCTTCGAGGTCCGTCTCGGTGACGTCGACGGCCAGGTCGGCTCCGCGGTCCTCGGCGAACGACAGCTTCTCTTCGACGACGTCGGTGACGACCACGTCCGTCGCGCCGGCGGCGCGGGCCGCCTCCATCACCATGAGGCCGATGGGACCGGCACCGGTGATCACTACCGTATCACCGGTCCCGACGCCGCCGCGACGGCAGGCGTGGATACCGACCGAGAGCGGTTCGCAGAGCGCGCCTTCGGCGGTGGAGACGGAGTCGGGCAGCTCGTAGGCGAAGTCCGCCGGCCACGCGACGTACTCGGTGAACGCGCCGTCGTGGGGCGGTGTGGCCATGAACGTGACGTCCTCGCAGAGGTGGTAGTCGCCGCGTTTGCAGTGGGCACAGCGGCGACAGGGGACGCCCGGTTCGAGCGCGACGCGGTCGCCCGGTTCGAGACCGGTGACGTGCTCGCCTACCTCGACCACCTCGCCGGCGCTCTCGTGACCGAGGACGAGCGGGTCCTCGACGACGTAGTCGCCGATACGCCCGTGCTCGTAGTAGTGGACGTCCGACCCACAGATGCCGACGTCGCGGACGGCGACGAGGACGTCGTCGGGGCCGGGTGACGGTCGCGGACGGTCTTCGAGTTCGAACTCCGTAGGTTCGGCTAACACTGCGGTGCGCATGTGTGCGGATTCGTCACACGCCTACTAAAACTCCAGGGGTCGCCGCTCACCACTCGGCGAGGCTGCCGTCCTCGTGATGCCACACCGGGTTGTACCAGTTGACCTCCGTCTGTGCCTTCTCCCGGACGTACGCCTCGTCGACGTCGATGCCGAGGCCGGGCCCCGTCGGGCGCTCGACGTACCCGTCCTCGAACTCGAACGTCTCGGGGTCCTCGAGCAGGGCGAGGCGCTGGCTCGACTCCGGGTCGTCGATGTCGAGGTCCTGCTCCTGCAGGACGACCCCCTGGGAGCTGAACGCGACCTGGAGGCTCGCGGCGAAGGCGACGGGACCGAGTGGACAGTGCGGGACCACGGCGACGTCGAAGGCCTCGGCCATCGAGACGAGTTTCCGCATCTCGCTGATACCGCCCACGTGGGAAACGTTCGGCTGGATGACCGACACCGCGTCGTCGGCGAGCATCTGCTTGAAGTCGTATCGCGAGTAGAACCGCTCGCCGGTCGATATCGGGACGGTGGTCTGGTTGTTGAGTCGGCGGAGGAACTCGGAGTGTTCGGGCAGCACGGGCTGGTCGACGAAGACGAGGTTGTACGGTTCGAGTCGGCGGACGAGTTCGAACGCCATCGATTTCGAGACGCGGCCGTGGAAGTCCACCCCGAGCAGGCAGTCGTCGCCGACGGCCTCCCGGAGGGTGGCGACCCGGTCGATGGCCCTGTCCCGCTTCGCCGTCGTCTCCAGGGGCCGGAACTCGCCGCAGACGTTGGACTTGAACGCGCGGTACCCCCGCTCGTACCCCTGCCGAGCGGACTCGGCGATGTCGTCGGGGTCGTCGCCGCCGACCCACTGGTAGACGAGCAGCCGGTCGCGGACGTGGCCGCCCAGCAGCTCGTGGACCGGGACACCGTGGTGCTTGCCCTTGATGTCCCAGAGCGCCTGGTCGATGCCGGCCAGCGCGCTCATCAGGACCGGGCCGTTCCGGAAGTAGCCGCTCTGGTAGAGCTTTCGCCAGTTGTACTCCGTCCGGCACGGGTCCCCCCCGAGGAGGTACCCCTCGACGAGTTCTGCGACGGTGGCCCGGACCGACTCCAGTCGTCCCGGAATAATCGGCTCGCCCCACCCGACGACGCCCGTGTCCGTCTCCAACTTGAGCAGCAGCCACCGGGGCGGAACGGCGAACAGTTCGTAGTCGGTTATTTGCATGGGTGGCACATAGTGAGGTGTCCACTTGAAACGGAAGGTCGGGAGGGCACCGGTCGCGGAGTGACGGCGTGCACGCGCCTGCGAGGATACAATTTTATGACCGTGGAAACCGTTAGCATGGCTGTTAGCATGAGTATCGTCGACAGTTTCTCCCTCGACGGAGAGACGGCTATCGTCACCGGCGCGGCACAGGGACTCGGGAAACAGATGGCGAGCGGCCTCGCGGAGATGGGCGCCGACGTCGCCATCGCCGACGTGAACCTGGAGAAGGCCGAACGGACCGCCGAGGAACTCGACGGCGAGACGGACGTCGTCGCCACCGAGGTCGACGTCACTGACGAGGCGTCGGTCGAGGCGATGGTCGCGGACGTGACGGACCGACTCGGTCCCATCGACGTCCTCGTCAACAACGCGGGCATCGTCGAGAACTCGGCGGCGGAGGAGACCAGCATCGAGTCGTGGCGGCGCATCGTCGCCGTCAACTTAGACGGCGTCTTCCTCTGTGCGAAGCACGTCGGCCAGCAGATGCTCGAACGCGGCGAGGGACGCATCGTCAACATCTCCTCGATGTCCGGGTTCGACGTCAACGTCCCCCAGAAGCAGGCCAGCTACAACACCACGAAAGCCGGGGTCCGGATGCTGACACAGTCGCTGGCCGTCGAGTGGGGCGACCGCGGCGTCCGGGTCAACGCCATCGCGCCGGGGTACATGCGGACGGAGCTCGTCGACGAGGTGCTGGCGGAGGACCCCGAGATGGAGGAGGCGTGGCTGGAGAACACGCCGATGGGGCGGCTGGGTCGCCCGGAGGAACTGAAGGAGCTGGTCGTCTACCTCGCGTCGGACGCCTCCTCGTACATGACCGGGTCGACCGTCGTCATGGACGGCGGGTACACCTCGCGGTAGCGGGTCGTTCCGATCTCGGAGACCGATACGGCCGCGTCGGCGTCAGTCCGCCGCGAGTCCGGTCACCCGTTCTTTCGCGCGCGCCCACCCCTCGACGTCGGTGGGCTCGTACTGCGTCGTCTCGAACGCCGACTCGACCAGTCGGCGGCCCGCCGCGAGGTCCGGGAGCGTGTCGACGGCCAGCGCCTGCGTCAGGAGGTTGCCGACGGCCGTGGCCTCGACCGGACCGGCGACGACCGGCATCTCGGTCGCGTCGGCGAGCAACTGACAGAACAGGTCGTTACGGACGCCGCCGCCGCCGAGGTTGATGCTGGACGGCGGGTCCTCGACGACCGACGCGAGGGCGTCGAGTTCCAGCGCCGTCTTCGCCACGAGGCTGTCGAGCAGACAGCGGACGATACCGCCCTGTCCGGTCGGCACCGGCTGGTCGGTCCGCCGGCAGTAGTCACGAATCTGCTCGGGCATCGGCGCGTCGATGCCGAACGCGTCGGCGTCCGGGTCGACGAGCGCGGCTCGCGCCGGGGCGTCCCGGGCGGCCGACAGCAGGTGGTCGTAGTCGACGGGGTCGCCGGCCTCGCGCCACGCCTCGCGGCACTCCTCGAGCAGGAAGAAGCCGTTGACGTTCGTCAGGAGGCGGACGGTGCCGTCGACGCCCAGCTCGTTCGAGACGCCGTGTTCGAAGGCCGCGTCGGTGCGGACCGGCGCGTCGCGCTCGACGCCGAGGATGAACCACGACCCCGTGTTGAGGAAGGCAGCGTCCTCGGAGAGCGGGAGGCCGGCGACGGCCGCCGCCGTGTCGTGGCTCGCCGGCGTGACGAGGTCCGGCGTCGACTGGAGCGCCGTGGCCACGTCGTCGGCGACCGGACCCAGTCGCTGGCCGGGCTCCTCGAGCGCCGGGAGGAGGTCGGTCGGGAGGGCGAGTTCGTCGAGCAGGTCGGTCGCCCACGCACGTTCGCCCGGGTCGACCATCTGGGTGGTCGAGGCGACGGTCACCTCGCCACAGGGTCGGCCGCCCAGCAGCGTGGTCAGCAACTGGGGCATCATGAGCAGGCTGTCGGCCCGTTCGAGGAGTGCGGGGTCCTCGTGGGCGAGCGTGTGGAGCTGCCACAGCGTGTTCGGCGTGTTCCAGTTGGTGATGCCGGTGGCGTCGAAGACCCGGCGCTCGTCGACGGCCTCGAACAGCGCCTCGCGGGTCGCCGTCGCGTCCGGGTCCCGGTAGGAAACCGGGTCCCGCAGGACCTCGCCGTCGGCGAGCAGGCCGAAGTCGAGGCCCCACGTGTCGATGCCGACCGTGTCGACGTCGTCGGCCCGGTCGCCCGCGGCTTCGAGGCCGTCGACCATCCGCTCGCGGAGCGCCGCGAGGTCCCAGACGTAGCGGCCGTCCTGCTCGACCGGCCGGTTGTCGAACCGGTGGACCTCGCGGACGTCGAAGTCGGTCGGCGTCACGCTCCCGAGGTACACCGTGCCCCCGCTCGCACCGATGTCGATGGCGACGTGGTTCATGGCGTGCTCACTGTCCGTAGCTGTCGAGTTTCCCCTGCAGGCGGTCGATTTCGGCGTCGGGCAGTATCTCGGGGTCACCGATGGCACAGGCCTGATAGTGGATGCGGGCGCAGTACTCGACCATCAGCGCGACGTTGTAGGCGTCCGCCAGCGAGCCGTCGGCGGTCAGGACGCCGTGGTTCCGCAGCAACGTCGCGTTGTAGTCCTCGCCGAGGGCGTCGACGGCCGCGTCGCCGAGGGCCTGGGTCGCGTGGGTCTCGTACTCGGCGACGGGCACCTCGGACCCGGTGAACGCCAGCAGGTAGTGGGAGGCCGGAATCGCCTCGCCGAGCGACGCGAACGTGGTCGCGTACGGCGAGTGCGTGTGGACGACGCCGCCGACGTCGGGGCGCTGGTCGTACACCTCGAGGTGCATCGGCAGTTCGGTGGAGGGGTCGGCGTCCCCCTCGACGACGGTGCCGTCGGTGTGGACGACGGGGACGTCGGCGGGTTCGATGTCCGCGTACGGGATGCCAGAGGGGCTGATAGCGACGTGGTCCTCGTCGAGGCGGGCGCTGAGGTTGCCGCCCGTCCCGGTCGTCAGGTCGTCGTCGAGCAGGCTCCGGCCGTACTCGCAGATGGCACTACGTGTCTCGTGGTACGAAAGGTTCTGTGATGACATGTGTCGTGTGTGGAATCGCGGATACTCTGTCGGTGATACGTGCGATGGCGGGACTGCTCCCGTCGCGGGAGTCAGTCCGAGGAGCTGCTGACGGTCTGCATCCCGTCTTCGAGGGCGACTTCGGCGTCCGAGTCCAGTTTCCGCTGGTGGATCGTCTCGCCGGAGCCGGCGTCGAAGAGGTGGACGTCCTCGTCGGGGATCTCGACGTAGACCCGGGAGCCCTCGCTGATGGGACGCTGGCCGTCGATCTCGACGATGAACGTCTGTTCGTGGCTCTGGTTGACCGCCTTCAGGTAGACGTAGGAGATGCTCCCCATCGGTTCGACGACGTCGACGACCGCCTCGAACTCGTGGTCAGTCACGGGTTCGTCGTGTAGCGAGATGTCCTCGGGCCGTGCCCCGAGGACGAGTGCGCTCCGGTCGCCGACCGACGTCTGCATCCGCTCGGTCAGGTCGAAGTCGAACCCGTCGGCACGCAGCGTCCCGCCCTCGACCTCCCCCTCGAAGAAGTTCATCGAGGGCGACCCGAGGAAGCCGGCGACGAACTGGTTGGCCGGCCGGTAGAAACACTCCAGCGGCGTGCCGACCTGTTGCAGTTCGCCGTAGTTGAGGACGACCAGCCGGTCACCCATCGTCATCGCCTCCGTCTGGTCGTGGGTGACGTAGAGCGTGGTGACCCCGAGGTCGTTCTGCAGCCGGTTGATCTCGGTGCGCATCTCCGCCCGGAGCTTGGCGTCCAGATTCGACAGCGGTTCGTCCATCAGGAAGACGTTCGGGTCACGGACGATGGCGCGCCCGAGCGCGACACGCTGTTGCTGGCCGCCCGAGAGTTCGCCGGGGCGGTTGTCCAGCAGCTCGTCGATGTCCATCATCTCCGCGGCCGAGGTGACCGTCTCCTCTATCTCCTCGTCGGACATGTCCGTGGACATCTTCAGTCCGAACGACATGTTCTCCTCGACGGTCATGTTGGGGTACAGCGCGTAGTTCTGGAACACCATCGCGATGTCCCGAGCGCGCGGGCCGAGCTGGTTGACGATGGCGTCACCGATCTCGATGTTGCCGTCGCTCTGCGTCTCGAGTCCGGCGACGATCCGCATCAGCGTCGACTTCCCGCTCCCCGACGGCCCGACGAAGACGACGAACTCGCCGTCTCTGATGTCCAGGGAGACGTCGTCGACCGCGACGACCGACGAGTCGCCCTCACCGAACCGTTTCGTTACGTCGTCTATCGTGATTCTAGCCATTATCGTACCTCCGTTGTGCAGCTACCTGAATCTAACCCCGCTGCGAGGGTGTGGTTCGCGAGCGATGCCTGCCGTCCGTCTGGAGTCGTGCTCATTCCTTGATCACCACACCGAAGCTGAGACCGGCAGCGAGGTACTTGTTGACCGCGATGAGGAAGATCGCCACGGGGATGATCATCGACATCGACGCGGCCGCGAGCATCGACCACTCGATGGAGCGAGAGCCGATGAACGAGTAGACGAACAGCGTCACCGGCACCGCCTCGAAACTCGTCAGCACGAGCCCGAACAGCAGCTCGATCCACGCGAAGATGAAGCTGATGATGGCCACGGAGAAGATGCCCGGCTTGGCTGCCGGCAGGACGACCTTCCGGAAGCCCTGGAACTGGGTCGCGCCGTCGACGCGGGCGGCCTCCTCCAGCGTCTCGGGGATGCCGTCGAAGAACGCCTTCATCACCCACACGACCAGCGAGAGGTTGATGCTGATGTACATCAGCACCATCCCGATGCGGGTGTCGAACAGGTTGAGCTCCCGGAAGATGATGAAGAACGGGAGCACGACGGCGATGGGCGGGAGCATCCGCGAGGAGAGTATCCACACGAGCACGTCCCGTTCCATCGGGATGTCGTACCGCGAGAGGACGTACGCCGCCGGCACGCCGATGGCCAGGACGAGGACGACCGACGCCCCGACCATGACGAGACTGTTGACGAACGCCCCGACGAAGTCCGATTGCTGGGCGAGCTCGATGTAGTTGTACACCGTCGGCAGGAAGACCCAGTCCGGCGGGAGCGAGTTCGCCTGTCCCGGGGGCTTCAGCGACATAGAGGCCAGCCAGTACAGCGGGAACAGCACGACGAACGACCACGAGAGCAGGAAGGCGTGTCGGACGACCTTCACGAGCGTCTCCCGCGTGTCCTTGTCGAGCCGCTGGGCGGATCCCGGGTCGATGTCTTGGGTGGCCATCAATCCCACACCCCCTCGAAGCCGACCTTCGCGATGACGATGTTCGCGATGGCGATGACGAAGACGAGGTACACGACCGCGATCGCGGCCGCCACGCCGACCTGGTTGTTGATGAACATCTGTTCGTAGATGTTGATGCTCACGAGCTGGGTGGCCGTCCCCGGGCCGCCCTGTGTCAGGCCGTACACGACGCCGAACGTCCGGAACAGGTCGATCAGCCTGATGAGGGCGGCGACGAACACGACCGGCTTCATGTACGGGATAATGACGTGGACGTAGCGCCGCCACAGCGGCGCGCCGTCGACCCGTGACGCCTCGACGAGCGTGTCGGGCACCGACGAGAGGCCGGCGTAGAAGATGATGAACATGAACGGCGTCCAGTTCCACGTGTCCAGCAGGATGACCGTCAGCAGCGGCAGGTCCGAGAGGAACGCCGGCGAGGTGAAGGGCGTCGCCGTGTTGATGACGTACGGGATGATCCCGATCTCGGTGTTCAGCATCAGTCGGCCGATGGTCGCGAGCGAGACGGGGGCGACTGCCATCGGGAGGATGAACAGGACCCGGTAGAACGACTTCATCCGCGTGGATTCGACGCCGGCGACGAAGGCTGCCAGGAAGAACCCGAGCAGGCTCTCGAGGACCAGGGCGCTCACGACCACGGTGACCGTGATGACGAACGAGTGGAACGCACCGCCTCGGGTGAACGCCGTCCGGAAGTTATCGAGGCCGACGAAGTCGGCCGCGAAGACGTTCAGCGTGGGCTCCGCGATCAGCGAGAGGTACAGGTCGTAGGCACCGGGGAAGAAGGTGATACTTACCATCACCAGCACCATCGGCGCCATGAACCAGTACGGGAGGTAGTCGTTCCACAGGTCCCGGACTCTGGCGAGGCCTTCTGTGTTGGTCGTTTCAGTTTGCGTTGGTGTACTCATGATGTGTTTGAAAATGTAACCCGTGACGGGTATAGTGCTTGGCCTCAGCCGCTGTAGATGTCTTCGGCGGCCGCCGCGGCGTCTCGCATCGCCTTCGCGGCTTCCTTCTGGCCGGCGATGGCCCGCTGGAGCTCTTCGGAGTAGCGCTGGCCCCACTCGGGGTACTTGCGGTCGAACGGGTCGGGCGAAGCGACCTTGAGCGATTCGAGCGAGACCGACGCGTAGTCCTCACCGACTTTCGAGATGTAGTCGTCGTTCTCCCAGGTGGACTCACGCACCGAGAACACGCCGCTGCTCTCCGTGTTTATCCAGAGGTCGGTCGGCGGGGACGTCGCCCACAGCATGAACAGGAAGGCCTGCTCCGAGTTCGAGGCGTTCGTGGACGTGGAGATCTGCCAGTTGAACGCGTTCGGGTTCAGCTCGCCGCCTTCCGGCTTGGGCACCTTCGCGATCTGGACGGTGTCCTTGACGCTGGACTCGTCGCTGGTCAGGCCGCCCCAGAACATGTTGGCGTCCGCGACGATGTGGCCGGCGCGGCCCTCCTGCATCGTCGTGAGAACGTCCGACCAGGTCTGGGTCGACGCGCCGTCCGGGCCGTAGTCCTGGAGCAGGCTCGTGTAGTACTCGGCGGCCTCGATGACGCCGTCGGTGTCGAGCCCCGAGTCGGTCGGGAAGTCGGTCCAGAGGCTGGTCCCCTTCTGGCGGAGGAGCGTGTTCAGGATGTAGATGTTCATCCCGTAGCCCTTCTGACCACGACCGGCCGTGCCGACGATGTCGGACTCCTCCTCGTGGATGACCTTCGCGTTCTCGCGGTGCTGTTGCCACGTCTCGGCGACCTCCAGACCGTGCTTGTCGTAGAGGTCCTGGCGGTAGAACTGGGTCTGGACCTCGACCGTGATGGGCAGGCCGGTCCAGTTGTCGCTGTACCCACCGCCGTGGGCCTGCCAGCGCGACGACTCGAAGAGGTCGTCGGGCTTGTAGAAGCTCTCGTCGTAGAGGCTCCCGTCGTTGAAGTACGGGTCGAGCGGCTGGAGCCAGCCCTCCTCGCGGAACTGGTTGACGACTTGGTCCATGAAGAAGACGTCGAACTGCCCGGCACCCGTACTCGCGTCGGTCTGTCGCTTGGTCCGGAACTGGTTCTCCGGCAGGATGTTCCACTGGACGTCGATGCCGGTCAGCGCCTCGAACGTCGGGATGGCCGGCTTGATCGCCGACACCCACGGATGCTGGACCGCACCGATGTTTATCGTGTCGCCCTCGAACTGTTGCCAGTCGATGTCGGCGCTGTCGTACTCGCTCAGCGGGATCGGGAGGTCCTCCTCGGAGCTCCCGTCGCCGCTAGAGCCGTCACCGCTCGAGCCGTCCCCGCTCGAGCCGTCGCCACCCCCGGAGCCGCCTCGCGTACATCCCGCGAGACCGCCGAGAAGGCCGACACTCGTCGCTTTGAGGAACTTACGCCTTTTCTGCGAGTATCTGCTGCTGTCGTCTGCCATTGGTGTATCTCTCCTTCGTGACCAAACTCCCCATCGATAATAAACTTAATCATTTGTCGAGCATGTTATAGAAGTGCACGCCACCCAAACAGATATATAGAACAGATATCAATTCCGTCGGTGTATGGAGTACGATCTCACAGACCGGACCGTCCTCATCACCGGTAGCGGCAGAGGGATGGGGAAGGCAGCGGCGGAGAAGTTCGCACAGAACGGAGCGGACGTTGTGGTCAACGACGTCGACACCGAGGTAGCGGAATCGACCGCCGCCGAGCTTCGAGAGAGCGGTGCGGACGCCGTCGGTATCGGCGCCGACGTGAGTGACGACGCCGAAGTCGCGGCCATGGTCGAGACAGCGACCGAAGAGCTGGGTACCATCGACGTATTGCTGAACAACGCCGGCGTCGGCGACGCCGGTCCATTCCTCGACGAACAGTACGACGACACCTTCGAGTTGAACCTCGACGTCCACCTCTACGGTGCGTTGAACTGCATCCGCGAGGTAGTCGACGGGATGGTCGACCAGGGGTACGGGAAGATCATCAACACCACCTCCATCCACACCAAGAACGGCGTCGGGATGTCGCCGGCGTACGACGTCGGCAAGTTCAGTCTGCTCGGACTGACGAAGAGCCTCGCGCTGGAACTCGGGCGCGAGGGAATCCGGGTCAACGCCGTCGCGCCGGGCTGGGCGGACACGCGGATGACAGACGAGTTCAGCGACGCCGTCACCCAGCAGATACTGGACAACAACCCGCTCGGTCGGTTCGCCGACCCGGAGGACGTCGCCAACGCGATGGTGTTCCTCGCGTCGCCGGCCAGCGACTACATCAACGGCCACGAACTCCGCGTCGACGGCGGACAGGTCCCGATCGACAGCTGGCGGCTGGACGACCGGTAGGCCCGCGGCGACACCGGCAAAAACTATTTATTGTGCGACTGGGATAGTCCGATTCGTTGGACCGACAAGACAACTCTCGTCGCTGACCAGCCGAGGCGGTGCCGACCGGCATCGGCCCGCCGGTATCGGCGGCGAGGCGGACGCCGACAGTGTGCGAGTCGTTCACGCCACCGTCGGGACAGCACGAACGAGTTCGAGAGAGCACCCATGATACGAGATAGACGCACTGCGAAGCGCACCACGCGACCGACCACTCGAAGCGACCGGAGGGCCGAATGATGCGCGCCTCCGCTCTGACAGGCGTCGGCGAGATAGAGGTACAGGAACGGGAGCGACCGGAACCGGGGGCCGGCGAGGTGGTCGTCGAGGTCGGTGCCTGCAGCGTCTGCATGACCGACTACCACATGTACCACGGCACGTTCCCCGTCGAGACGCCGGTGGTTCCGGGCCACGAGGCGGCCGGCACCGTCGCGGCTGTCGGGAGCGACGTCACTGGCTTCGAAGCGGGCGACCGAGTCGCCATCAACCCGACGGTGCCGTGTACCACCTGTTCGTACTGCAAGCGCGGTGACACGCACCTCTGTGACAACAACACCAGCATCGGTGGCGCTGCCGAGACGGTACTCGACGGCGCGTTCGCCGAGTACGTCCGCGCTCCGGCCATCAGCCTCGAGCCCATCGAGGACATGTCCTTCGAACGGGCCGCCCTCGCCGAACCGCTGGCCTGCTGTCTGCACGGCGTCGAACAGGTGGACCTCACCCCCGGCGACAGCGTCGCTATCATCGGCGCCGGTCCCATCGGTCTCCTGTTGCTGCAGGCGTTCCGCAACGCCGGCGCCGCGCCCATCGTCGTCTCCGAACTCGACGAGGAGCGGCGGGAATACGCCGCCGAACTCGGCGCGGACGTCGTCGTTGACCCGAACGAGGAAGACCCGGAGGAGGCCATCCCCGAGGCGGCCGGCGGCAAGGTCGACGTCGGCGCGGAGGCCATCGGTCTCGTCCCGACCATCGGGCAGGCCAACGCCGTGACGGCGAAGGGCGGGTCGACCCTCATCTTCGGCGTTCCCGACCAGGAGGTCACGATGGAAGTCAGCCCCTTCGACATCTTCTTCGACGAGGTGGGCTACCGCGGGTCGTTCGCGTTGAACACCGAGGACTTCGAGCGTGCAGTGACGCTGCTCCAGCACGACCGCATCGACACCGAGACGCTCGTCACCGAGCGTATCGGCCTCGAGGACCTCCCGTCGGCGTTCGAGCGGATGGAGAACACGGAGGGTCTCAAGAAGGTCGTCGTCCCCGGCGGCGACTGACCGACGTCGACTGTTCCCGCTGTACCGTTCGCCGGCCGACCGTACGATAGCTCGTGATTTATACGTCGGTATTGTGGGCGCCTCGAGCCCGCTCCGGCGGAGAGAACCGAATCGAGACCACTCACGGCAGGCTCGTTCTTCTCTACAGAACGCGAATATTCCAATCAGAATTGGTAGAACGAATCAATTATGTTTGATAATTCGTGATAAATACGACCGTGGTATTAGTTCACACTGTCGAGGATGTTCTGCTGTAACGAACAGAGTTTTACCCGTGGGGCCTGTACACAACGGACATGGCCGACACACCCGACTACACCATCGATGCGACGGAGACGTCGTTGGACCTATTGGAGCTCCTCGCCGACGCTCCGGAGCCGATGGGCGTGACGACGCTCGCCGACCGCCTCGACGTCTCGAAGAGCGTGGTCCACAATCACCTCTCGACGCTGCGTAGCCGCGGATACGTCGTCAAGCGTGGGAGCCGGTACGAACCGTCGCTCCGAAGCCTGAGTATCGGGTCCCAGACCCGGGCGAAGATACCGGTGTACCAGTCCGCGCGCCAGCAACTGGACAACCTCGCTGCGGCGTCCGGGGAGACGTCTGTCATGTTCGTCCTTGAAGAAACCGAAGGCGTGCCGATATACATCGCCGAGGCCACCGAAGGGTGGTCGCCACGATACCGTGAGGGCGAGCGGCTCCCGCTGCACGTAAACGCACCCGGGAAGGCGATCCTCTCGTCGCTCCCTCAGGACCGTATCGACGACGTCCTCGACGCGACGGACCTCGTCGCGCCGACGAGTGCGACGATAACCGAACCCGCGGAACTCAAGGCCACGCTCCGGAGCGTCCGGGACGACACCGTGGCATTCTGCAGAGGAGAACAGTACGAGGGGATCGTCGGCGTCGCCACTGCGGTGTCGACCAGCGACACCGACCGGGTCGCCGCTATCGGCGTCTGCGGTCCCGTAGAGCGTCTGAACGGCCGCTACCTCGAAGAGGACATCGCCGGACAGGTCCTCAGCACCGCGAAGTCGATACAGGTCGCCCTGACGAGCCGGTGACCTGTTTCCACAAGTGGAATAACGCGTGTATATCTGTTATGAGAATCCCTTCGGTCTCCCCATCGCCGGGACGCGTCGGAGGGTCGCGAGCGTCACTGCAACCCGCCCTGTTATAACAAGCGTACATACGGTTCCTGAGTAACACGGGGAGAGATTTCCGTAGTGTATCGGTATATTTTGCATATCGACACCCAAAATACGACATGCAGTGCAATATCTCGACTACCAAATCCATATTCCCCATAATTAGTCAAATTATTCAGACTAAGAGCGGGCTCTGGTCGCAAATACCGATATTTAGCTGTCTTTTCCGCACATATTCTGGTATATTGAATTTTCGCCACCTTCGAAGGGCGATTTAGACGTCTTCGTTCCGGAAGTGACGTTTCGAATCGTTCCGTGTGACGATTTCCGGGTCGAATCGGCACTACCATCGCTTTCTGGCGACGAGAACAGCCACGGCGCGGACACACCGGTCGGATTCGAGTCCAGACAGACCACACGAGCGACGGCCCGTACGTTCGACAGCAGGCCGTGGAGCCGTCCCGGTCCGGTGGGTCAGCCCCGGGCGAGACAGTCGTCAGTGTGACCGACCCGCACGCACGAGTCCGCTCCGAACGGTTTAAGGGCGCGAGCCGAAAATCCCGTAGTAACTCGCTGGACGACGGGCACCAGCGGGCACCTGCGTGTGCAGGTCGGGATGTGAGTCGCGAACGCGACTTGAACCACGCAACGCCCGTGGTGAACCACAATGGCACGAAGTGCATACTCGTACATCCGAGACGCGTGGCAGAGCCCCAAGGAAGGCAAACTCGCAGAGCTGCAGTGGCAGCGCCAGCAGGAGTGGCGCGACGAGGGCGCCGTCGAGCGAATCGAGCGCCCGACCCGCCTCGACAAGGCCCGCTCGCAGGGTTACAAGGCAAAGCAGGGCGTCGTCGTCGCTCGCGTGTCCGTCCGGAAGGGCAGCGCTCGCAAGCGCCGCCACAAGGCCGGTCGGCGCTCGAAGCGACAGGGCGTCACCCGTATCACCCGCCGGAAGGACATCCAGCGCGTCGCCGAAGAGCGCGCCGCTCGGGTGTTCCCGAACCTGCGGGTCCTCAACAGTTACTCCGTCGGACAGGACGGCCGACAGAAGTGGCACGAGGTCATCCTCGTCGACCCCGAGCACCCGGCCATCCAGAACGACGACGACCTCGCGTGGATCTGTGAGGACGACCAGACCGACCGCGTCTTCCGCGGGCTGACCGGTGCCGGCCGCCGCAACCGCGGCCTCGGTACGAAGGGCACCGGCGCCGAGAAGACCCGCCCGTCGCTGCGCAGCAACCGCGGCAAGGGCAAGTAACGCGGCTTTCTCCCCGTTTCTGCACCCTCGCGAGCCACCGGTGTGACGCTACGCCCAGACGCCTTGCGCCCGGTCCATGACCGTCACTACCACGACGTGAGGGAGCGTGACGACGGCGATGAACACGAGGTAGAGCGCGACCCACTCGGGCAGCGTGGCGGGCGGGTTCGGGACGAGAACGTAGAGTCCCACGAGCAAGCACAGCGACGCCACGGTCAGCGGGAAGGCATCGCGGGCGAACTGCGTGAACGCCCCCGTCGGGTCCCGGTCGCGGAGCGCCGCGACCGCGTCGTCGTCCACCAGTAGCAGGCGGGCGACGTGGCGCAGGGAGTGCCACAGGCAGAAGTAGACGCCGATGGCGAGGACCGGCGGGACGACGGCGAAGTAGGCGACCAGTCCGAGCGTCTCGGCGGCGTCGAGGCGCCACGCGGCCTGTTCCTCCGCGCGGACGTAGCCGACCGCGAGCGTCGCGACCACGAGGACGCCGTAGCCGGCGGCCAGTGCGGCCCGGACGTCCGTCCGGAACGCCCACTCGATGGCGGCGACGGCACCCGGCGCGAACAGGTCGACGAGGTCCACGGCGACCCGGCGGTACCACGCCGGGAACGCCAGCAACGGCACGAGCATCGGTAGACCGCCCCGGACGGCGACGGTGGCCACCCGCTGGAGGGGCGACCGGAGGTGGTCGGCGTCGGCGAGCGCCCGCAACGCGTAGAGGTCGCCCTGCCCCCAGTGGAACCACGTGACCGCGATGAACAGGACGAAGGCCGCCGCAGGGGTGAGGAACCAGCCGACGGCATAGGCGCCGCCGACGAGCCCGTAGAGCGCGACCACCCGTGCGACGGCCCGCCAGTCGGGATGCTCGCCGCGGGACCGCGCGACGGCGAGGTGGTCGACGGCGCCGTGTGGCAGTCCCAGGAGGAGGACGCTGGCGACCAGCGGGACGTACTGGAGCGTCGGCGGGACCGACAGGCCGCCGAGGAACGGGACGACGAGGAGGGCACTGGCGACCCAGGAGGGAAGGAGAACCGTCCGGCGAATCGTCTCGCGGGCCGGGGCCGCGAGGCTGTCGGTCACCCCCATCTGTCACAGAGCCACGCGTAGAGGACCAGTCCCTGTACGACGAACAGCGAGGTCAGCAGGAAGAAGACGGCCTCCTCGACGGGGAGGTCGAGCAGGGGAATCACCAGGCCGGTCGTGTACTGGTCAGAGAGCGTCCACACGCCCAGCGCCAGCGCGATGCTGTCGGCGACCCAGAGGTACAGCGTCGGCACGAGCGTCCCGATGGCGACGGTGCGCCACTCGGCGACGAGGAACGGCCACCCGAAGGCCCACTGGATGGCGAGGATGGGGACGCTCCAGACCAATAGCGACCCGAGGTAGAGGCCGGCGGGGGCTGCGAGCAACGCGACGCCGACGGCTGCGACCACTCCGGCGGCGAGCAGCCCGAGCGCCCGCGTCGGGAGTGGGATGGCGAGCGAGCGCGACGTGTCGACGCCGTAGCGGGCCACCCACAGGCCGACGCCGACCGGCTGGAAGACGAAGAAGAGATACTCGCCCAGCGGCGCCGCCCACAGGCGCGTCAGTACCGTGCCCTCGCCGTACCACCAGACGCCGCGGAGGACGAGGTAGTTGTCCCACGGCGTCGTGTAGACGAGCGCCAGCGTCGCCAGCACGGCCGTCCCCGAGAGGACGACGCGGCGGCTGGCCAGTCGATAGCGCGCGGTGAGCGCCAGTCCGGCCAGTGCGGGCAGGACCAGCACGGCGTGGAACTGCAGGTAGGTGAGACTCGGCGTCATCGGTGGGGCTGTGCTGACCGAGCGCGGCCGACCGGGAATCTCATCCGCGCCAGGTGGGCTGGCCGTGGTTGTGAACGTCGGTCGGGACGGTGTTGGGACCGCGCTCGGAGACGGCACTGACGGCGTAGAAGGTGGCTTCGGGGTCGCCGTTGCGCCGCCAGTGCCACCACGTCCGCGCGAGCAACCAGAGCCGGCGGCGGCGGGTGAGTTCCGGCGTCTCCGTCAGCACGTCGTAGCCGCGGTCACGGATGAGTCGGTGGTGTTCCGCGTACAGCACCGCCGACAGCAGGACGCCGAACTGGCAGTCCTCGGGGAGGTAGCTGATGCCCTTGACGCCCTCGCGGTACAGCTCGTCGGTGCGGGCCAGTTCCTCCTGCATCACGGCGCGGAACGCGTCGTCGACCTCCGCGTTCGCGAGCTGGTCCTCCGTGACGCCGTGCCGCTCCAGCGTCTCCTGTGGGAGATACACCCGGCCGTACTCGTGGATGTCCTCGCGGACGTCCCGGAGGAAGTTCGACAGCTGGAACGCCTCGGCGAGCGCCTCGGCGTGGGGGAGGGCCGTCTCTTTCTGCGGCGGGTCCATCACTATCGTCATCATGTTGCCGACGGCGACGGCCGACCCGCGCATGTACTGGCGCAGGTCCTCGAACGTCTCGTAACGGGCCTGTGCGATGTCCATCTCCATCGCGTCGATGAAGACGTTTATCTCCTCGTCGGGGATGTCGTGTTCCTCGCGGAGGTCCTGAAACGCCGCCAGCACGGCGCCATCGTCCGTGTCGTCGGGTTCGCGGTTTCCGAGGGCCGTCTCACGTATCGTCTCCAGTCGTTCGTGCTGGACGGTCGGCGGCGGCCCGTCCGGCTGGTCCACCACCTCGTCGGCGACGCGGAAGAAAGCGTACATCACGTAGGTCGGATAGCGGATCCGCTCCGGGAGAACGCGAGTCGCGAGATGGAACGTCCGGCCGGTCTGCTGCTGGATCGATTTGCTCGTTCGGATATTGTCAGATTGCATTGAGTGCTGGCGACAGGTCGGTCATCGGCTGATACGACGGGTCCGCGACATACTCCGGCACCGGGTCCGTCGTCGGGCCGTCCGGCCCGACTGCGGCGCGGGCTCGGCCACGACCGTTCGCGGCGATCGCGTGCTCGGACCCGGGTCGGAATGACACATCATCTACAGACAAGTAGGTGGAGAGCAACTTTAAACTGTGTACCCAACTGCTTTGGACCGATTCGAGACAGCGGTTCCGTCCGTCGGTTTGGCGCCGGACCCTCACCACGTCTCGAAGACCTCTTCCAGCAGTTTCCGCTCGCCCGCACGGAGGTGCTGGTGGAACGTCGACGGACAGATGTCCATCGAGTCGGCCAGTTCCTCGCCGGAGACGTCCCGCGGCCAGTCGAAGAAGCCGCCGAGGTACCCCTTCCGGAGCGCCGTCAACTGACGGTTCGTCAGACGGTCCTCCAGCGTGGCGAGGAACGCCTGCCGGGAGACCGGTGGCTCGTCGCGTTCACGGACGGACACGAGGTCCGTACCGGGGTAGCTGTCGCGGACGTGTTCGACGACGCTGCGCGTCTCTGTCGTCGCCGGGAGCGTCACCGAGAACACGGCGTGGTTCGGCGTCACGGTGATGTCGCGCGTCTCCGCGCCGCGGTCGGCCAGCAGGGAGACGACGGGCGGGTCGTCGACGGCGAACTCGAACAGCGACGCCGACTCCGACGTCGAGACGTGCGTCGCGGCGGTGACCTGTGGGTGGTCTGCGGCGGTCGCACACACCGCCGACGGGTCGTCGGTCTCCACGAGGAAGAACATCACCGTCCCGTCGTCGTCGGTGACGCTCCCGCCGTACTCCATCCGACAGCCGAGGTCCCGGGCCAGCGAGACGAAGAAGATGTCGTCGTCGCGTATCTGGAGCTCCAGCTCCGTCACGTTGTCCGCGGTCAGGAGCTTGCTCGTCTCCGTCGCGTCGATAGCCGTCGAGATGGCCTGTCCGACCGCCCCCAGCACCGCCCGCTCGCGCGGGTCGAACACGTCGGCGCTGTCGGCGTACACCGTGAGGACGCCGTACAGCGACTCCCCGGCGACCAGCGGGACCGCCGCGACCGAGCCCACGTCGCCACCCGCCAGCTCGTGGTGGTGGGCGCCGACGTCGCCGGTCGCGACCTGTATGTCCTCGGTCCGGGCAGCGAGCGCGACGGGGTCGTCGTCGGACAGCGAGACGGCGAGGTCGGAGTCACGGGCCGTCGACAGGGCCGCCGGCCGGATGGTCTCGTCCCGGAGGTCGAACTCGCCGATCCACGCGAACTGGTATGAGTCGACGGCCGCCAGTCGGTCGACGACGACCTGCTGGATGTCGGATCGGGACCCGGCGGTCATCACGTCGTTCATGACCCCCGTGACGAGGCCGTCGAGGCGGTGCACGAGGTGTTCGAGGTTCGAGCGCTCGGCCCGGAGCTGCTCGCTTCGACGCTCGGCCGCCAGTTCGGCGAGTTTCCGCTGCGTGATGTCGATGTGCGCGACGACGGCGCTCCCGGCCTCCTCCGCCGGGAGCGGCGCGACCCGCATCAGGAACCACTGCTTCTCGTCGGGCGAGTGACAGGGGTACTCCAGCGTAAACAGGTCCCGGTCGCCGGAGATGACCGACTCGATGCCCGCGACGGCCTCCGCGGCGTACTCGTCGGCGTCGACGTCGGTCGTCCCGAAGTAGTTCACCCCCTGCATCTCGCCCTCGTCGGCACTGGCGAACTCCCGCCAGGCCCGGTTGGTGAAGAGGATGGTTCCCTCCTCGTCGAGGACGGCAATGTTGATGGGGAGCGTATCGAGCGTCGAGTGCGCGAGTGTCTGTGGTGGCTTCATTCGCGATTGCCCCGGCTACGGCGTGCCGATACCCCCTACTAGAGGTGGCTCGTGGATAAACGTGTGGCCCGAATCCCCAAGTGAATGGGTATCCGAGCGGACCCCACGGTAGGTTGCCCGGGCGGAAAACACTATACTGTGCCAGCGGGTAGCAGTGGGTATGTTCGAGTCCCGGAGCGACCGGGAGACGGTGACCTGTATCGCCTGCGGTGACCGCCTCGCCCGGTCGGACGCTCGCGAGTACGACAAGCACGGTGACCGGTGGGAGCGCCGGGACAAGGAGTTCGAGTACCTCTGCAAGGGGTGTTTCGCCGACACGTCCCGGCAGCCACGCGGCGACCTCGAGGCGACGCTCGACGACGCCGGGGCCGGCGAGACGGACCGCGAGACGTTCCTCCGCCGCTATCGGGAACTGGCCGAGGACCGAAGCGTGGAACGGGAGTGAGCGCCCCCACGAGACACCGCCGATTCTCACCCCGACAGTCCTAACTACACCGTGGGCGTAGGCCGGGGCATGACTACCGAGGACGCCCAGTCGGCGGCCGGCACCGCCGAGGGGCAGGGCCCCGTCGAGATCGACGAGGAGATGGCCCGGCACATGGAGAACAAGCGCGAGGAGTTGTTCGAGAAGTTCGGCATCCGCGACGAGTTCCCGCCGGAGGTGCTCGACGAGGCCGAGGAGCGCACGCAGGACGTCCAGCAGGAGATCCAGGACGAGGTCGACGAGCGCCGGGACCTCCGGGACATGACGACGTGGACGACCGACCCCATCGACGCGCAGGACTTCGACGACGCTATCTCCGTCGAGGAACGGGACGACGAGTACGTCCTCTGGGTCCACATCGCCGACGTGACCCACTACGTCAATCCCGACACCGCGATGTGGGCCGAGGCCGTCGAACGGGGCAACACGGTGTACCTCCCGGGCTACACCATCCACATGCTCCCGCCGGTGCTCGCCGAGACGGTGTGCTCGCTGGTCCCCAACGAGGACCGGCTGGCCCACACCGTCGAGATGCATCTGGACAAGGAGAACCTCTCTTACGAGACTATCGACATCTACAAGTCCGTCATCGAGAGCGACGCGCGCCTCACCTACACGCAGGCCGAGAACCTGCTCGACGACCCCGACAGCGCCGACGCGTTGCTCGAAGACACGAGCGTCGACCTCGCGGAGAAGACCCAGCTCATCTGGAACCTGGCCGACCGGATGCACGAACAGCGGAAAGAGGACGGCTCGCTCGTCCTGAACCCCGCACGGGACCGCGCCCACACCATCATCGAGGAGTGCATGCTGAAGGCCAACAAGGCCGTCACGCACGAACTGATGTGGGACCGCGGCGTCGAGGCGATGTACCGCGTCCACCCGCAACCGAGCCCCGAGGAGTGGGACGAGGCCCTCGTCGAGATCCAGGACCTCGACGGCGTCTCTATCCCCGGGTCGACGTGGGACGACCCCCGGAAGGCGGTCAACGCCACGCTCGAACAGGCCCCCGGCCGCCAGCTCGACAAGATCCAGTGGGCCGTGATGAAGGTGATGCCGCGCGCGAAGTACATGAACGACCCCTTCGGCGGCCACCACGCCCTGAACTTCG
Organism: Haloarcula sp. MBLA0163; assembly: GCF_055632435.1. Lineage (NCBI taxonomy): Archaea > Methanobacteriati > Methanobacteriota > Halobacteria > Halobacteriales > Haloarculaceae > Haloarcula > Haloarcula sp. MBLA0163. Next base: position 2,467,700 of record NZ_CM145745.1, read on the forward strand.
AGATATACGGCCACTTCACCTCGCCTATCCGCCGGCTCTCGGACCTGATCAACCACTGGATCGTGTACACCAACGACGTGCCCGAGGACCTCGTGGCGCTGTGTGACCGCGCCAGCGACCGGCAGCAGGACGCCGAGCAGTGCGAGCGCGAGTACAAGAAGTTCCTCGAGGAGATCGGCCTCGACGCCGCCGCCGTGAACAACCGCGGGCTGGAAATCGTCGACGAAGACGAGGACTGAGCTACGTCGGGGGCTGTCCCTCGGCGAGGTGATCACGGCTCCACGACTGGAGCGCGTCGATGATGGGCGCGAGGTCGGCCCCGGCCGTCGTCAGCGAGTACTCGACGCGAACCGGTTTGTCGTCGATGACGTCCCGCGTGACCAGCCCCGACGCCTGCAGGTCGTCGAGCGCCTCCGAGAGCACCTTGTCGGAGATACCGTCGACGCGGGTCTTCAGGTCGTTGAACCCGAGCGGGCCGGCCACGAGGAGCGTGTGTATCAGCATCGGATGCCACTTCTTGCCCAGGATGGCCGTGGCGCGGCGGAGCTGGCGCCGCTCGCTGGTCTCTCTACCGGTCGTGTCCCCGTCGGTGCCCATACTGTCTCCGGGTTCAGACGGACGGATAATATAGATACTGGCACCTGGACGGTGGACGTACCCACCGTACCCGTGGGTCGGCACCGACAGCGGCGTCCAGCACGACCGAGAGTCAGCAGATCGGTTTCGGGTCCAGCCCCATGCCCGACAACGTGTCGGCGTAGTCCGCGTACGCGGCCTCGATGGCCTCGACTGCGGCGTCGCGTGCCGCCTCGCGCCCCGCGTCGTCGAGCGCCGACAGCGCGTCACGCGCCGCGTCCAGGTCGCCCGCGTCGGCCCGTATGTCGCGGAACGTGTCGGCACCGGCCTCGTCTGCTTCGTTGACGAAGAAGCTCACCACCTGCAGATAGAACCGGTCGGCGAGGAGCGGGGCAGCGATGAGGCCGGCACCGACGCGGGCGTCCGTCGCACCTACCGTCCGGAGGTGTGCAGCGAGCGCGTCCGGGTCGCCGGGGTCGGCGTCGATACTGCCGGCCCGCTCGCGGGCGCGCTCCTCGGCGGTCCCGAACGCCGTCGCGATAGTCCCGTCGGCGTCGTCCACCCAACCGGCCATCGCGTCCGCGACGCCCGCTTCGCGTGTCGCCGCGGCCTCGCGGACGGCTGCCGGCGTCAGGTCTGCGCCGGTGACCGCGACCAGCAGTTTGTCCGACCCGAGGCGCTCCAGTTCGGTACTCGCCTCCTCGCGTACGGCATCGAGTGTCTCGGCGGCGTCCATACCGATGTCGATGGTCGCTCGGTGCTTAGAACCCCCACCCGATTTATCGGCCGTCGGTCCCTATCGGAACCATGCCCGAGGACTACCCCGACCCGCCGGCCGACCACCCCTCGCTGTCGGCGGCCGACCTGAAACGACGCCTCAACGCCGGGGAATCGGTCCGTCTGCTCGACGTCCGCGACCGCGACGAGTTCGACCAGTGGCACATCGACGGCCCGTCGATCACGGCGACACAGCTCCCGTTCACGAAGTTCCTGCAGGCGAAGGTGACCGGCGGCGTCGACGACCTCGTTGCCGAGGTGGCCGGCGACGGCCCGATCACCGTCGTCTGCGGCCGCGGCGAGGCCAGCGGCTTCGTCGCCGGCCTGCTGACGGACCACGGCGTCGACGCGCGCAACCTCGCCGACGGGATGCGTGGCTGGGCCCGCCTCTACGAGAGCCGCGAGGTACCCTGCGACGCGGCGACCGTCGTCCAGTACCAGCGCCCCTCCTCCGGCTGTCTCTCGTACCTCATGGTCAGCGACGGCGATGCGGCCGTCGTAGACCCGCTCCGGGCGTTCACCGACCGCTACGTCGACGACGCGGCCGACCGCGGCGCGACGCTCCGGTACGCGGTCGACACGCATATCCACGCCGACCACGTGAGCGGCCTGCGACGACTCGCCAGCGAGTACGGCGTCGACCCACTGTTGCCCGCCCGCGCGGCCGACCGCGGCGTCACCTTCGCCGTGACCGAGCTCGGCGACGACGAGGCCATTACGGTCGGGTCGGCGTCACTCGACCCGATGCCGCTCCCCGGCCACACCACCGGCATGACCGGGTTCCGCGTCGGTGACGTGTTGCTGGCCGGCGACAGCCTCTTCCTCAAGAGCGTCGCACGCCCGGACCTGGAGGCCGGCGACGACGGCGCGCCGGCCCTCGCACGCTCGCTCCACGAGACGCTGACCGAGCGTCTGGCGCCGCTCCCGGACGAGCTACTTGTCGCACCGGGCCACTACTCCGAATCGACCGTCCCCGCCACCGACGGGACTTACACCGCACCGCTCGGGGCGCTGCGCGAGCGACTCCCGGCCTTCGGACTGGACCGCGCGACGTTCGTCGAACGAATCTGTGGCGATATCCCCCCGCAGCCCGTCAACTTCGAACGCATCGTCGCGGTCAATCTCGGCACCGACGACGCCGATGACGACACCGCGTTCGAACTCGAACTCGGGCCGAACAACTGCGCCGCGGCGCCGATGGACGCCGCTTAGAACGGAAGTCGCCGGCGGAGCTGTTCGAACAGCGATGGGTCGTCGTCTGTCGACTCCGGTCCGACGACGTCCTCGTCGGGGAGGATGACGGTCCGCTCGCCGTCGTCGTCGACCTCGATGAGGTCGTCCTCTTTCAGCGCCGCCAGTGCACCCTCTATCTGGTCGATGTTCACGTCCGCCTGTGAGCGGATCTCGAACACGGTCATCCCCTCGTTGTGGCGGTCCGCGAGCGCGTCGAGTACCGCAACCTCGGTCTCGTCCCGGTCGCGGTACTCCGGCTTCGCTCTCATACTGGCCTCTATACCCGCCCGGCTCTTGGCTTTGTCCCTCCTTCTTGGGCTGTGCTCCTACGTTCGAGTAATGGACCACCACGCCATCGGAGACATGAGAACGATACCGCTGCGAATAGGGGGATACGCGGCGACCTGTTCGAGTGTCTGTCTGCTACCCATCCGTTCTGCATCTGGGTCATCATCAGGCAACTACTACGCCGTCGCATAAGCCACGAAAACGGGGCAAGTAGTCAACGTCGGAGCCCGTTATCTGACGCCCACTTTGATCTCCTCGCTCTTGTTTCGCCTGCCTATCTCTCCCGTTGCAGTAGAGTGGTTCGCTCCCTCGACGTAACTCTGATGGGCCGGACCGTGGGTAAGGGTGCTGAGATAGCGGAACAGATAGGTCCGCAGTTCGATATTGCCCTCCTCCCACTGGCGAGCCCACTCGGTCGTCGTGTAGGTCACGCGATACAGCTCGCCGTCCGGCGTAACCGCACGGTGATACACTCTGTCTGGCGTCCAGCTTTCATTGAACGTTGGATCCGGTTCGTCACGGTAGGCATTGTCGATATTCGAGTGAGCCAGTATGAGAGCGGTGTCGATTCTGGTGAGGAAATCCTGTGAAGCGTTGGGTCGCATCTCGTAGGTCACGACAACGTAATTCTTCTCACCGTTGACAAACGCATATTCTATATCAGTCACATTGGTACCACTTACCAACGTCGTTCGGTAATCAGCGGAATATTCACCGAGTTGCTCGGTATGATTCCACGTCGATGAATCCCCGGCAAACATTTCATCTCGCTGAGCAGGCGGGATGAACTGATCAACGGTGAGATAGTACGTGAACGCGGTGTTTGGCTCACTTGTCGTAGCAATGATGGTGTACTCGCCTGTCTCGGGAAGCGTCACCATCGTCAGTTCTGCCGTGTCATCGATGCCGCCGTCGTCGTTCGTGCCGAGCACGGTTCCATTCGGACCAAGGAGCCGTACGAGCGGGTCGCCGCCGTCCCCACCGAGCGTGATATTGGCTTTCGTCCCCGCTTCTGCGGAGAACTCGACTGGCTCGTAATATCTTTGCCCATCCTTCGGATCGCCACCGTCCAACTCACTCCGAATCGTCCGACCGGCATCTTGTTCTAATGAGACGCTCCGTAGGTCTGTCCCGTCTTCCGGAACCGTTGGCGTTGCCGTCGGCGTCGCCGTCGAAACAGGAGTTTCGTTCGGAGGTGTGCCATCCGTTCCACTGGATCCGGTCTCGCTTTGGCCGACGCCGAGACCGGTACAGCCCGATGTAATCAGGAGAGCGATAACTGCGAGCGTAAGGAGAGCGTGCCGAGGTGGGCTTAGAATATCTTTTGCCATTGTTATGTTTTTAATTCTCTTGTAATTAATTACTTTCCAAGGTATATAAAACTAGGAAAACGGTTGGGTGAGGGATGTTAGAATCAGAACCACAGGAGAGCACTATCCACAAAGAGAGGGGTAATCCGGGTACTGACAACCGCCGGTGTCACTGGAACCACTGCTTGAACCGTAGTGGTCGGAGGGCGTGCCCCCATCGTAGCTACCTGAGCTACTGGAGTCGTCTATCTGGTCGTGACTAGACCCGGACGAGGTACCACCAGCGAACAGTCCACTACCGGAGGCTTCACCGCTTCCCCCGCCGAAACTAGCCCCAGATCCAGTATCGGTGGTACTGCCACTCGACCCTCTCGTGAGATTGTGGCCGCTATCACTTGTTGTGTCACCGTGATTAATACTGGAACTGCCAGTGTCACTGGACTCACCGGTGTCACCTGAGCCGCTATCGTAGTGGTCGGAAGGTGATCCGCCGTTGTACGTATCGGTACTGCCGTCGTATATGTAATCGTTGGAGCTACTGGACTTGTCTGTCTGGGTAGTATCACCAGTTGAAGAATCAGAACCCGAGTCCATTCCGAGGTCCTGTCGATTCGCAGCAGGCTCCGCGTCGTCCATCACTGCGTCGTAGTCCAAAGTCCCATCTGGGTTCCTGTAGCCGCTGAGGTCCGAATCGAGAAGTTCGTTGAGGTCGCGTGGTTTGCCTTCGACCCATATCGAGGTCCCCGACTCGCCGTCGGCCTCAATTATCTTCTGCTCCCCAGTCATGGGGTTGGTGAGGACCACGTCACTCAGACAGTCGTTCTCCCAGAAATGACAGTCGGAGTCACCACCTCGACCGTTGCCGCCGTTCGAGGCAGATTGGCTGACACCCCCATCAAACACGTCGACACGCTTCGTCGCGGTCCCGCGACGGCCGCGGGCGTCGTAGGCGACGACACGGAGAGACTGCGTGCCGGCGTCGTCGAACACGTGCGTAGTGCGCGCGCTAGCGTTCGCACCGGAGACGGGCGTTCGCCCGGTGACGTTGCCGTCGACGACCCACGCGAGCGTCGAGAGTGCCGACTCGGTACTCGCGGCGTCGGCGGTGAAACTGACGGCGTCACCGCGCGTGACCGTCGTCGGCCCGGTCAGCGACACCGACGGGCCCGACGACGACGAGACGACGACGTGGAGGGTATCGGACCGGGTCGCCCCGTCGTCGTCGGTCACCGAGACGGTGACGTTGTACTGGCCGACGGCGGTCGGGCGGAACTGTGTCTGTCGGCACGAGCGACAGTCCGGCGGGACAGTCGCGCCCGACGGCGTCTCGACGGTCCACGAGACGCGCGCGACGGTTCCGTCCGGGTCGCGGGAGCCGTCTGCGTCGAGATACACCGTGGTGTTCGTCGACACCGTCTGGTCGAGGCCGGCGTCGGCGAGTGGCGGGGCGTTCTCGGCGGCGACCGCAGTGCCAGCGAGGAGCGCCGCTGCGAGGAGCGCGACCGCGGCCAAACTGTGCAGACGCATCGCTCGACGCTGGGCCCGCCTCACGGTATAAAATTACGTTTTCAATTCGAACAAATAAGTCACCTATGTCGGGAAATGTAGCGACGATGGCGTGACGTGAGCGTGACGGGTAGGGTTTAAGTAGGACACGGCGGCAAGAACTGACAATGGGTCTCAAATGTTCCGTCCTCGGGCACACGTACGGTGAGGCCACCGTCGAGCGCGAGCGCGAAGAACAGGGGAGCGAAGTCGTCATCACCATCCAGGAACGGGAGACCTGTGAACGGTGTGGAAAGACGCGTATCGTCTCCGAGAACAAAGAGGTGACCGCGATCGAGACGCCGTCGGACATAGCCGGCGACATGGTCAAGGACACGGACGAGCCGTCGACCGTGGCGGACGACGCCGACGACGAGTCAGTCGAGGTATCGGATGAGGGACCGACCGACGAGGTGACAGCCGATGCGGCGACAGAGCCGGCGGACGAGGACGACGGCCCCGTAGCGTCGCCGACGGAGTCGGCGGACGTGGGCGAATCGGCCGCCGACGTCGTCGACCCGGACGCCGACGACGCGGAGATACTGGACGACAGCGACGACGAGACGGGGTCGGGCGGCGACACCGAACTGGAGGACCCGACGACGGACGTTGACGTCCCCGACGCGGAGGACGACACGCCCGTCACCGACGTCGAGACGGAGGACCCGGAGGAGGACGACGGCCTCATCATCGACGGGGACGACGAGGAGTCACAGACCACCGACCGCGAACCCGGTCAGTGGCCCGACGAGCCGGGCGACGACGGCGACGACTGGGCGCCGGAGACGGTGCTCGGTGGCGAGGACGACACCGACGACACGCCGGACTCCGAAGCGGCCGGGAGCACCGCCGTGACCGTCCCGGAGGGGCAGTTCCAGTGTCCCGAGTGTGGGTTCACGACGGACGTCGAGGCGAGTTCGCTACGTGCGGGTGACTTCTGTCCGGAGTGTCACAAGGGGTCGCTGGTCACCGACACCGAGTGAACGCAAAGAGTAAGACGGCGCCTCGCAAAACGACGGCCATGCGAGAGTACAAGATGCGACGGGGCGAGCATCTCGAAGACCGCGTCCCGGACATGGAAGCGTTCGTCGAGGAGTACTTCGGTCCGATCACGGACACCGAAGAGCACAACGGCAGCGACCTCCTCGTCGTGGACGACCCCGACAACCCGGTGTTCGAGCGGGTCGTCGCCGGCACCGTCGACTACGGGAGCAAGAAGGACAAACTGGCCCTGCACATCGACGAGAAGCCCGCGGAGCAGGTCATCTCCGAGGGACACGTCGACGCCGCCGAGGACGCCGTCTCGGTCAAGAACGACTTCCTCGAGGAGGCGACCGGCCGGGACGCGAAGGCCCGCCGTGACTCCCTGAAGCGGTCCGTCGAGGACGACGCGGACGCGCCGGACAACGTCTGAGCGAGCGGCGCTGTTTTTCGAGACGAGTCAGATCGCCGTCACCCCTAAATACTCTCGTGTCATACGTTCACACACGCCCCACCGGAGGCGCACAGAATATCCGGGCCGCGGCACCCCCGCGTGGTCCGGCCGGAAGCCGGGCACCCTGTCATAGTTTGTCCGCCCCGCCGGAGGCGGACCCAATCCGGCATTCCGGGCACGTCCGTCTCGTCTTCAGTCGACCAGGCCGTAGCCGCGCCTGACCAGTTCGATGTCGAGTGCGACGACCGCGACGGTGAGGCCCGTCAGCACGAGGAGCGACCGGTTCGGCGGGACAGCCACCGCTTCGGGGATGACGCCGTAGCGGACGCCGTTGACCATGTACACCATCGGGTTCAGGAGCGTGACCTGTCGCCAGATGCCCGACAGCGCCGACAGCGGGTAGAACACCGCGCCGAAGAACACCAGCGGGCGGATGATGAACTGGTTCATCACCGTCAGGTAGTCGAAGTCACGCGCCCAGAGGCCGCCGATGACGCCGAAGGCCGCGAACAGCGTCGGGATGACGAGCGTGAACGCCGCGAGGTAGAACGGGTTCGCGACGGTCACCGGCGTGAAGACGAGGCCGACGCCCCAGATGATGGCGCCGACGACGATGCCACGGAGCGAGGAGGCGGCGACGTAGGCCAGGACCATCTCCGTGTGCGAGAGTGGCGAGGTGAGTACCTCGTGGATGTACTCGTTCCAGCGCCCGTGGAAGATGGAGAACGAGGCGTTCTCGAAGGCGTTCGATATCATCCCCAACACGACGAGCCCGGGGAGGATGAACAGGATGTAGCCGGCACCGCCGAAGGCGTTCGGGTCGCTGCCGCTGATTCGTTCGCCGAGGACGACGCCGAAGACGGTGAAGTACAGCACGTTCGTGATCATCGGCGGGAGGAACGTGTTGCGCGGGCGGCGGACGTAGCGGAGGATCTCCCGGTGGAGGAGCGTCCAGAGGCCGACGAGCCGTGCCCGCAGGCCAGTGGGTGCGCCGTCGCGGGCGTCGTCGGTCGCCGGTCCCGCGCCGTTCGTCCCCACGTCGGTGTCGTGGCTCATGCCGACACCTCCGCGTACTCGCGGTCGTCGCGGGTCAGGTCGACGAACACCTCTTCGAGCGACGCCCGGCGGATGTCGAGCGACGTGACGTGGTGGCCCTGCCGTTCGAGCGCCCGGACCAGCTCCGGCGCGGTCTCGCTCCCGCCGGCCGCGGTGACGCTGAGGCCGTCGTCGGTGACCGTCACGTCCGTGACGCCGTCGACGGCGAGTCGCGGCGCGGTCCGCGGCGGGTCCGCCAGTCCGAGGTCGATGGTGTCGGTGCCGCGGGCCATCAGGTCGTCGGGCGCGGCCACCTCGACCTTGCTCCCGGAGTCCATGATTGCGACCCGGTCACAGAGCCGTTCGGCCTCCTCGATGTAGTGGGTCGTCAGCAGGATGGTGGTCCCGGCGTCGTTCATGCGGTTGATGATGTCCCAGAGATCGTGGCGCAGCTGGACGTCGACGCCGGCGGTGGGTTCGTCCAGAATCAGCAGGTCCGGGTTCGAGACGAGGGCCCGCGCGAGGACGAACCGCCGTTTCATCCCGCCCGAGAGCCAGTCGAAGCGGGTGTCGCGCTTGTCCCAGATGCCGACGGTCTTCAGCGCCTCCTCGGCGCGTCGGCGAGCCTCCGTGCTCCCGATACCGTGGTAACCGGCCTTGTGCTCGAGGACCTCGATAATCGGGAAGAAGCGGTCGACGTTGAACTCCTGTGGTGCGAGGCCGATGCGGTCGCGGGCCTCGCGGTAGTCGGCCTCGACGTCGAAGCCGAACACCTCGGCGTCCCCGTCGTCCTTGTGGACGAGGCCGACGAGCGTGTTGATGAAGGTCGTCTTGCCGGCCCCGTTGGGCCCGAGCAGACCGAAGAACTCGCCGCGCTCGACGGTCAGGTCGAGGCCGTCGAGCGCCTGTACGTCACCGTAGTTTTTCCGTAAGTTTCGGGCGCGTATCGCGGGAGCTGTCATTACCGGTGCTACCCGGTGGACACCGAAAAGGACGTTGAACGCGGTGGCGCGGGTGAGAGAACGCAGACCTACCGACCGAGGCGCTCGCGGGCGATGCCGACGCCGGCGGGCGTGATGATGAGTTGGTCGTCGTCCTTCTGGACGATGTCGCCGCCGACCTCGCTGGCGACCTGTTTGAGTTCGTCGCTGATGTGTTCCATCGTCCGGTCCTGCGTCGAGTGGCGGGTGATGTCGGCGATGACGATGTCGCCGTCGTAGACGGCGTCCTTGATCTCGACGACGTCCTGCTTGTCGCTGATACGGGCGATACGGACCTGGCGCTCTGCCTCGGCACCCGACGCGTCGAAGTCGTCCGCGTTCAGTTCGACGTAGTCGTCGGTCTTCCGGGAGTTGCCCGACTCGCCGAGAATCTTGCTCATGAGTCCCATGTGCCCCACGGCGGGCGCTACCCGTTTCAACTTTTCGTCAGACGGGGTTTCCGCCGAATCCGCCGCCGAGGACCCGACCTGTGACACCGTGCAGCCGTCACACCGAGAACTCGAACAGGTCGTCGCCCACGTGGTGGATGGACTCGACGACCTTCCCGCTGTCCCCGACCATGTCGTCGCCGTCGGTCTTCGCGCGCCCGATGGCGAGGAACTTCCCGTGTGCCTCCTCGTTGATGGCGACGAGGTCACCCGCGGCGATGTCGGCGTCGGCCTCGGTGATGCCGGGCCGCATGATGTCCGCGCCGTCGGAGACGAAGGAGATGGCACCGGTGTCGACGGTGACGACGTGCTTCTCGGGCGGGTGTGCGTTCGCGCCCTCGACGGTGAGGAACGGTTCGCCGTCCACGTACAGCACGAGCGGGTCGCCGTCGACGAGGACGACGTCCCAGTCGCTGTCGTCGAACTCGACCTTCTCGAAGCTGTCGGCGTCGAGTTCGACGCCGAGGTTGTCCGCGAGCGCCGTCGCGATGGCGTCGACCTCGTCCGAGCGGAGGTGGTGCCGCGATTTGACGTTCATACGAGCGTCTGCGGGGTCGTGGAGGGTAAGCGTAACGAAGGCCCGGTGCGCGAGCCGCGAGGGGAGTCTTTAGTCACGGCGGCCCGTAGCCGACGTATGCGCGTCGTCACGCTACTGCCGTCCGCGACGGAGATCGTCTACGCCCTCGGCGTCGAACCGGTCGGCGTCTCTCACGAGTGTGACTACCCGCCGGCGGCCCGCGAGCGACCGTCGGTCAACCGCTCCCGTGTCGACCCGGATGCCACCAGCAGCGAGATAAACGAACAGGTCGCCGAGGCCGAGTCCGGCGACGGCGTCTACGCCATCGACCGCGAGACGCTGGCCGCGGTCGACCCCGACGTAATCGTCACACAGGGCGTCTGTGACGTCTGTGCCGTCGACCACGTCATCGTCGCCGAGGCCGTCGAGGACCTCGGACTGGACGCCGAGGTGCTGACGCTTGACGTCCACAGCCTCGGCGACCTCTTCGACTCCATCCACCGCGTCGGCGCGGCCATCGGGCGTGACGAGGCGGCCACCGACCTCGTGGCGACTCTCCGAGAGCGGGTGGCCGCCGTCGAGACGACGGCCGCGCGAGCCACCGAGACGCCCAGCGTGGCCGTCCTCGACTGGCTGGACCCGGTGATGGTCGCCGGGCACTGGATACCCGAGATGGTGGAGATGGCGGGCGGGGCCTACGGGATGGCCGAGCGCGGTGCACACTCCCGACCGCGCGAGTGGGCGGAAGTGCGGGAGTACGACCCCGACGTGCTGGTGGCGGCCCCCTGTGGCTTCGACGTCGCCCAGACCCGCGAGAACCTCGCGGACCTCACCGAGCGACCGGGATTCGACGACCTCACCGCCGTTCGGGAGGGTCGGGCGTACGTGGTGGACGGCCACCACTACGTCAACCGTTCGGGGCCGCGGCTGGTCGACACGCTGGAGTTCCTCGCGGCGCTGTGTCACCCGGACCTGTTCGACGCGCCGCCGCGGGACGCGGTGCAGGAACTGCCGTCGCTCCGTGCCTGAGCGGGGCGCGACGGCCTACTCCGCGGTCAGCGAACAGCGGCCCTCGTAGCTCCCCTCGTCGATGCTCCCGATGGCCGGGTCGTCGCCACACACCGGGCAGTCCGGGTTCGGGGCGACGGGCACCTCGTCGACGGTCATCTCGGCGGCGTCGTAGGCCAGCAGACGGCCGTCGAGCGGTTCGCCGTAGTCCATCGCGAGCTTGACGACCTCCGTCGCCTGGATACAGCCGATGGTGCCGGGGAGGACGCCGAGGACGCCCGCCGTCGCGCAGTCGGGGACGGTGCCCGCCGGCGGTGCCTCGGGGAACAGACAGCGGTAACACGGCCCCTCGCCGTCGCCGACGAAGGTCGTCACCTGCCCCTCGAACCGGAAGATGGCGCCGTGAGAGAAGGGGATGCCGGCGAGGGTACAGGCGTCGTTGACGAGGAAGCGCGTCTCGAAGTTGTCCGAGGCGTCGACGACGATGTCGTAGTCGGTCACGAGGTCCCCGACGTTCGCCTTCGAGAGGCGAACCTCGTGGGTGTCGACGGTCACGTCGGGGTTCAGCCCGGTGACGAACTCGCGGGCGCTGTCGACCTTGGGTCGGCCGATGTCGTCGTCCCGGTGGATGACCTGCCGCTGGAGGTTCGAGCGCTCGACGACGTCGTCGTCGACGACGCCGAGCCGTCCGATGCCGGCCGCCGCGAGGTACTGCAGGACCGGCGAACCGAGGCCGCCCGCGCCGACGACGAGCACCGACGAGTCCAGCAGTTCGGCCTGTCCCTCCGGCCCCACGTCGTCCATGATGATGTGCCGGGAGTAGCGGTCGAGTTGCTCGGGGTCCAGGTCCGGTCGCATGGGTCGTGGTTGGCCACCGGGAAAGATAAGCGACGGGGTGCGACGGGGTCGTCAGGCTGCCAGCGGCGGCGGCTCAGCAGTCGTAGAGGTCGCGGTACTTCGCGTCGGCGTAGTCGAGGAAGTAGTCGGCGGTGAACGGCTCGCCGGTCGCCTCCTGCACGAGGTCGTCGGTCCGGTAGCGGGCGCCGTGGCGGTGGACGTTCTCGGTGAGCCAGTCGTGGATGGGGTCGAAGTCGCCCTCGCGGACGAGCGAGTCGACGTCGCCCACGTCCTCACGGAGGTGGTGGTCCAGCTGGGCGGCCAGCACGGACCCGAGCGTGTAGGTGGGGAAGTAGCCCAGCGCCCCGTTGGTCCAGTGGATGTCCTGCAGGCAGCCCTCGGCGTCGGTGTCGGGTCGGACGCCGAGGTACTCCGCCATCTTGTCGTTCCACACCTCGGGGACGTCCTCGACGGCGAGGTCACCGCGGATGAGGTCGCGCTCTATCTCGAAGCGGAGGACGATGTGCATGTGGTAGGTGAGCTCGTCGGCCTCGACGCGGATGAGGTTGTCCGGGTGGACCGTGTTCGCGGCCTCGTAGAACTCCCGCGGCGTCGCGTCGGTGCCCAGATGCTCGTTCGCGGTGTCGGTAAAGAGGTCCCAGAACGCCCGCGTCCGGCCGACGTGGTTCTCCCAGAACCGGGACTGTGACTCGTGGACAGAGAGGTCCCGGCTGTCGCCCAGCGGCGTCCCGTAGGCCTCCTGTGGCAGGCCCAGCGTGTAGGTGGCGTGGCCGAACTCGTGGATGGTCGACCCGATGGCATCCATCGGGTCGTCGGGCTTGAACCGCGTGGTCACGCGGGCGTCGAACTGTGTCCCCGTCGAGAACGGGTGTGGCGCGGTGTCGAGGCGGCCGTGGTCCCAGTCGTAGCCGAGCGTGTCGAGCGCCTCCTCGACGAGGGCGTGCTGGTCGTCCTCGTCGTAGGTGCCCTCGAAGGGGTCCGCGAGGGTCACGTCGCTGTCGGCGATGTCGTCGACGAGCGGGACCAGTTCGTCCCGCAGCCGCGTGAGAATCGCCTCGGCGGTGTCGATGCCGAGGTACGGCTCGTACTCCTCGAAGAGGACCTCGTAGGGGTCGCGGTCGGGGTCGATGGCCGCGGCGTACTCCCGGCGGAGCTCGACCATCTCCTCGAGCGTGTCGGCGTACAGCTCGAAGTCGTCCTCGGCCTTGGCCTCCTCCCAGACGGGCAGAGCGTTCGAGGAGGCCTCCGAGATGCGCTCGACGAGGTCGGCCGGCACCTTGACCGCCCGTTCGTGGTCCCGGCGGACCTCGCGGACGACCGCCGCCTGTTCGGGGTCGAGGTCGGCGTCCTCGAGTTCGTCCAGCCACTCGCCCAGCTGGTCGTCTGTCAGCAGCTCGTGGTGGAGCGTCGACAGCGCGGAGGACTGCTTCGCGCGGGCCGGCGTCCCGCCGGAGGGCATCATCACCTGCTGGTCCCACTGGAGGACACCCCCGGCGTCGGAGACGTAGTGGAGGCGCTTGACGTGGTCGAGGAACTGCTCGTAGGTCGACTCTGTCTCGGTAGCTGTTGCCATGGGTCGGTGTTAGGCGTAGGGTCCTAAATGCTCGGTGCTGGCGGTAAGGAGCGAGCCACGCGGACCGCGCTCACAGACGAGGTCACCGGAGCCACGACTCGACGACGCCCGCGTAGATTCGCCGGCACCGCGCCAGTACGTCGATTGAGACGCTCTCGTCGGCGGTATGGGCCTCGCCGGGTTCGGCCGCGCCGACGACGACGCAGTCGGTGCCGGCGTCGGCCAGCCAGCCGGCGTCCGTCGCGTGTGGCTTGACGACCTGTTCCGGTGCGCCCTCCTGGGCGTCGGCGGCGGCGTCGCGGACGGCGTCGGCGAAGTCGGCGTCGCCACAGGCCATCGGCGGCAGGTCCTGGTCGACGCGCCAGGAGACGCCCTCGACGTCCTCGACGCGGTCCAGCGGCGCGCGCTCGCCGGGCACGGTCCGCTCGTCGACGGTGGCCTCGCAACGCTCGGGGATGACGTTCCACGCCGACCCACCGTCGATTTCCGTGACGGCGACGCTCCCACGGACCTCGTGGCCCAGCACCGTGGTCGACGGGAACTCGAGGCCTCGTACCACGTCGACCGCGTCGGTCGCGCGGTAGATGGCGTTCTCGCCGGCGTCGGGTTCGCTGGCGTGGGCGGCGCTCCCCTCGGCGACGATGGTCGACCCGCGCCGACCCTTGTGCGCGACGGCGACGTCGGTGACACCCGGCGCGGAGTAGCCCGTCGACCCCTCGCCGACGACGGCGTAGTCCACCCGGAAGCCGTCCTCGATGGCGGCCCGGCAGCCGACGCCGCCCTGCTCCTCGCCGGCGAACGAGACGAAGACGAGTTCGTCCTCGGCGGGCATCTCGGCCGCCTCGAACGCCAGCATCGCGGCCGCGAGGCTCCCCTTCATGTCCGCGCTGCCCCGACCGTGGATGCGCCCGTCGCGCCGCTCGACGACGTAGCCGCCGTCGGGGTCGACCTGTGACTCGTCCGGCGGGACGACGTCGTGGTGGCCGACGAGCGCGAGTGACGTGCCGTCGCCCGGCCCCTTCCGGGCGACGACGTTGCCGTGGGCGTCGTGTTCGACGGCGGCGTCGGTGTGGTCCCGGAGCCACGCCGAGACGAACTCGCCGGCGGCAGCCTCGTCCTCGTGGCTCGGGATGGCGACCAGTTCCTCGGTCAGATCGGCGACGTACATACCCGAGGGTGGCACGCGGTACGTTTGGCTCTGGTGGACGGGTGCGGCGGCGCGGAAAGCGCGGCGCCGCCTACCCCTCGGCGGGCGGCGGGAACGGGAGGTAGGACTGCCAGCGCGTTATCTCGCCGTCTGCCGTCTCGACGACGAACACCTGCCGGAAGTCCGCCTCGCTCCCGTCTTTCATCGTGTGGTGCGTGTCCACTTCGACGGCGAAGGCGTCGTCCGCCTCCCAGACCTGCCGAATCGTCAGACCGGGCTGTTCGACGATGTTCTCGAGCGCCCACGCGAGCGCCTCGCGAATCGCGTCCGGGCCGCGATACTCGGACTCCGGGTAGTGCGGGTCGATGAACACGCCGTCGTCGGCCCAGAACTCCGCGGCGGCCGCCAAGTCCCCGTCTTCGAACGCCCGCAAGACGTCCTCGACGTCGTCCCGGGTGAGGGTCTCTGCAGTGGAAGCCATGGTACCACCGACAGGGAGGTTGTCTGGCCAACGGTGTAGTCATTCGCTCGCTACCGCGAGATGGCTGACGTTTACTCACCGCGGTCGAGCCCGTCGTCGGACAAACGACGGCTTACCGCGCGGCCAGCGGAGACCCGAACCCGACGCAGTCGGTCAACTCGCGAACAGCCGACGCTCGGCCCGTTCGTGGTCGGCGGCGAGCACGTCGACCAGCGGCGCGAACGGCGTCATGTCGTCTATCGAGCGGCCCGCGCTGTCGTCGACGGCCGCGGTCATCACCGGCCGGAGGGCGTCGAGAATCCGCTGGGCGTCGGTGTGGCCCAGCGAGAGGAGGCGCTGGGCCGCGCCGAGTAAGCCGGTGACGAAGCCGTGACAGCACAGCAGACACGCCTCCCGTACGTCGATGCCCGCCAGTCCGGCCGCGGCGCCGAGCACGACGGCGTAGTTGCCCGGCGCGTCCCCGGCGTGGACCCGCTCGGCGTACGCTTCCAGCAGGTCGGCCTCGCGCAGGTCGCGCTGGAGCGACAGGAGGCGGTCCCCGGACTGCTGGGCGCTCTCGCGGAACTCCGCAGCCAGCGTCACCGCCGCCAGCCGTCGGTCGGCGGCGCAGATAGCGTCGAGGTCGCCCTCGCGGGCGGCGGCGTGGGCACGCCGGAGGGCGACCAGTTCGGCGGGGCCGACCTGCCGCCGGAGGTACGTCTCGAGGAGCGCCTCGAGGTCGGCGGCGTCGGTCACCCGGTCGTCGGCGACGAACTGTTCGAGGCCGTAGGAGACGGTGTAGGTCCCCACGGGGAGGAAGGAGTCGGCCAGCCGGAACGCCTCGAGGGTCGCGTCGTCGCTCATCGGTCCGCCCCGTCGATAGTTCGGACCCCGTGGTCGTGGGCGTGCGAGTGCGTGCCGCCGTCGTGGCTGTGGGAGTCGTCGCCGTGGCCGTGCGAGTGCCCGTCGCCGCCGTGACTGTGGTCGGGGTCGGCGTCGTCGAACGTGGTCGGCGGCACGGCCTCGAAGCGCGTCTCGACGCCCGGGGGGAGGTCGTCCGCGACGGCGGCCAGCATCCGCTCGCGGGTGTCCGGCACCGGGAACAGCGCCTCGCCGTCGCGTGTCGCGAGGTCCCAGTGGCGGTTGCCCAGCGCGTGGCCCAGTTCCAGCGCCGCCGTCGGCGAGACGTCCGCGTCGCCGAACGAGAGCACCAGCGCCTCGATAGCGGCGAGTTCGACCACGACGAGCGTGCCGTCGTCGGTCTCGAGGACGTCGCCGTCGGCGAGGTCACGGGCGACGACGATGCCCACGTCCTCGCCCTCGGTCGACTCGGTGCGGACGCGGGAGCGCCGTCGGTCGGTGTCCGAGAGCACCACGCGGACCGGGTCGGCGTCGGCCAGTCGGGCCGCGACGTCGGCGTCCTCGCGGTGGCCCAGGCGCGTCTCGGCGACCAGCATCAGTACTTCCTCCCGGACGGTGCGGGCGCGTCCAGTAGCTCACGTCGAGCGTCGTCCCACGCGGCGCGGAGCGTCGACTGGACCGTCTCGGCGCGGTCGGCCAGCGCGCGCACGGCGACGCCGGCTCCGTTCGGGAGTGCGGTCGCGCCGGCCCGTGCGTCCGCGTCGGTGACCGTCTCGTGCAGCGCGTCCGAGAGCCCCGCCGCGTCGCCGTCGGGTGCGACGACGAACAGGGTTCCGTAGACGGTGAACTCCCCCAGGACCCCGGGTGCCCTTGGCTCGCCGTCGGCGGGCGTGAGGTGGGTCGCGTCCTCGAACAGCAGGCCGTCGGGCCCTCTCACGCGGACCCGCGAGAGGTACCGCTCGAACGCGAACCGCTCGCCGCGGGCGAGGCGTCCGGGCACGACGATATCGGCGAGTACCGCCGACCCGCCCGCGGCGAGGTCCAGCGTCAGGTTCTGGTAGTACCGCGACGCCGCATGTAGGATGGTCGGTTCCGGGACGTAGTCGAGGTGGCCGCCCGCACCCACCGACAGGGTCGCGTCGGCGGCGGCGTAGTTGGCGTTCATCGACTGCACCTTCGTCGAACTCTGGGTGGAGACGTGGGCGACGGCGTCGTCCTCGACGGCGATGGTCACGTCGTGGCGGTCCCCCTGTGCGATGCCGCCCGTCGGCGACTGGAGGAACACCGTCTCGGCCGCGGGATGGGGGTCGTGGCCCAGCGTCCCCGAGACGTGGAACGGCACCGTCGCGTAGTCGTGGACGAGCTTCGTCCCGTCGCTGGTCGGCGCGAAGCGGAGTTCGAGGACCCCGTCCTTGCCCGGCGCGCCGACGGCGGCCTGCGGCGGCGACTCGGCGGCGTAGGCCTCGAAAGACGGGTGTGGCGCACCGGCGTCGGTCGCGTCGTCTGCAGGGTTCTCGCCGTCCCCCTCCGGTCGCGCCTCCGGCGCATCCGTCGCCATCAGGCGAACAGCACCCCCTCGCGGACGTGCTCGAGCACCTCGTCGACGCCCTCCTCGGCCTTGCAGTTGGTGAAGACGAACGGACCGTCCCGGACCTCGCGGGCGTCCCGTTCCATCAGGTCCAGGTCGGCGCCGACGTGGGGCGCGAGGTCCGTCTTGTTCACCACCAGCAAGTCACAGTCCACGACGCCGGGGCCCCGTTTCCGGGGGATGTCGTCGCCCTCCGCGACCGAGATGACGTACAGCGAGTAGTCCGCGAGTTCGGGGTTGAACGTCGCCGCGAGGTTGTCTCCACCGCTCTCGACGAGCACGAGGTCCAGTTCGGGGTGGTCGGCGAGGAAGGCGTCTATCTGCTGGAGGTTCATCGACGGGTCCTCGCGGATGCCCGTGTGCGGGCACGCGCCCGTCTCGACGCCGGCCACGAGGTCCTCGGGGACGACGCCGGCAAAGCGCTCGCGCAGGCGGTCGGCGTCCTCTTGGGTGAGGATGTCGTTGGCGATGACGCCGACGTCCAGTCCCTCGTCGCGGAGGCGCGGGACGAGTTCGGTGAGCAGGGAGGTCTTGCCGGACCCGACCGGGCCGCCGATACCGACCGTCGCGACGTCGCGGTGGGTCAGACTCACGGTTCCTCCTCGCCCTCGGCGGTGCCGACGCTGTCCGAGCGGATGGGGTCGTGGACCGTCACGAGCTTCGTCCCGTCGGGGAAGACGGGTTCGACCTGAATCATGTCTATCATCTCCGGGACGCCCTCCATGACGTCCTCGCGGCCCAGCAGCTGGGAGGCGCCGGAACGGATCTCGGCGACCGACTGGCCGTCACGGCCCCGTTCGATGCACCAGTCACTGATGTAGGCGACGGCCTCGGGGTGGTTCAGCGGGACGCCGCGCTCCTTGCGGCGCCGCGCGACCTCTGCGGCGGTGAAGACGGTGAGTCGTTCCTGCTCTTTGGCTGTGAGTTTCATAGCATGTACCGCTGTGCGAGTGGCAGTTCGGAGGACGGTTCGCAGGTGACGTGTTCGCCGTCGACCTGCACCTCGAACGTCTCGGGGTCGACCGCGATGTCGTCGGGACAGTAGTCGTTGTACATCATGTCGTCCTTCCCGGGCGTGCGGGTGCCCTCAACCGGGACGATGGGGGTGTCGAGGCCGTACTCCTCGCCGACGCCGCGTTCGGCGGCGGCCGGCGAGACGAACGACAGCGAGAGCGCGTGTTTGGCCTTGCCGACGGCGCCCGCTCGCTCCCGCTGCAGGATGGGCTCGCAGGTCATCAGCGACCCGTTGGCCTCGCCCATCTCCGAGTGGACCGGGAACCCGCCTTTGAACGTCATCGCGGGCTTGACCCCGAAGAAGGCGGGGTCCCACAGCACCACGTCGGCGAGTTTGCCGGGTTCGAGCGTCCCGACGTACGGTTCGATGCCCGCGGAGATGGCGGGGTTGACGGTGTACTTCGCGACGTAACGCTTGATGCGGAAGTTGTCCGCGCCGGTCCCCTCGTCCTCGGGCAGCGGGCCGCGCTGGGACTTCATCTTCGAGGCCGTCTGCCAGGTGCGCGGAACGAGTTCGGCCATCCGCCCCATCGCCTGGGAGTCGGTGGTCATCATCGAGATGGCGCCCATGTCGTGGAGGACGTCCTCGGCGGCGATGGTTTCGGCGCGCACGCGTGACTCGGCGAAGGCCACGTCCTCGGGCACGTCGGGGTTCAGGTGGTGACACACCATCACCATGTCCAGATGCTCGTCGAACGTGTTGTCGGTGTAGGGCATCGAGGGGTTCGTCGAGGACGGGAGCATGTTCGGCTGGCCGACCATCTCCATGATGTCCGGCGCGTGGCCCCCGCCGGCGCCCTCGATGTGGAACAGGTGCATCGTCCGGCCGTCGACGGCGTCGAAGGTGTTCTCGACGAACCCGGCCTCGTTGAGCGTGTCCGTGTGCATGCAGACCTGTACGTCCTCGGCTTCGGCGACGTCCAGCGCAGTGTCGATGGCGTCGGGCATCGACCCCCAGTCCTCGTGTAGCTTGAGGGTGCAGGCGCCGGCCTCGATCTGCTCGCGCAGGGGTTCCGGGTCCGAGGCGTTGCCCTTGCCGTAGAAGCCGACGTTGACCGGCCACGCCTCGGCGGCTTGCAGGTGGCGCTTGACGTTCTCGGGGCCGGTCGTACACGTCGTGGCACCGCCGCCGTAGCCGCCGCCCAGCATCGTGGTGATGCCCCCCGAGAGCGCGTGTTCGTGCAGTTGGGCGGAGTTCCAGTGGACGTGGATGTCCAGCGCCCCGGCGGTCGCTATCTTCCCCTCGCAGGGGTAGACGTCGGTCGACGCGCCGACCACGAGGTCGACGCCGTCCATCGTGTCGGGGTTGCCCGCCTTGCCGATGCCCGCTATCTCGCCGTTTCGGATGCCGATGTCGGCCGCGACGATGCCCAGTACGGGGTCGATGATTGTGGCGTTGGTCAGCACCCAGTCCATGGCGCCTTCCTCTTGTGTGACGCCGGGGGCCTGGCCGAGGCCGTCCCGCAGGGTCTTCCCGCCGCCGAAGACGGCCTCGTCGCCGTGCGTGCGCAGGTCCTCCTCGACTTCGGCGAACAGCTCCGTGTCGCCCAGACGGACCTTGTCGCCCTCCGTGGGGCCGTACAGTTCGGCGTAGGCGTCGCGGTCGATGTCGCGTGTCATTCGGCCTCCCCCTCGCTCTCGTCACCGTCGCGACCGGTATCTCGAAACCCGGCGTCTCGCAACCGCTCCAGGGCCTCCGTCGGGTCGGCGTCGACGCTCCCGTTGACCATCCCGTTCATGCCGTGGGCGACGCGCTTGCCGCCGATGGCGACGAGTTCGACGGTCTGCTCGTCGCCGGGTTCGAACCGGACCGCGGTGCCGGCGGGGATGTTCAGTCGCATCCCGAAGGCGGCCTCCCGGTCGAATGCGAGGGCGGCGTTGGCCTCGAAGAAGTGGAAGTGTGACCCGACCTGTATCGGTCGGTCACCGGTGTTCCCGACGGTCACCGCGACCGTCTCGCGGCTCTCGTTCAGCGTCACGGTACCGTCGCCGGCGACGACCTCACCGGGGACGAGGTCCTCAGTCACGGCGACCCCCGTCCCTCGCTATTTTCGACTGTTCGTCCAACATATGGGTTTCCGTTTGGACAGGTGTGATAAGCAACTTCCTCTCGGCGCAAATAGCGCCATGGATTTCTTTACTTTCGCCGTTTTGTGATGCCGCCCGTGCCACTATTGGGCATTCGTCCACGCCCCCTCGCCGACGCGGGCCCGCGTTTCGACATTCGACAGCGACACGCTCCGGCGGTCGTCGAGGCGCCGACCGGACGGCCCGTGACCGACCGCCCGGACGCGTGGCTGCCAGCCGTCGCGGACGGGCCGGGGGGTCGGGTCGCGGGACAATATTTGCACTGTCGGGAGGTGTTTTACCACGATTCGTCTAGGTAGACGGTATGAGTGTACCCGAACGGAACCCGGTTCGCGAGACCGAAACGCTCGTGTGCCGGCGTGGCGACGGTGCGAGTCGATGACTGGAGCGTTGTTGCCGGCGCTGTTGACCGCGGGCGTGCTGGGGATCACCCACGCCATCGAACCCGACCACGTCGCCGGCATCTCCTCGCTGACCAGCGACTACGGCGACTCCCGCCTCTCGGCGCTCGCCGGGGCCTGTTTCAGCGTCGGCCACGTCGTCCTCGTCGTCGCGTGGCTCGGCGTCGCGTACCTGCTCCTGGGCCGGACGTCGTTCCCCGCCGTCTACGGCCAGGTCGGCACGCTCGGCGTCGGCGTCCTGCTGGGCGTGTTCGGTGCGGCGATGGCCGTCGGTGGTCTCCGGCGCGCCGTCCGAGACGACGAGCACGCACACGGCGACGTCACCCACAGCCACCCGCACGTGCGCCTCCCTGTCCCCGGTTTCGACGGGGCGGACCACGGCCACGACACGGTCTCCTATCTCAAGACCGGACTCGTCGGCGCGCTGTTCACCCTCTCGCCACCGGTGTCGATGATAGTGTTCGCCTCGACGCTCCTCCCCGGCTACGGGGCCGACGTCGTCGCCCTCGCGGTGCTGACCTACGGCGTCACCATCACCGCGACGATGAGCCTGCTCGGGGCCGGCGCCGGTGCGCTGTTCGGGCTGACGAAGGGGCGGAGCAGGACCGTCCACGGGCTGGCACAGACCGTCGCCGGCGTCGCCGTCACGGGACTCGCTGCCACGCTGTTGCTCGACGCGGTCCCGGCGCTGCTGTGAGTCGCCGCGGAGGCCAGCCATATTAGCCCCACCACCGAACGTCGGGGCATGACCGACGACATCGACCGCATCAGCCTCACGCTCCCGTCGTCGATGGTCGACCGACTCGACGGCATCGTCGAGGACTGGGAGTACGCCAGTCGGTCGGAGGCGATGCGGGACGCCCTGCGGGACTTCTTCGCGAACTACGAGTGGGAGAGCGGCGGCGACGGGCGACACCACGGCACCATCGTCGTCGTCCACGACCACCACGTCGACGGCATCGCCGACGCCCTCCAGACCATCCAACACGAGATGGCCGAGGCCATCACGTCGGTCCAGCACATCCACCTCTCACACGACACCTGCATGGAGACGCTCGTCGTCGAGGGCGCGGCGAGCGACATCACCGAACTCGCCAACCGCCTCCGCGCGCTCACCGGCGTCCAGCAGGTGAAGGTGGTCGTCGTGGGCGAGTAGGGCTGCTCGCGGCACGGTTTGCCGGCTCCGCGCTCGGCGACCCAGAATACTGTATACTTGCGGAATTATCGCTCCGAATCGTTCGTACATCTCGTTTTCTGACTGTTCCTAACACATCCTTATACTCACCTCACCATATGAAGGAGAGTATAAGATTAGATGAGTAAACCTTATTTGCGTACTGCTGAAGGGCAAGAACGTGAACGAAATCATGGACGAACGTGCGAGTATCAGCGAGAAACGTGTCGATACGTGCAGTGAAGTCGCGGTTACGGTTGACGGGCGCGCCGCGTTCTCGGAGGGAGGCGAATGACCGACGGGCTCACGAGTCGGCGCGGCTTCCTCGCCTCGTCGGCGGCGCTGGCCGGCACCGCACTCGCCGGGTGTTCCGGTGGGTCGGCGTCCAGCGACGACACGATCCAGCTCGGCGTGCTGGAGGACCGCTCGGGGAACTTCGCGCTCGTCGGCGACCCCAAACACAAGGCGTCGATGCTGGCCATCGAGGAGATAAACAACGACGGCGGCATCGACGGCAAGCAGATAGAGGTGTTCGACCCGGACCCGCAGTCGGACAACCAGCGGTATCAGGAACTCACCCGGCGGGCCATCAACCAGAAGAACGTCGACGCGCTGTGGGCCGGCTACTCCTCGGCGACCCGCGAGGCCATCCGCCCCATCATCGACCGCGAGGACCAACTGTACTTCTACACGACCCAGTACGAGGGCGGCGTCTGTGACAAGAACGTCTTCGCCGTCGGACCGACGGCCCGCCAGCAGCTGGGGAGCGTCCTGCCGTATCTGGTCGAAGAGTACGGGCCCAAGATATACACCATCGCCGCCGACTACAACTTCGGCCAGCTGTCGGCCGACTGGGTGAAAGTGCTGGCCGACGAGAACGGTGCCGAGGTCATCGGCGAGGAGTTCATCCCGCTGTCGAACTCCCAGTTCGGGTCGACCATCAACCGCATCCAGCAGGCCGAACCGGACTTCGTGATGTCGATGCTCGTCGGCGCGAACCACACCTCCTTCTACGAGCAGAAGGCCTCCGCCGGCCTCGAGGTCCCCATCGGCACCTCGACGGCGATGGCACAGGGGTACGAACACCGCCGGCTGGACCCGCCCGCGATGGCCAACATCTACGCCGGCGTCAACTACATGGAGGAGATCCCGACGAACCGCAACACCAGCGACGGCGGCTTCGTCGACCGCTACTACGAGAAGTTCCCGGACGCCCCCTACCTCAACGAGGAGGCCGAGAACAACTACTTCTCCATCTACATGTACAAGAAGGCCGTCGAGCAGGCCGGGACGACCGAACAGCCCGAAGTGAAGGAAGCGCTCGAGTCGGGCATCACCTACGAGGCCCCCGAGGCCCCGGACGGCGAGTCCATCGCGCTCGACGGTGCGACCCACCACGTCGACCACCACATGTGGGTCATGCGCGCCGACGACCAGCACAACGTCGAGGCCGTCGACGACCGGGTCATCCCCGAGACGTTCCTCTCGGAGACGGTCGGCTGTGACCTCACCCAGGAGGACGAGGAGACGCAGTACACCCCACAGGACTTCTACGAGGAGGCGGGGTGAGATGGTCAACGGCCTGAACCTGCTGTTCCAGTTCCTCGATAGCTTCGCCTTTATCGTGCTGGCGGCCGCGGGCCTGGCCATCATCTTCGGCATCATGGGCGTCATCAACCTCGCACACGGCGAGTTCATCATGGTCGGCGCCTACGCGACGACGCTGGCGAACATCCGCGCCGGCCTCCCGCTGCCCGTCGCGATGCTGGTCGGCGTCGCGGTGACCGCCGGGTTCGGCCTCGTGGTCGAACGGGTCGTCATCTCGGGCACCGTCCCGAACGCCATCAGCCAGCGGTTCCTCGGCCGGAAGGTCATCGAGCCGCTGTACGACCGACTCGCCGACTCGATGGTCGCGACGTGGGGCCTCTCGCTCATCATGGTGCAGGGTGTCCGCATCGTGCTCGGCAACTCGCTGGACCAGATCGGCACGCCGCTGGGCAACATCGCCTACAGCGGCTTCTCGTACTCGACGTACCGCGTGTTGCTCTCGGTCGTCGCGCTGGCCGTGCTGGCGCTGACCTACTACGTCTTCACGCGGACCGAGTACGGGATGCGGGCCCGGGCGACCATCCAGGACGAGGACACCGCCCGCGCACTCGGCGTCGACACCGAACGCACCTACATGACAACGTTCGCCATCGGCTCCGGCCTCGCGGGGCTGACGGGCGCGCTGTACGCCCCGACCATCACGATGGTCCCCGGCCTCGGGAGTTCGTTCCTCGTCGAGGCGTTCGTCGCCGTCGTCGTCGGCGGCCCCAGCGTGGTGCTGGGGACGACGCTGGCGGGCGGCCTGCTGGGCGCCATCAACGCGACCGTCACGAACCTCTTCGGGACGTTCTTCGGTCGCATCGCGCTGCTCGTGACCGCTATCGTGATGATCCGGTTCCTGCCGGAGGGCATCACCGGCTTCGTCGAGACGCTCCGGGAACGGAGACAGGAGGGAGCGTAGATGGCCACCGAAGCGAGCGGTGCGGGCCCGGCCGACGCCGGCGGACAGTCGGCGCTGGCCAGCCTCCGCAGTCGCTTCGAGGGACCCAACACCGTCGGGAACTCCCGCGGGTTCTGGGTCGGCTTCCTCGTCGCCGTCCTCGCGCTGGCGGCGTACCCGCTCGCCGTGGGGTCCTACCAGGCCTCGCGGTTCTCGCTGTTCCTCGTGTACGCCTTCCTCGGCCTCTCGCTGTCGGTCGTGTGGGGGTACGCGGGCGTCCTCTCCTTCGGCCAGGTGGTCTTCTTCGGCGTCGCCGGCTACACCTTCGGCGTCGTCTCGGTGAACTTCGCCACGCCGGCGGGCATCACCGGCGCCTTCGCCGTCGGCGTCTTCGGCGGCGCCGTGATGGCGTTCGTGCTGGGGTACTTCATGTTCTACGGGGGCGTGCGCGACGTCTACGTCACCATCATCACGCTGGTCTCGACGCTCGTCCTCCACACGTTCATGGCCCAGACGGCCGGCGACGAGTGGACCATCGGCGAGGCAGCGCTGGGCGGGTTCAACGGGATGCCGACCATCCCGAACCTCGCGTTCGGCGTCGGGAGCGCGTCGATAACGTTCAGCAGCATGACCTTCTACTACCTCGTGCTGGGGCTGCTCGTCGCGACGTATCTGGCCCTGCGGGCGCTCGTCAACTCGGACTACGGCCGCGTGATGGTCGCGGTCCGCGAGGACGAGGACCGCACGCGGATGTTCGGCTACGACGTCGAGCGCGTGAAACTCGCCGTGTTCACGCTCGGCGGCGCGCTGGCGGGCCTCTCGGGCGTGCTGTACGCCGCGTGGGGCAACTACATGAGCCCCGGCGTGTTCGAGTTGACCTTCGCCTCCCTGCCGGTCATCTGGGTGAGCGTCGGTGGCCGGAAGACCCTGCTGGGCGCGGTGACGGCCACCGTCGGCATCGAGTTCCTCCGGAACTCGCTGGGCGGCGAACTGGCGTTCGTCATCGTCGGGGTCCTCCTGCTGGTGTTCATCCTCGGCCTCCCCGGCGGTATCGTTCCGTGGGTCCACGAGACCTACGTCGAGATGCGCGGCGACGGCACCCAGCCGGAGCCACCCGAGGCGACGACCGAGGTGAGCGATTGATGAGTACGAACAATAGCGCGGCGGGCAGTCCGAACGTCCGCCAGACGGCCGCGGAACTGGCGACGGGCGACCGAACGGACACGCTGTTGCAGACCGAGGACCTCCGCAAGGAGTTCGGCGGGTTCACCGCCACCGACGACGTGGACTTCTCGGTCGCCGAGGGCGAGCTGCGGTGTCTCATCGGCCCCAACGGCGCCGGGAAGTCGACCCTGCTGAACCTCGTCACCGGCACCTACGACGCCTCGGGCGGCAGCATCTACTACGACGGCCACGACGTCACCGACCTCGACCCCCACGAGCGGGTCCGCAAGGGCATCAGCATGAAGTTCCAGGTGCCGTCGGTGTACGGCGACCTGACGGTGCGCGAGAACGCCCGCCTACCCATCCAGCGGTTCGCCGACGGTGAGGAGCGCCGCCGGCGGGTCGACGAGGCCATCGAGGCCGCCGGCCTCGCGGGCTACGAGCACGTCGACGCCAGCCAACTCTCGCACGGCCAACAGCAGCAGCTCGAAATCGGGATGGCCGCCGCGCTCGAACCGGACCTCCTCCTGCTGGACGAACCGGTGGCGGGGCTGGACGTGGCCGAACGCGAGGCCATCGCCGAGCGCGTCACCCGCCTCAACGAGACGGAGGGCATCGCCTTCGTCGTCATCGAGCACGACACGGAGTTCGTCGCGAACATCGCCGACGAGGTGACCGTGCTCCACAACGGCGACGTCTTCCGCGAGGGCCCCATCGAGGCCATCGAGTCCGACCCAGAGGTCCAGCGCATCTATCTGGGAGGTGAGCAGTGATGCTGGACCTAGACGGCGTCACGGCGGCCTACGACTCGACGCCCATCCTCCGGGACGTGGACCTCTCGGTCGCCGAGGGCGAGATCGTCGGCGTGATGGGGAAGAACGGCGTCGGCAAGACGACGCTGATGAAGACCATCATCGGCCTGCTGGAACCGTCGGACGGGACCATCAGCTACGCCGGCGCGGACGTGACCGACGCCCCCGCCGACGAGCGCGCCCGCGCCGGGATGGGCTACATCCCGCAGGGCCGGGACGTGTTCCCGAAACTCACCGTCGAGCAGAACGTCCGGATGGGCGAGACGGTCAACGCCGACAGTTCGGAGACCCTGTACGACCAGATATACGGCTACTTCCCCGTCCTCGAAGAACGCGCCGACCAGCAGGCCGGGACGCTCTCGGGCGGCCAGCAGCAGATGCTCGCCATCGCGCGGGCGCTGGTGTCGAACCCGGACCTGCTCCTGCTGGACGAACCCAGCGAGGGCATCCAGCCCTCCATCGTCGACCAGATCAGCCACGACATGCAGGCCATCAACGAGGACCTCGGGACGACGATACTGTTCGTCGAGCAGAACCTCGGGGTCATCCGGGAGATGGCCGACCGCTGTTACGCGATGGAGCGCGGCGAGATCGTCGACGAAGTCGGACCGACGACGCTGGCCGACGAGGACGCCATCGCCGAGTATCTGGCCGTCTGAGCGCGTCGTCTTCGCTCTTGACGGCGTGTCTGCCTAGAATGCCGACCAACCTCACTAGCTGACCGACCGGCCGACACGGGCGGGACTGAAAGGGACCACGCGCTCCG
Organism: Haloarcula sp. MBLA0163; assembly: GCF_055632435.1. Taxonomy (NCBI): domain Archaea; kingdom Methanobacteriati; phylum Methanobacteriota; class Halobacteria; order Halobacteriales; family Haloarculaceae; genus Haloarcula; species Haloarcula sp. MBLA0163. Next base: position 2,495,247 of record NZ_CM145745.1, read on the forward strand.
GGAACCCCGACGACGTAAGCACTGCACCGAGCGAGTACGTGAACGAGGACGCGCGAAGAGTCGCCGGAGCGAAGCGCGTGAAGGGTTTCTGAGTGTTCAGACCGATTTCCACGGTCGTTCCCTACTCGACTCACGGTGCACGATACAGGAACGCCACTCGCTAGCGCGGGCATCAGGACCCTTATCACTCGACAGGCACCTAACCCGCGTATGGAAATCGTACCGGACACGAGCGTGGTCATCGACGGCCGCGTGTCCGACCAGATAGCAGCCGACGCCGACCCCGACGGCACGGTGGACGGCATGGGCTTCGCCGGCGCGACGGTCGTAATCCCCGAGGCCGTCGTCGGCGAACTCGAGGCACAGGCCAACGACGGCCGCGATACCGGTTGGGAGGGACTGGAGGAGCTCCAGCGCCTCGTCGACCTCGCCGAGGAAGGTACCGTCGACGTAGAGTACGTCGGCCGCCGCCCGGACGCCGTCGAGAAGCGCGAGGCAGGCGAGGGCGAGATAGACGCGCTCATCCGCGACGTGGCCCAGGACCGCGGGGCGACCCTGGTGACCAGCGACGACGTGCAGGCCGAGGTGGCCCGCGCGAAGGGGCTGGACGTGGAGTACATCGAGCCGCGCGGCCGCGACGTCGACCGCCTCCAGATAGAGAACTTCTTCGACGAGGGGACGATGAGCGTCCACCTCAAGGTCGGCGTCCAGCCGTTCGCGAAGAAGGGCTCTATCGGCGACATGCACTACCAGCCCATCCGGGACGACCTCGCCACCGAGGCGGAACTCCGGGAGTACGCCGACGACATCGAGGACGCCGCCCGCGCCTCCCCCGAGGGGTTCCTCGAACTCGACGAACCCGGGATGAGCATCGTCCAGTTCCGGGACCTGCGCATCGCCATCGCGCGCCCGCCGTTCTCGGACGCCATGGAGATCACTGCGGTCAGACCCATCGTCAAGACCGATCTGGACGACTACGAGCACGCCGACGAACTCCGGAGCCGCTTCACCGAACAGCAACGCGGCGTCCTCATCTCCGGGTCGCCCGGTGCCGGGAAGTCCACCTTCGCGCAGGCGGTCGGCGAGTTCCTCGTCGACTCGGACTACTCCGTCAAGACGATGGAGAAGCCGCGGGACCTGCAGGTCGGCCCCAACATCACCCAGTACACCGCGCTGGGCGGGTCCATGGAGAAGACGGCCGACTCCCTGCTGATGGTCCGGCCGGACTACACCATCTACGACGAGGTCCGGAAGACCGACGACTTCGAGGTGTTCGCGGACATGCGTCTCGCGGGGGTCGGGATGGTCGGCGTCGTCCACGCGACCCGTGCCGTCGACGCCCTCCAGCGGCTCATCGGCCGCGTCGAACTCGGCCTCATCCCGCAGATCGTCGACACCGTCGTCTACATCGAGGCCGGCGAGGTCCACACCGTCTACGACGTGACGACCGAGGTGAAGGTCCCGCAGGGTCTGATGGAGGAGGACCTCGCGCGCCCGGTCATCGTCGTCCGGGACTTCGAGACCGGCCAGCCCGAGTACGAGATCTACACGTTCAACCGGCAGGTCGTCACCGTCCCGCTGAACGAGGACGACGACCAACAGGATTCCGGCGTCGACCGCCTCGCCAAGCAGGAGGTCGAACGCGAGATCCGCTCCATCGCCCGCGGTCACGTCGACGTGGAACTGCGCGGGCCGAACAACGCCGTCGTCTGGGTCGAAGACGACGACATCCCGCAGGTCATCGGCAAGGGCGGCGGCCGCATCACCGACGTGGAGAACCGCCTGGGTATCGACATCGACGTGCGGACCCTGGACGAGAAGCCCACCGGCCCCTCCGGCGGTCCCCAGACCGACAGCGGCGGCCAGCAGGGCGAGATCGTCCAACCGGAGGTCACCTCCCGACACGTGATGGTCCCCCTCGACGGCCACGCCGGCGACACCGTCGAGGTGCAGGCCGACGGCGAGTACCTCTTCACCGCCACCGTCTCCCGCGGCGGCGAGATCCAGGTCTCGCGTGGGTCGGGCATCGCCGAGGAACTGGAACGGGCCATCGACCGCGGGAAGACCATCACGGTCGTCCCGTCGTAGCCTCGACCGCACCGCCGCGCGATATTTAAGTCCCGGTGTCCCTAGAGCCCGGACATGGAAATCGAGTTGCGCTTCTTCGCGAACTTCCGCGCGACGGTCGGCCAGAAGATACTCCGCCGGGAGTTCGACGACGACGCGCGGGCGGGGGACATCCTCCGGGAACTGAGCGAGGAGTTCCCCGAGATGGACCTCTTCGAGTCCGAGGACACGCTCCGGCAGTACCTGACCATCCTGCGCAACGGGCAGGACATCGAGCACCTGGACGGTCTCGAGACGACCGTCGAGGACGGCGACGAACTCAGCGTGTTCCCGCCGGTCGCCGGCGGCTAACAGCAGAAGATGAACGGGTAGAGGAGGCCGATGCGGTCCCCGCCGTCGAGTTCGGTGTCCAGTCCGTCGAGGTGTTCGTTGAACCGACCGTTGACCGTCACGCGGGCGTAACACCGCGTCTGGTCGCCCTCGGGGTTCTTCTCCCACGTCCCGGGCAGGGACTCGAGTTTCGGGGCCCATCCCTCGGTCGCGGCGTCGGACTCCGTCTCGGCGATGAGGAGGTCGGCGACGTCGTATCGCTCACAGAACGCTTCGAGGAACGCGCGGAGCGTCGTGCCCTCGAAGGTGAACTCCATGTGTGGCTCGCCGACCGCGTCTCTGACGTGGCCCGTGCACCTGACATCGACGGTCGTCTGCGCTCGCTGGGCCGTCTCGTGGGTCGTCCCGCTCATGGGCCCCCTAGGGTGGGCGACACCGAAAGCGTACGTGCGAACACGTTCGGGCAGGACCGAATTTAATGCCGGCCGGCACGAGGGACCGGTATGGAGGACATCGAACTGGGGATTCCGGCGGGCATCGTCGACTCCCTGCCGGCCGACGGTGAGGACGCCAAACAGGACATCCAGCGGGCCGTCGCCGGGTGGGAGGGCGACATCAACGCGGCGCTCGACAGCGAGGACCCGGCGAGCGCCGTCGTCGACCTCATCGAGTACTTCGAGGACCGCTGGGAGGCCTACGACGAGTACGTCATCGAGCTGCGGGCGTGGGGCCAGTCGCCCATCTACGCGATGGTGTGGCGGGACCTCACCGCGTCGGTCATCCAGCAGATATACGACCACGCCGACCTCGCGGACCGCATCAGCCGCGAACGCAACGCCCGCATCGTCGACGACGGCATCCGACCCGGATGACCGCACACACACGCCCCGAGGCGTTTAGTCGCGGCGGTGCCTAACGACGCCCGATGCGACGAGAACGGAGCTTTCGGGGTATCTCGATGCGACTCGCACGCCACTATCTGGAGGGGCTCGGTGGCGAGGAACGCGACGAGACCACCGTCGTCGCCGACGACTGGACCGCCGAGCTGTCGGCCGAGAAGGTCGGCATCGGGCCGACCATCGAACTGACGGAGATCACCGTCGTCTTCGAGGGCGACGAGGAGACGCTGGACCCGCTGATAGAGCAGTTCGCCCAGAAGGCGATGCGGGCCGGCGGGTAGCGATGGGCGACCACCCCATCGAGGCGCAACTCGTCCTCCTCGCGGGCACCCACGCGAGCGTCCCGCTGGACCGTCTCCCCGATTTACTGGAGGGGGCTCAGCGATACGTCGCGGACCATCGCGCGGAGTACGAGCGGCGCTACGAGCGCATCGAGGGGGCCAGAGACGCCGACTACTACTGCGTCGAGACGGGGTACTGGGCGTCGGTCGGCGAAGAACTCGGGTACGGCCGACGGGAGTGGGAGGCGGTGCGGCGCGCCCACGAAGCGCAGTTCGAGCGGGACGGCCGACGACTCGACAGGGAAGCGGAGTTCGAGTCGACGCTGGACCTCCGGGAAATCGTGGCCGTCGAGGCTACACGCTGAGCGTGTCCAGCACCTTCTCGGAGAAGTCCGTCTGTGAGAGGTCGCCGTTGTGGAGGCGGTCGAACCACTCGGCGTCGACGTACCAGTAGCCGCGGACCTCGCCCTCCAGGTCGTGGACGGTGGCCTCGACGTCCGCCCCCGACCAGTCGTCGGCGTGGAGGTCACGCAGGACGTTGATGACGCGGCCGATCTCCGAGTGAGGGACCGACCCCTGCTCGGCCGCGATGGACTCGTAGGTGACCGCGTAGGTGTTCTCGTCCTCGCGCTCTTCGAACGTCTGTACGTAGACGCCGTGACTCGTCAGTCGGGACTCGACCTGGAACTCGAAGTCGTCGAACTCGTCTTTGTGCATCAGTACTCACCGCGTCTGCGTTCCGCTCCGTTCACCGCGTCGGTTCGAGGGACGGTCCCCGACGCCCGCGCTAGTCGTCGCTCGGTGCCGCCGCGCCGCCGGAACTGACGCCGGTGCCGGGGCCGACGTCGATGCCGAGTTCGTCGAGTTTCTCGTCGGGGACGACGCCGTCCTCCCAGTCCCGGACCTCGTAGTACTCGTCTTTCAGTTTGTCCAGTTCGGCGAGTTCGCCCTCCGAGCCGCCCTGTGCGGGGATGGCGTTCTCGTTGCCCTCGACGAAGCGGTCCGGCAGGTCGTCGTCGCTCCCGTCGAAGCCGACGAGGTTGTTGTAGTAGCGCTCGAGGTTGTAGATGCGCTCGCCGGCCTCCATCAGGTCCTCCTCGGTGACGTCCAGTCCGGTCATGCCGTTGTACTGGAGGACGTACTCCTCGATGCCCTCCGCGAAGGCGTTGAACTTGCAGATGTCGAACGAGTCGCTGATGGCGTGGAGGTCCTGGAAGGTGGCACACAGCTCGCCTTTCCCCTCCCACTCGCGCGGGTCGACCTTCTCGGGGACGCCGAGAATCTCGGCGGCCGGGGTGTAGCCGCGCAGGTGGCAGGCCCCGCGGTTCGAGGTGGCGTAGCCGATGGCCATCCCCTTCATGCAGCGCGGGTCGTAGGCGGCCATCGTCTGGCCCTTCACCGCGAGCGAGTTCTCGCTGGCGTCGAACTCCTCGGCGAGGTGGCTGGGGCCCTCGGCGAGGTGGTCGGCGAGGTCGCCCTCGCGGTGGGCGATGGCGTCGATCATGTCTATCATCGTGTCCGCGTCGCCCCAGTCGAGGCCGTCGCCGAGGCCGTCGAGTTTGCCCTGCTCGGTCATCTCCATGGTCATCGCCATGGTGTTGCCCACGTCGATGGTGTCGACGCCGACGTCGTTACACCGCTCGAGCATCACGGCCACCTTGTCGCGTTCGACGTGGCCGGAGTTCGGGCCCAGCGCCCACGCGGACTCGTACTCGTAGGACTCCGTGCGGACGTTCATCTCCTCGCCCTTGTGCATCGCCTGCACCTCGACCTCCTTCTTGCAGGCGACCGGACAGGAGTGACAGGTCGGCTCGTCGACGAGGATGTTCTCCCGGACGTTCTCCCCGGAGATCTCCTCGGAGTCGATGATGCGCTCGCCGTCGCCCTCCGCGTCGGACATCGACCGGGTCGAGGAGTACTTCGCGTTCTTCGTCGGGAGGCCGTCTATCTCCTCGGTGAGGTTCATCAGGACGTTGGTGCCGTACAGCGAGAGGCCGCCCTCGTTCGGCCCGGTGATGTCCGACTCCTGGATGACCTGCATCGCCTGCTTGTGCCCCTCCTGGAACGTCTCCTTGTCGACGGGCTTGGGCATCTTCGTCGCCGACTTCACGACGACGGCTTTGAGGTTCTTGTTGCCCATCACACAGCCGGTGCCGCCCCGTCCGGAGGCCCGGTCGTCCTCGTTGATGATGCAGGCGTACTTCACCTCGTTCTCGCCGGCCGGGCCGATGGCCATCGCCGAGAGGTTCTTGCCGTAGGCGCCCTCCACCTCGTCTTCGATCTCCTCGATGGTGTCGTGGACGCCCCAGCCCCACATGTGCGAGGCGTCACGGAGTTCGACCTCGCCGTCCTCGACGACGGCGTACACCGGGCTGTCGGCCTGTCCCTCGAAGAGGAGGCCGTCGAACCCGGCCCACTTCAGGCGCGCCCCCGACCAGCCGCCGTGGTGGGAGTCGGTGACGGTGCCCGTCAGCGGTGACTTCGTACAGATGGCGATGCGGCCGCTCATCGTCACCTGTGTCCCCGTCAGCGGGCCGTTCATGAACGCCAGCAGGTTGTCCGGGCCGAGCGGGTCGACGTCCGGCCCCTGGTCGAAGACGTACTTCACGCCGAGACCGCGTGCGCCGATGTACTTCTTCGCGTCCTCCTCGTCGATGCCCTCGTAGGCGATATCCCTCTCTCCGAGGTCGATTCTCGCCACGTGGTCCTGGAAGCCGCCGAGTTCAGTCATGAATGTCTGTGTAAAACAGAGGCGCGAGTTCACTTAACAATTCGTGCTAGTGACTGGTTTAGTTGTGACTACGCCGACCGTCCGCCGCGGTCGACGACGAGTGTCGACGCCTACTCGTCGGCGGTGCGCGGCGAACAGGGGTGGACACGGCCCGGGTCGACCGACACCCAGACGTCGCCGCCGACCGGCGGTGGGTCGTCGGCGAAGGCGTCGATGGTCCGTCCATCCAGCGAGAGGACGACGCGGTTGGTGGCGTCCTCGCGGACGACGCGTTCGACGGTGGCCCGGAAGTCCCCGTCCGTGTCGTGGAGGCGGACGGCCTCCGGTCGGAAGGCGACGTACTCCTCCGTGGCCCCGTCGACGGCGTCCCCGAGCGAGGGGACGGCCGACAGCGGGACCGCGTTCGCGCCGGTGAACTCGGCGACGACCGGCGAGGACGGCCGCTCGAACACCGTCTCTGGCGTCCCGGTCTGGACCACCTGCCCGTCCCGCATCACGGCGATGCGGTCGGCGATGGCGCGGGCGGTCGTCCGGTTGTGCGTGACGTAGACGGCGGTCACGTCCGCGAGCACGTCCGCCAGGTCGTCCCGCAGCGACTGGCGCGTGGGCACGTCGAGCGCCGCGAGCGGTTCGTCCAGCAGCATGACCGACGGTTGGACCGCGAGGGCGCGTGCCAGCGCGACCCGCTGTTTCTCGCCGCCGGAGAGCGTCGGCGGGTACCGGTCGGCGAGGTTGTCGACGCCGAGTTCCGCGAGCAGGGTGGCGGGGTCCCGCGTCTCGTCGTGGTACTTCGTGCCGTACTCGACGTTCTCCGTGACCGAGAGGTGGGGGAACAGCGCGTAGTCCTGGAAGACGAAGCCGAAGTCACGGTCCTCCGGCGGGACGTTGTCGAGCCGGCGGCCGTCGGACTCGACGAACCCCTCGTGGTCGTGAAAGCCCGCGACGGTCTCCAGCAGGAGCGTCTTGCCGCTCCCGCTGGGACCGAGGATGACGAGCGTCTCGCCCGCTTCGACGTCGACGCCGGCCCGAACGGTGAAGGCGTCGGCTCCGTCGGCGGTGAACGTGGCAGTCACGTCCGCCCGCAACTCCATCAGGGCATCCCTCCCGTGACGCTGCCGTCGTCGGTCAGGTACCGGACGACGAGGAAGATGAGCGCCGAGACCCCCAGCAGGAGGAAGGCGACGGCGCCGCTCTCGTCTAAGCCGCCCTGCAGGTAGGTGTTGTAGACGAACACCGGTGCGTGCTGGGCGGTCACCCGCTCGCCGGCGGGCGCGTAGAAGAACTTGACGCTGTAGGCGACGACGGCGACGGCGCCGAACTCGGAGACGGCCCGCGCCCACGCGAGGACGCCGCCGGTTATCATCCCTCTGACCGCCAGCGGCGCGGTGACCCGGCGGAACGTCTCCCAGCGGTTCGCGCCGTGGACCCGCGAGGCGTACGAGAGCCTGTCGTCGATGGTCTCGAACGCCTCGCGGGTGGTGTTGACCGCGTAGGGCGCGGCGACGAACGCCATCGCCAGCACCATCCCGACCATCGACCCGAGGACGGATATCCCCGGGAAGGCACCGCCCTGCCCGAAGCCGAAGAGGATGATGATGCCGGCGACGGAGTGGGGGACCACCAGCGGCAGGTCGACCAGGCTCTCGACGAACTGCTGGCCGGGGAACCCCTCGGCGAGCAGGTGCGCGAGCGGGACCCCGAGCAGGAGGCTCACCAGTGCGGCCAGCAGCGGGCCGTAGACCCCCAGGTACAGCACGCGGTGGACGCCCGGGTCCAGCGCCTTCTCGACGACCAGCGACGGCGACTGCCGCGCGACGAACATGAACAGCGGGAGCCCCAGCGCGACCATGAGGAGGCTCCCGACGGTGGCCGTCGCGACGGTGAACGAGGAGCCGTCGAGCGCGTAGGCCGTGACGGCGACGCTCCCGACCATGAAGTAGGCGTACCACGTCGGCCGCCCGTAGGAGTACGCGGCGGCGAACGCGACGACTTGCACGACGATGAACGTCGCGACGAGCGAGCGCCGGGTGACCGCCTCGTTCGCGAGGCGCGTGTCAGTTCCTGTCGCCATGTGTCGTGGGCGCGTGGGTGTTTGCCGGTCCGGTCAGCGTGACGGACACTATAGCTCCAGCGGGCCGAGGGAGCTCTGGGCGCTGGCGACCTCCATCACGCGGTCGGGGACCGCGTCCTCCCCGCTCGCCGGGACGACGATGGGGTCGACCGGCACGAGACCCATGTCTTCGAGGATAGTCCGACCGGGGTCGGTCGCGAAGTACTCGACCCACTGGGCGCCGCGCCCGGGGGCCTCCGCGACGCCCGGGACGGTGATGCCGTAGGCGATGGGTGCGCCGGTGAACGTCCCGCTGCCGGTCTCGACCTCGGCTTTCGCGTAGTGTTTGGCGTACTTGCTGTTGGCCTTCGAGAGGTCGACCTCGGGCTGGAGGTTGATGAACGGCTTCCCCGAGGTGCTGGAGATGGACTGGTAGTACATCACGTAGTCCAGCTCGCCGCTCTCCAGCTGGCCCTCCAGGTTGGTCTCGGTACCGGTCGGCACGACGGAGTTGTCCCGCAGCGCCTGATAGGTCGACTCGTCGTAGAGGCGCTCGCCGTCGAACTCCTCCTTCCCGAGTTGCTGGGTCATCACCGCGCGGTAGCCGCCGGGGTCGACGGCCGGGTCCGAGTGGCCGATGGTGACGCCGTCGCGGGTCAGCACCTCCCACCAGTTGTCCTTCGAGATGTCGCCGGCGCCCGGCGAGTCCTCGCGGTACTGTATCGACATGGAGTTGGTCGTGAAGATGGCGTACCACTTCCCGTAGTCCGGCAGGATGCGGTTGCGGATGAGCCGGAAGTCCGAGACGCCCAGCACGTCGGCTGTCCGGCCCTGCTGGGTTATCTTCTGCGTCGAGGCGACCGACCCCTTGGCCTCGCGGTTCACGTCGACGCCGAACTCCTCCTCGAACCCGGGTTCGGCCTCGCCGAACGGCGGGGCGAGCGAGCCGGCGTGGAAGATGGTCATGGAGTCGGCCATCCCGCTCCCGGACGTGGTGGTCGTCGTCCCGCCGTCCCCGCCACCGCTCTCGCCGTCGGTGCCACCGCCGCCGTCGCTTTCGGTGCCGCCGTCGCCGCCGTCCCCGCTACAGCCTGCGAGGCCGAGGGCAACTGTCGCGCCGACGCTCCCGAGGAACGCGCGTCTACTGCTTCGCTGTTTCGACATGGATACATCGGTATTGTTACCAACCCTTCATAACGATTTTCCCTGAAGGCGTGACAATACACCGTATGGACGCCAGCGTCGACGCGCAGTTACAGGCCGACGGCGTCGCCTTCACCGCGGCCGACGCCGAGTTGCTCCGCGCCGTCCGGGAGGCGGGGTCGGTCGCCGGGGCGAGCGAGGCGCTCGGTCGGTCCAGGGCGCGGGCGCTCGGCCGCATCGAGACGCTGGAGGAGGCGTACGGCCCCCTCGTCGAGCGACGGCGCGGCGGCGCGACCGGAGGCGGGAGCGAACTGACCCAGACGGCCGAGGAACTCCTCTCGCGGTTGGCGCGCCTGCAGGCGACGCTCACGGGGACCGCGAGCGTCGAGGAGTGTGTCGTCCCCGGGCGCGTAATCGAACGCGACGGCGAACTCGGCGTCGTCGCCACCGACGCCGGCGACCTGCGGGCGCGACTGGTGGCGCGGGACGACGACGACCCGCCGGACGTCGGCGCGCCCGTGCAGGTCAGCGTCCGGTCGGACGCGGTGACGCTGCACGCGCCCGACGACGCCCCCGCCGCCGAGAGCACGAGCGCGCGGAACCGGTTCGAAGGGACCGTCGTCGACGTCGATGCGGGCACGACGGTGGTGTGTGCGACCATCGACATCGGGACGTCGGACTCGCTGTCGGCACTGCTCACACACGAGAGCCTCGACCGGCTCGACCTCCGCCCGGGGAGCCGCGTCGTGGCCTCGTTCAAGGCGACCGCCACCCGGGCGATCGCGACCGACTGATGGCCATCTCCATCGACTACGGCGAGGACGCCCGGTTCGACGTGGCGTGGCACGAGGTCACCGGCGCCGTCGGCGACTCGGCGACGGTCCTGCCCGTCGTCGTCGCCGTCGCGATACTGACCGACCTCTCCCTGCCGGTGATGCTGCTCTGGTTCGGCCTCATGCAGGTGGTCTGGGGGCTGTACTACGGCGTCCCCGTCTCCGTCGAGCCGATGAAGGCGCTGGCGGCGCTGGTCGTCGCCGGGGCCGTCTCGACCGGTGAACTCGTCGTCGCGGGGCTCCTCCTCGGCGTCGTCCTGCTGGGTCTCGGGTGGACGCGGACCCTCGAGACCGTCGAGCGGTACGTCGGGAACGTCGTCGTCCGGGGGGTTCAGTTCGGCGTCGCCCTCGTCCTGTTCGAGACGGGCGTCGGGCTCGCGGCCGGGGACCTCCGCCTGGCCGCCCTCGGGGTCGGCGTCGCCGTCGTGTCCATCGTCGTCGGCTACCGCTCGGTGAGCGCGCTCGCCGTCTTCCTCGTCGGCGGCGTCGTCGCGCTGGCGACGGCCGGCGTCCCCGCGCCCGCGCTCCCGTCGCCGGACGCGCTGCTCACGCTCCCGGCGGCGGACCCGACAGTCCGGAGCGTCGAGGCGGCGCTGGCACAGCTGGCGATGACCGTCGGCAACGCGGCGCTGGCGACGTCGGTGCTGCTCGGCGACTACTTCGACGGCGATGTCTCGCCCGACCAGCTATCGACGAGTATGGGCGTCATGAACCTGCTTGCGGTGCCGTTCGGCGCGTTCCCGATGTGTCACGGGAGCGGCGGCGTCGCCGGGAAGTACGCCTTCGGCGCGCGGACGCCGGGGGCGAACGTCGTCCTCGGCGTCGGCTACGCGCTCGTCGCGGTGCTGGCGGTAGGACTGGTCGCCGCCTACCCGACCAGCCTCCTGGGCGTGATTCTGGCGCTCGTCGCGATCCAGCTCGGTCGGACGGGGCTCGCCGAGGCCGAGTCGACGCTCCCGGTCGTCGCTATCGGCGCCCTCGGCGTCCTGACCAACCTCGGGGTCGCCTTCGTCGTGGGCGTCGTCGGCTACCACGCGCTCGCCCGGTGACGCCCGCTAGGCGAGGAACTCCACGCCCAGAGCGAGCAGGAACACCAGTGCGACGAGCATCGCCGACACTTCGAGCCACCGCGACCCGCTCTCTTTCGTGTCCGATACCACTTTCGCGATCGCCCCGAGCCCGACGACGGCCACGCCGACGGCGAGGACGAGGTATATCGCGTCGAGTATCCCAGCCATACGTTGACTGTACACACACCAGTGGTAACAAATTTTCCCCGTCTGCGGCCCACCGCCGGCCACGTGAGGGCGTCCGTACGCTCGGAGTGCGGGGTCGCGTGCACGGGCGACGTGCTACCAGCCTGCACAACAGTCATACCGCAGTACGTCGTACGGTGCGGACATGCGGCTGGAACTTCGGGTTTGCAAGCACTGTTTCGAGGGGGAACACGGCAACGAACAGAAATCGGCGGTCACGCAGGACATGGTCGCCTGCGCCCGGCAGGTCCGGGAGTACAAGGACCTCGTCGGCCTCGACGGCGTCTACGTCACGATGGTCGAGGAGGGCGACCCCGGCGGCGCCGAGGCGCTGAACGTCATCGTCGCCAGCATCGAGGGCGACCAGGTGGCCCTGTCGGACACCCAACTCGTGATGGAGGACGGCGACGGGAACATGCTGGTCTATCCCGAACCGAAGGACATCCTGCAGGTGCTGACGCGGAACTTAGACCAGATACAGGAACAGACGCGGCAGGACGTCGGCGTCGACCTCTCGCCGGAAGGGAAGGCTATCGTCTCCTAGCGGGGGAGGGGGCTCAGTCGTCCGACGGCTCCTCGCGCCCGCCGTCGGTGGCGGCGGCCGGCCCCTCCTGTTCTTCCATCTGGCGCTCCCAGCGGATGCGCAGGACGTTACCGTACATCGACAGCACGAGCCCGACGCCGAGGACGAGGATGCCGACGTTGATACCGATGGTCAGCAGGACGCTCGTCGGCCCGCCGCCGATGGCGAGCTCGCGGGGCACCGGGTACCCCTCGTCGAAGATGCTCCCGATGAGCACCGAGACGATACCGATGACGGTCAGCGCGCCGAACACCGAGGACATCGTCCGCCACGAGGGCGAGAGCGACAGGCGCTCGATGCCGGTGGTGTCGGGCTCCTCGTCCTCGTCGGCGTGGTACTCGGGCACCATGCTCCGGGGGATGAACGCCTTCGTCTCGACGGGGTAGAACGCGGGGTGGAACCCGTGTTCGAAGACGTGGAACATGACCCCCATCAGCATGATGACGCCCAGCAGGCCGTGGAACGTGACGAACGCCATCGCGGCGGCCTTCGTCTGGAACATCGCCGCCAGCCCCGTCTTGCTCCAGATGAGCAGGCCGGAGATGGCCAGCAGCGTCAGCTCGATGGAGAAGATGAACACGACGCCCTTCCCGATGTACGAGAGGAGCGGCACCTCGTCGGCCTTGTAGCCGGCGAACTGCCGGGCGTTGGGGTGGCGTTCGTCGGCCCGGCCCAGCATGAACTTGACGTCCTGGATGAAGGCGTCGATGTCGTCTTTCCCGGGCAGTATCTCGCCGAAGTTGCTCCGGCCGGTCGGCGAGATTATCTGGAGGACGATCCAGAACACGATGAGCGCGATGAGGCCGACGCCGGTGATGCGGTGGATGGCCGTGACGCCGCTGGCGCCGCCCATCACCGCGAGCAGCCACCACAGTTCGTCGTTGAACATGATGGCGTAACCGGTGAAGAACAGCAGGAACACGTCGAGTCCCAGCAGCGAGTGGAACAGCGTCGTCACCCGCGTGAACTTCCCGTGGTCTAGGTTGCTCATCGTTGCTCACCTCCGTCCGCGGCGACGGCCTCGCCGCGCTCCTCGCCCGGCTGGCGCATCCGGTCGGCGAGCCGCCGGAACGCCGCCCAGTGGAGGAACACCATCACGAGGATGAACGCCCCCATCAGCACGTCGGCCGCGTGGACGAGCGCGATGAGGAAGTCGAGCGACGGGATGGTGTTGCCGAACACCCAGTCGGAGCCGATGCCGCCGCCCTCGACGGTCGGGTTCACCCGGTACAGCGACTCGTAGAAGATGTCGAACCCCTGGGCCCACCACACCGACAGCCCCGCGACGAGGATGCCGACGACGGCGCTGATGGCGACGTGGGACTGGGCGTAGCCCGACACCTCCGGAGTCTCCTGTTGCCCGCTCATTGGAACTCACCCGACTCTTCGCCGAAGATGATGTTCATCGCCTGGTCGTTGAAGAACACCCCGCTGTCACGGTGTTCCAGTTCGTCGGCGATCTCGCTCGGCGTCCCGACGAGGATGGCGTCGGTGGAACACTCCTCGGCACAGGCCGGGCCCTTGCCGACGTCCTGGCGCTCCTCGCACATGGTACACTTGTCCATCGTGTTGCCGCCGCCGACGAGGTTCGCGGCGCCGGTCCCCTGGTCGGGGAACTGCGGCGCGCCGAACGGACACGCCGAGAGGCAGTACTGACAGCCGATACAGAGGTCGTCCCGGACGCGGACGAAGCCGTTGTCCTTCTTGATGAGCGAGTCGGTCGGACAGACCGAGACACACGGCGCGTTCTCGCAGTGGTAACACTGCATCGGGATGGCCGTCTCGCCGGGGTTCTCGCCCTGCTCCATCGCCCGGCCGCTACTGGCGTTGAATCCGGGCGCGCCCTCCTGTCCTTCGAGCATCGTCGCGATGCTGATGCGTTGCTCGTCGCGCGGGACGTCCCACGTCCGTTTACAAGAGACGACACAGCCACCACAGTCGATACACGCTTCGACGTCCGGGAAGATACGGGCGTCCTCGCCCGTGCTCATGACGCCGTCGCGCATCACTTCGTTTCCTGTTGACATATCATTTCACCTCATTGCACCGTCGAGTTGTCACGGACGTCGAAGTCTTTCTGGAGGCCGACGTCGTTGCGGTCCTGCGGGAACTCGAGGTCCACGTCCATGTTGAGTTCGTCCAACAGGCTCTCGGTCGCCGGTCTGACCGCGACCATCGACACCTTCGTCTCCTGCATCTGGGTCTCGACGTCGTAGCCCCGCGACGTGATGGCGTTCGCCGAGTCGCCGATAGCGTAGGGAACGGTCCCGTCGGGGTACTTGTCCTCCAGACTGTTGCCCTTGAAGACGCCGGCCCAGTGGAACGGGAGGAACACCTCCCGGTCGTTGGGCCGGTTCGTGACGCGGGCCTTGACCAGCACCGAGCCGCGGTCGGTCGAGGAGATGACGACGAGGTCACCCCCGTCGACGCCGAGGTCCTCCGCCATGTTCGGCGTGATCTCCGCGTACATGTGCGGTTGCAGGTCGGCCGTGTGGATGTTCGACCGGGTCTCGGAGCCACCACCCTGGTGTTCGACCTGTCGGCCGGTGGTCATGATGGTGTCCAGGTCCGGCCCGTCGCTCTGGTTGTGGATGATGTCCATCGCCTGCTGCTGTTCCTTCGCGTTGTTCTGGTCGAGGCGGTAGAAGTTCCGCTGCTGGCCGTTCGCGGGCCATTCCTCGACCAGTTCGGGGAACGGACTCTCGATGGGTTCGCGGTGGACCGGCACCTTGTCGAGGAAGTTCCAGACGACGGCGCGTGCACGCCCGCGTCCGGTCGGCGCGTCGACCTGCCGGAAGTCGTACTGCTCGTAGAACGACGCGTCGATGTCCTGGGTCTCACGGACGTAGTCGGCGAACGCCTCGCTCTGGACGCCCGTCCAGTCGAAGGCGGGGTTGTCTATCTCCAGCGCCGGCTGGGCCTCGGGGTCACCCCCGTCCTCGCCCGGCGGGCCGCCGCCCTGTGGCCGCCCGTAGCTCATCGGGTTGTTGAGCTCCTGGGCGGCGGTGTACACCGACCCGTTCTTCGCGAGTGCGTGCTGTTGCGGGATGGTCAGCTCGTCGGCCTGCGTCTGTTTGTCCGGGTCGAGCAGGCTCTCCGGGAACGTCGTCTTCCACCCGGGGTACTCCGGGACGCCGTGGAACAGGCCGTCCTCGGCCGAGTCGCGCGGGTCGGCCCACTCGGGGTCGTACGGCGCACGGGTCAGGTCGAGCGCCTCTTCCTGACTCTCGTAGCGGTCTCCGACGGCGTCGAGCGTCGCCTCGAACGGGTAATCGTCGCCGGTGGGCATCGCGTCCCACTCGTCGGGCGTCGGCGCCTGGACCCCCCATCTGGTCCGGAAGTCCTGACCCCCGTTGTTGGGGTTCAGGTCGTCGTTCCAGATGATCGGCGTCCCGGGATGCCCCTCGCCCCAGCAGGGCCACGGGAGCATCCAGTACTCGCCCTCGACGGGTGTCCCCTTCGCCCCCTGTAGGTCCTCGCTGGAGAAGGCGTAGTCGTACTCCAGGTGCTGCTGGAGGCGTTCGGGATCCTGCCGGTAGCCGATGGTCATCGTACCGAGGTTGAACTCCCGGACGACGGCCTCGTACGTCGCCTTCCCGTTGTACAGTTCCTCGCCCTCGCCCCAGTCGAAGTGCTCGCCGAAGCCCAGCGCCCCGGCCAGTTCCTGCATTATCTGCAGGTCCGGCTTGGAGTTGTGGGCCGGCGGCCGCACCGGTTCGGACCACTGGGTCGCCCGGTGCGTGTTGGTCAGCGAGCGGTAGTGCTCGTACTGGCTGGAGGCCGGCAACAGGAGGATGGGCGGCCCCTCCTCGAAGTCCGGGAGGACGCTGGCCACCGAGGGGAACACGTCGACGACGACCAGCAGGTCGAGGTTCTCCATCCCCTCTTTCATCTGCTCCATCTCGCTGATGGAGTTCGCCGAGTGGCCCCAGAAGAACGCTATCTTCACCTCGTCCGGCTGGTAGATAGGCGTCTCCTGGTACCGCATGTCCTGCGGGAGCGCGGCCTCGAACCACCGGGCGACCGTCAGCCCGTTCTGGAACATCATCGAGTTGTCCGCCGGGAACGAGGTGTCGATGTCCTCGTTGCCCTCCGCGACGGCACTCTGCCGGACGTAGAGGTCCTCCGGCATCAACTCGAACTTGTCGTACATCTCCTCGAAGGACGTCGACCCGCTGGTGTAGGGGTTCTTGTCCCAGACGTCGGCCCACCACGACCAGCCACCGGGGCTCAAGCCGTAGTAGCCCGGCAGGATGTGGCTGGCGACGGCGAGGTCGGTCGCCCCCTGCACGTTGGCGTGGCCACGCATGACCTGCAGGCCGCCACCGCTCCGGGCCGCGGACCCGGAGGCCAGACTCGTCGCCGCGTACGAGCGGATGTTCTGGGTCCCGTTGTTGTGCTGGGTCCCGCCCATCGCCCACTCTATCTGGACGTTCGGGCGGGCGTCGTTTATCATGTCGCTGATGCGCTGGATGTCCTCGACGTCCACCCAGGTGATCTTCGAGACCGTCTCCAGGTCGTACTGGTCGAGCTCCGCGTCGACGTCTTCCCAGCCCTGGACCCGGTCGGTCAGCATGTTCTGCCCGCTGTCGTCGGCGTCCGGGTCCATCGCCAGACCGTGGCGGTCGCGGAGGTCCTTGATGACCCCCATCATCAGCGCCACGTCGGTCCCCGGTCGGAACCGGATGAACTCGTCGGCGTGGGCCGCGGTCTTGGTGAACCGCGGGTCGAGGACGAGGATGTCACCGCCCCGCTTCTGGCCCTCGAGGATGTGCTGCATCGCGATGGGGTGGGCCTCGGCCGGGTTCTGCCCGACGATGATGTCGAGGTCGAAGTTCCGGTAGTCGTTGACCGTGTTGGTCATCGCCCCGTATCCCCACGTGTTCGCGAGGCCGGCGACCGTCGTCGAGTGGCAGATACGGGCCTGGTGGTCGACGTTGTTCGTGCCCATGAACGCCGCCAGTTTCCTGATGGCGTAGGACTCCTCGTTGGAGTGGTGGGCACTGCCGAGCAGCATCACGCTCTCTCTGCTGTGTTCCGCGTCGACGTCTACGGCGTCGCTCGGCGAGACGTCGGAGTCCGGCCAGAGCGCCTGGATGTCTGTCGCGAGGCGGTCGTACGCCGCGTTCCACCCGATCTTGCGCCACTCGCCGTCCTCCTGAATCATCGGGTGTTTCAGGCGCTTCTCGGAGTGTTCGGTCTCGTAGATGCCCGCGCCCTTTGAACAGAGCGACCCGGCGTTTATCGGGTGTTCTTCCCACGGTTCCATGCCGACGAACGAGTCGCCCTCACGTTCCCCGTGGAACCCGCATCCGACCGAACAGTAGTTGCAGATGGTCTTCGAGAGTTCCGTCCCGGTGTCTGCGCCCTCCGGTTCGTCCTCCGTACTCTGAAGCGCCTGTCCGGCGCCACTGACCCCGAGCGCGACCGTCCCGGCGAGTGCGCTCGCCTTCATGAACGACCGTCTGTCGAGGTCTAACGAGACTGGTTCTTGTTGTGTACTCATGGTGTGTTCTCCCCCGCATGTCTGTTGCCGCTGTACGACGCCATCGAAGCTATACACATTGTCATGCCCTACCTTGGCGATAGTTGCCTGCACTGTGTAATAAAACATCGTGAACATTTCGTATCGTTTCTCCAGCATTTTTTGGGAAACCTAAAATAGAGGGCGGTAACCCGGTCTTTACGGCCGGGTAGGTGGTGAAATCACCCGCAAGCCATATGAGTGTGCCACGGTTCCTCACGGGTGATGAACACAGGTGCCTTCGTGTGTTCGTGTGGGGGCTCGTGCGACATCGACCTCGAGGCGGTCCGAGAGGGCGTCTCGGACGTCGACGTGGTCGCGAGTTCCGAGTTGCTCTGTCAGGACGGCCGCGGCGCGATGTCGAAAGTCATCGACGGCTACGACCTCGACCAACTCATCGTGACGACGCCCGAGCCGTCGTGCCAGGACCGGATTCGGTCGCTGGCCGACGACCACGGCCTCCACCCGGACGCGACACAGTTCGTGGACCACCGCGAGACCAACGCGTGGGTCCACGGCGAAGACGAGGCGACGGAGAAGACGGCCCGGCTCATCAACGCCAAGCAGGCGGGCCTCCGGCACGAGGCCATCAGTCGGACCGTCTCGAAGGAGGCGGGCAACCGCGTGGCGGTCGTCGGCGACCCCGACGCCGCCGCCTCGCTGTCGGACGAGGCCGACGTGACGCTCGTGGCCGACGGCCGCGAGTTCGCCGACGCGGAGGGGCTCGGCGACGTGACCGTCGAGCGCGGCCGAGTCGTCGACATCGACGGCTCGTTCGGCGAGTTCGAACTCACGCTCGAAGCCCGGGTGACGGAGGACTGCATCGACTGCATGGCCTGTGTCCACGAGGGCCCCGACGGGCTGGTCACCGAGTACCCCGTCGACATCCACCCCGACGCCCCGGAGGGAGAGTGGACGGACTGCTGTCCCACCGACGCCATCGACCTCGACGGGGTGACCCGCACCGTCGAGTTCGACCAGGTGATCTACCCCGGCGGCCGCGACGCCGCACGGGGCGGCCGACTCGGCTACTACACCGGCCCGGTCGACGCGGGGACCATCGCCGCCGTCGAGTCCCAGCTCGGCGGCATCGAGAAACCGCAGTTCCTCGACCTCGACATGGACGTCTGTGCGGCCGGCGAGTCGAGTCAGGAGGGCTGTACGGCCTGTGTCGACGCCTGCCCCCACGGGGCGGTCGACCGGCCCACCATCGACTCGGTCGAGTTCGACCAGACGGCCTGTCAGGACTGCGGGGCCTGTACGAGTTCGTGTCCGACCGGCGCGACGATGCTCCGGGAGCCCTCCAACGAGCGCATCGCGCGCGAGGTGGAGGCCCTGCTGGAGGGCGACGAGGACGACGGCGGCCTGCTCTCCCGCGGCACGACGCCGGCCATCGACACGCAGGTCGTCGCGTTCGTCTGTTCGGAGTACGCGGCCGAACGGCTCCGCGCGCACGGGCGCCGCGCCGTCGAGGACGACGACCTCGACTACCCGCCCATCCTGCCGGTCCGGGTCAACTGCACCGACACCGTCGGCGAGGCCCACGTGATGCACGCGCTCGCGGCGGGGGCCGACGGCGTCGCCATCGTCGGGTGTGGTGGCTCGTGTCTCCACTCCGGACCGGACCCGAAACAGGACCTCGTCGACCGGCTCAACCGGGCGACGCAGGACCTCGGGCTCGGGGAGCGGGTGGGCTTCTTCGCCCCCGAGGCGGGGGCCCCCGAGGCGTTCGTCGAGGCCATCTCCGGGTTCGTCGAGTTCGGTCTCGAGGAGACGCCCGTGCCCGCCGGCGACTACGAGGCCACCGGGCGCATCGACGCCGACTGGGAGGCCGAGCGAGCGAATCCCTCGTTCGACAGTCACGCCTGGACGTTGGAGAGCGTGCGAGCCATCCTCGACCACGTCGACCCCGAGCGAGAGATGGGGGGGGGGGGGGGGGGGGGGGGGGGGGGGGGGGGGGGGGGGGGGGGGGGGGGGGGGGGGGTGGGGGGGGGGGGGGGGGGGGGGGGGGGGGGGGGGGGGGGGGGGGGGGGGGGGGGGGGGGAGGGGGGGGGGGGGGGGGGGGGGGGGGGGGTGGAGAAGAGGAAGTTTTGTAGGGAGGTAAGATTGTTAGGATATAGGGGTAGAGGGGTAGAATAAGGTAGGGGGTATTAAGAGGTAAATAAGGTAGAATGAAAGTAAAGGAGGGTGGGGAGTGGGGAATGGATAATATGAGGGGGGGATTAGGAGGGAAGAGGGAGTGGTGGGGAATGTAGAATGATAGTGGGTGAAAGAAAGGGTAAGAGGAGAAGAAAGGTGTTAAAGGTAGGAGTGGGAGGGGGGATGTAAGGGAATAGTGTAGTGTGTGGGTGGGGGGAGAGGGGATTGGGAGATAGGTGAGGAGAAGAAGGGAGTGTTGTGTGGTGTGGTGTAGGAGTAGGAAGGAAGGAAGGGATAATGGAAGTTATATGAGGGGAGGAGTGGTAGGGGATAGGAGGGCCATCTGCTGTTCGACCAGGGGGGCCGACGATGAACGAGACGGCCGTCTACGAGGCCCGCCTCGAACTGATAGACTTCGTCATCGAGGTGTTCTGGGACACGCCCAGCGAGGCGTTCGTCGAGCGACTCCTCGGCGGCGAGGTGCAACTGCCCGACGAGTCGGTCAACGCCCCGATGGACGAGGGGTTCGAGGTGCTCGAGGCGTGGCTGGACGAGCAGGCGGGCCGGGACCCGGCGGTCGTCCAGAAGGAACTGGAGCGTGAGTACACCGACCTCCTCGTGGGGCCGCGCCCGCCGGTGTTGCCCCACGAGACTCACTACCGGGACGACACCGAGTTCATCGGCGAGGGGCTGGCGGAGGTCGAAGCCAGTTACGGCGCCGCCGGGTGGGCCTCGCCCGACGAGTACCCCGAGGAGGACGACTTCGTCGCCGTCGAGATGGCGTTCCTCCGTTATCTGGTCGACGCACAGCGGTCCGGCCGGGAGGAGACCGTCGGCTTCGAGCGCGTGTTCCTGGACGAACACCTGACCGTCTGGATAGACGACTTCGTCGAGGAGATGCGCGAGGAGGCCGACGACGGGCTGTTCCTCGCGGCGGCGCTGGTCTGTCGGGGGCTGGTCGAGTTCGAGAACGACATCGTCGGCCAGCTGGGGTAGGCTACCGGGACCCGACGACGAGGCCGACGCCGGCCACGAAGGCGACGGCCAGCAGGACCTTCACCGTGGGGACGAGCAGGGCGAGGGTCTGTTCCATCAGGAAGAGCGAGCGCCACGTCCCGACCGTCTCGGCGTAGATGGCGACGGCGCCCGCGCCGGCCACGACGAGACAGAGCGAGGTGACGGCGGCGACCGCGACCGCGCCGAACGGGTTCTCCCGCACCCACTCACGCATCGGGGATCACCCGCCGGCCGACGACGAGGACGACGAACAGCGGTATCAGGACGACCAGCAGGCGACTGACGAACAGGCCGACGAAACTGATGGTCGACTCGAGGTGGATGGCCCAGTGCCACGTGCCCTTTATCTCCGCGAGGAGGCCGACGGTCCCGACGACGAGCAGCGACAGCGCCAGGAGCGCTGCCAGCAGGTACACCGTGGTCCGGACGTACCCGAGGAGCGACGCGGCGTCGAACCGCCGGTCGGACTGTTCAGTCGCCACGCTCCACCTCCGTGCTGTAGTGTTCCTGATAGATGTCGTAGCCGATGACGAGGACGACGAGCACCCCTATCGCGAGGAAGACGGCACCGGTATCGGGGGCTAGCGGGAGGTCCAACCCCGTTCGGGAGTGCATGGGTATGAGTCCCATACACACTACGTACGGTACGAGCGTCAAAACGGTTGCGAACTTATTGGGGCGGTAAGGTTTTTCTTCGGTGGTCCCTTTCCTCGGGGTGACATGCATTCACGTCGGGCCCTCCTCTATCGCCTCGCGACGTTGACCGGCGCGGCCGGTCTCAGCGGCTGTTCGAGCTTCCTCGCCCGGCGCGCGGAGTCGCCGACAGCGGACCTCCCGCCGAACCCCCGCGCGGGGGACCTCCCGCAGCGTCAACACGCGTGGAACGACCGTCTCAGGACCGACAGCGACGGGAACCCTCTCTCGCCGGAGCACTTCCGTCTGCTCCTGTTGCGCCTCGACGCCGAGCCGGGCGAGGAGGCGGCCCGCACCGTCGAGCTGGCGATACGGACCCTGGAGGACGCCTTCGAGTTCCGGAGCGACGGCCTCCTCCACATGCTCGGGTGGGGGACGGCCTACTTCGAACGACTCGGCCGGCTCGGTGACTCGCCCATCCGTCACCCGACGGTCGTCTCCCGGACGGACGACCCGGAGCTGCTCTCGTACGACGCCATCCTCGTCCTCGCCAGCGACGTCCCTTCGCAACTGGAGGCCACCGAGTCGGCGATGTTCGGCACGCGGTCCAGCCTCGGCGACGTCGCCGTCGAGGAGCGACTGGGCGACGTGTTCACCGTCGCCGACCGGCGCACGGGCTTCCTCGGCGAGGGGCTCCCCGCCCAGCACGCCAACGCGGAGGGCGTCCCGGACGACATCCCCGAGGACGCGCCGAACTTCACGGGCTTCTTCTCCGGGCGGGCGGGTACACAGGCCTCCGAGGAGCGCGTCACTATCTCCGAGGGCCGCTACGCCGGCGGGACGACGATGCACCTCTCGCACCTGCGGGAGTCGCTGGACACCTGGTGGGCGATGCCCGAAGCCGACCGCGTGACACAGATGTTCTCCAGCGAGTTCTCGCCCGAGGACGTGGCCGGCAACGGCCCCATCGACTTCGCCGACGCGGTCACGGAACACGCGCGCGACACCGGTCGCGTCGGCCACTGGGAGAAGGTGGCCCGGGCGCGCAAGGACGACGAGCCGCTCCTGTTGCGCCGGGACTTCAACAGCGTCGACGGGGGCCAGGCCGCGGTGCAGTTCCTCTCGCTCCAGCGGACGCTGGACCACTTCGTGGAGACACGCGACGCTATGAACGGGTGGTGGTTACAGGACGAACACCCCGACATCCAGGACGAACAGCACAACGGCATCCTGGAGTTCATCGAGGTGCTGTCGCGGGCGAACTTCTACGTCCCGCCGCGTGACCGGCGGGCGTTCCCCGACGCCTGACTACTCCTCGTCGGTCAGGGAGACGTCGCCGTCTACCTCACCGTGGTTGGTGTCTATCGGCCAGACACCGTGGTCCCAGACCTCGTACCCTTTGAACGTATCTGTAGCACCCTTCGGGCGCCATTCGTTGTCCTCGTGCGCCATAGTATATCACACCGTTTTGCGTGGAGGGAGTTAACTGTTCCCCGCGTCACTCGGTCGGCGGCGCGTTCGGCGGGCGCTCCTCGGACGACGCCTCCTCGAGGAAGGCGTTGGCGTAGAGGTCGACGTGCATCTTCAGGACGTCGCTCTCCTCGAGGTCCCGCCCGTCGGCCTGCCGTCCGAGGAACGCGGCCAGTTCGTCGGTCGGCTCGTAGCTCACCGTCCGCCCCTCGACGTCGAACTCGACCTCGTGGGACTGTGAGACGAGGTGTTCTATCTCCAGCAGCGACTGCTCGACCTTGGTCTCGAGCGCCTCGTCGGTGTCCTGCATCATCTTCTCGCCCCAGCGTTCGGCGGCCTCGTAGAGCCGGTCGCTCACCTCGAAGGTGTACATCAGAACGACACCCCCTCGTCGGCGGTGAACTCGGGCGTCCAGCGCGTCGTCTCCTCGCACACCGGACAGCGCTCGCGACGGGGCTGCTCGTCGAGCGTCGAGAGGTCGATGAGCTGCCCACAGCCCTCGCAGCTGTAGTATGTCATCGCTCCGACGGCGGCCACGCTTCCGGCCCCGGACTCGTCTCGGACACCTCGGAGTACAGCACCACCAGCACGCCCAGCAGGACGGCCAGGACGGCGACGCCGGCGATGCCGCCGACGGCGGTCTGGCCGACGAAGTCGCCCGTGTTGATCGCGGCCCAATCGAACGTCCCCATCACGTTCAGCAGCGACAGGAGCAGCCACACGAAGGCGCCCAGTACGACGAACGTGAGTATCTTCGACTGTCGGAGTGCGGTTCTGAGTGTCATGTGTCCCTCTACGTACTACCATGCGTCACGCTACCAAAAAAGTACACCGTCACTCGGGGTCGTCGGCGACGTCCCAGTCGGCCTTCTCGGCCGCCGTCGACAGCGGCACGAACTCCCAGTCGGCCTCGTCGGCGATCGCCGCCTCGTCATCGAGGCCGACGACGACCATCCGCTCGGCGAAGAACATCGAGTGTTCGTCGATGTCCGCGAGTCGCTCGCCGGCCGACTGACCGGACCCGCTGAAGAAGTCCACGTCGACGCCGTGGTCGCGCTGGAACTTGCTGATGACGAACGTCTCGACGTCGCCGACGATGCCCAGCCAGTCCGTCCACGTCTTCGCGTCCCGGATGGCCAGTTGCGGGTCCGCGAGCCGCTGGGCCGCCGCGTAGGTCAGCGCCATCGTCATGTCGTCGATGCCGCCGCCGTGCGGACCGCTCGCGGCCTGTTCGTCCGCCTCGTCCGGGTGCTCTGGCGCGTCCTCGGGGGTGTCGGCGGCGGCCCCGCCGCCCGCGCCGCCGCTCTCGACCGGGATGCCCGCCGGCCGGTCCTTGTTCTCCCGCGGGACGTGCGGGACCGGGCCGGCGCTGGCGTCCGCGGCGTCGGTGTCGGCGTCCGACCCGTCGGCCGTCGCGCCGGCCGCGTCCGCGGCGCTCTCGCCGGCGTCCGGCGTCACGGCCGAGGGCGTCTCGACCGGCCCCGGGTCGGGTTCCTCGCTCGGGTCGCCCTCGCCGCGCCAGAACCAGTCGCCGCGGTTCGGGCCGTCCTCGTCGTTCGATTCTACGTCCAGTTCGTCAAGGTCTATCTCGTCTGTCATGGCTCTGAGAGCGGTGTCTCGGCGAGCGGCGTCTCGTCGTCGACGGCCTCGTCCAGTCCGAGGCGGGCGACCGTCGCACGGGCGGGCCGGCCGTCGGCCCCCCAGCCCCGGCGGCGGTAGTAGGCGTCGAGCATCGCCTCGAACCGTGCCGGGTCGACGGCGGCCCCGGCGTTCGGTCCCGATTCGAGCGGGTCGCGCAGGACGGCGGGCAGTTCGTCGTCGGCCCGGGAGACGCCCTCGCGGACGTTGAACAGGCGGGTGAGGTTCCACACCCGTTCGCCCACGGTCCGCAGGTCGCCGTCGACGTCGAGGCCGACGGCGTCGACCCACTCGGCGCCCAGGTCGTCGAACACGTCGCCGACGAAGTCGTCGACGACGAGACACCACAGCACCGAGCGCTGGTCCTGTTCGCGGACGACGGCGGCGGCCGCTCGTTCGGGCGACCAGTCCTCGTCGAACGCCTCGCGCTCGACGGTCCGGGCGCGCCGGTGGCAGGCCCCCCGGTCGCTCGTCGCGTAGGCCAGCGCCATGCTCTGTGCGCCCCGGGGGTCGTAGGCCGGCAGTTCCATCGCCTTGACCGTCGGGACGAGACCGGTCCCGCCGTAGCGCTCGGCGGCCGCGTCGACCCCGCCCGCGAGCGCGTCGCCGAGGTCGGTCTCCCGAGCGGCGATATCCCGGAGGAGCACCCGGGCGCCGTCGGGGTCGCCGAAGGCGAGGTCCCGGCCGACGTGCCCGGCGTCGGCGGCCTTGATGGCCCACGCGACGGCGCTCCCGGCGCTGATGAGGTCCATCCCGAGGCGGTCGCAGGTCTGGCCCAGCGCCGCGACGGCGTCGAACTCGTCGATGCCGAGCGCGGCCCCCAGGCTCATCGCCGACGCGCCGCGGGGGACGTGGTCGCCCTCGTCGGTCTCGACCCGGAAGCCGCCGGGGTTCTCGTCGTCGTCGTACTCCCGGCCCGCCGCCAGCGCCTCGACGGCGCTGATGCCCACCGCGTCGGCCCCCTCGAACTGGCCGTCGGTCCAGCCACGCGTCGAGAGCGCCCCCACCTCGTTGGCGAAGTCGACGCTCTCGACGGTCCCGCTGGACTCGAGCCAGCGGCCCGTCGCCGTCTCGCGGTACGCCTCCGCGTAGGACTCCCGCAGGGCCGCCAGCCCCTCGGGCGGGTCGCCGCGCGCGACGACGGCCTTCAGCCGTTTCGACCCCATCACCGCGCCGGCGCCGCCCCGGCCCGCGTGGTGGTCGCCGGCGTCGGAGGCGATGGAGGCGTAGGCGACCCGCTGTTCGCCCGCCGGGCCGATGCAGGCCACCGCCGCGTCCGGGAACGCCGCCGCCGTCTCGACGGTGTCGTCGCCCCACGTCTCCGCGGGTTCGACCGTCGCGGACCCGTCCTCGACGGTGATCCGGACCGGGGCGTCGGCCCGCCCGGTGACCAGCAGGCCGATGTTCTCCTCCAGCGCCCCGGCGAGGGCGTCGGGGAACTCGCCGCCGGCGTAGGAGTCGAGGAACCCGCCGGTCAGCGGCGACTTCGTGACCGCCGCGTAGCGGGACTCGCCGGGCAGGTACCCCGAGAGCGGGCCGAGCATGAACAGCAGCGCGTTGCCCGGCCCGAGCGGGTCCGTCCCGGCCGTCAGTTCGTCGTAGAGGTATCTGGCCCCCAGTCCCTTCCCGCCGACGTACTTCCGGCGCCACTCGTCGGGCACCCGGACGCTCTCGGCGGTCCCGGCCGAGAGGTCGACCCGAAGGATGCGCCCGGGCGTGTCGAGTGTCATGATACATCATTCGACGGTGGGTGGACAAAAACGTTGTTCCGACGCCGGCCCGTGGTTCGCCGGTGTCACTCGCCCCCGCGCACGGGAGAGGGTAGAGGAACCGGTAACCACCGCCTAGACGACGTCGACCAGCGGGTCTGGCGCGCGCATCTCCGCGAGGACCACCCGCGGTACGTCCGCCCGGTCGTGAATCTCGCTCGCTATCTCGCGCGCGGTGGCCGCCAGCTCGTCGTCGTCGACCATGTTCACGAGCGGGACCACCGTCGCGCCCTCGGGCACGCCCTTCCGGCCGCCCCGGTCGCTCGCGAGCACCGTCGCGACGTCGGCTGCGCGGATGGTGTCGCCCGGGTCGAGGCCGGTGAGGGCGGCCACCCGGTCGACCCGGTGGACGCGCTCGTCGGTCAGTGGCTGGCCGACGACGTGGGCGCTCGCGATGGGGACCACGGTGTCGGCCGTCGACGGGACCTGGGGCTCGCGGTCGCTCGGGGCCTTGAACCGGCGCATCCGCGCCCCGTCGGCCTTCACGAGCACCGGCAGGCCGCAGTCGGCCAGCGCCGCCACCGTCTCGCGGTCGTACCCCAGATACCGGTCCTCCCGCTCCCGTTCGGGGACGACGCCGACGGGCCACTCGTCGGCGGCCGCGACGGCCGCGACGGGGTCGTCCGTCACCGCCACATCTGCGACCCAGTCGTCGAAGATGGGGATGCGGACGGTGGCGGTGACGACGGCGCGGTCCAGTCGGGCGGCCAGCGCCGCCATCGTCGTCTTCTTCCCGCCCGCGCCGACGAAGCAGGTCGTTCCCTCGTGGGCAGCCAGCGCGCCGACGATGTCCATGCCCTAGCAGGTGCGGCCGTGGCTGAAAACGCTTCTCCCGATTGCCGTCGCTAGGTCGGGCCTACAAAACGACCCTTTAAATCCGCGGAGTGTGAACACCCGGCAAGCAAATGCTCGAAGACGAGTTCGGGCGCGAAGTGTCGGGGGTCCGCGTCTCGTTGACAGACCGGTGTAACTTCGATTGCGTCTACTGTCACAACGAGGGCCTCGGCGACACGCGCGGCCCGATGGACCCACAAGACGACGAACTGTCGACCGACGCCGTCGTCCGGTTCCTGGAGGTGGCCCGTGAGTTCGACGTGGAGGCCGTGAAGTTCACGGGGGGCGAACCGATGCTCCGGGACGACCTGGAGGAGATAGTCCGGCGCGCGCCCGACGAGATGGAGGTGTCGATGACGACCAACGGCACCTTCCTGCCGGGCCGTGCCGAGGGCCTCGTGGAGGCGGGCCTCGAACGCGTCAACGTCTCCCAAGACGCCCTCGACAAGGACGCGTTCGCCGAACTGACCCAGAGCGGCGCCTACGAGCGCGTCCTGGAGGGGGTCGAGGCGGCACTGGACGCCGGGCTCGCACCGGTGAAGCTCAACATGGTCGTGTTCGAACCGACCGCGGGGTACGTCCCGGGGATGGTCGACCACGTCGCCGAGAACGACGGGCTCCAGCTCCAGCTCATCGAGTACATGCCGGAGCTGGCTGGCCACCCCGAGTGGGCCATCGACATCCAGCGCGTCCACGACTGGCTCGAGGACCGGGCCGACCACGTCGAGACCCGCGAGATGCACGACCGCCGGCGCTACTTCGTCAACAGCGAGGCCGACGGCGACGCGACGGTCGAAGCGACCGGTGCCGAACGCGCGGCCACCGACGGGAGCGGCCTCGGGATGGTCGAGATCGTCGACCCCGTCGGCAACGCGGAGTTCTGTGCGAACTGCCACCGGGTCCGGCTCACCCACGACGGCTACCTCAAGGGCTGTCTGAACCGGAACGACGACCTCGTCGCCATCGGCGAGACGAAGGACGCGATGCGGGAGGCCTTCGAGAAGACCGTCGCCGAGCGGGTCCCGTACTACGGCGAGTACATGGTCGAGGACGGCGAGGGCGGCTGGGAACTCAACGAGGACTACCTCGACAGCGAGGGGGACCGCGCGCCCTACGAGTACGCCGACGACGAGTGAGTCACAGCCCCTCGATGGCCTGCTGGAGCGCGAGGACGCTCTCCTTCTCCGTCCGGTCGGCGTTGGCCAGCACACGGACCTGCTGGGCCCCCAGCGAGACGTAGTCGAGTCCGAGTTTCTCCGCGGTCGCCCGGAGTCCCAGCCCCGCGTCCGCCTGTCCGGCGGCGACCTTCCGGGCCGGGCTCTCGTGGGCCTTCGTCGTCAGTTCGTAGCCGTCGATGGCCTCGGCGACCGTCACGCGGTCCGTGTCGCGCTCCTCGGCGAGGGCGGCCAGCGCGTCGTCGAAGCTCCGCCGCAGCCCCGACCCGGTGTCGCGGTTGACGAAGCGCCAGTCGCCGTCGACGAGGGCCGCCAGCGAGTCGACGTCGGCGTCGGGGGCGACGACCAGCCCCCAGTCGCGCTCCCAGTCGCCGATGTTGACGGCCGCCTTCGGCGGTTCGGCCGGGCCGGCCGCGACGGCGACGTCGGGCGTGCCGTCCCCGAGCCGACGGAGTCCCTCCGTCGTCCCGACCGGGAGGTAGCGCGGGCGGGCGACGTCGTCCAGCAGTCGGGCGAGGGTGGGGTCGTCCTCGCCGACGCCGAGCAGCGTCGGCGGGCGCACGTCCGACGAGAACAGGTCCACCTCGACCGTCTCGCCCGCGCCGAGGTAGTCGGTGTCGGCGGGGACCGTGACGGTGCCGTCGGCGTCCACGAGGCTGGTGGTCGCGCCGCTCCCCTTGTCGACCGGGTAGACGAGCAGGTTCCCGTCGCCGTCCGCGACGAGGCCGACCGGGAGCAGGCGGTGGCGCCCCTCGCTGTACCGTTCGGTGACAGCCATCTCGCCCGTGACCGTCGCCGTCGCGGGCGCCTCGCGCCCGGCCGCCTCGCGGATGACCGGCGCGACGAACACGCGGAAGATGGTCAGCGCCGAGATGGGGTAGCCGGGCAGGCCGACGTACGCCGACTCGCCGACGGTGCCGACCAGCATCGGCTTGCCGGGCTTGACCGCCACGCCGTGCAGGAGGAGTTCGCCGCGGTCCTCGATGACCCGGTAGATGACGTCGACGGCGCTGGCGCTCGTCGACCCGGAGGAGAGGACGAGGTCGCACTCGTCGGCGGCCTCGTGGAGCAACCGCTCCATCTCCTCGTAGTCGTCGCCGGCGTGGGGGTACAGCACCGGGTCGCCGCCGGCCTCCTCGACGGCCGCCGCGAGCGTGTAGCTGTTGACGTCGTATATCTCGCCGGCCGCGCTGTCCAGCGGCTCGCCCGGCCGGACCAGTTCGTCGCCGGTCGAGACGATGCCGACGGTGGGCGTCCCGCGGACCGGTACCTCGTCGACGCCCAGCGCCGACAGCAGGCCGATCTCTCGGGGCGTGATTCGCGTGCCGGGGCCGAGCGCCCGCGCGCCGGCGGCGATGTCCGCGCCCGCCAGCATCACGTTGTCGCCGGGCGCGACGGCGGTCCGGACCTCGACGCCGTCCTCGACTTCGGTGGTGCGTTCGACCATCACGACGGCGTCGGCCCCGTCGGGCATCACCGCGCCGGTCGATATCTCGGCGACGGTCCCCTCCTCGACGGTCACGTCGGGTTCCTCGCCGGCGTGGACCGCGCCGACGAGGGGCATCGTCACCGGGTCGGCCTCGTCCGCGCCGAAGGTGTCGGCCGCCCGGACCGCGTAGCCGTCCATGCTCGCCCGGTCGAACCCCGGCACGTCCAGTTCGGCGTCGACGCGCTCCGCGAGGACGCGGTCGCGGGCCTCGGCGAGCGGCACCCGTTCGGGGTCGGGCGTCAGGTCGAGGCCGGCCAGCGTCTCGTGGGCTTCCTCCGGCGGGGCGAGGTCGCGGAACTCCCGTCGGTCGCTCATCGCGAGGCCTCCCAGTCCTCGACGGCGACCGTCTCGCCGGCGTCGTACCCCTCCCGGCGCTCGGGGACGACGACCCAGCCGTCCGCGAGCGCGACGCTGGAGAGGACCCCCGACCCGCTCGCACGGGTCGGCGTCGCCGTGACGCCGTCGTCGTCCTCGTCCAGCTGGACGCGTACGTACGTCCGGGTGCCCGGGTCGCTCACTACCTTGCGCGTCAACCGCGCGTCGGTCGTCGGCGGGTCCGTCGTCGGGAGGTGCCCGGCCCGTTCGAGCGTCGGGCGCAGGAACTGGACGGCGTTGACGATGCAGGCGACGGGATACCCCGGGAGCATGAGGACCGGCGTGTCCGCGACCCGACCCAGCGCGACCGGGTGCCCGGGCTTCAGCGCGACGCCGTGGACCAGCACCTCGCCCAACTCGTCGACCACCTCGGGGATGAGGTCGCGTTCGCCCACCGAGGACCCGCCGGTCGTCACCACCACGTCGTGGTCGAGGTCGCCCTCGACGGCCGCCCGGAGGGCGTCCTCGTCGTCGGTGACCACGTCCCGGTAGGTGGCCTCGCCGCCCCAGCGCTCGACGTACTGCGTGACCGTCTGGCCGTTCGTCTCGACGACCTCGCCGGGAGCGGGGTCGTCCTGGACGAGTTCCTCACCGGTCGGAACCACGCTCACGCGTGGGCGTTCGTACACCTCGACGGCGTCCAGTCCCACGGACTTCAGCAGGCCGAGGTCCGAGGGCCTGAGTCGGTGGCCGGCCTCGTACAGCGTCTGGCCGTCCTCGACGTCCTCGCCGACCGGGGCGACGTTCTCGCCGCCGGCCACCGCGTCGAAGACGGTCAGCGACTCGCCCTGTCGGTCGGTGTCCTCGACCATCACCACGGCGTCGGCGCCGGCCGGCAGTTCGCTCCCCGTGTGGACCCGGCTGGCGGTGCCCGGCCCCACGCGCTCGCCGACGCGCAACTGCTCGGGCGAGCGGTCGCTGGCGCCGAAGGTGTCCTCGGCCCGGACCGCGTAGCCGTCCATCGCCGCCCGCTGGTAGTGCGGAACCGGGCGTGCGGCCGCCACGTCCGTCGCGAGGACGCATTCGTCGGCGTCCCTGAGCGGGACGCGCTCGGTCCTGTCGTGCGGCGTCACGGCCGAGAGCAGCGTCTCCCGGGCCGACTCGACTCGTGTTCGCTGTTTGAACCCCTCCGTCCGTCGGGCCTCGTCGCTCATGCCCGTCGCTAGGCCGGTGGCGACCAAAAACCTCCGCGTGGACAGCGGGTGGCACCCCCGGGTCGGGCCGACCGCTGGGTGCCCCACCGACCTCGGGCGTAGAGGCGTCCACTGGAGCACGTGTGGAAAACAATCGAACAATTCTGTCTATCAGAAATGCTGTTTCGATTCACTCGTTCCGGAAGTCGGCCAGCATCTAGTAGTGTATAAGGGTATTACGAGACGTATGCCCACAGGACTTTAGTGGGAGTTCGTGCTTCGTGTTGACATGGCAACGAACGACGCCCGCTCAGCCACGCCCCGTCGCGTCACCGCCGACGCGCGGTTCGGTGCCGACGACAGGTACTGCCGACACTGTCAGGAGATAGCACTGGTGTTCGACCCGAGCGCGGGTCGGCCGCGCTGTCGGACCTGCGGTGCGCTCGCGTGACCGGGCGATGAGTATCCGACGGCACCTGAAAGCGCGGTTGGGACCGCGGTCGACCTACGAGTGTGGGCTGTGTGGCCTCACTTTCGACGAGGAGCGTCAGAACTGTCCGGCCTGTGGATACGGGGTGAGAGAAGTCAGTCGGTGAGTCAGTCCGAGACGGCGGCGTCGGCCTGTTCGGCCGGCTGTTCCGTTATCTCGTAGAGGTTCTGTCGGGCGTCGGCGAAGTAGACGTCCTCCTCGATGACGCCGACCTCGTCGAGCCGTTCGAGAGCGTAGCGGACCGTTCGCGCGGAGAGCATCGACTCTTCCACGATGCCTTTCTGGGTGAGCGGCCCGTCGTATTCCAGCACCTTGTAGACGAGCTTCGCGCTCGGTGGAAGGTCTGCGATGGCCTCCCCATCGGATTCCGTCATTACCTGCACCGAGTGGCGCCGGATGCATAAAGATTGAGGAGTCAGTTCGCCAGACCGGCGCTGACGGCGGAACTGTCGACTCGGTCGGCGCGGCGCCACCGGCGCCGAGCGGTACTGGAACCGCGCCCCTTTTGGTGGAGGGTAGTCCAGTAGTGGGTATGGCTACGGATACGGCGGACGGCATGAGCTCCCACATGCGGGGACTCACCGTCACGACCATCACGGCCGTCGCGGGCATCGCGGCGGCGTTCGTCTCGAACGCCGTCGCGTCGGGGGCGACGGACGTCACCGGCGTCCTCGTCGTGGCGGCCGCCGTCCTCGCACAGTTCCCGGTTCTCCGGCTCATCGGCATCGGTCAGGACGACCTCTCGACGAAGGACGTCCTCTACATCGCGTTCATGACCTTCGCGCTCTGGTTCGTCTCGTGGGGCATCCTGCTGACGGCCGGGGTGTAACGATGGCGGAGGACAGCATCGCGGTCGTCGACCTCGACAGGTGTCAGCCCGACCGCTGTAACTACGAATGTATGAACTACTGCCCGCCCAACCGGAGCGGGAAGGAGTGCATCGTCAAGCGCGAGGACGCCCACGAGGAAGACGAAGAGTTCGAGGGGAAACCCGACCAGGTCCGCATCTCCGAGGAGATCTGTCTCGGTGAGTCCTGTGGCATCTGCGTCAACAAGTGCCCGTTCGACGCCATCGAGATCATCAACCTCCCGCAGGAGCTGACCGACGACCCGGTCCACCGCTACGGCGAGAACGCGTTCGCGCTGTACGGCCTGCCGACGCCACAGGAGGGGCAGGTCACCGGGATCCTCGGGCCGAACGGCATCGGGAAGACCACCGCCGTCCGCATCCTCGCCGACGAGATGGCGCCGAACCTCGGGCGCTACGGCGAGCGGCCCGGCTGGGACGAGATTCTCGACGAGTACCGCGGGACCGCCCTGCAGGACTACCTCGAGGACATGCGCGACGGCGACGTCGAGGTGGCCCGCAAGCCACAGTACGTCGACCGCATCCCCGACCAGTTCGATGGGAAGGCCCGCGAACTGCTCGAACAGACCGACGAGCGCGGCGAGCTGGACTACCTCATAGAGCGGACTGGCATCCGACCGGTCGTCGACAACCACATCGACGACCTCTCGGGTGGCGAACTCCAGCGCGTGGCGCTGGTGGCGACGCTCGCCCGGGACGCCGACTTCTACTTCCTCGACGAGATCACGCCGTATCTGGACATCGGCCAGCGGATGACCGCCGCCCGTCTCATCCGCGAACTCGCCGAGGAGGGCGACCGCTCGATGCTCGTGGTCGAACACGACCTCGCCATCCTCGACCTGCTGGCGGACAACATCAACGTCGCCTACGGGTCGCCCGGCGCGTTCGGTATCATCACGTCGCCGAAGTCGACGAAGAACGGCATCAACGAGTACCTCTCGGGGTACCTCGAGAACGAGAACATGCGCATCCGGCAGACCGAAATCGAGTTCGAGGAGCACGCCCCGCGGACCGCCTCGACCGGCGACGTGGTCATCGAGTACCCGGACCTCCAGAAGAGCTACGGCGAGGGCGAGTTCTCGCTGTCGGTCGACGCCGGCACCATCCGCGAGAGCGAGGTGCTGGGCGTCGTCGGCCCGAACGGCATCGGGAAGTCGACGTTCGCGAAGATGCTCGCCGGGCGCCTCGAACCCAGCACGGGGTCGGTCGACACGAGCCTCGACATCGCCTACAAGCCCCAGTACATCGAAATCGACCAGCCGATGCGCGTCGACGCGTTCCTCGCCTCCATCACGGACGACTTCGGCACCTCCTACTGGAACACCGAGATCGCCCAGCCCCTCCAGCTCGACGCGGTGATGGAGCAGCAGCTGACGGACCTCTCGGGCGGGGAGCGCCAGCGCGTCGCCATCGCAGCGTGTCTCTCGAAGGACGCCGACCTCTACCTGCTGGACGAACCCTCGGCCCACCTCGACGTCGAACAGCGGGTGCTCGCGACCTCCGCCATCCGGCGCTACGCCGAGAACCACGACGCGACGGCGATGGTCATCGACCACGACATCTACATGATAGACCTGCTCGCGGACCGCCTGCTCGTCTTCGAGGGCGAACCCGCCAAGAACGGACACGCGGCCCCGCCACAGGGGATGCGCGAGGGGATGAACGAGTTCCTCTCGAACCTCGACATCACGTTCCGCCGCGACGAGCGGACCTCGCGGCCGCGCATCAACAAGCCGGGCTCCCAGCTCGACCGCAAACAGAAGAACGCGGGCGAGTACTACTACTCGCCGACGCAGAACTGAGGCCGGCGGCGTTTTCCGCGACTCGAGAGACGGTAGAGCAGCCGCTACTGTCGGCTCGAAAACGGAGAACACACGCTCCCGCGGGCGTCAGGCCGCGGGGTCGGAGGTATCGCCGGTCTCGGACCCGGCGACGGCGTCGTCGAGTCCGTCCGCGACCTCCTCGGGGTCGAACTCCTCTTCGGGCCGGAGCTCTCGGTCGGGGGAGTCGCCGGCCTGCTGTTCGGTGACCGATTCATCGCCGGTGACCGAGACGAAGATGTCACCTAGCTCCGCAACTCGGTCGCTGGACTGACTCTTGCTCATCGCATTCGGGAGGAAGACCCAGAGGGGATTAGATACTCTACCTAACTCGTTAGGACCGTCGCCGTCCGGCGGTTCTCTCTACAGGACGTCCCGCTGGCAGGAGCCACAGAGCGACGCCTCCTTGACGTCGACCTGCCGGACCGTCGGCGAGAAGTTCATGACGCAGCGCTTGTTGTCGCAGTGCTCCAGCCCGAGCGTGTGGCCGATCTCGTGGACGACCTCCTTGCGCACGCGGGCGGAGAATATCTCGCCGGCCGAGCGGTTCGAGAAGCCGCCGTCCGAGGACGTCTGCAGGCGGTACGTGGAGATGACGCTCCCCGACCCGCCGAGGTAGGCGAGTCCGAACACGTAGTTCCGGCGGCGGTAGAAGAGGTCTTTGGGCGTGATGGCGATGTTCTTGCTGCCCGACCCGACGCGGCGAGCGAGGTCGATGAACTCCTCGGCGCGGTACTGGTCGCGGTCGCCATCGTACGCACCGGCGGGCACCGACTGTGGCTCGTGCATAGAGACCTCGCAGTCGTAGGTGGCCCGGAGGCCGTCGGAGGCCTCACGCTTGACCTGGGCGGAGACCTCGCCCACCGGAACGATGTCGACGTGCATGCGAACCCATATGAGACGGCACCGCTTAAACATCCCGCCATGGGTGACTCCGACCGCGCTCTCGTCGACCGGTTGGCCGCCGCAGAGGCCGTGGTCGAAGTCGGTATCGGCAGCCACCCGGACGTGGCCGCGGGACTGGTCGAGCGCGGCGTCGACGTGACGGCGACCGACATCGAACAGCGACCGGTCCCCGAGGGCGTCGCCTTCGTCGTCGACGACGTGACCGACCCCGACCGCTCGGTGTACGAGGGGGCCGACGTCGTCTTCGCGCGGAACCTCCCGCCGGAACTTCACCGCCCCCTTCGAGCGGTCGCTCGCCGGGTCGGCGCCGCCTGCTGGTTCACCACGCTGGGCGGCGACCAGCCGACCGTGCCGGTCGACCGAGAGCAGCTGCCGGGCGGGGAGACGCTGTACCGGGCCAGCGAGGGCCCCGGATAGCAAGCGGCTTGAACGAGGGCCGCCACCGTCCCGACATGCAAGTCGACGCGGTGGTCCTCGACATCGACGGCGTCCTCGTTGACGTGGCCGACTCCTACCGACGGGCGGTCGTCGAGTCCGTCGAGCGCGTGTACGGCGACACCATCGAGAAGGCCGGCATCCAGCGGTTCAAGGACGCCGGCGGGTTCAACAACGACTGGGAGGTGACCGACGCGGCGGCGCTGTTCGTCCTCTCGGCCCGCGAGGCCGACGTGGCGGACCTCGCGGCCTTCACCGACGCCATCGCCGACCGGGGCGGCGGCCTCGAGGCGGCGAAAGCCGTCGTCCGCGACCTGCTCGACGAGACCGCCGCCGAGCGAGTCCTCGAGGCGTGGGACCCGGAAGAACTCCGGGACGTGTTCCAGACGCTGTACCTCGGGAGCGACCTGTACCGCGACCTGGAGGGCGGCGACCCGCCGTTCGACGCGCCGGGGTACATCAACGACGAACCGGTGCTGGTCGCCCCCGAGACGCTGGCGGCCCTGAGGGAGCGGTACGCCGTCGGCGTCGTCACCGGCCGGCCAGCGGCGGAGGCCGACATCGCGATGGAACGGGTCGGGCTGGACATCCCCGACGACCACCGCTTCACGATGGACGACTGGGCGGAGGGGAAACCGCACCCGCACGCCCTCGTGACGCTGGCCGAGCGCTTCGACGCCGAGCGCGTGGCGTTCGCCGGCGACACGCTGGACGACGTCCGGACGGCGATCAACGCCGACGCCGAGGACGGCGAGCGGGTCTACTACGGCGTCGGCGTCCTGACCGGCGGTCTGACCGGCGAGTCCGGGCGCCGGAAGTACGCCGACGCCGGTGCGAGCGCCGTCGTCGAGACGGTCGACGACCTCACCGACCTGCTGGCGTAGCGGGCCACGGAGAACGGCAGGGGTTTCTACGACGAGTCGGAACGGGTCGGTATGGGACGGCGAGGAATGCTCGGCTGGTCGCTGCTGGTGAGCGTCTGGGCCGGCCTCGTCGGCGGCGCGGCGGTGTTCGAACCGGGTATCCAGTACGTCCAGTTGTACGCCATCGGCTTCGCCCTCGTCGCGTTCCCGGCGGCGTACTGGACGATTTCGAACAATCAGCAGATATTCCGCACGTCGCACAGACCCGGCCGCGTCGCGGTGTTCATCCTCACAATCTTCGTCGTCACGGTCGTCCTGGCGACGGCGTTCGCGTTGCTGCTGGGCACCACCAGTCCGCTCGCTATCGTCGCGCAGTTGGTGGCCTACGGCGTGGGCCTCGCGGCGGCGCTGTACGCGGCCTACGGCGGCGGCGTCGACTACCTCTGGAACGAGTACACGTAGGCAAGTCCCACCGGTCGCACAACGCTTATTCGCAGGTCGCCCCACCCCGTAGATATGGATATCGCGCTACTCGGCGGGACCGGCGACATCGGCGAGGGCCTCGCCCTCCGCTGGGCGTACGACACGAACCACACGGTCATCGTCGGGTCACGTGAGGCCGAGAAGGCCGAGACCAAGGCCGAGGAGTACGAGACCGAGCTGGACAGTCGCGGCCAGGAGGTCACGATCGAGGGGCTGGCCAACGAGGACGCGGCCGCCCGCGCTGACGTGGTCGTCACGGCCGTCCCGGCGTACCACCTCACGGACACCGTCGAGGCCGTCGCGGACGTGCTCGGCGACGCCATCCTCGTCTCGCCGGCCGTCGGCATGAAGCGGGACGAAGACGGCTTCCACTACAACCGCCCCGGCGTCGGCAGCGTCACCCAGCTGGCCGCGAAGGCCGCCCCGGAGGGGACGCCCGTCGTCGGCGCGTTCCACAACCTCGCCGCCGGCCGACTGGCGAACCTCGACGCCGACCTCGACTGGGACACCGTCGTCGTCGGCGACGACACGGACGCGAAAGACACCGTCTGCGAACTCGCCGAGGCCATCGTCGGTCTGCGCGCGCTGGACGGCGGGCCGCTCTCGAACGCCGCCGAAGTCGAGGGACTGACACCCCTCCTCATCAACGTCGCCCGCCACAACGACGGCCTGCACGACCTCGGCGTCCGGTTCCAGTAGCGACCCGCGAAGAGAGACTTTTCACCCCGCAGTCCTACTCCCCGGTGTGGCCTCTCCATTCGAGATACTCGGTGTCGACCCGGACGCGGACGAGGCGGACATCGTCGACGCCTACCGGGAGCGAGTCAAGGAGACCCATCCCGACCAGGGCGGGTCGGCCGAGGCGTTCCAGGCGGTGCAGGACGCCTACGAGCGCATCGAGAACGGCTACGAGCCCGGCGACGAGCCGCGGCGCCCGCCGACCGGACCGGCGCCCGACCCCGCAGCCACCGAGACGGAGCCCGAACCGGACCCGGACCCGCCCGAACCCGAGGGCGTCGAGGTCCAGTACCTCAACTACGAGGTCATCGCGGACGAGGGGTGGGCACTTGACGACGACGACCTCTTCGAGAAGGCCGCCGACGGCGGGTTCGACCCCGAGGACTACGGCCGGTTCCACGTCGCCGAGAACGAGTCCCTCCTGGAGGCCGCCGAGGGCGAGGGGTACGCGTGGCCCTTCGCCTGTCGCGGCGGGGCCTGCACGAACTGCGCCGTCGCCGTCGTCGAGGGCGAGATGCCCTCGCCACAGAGCCACATCCTGCCACAGGAGCTCCACGACAGGGGAATCCGCCTCTCCTGTATCGTCGCGCCCGAGACGGACGCGAAGATAGTCTACAACGTCAAGCACCTGCCCGAGGTCCACGACCTGCTGCTCCCGGCGAGTCGGTTCGAGGCGTCCTCCTCGACGGACTGAGCGGGCGCTGTGGGGAGCGATGGGACTGCGAGAACGGAGGGGAGTGCCTACGCGCCGGCCTGCGAGAGCGCGTCTTCGAGGTCCTCGGCCTGCGTGACGCCGACGAAGCGCTCGACGATGCCGTCGTCGTTCTCGACGATGAGCGTCGGCAGGGAGCGTACCTGGTACTCGTTGGCGACGTCCTGCTCCTCGTCGACGTTTATCTTCTCGAACTGGACGTCAGTCCACTCCTCCTCCAGGTCCTCGAGGATAGGGTCTTGGGTCTTGCAGGGGCCGCACCAATCGGCGTAGAAGTCCTTGAGCGTGACCGTCATGGTTCTCTTCGATGTAATCTGTGGTGTCAGATAAGGATTGTCCATGTGGGTGCGCCGGGAGCGAACCCGAAAGGCTTACTCCCGGCGAGTGGACAGTCAGTGGTATGAGCAGCGACAGCGGCGGGCTGATGTCGAGTGCCGGACTGGTCAGGTACTTCGACGCAGAAGACCAGAACACCATCCGTATCGACCCGCGAACCATCGTGGCCTTCGGCATCCTGTTCGGCGCTCTCGTCCTGGTGCTGAACGCGATGGCCTGAGTCCGCGACGTTTTCTATCCCCCGCCGACAAGGGCGGGTATGCACTTCACACAGCGCGAACAGCGCGCGCTCCGGCAGGCCGGCGTCGAGCAGACGACCATCGAGGCCGCCTCAGAGGCCGTCGTCGCCGCCACCGACGCGGCCGCCGAGGACCTCGAGGCGTTCTTCGCCGACCGCGAGACCGTCCACTCGGACATGGACGTCGCCCACAGCTCCGCCGAGATTCAGACCCACACCGTGGAGTATCTGGACCTCTACACGCACGCCGACGACATCCGCGGCTACCTCCGGTTCGACTCGTGGGGCGTCCCCGTCGAGGGCGGGCGGGTGCTGAGCGACGACGTGGTCGAACTGACGCTGGGTCCGACCGTCGACGGACGGGTCCGCTTCGCGACCGAGCGAGACGCGCTATGAGCGTCCGCATCAGGGGCATCTACACGACGGCGCTGACCCACCTGCTCGACGAGGCGGGCATCGACGTGGTGCAGGCGTCGGGCCCCATCGAGGACCGCTTCGACGCCGACTTCGCGGTCGAGCGGGCGGCGGCGACCGTGGCGACGACCGACGACCGGCAGGGCGTCGGCGTCAGCGGCGAGAGCGACACCGTCGAGCGGGTGGTCGACCTGCTGGGCGACCTCGGCCGGGACGCGCTCTGGTGGGCCGACCCGCTCCCCGAGGGCGCGGTGTACGCCGGCGAGGTGACCGAGACGCTCGGGAGCGGTGCCGTCGTGGACTGCGGCGACGGCGAGGGGTTCCTACCGTACTCGAACGCCGACGACCGCGTGGAGTCGGGTGACAGACTCAGAGTGCAGGTCGTTGAGGGAAGCGCCCCGTGGACCGACGGGCGGCCCGTCCTCGACGGAACCGTCGCGGTCCGGGGCGGCGTCCTCACGCTGGAACGGGGCGCCTCGAACGCGACGACGGCGGGCGGCCCGGCGATGCTGGACGTGATATCGGCCGACCCCCGCGACGGGTGGGGCGTCTCGTGGGAACGTGCCAGCGACGAGGCGTCGTTCGACGCGCTGGCCGACGCGCTCTCGGCGGCCAACGCCCGCGCCGAGGCCATCGACGACGCACTCGGCGGGGCGGACCCACCGTCAGACGCCGCGCCCCATCGCTACCACGACGGCGGCGCGACGACGTGGGTGTGGTTCGGCCGGGAGAGCCGCTTCGCGCTGGACGAGCAGCGCCGCGCGGTGACGACGACGATGCGGGGCCACCACCGCGTGAAGGCCGGGTCGAACGCCGCCAGCGCCGCCGTCGACTACGTGGAGGCACTGTGTGACGACCCCGGGAGCGGCGGCGAGACGGACTTCCCCTTCGCCGTGACCGCCCGGCAGTTCGGCCCGCAGACGGGCGGGTCGCTCACGCTCGGCCACGGGAAACCGGACGGCCGGCTCATCACGCTGGGCCGGGCCGACGTGCAGTCGGTCGACGCCGACGGCACCGTCACCGTCGAGCGAGAGATGTCGCCGGGCGGCGAGTACGACGCACTGGGCGTCCCGAAGGAGGCCGGCGACGTCGCGGAGACGAAACTGAAGGAGGGGCGCTGGTGGTACCCGACGACCTACCGGGACAGCGACGGCGAGCGGAAGGGCACCTACGTCAACGTCTGCACGCCCGTCGAGATATTCCCGGACACCGCCCGGTACGTCGACCTCCACGTCGACGTGATAAAGCACGCCGACGGCAGCGTCGAACGCGTCGACGACGACGAACTCGACGCCGCCGTCGAGGCGGGGAACGTCCCCGAGGAACTGGCCGACCGAGCGCGGAGCGTGGCCGCCGCAGTCGCGAACGCGCTGTCCTGAGCCCGGCCGCCTCAGCGCCGGAGTCGCCACGCGGCGAGGCCGATAGCCGCGAGCGCCGTCGCCACGCCGAACCCGTCGCCGGCGGCCCCGACGATGCCCGGCCCGTCGGCCACCCCGTCCGTCGACTCGCTCGGCGTCGGGAGGCGCGGGTCCGGGAAGGTGTAGACGCCGGGGGTGACCTCCGACCCGGCGTTGGCGTTCGTGTTGGCCGCGAGGAAGCACCCGGCGCCGCGCTGGGCCGTCCAGAACGAGGTGGTCTCGGAGTCCCGCCACGCGAACACTTCGTCGGGAGCGGCGGGGTCGCGCACGTCGTGGACGGTGACGCCGCCGTTGTACCACGCCGCGTAGCAGCGGCCATCGACGAGTTCGAAGTTGTGCGCCGTCGTCAGCACGCCGCCCGGCGTCGGGTCGCTGGTCGACGGCGGGGCGATGGTGGCGACGGATTCGGGGGCCGTCTCGTCGCTGACGTCGAACAGTTCGATGCCGCTCGGACCGCCCGAGCCGTCGTCGTCGAGGTCCCACGACTCAGCGCCGACGCCGAGCAGCGTCGCGTCCTCGTTCACCGTGACGAAGTGGTCGTTACCGGGCGGTTCGCTCCGCTCGAGGGCCGGGCGCTCGACGGCGGCCAGTTCGGCCGGGTCGCGCCCGCGGACCCGCGAGACGAGCGAGGGGGCGGCCGGGTCCGAGACGTCGAGAATCCACGTCCCGGCGTCCCAGTAGGCCAGATACGCCCGGTCGCCGTGGACCCACACGTCGTGGAGCGGCCGGAGGCCGGCGGGCACGTCCCGCCACGCGTCGTCGGCGTCGAACAGCGACCACGTCCCGGCCTCGCGTTCCGTCTCCGTGTCGACGACCAGCAGGGGGTTCCCCTCCCGGCTGTTGGCCGTGAGGTAGGCGTAGCGGCCGTCGAAGTCGCAGTTGTGGACGACGGTGTCGACCTCGTAGCCGGCGACGCGGTCGGGCTGCTGGCGGTCGCTCACGTCGAAGACGACGAGGCCGTGAGCGCCCTCCGCGGGGTGGGCTGGGCCGGCGACGAGGAGCCTGTCGTCGACGACGGCGAGGTCCTGTACCTCCGCCATCGGCCCCCCGTCGCTGTCGGCCAGCAGGCCCGTCCGGTGGGTGATGAGGCGGGGGTTCGTGGGGGTGGTGGCGTCGACGACGGCGACGCCCGTCCCGGTGGCGACGTAGGCGGTGTGGCCGTCCGGACTGGTGACCAGTTCGTGGGCGCCCGGCAGGTCGACGGTCCCCAGTGGGTCCCGGCCTGTCGGCGTCCCGGGCGGCGTGCCT
This sequence comes from Haloarcula sp. MBLA0163, assembly GCF_055632435.1. Taxonomy (NCBI): domain Archaea; kingdom Methanobacteriati; phylum Methanobacteriota; class Halobacteria; order Halobacteriales; family Haloarculaceae; genus Haloarcula; species Haloarcula sp. MBLA0163. The sequence goes on from NZ_CM145745.1 coordinate 2,537,585, forward strand.
CCGGTGGCCTCGCCGGTCGGGGTCGGATGGGCGCTCGCGGCGCCGGTGACCGCGCCGGCCCCGACGCCGGCGGCGCCGACCCGCCAGAGGAACGTCCGCCGATGCATACCCCGATTCGGGGCGGGACGGCAAGAAGGCTTCCGGTGGGGGTTTTCATCCGGGGACCCCTAGCGGTGGTATGCTTTCGCCGGACCTCGACGGACGGACTGCACTGGTGACCGGGAGCGCGAAGGGCGTCGGCCGCGAACTCCTGCTGGCTATCACCGACCACGGCGCCGACGTGGCGGTCCACTACAACACGAGCGGCGACGCCGCCGCCGACGTGGCCGAGACGGCCCGCGAACGGGGTGCGACGGCGACGACGGTACAGGGCGACGTCACCGACCCGGACGCCGTCGACGGTATCTTCGACCGCGTCGAGGCCGACCTCGGCAGCGTCGACGTCCTCGTCAACAACGTCGGCGCGTTCGCGCCCACCTACTGGGAGGACATCGACTACGACACGTGGCGGACGGTGATGACGACGAACTTCGACGCCACCTGTCTCTGTGCGAAGCGCGCGCTCCCGGCGATGCGCGAGGGGTCGTGGGGCCGCATCGTCAACGTCGGCTACGCCACCGCCGAGCGGACCTACGTCGACCCGGTGAACTTCCCGTACTACGTCGCGAAGGCCGGCGTCATCATGTTCACGCGGATGCTCGCCGCCGAGACCCAGGACGACGGCATCACGGTCAACGCCGTCTCTCCCTACACCGTCGAGAACTCCGACGAGTTCCCCGAGGACCTGCCGCGCGGGCGGCCCGCCTCCTTCGAGGACATGCAGCAGGCGCTGCTGTTCTTCCTCGACGAGGACTCGGACTACATCTCCGGCGAGAACGTCGAGGTCGACGGCGGACTGGTGCCCGAGCAGTTGTAGTCGACGGCGACGCGGACGGTTCGACCCGCTTTGTCGGGCCGCGGAGTCACCGGCGGGAGAGAACGTAGCCGCCGAGAAGCACCAAACCGACTCCGACGGCGATGGGTGCGATGACGAAGAGGGGATGCCACGGCGCACACCCGTCACACCGTCCTGCGCTCACTCGCGCAGCGAGTGTGAGATGCGTGTAACTGCCGTAGCCCGAGAGCGCGAGTCCCAGCAGGACCGACAGGCCCGCTCCGACGGCGCGCAGCGTCCGGACGCGTTCGACCTGCGTGTTCGCGTTGCCCATATGCCGACGTTGGCGCGGCACGTAAAGCGCCTTCTGGACGTTCAAAGCGGGGTTTGAACGAGCGCGCCGTCCGCTCAGTTGCCCTGAATCGCGTCGATGACCATCGCCGCGGCGACGACGGGTTCCTTCGGCACGTCGCTGGCGTCGTCGATGGTTATCTCGTAGCGGTCCTTCAGCGAGAACTGGCCGTCGATGTTGCCGACGTGGTCGCCGTCCCGGTCGGTGATCTCGTACTTGTGGGGAATCCACTCCCCGAACGGCAGGGTGTTCCGGGCCAGCGTCACCAGCGCCCCGCGGGAGTTGATTTCGGCGAGTTTCTCCTCGGTCTGGGCGTCCCGGATCGTCCACGTGTCCTGCAGGATGGAGTAGTCGTTGTCGAGGACGACGACGTCCTCGCCGGTCTGTGAGTCGGTCAAGACGTAGTTGCCGGCGATGTCGACGATGCCGCCGGCGTTGACCTCGAACACCTCGTTGCCGTCGGCGTCGACGAACGGGAACTTCTCCTTGAGTTTGAACATCTTCTGCTTGCCCCGCAGGACGACGTTGCCGGCGGCGTCCATCGCCTTGTACTTGTTCCGGACGAGGCTCTGCTCGACGGTGTACGTGTCGTCCGTGAGTTCGATGCCCTGGATGTCGTACTTCGACGCCGTCTCGCTCATACACCCCGACTCACACAGCGACGACTTGAAACTTTTCGTAGATTTTCGCATCGGATGAAAAGAGAGTGCGCGAGCAACCGACAGGGTTTCACCGCCCCCGTCCTTGGTGAACCCATAGATGAGCAAGGACGTCATCGAGGTCAGGGGTGCTGAGGAACACAACCTCAAGGACGTCGACGTGGAGATTCCCCGCGAGGAACTCACCGTCGTCACGGGGCTGTCGGGGTCGGGAAAGTCGTCGCTCGCCTTCGAGACGGTGTACGCGGAGGGCCAGCGGCGCTACATCGAGTCGCTGTCGGCCTACGCCCGCAACTTCCTTGGCCAGATGGACAAGCCACAGGTCGAGAACGTCGAGGGGCTCTCGCCGGCCATCTCCATCGACCAGAAGAACGCCGCCAACAACCCCCGGTCGACGGTGGGCACCGTCACGGAACTCCACGACTACCTCCGGCTGCTGTACGCCCGCGTCGGCGTGCCACACTGCCCGGAGTGTGGCCGCGAGGTGGGCGAGCAGTCCGCCCAGAACATGGTCTCGCGCCTCCTCGAACTCCCCGATGGCACACGGGCGAAACTGTGTGCGCCGGTCGTCCGCGACCAGAAGGGGGCCTTCGAGGACCTGTTCGACGACCTCGTCAGCGAGGGGTACTCGCGCGTGGAGGTCGACGGCGAGGAGTACGACCTCACGCTCGACCGGCCCGAACTCGACGAGAACTACGACCACACCGTCGACGTGGTGGTCGACCGCGTGAAGGTCTCAACGGACGCTCGCTCGCGCATCAACGACTCCGTCGAGACGGCCCTGACCGAGGCCGACGGGACGCTGAAGGTCGTCCTCCCGGACCCGCCCGAGGGCGCGGCCGACGCGCTCGGCGGGTCGACCGCCCGCGCGACCGGCGACCTCGCCGACGCCGAGGGCGAGGCAGCGACGGACGAGGACCGCCTCGTCGTCGAACTCTCGGAGGACCTCGCCTGCACGCACTGCGGCATCGACATCTCCGAGGTCGAGACCCGCTCGTTCTCGTTCAACTCGCCCCACGGCGCCTGTCCCGAGTGTGAGGGGCTGGGCGAGACCAAGGAGGTCAGCGAGGACCTCGTGATCCGGGACCGCTCGAAACCGCTCAAGCACGTCTTCGAGCCCTGGAGCTACGACCGGACCTACTACTCCCGGCAGCTGGACAACGTCGCCGACCACTTCGGCGTCTCGCTGGAGACACCCTTCGAGGAGCTCGACGAGGAGATACAGCGGCAGTTCCTCTACGGCACCGACGACGTCGTCCACTTCCAGTGGCGCACGAAGAACGGCACGCGGGAGAAGACCGAACGGTTCGAAGGCGTCATCCCGAACCTCGAGCGCCGCCACGTCGAGACCGACTCCGACCGCGCCCGCGAGCACATCGAGGAGTTCATGGCGACGACGACGTGTCCCGCCTGCGAGGGGACCCGCCTGAAGGCCGAGTCCCGCGCGGTGCTGGTGGACGGCACGGCCATCACCGAGGTCAACCGGATGTCCATCGGCGACGCCCTAGAGCACTTCGAGGGCCTGGAGGCGAACCTCTCGGCGCGGGACACGAAGATCGCCGAGGAGATTCTCAAGGAGATTCGCGCCCGCCTCGGGTTCATGCAGGAGGTCGGCCTCGAATATCTGACGCTGGACCGCGAGGCGTCGACCCTCTCGGGCGGCGAGAGCCAGCGCATCCGCCTCGCCACGCAGATCGGCTCCGGCCTCGTCGGCGTGCTGTACGTGCTGGACGAACCCTCCATCGGCCTCCACCAGCGGGACAACGACCGCCTGCTGAACACGCTGGAGGAGCTGCGTGACCTGGGCAACACCCTGCTGGTCGTCGAACACGACACCGAGACGATGCGCCGGGCCGACCAGATAATCGACATGGGCCCGGGGCCGGGCAAGCGCGGCGGCGAGGTCGTCGTCAACGGCCCGCAGGAGGAACTGATGAACACCGAGGCGTCCGTCACCGGCGACTACCTGGCCGGCGACCGGGTGATTCCGGTGCCCGACGAGCGACGGGAGGGCGACGGCCACCTCACCGTGAAGGGGGCCCGCCAGCACAACCTCGCGGACCTGGACGTCGAGTTCCCGCTGGGGACGTTCACCGCCATCACCGGCGTCTCCGGGTCCGGGAAGTCGACGCTGATGCACGACGTCCTCTACAAGGGGCTGGTCCGCCGGATGAACGACACGGACGTCAACCCCGGCGAGCACGACGCCATCGAGGGCCTCGACGCGGTGGAGACGGTGCGGCTCATCGACCAGTCGCCCATCGGCCGCACGCCGCGGTCGAACCCCGCGACCTACACCAACGTCTTCGACCACATCCGCGAGCTGTTCGCCGAGACCAACCTCGCCAAGCAACGGGGCTACGAGAAGGGGCGGTTCTCGTTCAACGTCAAGGGCGGCCGGTGTGAGGCCTGCGGCGGGCAGGGGACCGTCACCATCGACATGAACTTCCTCTCGGACGTGGAGGTGCCCTGCGAGGAGTGTGGCGGCGCCCGCTACAACGACGAGACGCTGGACGTGACCTACAAGGGCGCGACCATCGCCGACGTCCTCGACATGAGCGTCGAGGAGGCCTACGACTTCTTCGAGAGCCACCCCGGCATCCGCCGTCGCCTCCAGCTCCTGAAGGACGTGGGGCTGGACTACATGACGCTGGGCCAGCCCTCGACCACGCTGTCGGGCGGAGAGGCCCAGCGGGTCAAGCTCGCCGAGGAACTGGGCAAGAAGGACTCCGGCGAGACGCTGTACCTGCTGGACGAGCCGACGACGGGGCTCCACCCCGAGGACGAGCGGAAGCTCATCGACGTCCTCCACCGCCTGACCGACGACGGCAACACCGTGGTCGTCATCGAGCACGAACTGGACCTCGTGAAGAACGCCGACCACATAATCGACCTCGGCCCCGAAGGCGGGGAGAACGGCGGCGAGCTCGTCGCCGAGGGGACCCCCGAGGCGGTCGCCCGGACCGAGGGGTCGTTCACCGGCCAGTACCTCCGTGACCTCCTCCCCGACGTCGAACTGGAGGGGCCGCGCGCCGACCGCGACCCCGTCGAGGGCGACGACGCCGCGGCGAAGGCCGACGACGACTGAGCGACTCGGCCGTCCGATTAGGCGGAACGCATACATGATGGCCGCGTCTGTGTGTGTCTGAATGGCTGACCCTGATACCGCCGAGACGCTGGAAGCGCTCGCCAGCCTGCCCACACTGGCACATCCGACCGCGTCCCCCGACGGCGAGGCGATCGCCTTCTACTACGACGGCACCGGCCGCAACGAACTGCACGTCCTCGACCCCGACAGCGGCGCGTCCGAGCGGTGGAGCGACGGCGAGGTCCCACGGAACGCCCGCTGGCACGTCGAGTGGGGCGCCGACGGCGAGCGCGTGTTCTTCCACCTCGACGACGCCGGCGACGAACAGAACGACCTGTACGCCATCGACCGGGACGGGACCGTCGAACCGGTCGTCGAGATGGACGGCCAGGTCGTGCTCCACGACGTCGGCACGGACGGCGAGAGGCTGCTGGTCGGGTCGACCCGGGACGGCCAGATGAACCTCTACGGGCACGACCGCACGACGGGCGAGACCACCAAACTCACCGACTACGACCGCGCGGTCTGGACCGGCCTGTTCTCGCCGGAGGGCGACCGCATCGCCTACGTCACCAACGAGTCCGAGGATTTCGACAACATGGACGTCTACGTGGCCGACGCCGACGGCTCGAACCCGCGGAACCTCGACGTCGGCGAGACCGGTGCGGAGGCCGGCCCGGCCGACTGGGGGCCGGACGGCCGGCGCCTGCTCGTCTCTGACAACAGCACCGACCTCGGGCGGTCGGGCGTCTACCACCTCGACAGCGGCGAGGTCGAGTGGTTCGAGAGCGAATACGAGGAGGAGCCACACGGCTTCACGCCCGACGGCGAGCGCTTCCTGACAACCCGGACCCGCGAGGCCGCGAAGATGCCCGTCGTCTACGACGTCGACTCGGGCGAGAGCCGGGAACTCGACCTCCCGGAGGGCGTCGCCACGTTCGCCGGGGAGTCGACGCTCGCCGACGGCCGGGTCCTCCTGACCCACACGACGCCGACCCGGCGACCGGACCTGCTGGCCTACGACCTCGCGACCGACGAGTACGAGACGCTCCACGAGGCCGAGTACGGTCCGTTCTCGCCCGAGGACTTCGCCGACGCCGAGTACCTCACCGTCGAGTCCGACGGCGTCCCCGAGACCCGGCAGGCGGCCGTCGAGCACGACCCCTACGAGACGCTGGAGGTCGGCGCGTTGCTGTACGACTCCGGCGAGCGACCGTCGCCGCTGATCGTCAACCCCCACGGCGGCCCGCGGGCGATGGACACGAAGTCCTTCGGCCTCTACACGCAGTTCCTCGTCCAGCAGGGGTTCTCGGTGTTGCAGGTGAACTACCGGGGGTCGACCGGGCGCGGCCGCGCGTTCGTCCAGCAGCTGTACGACGACTGGGGCGGGGCCGAACAGGGGGACGTGGCGACGGCCGCCGAACACGTCATGGACACGCGCGAGTGGGTCGACGCGGACAGCGTGGCCGTCTTCGGCGGGTCCTACGGCGGCTACTCGGCGTACTGGCAGCTGGTCCAGTACCCCGACCTCTACGACGCCGGCGTGGCGTGGATAGGGCTGACCGACCTCGCGGACCAGTACGAGAACACGATGCCCCACTACCGCACCGAACTGATGGAGAAGAACCTCGGGACGCCCGAGGAGAACCCCGACCTCTACCGGGAGCGCTCGCCCGTCGAGTACGTCGAAAACCTCTCGGCCCCGCTGTTCATGCTCCACGGGGTCAACGACCGCCGGGTCCCCGTCTCGCAGGCCCGGCTGTTCCGGGCGGCGCTCGACGACTTCGGCTACACCGAGGGGCCCGAGGGCGACTACGAGTACGAGGAACTCGGCGAGGAGGGTCACGCCTCCTCGGACATCGACCAGAAGATCCGGCTGTTCGAACTGCTCGACGACTTCCTCGGCCGGCGCATCGGCACCGACGCCGTCGCCGCCGACGACTGAGCGGACAGCACTTATTACGGTCCCTGTCGACGGGTTCGAGTACCGATGGTGTGGTCGGGCGCGGGGGACGGCCAGTGTCGCTTCCGGTGTGAGCCGGCGGCACAGCACGGGTCGATAGCCGACGGCGAGACGTGGCGCTGTCCACACGGTGCGATGGCCGACGCCGACCGCTGCCCGTTCCACCGCCCGCCCGCCGAGACGCCCGCCGACGTCGACGTGTCGGCGGCGTTCCTGGACGCCGTGGAGTCGGGCGCCGGCGGCGACCGGACGGCACGCCGCCGGTCGAAGCAGTTCCTCGGGGCCGACATCGCGACGCTGGACCTCTCGATGGCGGTGGTCGACGCCACCGACAACTACCCGATAGATCTCCGGGGCGCCAGCATCGACCGGCTGGACGGCACCGACAGCGAGGTCGGCCAGCGGCTGGACCTCCGGGGGGGCGACCGTCGGCGAGTTGCGACTCGACGGCGCCTACCACGAGCTCGACGCCCGCGGTGCGACCGTCGGGTCGGGCGCGTTCGCCGGCGTGCGCGTCGACGGCGTGGACTGCCGGGACGCCACCTTCGAGACGGTCGACTTCGACCGGGCGAGCGTGGGTGAGGCGGCGTTCGACGGCGCCACCGTCGGCGACGGCTCCTTCCACCACACCGAGTTCGGCATGGCCGACTTCGACGACGCGACGTTCGAGACGGGCGACTTCTACCACGCGACCTTCGACGAGGGGGACTTCCGCGGGGCCGCGTTCGGGACGGCGCGGTTCTACGGTGCGACGTTCGGCGGCGGCTACTTCAACGAGACCAGCTACGACGAGGCGGTGTTCGAGCGCATCGAGGCCGAGCGGTTCTACCTGCCCGACGCGACGCTGACGGGCGGCACCTTCGCCGACGCGGCGGTGTCGATGAAACTCGTCTTGAAGAACTCGACGTTCGTCGGCACCGACTTCACCGGGCTGGACGCCGAGCGGGTCGACCTCACGGGGAGCACGCTCGTCCGCTCGACCGTCGACGACGCGACGGTGGCGGACCTCCAGCTGGACGAGGCGACGCTCGCGAGTCCGCAGGTCACCGACTGTACGGTCGAGCGCGTGACCGCCGCGGACGTCCGCTGTCTCGGCGTCGTGGCCGTCGAGAGCTGCACCGTCGACACCGCGGACCTGTCGCCGGCGACCGCCGGCCCCGACGGGGTCGCGCTCGTGTCGCTGTCCGGGAGTACGGTCGGCGGCGGGCGGTTCGACCAACCCGCCGACGGCACGGTCGTCTACGACCTCGAACAGGCCACGCTGGGGACGGTGAAGTTCACCGGCGGCGGGTCGGACGGCCCGCTGGACCGGCTGGCGTTCCACCGGACGCGCTTCGACGGGTTTGACGTGCGCGACGACGACGTCGACCTGGAGGCCGCCGACTACCGGCTGCACGAACTCGCGGACGGCCTCGGCGACCCGCTTCGGGCGACGCTCGCGTACCCGCACGCACTCGAGACGGCGGTCGGCGCGGCTGGCGACGGCGAGACGACCGCCGCGCTGCTGGAACGGGCGGCGACCCGGGCGGCCGACCAGTCGGTCCCGGCAGCGGCCCGCGAGCGGTACGACCGGTTGGCGACGGCCGCCGAGGGGACCATCCCGGCCGCCGACGGCGAAGTGACGTACCTCCGGGCGAAGAACGGCGCCAACGACATCGCGGACAACACCGCCGCCTCGGCCTTCTTCGTCTCGCAGTTGGCCTACCGCCGCCGGACCCACGCCGGGCGCGTCGCCGACGCGAACGCGCCGCTCCGGGACCGCGTGCGGAGCCTCGGCCGCTGGGGACTGAACGCCTTCCTGTTCCTGACGACCGGGTACGGCGAGCGCCCCTCCTATACGCTCGGGGCCTCGGTGGCGCTCGTCGTGGGCTACGCCGCGCTCTACCTCGCGCTCGCGCCCCGCCTGTTCGTCGACGTGGGGCAGTACCTCCAGTTGAGCCTCGGGTCGTTCATCGCGTTCTTCCTCGGCGGCGTCGGGGCCGTCGACGACGCGACGGTCAACGTGGTCGCGCAGTCCGAGGCGTTCCTCGGCGCGTTCTTCATCGCGCTGTACGTGTTCGCGCTGACCCGGTCGGTCAGCCGGTGAGCGCGCAATCTTTCTCCCGGTCGCCGACGTAGGGGCGGTATGGACACCTGCTACGTCGCCCTCTCCGACCGCGTCCTTGTCGGTGACGGCGAGTGGACCGAGCGACTGCGCGACCACACGCTCGAGTGCGTCGCGGCCGACGCGAGAGCGCCCGACCGGGCCTTCGTCGGGACGGTCGACGCCGGACTCCAGCGGACGACCGACGGCGGGGAGACGTGGAGGGGCGTGCTGGACGCGGGCGACCGCGTCACGAGCGTCACCGTCAGTCCACACGACGCGGACGTGGTGTGGGCCGGCACGGAACCGAGCGCCGTCTACCGGTCGACCGACGGCGGCCGGACGTGGACCGAGCGCGGGGGGCTGACCGACCTCGACTCCGCCTCGCGGTGGTCGTTCCCGCCGCGGCCCCACACCCACCACGTCCGGTGGCTGGCCGTCGCCCCGGACGACCCGGACCGGGTGTACGTCGCCATCGAGGCCGGTGCGTTCGTCAGGACCGAGGACGGCGGCGAGACGTGGGTCGACCACCCCGCCGGCGGGCGGCGCGACAACCACACGCTGGCGGTCCACCCGGACGCTCCGGCGAGGGTGTACACGGCCGCCGGCGACGGCTACGCCCAGTCCGAAGACCGCGGCGAGACGTGGCAGTACCCACAGGACGGCCTCGACCACCGCTACGTCTGGGGGCTGGCGGTCCACCCCGACGACCCCGACTGCGTGGTCGTCTCGGCCGCCAGCGGTCCCCGGTCGGCTCACTCGACGACCGGCGAGAGCTACGTCTACCGCCGGACCGGCGGCGGGTGGACCACGGCGATGGACGGCCTGCCGGCCCTGGACGGTCTCGCACGGGCCGTGCTGGCCCCCGACCCGGCCGGCGCGGTCTGCGCGGTGACGAACCACGGCCTGTTCCGGTCGGCCGACGGGACGGACTGGACTCGGGTGGGGGCGTGGGACGACGCCTACGACCAGGTGCCACGCGGCCTCGCCGTCGTCTAGAGGACGGTCCCGAGCGCGACGACGAGCCCCGTCGAGGCCACGGTCAGGACGGCGGCGATGCCGAGAATCCTCGCGGCGCGCTTCCGGTCGGCGGCGACGGCCTCGCGTTCGGCGACCGAGCCGGCAGCCCCGCCGGACCCCGAGAGGTCGTACCGGGCCAGCGCCCCGAAGGCGACGCAGAACTGGAAGTAGTCCTGTAAGATTCCGACCCACCCGCCGAACAGGAACGGCGCGGTGGCCCAGAGCGCACTCGGCGGGAGCACGGAGAGCGCGACGGCGAGGACGATAGCCGCGGCGACGCCGAACGACCCGATACCCGCCTGCCGACGCGCGCGACGCTGTGTCGACCCGATGTTGCAGACGCCCGGCTGATACTCTGCCATGGCCGTGGACTAGAGTGCCGCGGCCTAAGGCGTATCGCCGCCGTGAACCGTTTAAACCGGATTAAATCGAGTTGAATCCGGCCCAACGACCGGCCCGGCTTATGCTCGAACGGTCCCGACGCCTCGCTTGCAATGTCGCTCACGAAACCGCTGACGCTCGCTCTCGTCGCACTGCTGGTCGCCGGCGGTGGCGTCGCCGCTGCCACCGGTGCCACACAGACAGCCACGGACGCGTCGACGGCGTCCGTCACGGACGTCGAGGCGGACGCGTCGCTCGGCAACGAGACAGTGACGGTCGCCGTCGCCGACGACGGGCAGGCCGTGGAGAACGCCACCGTGACCGTCGAAGGCGAGGAGGACGTCACCGTCCACACGGACGAGAACGGCACGGCGACCGTCGAGCGGTCGGCCCTGACCGACGACGACGAGTCCCTCGAAGCGGTCGAGGTGTCGGTCGAGGCCGGTGACGCCGAGGGCGAACTGGAGTACACGGTCGAAGACGGGTCGCTGACCCTCCAGGAGGAAGAGTACGAGTACGAGACCGACGAGGAAGCCGACGAAGAGGGCGACGAAGCCGACGACGAGGACGATAGCGACGAAGAATCCGAAGACGACGAAGAACCCGAAGACGACGAGGACGATAGCGACGAAGAATCCGAAGACGACGAAGAACCCGAAGACGACGAGGACGATAGCGACGAAGAATCCGAAGACGACGAAGAACCCGAAGACGACGAGGACGACGACAGCGACGACTAACGGCCGCGTCTCCGCGCCCGGTTCTCGCCGCCCGGAATCGAGAAAGTACTTGTCTCGCGACGCCGAGACGACAGGTATGCACGATGTCGTCGTCGTCGGTGTCGGCCCCGCCGGCGCCCGCTACGCCCGGCGGGCCGCCCAGCAGGGCTACGACGTCCTCGCGTTCGAACAGGGGACGGTGGGCGAACCACTGGCCTGTTCGGGCCACGTCAGCACCGACGTGTGGGACTACACCGACGACGCCCGCGACGAGTTGCTCCAGAACGAGGTGTCCGGCGCCCGGTTCCACACCGGCGGACCGGGCAGCGACGCCCACCCCTTCTACAAGGACGAGGTCATCTCGAACGTCATCGACCGGGTGGGGCTGGACCGCCACCTCGCCGAGTTGGCCCGCGAGGCCGGGGCGGAGGTCCGCGAGGAACACACCGTGGTCGGCGTCGAGGAACACCGGGACCACGTCGTCGTCGAGGTGCGCGGCCCCGACGGCGTCGAGACCCACCGCGCGAAGATGGTCGCCGGGTGTGACGGCCCCAAGAGCCGCGTCCGGCGGGAACTGGGGCTGCCCGAGCCCGACGAACTGCTCCACGGCGTCCTCGGGTTCGACGAGGCGCCCGACCACGGCGACTCGGTCGACGTCCACCTCACCGTCCCGCGCTTCTTCGCGTGGCGCATCCCCCGCGGCGCGGCCGGCGTCGAGTACGGCCTCGCGGTGCCGCCGGGCGACGACGCCCGCGAGCGGTTCGAGACGTTCACCGAGGAGTACGACGCGGACGTCACACGACGCTGTTCGGGCCTCATCCCAATCGGCCCGCCGAAGCGCGTCACGGGCCGCCGGTCGTTCCTCGTCGGCGACGCCGCCGCCCAGACCAAGCCGTTCACCGGCGGGGGCATCCTCTACGGCATGACCGCCGCCGACCACGCGGCCCGCGAGATAGAGCCCGAGGCCCCGGCGACGCTGGGCGACTACGAGCGCGCGTGGCGCGAGGACCTGCGGCAGGAGATACGCCTCGGTCACGCCGTGCGCGCGGGCTACTCGGTGCCGAAGGCGGTGCAGAAGCTCGGGCTGACGGCGTTCGAGGGCGAGATCGGCGTCCACATGGACCGGCCGACGACGCTGTTCTCCCGCGAGCAGCTCAAGGCGCTGCTCTCGCGGTCGTAGTCAGTTCGCCGCCACCGTCTGCCGGAGCCCCAGCCACACCCGCTTGTAGCCGAGCATGTAGACGCCGGCGTACAGCAGGACGGCGCCCATCCACAGTTCCCAGAGGCCGAACGTCGACTGTCCGGCGAGCAGGTTCGAGAGGCCCGCGCTCTCCGTGAGGGCGCCGACCACCGTCAGCAGGCCGGCGAGCAGCGCGGAGAACAGGAGGCCGAGCAGTTCAGCCAGCGATTCAGAGACGAGTCCGTTCATCGGCGGTTCGTATGCCGATACCGATTATAACCCTTTCCCCCGAGAAGCGCAAGCGGTTAGTGTGACGGCAGCGACCCGACGAGTATGACACAGTACCGCGATATGGACCACGGACTGCTGGCGAAACGCGGGTTCCTCCTCGGCGTCGGCCTGTTCGCGGTCGGCGCGCTCGGCGAACTCCTCGGACACACGCTCCTCGGCCCGTTCCCGTCGTGGGGCAACGTCCTGTTGACCGACATGGTGGCGCTCGGCATCCTGCTGGGCCTGCTCTCGCCGCTGGTCTTCGGTATCGTCCTGCCGCTCGTCGAGTGAGCGCGGCGCTTCGGTCGAAGCTATTTACGACTGCCGAGCGACAGCCCTTCGCATGAAGGCTTCGCGTTTCACCGTCGCCTCGGCCGTCGTCGCACTGCTCGGCTGTCTGGTCGCGTTCGTTGGACCGCTGGCGCTCGGGGCCGGCCCGGGCATCAGGGGGAGCGTGACCCTCTCGGCCGTCGTCGGGGCCGTCTTCGCCGGGAAGAACTTCCAGACGCTTCGCGAGCGCGGTCGCCCCCGGTTCGCGGCGGCGGTCATGGCGACGGTCGTCGGGCTGTGGCTCATCATTGCGCCCCTCCAGTACCAGACCGTCGGCGCGCCGCTGACCGCCGTGACGCAGTTCGGCGGGATGTGTCTCGCGGCGTTCTCGGCGTACACGGCGCTGGTCGCCGTCGAGTACTACCTCGGGGAACCGGAGTTCGCCGAGGACGACGTTGGCTACTCCTGACCCGGGTCGGGTCGCTGCAACCGGACGACCGCGACCGTCCCCCCGTCATCGGGAGACTCGAACGAGAGGTCGCCGCCGCACCTGTCGAGTACCCACGTCACGAGCCACAGTCCGAGTCCCTGCCCGTGTGTCAGCGGTGATTCCGTCTTCTGCTGGATAGCACGCCGCTGGGTTCGCGAGATGCCCGGCCCGTCGTCGGCGACGCGGAGGACGACCTCATCGTCGGCCTCCCGGAGCGAGACGGTAACGGCCGGTTGGTCGCCGGCGTGCTCGAGCGCGTTCTGGACCAGTTCCTGCACGACGAGTCGGAGCGCGCTGGTCGCCAGCACTGGGGCCGCCGACGGACCCTCGACGGTCACCGTCGCATCCGGGAAGTCCGCCGCCCGCTCCTCGACGACACCGTCGACGACGGCGGCGAGGTCGTGCGTCGAGAGGTCCTCGACGGAGCGGACGTCGGAGCTGAGTTGCCGGACTCCCTCCGAGAGCGACCGGATGCGTTCCGCCGCGGCGCAGACGTCCGCTGCCTGTCGTTCGAGGGCCTCGTCGTCGAGCCGGTCGCGGAGGTACTCCGACCGGCCGGTGATGACCGTGAGTTCGTTCCGGAGGTTGTGACGGAGGACGCGTTCGAGCACCGCCAGTTGCTGTTCGCTCCGCCGCAGTTCGGTGATGTCGCGGACGATGCCGACGGTGCCGCTGTGCCCCGCTTTCTCCGGGAGGAGCGCGATAGTGACCTCCGCGACGCGTCGCGTCCCGTCGCCGGGCGTGACCTCTATCTCCAGGGTATCGGCGTCGCGCTCGCCGTTCGCGAGCGAGCGGATGACGTCGAGACAGCGTTCGATAGCACGGTCTGTGAGCAACAGCGCGACCGAGCTACCGAGGAGCTCCTCCCGGGAGTAGGTGACGTGCTGGACGAGGGCGTCGTTGACGTACTGGAACGCACCACGGTGGTCGAGCGTGTACATCGGGTCGCCGGCCGCTTCGACTATCGTCTCGAACGGCGTCGCGGGGTCACCGGCAGTATCCGACACGGTCTCGGGTTCGTAATCATCTGTGTTAGTTGTTGTGCCGGTCGATAGCGAGCGTTCAGTACTGGGGGAGCCGCGCCGACGCCGCGGAGCCCTCGACGAACGGGAGGTCGGTGCGTTCGGCGGCGACCTCCTCGCCGTCTGTCCGGACCGTCAGCGCGTCGTCGGGCAGGTCCCAGTCGACGGCCGCCATGGCGATGGCGGCCTCGCGCATCGGACTGTCGACGGCGCGGGTGACCTCGCCGACGTGTTCGTCGCCGGCGAAGACGGCCGCGCCGGCCTCCGGGAGCGCGTCGACGGTGAGGCCGACGAGGCGATTCGGCGGGTGGCCGCGGTTCTCGATGCGCGAGACGACCTCCTGGCCGACGTAACACCCCTTCTCGAAGTCCAGCGCGTTGCGCAGGCCGAGTTCGTTCGGGACGTGGCCCTCTATCTCGGTGTCGAACAGCGGCGACCCCGCTTCGAGGGTGAGCGTCTCCCACGTCCGGTAGCCGAAGGGGACGGCGTTCAGCCCGCGGTTGACGAGCGTGTCGAACACCGGTTCGGCGTCCTCGGCCGCACACACCACGTCGTAGCTCTCCTCGCCGGCGAGGTTGTCCGTCCGGACGACCGAGACGCCGGCGTCGCCGAGTTCGCCCCGGTTGAACGAGAGCGGCGCCTCCGGCGAGGACGCCTGATGGAGGACGCTCGCTATCTTCTCGGTGGCCTTCGGGCCGTGGACGCCGAAGGTGGCGAAGTCGTCCGTGGCCACGCGGAAGTCTACGTCCTGGATGAACGTCTTCTCCCGCCACTCCTCGGCCAGCGGTTCAGCCCGCTGTGGCGGGGTGAAGACGAGCAGGCGCTCGCCGGCGTTGTAGACGTACATGTCCGTCTCGACGCGGCCCTGCGGGTCCAGCAGGAGGGCGTAACAGCCCCGTCCGTCGGTGTCGGGGACGCGGTTCGAGACGGCGTTGTCGACGTACTCGACCCGGTCCTCGCCGGTGACGACGAGGACGCCGTAGCCGAACTCGCAGACGCCGACGACGTTCCGGACCGCGCGGTGGGTCCGTTCGGGCCGGCCGTAGTCGTCGACGACGCGGCGCCCGCCCACCGTACGGAAGGTGGCCTCGTGGGCTTCGTGAACCTCCTCGAGGACAGTCATTGCTCACGGATGGGAGCCTCGCGCCCAAAAGGGTCCCGTTACCGCCGTCGGAGCGCGAGCACCGCGAAGAGCGCGAGGGCGACGACGACGGTCACGGGCGTGAACCCGGGGCCGCTCTCACCGATGGGCAACACGCCGTCGGTCGGAGTCTCGGTGTCCGTCTGCGTCGCCGTCTCGCTGACCGTCGTCTCCGCCGGCGTGTCCGTCGCGTCCGGGTCGATACCCTCGACGGTGGCCGTCGCCGAGAGGTCGCCCTTGGTCGCGGTGAAGGTCACGTTCCCCCCGCTGTCGACCGGCACCGTCGCGATGCCGGAAGCATCGGTCGTGCCGACCGTCTGGCCGCCCCGCGTGACGGTCGCGTTCGCCACCGGCTCGCCGTACTCGTCGGTCGCCTCGAGGCGGACCGTCTCGCCGACGACGACCCGCTGGTTGGCGGGCACGAGGTCTATCCGCGGCGTCCGCTGGATGGCCACGTCGACGGCCGTGTCCGACTCTCTGACCCGGAGCGGCTGGCTACTGGTCCCGTAGCCCGCCTTGGTCACTTCGAGCGTGTAGTCGCTGTTGACGGGGACGCTGATGGTCGCCTCGCCGTCAGAGAGGGTCTGGACGGTGCCGACCGACGGGACGGTGACGGAGGCGTTCCGGATGGGTCGTGGGTCCTCGAAGTGGTCGTCGGTGACGGTGACGGTGACCAGCGCCGACCCCTCCTCGAGCGTCGTCGTCGCCTCGGTCTCGCCGGTGACCGCTATCCGGGTCGAGTTGCGGAAGTAGCCGTCTTTCGTCGTGACGACGCGGTACTCGCCCGCCTCGACCGGCGGCGTCTCGACGACGCCGTCGGCGTTCGTCCGCTGGTCCGTGACGAACTGGCCCGAGCGGTAGAGCTGGACGCGAGCGTTCTCGACCGGAGTGTCATCGGTGTCACGTACCGTCAGCGTCGCGCTGGCCGTCTCCGAGACGGGCACCTCGACCGAGCGAGTGGTCGCGTCGGCGACGAGGTACGGGGAGTTGCGGATGTACTCGTCGTCGTCCAGGTGAATCCGCACGTCGGCGCCCTCGGGGACGTCCAGCAGCACCTGCCCGTTGGCCCGCGTCGTCTCGTTGACCGGGCCGCCGGCCCCGTCGTCCCACGTGGCGTAGACGTCGACGTCGCTCAGCGGGTCACCGTTCTGGTCGACGATGGTGACCGTCAGCGTCACTCGGTCCTCCTGTGCGACCACCACACCGGGAACGGCGGCTGTACCGGTCAGCACGACGACGCAGAGCGCGATGGACAACCGAAGAGAAGCCATGTAGGGATGGTAACGTGGACCGACCTTAACAGTATGGTCGGCTTATGCGGGTGGCGTCCGGCCCGTCCTCACCGGCCACGGTCGGCCTGTGACTCGACGAGGCGCTCGACCTCGGCGGGTTCGAGCGGCGTCAGCGGGCCGGGCATCGTCCGGGTCAGCGCCGCCGCGGCCGTCCCGTGGGCGAGCGCCTCGTCGGTCGGTGCACCGTCGACGAGCCGCTGGAGGACGGCCCCGACCAGCGCGGCGTGTTGGCCGGAGGTGTCGACGGCGGCCGTCTCGAAGGCGTCCTGTTCGTGGACGACGTTGTCGTGGTAGGCGACGACGCCGTGTTCGCTCCGGGTGAGGATGACCCGGTCGAAGTCGTACTCGGCCGCGATGGTGTGGACGAGGTCCCGCGGCCGACCCGTCTTGTCGAAGACGGCCTTCGCGTGGTCCTCGCTCGCGAACAGCAGGTCCACCGCGCCGAACAGGTCCGAGAGCGTGTCGTGGGCCGCCTCGGCGCTCCAGAGCCCCGGGTGGAAGTCGAGGTCCAGCGCCCGCAGCCCCGGCGTGGCACGGAGGAGCGCGCCCGCCGTCTCGGCGGCCGTCGCCGAGAGGGCCGCCGTCGACCCGGCGGCGAACACCGCGTCGGCGTTCTGAATTCGCCCCATCGGCATCTCGCCGGGCGTGAGCGACGCCATCGCGGTGTCGTCGCGGTCCTGCAGGAGCCGGTCCTGCCGCGGGGCGGCGGCGTCCTCGTAGAACGTCAGGCCCTGCCGGCCCTCGTCGGCGTCCGCCCAGACGACGTCCGTCTCCAGGCCGTGTTCGTGGAGTTCGGCGACGACGCGGCGGCCGAGCGGCGTGTCGGGCAGTTTCGAGAGCCAGACGGCGTCGCCGCCGAGCCTGCTCGCCGTCGCCGCGACGGTGCTCGCGGTGCCGTCTGCCCGCATCCGCACCTCGCGGGCCGTCTCGAAGCGCTGTCCGTCGGGCGGCGCGAAGCGGAGGGCCGTCTCGCCGAAAGTAACCAGTGACATACTCCGCGTATCGGGAGACTACGGCTTAGTTCAACCGGCCGAGTCAGCGTACGATTCGGACCGGGCGGGCGGCGACGGTCAGTTGACCGGGCCGTCGACGCTGACGACGGTCGCGGCCACCGCGCGAGCGCCCTCGACGACGTGGGGGAGCGGGTCGGAGAGCCGGAGGTTCGACCGCGTGGTCGGCGAGAGCAGGTCCGACGCGACGGCACGGGCGCTCTCCGGGCGTTTCACGGCGTGCAGGAGGTCCCCGGAGAGCGGCCAGTGGTACCGGGCCGGCGTGAACTCGAAGGACGGCACCCGCCCCTCCGAGAGGTACTCCAGCAGCGCCCGGGGGAAGTTCATGCCGGAGGCGACGCCGAGGCCCATCGACCCCCAGAACTTCGGATTGCACTCGAGCAGGTGGGGCGCCCCGTCGGCGTCGTTCTTGAACTCCAGCATCACGACGCCGCTCCAGTCGAGCGCCGACAGCAGTGGGTCGGCATGGTCGTACAGCTCCGGGTCCGCGAGCGACTCCGCGCAGGTGCTCTTGCCGCCCGACGGCGGCGACTCCCGGATGCGGCGGTGGGCGTAGTGTCCGCGAGCGACGCCGTCGGTGTAGAGCCCGAAGAAGCCCCGACTCCGGCCGGCGAGGAACTCCTGATAGACGGGGTCGGAGTCGTGGTGCTCCAGGTACGTCCGGTACGCGGCCCGGAGCTCCGCCGGGGAGTCGACGTACCGGAGGAAGCGTGGTTCCGTCTCGCTCCCCGTCTTGAACACGCCCGAGGGACCGACCGTCTCGACGGCGCGAGACACGTCGTCCGGCGACCGGATGCGGACCGACGTCGGCGTCGGCACGTCGAACTCTGCGGCCAGGGACTGCAGGTCGTGCTTGTCGACGGCCCGACGGAACGACGGCTTCGGCGGGAGAATCGGGTCGAGCGGGACGGGAATCGACTCGCGGTGCTCCGAGACGATTTCGGTCGTGCGACCGCCGACCGGCAGGACGTAGTCGTAGCCGTACTCCTCGACGACCCCGGCGAGTTGGGCCGCGTAGTCGGCGGCGTCGTCGGCTTCGATGCGGTGGTCCCGCGCGGTGTACCGGGAAGCGGCCGTCAGCGAGCACGGGAACTGTGCGACCACCCCGACCGTGTCGGCGACCGACTGGACGGCCCTGACAACCGTCAGGGACTTCTTCTCGAACCCGTCGGTGACCAGCACGTCCATACGACTATGTGTCACACAGTACCGTGGTTGTAATTACGGACTTACGTCGGATAACCGGTTTCAGACCGCGCTGCGGACGCGGCCGGTGCGTCGACCGGCCGAATCGGTCCAGACAGCGTACACCGGTTCGCGCGCCGTCGGTGAGGGGCCTGCCCAGTAAGGGCACGACTACCTCGACGCGGCCGACAATCGGGACACCATTACTTTGCGTCGCCGTCGGGAGGACGCCACCAGTGCGAGTCCTCCACCTCGTGACGCACCGCTCGTCGTTCTTCGACCGCCGCGTCGAGTGTCTCCGCGACCGGGGACACGACTGCGACGTCGTGCCCGTCCCGGGCCGGGACAGCGACGACCGGGCCGAGCGCAAGGCCACGCGGCGCTCCGTCGGCCACTACCTCCGGTTCTACGGCCGGGTGCTCTCGGCGGTCCGGCGCGACTACGACCTCGTCCACGCCCACTACGGCCTCACGGCCCCGTTCGCGCTGGCCCAGCCCCGTCGACCCGTCGTCCTCACGCTCTGGGGGTCGGACCTCATGGGCGAGTTCGGGTGGCTCAGCGAGCGCTGTGCCCGACTGGTCGACGAGACGGTGGTGATGAGCGACGAGATGGCGGCCCGTCTCGACGGCGACGCGACGGTCGTCCCGCACGGGGTCGACCTCAACCTGTTCCGACCGATGGACCCGACGGCGGCCCGCCGCGAGGTGGGGTGGGACCCCGACGCCGCCCACGTCCTGTTCCCGTACACCCCCGACCGGGCGGTGAAGAACTACCCGCTGGCCGAGCGCGTCGTCGACGACGCTCGGTCGCGGCTCGACCGCGAGGTCCGCCTCCACGCCGTCTACGAGGTCGAACAGGCGGCCGTCCCGACCTACATGAACGCGGCCGACGCGCTACTGCTGACCTCGCGCCGCGAGGGGTCGCCCAACACCGTCAAGGAGGCGCTCGCGTGCGACCTCCCGGTGGTCGCCACCGACGTCGGCGACGTGCGGGACCGGTTGGACGGGGTGACGCCGTCGGCGGTCTGTGCCGACGAAGCCACCCTCGCCCCGGCGCTCGCGCAGGTCCTCGACCGGGGCGAACGGTCCAACGGTCGGCGGGCCGCCCGGTCGCTGGCCGTCGAGCAGATGGCGGCGCGACTGGAGGACATCTACCGACGGGCGCTGGACGAGTGAGCCGGCGCGACGGCCGTCACTCGCGCCGGCCGGCGTGGCCGGGGTAGTCGCGTTCGAACCGGTCTTCGAGTTCCGCGCGGTCGAGTTCGATGACCGTCGGCCGGCCGTGCGGGCAGGCGTAGGGGTTCTCGCAGTCGTCCAGCGCCGCCAGCAGGTCCCGGACCGACCCCTCGGTCAGCGACGTGTTGCCGGTGACCGACGGGTAGCAGGCGAGGTCCCCGAGCAGTTCGTCGGCCGCCGCCTCGACGGTCGTCGCGGCCTCGCGCTCGCCGCCGACGAACGCCCCCAGCACGTCCCGGACGACGTCCGGCCCGGCGGCGTCGGCGATGACGCCCGGGAGCGTGCGCACCTCGACGGTGCGTTCGCCGGTCCGGGCGGTGTGAAAGCCGAGACTCGCCAGCGCGTCGCTGCGCGCCTCGAAGACGGCGGCCTCGCGGGCGGTGAGTTCGAGTTCGACCGGGTCCGCGAGCGCCTGGGTCGTCGTCTCGCCGGCGAACTCCGCCTGCAGGCGCTCGTAGTTCACCCGCTCGTCGGCCGCGTGCTGGTCGACGAGGACGAGGCCGTCGTCGGTCTCGGCGACGACGTACGTCTCGTGTAACTGCCCCAGCACCCGCATCGACGGGAGCGTGTCGTGACTCGTCTCGGGGTCCCCGCCCAGTCGCGCCTGCTCGTGACCCCCGGAGAACTTCCGGTCGGCCGGCACGTCGGCGGCGACCGACTCGCCGGACGGTGTGGCAGTCTCTGTCGTCTCTCCGGCCGAGTCGGACTGGTCGGATTCGGCGGACGGAGCGGCCGTCGTGCCCTCGTCGCCCGTCGCGGCGCTCCCGTCGGCGGCCGACCAGCCGTCGTCGGCGGTTCGACCCGAAACGGTGGTGTCCGAGGCCCCCGACCCGGTGTCGTCGGCCGCCGGCGCGGTCCCGGTGGCGCTTTCGGCCGCGTCGTTCGCCGCCGTCGTGTCGCGGGACCCCTCGTCCGGACCGCCGGGAGACGGTCCCGCGGACGACGACCCGTCGTCGCCACCGCCCGACCCCGACGGCGATATCTCCGTCTGCTCGGGCTGTGAGCGGCCGCGCGGCGCCGACGAGCGGAGCAGTCCCTCGCGCAACAGGGCGTCCTCGACGGCGGTGCGAACCTGCTCGCGGACGCCCTCGTCGTCGGCGAACCGGACCTCCATCTTCCGTGGGTGGACGTTCACGTCCACGTCGCCGGCCGGCACGTCCAGGAAGAGCACGGCGAAGGGGTAGCGGTCCGGCGCTATCTGGGTGCCGTAGGCGTCGACGACGGCGTCGTGGGCCGTCTTCGCGCGCACGTACCGGCCGTTGACGTACGTCGAGAGGTACTCCCGGCCGGCGCGCGTGGTCTCGGGGTGGGAGACGAGGCCGGAGACGCCGTCGAGCGGGCCGTCGGGGAGGTCCTCGCCGTCCACGGAGATCATCGCTTGGGCCACCTCCCGCCCGTAGACGGACATGACCGTCTCGCGGAGGTCCCCCTGCCCGGTCGTGGCGAACGTCTCGCGGCCGTCGTGGTCCAGCATGACGGCGACGTCCGGGTTCGCGAGCGCGTAGCTCGTCGCGATGGTGTTGACGTGGGCGAACTCCGTCGAGGCCTGCTTGAGGTACTTCCGGCGGGCGGGGACGTTGTAGAACAGGTCCTCGACCGCGATGGTCGTCCCCTCCGGACAGCCGGCGGGGTTCACCGCGGTCACCTCGCCGCCCTCGACGACGAGTTCGGTGCCGACGTCGCCCCCGCGCGGCCGGGTCGTTATCGTGAGCCGGGAGACGGCGCCGATGGCGTGCAGCGCCTCGCCGCGGAACCCGAGCGTGCCCACCCCGCCCTCGAGGTCGGCGATGTCGCGAATCTTCGAGGTGGTGTGTTGCTCGACGGCGCGCTGGACGCTCTCGCGGTCCATCCCGACGCCGTCGTCGGTGACGCGGATGCCCTCGGTGCCGCCCGCTTCGACGGCCACGGTGACGCGGTTCGCGTCGGCGTCGATGGCGTTCTCGACGAGTTCCTTGACCACGGAGGCGGGTCGTTCGACCACCTCGCCGGCCGCGATGCGTTCGACGGTCCGGTCGTCGAGTTGCTGGATGTCGGTCATGGCGGCCCTCGCATAGTCGTTGCCCCTCGGTAACGGACGGGGCGACTTGAGACTGTCTCCGGCGAGTGTCGGTCGGCATATGAAAATAGTTAACACGACACAGTCCTGAGCCCCGCTCGGTGAGCTACCATGTGCCACCACAGAGGCGACATCCCCGATTGGAGCCGTGAACGCGCCGACGAGCCGGCCGACGAGGACGCGGACGGAGAGCCGGAGACGCCGTCGTTCATCAACGAGGAGGAGACGGACGTCGAGGTGCTGACCGACGGCGGCGACGACGAGTAGGTCGGCGCCCGTCACCCGCTTTTTCGACGGCGCGAACCGTACAGTGAAGTGTACGGACAGCGACAGCCACGGCAACGGAGACAGATGGAACAGTACGACCAGCTCTACCGCCTCTACGAGACGGCAGACACCGAGACGTTGCGGGCCTATCAGGAGTTCGTGGACCTCCTGCCGCCGCTCAGCTCCCCCGTCGCGCTGGACCAGTGGGAGGACGCCCGCGAGGAACTGGACGCGCGGAAGGCCGAGATAGCCGAGGCGTTCCCCGCCACGGGCGAGACGTACGCCGACATCGCCGCCCGGCTGACCCGCGAGGAGGCGTTCACCGCGCTCGACCTCTTCTCGAAGTACGACCGGTCGGTGAACGTCCTCGTCCTGGACGTCGACGAGACGCTCCGGTCGGCCGGCGACACCGACAACGAGATCCCGCGTGACACGCTGTACCTCCTCACCGAGTTCCAGGAGCGGGGCGTCCCCATCGTCGTCTGCACCGGGCAGACCCTGGAGAACGTCAAGGGGTTCATGATCCAGGGCCTCGGCAACGAGGTCGTCTCGTCGGGCTCGCTCTCTATCGTCTACGAGTCCGGCAACGGCGTCTTCACGCCGAAACACGGCGCTCAGACCAAGCAGTTGCTGTACGAGCGACTGGACGAGGAGGTGGTCGACGTGTTCGACGCCGTCCGCGGGCGGGTCCTCTCGGAGGCCCCCGACGACGTGAGCCACGGCACGCACCTGCAGGGCAACGAGTTCAACGTCACGCTCAAGCCCAACGCCGAGGTGGGGAGCGACACCGCCGTCGAGATCGTCGACGAGGCGCTGTGTTACCTCTGCGGGCTGGTCGGTGAGTGCGTCGCCGAGGCCGTCGGCGTCGACGTCGCGGACCCGGCCGCTCTCGCCCGGGCGTACTTCGCGCGGGACCCGGAGATTCAGGCGGTGTTCGACGAGGCGGGCCTCTCGACCGACGCCGACCTCGACGCCGCGCCGCCGGCGTTGCTTGACCTCTTCGAGCGCATCGACCTCGGCTACTACGAGGGCGACGCCGCCGAACTCGTCAGTCTGGAACTGGACAAGTCCGCCGGCGTCGAGCAGGCCTTCGAGGTGCTGGGCATCGACGACCCGTTCGCGCTGGTGATGGGCGACAGCAAGAGCGACCTGCGGGTGATGGAGTGGGTCGCCGAGAACGACGCGGGCATCGCCGCCGCCCCGGACCACGCCTCGAAGGCGGTCCTAGACCACGTGCGGGCCCACGACGACCTCGTCTACGAGGCCGGCGAGGCGAGCTCGGTCCTCAACATCGTCTACGGGCTGGACCTCATCGCGCGGCTGAACGAACGCCGGTCCTGAACGCCTCACTCCCCGGGCGCGACCAGTTCGACCGCGTCCGCCTCGACGACGGCGGCGAGCGTCCCGGCCTCCAGCTGCCCGAGCGCGATGGCCGAGTACGCGGTCCCGCCCTCGAGGGAGATGCCGTCGAGTTCGAGTTCGACCCGGCCGCGGTCCGTCGGCCGAACGGACAGGTCGTGCGTGCCGGCCTCGACCGGGCGGTACTCGCTGGCCTCGCGGAACTCGACGGCCTCGACGACCGACGCCGTCTCGCCGACGTCGAGCGAGATGGTCGGTGCGTCCGGCGACGCGTGGACGAGTCGGAGGTGCGCGACGTCCGCGGGGACCTCGCCGGCGTCGTCGCGCAGGAGCGTCGCCTCGATGTCGGTTATCAGCCCCGTCGCCAGCACCGTGTACGCGGTGGCCGGCGACAGCGAGACGGTCCGTTCGACGACGGTGGCGGTGCTCCCCGCCGGAGCGATGGCCACCTCGTGGTCGCCGGGGTCGACGGCGGCGTAGTCGCTCAGCGTCGCGTACTCGACCTCCTCGAACCGCGTCGTCCCGTCGACGCTGACGTCCACGTTCGGCGCGTCCGGACAGCAGTGCCCGATGCGCAGTTGCGTACTGTCTGCCATGTCTTGCTCACCGACCGAGTCGACACCGCCGGCGCGTTTCGTTATGTGGCTGATAGGGGCGAGTAAGGCCGGGGAACCCGACGCACCCCCGCCCCTACCGTGGTACACGCTACCACGGAACAGTTAGACGGCTCGCGGTCGTACCCCGACCATGGACCTCGAACAGGTGTTCGGTCAGGTTCCGGATCCGGCCTCGCACTCGTTCCCGGAGTACGCCCTCGGTCAGGGGGACCCGGTGCGCCCGGTGGCGGTCACCGAGGCGGAACTGTCGACGTTGCTGTCGCTGTACGAGCGGTTCGCCGGCGTCGACCCGGGCGGCGTCGACTCGAACCCGTTCTTCCGGGCGACGAGCGAGTTCCTCGAGCAGACGTTCGGGACGACGCTCAAACGCCCCGACGAACAGCTCCACGACGACATCGCCGCGATGCTCAACGACTTCTCGGACGACCTCGGGGGCCGAGCGATAGGCGTCGTCGACGCCACGCCGGCCCACCACCGGACGCTGTACTTCTTCCTGACCAGTTGCAAGGCCTACCACGTCGCGCCGTACGTCCGGTTCACGCCCGACGCGGAGGCCGTCCAGACGCTGTACGACGTCTACGAGCGCGTGAGCGAACAGGAGTTCTACCTCAAGCGACCGAAGTCCGTCCTAGAGAGCTAGCGTCGGCCCATCGGCGTCGAACACCGCAGACAGAGCGTGTGGTCGGCCGCCCAGTTCACGTCCGTCGACCCACACGCCGGGCACCGGAAGCTCGCGTTGTCGTACTCGGTCGTGCCGCGGTGGGCCGCGAGGTGGCCCGCCTCGACGCACCGGTCGAGCAGGCTCGGGAACCGCTGGCGCTTGAACGCCGCGCGGTGTCCGAGGAACCGACCGGCGTCGGCCGGGTCGGGCCCGTGGAGGTCCGACCACGAGACGGCGATTTCGCCGTCGTCGAGCCCCCGGGCGACCTGCTGGATGGGGAGCGCGGCCGCCTGCAGCAGCGGCGTCGTCGCCACCGACTGCGGGTCGTCGATGGCGTCGCCAGCCGTCTCGTAGGCCGTCTCGGCGTCGTCGTAGGCGTCTGCCACGCCGTCCAGTCCGCCGACGACCCGGAAGTCCGCCGCGAACTCGCGGAGACAGGCCGCCTGCGCGGGCCCGTCGAGCGCGCTCGTCAGGTCTCGCGTGACGGCTTCGCCTTCGACGGCACGGTGCGTCGCGCGCTCCGGTGCCCCGGCCACCCGGTAGCTCACGCCCGCGAGGACGAGCAGCTGCAGGGCGCGGCTGACCCACCCCTTCTCGTCGGCGTCGAACGGTGACTGCCCCTCGCGTGGTTCGGCTAACGTCGCCCACGCCGCCCGGGAGTAGGCGTCGCCCGCCGCCCGGTAGTCCCGCTCGGCGAGGGCCCCGACCGCGTCGGACCGATAGTCGCTGTCCATGTCTGCCGGTAGGCCCGGACGGCAAGAAACGTTCCGTCGTCGGCGGGTCCCGGGCGCTGATACCGCTGGCGCCCTACTGGCCGGTATGGAGCCAGACGAGATACGGCGAGCGTGGGACGACGTCGCCGAGACGTACGCACGGCGGCGCGACCCGGACGGGTCCGACGCCGCTCTCGTCGCGGACTTGCTGGACGAACTGCCACCGAACCCGACCGTTCTGGACGTGGGGTGTGGCGACGGCGCGCGCACGCTGGCGAACCTCCCGCCGGGGAGCATCGGCCTCGACTTCTCCCGCCGGGGCCTAGAACTGGCGACGGAAACGGTCCCCGGCGCGCGGCTGGTGCAGGGTGACATGACCGCGCTCCCGATCGCCGACGACAGCGTCGACGGCATCACCGCCTACCACGCCGTCTTCCACGTGCCCCGGGAGCGCCACCCCGAGGTGTACCGGGAGTTCGCACGCGTCCTGCGTCCGGGGGGCCTCGTCCTCACGACGCTCCCTACCGGCCGGTTCGAGACCGTCCGCCGGGGCTGGATGGGCGGATCGATGTTCTTCTCCGCGCCCGGGCGGTCGGCGACGCTCGACCAGTTGCGCGCGGCGGGGTTCGCCGAGGTGTGGACCGAGACGGCCGACGACCCGCTCGGCACGTCGACGGAGTTCGCGTTCGCTCGACGCGGGCCCTGACGGCGGTGGCGCCGCCGGACAAGACATTTACCGGAGGCGTGGGAGCGGACGGCTATGGTCCACTGTCCCGACTGCGAGACCTCCCTCACCGACGCCTCGGACGTCGAGTTCGCCGAGATGGACGCCACCACCGGTTTCCTCGCGGCCTCCAAGCGGTTCTACGTCGCCAGCTGTGCCGAGTGTGGCGAGACCCTCGGGAGCGGCGTCGCCGGCGCGAAAGCCGGGGGCGGCGGGGCCGTCTAGGAAGAAGACATTTATCGCCGCCCGACGAGTCGGCGGCCATGGTCCACTGCCCTGAATGCGACGCGACCCTCGAAGCGAAAGACGACGTGGAGTTCGTCGAGATGGACGCCACCACCGGCTTCTTCGCCGCCTCCAAGCGGTTCTACCTGGTCGCCTGCACCGAGTGCGGCGCGGCCATCGGGAGCGGCGTGGCGGGCGCGAAGGCCTGATTCGGGGGGTGGCCCCCGCCGTGAGAGCGCCGGTCAGCGGTGCGTATTTCTAGTTGGGCGGTCTACACGACGACATGGCGCTCGACGTCTCGGTTCCGGACCCGCCGTCGCTCCGCGGCCCGCAGCCGCGGGGCGGGTACCAGGCAATCGACGACCCGGACGAGGAGGAGGTCGAGGACGACTACCGCCGCGAGGAGGTCGAGCGCGTCCTCGCCGACGGCGCGTGGCACGACGCCTTCGAGGAGTGGACGACACAGACCGGCCTGACGGCCGCCGACTTCGACGTGGTCACGCGATACGACCTCGTCGAGGGGTTCGACTTCTACTGGGACCCCGCGACCGACGAGGTAGACTACCGCGCGCCGGCCGTGCCCGACGAGGCCCGCGACGACCTCGACGCCGACGACGTGGAGGAGATAGAGTCCGAACTGGACGCGCTCGGCCGCGTCGTCTCGGAGATGCTGGAGAACGACTACCTCCTGCGGGACGACGAGACGTTCGGCTTCTTCGACGACGAGGCGCCCGAGGAGACGTTCGACCACGACGACCGCGAGGGGTGAGTCGGGACCGGCCGCGCTCCGTCGCCCGGACCGCGGGACACCACCGGCCCAGTCGACGGCGGCGACGCCGTCGGATGCGGCGACGGGACACGTCACCCCAAGAGTGAGGCGTCGACCCGTGCTAGCTCGGAACATGGGCCCACAGCAGAGCGGCGGCGGCGACGGACCCGCACGGTCGGTCCGGGCCGGGGTGGTCGTCGCGGCGGCCGTCACGCTGCTCGGTGTCGGCACGCTCGGCGCGCTGGCGTACGCCGACCTCACCACGACGGTGACGCGCGAGGAGTTCGCGGCGTACCACGAGAACTGCTCGGCCCTCGCCGGACAGACCCGCCTCGTCGACGGCGGCCTCGGCCTGCGCGAGGTGACGTTGAACGAGACCCACGTCCGGCAGTGTGAGAACACGACCTACGAGGCGTACCGGCGACAGCGGCGGCAGTCGCTCCGCACCGCACCTATCGGACTGGCCCAGTGGGGGTGGTTCGGCGGGATGGGACTGCTGTTGACGGTCGGCGGCGCGCTCCTCCTCCGGCGTGAACTGGCGTCGTAGCGCCCGACGGCGGCGCTCGGTGGCGTCCGGGCGAGCCTTCGGCGTTCGCCGACGACACGGTCTTGTCCCGCGGCCACCTAGAGAGCGTGTTACAGTGACCGACGACGACCCGTTCGAGAACCTGGACGTCCCGGAGGACCCGACCGCCGACCTGGACCGCGCGACCCAACGCCTCTCGGTGCGCACCGAAGAGCGGCGCTACGGCAAGCAGATGGTGCTCGTCGAGGGGTTCGAGGGTGACACCGACGTCGAGTCGCTCGCCTCGGAGCTGAAGAGCGCGCTCGGCACCGGTGGCACGGTCAAGGAGGGACACATCGAACTGCAGGGCGACCACGCGGAGCGCGTCCGCGAACTCCTCGCAGAGAGAGGGTTCGAGGTCGCCTGAGACCGCCCTCACGCCTCGTCTAGCTCGTCCTGCCACTGCTGGACTGTCGCCATCAGCTCGACCGGCGGCGTCTCGTTGACGTCCAGTTCCGACAGCGCCGCCAGCACGTCCTCGGCGTCCTCGCCGAAGCGGTCGGCGAGCGTGTCCTCGACCGTTTCGGCCGGGCCGCCGTCGGCGCTCGTCGGTTCGTCGCCGGCCCCGCCGAACGTCCCCGAGGAGAGGTCGAAGACGGCCTGTGTCGTCCCGCCACCGCCGCTCCCGCGGGCCTCGATGGCCTTCTCCTCGCGCAGACGGTCCAGCACCTCCTGCGAGCGGTCGACCACCGGGCCGGGGACGCCGGCCATGTCGGCGACGTGGATTCCGTAGCTCCGGTCGGTCGGACCGTCCCTGACGGTCCTGAGGAACGTCACGCCGTCCTCGCCGGCCGATTCGGGTTCGCCGGCGACGGCGACGTGGACGTTCTCGACGCGGTCGAGGTGGTCCGCGAGCGTCGTCAGTTCGTGGTAGTGCGTGGCGAACAGCGTCTTCGCGCGCACCTCGTTGTGGAGGTACTCCGTCGCGGCCCACGCGATGCTGATGCCGTCGAACGTCGCCGTCCCGCGGCCGACCTCGTCCAGAATCACGAGCGAGTCCTCGGTCGCGGAGTGGAGGATGTTCGACAGCTCCTGCATCTCGACCATGAACGTCGAGCGGCCCTGCGCGAGTTCGTCTAAGGCGCCGACGCGGGTGTAGATGCCGTCCACGAGGCCGACGGTGGCGTCCCGCGCGGGGACGAAACTCCCGGCCTGCGCGAGCAGCGTGATGAGCGCGGCCTGTCGCATGTACGTCGACTTCCCGCTCATGTTGGGCCCGGTGACGACGAGGAACTGCCGGTCGCGGTCCAGATAGAGGTCGTTGGGGACGAACTCGGTGGTCTGCTCGACGACCGGGTGGCGACCGGCCTCGATGGAGAGGTCGTCGCCGTCGGTGACGTCGGGTCGGGTCCAGTCGTTCTCGACGGCGTGGACCGCCAGCGACGCCAGCGCGTCGATTTCGGCGAGGGTCCGACCCACGTCCTGCAGGAGCGTCGCGTGCTCGGCCACCCGCTCGCGCAGGGCCTCGAACAGCTCGTACTCCATGTCGTGGCGGCGCTCCTCCAGTCGGAGGACCGCCCGCTCCTTCTCGTCGAGTTCTGGGATGGTGTAGCGTTTAGAGTTCTTCAGCGTCTTTATCTCCTCGTACTCGTCGGGGACCGTGTCGGTCTCCGATTTCCCCACCTGAATGTAGTAGCCGTCGGTCTTGTTGCGGTCGACCGAGAGGTGGGTGATGCCGGTTCGCTCCTTCTCCCGCTGGGGGAGCGTCTCCAGCCACTCCAGCGCGCTCTCGTGGTCGTCGATGACCTCGTCCAGACCGTCGTCGTAGCCCCGCCGGAACAGGCCGCCCTGCGTGACCGTCCCGGGCGGGTCAGAGACGAGGGCGTCGTCCAGCTCCGCGGCTAAGTCGGCGGCGGCCTCCCGGTCGGCGCCCGAGAGCGCGTCGGCCAGCGGCGAGTCGGCCAGTCGCTCGGTCTGCTCGACGGCGTCGGCCACCTGCGGGAGGAGTTCGAGCGTCTCCTGTGCGGCCCGGAGGTCGCGGGCGTCGGCGCTCCCGGAGGTGGCACGGGAGGCCAGTCGTTCGAGGTCGTAGGCGTCCGAGAGGGTCTCCCGGATGGTCTCGCGGGCCATCGCCTCGCGGGTCAGCGCCGCCACCGACGACTGCCGGCGGTGGAGTTCCCCGCGGTCACGGCGGGGGCGCTGGAGCCACCGCCGGAGGAGTCGCCCGCCCGCGGCCGTCGTCGTGTGGTCGACGGTGTCGAACAGCGACCCCGACGTCCCGCCCTGCATCGTCTCGGTAAGTTCGAGATTCCGCTGGGTGGTCGCGTCCAGCGCGACGTGTTCGCGGGCGCCGTAGGCCTGCAAGCGGGTGACCGCTGCGAGCGTCCCGACGCCGGTCTCCTCGACGTACGAGAGGACGGCGCCGGCGGCGGCGATGGCCGCGTCGTCGTCGGCGATGCCCACGCTCGATAAGGTCTCGGCGCCGAACTGCTCGCGCACCCGGTGGCGGGCCCGGCCGGGCGCGAACGCCTCCGAGGCGTGCAGGGAGACGGCGGCGTCCGAGCGCTCCGAGAGGGCGTCCAGGAAGCCGTCGTCGTTCCGCAGGTCGGGGCCGGGCAGGACCTCCGCCGGGGCGAACGTGTACAGTTCGGTGAGGACGGCGCCGGGGTCGGCGTCGTCCAGTTGGGTCACCTGGAACTGGCCCGTCGTCACGTCGGCGAAGGCCAGTCCGTAGGTGTCGCCGTCCCGGCCAGACTGCCGGACGACGGCGGCGAGATACTGGGCCGAGGCGTCGCCGGTCTCGAGGTGCGTGCCGGGGGTCACCACCCGCGTTATCTCGCGGGCGTGGCCGTCGGCCGTCTCGTGTTGGTCGGCGACGGCGACGCGGTAGCCCCGTTCGACCAGCGCGGAGACGTACGGCGTCAGGTCGTCGACGGGGACGCCGGCCATGGGATAGGAAGACCCGTGGGAGGACTTCTGGCTCACCTTCAGGTCCAGTTCCTCGGCGACCAGTTCGGCGTCCTCGGCGAAGAACTCGTAGAAGTCGCCGCACTGCATCGTCAGAATGTCGGCGTCGGTCTCCTCCTTGAGCGAGAGGAACTCCCCGACGATACCCGTCGCCTCTGTCATGACCGTTCATCTGTCCGTCCCCGGGGTAAGGATTGCGGGAGCGGCGCGACCCTACGGCGCTAGTCGCTCCAGTTTCTCGACCTGGAGTTCGGTGACGTCCCGAAGACTCTCCAGCGGCCCGTCGTCGTAGAGTCCGACGTTGAGCGAGAGGTTGCGGTAGGTGACGATGGCGTGAGCCTCGTCGCCGAAGGTCACGAGCGTGCCCACGTCGCCGTAGGAGAGGGACGTGGCCGTGGCGTCGTACTCCTCACGGTAGAGTTCGACGAGGTTGTCGTGGTCGAAGACGGCACCGTCGACGCCCATCCGTCGAGAGAGGTCCAGACTCATCTGGTGGGACAGTTCGCCGTCGACGAACACCTCGTAGCCGACACTGAAAGTATCTTCCCGACGGTTCGAGGGGCTCTGCACCCACGTCGCTCCCGACGGGAGTTCCTCGCGCGTGAGGACCAGCGTCTCCGGATGGGTCTCGAACAATGCGACGGTCGGTGTCGACGTCGGCGTCGGGCCGACCGTCGGCAGCGAGTCGGAACAGCCAGCCAGTACCGCGACGCCGGCCAGCGAGAGAAACCCGCGGCGGTCGTAGCGAGGGATATCGGACATACACCTGAAAATTCAGGTGCAAAGGATAATGTTGCTGGTCCCGGCATGTCCCGACCACGACAGGCCCCCTCCGCGTGGTCGTCCCCGTACGGAACGCGGGCCGCACGTAGCTGTCGACCGCGCGCCGAGGAGACAGTCACGGAGTGCGCCCTCGAGAACCGCGTCGAGTAGCCACCGGCGCAGGGATTGTGGGAGCGGACGGCGAGACCGGGCGTCACCGACGGAGTTAGCCGTCGGTCTCGGTTTCGTCGTCGGTCGTGGTGCCGTTCCCGTTCCCATTCCCGTTTCGGTCCATCGGGGTCGCGGCGTCGGCGAACGCGGCGACGGCCTCGACACGCGTGTTGGTCGTCCGGCGGACGAACTCGGCCACGTCCGACCGTGGCGGCGAGTCCACGAGGTCACGGAACGGTCGCCCGCCCGGGACGACGAACGTCTCGTCCATCCCCGTCTCGACCACGATGTCGCTGGCGCCCTCGCCCTGTCGCGGCCGGAGACGGACGACGGAACCGACTCGCTCACCCGTCGTCGTCCCGAGCAACTGGAGCGTCGCGTCGGCGAGACTCGTCACTTCGCCCGGGTTCGTGTCGGTGAACACGTAGACCGCGCCGGCGTTCATCGCCCCGACGTCGCTGTCGGGAACGCCGACGACCACGTCCTGTTGGCCCGTGCCGGTCACGTCGCCCACCTGCACGACGTAGCCGGGTCGCGCGGACAGCGGGACGTTCCCCGCCCGGTCGGGCAACGGCTGGATGGCCTCGTCGGGGAACCGGTCCGGTTGCTGGCGGACCCGGAAGATACCCCACAGGCCCGCTTCGAGGCGGCGGCGCTGTTTCGTCTCCTGATAGATGTAGTCGCCGTTGCCGCTGCCGCTCCCTAACCCGCCGGCGCCGCCGAGCAGGCTGAACGTCTCGGCCTTGCCGGGGCTGAGTTGGCCGTCGACGCCGATGACCGGCGACTGAGCGACACCCTGGAACCGCTCCCACTGGTGGTCCGCGAGGTGGAACGCGACCGCCCGGGCCTTGTCGGCGCCGCTGGCGACGCGGAACCGGACCGGGTCGTCCGTGAGCGCCTTCCAGATGGGCGTGTTCGGGTCGCCGTGGACGCGCGAACTGTAGACGAGGTGCTGAGCGTCGTTGTTCTCGAACCGGCGGATGAACGGCTCCGAGCGGTAGTTGACGCCGCCGTACCCCTGGTCCTCGGTGTCGCCGAGTTGGGTGCAGGGGTCGTTCGGGTTCTCGATGTCGGGTCCCGGCGGGACCACGCAGTCGTCCGGGTCGTCGCGGTTCAGCACGAACTGGCCGTCGGCGAAGATGAGCGCGTTCTCGCGGAAGTCCGGAACGTCGCCGGCGGTCTGTATCATCGACTCGGCGCTGGTGACGGACGCTTCGCCCGTCCGCGAGTCGAGCGTGACCGAGTCGCGCGGTTCGACGACCAACTGACCGAACGCGCCGTGGTGTCGCGTGCTCCGGACGTCGGCCATGTCCCACAGGAGCGAGGTGCCCACCGCGCCGCTGGCGAACCAGCGGTAGGTGATGGTCTCCCCCCGGTCGACGGTCGTGTCGTAGTTGAACCCGACCGTCGACCCGTTCGAGCCGTTGACGTCGTAGTCGAGCAAGAGTGGGTGGAGTGAAATGCGCTCTGACCGATCCCACGGCTGTGAGACGCGCATCTTCGGGTGTGGGTGGTCGTCGTCGGGGTCTTCGGGCAGGTCGTTGGTGAGGTTTATCTCGATGCAGTCGCCCTCGTTGGCGTGGAGCGTCAGCGGTTCGACCGGGCGCTCGCCGTTCCTGATCTCCTCGACGTAGCGGTCCAGCGCGAAGACGACGCCGTACTCGTCGTGGTCGCCGTAGTCGTTGTAGGGGATGTCCACCTGAAACGCCGTCACGTCGAACGACCGCACCGTCGCGTCGTCGGGACAGGGGTCGCCCGGGTCAGGTGCCTGTGGTGGGATTTCCCCGACGTTCCTGTTCTGTCGGGCGTCTTTATCCGGTGGCCGCGTCATGTCGTCGCCCTCTGCATAGCGGAGTTTCGCTCGCTGGCCCTCCTCGGTCCAGTCGAAGTCGGCGAACGGGGCCGGGTGGCCCATCGCTTCGAGGTCATCCTCGTCGATCGACTCGTCTGGGGCCGCCCGGCCGGGAAGCGCCTGAAGGTGGGCCACCTCGCTGCCCCAGATACGGGTCAGGCCCCACATCCCGGTCCACATGTCGTCTATCATGTTCGCGCCGTATCGGTAGTCCCGCACCGGCAGGTCGTCCGGGTTCGTGATGTGGTCGAAGTCGGGGTCCGTCTCCGTGGACGGCACCGTGAACGTGAACGCTTCCGAGGTGCCGATGACCTGCGAGACGGTATCCTGCTGTGCGAACCCTTCGGGGTCGAACTGGAGGCCGTGGAGGCCGAAGTTGTGCTGTTCCTCCCAGGATCCCTGGAAGAGCCGGAACCGCAGTTGGTCGCCCGCGTAGGCTTCGAGAACCGGCGTCTCGGGGTCGCCGTGAACCTGCGAACTGTGGACGTAGGCCGGGTCTTCGTCGTCGCGGTGATAGAACGGCGAATTGCGGTAGTTGATGGCCATCGTCCCGGCGTTCTGGTTGTGCTCGCTGTCTGGGTTGACGAAGTCGCCGGTGTCCGGGTCTCTCAACTGCGCGAAGTCGTGGTAGTGGAGCGCCTGCTCGCGGAAGGCCTCTCCCCCGGGCGGGTCGATGATGGCCTGCGCGCCGCTGTAGATGGGGTCACCCGAGTAGGGGTCGGTCCACGTGGAGCCCTCGGGCTCGACGATGAGCCCGCAGAACAGGCCGTGCATCCCCTCTTCGACGCCGACGATGTGGTCGTGGAAGAAGATGGCGCCCTCCTCGTCGGCGTACCAGCGATACCGCATCGTGTCGCCGGGGTCGGTCGCCTGGTCGTAGTTGAACCCCGTCGTGACCGACTCCGAGCCGAGCTGGTCGAACCCGACGAAGTGCGGGTGGACGGAGGCGGGGAATTCCTCCTCGACGAGTTCGTTCTGAAGGCGGACCTCAATACAGTCGCCGACGTTGGCCCGGACGAACAGCGGTTCGGGGTTCAATTCCGCGTCACGGAGCAGTTCGGCATCGTCGACGTCGATAGTCTCCTCCACGCTCCCATCGGGGTCCTTGAGACGGACCTGGTCGAGGACGTAGACCAGTGCCTCCGGGTCGTAGTCGCCCGAATCGTTGTAGACAATGCGGCCGTCGTTGCCCGGTCGCATCACCGAGATGGTGTACTCGACGATGCGCTCTGGGTCGGGGCGCTGACAGGGGTCGGCGTACGGCGCGCCGGGGACGATGTCCTCGGCTGGACCGAACACCTGCTCTTCGACGTCGGTCGGCTGACGCGGGTTGTTCTCCGACGAGAGCGGCGGCTTCGGTGCCAGATTGCCGATTGGACTCTCGTCCGGGTCGAGGTCGTACACCTCGCGGATGGCGTCGGCGACGAACTCCGGGTAGCCCGGCGTGTCGTCGTCCGGCCCGATGAGGCCGCTGGAGTTCGGGAGCGGCACCAGGTCGGGTTGCACCTCGTCGTGGATGCGCATGATGGCCCACATCCCCTCGGCGTAGTGCGGGAACAGGTGGCAGTGAAAGAGGACGTCACCGGTCGACTCGTGGACGTAGCCGGCGCCTACCTCGAACGCGTCCTCGAAACTGGTGCCCGGGCGAAGCGTCCGGGGGCCGTGACCGGCGACAAGGTACGCGTCGAACGTATCCCCGAGGCCGATGGTCTGGGCGTCGATCGTGTCGGCCGCCGTCCGCGGCACCTCCTTCCAGCGGTGCTGGTGGAGGTGGTGGACGTGGTTCTCCTCCAGCGAGGCCCCGACGAAGGTGTACTTCACCGGGTCGCCCTTGTACGTCTCGAAGACGTTGTCACCCCCGCCGGGGTCCCCGTTGGTCCAGGAGTTGTAGAACTCAGCGTCGCGTTGGCCGAGCGGGTCCGCCCGGTAGTTGATGGCGTGTATCGTCTGTTCCACGTCGCTGTCGGGCCACTGTACCTCCGGTTCCATCCCCTCGGGCGTGTGGTAGAACGGGACGAACTCCCGGTAGGTCGTCCCCAGCCCGTTGGGGTCGTGGACGACGGCGCGGGTCCCGCTCCGGAGTTCGCCCCCGGTCTCGGGGTCGGTCCACGTCGCACCTTCGGGTTCGACGACGACGGCCCCGAACAGGCCCCGCGAGAGGAGGTTCGCCTCCTCGGGGGGTTCGTCGGCGCTGTCGACGGCCTGATTGGCCCCGTCGTAGAAGAAGTGCGTCCCCGTGTGGGTCGCCTCCCAGCGGTACTGGACGGTGCCCCCCGGCGGTGCGGTCGTGTCGGGGTTCAGGCCGACGGCCATCCCGTCGGAGGTGCGCACGTTGTACGGCAGGGCCGTCTGGTGCATCGAGGCACGCCGGTCGAGGTGGTTCACGAAGCGAATCTGTATCGTGTCCCCCTCGTTGGCCCGGATGACCAGCGGTTCGATGACCGAGGTGTCGACCGCGTCTTCGTCTGGGTCGTCGTCCGGTGGTCCCTGTCCCTGTCCGGGGTTGGAGTCCGTCTGGGACGTCGTCGCCTCATCTTCGACCAGCGAGAACCCGTCGTCGGGGGCGACGCCCGACGCCGCGCGCACGGCGTCGAGGTTCTCCTCCAGCACGTACATCACGCCGTTCGGTTGGTGGAGACCGTACTGGTTGTAGAAGATGTCCACCTCGACGGCGTGGACGGTGAACCGCCGGGTCCGACCCTCGTTCGGTCGGTTCTGTGACCGAGCGGTCTGTGAGTCCGCCTCGCCGTCGAGCAGCGTCGTCGAGAGCGGGAGCACGCCGAGTCCCTGAACGAACGTCCGGCGCTGGACCGGCGCCACGTCATTTGGGGTGTCGATGTCGTCGTCTGTGTCCGATGGCATTCGCCTTACCAGTCAGACGGGGTAAGTTTGGTAACGACCCAGTTTCCGGTTGTAAAATCATACTAACACGTCGCAGGGCGTGGCTGGTGTGCCACACCATCTCATCTCACAGAGACGTACGCGGCGACGAACCGGTGACACGGACGCTTGGGGGGGGGTTCTGCAAATAGCACTCAGGAGTGGTATATAGACCATACTGCACCGAAACCGCCATTTAGCCGTCTCCGAAACACCCCGTCACAGACCGGACGACTGGTCCCGAGCGACGGCGACTACCCGGTCTCGACCGACTATGACAGACACGTACCGCGTCGCCTTCGTCTGCGTACAGAACGCCGGCCGCTCCCAGATGTCGACCGCCTTCGCCGAACGGGAGGTCGCCGAACGCGGCCTCGACGACCGCGTCGAGATCGTCACCGGCGGGACCCACCCCGCCGACCACGTCCACCCGGAGGTCGTCGAGACCATGCGGGCACTCGGTTTCGACCTCTCCGAACGGACCCCGCGCGAGGTCACCACCGAGGAACTGGCGGCCTGCGACCTCGTCGTCACGATGGGGTGTTCGACCCTCTCGCTGGACGCCGACGTCGAGGTCCGCGACTGGGCACTGGACGACCCCGACGGGCGGGACGCCGAGGCCGTCCGGGCGATTCGCGACGAGGTGCGTGAGCGGGTGGCCGACGTGTTCGACGACGTCGAAGCGCGGTTAGAGGCGGCGTAAGCGGTCAGCTATATCAACCGTGAGGCGGTAACGGGTCACAATGCGCGTGGCGCACCGCGGCTGGGGGGCCCTCGCCGTCGCACTCCTGCTCGTTCTCACGTCGGTCGCTCCAGTGGCCGGGACGGGCGACGCGTCCCAGGAGGTCCGCCCGCCGGACACCGATATCGAGTACCCGGCGACGGGTCCCAGGGGCACCTCGCCGAGCACCGCCCCGGCGCAGATGGCGGGCCCCACCCTGACGCAGGTGGCCGACGAGGACGCCATCCGCCAGACCCAGACGTACGCGCTGACGCCGGAGACTCCCGGTGAAGTGGGGGTCGAACTGGCCTACGCGATTCCGGACCGCGTCGTCTCGCTGGAGACGCGGATTCCGGCCAACGCGACGGGCGTCGAGGCCGACGGTTTCGAGCGGGTCAACGAGACCACCTTCGAGTGGGACGGCACCACCGCGACGGCGACCATCGACTACCGCGTCGAGCCCAACAAGACCATCGAGCAGAGCGGTCCCGAGGGGGCCGACGGTCGGTACGTCTACGTCGACGCCGGCGAGTGGGCGCTCATCAGCCGGTCCCAAACGCCGACGCGGTGGCGCTACACCGGTACGGACCCGGTCGTCTTCCGACAGAACGTGACGACGGCCGGGCCGGGCGCCGCCGGCGACCAACTGGTGTATCTCGGTCCGGTCGCGACCTTCGAGCGGACCGACAACGGGCAGACGTTCCGCCTCGTGGTCCCGGAGCGCGCACAGCTGATGGCGTCGCCGACCGAGATACTCGACTCGCTCGTGAACGCCTCGGACGCCCTGCAGGTCGGCGCCCGCGACGAGGACGTGTTCGTCGTCGCGGCCCCGACCGACGACGTCGGCTGGGGCGTCCGGGGGTTGGAGACCGGCGGGTCGGACATCTGGGTACGCGACAGCGAGCGGCTGGCCACCCCCGACAACGTCTGGCTCCACGAGTACGTCCACAGCAGGCAGGCGTTCACGACGACGCGCGAGACCCGCTGGCTGACCGAGGGGACCGCGGTGTACTACGCGGCGCTCCTGACGCTCGAACAGGACCGCATCGACTTCGCGGCGTTCCGCGACGCCATGGCCGACGGCCAGCGCGACGTCTACGCGGACGTGGTGCTGGCCGACCCGTCGACGTGGGACCGCAACGCCAACTACGTCAAGGGGCCGCTGGTGGCCGGCCGCGTCGACGAGGAGGTGCGCCGCCAGACCGACAAGGAATCGACGTTGCAGGCGGCCTTCAGGCGACTGAACGGACTGAACCGGCCGGTGACACAGGAGACCCTCCTGGGCGCTATCGAGCGGGTCGGCGGCGACACCGCGCGGGCGGAGACGGTCGACTACACGGAGACCACGGCGCCGGTGACGATGTGGAACCAGACGGTCCACGCCCGCGTGTTCGCCCAGTTGCCCGCCAGAATCGGCTACGCCCTCCCCAACGGGACCGTCGACAGCGGCTACCGCGTCGACGGGCCCTACCGGACCGCCACTCTGACGAACACCACGCCGATACGGCTGGCGACCGGGGAGACGCTGACCGTCGACGCCGTCGTGCGCAACGCCGGCGGGACCGAGGGGGCCTACAACGCGACGCTCGCGGTCAACGACACGGTCGTGGCCAACGAGACGGGGCGCATCGGGCCCGGCAACGAGACGGTCGTCCCGCTCTCGCACACGTTCGCGACGCCCGGGCGGTACGTCCTGAGCGTCGACGGCGACACCGTCACCGTGGTCGTCGAGCGGCCGGCCGAGACGCGCGTCACCGGCGTCGAGGTCAGTTCCCGCACGGCGACGCAGGGCGGGTCCGTCGTCGTCACCGCGACGGTGGTCAACGACGCGCAGGTGCCCGCCGACGGGACGGTCGTGTTCACCCGGGACGACGAGACGGTGGCGACCCGCGAGGTGTCGCTCCCGCCCGAGAACACGACCCGCGTGGCGAGCGGCGTCACCCTTCCGCAGTCCGGCGACGTCTTCCTCTCGGCGAACGACGCCCCGCCGGTCGCGGTGACGGTGACGCCCGCGAACGAGTCGACCCCGACGGTCGTGACGGAGACGCGGACGACCAGCACGACCGGCGGGTCCGGGCCCGGATTCACCGCCGTCGGGTCGCTGGTGGCGCTCCTGGTGGCGCTCGGGGCCCTCGCCCGTCGGCGCCGGTAGCGACAGCGCGGCCCGTCGATAGCCACCGATTAGTACCACCCCGTAGTAGCCACCGCCATGCCAGAGCTAGGTAAGGTCGACCGCGAGTTCTTCGGCGAGTACATCTACCCGAACCTCGGTGCCGACCGCGAGGACGTGACGCTCGGCCCGCAACACGGCGTCGACTTCGGCGTCGTAGACGTGGGCGGAAAGGCGGTCGCGATGGCGACCGACCCGGTGTTCGTGATGCCGTCGCTCGGGTTCGAGCGCGCGGCGTGGTTCGCCTTCCACATCCTGCTGAGCGACGTCGCGGTGTCGGGCCTGCCGCCGACGCACCTCTCCGTCGACTTCAACCTCCCGCCGGAGATCACCGACGAGGAGTTCCGGACGGTCTGGGAGACCTTCGACGCGGAGGCCCGCGAGCTGGGCGTCTCGGTCGTCACCGGCCACACCGGCCGCTACGCCGGGTGCAACTACCCGATGGTCGGCGGCGCTACCTCCATCTCGGTCGGCGAGTTCGACCAGTTGGTCCGCCCCGACGGCGCGCAGGTCGGCGACCGCGTCGTCGTCACGAAGGGGCCGGCCATCGAGGCCACGGGCCTGCTCTCCATCCAGTTCGAGTCGCTGATGGAGGGCGAGATGGCCGCCGACGACGTCGCCGCCGCCACCGACCGCTTCTACGACATGAGCCCCGTGCAGGACGCGCTGACCGCGGCCGCGGCCGGGCCGGTGCACGCGATGCACGACGCCACGGAGTGTGGCATCTACGGCGGCCTCTACGAGATGGCCCGCGCCGCCGACGTGGGGGTCGAACTGGAGACGGAGAAGGTCCCGATACAGCCGGGGGTCCGGGCGGCCTGCGAGTTCTTCGGTATCGACCCGTGGATATCAATCAGCGAGGGGACGCTGCTGGCGGCCGTCGACCCCGACGGCGTCGACGACGTGCTGGACGCACTCGAAGCGGAGGGCATCCCCGCCGCCGACGCCGGTGTCGTCACTGACGGGAGCGGGTTAGTGGTCGACGGCGAACCCACGGACCACCCCGGGGTCGACCCCTTCTGGGGGACCTTCGAGGAGTACATGGGGAAACTGCAGGAGTGAGTCTACGCGCTTGTTCGCTCCGACGAGGCGCCTACTTCGACGGCGTAGCTGGACTGTAACCACGCTTCTGGGTTGTCCGTGTCGTAGACGACGACGTCGCCGCCGCCCGTGGTGAAACTGCCGTACCGCTCGTCTGCCTCGCCGGAGTCGTTCGGAGCCGGTTCCATTGTCGTACACCGGTTGTGGGAGGTTCTCACACATAAGCGTTTCTCGGGTGTGATATGAAGTATTATTAGCATACTAGGACGGGGCGCTGGCTGTCGGTTTCGTCGGCGCGCTGTCACGCCGGCACCTGCCAGACCAGCACCGCTTTGGGGCCGCCGGTCCAGTCGCCGAACATGACACGCGCGGACGCACCGGTCACGCCGCCAGTCGTCCTCACCATCGCGGGCAGCGACTCGGGCGGTGGCGCCGGCATCCAGGCGGACCTGAAGACCATCGAGGCCGGCGGCGCCTTCGGCACCAGCGCCGTCACGAGCGTCACGGCACAGAACACGACCGGCGTGCAGGGGAGCCACCTCCTGCCGACCGAGGACATCGCGGCCCAGATTCGAGCGGTCCGCGAGGACTTCGACGTGGCCGCCGTCAAGACCGGGATGCTCGCGGTGAGCGACGTCGTCGACCTCGTGGTCGCGGAGACGCCCCTGCCGAACCTCGTCGTCGACCCGGTGATGGTCGCCACCTCGGGCGACCGCCTCCTGGAACCCGAGGCCGAGGCCGCCTACGAGCGGCTTATCGCCGAGGCGACGCTGGTCACGCCCAACGCCGACGAGGCCGAGGTGCTGACCGACCGGCCCATCGACGAGCCCGGCGACGCCGAGGCGGCGGGCCGGGACCTCGTCGAGATGGGCGCCGACGCCGCCCTCGTCAAGGGCGGACACGTCCCCGGCGACGACGTCGTGGACGTGCTGGTGACCGAGGACTCGGTGACGACGTTCCGTCACGACCGGGTCGACACCGCGGCGACCCACGGGTCCGGGTGTACGCTCTCCTCGGCCATCGCCACCAGACTGGCCCACGGCGACGACCTCTCGGACGCCGTTGCGGCCGGGGTCGACCTGCTCGCCCGGGCGGTCCGCTACAACCTCGACGTGGGGGAGGGCCCCGGCGCGGTCCACCACGCGGTCGAGACGCGCAACGAGGCCGCGCGCCACGAGACCAGCGAGGCCGTCGAGCGGGCGGTGGCGGCCCTCGTCGACCGCGACGTCTCGCCGCTCGTCCCCGAGGTGGGGCTGACCGTCGCCGGCGCGACCCCCTACGCCGAGACGCCCGACGAGGTGGCCGCCGTCGAGGGCCGCATCACGCGGACGCTGGACGGCGTCCGGCCGAACCGCGGGGTGCGCTTCGGCGCCGGCGGCACCGTCGCACAGTTCCTGCTCGCGGCCCGCGAACACGACCCGGCGCTGCGGTTCGCCGTGAACTGTCGCCTGACCGACGCCGTCGAGGACGCCCTGTCGGACCTCGCCGGCACCGT
The DNA here is from genome assembly GCF_055632435.1 of Haloarcula sp. MBLA0163. NCBI lineage: Archaea > Methanobacteriati > Methanobacteriota > Halobacteria > Halobacteriales > Haloarculaceae > Haloarcula > Haloarcula sp. MBLA0163. The sequence goes on from NZ_CM145745.1 coordinate 2,579,774, forward strand.
CTCGGACTACGACCCGAGCGAGCGACCGGCCGACGTGGCCCCCGGCGGCGCGACGGCGTGGGGCGTGGGGCGGGCCTTCGAGACGAGCGAGGAATCGCCGGTGGCCGTCGTGGACCGCGGCGAGGTGAGCGTCGCCGGGAGCGTCACCCTGTTGGCGGCCGACAGCGAGACGCTGGTCGGGCGGGTCGAGACCCTGCTGGACGCCGTCGCGGGCGAGAACACCGACTGAAACGACGGCGACGAGCATCCGTCCCGCACCGCGCGGACCGACCGGTCGAAGCCGCGGTCGTGCGCCAGTCGGACACGACCGGGCCCCGCTCTTAACGAGTGAGGGGGTAAGAGGCCGTACATGAGCGAGACACAGGGGAACGAGCGCATCACGGTGTACTCGGACTACGTCTGCCCGTTCTGCTACCTCGGGCGCGAGTCCCTGCGGCAGTACCAGTCGACGCGGGAGTCGGACCTGGAGATAGACTGGCACCCGTTCGACCTGCGGAGCCAGAAGCGCAACCCGGACGGCACCATCGACCACTCCGTCGACGACGGGAAGGACGACGAGTACTACGAGCAGGCCAAACAGGGCGTCCGCCGTCTGCAGGAGAAGTACGACGTGGAGATGGACCTCGACATCGCCACCGACATCGACTCCCTGCCCGCGCAGGTCGTCTCCTACTACGTCAAGGAGCACTACGACTACGAGACGTGGCTGGCGTTCGACGTGGCCGTCTTCGAGGCGCTCTGGCAGGAGGGACGCGACATCGGCGACGAAGACGTGCTGGTCGAACTTGCCGCGGACGCCGGCGTCGACGCCGACGAGGTGCGCTCGGCGCTGGACGACGACGACCTCCGGGCGAGGGTCCGCGAGCAGTTCACCGCGGCTCAACAGCAGGGCGTCACGGGCGTCCCGACGTTCGCCTACGACGGCTACGCCGCCCGCGGGGCGGTGCCGCCGGAGCAGCTCGAACGGCTGGTCGAAGGGACCTAGGCGACGCGGTTCCGCAGCGACTCGCCGCGCATCGCCCGCTCGACGTTCTCGCTGACGAGTCCGGCGATGTCCTCGTGGTAGTGGTTCGTGAACGCCGCACAGTGCGGCGACATGATGACGTTCTCGTAGTCCCACAGCGGATGCTCTTCGGGGAGCGGTTCCTCCCAGTAGGCGTCGATGGCGGCTCCCGCGATGTCGCCGTCCTCGAGCGCCGACAGCAGGGCGTCCTCGACGACGACGGCCCCGCGAGCGACGTTGACGAGGTAGGCGTCGTCGGGCATGGTGTCGAGGACGCCGGCGTCGATTAGCCCCTCGGTGGCGTCGGTCAGCGGGACGGCGAGGACGACGAAGCGAGCGTCGGCGACGGCGGTGTCCAGTTCGTCGGGCGTGTACACCCGCTCGACGCCGTCGACGGGGTCGCCCGAGCGCCGGACGCCGACCACGTCCATCCCCATCGCGTCGGCCCGTCGCGCGACCCCCTGTCCGATGGTCCCGAGGCCGACGACGCAGACCCGTTCGCCGGTCAGCGTGAACGGCACCTCGTAGGCCTCGTGGTCCCAGACGCGGTCGTGTTGCTGGTCCCGGTAGACGTGGAGGCGGCGAGCGAACATCGTGAGGTAGCCGACCACCGTCTCGGGCACCGTGTCGCCGTGGATGCCCGTGCTGTTGGTGAGGGCGGTGCCGCTGGCCGCGTACGCGTCGGTGTCGAACTCGTCGTACCCCGCCCGGACACCGTGGACCCACGCCGCGTCGTGGAAGGCCTCGCGGGGCGAGAACGTCACGACGCAGTCGCCGGGACCGTACCGTTCGCCGTCCGTGACTCGTTCGACGGGGACCGACAGCGACGACAGCGACTCGACGAGCGACGACAGCGGGAACGCCCGGCCGGCCGACTCGTGGACCGCGATGCGTTGGATGTCCATACCGACCCGTTGTGGAGGGGCCTGTTAGTGGTTTCGTGCTCGGCGGGCACCGTCTCCGGAGAGCCCCTCCGCGTGCGACACGAGTCCCCCGACCCGGGGAGGGCGGGTCAGGGTTCCCAGAACGCGTCCGGGCCGTGGTCGTCCTGCCACGCGAACGCGAACAGCGTCCGGGCCGGGAGCTGTGGCGGCGAGCGACCGTCCTCGCTCTCGTCCGTGAGCGGGCCCCAGACCGTCTCGTCCGAGCTGAACGTCGTTTCCCCCTCGCTATCTCGCTCGAACGCGTGGCCGTCGTTCTCGTAGGCGTACAGCGACCCGTCGGCTTCGAAGACGACGACATCCCGGCCGCCGACCGTGTCGGTGACGGTCACGGTGGCGTCGCTACCCGGGTCGCGTGCAAAGCCGTTGCCGGTGAAGCGGTGCGGACACCCGCTGGTACGGGCAGAACGTCAGAGAAGAACGGTCGACCGACGCCGCTAGCGACGACCGGTACGGGCCTCGACGCGCATCTCAACGTAGCGGTCCGACCACGTCTCGACGTGGGTCCGGATGGCCCGTCTTACCGTCGCGATGAGTCCGTCCGTCGGGGCGCGGTCGACTGCGTCGTGACTGTCGTCGTAGGACTGCTCTGCCTCCATGGGCCCCTCTGGAAAACTCATTACGTCACAGAGTAGCACAGCCGGTACAATAAACATTAGGGATTCACCTACGCGTGTGCGACCGCAGGCGTGTTGAACAGTTAGTGACCCCTCAGGCCCGGTATTTGTGGCTCTGTAGTTTCGGTACACGGCGGTTGATTTCACGGATATCGAACGCTCCGGCGAAGGTTGTAGACGGTGGCTTTCAGCAGCATCTCACGGAACTCCAGCCACCAGCTTCGCGCACGCACGGCAGCGCCGAGCGTGCGCTTGATCGACGAGAAGACGGTTTCTGACATGGATCGCTGGTGGTACCGATCACCGTCTATGCGGGCGTTATGGGCGTGATCGAGCGGGTTCATGATCCTGTGCTTGATCAGCGGTCTGATGCCGTTGTCGCGGAGTTCGTCGCGGAAGGCTTTGGCGTCGTAGCCTCGGTCGGCGGCGAGGCTCCGCAGGTCGCCGGCGTTGCGCCGGGCGACCTGCGGGCCGATCTTCGCATCGTGTTTCTTGCTCGTTGTGGAGTGGATGTCGGTGATGTACAGCGTTTCGACATCCACCAAGGCAGTGACTTTCAGCGCTCGGACGCGGTAGTTCGTGCGGTTAGCGTAGTGGCGGCTGGGCTGATCACGGTCGAAGCCGGTCGAATCGATAGCAGCGTGGCCAGTGCGTTTCTCGGCTGATGCGCCGAGAAACGCACGCCACGTCTTGGTCGGAATACGCTCAAACCACGTGCGGAGAACGGTGTAGTGTGGAAGTCTGGTGAGCCCAATCTCGTCGAGAACGCCGGGCATTTCGGAGAGCAAATCCACGGCGACGCGGTAGGATTTGCCCAGCTCGATACGGAGTGCATGCACGGTGAGCATCGCCCATTCAGCGAACCCGCCACCCCCTTCGGGGTCGGCGGGTTCGTCCGGATTAGCGACAACTGATTTAGCCTTCGCCACCGTAACACGCGTGAAGAGACGGAATTCCGAAGTCACAACACTCCGTCTCTTCGCTTTCTACCGAGATAACGCAGTCGTAGCCCTCGCGTCTAGCGAAACTACAGAGCCGTATTTGTAACGAATCATCGCTCGAAATATCGAACGATACGACAACGCACTTAAGTCCCGATTTACTACACTGGCTTCACGATTCAATGACCACGTCGTCATCGTCCGGTAGCATCCAGAAGACCTTCCTCAAGTACCAACACGTCTTCGTGTTCCTCGCGCCACTGGCGTTCGTGGTCGGTGTGTACTTCTTCGCACCTACCAGTGGCTCCGGGACGGGCTACTGGCTCGAATACTGGTGGCTGTTCCTCGCGTTCATCACCGGCGCCACCATCGTCAACACGGTCGGGATAAGCGGGTCGGCGCTGTTCGTGCCCTTCCTCATCTTCGTCTTCCCGGTCGTCGCCGGCGAGACGCTCACGCCGGAGACGCTGGTGAAGATCGGCCTCATCAGCGAGTCGTTCGGCCTCTCCAGTTCGGCGCTGGCGTTCATCCAGTACGGCCTCGTCGACCGCCGGCTGGCGCTCAGCCTCGTCCTCGGCGGCATCCCGTTCGTCGTCGCGGGCGCGCTCCTCTCGTTCGTCATCCCGGCACCGGTGTTCCACGCGCTGCTGGGCATCGCCCTCATCGCCGCGTCGTTCCTGCTGTTCAAGGCCGACCTCGGACACGAGGAGCCCGGCGCCGCCGGCGACGAGGAGGCCGGCGTCTCCGCGGACGGCGGCACCGGCGCCAACCTCCCGAACGATGCCGACAAGCTCGGTCCCGCCGGCGTCGAGAAGGACGAGAACGGCACCGTCACGCGGGTCGACAAGGACGGGAACGACTACACCTACTCACACGGCGGCTACCTCGAGCGCTTCGCCAACTACAGCATCGGCGGGGTCTTCCAGGGCCTCGCCGGGTTCGGTATCGGCGAACTGGGCATCATCTCGATGCTCCGCACCGACGTGCCCGTCCGGGTCGCCATCGGGACGAACCACATCGTCGTGGCGACGACGGCCATCCTCGCGTCGCTCGTCCACGTCTTCGGCGGCGGCCTCGTGCCCGGCGCCCACAGCATCGACCTCGCGTCGACGCCGTGGAACATGGTCGTCTGGACGGTGCCGGCGACGGCCACCGGTGGCCAGATCGCCCCCTACGTCTCCGCCGCGCTCGATACGTCACTCATCAAGAAGGGCGTCGGCGCGCTGTTCGCCGTCATCGCCGTCGCGCTGTTCCTGATGGCAGCCGGTGCCTTCTAACCGCGGCGCGTTCTCCCTTCGAGTATGTACGACGACATCCTCCTACCGACCGACGGCAGCGACGGTATCGCCGCGGCCGCCGAACACGCCGGGCACTTCGCCCACCGCTTCGACGCGACGGTCCACGTCCTCTCCGTAATCGACACGCGCAACCGCTTCGAGAGCCCGACCGCCGGCCTCTCGGCCGAGGCGTGGACGGAGGCCGAGCGCGAGCGGGCCGAACAGGCCGTCGAGGACACCGTCGCGGCGCTCCCCGACAACCTGCCCGTCGAGACGGCCGTCGTGGAGGGCGTCCCGCGGTCGGAGATCCTCTCACACGTCGAGGACGAGGCGATGGACCTCGTCGTGATGGGGACCCACGGCCGGACCGGACTGGACCACTACCTCATCGGGAGCGTCGCGGAGAAAGTCGTCCGTCGCTCGCCGGTGCCGGTCGTCACGGTGCGGTTGACCGGCGAGGAGTAGCGTCCCCGACTCAGCCGGACTCGACGAACGCGACGAGGTCGGCCGTCGGGACGAACCCGTCGGCCCGCCGGTCGACTAGCTCGCCGTCGACGAACAGCAGGAAGGTCGGCACACTCCGGACGGCGAACGCCTCGACGGCGTCTAAGTCCTCGCGAGGGTTGAACACGAGGACGGTGGCGTCGGTGGCGCGGGCGACGTTGTCGAGGATGGGCTCCATCGACCGGCAGATGGTACACCCCTCGGTGCGGACCATCACCAGCACGCGGTCGCCGTCACGCAGGTGTTCGTCCATCTCCTCGCGGGTCCGGACGGTCACGGGCCGGTCGTGGTCTGACGTGCTCATGGCGTCGGTAGGCGCTCGACCCGGGTAAGCGTTACAGCGCCGCCCGTCCCGGGGCTACCCTGGACACGTCAGTCCGTCGTCCGTCGACGCGAGGTCGGCGGGGTCGACGGCGCCCGCACACACCGGGTCGGCCGGGTCGTTCGAGCCCGCCGGGTCGCCCTGGCCTGCTGACTGGACGACCAACCCGTCGTCGGTCCGTCGCAGGTCCGGGTGGACGTAGGTCCGGTCCGTCGCGTCGAGCGTGACCGCGACGACGGTCTCGTTCCCGCCGACGGCGGGGCGGACGTTCTCGCCGCCAGCGGCGAGGTCCACGTCGCGGGCGGCGAGTTCACCCGATTCGAGGGTCCAGACCGTCCCCTTCGTGCCCGCGAGGGCCTCGGGGCCGTCGACCCGTGCGTTACCGGCGCCCTGGAACAGGACCGTCACGGAGGGGCACTCGACGGCGTACTCGACGTGGCGCGGCTCGGTCGTCTCGGCGAACACGTCGGCGCCGTCGGCCGTCACGTCGAAGGAGACGTTCGCGTCCTGCGTCCCGGACGCCCCGCACCGCAGCGCGACCGGGACGTCGAACTCCTCGCCGACGCCGACCGACCCGCGTGTGACGGTGTCGCCCGTCGGCGTCGCGTCCAGTCCGTCGTCGGTGTCGACGGTGTACGTGACGGTGAAATCGACCGGCTGCGTGAACTGGTTCCGGACGGTCAGGAACGCGTTCTCGACCGTCGCCCCGTCGAGCGACACCTGAGTGTCGGGGTACGTCAGCGACATGTACGCGTCTGCGTCGCCGACGACGTCGACGCGCACCTGCCGGTCGGCGGAGACGGCGCTGAACCCGCCGCTGCCGACGGCGAGGGCGGCGACGGCGGCCACGGCGAGCACCACGGCGAAGCGGCTAGACATCCTCCACCTCTGGGGGCGACTCACCCGACCCCAGTCGCATCCGTCGCGAGAGGTAGTAGTGCGAGGCCGACGAGACGCCGAAGGTCCCCAGCAGGAACACCGTCCACCCGACGAACGGGACCACGGCGAACGGCTGGACGCCCATCCAGGAGAGCGTGACGAGGATGCACCCGATGGCGCTGAGGCCCATGTAGTAGAAGCTCCACGGGATGTCGTAGCGGTCGACGAGCTCCAGATAGATGTCGAGGTCGGCGGCGGCGTCGGTCAGCTCGACGGTGCCGTCGCGCTGGTGGAACTCGACGACGCCGGTCTCGTCCATCTTCGGGAGGTGGAACTGCTGGAGCGACGTGTACACCGTCTTTCGCTCGCTGGCGGAGATGTCCCGGACCGTCGTGTCGTTCTCCCACGCCGCGACCTGCTCGGCGAGGTCCGACAGCGGGACCGCACGCTCGGTGTCCTGCAGGTGGTGGAGCGTGTACCGCCGTCGGCGGTTGCTCAACATCTCGAACGTCTCGTCCCGCGAGAGTTCCGTCGAGTGGTCGTCTCGCTGTGTCTCTGTCTCGGCGCGTTGCGACTGGTCTCGTGGCGACGGTGACGTGGCCTTGCTCATTCGGACATCCCACCCCTGGGAGACGGCGGTGTGGACGGTACCCACACGATAGCTGACAGTTCGCACTTCTGTTGAAAAGTGAACACGACATAAAGGTATTGACTGTTCATCACTTCGTACCCGTTTCCGTACCGGTTTCCGGAACTCCCGCACAGTCGACGGCAGCGGCCGTCAGAACCGCAGAAAACGGCGATATACGCGCTTCAAACACTGTATGCGGTCGTCCGGTCGCCGAGACGCGGCCCGGTATAGAGTGCTTGCTTCCCGACGGCGACCGACAAAGACCGTTTGCCGATGCTCAATCAGACTGAGTGGTACTTTCAAAGTCCTTACTACAATGCGGATAGGGGGTGTGGCCTCAGGTAGCGTCCGACCCACCGGCGGTCGGTGGGGGGTGCGGGCGCCCAACGAGGTAGACCAACGATGCAACGACGCAAGTTCCTGATCGGAATGGGATCGCTCGCCGCCGGCTCGGCGGCTGCAATGGGTACTGGTGCGTTCTCGAGCGCACAGGCGAATCGGACCGTCTCTATTGATGTCGAGGGAGATGCAGACGCATACCTCGCACTATCGGAAGGTCCGAACGGGGATGTCGCCGAAGATGTTGTCGTTGACAACGGTGGCGAAATCAAGCTCGCATTCAACGGTCGCAATACCCTTGGTCAGGGCCTGAACCAGGACGCGATTACCGAGTTTACGAACGTCCTGACGGCAAAAAACCACGGTACGACGGATGTGTGGCTAGCTGCCGATACGAGCTCAATTCGGAACGCAGACGCTATTGACGACTTTAGCGTATTTGCACACTCCACCGAGCTTAAAGAATCAGTCGAATATGACGGCGAATACGTAAATAAAAACGGTGGCTACGCAGCCTCGCTTGAACAGCCAGACGGAACTGGCCAAACTCATATCGGTCTCGCGCCGGGTGACGATGTGAATCTCTCATTCGAAATCGACACGAACGATGAGAGCCTTGACAAGGACCTGACGCTCCCGATAATCGCGGTTGAGCAGGGTGGCCGCTACGGGTATTAGACAGTATGAACCGACGGAAGCTCCTACAACTGATAGGAGCTTTGACGGCGACAGCCGTGCCCGTCGGTGCGGGGGCGTTCTCCAGCACGAGTGCAGCGCGAACAGTGTCGATGTCGGTCGTAGAGGACAGAAATGCGTATCTAAAGTTCATCCCCGACGACGACTCGGGACTGGTCCGGTCCAACGTCTCGGACGGGACCATCGAGTTCGCAATCCCCGGGTTGCGAAACTATCCGGGGAACGAGGACGCGCCCGAAGGCGAGGGCCTCAATCCGGGATCGACATACGCGTTTACCGACCTCGTCGAAGTGACAAACCAGGGAACCGACAACGTCGAACTCTTCAGCCGGTCCGGGCCGCTGCCACCAGAGCTCAATGCGGTCGGCCTCGTCGGCCCATCAGGCGAGTCGCTCGTCGGTCAGGATGACGCGCTCCCCCTCAGTGTGGGTGAAACGGTATCAATCGGGCTTCTCGTCGAGACTGCCCCGGACGCCGACACGGCTGGCGGGCGGTTCGACGCGTCCTTCGAAATCGTGGCTGAGGCACCCGAAGCATCCGGGTAGTCAGATTTTGATTCCGTTCGGCTCGTCGGAGCGTCCGTTGTTCCGACACCGACCGACTATCTGGGCCCCTTGGTCAGAGCCTCAACGACCCGGCGGTACCCGCTCGCATTCTTTGAACCGTGTTCAAACACCGGAATACAACAAATAAATAGCGTATAGAGGTAGCCACACGAGCAACCTGAAACGCCATCTCGTTCCGCGATGAACAGAACACTCCCACTCTTCCTCGCCGCCCTCGCCCTCGCGTCGACAGCCCTGCTCGTCCCGACCGGCGCTGTCCCGTTCGACCCGCTCGGGACCGACACAATCGGCGACGACCTCGTCCTCCAACCGGCAGATACCGAGAACGGGGACTACGCCGTCCTGAACGAGGACGACGAGATAGAGCTCCTCCTCACGGACGCGAACCCCTACGTCGACGGGGAGGGCGTCGATGACGGCGCGGTCACGACACTCCCGCGCGTGTTCACGATGACCTACACCGGCGACCGGTACGCCGACGTGTGGCTCACCGACGACGCCGACGACGTGCGGTTCTACCGCGGCGAGGACGCGACCGAGAGCATCGAGAGCGCCGAGCACAGCGTCTCTCTGGGGCCGGGCGAGACCGTCGCGGTCGGCCTTCGCGTCGACACCCGCGGCGACCACGACGTCGAGGACGCCCAGCAGTTCACCGTCCACGCCGGCCTCGCCGAACCACGTGACGATGGAGACGACGACGACGATGACGACGAGGACGACGAGGACGACAGCTACGAGTCGCAAGTGGTGACACCAACGCCGACGGAGACGTCGACAGCCACGGGCAGCGAGACGGCGACCGAAACGGACACCGAGACGGCGACCACGACCGAGACGACCGAGCGGCCGGGACGGCCGACGGCGAGCGAGACGGAGCCAGCGCCGACCCGGTCCCCGGAGGGGAGCGGGACGACGGAGATCGCCGGCCTCGGTCTCGGGCCGCTGCTGGCCGTGGTCGCCTTCCTGGCGGGACTGGTCGTGGCGCTCGTCGCGGTGCGGCGGTACAGCTGACCGATGCTCGGGAGCGACCGGCCGGCGTCGGCGCGCCGCACGCTGTGGTCCCGGGCGACGGCGGCCGACCTGCTGTTGCTGTGTTCGGTCCCCGTGATACTGCTGGCGGTGGCGTCGCTGCCCCGCGCGACCCGCCAGTCGCTGGCGTTCGAGTACACGGCACCGACCCTCGGGACGGCCCTCGCGTCGTCGTTCGTCCACCTCGACACGGCCCACCTGGTGACGAATCTGGTGGGCTACGCGCTCGTCGTGCCCGCCGCGTACCTCCCGAGCGTCCTGAGCGGGGACCGGGAGCGGTTCCGCGTCGCGTTCGTCTCGTTGCTCCTCGTCTGCCCGGTCGCGCTGCCGTACCTGAACCTGGCGGTCGCGCGCCGGGGCGCCAGTCTCGGCTTCTCCGGCGTGTTGCTGGCCCTGTACGGCTACCTCCCGCTGGCGCTGGCGACCTACCTCGACCGGCAGTTCGGCGTCGGCCGGGACCGGAAGACGGCGCCGCTGCTGTTCTTCGTCGGCGTGACGGTCGTCTCGCTGCTGACGCTGGCCGCCGTCGCCACGAACCCCGTCCGGGTCCCGGTCCGCGGCGTCGTCGTCCCGGTCACGCGGGTCCTCGTCGCGACGCTGGTCGGACTCGTCGCCGCACTCGTCCTCGTCGTGGCGCTGTACGCCCTGTCGACGGTCGACGAGTGGCGGGCGGTGGGGCCGACGCTCCACGCCGCGACGCGCCAGTCGGGGCACTTCGAACTGGCCGTCGTGGCGACGGTGGTGTTCCTCGCGGTCCCGGTCGCCACGTTCCCGGTCGACCCCGTCGTCGACGGCGCCGTCGTGAACCTCTACACGCACCTCGTCGGTTACGCGCTGGGGTTCACCGGCCCGTACGTGACACTCGAAGTCCGGCGGTCGCTGGTCCCCCCGACGGAGGCGTGAGTGCGCGTCGTCGACTCGTCACCAGACTTATATGACAGCGAGGCAGACACTCGGTGATGGCACTGCGGAGAGGGGTGGCGATAGCGGTGGAGGGAGCGGTCGCGCTGTTCCTCGTCGCCATGGTCGCCGGACAGGTACTCGGCCAGCCGGTGCTGCTCGGCTACGTCACGACGGGGAGCATGCAGCCGACGCTGGAACCGGGCGACGGGTTCGTCGCCGTCCCGGCGGAGGTGGCCGGCCCCGTCGAGGAGGGCGACGTCGTCACGTTCCGCGCCGAGGAGATCCAGGGCGGCGGGCTCACCACCCACCGCGTCGTCGGCGAGACGGAGCGGGGGTACGTCACGCGCGGCGACAACAACCCGTTCACCGACCAGGACGGCGACGAACCCCCGGTGACGGAGGCACAGATAGTCGCCGTCGCCTGGCGACCCGGCGGCGAGGTGCTGGCGGTCCCGGGCGTCGGAGCGTTCGTCGGCCTGACACAGGACGTACTGACCGAGGGACAGCGGCGACTGGCCGCGGCGCTGGGCACCCGCTCGCTCCTGGGCACGCAGGGGGTGGCCTACCTGCTCGTGGGCCTCTCCGTCGTGGCGTACGTCGTGGATCTGGTGGTCGGCGGCGGCCGGCAGCGCCCCGAGCGGGACGCCAGCCGCGAGACGGGGACGAGCGTCCGTCTCGTCGTCGCCGTCTTCGCGGCGGCGGTCGTCCTGTCGGCGACGGCGACGATGGTCGTCCCGGCCGGCCCGCAGGAGTTCGGCGTGGTCAGCGCCGAGAGCGACTCGCCCGGTATCCGCATCATCGAACAGGGGACGACGGAGTCGGCGCGCTACGTGCTGGGCAACGGCGGGTTCGTGCCGATGGTGACGTACGTCGACCCGGCCAGCGACGGCGTCGCGTTCGAACCCAGTGCGGTGGTGATACCGCCCCAGTCGACGGTCAACGCGACGCTCACGCTGACCGCCCCGCCGGACACCGGCTACTACCGCTACTTCGTCGTGGAGCACCGGTACCTGCTCCTGTTACCACAGTCGACGATACGGTCGCTCTACGAGGTCCACCCGTGGGCGCCCATCCTCGCCATCGACGGCCTGCTGGGCGGGTCGTTCTACCTGCTCGGCGTGGCGCTCGTCGACACCGGGCGGGTCCGGTCGCGGTCCCGTGACGGCCCGTCCCGCCTCGACCGCCTCCGCTCGCGGCTCACGTAGTGTTAGAACCCAACAAGTTACCACACACTAACTATTATGTCTGACAGCATGCGTCGCCGGACCAGTCGGTTTCGGAGGATAGTGGCCGACAACGTCGCGCTCGTGGTCGTCTGCGTCCTGCTGGTCGGGGCCGTCGGGGGGTACCTCACCTACGCCACACACGTCGCCCCCGGGACAGAGACCCAGACGCGCCAGACCGCCTCGTGGGAGTCCAGCGGTGCGTTCACCCACCGGGCGACGGTCGTGAACGGGAGTCGAGCCTTCGACGAGGGGGCCGTGCTCCGGAACCGGACGGTGTACTTCCAGCAGGTGACGCCGCGCCTGAACGGGTCGTTCGCGTACACCTACGCGGCCAGCAGGGGTGGTGACCTCGGCGTTGACACCACCGTGTCGCTCGTCTTCCGGTCCGTCGAACCGTCCGAGGAAGGGGACGACACCGTCTACTGGCGCGTCGAACGGACGCTGAACCGGGCGAGCGAACGGTCGCTGGCGCCCGGCGAGCGGACGACGGTCCCGTTCTCGGTCGACGTGAGCGAGGCCGCCGCCGAGGCGGCTCGCATCGACGAGCGGGTCGGTGGGACGCCGGGGACCGTCGAGGTCGCCGTCGTCGCTCGAACCGTCCTCTCCGGGCAGCGGAACGGCCGGTCGGTCGACGCCACCAGGACCTACCGCCTCCCGATGACGGCCGAGGGGAACGTCTACCGCGTCGAGGACCCCGGGGCGGTGACGACCTCGGGCGGCCAGACCGAACGCGTCACCGTGCCCGCCGAGTACGGGCCGCTCCGCCGCGTCGGCGGGCCGGGGCTGCTGGTCGTCGCGCTCGGCGCCCTCGCCGGCCTCGGCTACGGCCGGCGGACCGGCTGGCTGACCGTCACCGACGCCGAACGGCGGTGGCTGGCCTACCAGTCCGCCCGCGAGGAGTTCGACGAGTGGATAACGACCGGACGCGTGCCGCCCGAGGTGGGCGCGCCGCCCGTCGTGGAGGTCGACTCGCTCTCCGGACTCGTGGACGTGGCCATCGACACCGACGACCGGGTCGTCGAAGACGAGCGCCGGAACGCCTGCCTCGTGCTCGGCGACGACCACTGGTACCGCTACGACGTCCCGACGGACCCGGCGACCGAGGAACGGGACGCCCCGATCGAGGCCGAAGCGACGACCAACGGCGACGGTCCCGCCGACGCGGCGGCACGCGACGTCGAACTCGCCGCGGACGACGAGGGCGAGTGACGCCGGGACGCGACCGCGGGGTATTTCTACGGGCCGGTCCGGTGTGAGGGCATGGACGCTGCGCTTGGCCCGCCCGAACAGATGGCCGAGCTGGACGACGACCTGACGCCGATGATGGCGCAGTACTACGAGCTCTGCGAGCAGTACGACGACGCGCTCGTCCTCTTCCAGGTCGGGGACTTCTACGAGGCCTTCTGTGCCGCCGCCGAGCGGGTCGCACGGCTCTGTGAGATAACGCTGACCCAGCGGACCGACTCCACCGGCGAGTACCCGATGGCGGGCATCCCCATCGACAACGCCGAGTCCTACGTCGAGACGCTGCTGGACGCCGGCTACCGTGTCGCCATCGCCGACCAGGTCGAGGACCCGGACGAGGTCAGCGGCGTCGTCGAGCGCGCGGTCACCCGGGTCGTCACGCCGGGGACGCTGACCGAGTCGGAACTGCTGGGCGGGGCCGACAACAACTACGTCGCGGCGCTGGCCGCCGGCGACGGGTACGGCCTCGCGCTCGTGGACGTCTCGACCGGCGACTGCTACGCCACGAGCGTCGCCAGCGAGACGGCCGTCGCCGACGAGCTGAGCCGGTTCGGCCCCGCCGAGGCCATCGTCGGTCCCGACGTCGACGTGGACGAGGACGCGGTGTTCGGCCCGGCCTGTCTCGTCACCGCGTACGACGCCGCCGCCTTCGGGCGCGAGCGGGCCGAGGAGCGCATCAAGCGGTACTTCGGGCCGCCCGAGCGGTTGCTGGCCGGCGACGCCGAGCGACGCGCCTGTGGCGCCCTGCTGTCGTACGCGGAGTACACCCGCGGGAGTGCGGGTGCCGTGGGACCGGACGGCGAACCGGTCGACCCCGACGTGGACCCCGAGCGGACGCTGGACTACCTCAACCACCTCACGCGGTACGACCCCCGCGAGTACATGCTGCTGGACGCGGTGGCCGTCGAGAGCCTCGAGCTGTTCGAGCGCCGCTCCGTGCGGGGCCACGAGAACCGCACCCTCGTGGACACGCTGGACGAGACGGCCTGCGCGCTGGGTCGGCGCGAGTTGACCGACTGGCTCCGCCGACCGCTGCTGGACACCGACCGCATCGACGCGCGCCACGAGGCCGTCGCAGAACTTCAGCGGGACCCCGCGACCCGCGAGCGCCTGCACGACCTGCTGGCGGACGTCTACGACCTCGAGCGGCTCATCTCCCGGGTCTCGCGGGGTCGGGCGAACGCGCGGGACCTGCGCTCGCTGGCGGCGACGCTGTCGGTGGTGCCGGACGTGCGCGACGCCCTCAACGACGCCGACGCCCGCCTGCTGGCGGACCTCCACGCGACGCTGGACCCGCTGACGGAGACCCGGGAGGAGATAACGGCCGCGATTCGCCCGGACCCGCCGCAGGCGGTCACGGAGGGCGGCGTCGTCCGCGAGGGGTACGACGACGAACTCGACGCCCTGCGCTCGACGGAGCGGTCGGGCAAGGAGTGGATAGACAGCCTCGAGGCCGACGAACGGGAGCGGACCGGCATCGACTCGCTGAAGGTCGGCCACAACTCGGTCCACGGCTACTACATCGAGGTGACCAACGCCAACCTCGAGTCGGTGCCCGACGACTACCAGCGCCGCCAGACCCTCAAAAATAGCGAGCGGTTCTACACCCCCGAACTGAAGGAGCGCGAGGAGGAGATTCTGCGCGCCGAGAGCGAGGCCGACGACCTGGAGTACGAGCTGTTCTGTCGGGTCCGGGACGCCGTCGCCGACGAGGCCGAGCGCGTGCAGGCGCTGGCCGACCGCCTCGCCCGACTGGACGTCCTCGTCGCCTTCGCCGAGGTGGCCGCCCGCCACGACTACTGCCGGCCGACCGTCGGCGGCGACGGCATCGACGTCGAGCGGGGTCGCCACCCCGTCGTCGAGCGAACGGAGGACGCGTTCGTCCCCAACGACACCCACCTCGGGAGCGGTCCCGTCGGGGACCGCAGTGCAGACGAAACCGACCCCTTCTTCGCCGTCCTCACCGGCCCCAACATGAGCGGGAAGTCCACCTACATGCGACAGGTCGCGCTCGTCTGTCTGCTGGCACAGGCGGGCAGTTTCGTCCCCGCGTCGTCGGCCGACCTCCCGGTGCTCGACCGCGTGTTCACCCGCGTCGGCGCCAGCGACGATATCGCCGGGGGCCGGTCGACGTTCATGATAGAGATGACCGAACTGGCGACCATCCTGCAGGAGGCGACGGCGGACTCGCTGGTGCTGCTGGACGAGGTCGGGCGTGGCACCTCGACGGCCGACGGCCTGGCCATCGCCCGCGCCGTCACCGAGTACCTCCACGACGAGGTGGGCGCCTACACCCTCTTCGCGACCCACCACCACGACCTGACAGAGGCGGCCGGCGACCTCGCCGGCGTCGCGAACCGCCACTTCGAGACGAGTCGGGAGGACGGCGACGTGGTGTTCGACCACGAACTCGCGCCCGGCGCGGCGGCGGCCTCCTACGGCGTCGAGGTCGCCGAGATGGCCGGCGTCCCCGAGCGGGTCGTCGAGCGGTCGCGGACCGTCCTCGCGGCCGACGAACCCGACGACACGTCGGCGGACGCCGCCCCGACCGGGGCCGCCCTCTCGGCCAACGGCCACGGAGCGACAGACGAGGGAGGACGGGGGGAAACGGCCGAGGTGGTCCGGGAGACGACGGCCGCCGACCTCGAGCGGACCCTCCGCGAAATCGACGTCGCGACGACGACGCCGGTCGAGGCACTGACCCTGCTCGCAGAGCTCAAGGACCGCGCCGAGCGAGAGTGATGCCTGAGGAGAGTTTACCGAATACTAACCAGTTAGGTAGACACGTTTTATTTCACTCTACCTAGTGGCAGGTATGCACACGACACCAGACGCCGCGGCGACCACGCCGGACCTCTCGACGACGGTCGACCAGACGGACTCGGTCGCCGAGACCGTCGTCCGAGCGGTCGCGGCGGTCGAAGACGACCCCGTCGAGGCGTTGCCCCCGCTGACGACGGCCGTCGACCCCGACGCGTTAGCGGCGCTGTTCGGTGCCGAGACGGTCGGCCACGTCTCCTTCACTTACTACGGGCACACCGTCGTCATCTCGTCGGCCGGCGACGTCGCCGTCTACTAGGGCGGTTCCAGCGAGACGAACTCCAGTCCCTTCTCGGCCAGCAACTGTCGTGCGCGGTCGGTCACCGACGGCGCGACGAGGATGCCCCGGACCTCGGTGTCGGCGTGGAGGTCCCGCCGGAGCGCCTCGACGTACCGGTCCAGTTGCCCGACCGCGTCGGGGCCGACGCGGCGGCGCTTCAGCTCCACGACGACGGTCCGGCCGGCCGCGTCCTCGCCGTAGACGTCGACGGCGCCGGCGGGCGTCTCCCGTTCGGTCGCCAGCGGCGTGAACCCCGACTCGACGAGGTCCGGCGCGTCCAACACCCGCTCTTTCAGGTCCGCCTCGGTCCCCGTGACGGCCAGTTCCTCGGGGTCGCTCACGTCGAAGGCCGCGGCGTGGGCCACCGTCTCGAAGACGATCTCCAGTTCCTCCTCGGGCGTCGTCCGCTCGGACCGGACCACGAGTGCGCCGTCGGCGACGGCGACGCTGTG
The DNA here is from genome assembly GCF_055632435.1 of Haloarcula sp. MBLA0163. Classification (NCBI taxonomy): domain Archaea; kingdom Methanobacteriati; phylum Methanobacteriota; class Halobacteria; order Halobacteriales; family Haloarculaceae; genus Haloarcula; species Haloarcula sp. MBLA0163. The sequence continues at coordinate 2,596,445 of NZ_CM145745.1, forward strand.
GTCACACCCCGGCGGTTGCCAGTTGACCGGTTGCTGGCCCTCGTCGGTGTGGACCAGCGCGGCCCCGTCGGGTTTCAACGTCACGTGGCGGTCCCCGGGGCCGAGCGAACTGGCCGCTCGCCCCTCGTACTCGACGGTGCAGGGGCCGAACAACGTCACCATCGCCCCACGGGCTATCGCCCGTTCGACGAGGTCGCGGGCGACGTCGGGGGCGGGGTAACTGAGCGTCTCGACGGCGCTGTCGGCGGTCACGGCCGGCGGTTAGCGGTCGCCGCGTAAAAAGGGCGCGTCGTCGGGCAGGTGGACCGCGTCGGCCCGGTCGCGGAGCGCGGCCAGCAGCCCGTGCCGGACCGTCTCGGCGTCGACGCCCCGGGCGACCGCCTCACAGCCGCGCGACTTCTCCTCGACCCACCACGCCCGCAGCGCCGCCGGCTCGTCGGTGCGTGCGAGGGCGACGTCACCGGGGTCGTCGAGCGTCGGGTCCAGCCAACAGACACAGTACCGCCGGACCGACCCGTCACGGACGACGACCTGTTCGACCGTCGCGTCGAGTCGGTCCCGGACTGTGGCGGCCGACCACCCGCTCCCGAGCGGGCGCGACTGCGCGACCGGGTCGGCGTCGACGCCCCAGTGTGCGACCCGGCAGTCGAAGCGGCCGTCCCCGCGGGCGACGAGGACGAGGGTCCGGCGACCCATCAGCGGCCACTGGCCTCCAGCGCGGACATACCGGTCGGTGGTCGCCTCCCCCTACTTGAACGCTCGCGCTACGCGTCGGCCCGCGGGAGCAACACCGTGACGGTGTTGCCCGCCCCCTCCTCGTCGGCGAACTCGATGGACCCCCCGGAGAGGTCGACCACCCAGTACACCAGCCAGAGCCCCAGGCCGGTCGTGTGGTAGACGTCGTCCATCTCGTGGTCGCCGGTCAGCACCTCGACCTCCTCGTCGGGAATCGGGGAGCACCCGTCCCGGACGGACAGTTCGACCCACTCGTCGAGCGTCCGGATCGCGAGCGAGACGTTCGGGTCGCCGGCCTCGGAGTGTTCGATGGCGTTCTCGAGGAGTTCCTCGACGGCGAGGCGAACCCGCGGGAGTGCGACCACGTCGGCCCGGTCGGGCGCGGTCGTCTCGATGGTCGCCTCCGGGGCGGTGGCCCGCACGTCCCGCATCACTTCGTCGACGGCGGCCACGAGGTCGAACGCCTGTGGGACGCCCGCGTCGGTCAGCAGCGAGATTATCTCGCGCTGCTTGTCGGCGCTGTCGAGCAGGTCCGTCACGACCCGTTCTATCGTCTCGACGCGTGGCTCGACGGCGTCGCCGGTCTCGTCGGCGATGACGTCTAAGTTGCCGAGCAGGGTCGTCATGTCGTTGCGGAGGTTGTGCCGCAGGACGTTCTCCATCACGACGAGGTGTCGCTCGCGGCGGCGCCGGTCCGTGACGTCGCGCGTGAACCCCGCGATGCGGACCACCTCGCCGTCTTCGATAACCGGGTTCCCCCGCACCCAGACCCAGACGCTGTAATCGCGCTCCGGGTTCACGCGGTACTCGATGTCGGCCGGTTCGCCGGCCGAGAGCCGGGCCATCGCGGCCTTCACGTCCGGCACGTCCTCGGGGTGGATGGCGTCGATGAACGTCTGGGGGTCGTCCTGGAGCGCCTCGGGTGACATGCCGTATATCTCCTCGAAGGCGCCGTTGACGAACAGCAACTCCTCCCAGTCGCCGTCGAACAGCCACAGCACGTCGCTGACGGTGCGGGCCAGTTCGAGCAGGTGCGCCTCGGTCTGTTCGCGCTCCTGCCGGGCCTCGATGCGCGGCGTCACGTCCCGTGACGTGACGACGTAGCCGCCGAGAGCGGCGTCGGTGTGGTTCGAGAACCGGCTCTCCAGCCAGACCCACGAGTCGTCGCTGGCGGCGTGGCGGTAGGTGACCGTGTCGCTCTGCTCGCTGTCGGCGTCGACGACGCGCTCGAAGGTCGCCCTGACGGTGTCGAGGTCGTCGGGATGGATGTAGTCGAAGGCGTTCGTCCCGACCAGCGTGTCCGGTTCGTACCCGAGGATGCGCTCCGCTGCGTCGTTGACGAACTGGTACTCTCCGTCGGCGTCGACCACGACGATCTTGTCCCGCGTGTGGTCGAGGAGGAGAGAGAGCTCCTCGGCGAACCCCATACTGCTTGTCTAAACCCTGGTGGCATAAACTATTAGACAGACTCAGTGACAGGTCCGGAGAGCCTGCCTCGGCGGCGGTCGACCCGTGGCGACCGGTGTACGGTCGCCGCAGGGGTCCGGTACGGCGGCCATGTGAACCATGCACAACCCTCAAGTATAGCGTCACCGTATAATCACGTATGATGGGGAGCGAATGGCTGTACGGCGCCATCGCCCTGCTCGTCGGTCTACACGTACTGACGATGCTGTACGCCTACCGGCGGCAGAGCGACCCCGCCTCCGGCGCCACGCAGTCCGACCCCGAGATGACGCCGCGGGCCCCCAGCGACGACGCGACCGAGACCATCGACTGTGCCCACTGCGGGGCCACCAACGAGCGTGGGTACCAGTTCTGTCGGGAGTGCGTCGCCGACCTCTCCAGCGGCGCGCCACAGCGCCAGTCCGTCGAACACAGCCAACCCTACTGACAGGCGTCTTCGACCCGAGACGGTTCTCTCCGCAGCGACGAGCGCCGAGACCGGAGTCCGCGGTCAGCTCTCGCGGTCGCTCGTGGCGGCGGCCGACCCGCCCGCGCTCCCACCTGCCCCCGCGCTCGCCGACCCGCCGGAGGCGTTCGCGTCGCTGAAGTACGTCCCGACGAGCCGGTCGTCGTGCGTGACGACGAGCGTGAAGTCCTCGGGCGTCGAGACGTTCAGCGTCGCGTTGTACCGCACCGAGAGGTCGCAGTTCGCGCTCGCCGCGCCCGGGTCGCGGGCGACGTCGAGGACGTACCGCCCCGGCCCGAACCGGTCCAGCGAGGCCGAGAGCGTCGTGTCGTGGGCGTCGACGGCGATGGTCCGGTTGATGTGGACCCGTCGGCCGCCGGGGACCGGTCTGCTGACCGTGGCGTCGGGACCGGTCCGCGCGTCCGCACAGCGGGTGTCTATCTGCTCGAACGTGTGGAGTGACGTCTCCTCGAAGGCCGGGTCCTCGCCGCCGAACTGCAACGGCGTCGTCGAACCGACCGCGACGGTGGCCGCGCCGCTGACGGCGACGAGGGTCAACAGGCCGGCGAGGGCGTATCGTCGGTCCATACGCGAACGTCGTGTGCACTGCCCTAAGCGGCGGCGGTGGCTACAACCGCGGTTTGAGCGTCAGTCGAACGCCGACAGCGTCGTCTCGGTGGTGTCCCGGAGGTGTCGACGCACCCGCTCGCGGTCCCACCCGAGCGGCGACACCACCTCGGCGGCCGCCCGGACGAGACGCGCCCGGTAGCAGTCGGCGTCGTACCCGGTGGGAGCCTCGAAGTCGAGGCGGACGCGGTCGCGCGACTCCGTCCCGTCGTCGACGACCACGTAGCGGACGTCCTGTCCCGGGCGGCGCTCGATACCGTGGTCCCGGTAGCGCTCCAGCGCGGCGACGGTGCGCGACCGCCGGTCGTACCCCGAGAGGGGCTTCGAGACGCGCGTCCGAACGACGAGGTCCGCGGGGTCGACGGCGCCCCGCTCCAGTCTGGCCAGGTGACGACCGAGGCGGTCACAGACGGCGGCGGGGTCGCGGTGCCGGTCCAGCGACCGCAGGAGGTCGCGCTGGGCCGACGCGACGAACTCGCAGGTCGAGCGCCGCCGGGCCGCGAGCCCGCGAATCTTGAACGCGTCGTCGTCGGCCACCTTCCCGACGTAGCTGGTGAGCGACCCGCCGCGCCCGGTCTGCTGGGGGACGAACGCGGCCCACGCGAAGTCGTCCTCGTGCTCCAGCGGGATGCCCACGGCCTCGCTGATGGCGGCCGTGAGGTCGGCGACGGGCGTCGGGTCGGCGACGCGGGGCGTGATCCAGAGGCTGTCGACGATGCCGTGGAGCACGCGCCAGCCGCCCGCTTCGAGGCGCCGTTTCGCGTCCAGCAGTATCTCGCGGGCGTAGGCGTTGATGGCCTCGTGACACTCGATGCGGCCGAACTTGCTGTTGCGGTACCCCTGATAGCCGAAGCAGGTTACCAGAATCCATTTCAGCGCGTCCGAGCGTGCGGCCAGTCGCTCCTGGGCCTCGCCGTCGGCGTCGGCGAGGGCCGACTTGAGGTCGGCCCGGTCGTCGAGGATTGGCTTCAGTACGCTCGGGACGAAGCCGGGGTCGTCACAGACGCTGTAGTCCAGTCCCGGCACGTCGTCGCCGTCGTGGCAGTCACAGCGGACCGTCTCGGGGCTGAGGTTGTACTCACACATGATGCGCGGGTACAGCGAGGCGAAGTCGACCTCGACGACGTCCTCGTGGAATCCCACGTCGGGTTCGAACGTGAACCCGCCCCGGTCGGCGTCGTGGAGCGTGCGGGCGGGCTTGAACGCCTCCGGTTCGCGGGCACGCCACGGGACCAGCACGTCCCGGGACCGCGCCTCGCGTATCTGGATGGCCGTGAACACCGTCCCGATAGAGGACCGGGAGAGCGCCTGCAGGGGGAGCCACGACCGCTCGACGAGGTCCAGCAGGCCCGGGAGGCCGGCCTCGCCCCAGAGGAAGCTGTTCGACCGGTCGACGATGGCCCGCCCCGGGACGGCGTAGCGCGCCGGCGAGTGGCCGACGCGACCGTAGCTCTGGTAGGTGTTCGCGCCGGCGAGCCGACGGTGGCCCGGCTCGCGGCCGAGGTGGCAGTCGACGCCGAGGGCGTCGGCCCGGTCGTGGAGCAGCGGCACGAGGTCGGCGCTCGACAGCACCAGCACGTCGGGGTCGCGCGCGGCCAGTCGGCGAGCGAGCGCGCGCAGGACAGCGCCGTCGTCGGCGCGCCGCGTCTCGACCAGCCGCCGGCCGTCACAGCGCAGTTCGGTCAGGTCGCCGTCGGCCAGCGCCGCGGTCGGGAGCGAGAGCGAGAGCGAGCGCAGGTCCGCTTCGGGCACCGGACTCGTCCCCGTCGTGAGACAGTAGCGCGCCGTCGGGTCGAGGTCGACGTCGTACAGCCTGACGGTCCCCGGCGCCCACCGGTCGGGTTCGTGGACACAGCGTATCTCACGGGCGAGCGTCCGGAGTTCGCCGGGCCGCTCGCAGTCCACCCGCAGGACCCGGTCCCTGTCGTCCGCCCGGAGCGACGTGAACCGGCGCTCGAACCCCGTGTCGGCCACCTTCGGGTCGACGGCCAGTCGCTCCCGGAGCGTCGTCAGGACGTCCCCGGGCGCGGCGGCGTACAGCGACGGCGCGTACCGGCGGTCCTCGCGGACGGTCGCCCGTTCCCCGTCCGCCCGTGACCAGACGCGGACGCACTCGTCGGTCACCGCGACGGCGAACGCCATCAGCGGGGCCCTCCGTCGGTGTCGCCCTCGGCCTCGCCCTCCAGTTCGGCCACGCGCTCGCGCAAGCGCCGGAGCTCCGTCTCGTGGGCGAGGAGCATCGACACGAGGACGAGCGTCTCCCGGTCCGGGTCGTTGGCGTACCCCGCGGCGTCGGCGTGTCGGCGAGCGCGCTCGAACAGGCGCTCGAAGTCGTCGGCCGCCTCGTGTCGCAACGCCCGGCGGTAGTCCCGCCAGCGACCCTCGTAGTCGGCGAGGAAGTCGCGGTAGGTGGGGTTCGTCCGCCCCATCTCAGCCCACCACCAGTTCGACCGGGTCCGCCGTCGTCGGGCCTGGGTCGCCGACGGCGCCGCAGACGTCGACCCAGTACGGGATGGTCGTCTGCCACCAGCCGTCCCGCCAGTAGCCCGGCGGCGTGTGTCCCGGGGCGTCGACGGCGTAGCCCAGCGGCGTGTCCCGGCAGGTCAGCTCCGTGTCGGCCCGGTCGCGGAGCGACTCGCGGTGCGCGTCGGTCGCCGTCGGTGCGGAGACGAGGACCGGAACGTCGAGTGCGTCCGCGAGCGTCGCCAGCAGTTCGCAGGTCGCGCCGTAGAGCCGGTCGTACTCGCTCTCGGGCCCGTCGGCCCCCTCGTACAGCGCCGGGACGTTCGGCGCGACGACGAGGTCCGTGCGGCCCGAGGCGGCGTCGACGGCACGGCGGACGAGCGCGTGGTGCTGGTGGGCCGTGAACGCGCGAGCGACGCGGACGCCGCGGAGCGCGCCTCGGTCGCCGTCGGCCGTCAGGGCGTACGTCGAGGCCGCGCCCCCGGCGTCCACCCACAGCGTCTCCGCCGCCTCGGTCGACCGGACGAGGCGGGCGACGGCCCCTCGGCCGTCCGGCTGGTCGACGTAGACGAGTCCGGGTTCGAGCGGTGGCGTCTGCATGGCACGCCACACCATTGCGGGTGGTCGGGCCTAAAGTCGAGCCTCGGGTGCGGAGTGGAACTGGAAGTGGTCCAAACGGTTTTGCCGGCGGGGGGCCTCCGACCGACCATGTCAGTCCCAACGACGACACTCCCCAGTGGCGACGAACTCCCGATGGTCGGCGTCGGCACGTGGAACCTCGACTCCGACACCGTCGGCGACTCGGTTCGAGCGGGGTTAGACGCCGGGTACGCCCACATCGACACCGCCGAGGGGTACCACAACGAGGCCGCTATCGGCGAGGCACTCACGGACTACGACCGCGAGGACGTGTTCCTCACCTCGAAGGTCCTGCCGAAACACCTGGACTACGAGTCCGTCATCGCGTCCTGCGAGGCGTCGCTGGAGCGCCTCGGGACCGAGTACCTGGACCTGTACCTGGTCCACTGGCCCAACCCGGCCATCTCGCTCCGGGAGACGCTGGACGCGATGGCCACGCTCCACGACCAGGGGAAGGTGCGGAACGTCGGCGTCTCGAACTTCAGCGCCTACCAGCTCAGCGCCGCCCACCACGTCAGCGACGTGCCCATCGCCGTCAACCAGATCGAGTACCACCCGTGGAACACCCAGGACGACGTCGTCGAGTACTGCCGGGAGACCGACACCGTCGTCGAAGCCGCGGCACCCCTCGGCCGGACGGAGGTGTTCGACGACCCGACGGTACGGGCCATCGCCGACGCCTACGACCGGCCGCCGGCGCAGATCGTCCTCAAGTGGGCCGTCGAGAACGGCGTCGTCCCGCTCCCGAAGTCCACCTCGGCCGAGCACGTCCGCGCGAACCGCGACCTGTTCGACTGGGAGCTCGCCGACGAGGACCGCCGGCGCATCGACGACATCGACCACCACCAACCGGTGTACGACTATCCCGCCCGTGACTGGTCGGGCGACACCTACGGCATCTCGCGGTGAGCCGGGTCGATGGTGACGCCCCCCGCGCCCGGTCGCTGGGACGCCGCGGCCGCCGCCAGCGTCGCCGCCCTCCTCGTCGTCGCGTACGTTGTCGTCCCCGACGCGACGGTCCAGTACGGCGCGTGGCTCCTCGTCTTCTGTATCTGGATGGCGTGGTTCGTCGCCTTCGGCGCGCGCTGGCTCTACGGTGAGTGACACTCAACCATCACGCGAAATCGCAGGACGTGAAGCTTTTACTCGAATCCGTGTCAGCGAGAATTTATTTACTCCCGGTCGCTATACACACTCGATGCCTCGCATCGAAGTCTCGGAGAACCTGTACCGGCAACTCGAGGACGAAGCCGACGGCGAAACAATCGACGACACCCTCTGGAAGATGGTCGGTACCTACCGCCGCAAGCACAACCCCGAATCAGACCGACGATAAGACGCCCGTGACGATTCCTCTGTCGCCCGTGTGGTGAGCGGCTGCTGTCCAGTGACCCGAATCCAGACCGCGACGCAACCCGTTGGTGGATAACCGCTACCAGACAGACCGCGAATAAAACTGCCCGAGCGATGGGTGGTTATGCCGTCGACTCAGACAGTCGTCCAGGCGCCCCTGATGTCCGCCGCAGACATCTCCGTGTCGTGCGTCTCTTTCGCGTGTGTCTGAACGAACTCGATGAGCTCGTCCTCGTTCTCGGAGCGAATCACGAAGTCACAGTCGTATCCCGAATCTCGACAGACTATCTCTTTTGCCATCGTTTCGTACCTCGATAAGAGAGAGCGCAGCGACCCATTTGGTTACGAAGTCGCTAGCTGACCGGTGTTGACGCCGCCGTCGAGAAAGGTCGTCTTGTCCGTTCCTCCGACCGGTGGTCGAGACGACGAAGGGCGGTCGCCGCCCGCGGCACGTAACCGACCGATATCAGCCACTGTGACGTTCTTCCTGTAGCGCCCGTGCCTCTTCGACCGGGACGGTAATCCAGCCCTCGTCCTCTTCGAACTTGAGTTGGACCATCCCCTCAGGAATGTCCACGTCCACCGTGGTCGAGTGTTCGGCGACGAGATGGTGTGCGTACTGCCCCCAAGCCGCGTCCTCCGCGGGCGCGATGGGTCGCCACGAGCAGTCCGGGTGCGAGCAGTGTACCATACCTTACCACGCTTTTGCTCGACGGCCATATGAGGCTTTCTCAGCCCGGAAATCTGGTAGTTCGGTCCTATAGACACGACGTTCTGCTGTCGCTGTACGGGAACCTCGAGTCGGGCGACCTGGCACAGCGAAACGGGATTACGTGCGTCGTGCGCGGTCGAGAACCGTCTGCTCGACAGCGCCGCCGCTCGCTCTACATGCAAAAAGCCCCGCGGAGAGATGACTCTCCGCGAGGCTCGATGAAAGTATGAGTATGAATGGTGGCGGCGAACCAGCTTTCCCAGAGGCTCGCGCACTCCAGTACTCCCTGGAACGCTGGCGGGCTTATCTTCCGTGTTCGGGATGGGTACGGGAGGCAACCCCGCCGCTATGGCCGCCTAACGCCGAGTCGCGGAGTCGAACCGCGATACTCCAACTCGGTCGGGTCGATACGTGTACGTGCGATCCAGTTTGCGCCTGGACTCGTCCAGTCGACGAGTAAATCGTCGGTGAAGCGAGTCACAGTGCGTATGAATGATGGCTTCAGGTTGTTAGTTCTCGTGGGCTCAACACTTCGTTACCTCAGTGCGTACACCCCGAGTCTATCGACCCTGTCTTGTACAGGGACCTTCGGCGGTGTCTCTTTTCCAGGTGGGTTTCGAGCTTAGATGCGTTCAGCTCTTACCCCGTGCCGCGTGGCTACCCGGCGACTGCCCTCTCGGACAACCGGTACACCAGTGGCGGCCAATCGTAGTTCCTCTCGTACTATACGATCGTTCCCGTCAGACACCATGACACACCCAGTAGATAGCAGCCGACCTGTCTCACGACGGTCTAAACCCAGCTCACGACCTCCTTTAATAGGCGAACAACCTCACCCTTGCCCGCTTCTGCACGGGCAGGATGGAGGGAACCGACATCGAGGTAGCAAGCCACTCGGTCGATATGTGCTCTTGCGAGTGACGACTCTGTTATCCCTAGGGTAGCTTTTCTGTCATCAATTGCCCGCATCAAGCAGGCTAATTGGTTCGCTAGACCACGCTTTCGCGTCAGCGTTCCTCGTTGGGAAGAACACTGTCAAGCTATCTTTTGCTCTTGCACTCTTCGCCGGGTCTCTGTCCCGGCTGAGATAGCCTTAGGGCGCGCTCGATATCTTTTCGAGCGCGTACCGCCCCAGTCAAACTGCCCGGCTACCGGTGTCCTCCTCCCGGAGTGAGAGTCGCAGTCACCGACGGGTAGTATTTCACTAGTGCCTCGGTGGCCCGCTAGCGCGGGTACCTGTGTAGCGGCTCCTACCTATGCTGCACATCGGCGACCACGTCTCAGCGACAGCCTGCAGTAAAGCTCCATAGGGTCTTCGCTTCCCCCTGGGTGTCTCCAGACTCCGCACTGGAATGTACAGTTCACCGGGCCCAACGTTGGGACAGTGATGCTCTGGTTAATCCATTCATGCAAGCCGCTACTGATGCGGCAAGGTACTACGCTACCTTAAGAGGGTCATAGTTACCCCCGCCGTTGACAGGTCCTTCGTCCTCTTGTACGAGGTGTTCAGATACCTGCACTGGGCAGGATTCAGTGACCGTACGAGTCCTTGCGGATTTGCGGTCACCTATGTTGTTACTAGACAGTCCGAGCATCCGAGTCACTGCGACCTGCTCCGTTCCGGAGCAGGCATCCCTTATCGCGAACTTACGGGACTAACTTGCCGAATTCCCTAACGTCGGTTGCTCCCGACAGGCCTTGGCTTTCGCCGCCATGGACACCTGTGTCGGTTCTCGGTACGGACACCATGCTCGTCTTTTCACGGGCCCCAGGTTGAATCACGTTTCCCTATCCCGCCGTTCGTCCGCTTCCTGCCGTTACGGCTTCCACGGAGTTGGACGGTTCGACCGGGCGAAAACCCGGCGTGATCGACCCCAGGGCGTCGACTTTCACTGCATAGTGGCACGGGAATATTAACCCGTTTCCCATTTTGTCTCAGTCGAGTTGCGGTGAGACTTAGGACCGGCTAACCCTCAGCTGATCAGCAGTGCTGAGGAACCCTTATCCATTAGGCCGTCGGGGTTCTCACCCGACTATCGCTGCTACTATGGCCAGGATTTTCGTCACTATTCGGTCCACAGGAGTTCTCACCCCTGCTTCCATCCAAATAGAGCGCCAACCTACTCGGTCACCTTTTGACAGGTGCGGATAGGTCTCGGTGGTGGATTTGAGTCCCGATCATTTTGGGCGCCTCAAACCTCGGCCGGTAAGCTGTTACGCTTTTCTTAGAGGGTAGCTGCTTCTAAGCTCACCTCCCGGCTGTCTAGGGCTCGAGACCACCTTCAGAGGATTACACTTAATCCACACTTGGGGACCTTAACCTATCTCTGGGTTGTTCCCCTCCTGGTGCACAGGCTTACCCCGCACACCGGAATCCCCGCGTCGAACGGCGTTCGTAGGTTTGGAGTTTGACAGGTGTGCCGACTCCTCTCGGAGGCGGTCACACCAATCGGTCGCTCTACCCCACGAACTACCTCGGCGGAGGTCATGCTTCGACATGTTTCGGTTGGAACCAGCTGTTGCCGGACTCGATGGGCCTTTCACCCCTACACATAGATCACGAGAGGGTATTGTAGGACACCAACTCTAACAGGCTTCCACGTGCCTTTCGGCACGCTTCACCTTGTCCATGCGTAGATCGTCCGGATTCGGGTCGTGTCCACGTGGCTCCCCGCCCTTGAAGACGGCGGCCCTCGCCGTGAGGCTGCGGCCATGTCGGTTTCCCTGTGCCTCCCCGGATGCTCCGGTTAGACTTGCCATGTAGACACACTCCCTGGCTCGTTTTTCAAAACGTACGATAGAACATCGGCTTCCCGTGAGTCTTACTGGACGCTCGCGCGTCGGTCATTCGTCAGGGGACCTTGTATGCCCTATCGCTCCATCGCCAACTGAGTTCAAGCTCTATTTCGCCTCCCTTCTGAGGGTACTTTGCAGCGTTCGTTCACACTACTTGTGCACTATCGGTCTCGAGGAGTGTTTAGCCTTCGCAGTCGATGCCTGCGACGTTCGCGAGGGATATCCAACCCCCGCTACTCTGGAACTGACGCACGCCGTACTGGCCGTCATTACGGGGTTGTCACCCTGTATCACGCCCTGTTCCAAGGGACTTCATGCCGACGGTCGAGCGATGGGAGTCAGTCCGAACACCACATTGGTCGTGAGACCTTCGGTTTGGGCTGTATCGCGTTCACTCGCGGTTACTGACGACATCACGTTGCGTTTTCTTGTCCTCCCGATACTGAGATGTTTCAGTTCTCGGGGTTCCTCATTGCGCGAAGCAATTGCTGTGGGGATTCCCATTCGGAAATCCTGAGTTCTTCGCCTCCGTGCGGCTCCCTCAGGCTTTTCGCAGCTTGGCACGTCCTTCTTCAGCTCTCGAGCCGAGCTATCCACCAGTTGGCATAGTAGCCAACGTCGTTGTGACTCGTTACACTGAACGAGTCCAGTGGACGCCTGGATCGCACGTACACACGGTTTCATCCTCGCCCCCAAGGTGGTAGGTGGTGGGCGAATCGACCCTTCCCAGCCTCGGTTTCACCCGGGCTGGTGCATCTGTCGTCGTACCGTGTTCGAGCGCCGGCCCCCACTTGAGGGGCACGGTTTCGAACGCGGCACGAAGTACGGACCTGCCGGGAGTTGCACCCGGCGTCTCCGTGGGGAGACTCCGTCTCGGAGGGGTCTTTGTGAGCCCAGCGGGCCCATACAGTCGTCAGTGGTTACGCGCTGACAGTGCGGGTGACTTGTGGTCACCAGTCAGTTAAGGTGGGTCGAGGCAGAGCCTCGATCCCGGGCTGTAGGAGGTGATCCAGCCGCAGATTCCTCTACGGCTACCTTGTTACGACTTAAGCCCCCTTGCGGAGCCCAGATTCAACCAGGGTATCCTGGCTTCATCCGGACCCCACTCGGGTGCTTTGACGGGCGGTGTGTGCAAGGAGCAGGGACGTATTCACCGCGCGCTTCTGACACGCGATTACTACCGAATCCAGCTTCATGCGGGCGAGTTTCAGCCCGCAATCCGAACTACGACCACGTTTGGAGATTAGCTCCGCCTCTCGGCGTGGCATCCCACTGTCGTGGCCATTGTAGCCCGCGTGTTGCCCGGTCCATTCGGGGCATACTGACCTACCGTTGCCCGTTCCTTCCTCCGCTTTAGCAGCGGCAGTCTCCGTAGTGTACCCGACTACCTCGAGGGTATCGCTGGCAACTACGGATGCGGGTCTCGCTCGTTGCCTGACTTAACAGGACGCCTCACGGTACGAGCTGACGGCGGCCATGCACCTCCTCTCAACAGCTCGAGTAAGTTCGTCAAACTGACTGTCGTTACTGTTGTCGGGACCGGTGAGATGTCCGGCGTTGAGTCCAATTAAACCGCAGGCTCCTCCGGTTGTGGTGCTCCCCCGCCAATTCCTTTAAGTTTCATCCTTGCGGACGTACTTCCCAGGCGGCTCGCTTATCGTCTTCACTACGGCACATCACGCACTCATGGTGCGTGACATACCTAGCGAGCATTGTTTACAGCCAGGACTACCCGGGTATCTAATCCGGTTCGAGACCCTGGCTTTCGTCCCTCACCGTCGGGTCCGGTCTCTCGACGTGCTTTCGCCATTGGTGGTCCGTCCAGGATTACGGGATTTCACTCCTACCCCGGACGTACCCGTCGAGTCTCTCGGCCCCAAGCTGTGTAGTTTCCACCGGACGCCGGCCAGTTGAGCTGGCCGATTTCCCAATGGACTTACACAGCAGGCTACGGACGCTTTAGGCCCAATAATATCGGCCATCACTTGGACTGCCGGTATTACCGCGGCGGCTGGCACCGGTCTTGCCCAGTCCTTGTTCCTGTACCACCTTACGGTACAGAAAAGCGAGGACTATATGCCCTCGCACTCGGAGTCCCCCTATCGCACTGGCGTGCAGTGTAAAGGTTTCGCGCCTGCTGCGCCCCGTAGGGCCCGGTATCTTGTCTCAGATACCGTCTCCAGGCTCTTGCTGTCACAACCTGTACCGATTATGGGCATGGTGGGCCGTTACCCCACCATCTACCTAATCGGCCGCAGCCACATCCTACAGCGCCGGGGCGTTTCTCACTCTCGACACTCCAGTCTGAGAGTGATATCCGCTATTGGCCTCAGTTTCCCGAGGTTATCGCGGTCTGTAGGGTAGTTTGGCCACGTGTTACTGAGCTATACGCCGCGAGTCTGAACTCGCACGACTAGCATGGCTAAATCGGACTCCGATAGCAATGGCCTCCGGCAGGATCAACCGGAATGTGCTGACATGGGTCAGCGGCGGAAGTGGTTGCACTCCGTCGGAAGCGTAACCCATCGACTCCTACGTCGATGGTGACTACTGTATGGGTCCGTGGGCTCACATCAGATTCCATCTTGACGGCGGACCGCAGGGGTGGAATCCTCATGTTGGGTGGCCCGTCGCCGGGTGGCGACGGACCGTGTCGGCCCGGGGCGACCCGGGGCGACCTTCGCATCATATCCGATGGGAGGGGTATACATAAATGACTCGTCTCACGGACGCCCTGTGCCGACCCCACATAGCGCATACGTGTGGCGGTTTCACACGCTTTTGGTCCGTAGATGGAAAGTTAGAGCCCAATATAAAACACGACGGGGTCGGCAGGTAGCAGCACGACCCGCCGTTAAACGCCTGAACACCACTGTCGTCCCACTGCCCCGTTCGAGAATCGATGCCGGAGGGACGTACCCACGGTCGGGGAGGTAAGTGACGCCACAGCGGATCGAAGCTACCGTCGGCACGTCGGCAGGCGCGGCCGGCAGTAGCGCGCTGGCTTCCGCGAACACCGCCTCGAGTCCATCCAATCGCTCGTACTCCCGACCGAGAAAGGTCGTCCGCCGTTTTAGTCACCAGAAAGCACTTCCAGACACCACCGAGAATCGAGGGTATGAAGCGGCGAGCCCTCCTCGCAGCGGCCAGCTGTGTATCTGTCGGCGTTGCTGGGTGTCTGAGCACGCTCGACTCCGAACGTAGTGGCAGGAGGTACGAGAGATGCGACCAGACGTTCGTGAGACTGGGGTCGCTCCCGACTCCCGCAGAAGAAGAGGCGACCACCGCCATCACGGATGGGGTGTACGAGACTGATGGCGAGCTGTTGCTCCCCGACGTGATCGACCTCGACACCAGCTATCTCCACGGTGGTGAGACGACGTACTACGAGATGACCGCCACGAGTGGTGATGGCGTCGAACGCCTCCGTACCGAGAGGGTACGACCCAAGAGAACCAGCCTCCCGGCGATTATCAACAGGATGGAGACTGAGCTGACCGTCGATACCCGCATAACCAGTGCAGACGAGCTGGTGTTCGAGGACACGGTCATCCTCCCCTCGGGGACTGAGAGCGACCTCGACGATGGGACGTACGGATATGGGGGGTATCAGGCCGAACTCACTATTTCGACTGGTACGGAGACCCGGGAGGCGACGGTGGGATGGCGCGTCAACCACATCCACGGGCTGGGCGACCTCGTCATTTCCGCGGACGGCGTGCAGATGACCGACGGCCCAACGGCGGAGCGAGAGGGGTGTGAGTGGAACGACGAGGGGGACCTCGTGAGCGACGACAGGTGAGCGCCGCTGTACCTACGCCGGCACAGGGCCGTCAGTCTGCCCTGCGTTCTCGGGTTCGTCGTCGGCTTCCGTTCCTGTCGACCATGCGCCTCGTAACACAAATTTGCGCCGTTGTACTGGATGAGTGGCATACTTCGAACGTCAACTCGCGTCTGGATGCCGACTCGTGCTGAACACGCCCTCTGTACGGGTCACCCCGCTACCGACAGCGGTCGGGTAGTCCGACCGGCTCCTGGTGAATACAGGGCGCGCATGCCCCACTTTTTGCCAGGAATTCGTCCCTCTACACTATGCCCCGCGTCAACAGCTTGTGTAGTACTGAAATGTACTTTTATTGTTGTTTGTTACCAAGGTGCTCACATGACCACCGTAGAGTCAGGGGCGACGGCAGACGAACAACCAACCTCACAACGTACCGGGACCCTCCAGCCGTTCCCCGGTCGGTTCATCCCGGGCGTGTGTTTCGAAAGTGGTCACTGTGTCTGGCTACTCGATTTCACGGATTCGCCGACCCGATTTGCGTCGTATACTGAGTTGTGGATCATCACACCGGATGGCGAGCGAGTGCTGTACACTGACCCCGGGGCGGCCGCCGAAGAGGTACTCACGTACCACGACTTTGACCGAACCGTCGGTGCTGACATCCGGCACCAGCGACAGACGGGGACTACCGAGTTGGAGATGGAAGCATCCGACGGAACAACATTCGAGATGCGGGTGACGACCGGCCAGACCATCGGCACACGCATATTGAACGCCGTCATTGCCCTGACGCCACAGTCGGTTTTGCAAAGTAATCTGGGAACGACGATCAGCACCGCGTCGCTGAACCTCCTCGTCGATGCGAACGGATTGAGAATTGCTGGGCGCACAGAGACCGGCCGACGATACCGACTTGACGCCGACAGCTTGGAGCGGCTCACTGGTGGGACCGCAGTTCTAAACGGGACGGACCTTGGCGACGTCGTTTCTCCGTCCCGAGCCATCGAATTCGGCGACGCGAAAACGACTGCCGACGGGTTGTACGCCCCTGGAACGCTCCATTTGGAACGGGTCAGCTAACACTCCACTGAATACGCCTCTGTATCGGTCACGTCGGTACTGACAGACTCCGAGTAGTTCGCAAGGGCAGTGCTGCATGCAGGGCGCTAATCGGTCAGAGGTTGTCCGCTGAAAGACGGGGTCGTGAATCAGCCAGTACGGGGGATGGGGTCACCACTGTGATGCTTCTCTGGAAAAAACCTATACGCCATTCGAGGTAGGTGTCGCTATGGAGGAGTGGGTCAAATTCATACTCCTCGCCGTAGCTCTGTTCGTCGTTATCGCCGGTAGTGCCTCGCTCTTTCTCCCACCGGACGTTGTTTCAACGGTGCCGGTGAGCATCGCGGCTCTCGTGGTTTGTTGGTCTGGTGCGTATTGGGTCGTCTATTATCGAGGCGGTAAGGGCCTCCTCGGGTCTGGTGGATAAGCACTCACTGAGCAGTTGGTACAGAAGAATAGCCGAAAGGAACGAGGGCCAGTGCTGCACACAGCCTCTGTGTTCAGCAGCGAACGACTGACGAAACCCTATGACAATGCGCGAATGGACTCGCCGGGATACCATGACGCCGCATGAAAGAATCGAATAAATCCTGTCGCCGTCAGGCAGTCTCGAAAGCAGACTCAGCACCAGCAGTGGGTCGGTAGTGGAACCGGCTAAGTCTCGACACACAAATCAAGGGTTGTCCAGTATCTTCCAGATACGCCGTGGCCGATACAAAGGCTAGATTCAGCAACAGCGGTTGGTTCTATCCTGCTCATGTCGGCGGACAGCGGGACACTGAGTTGCGCCGTAGTACCCGCTCACGGGACTGCTGCAGCCCGCGATTGCGTGCCGAGACGTTGGCTGATGGACAGGAAACACGACCCCAATTGATCACTTCGCTCTCCGAGGTGGGGGGAGCGTAGTCGGTTGCCAGCGTCTGCGAACCCTGTTTCGGACATTGCAAGACTGGAGTAGGATTTATTGAAAAGACTCGTCTATAGTCGTATAATGCGCGAAGCTATCGTCACGATGAGTGACGAAGCACTCCAGGAGATGGGGCTCGGTGACTTGGTTGCCTACACCAAGGACGCCGGTATCCGTGAACTAGAGGAACTCGACTGCCACGGAAACGGCGGCGTGATGCAACTCGAAGTCGAGGAGAAACTCGAAGGCGAGCGCCTCTCGGCGTTCGAGGCAGTCTCCCAGTGGGAATTCGTCGCAGAGAAAGAAGATACCTATCTCTACCTGATCGAAATCATCGCGCCGGATCTGACCGACGAAATCACCGACTACGGCGATAAGCTGGTCGGGACCTGTGATCCCTCGATGACCGAACACGGTGCCACGATGGAACTTGTCGGTCCCCAGCAGACGATCAGCAAGACTCTCCAGGAGTACGAGGCTGCCGGCATCTCGCCGGAACTGGAGAAACTCGGCGACTACGACGGCACCGACACAGATCTCGATGCGCTCACAGAACGCCAGAGGGAGATCGTGCACACTGCCTACGATATGGGGTTTTACGAGGTTCCCCGTGAGGTGTCGACAGAAGAGGTGGCCGCTGAACTGGCTGTAGACGCCTCGACTGTGGCCGAACACCTTCAGCGGGCCGAGCGAAACCTCCTCTCCCAGAAATTCGGGGCACAGGGGTAACCCGCTGGTTGCGTGTCGTCTGTTCTTGGAACGGTCCGGTAGCCTCGGGTATCCCGCAGTCAGACGTTCGCTGTCGTGATCGAGGACACCTTGTGGGATGGCGCTGCGATCGTCACTGTGTAGACTCCGCCGAGGAACGATTCCCCGGTAGTGAGTTCGAGGTCGGTATCGGCCATCATCGGTTCCAGGCGACGGGTGAGGTCAGCAAACAGAAACCGAGCGAGTGGGTTGATCGCACGACGAAGCAGCGACGGCTTCGTGCCCTCGGGAACGAACTTGTCATAGATTGAGACACGTCCTTCGGAATCGAGGACGCGTTCTGTCTCGGCGACGACTCTCTCGGGCTGGGGGACCACCGACAGGATCAGATGGAGCAAGACGGCGTCGAAGGAGTCGTCGTCGAACGAAAGCGACCGGCCGTCCCCGACTCGGGCGTCTACATCCAGCCCAAGCGAGTCGCCTCGTCTCTCCGTCCGTCGAACCATCGCTGGCGTCACGTCGACGGCAGTGACCTCCACTCCTGCGGGCAGGTATTCGAGATCGATTCCGGTTCCGGATCCCGGGATGAGGACGCGGTCGCCGGGCTGGATGTCGAGCCGTTCGATAGCACGTCTGCGGCCCCGCTCCAGCGGCTTCGCCCCCCAGTCGTAGACCGGCGCGTACAGCCCGTATCTGGCTCGATTTAGCCAGTTTGACAGATTCATACTGTGCTTCTCGATTGGGACTCGGGACTATCGCGATACAGCGTGACACCCACGACGAACAGCCATGCGAAGCTGAGTGCCTGGGAGACGATAGCAACCAGACTCGCCGGGGACCGGACGGGCGCAAACGTTACGAGCGCCACGACACCCGCAAGTGCAGTCGTCACGCCGACGAGACCACCGAGCCAAAGGAGCGCCCGATGAGTCAGTCGCGTCCCCGCCAGCGCCAGCGCGAGTGCCGTAATCGCACTTCCGAGGACGATCGCGAACATGAGCATGTGACCAGTACCGAAGGGGTGGAGGAGCGGCGGTGACAGCATCTCGTGGGCGTGCTGCTGGTAGGCAATCACATCGACATACACCCACGTCGCCCACTGGAGTGTGTGGAGTACACCTAGTCCGACGAGCCCACTAGCCACGTAGCCGGCGATACCAGTCCGTGACGCAGGAATGGCGACGACGAGCCGTACCGTTCCGATAGCGACGAATGCCGACGCCACGAACCATAGCACGTGACTCAACATCCACGGGACCGGTGTGGATGCGCCTGGCTGACCACTCTGTGTGAGGACGGCACTTCCCGCGAAGAACGCAATCGCCCCACAGAGAAACGCCGCCCCTCTCTTCCGGGTCATGTCGGCAATCAACTCGCTGGCCGTCCGTTCGGTGCCTGCTGTGGTTGGTTCAGTCGCCACGTTGTCTCACCGTATTCCGCAACTCGAACGGGAGTCTAATCGGGATTCCTCCCTGTCTGCTGGGCAGATTTAAGTCGTGTTGATGGTAGGACCGCTGTCGATACGGCCGGCAAACGTATCTGACGAAGAGTTGATGCTTGACGCGACCGACTGCGGTGACGATTTCTATCACTGGAAGGGACGATGGCCACCGCAGTTATTCGACCACTCAGTCAGAACGAAGCCACAACGAGTATCGGGTGTATCAGGAGGGTCGAGACCATCAGTAGCGTCGCAGAGACGATCGCTGCATAACTCAGCGATACCAGTAGGGGGAGAGGCACGCCGACTAATCCCCTCTTGTGTGTGCGTGTTGGCGATCGTTCTCCGGGGTGGAGGTTGTGGATACACTGGGTGTCACCTCGAGAGTACAGAGGGCATACTGGGAAGTTTCTCTGACGCCCATGATACTGGATGGTTTGTGTGACGCTCTCATCGGCCAGGCGAAGGATCACCGTCCTCGAGGACAGTGACGACGTGCCATGCATTTTGCACTGCGACGAGACTGGCTCCAGCCAGAGCCTGCCGATATCCACTTCCTTCTCGACGAAACCGATTGTACAGGGGATCGAAACGGGACCAACGGGTGTTCGTGGGTCGAATCGTTGGGAGGGGATACACGAACAGGAACAGCGGAATCACCTGTTCTCGTCATCGCGCGCAGTATAACACACGGTTCCAGTAATAAACCAGCCCACATCACTGGGAGCAAAGACGACGCTGTAGCGTCTCGTATGTTTAGATGCGATGTACGACACAGACAGCGAGACTACGACAGTCGGCGTCACCGATGGATGCTGTGGCGTCAACGCACAGGAGACGAATGCCGAAGATGGCCCCCGTCACTGGCTCGGGGAAGGCGGGCTCGACCAGCGCCTCCCCGAGGACTTTCGAACAGCGCTCGGACGCTTCGTCGGGGTCGACTCAGTCGATACGCTGGCCGAATGGTGCGCGCAGATCCGGCGACAAACCGGCGGTGGCGCCATCGATATCGGTCAGCTTTGCCACACCGAGGAGGAAACAGACCACTGGGGAGAGGTAACTGGCGAGCGCCACCACTTCCAGTGTTTCTACGACGCGATCATCCTCGCTGCACTGGAAGACAAACCCGTCGACGTTCACACGGTCAGCCCCGGCGGAGTGGTTATCGAAGCCCACGCAGTGGGTACCCAAGAACTGTCAGTCAATCCCGAAACGGCTGTCTTCTCGCTGGGCATCGGACTGGATGCTCACGAACGGTCAGGTGGCGACCCGACGCTTGAGGACAGTTATGCTGCTATCTGTCCGTACGTCAAAGCCTTTCCCGATCGCGGTGCGTACGACACGTGGGCCGATGTCGTTCCCGCCGCAACCGTAGCCACGCCACTCGCAGGTGCGACAGCGTTCGCTCGAGCGCTGACCGCGGAGGGCGATGATGACCGAAAATAACACGAGCCCGTCCATGCCCACCGGATATCGGCGACATACCCTCGCCGATGTCAGGGAAACCTACCGTGAGCAGGCCACGACGATGGCCAGGATGGACTGGCTCAATCGGGCGTTCACGGGTCGGTATCGTCGAGCGCTGTTTGGCGATGCGACCGGCCGAGTCCTCGACGTGGGCTGTGGCGTCGGAACCAACGCCCAGTATCTCGGACCAGAGACTGAGTACGTTGGCATCGACATCAGTAATGCGGTGCTCACAGAGGCAAGTCAACGTCTTGCCGACAGCCCTCAGGAAACGACACTGTACGAGATGGATGCCCAGGATCTCGACTTTCCAGACGGTAGTTTCGATACCGTCATATCCTCACTGTCGACGTGTACGTTTCCTGATCGGGTCGAGGCACTCTCGGAGATGGGGCGTGTCTGTTCGCCCGATGGACGGATTCTACTGTTAGAGCACGGTCGAAGCAGCGTCGGACCCATCGCCCGTTTTCAAGACTGGCGGGCAGATGCACACTTCGAGAAACATAGCTGTCGGTGGAATCAGGAACCACTCGCCGTTGTCGCCGAGTCGCCACTGACGACTATCGAGTCATCATCCGCCTTCCTCGGCATGATTACTGCTATCGAAGCCCGTCCAGCGTAACGATGGTGTTTGTGGAGACAAGCGAGTGAATCTACGCACTGGAACGGGGGGACGCCACGTAGTTGCCCCAGACGAGTGCTGTGTAGCTACTTTGTTGTTTGGCTACGGATTTGGCGGCGATACGAGTTCTGCTGCATGTGTGCGGTGTATGCAGCACTCACTCTGAAACGTATCAGTTCGCATGGTCGTCAAATACGGCAAATCACAGGACGACGACGGATGCGACACGATTCGTGATGATATCACATGTCGGCAGAAAGAGCTAATTAGAATATAAAGGCCCTATACTGGTCGAAAATAGGCGATTCATCAAGAGTGGACTCGCCGGGATACGATGACGCTGCGTGCAAGAATCGATTAAACCCCGTTGCCTTCGGGTGGTTTCGAGAATCGTCTCGCCACAAGCGTCGAGTCAGCTATCAATCCCCCAGATCAAGAGTGTATCCCGTATCTGTCAGAAGCGTCGTGCGAGATACAGAGAGTGAGTTCAGCACGACGACTCCGTTTCTTCCAAGTGGTTCCTGCTGAACGTCCACTTAGTTTGAGTGCGTCGTCAGCACTCACTCCGCTCTGGTAAGTTCATCCTATTGCCACTATGGAGCCAATAGCAATCGTCGATACAACTCGATAAACGAAAAGATCTCAATGGCCCGGATGGTCCTCGTTGCACTGGTTCTCGCAGCAGTCACCCTAGCTGGGGCAGCAACTGCTAGTGTCCCAATGTCCCAGCAAACGCCTGCACAGTCACCAGTGACGACACCACAGGAGAAAGCGAACGAGACGGTCGATTATCCACCTGGCACGTCTGCGGACGGTATCGACAACGTCACACGACTCCTCGAGGCCCACCGATCGGCGTTGAACACCACCAACCACACGGCGCACTTGGAGTGGGACTACGTCACCCCTGCATCCAGTCGGGAATCTGCTGGCTTCACGGTTGTGCCGATATCGATCACGAGTACTCGTGGCGCGAACCGGTCCCTCGTCAGGTTTGATGATCAAGTTGTGAATACATTCTGGGTCACCGACAACGCAACCGCGGTCAAAACGAGTATCGAATCCGCTGAAGCCCAGAACGCGCATTATTCGTATCACAATCGCCCGCAACACTGGGAGGCAGCGATGAGTGAGACGCTACACCAGTGGGTGAACACGTCCACGTATGTGTTCACGGGGACTTTTACACGAAACAACCGGACCCTGTACGAGTTCTGGGCCACCGGGCTCCGTGGTAACGCCACGACCGTCCAGAGCGCTCACGCGCGTGTGTCGGTTGACCGCAATGGCTTGATCCACGACGTCGTCACGACACGAACTCTCCGCCGCGGGAACCATACGGTGACGGCCCGACTGAACTACAACGTTCAAGGAATTGGTACAGCTGCACCGACTCGGCCAGACTGGGTCACCGAAAAACTCCCCCATCTGGACGCAGAAGCCATGGGGAACGGCACGGTCATCGCACTCGAACACCGCGGCGGCATGACCGTCAGGAACGCAACCATCAGTACCTACATCCCTGGTGGTCTGGAGATTAGGACGCAGATCACGGGTTTCGAGCCTGGCGAAACCCTATATCTCTATCGAACCCAAGACAATCCCGACCGCATACTGGTGCGCGAGAACGAGGCGCCCGCAATAAACGAGTCCTTCACTCCCGTCGGCGAAAACCCGGTTGGCGTCAGCATCTTCAGATACCCGACATACAGTTCAGGAGAGAATGAACGCCTCCGTATCGAACTTGAGCCGAGCAATAGCTGAGTTGTGGTGGATGTGCTCCCGTGTATCTGTGAGACTTCTTTGGCCGTGAACACTTGGCTCTGCTCGCTTTCTTGCCTATACTAATCGGTCACTCCACTTCGCTGATTGCCACTGGATCATGCTGACTATGCGCTGTGTATGCAGCAACGTCTTTTCGATCTACTCTGAGTCTGTCAGTAACGGTGTGACCGATACAGAGAATGAATACAGCAAACCACCGTCGTTTCTTCCAGCCTACTTCTGATGAATCACCCGAACAGTAGACCCGCTCAATGACCAAACGACTGTTTCGACCTTCTTACGAATCAATCCGTTTTCCGAGCCAATCTGGCCCTTGACCCACAACAGTTAATTGTGTGATTCTTCTGTCATAGCATCGTGAATAGTTGGAGCAATTGGCTAGCATCCGGCTCAGAGATTCTGCGCGAGCAGGCAGTTCGAATTCCGCTCCCAGATGTGGAGGCAGAACGGGATTTCCATCAAAATATGATGCGAATTGCAGCCGCTGGCGACCGAAAGAGTGAGTTACTCGACAACCCAGATGTCCCGTTAACAGAAGTCTACGAGGACGAGCTGGGTGAAATGAGACAGAGTTTCGAGCACCGCTTGCAACAAGTCGCTGGCGAGGATTACTACGATATTGCAACTGCGTATCTCGAAGGGGAACGTGACGACTGGATTGGGGCACTCGCAGCGTACTATCTGGAGTGCTATTATCGGTTACAGGAACGCTATACGGTTGACGAGCAAATCTTCTTCTTGATAATCCTCCGGTACCCGGAGTGTTTCACTGTAAACCTTAGTTTCCTCACCGGCGATTTCAGCTCCGACGCAGTCAGATACGAGTCCTCCAAGCACGTTGATGCCGATCTCGACGACCATGGTCGAGAACAGCTCCACGCCGACTGCCAGTACTCACAGCACCGGGCTGCGCAATACCTTCGAGAGAACGTCGATTGCATTCGAGACGCCGTCCCTGACCCGGATACTACCCCGTTCGAACAGCGCCAATACGGAGGGTTTGTACATGTTACGGGTAGACACGGATCGACGTTCAAAGAGATACTGGGGCACTGCTCCCCGGATTCAGATCGGTTCGATGAGAAACCATCGACACCTGGCCTCGTTCCGGAGGGACCAGAGGCCAAGCGCGCCAAGCAAGAGTACCTCACTGATTACGAGGTCCTGATCTGATAAATACTCTGTTTGTACTGACCGATTCGAGTCGGTGGAATCGTGTGCCGAACTGATGGCCGATATGCGCCCTGTATTCAGCACAGCCGTCAAAATGTATCAGGGCACAAGGCGATTAAATGCGGCAAATCACACGACAGCAAAGGATTCGTCACGAAGCGTGAAAGAACCGGTTCAGCCCAAATCGACGAAACAGCCGTGTTAGGCCATCTATTCGGCGAGTTGTCGATAGAGAATGAGTGGACTCGCCGGGATACGATGACGCTACGTGAAAGAATCGATTATATCGGACCGCAATCAGGCGATTATGAATCTGGGATGTTCTAATCGTCGTCAGCAGTGTAGGCACCACTCCGATGTTCAATTCGATGGACTTCCAGTACCGATCCGCTTCGATCGAGTGTACAGGCGAGTCGGTACTGCCCAACCCGGAGTTTCGAGAACGGGCCACCAGTCAGCGGTTCGAGAAAGTCGTCGGGTTCGCGCCATTCTGACTCGACGATTTCATCCAATTTCGAGATAATCCGGTCCTGTACGTGCGGGTCGAGGGAATCGAACTGGTCGGCCGCCCTCGTCGTGAACTTCCACGTCCACTCGTCACTCGTCATCTTCGTCTCGACCCATCAGCTCGACGACTTCCTCACGCGACACTAACTCTGCGTCGCCAGACCGCAGTTCGTGTTCACTGGCAGCAATCTGTTTCCATCCCTCGCGAGAGAACTCGGGGTGTTTCACCGCGTCGCGTGCTGCGTATCGGAGGAACTCACTCCGCGAATTGAATCCCTCCTCTTTCCACGTTGTGTCGATGTCTTCGAGGAACGCCTTGCTCAGCCGGAGGTTGATCTGGACCATCTCTGGTCCATCATCGCCGGTCGTGGTGTCTGCATCAGACATATACAAGTGCTTTACGCTCACATATACAAAACCTTGCCGCTGGACTGAACAAGAGAGTGGCCTCTGGGGAGGAGATACTCATTAAATGACATCCGTCATGGAGCGTGATGAATTCACGAAAATTTACTCATGCCTCTCGAGAAGCAGCTATAGAACACTCCTAACTGGGATATAAGTAGGAATGGACTCGCCGGGTAGGTCTGCCCATTTGAGTCGCTGTACTTCCTGGAAATGTGCGTCTGAGATATCATTCTAAGTGCTTCTTTCGGACTTCCATCTTCTCACGCGCGGTTCTCGCATCGTAGTGCTCGTACAGGACATCGAGCGACACGTCCATCCGCTCCGAGACCGTCTCCGGAGGCACATCGTCGTTCAAATGATCGGTGATAGCCCCGCGGCGAATCGCGTGGGGCGACCTCGAGGATGGACACTTACTGGGGACGTTTCTCGAACCGACCGCCTCACAGTCTACCGGGTCACGGTCATGGGGACACTCTCCGTACTCGCAGGGCCACGTGGCCCGCTGAACCCACTTGTAGACCGTATCACCCGTCGGCCGGCCCTTTCGCGAGGTGATGAGCGGCTCGCGGCCGTAGTCGTCGGTGACGTCGTGCCGGTTCTCGGAGACGTACTCGTCGACGACCTGGAACTGTTCGGGACCGAGATAGACCCAGCGATTCCCGTTCTCGCCATTCTTGAGCTTCGTCTCCGTCTCCGGTCGATGTTCCAGCACGAGGGCGTTCTCGTCGGGTCGCATATCCTCGAGGTCGAGCGAACACAGTGCCGACCGCCGCATTCCCGTGTACCAGAGGATGGTCATGACGGCGTGCCGGCGACTCGCGTACTGGTAGCGGTCCAAGTACTCGAGAATCATCTTCGCGCGCTCGGCGTCCAAGTGGACGTCGCGGGACTCCGCACCGTCGGGAAGTTCTGGCGCATGAACCTTCTCGGCGAGTCCGTTGGTCACCGCCTCGATATCTGCCCAGAACCGGAGAGCGACTCGGATCGTCGAGAGCTGTTTCTGAAGGGTGATAGCCTTCAGGTCACTCCGTCGCCACGCCACGAAGTCCGACAGGTCGCGACCGGTCAGGTTGTTCAGGTTCCCGACGTCGCGCTGCTCGCACCAATCAAGAAAGGCATTCAGTCGCGTACGCGCGTTCTCTAGAGTAGACTTCCGAACGCTCGGTTCCCGATGACGGAGGAAACGCTCGACGCCCTCCTCTGGGGAGAGCGGCTGAAGGTCGTCGCTCACGCAGCACCCTCCTGACCGTCGGCTTTGCCGCGGTAGTCCCAGTCGAGCGACTCACCGTTCCACGAAACCTCGTAACGATAGGGGCCGTGGGGACAGGTCGAGCAGTTCGCCTTGCCGCACTCGACTTTTTTCACGACCGTCGTCGTCCCACCACCCTCGAGGTCGTCGACGTCGGCTCCGTCCGGAAGTGCATCGACGTGCTCCTCGTCGGGAGATTCACGCTCGTCGATGAGGTCGTCGACGAGTCGACGAATCGCCCGAAGGGTGTCGAGGTCCTGCCGGGTGATGCCGTCGTAGACGTACGCGGGAATCGGGGACGCCGGGTCACCCATCGAGCATCACCTCCCGTGCTCGCTTCAGGCGCTTGAACGCGTACTCGTCTCCGTTCGCCGTGTCCGGATGGACTTGCTTCACCTTCTCCCGGAAGGCGTCGCGAACGCGTTCGTCGGCGGCACCACGCGAGACGCCCAGAATTTCGTGAGCAGGGGGTGCATCGGCGATTACGGCGTCTTCGTCACCCGACGGGAGTCGAGCGTTCGAGAACTCGGCTTCGCCGGTCACGACGGCGCGCTGCTCCATCTTGCGCTTCTCGTGGATGTAGTGGCCGATCTCTCGGACGTTGTCTCGGAGGTCGCTGTACTGGTCACAACCGACGGCGAACTGCTCGCCGTCCATTGTCCAGTATACGACCACCGATGGGTCGTCAGGGTTGGCCCGAGAGTAGGGTCGACTGTCCCGTTTCCGCTGCTCGGCGTCGGTCGAGAGCCGCCAGTCGTCAACGCCGAGTCGATCGAGTTCTGCCTCGAGTTCGTCGAGTGCCCGACCGAGTGAGACCTCGAAGCTCCGGTGTGGATACCGTTCGACCGGCGGCGTCCGCTCGAAGCCCGCGGGCCACTCGAGATTGCTCACGCCGGGACACCTCCGAGTCGGTCGCTACAGCACTGGATGGCTTCTCCACGAGAAGTGTGGGGGTCACCGCAGAGGTCGCAGGTGTAGGTCTCGGGGTCAGCACACGATTCCGTCAGGAACTGGTGGACCGAATCACTCGCGAGCCCGCAGTCGACGCACTCGAACATCTCCCGATGACAGTCACCGGTCCACACGACGACGCTGAGAGTCTCGTGTCCGGCGACTGTCGTCGTCTCCGTCTCACCGAGGTATCCTGCGACGACGTGGTCGTCGGGACGGTTCGGTGGCGAGTGTCCGACGGTCGGGGCGTCGACGTCGGTCACGCCGTCCCTCCTGTCACAACTCGATTTCGGCCGTCTGCACGGCCGGCTATACCGCTGGTCGATGGGCTAGTTTCAATAGCCCGGTTTACGTCGTATTTCATGGCTTCTCGAAACCCTAGGCCGGGTTCAGAAGCCGAGTCCGACGTGCACCAACACGTCGGGCATTCCTATGCCCAGATGAACTCGACTTCCAGTTACCCGTGAAGCTCCCAGTCACATAATGCTTACTGAGAGTTCCGAAGTGGATGCTGAGATATACCTAATTACTAAGTTCTTTCTAGCAGTAAGGTGGAGTAACCGACGCTACTATGAGTTCTACAGTGAACAGGGCTAATACGATGCGAGAACCTGCGGATTGGATGGTACCCAGTGACGATAGGATACTGGAGCTTCTCCGAGAGGAGGGGAACCTGACGCCGCAGGCAGTCGAAGATTTTGGTGGCCCTGTCGCTGGTCACGCAAGTAACCGTCTCCCGAAACTTGCACGCTACGGGCTTGTCAAGCGAATATCGCGTGGTCTTTACCGCATTTCCGACAAGGGCGAAGAGTATCTCGACGAGGAACTCGATGCGAGCGAGCTCGAGCCTATCGAAGACAGCGACTGACATTTCTCAGGCCCGTGCAAGTCGTGCGGTCACGTCGTCGATCCACTCGGGCACATCCATATCGGCGAGCGTGTCGTCGCGCCAGCTCGTCACGACCTCGACGTCGCCGGTCCGACTCAGATCGATGCGCCACCTGCGGCCGTCGTCGGCGGTGATGTCGAACCGTGCCCCGCCTTTGGCGAGCGACTTCACGTGCTCTACTTCGACCTCAATGCCAGAGTATACCTCCATGGTGTCGGGCATACATCGACGACTGACGGGGTGATTGGGGTTAAAAAGGTGCTACACTTCCGCGAGAAAGGTGGCACCATCGCCATTACAGAAGTGCGTTCATTCGACGGTCTATCAGCTATCAACTCCAAATATCGCGTCATAACAAGTCGAAGGGTTTTATTTAACATTCTGAGGGGTAGTCGTAATGTGTTTATCAATCAACTCTAATCTACCAACATGGAAAATTCTGACTGGGCGCGCATTTTACGTCACTTGAATAAAAACGATGGAAGTCACTTAGCCAGCGCCGATATCAATGGAAAGACAGCAGAAGATAAGCATCATCTCAAAGAGATGCACACCCAAGCTCTTCTGAAGAGCCTATCAAATGAAGTTAGGCTGTCAGATGAGGACACAGAGAATGTAGATAGCACGCTTAAACACATGCAGAATGTCGGACTGATTGAAATAAACAAAGATGTTGGATTTTCTGAGGCCGTTCTAACTGAAAAGGGGTTTGATGTTGCTCATGACAGGAATTTAAAGAAGGCCAGCATTGGCACAAACCGGGGGATATTCACATTAACTTCAATTTTGGCCGTCACAGGTATGATTCAAGCAATAGATATTATGGGGTACAGCACCAGGTCTGTCAGGATGGGTGGTGCTTTGATTTTTACATTTGTTGTACTTGCCTTCGTTTTTGATGACAAATTGGTCGATATCATAACTCGGCTGAAGCGGTTATGACTCACATTTACTTTTGAGATTCAAAGCAATCGGAGGTCCGACATCCTCGTCACAGACACGGTATTCTCTATGCCGGTTTTCACCCACAACTTCGATTAGGTCGTAATCCTCCAACTTCGAGAGCTTCGTCCGTCGAGCCCGTTCGGAGACCGGCGTCCGTTCGCGACCGTAGTAGACATCGTCGGCGACCTCTTCGTACCGAGTGTGCAGCTCTGCAGGCTCTAACCCGTCACCGACACGAATCAGCTCGTACAGCAGTTGATGGTGGAAGGGGAGCGTATGTAAGTTCGACTCGCGGATGTAACGGCGGGCGAGTTTGAAACAGACATCCATCTCCCACTCCCCAATCGAGTCGTGGTCGTTCCGCTCCGCTTCGAGAGCCGCCTGTCGGAGTGCCTGAATCCCGTTCCGTGCGACACCGGCGACCTCGTCGGCGATGGTCTCAAGCTGAGTCCTAGTGACGCTCTCGGGTGGGAGCCCACGCCGAGTTCGTGCCTCGAGTATGTCCGCGAGTTCGTCGACGCCGTAGCGTTCGAGCCCGACAGTCTCGAACGTGAACCGTCGCTTGACTGGCGGTTCGACCTTCGCGAGCCAGTCGTCTTGGTCATGGCAGATGGCGGTGACAGCGAGCTTGTCGACGTCGGCGAGCCGAACGAGTGCGTCGGTCTCGGGGAGGTCGTCGGCTTCGTCGAGGATGACGATGACCGGTTCATCGACGCGATCGTGCAGTTCGCTACAGAGATCTTCCTGGGGCGTGTTGACTGGCAGGCGCTCACCGGGGAGTTCGTTCAGGGTCGAGCGGATGACACCCGCCGTCGATTTGCCGAGACAGCGCACGAAGGCAGATTGGACATCGGCTTGTTCGGTGAGCTTCTCCAGCGAGTGCCGGGCGAGTACTGTCTTTCCCACGCCGCTGGGACCGTGGAGGAGAACGTCGTTCGCAGAATCGCCGTCAAGGGCAGGTTCCCACGCTCGCGAGAGTTGACCCACAGCGGCTTCTCTGTGTAGGAGGCGACGGGGAAGGTGCTCGTCGTCGAATACTTGCGGGTCGGTTATCATCGCGTGTCAGGATGATGGCAGACGGGTATATAAACTGGTGCTAGAGTTCCGGGAGACTCATCGAGTCCTAGGCGAACTGTGACTGTTTCAACTACCCCAAGAATCATACTAACTCCGTAAAATTGTCTGATAATGCTTGAATCAGTAAAAATTCGCAATTTTCGAGGAATTAACAAGACGGAGGGGTCGATTAATTTGTCCGACTTTACGCTAATCTTGGGGCGTAATAATGCGGGCAAATCCAGTTTTCTCGAGGCTATTTATCTAATATTGGGTGGGAATGGTAGAATACATAATGGCAAAAAGGTGGATTATGTCAAAAGTGACAGAGGCGGCAACAATCTCGCTTACAGGTATTCGGGGGAAGCAGAAGTAGATTTTAAAATTAAGGGCACCAATGGGAAAACAATAATTTCGTCAAATGTTCACGTTGAAAAATTCGGCAACATGGGACGTAAAAACCGTCCATCACAGAATGTCCTTTCAAACCATGGCATCAATGTCGAGAATACTAATGATGTTACGATGCTGATTCGGTCAGGGAAACAGGAATCAGCGCAGATGTTAGAATATCTGAAGAAGCGTCGGGCACAAATTGAGAAGGCGAATGGACATACTCGAGCAGCGGAGTTGATTAATGAGTGTATTGGGGACCAATATTCTGAAATATATTTAGAAACACTTGAAGCAAGAAAGAATCCCCCAAATAGAGACCCATATTATGTGAAAATCAAAGATTTAGGGACTGGAATCGCGCGCATGATTCCAATATTTTTAGCAGTTGAAACGTACGAGCCGGAAATTCTGCTCTGGGATGATATCGCATCATCTCTGCATCCGAGCCTGATGAGGACAGTCTTAAAATGGCTGAATGAAAAAGACATTCAAGTTATTGCGTCAACTCATAGTATCGACGTATTATCCACAGTATTGGATGTAATGCCGGATGATGGGTCCGTTCTTCAATTTTCAAAATCCAATGACGATATCCTATCTCATAATTCACTGACTTTGGATGAGTTAGAGATACTAATGGACAGTGCTGGATTGGATCCCAGGTTTCTCTCAGAAGAATTTGATTTATGAAGGTGGTGAAAGAAAAAGACGACAGTGGACCTGTCGCATCTGTAGTCCTTACAGGAGACGGCAGAACGGATCGTAAGCGGTTGGGACATCTTGCTAAGCACTATGACGAAAATCAGCAGCTTGTGTTCCCTATGAGACCAGATCGGAATCTGTCTATTGTCGGGAAAAAGCGAGAGACCCCTACTAATCAAAAAAGGGGTTTTGACGCATTGGATGCGCTCCCAATTTTCAAAGCAAAATTCACAACGCGAAGTTTTCTGTTCATCACGGATCGAGAGCACGTCCGGGATAGTCCCGAGGATGATTTAGAACAGAAGATCCAGGATATCGCTAGAGACAATAACTATTCAATCAATCAATTGGAAGAGGGTGCATTTAGATGTGAGTTGGAGGTTGGCTCACAAAATATGAGGGTGTATTCTGCTATAATCGGTGACGAATTTGAGTGTATGGAAGATGGGATAGCCACTCTACTTTACCACCGATGGGGAACTGAGCTAGAGGCAGAGGACCGGCACGACCTGAAACGCCAAATCAAAGATATTCTATCCGGTGGGAGAGAGAAGGAGTTTCTCAGGGAGTCGTCTCGAGAGAATCTGGAAAAGGCGTTCCCAAATCTAGACTCGGTTTTGAAATGCTACGAGTAGAAACGCTGAGTAGGTGACAGAATAGACGATTATTTTTCAGTCCTGATGACTACTTCTGTTTCTAGTTCCACAGACATCTGCCTAGTTGATAATCTCTCAGCCACTTCCTCCAGGACCTCGTCACCCACATGCTCGGCAAGGTATTCAATCGCTTCACGCTTGTTACGAATATCCTGATAAGAGTGCTGAGTCGCCGATATGACTGCGGCAGTATTGTTCCCGACATCAAAGACTTCCTTCGCGTTTTGGATGGACTCATATCGGTGTCCGTAGCCATCCTCAGGATCGGTTCTAATACGAACTTGACTCGGGATCTTCCCCATATTCGTGGCCACGGACCCAAGAGTCCTAGTTTTATCGATGAACTCAAACAGTACAGTATATAAACAAATCCTGAAACTACTACGGACAGAGCGCAATTTTACCTGAACAGTATATTTTCACCAACCAGAATGATGAGTAGTGGCCACCGTTGGTGGGTGGGTTGTGGCCACTACCACGAATCGGTTTTCGTCGAGGCTCAACCCCATGGAGTCCGTTCCAAATGCAGTTTCTAATAGATTCAACCGATTTCGAATCGTACTCTGAGATGTGGTGTGGGCAAAATCAATCCTACACCGATGGCCGTACGGGTGATTGTGAATAAGATGTTAGTTATAATCGGATATGATTGTTTGCTGTCCTTTGGTGTCCTCACCGTCGTCAACATCATCAACGGCACTGTCTAGATAGCCTCCTGAGCTGGTGTTCGATCATTCAACGCCTGATGCGGTCGCTGACAATTGTAGTAATGAACAAACACTGCAAGCCACTGGCGGACGCTCAGCTGACTGCTCACCCACGAATGATGGAAACGGTCGACTCGCATTTTGAACGTCTGAAACCACTTTTCGATCAGGTTTCGGTTGGTGTAATCGACCCGACCGTTGATTCCTAATCGAAAGAAGGCAGTCCGATATCCGAAAGCATCTGTAAGAAACACTGCTTCCGAGCAGTCGTGTTTCTCGGTGACTGCATGAAGAAATGCAGCCGCCGAATCGGTACCATGTCGGTCGAACAGAGCGATATCCAAGATCAGCTTCGTGTCGAGGTCTATTGCAGCGTACAGCCACGACTGATCGCCATTGATTTTGACAGCCGTCTCGTCGACCGCGACCCGCCTCGGCTTTGCCGTCGGCGGGTCTGGCAGGCTGTCAGAGAGCCGATGCACCTACTGCCAGATTGCCTGGAACGAGCGATCTACGCCGAGAAGCCGGAGAATTGCTTCTATTTCTCGGAGAGAAAGACCAGCAGCATGGAGCCGAACGGCGAACGCCCGGACGGGCGCCGCCGTTCGCTCCCGCTACCAACATTCAAGCGTAGCGGTGTCTAACCTCTCCTTGAGCAGGTCTGAGAGTAGCATGAATCACTCACTCTTCGACCTGTTCGTTCCTTAACTAGACGGTGCCGGAACTACCGAGTATAGTTGACTCAGATGTGAAATCATAGGTAAACACCACCGGTAGGCTGACCACAAGTATTCTCTATCAAGAGTCCTAAGATATACATAATTATGGGTAGGGTTGGTCTGGCTATAATTGGATTCCTGGTCGTTTTTATACTTGTCATTGTTGGATTGGCCCAACCGGCGGCGGGGATTGAGTCAAAACAAATCCATCTCTCTGGGAGCTATGATGGAGTTCCAGATAAAAAAGTTGTATCTGAATGGGGCTACACCGCATACGAGACGAAGGGCTTAGAGGCAAGCAGTTCTCCGAGAGCAGTAATTGATTGTGAAAAAAATGTGGTTGTCAAGCCAAATTATCCAGACTGCTCGGGCGAACGCAGTTCAGATCCTGACGGGCATATAGATAGATACATTTGGAAAGATGGCACAGGATCAACCCTCCATACTGGAAAAGAGTTCGTTCCCACAATAGGCGGAATCTGGGATAACCCTGGAACCTACAATATTACTCTCCAGTTAGTTGTCGTGGATGACGATGGCAATAGAGATAGGGCAACAGAGACCATTCAAATGACCGATAACGAATCTCCGAACCCGGACGTTCATTGCCGACCCACTACTATTGCTGTAGGCGAACGCATTCACTGCTATGGTAACAACTCAGAAGATCGGGATGGCCATATAGATGAGTATGAGTGGTCAATTGAGGAGTTATCTCAGACATCTACCATAGGCTATTCAGGAGAGTATTTCACACACAGATTTACTGAAGAGGGAGAGTACGAAATCCGTCTAAGAGTGGAGGACAATCGTGCTGCTTCAGAAACAGATACGCAACTAATTATCGTTGAACCCGCACCTGAGCCGACTATTTCGACTAATGTATCTAAACCAAGCATCCGGCAGTCGTTCACATTACGAGCAGATTCGAACGTCACTGTTGACGAGTATGAGTGGGATATTGACGATGACGGTGTATACGAAAAGAAAGGAAAAGTAGTTCCTGTGCAGTTTTCCAGCGCAGGGACCCATAGAGTCCGTGTTAAGTCAGTGATCGGTAGCCACAAACAAATCTCCTCAGAGGTTATTGATGTGCAGGACAGCGCAAATTTCCAACTTACATCGAATAGGGACCAGATCGAATCAGGCGATACAGTTCAGCTTCAGTTGAGTGCTAGTAACCAAGTCAATGATCGATCGATGGAGGTGAAATTAGAATTTACGCTACCCGATACGGGGATCTCAATTAGTAGTGTTGCAGGCGCTAACCCCACTAGTCGTAAATCTACTAACTTCTTCACCGTTGGCCCTGGCGACGACCGTAATATAGTGATCCGAATGCGAATTAACGACCCTGGTGAGTACAATATCGGGGGTCAAGCAGTCTACTACTTCGGGAGAGAAAATCAGCGTAGGGATGTGCAATTGAATACAGTAGAAGTCAACGCAACTGAAAACGGTGCTAACGAACAGGGTACGGAAATAGTCTCACCGAACGCTGAGCAGGAAGGCATCGAACCACAGCCAATTACGGGAGCGGGTGATGGATTTAACATAATCGTGACTATACTCGCTGTCATTACTACCATTCTGTGGGTCAAGCGATCTTAATACAGTGAGAATATCCCCGCCGACTACAATGTGAGGATGGCACCGTAAACGGTGTCAAGGTTAGAGCGTAGCATTGTGGAGTGTGGCGAAGGCTTTGAGCCATGACCTAGTGGATTTGGTGGAGCTGCGATACGGAAATCGGTACCAGAAGCGTCTGGTTCGATATTTGAACAGGCCGAACCAAGCTTCGATGAGTGACCGATTTCCCCACATTTCGCGTTCGTACTCGCAGTGTAGGAGTTCAAGCGGCTAGTCGTACCACAGGCCGCGTTCGGCCCGCACCCGCGGGCGACCGCGGCACCGTTTGAGTACGTCCTTGAGAAACAACAGCGCATCCAAACTTGACCGACCGGGCGAGAAATCCACAGCTAGCACTTCTAATGTGTCACAATCGACTACCGCCCACACGTAGACCTCCTCGCTGTCGATTTCGATTTTCGTCTCGTCGACGGCGGTCTCTTGTCGGTCCCGGCAGTCAAGCTTAAACGCCGCTTCAACCGGTGAAACCACTTTCTAATAGCTTCATAGGACCGGTTCACGAACGGCGCTATCTTTCTGTACGACAAGCCGCATGGTACAGAAACGCCGCGAGGACACGCTGCTCCGTCGGCGTGTCCTCACGTGAAAATACTTCTTTCTCGCGTGCCTTCTCGACCATGCGGTCGAGCATTGTGAACTCACCAACTTACCCTAGCTCAACCGCTTCCTTCACGCTAAGATTGACACCGCTCTGCAACCATCTCTCTACCATACTAACGACACATGCAGATCTCCTGACTGGCCTGAAACGACCAGTCCCGAATTTACATATAAACTTTACAGGAAAGAGTTTAAGTAAAGTTAGTCAAATGGTAAACACGTGCAGCGCATGACTGAACTCAGAACGTTCGCACAGATTGCAGTGGTGATGGTTGCGGCAGCAGGGCTAATGATAGCCGGGACGGCCGGTGTCGTTGCCCAAGAAAACAGTACCGAGACGGCGACGGACACCCCGACGCCGACGGCGACTCAGACGGCAGAATCGTGTGACCCACAGATGCCGCCACAACTCGATTCCACCCGTCTGTACACTGGCCAGTCAGAGATAACCAGTGAACAGGAGGGAAGAATCGAGGGTGGATTCGCCCTCGATCCGACCTACGAGTGTGATGTTCGGGTCCAGGTCCGTCTTGAGGTTCCGTCTGGCATGAGCGTTGAGGGAACGACGGATTCGTTCTCCGCTGGTGCCGGCATGTACTCCGGGACGTTCGTCCTTTCGCCAAACCAGGGGATTCGTGACATCAGTGCACGAGTCTACAGCACCAATACTGGTGACCGGACTGTCACTGCCTACGTGACCGCGTGGCCGGTCGGTCACAAGGACATGGCCACCGAGATCGACGGAATGTCGCTGACGTTCGACGTCGTCGAGCCCAACCCCGGGCCTGAGGAGAATCAGCAGGAACAGGCCACCGAAGCTGGCGGCCAGAGCAGCAACGGTGACGAAGGCAGTGGACTCCCCGTTGATCCCATCGTGGGTGCCCTGCTGGGGCTGCTGGGGCTCGCACTGGTGGCAATGATGTTCGTTGGCCCGTGGAGTATCAACGTCGGCGTGAACAGCTAATCCCATGTTCGACTGGTTGTTCAATAGGCTTGGAAACGGTCGCGGAGGGCAAGAGACATCACAGAACGCCAGCTCGGACGTCACTGTCTCGACGAATGCCTCCGGCTTCACGTCGGTCAACGTGACCTCTGACGACCCGTCAGGCGTCCTCGATTCCGATTGGTTCGCTTCACGGGTAATCGAGGTTGATCCCGATGATGGAGGGAGTGGTGGAGATGATACATCGATCTCCACACCCGGTAGCACTCCCGATCCTCATCCGTCCACGCCATCGACACCAGGCCGGTCAGCACCGGAATCTGACACTGTCAGTCCGGATAGCCCGGCTGTTGATCCGCTTGATCCGGAGACGACCGATCCGGATGAT
Organism: Haloarcula sp. MBLA0163; assembly: GCF_055632435.1. Classification (NCBI taxonomy): domain Archaea; kingdom Methanobacteriati; phylum Methanobacteriota; class Halobacteria; order Halobacteriales; family Haloarculaceae; genus Haloarcula; species Haloarcula sp. MBLA0163. Next base: position 2,633,394 of record NZ_CM145745.1, read on the forward strand.
GCGCCGCCGATTGCTGATCAGTACGATCGGGGCATGTTCGTCCTCCCGTCGAATCGGCACCTGGTGAGTAACATGAGTGCCGCAGGGAAAGACGGTGCCAGAAAGCGCGTCGAGACGGGATACATCATCGCTGGGTCGACCTATACCGTCCCGAACGTGGTGTTCAGGCTGGATGACCCGGAGTGGTTCACGAAAGCTACACCCACCACTCTCGCCACAAGGATGGGGAAGGTGGCTCGCGCCATCGAACGCGCCTACCCTGGCGATACGCATCCGAAGTTGGTCGTGTGGGTACACACGCACCCCAACAGTACGGCCAAGCCGAGTGATACTGACCGCAGCGGAAGAAGTGCGCGAGAGGCCTTCAGCAGTGTGTTCACCTCCGATGACTTCGAGTTCTTCAACGCGATCCATGCGTACAACGAACTTGATCAGGAGGTGACCGTCGACAAGCGGTACCGTCCGGAAGAGCGGGTCAACGGCGTCAAATGGGACGGAGATACGTATCAACATACCCTAAGTCTCTGGGACCCCTCGTTCGAAACACCGCGCTCGGCTGCGGTCCACGACGCGGATACTACAGAGTAAAATATGATTCCTGACCGTCTTCAGACCGAACTTGCGAAATTAGACCGATCCACTCTCGATGGACTGCAGAGTCTGCTCATGGACAATCCGGCGAGGCTTCGCGACTTTCTGATTGCGAATGGATATATCTCTGCAGATGGCGTTCAGACGAATGCCTCCCCAGATGAGCTCCCGCGGCGCCTCGAGTTACTGAATACCTGTGTCTCGCAAATGGGTGTGCCACGGAGTTCCGAAGAGATGGTCGACTTTGTGAAGAACTCCTGTGATGAGCTTGTCCAGGAATATAATTCGGCCTCCCATCGTTCTTGGCTCTCTAAGCAGCTCAACGAGCTAGTGGAGCGCGGAGAGATTGGCCGGTTCAAGGATGGACGTGTCGTGAAGTATACCGACAACCCGACGTCTGGTATCCGGTACTGGGCGCTCCAGAACAACCTGGATCCCGATTCGCTCGGCGATCGACACGTCGACGAGATTGTCGAATCCACAGGAATGCCTAGACCGACTGTCCGCGACGGACTTGACGAGCTGTGAACTCTCCGCCTGGGTTTTCGAGGTCCGGTCAGTTAGTATAATCAACCAGATTAAATTCTGTTGTTGAGGTCGCTCAACTTCTCAGCAATTCGATTCTGTAACAAAGAGAGTTCTCTCACATCCTCAGATAAATCATCTATTTGTGATACTATGATTTCTTGAGAGTCTTCCAGTTGATCGACGCGGTCCTCCAATTCATCAATTCGTTCCTGTAACTGCTCGTTGGCGGGATTATCTCCCATGAATATATATTCAAATGTGTAGGAATTTCAAAAAGGCACCGTCTGGTTAAGGAACGAACAGGTCGAAGATGCAGCCGACCACGCCGCCGACGAATTGGGCGACAACGACTACCGACGGATATCTACGCACGACCTCCGGCGCTGCTGGGCGAACCACTTACTCGTCGAGGAGAACGTCTCCCCTCGAATCGTGATGGCACTCGGTGGATGGTCGTCCTACGATGCGATCGAGCCGTATCTGGCAGCCCCGACCGAAGAGAATATTATCAAGTCGATGGCTGACGTAGGTCGTTGACCAACTCCGAAGGCAGATCTACTCTGCCGAGAACAACCGGTAGATTACGATTCTTTAGCCCTGTTGAAATCTCAGACAGCTCATTACTGAGGAACAGGTCCGACGGAGCCAGAAGAATTTGAAAGTGGGGACTATTTGTCCGATATCACTGCACCAAACATGCCTATGAATTAATACAACGGGGCTGCAGATTCATATACAATATGAAAGAAGACTGGGGTAAACAGAAACAGGCCGAGATGCTTGACCTTTGGGAAACGTACTTCCCGAATCACAAATCTGGATTTGAACTGTTTACCAGCCCTATTCGAGATGACGCAGATATTGTCATCGTCGGATATAACCCAGGTGGGGGAGAGCGAGATGCCGATGAATACCACTCGTATATGAAGCCGTTTCTAAAAGATGAGCCGGAATTTGGTCTTCCGGACAGTGGTCACTACGAACCCGGAAATAAATCCTACACCGTCGCAAATAAAATGCGCAACTATCTATTCCAAGGAAAGGAACATCTTCTTAGTACGTCAATCGAGACAAATTTCTATCCACTCCGGACGAAAAACAAAAGTCATCACCGAGATGTACTTGACAACGCTTCGGAGGAAGCGGTTAAGGCATACGAACAATTTTCCCGTGAAACGCTTCGAGAGGTAATTGAGTATTCAAAACCCGACACAGTGTTAGATTTCAGCGGTAAGTTCGCTGCCCCCGGCCTGTGCGACGAACTCGGGTTCAGACATACGCACCGTCGCACCAGTTCCGCCGTTAAGCATGACTCAGGTGTCGAAGTTAAGGTCGATGTCGCAGACGCACACGATGATCCAGGTCCCACAGTTGTTTCGCTGAGTCACCACATCTCAGCACCATCAATCGCACAGGTACATTTAGATCTTCTCGAACATGCTGTCACCAGAGAACTCCCTGAATAAGAGTAAGTGTCAGAAGCCGAAATCCACATTTTTAGATCATATTTGGTTGGGTAAATTCCACCAACCATGTCCTTCTAACAACATTCTTTATATTCGGCAGACAACTTCTGGAAGTCACTAGGTAGATTGCTAACCGGCAGATTAACTCACTGGTCTTTACTGATCTCTTCTCGATCAGTAATCACTCACCCTGGCGCCGTCCGAGAAAATTCTCTTCAAGGATACGCTCAGCGGCAACACGCTGAATCGCCTCGCACTCGGTCAATTCCGGCACATCGCCATCGCACACACGGACCGCGTAGACTCGCTCACCGAGTCGGTCGACAGTGAGGTGCGATTCGTCGGGTTCGCCACTGTCGTCGAGGAGGCCGTCTCGATCGAGGAAATCCTTCGGGATAGTCGCCACACCACTCCCGTTGCGGTTCTGGAGCTTCTGCATAGCGGAAGAGATATATCTAGGTTATTAAACGTACCTTCTATGGTGACGCTGGTGCACCGTCGGTACACTTTCTGTGTACTCAGCGGCGGGTATATGGCCTGAGACTCGCATTCGCGGCCAACCCGCGGTCGAACCGCGGGCCTGTACCCCTACCCATGACCGACCACCCGTCCGGTGGCGACGAATCGCCGGACAGCGCGGACGACACCGCGAATCGACCGTTCCGAACTGAGTGGCGAAACGTCGACGAGCGACGGCGCGAGCGAGCCCGCCGCGAGGCGGCCGGTGCCAGCCGCGACCTCGCCGGCGAACTGCTGGCGGGTGGCACATGAACGACCGCGCCACCCTCGTCCATCTCGCCGGCTACGCGACCATCGCGTCGATCCTCGCGACGGCGAACTGGGCCGGCCTGTCGGCCATCCTGCTGGCGCTCCCGCTCGTACTGGGAACGCTCTGGGTTGCCGGCCGACGGGGCGCACGAACCCTCGTCGACCACGCAAAGGCCGACATGGACCAGCCAACGCCGACGCCAGCGACCGACGGCGGCACCGACCAGCCGACCACGGGTAGCGACCGGAACCGCCACCAGAACGAATGAGACGCGCAATACTGGCCGTATTCCTCACCCTGACGGTTATCGCATCGCCCATCGCCGGGACCGCCACCGCGGCGCCCGGCCTGAACTTCAATTCCGACAAAGCACCGAATCCGACCGCCGTCGAGGACGAACTCGTTATCGACGAGTGGGACAACTCGGAGATGTCCTCGGCAACACAGTACTACAACGACTCCGGTGAGATAACCGAACTCCCGGCGACGGTCAACCAGTCCCAGGACACGCCCGTCGGCGTCCGCTTCGACCAGATCGACGCCGACGCGTATCACCTGTTCCCGCGCATCGACGGTGAATCGTCGAACTCGGCGAACTGGACCGTCGCGTCGGACTGGACGACCTCAAGCGGGGCCTCCTCGTCCATGTCGGTGACCGACGCTGACGCCGATGGCGTCGACAAACTCCAGTTCGCCGCCACCGTCGCCAGCGGGGAGACCGCAACGGCGGCGTACGCCGAGAACGTGTCTATCGAGTCCGACCCCAACAAGCGCGTGCTAACGACGGTCCTGAACGTCGACACGCTCTCCGGAACCGCCGAGATACGGGCCGTCGACGCCGACGGTGACTACCGCTACGCCGAGATCAACGGGTCGGCCGACGCTTCGGCGGACGATATCGCGGCCAACAGTACGGGCAACGGCATCGTCTTTGCCGAGAAGCTCTCGAACCTCCCGCTGGCCGGCAGCGGTGACGGCAACTTCGACGGCATCCAGACAGTCGAGATCGTCGGCGTCGACAACGACGTGACGGTCACGATGGCCGGCCTCGATCTGGACAAGAAGAGCGAGGCCGACCTCGCTGAGATCGAGCGCGACACTGACGGCGACGGCGAGCTCGAGACGACGACGGTCACGAACTACTACGAGGGCGGCGTCGCCAACATCACCGGCCTCGACACGCTGGGCGGCATCTACGACGACGCGGTCATCAACGACCTGCACGTCTACGACGTCCAGTACCAGCTCTCTGACATCACCGACGACGAGGAGTACTCGACGAACGTCTCGTCGGCGGACGACTACAACTACCCACAGAAGCTCGAACTGTACGCGGACATGGAAGTGCCATCGGCCATCGACCTGAGCCACGGCACAATCACGCTTGAGTTCGAGCAAGGACTTGTCGAGTCGCGCTATGCTATCGCCGAAGTCGCGACCGGCGCCGACACGACCGAGGACTTCGGCAACCTCACCGACCAGGACGGCGCCTACACGAGCGTCACGGACACGTTCGGCTCACAGGGCTCGACGGCGACGTTCGTCACCGACGCCAGCGCTGACACGAACTACCGTGTCCACATGGTCATCCTCTACCAGAACGATGAGGTCGACACCATCCAGCAGTCGCTAACTGGCGGCCCGACTGGGACATCGGACAACGGGTTCTTCTCGTCCATCTGGGCGCAGGTAACCGGCGTCGTCGGCGTCATCCTCGGCGCTGTCGGCCTGAAGCGGAAGCTCGGAGGGTCGTAACCGTGTCGGCTGGTGGGCCACGAGTCCGGAGTCTGTTCGACCGGGCGGCCGACGCGGGGAGCATCGGCGCCGTCCTCTTCCAGGGGATCGGCGCCGTGTTGTTCGCGTTCGGCGCGGCGCTCGCCAGCGGCATCTTCACGCTGGCGGACGTGTTCATCGTCCCGACGCAGGTGTTCATCGCCGTCGCCGGCGACCTCATCAACGCCGTGTTCGGCGGGGCGGCTCAGATTATCAACTTCGGGGCCATCGCCAGCGCGTTGTCGATCGGCCCGGGCGGCCGGTTCGCCAGCCCGCTGTCGTTCGTCTTCGCCTTCGCCATCGTGCTGCTGGCGTTCTACGTCCTGTTGGCGTACATCAGCGAGGAGGATACGACGAACTTCTTCCCGCTGATTGGGACCGGCTTCGACGTCCCGACGCCGGGCATCATCGACGCCGAAGAAGAGGAAGAGGGGTAGCATGGTCGAAATCAGCGACTACATCGCCGAGAACGGCGTCTCGATCCGCTGGGGGCGACTACTGACCCTCATCTTCGGGGCGAGCATCCTCGCGTACTTCCAGGGCACCATCTCGGCGTTCCTGTCGCTGGTCGACGTCCCACTGGGGCTACTGTCCGGCTTCACCGACTTCCTCGGGACGACGGTCGAAGTCGTCTACGGCCTGCCGGCGGTCATCATCGACCGCGGGTTCGCGGCGGCGATACCGTACGTCGCCGAGGCCGGACTCGCCGGCTACGTCGTGGCGCTGGTGATCGTGCTGGCAACGCTGTATCCGATAGCGTGGGTGGTGTCTCGTGTCCGCTGATGACACCGAGACGCTGTTCACGCTCCAGGCGCCGAAGAGCGTCGCGAAGACGCTGTTTCAGTTTGCATCGAATCCGGTCGCGTTCGTCGGGAGCATCATCTCGGCGTACATCATCAACGCAGTGCTGAACGTCGGCGCCTTCGGCGTGAACACCATTCTGGCGATGTTCGACGTCGTCGCCGGCACGTTCGACGTCATCCGGGTGACGCTGACCAACGCGTTCGGCGCGCTGGGTGTCGATCTCCTCGGTGCGTACTCGGCGGTCCAGCAGGCGATTGCGGGGGTAATAGCCAGCGCTGGATGGGCCGCACCGCTTCTCGCGGTCGGGTTCGCTGCCGTGCTCGTGTACCTCGGCTGGGAGCTGCTGAAACGGCTGCCGGCGATCGCCTGGAAACTGTACATGCTGATTCCCGGGACCTGACCATGAAACGACTCAAGAACCTACTGCTGCACCCGCTGACGACGGTCGCGGTCGTCGTGAGTGCCGTCGGCCAACTCAGTATCGGCTGGGTAGAGCCGGCGTGGGCACTCATCTCGACGACGTCGCCGTACTGGTTCCCGGCGATTGCGACGACGGCGACGACACTCTTGCCCGAGGTCGGCTACGGGTCGGAGGGCACGACGCTGCTGATTGCGGCGGCCATCGTGTTCGTCGCCGTCCAGCTCGACCGCCTCGTCAACCGGGTGCAGACGTTTCTCGACAACAGATGACACGAACTCCACACACTGAACAGTCGTCTCGACACCCCGCACCGAGCGGGCGAACCAACAGCGGACCGGGCGGTGAGCGATAGTGCCAACGATGGACCCGGTGGCCGGCATCGGCGTGTTCGTCGCCATCCTCGGCACGGTGTTCCTCCTTCGGTTCGCCGTCGCATACGCCCGGAGTGAGGACCTCAGCGTCTCGTGGGACCGAACTACGCAGTGGGTGACGGCCATCGCGATGGCTGTCGGTGGCGCCGTGATGATGGGGCTCGTCCAGTTCGGCGACCTCGTCGGCATGGCTATCGAGTTCGTCGTCAGTCACCCGTACTTCGTCTCGAACTTCGCCGTTGGCGGTCTCGGCGCTGGGGCGTTGTCGGGCGTGGTCTCGCTCACCGTGTCCCAGTACGTCGGTATCGCGCTGGCGATCATCAGCCTCGTCTTCCTCGTCGTGGAGGTGGACGAGTATGTCTGACCTCGTCGAGCTCGACGACGTCCGACTGTCGGACCTCTCAATCGGCGGTTGGCTGGGGCTCGCGATTGCTGGCGTCGGCCTGTGGGCCATCGGAAACACAGTGATCGAGTGGGCGATGCTCGGTAGTGACCCGGTCGTCGGCCTCGTCGCTGGTGGATTCTTCACCCTCATCGGCGCCATGCTGGCCTACGACAACGGCCGACCGGAGTGTGAGGCACACTGTGAGGCCTGCGGCGGGCACATCCGGTCGCAGTCGAGTCGTGACGGCGTCAGCGAGTACGTCGAAGTGCACGCCTCGGGCACGCCTCGCCGCGCCCGGCTCGGCCCGCTCTCGGTCGTGACGGAGCGGTGCACGGACCAGTGGACGTACTGCTCGGGCGACTGTGCGGCCGCCGACGCCGAAAGCCGACTCCTCGTCGGCCACGTCGAGACCGAAGCCGTCCAGGCCGCGGAGGTGACCGATGACTAAGCCGTACTCGCTGGCGACGCTGACCCATCCACAGGTCGCGCCGGAAGCGATAGCGACGCTCACCGGCTTCGGAGCGGCGGCATACATCGGCGCGGCGACCGCGTCAGCGGGCCAGTACTCGCTGGCCGGGTTCGCGCTACTCGTTGCGCTGGGCCTGCTGGTGGCGCTGAAGCGGGTCGACAGACGCGCACGAATGCTGGAGGACCTCGACAAGCGATGAATCGGGCGCCCATCGCGCTGCTGGCGCTGGTCGGGCTGCTGGTCCTCTCGCCGGTCGTCGGCGTCGCCGACGCCCAACAGGCGACGAACGAGACGGCCGGCAACGCCAGCGCCAGCGACGAGAGCGGGCTCACCCTCGACGACCTCACGAAGACTGGCCCACGACAGGCGAACTCCCCACCGAGCGTACGGATGGGACAAGACCAGTTCTTCTGGGTCGTCTACTGGCCAGCCAACAACCCCTTCGCCAACCCCGGTGCGACCGACAGCGGCGAGTACCTCCCACCCGGTCACACGGTCGGTCGGAACGCGGTCTATCTCCGCACCTGGACCTACGGCGACCAACAGGAGACCGTGCATGTCGCCTACTGGGAGAAAGGCCAGAAAACGGTCCAGCGGGGCAACACGACCACGACTGTCCCGGTCGCGAGGAACGTCACGCACGTCACGCACGACGTCACGTTCGAGCGAGGCCGGCCCACAGTGAAGATCCCACTTCGCCAGCACGACGAGGCAGTGCGCGTGACGATGTGGATCGAGGGCAAGGAGTACGCGCGATGGGCCAACTTCGGCCACAAGAGTATCGCCACCACCCAGTCGGTGGACATCAACAGCGCCGGTGACTACATCGCCAGCGTCATCGTCGATTTCCTGCTGATCATCGTCATTGGCGGGTTCGCCGTCGGCTGGCTCTGTAAGTGGGCGCTGGACCGTGCAGGAATCGGCCCACAGTACGGCTATCTGCCGTGGGTGTTTGCCCTCTCGCTGGGGACGGGCCTCGGTGGCCTGTTGTTCTACGAGGGGCTGGCGAATCTCGTCGTAAACGCCCAGTACATCGTCTCGTTGTATGTCGTGGGCCTGTTCGGCATCATCCTACTGGAGACGTACACCGAGAACGTCTCGAAGGCCGGATTCGTCCGGCCAACGCTGGAACACGCCGAGTCGCCGACCGGCGACGACGCCTTCGATATCGTCGACGCGGAGGTTCGCGAGGAGAAGATTGTCCGGAAGCCCGACGGGACGGTCTCGGTCGTCACGCCGGGGCTGTTCCCGTTCCTCGCTCGTGTGTTCGGCAAGAGTGCCGAGCTGAAGAACGTCGAGCAACTCCGGACGCGGGTCCCCGTCGACGGTAAGTGGGACGAGATGTTCCTCGTCGACCCCGAATCGCCGGAACTGCTGTTCTACGAGAAGGAGGGCTGGACATTCGACTGGCCGCCCCTGAACCGCGTGCACGCCGGGGAGTGGCTGGCTATCGGCGGCGCCGTTGTGCTGGCGCTAGCGTCGATCCACTTCGGCGTGGCATCGACGCTGGCCGTCGGGACCGTCACGACGGCCGGCCTCCTCGTGTGGCTGGCGACGCCAGTCGACGGCAAAGCCGCGGTGCGACCGGCGCCAGTCCATCTCCGGACCGCGTTCGGGACGATGGTCCAGTACGCCGAGGACGTCGACGACGCGAAACGCTTCGACGAGGTGAAAGCCCAACTCGACAGCGAGCGCATCAGCAAACAGCGCGACGTCGACCGCGAAGTCGCCGACCACGACCGTACCCTCGTCGAGGACATGCTGGACCCGGACGAGAAAGTCCCGGCGGCTGTCGACGACGGTGAGCGGGACGACGAGGTGACCGAGAACCGGCGCGACGGCCCGCCACTCGGGAACGGGGAGGTGGCTGATGACGACTGACGCCACGCCGGACCCGTACCGCCCGGCGCTGGTCACGCTGTCCGAAGACGTTCGCGAACGCGCCGACGAACTCCGTGACGGCCTCTCCTCGGAAGACCGGGTGCTGCGCTGGTTGCAGGAGATGACGATTCGCACTCTCGGCCGGCTGGACCGACGGGTCTACAGTGACCTCACGCGGCAGTTCCGCGGCCAGCAGGGTGTCCTTCTCGGCGCGCTGGTGGTGCCGGCGGAACGTCGCGGCCGAAACCGAGACCTCGCTACCGACACGGCCGAGAGGCTCCGAGAGCGGCTACTGGCGAACTACGTCCTGCCCGCCCACCGGGACGCGTTCCGACACCTTCGGGCCGACGCGACGGAATACGTCGACGCGGCTGGCGACGACGACAGTCACGCACCGGACCGGCAGAAGTTCGTGGCGATGCGACCGGCGCTGACTGAACTCGAACAGTGGCAAGAACGCGTCCTCGACGACCTGTTGGCGGGCTTCAACGAACGTGGTGAGATACTCGACTGGGGCCAGGACGTCCTCCTTGCGACGCACGGCGAACTCGGCAAAGAGTGGGTCACTCGTGTCCACGAGGAGGACTCGACGGTCGAGGTACTGACCGGCGACAGTCCACGACACAAGCGAGCGCGTCGTCTGTTCGCGGCCTACCACGTGCTCCCGCAGTTCCGCGCTGGCGTGCGTGTGCTGAGTGGGCGGGCCGGCGAGGTCGCGGACGAGACCAGCGAGCAGCAGGAGGCGAAATACGCATGAGTTCGATTGAATGGGGAGACGAGAGTCTCGCCGACGACGAAACGACGCGTGAGGTGCTGACACAGTTCGCCGATCCGGTACGGTCGACCGAGCAGGCGACCGGGAACTCCTCGCGGTGGACCGACGCACGACACATGCGAGAGCAGTTCGGTATCCCGCGCTGGAACGCCTCACATTTCGAATACGAGGGCGTCATCCCGAACTGCTGGGAACACTCATGGAACGCAGGCGGTGAGCGCATCGCGGGCGGAACCGACTTTCTCGCCCGCGGCAAGCCCGGCAAGGGCAAGTCCACGCTGGCGAACTACGTCGCCGTCCGGATGATGGGCATCAACGACGAGAAAGTCGTCTGGCGTGGGTCGTCCAGCCGTTCGGAGTGGCTCCCGCTGGCACCGTGGACGGTCCTCTGTCTGCCAGAAGATGTCGAGGTGAGCGCCCGTCTCCAGAGCAAAGATCCGACCGAACCAGCGGTCGTCCTCGACGTGGACCAGCTGGAAGAGATCGTCCGCGAGGTCCGCCGGTACTCCGACCCCGTGGACTTGAACCGGCGCGTGCTGGACGCCGGCACGTTCCACGTCGTCTACCCGGACCCACAACTGCGTGGCTGTCAGGAGATACTCGAACGCGACCCGGAGAAACAGTACGACACGCCACCGAACCGTGAAATGCTGTTCTCCGAGACCGATCCCGCCAGTCACTGGTGGTTCGCCTGGGCGCTCGGCCGTGTCAACCACGGCCCGCACCACTGGACGACGTGGATTTGTGACGAAATAGGCGACATCGCGCCCCAGAGTGCGATGAAAGACCAGTACGGAACACTCCAAAAAATCGAACTGCTGAAAGACATGTGGGTCGACGCCCGGAAGTTCGGACTGTCAATCTTCCTGTTCGGGCACTCCGAGGTCGACATCCACCGGCACATCCGGCACAAAATCCGCTGGCGTATCCAGATGCCAGGGACGGCCAATCCGACGACCGCCAGCGACGTCGTCGGATTCGAATCGGTTCGGATGAATCGGAAGGTCACCGACGAGTACCCCATCGGCAAGGCGTTGATGTACAATGAGACGAACTTCGACACCTTCCGCTGGAAGGACATGCCGGCGGCGACTTCGTACAAACTCAAAATCGAGGTGGGACGATGATTCTGTGCTCGCTTTTTTCGAAAAATCGCTCGGTGACCACCGGGGTCAAGCGACCAGAATCGGCCCGAATCGAGTCGCTCGGCCGGCCGCGATCGCCCCCTAACGCGCGCGCAGTTCAGATGAGAGCGCAGGGGTCCCCCCGCGGGGGCGCAGTTGGAGGTACGCTCGCGTGATGGCTGCCGTCGTCTACGAGCTCGTCCGAGGGCTCCTCGAACTGCTGGCGAGTCACGTCGGCGTCGAGGGCGTCGCCATCGGCGGGCTGGCGGCAGTCGTCGTCGCGCTGTGGTACCTGCGCGAGGCCGCCGACGCGTTCGTGGTCCTCGCTCGGTACTCGCGCGTATTGTCGCTCATCGGGTTCGTCGTGCTGGTGCTGACGGTCGTCGGGACCTGGAGCGGCGTCGTCGACGTCGAGAGTGCGGCGTCGGCGGTTGGACAGTTCGTTAGTCGAGTTTCGGAGGTGCTACACTGAGAATGCAAGACAAAAATAGCAGTCGACGAATTGGACAGTTGCGCCAATTACTGCGGGTCGGGACGGTAGCGCTACTACTCGTGACGGCGACGGTTGCGCCGTTGTACGGGTTCGGCGAACAAGCCTCTCTCGCAGATACCGCGCGCGCCGGGGCGGCCCCACCGGATGACAATGTCGTCTTTATTGGGCAGAACAGTGGATACGTGACGGCTGTTTATGAAAAAAATCGAAGTGTTGCATGGAACGTCTCAGTACATAATGGGAATCAAGTGGCGGCGTTGGAATCATCGGCTGACGACGCATATCTATACAGTGGCGGGAATGACGAGCGCGTGGCAAAAATAGAATCAGAGGATGGGTCGGTTGTTTGGTCAAACTCCCAAATAAACGGGAATGTTGAAGCACTGGCTGTGGACGGCAACGGTCCAATATATGTTGGGACAACGAAAAATTTCGTTTATAAAATATCATCAGACGGCGAGATAATGTGGAACGAGTCTGACGGGAATTATGTCACCGACGTTGCCGTGTCCCCTGACGGGAATGTCGTTTACAGTGGAAATCGGAACAACGAGGTTATAGCCAGAGATACGTCAGATGGCTCCAAAAAATGGACGTATAGTGCCGGGAGCGGGCGGGTTTACAGCGTCGAAACTGGGCCAAACGGAGAATACGTATATTCCACGCACAAGCAGAGCTATTCGTATGTGAGGAAACTTCGCGCTTCTAACGGGTCTAAAATATGGGAATATCAAGACGGCGCAACATACTTCGCAGATTTGACGGTCAACTCGTCAAATTACGTATGGGGCGTTAATTCCGACCAAGAGTTACATGGGTTAGACCCCAGCGGCAGTCAGTTCACGTACGACAGTAATGTCGGGTACAATTCGAGGATAGAACTGACCGAGAGCGAAGAATATCTGTATAATATGGACCGCAATATCGAATTGCGGCACGCATCTAACACGTCTGTCGTCTGGAAAGACATCTCCACTCTGGATTACTTCGGGTCGTTTGAGCCGGGGCGGCTTGTTAGCGCTACATCAACAGTCTCCGGTCGCATCACCGACCCGTCCGGCGACCCACTCTCGGGCGTGACCGTCTCGACGGACACCGGAACATCGACGACGACAAACGCCACGGGCTACTACACGTTGGACCTCGGTGACGGCAACTACACGATTACGGCCGACTCCTCGGAGTACGGAAAGATGTCGCAAGACGTCGAAGTGGCCGGCAGCGCCGTCTCGGGCGTCGACTTCGGCTATGGCTTCGAGATGGAGTTCGGCATCGACGACCGAACAGAGGGCAACCTCTTCGCCGACGATCCGACACTGTACACCGAGCGACCGGGCGGAACGGTCTCGCTCACCTCATTCAACCACAACACGAAGGCATTCGTCGGGCTGGTCGACGGCCGAACGTACAACTTCACGATTATCAGCGACTATCCGGCAGTGTGGGAGACAAAGGGGTTCATCGCCGTCGAGTCGATTCAGCAGGCGACGTTCATCATCAACGCGCCCGAAAGAGCGACCACAGAGACGAACGGGACGGCGACGCCGACGCTGGACGAACGCCTCGACGTCCGGTTCAACGAACTGGAATCCTCGCTGAGCGGCGACGGGACACAAGTCACGTTCGAGTCGCCGGAGCCCGTCGAAGAGTTCGACTACACGATTCGGAACGAGAGCGGCGACCCGGTCTACAACGGCACGCGAGAGTTCGACGAACCGACGCGGTTCTATCAGGGCCAGCTCTCCGATAGCGTGACGAACAACGCCTCGCAGGTCGAGAACCCGACGCTGGACTACGCCGGCGAGTACGCGAACGGGACGGCGTTCAACGGCACGACGGATCTCTCGGGCACGCTCGGCGGTGGCTCCGCGTTCGGCCCGACCGGGACGGGCGGCGGTGGCGGCACGGCGTCGACGGTCGCGGGCGTAGGCCTGCTGGCCGGCGCGGCCGTCCTCGCGTACCGGCGCTTCGGGAACGGCTCGATCGGCCAGACAGTCTCGAACGTTGCACGCCAGCTGGGGCCATGAGCGCCTTCGAGACGCCGCCGGTCCAGTGTCAGCGCTGTGCGTCGGCGGCGTCCCATCCGAACGGCTTGCATCCAGACTGGTGTCCGGCCTGTGGGCGACGGCGTAAATAAATCAATTACTGAATTTGAAATCTTCAATACCTGGAAGGCCATCTGGTGCAAAGTAATCAAACAAGCCGAGTATTGCAGCGTACACCAACCCCATATAACAGAATAAAATAGCGGTTAAACCGTAGGTTAAGAACGTCTCTCCGGGAATTCCAGTGAGAGCACCGCCAATTGCGAACACGCCGAGAAGCACGGGTATAGAGGCTATAGTCGGGAGAGTAAGAGAGATGATGGCTAATTTGACATAGTGTGGCTCAAGAGCTTCTCTGACAGTGATTTCTTGAGTTCCTTCGATTGTAATATCTGGTGGTTTTGGATGGTCAGTCTCTGGATAACTCCACCAATAGATTCGACCCTGACCGAACTGCTTGGATTTGCAAAGCCCGATTTCTTCCAAGGTTTGCAATTTGTCACTCACGGTTTCTCTGCCGTGACTCGTGTCTAGTTCTGACTGAACGTGTCTGCTTGACCAGATGCATTCATCTGGGTGGTCGTACAGTACCGATGCTACCTCTGCAGGGAGCAACTCATCGCCTCTAGTCGATTTTGGATCAGTTTTCAGCTTCGATCGGACCTCTTCTGGCAGATTATCAAATCTCGACATAGCTAATCGCCGGTTGCCGAAAGCGAATCGTGTCTTGTCGAAAGAAGTTCGTGAATAGGCAAAGCTGCGTCTATAATCCGGCTAAATGACCTTCTCAGACGTTTAAACTGATGATGCTATCACAGCATCCGACCAAAAGACGGGTCGTACAGTCTGCAAACCAAGAGGTGAAGAATGATGAGTAGTCTTGCGGAGCTCGCACTAGGGATTGTGATGACACTGCTTCCACTATCAATCTGGATTGCGGTGACGAGTGTTCTTCCCTACAGTCCAGGGCCACTTATGAATTTCATCGCACTGCTGGCGTCTCTGGCACTAGGTCTATTCTTCTATATCCAAACCCAGCAGCAGAAATAAGATAATCAGGGGAGTCTAACCCCTCCGTTTCTCCTGGTTCAACTGGAGTCTGCGGTCAGCAGTGCGGCCGGCGGTGTGTATTTTTGGCCCCATGTCTCCTTAGAGACACGGCCTAAGGGGTGCTGCCCGCTGGATGGGTACGCAACCAATGATCAACTGCCGATGAAACCGAAATAAGTCGGGAAGCGACTCGACCCGAAACGGGGGTTTCGGGGGTCGGCCGCGCCACTACTTATAAAGAATCAGGTCGCTGGATAGTGATGCCTCTCGGCTGTCGGGCGCTACCGGAGGGTTCTGGCCGGGCGCTCGTACTGCGTGCCGTCGATGGCGACCTCGACGACAGCGTCCAGCAGCGTCGCCGGGTCACGACCGTCGGCCTTCCAGGCGCGGATCATCTCCCCGATGACGTCGTCGACGAGTGGCTGGTTCGTCGACTTCAGCTCCGAGAGCACCGTATCAATCCGGACGACTGGGCGCTGCCCCTCGTGGTTGGACGCCTCGAACTCCGCGCCGTACTTCGCGAGCCACCGGTCGAACACCGACGACGCCGACTGCCGGACGTCCATATCGACGATCTGGGCCGCACGCTGCCCGGCGGACTCGATAGCGGACTCGACGGAGTCGACGAGCGCACGAACCTCCTGCCTGAGCTTCTCGCTCACGAACTGGACGTGACCGTTGTCACTCTCCAGGACGTCGGGGATGCGCTGGAGCGCTCGATACACGGTTGATAGCGACGTGCCAGTCGCATCGGCCAGCTTTTCGGCGTGCATCCCGCCATCGGTCGCGAGCGTCTCCGTGATCGCTTCGTCGGCTGGCGTCATATCCCGGAGGCAGGTCACCAGCAGGTGTTCCTGGTCGGCTTCGAGCTGTGGCAGTGGGTCAGCGTGCAGCGGGACCGAGTCATCCGCTTCGCTCGCGTCGAAGTGGTCGTCAGCGACGTAGGTCGTCCCGCCGGCGTCAGTGGGAACTTCTGCCCACGAGAGGACGGACAGGAGCCGTTCGTCGAGTTCGCGGACGATATCGTGCCGGTCGACCCAGTCAACCGAGCCGCTGTCGGTCCGGCCACCGACGAACTTCGCACCGACCTTCGGATGGTACAGCGGATCGCCGGGCTCGAAGTGGTCGGGGTGCTCGGGGAGATAGCTTTTGAGTTGGCCACCGAGGTGGTGGTGCGAGACCAACTCCTCAGCACTGGTCGACCCGTGCCGAACGACGACGTGGTGGCCGCGCTCCTCCTCGTTGTCCCACTTGTGCATCCCCTTCGTCCCGGAGATGTCCGACAGCAACATCGCCAGTCGGTCCATCACACCGCCAGTGCCGATGAGTTTCTCGTTCATCGACCGCGTGATGCGGACGTACCGCTCCAGTGCAGTGACTCGCCCGGCAAACGGTGCGTCGAAGTACCCGTGATACATGCCCACGTCGGCGTCGTTGGCCAGTTCGAAGACAGCCCGAGCGAGATACTGCGGTACCTCGTCGAGTCGCATATTCGATGGCTGACAGTGGATCGAGAGACCCTCATCCGGGTCAGTGTGGTCGAACGCCGTCGTCGTCGGCTCGCCGTCGGAATCGAGCATGTTCGGGTACCGCGGCGAGATGTTGTAGTTGACCTTCCGACGACCACGGCCCTTGATGTTGATATCGAATTCGTAGAGCCGATCGCCACCGACATCATCAGCCGGTCGTGGCGTGAACCCAGATTTCGAGTAGTTGAACCGGATGGTGACGGGTTCGCCGTCGATTTCCGCGTCCATCTCGTGGTAGCCATCGAACTCGTTGATGAGGAGATCCGACAGCGCCCAGTACGGGTCGAGACCATCGTAGTCGACCAGCTCGCTTTCCCCGTCGTCGGTCGGGGCGTAGTAGAGCCAACACTCGACTTCGTGGTTGTGCGGCACGACTTGCGTCACTCCGACGCACCTCCGTCGGTCGCGTACTCACCGAGCGTCGCGGCCTCCGTACTCGGACTCGTCTCGCTGGTGTCGACGCCGTCGGGCGAGTACCCCTCGGTAAGCCGCTCGGCGGCTTCCTCGTCGCGTTCCCGAAGGTCACCAGCAGTGACACCGCCCTCGTCCTCGCAACAGTCACACGGCCGGCGTGGGCCGTGCGGGAGTCGGTCGGGACGCTCGCCATGCAAGCGAAGCCATTCCTCACGCTGGTCCAGCCGGCGCAGCACCGCCTCGCGGGGCTCGTCAAGATCGACTGCCGAGTCGTAGCGGTCGTTCGCCAGCCGCCGCTCGACAGCCTTCCAGATGCGGACCCGCTCGATGGTGTCGATGCCGTCGATGAGCGAGAACACGACCTTCGCCGCGGTCGTGACGTCCCGATCCTCGACGAGACGGACCTGCTGGGGGCCCGTGCCTTCGTGGTCGATCTGGCGCTTCGTCGACCGCGCCATGAGGTCCTGATCCAACCAGCGGGCCGGGTCTTCGCCCAGCCGGTCGGCGAGGTCGGGACAGCGCAACCGCTCGCGGTGGTCTCCCGCCTGCGTCGTCGACGGCATCAGTCATCGGCCTCCGCAGGGGCGCCGATTTCTTGACCGTAATTTTCAAACAGATGCCACCTATCTGGCCGGACATGGCGCCAGTTCAGTTGGTCTGTGACTGTGGATATACTGCCGTTATAATGGCTGAAACGGGCGATACGTTCAGCCAGTGTCCTGAGTGTGGGAATCAGGGGATATCTGAAGGATAGCTCAGGACGTTTTGACCCCAACACAGCCATCTACCGCTCACCCCCGAGAACGCGTCCGAGCACGTGCGGCCAGCCGAGTTTCGCGAGCGTGCCCTCCCGACGGTCGGTCTCGCGCCACCGCCCACGCAGGTGTTCGTCCAGCAGCGACGCAGGAATCACGGCGATCGCGACCAGCACGCGCTCATCGCTGGGCGTCGTCTCGTAGACAGTCAGCGCGTAGTAGTCGGCGCCGTCCAGCAGCGCCGCGTGCTGGCCGTCGTCGCGACCTTTCAGCACCCATCGACCGCGGGACCGACTCGATCCGTCGCTGGTCCAGCGCTTCGCCGCTTTAATCTCGACCCGAGCGCCGACGGGAACGAGCGGCGTGCCACAGAACACGACGGGCACGTCAGCGTTGACGAGCGACGGACAGAGTAGCTCGGTCACGACCGCGTCGTGATGGGCATCGTCGTCTTCGGCGGCCGTCAGCGCGTCGACGGCACCGACGACGAGGGCCTCGACGTCGAGACCGATGGCCTTCGGGTCGGCCAGTTCCGTGGAGCTACTCACGATCCAACCCTCCAGAACCGCGAGAAGTGATCACGACTGGTCCACGGCTTGACGATAGCGGTACCGCCAGCGTAGGCCCACACCGTCGCACCGAGGAGATGCGCGCGAGCGATGGTGCGCTTACTCACCAGCACCACCTCCGATATCGTCGGCCGACCGGAACAGTCGGGACGAGTCCTTCCGCGTCGAGCAACGCGGGCAGAGGTCGTCGTGCTGGAGCGGCCCATCGTCAGGTTGGTCCGGGTGGAGGTACCGCCAGCGCGACCCAATCGGCGTCTCCTCTCCGCAACCGTCGCACTCGAAGGTATCCTGGCCGCCGTCAGTGGCGACCTCCTGGTCGTCGAGGCCGCAGATATCCCGGAGCGACCGATCGCGATGCGCACGTTCCCACGCGTAGGCGCCGTAGAGCCCACCGACGAACCACGACAGCAGACAGTAGGCAAGGACGAGCGTCGCGGCCTCGCCACCCGACGGGTAGAGCGTCACTGCGACCCCTCCCGGTCAGTCGCCGTGTCTGCTGAGCGATTCTCTGCTTTGGATTCCAGCCAGCGGCGGCACTTGTCGATGAGTATCTGCCGCGTGACGCCAGCTTGCTGTTCGCTCTGGACGACCGCGTTCAGATACGGGACGGCCGCACGCGTCAGGTGGCCGTGCCAGTATAGGACCTCGCGCTCGTCGATGAGTTCCTGTAGCGCGTCTTCAACCGGCGGTTTCTGGACTGGCGTAGAGAATTTCCCGGCGTGCTTTACGAGTCGTCGTTTCGAGGTCCAGAGGTCAGCCCCGACGCCCTGTTCACTGTCAGGGTTCGGCTCCGTACGCTCGTCTATCTCGTCGAGCACCCACTCACGTGGGTCGGTCTTCTGCTCAGCACCGCTCGCAGACTGGCCACCGTCGGTCACTGGCCGACCGCCATCGCTACGAGCGAGGTTGTCTCGATTCGCTTGTGCACGAACCCGGTTGGCCTGCCTGGGCTGAATCTCGCACCAGTGGCGCCAGATGAGGAGCCAATCGCGGGTACAGGGCTCGCACATCTCGTAGCGTGACCCGTTCGCGAACCGAGTCACGGTCGTCCGACCGATGGCACCGCAGGACTCGCATTCGTCGTCGTGCGACACCATCTAGACGTCACCTCCTGCACGGTCCCACTCGAACTCGTGGTCGACCGTGACCTCGTCGTTCAGGACTCGCGAGGCGAGCGTCCGGTCGGGATAGTCGTGATTCCCGAACTCACTGGTATCGGCGTCGTCGCCAGTGTCGATACTCCGGTGGAGTTTCGACCGCGTTCGACCAGTCGTCAGGAACGTCTCGACGTCTTTCTCGGCGACCGTATCCCAGCCGTCAGGGAAACACTGGTCACAGAGCTCGTGTCCGTCGACGCCTCGAGAGTCGGCCGATCGGCGGACCCAGTTCCCGTCCGTGAGACACGGCGTCTCCAGCGTAACCGTCACGCCAGACACCCCTGTTCACTCTGGTTATCGACAGACTGCGGCGTGTCGACTCCCGTAAACACAGGGACTCTCGATAACCGGGGTGTTAGTTCCGGGGAGAGCGGAGTGAACTCTAACGAGTTGAGTTCATTACGGCAAGAATCGGGGACCCTCGAAAGAGGGTTTATTTCAGATGGACTCGCCGGGATTTGAACCCGGGGCCTCTTCCTTGCGAAGGAAGCGATCTGCCACTGATCTACGAGCCCGCGTCGTCTGCCACTCGAACGCGGGGTAGTATAAACCCTGCGCGTGAGGGCGACCTTCGATAGCGATTCACACGGTATGTGGG
Organism: Haloarcula sp. MBLA0163; assembly: GCF_055632435.1. Classification (NCBI taxonomy): domain Archaea; kingdom Methanobacteriati; phylum Methanobacteriota; class Halobacteria; order Halobacteriales; family Haloarculaceae; genus Haloarcula; species Haloarcula sp. MBLA0163. Next base: position 2,653,361 of record NZ_CM145745.1, read on the forward strand.
GTGTGTCCCGGCGTGCGATTCGGGGCGGGTGCCGTCTCGAAGCGGGAGACCGGAGTGGTCTAGTCTTCGAGGACGATCTCGATGGAGACGTCGTTGGGCACCTGGATGCGCATCAGCTGGCGCAGCGCCCGTTCGTCGGCGTCGATGTCGATGAGCCGCTTGTGGACCCGCATCTCCCAGTGTTCCCACGTGGCCGTCCCCTCACCGTCGGGGGACTTCCGGGTGGGAACCTCCAGCGTCTTCGTCGGGAGCGGGACGGGACCGGACAGTTCGACGCCGGTCTTCTCCGCGATCTCCCGCACGTCGGCGCAGATGTCGTCGAGGTCCTCGGGGCTCGTACCCGCGAGCCGAACGCGTGCCTGCTGGGACATGTGTTATCGCTCGTTGACGCTGAGGACCTTCCCAGCGGCGATGGTCTGGCCCATGTCGCGGATGGCGAACGAACCGAGCTCCGGAATCTCGGAGGACGGCTCGATGCTGAGCGGCTTCTGGGGTCGGACCGTGACGACTGCGGCGTCGCCGTTCTGGATGAAGTCCGGGTTCTCCTCTGCGACCTCGCCGGAGGACGGGTCGATCTTCTTGTCGATGGACTCGACAGTACAGGCGACCTGTGCGGTGTGGGCGTGGAAGACCGGCGTGTACCCCTCGGTGATGACCGACGGGTGCTGCATCACGACGATCTGGGCCTGGAAGGTCTCGGCGACCGACGGCGGGTCGTCGGCGGGACCACAGACGTCACCGCGGCGGATGTCGTCCTTGCCGACGCCACGGACGTTGAACCCGACGTTGTCACCGGGCTCGGCCTTCGGGACTTCCTCGTGGTGCATCTCGACGGTCTTGACCTCACCGGAGACGTCGGACGGCTGGAAGCTGACGTTGTCGCCGGTGTTGAGGATACCCGTCTCGACACGGCCGACCGGGACCGTACCGATGCCGGAGATGGTGTAGACGTCCTGGATCGGCAGGCGGAGCGGCGCGTCCGTCGGCGGCTCCGGAGCCGGCAGGTTGTTGAGGGCGGTCAGCAGGATGTCGCCGTCGTACCAGTCCGTGTTGTCGGACTCCTCGGCGATGTTGTCGCCCTCGAAGGCCGAGATGGGGATGAACGAGGCGTTCTCCGTGTCGAAGCGGACCTGGTTGAGGAGGTCCTTGACCTCTTCGACGGTCTGCTTGTAGTCGGACTCGCTGTAGTCGACGAGGTCCATCTTGTTGACGGCGACGATGAGTTCGCCGATGCCCAGCGTGCGGGCCAGGAAGACGTGCTCCTGGGTCTGCGGCTGGACGCCGTCGTCGGCGGCGACGACGAGGACGGCGTTGTCGGCCTGGCTCGCGCCCGTGATCATGTTCTTCACGAAGTCGCGGTGGCCCGGACAGTCGACGATGGTGAAGTCGTAGGCGTCCGTGCTGAACTCCTGGTGGGCGATGTCGATGGTGACACCACGCTCTCGCTCTTCGGCGAGGTTGTCCATGACGTAGGCGAACTCGAAGCCGCCCTTGCCCTTCTCCTCGGCCTCTTCCTTGTGCTGTTCGATGACGTGCTCCGGTACCGATCCTGTCTCGTAGAGGAGTCGGCCGACGAGCGTGCTCTTCCCGTGGTCAACGTGGCCGATGATGGCCAGGTTCTGGTGTTGTTCGTCGCTCATTGTTATTTCTCACGCGCAGGGGCGCTATATCGGAGTCTTTGGCCGGTGGTTCATAAAACGATTTCGAAAGCAATCGCGGGCGAGAACCGCGCTGTCTGGCGATTTGGGACGCGGTGTCACGCGACGGGGGCCGGACACACCGGCAGAAAGTGCCTACAGTTCGGGGAGGCGGCCCACGTCGGCGAGGACGGCGCTGGCCGTCTCGGGGCCGCCGGCACCGCGGCCGGAGATGTTGAGGCGGCCGGCGTGTTCGGTCTCCAGCTGGACGATGTTACGCGTCCCCGTGGGGGCGAGCGGCGCGTTCTCGGGGACGAGTCGGGGGCCGACCCGGACTTCGCCGTCGGCCACCTCGGCGATGAGGCGCACCGTCCGGCCGTCCTCGGCGGCGAGTTCGAGCGCGCTCCCCTGGATGTCCTCGATACCCTCGACGTCGGCGTCCTCGAGCGTGTACTCGCGGCCGTCGTCCGAGAGGACGTTGGCGACGATGACGCCCTTGAGCGCGGCGTCGGTGCCGTCCACGTCGAAGGTCGGGTCGGCCTCGGCCACGCCGAGGTCCTGGGCCTCCGCGAGGACGTGTTCGTACCCGAGGCCCTCGGCGCTCATCCGCGAGAGGATGAAGTTCGCGGTGCCGTTGAGCACGCCCCGGACCGCGTCGATGTGTTCGGGGTCGAAGTCGTCGATGGTCGAGAGCACCGGCATCGCACCGCCGACGGTGGCCTCGAACAGCACCGTCCCCTCGCTCGCCCGCTCGAGGGCGCGCACGTCGGCGTACCGTTCGGCGACGGGCCCCTTGTTCGCGAGGACGACGTGCCGGTCCCGTTCCAGCGCGGCCTCGACGTGACCGAAGCCGGGTTGGGCGTCGCCGAGCGTCGTGGGCGTCGCCTCGACGAGGACGTCGTACTCGCCCTCGAGGGCGTCGGCCGGGTCGGCGTCGCCGACGACGCCGTCGGTCGCTTTGCGGTCGATGGCGCCCGCCACGTCGATGCCGTCGGGGTCGACGGCGGCGCTCTGTGAGTCCGCGTAAGCCGTGACCGTGTGGCCGTAGTCGGCCGCCAGTTCGGCGACCGAGGAGCCGACGGCGCCGGCCCCGAGGACGGCGAGCCTCATAGGTCACCTCCGGCCGCGAGGGGTTCGATGACGCGGAGCTCCTTCTCCGCCGCGAGGGCGCGTACCGTCTCCATCACGCCGTCGGCGGCGCCCTGTTCGGTCGCCAACCGGATGCGCGCGCTGGAGGCGTCCTCGGTCCCCTCGGGAGCGGACAGCGAGAGGTCGGTCACCGTGGCGTTCGTCGACTCCTGGATGCGCGAGAGCGTATCCGAGAGGTCGGAGTCGATGAGGTGCCCCGAGAGGACCACGGTCAGCGTCTCGCTGTACCGCTCGGCGCCGGCCTGGATGACGTTGATACCGGCGTCGCGGACGGCGTCGACGATGGCCTCGAACCGCTCGGGGGTCGCCTCTAGGTCGACCTCCACGGGGATGTGCCCGCGGGGCGTGACGTTGCCCCGCTCGTGGAAGATAGAGAGGAGGTTCCCGCCGTTGTTGGCGATGGGTTCGAGCGCCCGGAGCAGCTCGCCCGGTTCGTCGACCAGTTCGAGCCGCAGTGTGTAGGACCGAACCTCGTCGGTCGAGTCGCTCATCGCCCGCTCACCTCCTGTGGAGTAGTGCCGCTCATTGTGGGAGACTCAGCAGGGGCACGTATAAGAAACCGTCCGTTTAGTCGGCGCCGTCAGGGGAGGTATCGGTCGTAGATGTCGTCTATCAGCTCGTTGAACTGCTCGCCGCGAGGGGACCCCCACGGGTTCCGGGAGAAGTAGTAGATGGCCGCGAACAGCGTCGCAATCCAGAGCGCGACGGCCGGCGGGACGACGAGTTCCCAGAGGAAAACCGACGTGCCGGCGACGAACGTGGCGACGAGGAGGTCGACGATCTGGTGGAGTCGGCTCGACATACACGTGGGTTAGCCGTGCACCGGCCTAAGCGTGGGGGCTCGTCGGCACACGTCCTCCGCGGCGGACGGGTCGCGACACGACGCCGTCGGTGGGTGTCGATACGACAGGAGATGAGGAGAGAAATCGCGGACCGCGCCCGGTGGCGCGGCCGTCGGGCGGACGGCTTAGAAGTAGTCGATGGCGGCGGGCAGTTCCGTCTTCATGCCCTTGCGCTCCCGGATCTCGGTGATCTTCTCGGGCTGGAGGTTGTCGGCCATGACCTGGAAGCCGGCGTTCTCCGTGTTCCAGGAGGCACGACCCTCGGTGGCCGAGCGGATGTCGGAGGAGAACCCGATCATCTCGTCGACGGGCGCGACGCCCTCGACGACCATCAGGTCCCCTTCCTGGTACATGTCGTCGACGCGGCCACGGCGACCCTGAATCTCGCCGGAGGCCGCGCCCATGTGTTCGTTGGGCACGTCGATGCGGACCTGCTGGATGGGCTCCAGCAGCTTGATGTCCGCGTCGATGAGCGCGTTGTGGACGGCCTCACGCACGGCCGGGATGACCTGGGCCGGACCGCGGTGGATGGCGTCCTCGTGGAGACGGGCGTCGTGGAGGCGCAGGAGCGACCCCTGGACCGGCTCCGCGGCGAGGGGGCCGTCGTCGAGGGCCTCTTCGAGCCCCTCGATGACCAGCTCCATCGTCTCGTTGAGGTGCTGGATACCCTTCGTCTCGTCGAGGAGGATGTTGGTCCCGTGGATGTGCTCGATGTTCTGGGAGTCGTCCTTGTCCATGCCGGCCTCCTGCAGCGCCTCGCGGCGCTCCAGTTCGGGCATGTCCATCGAGGCCTCGCCGAGCTTGATCGTCTCGACGATGTCGTCGCTGAGCGGTTCGACGGTGATGTAGAACCGGTTGTGGTTGTTCGGCGAGCGGCCCTCGACCTCGCGGGACTCGCTCTGGGGGGCCTCGCGGTAGACGACGATGGGTTCGCCAGTGTTGATGGGGATGCCCTGGTTGCGCTCGATGCGCTGGCCGATGACCTCCAGGTGGAGCTCACCCTGCCCGGAGATGAGGTGTTCGCCGGTGTCCTCGTTGATCTCGATCTGGATGGTCGGGTCCTCCTTCGCGACCTGCTGGAGCGTCTGGATGAGCTTCGGCAGGTCGTCCATGTTCTGTGCCTCGACGGACTTCGTGATGACCGGCTCCGAGATGTGCTCGATGGACTCGAAGGGGGTCATCTCGACGCTACTGACCGTGGAGCCGGCGATGGCGTCCTTCAGACCGGTGACGGCGGCGATGTTGCCGGCGGGTACCCGGTCGACCTCCTCGCGCTCGCCACCCATGTAGATGCCGACGCTCTGGATGCGGTTCTTGCCCGCGGTCCCGGAGACGTACAGCTCCTGGCCCTTCTCCAGCGTGCCGGAGAAGACGCGGCCGGCGGCGATCTCGCCGGCGTGTGGGTCGACGCCGATGTCGGTGACCATCAGGACGACCTCGCCGTCCTCGTCGACCAGTCGCATCTGCTCGGCGAGTTCGGACTCGTCGTCGCCACGCCAGATACGGGGGATGCGCATCGGCTGGGCGTCGACGGGGTTCGGGAAGTGCTCACAGACCATGTCGAGCACGACGTCCGACAGCGGCGTGCGCTCGTGGAGCTCCTGGCGCTTGTCGGCGCGTTCGAGTTCCATGATCTCGCCGAAGTCCATGCCGGTGCGCTGCATCGACGGCATCGAGACCCCCCACTTGTAGAGGGCGGACCCGAAGCCGACGGTGCCCTCCTCGACGGAGACGGTCCAGTCCTCGACGTCGTCCATCTCCTCGGTCATCCCGCGGATGAGGTCGTTGACGTCCTGGATGACCGAGAGCAGACGCTGCTGCATCTCCTCGGGGCCCTCCTGGAGCTCGGAGATGAGGCGGTCGACCTTGTTGATGAACAGCGTGGGTTTGACGCCCTCGCGCAGTGCCTGACGCAGCACCGTCTCCGTCTGGGGCATGGCGCCCTCGACGGCGTCGACCACCACGAGCGCACCGTCGACGGCACGCATCGCGCGGGTCACGTCCCCGCCGAAGTCGACGTGGCCGGGGGTGTCGATGAGGTTGATGAGGTGGTTCGTCCCCTCGTACTCGTGGGTCATGGAGACGTTCGCTGCGTCGATGGTGATACCGCGTTCCTGCTCGTCCTCCTCCGTGTCCATGGCCAGCTGCTGACCGGCCGTGTCGTCGGAGATCATGCCCGCACCGGCGAGCAGATTGTCCGTCAGCGTCGTCTTGCCGTGGTCGACGTGAGCGGCGATGGCGATGTTCCGGATGTGCTCCGGGTCGTCCATCAGTGTCTCACATTCTTGAACGATTTTCTTGCGTCGGCCCATTATACAGAAGCGTATCCACAGGAGGGTCAAAAGGATAGTGTTTCCGTGTGAGCGTGCTATTCGCACGCGAACGTCCCACTCGGGAGACGGCAGTCCCGTCGACCCACCGGTCGCGACGCCGGCCGGGCGCCGACGGGGCGAATCGCCCGCAAGAGCCATACGTCCGCACGGCGTGTGAACCACACACATGGACGTCCACGTACGGAGTGGGCCGGCCGAACCGTTTCTCAGCGCGCGGGACCTCTTCTCGACCGAGTACGACCTCGACCGACCGGTGACAGTTCGGGTGGAGGCGGACCCGGACGAGCGGACCCGGGTGAGCCACGACGACGACAGCCACCAGCTGACCATCTCGCGGAAGGCCGCGACGAGCGCGATGGCCCGCGAACTCGCCCTCCACGAGTTCGCACACATGCACCACTACGAGCGTGGCCACCCCTCGCACACCCAGTCGACCGAGGAGGCCATCTACCTCGCGCTGGCGGGCCGCTCGGTCGAGCGCCGGAAGCTGACGCACTGCTACCAAATCGCGAACCACATGAAGGACGTCTACGCCGACGACGTCTGGATGGCGATGGCGCCGGGCGACAAACTCGTCGGCTTCCTCGAGGCGAGTCTGGCGGCCGCCGTCGCCGACCGCCCGGCCGAGATGCGCGCGTGGGGGAGCGCCGCCGTGCCGTCCCAGGGCCAGCGACAGACCGGCGCCGCGACCCGACGGACGCCGGCCGCGGACCCGGACATCACGGCGGTCAACGCCGCGTTCGCGCTGGCGCTGTGCGAGCGCCACGACCTCGTGGCCGAGGGCCACAGGCTGTACGACCTCGCACACGCGGCCGCGGAGGACGCCGCCGACGTCGACCTCGCGGAGTTCAAGCGCCACTTCGAGTCGCTCGCGCCGGACCCCGACGAGTCGGAGTTCCGCAAGGCGCTGGTCGACGTGACCAGGGCGTACGCCAGCGGCGAGGGCGGGCGCGCCGCGGACTAGAGGAGTGCCAGTGCCGGCGACAGCGACAGCGCCAGCCCCACCGCCAGCACCGGGTAGTCGGCCCGAGTGAACGCGAGGGGCGGGAGCGTCGGGTTCCACGCGAAACAGCGCGCCCGGAGCGCGACGCCGAGTCGGTCCGACCGTGCGAGCGTCCGCTCCAGCGACCGGACCACGAGCAGTCGCGCCCGCTCCCACGGCGGTCGACGCTCGCCGCCGCGAGCCCGAATCGCGTCGCGGACCTCGCGCACGTCGCCTAGGACGACGGGGAACAGCCGGACGACCAGCGCCGTCCCGACGCCGAGCAACTGTCCGGCCTTCCCCGGGACGAGGCGCTGGACGGCCGCGCGCGTCTCCCGGACCGGCGTGCTCCGCAGGTAGGCGGCGCTCACGAGCAGGACCGGGACGACCCGAGCGACGAGACGGGCCGACCGCAGTGCGGGGTCGACCCGGAACCACGGCGGGCCGAGAGCGACGCCGGCCAGCAGCGGTGCGAGTGCCAGCACCGCGAGTACGACCCGGTAAGAACGGACGACGGCCAGCGGCGAGAGCCGCGCCGCCGCCACCGCCAGCAGGCCGAAGCCCGTCGCACCGACGAGCCACGGTACCGTCGGGTGGGCGACGACGGCGACGGCGAGGCCGAACTGGACCAGCAGTTTCGAGCGGGGGTCGAGCCGGTGGGCGAACGTCTCGTCGGGCCGGTAGCTCAGCATCGCGGGTCACGCACGCCGAGGGCCGGGAGGTCGTCGAGCGCCGTCTCCGGGTCGTCGTCGAGGACGACCCGTCCCTCGTCGAGCCCGACGACGCGGTCGGCCCGCTCGTGGAGGTCACGCAGGTCGTGGGTGACGACGAGGAGGGCGGTCCCGTCGGCATGCAGCGAGTCGAGGTGCGAGAGGACCCGTTCCCGGGCGGGCCAGTCCAGGCCCGCGAGCGGTTCGTCGAGCACGAGGTAGTCGGGTTCCATCGCGAGTGCGCCCGCGATGGCCGCGCGTGCCTGCTCGCCGCCGGAGAGCTCGTCGAGTCGCTCCTCGGCCCGGCCGTCCAGCCCCACTGCCGACAGCGCCGCGTCGACCCGGCGGTCTATCTCGGCCCTGTCGAGGCCGAGGTTCTCCGGACCGAACGCCACGTCGGCGCCGACGGTGGCCGCGACGAACTGGTCGCGGGGGTGCTGGAACACCATGCCGACGGTCGTCCGCGCGACCACCGGCGCCTCGCCCACGTCGGTCCCGTCGACCTCGACCGTCCCGCTGTCGGGGGTCACCAGCGCGTTCAGGTGCCGGACGAGCGTCGTCTTCCCGCTCCCGTTGGGGCCAACGAGCAGGCAGCACTCGCCCGCTGAAATCGAGAGCGACACGTCGTCCAGTACCACGCGGTCGCCGTACCGGAAAGTGAGGTCCCGGACCGCTATCATCGCCGGGCGAGGTAGCCACCCTCGACGATGGCGACGGCGATGCCGAGCTTCAGGAGGTCCAGCGGGACGAACGGGGCCATCACGGCCGCTGCTTTGGGGAGCGGGAGCCCCGTGACCGCCGACAGCCACGGGACGCCGATGGCGTACACGACGGCGAGCGCCGCGACCAGCCCCGCGACCTGGACCGGCACCGACACCTCGGCGAGGGCACGGGGTTCGACGCCGCGGTGGACGACGGCCCCGGCGACGACGCTCCCGACGAGGAACCCGACGAGGAACCCGCCGGTCCCCTGCCCGACGAGGACGTAGCCCAGGCCGGCGTTGCCGTTCGAGAACACCGGGACGCCGGCGATACCGACGAGGAGGTACAGCGCCAGCGCGAGCCCGCCCCAGAGCGGGCCGAGGAGGAGGCCCGCGAAGAACATTCCGAACGGCTGGAGCGAGAACGGCGGGAGCGTTCCGGGCAGCGGTATCGACACCTGTGAGAGCGCCGCCGTCAGCGCCGCGACGAGCACCGCCTGCGTGAAGTGCTTGACCGTCTCGTCACCGACGAGGTCGACCGAGGCGTACTCTTGAGACATACGCTAGCCTCCCACGTCAACCAGAATATAACCGACGGTTCACGGGACCGCGCGCCGACGCCGCGGACGAGGAACGATGCGGCCGCTGGAAGCTGCGAGAGAATCGAAAAGACAGGTCCGCAGATCAGCGAGCGGCGGCCGCGACGCGCTCTTTCTCCTCTTTCTGGTTGACGGCGTACGTCTGGACGTCGTCGTTGGCGGCGCCGATGAGCTGCTGGGCGAGTGCTTCGGCGGCACTGGTGGTCGTCTTGTACGTGCTGCCGTAGACGCCCTCTGCGAGGTACTTCAGGGCCTGGTCGACGCGGCGCTGGGGCGCGACGTCGACGGCCTTCGGGACGGAGATGCCACCGTACTTCAGGCGGACGGTCTCCTCTCGGGGGGCGCTGTTCTCGACGGCGCGGACGAGCACCTGCACCGGGTTCTCCTCGGTGCGCTCGTGGACGATGTCGAAGGCGTCCTGCACGATGGAGGTGGCCAGCTGCTTCTTGCCCGTGTTCTCGTCAGTCTGCATCAGGCGGTTGATGAGGCGCTCGACGACGCTTATCTCGGACTTCTTGAACTGCTTGTCCGCGTGGCGACCCATCGTGTGGGCGATGGGCGTCACGGTGATGTAGCGCTCGGTCGAGGGGTCGGTGTACTCGATGTCGGTCACCGACCACGTACCGAACAGTTCGGCGCGGGCCGTCTCTTCCTCGTCTGTGCCGGCGGGTGCGTCGGGTTCGGGTTGTTCTTCCTCGCTCATGGTTATCGGACCGGTTTCTCGGCGTTGCCACGGACGAGTTCGATCATGGAGACGCCGTTGACCTTCTCGACCTTGTAGTTGACACCGGAGAGGTCGCCCATCGCACGACCCTTCGCCCCACCGATACCGGCGATGGTGACCTCGTCGTGCTCGTCGATGAAGGAGATAGCGCCGTCACCGGGACAGAACGCGGTGACCTGCTTCCCGTTCTTGATGAGCTGGACGCGGACGCACTTCCGAATCGCGGAGTTGGGCTGCTTCGCCTCGATGCCCACCTTCTCCAGTACGATGCCTCGACCCTGCGGCGCGCCCTCGAGCGGGTCGGACTTCTTGCCGAGACCGCGTTCGCGGCGCGCGTAGTCGGAGTCGGACCACCGCTGCTTCTGGCGGTCCTTCTTGAGTTTGCGCGCGGCGTATTTGCCGTTTGCCATAGTACGCGTCGTTATCCAGCGGAGGTACTTAAGACTCTTCTTTCGTCGCCAGCCGATACGGCCGGTGTGTGGCGTTCGCACACACGACGCCGGTCGGTACCGGGGACCCGACGGCGCATTTATTCCACGCTCTCTGTCCTGATACTCACGCCTGATAACTGGACGGGAGAACTTAGGTACACCGTCGAACGACCACCGAACAAGAGCCGACAGTCACGATGAATACAGAAACTTTTCTTCCGGACTTCGTCCGCGCGAGCTACCTGCGGAAGTTCGCTCTCGCCGTCGCCGTCATCGCACTCGTCGTGACGGCGGCCGGACTGGTCGCACAGAGCGCGATAGCGAGCGAGTTGACCGACCAGCGGACCAACGAGCTGCGGACGACGACCCAGCAGGAGGCGGACGGCATGGAGGGATGGCTCGAACAACGGACGCAGACGACCCGGCTGCTGTCGAATCACTACTACGTGAGCGACGCGACGGCGACGCGGGCACAGGGGACGTTCGAGCACGAACAGGAGCGGCTGGGCGGGTCGGTCCACGCCATCAACCTCGTGAACAGGTCGACCAACACGATAGAGCGGAGTACGGTCGAGGGGTACCGCGGCCGCTCGCTGCGTAGCTTCGGGGTCGCCTGGCAGCGCGGGTCGCTCGTTCTCGACGGGCCCAACGACGTCGCACAGTCGCGCGTGTTCGCGCAGGGCGGCCACTTCTACCTCGCGTTCACCAGCAGCGTCCCCGAAACCAACTACCTGACCGTCACGTTCTACAACGTCAGCCAGCACTCGGAGACGTTCAGCAACTCCATCGAGGGCGGGGCGACGCGGGTCGTGGAGACGACCAGCACTGGCAACGAGGTCGTCTTCGCGGGCAACGAGTCGGCAATATTCAGCGCCTACGACGGGGCGGCGGAGTCGCGGGCCGTCTCGTCGGCCGCCAACGGGACCAGCGGGGTCATACAGGACGGCGAGCAGGTGCTGAGCTACGCGCCCGTCGAGGGGAGCAGCTGGGTCGTCGTCAAGAGCGCGCCGACGGCGAACGCCTACGCCCTGCGGAACCGCGTCCAGCGGGACCTGTTCGCGCTCGTCGGCCTCGCCCTGCTGGGCTTCGTCGCCGTCGGCGCGTTCGTCGGCCGGGACATCCGCCGCTCGCTGACCGGCGTCGCCGACCACGCCGAGGCGTTGGCCGCCGGGCAGATCGACGGGAGCGACGGGACCACCGACCGCCTCGACGAGATCGGGCAGGTCGAACGGGCGTTCACCGACATCCAGTCGTACCTCCGCACCGTCGCCGACCAGGCCGACGCGCTCTCCAGCCAGGATTTCGACGACCCGGTGCTCGAGGCGGACGTCCCCGGGCGCCTCGACGAGGTCGGCTCCATCAGCGAGACGACCGCCGGTCAGGCCGAGCGCGTCGCCGCCGCGGCCGAAGAACAGACCGCGACCATCAACGAGGTGACCACGAGCATCGAGTCGCTGTCGGCACAGGCCACCGACCTCCGGGACCTCCTCCGACAGTTCGACGTCGAGTCCGGGCAGGAGTACGCCGGCGACACCGACGTGTTCGACCCGGACGTCGCTGCCGACGGCCAGGGCGACGACTGAGAACGGGCGTCGTCAGGTCAGTTCGATACCGTCGATCTCGAAGTGTCGCTTCGCGAGCTGGCGAGCGGCGTCGATGTTGCGCCCCTCGCGGCCGATAGCCGCACCGCGGTCCTCCTGGGCGACCTCGACGTAGGCCACGGTGTCGTCGTTCTCCGAGACCGTGACGTTGTACACCGCCGCCGGCGCCAGGGCGTTCGCGACGAAGTTCTCGGCCGTCTCGGCGTCCTCCACGAGTTTCACGTCCCGGCCGAGCTGCTCTTCGACGGCCTCGACGGTCTGGCCGCCGGGGCCGATGGCGTCGGCTATCTCCCCGTGTTTGACGAGGTAGACGATCTGGTCGTGGTCCTCGTCGACGACGCAATCCCGGACGGTGACGTCGGCCTCGTCCTCGAAGAGGGCGACCAGTCGCCGCGCTTCGTCCGAGATCTCGACCCGCATCAGTCCTGACTCGCGCCCATGCGGAGGTCGACGTCGCCGGTACCCAGTTTGATGGGCTTGCCGACGATGACGTTCTCGGTGACGCCGTCGAGTTCGTCGACCTCGCCGTGGATGGCGGCGTCGAGCAGGTGGTTGACCGTGACCTCGAACGCCGCGCGGGCGAGCACGGAGTCTTTCGACCCCGAGATGCCGTGGCGGCCGATGGACTCGATGGTCCCCTCGTTGGTCATGATGTCCGCGACCAGCATCAGGTGGCGGACGTTCACGTCGTCCAGCCCCTGCTCTTCGAGGGTGTTCATCGTCTCGTTGATGAGCGTCTCGCGGGCCGCCTCGACGCCGAGGCTCCGGTATATCTCGTGGATGTTGTTACACGTGGTGCGGGAGGCGTCGACGCCCTCGATGCCCAGCACCTCGCCGAAGTCAGAGCCCTCGGTGTAGAGGACGAACTCCTCGCCGTTGTCGGTCTCCTCCTTGCGGATGACGACCCGGGAGATCTCTTCGATGCCCTTGAAGACGATGTCGCGCAGTTCCTCGACGAGCTGGAGCAGGTCCCGGTAGCTCGGCTCCTCGGGGCCGAACTCGATGACGGTGCCGGCCTGCCGGGTCTGGACGCCGAGGTTGGACTCGATGGTCTCGGCGATCTCCTCGGCGATGGCCTCCGTGTCGTTCACGGTGGGCCACCGCTCCAGGAGGGTGTCCTCGTTCAGGTCGATCTGGACGAGCATGTCAGCGACGTTCGTCGAGATGTCACCCAGCGCGAGGATGCGCGTGGCCTCGATCTTCCAGACGACCTCGTGTGCGCGCTCGCGGTCGTCGGCGTACTCCTCGTCCAGATGGACGGTCATCATGGGCGTGTCCGGCGTCTTCCGGGCGTCCACCAGTTCGATGAGGCGCGGGAGCCCCTGCGTGACGTCGATTTCGGCGACGCCCGCGTAGTGGAACGTGTTCATCGTCATCTGCGTCCCCGGTTCCCCGATGGACTGGGCCGAGACGGTCCCCACGGGGTCGAGCGGGTCGACCCGCGTGTCCATGTAGCGGGACTCGACGGCCTTCGCGATGCGGTCGGCGTCCTCGACGCCGACGCCCTTGGCCTCTATCGTGCTGTACACCTCGTCTTTCAGCCGTCGCGGGAGTTCAGTGTCCTCGACGACGGCCTCGATGTCTTCGGATACCATGGTCAGTCATCACCCTCGGCCATCCACCAGTCGTCGGCGTGTTCCGAGAGGTTGGTCCGCTCGGTGCGCTGCCCGAGGAAGCTCTCCTTCTGCTTCTCGCTCTCGAACTCCTCGTTGAGGACGCTGTCGGCTATCTGCTCGACGTCGACGGCGGCCTCGTCCTGGTTGGAGGAGACGTCGACCGGCGACGTGCCGTCCTCGCCGAACTCGAACTGGACGATGGTGTCCGAGGTGTCCCGGACGGTGCCGTCGTACTGCGTCTCCAGTTCGGAGAGCGCGTTGATGAGACGGCGCTGGAGGTACCCGGACTTCGAGGTCCGGACTGCCGTGTCGACCAGCCCCTCGCGGCCACCCATGGCGTGGAAGAAGAACTCCTTCGGGGAGAGCCCCGAGCGGTAGGAGGCCTCGACGAAGCCGTGGGCGTCCGCGGAGAGGTCGCCCTCCTCGAAGTGCGAGAGGGTGCGGTTCTCGTAGCCGCGGTTGATTCGCTCGCCCCGAACTGCCTGCTGGCCGACACAGCCGGCCATCTGGGTCAGGTTCAGCATCGACCCACGCGCGCCGGACTCGGCCATCACGACGGCCGGGTTGTCGTCGTCGAAGTGGTCCTCGGCGATGTCACCGGCGGAGTCACGCGCCTTGCCCAGCGTCTGCATGATCTTCATCTCGAGCGTCTCGTCGACCGTGCGGCCGGGCAGGGACTCGAGGTCGCCGGCCTCGTAGGTCTCGATGAGTTCCTCGACGCGGTCGTAGGCGTTGTCGATGGCGTCGTTGATCTGCTCCTCGGCCGGCCGCGGGATGGACTCGTCGTCGATGCCGATGGAGAACCCGAAGTGCATGATGGAACGCATCGCCAGCGCGGACACCTCGTTGACGAGGATGCGGGCGCGCGTCTTCGAGTAGTCCTTGGCGATGGTGTCGACGACTTCGCCCCCGAACGCGCCGACGGCGTCCTCGTCGATAGTCCCGGAGGTCATCTCCCCGTCCTCGATGGTGACGGTGTCGCCCGCAGAGGACGTGAACTCCAGATTGAGGTCGTCCGGTAGGAGTTCCGAGAACAGCGTGCGGCCGGTCCAGTACTCCTCGCCGGTGTCGTCGACGCCGTCGGCCTCGGGCAGTTCGTCGATGCGGGTCGCCCGAAGCAGGTCGAGCGCCTGCGTCTCGTTGAACTGTGGGTCGGTGTGTGTCAGCAGGTACGTCCCGCTGATGTGGTCCTGGATGGCGCCGATGATGTTCTCGCCGAAGCGCGGCGAGAGCATCTGCTCCTGCACGCGCATGAGGACGCGGGCCTCGGCCCGGGCCTCCTCGTTCTGCAGCGCGTGCATGTTCATCTCGTCGCCGTCGAAGTCGGCGTTGTACGGCGGGCAGACGACGGTGTTCAGCCGGAACGTCTTGTACGGCATCACCACGACCTCGTGGGCCATGATGGACATCCGGTGGAGCGACGGCTGCCGGTTGAAGATGATGATGTCGCCGTCCACGAGGTGGCGGGACACTTCCCAGCCGGCTTCGACCTTCTCGGCCAGTTCCTCGCAGTTCTTCTCGGTCACCTTGAGCCGGCGGCCGTCCGGTCGTCGGACGTAGTTGGCGCCGGGGTGCCCCTCGGGGCCGTTGGCGACGTAGCGGCGGGCGTTGTCGAGGTTCCGCTCGTTGACGTTCATCGTCTGGGTCATCTCGCGGGCGACGCGTTCGGGGACGCCGACCTCGTTCAGCGAGAGGGTCGGGTCCGGCGAGATGACGGTACGCGCCGAGAAGTTGACGCGCTTCCCGGACAGCGAGCCACGGAAGCGACCCTCCTTGCCCTTCAGCCGCTGGGAGAGGGTCTTCAGGGGCCGGCCGGAGCGGTGTCGCGCCGGCGGCGTGCCCGAGATCTCGTTGTCCATGAACGTGGTGACGTGGTACTGCAGCAGTTCCCAGAGGTCCTCGATGATGAGCTGTGGCGCACCGGCCTCGCGGTTCTCCATGAACCGCTGGTTGATGCGGATGATGTCGACCAGCTTGTGGGTCAGGTCGTCCTCGGAGCGCTGGCCGTTGTCCAGCGTGATGGAGGGGCGGGCGGTGACCGGCGGCACCGGGAGCACCGTCAGAATCATCCACTCGGGCCGGGACCGCTCGGGGTTCATGCCGAGCACCTCGATGTCCTCGTCCGGGATGTCCTCGAACCAGTCCCGGATGTCGCTGGGCATCAGCTTGTTCATGTCCTCCTCGGTCAGGTCGACCGAGAGCGCCTTCTCCAGTGCGCGGCGGTCGTCCTGTCGGGGGCGGAACTCGCCGCTGAGGATCTCCTGCACGCGGCCGCTGTCGATGCCCGTCTCCTCGGCGAGGTCCGACGGGGAGATGCGTTCGTCGGACTCCTCCATCGCCTCGGCGATGCGGTCGGGGTAGTCCGCCGAGAGCACCTGCTGGACCTCGTAGTAGGTCGTCGGCTTCTCGTGTTTGATGTCGTACTGCTTCTCGCCGCAGTACGGACAGCGGTCCTTCTTCCGGGCCTGTCGGATGGCGGCCTTCGTCACGTCGTTCAGGTCGCGGCCGAGGTCGCGCGAGCGCTGGAGTTGCTCGGTGAACTCCTCGCGCTCGCTCTCATCGAGACAGAGCCGCGAACACTCGCGGCACGTGCCGCGGAGCAGACGGCGGATGAGCTTCGCGAACCCGACGTGGATGACCGGGGCGGCGAGTTCGATGTGGCCGAAGTGGCCGTTACAGGACCCGCTGTGTTTCCCACAGGTCTTGCACTCCAGTCCGGGGTCGATGACCCCGAGGCGGGGGTCCATCAGCCCCATATCGATGGGGAAGCCGTCGTCGTCGTAGGTGTCGGCCGTGATGACCTTCGTGGCCGACATCTCGCGGTACTCCTCGGGGTCCATCAGCCCGAAACTGAGCTGACCGATCTCCTGTGGTGTCTGTTGGGAACTCATGCTAGACTGCGTCCTCCAGTTCGATTCGCGGAGCGATGCCGAGCGCCTTCATCTCGTCTAAGAGGAGCTTGAACGCGTAGGACATCTCCACCTCGTGGATGTCCGTCTCCTCCTCGCAGTTCGGGCAGTAGATGCGGCGCTGTTCGACGTTCTCGACGGCGGTCATGCCACACTCGCCACAGACGTTGATCCACTCGCGGTCGGACTCGTCGAGCAGACGCTCCTTGAGCGCCATCGCCGCGCCGTGCCCGATGAGCACGTCCCGTTCCATCTCGCCCACGCGGAGGCCACCCTCGCGGGCGCGCCCCTCTGTGGGCTGGCGGGTGAGCACCTGCACCGGCCCGCGCGAACGGGCGTGCAGCTTGTTCGAGACCATGTGGTAGAGCTTCTGGTAGAAGATGTCCCCGACGAAGATGTCGGCCTCGATCTTCTCGCCGGTGACCCCGGAGTACATCGTCTCCTTCCCGCTGGAGTCGAAGCCGTGGGCCTCGAGCGACCCGCGGAGTTCCTCCTCGTCCTCGCCGGTGAAGGCGGTGCCGTCGACGCGGCGGCCTTCGAGCGCGCCGACCTTGCCGCCTATCATCTCGAGGATGTGGCCGACGGTCATGCGCGAGGGGAGCGCGTGCGGGTTGATGATGAGGTCCGGCACGACGCCCTCCTCGGTGAACGGCATGTCCTCCTGCGGTGCGATGTGGCCGACGACGCCCTTCTGGCCGTGCCGGCTGGCGAACTTGTCCCCGAGTTCGGGGATGCGCTCGTCGCGCACCGAGACCTTCGAGAGCTTCGAGCCGTCCTCGCCCTCCATGAGCGTGACGGTGTCGACGACGCCGGACTCACCCGAGCGCATGGTGACGCTGGTCTCCCGGCGCTTCTGCGGGGAGAGGCCGCCCATGTCGTCCGGCTCCTCGAGGAACCGTGGCGGGCTGGTCTTCCCGAGGAGGACGGCGTTCTCGCCGACGTCCGTCTCGGGGTTGACGAGGCCGTCGTCGTCGAGGTGGGTGTACGCCTCCTCGCCGCGAGCGCCCCGGACCTCGTCGTCGGGCATCTCGAAGCGGTCCTCCTGTCCGCCGGGGTAGCGCCGTTCCTCGCCCTCGTAGGTCCGGAAGAAGTGCGACCGAGCGAGCGCGCGGTCGACCGACCCCTTGTTCATCACGAGGGCGTCCTCGATGTTGAACCCCTCGTAGCTCATGACGGCGACGACGAAGTTCTGTGCCGCCGGCCGGTCGTCGTAGCCGATCTGCTCGGTGGTCTGGGTCTTGACCATCGAGAGCTGCGGGTAGTGCAGCAGGTGCTGACGGGTGTCCGGGCGGATGCGGTAGTTCGCGCTCGGCAGTCCCAGCGACTGCTTGATCATCCCCGACCCCATCGTAATCCGCGGGCTGGCGTTGTGTTCGGGGTACGGAATCATCCCCGCACCGATGCCGAACATCAGTTGCGGGTCGACCTCGAGGTGCGTGTGGTTCTCGGTGAGTTCGTCCTCGTCGACGCCGACGAGGATGTCCTCCTCCTCTTCGGCGTCGATGAACTCGACCATGCCGCGCTCGACGAGGTCCTCGAACTCGAGGTCGCCGTTCTTGACCTGCTCGACCTCCTCGTCGGACATCAGCGGCTCGCCGTCCTCGACGACGAGCAGCGGTCGGCGGGCCCGGCCCGCGTCGGCGTTGATGATGACCTCGTCGGTGCGGTCCTTGACCGAGACGTTGACCATCTGGGAGACGTCCCCCCGTCGTCGCGCCTGTCGGACCTGGTCTGCGAGCTGTTCGGGGTCGGGGTGTGTCCCGACCAGACTACCGTTGACGTATACCTTGGCTTCTCGTCCCTGACTCATGTTAGTCGTCCGCGGGCTGCTGTTGGATAGATTCGATACCGGGGATGCCCTGGACCCCCATATCCGCGAGTTCCTGTTTGAGACCCTGTGCGTCCTCGACGTCCTGTGACAGCTCCATCGCCTGCGCGAAGTTCTTCACGAGCCCGCAGTTCGGGCCCTCCGGCGTCTCGGAGGGGCAGATGCGACCCCACTGGGTCGCGTGCAGGTCCCGTGCCTCGAAGTGTGGCTGCGAGCGCGAGAGCGGCGAGCGCAACCGGCGGAGGTGCGAGAGCACCCCCATGAAGTCGGTCCGGTCGACCAGTTGCGAGACGCCGGAGCGGCCGCCGACCCAGTTCCCCGTCGCGATGGGGTGTTCCAGCCGTTCGGTCAGCACGTCCGAGCGGACCACCGTGGAGACAGACAGTTGGCGGTTCCGCATGTTCGCGCGTTCGAGCTGGTACTTCACGTCCCGGGCGAGCTTGTTCAGCGCCGTCCGGAACAGGTCGGTCATCAGGTCGCCGCTGACCTTCAGCCGCTTGTTGGCGTAGTGGTCCTTGTCGTCGGACTCGCGCCGGTCGAGCGCGAGTTCGAAGCAGGCCTCGGCCATCCGGCAGAGGTAGTACGCCTTGTTGATACGGACCTCCTCCTCGTCGACGCCCTCCTCGTGGAGGTGGGGCAGGAGGTAGCGGTCGATGACGTAGTTGGCGCGCTTGAGCTGGTAGTTCTTACCCTGCCCGGAGGCGACGCGCTGGCCGAGCGTCTCGATGGCCTCCTCGGTCGTCTGGACCTCGGCCTCCTCCAGGTTCTCGAGCATGAACTTCACGATCTCCGGGTCCTCGCTCACGCGGTGGACGATCTCCTCGTCGGATTCGAGGCCGAGCGCGCGCACGAGCGTCACGAAGTCGATGCTGCCGGAGACGGACGGGAACGAGACCTCCAGCAGGCCGTCGCGGGTGCGCTCACAGAGCACCAGAGCCCGGTAGCCACGGCGCTGGGAGAAGGTCTTCGCGACCTGCACCTCGTCGCCGTACTTGGTGTCGTACTCCGCGAGGATCTTGTTCGGCGCGAGGTCCTCGCTCGTCATCAGGACGCGCTCGGAGCCGTTGACACAGAAGTAGCCGCCGGGGTCGGCGGGGTCCTCGCCGATGTCGATGAGTTCCTCGTCGGTGAAGCCGGCGATGTTGCACTTGTTCGACCCGACCATGATGGGCATGCGCCCGATCTTGGTCTCGGTCCGGTCGACGACTTCCTCCGGTTCCTCCTCGCCGCCGCGGACGATGGCCATCTCCATGAACACCGGCGCGGAGTAGGTGATGTTCCGGAGACGGGCCTCCTGCGGGTAGAGCAGTTCCTCGCTGCCGTCCGCCTCCCGCACTCGCGGGGTGACCACGCGGACGTCGCCGAGTTCGACCCACACCGGTTCCTGTCCCTCCTTGTCGCCGATGTCGGTGTCGATGGTCTCTTTCTCGTCGACCACCTGCTGCATCCCTCGGTCTAGGAACGCGTTGAACGAGCGGAAGTGATGTTCTGCGAGCCGTTCCTTCGCGAAGTACTCACGCGAGATCGCGCGTCGGTCCTGTGTGTTCATTATTCCACCACCAGCCGATAGACGACTGCCGTATCGGTCGTTCGCGAGTCGCGTTCGATGCGGATGACGTCACCGACCTCCGCGTCGTCCGGGAGTCCCGGGTCGGCGCGTTTGATCTTCGGGAGGTCGGTCTTCTTGATGTCGTACTCGTCGAGCACTGCCTCGAGGTCGTCCTCGTCGACGACGCTGTGGTCGGGGACGAGGTCGTGTTGACTTACATCTACCATGTGTGTGTGCGTGCGTGGGGCCTGCTGCTGGAGAAGGTGGCTGTCACGAGATACTACAGGTCGGTATTGTCGGCACGCATATAACACTTACCAACTTGGCCTGCTGTGGCTACTGGACCCCACAACGCCCACACACAGGCGGTCGTGGGATGGCCTCTCGTACCAGCCAGTTCGGCCAGACCGGATATAGAAGTTTGGGTCCCGTCACGAGTACCCATAACAGGGCGCCTTCCTTTGGAAAGTCTTAATACTACCACCGGGATACGAATGAATGCAGCGAGGCAGCGTGCCCGGATGGTGTAGTGGCCCATCATACGACCCTGTCACGGTCGTGACGCGGGTTCAAATCCCGCTCCGGGCGTCTTCTACTGCGAACGACTTCGGCGAGCACCGCGTGTGCTCGCCATCGTGATCGATCCGTGAGCGAGGCGTCCCGCCGTGCCGTACGCTCGGGGCCGTCGCTCGTCGTCGACAGCCCCGGTTAGCGGCGGTATAACCAAACAGTCGGGTCGAGAACTGCGGCACGTGAGGGGGTCTCCCCCCTCTCCCTGTCATAGGCCCGCCGTGGGGCGGACGTACGGAGACTGACGCCAATCGGGCATAGGCTTTGTCCCGCGACAGCCGTCGACAGACTGTTTAGTGGCGCCCCACCAACAGGGGGCATGGACGACGTCGACGGCGAGGAGATGCCCGGCGCCATCGTCGAGGCGTTCCTCGAGCGCGAGGAGGGCGTGCGGGCGCTACTGGAGGAACTGGAGAAACTGACCATCGAAGGGCGCCACGAGGAGGTGCGCGAGCGCCTCCGGAACCTCGCCGACAGCGACGAGTCCGTGTTCTACACCGTCGCGTTCAGCCTCACCAACTCCCGGCAGTTCTTCGGCGACGTGGAGGCCCAGCTGGACGTGACCGCCGCCGACCGGCTGCGCGACCTCGCGGAGACGTACCCGACGCTGGCCGAACCGTTCAACATCGTGCGCACGGAACGGGCGGAGGACCGCCTGAACCCGGTGACGGACACCAGCTACACCGTCACGTACCACCACGCCGTCGAGTCGCCGATGATAACGTACAGTCCGCTCTCGGGCGACCAGCAGTTGTACGAGTCCCGGGGCACCCCCAGCGAGGTGTTGCGGGTGGCGACGGACCTCGCGTCGGCGACGACCGACGGTCTGGACGTCGCGTTAGAGAACGACTACTCGGTGAACACGGAGGAGCTGAGCACGCTCATCGACCGGCGCGAGGAACTGGAGACCGAGCTGTCGAAGCTCAGGGACCAACTGGACGAGTTGCGACGGACGCCCGTCGAGGAGTAGCGAGAGCGCGACCGGAAGGAGTGGTCGCGGAGTACGAGCGGCGAACGGAGAGCGGACACCCCACCACACGGCCGGTGACACGACCGCAACTGGAGCGTTTATATAGCGCCACGCGTAACCGTAGGTACGATTCTCAATGGGCATAGAGCGACTCGCCAATCAGGTAGAGAAGGAGAGCAGGGACCTCGCGATCCTGGAAGTCGTCATCGAGCAGGGGCCGATAGGTATCGTTCGTCTCTCGGAGGAGACGGGCATCCCCGAGCACAAGGTGCGGTACTCGCTGCGGATGCTGGAGGACGACGAACTCGTCGACCCGACGCCGCAGGGGGCGGTTGCGGCCGACGACATCGACCAGCGCGTCGCCGACATCAACGAGGGCATCGCCGGTCTCGTCGAGCGCCTCGAAGAACTCGAGGACCTCGTCCCGACGGCCGAGGCGGCCGAGTAGCCCGGGCAACCGTTTTCACCGGGGCCGTCGAAGCGGGCGCCATGGACGTCGCACTCGTCAGCGACACGCACATCCCGTCGCGAGCGACGGCGATACCCGACCCCTTCCGCGAGCGCATCGAGGCCGCCGACCACGTCGTCCACGCCGGCGACTTCGACAGCGAGGGGGCGCTGGCGAACGTCAGGGCGATGGCGTCGCGCCTCACGGCCGTCGGCGGGAACATGGACCCGCGCATCGGCCTCCCTGATGTGGCGACGGTCGAACTCGGCGGGGTCACCTTCGTCGTCACACACGGCACCGGGTCACATCGAGGGTACGAGGACCGGGTGGCCGGCATCGTCCGCGAGGAGGCGGGTCCTGACGCCGTCGGCGTCGCGGGCCACACCCACGAGGTGCTGGACACGACCCACGGCGGCGTGCGCCTGTTGAACCCCGGGAGCGCGACGGGCGCGTCCCCCGCGGACCGGGCGACGATGCTGACCGCCACTGTCGCCGACGGCGACCTCGACGTGACGCTCCACGAGCAGTAGCCGCCCGGACACTCACGGCCGTGTCGTCAGGTCGCGTCGTCGGCAACCGACGAGCCGCCACAGCGCCCAGAGACAGCCCACGGCCCCGATGGCGGCGAGGACGGTGCCGACAGGACGGAGACGGGCGGCCGGCAGCGACGCCAGCACACCGGGCGTCGCGGCCGTCGGCACCAGCAGGAACCGCAGGCCGAGGCCGACGACGACGAACAGGCCACCGAGCGCGTAGTCCCGGCGGACCGGCCACGCGGGAACCGCCCCGGAGAGCGTCCGGACGATGTGGAAGACGAACAGGAGGCCGGCGGTCGACCCCATCGCGTGCAGGAGGAGGAACGCGGCCAGACGGGCGTCCATGGCGTCGTTCGGGGCCCGGGCGACAAAACCCCACGGCCGCTACCGGCAGCGATTGCCACCGTCGGCCGTGCTTGCTACTAACGGCGTCCTTTTTCCCGCGGAACCCACAGGAGCAGTATGGACGTCTCCGCGGTCGAGGGACTGCCCGAGGTGCGCCCCGGCGACGACGTGGCCGAACTCGTCGCCGAGCACGCGGACCTGCAGGACGGCGACGTGCTCTGCGTGGCCAGCACCATCGTCTCGAAGGCGGCGGGTCGGCAGGCCGACCTCGACGACTTCGAGCCGAGCGACCGGGCGCGGGACATCGCCGACCGCATCGCGGCCATCGCCGGCGAGGAGAAGGACCCCCGCTTCGCGCAGGCGGTCATCGAGGAGAGCGAGGAGGTCGTCCTCGACGCGCCGTTCATCCTCGCGGTGACACAGTTCGGCCACATCACGGTCAACGCGGGCATCGACCGCTCGAACGTGCCCGACGCCGACCTGCTGTTGCTCCCCGAGGACCCGACGGACTGCGCCGAGCGCATCCGGGCGGGGCTTCGCGAGCGGACCGGGGCCGACGTGGCGGTCGTCGTCACGGACACCTCGGGCCGGCCGTTCCGCCTCGGACAGCGAGGCGTCGCGCTCGGCTGGGCCGGCATCCACGCCGCCCGCGACTGGCGCGGCGAACGCGACAGGGACGGCCGCGAACTCGGCGTCACGGTGCAGGCCGTCGTCGACGAACTCGCCGCCGCCGGGAACCTCGTCACCGGCGAGGGGGACGGCGGCACCCCGGTCGCCCGCATCCGCGGCTTCGAGTTCGGCGACCACGGCGGCAGCGACGACCTCTACCGCCCGCCGGAGAAGGACGTCGTCCGGCAGGCACTCAGGGAATGGTCTCATGTACGGGATTGAACTCACTCCGGAACACCCAGTCGCACAGCTATCCGACTTCGCCGTCCAGGCCGAGCGGGAGGGCTTCGACGCGGTCTTCGCCAGCCACCACTACAACAACCGCGACCAGTTCATGGCGCTGGGCGGGATGGCCAGCCGGACCGACGAGATTCTGCTCGGCCCCGGCATCGCCAACCCCTACGAGACCCACCCCGTGACGCTGGCCTCGCGGACGGCGACGCTGGCGGAGATGAGCGACGGCCGCGCCCTCTTCGGCGTCGGCCCCGGCGACAAGTCCACCATCCGCAACCTCGGGTTCGACCACGACGACGCGCTCCGGCGCGTGCTGGAGACGTTCAAGGTCGCCCAGCGCCTCTGGGACGGCGAACGCGTCGACCACGACGGCACCTTCACCGCCGACGACGCGGGCCTGAACTACGAGGTCGGCGAGGTGCCGGTCTACGTCGGCGCGCAGGGCCCCCACATGACGCGGATGGCCGCCAAACACGCCGACGGGGCGCTGTACAACGGCGCGCACCCGAAGGACCTCGCGTGGGCCCGCGACCAGGTCGAGGACATGGCCGAGGACCGGGTGCCCGACGGCGAGTTCGACCTCGCGGCCTACGCCAGCGTCTCCGTCGCCGAGGACGCCGACGCCGCACGGGAGGCCGCCCGGCCGCCGGTGGCGTTCGTCGCCGCCGGGTCGCCGCCGCCAGTGTTAGACCGCCACGGCATCGACCACGACGTGGCCAGCGACGTCGGCGACGCCATCTCGGCGGGCGAGTTCGAGAAGGCGTTCGGCTTGGTCACGGAGCCGATGCTGGAGGCGTTCTGTATCGCCGGCACGCCGGAGGACGTCGCCGAGCGGACCGAAGCGCTGCGAGAACACGCCGACAGCGTCGTCTTCGCCTCGCCGCTCGGGCCGGACGTCGAGCGGGCTATCGAGCTTCTCGGGGCGGTGGTGACCGACCGCCGCTCCCCGGACGCATGACCAGCGAGAGCGCCGCGCCCAGCGTCAGGTAGCCGAAGACGACGGAGGCGGCGCCGACGAACAGCGTCCCGAACAGGATGAGGATAGCCGACAGCGGGTCGGCGAGTGCGACGTCGGCGAACCGGCCCGGCATCTCGACGATACTCTGTATAAGCTGTGTGAGTAGCCCTTGCATACGCGCCGCTTAGCGGTCGCCCCACTTTGTGCTTCCGTTCGCGGCGACCGAGCCACACAGCTATTTGACGCTCCCGGCCCCAGTGGACACCATGGGAGAGGACGCCTCGCTGGACCAGTTCCTCGGCGGTGGCGACGACGGGGACGACGACGCGGCCGACGGCGACACGGGTGACGACGGCGACGCGACGCCCGCCGACGGGGAGCGTGCGAGCGAGAGTGCCGACGCCGAGACGGCGCCCGGAGACGGCCCGACGCCGGCGACGACGACCTACGCGTGGTCGGACGAGGGCACCCGGTGTGCGGCGTGTGGGGAGGTCGTGGAACGGCGCTGGCAACAGGACGGCGCCCTCGTCTGCGTAGCGTGCAAGGAGTGGGACCGGGCCTGATACGGTCGTGTGTCACAGGTGCGCATCCAGCAGAGTTACGTATTCTCGCCCCGAACTACGGCCAACTGGAACTTCGCACGGTGGTGACGGGCGCGGGGACAAAGCACTTACTCGGCGTCGTACCAAGGCAGGACGCCCCGTGGTCTACACCACCGTGCGGACCCTCCACTCATGACAGATACGGACACCACACGCGGCCAACAGTCGGACAGTGCACTCCGCGAGGCGACTCGCGTCGCGACACAGGTAATCGAGAACGTCGAAGAGGTCATCGTCGGCCACCACGACGAGATCGAGCACATCGTGACGGCGATGCTGGGCCGTGGCCACATCCTGCTCGAGGACGTCCCCGGCGTCGGCAAGACGATGCTCGCCCGCTCCGTGGCCGCGTCGTTCGACGGCGAGTTCAAGCGCGTCCAGTTCACCCCCGACCTGCTCCCGACGGACGTCACCGGCGTCAACGTGTTCAACCAGAAGACCCAGGAGTTCGAGTTCCGCCGCGGCCCCATCTTCGGCAACGTCGTGTTGGGCGACGAGATCAACCGCGCGCCGCCGAAGACGCAGTCGGCACTGCTCGAGGCCATGGAGGAGGGACAGGTCTCCGTCGACGGGACGACATACGCCGTCCCGCAACCGTTCACCGTCATCGCCACCCAGAACACCGTCGAGCAGAACAAGGCCTACGACCTGCCGATGGCCGAGCTCGACCGGTTCATGACGAAGCTCCACCTGGGCTACCCCGAGGCGGGCGAGGAGACGGCGATGCTCGGCGAGGTCGTCGGCCACCACCCGATAGAGGAGCTGCAGCCGGTCGCGACGCTCGAGGACCTGCAGGCGGCCCGGGACACCGTGGCCGACGTGACCGTCGAGGAGCCGATTCGGGCCTACGCGACGCGGCTCGCGCGCTACACGCGCGACCACGCCGAGCTGGGCGTCAGCCCGCGCGGGAGCATCTCGCTGCTGCGGGCCGCACAGGCCCGGGCAGTGTTGAACAACCGCGAGTACGTCGTCCCCGACGACGTCCAGCAGGAGGCCCCAGTGGTCCTCCCCCACCGGATTCGGACCGACAGCAGCGAGCAGACGGCCGCGGACCTCGTCACCGCGGCCCTGAACACGGTCGACGTCGAGTAAGATGCGCCCGACACGTCGCGGCGTCGGTGTCCTGCTGGTCGCCGGCGCCGCCGTCGCGGTCGGCGCGCAGTTCGGCCAGCAGGCGCTCGGCGCGGTCGCCGGTCCCCTGTTCGTGGCCGTCGTCGCCGCCGCCGGGCAGGTGTACTGGGCCGGCACGCCGACGGTCGAGCGCGAGCCGCCCCGCCGCGGGTTCCCCGGCGAACGGCGGAGCGTCGAACTGACCGTCGACGGGAGCGGCGTCGCCCGGATCACCGACCGCCTCCCGGACGGCATCGACGGGACGGCGACGAGCGCCCGCTCGCTGCCGGCCGCCGTCGAGTACGACGTGACCTACGAGCGCCGCGGCGAGCACCGCCTCGGCCCGGTCGACGTCAGCGTGACCGACTCGCTCGGCCTCGTCACCGCCTCGACGACCGTCGACGTGACCGACGAGATACTCGTCTACCCGCCGGTCTACCGACTCGGCGGGCCGGAGGCGTTCGTCCGGACGCTGACCCCCGACGCCGAGGACCGGCAGGCGTTCGACCGCCTCCGGGAGTACGTCCCCGGCGACTCGCTGCGGGACGTCCACTGGAAGTCCAGCGCGAAGCGCGACGACCTGCTCGTCAAGGAGTTCGCCGACCGGAACAGCGACCGCGGCCTCGTCGTCGTCGCGGAGGCCGAGGACGGCCGCGCCGACGAGATGGCCGCCGCCGCCGCGACGGTGGCGATGGGGGCCCTCGAGAGCGGGCTCGCCGTCGAGCTGGTGACGCCCGACGGGAGCGTCGACGCGGGCTACGGCGACACCCACCGAGTCCGCCTGCTCGAGACGCTCGCACGCACCGGCGCCGGGACGACCGGCCGGAGCGGCGACGCCGACGTGCTGGTGACCGCCGACGCCGACGGCGTCACGGTCACCGTCGAGGACAGACAGCAGGCCTTCGAGGACGTGACCGTGAGCCACGACAACCCCCTCGCCGGGGAGGTGGGGTCGTGAGCGTCCTCGCTCGGGTCCGCGGCCGCCTCCCGTGGGACGAGACGCGGCTGCTCGCGCTGCTGTCGGTCGCGCTCGCGCTCGGCGCGCCGCTCCGGACCATGTACCACCTCATCGACGTGGTCGGGTCGCCGACGGCGTTTCTCCTCGTGACGGCCGTGTCGCTCGTCGCGGCGGCCGTCCTCGCGCGAGTGCTGCGACCGATACTCGCGATAGCGGTGGGTGCGGTCCTGTTCGGTGCCGGCCTCGTGTGGTACGTGACGAACCTCTCGACGGACCCGGCGGCGTCCGCGCTCGTCCGCGACACCGTGGCGCTGTTGAGCGGGCGGCGACTGCTCCAGATAGCCAACGTCCGCCTGTGGGTCATCTCCTTCGCGCCCGCCCCGGTGTTCCTCACGACGTACTTCGCGCTCCGTCGGTGGTACGTCACGGCGACGCTCGCGGCCGGGACGGCGCTGGGCTTCTTCGTCCTGACGACGGACGCCGGCGTGGTGACGACGCTGCTCGGCGTCGTCGGTGCGTTCGCGACCATCGGGTTCGGGACGCTCGACACGCTGGACGACGGCGGCGAGCGCGCGGTGACCGAGGACCCGGCCGCCGACCCCAGCACCGGCGACGACGGCATCGACTCGGGGCGGCGCGGCGTGCTCGAACAGCTGGCGGCGATAATCGTCCTGCCGGCGGTACTCTCGCGGCTGCCGTCGGTGGCGGGGACGTCGCTCTCGTTCGCCAACGAGGAGCAACCGACCGTCGAGGGGAGCATCGTCGACGCCGACGAGTCGATGACGGTGCAGGGGGACATCACGCTGACGCCGACGGTGCGCTACACCGTCGAGAGCGAGGAGGCGCGCTACTGGCGGGTGGCGGCCTACGACCGCTACACGGGCGACGGGTGGGTCAGGACGGGGAACGCCAGCCCGTACGACGGGGCGCGCCTCGCCGGGCCACCGGGCGACAGCCGGACGGTCCGGCAGTCCTTCGAGGCGGAGTCCGACATCGGCACCGTCCCCGCCGCCTGGAAGCCGGTGCGGTACAACGGCGATCCGGCCGTCGAACTGACGACCCACGAGGGGTTGCAGCCGGTCGGTGACCTCGCCGCGGGCGACAGCTACCAGGTCGTGAGCGAGGTGCCGGTCGCGACGCCGCGGCAGTTGCGCGAGGCCGGGACGGAGTACCCCGACGAGGTGACCAGCCGCTACCTGCAACTGCCCGAGAGCACGCCCGACCGGGTCGGCGAGACGACGGCGACGCTGACCGCGAACGCCGAGAACCCCTACGAGACCGCGCTCGTCGTCGAGCGCTGGCTCCAGAACAACCGGGAGTACTCGCTGGACGTCGAGCGACCGGAGCGGAACGTCGCCGACCGGTTCCTCCACGCGATGGACCGGGGGTACTGCGTCTACTTCGCGACGACGATGGTGACGATGCTGCGCACGCAGGACATCCCCGCGCGGCTGGCCGTCGGCTACACGCCGGGGGAACAGGTCGACGAGAGCCGCTGGGTGGTCCGCGGCCTCAACTCGCACGCGTGGGTCGAGGCCTTCTTCCCCGGCCACGGCTGGATCCAGTTCGACCCGACGCCCAGCGACCCGCGGGAGGCGGCCGAACAGGCCCGCATCGAGGAGGCCCGTGACGACGGCGTGGAGTCGGTCGACACGGGAGAGACGGGCAACGGCTCCGAGTTCACTCAGACGGAGACGCCCACGCCGCCGCCCCTGACCGAGGACAACGAGACCGCGACGACGGAGACGCCCGAACCGACCAACACCACGAACGAGACGACGACGCCGTTCGGTGGCCCACAGGGCGGTGGCGGCGACGGGGGCGAGACGGGCCTGACCGTCCCCGACCTCCCCTCGCGCGAGGAGACGGCGCTGGGGCTGGTCGCGCTGCTCGGGACCGCGGCCGGACTCCGCAGGGCGGGCGTCACCGAGCGAGTCTCCCGAGCAATCTGGCTCCGCCACCAGCGTCGGACCGACCCGGAGACCGACGTCGAACAGGCGTTCCAGCGAGCGATGTACGTCCTGCAGGACGAGCACCGCCCCCGGGAGGCCGGCGAGACGGTCCGGGCCTATCTCGACGCCGTCGACGCCGACGCCGACGTCCGTCACCTCGCGACGCTCCGCGAGCGGCTGCGGTACGGCGGGACCGTCTCGGAGGCAGCGGCCGACGAGGCCGTCGAAATCGCCGACAGCGTCGTCGCGAACCGGTAAGCCCCGCTTTCCCCCGACAGTGTTTAATACGAAGGTTTCGTACGGCCCGATGTAATGTCGGAAGTCTGCTCGACGTGCGGGCTGCCTGAGGAGCTCTGCGTCTGCGAGGACGTCGCCAAAGAGTCCCAGGAGATCAACATCCGCATCGACGAGCGCCGCTACGGTAAGGAGGTAACGATAATCGAGGGGTTCGACCCGAAAGACGTCGACATGGACTCGCTGTCCTCGGACTTGAAGAGCAAGTTCGCCTGCGGCGGGACCGTCGAAGACGGGCAGATCGAGCTCCAGGGCAACCACACCGGTCGCGTCGAGGACTTCCTCCGCGACAAAGGCTTCAACGTCG
This sequence comes from Haloarcula sp. MBLA0163, assembly GCF_055632435.1. Classification (NCBI taxonomy): domain Archaea; kingdom Methanobacteriati; phylum Methanobacteriota; class Halobacteria; order Halobacteriales; family Haloarculaceae; genus Haloarcula; species Haloarcula sp. MBLA0163. Next base: position 2,682,925 of record NZ_CM145745.1, read on the forward strand.
CCTGAACTCCTGACACCGGAACGGTTCTGTGGTAGCTACGGCGCGAGTGCCGACAGTGCCCGCGTCGTGGGCCGGTAGACACGTCGAGGCCTGCCCCGTCAGTCACAGCAGGACGGCTCGAAGGTCGGCGTCGGTTCGCCGGTCTGGGAGGGGTCACACACCCGGATGGCCCCGTCGCCGCGGACGAACACGTTCCACCCGGCGACCGTGTAGCTGAGGACGTTGGCCTGTCCCGCCGTGTCGTCGTTCTCGAAGAGCGCGTCGACCGCCTCGAGGTCGATGTACGCCGAGAGCGGGCGGAGCTCGGTCGGTTCGACCCCCTCGGCGGCCGCGACGGCCTCGACGACGGCCACCGACGGCGGCCGCTCGCTATCGGCGCTGTACTCCGCCTCGTGGACGGGGACGCAGGCACAGGATATCGAGAGCTGTCCAGACATCTTACCAACCGTAACGACCACACGTACTTTTATATTTAGGTTGACGTTTGAGAGAGCACGGAGGCAAAAGCGCCGGTGGTCGCAGTCGGTGTGTGCTGGTCACTGGAACCGCGGGACAGGGCACCGTCACGCACGCCACAGCGTTGGCGGGTCGCCCCTGCCCGGAACGCGGCGGGCGGTCAGAAGAACTGGAACAGGTCGTCGCGCTTGGCCTCGTGGAGGTGGTGTCGAACCGCCTCGTTCAGGGCGTCGATGTTCCCCCGTTTCGCCGAGATGGGCGCGATGGTCTCCTGCCACTGTTTCCACGGCGGATAGAGGCCGAGCCGGTCACAGAGGTCGTTCAGCCGTTCGTCTTCGTCGTCGACCTTGTCCATCTTGTTGACGGCGACGACGGGTTCGACGCCCACCTCCCGGAGGAAGTGGAACATCTCGACGTCGTGGGGGATCTCGTCGGGACCGGAGTGGCGGTCGATGATGTCGACGACCGACTTGCCGTCGACGACGAGGATGCCGACCAGTATCTTCTCGGCGTTGGCCTCGACGTACCGGACCACGTCCGTCTTTATCTCCTCGCGGACCTCCTCGGGGACGCCCTTCATGAACCCGAACCCGGGGAGGTCGGTTATCATGAAGTCGGGGCCGGTCCAGTCGTAGTGGTTGGGACTCCGGGTGACGCCGGGGCGCTGGCCGGTGTCGAAGGTGTGACCGGTCACCTCCCGCATCAGCGTGGACTTGCCGACGTTCGACCGGCCGACGAGCACCACTTCGGCGTCGCGGTCCGGGCGTGACTCGAACATACCCCCGGTACAGCGCCGACGGGGAAAAGCGCGTCAGTTTCCGGCGGCGGAGCGGGGCGGGTCGCGGGGCCGGCCATCACCCGGGTTTTTGTCCGGTCGCGTCCCAGCGGTAGCCGTGCGGTTGGTACATCTCTCGGTCCCGACGGGCAAGCGCGAGGCGGCACTCGGCGTCCTGGACGACGAGGGCATCGACTACGTCGTCAGCGACGAGACGAGCAACCGCGACATCGCCGCCGTCGTCTCCTTTCCCCTGCCGACGAACGCACTGGAACCCGTCCTCGAGTCCCTGCGCGAGGTGGGCATCGACGACGACGCCTACACCGTCGTCGTCGACGCGAACACGGTCATCTCCCGCCAGTTCGAGGCCCTCGAAGACCGCTTCGCCGAGGAGGAGGACGAGGACCGCATCGCCCGCGAGGAACTGACCGCGAAGGCCAACGACCTCGCCCCGTCGCTGCCGACCTACGCCATCATGACCGTCATCAGCGCGGTCATCGCCACCGCCGGCCTCCTGCTGGACTCGCCGGCCGTCGTCGTCGGGTCGATGGTCATCGCGCCGCTCATCGGCCCGGCGATGACCGCCAACGTCGGCACCGTCGTCGACGACCACGAGTTGTTCGTGCGCGGGGTCAAACTACAGGCGTTCGGGCTGCTGTTGGCCGTCGTCAGCGCCACCGTCTTCGCCGTGTTCGTCCGGACGGCCAACGTCATCCCGCCGCTGGCCGAGGTCACCTCCGTCGAGCAGATACGCGAGCGGGTCGCGCCCGACTTCCTCTCGCTGGTCGTGGCCCTCGGCGCGGGCGCGGCCGGCGTCATCAGCCTCACGTCGGGCGTCTCGACGGCGCTGGTGGGCGTGATGATAGCCGTCGCGCTCATCCCGCCGGCGGCGACGGTCGGCATCGGCATCGCGTGGGGCGAGCCGCTCGTCAGCCTCGGGTCGGGCGTCCTCCTGCTGGTGAACGTCCTCTCCATCAACCTCGCCGTCCTCGTCGGCCTCTGGTACCAGGGGTACCGGCCCGAACACTGGTTCCGGGAGGGGAACGCCCGGTCGGCGACGGTCAAGCGAATCGGCGTCCTCGTGGCGTCCATCCTCGTGTTGTCGGCGTTTCTGGGCGGCGTGACGCTGGACTCGTTCCAGCGGGCGACGACCGAGGCGGAGCTCCAGGACCGGGTCGAGGGGACCGTCGAGTCGCCGGCCCGCGTCCTCGCCGTCGACGTCGAGCAGACGAACACGGTCATCTTCCAGCAACCGCGCCGGGTCGTCATCACGGTCGGCATCCCGCCGGGCACCGACCCGCCGGGGCTGGCCGCGGAACTGGACGCCGTCGCCGACGCGGCCGCCGGCCGAGACGTCGAGACGTCGGTCCACTACGTCGTCGTCGAGACGGCCTCGTGACGCTCAAAACGAGGTTTGAGCGTTCGACGCGCTAAATATCTCGGGTGGCGTCCACCCGGGTATGGTATCCAGACCACTCGCAATCGCGGGCGTCGTCGCGGTCCTCCTAGCCGGCGGTGCCGGCTTCGCACTCGCGGACGGCGGCGGAACGCCCACGGCAGAGAACGCGACAGTCAGCGTCAGCGCCGACGCGACGGTCGAGCGCGCGCCCGACCGGGCGACGGTCACCGTGGCCGCCGTCGGTCGCGGCGAGACGGCCGCGGCCGCCCGGGACGACCTGACCGGAGACGCCGCCGCCGTCCAGCAGGCCCTCGAGGACGCGGGCGCGAACGTCACGTCCTCGCGGTTCAGCATCCACCCCGAGTACGAACGCACCGAGACCGGCCGCGAGCAGGTCGGTTACGTCGCCGTCCACACCGTCGAGGCCGAGACCGGCGACGTGGAGTCGGTCGGGACGCTCGTCGACGCCGCCGTCGACGCGGGCGCCGACCGGGTGGACGGCATCCGCTACGAACTGAGCGAGTCGACCCGGCAGGATGCGCGTGAAGAGGCCCTGACGACGGCGATGGAGCGGGCCCGCGCCGACGCGGAGACGGTCGCCGCCGCCGAAGGCCGGAGCGTCGACGGCGTCGCCACCATCCAGACGAGCGACAGCGGCCGGTACGTCGTCCGGGCCGAGACCGCGTTCGCGGCCGACGCCGGCGGGAGCACGACCATCTCGCCCGGTCCCGTCACCGTCGACGCGGCGGTGCAGGTCACCTACGAACTCGAGTGACGGACGGGTCGGGGTCGACGACGACCTCGCTCGGGAGGAAGTTTCATTTTCCCGCCACCAGTGAGACCACCCACACATGGTCTCTGGCGGCCCACTCGTCCAGGTCGGTGTCATCGTCCTGTCGGTCCTGGGCCTGTGGCTCGGGGCGCGGCTCCTCGTGGACGCCGTCGTCCGACTCGCTCGCCGCTTCGGTTTGTCGGACCTCACCATCGGGCTGACGATCGTCGCCGCCGGGACCTCCACGCCGGAACTGGCCGTCTCCGTCGACGCCGCGTTCAAGGGCCTGGGCGACATCGCCGTGGCGAACGTCCTCGGGTCGAACATCTACAACCTCGCGTTCATCCTCGGCGTTGTCTTGCTGATTCGCGTGCTCCCGATAACCGAGGCGCTGGTCCGTCGCGACGGACTGGCACTGCTGGTGAGCACGCTCCTCGGGGGCGTCGTCCTAATCGACGGCGGGGTGACGCGACTCGAAGGCGCGCTGCTGGTCGGGTCGTTCGCCGCCTACACCGCGTACCTGCTCCGGAGCGAACAGTCGGCGGATGAACCGTCGGCTACAGCGCCCGCGGAGGCGGTCACGCGGGCGGTCACCGAGCGGGTGGCCTTTCGCGGGCGGGACGCCCTGCTGTTGGTCGCCGGACTGGGGATCGTCCTCGTCAGCGGCGACTACATGGTCCTCGCGGCGTCGGCGCTGGCCCGCGGCGCGGGCGTCTCGGAGTGGGTCATCGGCGGGACCATCGTCGCGGCCGGGACCTCCACCCCCGAGTTCGCCGTCTCGCTGGTGGCGATTCGGCGGGGCAGCCTCGGCGTCTCCGTCGGGAACATCGTCGGCAGCAACATCTACAACATCACGGCCATCGTCGGCGTCGCCGCCGTCGTCCGCCCGCTGACGGTGAGCGGGGCGGCGACGGAGACGCTGCTGTGGCTGGCCGCGCTCTCGGTCCTCATGGTCGCGGCGCTGTGGACCGGGCGCGTGCTGTCTCGACTCGAAGGGGCGCTGTTCGCGGCCTCGGAGATGGTCCGGTGGGCGCTCGGACTGCTGGGCGTCCTCGGGTGACCGCTACTCGTCGTCGAACGGGAGCTCTATCTCGTAGCCGACGGCGTCGATGGCCGCCTGCAACACGGCGTCGACGTTGTCGCCCTCGGTGACGCTCATGTAGTGGTCGGCCTCGACGTCCGTCGAGCGGTCGCTCTTGTTGGCGATGGTCAGCACCGGGGCATCGAAGCGCGCCTCGATGTCGTCCCGGAGGTCGAGTTGCTGTTCGAGGGGGTAGCCACACTCCTCGCTCGGGTCGACGAGGACGAGGACGGCGTCGGCGACGTGTTCCAGGGCGCTGACGGCCTGGGACTCGATCTCGTTGCGCTCCTCCGGCGGGCGGTCGAGCAGGCCCGGCGTGTCGACGAGCTGGTAGCGGATGCGCTGGTCCTCGATGTGACCGACGCGTATCTGGGTCGTCGTGAACGGGTAGGCGGCGATCTTGTTGTCGGCTCGCGTCACCCGGTTGACGAACGAGGACTTCCCGACGTTGGGGTAGCCGGCGACGACGACGGTCGGTTCGTCGGGGCGGATGTCCGGGATGCCTTTCAGCGCGTCGCGGGCTTTCGAGACGGCCGCGAGGTCGTCCTCGACCTCCTCGACGACGTCGGCCATGCGGGCGAACGCCTGCTTGCGGAGTTTCCGGGCGGTGTCCTTGTCGCCGCGGACGAGACGCCCCTCGTACTCCTGGCGGATCTCCTTGGCCTTCCGGCCGGCCCACGACACCTCCGAGAGGTGCTGTTTCAGGGCGTCGACGCCCGGGTCGTCGTCGGCGGGGTAGGCGTCGCCGACGATGGCGTCGGCCAGTTCCACGTAGAACGGGTCCAGGTCGTCGATCGTCGGCCAGGACTGGGCGACGTTCTGGAGGTTGTCCGAGACGATGTTCGAGGCCGTCATCAGCATCGACTGCTGGGCCTCGACGCCCTCTTTGGCGCCGCCGGCCCGCGTCGCCCGCGAGAAGGCCTTGTCGATGACCTCCTCGGCGGTCGGTGTCGTCGGTAGATTCTCGAAAGGATGGCTCATTACGGCGCTGTAGACGGCCGGTGCGTAAAAACGCGTCCACTCGGCTCCCGGCGCCACCCCATCGCATATTACCCCCGGCACCGAGAGATTGGAGCGCATGCTCGCGTTCGGATGGACACGCGTCGGTGAGGGGGCGCGACCGCCGGGATGACAGACCGCATCGCGTGGCTCCGGTTCGAGGCACGGCTGTTCCGGGACGACGCCCTCGAGTGGCTCCTGCTGACCGGCGACCGCCGCCTGGTCAGCGCGCTCCAGCTCGGGGTCCTGGTGACGACGGTCACGGCGGTCGTGAACTCCGGTCTCGTGCCGCTCCGGTCGGACACGCCGGTCCTGTTCCTCCTGTTCGCGCTCATCGCCGGCAACTTCACGCTCATCGCCATCGTCACGTCGCTCAGCCAGTTCGTCCTCGGGCGACGGCTCGAGTCACCGGGCGAGATTCGGGCGGAGATAGACGAGACTATCGCCTACCGCCGGGACGTCGGTGAGACGAGCGGACAGCACCTCATGCCGGTGAAACCCGACGCCTTCCTGTTGCAGCTCTACCGGAACGCCCGCGACGACCTGGAATCGCTCGGCGACGTGACCGACGAGACGCGGACGAAGCGGACCCGCGAGGAGCTCGAGGAGCTCGTCGAGGGACTGACGGCCCACATCGACTACGTGGTCGCCCTCCTGCAGCTCCCGTCGAGCGGGCTGAAACACGCGCTGTTCGTCACGCTGACGACGGACTACGAGAACTACGTCCACCGGACGTGGTACCTCCAGACGGAGTACGACGACGAGTACACCGACGCGGTCAGCGAACCGCTCACCCGGTTGACGGAGACGCTTGAGCACATGGTCGTCGCGACGCGGCTGTTCAAGACGACGTTCATCGAGTCGGAGGTGGCCGAGCTGTCGCGGTACCTCCTCTACGTCGGGCTGCCGGCGCAGATCGCCGCGGTGCTGGTGACGCTGTTCTACACGACGTCCGGGACGCCGCCGTCGGTGTCACACGGGACCCTCGAGGTGCTCGTCCCGGCCGTCCTGACCGCCGGGTTCGCCCCGTTTCTGGTGTTGAGTTCCTACGTCGTCCGCCTCTCCGTCGTGGCCCGACGGACCGCCGAGAGCTTCCCGTTCAGTTCGCAGCTCGACAGCGCGCTCACCTCCCGCGGCGAGTTCGGCGACGACGCCTGAGCCGCCCTGTCCGAGGACGGCGCGCCGGCGGTCGGCGGCACACGTTTTTCTCCGTGGCGTCCCCAACGCCGGTATGGCACACATCGACGCCGGCGAGATACTGCCCAACGAGCACGTCCAGCAGATGGCCGCCGCGGGTCGGGTGACGCAGATGCACCGCGGCCACCAGTACGCCGAGGAGGGCGACACCTTCGAGATAGACGGCCAGCGCTTCGAGGTGACGGACGTGACCCACCGGACGCTCGGCGACATGACCGACGAGGACGCCCGGCGAGAGGGGTCGGAGGACCTCGAGTCCTACCGTGAGCGCCTGAACCGGGTCCACGACGAGTTCGAGTGGGACGACGACAGCGACGTCGTCCGGCACCGGTTCGAGGCCGTGAGCGAGTGACGAACGCCGTCGTACCCCGGCAGCCGGGTCGAGCCGGTCGCGGAGCGACGGCTCAGAACCCGCCGTAGCGGAGGTACACCATGTCCGCGATGAGCAGGAGTTGGACGAGGCCCTGCACGCCGCCGAGCATGGCGTTCTGTTGGCCGATGGCCGAGATGATACCGGCGTCGGGCGCCGCCGAGGTCATCTCCTTGTAGATGCGTATCTCCCCGGGCATCAGGAAGCCGAAGCCCTGCACCGACAGAATCGTGACGAGCGCGAGGGCGACGACGATGGCCGGTTCGGTCATCCGGAGCCGGCCGACGGTCGTCGCGACCCACGCCAGCGACCCGACGGTGGCGACGGCGAAGGGGAGTCGCCACTGCCAGTCAGACCACGCGTTCAGCCGCCACCCCAGCAGGAGCAACACCGGGACGAGGTTCGCCGCCGTGAACAGGGCGAGCCACGGGTCCGGGTTCGTGAAGATGCCCAGTCGGAGCGCCAGCGCGAGGCCCGACGCGATGGTGAGAAACGCCATCGACGGCAGGAAGAACGACGTCTTCGGCGTCAGCTTCTCGAAGACCGCGGCGCTCTGTCGCTCGTCGAGGCTCCCGACGACCGGGCCGAGGATGGCCCCGATGAAGATGTCCGTCCCCGTCCAGAGGACCCCCGCCATGACGTGGACGTACGTGTGGTTCTGGACCGACGCCGTCGTCGTCGCGTAGGTCAGCGCCACCACCGCGACGGCGACCACCCCGCCCGCGAACGCCGGATTCGCCCGTCGCCCCATCCCCGCGACCGTCCCGCGAACTGTCGACGTACTCATACGACGAGTGGGCGGACTGGGACTGCAATAAGTGTCACGCTCGTTTCGGGCGTCGAAAGGGCCCGACACCGCCGGCCCGCGCTCGTCTCACGCCTCGACCGTGTCCACGCCGGTGACCTCGAACCTGGCGCCGCCGTCGGCGCTCTCGGTGACCCGGACGTCCCAGCCGTGGGCCTCGGCTATCTGTGCGACGATGGCCAGCCCGAAGCCGGTGCCGTCGGTCTGTGTCGTGTAGCCGCTCTCGAACACCTTCTCTCGGTCGGCCTCGGGGATGCCGGGGCCGTCGTCGGCGACGTAGAACCCGCCCGGACAGTCGCCGACGGTGACCGTCACGGTCCCCTCGCCGCCGCCGGCGGAGCGGTCCGGGCTGGCCGAGCTGTGCTCGACGGCGTTCCGGAGGAGGTTCTCCAGGAGCTGTTTGAACCGCGTCACGTCGGCCAGTATCCGGGCGTCCGTCTCCACCACCAGCGTCGCCGCCCCCGTCTCCACGGTCGCCCAGCACTCCTCGACGACGGTCCCGACGGCGACCGGTTCGAGGTCGGACACCGCCTCGCCCGTCTTCGCGACCAGCAGCAGGTCTTCGATGAGCGCCTCCATCCGGTTGAGCGCCCGGTCGATAGCGGCCAGGTGGTCGCTCTCGCACTCCTCGCGGACCAGCTCGAGACGGCCCGAGGCGACGTTCAGCGGGTTCCGGAGGTCGTGGCTCACGACGCTGGCGAACCGCTCCAGCCGGTCGTTCTGTGCCGCCAGCTCCCGTTCGCGTTCGCGCAGCTCGTCGTCGCGGGCCACGGCGTCCAGCGCCGCCTCCATGTTGGCGGCGAGAATCTGTCCGAGTGCCACGTCCTGCTCGTCGAACGCGTCGGCGACGGTGGACGCGGCGATGAGGATACCGTGGTCGCCCAGCGGCAGGTACAGTTCGCTCCGGATGGGCGTCTCGGGGTTGTGGACGTCCGGGTCGTCCCGGACGTCGGCGAGCGCCGTCATCTCGCCGCTCTCGTAGACGCGCCACGCGATACTGTCGTCGCCGGTGAACGTCACGAGGTCGCCGACGAGGTCGCGCAGGGCGGCGGTCGAGGCGACCGGTTCGAGGCGCCCGTCCTCGTCGACCAGGTGGACCGCGTTCGCGTCGAGGCCGAGTATCTCCGAGGCCGCCGTGACGCCGATGCCGGCCACCGTGTCCCGGCGGTCACAGCCCAGAAACTTCCGCGTCGCCTCGTGGAGGGCTTCGAGGCGGCGTTCGCGGGTGTCGACGTCGGTCGAGTGCTGGAAGATACCGACGACGGCCGCCGACCCGTCCCACCTGACGGTACAGGCGGTCACCGTCGCGAGGGCCGTCGACCCGTCGCCGCGCCGGACCGTCGTCTCGACGACGTGGGCCGTCTGGCCGGCCGCCCGCTCCGCTTCGAACAGTTCGCTCCCGCCGGTGACGGCGTCGTCGACCGACCGCCCGACGAGGGCGTCGCGTGCCCCGACCTCGAAGAGGTCGCCGGCCGCGGGGTTGGCGTATACGATGCGCCCGTCGACGGCGGCGAGAATCGCGTCGGGCGCGGCGTCTAGGAGCCGCTCGGTGCTGGCCTTCGTCTCGGCGACCGCCCGCGTCGCCCGGTGTCGTTCGACCACGGTGCGGACGCGGCGGGCGAGCAACCGATACTGACCGTCGTCGCCGTCGCGCTGCATGTACTCGGAGACGCCGGCGGCGATGGCGTCGCTCGCCAGCGACTCGCTGCCCTGGGCGGTGAAGAGGACGAACGGGAACTCCGGGTGCTCGGCCCGGACCGCTTGGAGGAAGGCGAGGCCGTCGATGTCGGCCATGGCGGCCTCGCTGACGATGCAGTCGAACGCCGTGTCGTCGAACGTCTCCAGTGCGTCCGCCGCACCCGTGGCCGTCGTGACCGCGAAGTCGCCCTCGGCGCGTTCCAGCCCCGTGGCGAGGGCGTCGAGCGCCTCCGTGTCGTCGTCCACACAGAGTAATTCGATGGGGGGACCGCCGGCATCCATGTCTCGTATCGAGGGTGGAACCGTCTTAAATGGTCTACCTCACGTGGTCTCGACGGGGAGCGTCGCTCCCGCTCACCCCTGTCTCCGGTTCGCGTTCCGGGGCCCCTCTCCGCTCGCGCTACCGCCGCTCCGCCAGTTCGGCCCGCAGGTCCTCGAGGTCCATGTCCTTCATCGCCAGCAGCACCAGCAGGTGGTAGACGATGTCGGCCGACTCGTGGGCCAGTTCCTCGTGGTCGTCGTCTTTCGCGGCCAGAATCAGCTCCGTCGTCTCCTCGCCGAGCTTCTCCAGCACGGCGTTCTCCCCCTTCTCGTGGGTGAACAGCGAGGCCGTGTAGGAGTCCTCGGGGAGGTGCTCCTTGCGGTCCTCGATGACCGCGAACAGGTCGTCGATGACGTCGTCGGCGTCGTCCATACGCCAGGAATCGGCGGGGGATGCCTTCAGGCCGTCGAACCCCTACGACTCCACGGTGTCGAAGAACGCGAGGTCGTGGATGCGGGGGTCCTCGGTCAGTTCGGGGTGGAAGGAGGTGCCGACGACGGGGCCGTCCCGGACCGCGACGGGCCGGCCGTCCCACGAGGCCAGCACCTCGACGCCGTCGGCGACGTAGTCGATGACCGGCGCACGGATGAACACCGCCGGGAACGGCGAGTCCAGCCCGTCGACGTCCAGCGGCGCCTCGAAGCTGTCCTTCTGCCGGCCGAAGGCGTTGCGCTCGACGGTCACGTCCAGCACGTTCAGCGTGTTCACCCGGTCGTCGTGGGCGTCGCTGGCGGCGACGATGAGGCCGGCACACGTCGCCAGCACCGGCTTCCCGGCCTCGACGTGGGCGGTGATCTCGCTGTCGATGCCCTCGCGTTCGATGAGCCGCGAGATGGTCGTCGACTCCCCGCCCGGCATCAGGAGGACGTCGCAGTCCGGAACCAGACCCGATTCGCGTATCTCGACGACGTCCGCCGTCTCCCCGTGGGCCGCCGCCGCACGCTCGATGGCCGCGGCGTGCTCCGACACGTCACCCTGCACGGCGAGGACGCCTGCCCGTAGACTCATGTCACGTGGTAGGCCGGGGACCGTCAAAACCCTCTCGTCTCGACGCAAAGTTGTCGCGGCCGTGGTCCGGCGGCTACCGCGAGCCAAACGGTTAGGTGTCGCGCTCCCCACCACCGGAGTATGGGTAAGCGACGGCGAGACCCGGTCGCGTCGAACGCCGACCGGTCGACGGACCTCTACGAGATAGCCGACTGGGAGGTCCGCTCACGGTTGGACCGGTTCGCACATTGGCTCTACTACGCCGGGCTGTCGGCGCTCCGGGGGCTGGTCATCCTCGTCGCCGTCGCCATCCTGGTGTTACAGGTCGCCTTCGGGAGTCTGGGCGCGCTGGGCGTCCAGCCGCTGTTCGCCGGACTGGCCGCGCTCTCGGCCGTGCCGGCGCTGCTGCTGGCGGCCTACATCTGGTACGCCGACGTGACCACCGCCGAACCGCTGACGCTGCTGGTCGGCACCTTCCTGCTGGGAGTGCTGTTCGCCGGGTTCGCCGGGTTGCTGAACGTCGTGCTGGGCGGTCCGGTGCAGGCCATCGGCTCGGGGTTCGGCCTGTTCCAGCCGGCCGGGACGCTCTTCTTCTTCTTCCTCGTCGTCGGCCCCGTCGAGGAGAGCGTGAAACTGTTGGCCGTCCGCCTGTACGCCTACCGCGACGACCGGTTCGACGCCGTCATCGACGGCGCGGTGTACGGCGCGGCGGCCGGACTCGGATTCGCCACCATCGAGAACGCGCTGTACATCGTCCAGAACACCGACGTCGTCACCGGGACGCTGGCGGCGTTCGACGCCGGGAGCGACATCGCGGCGGTGCGGGCGCTGGCCGGCCCCGGCCACGTCATCTACTCGGCGTTCGCGGGCTACTACCTCGGGCTCGCGAAGTTCAACCCCGAGGACGCCGGCCCCATCGTCCTGAAGGGGCTGCTCGTCGCGACGGTCATCCACGCCACCTACAACTCGCTGTCGGGCGTGGCGACGGGCGTCCTCTCGGTGGTGTTCGGCGTCGACCAGTTGGTCGCCTTCTTCGCGTTCGTGCTGGTGTACGACGGCGTGTTCGGCCTGCTCCTGGTGCGGAAACTGGACGCCTACCGACAGGCCTACCGGACGGCCAACGCGGGGCCGGCGGAGACGGCCTACGAGCCGGAACGGACCGAGTTCGAGCCCTAACAGAGCTGTTCGACGTACTTCGCGACGACGTCGACCTCCAGATGCACGGGGTCGCCGACCGACTTCTCGGAGAGGGTCGTCTCGTCGTACGTCGTCGGGATGATGGCCACGTCGAAGGCGTCCTCGCGCCGGGCGGCGACGGTCAGGCTGATGCCGTCGACCGTAATCGAGCCCTTCTCGACGAGGTAGTCACGCTGGCCCGCCGGGAGCGAGAACGTGAACGTCCAGTCGTCCCCCTCTCGCTCGATACCCGTTATCTCGGCGGTGGCGTCGACGTGCCCCTGGACGATGTGACCGTCGAACCGCCCGTCGGCCGGCATCGCCCGTTCGAGGTTGACCGCGTCGCCCGCCGCGAGGTCGTCGAAGTACGTGCGGGCGAGCGTCTCCCGGGCGAGGAACACCTCGAACCACTCGCCGTCGGCGAACGCCTCGACGGTGAGACAGGCGCCGCTGACGCTTATCGACTGGCCGTGGTCGAGGCCCTCGAAGGGGGCGTCGATGCGAACCCGTCTGCCGCCCTCGTCGTCCACGACTGCCTGTACCTCGCCCGTCGTCTCGACGATGCCGGTGAACATACCGAGGGGTAGGGCGCTGGCGTCGAAAACACTTCGACTCGGGCGGCCGCCGGGGGACGAGACACTTACTCGCAGGCGAGTTGTATTTTTACACAGTTAATCACAAGGAATTTAGTCACCTCGCTCGTAGCGGGTGGTATGCCCGCGATGGCTCCCCGAAAGCGCGACGACGCTGACTGGACGGCCCGACACGCGCGAATCGGCCCCCGTGAGAGTCGGCCGGTGGCGGTCTACGACCCCGAAGACGGGCGCGGCCGACGCCACGCCATGACGAAGCGTTAGCGCTGGAGGACCTCGACGCCGACCAGTTCCGCACCGGTCAGCGCGCGGATGTAGGCCCCGCCGGCGATAGAGACGTGGCCGAACTCGTCTTCCTCCATCCCGTACATCTCGATGGCCCGAGAGGTGTCGCCGCCGCCGACCACCGAGAAGCAGTCGGTGTCCGCGATGGCTTCGAGGACGCCCGCCGTCCCCACGGAGAAGCGCTCGTCCTCGAACATCCCGAGCGCGCCCTTCACGAAGACGGCCTCCGAGTCACGGATAATCGGCGAGTACTCCATGACCGTCTCGCTCCCCACGTCGAGGTAGGAGACGGTCTTCTCCTCGATGTCGTCGACCGACTGCTCGGCCCGGTCGCCGTCGTCCTCGTAGGCCAGGTCGACCGCGAGCGTAATCTGGTCGCGGTGGTCCTCGAGCATCGACTCGATCTTGTCGCTGTTCTGCTCCCACTGGTCGTCGTAGAGGTCGGCGTCGTCGATGTCGTAGCCGACGGGGTAGCCCGCCGCGCGCAGGAACAGTTCGCCGGCGATGCCGCCCAGCAGGAAGTCGTCGACCTTCTCGTCTAAGTGGGTCATCACGTCGATGACGTCGGTGGCCTTGGTGCCGCCGACGACCATCGTGACGTTGCCGTCGAACTCCTTCTGGGCGATGGCGGTGTTGGCCTCGTACTCCGTCTCCATGACGCGGCCGGCGTAGGCGTCCATCACCAGCGGGAAGCCCACCAGTGAGGCGTGCGAGCGGTGGGCCGCGGAGTAGGCGTCGTTGACGTAGGCGTCGAACTCGCCTTTCAGCGTCTGGACGAACTCCGTCTGGGCCTTCACCTCGGGGTCCTCCTCGGGGAGCTCCTCGTCGCACATCCGGGTGTTCTCCAGCACGAGAACGTCGCCGGCCTCCAGGCCGGCTATCTCGTGGATGGCGTCGGGTCCGAACGTGTCGGCGACGAACTCGACGTCGCTGTCGACGTGGGATTCGAGGATGTCGGCGTGCTGTTCGAGCGAGACGAAGTCGTCCCGACCGGGGCGGCCCTGATGGGCCAGCACGGCGACTTCGAAGTCGCGGTCGACCAGTTCGCGGATGGTCTCGGCGTGACGGTCGAACCGGCGGTTGTCCTGCACCTCGCCGTCCTCTACGGGCGAGTTGAGGTCGAGTCGGACGAGGACGCGTTGGCCGTCCTCGAGGTCGTCGAGCGTCTGGAAGGTCATCAGGCGAGACAACGCCGGCCCCGTGTATAGGCGTTTCCGAGTCGAGCGACGGCGACCGCGAGACGGCATCCAGCGCCGATAGCACGCGTAAAGAGACGGTAGTGCCGCTGCACACACGTCGAAAAACACCGCCGGTCAGACGGCGCTTACTGCTCGGTGATGTACTGAGCGACGTCCAGCATCCGGTTCGAGAAGCCGTACTCGTTGTCGTACCACGTCAGGATCTTCGTCATCCCGCTGACGACGTTCGTCGACTGGAGGTCGACCTGCGTGGAGTAGGGGTCCCCGAGGATGTCCGAGGAGACGACGTCCTCGCTGGTGACGCCCAGCACGCCCTCGAGCTCGCCTTCGGCGGCCGCCTCGAAGGCGGCGTTGACGTCGGCCTCGGTGACCTCGTCCTCGAGGTCGACGACGAACTCGGTGATGGAGCCGTTCGGGACCGGGACGCGGATGGCCATCCCGTCGAGCTTCCCCTCCAGCTCGGGGAGGACCTCGGTGGCGGCCTGTGCGGCGCCGGTCGAGGTGGGGATGATGTTCTCGGCGGCGGCGCGGCGACGGCGCGGCTTGCTGTTGGGGCCGTCCATCAGGTTCTGCGAGCCGGTGTAGGCGTGGACGGTCGTCAGCTGTCCGGCCTCGATGCCGAACTCCTCGTCGAGCACCTTCGCGACCGGGGTGATGGAGTTGGTCGTACAGGAGGCGTTCGAGACGACGTCCTCGCCGTCGTACTCGTCGTGGTTGACGCCGTAGACGATCTGCTTGACCGGCTCCTCGCCCTTCGGCGGCGCGGAGATGAGGACCTTGTCGGCACCCGCCTCGAGGTGCTGGCTGGCGTCCTCCTTGGTGCGGAAGATACCGGTCGCCTCGAAGGCGACGTCGACGTCGAGGTCGTCCCACGGGAGCTCCGTCGGGTCCGTCTCGTGGAAGACGCCCGCCTCGAAGTCGGTGCCGTCGACGGTCAGGACGCCGTCCTCGACACTCGCACCCTCGAGGTTGCCCATGACGGTGTCGTACTGGGCGAAGTAGTCGATCTCGTCGTCGTCCATCACGTCGTTGATACCGACGATCTCGACGTCGTCGTTCTCCAGCGAGGCTCGGAATACGTTGCGGCCGATGCGGCCGAAGCCGTTGAGGCCAACGCGAACTGGGTCGCTCATACCGCCTAGTAAACCTGCGCTACGGAGTAAAGTGTTTTCGGAGTTGTTTTCGCGGGTGATTGTTTATGATTATTCCGTATCGAATCTACGGTCTCAGGCGGACGACGCGGCACGGTCGAGTCGAACCGCCGGAGGTGGAAGCAAAGAGTGAGCCCGTCAGAAGGCTTTTCAGACAGAGCGACGTACCGCTTCGTACTGATGAGACGGGACGACAACGACGACCCCTTCGACGAGTTCTTCCGCGAAATCGAACGCATGATGGACGAGATGATGGGTTCCGAAGGGGACGTACACATCGACCGCGACGGGCCGAACGGCGGCGGTGACCTCCACGTCGACGTCCACGAGACCGACGACGAGGTCCGCGTCGTCGCCGACATCCCCGGCGTCGAGAAGGACGCTATCGACCTCAAGTGCGACGGGAGCGTCCTCACAATCGACGCCGACAGCCACCAGCGGGAGTACCACGAGCGACTCACCCTCCCCAGCAAGGTCGACGAACACTCCGCGTCGGCCACCTACAACAACGGCATCCTCGAGGTCACCTTCGACCGCGAGGAGGACTCCGCGGACATCGAGCTGTAGGGTCGTCCCGTCCCCGCTCTCTCCCCCTCTCTGTTCTCGCGCCGTGTTCGTTCGTGCCCGGGTAGCGATGGTTCCGTTCGCCGCCGGTCACACGGTCGCCCGAATCAACCCCGCCAGGTCGTCCCGAGACCACCTTCTTCCCGCTCGGGTGGCCTGCGGCCACCACGCGCGGCGAAAACGTGGGCGAAAAAGCCGGTCGCTCACGCCGTTCGCGACCGGTCCGACGCCGTCGCCCGGATCAGCCCCGCCAGGTCGTCCCAGAAGCCGTCCTCGTACTTCGTCGCGCTGTCGATGGTCGGCCGGGCGTTCGTCTCGTTGACCACCGCGCGCTCCTCGGTCACCAACAGGTCGACGCCGAGGTACGGGACCTCGAGCACCTCCGCCGCCCGTTCGGCGAGCGCGCGCAGGTCGCCGGACAGGTCGACGCCCTCGGCCTCGGCGCCGCGGTGGACGTTGTGCTTCCAGCGCCCGCGCTCGCGGGCCGCGGTCGGCAGGCGGCGCTCCACGGCGCCGACGTACTCGCCGTCGACGACCATCGCCCGGTAGTCCCGCGCGTCGGGGAGGTACTCCTGGACCAGGAACGAGCGGTCCCCGGTCGCCCGGTAGTCGTGGACCAGGTCGAGGTAGTCCGCGACGCCCAGGAACGAGTCGAGGTCGTGGGCCGTGGTCACGCCGACGCCGCGGGTCGTCGAGTTCGGTTTCACGACGACGGGCGGCCCCACCCGTTCGAAGGCGGCGACGAGTTCGGACTCGGCGGCCGGGTTCGACACCATCACCGTCTCGGGGACCGGGACACCCGCCTGCCCCAACCGAGCGAGGACGTCGGCCTTGTTGCGCGACCGGAGGATGGCCTCGCGGTCGTTGACCCACGGCACGTCCAGCAACGCGTCGGCGACGCCCCCCTCCATGATGCGGGAGGGGTAGACGAACCCGACGTCGTAGTCGTCGAACGGGTCGTCGGCCAGCGGGACGGCGCGCTCGCTGGTGTCGACGTGCCCGACAGCGATGTCCCGGGCCGCGAGCGGGTCGGCCATCCGCTCGAACGTCTCGGCCCGCGTGGTGACGGCGAGGTCCAGCATCGTCGTCGCTTGGGCCGGTCGCTACATAGGTGTGTTTCCCGTCGGCGCCGTCGCCGGGGGCCTACGCCTCGCCGCGCCCGCGGCCACGCAGTAGGACCCACAGCACGATGACGGCGCCCTCGGCCCGTGCCACCTGGTACACCCACGGCTTGAGTTCGACGTCGCCGTCTTCAGCCGCGAGGCCCATCCAGAAGTCGACGAGCTTCCGGGGGGCGGCGAGTTCGAGCAGTCCGACCGCCAGCAGCAGCGCTCTGAGGACCATACTGCTAGCTACGACATGTTAGGATAATACTATTTCGGCGGTGGGACTCCCGCCCGGGCGGCTCGCTGAGTGCGTCGCGCCCGGCGGCACGTCAGCGCGACCGCTCGGGGAGACGAGGAGCGAGTCGCCCGAGTGGACGACCAGTGAGAGAACGGCGCCGTGTCAGCGCGACCGGCCGGCTTACGCGATGAGCAGTTCTTCGCCCTTCTCGACCTTGACGCGGCAGGAGGGCGTGATCTTGTTGTAGGCACGGCGGAACGCCTCTTTGACGTGTTCGGCGTCCTCGACGTTACAGTAGGCGGTGAACAGTCGTTCGCCGGCCTGCACGCGGGCGGCGGTACCGACGATCTTCCCGAAGGCCTGTCGCATCCCGTCGGAGACACGGTCGGCCCCGGCACCGGTCGCCTGCTTGTTCTCGCGCAGGACCTGGTGGGGGAACTTCCGCAGGGTCATGCGGTAGTCGCCGTCCTCGCCGAGCTGCTTGATGAGGTGGCGGTTGGCCGACAGGCGGGAGGCCTCGAGCGAGCCGTGGCGAAGCTGGACCGACTCCTCGACGATGAGGCTGATCTGGACGGGGTAGTCCGATTTCTCGGCCGTCTTGCGACCCATCTCGTGCTGTGCGATCTTCGAACCGGGGATGCCCGTGATGTACTCGCGTCGGGTGTACGAGGGCTTGTCGATGTCCCGGTACATCGAGGCAGGTTTGTCCGACATAGGTACTCTTGGCGAATACGTGGCCGAGCGACCTGATAAGGGCTTCGAAGGGCCGCCGTGCGAGTGGGTCGGACCCACACGCCCGGAGCGGCCGGGAGGCGGCCGTCGAGGGTGACACGAGTGTTACCGCGCGGGGTGTTTATCCGGTTCCAGCGCCAACGGCGGAGTACCATGAACATGCTCGTCGACGGCGAGTGGCGGACAGACGCCTACGAGAGTACGAACGACGACGGAGAGTTCGACCGGCAGGACACGACCTTCCGGGACCGGATCGAGGACGACCCTGACGCGCGTTTCCAGCCCGAGGCGGGCCGCTACCACCTCTACGTCTCGCTGGCGTGTCCCTGGGCCCACCGGACGCTGCTCGTGCGTAAGCTGAAGGGGCTCGAGGAGGCCATCAGCGTCGACGTCGTCGACCCGTACCGCGCGGACGACGGCTGGCAGTTCACCCCCGAGAAGGCGGGCTGTACCGAGGACTCGCTGTACGGGTCGGACTACCTCCGGGAACTGTACGTGGAGGCCGACCCCGATGCCACCTGCCGCGTGACGGTCCCCGTCCTCTGGGACAAGCGCGAGGAGACCATCGTCAACAACGAGTCGAAGGAGATCCTCCGGATGCTCGACACCGAGTTCGACGACGTCGCCGAGAACGACGTGGACCTCTACCCCGAGGGGTACCAGGACGAGGTGGACCGCATCATCGACGACATCTACGAGCCGATCAACAACGGCGTCTACCGCGCCGGGTTCGCGAACACGCAGGACGCCTACGACGACGCCGTCGCGGAACTGTTCGACGCGCTGGACCACTGGGACGCGGTGCTGGAGGACCAGCGGTACCTCGCCGGGGACCGCCTGACCGAGGCGGACATCTGCATGTTCACGACGCTGGTGCGCTTCGACGAGGTGTACCACACCCACTTCATGTGCAACCACCAGTTCATCAGGGAGTACGACAACCTCTGGCCGTACCTGCGCGACCTCTACCAGACGCCGGGCGTCGCGGAGACGGTGAACATGGACCACATCACGGAGCACTACTACACCACCCACCCGGACGTCAGTCCGAAGCGCATCGTGCCGATGGGGCCCGACCCGGACTTCGAGGCGCCCCACGACCGCGACGAACTGCCCGGCGACCGCCCCGACGACCTGTTCGCGACGGTCTGACCGGGACTGCCGGCCGATATCGAACGCCGAGGACGTGCGAGTGCTTTTCCCCCCGGAGAGACAGCCGTAGCGCATGGTCAGGGGGAGCGAACGGGGCGTCAGTCCGGTTATCGGCGTGGTCCTCGTGGTCGCCATCACGGTCGTACTGGCGGCAGCGGTGGGCGCCTACCTCGTCGGGGTCACCGGCGAGCAACCCGTAGCGGAGACGCCGCAGACCGCCATCGTCGCCGACTACGGCGAGCGGACGACGGGGAACGGCGAGTACCTGAACCTGAGTTTCGAGAGCGGCGACACGCTCGACCGGGCGAAGCTCTCGCTCGCGGTTTCGGGTGCGACGGACTCGGCGGGCAACCCCGCGCCCCTGACCGGCGACCCGCTGGGGGCGCAGGCGCCGACCAGCATCACGTCGGGCGTCGAGCTATCGATCCACGCGGGTCACTTCGACGAGGCGGACACCGGGGCCGGCGAACACCTCGACCTGAGCGAGGCGACGCTCCGGCTGGTCTGGGACCCGGAGCCGACGACCGAGAGCGAGACGTACGTCGTCTACCGCTGGCCCGACCCGAGCCGTCGCTAGGGGGTCGAGAGCGTGACCTCGTCGGCCTCGTAGTCCTCGATGAACGAGCCGGGGCCGCCGACGGTCACCGTCTCCTCGCCGGTGTCGACGACGAGCGTGTGTTCGATGGGGTAGGCGTTGGTCTGTGGCTCGGCGAGGCCCTGCCGGGTGTCGACGACGGTGCCCTCGAGCGTTCCGGGGTCGTCGTCGGCCTGCACCGGCTGGACGAGGGCCGAGACGTGTACCGCCTCGTCCGCGCGGAGGTGGAGCGTCGCCTCCAGCACCGGCTGCCGGAAGTTCTGGTAGGTGGCCGGGAGCGCACGCGGCTCGGCGACGTATATCTCGCTGGACATGGGCCAGTAGTTCCCGAGGAACGACCCCGAGAGGACCGGGACGAGCTGCTCCTGGACGAAGGCGATGGCGCGCTGGTCGGAGTTCGAGCGGATGATGATGTCCGCGGGCGCGACCAGCCCGAACTGGCCGTCGACGGTGAGCATGATGGGCATCTCCTGGTCCCACGCGCGGGCGACGGAGGCCATCCCCGCGACGTCGTCGCCGGCGACGTCCGTCGCGCTGCTGACCACGAGGAGGACGAGGACGCCCCGGTCGACGGCCGCCTCCAGTTCGTCGGCTATCTCGGGGAGGTACTGTTGGGGCACCGACAGCATGACCTCCCGTTCGGCGTTGGCGAGGTACTCCGTGAGCCGTTTGACCACCGTGACGCGGGACTTGATGACGTCGAACTGCTGGGCCCGCCGCTCCGTGTCGGAGAAGCGCTCGTCGAGCGCCGTCTCCATCTCCTCTAACTGGTCCGACAGCGCCTCGATGACCTCCGAGGGCGGCCGGGCGCGTATCGTCGTCGGGACGACGTGGTCGTTGACCTCGACGAACCCCCGTTTCTCCAGCGACTCGCTGATGCTGTAGACGTACCGCTTCGAGACGCCGGTGTCGTCGGCGATCTCGCTGGCCTTCGCCTCCCCGTTCTGGAGGATAGAGAGATACGTGTCCACCTCCTTCTCAGAGAGCCCCAACTGTGTGAGTCTGTCCGCGAGCGTCGAATCGTCCATGCTAATTTATCATCTCCACTGTGGCAAGTAATTTGGTTTCGGTCCCGTTCGGGTCGCTACCGTCCCGAGGACGCGGATTGTAATAGTTCGTTACGAATTGAGAAGTGATTAAGGTACTGGTCCTGTAGGGTCCCGTATGACAGAGCGAGAGCGACCGACTGCCACGGCGGACGCGACGTGGACGGTCGGCGAGAAATACGGGTTCGGCACTGTCTGTGACCACGACGACGCCGACCCGTCGCGAGTCTGGTACACGCTGACCGAGGGCGCCGTCACCGAAGTCCGGTTCCCGCGGGTCGACGTCATGAACGTCCGCGAACTCGACTTTCTGGTCACCGACGGCGACGGCTACGCCGCCCGGACGTTCCGGGAGCGACGCGACCTGCCGGACGCCGTCGAGCGCGAGACGACGGCGGCCAGCGAGGACGCGCTCCTCTTCCGCCAGACGGCCCGGCCGACCGACGACCACGACTGGTCGCTGACCGTCGACCACGCGACCCACCCCGAGGAGGACGCCCTCCTCCTCGACGTCACCTTCGAGGGCGAAGGGTACGACTGCCACGTCGTCGTCGACTCGGCGCTGTCGGCCCACGCCGACCACGATGTCGCACGCGCACGCGAGGACGCCCTTCTGGCCCGACACGAGCGGCCGGCGGGTGCCGACCCCGCGTTCTGCTACGAGGACGGCGACCCGATAGACGTGGGGCTGGCGCTCGCGAGCGACGACGGGTTCGACTGGACCACGGCCGACGTCCGCGGGGGCGACGTGGAGGCGGCGCTCGTAGAGCGCGGGTCGACCGAGGAGCGACACGCAGAGGCACAGGGGAACGTCGTCCTCGCCGGGACGCTGTCGAGTCACGACACCACGCTGGCGCTCGGGTTCGCCGAGGACGGCGACGACGAGGGCGCGCTGGTGACCGCGGAGGCCGCTCTCGACGGCCCGTTCGAGGACGTCCGGGCCGCCTACGTCGACTCGTGGGCGTCGTACCTCGACGAGGTGGCCGTCCCCGAAAGCGTCGCCGGCGACGACGACCTGCTGGCCCAGTACAAGACCGCCGTGATGGTGATGAAGGCCGCAGACTCCAAGGCGTTCCCCGGCGCCGGCATCGCCTCGCCGTCAGTCCCGTGGGGCGACGCCGTCGACGCCAACGCGCCCATCGACTACGGCTACAACTACGTCTGGCCCCGCGACCTGTATCAGGCCTACACCGCCTTCGACGCGATGGGCGACGTCCAGAGCGCCATCGACGCCACCGAGTACCTCTACGAGTACCAGCAGGAGTCGGACGGCTTCTTCCCGCAGAACACGTTCCTCGACGGGCGCACCCGCTGGGGCGGCGAGCAGCTCGACGAGATAGCCTTCCCACAGGTGATGGCCCAGCAGCTGAAGGAACGCCACGGCTACGACCTCGACGAGGCGGGCTACGGCTACGAGAGTATCCGCCTGTCCAGCGACTACGTCGTCGACAGCGGCCCCAGCAGCCAGCAGGAGCGCTGGGAGGAGGAGAGCGGCTACTCCCCGTCGACGACGGCCGCCGAGATAGCCGGCCTCGTCTGTGCCGCCGACCTCGCGCTCGAGGCCGGCTACCCGGCCGACGCCATCGCCTACCTCGGCGTCGCCGACCACTGGGTCGACCGACTGGAGGACTGGCACGCGACGACGACCGGCACCCAGAAACACACCAACACGCCGTACTACGTGCGCATCACCGACGAGGGGAACCCGGACGACGGGGAACTCCGCACGCACAACAACGGCGGCGGGACGCTGGACGAGCGCAACATCCTCGACGGCGGGTTCCTCGAACTCGTCCGGCTGGGCGTCCTGCCGGCCGACGACGAGACGGTCCGGAACACCGTCCTCGAGTACGACGACGACATCATGGTCGAGACGCCCCACGGCCCGGCGTGGTACCGCTACACCGGCGACGGCTACGGCGAGAAGCGGGTCCAGCCCGGTGCGCCGTGGATGCCGGACGAGACCGGGAAGGGGCGTCTCTGGCCGTTCTTCACCGGCGAGCGCGGCGAGTACGAACTCCTGCTGGAGGACCCGACCTTCGACCCCGAGAGCCTGCTGGCGACGCTGGGCGACTTCGCCAACGACGGGCGGATGCTCCCCGAACAGGTGTGGGACGAACCGGGCGAGAACGACTTCGGCTGGGAGTTCGGCGAGGGCACGTCGAGCGCGACGCCGCTGTCGTGGACCAACGCCCAGTTCGTCCGCCTCGCGTGGAGCATCGACGCGGGCGAACCCGTCGAGACGCCCGCCGTCGTCCGTGAGCGCTACGACGGCGACGCGCCGGCCGACGGGCCGGTCCTCGACGTGGCCATCGAGCGAGCGGACGACGCCGCGCGGGTGACGGGTCACACCGTCGGCGACGACGTCGTGGTGAAGACCCAGACCGAGACCGTCCACACTTCCGGGGGCGACGTCGACATCACTGTCGCCGCCGAGGACGGGGCGCGCGTCACGGTCGTCGCGGCCAGCGGCGACCTCCCCGACGTCGAGACCGCCGTCGCCTACGACCGGGTCTGAGCGGGTCCCCCAGCCGAGTCTGTAAGTGCGAAAAATAATTACACCATATTTTATGGTGGAGGGCGTGTTGCGTAGTGGCAATGACGCTCCGGACATCGCTCGACGACTTCAAACGCCACCGGGACGCCGACAGGAAGTTCCCCGGTGAACTCCGTTCTACGACAGGTCTCTTCGCTGGGCAGGGCGACCGTCTCGTCCACGTCGACACAGACGGCTCGCTGCGGGACTACTCCTACCCGCTCAGCGGTCTCTCCGGCATCGACGCGTCGCGGTTCGGGGTGGGCGACGACTGGTTCGACGCCGACGCCGACCAGCGGTACCGCGGTGAGACGGGCGTCGTCGAGACGGTCCACGACAACGGCGACTGGCGGGTCGTCCAGCGGGACCTGACGCTCGACCGCGCGCACGTCACGCGGTTCGAACTCGACGGCGACGCCCCGCCGGACCTCGACCTCCGGGCGTACCTCCGGTTCGCCCCGGACGGGCGCGAGGGGCAGACGAGCCTGCTGGTCCACGACGGCGCCGTCGAGGCCTACCACCGGCGCGAACACGACTACGTCGGCGTCTCGACCGAGCTGTCCGGGGTCCACGGCCAGATTCCCGAGCGGTTCGACGAACTCGTCGCCGACGACCCCGTCGACTTCCCGCGGACGACCGACGAGGAGCGCTACGAGGACGAGGTGCTGACCGCCGGCGTCCTCGTCACCGCCCCGTTCGAGGACGGGTGCGTCACCCTCGTCACCCTCCTCGCCGAGCGCGGCGAGACGGACCGCGGGGCCGCGCTGTCGCGACTCGACGACGTCGCGGGCGGCGAGACGGAGTTGGAAGCGGCGAGCGAGCGCCGGCGCGACTGGGAGGTCCCCCAGGGGGTCGCCCACCGCGAGACGGTCGTCGACGACCTGCGGGTCGTCTCGCTGCTGTCGGCCGAGAACGGCGCGCGCATCGCCGGCCCCGACTTCGACCCCTTCTACGTCACCTCCGGCGGCTACGGCTACACGTGGTTCCGCGACGACGCCGAGATCTCCCGGTTCCTGCTCGACGGGAGCGACGCGCTGGGCGTCGACCTGACCCACTGGCACCAGCGGTCGGCCGAGTTCTACTGCCGGACCCAACTGGACGACGGGAGCTGGCCCCACCGCGTCTGGCCCGGCGACGAGACGCTCGCGCCGGGGTGGGCCAACGCCCGTCTCGAGAGCGGCGCGGACACGGACTACCAGGCCGACCAGAGCGGGAGCGTCGCCGGCTTCCTCGCGACGTTCCTCCGGACCGGCGACCCCGACGACCCCGAGCGCGTCGAGGCCGCCATCGAACGGGCCGTCGAGAGCTTAGACGACACGCTGGAGGCCGACGGCCTCCCCATCGCCTGCCAGAACGCGTGGGAGAACATGCAGGGCCGGTTCGCCCACACCGCCGCCACCTTCCTCCACGCCTACGCCGCCGTCGCCCGGGCGCCGGTGTCGACCGACCTCCGCGACCACGCACGGGCGCAGGCCGACGCCGTCGTCGAGGGCCTCGACCGCCTGTGGACCGGCGAGTTCTACGCACTCCGGGAGCGCGAGGGCGAACTGGACGAGCGGCTCGACTCCGGGTCGCTGGCACTGGCCGCCGCGATGCGGGAGTACGCCGTCGTCGCACCGGTCGCCGACGAGACGGTCGACCGCCTCGTCACGCACGTCGAGACGACGCTCGCCGGCCTCGAACGCGAGACGGAGGCCGTCCGCGGCCTCGTCCGCTTCGAGGGCGACGAGTGGCGCCAGCACGGACAGGGCGCAGAGAAGGTGTGGACCGTCTCGACGGCCTGGGGCGCCAACGCCGCCGCCGAACTCGGGAGCCTCCTCGACCACCGCGACGACGCCCGGGCGGCCGACGCCTTCCGCCGGTCGCGCGACCTGCTCGGGGAGCTCCTCCCCGGCGGGTCCCTCGCCAGACAGGGCGGGTACCTCCCCGAGCAACTGTTCGACGACGGGACGCCCGACTCCGCGACGCCGCTGGGGTGGCCCCACGCGCTCCGACTGGCGACCGTCGCCCACCTCGACGAGGCGGGCGAACTGCGGTCGGCGGCGGAGCCGAAGGCCCGGACGGAGTGAGCGGCCGCGGGCGCGACGCAGTCGTTCTCCGCGAAACGTATCGGTCGCAGGCGCCACGGCGGCGACGCTGTCGGACGCGCGGGTACCTCGAGAACGGAACCGCAGGCCGACGAGCGGTTACTGCATCGGTGTGACCGCCTCGGCGTCGGTCGCCGTGACGGCCTCGCCCGTCTCGGTGTCGAACAGGTGAACCGAGCCCTCGTCGAAGGCGATCTGCACCACGTCGCCGACCGCGGGTTCGATGTCGGCCGGGACGCGGGCGATGAAGTCCGGCGCGTCCTCGGTGTCGAAGCTCCGGGACTCGGTGCCGAGGTCGAGGTAGAGGTAGTTGTCGCTCCCGATGGGTTCGACGACGTCCACCGTCGCGGGGATGGCGTCGGTGCCGGCCGCGCCGTCCTCGCTGACCCTGACGTGTTCGGGACGGATGCCGAGGACGTAGGACCCGCCGGCGATGTCGCCGAAGGCGCTGGCCCGGCCCGAGGTCAGGTCGTAGGAGAAGCTCCCGTCGGCGCCGGTGAGACGGATGCCGGCGTCGAAGGGGTCGGCCTCGACGTCGACGAAGTTCATCGACGGCGACCCGACGAACCCGGCGACGAACTGGTTGGTGGGGTTCTGGTACACGTCGGTCGGCTTGCCGGTCTGCTGGAGCTCACCGTCGTTGAGGATGACGATGCGGTCGCCCATCGTCATCGCCTCCTCCTGGTCGTGGGTGACGTACACCGAGGTGATGCCCAGCTCCTCCTGCAGGCGCTGGATTTCGGTCCGCATCGTCGTCCGGAGCTTCGCGTCCAGGTTCGAGAGCGGTTCGTCGAACAGGAACACGTCGGGTTCGCGGACGATGGCCCGCCCCAGCGCGACGCGCTGTTTCTGCCCGCCGGAGAGCTCGTCGGGCGTGTCGTCGAGCAGGTCCTCGATACCCATCATCTCGGCGGCGTCGTACACCCGCTGTTCGCGCTCCTCGGCGGACATGTCGGTGCTCATCCGGAGGCCGAAGGCCATGTTCTGCTGGATGGTCTTGTGGGGGTACAGCGCGTAGTTCTGGAACACCATCGCCACGTCGCGGTGGCGCGCGTGGACGTCGGTGATGTCGGCGCCGTCGACGTGGATGCGACCGCTCGTGGGTCGCTCCAGCCCGGCTATCATCCGCAGTGTCGTCGACTTCCCGCAGCCTGACGGCCCGACCACCGTGACGAACTCCCCGTCCTCGATTTCGAGGTTCAGGTCGTCGACCGCGACGATGGACCCGCCGTCGAACTCCTTGCGAAGCGATTTCAGTTCGAGACTCGCCATTACTCCCTGTGTACGCGTCCCGCATGATAAATGTTCCCCAAATCTCCGAATTTGTGAGGGAAAATTTCGTAGAGGTTTTCGTGCCGGCGCGTCTGGGACCGGCAATGGTTCAGGTTCCACGGGCAGACGGGAGGCACAGATGAGGCGACGCCGGGAGTTCATGCGCACCGCGGCCGGCGTCGGCTTCGCCGGGCTGGCCGGCTGTCCCGGCCGGTCCGGGGACGGCGGGACCCCGACGGACGCCACGGAGGCGGGCACGGACGCGACGACGACGGACGGACGAATCGAGGCCGTCCCGCCCCGGTGGACGACCGGGCGGAAGTACGGCTTGGCGACGGTCCCGGATCACGGCGACGCGGACCCGTCGCGCGTGTGGGCGACGTTCACCGCCGGCGCGGTGACGGAGGTCCGGTTCCCGCGAATCGACCTCATGAACCTCCGGACGCTGGAGTTCCTCGTCGTCGACGCCGACGCCGGGCGGACGTGGCGCACCCACGACGCCGACCGGACCGCCGACGACGGCGTCGAGCGCTCGACGACGCTCGCGACGGACGAGGGCCTGCTGTACCAGCAGACCGCCTCGCCGACCGACGGCGACTGGTCGCTGACCGTCGAGTGGGTCACCGACCCCGAACGGGACGCGCTGGTCGGCGACGTGACCTTCGACGGCGCCGACTCGCTGGACCTCTACGCCGTCGCCCGCACCGCCTGTTCACAGAGCGCCGGGGCCGACGTGGGCCGCGTCGCGGACGGCGGGGCCCTCGTCGCGTGGGACGGCACCGAGAACGACAGTCAACACGTCGTCCGCGAGGACGGCGAGCCCTACGCCGTGGCGCTGGGCCTGGCCTGCGAAGGCGGGTTCGACCGCGCCGGCGCGCTCTCGGCCGACGACGGCCAGCGACTGCTGGAGACCGGCGCGTGGACCGACAGCGACGAGACCGAGGACGTGGTGACGCTGGCCGGCCGGCTGCTGTCGGGGGCCGGCGAGACGACGCTGGCACTGGGCTTCGCGACCGAGCGAGACGACGGGGCCGCGGCGGAGACGGCCGCGGCCGCCGCCGACGCGGACGTCGCCACGACCCGGACGGCGTATCTGGACGCGTGGCGCGACTACCTCGCGGAACTCGACGCACCAGACAGCGTCTCCGGCGAACTGCGGACCCAGTACCGCGTCGCCGCGATGACGCTGGCGGCCGTCGAGGACAAGACCTACCTCGGGGCGGGCATCGCCTCGCCGTCGGTCCCCTGGGGCGCCGCCGTCGGCGCGACCCCGCCCAGCGACTACGGCTACAACTTCGTCTGGGCGCGTGACCTCTACCAGTCCTTCACCGCGCTCCGGGCGATGGGCGACGTCGCGGGCGCGCGCCGCGCCCTCGAGTACGTCTTCGAGTACCAGCAGGACGACTCCGGTTTCCTCCCCCAGAACACGTTCGTCGACGGGCGCACCCGCTGGGGCGGCGAGCAAATGGACGAGATAGCCTTCCCGCTGGTGATGGCCTACCAGTTGACCGACCGCCACGGCGTCGCATTCGAGGACGTGAACTACGACTTCGAGAACGTCCGGGCCTCGGCGGACTACGTCGCCAACAGCGGCCCGGCGACCGACCAGGAGCGCTGGGAGGAGGAGAGCGGCTACTCCCCGTCGACCATCGCCGCCGAGATCGCCGGGCTGACCGCCGCGGCGTCGCTGGCCGCCGACGCGGGCGAACGGGACGACGCGCTCCGGTGGCTGGCGACGGCCGACGACTGGGCGCGCAACGTCGAGGAGTGGTGCGCGACGACGACGGGTACCGACGAACACACGACGACGCCGTACTACATCCGGGTCGGCGACGACACGGACCCCGACGACGGCGCGGACCGCGCCCTCGCCAACGGCGGGCCGACGCTGGACGAGCGGAACGTCATCGACGCCGGCTTCCTCGAACTCGTCCGCCTCGGGGTCGTGCCCGCCGACGACCCGACCGTCGAGAACTCCGTCGCCGTCGTCGACGACACCATCCGCGTCGACACGCCGAACGGCCCGGCGTGGTACCGCTACAACGGCGACGGCTACGGCGAACCCGCGAGCGGCGAACCGTGGACGAGCGAAGGGCAGGGCCGCCTGTGGCCAATCTTCACCGGCGAGCGCGGCGAGTACGAACTCCGGCGGGCCGACAGTCCCGACGACCTCACGCCCGAGACCCTGCTCGAAGCGATGGCGGACTTCGCCAACGAGGGCCGGATGATTCCCGAACAGGTCTGGGACCGCGAGGACCCCACCGAGTACGGCTGGGCGTTCGGCGAGGGCACCGGGTCCGCGACGCCGCTGTCGTGGTCGATGGCCCAGTTCGTCCGGTTGGCCCACGGCATCGACGCGGGCGACCCCGTCGAGACGCCCGCCGTCGTCGCCGAGCGGTTCGGCACGGAGCGGCCACGGCCCTCCCTGTCGGTCGCGGACCTCCCGACGACCACCGAGGACGAACCCGTCACGGTGGAGGTGGCGACGGACGCCCCAGAGGTGCTCGTCCACGCCGACGGGACGACCCATCGAGCCACCGTCAGCGACGGGAGCGCGACCGTCGACGTCCCCCTCTCGGGCATCCGGACGACGGTCACCGTCGTCGCCGTCGAGGACACGGGCGCGCTGGTCGAGGCGTCGCTGGCCGTCGACCGACAGACGGTGACCTACACCGGGGACTGAAGGGGAGAGAGCGGCCCGCTACGTCTCGACCGGCGTCACGACCACGTCGGCCACCCGCAGGCCGTCGCCGGTCGCCACGTCCGTCTCCGAGAGCAGGTCGTGGCCGGTCACGTCGGCGTCCAGCGCCACCGTCGCGGCCTCGCTCCCGAAGTTCAGCAGGACGGCCAGCGTCTCGTCGCCGTCCGAGCGGGTGTAGGCGACGACGCTGTCCGGGTCGCCGGCGACGACGTCCCACTCGGCCGGGTCGACACCGGGGGCCCGCAGGGCGGCGTGGGCCTGCCTGAGCGCGACCAGTCGGCGGTGGAAGTCCGTCAGGTCGGCGTCGCCGTCGTGCCAGCACATCGTCCCGCGCTGGTCCTCGACGCCGCGTTCCTGCCCGTAGTATATCATCGGCGCGCCGGGGACGGTGAACGTCGCTCCGACGGCGGCCCGCAGGGGCGCCTCGCCGCAGTCGTCGCGGTAGCGGTCCTCGTCGTGGTTCTCGACGTAGCGCATGTGGACCGACCGGTCGGGGTAGCCCCGCCGCGGCGACAGTTCGAGGGCGTCGAACAGCGCCGTCGCCGGTTCCTCCCCCTTTCCGACGTCGCGGAGCGTGAAGTAGAAGTCCGTGTCGTAGTGGACGTCGAACTCGTTCTCGCGGAAACTCGGGTCTCGGGGCACCGTCTCGTCTAGCAGGAGGAACTCCGAATCCTCGGCTTTCAGTCGCTCGCGGACCTCCTTCCAGAAGCCGTGGGGAACCCCCCACGCCACGTCACAGCGGAAGCCGTCGACCTCGCCGGCCCACTCGTCGACCACGTCGAGCAGCCAGCGCCGGACGTCGAGCGAGTCGTAGTTCACGTTGGGTATCTTCGTCCAGTTGAAGTACAGGCCCGCCGCGTCGTCGCCGGCCCAGTCGACGCCGGTGACGTTCTGGGACTCGGGGACCCGCTCGTAGTAGTCCTCGTAGCCGGGGACGCCCGAACGGTGGAACTGGAAGTACGGGTGGTCCCGCGAGGTGTGGTTGATGACCAGGTCGAAGACGACACGGATGCCCGCGTCGTGGAGCGCGTCGACCAGCGACGCGAACTCCTCGCGCGTGCCGAGGTCCGTCGCGGTGTCGAACAAGTCGGTGATGTGGTAGCCGTGCCGCGTGGGGCTCTGGACGACGGGCGTGAACCACACCACGTCGACGCCCAGCGACTCGATGTAGGGCACGCGGCGTTCGATCTCCGCGAAGGACGTCTCGGCGACGTCGCCGACGAACTCGCGGACGAATATCTCGTAGATGGTGGCGTCGCTCGCCCACTCGGGGGCGTCGGCGGGTCGCTCGAAGGCCACGTCCTCGCCCGCGTGGAGGGTCAGCGTGTCGGCGATGCTGTGCTGTTCCGCCACGGCGACGGCGTGGACCCGCGAGAGGACCGGGAGCGAGTCGACGGGCGCGCGCAGTTCGTCGCCGTCGACGGTCACGTCGGCCGCGGCGAGGGCGTCCCGGTCGTCGAGGTGGAACTCCACGTCGGGGTCGCTTCCGTCCGGGGCCGCGCGTGCGTCGGCGGTGACGACGACGGTGTCGCCCTCGACACGGCCCTGCAGTTCGACGCGGGGTCGGCCCGCCCCCTCGACGGTCGCCTCGTCGTCGGCGAACGGGTCGAACTCGCCGTCGAACGCGAAGATGACGCTGTGGGTACCCGGCGGGAGGTCCGTCTCGAAGACCCACTCGCCGTCGCGCTCCTCGGTGGCCCAGTGGGTGCCCATGGTGAAGTCGTTGAACCGGCCCATGACGACGCAGTCCTCGGCGTCCGGGACGTCGTCGGGGTCGCCCTCCACGACGTCGTCGGCGGTGACGCTGAACCGGACCGTCTCGCGCGCGGTAGCCGGGAAGGCTCGGACCGTCTGCGTGTGCGTGCCGTCCGGCGCGTCCAGTTCGGCGCGATACGTGCCGGCCACGTCCGGTTCGAGGTGGACGACCGGCCCGTCGTCCAGCGAGACGGAGCTGTCTGCGGGCGCGTCGGCGAGTCGCCATCTGAACGTCGCGGCCGGGTCTGGACGGCGCGGTGCCAGTTCGACCGACTCGCCGACCGTACAGAACCGCGGCGGACCGGGGTGGTGCATACGGCATGGCTTGCCACCTCGGTATTTGACTGTTGCCTTTGGTTTCGACGTCTCGGTGAGTCGTCGACCAATCGTTCAACCCGACCGGCCTAGACGTGAGGTATAATTTCGTAGTATTTTTGTATATGGAGGGGAGACGTAGATGCGAACGGCTAGCACGGCGGGCACGTCGGCGGCCGCGGGCCTCGTTTTTCACCACCTCGACGAGCGACTGCAACTGCTAGGTGTATGATGAACATTCGTGACTATCCGAATGATTTAAGTTGTGAAAGACTATTTCATCCATTATCCATCCATGACAATGGACCGCAGAACGCTGATCAAGCACATCGGTGGCGTCGGTGCCGCGGCGGCGCTCGCCGGCTGTAGCGTGCAGGAAGACACTGGCGACGGGAGCTCGGGCTCCGACGGGGAGTCGGGCGGCAGTTCCGACGGCAGCAGCGGAACGGAGAGTCAGGGCCCCGCCGGGACGGCGACGGCCTGGTACTCGCTGGCCGAGAGCGAGCTCGCGAGCCGGGAGGAGATCATCAGCGCGTTCAACGGTGAGAGCCGCCACACCGTCGAAGGCGCGGACATCTCCGACCTGAAGAAGAAGACGTCCAGCGCCATCCCAGCCGGCGAGGGGCCGCAGATATTCGACTGGGCACACGACTGGGCCGGCAACTCCTACGAGCAGGGGTTCGTCGTCGACCAGAGCGACCAGGTGTCGGTCAGCCTCGACCAGTTCACCGAGACGGCCCGTAGCGCCGTCCAGTACAAGGGTAACCTCGTCGGCCTCCCGTACGGCGCCGAGACGGTGACGCCCATCGCCAACATGGACGTCGTCGACTCCATCCCGGAGTCCGTCGACGAGATGGTCACCATGATGGAGGAGCACCACGACCCCGACAACGGTCAGTACGGGCTGGGCTACCCCTTCGACCCGTACTTCGCGAGTGCGTGGCTCCAGGCCTTCGGCGGCTACTACTTCGACCCGAGCGCCGAGGAACCGCTCGGCGTCAACAAGGAGGAGACCGTTCGCGGCCTCGAGTTCGCGCTTGAGAACCTGCGCCCGTACATGCCCAACGACCCGAGCTACGAACCGCAGGCCGCCGCCTTCGCCGAGGGCAACGCCGCGTTCACCATCAACGGGCCGTGGTCGCTGTCCGGCCTCAACAGCAACGACATCAACTACGAGGTCTTCAGCTTCCCCGAGATGAGCGACGGGACGCCGAGCCCCTACACGGGCATCTCCGTCTGGTACTTCGCCAAGCCGATGGCCGACGGCGGCGCCGACGCGAAGGCCGGTCGCCAGTTCGCCGAGTGGTTCGTCACCAACGAGGACCACCTCCTCGGTCTGGCCAACGACCAGGGCGCGATTCCGGTCCTCGACAGCCTCGTCGGCAGCAGCGACCTGCCCGCGGAGGTGCAGGCGTACTCCGAGTCCGCCGGCCAGGGCGTCCCGATGCCCAGCGCCCCCCGCATGAGCGACGTCTGGGGGCCGGTCGGCACCGCACTCACCCAGGCGTTCAACGGCGACAAGACGCCCCAGGCGGCGCTCGACAACGCCGCCGAGCAGATTCGCAGCAACTGGGAGTAAGCCCGGACCAACATGAGTACGGCAACACGCGTCGCGAACCGCGTCGAGAAGGTGCCGTTCCTCAGCCGCGGAGACGCATCGCTCCTGCTGGTGCTCCCCGGCCTGTTCATCTTCTCGGCGTTCATGCTGTTCCCGGTCGTCTACCTCGTGGGGATCTCCTTCACCAACGCCGAACCGGCGAACCTCTTCGCCGGCGAGGGCGTCGTCTCCATCCTCACGTTCGGCGACGCCACCTACGTCGGCCTCCGGAACTACGCCGACGTGTTGACCGACCCGCAGTTCTGGAACTCCTTCGGGGTCACGTGGCTGTTCGTCGCCACGAGCGTGCTGCTGAAGATCCTCACCAGCATCTCCATCGCGCTGGTGGTCACCAGCGACCTCGTTCGCGGGAAGCGGTTCCTGCGCTCGTTCATCATCTTCCCGATGGGCCTGCCGGCCATCTTCACCATCACGGTGTGGCGCGGCATCTTCAGCTCCGCGCAGTTCGGGTTGATGAACCAGTTCCTCACCGGGTTCGGCTTCGAACCGGTCGCGTGGCTCTCGGGCCGCTGGACCGCGTTCATGGCGTACAACATCACGGAGGCGTGGCTCGCCTACCCGTTCATGGTCATCATCACCGTGAGCGCGCTGCAGGACGTCTCCGAGGAGCTCCACGAGGCCGCCGTCGTCGACGGTGCCGGCTTCGTCTCCCGGTTCCTCCACGTCACGCTCCCCTCTATCAAGCGACCGGTGCTGTTCGCGACCATCCTGACCTCCGCCGCGTCGTTCCAGCAGTTCCTCATCCCCTTCGTGTTCAACGAGGGCGGACCCGCACGCGCGAACGAACTGCTCGTCGTCTACGGCTACCGAGAAGCGCTCCAGTTCCAGGAGTACGGTCGCGGGGCCGCAATCAGCATCGTCGCACTCGTCTTCATCGGTGCGTTCATGTGGCTCAACGTCAAGAAGGGACGGCTGGCTGACGGGGTGAACGACTGATGGGACTGCTCGCCAACATCGGGCGGAAGCTCTCGCAGGACGCGAAGAACATCGCGACCACGCCCGCCGACACGCTTCGGAACTGGAAGTACACCGCCGAGGCCGTCCAGCGCGGCGAGGTGCCGGCCTCGGAGGTCGTGAAGGTCGCCGTCTCGACGGTGCTCGCGACGCTGATGGTGCTCGCGCTCCTGTTCCCCATCTACTGGATTCTGATGGCGGCGCTGTCGGGCAGCGGCGCGTCGCTGTACACCTCCGAGAGCTTCACGCTGATCCCGTCGAATCCGACGCTGCAACCGTTCATCTGGGTCGTCGGCGACCTCATCGTGCCGGGGTACGCCATCTCGCTCAGCATCCCGTTGACGGACCTCGCGGTCGTGTTCAACACGCCCCAGGTGACGATACTCGACGCCGCCAACTACGGCATCGAGCGCCCGTCGGACTTCAAGAAGTTCCTCTGGAACAGCGTCACCGTCGCCATCCCGACGGTGCTCATCGCGATGTCGCTCATCATCCCGGCGTCGTACGCGCTCTCCCGGCAGGAGTTCCTGCTCCGCCGGAAGGTGCTGTTCCTCTACGTGCTGATGACGCAGGTCGGCGGCGGTCTCGGCGTCGCCCTGCTCATCGGGATGTACGCCATCTACGTGCAGTTCGGCATCAACAACAGCAAACTGGCCCTGGCGGTGTACTACGCCGCGACGGCCGTGCCGTTCAACACGTGGCTGCTGAAGACGTACATGGACGGCATCCCCGTCTCCTACGAGGAGGCCGCCGTCGTCGACGGCGCGCCGCCGTGGCGCGTGGTCACGGAGGTCATCCTCCCGATGTCCGCCGCCGGACTGGCGACGGTGTTCATCTTCATCTTCCTGACCGGGTGGACCGAGTTCGTCGTCGCCCAGACGCTGCTGGGCACGGAGAACTACACCCTGCCGGTCGGTCTCTACTCGCTGGTCGGCGAGTACTCCATCCCGTGGGCGCGCTTCTCCGCCTTCGCGCTCACCTTCGCGACGCCCATCATGCTCGTGTACCTCTTCGCACAGCGGTACATCGAGGGTGGTCTGTCGTTCAGCGGGATGGAAGGCTGAGGCTCTCGCACCACTACCTCACTCGCCGTTCTCCGTACCGCCGAGCGACTGCAACCGCTCGGTCACCGCCGCCCGGTCCGCGGGGTCGTTGACGTTCCGACACCAGCCCTCCAGTTCGACCGTCTCGACGCGCCGGTCCGCGCGCACGAGCAGGTCGACGGCGTCGGCCAGTTCGTACTCGCCGCGGGCCGAGGGTGCGACCTCGTCGATGGCCGGGCCGACGGCGTCGCCGAAGGCGTAGAACCCCCGCGTGACGAGCGTCGACGGCGGGTCGTCGGGTTTCTCGACGAGGCCGGTGACGCGACCCGCGGCGTCGGTCTCGACGACGCCGGTCCGGCGGGCCTGTTCGCGGGACACCCGTTCGACCAACAGGGTCGCCGCCGCGTCCGTCTCGCAGTGGCGCCGGACCACCGCCTCGAGGTTCGCCCGGCAGACGTTGTCCCCGTTCAGCACGACGAGCGGCGGGTCGGCGACCGGAAGCGCCTGCGCCAGCGCGTGGGCGGTGCCGAGTCGGTCGTCCTGTCTGACGTACTCGAGCGGCGTCCCCCGGTAGCTGTTGTCGTAGCGGGCGACGATATCCGCGCCGCGGTAGCCGACGACGACGACCACCCGGTCGACGCCGACCGACAGGAGCGCGTCGAAGGCGTGTGAGAGCAGTGGGCGACCGGCGACCTCGACGAGTCCCTTCGGCCGGTCGGCGGTCAGCGGACGCATCCGGGTCCCCTCGCCGGCGGCCAGTACCACGCCGTCCATGGGTGACCGGTCGGGTGCGACGGGAAAAAGCCTCTCGGCGGGTCGCTTTTCACCGCCGACGGCCTAGTCGGCCCGATGACCGACGACCGGTTCGACTGCGATACCTGCGGGCGGACGGTCGCCCGCACCGAGGCCGACGTGTCCGGGACCGTCGGCGACCTGGACGGGTGGCAGACCCTGTGCTGTCCCCACTGCGGGGCGCGCCTGCGGACGGTGTTCGTCGGGTCGGATGAGTGACCCACCCGACACGAGCGGGTCAGACCTTTGTGCCCCCGTCACCGATATCCACCGATGGCTGGGCAACTGCACGTCGGCGTCCACTGGAGCGGCGGGTCGTGGCTGGCCGTCGCGTTCGGACCCGACGGCTACGACCACACTGCGGTGTTCGAGGGCATCGGGGACTGCTGGGGCCGCTACGAGGACACTGCCAGCCAGCTGCTGGTCGACGTCCCCATCGGCCTCGTGGAGTCCGGCGACCCCGTCCGGCGGTGTGACACGCTCGCGCGGTCGGTCCTCGGGCCCCGCAGGGAGGCCGTCTTCGACCCGCCGGTGCGGGAGGCGACCCGCAAGCGGCGGTACTCGACGGCCAACCGCGTCAACGAACGGAAGGGCGGCGAAGCGCTCTCGGAGGCCGCCTTCGAGGCCAGCGAGGGCATCGCGATGTGCGACGAGCTCCTCCGGGAGGTGCCCGAGGCCGCCGCCGTCGTCCGGGAGAGCCACCCGGAGGTGTGTTTCCGAGCGTTCGCCGGCGAACCGCTCGAGTACGACCGGGACACCGCCGGTGGGTACGCCGAGCGGATGCGGACGCTGGTCCACTACGACCGCGACGCCGCACCGCTGGTCCAGAACGCCGCCGAGGCCACCGCCGGCCACGACGTGACGGTCGCCGACGTCCTCGACGCCGTGGTGCTCGCCTACACCGCCCGACCGGGCGAGGGGAGACTGCGGACGTTACCGGAGAGCCCACCGACGGACCGGGCGGGCCTGCCGATGGGACTCGTCTACCGGGCGGCGGCGGCGCTCACGGAGTCCTGATGCCGATGGCCCGTCGAGAGCGGTCGCTCGTCGGCGAGTGTAGTGCTGACTGAAGACAGAAACCGTCTTACAGTCGTTCGAGGTTCGTCG
Organism: Haloarcula sp. MBLA0163; assembly: GCF_055632435.1. Classification (NCBI taxonomy): domain Archaea; kingdom Methanobacteriati; phylum Methanobacteriota; class Halobacteria; order Halobacteriales; family Haloarculaceae; genus Haloarcula; species Haloarcula sp. MBLA0163. The sequence continues at coordinate 2,719,803 of NZ_CM145745.1, forward strand.
CGCGCGGACCCTTGTCCGCCTGCTCGATGTCGAACTCGACTTCCTGTCCCTCTTCGAGGTCGGGGCCGCCGACGTCCTCCATGTGGAAGAAGACGTCCTCGTCCGCGTCCTCGGTGTCGATGAACCCGTATCCGCCCGTGTCGTTGAAGAAGTCGACCTTGCCTTTCGCCATCGTTAGAGCCTCGTGACGTTGGTCGCTCGCGGACCCTTGTCCGCCTGCTCGATGTCGAACTCGACTTCCTGCCCCTCTTCGAGGTCAGGACCGCCGACGTCCTCCATGTGGAAGAAGACGTCCTCGTCCGCGTCCTCAGTGTCGATGAAACCGTACCCGCCCGTGTCGTTGAAGAAGTCGACTTTGCCTTTCGCCATTGTTAGAGCCGTGTTACGTTGGTCGCTCGTGGACCCTTGTCTGCCTCTTCGATGTCGAACTCGAGTTCCTGTCCCTCTTCGAGGTCCGGACCGCCAACGTCCTCCATGTGGAAGAAAACGTCCTCGTCCGCGTCCTCAGTTTCGATAAAACCGTAACCGCCAGTGTCGTTGAAGAAATCAACCGTTCCTTTCGCCATTGCACTCGGAGAGTGACCGGGCCCACGGATAACAGTTCCGGTACGGCTACCGACGGCGTGAAACAGCGGTTCTGGCCGGCTGGAGTGCCCGATGGCGGTGGGGAACGGTAGTCCTTCTTCACAACAATTATAAGAATGCTGAAATTATAGCGGATATGGAACGGAGGGGGGTGTACCGGGCGGCCCCGTGGCTACTCGCCGGTCTGGGCGTCTCGCTGTACGCCATCGCGGCAGTGTGGCATCTCGCCATCGAGGCGACTAGTTTGACGCCCGTGAGCGGCCCGGTCGTCGCGTTCGCGCTGGACGGGGTGGTCCCCCTGACGCTCGTCTACGGCAGTTACCGTCTCGTTCGTGCGGACTTTCCGATAGAGCGCATCTGGACGGTGTTCGTCTGGAGTCTGGCCGGCTGCCTGCTGTTCTCGGTGGTCATCGGCTTGAGCATCTTCATCCGGCAGACCGAGGGCCGGGTCGTCGCCGAACCGGAGTTCATCATGCTGCTGGCCGCCGACGTCGGTGCCGTCGCGGGCGCCGTGGCCGGCTACTTCGCGGCACGGGCGCGCCGGGACGCCGACCGTGCGGCGCGGGCGACCCACACGTTGACGTTCGTCAACGACCTCCTCCGCCACGACATCACGAACGGGCTGACGGTCGTCGACGGCCGTGCGGCGATGCTGGCGGCGGACGCCGAGGACGAGTCGAGGCGCGCGGCCGCCCGGGCCATCCGCGAACAGGTCGAAGAGATGAGCCAGCTGGTGGACAACGCCGGCGCCGTCGCGGCGACGCTCTCGGCGGGGCCGACCGTCCAGCAGCGAGACCTCGTCAGCGTCGTCGGGGACGTCGTCGAGCGAACCCGGGGCACCTACGACGCGACGATAACCCTCGACACGCCCGAGCGTGCGACCGTCTGCGCGAACGAGGCTGTCCGGCCGGTCGTGAAGAACCTCGTGGAGAACGCCATCGAACACAACGACGGCCACCCCACCGTCGAGGTCACCGTCGAACGACGCGACGAGACGGTCAGGCTCCACGTCGTCGACGACGGCCCCGGTATCCCCGAGGACGAGCGCGGGAGCATCTTCGACGCACGCGCGGGAGACACGCACGGGGGCGGCCTCCACCTCGTCGAGACGCTGGTCGAACGGTTCGACGGCGACATCCGGGTGGCCGACGAGCGCGGGGGCGCCCACTTCGTCGTCGACCTGCCCCGCCCCGCGTAGACACACCGTTCTTGTGGGTCCCCGTCGAGAGTCGGGGTATGCTCCGTCGACTGCGGGAGAACGGCCCCGTCGTGTTGGTACCGTTGGCGTGGACCTTCGCCACCGCGGCCCATCTCGACCTGCTGGCGGTTCGGACCGTCCTCGTCGCACACCTCGTCATGGACGCCGTCATCGCCCTCTTCACCGTCCTCTCGTGGCGCGAGATGACCGACGGGGTGCTGCTGGCGTGGCGCCGCGTCCTGCTCGTCGGACTGGCGGTCACGCTCGCCGGGACCGCCGGCCTGCTCGCCGACCCGCCGCTGGACCCGCTCCTCACCGCGACCGTCGTCGGGTGGATGCTCGTCCCGGCGGCCGGCCTCGCGTACACGGGCGTACACGTCGACCGGCACCCGCGGGCCTACACCGTCGGGGCGGCACTGAGCGTCGGCGGTGCCGTCGCGTACACCGTCGGCGTCCTCGCGCCCGTCTCCGTGTTCGTCGTCGCGGGACTGACGCTGACCAACGTCGGTCAGACGGCGGGCATCGTCGCCGCCGTCGCCGACTACTGACCGCCGTCGCGCTCGGCGACCTGCACGAGCTGCTTCCCGATGTTCTCGCCCTCGAACAGGCCGAGGAAGGCGTCCGGGGCGTTCTCGAGGCCCTCGGTGACGGTCTCGCGGTAGGCGACGTCGCCCGCGCCGACCCAGCGCCCGAGCTGTTCGGCCGCCTGCTCGAACCGGGGTTCGAAGTCGCTCACGAGGAACCCCTCGACGCTGGCCCGCGTCTGGATGAGCTGCCCGAGTTTGCGGGGACCGACGGGCACCTCCTCGTCGTTGTACATCGATATCTGCCCGCAGACGGCGACGGACGCGTCGACGTTCAGGCGCGTGAACACGGCGTCGGTTATCTCGCCGCCGACGTTGTCGAAGTAGGCGTCGACGCCGCCCGGTGCGGCCTCGTCCAGCGCCGCCCGGTAGTCGTCGGTCGTCCGGTAGTTGATGCAGGCGTCGAAGCCCAGTTCGTCCTCGACGAACGCGACCTTCTCGTCGGAGCCGGCGAAGCCGACGACGCGGGCGCCCTGGAGTTTGGCGAGCTGGCCGGCGACCGACCCGACGGCGCCCGCCGCGCCGGTGACGACGAACGTCTCGCCGGCCGACGGCTGGGCCACCTCGCGCGTCCCGAAGTAGGCCGTCAGGCCGGGCATCCCGAGGACGCCCAGCCGGGTCGACAGCGGCGCGACGTCGGGGTCGACGGGTGTCAGTGCCGTCCCCGGCGCGGTGGCGTAGTCGGCCCACTCGAACTCCCCGGTGACCACGTCGCCGGCCTCGACGCCGGCGCCGTTGGACGCGACGACCTCGCCGACGACGGCCCCGCGGAGCGCGTCGCCCACGCCCCACGGTTCGGCGTAGGACTCGCCGGCGCGCATCCGGTCGCGCATGTACGGGTCGACGGAGAGGTACAGCGTGCGGACGAGCGCCTCGCCCGGGCCGGGGTCCGGGACGGGCTCCTCGGCGAGTTCGAAGGCGTCGTGGGTCGGTGTTCCCTCGGGGCGGTGCGCCAGCCGATAGACGCGGTTCGTCTCTGGCATCGCACGGTGTACACCCGACGGCAGCAAGGGGCCTTCGAAAGAAGAAACAACCACCGGTTGAAAGTTTATTCGTCGGTAGCCACAGGACATAACCGACGCCGACTCCACGCCCCACACATGGTCGACGACGATCTCGGCACGGCGACGATAGTGTACGAGACACCCGACGACGACACCGTCGAACGGACCGTCCAGAACGAACACATCGCCTACTTCCAGGACCACTGGATACTCAAGACCGACGAGGACGCCGACCGCGACGTCGTCCGTCGGATCCCGCGCGAGCGGGTCCACTACGTCGAGCGGTCGGTGTCGGAGTTCGAGCAGGAGGTCGGCACCCTCCGCAATCAGGTGGAGTCGCTGGCCGACGACGTGCGCTCGAAGCTGCTGGGCGGCGACGAGCGCTCCGAGCAGGAGGCCCACCACATCGACGTCGAGAGCGACGAGAACGCCGAGTAAGCACCGCGTCCGCGACCGCGGCCCGACGTCGCCGCAACCGCCACTTATTGTGCTGGCATCTGAACCGACGACGCAGTTGCATGTCCGAGACCGAACGGTCCGGCTGGTCGGGACCGACCGACCTCCCGGCCAAGCGCTGGGTACTGTTGACCGGGAGCAGGACGGTGTTGGCGGCCGTCGCGCTCCTCGCGCTGGTCGGACTGACGGGGGGCCTGATAGCCGCCGGCGTCGTCTACGTCGGTCCGGGCAGTACGTTCGCGTCCGTGCTGTCCAGCGGGATGCTCGGCGCGCTGGCGACCATCGTCACCGTCACGCTCTCGATCAACCAGCTCATCCTCTCGCGGGTGTTCGGCGCGCCGGCCGACCTCACCGACCGACTGGAGGGGAACCTCGACTTCCGGCGCTCCGTCGAGGACATCGCCGGCGTCGACGCGAGCCCGAACGACCCCGGCTCGTTCCTCTCGCTGGTCGCCCGCACCCTCGAGGAGCGGGCGGCCGAGCTCGAACGGCAGGTCGAGCGTGCGGACGACCTGAGCGAGGCCCACCGCGACACCGCCCAGACGCTCGCGACGGACCTCGTGAGCTACGCCGCCCACCTCGAATCGGGCGAGGAGTCGGATAGCACGTTCGAGGTGCTCGCGCTCACCTTCGGCACCGAGTACGCGGACCTCATGGACGACGTGCGGGCGCTCCAGCGCGGCGCGGGCGAGCAACTCCCCGAGGCGGCCGCACGGGCGCTCGACGACATCCTCGAGCTGCTCAAGGGCATCGCCACCATCCGGCAGTTCTTCAAGACGCTGGCCGTCCAGCAGGACCTCGCCGCGCTCTCCCGGCAACTCATCTACACCGGCGTCCCGGCCCTGCTGGTCACCTTCTACCTCGCGCAGGTGTACGCCGGGCCGGGCGGGTCGCCGACGCTGCCCGTGGTGTCGCTCCCGGTGGTCGCCAGCGTCGCCACCGCCGTCGTCTTCTCGCCGCTGGCCGTCCTCGTCGCCTACATCCTCCGCGTGGCGACGGTGACGCTGTACACCGTCTCCGTCGGGTCGTTCATTCCGCCGGAGGAACGCGCCGAGTAGGTCAGTCGCCGACGTGCAGGACGATGGCCGCCTCGTCGGTGACGCCCTCCTCGTCGGTGACCGTCAGCGAGACGCGCCAGTCGCCACAGACGCCGTCCAGTTCGACGGTCGTCTCCGCGCCGGAGCGCTCGTCGTGCCCGTTGACGGTCCACTGGTAGGACGCGACGTCGCTGGTCCCGGCCGTCGAGGCGCTGGCGTCGAGAGTCACCGTCGCGCCCGTCTCGAAGGTCCGGCCCTCCGCGTCCGCCGGGTCCGTCTCGATGCGGGCCACCGGCCCCTCGTACGTGCTCTCGGAGACGGAGACCGTCTTCCCCATCGAGGCGGTCCACCCGTAGTCGTTCTCGACGGCGAGCGTCACCGTCTGCTGGCCGCTCTCCTCGAACGTGTGCTCGGCCGACTCGGTCACGTCGTCGGTCCGGACGTCCGTCTCGCCGTCGCCGTCGAAGTCCCAGCGGAACGTCGCGCCGCCGGCGACGACGGTGAAGTCGCCGAAGGAGTCGGACCGGTTCTCGAAGGACGCCGGCATCCCCCGCAACACCTCGTCCGGAGCGTCGAAGGCCGGCTCGGGTTCGGCCGAGGCGGCAGACTCCGCACCCGATTCCAGTGCGACGAGCGCCGGTGCGGCGTCGGTCGCCTCGGCGAACTCGCCGACGTACACCCGCCCGTCGACGCCCACCGGCGGGACGACGACCCGGACGTCGGGGCTGGAGCGGTACTGTCCGACGGGGTCGCCGCTGGCGGCGTCCAGCGCGTACACGCCCGCTCGCTCGGTCCCGACGTAGACGGTGTCGCCAGCGACCGACGGCGAACTGCTGACGGTCACCTCCGGCGCGTCGAACGTCCACTCCCGTTCGCCCGAGGCCGCGTCGAACGCCGACAGGCCGTCGCCGTCCGGGAAGTAGACGGTGCCGTCCGCGACGGCGGGCGACTGCTCGGTGAAGTACCGGGGCGTGAAGCCGTCGATGGCGGTCCGCCACTGCTCGGCGCCGTCGAGTGCGAAGGCGAAGAGGGCGTTGTTGGTGGCGAAATAGACCTGCCCCCCGGCGACGGTCGGCGTCGCGATGTTGCCGGTGTAGCGGCCCTCGCGGGGGAAGCCCGCGCCCCACTGCCGTTCGCCGCTCGCGGCGTCGACGGCGTACAGTTCGCCGACGCCGGCGTCCGTCCCCACGGCGAAGTACGCGACGCCGTCGGCGACGGCCGCCGAGGTCATCGACATCGGACTGCCCGGCAGAACCGGCCGGAACGACCACCGCTCGGTGCCGTCCGCCGTGTCCAACGCGGCGAACTCGCCGTCCCGGGTCGGGTTGGGGAGGTAGACGGTGCCGTCGGCGACCGTCGGCGACGCCTCGTACTGGCTGCCGGTGTCGCCGAGCGACCACCGTTGCTCGCCGGTCGCGGCGTCCAGCGCCGCCAGCGTCCCCGCGCGACCCCAGACGAACACCTGTCCGTCGGCTATCGCCGGTGAGCACTGCGCCACGTCCGTCTCCGTGCGCCACCGTTCGGTCCCGTCCGCGTCCACCGCGTGGACGATGCCGTCGCCCGCGTCGTTCGAGACGACGTACAGGGTCCCGTCGGCGACGGCGGGCGCGGAGGCGCACCCCGACGCGCCGGTGCGCCGGAACCGCCACGCCGACCGGAGGTTCGTCGACGGCGCGGCGGCGTCCGTGTATCCGGTCTTGGCCGCGTCGTACTGGAGTTGGGAGGAGGGGACCGACGAGGACGAAGACTGGGCGGCGGCGTAGACCGCGTCGCCCGCCGCGACCCCGCCCGCCGCGAGGCCGAGAGCGGTGAGAACGCTCCGTCTACTGAGGTGTTGCATAGTGAACACCAGGGCACCTCCACCTTTTCCTATGAATCAGATATGTCTCCTGCAGTACGATTAATCAGGGCTTAAGGGGGCGCGTCAGCGGGCCCCCGAGCGCCGTCGTCGTCGGTCGGCCGAGACGGGTCAGGTCACGTCGCGCCGTTCGCTGAACGTCGCCGACCCGCCGTTCCAGTGGACCACCGTCTCGATGGTCACCTGTCCGTCGTTCTGCTTTATCTTCGCGCCGCCGACCAGCCCGACGTCGATGCGCCTGGTCCGGGTGCGCGTCTCATCGGAGGCGAGCGCCCCCAGCGACGCCTCGCCCTGCCAGACGGAGTCGTTGCCCGAGTAGATGGTCGTCGTGACCGTGACGTTCTCCCGCGCGTTCCCGCCGTTGTTCGTGATGGAGACGGTCACGTCACGGCAGGTCTCCCCGCACTGTTCGATGTTGCGGATGTCGATAGTGAACGGGCGCACGTGGTCCTCCGGCGGGGCCTCGCCACCGCCGTTCGAGGCGGACGGCGTCGTCTGTCCCGGCGCGTCGCCACCGCCGGCGAACGGGCCGACGCCGAGGGCGACCATCCCGCCGACGGCGAGGACGAGGACGCCGAGGGCCACGCCGGCCGTGACGACCGCCGCGCTCGCTCGCTGCGACCGTTCTACGCCCGACTGCGGATCTCTCATGCCCCGTCGTACCCCCCGGCAAGGGTTGCTTATTCGCCGGCTAACCGGCCCCGGATTCTGCGACCGAGCGGTCCGGAGACGTTCGCAGACCCTACCGAGCGGCCGCCGACCGCGGAAACGGTTATTCCGTCCGGTGACGAGAGGGCCGTATGGAACCGACCACGCCGGCGGGGGGCCGGCGCACCAGACAGGTCCGGTCCGCGGTCCGCGCCGTCCGCGAGCGACGGCCCGGCCCCGTCGACCGCAAGGGCGACCCCGAGCTCCTGTCGCTGGTCGAGACGCCGTACGCGGACGTCGAAGACGCCCACCGACGCCTCCGGGCGTTGCAGACCGCCTTCGAGACGCGGGCCGACCGCCGGGCCGTCTTTCTCGCCATCTACGCCCGGATGACGGCGGCCGTCGCCGGGCGCGTCCGCCGGGGCGAGTTCGCCGACCCCGACTGGGTGGGGGCGTACCTCGTCGCGTTCGCGAACCGCTACCGGCAGGCGGTGTACGACTACGAGCGCGGCGCGCTCTCCGCCCTGCCGGCCCCGTGGCTGCTGGCGTTCGACGCCGCCGACCGCGGGCAGTCGCTGGTCGTACAGGACGCCGCCCTCGGCGTGAACGCCCACATCAACTACGACCTCGCTCTGGCGCTCGACGACGTCGGCGTCGGGGCCGGGCCGGACCGGGCGCGGAGACGCACCGACCACGACGCCGTCGTCGAGGTCATCCGCACCCTCGTGGACGGGGCACAGCACACGCTGGCCGACCGCGACGCCGACGGCCTCGCGACCCTCGACGAGTCGCTGGGCCGGGTCGACGAGTGGCTCACGGTCGTCACCATCGACGAGTGCCGGGACAGCGCGTGGCGGACGGCCGTGGCGATGACGTCCCGGTTCCGCATCCGCCGGCGCCTCGCCCTGTGGTGCAACGACGTGACCGCCACCGGGGCCGCACACCTCATCCTGAGCTCGCAGGCGAACGACGCCGTCCACGACTCCTTGCTGGACCTCGAACGGTCCCCCGGCGACGGCGAGTGACCACCCCACTCGTCGCGCTCCGAGCCACCCTCACGGCTTAGCCGGCCGATAGGAATAGGGGCTGGGACACTGTGTTCGGACGAGCCCCCGCTATGTCCGGCCCCTCGAAACCCGTCTACGCGGCGCTTGCGGTCCTCGGCGTGGCCCTCGGCGCCCTCGCCCTCGGTATCCTCCCCGTGGGCACGTCGCTCGCCAGTGGCCTCGCGCCTCTCCCGTTCGACGGTCCGGCGGCGCCGGCGACCCCGGACGCGCCGACCACCGAGACGCCGACCGCGGGGACGGAACGCACGCCCGCACCGACGCCCACCGCCACGGTGACCACCCCGACACCCGGTGATGGGGCCCGGCGCTACCGGTACACGCTCCGCGAGGGCGCGAACGCGACGACCGTCCACGTCTCCGACTCCGGGCGACCCGGCCCGACCGTCGTCGTCGTGGGCGGCCAGCACGGCAACGAGCCGGCGGGTGCGGTGGCCGCCAGAGACCTCGCGACGTGGGCAGTCGAACGCGGCACGCTCGTCGTCGTCCCCGAGGCGAACCCGCGCGCGCTCCGTAATCGGACGCGCGAGGTCGACGGCCGCGACCTGAACGCGCAGTTCCCCGTCGGCGACCGGCCGACGAGTCCGCAGGCGCGGGCCGTCTGGCGCGTCCTCGTCCGGCACGACGCCGACGTCGTGGTCGACCTCCACAGTTCCGACGGCATCTACGGCGTCGACGGCGGCGTCGGGCAGGCAGTGTTCCCAACCGTGACCGGCGACGCCGTCCCCCACTCCGAGACGGCTATCGCCCGAGTGAACGACCAGTACGGCCTCGAAGGGACCCGGTCGTTCCGCCGTGGCAACGCCATGGGTCGGTCCGGCCGCTCGCTCACCCGCAAGGTCGCCGGCGACCTGAACGAGACGGCCTACATCGTCGAGACGACGAAACGGAACACGACCCGGCGGACTCGCGTCGAGTGGACGAAGTCGGTCACGTGGGAGCTGCTCCGGCTGCACGGCGTCGTCTCGGGTGAGCGACCGCACGTCCGAGGAGCCGCTCACTCCCGTGGTGGGCGCTCGCCGTCGTAAGCGTCGAACCACCCGTCGACGGTCTGCTTGATGGCGCCGGTCGTGCTCCCGAGATTCAGCATCTGGTAGCCGTCGTTCACCTTCTCGTTGACGTCGTCCATCCCGAAGCCGAGCCCACCGACCGGGACGCCGGCCTCCAGTGCGGCGGAGCGAACCGTCTCGACGGCCTCCTGCACGTCCGGGTGGTCAAGTTCGCCGGGGTGGCCGAACGACACGGAGAGGTCCAGCGGCCCGATGAACACGAAGCCCAGTTCTGGAACGTCCAGAATCTCCGCGATGTTGTCGACGGCGGCCGCCGTCTCGACGGTCGTCCCGACGAGCGTCTCCGCGTCCTCGGTCGCCACGTAGTCGTCGGCGAGCCCCCAGCGACGGGCCCGTGGCGCACCCAGTCCCCGACGGCCCGGGTCGCCGTCGTACCGGAACCGCGCCGATTCGACGGCGTCCCGGACCTCCGCGGCCGTCTCGACGCGCGGGAGGAACACGTTCCTGACACCGAGGTCCAGCGCCTTCCGTACGAGCGTCGGGTCCGTGTCGGGCAACCGAACGAGCAGTTCGGTGCCGGTCCGCTCGGCCGCTCGTAACAGGTCCTCCATCTCGGCCGCGTCCCACGGGTCCGGCCCGCCGTGTTCCATGTCGAGCCAGACGAAATCGAGGCCGAGTTCGCCACAGAACTCCACGAGCGTCGGACTGTACGTGTTCTCGAGCAACCCCAGCGCGACATCGTCGCCGTCGAGCGTGTCGGCGAGGCTGTTCGGTGGCTGTGATGGCGCCATGGGAACACTTGTCACCAGAGTTTCCTAAACGTGTTGTCGGGCCCGATTGCGGCGACACACGCCCTCGACGTGTGGAACAACCGCCGGCGGAGACAACCGGAACCATCCCGTACAACCGACTGTCTGACCGCCCGCACCGATTCGGGCCGCGGTCGACGGCGACCCGCGGATTCGTGTGACTATGTCGATGTGGTTCCCTCGGGAGGTGCATCCGCGACGCTCCCGTCGCTCGGCGGTCGGGTTCGGAGAAGTGCCGCCTCCCGGATTTGAACCGGGGACAGCTCGATCTTCAGTCGAGTGCTCTCCCAGTCTGAGCTAAGGCGGCGTGCACTCTGTGCGAGGACGAGGGTAGAAAAAAGGATTTCGATACCCCGGCGCCATCGGCCGAATCGCGGGCCGCGTCACCACACCACCTACGGGAGGAAGAGGTCGGCGCTGTCGAACTCCGCGCCACAGTCGTCACAGGTGTACTCCGTGCCGTTGTCCGTCGAGACGCGCCCGCTACACTTCGGACACGTCGAGCCGTCTATCATGGCCTGCGGTACCACAGGTCGTAATAAATGGCTTTCGGCAGGTGTCGCTCGAGCGACAGGCTGCGGTGGCGGCGTGAGACGCCGACGGCCGTGTCGGACACGCGCTGCTCGCCGACGAGCGCGAATCCGCTCAGCCACACAGACGCCGCTGGCTCCTCACTACGTTCGTCGCAGTCGCCACCAGAAGTGGGTCCGGGCGGATTCGAACCACCGGCCTCGGCCTTGTAAAGGCCACGTCATAACCAACTAGACCACGGACCCGTGCTTCCAAATTTTCCACCGGCAGGAATAACGCTTTCTCTCTCGGTCGGAACCCTTACCGTCGCCCTGTCCGTCAGTATCGGGCATGAACCGTCGACCGCTGGCCGCCGTCCTCGGCGTCGTCGGCCTCCTCGTCGTCGGCGTCCTCGTCCTCCAGAGCGGCGCGTGGGTCGGCGTCCTCGGGGTCGGCGAGTACGACGAGGGGACGGTGACGGTCCGTGAGGGCACGAACGAGACGGCCACCGGGACCGAGACGGCCACCCGGTCGGCGAACGCCACCACCGTCGCCGTCCGCGACGACGCCGCGCGGTTGGCGACGGTCGAGGTCCGCATCGCCGACACGTTCCAACAGCGGTACGTCGGTCTGAGCGAGACGGCGTCGATGGGGCCGAACGAGGGGATGCTGTTCGTCCACGGAGAGGAGGGCGAGTACGCCTACGTGATGCGGAACATGTCCTTCCCGCTGGACATAATCTTCATCGACGCGAACGGGACCATCACGACCATCCACCACGCGCCGCTCCCGCCCGAGGGGACCAGCGAGTCCGACCTGAAGCGCTACGAGGGTCGCGGGAAGTACGTCCTCGAGATGAACCGCGGGTGGGCCAACCGGACCGGCGTCGCGGTCGGCGACCGGGTGGAACTGCCCGCGGGCGTCGCGTAGCCCGACGGCCTTTTGCGCGTCGACCCCGTGAGAACGGACCATGGACATCGACGCGGCGTCCGACGAGGACGTCTTCGAGGACGCTCGCGACCGCGTCGAGCGGCCGATGTGGCGGCTGTTCACCGAGTACGGGCGCGGCCAGCGCGGGGCCTTCCTGGTCGGCCTCGTCAGCTCCGTCTTCGCCCGGATGCTGGACCTGCTGCCGCCGCTCCTGCTGGCGCTGGCCATCGACGCCGTCATCGAGGGTGAGGCCGGGTACAGCCTGCTGTTCGTCCCGCAGGCGTGGATTCCCGACGGGACGACCGGGCAACTGTGGCTGACGGCGGGCCTCATCGCCGCCTCCTTCGCCGGCGGCGCCATCTTCCACTACTCGCGTAACTGGGGGTGGAACAAGTTCGCCCAGCACGTCCAGCACGCGGTGCGGACCGACACCTACGAGACGATGCAGCGGCTGAACATGGACTTCTTCGCCGACAAGCAGACCGGCGAGATGATGTCGGTGCTCTCGAACGACGTGAACCGGCTGGAGAAGTTCCTCAACGACGGCCTGAACTCCACCTCGCGGCTGGTCATCATGGTCGTCGGCATCGCGGCGTACCTCTTCTACATGAACTGGCAACTGGCGCTGGTCGCGCTGTTGCCCGTCCCCATCATCGCCGTGTTCACCAAGCGGTTCATCGAGACCATCCAGCCCAAGTACGCCGACGTGCGCTCCTCTGTCGGGAAGCTCAACTCGCGGCTGGAGAACAACCTGAGCGGCATCCAGATAATCAAGACGGCCAACACCGAACCGTACGAGGCCGACCGGGTCGAGGACAGTTCCCAGGAGTACCTCGACGCCAACTGGGACGCCATCGAGACGCGCATCACCTTCTTCCCCGGCCTCCGACTCGTCTCGGGACTGGGCTTCGTCGTCACGTTCGTCGTCGGCGGCCTGATGGTCATCGGGGCGGCGCCGCCGGTGCTGTCGGCGTCGCTCTCACCCGGCGAGTTCGTCGCCTTCATCATCTACACCCAGCGGTTCGTCTGGCCGATGGCCCAGTTCGGGCAGATAATCAACATGTACCAGCGGGCCTACGCCTCCGCCGAACGGGTCTTCGGCCTGATGGAGACGCCCGGCCGACTGGCCGAGGCCGACGACGCGCCGCCGCTGTCGGTGACCGAAGGGGCCGTCGAGTACGACGACGTGACCTTCGGCTACGACGGCGACCCCGTCGTCGAGGACATCGACTTCGACGTGGCGGGCGGCGACACCGTCGCGCTCGTCGGGCCGACCGGGGCGGGCAAGTCGACGGTGCTGAAACTCCTCCTCCGGATGTACGACGTCGACGAGGGGGCGGTCCGCATCGACGGGCAGGACCTGCGGGACGTCCAGATTCCCTCCATCCGGCGGGCCATCGGCTACGTCAGTCAGGAGACGTTCCTCTTCTACGGCACCGTCAGGGAGAACATCGCCTACGGCACCTTCGACGCCACCGACGAGGAGATACGGGCGGCCGCGGAGGCCGCCGAGGCCCACCAGTTCGTCCAGAACCTCCCCGACGGCTACGACACGATGGTCGGCGAGCGCGGGGTGAAGCTCTCGGGCGGGCAGCGCCAGCGCATCGCCATCGCCCGGGCGATGCTGAAAGACCCCGACATCCTCGTCCTGGACGAGGCGACCAGCGACGTCGACACGGAGACGGAGATGCTCATCCAGCGCTCGCTCGACGAACTGACGAGCGAGCGGACCACCTTCGCCATCGCCCACCGCCTCTCGACGGTCAAGGACGCCGACACCATCCTCGTCCTCGAGGACGGTCGTATCGTCGAGCGCGGGACCCACGCGGAACTGCTCGCCTCGGAGGGGCTGTACGCCAACCTCTGGGCGGTGCAGGCCGGCGAGATAGACGAGCTCCCGGAGGAGTTCGTCCAGCGGGCGATACGGCGGCGCGCCCGGACCGACGCCGACGACTGAGAACGCGGGGTCGCCATTAAGCCACTGGAGCGACATCTAGCGGTATGCGCGTCCTCGTCACCGGAGCGACCGGCTTCGTCGGTGGCCACCTCGTGCCCGAACTGCTCGCGCGGGGCCACGAGGTGGTCGCCATGACCCGCGACGCCGACAGCTACGACGCGCCGGCCGGCGTCGAGGTCCTGGAGGGGGACGTCCTCGACCCGGACCTGGCCCTTCCGTCCGTCGACGCCGCCTACTACCTCGTCCACTCGATGCAGGCCGGCGAGGACTTCGAGGAACGGGACCGGCGGGCCGCCCGGAACTTCCGCGACGCCGTCGACGCCGCGGGCATCGAGCGCATCGTCTACCTCGGTGGCCTCGGCAACGAGGCGGAGGAGGAGCTCTCGGAGCACCTCCGGTCCCGGCGGGAGGTCGAACACGTCCTCGGGGAGGGCGACGCGGAACTGACGGCGCTGCGAGCGGCCATCGTCATCGGCGAGGGGTCCGCGAGTTTCCAGATCATCCGCCAGCTGGCGGCCCGCCTCCCGGTGATGGTGACCCCGTCGTGGGTCCGCACGGAGTGCCAGCCCATCTACGTCGACGACGTGGTGGCGTACCTCGTCGGGGTGCTGGAGACCCCAGAAACGGCCGGCCAGACCTACGAGATCGGCGGGCCGGACGTGCTCACCTATCAGGAGATACTGACCACGACGGCGCGGCTCATGCTCGGGCGCCCGCCGGTCATCGTCCCGGTGCCGGTGCTCTCCCCGGGGCTGTCGGCCCGCTGGCTCGGCCTCGTGACGGACGTGCCCGTCAGCGTCGCCAAACCGCTGGTCGACGGCCTGCGCAACCGCGTGGTCGTCACCGACGACAGCATCAGGTCGATAGTCGACGTGGACCTGACCCCCTTCGAGGAGAGCGTCCGTCGGGCGCTGCGCGAGTCCGAGAGCGTCGCCGAGCGGCCCGTCGAGGCCTAACCGCGCATCAGGTTCATCACCTCGTCGGCCACCTCGGGTTCGACGGCGACGACGTAGCGCTCGCCCGCGGTCAGCGTCGTGTCCGAGCGGGCGACCCGGTCGCCGTCCTCGTTCGAGACGACCACCGTCCCCGCCGGGAACCGGACCTGCGAGAGGGTCTTGCCGGCGGCCGGGGCCCCCTCCGCGACCCGAACCTGCAGGATGTCGAGGTTCCCCGTCGTGTCCACGAGGCTCTGGACGTCGCTGCCCAGTATCTCGTTGGCCGCGACCCGGGCCCCGGCCAGTTCCGGGAAGAGGACGGCGTCGACGAAGCGGGTGTACGACTCCTTGGCCGCGCTGTCGACGCGGGCGACCGTCCGCACGCCGTCGCCGTCGCTCAGCTCTCTGGCCTCCATGCACACGGCGAGGTTGAGGCCGCTCTCGCCGGTGAGACCGGCGACCACGTCCGCCCCTTCGACGTCGGCCTGTTCGAGGACGTCCGGGTTCGAGGCGTCCCCCTCGATGACCGTCGCGACGTAGGCGTCCGCGATGGTCTCACAGCGGTCCGGGTCCCGTTCGACGATGCGGACGTCGTGTCCGCGGTCGTCGAGGATCACGGCTGTCTGGAAGCCGACGCGTCCGCCGCCAGCGACGATGATGTCGAGTTTTCCGGTCATTAGTCGTCCTCCGCGGGCACTGTGGACTCCTCGACACCGGTCCCGCGCTCGGTGTCCGTTCGCAGGCGGTCGAGCACCAGATAGAACGCCCCGCCCAGCAGGATCCACGCGGCGCTGAGTCCGAGCGCCAGCGGGTCCGTCCGGACGAGGTACTCCACCAGGACGCCGGTCAGTACCAGATTGAGGACGATGCCGATGACCGGCGGCGCCGGGTAGAACGGCATCTCGTAGGGCCGGGTCATGTTCGGGCGCTCCCGCCGCAGCTTGATGACCGAGCCGTTGACGACGACAAAGGAGAGCAGGAAGAACAGGCTGGACATGTTGCCGGCGCTCTTCGTCGGCAGGCCGACGGAGGCCAGCATCACGACGGCGCTGGCGAGGATGGCGACGAACGGCGTCCCGTAGCGGTGGTGGATCTGGCCGAACCGCGGCAGGAGTTGGCCCTCTCGCCCCATGGAGAACGCCACGCGCGAGGAGGCGATGACGACGGCGTTCAGCGCCGTCAGCGTCGAGAAGACGGCCCCGAAGACGATGATCGCGCCGCCGTTCTGGATGACGGGGATGCCCGTCGGCATGAACTCTGTCGCGGCGGCGGCGATGCCGGCCTCGCCCGCCTCGGCGAGCCCCTGTGCCCCCAGCGTCCCGACGGCGACGGTCACCACCGCCAGGTACACCACGACGGTCGCCGCCAGCGAGACGAAGATGGCCTTCGGGATGTTCTCGCGTGGGTTCTCCACCTCCTCGGTGACGGTGGTGATGAGGTCGTATCCCTCGAAGGCGATGAACGTCAGTCCCATGGCCGGGAGTATCGCGGCGGCGCCGGCCCCCTCGGGGAACAGCGGTTGGAACTGCGCCGTCTCGAACATCGGCGAGGTCAGGCCGAAGGCGACGAAGACGAGCAGTATCGTGACCTTCGTCGCGGTGAATATCGTCTCGACGCTCCCGCTGGCGGCCGTCGAGACGGCGTTCAGCGCCACCAGCCCGAGGACGGCGACGAACGCCAGCGCGAACGACGCCGGGAGCGCCACGTCGACGAGCGGGAGGGCGATAGCGCCCACCTCGTCGGGCGGCGCGACGACGCCGTAGACGTGCAGGAGTTCGAGGAAGTTGGGGGCGAACCCCAGCGCGTACAGCGCCCCGGCGATCATGTACGCGAACCACAGCATCCACCCCATCAGGAACGAGGGGAGGTCGGCGAACACCTCGCGGACGAAGGCGTAGCCGCCGCCGCTCTTCGGGATGGAGGCAGCCAGCTCCGCGTACGAGAGGCCGGTGAAGGCCGTGACGACGCCGTTGAGCCCGAAGACGACGATGGCCGCCGGGCCGGCGATCTCGGCCGCCAGCCCCGTCAGCACGAAGATACCCGCGCCTATCATCGCCCCCATCCCTATCATCGTCGCGTCGAGCAGTCCGAGGTTGGCCTCGGGTGCGCGGTCAGACTGGCTCATCGGTGGCGGACGCCTCCGGTCGGTCGTCGGATTCGAGCCCCCATCGACCGCGTGTACGGTCCCCCGACACTTCTAACCGGGGTCCGGAGCCGGCCACGCCCCCCGAAACGGCACAAACAGTTATGATGGAGTGTTATGTACTGACATACCATGACGACCGCGTTTCTCGTGAGCACGGCGGTCATGGGGCTGTTCGTGGTCGCGGTGCTGAGCTGGGTGGCACGGAGTCGCGGCTGGTACCACTACTCGCCGAGCGCCGAGTCCATCGGCTGGGCACACGGCGGCGAGGGGGAGACACAGTTCGGAACGCTGTCCGACGACCCGCGGGTGCTCACCGTGGCGTTCACACTGCTCGTCGTCGGGTTCGTCGGCGGCGTCGTCCTCGTCGTCTCCGGGCCGGTCGAGATGCAGGCCGCGGCGGGGCTGGCCGTCGCCGCGGCCGGCGGGCTCGTCCTCGTGGGCTACCTCCTGCTGGGCGTCTACCTCTCCGCCACGCGACGGGGCCACCCGCGTTCGCTGGCCGTCGCCGAGTCCGCGACGGTGGCCGGCGTCCTCTTCCTGGTCGCCGTGACCGCACAGCTGCTGATGGGGTGAGTCCCCGGCGTCGACGCCGTGCCCGCCGACGGCCCGAGCCCCAACGTTCAAATGCGTATTTGTCGCACAGTCTGTCATGTCGATGGTCGTGCTGCCCGGGTGGCTCGTCGCCGTGCTGGAGGAGGTGGCGCTCGGTGGTGGGGCCCTGCTACTGGTCTGTGGGGGCCTCCTGTGTTACTTCGGGTGGGACCAGCGCCGAACGGCGTCGTTACTCGCCGACGCCGACCCCGTCTCGCCGGAGGCGGCAGAGCCGGGGACCCTCGCACGGGTCCGTGGGACGGTCACGGCGACGGCCGACGGGACGCTCGCCTCGCCGGTCGCCGACCGCGAGTGCGTGCTGGCCGGCTACGAGGTCGAGGAGCAGTCCGACACCCCGACCGACACCACGTGGGAGCGGGCCGCGTGGGGCGTCACGAGCGTCCCGTTCGCCGTCGACGTCGACGGCGGCCGACTGCTGGTCGACGTCGGGGACCACGTGGTCGGGAACGCGACAGACGACGTGTTCACGCCCGAGAGCGTGCTGGTGTCGGCGGGCGTCTCGACGCCCGAGGTCAGGTGCCGGTTCGAGGGGTTCGACACCCACCTCGAGACCGACTACGGGGAGGACCCGCCGCCGCGACTCGCGCGCTTTCTCGACGCGACCGACGGCCTCTCCACGGCCCCGATGGCGTCGGCACCGACCGTCGACGAGAGTCGCCGGCGCTATCGGGAGGGGTGGCTCCGGCCGGGCGACGAGGTGAGCGTCCTCGGGACGGTCACCCGGCGGGCCGACGCCGACACCGTCGCCGGCCGCCCGGACGAGATGGTCCTCACCGGCGACGAGACGCCGCTCCGCCTCTCTACGGACCCGCTGGACGAGGGCGACGGCGGGACCGGTGCCATCCTGACGGGCCTCGCTTTCGGGACCGTCGGCCTCGCCCTGCTGGCGGCGGTGCTCGTCTGGTGAGCCGGCCGACCGGCGCGGGACGGGCGCCCCCGGTCAGACGATGGAGTACGCGGCGGCGGCGGTCAGCGCGAGGGCGGCGACGGTGCCGCCCATGACCAGATACGTCACCGACCGGGGTTCCCAGCGCAGGTGCTGGTAGTAGGCGGCGACGCCGACGGCCTTGACGACCGACAGCACCATGATGACCCCGAAGGCCACCCAGTAGGCGCTGTCGACGAGGCCGGCGAACTCGACGACGGCCTGTGCGGTCGCGAAGGCGAACAACACGACGTATATGACGGTGTATCCTTTCCAGTCCATAGTGTCACCTCAGAGGATGTAGAACAGCGGGAACAGGAACAGCCAGACGATGTCCACGAAGTGCCAGTACAGCCCGAAGTACTCGATGGCCCTGTCGTCGCCCTGGTACGCCCCGTTCCAGGCCCGATAGGTCATGTACGCACAGATGATGAGCCCGATGGTGACGTGGGCGCCGTGCAGACCCGTGGTGAGGTAGAACGTCGACGAGGCGATGTTCGTCGAGAGGTTCCACCCGTTGGGGAACATCTCAGAGTGGATGTGGAACAGGTGTTGCCACTCCAGCCCCTTGTTGACGAGGAACCCGACGCCGAGCGCGAACGTCCCCGCGAGCGCCGCCGTCGTCCCCTTCCTGCTCTCGCGCTCGGCGGCGACCATCGCCAGCACGACGAGGAAACTCGACGTGAGCAGGAGGTAGGTGTTGATGAGCCCCGGCATCGTGACGTGTTCGGCCGGGATGAGGTCGTGGTGCCACTCCGTCCAGCCGTAGGCGACGCGGACGAAGGCGTACGACCCGATGAACGCGCCGAACAGGACGATGTCGCTGGCGAGGAACGTCCACATGCCGAGTTTCATCTTCTCGACGCTGGCGAAGGGCCACCGCTCGGCGATGGGCATCTCCGGCGCGTGGAACGGTTCGCGGGTCATCCCGAACAGCGCCCCGAAGGTCGCGAGGCCGCCGACGGCCGCCATCGAGACGTAGACGACGCTGCCCGTGCGCACGCCCGAGAGGCCGAGGAAGGCGACGAACCCGCCGAGGCTCACGAGGAACGGCCAGAAGCTGGCGTGACTCGCGTGCTCCTCGCCGGCCGTCTCGTGGGCGGGCGTCGCCGGCGTCGCGGTGGCCGCCGTCGTCACCGACGCCGTCCCGCCGTCGGCCGCGGTCCCGCCGTCGGCGGCGACGCCGCTCCCGCCGGACCCGCTCGTCCGTCGGGCGACTTCCTCGTCGTCCATGAACGAGAGCGACCCGTCGGCGTACGTCGGGACGCCGGGGAAGTTCTCCAGGGGCGGGGGCGAGGAGACGGCCCACTCCGCCGTCGTCGCGTAGGCCCACGGGTTGTCGCCGGCGTCCTCGCCGCGCCACAGCGAGACGAACAGGTTGTAGAACATGATGAGCATGCTCGCACCGAGGATGAACCCGCCGACGGTGGCCATCGAGTGCCATATCTGGAGGTCGCGGGAGTACTCGAACACCCGGCGGGGCGTCTCCCACGCGACGAACATCGGGAAGTACAGCAGGTTGAAGCCGACGAAGTAGACGGCGAAGTGTATCTTCCCGAGCGTCTCGTCGTACATCTTCCCGGTTATCTTCGGGTACCAGTAGTAGAGGCCGCCGAACAGGGCCGTCGCCCCGGAGACCATCACGTAGTGGAAGTGCGCGACCACCCAGTAGGTGCCGCGGAACTGGTAGTCGAGGACGATGGCGCCGAGGAAGACGCCGGTGATGCCGCCGACGATAAACAGTATCAGCGCGCCCAGCGAGAACAGGAACGGCGTCGTGAACCGGACCCGTCCCTTCGCCATCGTGTAGATGAGCGAGAAGACCATCAGGTCGAACGGCAGGGAGATACCGATGGTCGTCGCCATGAAGATGGTCTTGATGGGGAGGTTGATGCCCGTGAGGAACATGTGGTGCATCCAGACGACGAAGCTCTGGATGGCGACCAGCACCATCGAGATGATGAACCACTTGCGACCGACCAGCCGTCGCCCGGTGAACGTCTGGAAGCACTCGGCCATCACGCCCAGCGCCGGGAAGAAGACGATGTACACCTCCGGATGGCCGAAGAACCAGAACAGGTGGGCCCACAGCAGCGACGCCCCGGGGTTGTCGGCGTCGGTGGCCAGCGTCGAGCCGTCGTTGGCGAACTGGAAGTACGTCGTCCCGAGGATGTGGTCCGAGGCCAATATCATCAGCGCGGCCAGCAGCGCCGCGAACGCGAACAGCATCATCCAGACGGTGAGGTTGATAGACAGCGAGAAGATGGGGATGTCCCGCATCCGGAGGCCCTCGGCGCGCATCCGGTACATCGTCGTCAGGAAGTTCACCGACCCCAGCGTGACGGCGGCGGTGAACATGATGAGCGCGAGGACGACCGACGTCGCACCGAGTCCCTCACCGGGGATGTACGCCGGCGTATTGAGCGGCGCGTACATCGTCCACCCGCCCGCGAAGGTGGTCCCCTGGAAGAAGGAGACCCCCATCAGGATGCCCGAGAACAGGTACAGCCAGTACGACAGCGCGTTCAGCCGCGGGAACGCGAGGTCGTCGGCCCCGATCTGCAGGGGGACGACGTAGTTGGCGAACCCGAAGGCAAAGGGCGAGATGAACCAGAACACCATCAGCAGGCCGTGGGTCGAGACGGCCTGATTGTACCCGAGGGACCCCAGCAGGTCCGCGCCGGGCGTGATGAGTTCGAGACGGAAGAGGAGCGCCAGCAGGCCGCCGAAGACGAGGAAGAACAGCGCCGTGATGAGGTAGAGGACGCCGATGTCCTTGTGGTTGGTCGTGAGGAACCACCTGCTGACCGAGGACTTGGGCGGCAGGCCGTGGTCGTGGGCCTCGCTCATGCCGGGGCACCTCCCACGCTGGCGGCGGTCTGGTTCGACGACCCGTTCGCGGTGCCGTTAGTCCCCGCGTACCACGACCGGTACTCCTCCTGTGGCAGCACCTCGACGGGGGCGACCATCACGGAGTGCCCGCTTCCGCAGAGTTCGTAGCACTTCGCCTGGTACGTCCCCGTCTCGCTCGCGGTGAACCACGCGTCGGTGGTCTGGCCGGGGATGGCGTCAGTCTTGACCCGCAACTCGGGGATGCCGAAGTTGTGGAACACGTCCCGCGATGTCACCTCCAATCTGACCACCCGGTTCCGGGGCACCTTCAGGGTCGACGTCTCGTGGCCGTTCGGGTAGATGAACGCCCACCCGAAGCGGAACCCCTCGACCTGGACGGTGATGTCCTCCTCGCCCTCTATCGTCGGGCCGTCCTCGACGTAGGCCAGCGAACTGTACGTCCAGGCGATGAGCGAGACGACGATGATGGCGCTGATGCCGAAGGAGTAGAACACCTTCCGGCCCCCCGACCCGCCGGTGGGCATCTCTCCCATCGACGGCCGTTCGACCTTGTCGGCGTAGGGGTCCTCGCCCGCCGTCTCGCGGTACTTGATGGCGTGGTACAGCGTGTACGTCACCACCAGGACGCCGACGGCCGTCCCGAGGACGAGAAACACCTCGAAGATGCTGTTGAACACGTCGGCCGGTGCTCTGACGTCGCCGCCGTGGAGTGGGACGCCGACCACGGCGTGTGGTACCAAGTGACCCATCTTTTCCTCATGATTTTTTGTACCCCATATTAGGTATTGTGGACAGTTCACTTACATATACAGTGCGTTACCCGAACGTGTGCGCGAACTTTTTTGTCCATTGGCATGGTATAACACGACATGCCAGATACGTCACCGGGGGTCGAAGACCCGATGAACGGCGACTCGGTCGCCGAGAGCGAGGAGTTCGACAACCTACGCGGCATCCTCGCCGACGGCGTCGTCGGTGCGGCCGGTGGGCTGGTCGGCACGGCGATGATGAGCGTCGTCCTCCTCATCGCGCAGTCGCTGGGCGCGTTCAGCCTCTCTGACTTCGCCATCCTCACCGAGCTGGTGGGGTTGAGCGGCTACGTCCCCGAAGTGCTGTTCGGGTACATCGTCTTCCTCGGCGGCGGGATGTTCCCGTGGCCGCTCCTGTTCGCGTCGTTGAAAGAGTACCTCCCGGGGCGGTCCGACCCCGTCTCGGGGGCCTTCTTCGGCGCGGCGATGTGGACGGGGTTCGTCCTCGCGTTCTACACCGGCCAGTCCGGACTGGCGCTGGTGCTGTACGCCGTATTGACGCTGGCGGCCCACGTCGTCTACGGCGTCGGTCTGGGCGCGGTGTTCAACTACTTCGCGACGCGGCCGGACTCCATCGTCTGAGTCCCCGCGCTCGCGTGTCCCGGCCTTCCTCGACTACTCGCAGGGCCGGTTAGCGGGGGTACGTCGACGACGGACCGACGGCGGGCGAGACCGAACCGAGAAGAGCGACGTCCGGGCATCGACCGCTGGACGGGACGAGCGGACCGCTGCTCGGGCGCGGCACCGGGTGAGTCGACCGCGACCGTGCGTCGTCAGGCCTCGGCCTCCTCGGCGTCCGCGTCGGCCTCGGTGTCCGCGTCCTCGTCGGCCTCGAACTCCTCGAGCGTGCTCCGGAGCTGCGGGATGGTCGCGGTGAGGTCGCCGACCTGTTCGCGGGCCGCCTCGACGTCCGCGACGAGCTCCTCTATCGTTGCGATCTCCTCGGCGAGGTCGTCGGCGTCCTCGAAGGCGTCGGCGCGTTCGCCCATCGTGTACCACTTCTTGGCGTCCCGCAGGTGGTCCTCGGCGTCGCCGACGTCGAGTGCGCCCTTCAGCGCGTTGAGCACGCCCAGGGTGTTGTCGGCCTCGACGTCCCACACCGCGTCGGCGTCGGGGAGGGCCTCGCGGGCCTCGGCGAGCGACGCCTCGACGTCGCTCCGCATCTCGTTTGCGGCCTCGCCGAACAGTTCGTCGTCGTCCAGACTGGTCTGACTCATGGCTACCAGTTGACGTGGTGCAGGGTTAAAAGCCCGCCTGAAAGTGAAAGTGTAACCACCCGACGTCGGCGGGCGGGCGGGGCGAAAACCGAAAACCCCCTCAGTCGGTCACGTCGGCCCTGACCTCCGGGACCGGGTCCATCTCGGCGTCGATGGCGCCCAGCACGAGCATCGCGTAGTACCGCAGGAACGTCTGCAGCGGCACCTTGACGAGGTTCGCGGCGACGAGCATCGCCAGCGCGAACAGGGCGAGGACGAGGCCCGCCAGCACGCCGGCGACGAGTCCCTGTCCCAGCGCGAACCAGAGGACGGCGGCGGCGAGACCGAAGGGAATCAGCAGGACGACGAAGGCGATGGCGCCGGCGACGGCGCCGACGATGCCGACGCCGATGCCGAGGACGACGGAGAGGGCGAGGTACGCGAGGTACTGCTTCGGGTGCTCGCCGATGGAGGCGAGGAGCCGTCGCCACCCCTGCACGACGCCGTGGTCGCCCTGCAGCATCAGCGGCACGACGAACACCGTCGTGAAGCCGTTGACGACGCCGCTGACGACGGCGAACACGGCGAAGCCGAGAATCAGTAGCGTGGACGACGCGACGAGGGCTTCCGGACCGAGGTTGGCGAGTTCGCCGCCGGCGACGACGAGGAAGAGAACGAGGACGGCGCCACCGGCGAGCAACAGCGTCACGAGACCGAAGACGAGGCGGAACACGAGCAGCCGGACGCCGTTCCCGACGTTCTCGCCGAGGTACCGCCGGACGTGGACCTCCCGCTCGACGAGCGACTGGACGAAGACGAACTCCATGAAGTTGCTGAGCAGGCCGACGACCAGCACGAAGAGGACGAGGGCGAGCAGCGCGACGAGCAGGACGACGCCGGCGCCGGCCAGCGCCTCGGCACCGCCCGGCGGGAGGCCGGGACCGGGCGGCGTGAGCTGTGCCAGCGTGCCGTCAGTGACCGACGGAATCACGTCCAGCGTGCCGGTGAGCGCGAACTCGCTCCCGGAGCCGCTCGGTCCGGTCGGCCCCTGGCCGAAGTCGTTGAAGCTGTTCAGGCTGCGGGCGAAGTTCAGGCCGCTGCCACCGCCGCCGATGAAGAAGACGACGAACGCCAGTCTGAGCCACTTCCGCAGGTCAAACGGGAACAGGAACGCCTGCGTGGCGTCGATGGCGTCGTCGATGTTGTCTATCGCGTGGAGGGACATCACCGGAATTGCACGACCGGCGTGGGTAAAATTTTCGGAGCGCAGCGTGTCGATACCAACCGGCGACGCGTCACTCCCCGACCGAGTCGACCTGCATCAGCGGATAGCCGTCCTCCATCGCCATGCTGGTCTCGACGACACAGCCCTCGTAGTCGATGGTCATGGACACGTCGAGAAAGCGGCCCGTCAGTTCCGTGTAGTCGGCGCCGGCCGCCGCGATAGCCTCGCGGAGCGGGGCCTCGCGGACCTCGACGGTGACCGACTCGCAGTGCGGTTGGTTCTCGATGGCCTCTTCCATCGCCGTCGCCAGCGAGTCCGCGCTGTCGGGGCTCACGGGCGTCCCGGCGAACTGGTGGTACAGCGAACCGAACTTGATGCCGGCCTCGAAACAGGCGACCTGCGGCGTCGTCGGGTCCATACGGAATGGTCGGTCTGCCGGTACATAACGGAACCGCAAGCTACCTATTGTGCGCTGTCTATCCACCGTATACGAATGGACGACCCGGTTCTACTCACAGGCGCGGGCGGCGCGGTCGGGGAGGCCATCCTCGAAGGCATCGGCGACGCCTACGAGTGGAAGCTCATGTACCACAGTCCGCCGGCCGAGGAGCCGTCCCACGAGTACCTCGTCGGCGACGTCGCAGACGACGGGGACGTCGCGGCCGCCGTCGAGGGCGTCGGCGCCGTCATCCACCTCGCCGGGGACCCACGCCCCGAAGCCCCGTGGGACTCGGTGCTGGCGAACAACATCGACGGCACCCAGAAGATGTACGAGGCCGCCGTCGACGAGGGCGTCGAGAAGTTCGTCTACGCCTCCTCGAACCACGCCGTCGGCGCGTTCGAGACCGACCGCCGCACCCCCGATATGTACCGCGAGGACGACGACTTCCTGCTCGACGGGTCGGAGTTCCCACGCCCCGGCAACCTCTACGGCGTCTCGAAGGCCACCGGCGAGATTCTGGGCCGCTACTACCACGACGAACACGGCATCAAGGTGTGCAACATCCGCATCGGGAACCTCACCCGCGGCCACCCGCCCATCGACTACGAGCGCGGCCAGGCGATGTGGCTCTCCTACCCCGACTGCGCCCACATCCACGAGTGCGCGCTCGAGGCCGACTACGAGTTCGAGATCGTCTACGGCATCTCCGACAACGACCGGAAGTACTACTCCATCGACCGCGCCCGCGAAGTGCTCGGCTACCGCCCGCAGGACAACTCCGCCCACTTCGAAGGCGAGGACCGGGTCGTCGAACCGGACGCCTAGTCGAACAGGCCCCGCACGTCGTCGTCTTTCTGCCGTTCGCGCTCGACGTGGTCCCGGAGCCGGTGGTACACCACCGGCCGGTTCTCGCCGTCGCGGACGAACGAGAACAGGAGGCCGACGAACCGCCCCTCCCCGCGTTCGGCCAGTTCGTCGCGCGCGTAGTCGACGGCGTCGGCCACCACCGCCTCGTCGTAGCCGTCGGCCTCCGCAAGCACCGTGGCGGCGACGGCCGTCGCGTCGAAGTCCAGTGCCTCGTAGTCCAGCACCGCACCCTCGTGGGTCAGTTTCGGCGGGTGGTCCCAGTCGACGGCCTCGGGGTCCGCGGCCACCCGAGCGAGGAACGGCCGCACGTCGTCGAGGTTCACGCCGCGGTAGTCGGCCGGCAGGTCCGCGAGGTACTCGCCGGCACTCTCCGCGAGGCCCTGCGCACCCGACCAGTTCCCGTCGCGGCCGTGGTGGACGACGGCGGTGAACTGGATGAGGCCGTGGAGGAACCGCTCGTCGGCACCCTCGTCGAGTTCGAGCCAGTAGTCCTCCCACGCGTCGTGGGCGGCGTGGAACCGCCCGGCGTCGTAGACGGCGACACCGGCCCGGAGGTGGGCGTCCATGCGCGGCGCTACGTGTGGGGTCGGCAAAAGTGGCGTGACGACGCCGTCGCTCGCCGAGTTGGTTCGCGGAGATGTAGCGTCCGGACGGAGTTCCACGCGAGCTGAGCGAGCGTGGAGCTCGCCGGTCGTGAACGAAGTGAACGTCCGGACGGAGATTTGAACTCCGGTCCCTGGCTCCGCAAGCCAAGAGGATAGTCCACTACCCTATCCGGACTCATCTTGACGGAGGGTGGTCGGTATGAAAAGGGTGACGGTTCGACCGCCGCGCGCGACGGGAGAGCACACCACGGTCAAAGCCGGGTTTGAACCATCACAAGGGCCTTCGTGTCCCCGGGTGGTTGTCCGGACGTGCAACGCAGAACCCTACTTCGGCGACTCGGCGCGGTCGGTGCGGTCGGTACGGTCGGCCTGGCCGGGTGTGCGTCAGGCGGTGACCCCGGAGCGAGCGACGGCGGAACAGACACCGGCACGGGGGACGAAGGGCCACGCGTGACCGACAGCGAGTTCACCGTCACACAGCGCGGGTCCGGGACCCAGGCCAGCGAGGCCAGCGTCACCTTCGGGACGGACGCGGTGACCGTCGAGGGGACCATCTGGGGCGCCGATGGCTGCAAGACCGCCGCACTGGCGGGTGCCGACTACGACGCCACGGCCGACGAACTGACCGTCGCCGTCGAGGCGGTCGACCGCGACGACGCCGGCGACGCGTGTACGCAGGCCATCGTCGAGATCGACTACGAGGCGACCGTGCGGTTCGCGGGCGGCCTCCCCGGACGCGTCGTCGTCACCCACGACCACGGCGACGGCCCGACGGAAGTGACGACGGCCGACCGGTGACGCAGAGTCCCCGTCGGGCGGAGGTTTATATCGGGTGGCGCGACCAGCGTCGGACATGGGAACGGCGACGACGGAATCGACGGACAGCAGCGCCCCGCTCGGCCAACGACAACGCTTAAGCGCGGCCCATCCCTGCGTCCCATAGATAGATGGGTGCGATAGAGGACATTTACGCGGACTTAGAGACGGACGTCTCGGAGGAGGAGTTCCGCGAGGCCGTCGCGGAGAAGGTCGAACAGATGGGGGGCCTCGCCGACGAGGAGACGGCCGCGATGTTGCTCGCCCACGAGCTCAACGAGGGCGAGGTCGAGACCGTCGCGGACGTGGAACCGGGGATGGACGAGGTGAAGTTCCTCGCGAAGGTGATGGCCATCGGCGACCTGAAGACGTTCGAGCGGGACGGCGAGGACGAGGACGGCCGCGTCATCAACGTCGAGGCGGCCGACGAGACGGCCTCGATCCGGCTGGCGTTCTGGGACCAGCAGGCCGCCGACATCGACGATGGCGCGTTAGACGTCGGGGACGTGCTGCGGGTGAAGGGCCGACCGAAGGAGGGGTACAACGGCCTCGAGGTGTCCGTCGACAAGGCCGAACCCGACGAGGACGCCACCATCGACGTCGAACCCGGCGACGGCTCCACCGTCGAGTCGCTGACGATGGGGCAGTCCGACGTGACCCTGCGCGGCCTCGTCCTGGACACCGACAGCATCCGCACCTTCGACCGGGACGACGGCAGCGAGGGCAGGGTGTCGAACCTCACGCTGGGCGACGAGACGGGCCGGGTCCGCGTGACGATGTGGGACGACCGGGCCGACCGCGCGGAGGAGCTGACCCCCGGCACCGCCGTCGAAGTCGTCGACGGCTACGTCCGCGAGCGCGACGGGTCGCTGGAACTGCACGTCGGCGACGAGGGAGCCGTCGACGAGATAGACGAGGCAGTCGACTTCGAACCCGACGCCGACCCCATCGAGGCGGTCGAGATCGGTGACACCGTCGACATCGCCGGCGTCGTCCGGTCGGCCGACCCCGTCCGCACCTTCGATCGGGACGACGGCAGCGAGGGCCAGGTCCGGAACGTCCGGATTCAGGACGCCACGGGCGACATCCGGGTGGCGCTGTGGGGCGACAAGGCCGAGAAGGACATCGCGCCCGGCGACGAGGTGCTGGCCGCCGACGTGGAGATACAGGACGGCTGGCAGGACGACAAGGA
The DNA here is from genome assembly GCF_055632435.1 of Haloarcula sp. MBLA0163. Taxonomy (NCBI): domain Archaea; kingdom Methanobacteriati; phylum Methanobacteriota; class Halobacteria; order Halobacteriales; family Haloarculaceae; genus Haloarcula; species Haloarcula sp. MBLA0163. The sequence continues at coordinate 2,748,076 of NZ_CM145745.1, forward strand.
GGCCTCCGCGAACTGGGCGTCGACGGTGGTCGTCCTGGACGACGGGACGGACGTCGGCAGTGCGCCGGCCCCGTCGGGCGACGACGAGCACGCCGGCCTCTCCTCGTTCGCCGACGGCGACGGCGGTGACGCGTCGGGCGGGTCGGGCGGCGGTGCCAGCAGCCCCGACGACGGCGGCGCACAGGCCGCCGAGCAGGTCGAGTTCACCGGGACGGTCGTCCAGACCGGCGACCCGGTCGTCCTGGACGACGGCGAGGAGACGATGAGCGTCGAGACGAGCGAGCGCGTCCAGTTGGGACAGGAGATCACGGTCCGCGGGGTCGTGGACGGCGACCGGCTGGACGCCGACGACGTGTTCTGAGCGGGAGAGCGCCGCTACGGAAACTCTTAAGGCCGCAACACTCCCGCTTGTGGGTATGAGCGTCGAGCTACCGTTCGCGCCGGTGGACGCCGTCATCCGGCGGAACGCGGACGGGTTACGGGTCAGTGCCGACGCGGCAGAGGAACTGGCTCGTCGGATTCAACGACGGGGAGCGTCGCTCGCGGTCACCGCCGCCGAGGAAGCGACCGCGGACGGCCGGAAGACGCTGATGCCGTCGGACTTCGGCGTCGGACACGTCCCGGACAAGGACAGCCTGGAACTCCCGGTGGCGCCGGTCGACCGCATCGCGCGCCTCGACATCGACGACGACTACCGCGTGGCGATGGACGCCCGCGTCGCGCTCGCGGACATCCTCGAGGCGTTCGCCGACGACGTGGCCGCCGCCGCGGCGACGCTGGCCCGTCACGCCGACCGCCGGACAGTCAAAGCGGCAGACATCGAGACCTACTTCCAACTCGGCCAGTACTACTGAATGAACTTCGGCTACCGCGAGGTCTGTCTGGACCACGACACCGGCCCGCGCCACCCCGAGAGTCCCGACCGACTCCGGGCGGTCAGACGCGCGCTCAAGGACCGCCACGGCGTGGAGTACGTCGCCGCCAGCGACGTCGACATGGGGCTGGTCCACGGCGTCCACGACGCCGACTACGTCGAGGAGTTCCGCGAGTTCTGCGACGACGGCGGGGGGAACTGGGACGCCGACACCGTCGCCGTCGAGGCGACCTGGGACGCCGCGGTGGCCTCGGCCGGGCTGGCCGTCTGGGCCGCCGAGACCGCGATGAGCGGGGTCTCGCGCCGCGACACCCCCTTCGCACTCGGCCGCCCGCCGGGCCACCACGCCGTCTACGACGACGCGATGGGGTTCTGTTTCATCAACAACGCCGCCGTCGCGGCACAGGCGGCCCTCGAGGGCGACGCCGACCGCGTCGCCGTCTTCGACTGGGACGTCCACCACGGCAACGGCACGCAGGACATCTTCTACGACCGCGAGGACGTGTTCTACGCCTCCATCCACGAGGACGGCCTCTACCCCGGCACCGGCGCCATCGACGAGACGGGCGAGGGCGACGCCGAGGGCACGAACCTCAACGTGAAGTACCAACCCGGCGCGGACACCGCCGACTACCTCGCGGCCATCGACGAGGCCATCGCGCCCGCCATCGCCGACTACGACCCGGACCTGCTCGTCGTCAGCGCCGGCTTCGACGCCCACGAGCACGACCCGATATCGCGGATGCGCGTGACCACAGAGGGGTACGGCGCCATGACCCAGCGGATGCGCACGCTCGCCGACGACTGTGACACCGGCCTCGCCTTCGTCCTCGAGGGCGGCTACGGCCTCGACACCCTCTCGGATTCGGTGACGACCGTCCACGAAGTGTTCGACGGCTACGAACCGATGGAACCCGACGACGACGTGAGCGAGGACGCCCGCGACGTCCTCGACCGGGTCGCCGCTCAGGGCTTCGGGTCGAAGTAGTCGGCCAGTTCCACGCCGAACGCGTCGGCCAGTGCCGCTATCTCCTCGCCGACCAGCACGTCGTACCCCGCGTCGAGCGCCGACTCGACGTGGGGGCCGAGTCGCACGTCGAACAGCGCGTCGCTCGTCACGAACGCCGCCGCGTTCGTCACCTCCCGCGACCGCTCGACCACGTAGCGCTCGCCGTCGACGAAGGGGCCGGCCACCGCGGGGTCGTCGGCGTAGGCGCCGTAGAACCCCTCGGCGTGCTCGCGGACGTGGACCGGCGGGCCGTCGTGGCGCTCGACGGCCGGGCGCTCGGCGACGGCGAGTTCGGCCAGGAGCACCGCCTCGCCGGCACCGTCGGATGCGCCCCCCGCGTCGGTGTCGGCGGTGTCCGTGGCGAACGCGGCCGAGCGGAACACGTCGAACCCCCGCCGGTCGAGTTCGTCGGTGAGCCCGCCCAGCGACTTCCGTAACTGCGGCCACAGCTGGTCCTCGACGACGTCGGGCGCGTCGAACCGCAGCGCCACCGGCGTCGTCCCGCGGCGCTCGACAGCATCCCTGACGGCGTCGGCGTCGTACGGGTCGGGGTCGCTGGTCTCGAACAGGTCGGTCCGGGGGTCGGCGAGGAGCGCACGCGCGTAGTGCTGGAACCGCGCCACGTTGGTCGCCGAGCAGACCGCAGCGACGTTGCGCTCGGGGTCGGTCGGGTCGACTACGACGAGCGGGTCGTCGAACGAGACGGTCCCGTGGTCCTCGGGGTCGAAGGTGACCGGCGGGTGCCAGTCGGCGGCCGCCGCGACCAGCTCCCGGAAGCCGCCGTACTCCAGCACCAGCAGTTCGGTCAGGTAGCCCGAGAACCCCCGCGTCCGGAGGTCGCTCCCGTAGACGTCGATACCCTTCAGGAACTGCTTGGTGACCCGGACGTCGCCGGCCAGCCCGTCGTCGAGCCGCGAGTCGAGGTAGCGGGTGTGGAACGGCGTCCGGTCGACGGCCGACTGGATGGCCGTGGCGTCCTCGACGGCGTAGCACGGCACGAGGTCCACGTCGTACCCGTCGCACTCCCCGACCACGTAGGGGTGTTCGGCGTACTCCTCGCGGCCGTCGGGGAGGACGGCGTGGCCCACCTCCAGCCCGTACTCCTCCAGCGTCTCGCGGGGCAGGTCCGGCGGGAACGCGACGAACACGTCCACGTCGCGGTCCCCGGCGGTCCACGTCCCCCTGGCCGTCGACCCGACCTGTATCACCTCGGCCGAGACGGGGAGGTCGGCCACGGCCGCCCGCGCCCGCTCCATCACCGTCTCGGCGGCCCGCTGTAACCGCTCGCGCTCCTCGGCGTCGGGCGAGACCCGCTCGCGGACCCGCTCGACGACGGCGTCGAACTCGTCGCTCATGGCCGGCGATACTCACAGAGTGCGTGAAAGCGTGTCGATGGCGCTCGGAAACGAAAGTCCTATTTAACAACTCCGTCAATCGATGCATGCGAGCAAGCCGCCGTAGCTCAGTTGGTAGAGCACCTGGTTGTTACCCAGGTTGTCCCAGGTTCGAGCCCTGGCGGTGGCGTCCTTCTCTCGGTCCGCTGCCCGACGAGCGTCGCGAGCGGACGGCCCGCGAACCGGCCGACGCGGACCCGACAGGCTAAAGACGTGGAACCGAGAAACGACGCACGAAGGGCCCTTAGCTTAGTCTGGTTAAAGCGATCGGCTCATAACCGATTGAGCGCTGGTTCAAATCCGGCAGGGCCCATCCAACTTCTGCCCGGTTTCTGGTCGAAACGGTGAGCGACGAGGGAGACACCCGACCGGCCAAAGCGATTCGGTGTATCGGTTTTGTACGCGCACCCGGTAGGCCACGGCAGCGTGACCGAAATCACCACGGAGATAGTCCAGTCCCTCGCGGCGGCCGAGGGCGTCGACCCGTCGGAGTTGGACGTCGCACTACACGAGCATCTCGACCCGGACGCGGTGAACAAGCTCTTTCAGAACAGCACCGGCGTCGCGCTGACGGCGACCATCGAGGGGCATCGCGTGACGGTCGACAGCGACGAGTCGGTCACCGTCGAGCGGCGGCAGACGGAACTGACGAACTGACCCGGAGACGGCACGCGATGGACGCAGGGCAGGTCGGCGCTGGGCGAGCGACGTCGGCCGCGTCGAGACTCCGGGGGCTGTCGGGGTCAGGGGACGACGCCGAGGAGGACCGCGAGGACGGCCAGCGCCGCGGCACCGAGGACGAGCGATACGGCCGCGGCGACCCCCGACCGCCGGATCGCCTGTGACCGGTCCGAGTCGGCGATGTACAGGCCGCGCCCGGACAGCTGGACGCCAATCTTCTCGACGTCGAGTCGGGCGTCGTCGGCGGGTCGGAGGTGCCCCTGGACGACGATGGTCTCGCCCTCGTCGACGCGTGCCTCGTAGTACTGGCGGGGGCCGTCGTGGGAGACCCCGGCCAGCGAGACGTCGGGTCGCCTGACCGGGTCGCGCACCGGGTCGGTGACCTGGGCCTCGTTCAGGCGGAGCGTCGCCTCGCTCGGGTCGACGACGACGCTCCCGCTGTAGTCGCTGAGGCGGAACCGGACGGCGTCCTGCCCGCGGGCGAGCTGGTGGTAGGACTGCTCGACGTGACCGTCGAACCCGCGCACGGTCCGGAGGCCGACGACTCGCCAGGCGTAGGCGAGGCAGTCCCGACCCGAGAGCGACGCCTGACACGTCTCATCGATGCGTTCCGCACGCCCCGTCACGGTGACCGTCCCTGACGCCTCGCCGAGGTCGCCGATGGGCGTCGCACGCTGGCGCCAGAGCCGGACCGTCAGGTAGGCCTCGCGGAGCCCGGCACCGAGGAGAAACAGCCCGATGCCCCCGACGATCAGCGTCGGTACGAGGAGGTCGCCACCGATGGCCATACCCACGTCTCAGCCGGCACCGAGGTAAGTGTATCTCCGGACACACTGTCGACGGCGGCGAACCGCGGGGGAACGCCGGTACGGGGTCCACAGATATCGTGTCGGATGGCAACGTTTCGCAGTATCGGTAGCTCTAAATACTGGTGTGCTATACCATAGCATGTATGGCGACCGCACCGAGTGGAGACGACATGTTCGACGAATTCCTCTCCCAACGAGGCCACGACGTCGACGAGACGGGTTGGGAGGAGAACTACAACAAGAAGCAGTGTCCGGACTGTGGCGGCCTTCACGAGTCGGCCGCGAGCGAGTGCTCGGTGTGTGGCTGGACACCGGTAAACTGAGGACGGTTCGACGGCGGTCCGTTTTTCCGCATCCGACGCCGTAGCGGCCGCGCTATCCGGTCGAGTGTCGCGAGAAACGGCCACCGGCCGACGGGGGTCAGTCGTCGACCGGTGGCGTTCGTCGCCCGGGCGCCGAGGGGCCGACGGGGGTCAGTCGTCGGCCTCGTCGACGCCGTAGAACGGCAGACGAGAGCGTTTACAGCGCGTCCAGCGACGTGTGCAGGAACATCCCCAGGAGGAGATGCCTGTACGCCGCGGCCTCGATTCGCGATTCCGCTGCGGCGGTGTCGGTTACCGAGTACTGCTTGGTCTGTACGAGCTCGTGTACCGTCAGCGTGTCGTCGGCTTCGAGTTCGTGCAGACGCGGGTAGACGGTGCCCGGACTCAGGTCCGCGTCGAACAGACGCGACAGTGCCGCCATGAGACCGGTACCGTGCGTCTCGTCGTCGGACAACGCTATCAGCGCGAGCAGGATCTCGTCCAGGCTCTGGGTCACCATCCCGTCGTCGACGGCGAGGTCGCCGTCGGCGACGTCGTCGACGACCGAAGCCAACAGCGACTCCGGGATGACGTCGCGACTAGCTGTGTCGTTCGTTCGTGGGTCACTCGACCCGCCGAGGGGGGTCAGTCGCTCGTCTGGTCGGTCACCCATCGCCTTGCCCGTCGCGACGCGACGGAGGTTGTCTCCGGACATCATCTCACCTGGACGCGATCCGCAAGAGAGCGTAGTGGCCGCGACGTCATATAAACCCACGAGCGTTTTCCGGCTGTGAAACAACCCCGGCTCTCGAAAACGCTTATATGACCGGATGAGAACTCACTTACAGTGGCAGAGGACAAGAGCATCGAGGAGGTTCTCGACACAATCGGCGACCAGCACGCACGACGGGTGCTGGCAGCCATCAGCCGCGAACCGCATTCGGCCAAGGAACTCGCCGAGGAGTGCGACCTCTCGCTGCCGACCGTGTACCGCCGCATCGAACTGCTGGACGAGTACGACCTCGTCAAGGACCACACGCTGGTCGCCGAGGACGGGAACCACTACAAGGTGTACGAGTCCAACTTCGAGTCGACGGTCATCTCGCTGGAGGACGAGGAGTACAAGGTGCGTATCTACCGGGAAGAGAACCTCCCGGACCGGTTCAGTCAGCTGTGGGACGAACTGAACCCCGAGTGACCGCATGACAGGGGAGCACTGAACGGATGGCCGAGGGCGTCGCGATCGCGCGCGGAGCGCTCGTGTTGATGCGGATGGTCGTGTTCGGCCTGACGCTCGGCATCACGCTCATCAGCTTCCAGGCCTACCGGAAGCGACCGTCCGAGCGGCTCCAGTACGCGTTCGTCGGGTTCGCGTTCATCAGCATGGGCGTCGCCATCTCCAGCGTCATCACCCAGCTGAGCGCCGGCGAAGTCGGCGCGCTCGTGCAGGTGTTCTTCCAGATGGCCGAGACCATCCCCTTCATCATCGGGTTCGCGATGCTGTACGTCTCGCTGTATCGGTAGCGGTCCGGCCCGAGTACCCCCGTTTCTCCAAAGCACGTCGTTTATTGGGCCGGGGGCCTAGTATAGGTGCAATGACTGATTCGACCACCGAGGTTGTCCGCCTGTTCGGTGGGCCCGGTAGCGGGAAGACGACGGCGCTGCTCGACCGCGTCGAGGAACTGCTGGAAGACGACGACGTCGACTTCCGGGACGTGCTGGTGGTCTCGTACACGCGGGCCGCGGCCGCGGAGATACGGGAGCGTCTCGCCGAGCGACTGGACCTGACGCCGCGGGCGCTGCGCGGGAACGTCTGTACGATGCACGCGAAGGCGTACGAACTGCTGAACCTCTCGCGGGGCGACGTCGTCGGTGAGGACGACAAGGAGGAGTTCTGCGAACAGTTCGGCATCGAGTACGAGGACGAGTACGAGGGCTCGCGGCGACGCTCGGCCCGGTCGACGACGCTGGGCAACAAGATCATCGCCACCAGTCAGTGGCTCCAGCGGACCCGCCGGGACGTCGCGGACTGGTACGACGTGCCGTTCAAGTGGGACGATGAGGAGGTCCGCCTCCCGCCGGAGATAGACGACAACGCCCAGACCGGCAACAAGTACACGCCGACGTGGCCCACCGACGACGACCGGGTGGACGTGCCCAGCGCAATCCGTGGCTGGCGCACCTACAAGGGCGACAACGACCTGACCGGCTTCGCCGACATGCTCGAACGCGTCGCCCAGCGCTCCCTGCTCCCGAACGTCGACTACCTCATCATCGACGAGTTCCAGGACATCACGACCCTGCAGTACGACGTCTACGAGGAGTGGAAGCCCCACATGAAGCGGGTGCTCATCGCCGGCGACGACGACCAGGTCGTCTACGCGTGGCAGGGGGCCGACCCCGACCTCCTGCTGGAGGAGGACGTCACGCAGGACGAGATTCTCCCCAACTCCTACCGACTGCCCTCCCGCATCCTCAACGTCGTCAACCGCGAGGTGCGCCACATCGAGAAGCGCCAGGAGAAGGACCTCAACCCGCGCAAGGAGGGCGGCCGCGTCGAGGCGGTCCAGAACCCCTCGATGTACGACCTCGCGCGCAACGTCACCGGCACCGTCGACCAGTCCGACGAGACAGTGATGGTCCTCTTCCGGGCGCGCTACCAGATGTTCCAGTTCATCGACGAGTTCATCGGCGACGGCATCCCCTTCTCCTGTCTGACCGACCAGCGGATGTGGACCGACCGGCTGACCCAGTACGTCAACGCCGTCGAGGCCGTCGAGAACGAGGAGACGCTCTCGGTGCTCGAAGCGCGGCGGCTGGCCGACATGCTCGTCGACTCCGCGTTCGGCACCGGGGAGCGCGACGACTTCTTCGACGCCCTCGAGGACATCGAGGAGGACAGCGACTCCGAGGACATCGCCGAGATCGAGATCGACCACACGGTCGTCACCGACCACGTCCCGTTCGTCCCCGACCCCGCCTCGGCGGGCGACATGCTCCGGAAGGTGACGAACTTCCAGGAGCGCACCGTCGACGCCTACTTCAAGGGCGACTACCGCGGGATGGACCCCGACCGCGTCCGTCTGGGCACCATCCACTCCGCGAAGGGGCGCGAGGCCGACCACGTGTTCGTCGCGACGGACCTCACCGAGAAGGTGGTCGAGCAGATGGCCGCCACCGTCGAGCAGAAGGGCATCGAGGTGCCCGGCGTCGACGAGTTCACGAAACACACGAGTCCGGTGCCGACGCTGACCGACAACGAACGGCGCGTGTTCTACGTCGGGATGTCCCGGGCCCGCGAGCGTCTCGTCCTGATGGAGAACCTCGTCGACGGCGCACCGACCCTCCCCATCGACGTGTTGCTGGAGAACGAACCGAGCGAGCGGTCTATCGACGAACTGCTGGACGAGGCCGGCGAGGCCATCGTCGCGGACTGAGCGCTCACTCGTCTATCGTCCCGCCGGAGAGGTAGTAGGCCGTCTTGTCGCGGGTCGAGCGCGCGACCTTCGTGAACGTGACCACGCGCTCGCCGCCCTCGATTTCGTCCCGTTCGACGGCCAGTTCCAGCCCCTTGTCGCGGAAGTACGACAGCAGCGCCTCGATTACCTCGGGGTCGGCCCTGACCGTGTGCGTCTCGCCGACCGGGTCGTCGGCCTCGACGGCCCGGACCGTCTCCACGGCCGGCAGCAGGACCGACTCGCCGAGTCTCCGGGCCCGCTCTCGCACCCGGTCGGGCGAGTCCCCGAACTCGACGGCCTGGAACGCCTCGCGAATGACGCGGGTGAACAGGAAGTCCCGGCCGTAGTCGAACGGGAGCGCGAAGGCGTGTTCGAGGTCGGCGCGGTGGATGGCGCTGGTGGTGTACTTCAGCGCGCGCCGGCCGTCGACGGACTTGAGCACGACCCCCTCCCGGCCGCGGGCATCGAGGTCACGGATGGCCTCTCTCGCGGTCGTGACGGCCGCCGCGGGCGTGAACGTCCCGTAGTGGCGGACCGGGTCGAGGTCGTAGTCGACACAGCACGCCCGCCGGCGGGCGACCGGCATCGGGTCGCCCGTCTCGCGGTGGCGGATACCGAAGACGTAGAAGGCCGCCCCCTCGACCTCCGGGTAGTCGTGCTCGGTGTAGGGGTTCTCCGGGCCGACGAGTTCGCCACAGAGCATCCACTCGGGGTGGTCCTCGAAGAAGCCGTCCGGGTCGAGCGTCCGCTCGACCTTCGCGGTCGTGTACGGGCAGACGAACCCGCTCCGGGTGAACGCCAGCAGGTCGCCGTCGACGCGGGCCACCCGGACGTTGTAGCCGTTGAGTTTCTCCTCGACGGCGACGGGCCCGTCGAACACCTCCTGGACGGCCGGTTCCAGAACGAGCGCCCGCGGCATCGAGGGGTAGCCGCGGACGACGACGTCGTCGACGACGGCGGTGCCGCGTTCGACGCCGTGGCGCGCGTCGGCGAGGTAGCGATACGCCGCCCCGCGGAACCACGCCCGCTCGAAGTGCTCCAGCAGGTCTTCTGGGTCGGTGTCGCCGAGGTCGAAGACCGACGACCAGTCCGGAGCCATGTGTGGGAGTTGTTCGCACAGCGACTAAACGTATCGGGGCCGCCGGCCCCGTCAGCAGACATTAGTGGACAGGCGTCCTACCGCCGGTATGGCCGACCGTCCCCTCAAGCAACGGTTCGTGCTGGACACCTCCCTGTTTCTCACGACGGAGATACGGGGGCCGGACCAGGACGTCGAGGCGGCGTGTCGGGAGCTACTGGAACTCGTCGCGGCGGCGAAACAGATACACAACATCTCCTGTTACATGCCGCCCTCCATCAAGGCGGAGTTGACCGGGATGCTGGAGAACCGCGACGTGAGCGACGACGTGCTGACGAAGCTGGACACGTGGGTCATCACGAAGGCGCCGGCTCACCACGAGGTGATGGTCCCCGCGGACCTCGTCTACAAGTTCATCGACGAGATGTCCGACCGGGTCGACCGCGGCCTGCGCGTCTCCGAGAAGGCCGTCCGGAAGGCCGAGGAGTCCCGCGCCGAGACGGTCGAGGAACACGACCACATGACCGAGGTTGACAAGGTCATCTCGGACCTGCGCGACGAGTACCGCGACACCCTCCGGCAGGGGGTGCTCGACTCCCGCGAGGACTTCGACCTCCTGATGCTGGCGAAGGAGCTGGACGCCGGCGTCGTCACGGAGGACCAGGGCATCATCAACTGGGCGGAGGACTTCGGGCTGCGGTATCTGAAGGGGCGGAGCTTCCCCTCGCTGCTGACGGAGTATCTCGCGGCCGACGACCCCGACCGCTGGCGCTCGGAGCGCTAGTCCTCCTCGGCCGGGTCCTCGGTCTTGACGACGGCGCCCACCGTCTTCTCGGCGACCATGCCCGGGACGTCCGTCGGCGTCGTGAGGTACTGCTCGATGACGACCATCCCGGCGGCGATGCCGAGGTAGACGACGCCGGCGACCAGCTCGCCCCGGACGAGGTGCTCGACGCCGAACAGGCCGACCGGAATCGCCAGTACGACGATGGCCATCAGTCCCAGCGTGTCGAGGATACCCTGTGCCATTGCCCGGAGTTCGCTCCTGTGGGACAAAAGCCTCGCGGGAGCGGGCGCGGCGAGGGGTACGTTCTTGTGACCGCCCGGTGAACGCCAGTCCATGCAGGTCGGTATCGTCTCCGATACGCACGACAACACGGGACTGGTCGAGGCGGCCGTCGAGACGTTCGACGACGCGGGCGTCGAGACGGTCGTCCACTGCGGGGACTTCGTCGCCCCGTTCTCGGCGACGCCGTTCGACGGCGACTGGACGTTCTACGCCGTCCGCGGCAACAACGACGGGGAGTGGGCGCTCGAATCGACCGTCGACGAGTTCGGCACCTACCTCGGGGAGATGGGCGAACTGACCCTCGGCGGCGCGGAGTTCGCGGTGTACCACGGGACCAGCGGCGCCATCGTGGACGCGCTCGTGGAGTGTGGGACCTACGACTACGTCTGTCACGGCCACACGCATCAGGCCGGCACCGAGGAGTACGAGGGGACGGTCCGCATCAACCCCGGCGGCATCGCCATCCCGCCGGCACCGGAGCCGTTCTCGGTGGCGACGCTCGAGACGGAGAGCGGCGACCTGACGTTCCACGAACTGGGCTGACCGGCGGCCGGTCGGTCAGTCGTCGGCGGTGCTTCGGGGGGCGTTCCCCTCGTGTTCGACGAGGCCGCGGCCGACGCCGAGTGCGTCGTTGGTCCGGTCGATGCTCTGTCGGGCGCTGGCGGTCCGTTCCGAGAGGGCGCGCACCGCGTCGATGTTCTCCGGGACCACGTCGGCCTCCTGGTGGATGGCCTGGAACAGGTAGAGGTCGTTGTCCTCGACGGTGACCGACTCCGCCCAGATGCAGTTCTCCCAGACGTCGCCGCGCGGGCGGCCGGCGTCGCGGGTGTACTCCTTGAGTTTCCCGGCCCCGTCGATGCCCAGCGTCTCCGGGATGAGGAACAGGCGCGACTCGCGGCCCAGCAGTTCCCGGACCGCCTCGGCCGAGGGCGTCGACTCCAGCGTGACGTTGACGCTGTGGGTGTGCATCTGGGTCGTCGGCACCTTCATCCCCATCGTGTCGATGTCGAGGTCCGGGAACACCGTCTTGACGTCGGGGCCGTGGTGGGAGGGTATCTCGACCGGGTCGGGGAGTGTGTCGTTGATGGGGCCGCGCGAGGTCTGCCCGGGGTCGCCGCCCCGGCGGACCAGCGTGACGCGCGCCTTCTCGATGCCGTAGGTCTCCTGGAGGGGCGCGAACAGCCGTGAGAGGCCGGTCGTGTTGCAGGAGACCACGCGGGCGCTGTCGGCACCCACGGCGGCGTCGTAGTTGGCCCGAGCGACGAAGCTCACGTCGGCGACGTCGGGGTCCTCGCCGCCCTGGAAGATGGCCGGCGTGTCGTGTTCCTCGTAGAGGCTGGCGTTCGACGCGCCGACGCCGCCGGGCGTCGTGTCGACGACGACGTCGCTGACCTCGACGAGGTCGTGTACCGTGCCGGCGGTGTCGAGACCGGCGGCGTCGAACGGGACCCTGCCGTCCTCGCCGGCCGCGTAGAGGTCGTAGCCGCGGTCGTCTGCGATAGTTGCCTCGAAGTTCGGGGAGCGTTTGGAGACGCCCGCCACCGTCATATCCGGCTGGACACGGACCGCGTCAGCGACCCGTTTGCCGATGGTGCCAAAGCCGTTGATGCCCACGTGGAGCATGGACGACTGTTCACGGGGTGAGAGGATATTCTTTGCGGTTAATAGTGATAGAAATTAACTCGGATAGTTGTACTATCGGACCCTGTTACCACGGCACACGGCCGTGGATTCGACGTTCGTCCACACCCGGATTTCCACCAAGAGTTAATCCCGGCCGGGCCGAGACGCCTGTATGGACAACTCCTCCCTTCGCGCCCCGGCGGAGACGGCCGTCAGGCAGTGTATGGGCCTCCAGTCCGACGAGTCGTGTGCCGTCGTCACCGACGACGAGCGCGAGGCCATCGGCGAGGCGCTGTACCGCGTGGCCAGCGAGATAACCGACGACACCGTCCTCCTGCGCTACCCGCCGGGGAGCCAGCACGGCGAGGAACCGCCCGCCCCCGTTGCCGGCGCGATGCGGAGCGCCGACGTGGTGCTGGCGCCGACGACCAAGAGCCTGAGCCACACAGAGGCCCGCAGCGAGGCCAACGCCGCCGGCGCCCGCGTGGCCACGCTCCCCGGCATCAGCGAGGGCGTGTTCCTGATGGGGCTGGACGCGGACTACGAGGCAATCCGGCGGCACTGCGAGGACGTCCTCGCACAGGTCGAGGACGCCGAGGAGATTCGCGTCACCTCGCCGCAGGGCACGGACATCACGTTCGGGGTCGGGTCGCGCGAGTGGAACCTCGACACCGGCATCGTCCACGAGCCCGGCGAGATGTCGAACCTCCCCGCCGGCGAGGTGTTCCTCGCGCCGGAGACGGCCGACGGGACCTTCGTCGTCGACGGAACGATGCGCCCCCACGGGAAGCTCGACGGGCGCGAACTCCGGTTCGAGGTCGAGGACGGCTACGTCATCGACATCGACGACCCGGACGTCCGCGAACAGGTCGAGACGGCCGCCGACGAGGTGGGCCGGGACGCCTACAACCTCGCGGAACTGGGCATCGGGACGAACGTCGCCGTCACCGAACTCGTCGGGTCCGTCCTGCTGGACGAGAAGGCCGGCGGCACGGTCCACATCGCCATCGGCGACGACCACGCCATCGGCGGCGACACGCACGCCCCCATCCATCTGGACGGCGTCCTGACCGAGCCGACCGTGTACGCGGACGGCGCGGAAGTTGACCTGCCGCGGGGCGAGTGAACGGGCGGGGCGGCGGCCACGCCGTGGCACGGAGAACCACGACGAGAGCCGTGGCGACGACCATTTAGGCCCGGGCGGTCAAGACGGAGGTATGACCGAAGCGACACCCGGAGAGCGCGTCGCGCTCCCCTGTCCGGCCTGTTCGCCGGACCTAGAGACCGTCCACGAGGTACTCAAACCCGGTGGCCACGTCACCGTCCGCTGTACCGACTGCGACCACGTCCACAAGGAACAGTTGCCCGATGAGACGACCCTCCAGCGGGACGTCGTCGTCTCCCAGGACGGCGAGTCGTTCACCGCGCAGGTCGACGTGCCCGAGGACGCCGACCTCGCCGTCGGCGAGGAGTTCCTGCTGGAGACCGAGGAGGCCGTCCTCACGGTCCGCATCACGAGTCTGGAGACCGACGAGGGCCGCGCAGAGGAGGCCTCGGTCGAGGCCGTCGAGACCATCTGGTCCCGCGCGGTCGGGAACGTCGCCGTCAACGTCACGATGCACCCGAAGGACGGGCGCCACGACGAGACCGAGAGCTTCAAGCTGCAGGTGCCCGGCGACTACGAGTTCGTCGTCGGCGAGACCGAGGCGTTCGGCGACGAGGAGTTCACCGTGGAGGGCATCCACGTCCGCGACGACGCCCACGGCTACGACCACGAGAAGATGGACTTCGACGGCGACAGCGCAGTAGCGAAAGACATCAACCGGTTGTACGTCCGCGACGAGTCCTCGACGGCCTGGTCCGCCTGGTAGGATGCCCGACTGGGCCCGCGCTCGCACCGAACTGGTCGACCGACTCCGCGAGGGACGCGTCGACGACGACCGTGTCCTCGCGGCGATGGAAGCGGTCCCGCGACACCGGTTCGTCCCCGAGGAGTACCGGTCCGACGCCTACCGCGACCGACCACTCCCCATCGGCCGGGACCAGACGATCTCTGCGCCCCACATGGTCGCCATCATGGCGGAGCTGCTCGCTCTCCAGCGGGGCGACCGCGTCCTCGAGGTCGGGACCGGCTGTGGCTACCACGCCGCCGTCACCGCCGAACTCGTCGGCGCCGAGAACGTCTGCACCGTCGAGTACCACGACGAGCTGGCCCGGCGAGCGCGCCAGACGCTCGACGCGACGGGGTACGGCGACGTCTCGGTCCGCGCGGGCGACGGGAAGCAGGGGTGGCCAGCGCACGCCCCCTACGACCGCGCGTACCTGACCTGTGCGGCCTCGGAGTTCCCGACAGCCGTCGTCGAACAGGTCAGGCCCGGCGGTCTGCTGCTGGCGCCGCTCGGCGGGACCAGACGGCAGACGCTGATCCGGGCCCGTCGACGCCCCGACGGGTCGCTGGCCCGCGAGGACCACGGCGCGGTGCGGTTCGTCCGGTTGCAGTAAGCCAGGGATACCGCGGCGGACTCGCCGGGCGCGTCATTCATATAGCTCCGGCCGGAACCTCGAGTATGGATCCCGCGGTACTGCGCGGCGACATGGTCGACAGCCTGCAACACGACAGCAAGGGTGTCGTCCAGAGCGCGTGGCTGTCGGCGGCGATGCGTGCGGTCCCGCGCGAGGCCTTCGTCGGCGAGCGAGAGGCCTACTCCGACCGACCGTTCGAGCGGCTCGGAACCCGGGTGCTCTCGCCCAGCACCGCCGCCAGACTGCTCGAAGCGCTGGCACCCGCAGAGGACGACGAGGTCCTCGTGGTCGGGGCCGGCGTCGGCTACACCGCCGCCGTCCTCGCCGAGCGGGTCGGCGCCGCGAGCGTACAGGCCATCGACATCACCCGCCGCCTCGTCGTCGACGCCCGGCAGAACCTCGCGAAGGCCGGCTACGAGGGCGTCCTCGTCGACCGGCGGGACGGCGCCGACGGCCTGCCGGAGTACGCCCCTTACGACCGGATTCTGCTTGAGGCGGCCGCCGTCGAACCGCCCCGTGCCCTGCTCGCACAGCTGGCCGACGACGGCCGGATGGTGATGCCGCTTGGTGCCAACCAGCAGACGCTGGCGACCGTCGACGCCGACGGGGAGGCCCAGCGGCTCGGCAGCGTCGCGTTCCGGCCGATGCTCGTCGAGGGCGAACAGGCCGACACCGTCGAGCGCAACCGGACCCACCGCGAGGACCGGGAGCACGCCCGGCGGAACGCCCAGTCCCGCACCGGGTGGGAGCAGGACTGGATCGACTGGGACTAGCCGCGCACCACGAGCAGGTCCGTGTTCGACCGACTGTCCCGGTAGCTGCTGCTCGCCGGCGGTTTCACGTCGAAGACGACCGTCCCCTCCTGCTGGTTCGCACCCAGCGACGGCGACAGCGAGAGGGTGGCGTTCCCGGCCGCTCCCGTCTCCCCCGTCGCCACGCTGTCGAGCGTCGCCGTCCCGCTCTTCGCGACGACGGTGGCGCCGGAGACCGGCGCGCCCTCCGGGTCGACGACGGTGACGGTCACCTCGCGCTCCCCGGGCGTCGTCACCTCCGGATGGGGTTGCACGTCGACCTCCGTGACCTGCAGCGTCTCGATGCCGGAGATGGTACTCATCATCACGCTCAGACAGGCGACGCCGACGACCAGCGCGATGACCAGCCGTATGGGTAGTCCCTCGATGGCGCGTTCGTCGCGCCACAGTGAGTCGCTCATGGGACGGCGTGGTCCCGGCTCCGCACTTGAACCCTCGGGCGGGGGTTCAAGTACGAACGGGCGGCCAGCGTCGACATGGTCGTGATCGGACGAACGGACGAACGGGGCCCGACGGCGCGACTCGGCCACTACCGGGCGCGCGACGGGAGCCACGGAGCGGCGGTGGACCTGGACCTCGACCGGCCACACGCGGGGCTGGTCGTCGGCAAGCGCGGGTCGGGCAAGACGTACACGCTGGGCGTCCTGCTGGAGGGGCTGGCCGCCACCCAGGGCGTCGCGCCCGTCGTCGCGGACCCGATGGGCGCGTTCGCGCCGCTCTCGGACGCCGCTATCGATTCGGCGGTGGTCGAACCGCGGGTCCGGGCGGACGCGCTGGCCCCGCCGCTGTGGTGTTCCCTGCTCGGTCTCTCCACGGAGAGCGGAGCGGGTGCGCTCGTCTGGCAGGCGGCGACGCGTCGGGACACGCTGTCGGGGATGACCGAGTGGGTCGACGAGAGCGACGCCGACCCGACGGCGCGGCGGGCCGCGAGCAACCACCTCGCGCTGGCGGCGTCGTGGGAGGTCTTCGACCCGAGAGGGCCGTCGGCCGAGCGCCTCTGTGACGGGTCCGTGACGGTCCTCGACCTCTCGGGCGTCGACCCCGCGCCCGCGAACGCCGTCCTCGCGGCCGTCGCCGGGTCGCTGTACGACGCGCGTGTGGCCGAGGAGACGGGACTGCTCCCGTGGCTCCTCGTCGACGAGGCCCACGCGTTCACCGACGGCGTCGCGGGCCGGGCGCTGCGCCGCCTGCTGACGCGGGGCCGCCACCCCGGCGTCAGTTGCTGGCTGGCGACACAGCGTCCCAGCGCGCTCCCGCCGGTCGCCGTCTCGCAGGCCGACCTGCTGGTCGCCCATCGACTGACCAGCGAGGCGGACGTGACGGCGCTGGGGGAAGCGCGGCCCACGTACCTCGACGGCGGTATCGAGGGCCGACTCCCGACGGAGACGGGCGCGGCGCTGGTCGTCGACGACGTGACCGAGTCGGTCCACCACGTGCAGGTCCGCGAGCGGCGAACGCCCCACGGCGGCGAGAGTCCACGCGTCTCCGAGCGGGGGCGAGACGGTGTCAGCGGCGCACATCACAACTGACGAGTAGGGGCACCGCGAGGGGCCGACAATGACCGAGTCGCACGCCCTCTCGCGGGCCGAACCGCTCTTCCTCGTCGCGCTCGGGGGGTTCGTCGGGGCGGTCGTGCGCCACTCCGTCTCGATCGCGGCGCCGAGGGTGGGAGCCGTCGACGGCGCCGTCGTCGGGACGCTCCTCGTCAACGTCGCCGGCAGTTTCGCGCTCGGCGTGTTGCTGTACGAGGCCCACCTCGCGGACGTGCTCTCGGCGGAGACGCGGCTGGTCGTCGGCACCGGCTTCCTCTCCTCGTTCACCACGTACAGCACGTTCGCCGTCCAGACGAGCGGGCTGCCGCCGATGCTCGCTGTCGGGAACGTCGCGGCCAACTACGCGCTCGCGTTCCTCGGCGTGGTCCTCGGCCGCCTCGTCGCGAGGTGGGTCTCGTGAACCCGCTCCTGCTCGTCGGCCTCGGCGGGACGGCGGGCGCGCTGGGCCGCCACCTCGTCGGGACGCGCCTCGAACGCGACCGGGCGGACACGCTCGCCGTGAACGTCCTGGGGAGCGTCCTGCTGGGCGCGCTCGTCGCCGCGCCGGTCGGCGAGTCGGTCACGCTGGCGGTCGGCACCGGCTTCTGCGGGGCGTTTACGACGTTCTCCTCGTTCGCCTTCGAGACGGTGCGACTGGCCGAACTGGGCCACCCCCGCGAGGCGGCGCTGTACGCGGGCGGGACGCTCGTCGTCGCGCTCGCTGGCGTCGCACTGGGCGGATTCGTGGCGACAGCGCTGGCCTGAGCACGGTCAGTAAGCGCAGACTCAGTCGGCGGTCGAGTCGCCGTCGTCGGCGGAGATACGGCCGACCTCTGCGGCCGTCGTGTCACCGAGACGGGTGCGGAGCTTGCCCGCGGCGACCGCGACGACGTATATCGCGACGGCGACGAGGACGATGACGCCGCCGGCCGTCGCCTCGCCGTAGTAGGCGGCGCCGATGCCGAGAATCACGGCGAGTTCGGCGAGCACGACGGACGTGAGCAGCGACGAGCGGAAGCTACGGGAGACCTGTGCGGCGCTGGCGACCGGGACGACCAGCATCGCGGCGACGAGGATGACGCCCATTATCTGCATCGCGCCGACGACGACGAGGGCCGTCAGCATCACCATCAGCCGGTTGTACCAGCCGACCGGGATACCGGAGACGGCCGCCGCCGTCTCGTCGAAGGTGACGTACAGCAGTTGGTTGCGGGTGAGAGCGATGGTGGCGACGACGACGCCGAACAGGACGAGCAGGATGGCCGCGTTCTCGGCGGAGACGGTCGAGAGGTTGCCGAAGAGGTACTGGTTGATGCCGACGGCGAGGCCGCCCGCGTTGAGGCTGATGAGCACCGTCCCGAGGGCGAACCCCGTCGAGAGGACGATGGCCATCGAGACGTCGTTGTACGCGTCGGTCGCCTCGGAGATGAGTTCGATGAGCAGCGCCGCCAGCATCGCGACGACGACGGCGGTGAGGTACGGGGAGACGCCGAGGTTGAGGACCGCGTTGAGGAACAGACCGACGGCGACGCCGGCGAAGGCGGTGTGTGCCAGCGCGTCGCCGATGAGCGCGAGCTGCCGGTGGACGAGGAAGGTGCCGATGAGCGGCGCCATCACCCCGATGCAGAGGCCGACGAGGACGGCCCGGTGCATGAACCCGTACTGGAGGAGTTCGAGGCCGGTGACGGTCCCGAGCCACGACATGAACGCCGACCAGAGACCGAGCAGCCAGTAGAGCGGCCAGAGGACCGCGTCGGTCGGACTCGACTGGAACAGGAGGGCGGGCACAGCCATCAGGCGTCACCGCCGACCGGCATCGCCGTCCCGAAGGCCCGGGCCAGCGCGTCGCTCTCGACGAACGCGTCGGTCGGACCGTCGAAGTACACCTCGCGGTTGAGACAGACGACGCGGGCGGCGTGTTCGGTGACCGCCCGGAGGTCGTGTTCGATGAGCAGGACCGTGATACCGTCGGCGTGCAGCGACGCGAGGAGGTCGTAGAAGGCGTCGACCGACTCGGCGTCGACGCCGACGGTCGGTTCGTCGAGGACGAGGAGGTCCGCCTCGCCCGCGAGCGCCCGGGCGATGAACGCACGCTGGCGCTGGCCGCCCGACAGGTTCGTGATGCGGCGGTCCGCGAAGTCGTACATGCCGACGGTGTCGAGCGCTCGGTCGACGATCCGGCAGTCCTCGGCACCGAGGCGGCCGAACCCGACGTGCGGGTAGCGGCCCATCCGCACGACCTCGCGGACCGTGATGGGCATCTCCTTCGAGGCGCTGGCGTGCTGGGCGACGTAGCCGATGCGCGCGCCGTCGTCGAACGCGTGGGCCGGTTCGCCGAACAGGCGCGCGGTCCCCGCGTCGGGGCGCAAGAGGCCGAGCACGAGTCGCATGAGCGTCGACTTCCCCGAGCCGTTGGGACCGACCACCGCGACGTACTCACCGGGGTCGACGCGCAGCGAGACGTCCTCGACCACCCGTGCGGAGGTGTATCCGAACGACACGTCGGCGAGTTCGGCGACGGGGCCGGGGTCGCTCATTCGAAGTTCCTCCACTCGTCGGCCCAGCCCTCGTACCCGGCCTCGGCCGGCGGTTTGTTCCCGAGGACCACCTCGAAGGTGGGCATGTTGATGTTGTAGGCGATCTCCTCGTAGCCCCAGTTGTTCTCGACCCAGTCCTCGCGGACCCCGGCGTACGGGGTCACCGGGAAGTACGCCTCCACCTGCGTCTCGGCGAGGAGCTGTCTCGCGGGCTTGCGGGACTCGAAGACGCCGTTGGCGATGTACCGGATGTCGTTGTCCTCGATGACCGCCTTGGCCTCGGTGATGTCGGAGGGCTTCACGTCGCCGCTGGCGGCGAGGTTCGTCACGAGCGGGCGCATCCGGACGCCGTAGGTGACGCCGATGTACTGGAAGGCGTTGTGCGCCGCGAGCTGGACGACGTCGCGGTCGGCCGCCTCGAAGACGGCGCGGTAGTCCGCGTCGATGCGCTGGAGGACCTCGGTCTTGTACCGCTCGGCGTTGTCCCGCAGCGTCTCGCTGTGGTCGGGGGCCAGTTCGACGAACCCGTCGGCGATGTTGTCGACCGACGTGGCGGCCCGTCCGGGGTCGAGCCAGAAGTGGGGGTCCTTGCCGCGCTGTGCGCCGACGCCCTCCTCCTCTCGGTCGAGCGTCGCCGCGAGGTCGACCAGTTCGATGCCCTCGCGGACGTTGATGAGGCGCGTGTCGGCGCCGTCGTCCTCGAGGGTCTGGATGGCCCGGTCGGCCCACGGCTGGAAGTCCTCGCCGACGTGGACGAACGCGTCCGCGTCGACGATGTCCTTCGTGACGCTGGCGTTGGGCTCCCAGCCGTGCCCGTGGAGGCCCGTCGGGACGAGGTTCTCGACCGTAATCGGCGTGTCCGCCGCGACGTTCCGGGCGAAGTCGTAGAAGCTGAAGAAAGACGCCACCGCGACCGGCCCGTCGCCCGCCTGTTCCGACCCGTTCGCCGCACTATCGGTCCGACCCGTGCTACCGCCGATACAGCCCGCGAGTCCCGTCGCGATGGCACTGGCACCCGCGGCGAGGGCCTGCCGTCTGGAGACGCGGGGCCCGTGACTGCGCTGACCGTCGTCGTTCGACATGTAGGTGGAGAGAAGGGGCGAACTAAATAATAGTTTTGTTCTAAGGCAAAGTTTAGACTTATCTAATTCGCCGACCCACCACAGCACAGCGCTCAAGACGCCGGCCCGCCTGCCTCCCCTATGGACCCTGCGGAGCTCCGTGCGTCGATACCCGCACTGGACCGGTGTACATACTTCAACACGGGTGCGAGCGGTCCCAGTCCCCGGCCCGTCGTCGGCGCGGCGACCGACTTTCTGGAACGGCACGCCTTCGAAGCGCCCGCCGGCGAGGGCCCCTACGCCGTCGCGTGGGACGCCATCGCCGCCGCTCGCGAGGTGGCAGCCGACCACATCGGCGCTCGGCCCGACGACGTGGCGTTCACGCGGAGCACCGCCGACGGCGTCAACCTCGTCGCGAGCGCCATCGACTGGCACCCCGGCGACGTGGTCGTCCGCACCGACCTCGAACACCCGGCCGGGACCCTGCCGTGGGACCGACTCGCCGACACGCACGACGTCGAGGTCCGGGTGCTCGAGACGGAGCGGGGCCGCCTCGACATGGACGCGGTGAGAGACGCCGTCGCGGACGCGCGACTCGTCGTGCTCAGTTCATTGACGTGGACCCACGGCACCCGGTTGCCGGTCGGCGAGGTGGTCGACGTCGCTCACGACGCCGGCGCACAGGTGCTCGTCGACGCCGTCCAGTCGGTCGGCCAGCACCCCGTCGACGTGACCGAGTGGGGCGCGGACTTCGTGACGGCGGCGGGTCACAAGTGGCTGCTGGGAATCTGGGGCGCGGGGATGCTGTACGTCGACCCGGACGCGCACGACCGGCTCCGCCAGACGCGCATCGGCTACCGGAGCGTCGAGGATATGAACGCCGAGGAGTACACGTACCGCGCGGGCGCCAGACGGTTCGAGGTCGGGACCACCTCGCCGGCCCCCTACGTCGCGCTCGCGGCGGCCATCGAGACGATGGAGGCGGTGGGCCTCGACACCGTCGAGGCGCGGGTCGAGCGCCTGACCGACCGCCTGAAGGCCGGCCTCGACGACCGCCTGCTGAGCCCCGAGGGGTACGAGTCCGGCCTCGTCACGTTCGCCGCCGAGGACCCCGCGGCGACCGTCGAGCGACTCGCGGCGGAGGGCATCGTCGTCCGACCGCTCCCCCACCCCGAGGCCGTCCGCGCGTCGGTCCACGCGTTCAACGACGAGGGCGACGTCGACCGGCTGCTGGACGCGCTGTAGTCGGTCAGCGCCGACCGTGTTCGACGGTCAGGTCCCCGAGGTGCCGCACGCGGACGAGCGGCGTCACGGCGGTCCGCAGTTCTCCGACCCCGGTCTCGACGGCCGGCGAGACGTCGGCGAGCGTCGCCGGATCGTCCGCGTCGTCGGGGGGTGCCACGTCCCCGTCGCCCGCTCGGCGCGTCCGTGTCTCGACGGTCGCCGTTCGCGGCGACAGTTCGAGCGTCAGCGCCTCCCCCGGCGGGACGCGGTAGCGGTCCGCTCCCAGCGCGACGCGGGCCGCCTCGCCGACCCGGGACACCGACGGACGGCGAACGGTCAGCGGCGCGGCCAGTCGGACCGCGGCGACGGGGCGGTAGTCGGACGCGAGTCGCCTCGGCAGCCACCGAACGGTGTCGTCCCGAGCGGCCAGCGCCGTCGCGAGGCGGTCGCCCGTGTCGGTCACGCCGGCGGCGGCCCGCACGACGAAGGCCGCGTCGTCGAGGAGCGCCCGGTCGGCCGCCGTCAGGGGACCGTGCGGGTCGGTGACGAGCCGGCCTTCCCCGGTCGCGACGCGGTACGGCGGCGCCCCGTCGACGTGCAACCGCCGGAGCGTGACGTCCGCGGGCGCGTCCACGTCGAACTCGAGGGCGACGTCGACCACTCGGGTCGTGGGCCCGGCAGACGCCGTGCCGGCGACGCCGAGGAGCGACCCCCCGCCGAGGACGCCACCGGCCCTGAGGACACTGCGCCGGGTGGCGGTGACCCGCGCTGTCGAGTCGTCGCTCATCCCTCGCCCCCGGAGACGGCCGCGGCCGTGCGCTCGACCGCGAGCTTCGTGCAGTCGGTGTAGTTCGGGTTGTACCCCCGAAAGTGCGGGTGGCCGTTGGCACAGGCCCCGTGAGCGGCGTGGCTGTCGTGGTAGGTCACCGCCATCGGCGACACCTCGCCGGAGGGGTAGACCACGCCCGTGTCGTGTTCGTGCATGTGGCTCCCGCGCTCGACCAGCACGCTCGTCCTCGCGAGGTGTCGGTAGCCGATGAGGGCGTGTCCGAGCTCCTGCTTGGTGAACGCGTCGACGCGGGCGGCGTCCTCGGAGGCCGTCCCGACGACCATCCGGCAGTTCGTGGTGAAGGCGAGTTCGTCGAGTTCGTCGGCGCTGAACCCGCCGCCCCCGTCGAACCCGCCGGCGACGCCGTAGTGGAGGCCCCGGGCGCCACACAGCTCCGGGTGGCGCTCGGTGTACGTCTCGAAGGCGTCGACGAACGCCGCCTTCGTCGTGTCGTCGTACTCCGGCCCGCCGTCGTCGGCCACGAACGGTTCCGAGGGGGCCAGCGTGAACGCCGCGTAACCGCCCAGCGCCCCGAACTCGACGAGCTGGTCGAGGCCGTCGACGACGGCCGCCGCCACCGGCCCGCCGTCCACCCACTCGTCGTAGACGGCGTCGTCCGCGGGGTAGAGGAACACGGCGGTCCGGGGACGGCGGCCGAACTCGCCGGCCAGCAGGTCGAAGTGCGGTGTCGTGTCTGCCACGTCGCCACAGAGGGACCACAGATTCATATAGCCTCGCCGTCACTTCCGGGCCGGCGGTCCGGGTCGCCGACTCGACGGCGGCCTCCGGTTTGATTGGGGTCGGGGGCCTATCCGGACGCATGGACGAACGCGCGGTCGTCACCGCGTTCCTCCGCAACGACGGCGAGGTGCTGCTCCTCCGGCGGAGCGACGTCGTCGGGTCGTACCGGGGTCGGTGGGGCGGCGTCGCCGGACACGTCGCCGACGATACGGGACGCGACAGAGAGCCGACGACGGCCGCGTGGGCCGAGATAGCCGAGGAGACCGGCCTCGAAGACGCTGTGACGCTCGTCGCGACCGGCGACCCGTTTCCGGTCGAGGACGCCGACCGCGACACCCGATGGCGCGTCCACCCGTTCCTGTTCGACTGCGACTCGCGGGCGGTCGAGCCGAACGAGGAGACGACCGAGACGGCGTGGGTCCACCCGCCGGAGATACTGCGCCGCGAGACGGTGCCGCGCCTCTGGACCTCCTACGACCGGGTGCGGCCCCGCGTGGCGACGGTCCGGGACGACCGGAGCCACGGATCGGCGTGGCTCTCCCTGCGGGCGCTGGAGACGCTCCGCGACGAGGCGGCGCTGGCCGCCGAGGGACGGGCCGACGACCGCGAACCGGCCGAGCGCGACGGCGACGACTGGGGGGAGCTGGCGGCGCTCGCGAGACGACTCCGGGGCGCCCGGCCGTCGATGGCTGTCCTCGCCACCCGCGTCAATCGCGCGATGTGGACCGCCGGCGACGACCGGACGCCCGCGGCCGTCGAGCGCGAAGCACGGCGAGCCGTCGATCGGGCCGTCGACGCCGACCGCCGGGCGGCCGAACGGGCCGCCGAGGCGCTCCCGGACAGGGTCGCGACGCTCTCGCGGTCGGGTACCGTCACGGCGGCGATTCGAGCGGCCGACCCCGACGCGGTGCTGGTCGCGGAGTCCCGGCCCGGCGGCGAGGGCGTCGGCGTCGCCGAGTCGCTGGCCGACGGGACGGCCGTGACGCTCACCACCGACGCCGCCTTCGCGTTCGAACTCGCCGACTGGGACGCCGACGCCGTCCTCGTCGGCGCCGACCGGGTCCTCCCGGACGGCCGCGTCGTCAACAAGGCCGGGACCCGCGGGGCGGCGCTGGCGGCGGCCGAAGCGGGTGCCGACTGCCTGGTCGTCGCGTCGAGCGACAAGGTCGCGGCGGCGGCCGACTACGACCTCGAACCCCGGGACGCCGCCGAGGTGTACGACGGCGACGCCGACCTGACGGTGGCGAACCCCACTTTCGACGTGACGCCGGCAGCGACGGTGACGGCCGTCGTGACCGAACGGGGCCGACTCGACGCCGACGAGGTCGGGGCCGTCGCCGCCACGCACCGGAAGTGGGCCGCGTGGGACGACGAGGAAAGCGGGAGCGAGTGAGGGTGTGCTCAGTTCTCGTCGAGGACGACGGGGACGCCGGCCTCGGCCACGTCCGCGGCGAACTCGCGGGAGTCGGCTTCGAGGTTCGAGAACGTGTTGTAGTGGACCGGCATGACCAGACGGGGTTCGATGGTCGCGGCGAGGGCGGCGGCCTCGTGGCGGTCCATCGTCGCCCGCGGGCCGATGGGGGGGCAGAACAGCGAGGTGTCGAGCGTGCGGTGGCCCGGCAGGACGTCGCTGTCGCCGGGGTAGTAGACGCGGGTGCCGTTCACCTTGACCATGAACCCACAGCCGAACCCCTCTGGGTGGTACGGCGTGCCGTCGGAGAGGGTGTGCGGGCCATTGGGTTCGTTGTGGGCCGGCGTCGTCCAGATGGGGACGTCGCCGACGGTCACCTGCGTCTTGGCGTCGACCTGTCGCACCTCGTAGGGCAGGTCGACGATGGGCGGGAGGTCGCGTTCGACGTCGCGGCCGTCGATACCCTCGAAGGCGACGACCGTCGTCTCGTCGTTCGCGACCCGGTCGATGCCGTCGGGGTCGTAGTGGTGGACGTGCGTGACACAGACCACGTCGGCGTCCTCGGGTCGGTAGTCGGAACTCGGCGGGTGACCGACGCCGTCCGCGTACGGCTCCCACTCCCCCGTCAGGACCCCGTAGCGTCCGGGGTCGGTGTAGACGACGGTGTCGTCGCCGGCGATGCGGATGGTAGCGTACCCGAGCCAGTCGACGGTCACCCCCTCGTGGTGGACGGTCATTGCCTGCCGTACGCACCGGGAGAGGGATAAATCGGCGGTTTCGGTCGTCGGCCTCACTCCGCCGGTCGACCGTCGACGGTCGCCTCGTCGGTCCGGTCGCCCAGTTCGCCGTCGCGGATGGCGGTCCGCAGGGCGAGTTCGGCGACGTTCCCGCCGTGTTCGGCGGTCCGGCCGATGCTGTCGAGGACGTGAGTGAGCCGGTACGGGGCGGTCGGCGACTCGAACAGGCGGCGGTCGAGCGCCTCGAGGTCCGCCCGGAGGGCGTCGCGAGCGTGGAGCGCCTCGCGGGCCGACTCGACGCCCGCGTCGCCGACGATGGCGCGGACCGCGTCCTCGACGATGTCCCGGGCCGTCGCGGCGAGGTCGGCGACGGACTCGGCGGTGGCGTCGTCCATCGGGTCGTCGAGAGCTTCGGCCGTCGTCGCGATGCGCTCGGCGTGGTCGGCGACCCGCTCGAGCTCTCTGGCCGTGACCCAGCAGACGAACAGTTCCGAGCGGGTCAGCCCCAGCGCGTCCATCTCGTCGAAGCGGGCCAGCCCGCGCTCGAAGTAGCGGTCGACCATGGCGTAGAGGCGGTCGGCCTGGTCGTCCCTGTCGGCGGGGCTGTCGACCGTCGTCGGGCCGGTCAGCGCGGCCGTCGCGTCGCGGTGCATCGACAGCGCGACGAACTGGAGCTGCCGGACGGACTGTCTGATGGACACCTCGCCGGCGTCCAGCAGCGTCCGGACGGTCATCGTCGTCGGCGTCGACTCGGCGACGGTGACGCCGGTCAGCGTCCGGGCGACCCGCTCGACGGCCCGCTGTTGGGCGTCGTCGAACCCGTCGGGCGCGTCGAGTTCGAGCACTTCGACGCCCGCGGCGTAGGCCGCGCGGAGGGCGCGTTCGATACACGTGGGGTCGGCGTGCGGGACCGTCAGGCTGAGCCGGCCCGTCGTCTCGCGGTCGCGCTCCTGTGCCTGGATGACGAGGACGCCGTCGATGTGCGTGTGGAGGTCGACGACCGACCCCGTCTCGATGTCGGCCGCCTCGGCCCACTGTTTGGGGAGCGAGACGGTGTACGTGCCGCCGCCGACCTGCTGTATCTTGCGTGTTTCCATCGGTCGCGTGTGTCGTGGTAGTCACACCCACGCGGCGGGACGACGCCTCGCGTGGGGCACGGTACGGTCGCGGTCGGGGCGCCGGCCGCCGGCGCCCCGAGGGGGTCACCCGAACTTGCCGGTGATGTAGTCCTCGACGCGCTGGCTCTCGGGGTTCTCGAATATCTTGTCCGTGTCGTCGTACTCCACCAGCTCGCCGCCGGTGAGGAAGACGGCCGTCTGGTCGGAGATGCGGGCCGCCTGCTGCATGTTGTGCGTGACGATGACGACGGTGTACTCCTTCGAGAGCTCCTCGACGAGGTCCTCTATCTTCGAGGTGGCGATAGGGTCCAGCGCCGACGCGGGCTCGTCCATCAGGATGACCTCGGGGTCGACGGCGAGACAGCGGGCGATGCAGAGTCGCTGTTGCTGGCCGCCCGACAGCCCGAGGGCGTTGTCGTCGAGGCGGTCCTTGACCTCGTCCCACAGCGCCGCCTGCTTCAGCGAGCGCTCGACGAGTTCGTACTCCGCCTCGGTGTCGTCGCGGCCGAACAGGCGCGCCAGCAGCCCCTTCTCGATGTCGCCGTGCTTGCGCGGGCCGTAGGAGATGTTCTCCCGGATGGACTTCGGGAAGGGGTTGGGCGACTGGAACACCATGCCGATGCGCTTGCGCAGTTCGACGAGGTTGGCGTTCGCGTCGTATATCTCGGTGCCTTCGAGTTCGACCGAGCCGTCGATCCGAGCGGCCTTGATGCGGTCGTTCATCCGGTTGAGACAGCGCAGGTACGTCGACTTCCCACAGCCCGAGGGGCCGACGAGCGCCGTCACGGAGTTCTCGGGGATGTCCATCGAGACGTCCTTCAGGGCGTGGTCGTCGCCGTACCAGACGTTCAGGTCCTCGACGGAGAGTTTCGGCGTCCCCGCGAAGTCGTAGTCGGTCCACGCCTCGCGGACCCGCTCGTCGCTCTCGCCGGCCGTCGTCGTCCGGCTCTCTGTACGCCCCGTCGTCTCCGTCTCGCTGTCGTCAAGCGCGTTACTCATGGGTTAGCTTCCTCCGGAAGTAGGTCCGCGCCGTGATACCCACGGCGTAGAACGTCAGTACGACCAGCAGCAGTACGAACGCCGACGCCCACCCCATCGAGGGGGAGCCGCTGACGCCGGCGGCGATGACCGCCCACACCTGCGTTGGCAGGGACGCCGACGCCGAGAGGAGGGCGTCGTTGGCGACGAACGGCGGTTGCGCGGTGAAGCGAAAGCCGTCGAGCACCTGTGCCGACTCCGTCGCGTTCAGCGTCGACCCCAGCACGAGGATGAGCGGGGCCGTCTCGCCGGCGATGCGGCCGACGCCGAGAATGACGCCGGTGATGACGCCGGGCATCGCGGCCGGCACGACGACGCTCTTGATGGTCTCCCACTGGGAGACGCCGAGCGCCGCACTCGCGTCGCGGTACTCGTCGGGAACCGCCTTGACCGCCTCGCGGCTGGTGATGAGCACCAGCGGCAGGAGCATGAACCCGAGGACGAGCATCCCCGCGAGCAGGGACTCGTCACCGCCCAGCCGCGGGATGAGGAAGGCGGCCCCGAACAGGCCGAAGACGATGCTCGGCGTGCTCCAGAGCGCGTTCGTCGCTATCTCGACCAGCGCGGTGAAGCGGCCCTGCTCGGCGTACTCGGTGAGGAAGACGGCCGCGCCGACGCCCAGCGGCACCGCGAACAGCGTCGCGCCGGTGACCAGCCACACCGTGCCGACGACGGCGGGCAGAATGCCGCCGGGTTCGGCCCCCAGCGGGATGTACGTCTGCATCGTCATCGGCCACGAGAGCGTGCCGGCGTTGGCGACGCTGACGCCGAGGACGGTGAACGACACCTTCGTCACGGCGACGTGCAGCCCCAGCAGCGTCAGGAAGCCGGCGACGCCGGTCAGACCGAGCGACAGTTCCTCGCCCAGCAGGCGCCGCTGGAGCGTCTCGTCGGTCCGGCGTCTCGCGCGGGCGACCAGCACCGTGACCGCGAGCGACGCCACCGCGCCGGCCAGCGCGACGGCCGGAACGAGGTCGACCGGTCCGACGCTCGGCCGGACCGTCGCCGTCGCCTGCAGGAAGAGGGCCGCGGTCAGCAGGGCGAGCCCGCCGAACACGCCGAGGGTGAACAGCGTCGCACCGTCCTGTGCACGGTCGGCCAGCGTGCCCTCACCGGTGAGGACGCCGCCCAGCGGGAGCGCCGCGAGCGCGAGGGCGGCGACGGCGCCCAGCGCGACCACCGCGAGGCCGACCGTCCCGCCCAGCGGGAGACCGAGCGGCGTCGGGCCGACCAACAGGAACAGACCGGTCAGGGCGACGGTCCCCGCGACGGCGAGCGGGAGCGTCCGCCGGGACGTCTCGACCCACTCGAAGCGGCGCCCGACGTTGCGGAGCGAGCCGTACGACCGGAAGAAGTAGACGGCCAGCACCAGCGCCGGGGCGGCGAGCAGGAGCGACCCGACCGTCGGTTCCGGCGTCACGGCGATTGCGGTGTCGAGCGACTGCTGGGCCCGGTTGACCTGTACCGAGTAGGTGAACGGGTAGGCCAGCCGGTCGCCGGTGACGAGCACCGACAGGAGGACGGCCGCCACCGAGCCGACGGCGGCCAGCGGCAGGAGCCGGAACAGGTGGCGCGCACCGGCGTGCCAGTCGTCGCTGCCGGCGGGCGTCCGCGCGGCGTTCACCGCGACCACGAGGGCCGGTGCGAGGAGGACGAGCGCCGAGAGCGCGCCGACGGTGAACCCGTGGAGCGCGTAGCCGACGCCTTTCACCGTCACGAACACGACGATGGTCGCCATGACGGCCACCATCAGGAACGCGTTCAGGTTGATGACGAGGAAGGCACCGAACTCCCGACCGCGGGCGCCGAAGCCGGCGCGGCACTTCGCGGCCGACCACGCCGAGAGAATCGCCCCGAGGAGGACGAACAGCGGGACGACCGCGCCGCCGGTGAAGCCGCCCGACAGCGACTGCGGGTTCCACTGCCAGCCGACGCCGACGGCGGCCGTGGCGATGGTGAGACCGAGCGTGCCGACGACGAGCGCCGCCGGAACCGTCGACCCGACGTCCTCGCGCGGGAGGACCGTCAGGGCCGTGAGCACCAGTCCGGCGCCCAGCGCGACGGCGGCCCACGCCGGCGAGTCGAAGCCGACGAGCGAGCCCCCGACCGCGGTCCCGATGGCCAGTCCGAGCCCGCCGAAGACGACGCCGGCGAGCAGGCCGGCGCTCGTGTTCGGGCTGGTGTCGACCGTCTCCACGCGCGAGGCGAGGCCGGCGGCCGCGACGGCGACGGCCTCGGCGACGAGCACGAGGCCCAGCAGCGTCGCCAGCGTCAGCGGGACCGCGTAGGCCAGCACCGTCAGGCCGAGCGTGCTGCCGACCAGCCCGAGCGCGATGCCGCGGACCCGCTGGGACTCGACCGGCGTGACGTTGGCCCACGAGGCGACGCCGACGGTGCCGACGCCGCCGACGACGACGGCGAGCACCGTCAGGAGCGACTCGCCCAGTGCCGCGCCGCTGGCGTCCAGCGGGACGGCGTCGACGAGCGTGGCCATCGCGAGCGTGAACGTCAGGACGCTCAGCCCGATAGCGGTGTCGAGGCCGCGGTCGTAGACGTTCGACTCCGCGTTGACCAGTCTCGTCTCGGTCGCGTACCCCTCGCTCATGCTTCACCCCGGAGTTTCTCCCGCATCTGGCGCTCGATGTACTGGGAGACGACGCTCATGCCCGCGACGATGACGAACAGCATCACGCCCGCGACGAACAGCACGTCGACCGTGCTCTCCGAGGCGCTCCCGTAGTTGACCGCGATGAGGCTCGTCAGCGTCGCGCTCGCGTCGAAGACGTCGAACAGCGGGTTCGCGAGGCCGACGCCGGCGGCCATGATGGCCGCCACGGCCATCGTCTCGCCGATGGCCCGGCCCAGCCCGAGGATGACCCCGGCGGAGATGCCCGAGAAGGCGGCCGGGATGGAGATGCTCTTCATCGTCTGCCAGCGGGTCGCGCCCATCGCGATGGAGCCGTCACCCATCGCGTCGGGGACGCTCGAGAGGGCGTCCTCCCCGACGGAGACGACCGTCGGGAGCGCCATCACGCCGACGACGACGCCCGCGATGAGGAAGCTCGCGCCGTCGTCGAGGAACGACCGCTGGACGAACCCGTTCAACACCTGGAAGCCGATGAAACCGTAGACGATAGAGGGGATGCCGGCCAGCACCTCGACGCCGGGCTTGATGACCTCGCGCAGGCCGTCGCTGGCCACCTCGGCGATGAACAGCGCGCCGAACAGGCCCAGCGGGCCGGCGATGGCGCCCGCGATGAGGGTGACCATCACCGTCCCCCAGATGGCGGGAATCAGCGAGTAGGCCCCGCCGGCGGGGTTCCAGTAGCTCTCGCCGACCGGCAGGACGGATTCGAGCCAGAAGAACCAGCGCACCTCCCCGCCCTGGACCGGGACGAGCAAGAGGCCCAGCCCGTGTTCGACGAACGCCGGGAGGGCGCTGGCGAAGAGGAAGATGGTGATGAAGGTGACAGTCAACACCGTCAACACGGTGGCGACCAGCGTCAGCAATCGTGCTATCTCGGCCTGGTACGTGACCCACCCCAGTGCGGTCACGAAGATGAACGCGCCGACCATCGGGACGGCGATGGCCGGACGGAAGAGGAACACCAGAATCGTCGCCGCGAGCGTCGCCGCCGACGCGCCGACCGCCAGCAGTGACCCCTCTGTCGCGTCCCCGCCGAGTATCGTCTCTCGTGTAGTCGTTCGTACGTCGTCTATCATATCGGTGTGTCAAAAATCGGTGCGGAAGTCGTGGTCTCTCCCCGGCTGCTGTCCGCGACTCGCGTCGTTCAGACCTGGTCGGGCAGCTTCGCGCGCTGCTCCTCGAGGCGGCGCTGACCGAGCGTGAAGTAGTTGTTCGGCGCCACGAAGGTCTCCTGTCCGAACGGGTGGAGGCACATGTTGATCACGGAGGCCTCCTTCTTCGAGGTGCCTTCCCAGGTGTACATGTGCAGGTCCCGCGAGAGCGGGTACTCCTTGGAGTCCAGGCCGTTCTGCTCGTCCTGGTAGCTGTAGGTCGTCCCCTCCCACTCGAGGGCGATGGGGGCGAGGCCGTCCGTGTTGATGAACGCCAGCGCGAGGTAGCTGATGGCGTTGTCGGCCTGCGCGATGGCCTGTGCGAGGCGCTGGTTCTGGCCGTAGCGGTTGGCGACCTGCGTGTCCTCTTCGGGGTTGCCGAAGACGTTCGAGACGAAGGAGGTGCGGGTCCCCGAGCCCTTGACGCGGCCGAGCACCTGGATCTCCTTGTCCGGGCCGCCGAGCTCGCTCCAGTTCGTGATGCGACCCTTGTAGAGGTCCTTCAGCTGCTGGCCGGTGATCTGCTCGACGCCCGCGTCGGCGATCTCCTGGGAGACGACCAGCGGCTGGCCGTCGACGGCGACGACGTGGTCGACGAACTCGTCGTAGGAGTCGCGGTCCGGGAGCTCGTCCTCGACGTTCCCCGAGGAGTTCCCGATGTCGTGCTGACCGTTCATGACCTTCTCGACGCCGGTCCCGGAGTGCGAGAGGCCGACGGCGAAGGTGAACGGCGGGTCGCCGTCCTCGCCGGGTTCGAACCCGTAGAGGCCCGCCCAGTAGTCGGCGAGGTTCTTCTCGGTGTCGATGTCGTACTCGCCGTGCGGCCAGTACTCGGAGTCGCTGGCCGGCCGGTTGGCGTTCCAGTAGGACGCCGCGGTGTTGGAGACGGGGTAGACCGTCGAGGACCCACCGGCCTCCAGCGGGGAGAGCGACCCGGACTCGCTCCCGCTGTCGGTGCTCTCGGTGTTCTCCATACTCTCCGTGGACTCCCCGTCGGAGCTACTACCGTCGGAGCTACCGCCGTCGGAGCTACCGCCGTCGCCGCTCGAACAGCCGGCGATGGCCGCCGCACCCGAGACCCCGGTGGCCGCGATGAACTTGCGCCGCGAGACACGGTCGGACAGCGTCTTTGAGTCCTGCGTCATCACCTGAAACAGGCGGAAGGAGTATTAAACTCGTTTATAATAGGGGTATTTTGGAGTATGAGCGGACCGTTCCGCTCGGTACCGAGCGTAGCGGTACGGTCGGCTATATAGGCTCTGTAGCTCTCAGTTCGGGGCCGCGCGTCGTCGGTGGACCGGGTGGCCGCGCACCCGACGGTCGGGGCGGCGTCGCCCGCCCCGCCCCGACTCGCCGTCGTTTACAACGGGGGTTGTGGTCGTCTGCAAAATCTATTTACCACCCCTCTTGATAATGCTGGTATGCCCCATCCTGGGCCACCGAGGTTTATGGCTGTCGGCGAGGCCACACAACTGGCCCCACGCGACCCGGACCCGGACGCGACGTATCGCTGGCGAATCGCCGAGCAACCGGCCGCGAGCGCGGTCACGCTCGACGACGACCCGGTCGTTCGGTTCGAGCCGGACGCGCCCGGCGTGTACACCGTCGCGCTCGACGCGCCCGACGGCACCCACGAGCTGACGGTCCGCGTGTTCCCCGGCGACCTGTCGGTCCCCGGTCACTTCCTCGACGAGTTCGCCGGGCGGAGCGGGGACGCGGGCGACGGCACCACCACGGGCGTACCGGCGAGCGGGAGCGGGTCCGGCGTGGCCGCCCACGCCGGCCGCCGCGGTGGTGCGGGCCGTCCCCGCGTCGCCCTCTCCGTCGACGTCGACGACGGCGTCGTGACGGTGCGGGCGGACGCGACGGCGGGCGTCGGCGGCACCGACGACGGGACGCTGGGCGTCGACTTCCGCGTCGACGACCGCGACTCGACCCCGCGCAGTTTCCGCGTGGGCACCCGGAAGGCCGTCTTCGGACTCGACGACGTCGACGATTCGGTCCGGGTCCACGCCGTCGCGCTCGGCAAGCAGTACAGCGTCCCCGACGTGGTCACGGTGCACGGCGACGGCACCGTCGAGTTCCCCAACGAACCGCCGGCGTGGAGCAAGGAGATGTCCATCTACGAGGTGTACGTCCGGGGGTTCAAGGACCCAGACCCGGACCAGTCGGTGTTCGAGGTCATCGCCGAGAACCTCGACTACGTCCGGAGCCTCGGCGTCGACACGCTCTGGCTGACGCCCGTCCTGCAACACGACGGGTTCGACCACGGCTACAACATCACGGACTTCCACGCGCTCGCCGACGACCTCGGCACCGAGGCGGAGTTCGAGCGACTGGTCGAGGCCGCCCACGAGCGGGACATGCACGTCCTCTTCGACCTCGTGTTGAACCACTCGGCGCGGGACCACGCGTTCTTCCGGCGGGCCGAGAGCGGCGACCCCGAGTACCGCGACTGGTACGAGTGGGAGGCCGACGGCAGTCCGGCGACCTACTTCGAGTGGCCCTACATCGCCAACCTGAACTTCCGGAACCTCGCGGTCCGGCGCCACCTGCTCGACGCGGTCGAGAAGTGGGCCGGCTACGTCGACGGCTTCCGGTG
This sequence comes from Haloarcula sp. MBLA0163, assembly GCF_055632435.1. Taxonomy (NCBI): domain Archaea; kingdom Methanobacteriati; phylum Methanobacteriota; class Halobacteria; order Halobacteriales; family Haloarculaceae; genus Haloarcula; species Haloarcula sp. MBLA0163. The sequence goes on from NZ_CM145745.1 coordinate 2,782,336, forward strand.
TGACATGGCGTGGGCGGTCCCCATCTCGTTCTGGCGGGAGATCCGGGACCGCGTCCGCGCGCAGGACGACACGTTCCTCCTGCTGGACGAGACCATCCCCTACGTCGCCGACTACCACCACCTGGCGTTCCAGACCCACTTCGACACCGAACTGTACAGCGCGTTCCGGTCGGTCGGGGCGGGCGACGCCGACGCCGAGGCCATCACGGACGCCATCGACGAGCGGACGCTGACCGGGTTCCCCGACGACGCGGGGTTCCTCTGTTACATCGAGAACCACGACGAGGAGCGCTACGTCGACGCCTGCGGCCGGGCCGCGACGGAGGCCGCCGCGGGCGCGCAGTTCACGCTCCCCGGCGTCCCGATGCTGTACGCCGGCCAGGAGATCGGCGAGCGCACCCGCCGGGGCGAGATCCACTGGGACCACGCCGACGAGGGCCTGCGCGAGCACTACCGTCGGCTCGCCGAGACCCGCGCGGCGACGCCGGCACTCGGGCCGGCCGGGGACTTCGAACCGGTGGCCTACGAGAGCGACAGCGACGACGTCGTGGCGTTCGCCCGCGAGGCCGACGAGCGCTACGTCGTCGCCCTCCACTTCGGCGAGGGGACCGCGTCCGTCTCGGTCCCCGGGGAGGGAGTGACGACGCGGGACGTGGTGACGGGCACGGACGTGGGCGGCGACGGCGACACCGTAACCGTCGAGAGCGTCGCCGTCCTCCCATCGGAGAACCAGCGGACTGACACAGGAGACACCTAAGCATGATACCGACCTACGACGACGGATGGCACGAGGACGCGGTCGTCTACTCGCTAGACGTGAAGACGTTCAACGACAGCGACGGCGACGGCTGGGGCGACTTCCAGGGCGTCATCGACCGACTCGACTACCTCGACGAACTGGGCGTCGACTGTCTGTGGCTGCGCCCGTTCTACCCGAGTCCGCTCCGGGACAACGGCTACGACGTGGCCGACTACCGCGCGGTCGACGACCGGCTCGGGACGCTCGCGGACTTCCAGGAGCTGTGCGAGCGGGCCCACGAGCGCGACATCCGCATCCTGACCGACCTCGTGTTCAACCACACGTCGAGCGACCACGAGTGGTTCCAGCGCGCCCGCGAGGACCCCGACTCGGAGTACCACGACTACTACCTGTGGACCGACGACCTCGACGGCGCCTACGAGACCATCAACATCTTCCCGGACCGCGAGGACGGCGTCTGGACGTACGACGAGGCCGCCGGGAAGCACTACTTCCACCAGTTCTACCACTTCCAGCCGGACCTCAACGTCGCGAACCCGGCGGTCCAGGAGGAGATATTCGACGTGTTGCGCTTCTGGATAGACCAGGGCGCGGACGGCTTCCGCATCGACGCCGCCCACCCGATGCAACAGGCCAAGGGCCACCACGGCCACCGGCTCGACGACCCGATGGGGCTGTTCAAGGAGATGCGCCGGGTGGTGCGCGACGAGCAGGGCGACGCCGTCCTGCTGGCCGAGGCCGACGACCAGCCGGAGAACCTCGGCCACTACTTCGGCGACGGCGAGGCGTTCGACCTCCTGTTCAACTTCGTGCTGAACGTCCACCTCACCTACGGCGTCGGCGTCAAGGACACGTGGCCGCTGTACCGGGCCAACGAGATACTGCCCGACATCGAGGGGCTCGGCCAGTGGGCGACCTTCCTGCGGAACCACGACGAGTGGAACCTGCTCAAGCTCCCCAACGAGACCATCGACCACGCCCGCGAGTTCTTCGGCGACGACGACGGCGACTCCTGGATATTCGGCCGCGGCCACCGCCTCCGGCTGGCCGACATGTACGACGCCGACCACGACCGCATCGCGATGGCCCACAGCCTCCTGCTCTCGCTGCCCGGGACGCCGGTGTTGCTCTCGGGCGACGAGATCGGGATGGGCGCGGACCTCTCGCTGCCCGAGCGGGAGTCGGTCCGGACGCCGATGCAGTGGGACGACGGCGAGAACGGCGGCTTCTCGTCGGCCGACCCCGCGGAGCTGTACAACCCCGTCGTCGACGAGGGGCGGTTCAGCTACGAGCACATCAACGTCGCCGACCAGCGCGACGACCCCGACTCCCTGCTCTCGCGCGTCCAGCGGCTCGTCCACGCCCACCAGGACCACCCGGTCATCAACGACGGCGAGTACACCATCGTCGACTCCGGACACAAGGACGTGTTCATCCACCGCATCGACCACGAGGGGACGGCCCTCCTGTGTGCGCACAACTTCGCCGACGAGTACCGCGAGCCCGTCGTCGGGTTCGAGGTGCCCGACGTCGACGTCGAGCGGGTCGTCGGCACCGGCGGCTCCCACGTCGAGGACGGCGGGGTCACCTTCCTGCTGGACCCGTGCGACTACGTCTGGCTCAAGGCGGACCTGTAGCACGGGCCGACGCGGCACGACGACACAGTGTCGGCGACGATACCGACCTGCCGTCGGACGGTCACGGTCGATGGACGACCTTTTCAACCGAGGTCGCGTACCGTACGTCGGTGGCGATGACGAGCAGTTACCCCCGCTGAGCCCCTTGTGACGATGCGTTTTCGACCGAGCCACCACCGGCGTACCACGACGAGAGCTACCGAACGACAGCGATAGACAATCGGCAGCACGTTTCGGCCGTTTTCGCTGTGAGTCCGCCAGATACAAACTCATTCACTCTTTTTTCGACAAACGGCCGCAAATCTGACCCCGTTTCAATGATACAGTCCCGAATATGTCCTCAAAATAGCCATATTTCACCATTTGCCACAATACACCCACAGAATATGTCTCTGTTTTCCCTATTTGAGAACCAATATCAGAATTCGGCATCGATATTAGATTGGTCGGCACGTACTGGTGGCGATTCGTCAGGGCCCGCACCGACCGACAGCGACGTCGTTCGTAACATCAGTACACGCGTTAGAGCAGTATCGACCGAGAGTGCTGTTCGTGCCGACGGCGGCAAGGACTCACGACGCTGGAAACCGACATCTGCGGGGTGCTGAGCGGTCCGGACGTATCGTAGAAGATATTTATTCGGCCGTTACACATCGAAAATCGACCTATCAGAAATATCTTCTTTCTGTTTCGTTAATTCTCTGAGTCATTGTCTCAGTTCGTCTTGGTTCTATTCTGCCCCATACTTTTCCATTCTTTGATGTGATAGATTAAGAATTACTCCGTTCCTGGCCCACTCGGCAACAATCACAATATTTCTTATATATCCGGCATCGCTGTGCGATAGACATTCATACCCGGGGCTCGAGGCATGGGACATGGACCGGGACACGCTCAAGCGGGCGCTCGAGAACGCCGACCTCACGGGGTACGAGGCCGAGGCGTACCTGACGCTGGTCGACTACGGCCGGCTGCCCGCCGTCGACGTCGCGAAGAAGTCCAACGTGCCGACCTCACAGGTGTACGAGACGCTCCGGTCGCTGGAGTCGAAGGGGTTCGTCGAGACGATAGACCAGGACCGACTGCACGCAGAGCCGTCGGACCCGGTCGACATCCTCGCGCATCTGCGCGAACGCGGTGAGTTGTTCAGCAACGCCGCCGAGGAACTCGAGGACCGATGGGAGCAGCCGGACCTCAACGACCACCGGGTGGGCGTCGTCAAACACGCCGAGACGGTCCTCGAACACGTCCGGACGCAGGTCCGCGAGGCCGACGTTGCCGTCGAGGTCGCGTTGACCGCCGACCAGTTCGAGTCGCTGCGGACGGACCTCAGGGCCGCCGCGGAGCGGGACGTGATCGTTCACGCCGCGGTCTACTACGAGCCGGACCTGGCCGAGCGGAGCGAGGCGTGGGACCTCTCGGGCCCGAACTTCGAGATGCGGGTCGTCAAGATACCCGGGCCGTTCCTCACCGTCGTCGACCGGAGCCGGACCTACTTCGCACCGAACTCGCGGGCCGCGGAGAACTACGGTATCCTCATCAACGACGACATCCTCTCGTTCATCAACCACTGGTACTTCCAGACCTGTCTCTGGTACTCCTGGGGGCCCCTCTCGTCGAACCAGCAGCTGCCGAAGACGTACATCAGCCTCAAGGAGTTCATCCGGGACGTCACCCCGCTGCACCACGACGGCGCGTCCGTCGCCGTCACCATCGAGGGCCGCGACGTGGCGAGCAGCGAGTTCCGGACGGTCACCGGGACGCTGACGGGCATCTACTACCCCGACATCTTCGTGAACCACGACCCCTCGCTGGAGCGCCTCTCGACGTACTCCATCGTGTGGCTGGACACCGGCGAGGACGAGCTCTCCGTCGGTGGCTGGGGGGCCGTGTTCGAGGACCTCGAGGCCCAGAAGATCACGCTCGAGGCGATCTCGTTCGACGGCGTTCAGTCGTAGGTCGTCTCGATGGTCAGCGGGACCGTCTGCTCGCCGACGCGGACGGTGTACGAACCCGCCTCTGTCTGTCGTTCGCCGTCGCTGTCGACCCGACCGAGTTCGGTGGCGTCGAGTTCGACGGCCACCGTGGTCGCTTCGCCGCCCATCAGCGAGACGCGCTCGAAGCCGCGGAGTTCGCGGACCGGTGTCACGCGTGGACTCGCGTGGTCCGTGACGTACACCTGCACTACGTCGGTGCCGGCGCGGTCACTGACGTTCTCGACCGGCACCCGGACCGTCGTCGTCTCGTGGGGGCCGAGGACCGAGTCGGCCAGCGTCACGTCGCCGTACTCGAAGTCGGCGTAGCTGAGTCCGTGACCGAACTCGAACAGCGGGTCGTACGAGGAGGGGTGTTCGTCCTGTCCGATGGGCGTCGGGTGCGGGAAGTGGTTGAAACGGGTCTGCAGGTGCCCCTCGGAGCGCGGCACCGTGATGGGGAGGCGACCAGCGGGGTCGATATCGCCGAACAGCGTCTCGGCGACTGCCTGCCCGCCCATCGTCCCCGGATAGTACGCCATGAGGATGGCCGGGACGTTCTCGGCCATCCAGTCGACGACGAGTGGCCGGCCGGTGACGAGGACGCCGACGACCGGCGTCCCCGTCGCGTGAATCGCCTCGAGGAGGTCGCGCTGGGCGTCCGGGAGGTGGAGGCTGTGCCGGTTCGGGAACTCGTCGGGGTCGGTGCCGGTGTCGACGGAGGGGCCGAACTCGTGGAGGTACCACGGTTCGCCGACAGCGACGACGGCCACGTCGGCCTCGGCCGCGGCCTCGGCGGCCGCCGCGACGTCGAGCGCGTCGTTTATCGACGTGCCCTGCTCGTAGTCGACGGTGCCGGTCGTCGCCGCCTCGACGCCGTCGCGGATCGTCACGACGTCGGTGCCCTCGGGGTCAGGCACGCTCCAGCCGCCGAGTTGGTGGACCGGGTCGTCGGCGTTCGGGCCGGCGACGAGGACGTCCGCATCGTCGTCGAGCGGCAGGAGCCCGTCGTTCTGCAGCAGTGTCATCGACTCGCGGGCCGTCTCCAGCGAGGCCTCCCGGTGTGGGTCGGCACCGACGACGTCGCGCGCCTCGCCGGGGTCGACGAAGGCGTCCTCGAAGAGGCCCAGACGGAACTTCCGCTCGAGGACGCGCTCGACGCTCTCGTCGACGACGGCCTCGGCCAGTTCGCCCTCCTCGACCAGCGAGACGAGGTGGTCGGCGTGGGCGACGGCGTCGACGGAGGCGACGTCGAGGCCGGCGTCGCGCGTCTGCCTGACGGAGCCGCGGTGGTCCGCGGTGATCCTGTGGTCGTCGTGGAGCATCCGCACGCCGTTCCAGTCCGAGACGACGGTGCCGTCGAAGCCGAGCGTCCCCCGGAGGAGGTCCGTGAGGTACCGCCGCGACCCGTGGGACGGCTCGCCGTCGATGGCGTTGTAGGAGGGCATCACCGACTCGACGTCCGCGTCCAGCACGTCGAGGAACGGGGGCAGGAAGACGTTTCGCAACAGGTACTCGGACACCTCCACGGGCGCCGCGTCCTCGCCGCGTTCGGGTTCGCTGTACGCCGGGAAGTGCTTGGCCGTCGCGATGACCGAAGAGGCGTCGTCGATACCGTCGCCCTGGTAGCCGCGGACCTTCGCGGCCGCCAGCTTCCCACAGAGGTAGGGGCTCTCGCCGAACGTCTCGAACGTGCGGCCCCAGCGGGGGTCCCGGGCGACGTCACACGTCGGGGAGTAGTTCTGGTGGGCGCCGGACCGCCGGACCTCGGTGGCGGTGATGTCGGCGGCCCGTTCCGCCGCCTCGACGTCCCACGTCGCGCCGACGCCGAGCCCGTTGGGGAACGCCGTCCCCTCGGCGACGTAGGCGTGCCCGTGGACGGCGTCGACGTTGAACAGCAGCGGGATACCGAGGCGCGTCTCGGAGAGGGCGACCTCCTGTAGCCGGTTCACGTTCGCTACGATGTCGTCGAGGCGCATGTCCACGGCGCCGCCCCAGCCGAACGAGGCGACGGCACCGACGTCGTGCTCGACGACCTCCTCGGCGACGTCGTCGACGGACTTGAACTCGGAGAGGTGGCCGGCCCACGTCCCGACGAGCTGGCCGACCTTCTCCTCGAGGGTCATCCGGTCGAGGAGGTCCGCGACGCGTTTCGCAGTGGAGACGGTGTCGTCTCTGTACAGGGGTTGCTCCGGCTGTGACTGCATAGTCAGAACAGACAACCACGCCTATTTATAGGTTTGGATGGCCACAGGCCGGCGCGTCAGTCCGAGGCGGCCAGCGGCGCCGTCTCGACGATTCCGGCCTCGGTGATGCGGAGGCGCTGGTTCGCGGCGACGTTCTCGAACCGTCGCTCGGTGCCGTCGGGCCACCGGACGTGGACGGTCACGGTCTCGTGGGCCCCCAGACCGACGTGCTCGACGCGGGAGTCCTGCGAGAGGTAGTCCACGTTGGCCGTCTGTCGGACCACCTGTTCGTCGTCGCCGGCCGTCACGGTGACGACGGCCCCGAGTGCCGTCGCCCCGGCCTCGTCGACGACCCGGAACTGGAGGGCGTTCCGGTCGGCGGCGGCCCCGTTGTCGTAGACGACGAACGGGTCGTCGTAGGTGGCGACGACCAGCTCCTGTGCGCCGTCGTGGTCGTAGTCGAGCGTCGCCAGCCCCCGGCCGTCGGTCTCGGCCATCCCGTTGACGCTCTGGTTCACGCGGGTGAACCCGCCGTCGTCGCCGGCCGCGCTCACGTTGGACTGGAACACCATCGGGTAGGTGTACACCGGGTCCGTCCGGTCGATGCGCACGACGTGCTGGGTCGTGTGGACGAGGTCGCGGTCGCCGTCGTTGTCGAAGTCGGTCGCGCTGGCGGCCCACGCCCACCCGCCGTGGCGCACGCCGAGGTCGTCGGCCCGGTCGGTGAACGTGCCGTCGCCGCCGTTGACGAGGAGGGTGTTCCCCTTCGTCCTGCTGGAGTGGATGACGAACTCCAACAGTCGCTTCAGGCGGTCGTACCGCTCTTCGTCCATGTTGGCCTGAAGGTCCGGGAACCAGATGTTCGAGACGAACACGTCGGGCCGCCCGTCGCCGGTGAGGTCGGCGACCTCGGAGGCCATCCCGTTGCGCGCCGTCGCGCCGCCCAGCGAACGGCGCACGAAGGTGCCGTCGCCGCGGTTGACGTACAGCGTGTCGTCGTTGTAGTCGTTGGCGACGTGGATGTCCGGCCGGCCGTCGCCGGTGAGGTCGACGAAACTCGCCGCCAGACTCCAGTGGTTCCCACGGACCGCGTCGGCGTCGACTCGGCGGAACTCGCCGCCGACGTTCTCGTAGAGGTAGTTCGGGTTCCCGTTGTCCGCCGTGACGGTCGTGTTCAGGTTGAAGTACCCCGCCGGCTTCCGCTCGCGCCACGACCCGGACTGGTAGACGAACAGGTCCGTGTCCCCGTCGCCGTCGTAGTCGGCGGCCGTCGCACCCAGCGGGTAGGTGAGGTTCCCCAGACCGTAGTCGGTCTCCGTGAACGTCCCGCGGTCGTTGCGGTAGGCGTGGACCGCCCCGTCACGGGTGAACAGGAACAGGTCCGGCCAGCCGTCGCCCTCCACGTCGACGAAGGCCGCGCTCTTGACGTGGCCCTCGACGGGTGGCAGCGCGTCGCTCCGGGCGAAGGTCCCGTTCCGGTTCACGAACAGCGCCGGGTCCGACCCGCCGATGGTGAGGACGTCCGGCCACGAGTCGCCGTTCACGTCGGCGACGTAGACGCCGGAGTTGCCGCTGCCGACGCCGGTCCCACGCGCCTCGTAGGTCAGCCCGGCGGCCGCCGTGACGTTCTCGAACTGGAGGCGCGGGTCCTCTCGGGCCGGGGTCTGGTCCGTCCCGAACGCCTCGCCCGCCGAACACCCGGCGAGGACGAGCAACAGCGACAGCGCGACCGCGAGGACACCTGTCCGCATCGTCAGACCACCGGGAGCGCCCACTCGTCACGCGGTGGGGCGAGGTAGCTGCCGCGTCGAATCGCCCCCATGTAGTCGACGATGCCGTGGTCCTCGGCCGGCACCTCGTGGTCGTACTCGTCGACGTTCATCGCCCGCCGGGTCTCGACGAAGTCGGCCATCGTCTCCTGGATGGCGTTGAACTGGAACCCCGCGCCGTCGGACACCGTGTCGGCCACGCCCTCGGTCCGGCGGAGGATGCGGGGTTCGAAGTCCTCGTCGCGGGCGCGGGCCACCTTCTGGGTGTGCCCGACGCGACCGTACTCCCTGGCGTGGGCGTCGACGTTCTCGGCGTCTGCCTCCGTGATGCCGCTGTCGCTCCCGAGTTTCTCGCCCGTTGGGCCGACGTCCTCGGCGCTGTGGGCGGGACAGAACATCTCCGCCGTGCGTTCCTCGCGGGACTGGTCGTACCAGCGGTCGAGGTCGATGCGGAGCGTCGAGGAGGCGATGGTCGTCCCGCCGGCCATCGGGCCGTCGTCGATGGTGACCCGGTCCTCGCTCGGGAGGTTGTCCCGGAACCCGGACTTGAACCCCATCGACAGCGGGGCGTCCTCCGGGATGTCGTCGTTGTCGAGCTTGTCGGCGGGCAGACCCTTCCCGACGTAGCCGGTGTGTCGGTCGACCTTCGAGAAGACGCCCTCGAACGTCGACTCGACGGGGAGGCCGTTGACCGTCTCGACCTCGCCGAACAGCGCCGCCTCCGCGGCGAGGACGACCGACCCGACGTCGCTGGTCAGCACCATCACCGCGTCGTAGGCGTCCGCCTTCCCGGGGTCCTCGCCGACCGCGTCGAGGACGGACTCCGGCGTCGCCAGTCCCTCGGGGACGTCGCCGACCCGGTCGAAGTACCGGGGTGCGTAGCCGAACATGTACAGGAGGCCGCGGTTGAACGCCGCGCCGGCGTCGCCGCCGGTCCCCCACTGGAACGCCCGGTCGAGGAGACTGAGCGTGTCCTCGACCCGTGCGCGTTCGTCGTCCGTCGGCGGGACCGACCCCTCGTAGGCGAGGCCGACGACGACCAGCTGCTGTGGTGGCACCGTGTTCCCGTGTGCGTCGCGGACGAGGTACTCCCCCCAGCGGTGCTGACCGTCGGGGACGGCGTCGGGGTCACCCCGCGGGAACGACGGCTCCGGGTCCGTCGCCGTCTGGGTCCGCTCTCGCTCGTCGTCGAGTTTGGACTGTTCTCGCTCGAGGCACGCCGAGAGGGCACTGGTCCCGCCGATAGCCACCGCCGAACGGACGAAGCTCCGGCGAGAGAGGCCCCGTGATTCGTCTGGGCGCATTGTCACTGGTACCGAATCTCGACTGTTAACTCTTTCGCCGGTCCGCGCGCCGGCGCGACTGCCCCGTCGACCCCGTCGAGAGTGGGCGCTCGCCCCCCGGAACGGACGCCAGTTCGGCGCCGAACCGACGTCTATGTGCATGATTGACCAAAATATTTAATAGTGGTTAGCAGACTCGTCTGACTGTACGCATGTCACAAGCGACCGACGACTACAGCGACCTGATTAGCAGACGGAAGTTCGTCAAATTGACAGGAGTCTCCGGGGCAGCGGCGCTGGCCGGCTGTGGGGGCGACGGCGGCGACGGCGGTGCGACCGAGAGCGAGGACGGCGGGGCCACCGACAGCGATGGCGGGTCGGGGGTGCTCGGCGCGACCCTCACCGGTGCGACGAACAACGGCGTCCCCTCGAATCTCCACGTGAACCCGATGGCGACCCAGAACTACGACTGGATCGCCGGGAACCACCTCTTCGAGCGGTTCGCCGCCTACAACTTCGCCACCCAGGAGTTCGAACTGGCCGGCCTCGAGAGCTGGTCGTTCGAGGGCGAGACGGTCACGCTCACCCTTCGCGAGGACCTCACGTGGGACACCGGCGACCCCGTCACCGCCGACGACGTCATCCTGCAGTTCAAGCTGATGAAGAAGACGGGGGCGACCCTGTGGGACTTCGCCGACAGCGTCGCGAAGGGCGAGGACGACAAGACGGTCGTCATCACGCTGAAGAAACCCTCGAACCCGGAGATAATCAAGCACACGCTGGCCAACGGCGACCTCCGTATCCACGGCTACCAGCCCGTCTACGAGCAGTTCCTCGACAAGGACGCGGCGGCAATCCAGCAGTTCCAGTGGGAGGAGGACATCCACGGCAACGGGCCGTTCTCCTACGAGTCGAAGAACGACCAGGCGTGGACCCTCTCGCGCAACGACGACTTCCACAGCGCGGACAACGTCAACTTCGAGACGTACGAACTCCTGAGCCGACAGGACAACACCGCGCTCCAGCAGGGCCTGATGGGCGGCGAACTCGACGTCGTCACGAGCCTGTTCGCTCCGCCGAAGATCGTCGCGAACTTCCCGGACCGCGTCGAGGAGGTCCAGCTCCCGGCGAAGTGGGGCTACGGTATCATGTTCAACCACGACGACCCCGTCTTCGGGAAGCGGAAGGTCCGCCAGGCGGTCGCCCACGTCGTCAACCGCAAGCAGGTCGCCGAGAACGCCGGCCCCCGGACGAAAGACCCCGCCCCGAAGGTCACCGGTATCGCCCCGTCCGACCAGGAGTCGTGGCTCGGTGACGCCTACGACAGCTTCGAGGGGTACGGGATGGACGCGACTCAGTCCAAGAAGGCTGCCGCCCTGCTCCGCGAGGCGGGCTACTCGAAGTCCGGCGGCAAGTGGCGCGACGGCGACGGCAACACGCTGGGCGGGAGCTACGTCACCCCCGCCGGGTGGACCGACTGGACGACGGCGACCAACACCGTCGTCGACCAGTTGAACGCCTTCGGCTTCGACTTCGACATCAACTCGCTGCCCGGCGGCGACTACTTCGGCGCCTACGTCGAGTCCAACTTCAAGATGGGCGCGTTCTACTGGCTGCCGGGCGGCGCCCGGTCGTCGTTCCCGTACTTCCCGCTGCGCTGGCAGCTGAAGGCCCCCGACATCAGCGGTGGCCACAACTTCTCGACGGGCGAACACACCGTCCCCGCGATGGACGGCTCCGGCGAGATGACGCTGAACCCGCTCGAAGAGATACGTACCGTCGCGACGACCCAGGACGAGGCACAGGTCGCCGAGACGGTCCGGCGCGTCGCGTGGCACCACAACCAGAACCTCCCGGTGCTGGGGCTGGTCGGCAAGCTGGACCAGTCGTGGCTCACCGACGCCGACTGGGACGTCGTCTCGAAGGACGACCCGGCCCGCGGCGTCAAGTGGCCCTCGCACTGGCTCCCCAAGCAGGGCAAGTTGAGCGCGACGAAATAACACCACCAGAGAACGTACGCAATGGTCAACTACTACGTGCGGCGGACCGCCCGAGTGTTCGTCACGATATACCTCGTGGCGTCGCTGACCTTCGGGCTGGTCCGGTTGCTCCCCGGTGGTCCGTTCACGCTGTTACGCGCACAACTCCTCCGGCAGGGCGTGCCGGCCGACGAGGTGGACGCCAGAATCGCGAACCTCCAGAACATCCAGCCCGACGCCCCCCTCTGGCGCCAGTACGTCGACTACATGGCCGCGCTCTTCCAGGGGAACCTCGGCGAGTCCATCTCGCTGGGCGAGCCCGTCGTGTCGATCCTCGCCAGCGCGGCGCCGTGGACGGTGTTCGTCGTGCTCGTCTCGACGGTCCTGGTCTTCGTGGTCGGCATCTTCCTCGGGTCGCTGCAGGCCTACTGGGAGGGCTCCCGGTTCGACCAGGTGCTGACCGGCGTCTCCATCTCCCTGATGTCCGTCCCGTTCTACGTGGTCGCCGTCATCGCGCTGTACGTCTTCGCCTACCAGTTCGGCTGGCTCCCGACGGCGGGGACGGTCGCGAACGGCGTCGAACGGGAGCTCGGGGTGCCGTTCGTCGTCAGCGCCCTGAAACACAGCGTGCTCCCCATCTTCTCGTACACGCTGGGCGCGGCGGGCGGGCAGGCCCTCGCGATGCGCGGCAACAGCATCCAGGTGCTCGGGAACGACTACGTGCAGGTCGCGCGCCTCCGTGGCCTCTCGGACCGGCGTATCGCGACTCGGTACGTCGCGCGGAACGCCATCCTGCCGATGTACACCGGGTTCCTGCTCCTGCTTGGCTTCCGCCTGGGCGGGACCGTCATCCTGGAGCAGATATTCTCCTACACCGGACTCGGCTACTACATGATATCGGCGCTGAACGCCAACGACTACCCGCTGATGATGGGGACGTTCCTCGTCATCACCGTGGCGCTGGTGCTGGGCGTGTACGTCGCCGACCTGACCTACAGCAAGATCGACCCGCGGATCAGCGCAGGTGAGTCAGATGAAGCATACTGAGACGGACAGCACGGGCGTCGACTGGCGGAGCGAGAGCACGTCGGCCCCGGACATGTCGACCAGCGACCGGCTCCGCGAGGTGTACGAGGAGCGGATCCGGACACCGATGGTGGTCGCGTGGGCCGACTGGCGGACGCGACTCGGCTTCCTCATCATCGGGTTCTACGTACTGATGGCGGTCGTCGCGGTGCTGGGTCTGTGGCGCGAACCCTCGACCAGCCAGGCGCCGCGCTACCTCATGCTGTTCGAGAACATGAAATATCCCCTCGGCACGACCGCGTCGGGGGTCGACCTCGCCGCGCTCATCATCCACTCGACGCCGTCCATCCTGCTGATGATCACCGCCGGCGCCGTCTGGGCGACGGGCATCGCGGTCGGTATCGGCACCCTCGCCGGCTACAAGGGCGGGCGCGTCGACCGCACGTTGATGTCCTTCTCGGACCTCGTGATGGCGATTCCGGGCCTCCCGCTCGTCATCATCCTCGCGGTGACGCTGAACCCCGAGAACCCAATCCTGCTGGGCGTCATCATCAACATCAGCTACTGGGCCGGCCTCGGCCGGTCGCTGCGCTCGCAGGTGCTCACCATCCGCGAGAACGACTACGTCGAGGCCTCGCGGACGATGGGCGTCGGCACACCACGCATCATCGCGAAGGACATCGTCCCGAACCTGATGCCGTACGTGACGGTGAACTTCGTGTTCGCGGCGCGCTACGTCATGTTCGCCTCGGTGGGCCTGTACTTCCTCGGGGTCCTGCCGTACTCCACCCAGAACTGGGGCGTGACGCTGAACTTCGCGTACAGCGGCGGCGCGCTGTTCTCGTGGAGCGCGGCCCACTGGCTCCTGGCGCCGATGGTCGCCATCATGGGCCTCTCGCTGGGGCTCATCCTCCTCGGACAGGGGATGGACCGCGTGTTCAACCCCCGGGTCCGGACCCGGATGGCCGGCGAGTCGAAGTCGACGGCCAGCGACGACGAGGACGCCGGCGTGACGGAGGTGCTCTGAGATGGCTCAGGAAGCTACGACGCGACGAGACGGCGACCCGGCGGCGGCGACCGACCCCATCATCGAGATGCGCGACGCCCGAGTCACGTACGACGACGGCGAGACGTTCGTCCTGGACGACGTGAGCATGGCCGTCGAGCGCAACGAGGTCCTCGGCGTCGTCGGCGAGAGCGGCAGCGGGAAGTCGATGTTCGCGTCGGCGATGCTGGACGCGATTCCCGACCCCGGCCGTCTCTCCGGGGAGATCCTCTACCACAAGGAAGACGGGACGACTATCGACGTCCTGGAACTGGGCGACGAGGAGCTCCGCCAGTTCCGCTGGGAGGAGGTCGCGATGGTGTTCCAGGGGGCGATGAGCTCGTTCAACCCCACGATGTCGGTCGGCGGCCACTTCGAGGAGACGCTGAAGGCCCACGACGCCGACGTGACCGCTGGGATGGCGCGCGCTCGGGAACTCCTCACCGACCTCTACCTCGACCCGGAGCGCGTGCTGGACTCGTACCCCCACGAGCTCTCGGGCGGGATGCAACAGCGGGCGCTCATCGCGCTCTCGCTGGTGCTGGAACCGAACGTCCTCGTGATGGACGAGCCGACGGCAGCGCTCGACCTGCTGATGCAGCGCTCTATCCTGATGCTCCTCCAGGAGCTCCAGGAGAAGTACGACCTGACGATGGTGTTCATCACGCACGACCTGCCGCTGGTGGCCGCGCTCGCCGACCGGATGGCCGTGATGTACGCCTTCGACCTCATCGAGGTGGCCCCGCGGGACCGACTCATCGGGAACTCGGGCCACCCATACACGCGGGCCCTGCTGAACGCCACCCCGAACCTCGACGCGCCGTTAGAGGAGATGCGGCCCATCGAGGGCCAGAGCCCCGCCCCCGTCAACGTGCCCTCGGGCTGTTCGTACGCGCCCCGCTGTCCGCTGGCGACCGAGGAGTGCCGTGAGGTCGACCCCGAGTTCTACCGGACCGGGACCGACCACAGCACGGCCTGTCACCACTGGGAGCGGGCGCGCGAGACCATCGACCTGAACTTCGAGGCCGTCGCGGACGACGCCGGCGGCGCCGACACGGAGGACCACCCATGAGCCGGACCCACGACACCGCCGCCACGGCCGCGCAGGACGACGCACCGCTCGTCTCGCTGGAGAACGTCGAGGTCCACTTCGAGGAGGAGCAGGGGCTGTTCGACCTCTTCGAGGACCCCGACGTCGTCAGGGCCGTCGACGGCATCTCGCTGGACATCGAGGAGAACGACGTCCTCGCGCTCGTCGGCGAGAGCGGCTGTGGGAAGTCGACGCTGGGCAAGACAAGCATCGGGCTCCAGCGACCCACCGGGGGCACGGTCCGCTACCGCGGGCAGGACGTCTGGGCGGCCAAGGACGGCCGCGGCGACGTCGACATCCCGTTCGACGAGATACGCTCGTCGCTCCAGATAATCCACCAGGACCCCGGGAGCTCGCTGAACCCGAACCAGCGCATCGTCGACATCCTCGCCCAGCCCATCAAGCTGACCCACCCGGACGTGGGCCGCAGCGAGCGCCGCGAGCGCATCTACTCGCTGCTCGAACGGGTCGGCATGAACCCGGCGGCGGACTTCGCCGACCGCTATCCACACCAACTCAGTGGCGGCGAGCAACAGCGGGTCGCCCTCTCGCGGGCGCTCCTGATGAACCCGGACCTCATCCTCGCGGACGAGGCCATCAGCGCGCTGGACGTCTCGCTGCGGGTGGAGATGATGGACCTGATGCTGGACCTGCAGGACGACTTCGACACCTCGTTCGTGTTCATCTCCCACGACCTCTCGAACGCCCGGTACTTCGCCGAACACGGCGACGGCCGCATCGGCGTGATGTACCTGGGCGAACTCGTCGAAGTCGGGCCGGCCGAGGAGCTCATCGAGGACCCCGGCCACCCGTACACGAACGTCCTGCGGTGGGCGACGCCGGACCTCGCGCTCCACGCGGCCGGCGCGAGCGAGCCGCCGATGCGCAAGATAGACATCCCCGACCCGGTGAACCCACCGAGCGGCTGTCGGTTCCACACGCGCTGTCCGGAGGCGCGGGAGGCGTGTCGGGAGGGCTGTCCGACCCTGTCCGGGGAGGGCACCCACCAGACCGCGTGTTTCCGCACCCAACCAGACCACGAGTACTGGGACAGCGCGCCGCTCGAGGACTGACCGGAATCGGGACGTGGCCACCGGTCGGTCTCCCGGCGGCCTCGGTTGCGGCGGAACCGCACGACCCCCACCCAGGTATCGACCACGGGTGGGACCGCGGGCACGCCACTTGACGGCGGCGCCGCGGTTACTCGTCGGCCGGTTCGGGCGTCAATCGACCCGAGGCGACCATCTCCTCCAGCGGGTGGCCGTCGATGTCGGCGGGCAGGTCGACCCGGCCGTTCCGCTGGACCGACTCGTAGCCGGCGAACAGTATCTCGGTGGTGTTGAGGCCGCGCCGCCCGCTGGTGACCGGTTCGCGAGCCGCCTCGAGGGCGTCGACGACCTCCGCGGCCGACCGGTCCTGGAACGCCGACCCGTAGCGGTCGCCCTCGGACCCGGTGACGTGCATCGTCTCGCCGTCGACGTCGACGGCCTCGCGGTCGCCGCCGTGTGCGACTTCGAGCATCGGGCCGTCGTCCACGTCGATGCGTATCTCGCCGGTCGCTCCCCGGAGCACGAACGAGGCGTCGGCGAAGTCGCCCCCTTCGCCGCCCGAGAGCGTGCCGTAGACACCGTTGTCGTAGCGCCACTGCGCCCACATCTGGTTCTCCTGGTGGGCCCCGAACCGCACGTCCTCCTCGCGGTAGTCGAGCGCGGCCAGCACCCACTCGGCGCCGCGTTCGTCGTTGAACATCCCCGCGAGGTCGACGGTGTGGGCGCCGATGTCGTAGAAGTCGCCCCAGGTTATCTCGACCCGCCGCAGGTCGCCTATCTCGCCGTCGTCCAGCAGGCGCTTCGCCTCGACGAACGGCTTGCCGAAGCGGCGCTGGCGGTTGAACGTCAGCTGCACGTCCCGGCGCCAGCACTCCTGGACCATCCGCTGTGCGTCCGGCCAGTTCGTGGCCATCGGCTTCTCGCAGTGGACCGCGTCGACGGTGTCGCTCCGCGCACAGCCGACCACGACGTCGTGGTGGACCGCCGGCGGCACGGCGACCGTGGCGACGTCCGGGTCCAGTTCGGCCAGCATCGTCCCGTAGTCCTCGTAGACGGCCGCCTCCGGGAGGTCGAACGCCTCGGCGAAGGCGGCCCCGTGCTCCGGGACGACGTCCGCGACGCCGACCACCGAACAGCGGGCGTCGTTCTCGAACGCTTCGGCGTGGCGATACCCCATCGCGAACCCGTCGACCGACGGGTTCGCCGGGTCCGGTCCCGCACCGACGACGACGACGTCGTATGAGTCCATGTCTCGGCTCCAACAACGCCGAACCGCGGTAAAACCGTTACGCCCGGAGCCGTCCCACAGCTATGCGGGCCGCGCACGCCGCCGTCGTCGCTGCGTGGCGCGACGCGACCGGCTCGTCCGCCCGACCGTCGAGTGAGTGTCCCGCCGGGAGTCGTGTTCGCACACCCCAAGATACAAACGGTAACCGGACCAGCGTCCGTCCATGGCTGCTACAGCGATCCGCCACCGGTTCGTCGCCGACGTCGTCGGCCGGCCGTGGTGGGTGACCGCGGCCGGTGCGAGTAGTGTCGTCGTGTACGTCGTCGCCGCGTTCCTCGTCCACGGGCTCGACGGCTGGGCCCGCGTCGTCGTCTGCGGCGGCGCGGTCGGCGGTCTCGTCGCCGGGCTCGCGCTCGGGACGAACGTCTACGACGGGATGGCGGCGGGGGTCCGCGCCGCAGCGACCGGTGCCGCGGTCCTCACGGTACTGGCGACTGCGGTGTTCCTCGCCCTCTGGTACGCCGGCTCCGGACAGGTGTTCCTCTACTGGGCGCCGTTCTACGGCCTCGTCGGCTTCGTCCTGTTCGCGCCCCTCACCGGGTTCGTCGGCGTCGCCGGCGGCGTCGTCGGGGTGCTCGTCCGGCGCTGGGCTCTCCCGGACCGTCTGAACCCGCCGGCCTACTGACCCCGTCGCTTGTCCCCGCTCACTCCGTCAGGACGGTGGTGAAGCCGTCGAAGTTGAGGATGACACGTTGGGCGAAGTCCCCGAAGACGGCCTTCCCGGCGGGCGACCGGGACGTGCCCACGATGAACACGTGGTCGCAGTCGTGCTCGGCGGCGGTGTCGAGGACGTGTCGGGCCCGGGTGGCCGCCGAGTCGACGGCGACCACCGTCGTCGTCTCGACGCCGGTCGCCCCGAGCACCGAGTCGACGAACGCCCCCGCGTCCGCCGCTGCCCCGTCGATGACGGCCGAGTGGTCGTACGCCGCGTGTTCGACCCGCCCGACCGATTCGAGGGTGTCGACGTCGGCGTCGTACTCCGCCTCGTCGAGGTGCCACAACAGGACGAGCTCGCCGTCGGTGTCGTCCACGCAGTCCGCCGCTTCGGCCAGTAGTTCGCGATACGGCTCCGTGTCTCTGAGGCTCACGAGCGCACGTTCCATACACCCGAGACACCCGGGCTCCGAGTATAAAAGTACCGGACAGCGCGGGGTCGACCCGGCGGCCTGTCCACGGCGCTGGTCGGTCGTCCCCGCGTGTCGCCGGCCCCGCGTCCGACCGGGACGTTAATGTCCCTCCAGAGGGATGCGAACGTATGGCACTGACAGACGCCGTCCTCGACGCGGCGTGCAGCCAGCGGGACCGGATGCCGCTGTTGCTCGCCGTCGTCCTCGTGATGGGGGTCCTGCTGGCGTTCTCGTTCCTGTTTCTCCGTCCCGGTACCGCCGCCTACGTCATCGCGCTCGTCGACCTCATCCTAGTCGTCGGGTGTCTCGTCACGTTCGGCGGTACCTACTGGTACTGTACGAAACGAGCGATGGACTGTTGAGGGCGCGCTACTCGGCGAGGAAGGCCGCCGTCTCGTCGGCGAGAGCCGCCACGTCCTCGTCCGGGTCCGACTCCGCGACGGTCTCGAGTGCGTCGGCGTGTCGCCCGTCCTCGAGGAAGCCGAGCGTCTTGACGGCCCGTGCGCGGACGACGCTCTCGTCGGCGTCGAGACACGCGACGACGGCGTCCGCGACTGGGTCGACGGCCGACGGGTCCTCGCGAGCGAGGGCGGCCAGGAGGTCCAGCGCCGCCCCACGCACGACCGGGTCCGGGGCGCCGGTGAGGTCGGCAGCGGTGTCGACGTGGTCGGCGACCGCCGACGGGTCCACCTCGGCCGCCGCGACGGCGACGTTGGCGAACGTCTGCCGGGCGACCCGTTCGTATCGCTGCTCCTCTTGTTCGTGCTGTCGGACCGTCCGCTGGGTCACGCCGTCGTCGACGCGCGCGGCGACCGACGCTGCGTCGTCGTGAGCCGGTGGCTGGCCGAGCCGGTCGAGGAGGGTGCCGACGACCGGCGTGCAGTGGTCCGGTGCCGCCCTGGCGACGGCCGCGAGCAGTCGCGCACCCGCCAGTTGGACCCCACCGAGGTCGGCGTCGGCCAGCGCCGCCGCGCGGTCGAGGACCCCCGTGACGGCGTCGGCATCGGCCTCGGCGGCCCGCGTGAGCGCCGCCGCGGCAGTCTGGACCACGCCGGGGTCGTCGTCACGTAGCGCCCGGCCGAGTGCGTCGACGAGCGGTCGGACGGCGTCGACGTCGGCGTCGGCGAGTGTCACACAGACGCGCGCGCCTCGCTGGCGGACGGTCGCACGGTCGGCGTCGAGGGCCGCCCGTACGTCCGTCGGGTCCACAGACTCGGGCGTCGCGTCGCTCGGTACCACCTCTCGGAGAGGGGACTGGCTGCTACCGGACATGTACGTCTGCTTTCGCGTCGACCGATAAATGTGTACCGGTGCCACGGGGTGACAGACACCGTCGTGCTCGGCGACTCGCCGACGCCGGCCAGCGCGGGTCGAGGGGCGCCGCTATCGGAAGTGCGACGACGATACGGGGGTGTCCGACACAGTAGGTGCCTCGAGCCCCGCAACCGGGCGCCATCGGGCGGCCGGCGAGGGGCAGAACGTCGAGAGCGAACCGACCGCGACGGTGGGGCGCGGCCGGGTCGCGAAAGCGGCGGTGGTGGCAGACCGCCGAGGTGACACGTTCGACTGACGGTTCGCTCTCGCGAGTGCGAGAGCGTACGGCTGGAGTAACGCTACTCCGGTTTCCGGTCGTCGTTCATGGTTCATAACGGCATCGGTATCGGCACGGCGTCTCACCTCTCGCCGATGTCCCCAGACCGCCGGCGACGGCGACGTGACAGGGCGGCGCCAGCGTCGAGACGGCCGGACCGACCAGCAGGCCGTCGGGAACGGGCCAGCCACCACGGAAGGCCCGACGAGCGGCTGGGTTCGCGAAACTATACCGAATCTATCACGACCTTGTTTCAGCTGGAAAGGCGTGAAATCACAACACTCCGCAGTTCCGAATAGGTCTGAAATACGTTATGTACCGGGCGAAAAATTAGTTTCTCTATATCGACGTTTCTGGAGGGTCGTAGCGTGTCGTGGACGGCTGGCCACTTTCGTAACAAGCGTACAGTCGTTATCTTAGAGAGGGAGTCACGCGCAGCGCCTTCCAGTCCGATTCGGAGTCAGGAACGGCGGATGTGCGGGGAAGATAGCTTCAGAAGGCACAAGTGGATATAATTTTTGCCCATCCACCACCATATCTATCATTTCTATATTTGTTTTGGCGCCAGACGAGTTTCTACATCTGCTTTCGATATTTCGAATCCAGATATGATAGTTCTAATTTTACTCCTCCCCCCTATTGGTGCGTACGTGCTACAATTGAGGACATTTCACACTATCTATGCGCATAAGACATTGTATATTCCCGGATTTCGTAGCTATAGTTCTGCGAAGGCGTTCGTCGAGGGACAAAGAGGGACAAGATGGTGAATGGACGGACGAGGCCCTCGAAGCGTATCCAGAGGTCCGTCGCTCGAAGAGATATCGCGTGCCCACCTGCTGTCTGCGGGCCGCCGAATGCTGGCTCGACGCTGCGACCGCCCGGTGACGTTCAGAACGGAGCGTCCGGGCCTTCGTCGGCGGTTGCTTCGGCGGTCTCGGCCGACTGGCCGTCGTCGAGCGGTCCGTCCCACCCGTCGAGGCCGGGTGCGAAGCTCTCGACCGTCCCGTCGAACCCCTCGTAGGAGGCCAGCAGGCGGGCGGCCTGCACGCTCGATTTCCCGTGGGGGCACACCGTCACGACGCGGTCCGCGCCCTCGAACCGTTCGACCTCGTCGACGAGCGACTGGAACGGAACGTTCTCGCTGCCGGGGATGTGGCCGCGCCGGAACGCCGCCGGCGGGCGGATGTCCACGACGCGGGCGTCCTCGTCGTCGAGTAGCGACCGGAGTTCCTCGGTCCCGATTTCGCCGTC
The DNA here is from genome assembly GCF_055632435.1 of Haloarcula sp. MBLA0163. NCBI lineage: Archaea > Methanobacteriati > Methanobacteriota > Halobacteria > Halobacteriales > Haloarculaceae > Haloarcula > Haloarcula sp. MBLA0163. The sequence continues at coordinate 2,803,393 of NZ_CM145745.1, forward strand.
CATGTGGGACCGCTAGCGGCCGAGGCCTAAACGTTCACCGGACGCGGGTAGCCGCCGATACCCGCCGGTCTCAGAGCAGGCCCTCCGCCCGTGCGAGCAGGACGCCCTCGATGGTGGCGTCGTTGGCCGGTTCGCGGCGGGCGACGTCGAGCGCGTCCTCGACGGGGACCGTCGTCACCGAGAGGAACTCGTTGTCGTCGAGGCGCCGGTCGACCGGCGTCAGCCCCTCCGCGAAGACGATGCCGCGTCGGTGGCGCAGGACGCCGGTGGAACACCAGAACTCCTCCAGCAGCGAGACGCCGCTGGGGTCGAACCCCGTCTCCTCGCGGAGTTCGCGTGCGCCGGCGGTCGTGTAGGACTCGCCGTCCTCGACGATACCGGCCGGGAGTTCGAGGCACTGCTCGCGGATGGTCGGCCGGAACTGGTCGACGAGGACGAGTTCGTCGCCCGTTCGCGCGACGACGACGACGGCGTCGGGCAGTTCCGCCCAGTAGTAGTCCTTCTCGGAGCCGTCGGGTTGGCGCACGCGGTCGTAGCCGCCGGTGTACCACCCGGTCTCGTACTCCGCCTCGGACTCGACGACGGGCCAGTCGTGGGTCGGCTCTCGGCTCATGGTTGCTGTGTCACCGCGAGGCGGTAAAGCGTACCGTCGTGGCGGACCACCACCGTCTCGTCGTCGGCCGCCTCGGGCACCTGCTGTCGGAGGGCGTCGAGTTCGTCGAACGGCGAGTGCGTGAACGCGCCTTTCAGCCCGACGGGACCGCGCCAGTAGGGGTCTGACCGGCCGTCGCCGTCGCTCCCGTTGGCCGTCGCGTCCGCGAGCGCCGCCGTCGTGTAGGGGTACCGCTGGGCCGAGAGGTTGCTCGCGTTCACCGCGCTCCCGTTGGCCGCGGCGATGCTCTCGTTCTCGGCCGTCGCGGTGAGGTAGTACGGGTCGCCGCTCTTGAGGTAGCTCGGGAGCGCCCCGAGCGCCAGCAGGAGGACGACGACGACGGCCACACCGAGGATGAAGTTCCGGGTGACCGTCCGCATCAGACGACCTCGCTGTATATGCGACCGAACGCCTGCCGGCGGAGGGTGCCGACGGCGGCCCGGCGCTCGGACTGGAACGTCGCCGCCACCGCCTCGTCGGCGAACGGCGGGGCGTGCCAGACGACGTTGGCGACGTTCTCGGACCCGACGAGGGTGACCTCGTGGTCCGTGTCGGCCCGCCACGACTCGAACTCAGCGGTCGTCCCGACGGTCACGGCGAGCGACTCGGCGAAGAGGACGTCGCGCGCCGTCTCGACCACGTCGCTCGTGACTCGCTGTTCGTACTCGTCGGCGTCCAGTCCCATCGCCTTGGCGACCTCCTTGACCACGACCTGTGCGGTCGGGCCGAACGACTCGTAGCGGTCACGCGCCTCGGCGACTGTGGTCGGCGAGAACTGCCCCTCGGTCTCCATGTGCGGGCCTAGGGGCCGGCGGGCTTATTCGGTTTCGCCTTCGGACGCGTCGTCCGCCTCGTCGTCCAGCATCTCGCGGGTGAGGTCGCGGGCCTCGGCGAGGACGGCACGGTCGTCGTCGCTCATCGACCGGCCGCGCTGACTGTCGGCCCCCGGCGGCAGGTCGCTCGTCGGGGTGTGTGCGTGGTCGTGGTCGTGTCCGTCGTCGTCGAGCCCGCTCTCCTCGAACACCTGCGGGAACTCCGTCTCCTCGGCGTGGTCGACGACGGCCTCGGCCAGCTCCGGTTCGCCCATCTGGCCCCAGTCGTCGACGTGGTCGTCCAGCCAGGTCTCGTGGTCGTCGCCACCGGTCAGCGCCGTGAAGGCCAGGTGGTTCGCGAGGTGGCCGGCGTCGGACTGGGGGTCGCCGCACACTGGACAGGCGTATCCCATCGTACGTCCACAGAGACGGCCCGGACGTATATGCCGTCGGGTCTCAGAGCAGGCGGACCATCACGAGCGCGTTCTCGCCGTTGCTGTAGTAGTTCGGGATGGTCTTGCGGTGTTCGAAGCCGAACTGCCGGTAGAGACGTCGCGCCCCGTGGTTGTCGGCCCGGACCTCCAGTTTGACCGAGCCGGCGCCGGTCAGAGCGAGGACGCCGAGGGCCCGTTCCAGCAGTGCGCTGGCGACGCCCTCGCGGCGGTACTCGTCGCGGACCGCGATGTCCTTGATGTGTCCGAGCGGGGTCCCGTGGTTCGGGACGGTGTCGGCGACGACGTAGCCCGCCACCGAGGGGACGTCCTCGGGGCCGTCGGCCTCGGCCACCAGGAACCCCTCCTCGCCGAGGTAGCTCTCCAGCGCCGAGAACGGCCACGGCTGCGGGAACGCCGACTGCTCGATGCGGTGGACCTCCAGCAGGTCGGCCCGCTCGGCCTGCCTCACCCGCGGGCTGTCGGCCCCGTCGGGCCCCTCCGGTGCGACGGTCGTCACGTCTCGGGGTATGGTGTGCCAGCACAAAGGTGTTGTCGCCGACCGGTCGGCCACGGCGTGCCCGCCCACCGGGTCGGAGTATCGCGTTTGAAATTCAGGGGAGGCGACGTATCGCGAGACGGCGGGGCCGGAAGGTTCTTAATTATCACCGTCGAAGCTATGGGTGCACCCACTTTGGGTGCCACCACCCCCCACCCCCACCCCCTCTTTCCGATCTCTTCCGTCCCGAGTGCCGACGCGAGTCCGAGAGCGGCGCGTCTGGCCTTCGCGACGCGCCCGATTCGCCGGTTGGCAGCGGTGGCGCCGCGTCCCGCGCTACTCCCACCGGAACCGACCGTCTGCCTGCACCACGTCGCCGTCGACCTCCAGCCGTGACCCCTCGCCCATCGTCGTGATGAGGTCCTCGTGGACCGCGCTGTCGTTGCCGGCCTCGCCCTCCGGCAGACAGGCGTCGTAGGCCCGGCCCAGCGCCAGGTGGACGGTGCCGCCCATCTTCTCGTCGAAGAGGATGTTGTCGGTGACGCGGTCGACGCCGCGGTTCATGCCGATACCGAGTTCGCCGAGGCGGCGCGCGCCGTCGTCCGTCGCCAGCACCTCCTCGACGACGGCCTCGCCCTGCGCGGCCGCGACGTCGACGACGGCGCCGTCCTCGAAGGTCAGTTCCACGTCCCGCACCCGCCGTCCCTGAATGGTCATCGGCACGTCGAACGTAACGACGCCCTCGGTGGCCTCCGGGGCGGTGAACACCTCGCCCGAAGGGAGGTTGTGCGAGTCGTAGGCGACGCTGGCGGCGGAGTTGACCGCGGTGCGGCCCGCGATGGACATCGTGAGGTCGGTCCCCTCGGTGACGATGCGCACCGTCTCGCCGGCGTCCAGGAGGTCCTTCAACTGCGCCTGTTCCTCGGCCAGCGCGTCCCAGTCCCGGAGGGTGGCGTCGTAGACGAAGTCCGCGTAGGCCTCGTAGGCCATCCCCGCCTGCTGAGCCATCGCGCGCGTCGGGTGCTGGGTCGACACCCAGTCGGTGTCCAGTCGGGCCTCGCGGATGCCCCGCCGGGCCGTCGAGTGGGCCTGTCGCCGGTCGCCGGGCACGTCGGCGGTGCCGGCGGTGTTGTTCGTCCCCTTCAGAATCAGGACGCTGTCGGCCCGTTCGTACATCGCGCGTTCGTACTCGGGGTCGGCGTCGAAGTCGCCGTCGTGGGCCCGGAGGTACGCGCGGGTGAGTTCGTCGGACCCGTACGTCGCGAGCAGGTTCGCGCCCCGCCGGCCGAGTTGCTCGGCGACGGCGACGGCGAGGTCGTGCGCGCCCTCCTCGACGTGTACGACGACGTCGTCGCCCGCCTCGATGCGGGCACTCCAGTCCACCAGCGTCCGTGCGTGTTCGCGTACGCGGTCGTCCATGCCCCGTCGACGGGCGGCGGGCGTGAAAGCGTACCGCCTCAGCGGCCCAGCCGCCCGAGCATCGACGCCCGGTCGCCGTCGGCCGGTACCAGTTCGGACCCGTCGGCGTCGCCCAGCCCCCAGGCAGGCATCCGGTTGTACACCGTCTCGTAGTCGTCCGGGTCGACGACGTACGTCTCGTGCCAGACGCCGACGGCGCCCGTCGGAGCCGTCTCACGGTCGTAGTCGCGCCACGCGTCGCGGTGCAGCGAGCCGCCGTCGTGTGCGTACGAGCGCAGGGCCTCGACCGACTCCCAGTACTGGACGAAGGCGAACGACCGCCACGAGAGCCACGTCCGACTCCCGAGCAGGCCGCCGTCCGCGTCGCGGCGGAGTTCGCGGACCAGCCTCGGCGCGAGCAGGAAGATCGGGAGCCAGCGGTGGAGCGCCCACCAGCGGTTGATTCGCATGCCGACGAGGAAGACGACGAACGAGCCCTCGCGTTCGGCGTGGACACGTCCGGTCACCGTTCGGTCTCCAGCAGGCCCTCGACGCGCGCCTCGAACTCCCGTTCGTCTATCTCGCCGCGCGCGTACCGGTCGCGCAGCGTCGCGAGCGGGTCGTCGTCCGTCGTCGGTTCGCGTTCGCGTCGCCGCCTCGCGACCCCGAGTGCGAGCGGGAGGACGCCGCCGTACCCCACCTGGAAGGCGACCCACGCCCACTGGACACCGAGTGCGAGGCCGCCGAGGTCGACGGCGAGAATTCCGAGCGAGAGGGCGCCTGCGAGCGGCGCCGTGTCGTGTGTCGTGTGCATCTGTACTCGGGAGGACGGACGCCGACCTAATAAACCTGAGTGAGTACTCACTTACAAAGAGCGGCCTGAAAAACGGCCCCAGTATCGCGGGCCACTGTTGACCCGGGATTCGTCCCTAGCGCCCGCTATGAGTGGGAAGACGCTCACGCGGCTCCGGCGGCCGTCACTGCGTGTACCGACGGGTGACAACCGGTTGCTCACGGTCTCGCGGGTGGGCCTGGTCGCCGTCTGTCTGGCGTTCCTCGGCCTCCGGGCGGCGGGCGTGTCGCTGTCCCTGTCGACGCAGGCGGGGCTCTACCTCTTCGGGATGGTCGCGCTGAACCTCCCACACGGTGGGTACGAGCACTTCGCGAACCTCCGTCGGCGCGAGCTGGACTTCCGGTGGCGTTACCTCGGCCTCTACCTGGGACTGGTCGGGGCGTTCGTCGCGCTGTTCGTCCTCGCGCCCGTCGCCGGGCTGGCGCTGGCCATCGGCATCGCGGTGGCGAAGGGGGGGTTCGGTGGCCTCGCGGTGCTCGACGCGACCAGCGGCACCGACCACCTGCCCGCGCGGTGGCAGCGGACGCTCGCCGCGCTCGTCCGGGGCGGCGCGGTGATGGCCGTCCCCATCGTCGCGTGGCCCGGCGTCTTCCAGGCGTTCAGCCACCACATGGTCGCCATCTTCGACCCCGGCGCGCTGTTGCCGTACGCGCCGTACTTCGAGACGACGCGGTGGGTCGTCGGCGGCGGGTGGCTGGCGGCCACACTCGCACACGTCGGGGTCGGCTACTACCGCGGCGGCGGCCGGTCGTGGCTCGTCGACGCGGCCGAGACGGCCCTGCTGGGGGCGTACTTCGTCGTCGTCCCGGTGGTCGTCGCCGTCGGCCTCTACTTCCCGCTGTGGTACTCCACGCGGCAGGTGGCCCGCGACGTGGCCGTCGACGCCGAGCGCGGGACCGGCGGCCCGGACGTCCTCGACTTCGAGGACCCGCAGCGCGTCGCGCTGGCGGCGTGGGGCCTGCTGATGGCCGGCGCGGTGCTGACGTTCCTGCTGGCCGGCCTGCTGTACCGCTTCGCGCCGAACCCGCTGGGCACGGCCTCGCCGCTGGTCGGCGGCGTCGCCTTCTGGAGCGTCTTCGTCTCCATCATCGCCCTGCCACACGTCGTCGTCGGCGGGTGGCTGGACCGTCGGCAGGGCATCTGGTTCGTCCCCTGAGCCCACGCGCGGAACCGGAACCCCTACTTGTCCGCTGGGCGAGTCCTGCCGTATGGAACTAGGCGTCATCGGACTCGGACGCATGGGACGTATCGTCGTCGACCGCGTACTCGACGCCGGTCACGACGTCGTCGTCTTCGACATCGACGACGCGGCGGTGGCCGACGCCGCCGCCGCGGGCGCACGGGCGGCCGACTCGATTCCGGACCTCGCCGACTCGCTGGGCGAGGACAAGCGCATCTGGCTGATGGTCCCCGCCGGCGACCCCGTCGACGCGGCGCTGGACGAACTCGACGGGCTGGTCGACGGCGACGACGTGGTCGTCGACGGCGGCAACTCCTACTTCGAGGACTCTGTCCGCCGCGCGAAGGCGACCGACGCCGCGTATCTGGACTGTGGCACCTCCGGCGGCCCCGCCGGCGCAGACCTCGGCTTCTCGCTGATGGTCGGCGGCCCGCAGTGGGCCTACGACGAGCTCGAACCGGTGTTCGACGCCGTCGCCACCGGGCCGGCGGGCCACGACCGCATGGGGCCGGCCGGGTCGGGCCACTACGTGAAGATGGTCCACAACGGCGTCGAGTACGCCCTGATGCAGGCCTACGGCGAGGGGTTCGAGCTGCTGGCGAACGGCCGCTACGACCTCGACCTCGAAGCCGTCTCCCGGACGTGGAACAACGGCGCGGTCATCCGCTCGTGGCTGCTGGAGCTCTGCGAGGAGGCGTTCCGCGAGGAGGGCAACGACCTCGGCGACGTCGCCGACCGCGTCGAGGGCGGGTCGACGGGCACGTGGACGGTGCAGGAGGCCCTCGAACAGGAGGTCCCGGTGCCGCTCATCTACCAGGCGCTGGCCGAACGGTTCGGATCCCGGGCCGACGACGGCCGGTTCGCCCGTCGCCTCGCGAGTCGCCTCCGCTACGGGTTCGGCCGCCACGACGTGCCCCGCAAGAGCGACTGAGCGGGGGTCGGCGCCGACACCCTCGTTTCTGCGGGGCGGGACGGCGAAACGGCCGAATCCAAAGCTTAGTTAAACCAGTACTCCATAGCCGCGCACATGGTTGAACTCGCAGGGCTCCTCGGCGGGGCCACGCTGACTCTCATCGTGGTGGCGTTCCACTACGCGAAGGGGACCGGCTGGGAGGCCCCGGAGGACATCTCCCAAGAAGTCCTCGAACAGCGCGCCGCGTCGGTCCCGGAGACGGACTTCGCCGAACCGTACAACCGCTCCATCGGCGGTGGCGGTGCGGCCGCAATCCCCGCCGGCGGTGCGGAGGGTGAACTCGCCGAGGGCGAAGAAGCCGAGGAGGAAGACGAGGGCTTCGACCCCGACTCCATCGCCGACGACGAGGTCGAGTACTACGAGATCGAGTTCGCGAAGGAGGGCGAGACCATCGAGGTCGCCAACAACGAGACCATCCTCGACGCCGGCGAGGACGAGGGCTGGGACCTCCCCTACGCCTGCCGGCAGGGCCAGTGTATCTCCTGTGCGGGGCACATCCAGGACGGCCCCGCGGAGGACTACATCCGCCACAGCCAGAACGAGTCGCTGTTCGAGGACGACATGGACGACGGCTACTGCCTGACCTGTGTCGCCTACCCCGTCGACGACTTCACCATCGAGACGAGCGAGTCCCCCTGACTCGCGGGTTCACAACGCTTACAAGCGGTTGCGGAGTACCTCGACACGTGGGCGGCTAGTTCAGCGGACAGAACGCCTGGTTCCGGACCAGATGGTCGGGGGTTCAAATCCCTCGCCGCCCGCTATGCTGCGAGGAACGGACTGAGCAGTGAGACACAGCGCGCGAGCCACCCCCGCGGCTCACGCGGCGTATACTTTTGCCGCCGCCGTGCGCAGAATGACGCATGACGAACGTGAGCGACGCGGCCCGTAGCCTCGGCGTCGCGGCCGGATTGCTCGTCGCCGGACTGGCCGTGAGTGTCGTCTTCGGCGTCGTGTTCACCGTGCCGCTCGTGTTGTTCGGCCCGCCCGTCGGCAGTCCGGGCGGGTTCCTCGTCCTCGCCGCCGCCGGCCAGTTCGCCTTCCTCGTCGTGGGCTCGCTCTACGTCCGACGGCACGGGGGCGTGCGGGTTCGCTGGCCGACGCGGCGGGACGTCCGGTACATGGTCGGGGGCGTGGTCGCGACGCTCGTGGCCGCCGTCGGCCTCAGCGTGCTGTTCGCGTCGCTGGGGCTGGCCCCCGAGGGGAGCGTGTTCGACGACCCCATCATGGCCGACCCCCGGGTGGCGCTCGGGCTGGCGGCGCTCTCTATCGTCCTCGTCGCGCCGGCCGAGGAACTGCTCTTCCGCGGGGCGATCCAGGGGCGACTCCGACAGACGTTCGGCCCCGCCCTCGCGATAGCGCTGTCGAGTCTCGTCTTCGGGAGCATCCACCTGCTGAACTTCACCGGGTCGGTCGTCGGCGCCCTGGCCGGCGTCGCCGTCGTCACCGTCGGCGGCCTCGTCTTCGGCACCATCTACGAGCGGACGGGCAATCTGCTGGTGCCCATCGTCGCCCACGGCGTGTACAACGCCGTCTTGCTGGTGGGGACGTTCCTCTCGGTGTGAGCGACGACGAGGCGGTTTTATTCCCTCGACGGCCGTCGCTGTCGGCATGACGGTCCGAATCGGTGCCATCGGCCTCGGTGGACTCGGTCAGCGGGAGTGTCGACAGTACGCGGCGTTCGACGACGTGGACCTCGTCGCCGGCGTCGACGTCGCGGCCGACGCCCGCGAGACGTTCGAATCGGCGTTCGACCGGCCGGCCTACGGGTCGGTCGGGGAACTGCTCGACGTCCACGGGAGCGACCTTGACGCGGTCAGCGTCTGCACGCCCCACACCCTCCACTACGACCACGCGATGGCGGCGCTCGAACGGGACCTGCACGCCTTCGTCGAGAAGCCGCTGACGACGGAGCTGGCGACGGCGACGGAACTGGTCGAGACGGCGGCCGACCGCGACCGGGTGTTGCAGGTCGGGTTCCAGCGCCACTTCGACCCGCTGTTCGCCGAGCTCCGGCGCATCGTCCAGTCGGGCGAGGTCGGCACGCCCCACACCGTCAACGCCTATCTCGGCCAGCGGTGGATAACCGACCACGAGGGGACGTGGCGAACCACGCCGTCGCTGTCGGGCGGCGGCCAGCTGTTCGACTCCGGCACCCACCTCGTCGACGCGATGCTGTGGGTGCTGGACGCGGAACCGACGACCGTGACCGGCGTCGTCGACGACCGAGGCTACGACGTGGACGTCAACAGCGCGCTGGCGGCGACGCTCGACGCCGACGGGGACCGAGTCACGGCGAGCGTCTGCGTCAGCGGTGCCGGCACCGACGTCGCCCCGGACGACGGCCTCACGGTCTGGGGGACCGAGGGCCACGTCTCGCTCTCGGACGGTGACCTGACCGTGACGACCCCCGACTCGACCCGCGAGGTGCGCGTCGACGGCGACCGGGACTTCGAGACGCTGACCGAGCGGAAACTCCGCAACTTCGTCGACGCCGTCGAGGGGACCGCCGACTCCGTCGTCACCGGCGAGTACGGCCTGGCGGTGACGGCCTTCCTGGAGAGCGCCTACGAGGCGACCCAGCGGGGCGAGACGGTCCACGTCGAGGGTCTCAGAAGTCGGTGACGACTTCGACGCCCTCGGTGTCGTACTCTGTCATCGCCGCCAGCCGGTCCGAGACGTCGTCCAGCGCCACCCGGCGCGTGACGAGGGCGCCGGGGTCGACGGTGCCGTCGGCGACCAGCGCCAGCAGTTCGTCGTACCGCGATGGCGGCATCCCGCGCGAGCCCAGGAAGTCGACGTCCCAGCGGGTCATCCGGTCGGTCGGCAGCGACACCTCGCCGCGTTCGGCGTCGGTGGTCAGCCCGACCTGCACGTGACGCCCTCGCGAGCGGAGGCCCCGGACGCTGTTGCGACAGGTCTCCGCCCGTCCCAGCGCGTCCACGGAGACGTGCGCGCCGCCGTCGGTCAGGTCCCGCACCGCCGCCGGCACGTCGTCGGTCGCCCCGGCGTCCACCGTCGCGCTCGCGCCGACCTCGCGGGCCAGTTCGAGCGGTGCGTCCCGCACGTCGACGGCGACGGCGCGGGCGCCCAGCGCGGTCGCTATCTGCACCGCCGCGAGGCCGAGGCCGCCACAGCCGTGGACCGCGACCCGTTCGCCGGCGGCCACGTCGGCCCGGTGTGCCAGCGCGTGGTAGGCCGTGACGTACCGACAGCCAAGCGCCGCGGCCGCCTCGAAGCCGACGCCGTCGGGGAGCGTCGCGAGGTTGTAGTCGGCCCGCGGCACCGCCACGCGTTCGGCGAAGGCGCCGGGCACCTCGGGTTCGAACCCCAGCGCCCACCCGTCGGCACAGACGTTGCCGTGGCCGTTCCGACAGTGCCGACAGGTGCCGTCGCCGAGGTTGAACGGGACGACGACGCGGTCACCGACGGCTACCGAGGAGATCTGTGCGCCCGTCTCGACGACGCGGCCGGCCGGTTCGTGACCGAGCACCTGTCCGAGGGGGACGTCGTCATCGGCCCACTCACCGTGGCCCTGCCACGCGTGCCAGTCGCTCCGGCAGATGCCACAAGCCTCGACGGCCACGACGGCCCCGTCGGGGTCGGGGTCGGGCGGGTCGACGTCGCGGATGGCGAGCGGGTCGCCGTACCCCTCCAGTACTGCTGTGCGCATGTCCACCCGTTGGACCGGGAGGGGGAAAACGACGGGGGCAGGGCGGGGATTAAACCGCGTCCGGCCCACAGAGGCGGGCATGACCGACAGCGAGTGGATCGGAGAGACGTTCACCAGCGACGTCGGCTGGTCGCATCTGGAGACGCTCGTGGACATCGGCGACCGGATGGCCGGGAGCGAGGGCGAGCGCGAGGCCGCCGCGGCGACGCGGGACGCACTGGCCGAGTACGCCGAGGCCGCCCGCCTCGAACCGTTCGACGTGCAGGGGTGGGTCCGCGGCGACAGCAGCATCGCGGTCGACACCGCCACCGTCGCCGCGGCCGACCGCGAGGTCATCGCACTGCCGCGCTCCCCGTCGGGGTCGGCCACCGGCGACCTGGTCGACGTGGGGTACGGCCTGCCGGAGGACTTCGCGGACGCCGACTGCGAGGGGAAGGTGGTGATGGCCCGGTCGGACGTGCCCGACTGGTACGAGCGCTACATCCACCGCCGGGAGAAGTACTACCACGCCGTCGAGGCCGGGGCCGCGGCCTTCGTCTACCGGAACCACGTCGAGGGGATGCTCCCGCCCACGGGGAGCGTCGGCACCGAGGACGCGCCCATCGGCGAGATACCGGCGGTCGGCGTCGCCAACGAGACCGGCGCGCGACTGGCCCGGCGCTACGCGGGCGACCCGGTCACGGTCGCCGTCGACTGCGAGACGCCCGCCGCGACGAGCCAGAACGTCCACGCCGAACTCGGCCCCGACACCGACGAGCGGGTGCTGGTGACCAGCCACGTCGACGCCCACGACATCGCCGAGGGCGCCAGCGACAACGGCGCCGGCACCGCGGCACTCGTCGAGATCGCCCGGGCGCTGGCCGCCCGCGAGGACGAGCTGGAGAGCCGCGTCGAGTTCGTCGCCTTCGGCGCCGAGGAGGTGGGACTGGTCGGGTCGAGTCGACTGGCCGAGTCCCGCGAGTTCGACGCGGTTCGAGCGGTACTGAACCTCGACGGCGTCGTCCGCGGCCGTACCCTCCAGTGTTTCACCCACGGCTTCGACGCGCTGGGCGCGGCCGCCGAGTCGGTGGCCGACCGGTTCGACCACCCCGTGACGGTCAGCCCCGAACAGAGCCCCCACAGCGACCACTGGCCGTTCGTCGAGCGGGGCGTCCCGGGCATCCACGTCATGAGCGAGACCGGCGAGACGGGCCGGGGCTGGGGCCACACGCACGCGGACACGCTGGACAAACTGGAACGCCGGACGCTGCGCGAGCAGGCGATTCTGCTGACGGACCTCGCGGTCACGCTCGCCGGCGAGCGGTACGACCGGGCGGCCCCCGAGACGATAGCCGCCGCACTCGAAGCCGAGGGGCTCGCGGAGGGGATGCGGATTACCGGCGACTGGCCCTACGACGACTGACCGCGGCGGTCGAGCGGCGTCCGTCCGGGTGAGCTATTCTGCCCGTAACACCGCTGAGAGGCGCGTTTTCCGGACCACCACTCGGAGTTAAAAGCTGGGCAACAACTATTAATGCACCAACCGTAGTCATAAGTGTGTGATAACGCATGACGCCCGCTGACGACAGCCACTCGGTGCTCTCGTTCGACGCTGGGGACTTCGACGGCGAGGGGGTCGGTCCGCCGCCCGACGACCTGTTCAAGGCGCTGGCGAACGAGAAACGGCGGCGCCTGCTCGCGATACTGACGGAGGAAGCGGCCGCCTCGCTCGACGACCTGACGGACGTCCTCGTCGGCTGGGAGGCCACGACCAGCGGGCCCGCGGGTCCCGACGAGTGGGCCAGGGTGAAGATAGAACTCGTCCACGCACACGTCCCCCTGCTGGCCGACACGGGCCTCGTGGTCCACGACGAGAGCGCCGACGAAGTACGGCTGGCGTCCCTCTCCCGCCCCGTCCGTGACTTGCTCAGGTTCGCCGCCGAGTACGAGCGGGCCGTCGAGACGGGACAGCCACCGACACCCGACTCGTGACACGCCCCCTGTGTCGATGACGCTCGGGTCCATTCTCGCCGACGTCGCCGCCGAACGGAAGACGGTCGTCGTCTACGCCCCCGACGACACCGGGAGCGACCTCTCCGAGACGCTCGCGACCAGAAACCTGAGCGTCGAGCACCGGAAGATACCCACCATCAGCGCCGAGGCGTTCGTCGTCGTCAGGGACGACGGTCGGTTCCGCGGTGCGATCTCGCTGTCGGACCTGCTCGTGTTCCTCGCCCCGCCCATCCACCGGCCCGAGGACCTCGACTCGGTCGACGCCGAGTACCGCGCCCTGTTCGAACTGCTCGACCAGACGGTGTTCGTCACCCTCGACCGCCGCCAGTTGCTCGCCACCTCTCGCGAGATAGAGGACCGCGCGTGGCGGACCGGGCGCGGACGACTCCACGTGGGGTTCCAGTCGGTGGCGGCGTTCGAGGCGCAGGCGGCCCTCTACCGTGACCTCGCCACGACCACCGACGTCGACGTCCACGTCTACGTGCCGGAGGGGGCGCCCGACGGCTTCCTCGACGACGCGCCGCTGACGGCCCACACGGACGTCGACGAGGAGCTCGCCCGGTACTGGTTCCTCCTGTTCGACGCCGGCGAGGACCGAGACGCCTCGGCGGGCGAGCCGGCGTCCGGCGGCGACGGTCAGAGCTGTGCGCTCGTCGCCGAGGCGACCGACGAGGACCACTACCGCGGCGTCTGGACGTACGACCCCGACCTCGTGGCGCGCGCGTTCGACGCGGTGACCTGACCCGGGCGCCACCCTCGGGCGCCGAGGGGAGTTGTATAATGAACGAGACAATATTCGAAATATGTTTTTCCCCGCTAGATGGCGTGTAGCTCGCCTCCACGGTGGTGAAAGAACTTACTCGGTTTGAAAATAACATATTCCGTAGACTATTTACCGGTGCGACGTTTGTGTACCGGTGGCGGGCCGTCAGGCCGACTCGGCGACCGGTCTTCCCACCCACCAGCCGGTCGCCAGACCCCATGCCCACATGGCGTCTACACCATTCCACGGCCGACCCATGCCTGCCGTCGTCAGTCAGCCCAACGCGGCCGCTCTCGTGTCAGGAGCGGTCCCGTGCACCAATCCAATCGCTGGTGCCGCGCCGACCCACCACGGCGTGGCACCGACCTGCCGACGCCCCGTAGCGACGGCGTCGCCACTCAGTCTCCGAACGCTTGTTCGGCGTCGGCCTTGGCCTGCGGGATGACGCGCTGTTCGGCGCGGCGCATCGACCGGACGGCCTCGTCGGTGAACTCCACGGTCAGCGACGGGAGTGCCCGCGCCAGTCCACCGAGCACCTCGCCGGGGTCTATCTCCAACTCGAACGCGAAGGCGTCCCGTTCGTCCCGGAGCGGCGTGCTGAACTCGAAGTGCTCCTCGACGACGTCGACGGCCTCGTCGTAGTCGTAGGCCGCGACGACGGCCGTCCAGAAGTCGTCGCTGTCGGCGGCGACGAGGGGGGATAGGGCGTCCCCGAACGCGCGCTGGCGGTCCAGCAGTCGCCGGCGGATGGCCTCGCGTCGCTCGCCGCGGACCGACGGCCGGAGCGCGTCCCAGTACAGGTCCCGGGCCAGGACCTCGTCTTCGTACGCCTCGAACGACGCCTCGGTGTCGGCCGCGTAGTCCAGCACCGGCTCGAACTGGTGGAGGATGGTCCGCTGGTACTCCCGTAGCTTCGGCCGGACGACGTGGCGCTCGAGGGGGTCGCTGTTCTTCAGGAGCTTGCTCGCGGCGCGACTGCCGCCGCTGCGTGACCCACGCAGGACGGCGGCCACGTCGAACGCCGCGTACGTCTCGTCGACGAGGTCCGAGAGGTACGTCTCGAACCCGTCTTCGACCGCTCGTCGTGTCACACGCCCCCCTGAGGACTGGACCGACCTATCGTTTGCGGCGGGTGAGCACCACACACGGCACCTGACCGCGGTCCGAGGGGTTTATCTCCGACGTCGGTAATCACTGGATATGACTCAGCGAATATCTTCCGTCGAGGACCCGGTCGCGGCGGCCGGCGAGCGCGAACTCGTCGTCGGCGGGGACCGGCCCATCCGCATCTCGGCCGGCCATCGCCTCATGCACCACGACGGGAAGTGTTCGCGCCCCCACGGCCACAACTACGAGGTGACGGTCCGCGTCACCGGCGGCCTCACCGACGAGGGGTGGGTCGTCGACAAGGGCGACGTGACCGGCGTCGTCGAGGAGTGGGACCACCGCTTCCTCGTAGAACGCGGGGACCCCCTCGTCGAGGCGTTCGAGGCCAGCGGCGACGGCGACGCCCTCGTCGTGTTGGACCACCCGCCGACGGCCGAGGTGATGGCCGTCGTCCTCGAGTCACGACTGGCCGACAGCCTCCCGGACACCGTCTCCGACGTCTCGGTGTCGGTCCGGGAGACGAGCGAACTCCGCAGCCGCTGATGCCGGTCGCCAGCGACACCGACGGCCTCGGCGAGGCCGTCGAACGGACCGAGGACGGAGAGAGCGACCTGCCCGTCAACGAACTGTTCTGCTCGCTGCAGGGCGAGGGCCGACTGGCGGGGGTGCCCTCCGTGTTCGTCCGGACGAGTGGCTGTAACCTCCGCTGTTGGTTCTGCGACTCGTACCACACCTCGTGGGAACCGACCGGCGACTGGTACGGTGTCGACGACGTCGTCGCGGCCGTCGAGGGGTACGACGCCGACCACGTCGTCCTGACCGGCGGCGAACCGCTGGTCCACGAGGCCAGCGTCGACCTGCTCTCGGAACTGGCCGACCGGGGGTATCACACCACCGTCGAGACGAACGGGACCGTCTACCGGGACGCCCCCATCGACCTCGCGAGCGTCAGCCCGAAGCTCGCCTCCAGCACGCCCACGGCCGACCGCGACCCGAAGGGCGACGGCGAGTGGGCCGACCGCCACGAGGCTCGGCGGCTCGACGTGGCGACGCTGGCGGAGCTGGTCGAGGCCTACGAGACGCAACTGAAGTTCGTCGTCACCGGTCCGGAGGACATGGACGAGATAGAACGTCTCGTCTCCCGCGTGCGCGAGGCGGCCGACGCCGCCCTCCCCGACGACCGCGTCCTCCTCATGCCGGAGGGCCAGACCCGCGAGGAACTGGAACGGACCCGCGGGGTCGTCGCCGACCTCGCCGTCGAGTACGGCTACCGGTACACGCCGCGCCTCCACGTCGACCTCTGGAACGACGCACCGGGCACCTGACTGCCGGCCCACCACATCACACGACACATGACACACGACGACCGCGCTGTCGTCCTCGCCTCCGGCGGGATGGACAGCGCCACGGCGGCCTACGAGGCACAGTCCCGCGGGTACGACGACCTGTACCTGCTGCACACCAGTTACGGCCAGAACACCGAACAGCGCGAGTACGAGTGCGCGCGGGCGCTGGCCGACCACGTCGACGCGGCCGACTTCTGTCACGTCGAGACGAGCCACCTCCGGCAGATAGGCGGGTCGTCGCTCACCGACGAGACGATGGCCGTCGCCGACGCCGACACGGAGAGCGACGAGATTCCCAGTTCCTACGTCCCGTTCCGGAACGCGAACCTGCTGTCGATGGCCGTCTCCTACGCCGAGGCCAACGACTGCGCGGCGGTGTTCATCGGCGCCCACAGCGAGGACTTCTCGGGCTATCCCGACTGTCGCCCGGCCTTCTTCGAGGCGTTCGAACGGGTGGTCGACGTCGGGACCAGACCCGGGACGAGCATCGCCATCGCGGCCCCGTTCGTCGAGTGGTCGAAGACGGACATCGCCGAGCGCGGCCTGGAACTGGGGGTCCCCTACGCGGACACGTGGAGTTGCTACCGCAGCGACGAACCCGCGTGTGGCACCTGCGACGCCTGTGCCTTCCGGCTAGAAGCGTTCCAGCGGGTCGGCGAACGCGACCCGATACCCTACGCGGAGCGACCGACGTACGTCGACTGACGGCTCACTCCGTCTCGGCGTCGGCGGCGACGCCCTCCAGGACGTACTCGGCGGAGGTCCGGGTCGTCGCCATCGGCACGTCGTGGACGTCACAGATACGCAGGAGCGCGGAGATGTCCGGTTCGTGTGGCTGTGCGGTCAGTGGGTCCCGGAGGAAGACGATGGCGTCCATCCTGTCCTCGGCCACCAGCGCGCCGATCTGCGTGTCGCCGCCGAGGGGGCCGCTCTGCTTCCGGTCCACGTGGAGGGCCGTCTCCTCCATGATCCGTTTCCCGGTCGTGCCCGTACTGACGAGGTCGAACTCCGAGAGGAGGTCCTCGTACGCCGTCACGAGGTCTATCATCTCGGGCTTCTCGTCGTCGTGGGCGATGAGTGCGACGCGTACCATGTCACGGCCAACGCGGGCGGCCGGCAAAGTGGTGTCGCCCCTCAGGCCACGGTGACGTCCCCGTCGGCCGTCACGGTCACCTCGTACCCCGCGACCTCGAAGCTGATTCGCTCGCGGTCACCGTCGCCGACCACCGCGCGGAGGTCCGCGGCGTCGACGTACGACTCGACGGCGTCGACGTCGTCGCGGTCGAGGGGCGTCGCCGCGACGACGGCGTCGACGATGACGTCGGCCACCGGTTCGGGGCTGACCCACCCGTCGCCGTCCTCGCCGGCGGTCCCGCCCCGTATCATGTACACTGTCCCGTCGTCCGATTGCATGGTCACGCCTACCCCGTCGAGGGATATAACCGGCTATGCGTGGTTTCAGAACGTGAAACAACCGCCCCGCGGCGGGGCGCCGCGGCGCGTCTCAGTTGTTCGGGAGTCCGAGCTGGTGACGGTCCGGTGCCGCGAGCGTCCGTTCGACGAGCGTCCCCGTCCCGCGGCGCAGCCGTTCGGAGGCCGCCTGACTGGAGATGTCGAGGACGCTCGCCAGGTCCGAGAGCGACGCGTCCCGCGGGACGGTGAAGTACCCCGATTCGAGCGCGAGCAAGAGCACCTCCCGTTGTGGGCCGGTCACGCCGAACGTCTCGGTCGCCTCGTCGGCGTCGTCCTCGACCATCGAACGGACGTCGACGTCGAGGTTCTCCGCGACGACGTGTTCGCGGAACGTGAGGACGGCGCTCCGGTCGGGGAACCGGCCGCGGACCGCCCAGCCGCCGTCGTCGAACGTCGCCCGGACGAACACGCCGTCGGTGTGTAGCAACCCGTCACCGACGGTTTGCAGCGGCGCGTCCGTCGTGTGGACGACGTACCAGTGACCCCCGGCCTCCGGCCCGACGTGGACCGCTCTGGCGACCCCGTCGTCGTCGACCAGCGTCGCGTCGACGCTGCTCTTCTCGTCCGTGCCGACCCAGACCACGGCCCGACACCCGTCCTCGGTACACTGGAGATGTTGCATCGTGACCCCGTCGCCGGCCGACCTGCCGGCGTCACGAAGGAACCCTGTCTCTACGTGAAATTCCACAATCATGTCCTTACGTTCGAGCGGCGGCGGCATAAAACTCAGGCAGACGACCGTCCGACAGAAGACGGGTGTCCGGGCGGACCGAGGGAACGTGCTGTCAGAGGCGTGGCCCGGCGGTCCGAGACACCGTGTAGTATTACCCAGTGATACCTGTTAAATGTACCTGTCCGACGGTTTCACGGCACCCGGCCGAGCGGCTGCCACGGACGTCGGTCCGGGACCGACGCCGCTCAGTCGAGGTTCTCGCGCTGGTAGCTCCCCTCGTAGGTCCCCTCGTGGGCCGCCTCCGCGAGGACCAGCTGGGCGACGCGGGCACCCTGCTCCAGTTCGATGGGGTGGTGGACCTCCAGGAGCCCCTCGCCACGGCCCTCGTAGCCCGCGTCCCAGACGGCCGTGTCCAGCATGCAGGAGTTGCGGAGCAGCGAGGACCGGGGGTACAGAAAGCCGATATGTCCCTCCGGAATGACCACGCGGTCGGCGTACTCGACGACGTAGCCACCGCGCGCCAGCGAGTAGACGCCGTCGTCGGGTTCGAGCTCGCGACGCTCGCCGACCGTCTTGCCGTCCCGCCCGATGCGACCGGGTGCTACCTGCTCGTACACCGCACCCAGCGTCAGGTCGACACCGTTCGGCTGGACCTGCGCCTCCCGCACGTCGCCGAGCCGGTCGGCGACGAACGCGCCACTCTTGAACATGGGGGTGGGTCGACCCCCACGGCGAAAACACTGCTGTTTGTCCGCCGCGGGAAATCGACCGACGCCGGTAGCGGTTGATGAAAAATAGGGCGGAATACGCGGGATTTATACGCGCTGGCAATCGACATGGGGACGTTATGGGACAGACGCTCACGGAAAAGATTCTCGACGACCACCTCGTCGAAGGGGAGCTGACACCCGGAGAGGAGATCGGTATCGAGATCGACCAGGTACTCACACAGGACACGACCGGGACGCTCGTCTGGCTGCAGTTCGAGGCGCTGGGCCTCGAAGAGGTCCAGACGGAGCTGGCCGCCCAGTACTGTGACCACCAGACCTACCAGTTCGACTTCAAGAACACGGACGACCACCGCTTCCTCCGCTCTGCCGCCGGCACGTTCGGCGCGCACTTCTCGCGGCCCGGCAACGGTATCTGTCACAACGTCCACAAGGAGAACTTCGCCGCGCCGGGCAAGACGATGCTCGGCTCGGACTCCCACACCCCGACGCCGGGTGGCCTCGGCGAACTGGCCATCGGCTCCGGTGGACTGGACGTCGCCGTCGCGATGGGCGGCGGCGCCTACTACATCGACATGCCCGAGGTCGTCAACGTCCGACTCGAGGGCGAGCTGCCCGAGTGGGCCACCGCCAAGGACGTCATCCTCGAGCTCCTCCGTCGCCTGTCGGTCAAGGGCGGCGTCGGCAAGGTGCTCGAGTACACCGGCCCCGGCGTCGAGACGCTGACCGTCCCCGAGCGGACGACCATCACCAACATGGGCACCGAACTGGGTGCCACCTCCTCCATCTTCCCGACGGACGAGCAGACCGAGGACTACCTCGAACGCCTCGGCCGCGAGGACGAGTTCGTGGACATCGGCCCCGACGAGGACGCCGAATACGACGACGAGATCGTCGTCGACCTCTCGGACCTCGAACCGCTCATCGCCGAGCCCTCGATGCCCGACAACGTCGTCCCCGTCCGCGAGGTCGAGGGCGTCGACGTCGAGCAGGTCATCATCGGCTCCTGTACGAACGGTGCCTACGAGGACATCCTGCCCTCGGCGAAGATGCTCGAGGGGCGCAACATCGACAAGAAGACCGAGATGATCGTCGCCCCCGGGTCGAAGCAGGCCTCCGAGATGCTGGCCCGACAGGGCTGGACCGCGGAGATGATGGCGGCCGGCGTCAACTTCTCCGAGGCGACCTGCGGTGCCTGTATCGGCATCGGCCACGTCCCGGCTTCGGATTCGGTCTCCCTGCGGACCTTCAACCGCAACTTCGAGGGGCGCTCCGGCATCGAGGACGACAACGTCTACCTCTGCTCGCCGGAGGTCGCCACCGCGGCGGCCATCGCCGGCGAGATCGTCGACCCGCGGGACCTCGCCGACGAGCTCGGCGACCTCGAGGCGCCCGGCCTGGAGATGCCCGACGAGTACATCGGCAACTCCGAGTCGGACCTCATCGCCCCCGACGAGGCCGTCGACGACGACCTCATCAAGGGCCCGAACATCGGCGACGTCCCGCTGAAGGACCCGCTCGAGGCCGAGGTCGGCGGTGAAGCCCTCCTCAAGATGGAGGACAACATCACCACGGACCACATCATCCCGGCCACGCAGGACATCCTGATGTACCGGTCGAACGTCCCGAAGCTCTCGGAGTTCACGCTCTCGCGTGTCGACGACACGTTCGCGGAGCGTGCCCTCGAGTCCGACGGCGGCGTCCTCGTCGCCGGCGAGAACTACGGGCAGGGCTCCTCGCGTGAGCACGCGGCGCTGTGTCCGATGTACCTGGGCATCGAGGCGGTCTGTGCCCAGAGCTTCGCCCGCATCCACAAGGCGAACCTGTTCAACTTCGGTATCGTCCCCCTCGAAATCGACGAGGAGACCTACGAGAAGATCGAGCAGGGCGACGACATCCAGATCGTCGACGACGTCGCCGAGGCCGTCCGCTCCGGTCAGGAGGAGTTCACCATCCGGATCAACGACGACTGGGAGGCCACGGCCACGCTGGACGCCTCCGAGCGCGAGCGCGAGATCCTCGCCGCCGGTGGCAAGCTGCCACACACGAAGGCCCAGCACGAAGAGGGCAGCGGCGCGACGCCCGCCGACGACTGATTCGGCACTCGAACCGAGTTATTTTTTCGCGCCAGTCCGTGAGCGTCGCGACGACCACCGGGAGCGGCCGCCGTGCCGCGACACCGGCGCGCGACCGGCCCTTCGTCCCCGAGTTTTTCGACGATGGGGTCCTGCAGGGTCGGAGACCCACAAAGCCCCCGCGGTAGAACGTGGGCAGCTCAGATGGCGAGGAACTGCGTCACCAGCCACTTCGTGAACGTGCCGGTGATGGCGCCGATCCACGAGAGGACGACGAAGTGCATGTAGGTGTTGGCCTTGTGCCCGCCGTCGACGGTCCGGATCATCAGCGCCGACAGCATCGCCGAGAACATGATGATGATGACCAGCAGGAACTCGATGAGCGGGATGTTGTAGACGCCGGTGTTGATGAGGGAGTTCACGTCGAGCCGGCTCCCGGCGTTCAAATCGAGGGACATCTGGGCGAGGATGTTGACGACCTGCAGGCCGATGAAGAAGGCGAAGGTAGAGGCGGCTGTAATCCCGTACAGCAGACCGACGAGCGTCGTCGTCGCCTGCTTGCGCTTCTGGCGCAGCTGGAGCACCTGGTTCATGTTGGCGGCGATGAGTTCGCCCAGTTGCTTCGGCGACCCGCCCATCTCCCGGCCGATGAGGTACATCTCCGAGAACGTCTGGATGAGGTAGGAGCGACAGTCGGCGGTGAAGAAGCGCCACGCCGCCGTCGGTTCGATGCGCATATTCAGGCGCTTGTACAGGTCGTCGATGTTGTGGGTCAGCGGCCCGAAGTCCTTCTTCCGGAGCGTGCGGAGCACCATCCCCGTCGTCGACTGCTTCGCCCCTTCGGTGGCCCCCAGCGCGCGGATGAAACTGGGGAACTCGTCGTCGCGCGCCTTCACCCTCTGTTCCTCCTGCCGGAAGACGATGCCGGGGACGAGCATCGGAGTGACGGGGACGACGGCGTAGAACGGTAACGGCACCGAGTCGAGGAAGAACAGCAGGTCGTTCAGCGTCACCGGCGAGACGCCGAACAGGCCGCCGACCGTGACGAACGCGAGCAGCGCCGAGAGGCCGACCCCGACGTACATCGACCTGTCCAGTCGCTCCTCGATGGGCGAGGGGTACTCCTCGGGGTGGAACCACACCGGGTCGTACGGCGCCATCGAGCGGATGGCGAGGAAGAAGCCCGACTGGACGAAGATGAACATCACGATGACGGCGCTGACGGTCATCGTCGGGTTCGTCCCCGTGAGGACGGGGAGGACGACGGCGAACACCAGCGCGAACGTCATCGAGAGGATCATCGAGAGGTAGAGGTCCTTCATGACCTCCAGACTGTCTAGCGAGCTCCGGTAGACCGTGGTGTAGTGCTGGATGATCTGCTCCTGTTCGGAGAGCAGGTAGTCCTCCAGCGACTGCCCGGCCCCGAGCGTGTAGGCCAGCCGGTCGAGGAAGTCCGAGAAAGCGTCGCTGGGCACCTCTTTGGCGCGGCGCCGACAGGCGTCGTCGAGGCTCTGGTTCCACGTGTCGACCAGCTGGACGATGCGGTGCATCTCCATGGCGAGCTCGCCGTACTCCTCCTCCTGGGCGAGCGTGCGGAACACCTCCATGCGGTCTATCTTCGTCGTCGCCAGCACCGTCATGTGGGTGATGAGGAGGTGAAAGCGGTTGTTGAGTTCGCGCTTGCGCTGGCTCAGCAGTATCTTCGGGTAGAAGACGGCCGACACCATCGCGAGGAAGCCCAGCAGTGGGATGGGCGCACGGATGGCCATCGGGAGGTCCAGCAGGAGCGCCGCGACGGTCGAGACGACGAAGAAGGCGACCGACGGCAGGAGGATGAACAGGAGGTACCGCTCCAGCGGAATCGTCATCTGGCGGTACGACTCGACGAGGCTCTGGACGGTCTCGGTGATGGTGAGGTCGATGCCGGTCTCGGCTTCGCTCTGGGCCATCGTCAGTTGGGCCTGGAGATGTTGAACGGGATGCCCTCGACGCCGTCGCGCTGGAAGTCGGAGATGAAGTCGTTGACCTCGTGGTAGCCGAGGATGCCCTCCTGGATGGCGCGTTCGATGAGGTTCGCCCGGAACTGCAGGTCGTCGTAGATGTCGCGGGTGTCCTCGTACCCCAGCAGGGTCGCGATCTGCTCCTCGAGGACGTAGGAGTTGTTCATCCCCTGGAAGACGATCTCGTCCTCGACGGGGTCCCAGTTGAACACCTGTCGGGTGACGACGCCGTCCATCTCCTTGGAGTAGCCCTCTATCTCCTGGACGCTCGTGACCCGGCGCAGGACCTGGTCGCCCTGCTTGACGCGGTTCTGGAACAGGGCCACGTCGGCGACGTCCATGAACGTCTCGGGGACGTTGATGGGTTCGCCGGTGAACCGCTGGATCATCGAGACGATGTCGCTGGCGTGGAAGGTCAACATCACCGGGTGGCCGGTCTGGGCCGCCTGGAACGCCATCCGGCCCTCCTCGCCACGGACCTCGCCCACGATGATGTAGTCGGGGCGGGACCGGAGTGCGGCCGCCACGAGGTCGAACATGTCGATGCTGGTCCCCTCGTCCTCGCCCTCGCGGGTGAGCAGTTGCTGCCACGTGTTGTGGGGCGGCAGCACCTCGGCGGTGTCCTCGGCGGTGTAAATCTTCGCGTCGTCGGGGATGAAGGAGGTGATGGCGTTCAGCGTCGTCGTCTTGCCCGAGGCCGTCTCCCCGACGACGAACACCGTCTGTTCGTTCTCGAGACAGAGCCAGAGGTAGGCGGCCAGTTCCGGCGAGAGGGTCATCCACTTCGTGATCTGGAACACCGAGAGGGGAATCTCGTCGCCCTGTCGGATGGTGAGCGAGGGGCCTTTCAGGCTCACGTCGTCGGAGTAGATGAGGTTCAGACGCGACCCGTCCGGCAGCGTCGAGTCGACGATGGGGTCCGAGTCCGAGACCGGGTCGCCCATCCGTTCGCCCATGTTCCGGAGCCACTGGTCGAACGCCTCCTCGCTCTGCCACTCGACGGTCGTCTCCAGCATCCCGTAGACGCCGTGGTCGACGTGGCACTCGCTGCGGCCGATGACGTGGATGTCCTCGTTGGCCGGGTCGCGCATCACCGGTTCGAGCGGCCCGAGACCGACGATGTCCCGGTTGAGGCGGTAGAGGATGTTCTCGTAGGTGGACTGGGTGACCTCGACGCTGCCGACGTCGGTGAGGTTCGACAGGCGCGTGAGGACGCCGCTGTCGGCGTCCTCGTCGCGGACGCGCGTGGTCTCCTGTAGCAGCTCCTCGATGCGGTCGTCGTACTCCGCCTCGTCCTCGGGGGCGGGTTTGTTGACGCTCTTCTGGAGGAGTCGGTTGCGGACCTTCCCGAAGACGGCCCGTTCGTCCTGGTCGAGCTCCGGTTCGATGGCGTAGTACTTCGTGTCCTGTCCGACGTCGCCGTAGATGTGACAGAAGATGGGGCCGCCGACGGGGTAGAGGACGTTCGGGCGGTCGGACTCGAACTCGCCGTCGGCCTCGTCGATGAGCATCGGGAACTCGCCGGTGATCTGCTTGAACTTCTTGAGGTGGTCCCGCAGGTGGGGCCGACGGGCGGCAATCTGTCGAAGTTCGTCCGAGGGTTTCGCGCGTCCGTGGTCTGTCATATCTTAGGTCACCTCTTACGCGACGCTCCGCGATTCGATGACGATGCCGGTCCCCGACCGCACGGAGAACCCGACGGTGTCACCGACCTGTTCGCCCATGCCGGCGAAGCGCAGGACGTTGATCTGCCGGCGCACGTCGTTGCCGACCTCTATCATCTCCAGTTCGATGAACACGTCGGCGATGGCGCGGAACGGGCCGATGGCCTCCTCGTCCAGCGTCGACGGGTCGACGGTGAGCATGATGCACTTCCCCTGCGAGATGATGTCCCTGAAGAAGGAGATTATCTCCAGGGCCGCCTGTCGCTCGTCGTTCTGGCGGACCAGCGCCTCGAATTTCGGGTCGTTCCGGAGGATGGCGTCGAACGTGTCGATGACGACGACGTCGGCGTCCCACATCACCTCCGCCTCCATCAGGCGGCGGAGCAGTTCCTTGCGGTCCTGTTCCTCCTCGCCGCCGGAGAACGTGTTCGAGTCCCCGATGTCGGCGTGCAGGAAGAGGACGTCCTCGTCCAGGATGTGGTCGACCATGTCGTACGACAGGGAGTGCATCTGGTCGAGGAAGCTCCCGACGGTGAGCTCCGTCGAGAGGTACGTCACGTCGTGGCCCTCCTCGCAGAGGCCGTAGGTGAACCGCTGGCTCATCGCCGACTTGCCGGCGCCGTAGTCGCCCTCGACGAGGATGATGCTACCCGGCGGGATGCCCCCGCCCAGTTCCTTGTTCAGTCGGTCGTGGTCGTCCAGTCCCAGCGAGAACAGGTCGGTGCTTGCGAGACTCATACGCGGAACCTGAACACCTCCTCGTCGCCGTTGACGATGACCTTGACGCGGTGGTCACCCGTCGACAGGCCGGCCGTCGCTATCTCGACCCGGACCACCGTCCCGGGTCGCCAGACGCCGCCGGTGTCGTCGAGCAGCGTCACCCCGAACTCGGAGACGAACTGTCCGTCGAGGAACAGGTCCATCTGTCCGGGGTCGGCCCCGAGCGGTTCGGACCCGGTGTTCTTGACGTGGAGCGTGACGTTCTGGTTGCCGTCGCTGTCGTAGACCGCGTCACTGCCGCTGTCGGAGATTATCTCGACGTCGGTCCGGACGTCGCGGCTGACGTCCAGTCCCTGTTCGGAGACGGCGTTGCTCAACTGCCCGATGCTGTCGGTGAACACGCCGGCGACGCTCGCCGCGATCATCATCGAGGCGATGAAGATGATGAGGTGGGAGACGGAGACGCTCGCCATCTAGCTCACCACCTGCGTCGTCTCGACGGCCGAGACGCCGGGGCCGGTGACCAGCTTCACACGACCGGGGTCCGTCGTCAGGCCCGTGGCGTTGACGACGAGTCGTTCCTCGGGGAGCCAGAGGTCCGTCGTCTCGTCGCCGTCGACGGCGGTCCGGTAGCCCGTGAGATACACGTTGTCCGCGAGCAGGTCCACGTCGGCGACGGTCAGGTCCGTCGACCCCGTGTTGACGACGGTGACGTTCAGCGAGTCGGCCGTCGTGTTGTAGGTCACGTCGGTCACGTCGATGGCCGTGTTCTGCTGTTCGAGCGTCCGGTCGGCCTGTGCGTCGCGGGCGTCGTTGACGTTCTCGAACCCGTTGGCCGTCGCCGAGTAGAACATCCCGAACCCGATGAACATGGCGACGAAGATGAGGGCCGCCGAGCCGCTAACGCTGAAGCCCATCGGCACCACCTCCGACGAGTTTCGAGAGCGCGACGGCGTCGGCCCCGCTGTCGTCGTCCAACTGCGAGATGTAGCGGAGGCTCTCGGTGTGGTGGTCGATGGTGAGACCGGTGCCGGCGTCGTCCACGTCGTCGAACCCGCGGAGGTACTCCGTGAGGCTGTCGGCGACGGACGCGTCTATCCAGCCGATGGTCTCGTAGTAGTCTATCGCACGGGACGCCTCGCGGTAGCCCGCCTGACTGACGAGGAACTCCAGCCACTCCACGACGATGAGGTCCGCCGCGAACCCCTCCGGCATCGTCTGGAGGTACGGTTTGCCGCCGTCGCTGTCGGCGTCGTGGTCCGCCCCTGTCGTCGGTTCGGGCTCCGGTTCCGGCTCCGGGTCGGACGTGACCTCGGGTTCCGGCTCCGGTTCAGGGTCCGGGTCGGGGGTGACTTCGGGTTCCGGTTCTGGTTCCGGCTCGGGGTCCGGGTCGACGGCTCCGGCGACGTCGCCCGCCTCGTCGGCGGTGTCGTCCATCGCGTCGTCCTCGATGACCTCGTCGAACAGGTCGTCGTCCTCGAGGCCACCGTCGTCGTCCTCGAGCAGGCCGTCGTCCGCCGAGAGGTCCTCGCCGTCGTCCAGCGTCTCGTCGCCCGCGTCCGTCGCCGCCTCGTCGGCCGACGCCTCGCCCTCGGCCCAGTCGGCGTCGCCGGACTCGTACTCGTCTTTCAATTCGGCGAAGGACTTGCCACCCTCACCGTCGTCGCCGTCGTCGGTGCTCCCCTCGTCCACGTCGAGTCCGTCGTCCATGCTCATGTCGTCGTCCTCCTCGAAGTCGTCGAACCCCTCGTCGAACGACCCGCCGTCGTCCTCGAAGTCGTCACCGCCGAAGTCGTCGTCGGCGAACATGTCGTCGCCATCGTCCATCGCCATACCGCCGCCGTCGTCCTCGACGAGGTCCTCGTCGAAGAAGCCCTCGGCGTCCGCGGTGGCGACGTCGTCGTCGATATCCTCTTCGTCGTCGCCACTGCCGTCGTCGTCGAACAGGCCGAAGGAGCCACCGCCGCCCATGCCGCCGCCCATCCCGGCGTCGACGTCGTCCGCGAAGGGGTTGACCCCGCGCGTGACCATCTCGTAGATGTCCAGCAGTTTCCGGACGTTCTCCTGTACCTCGTCGACCGACTCGGAGATGGACTCGTTCTCGGTGCGGACCGTGTTGACCGTCGAGGAGAGACTGCCGACCTCGTTCTCCAGTTCGTCGATGCGGTGTTCCAGTTCGTCGGTGTCCGGCCCGGTCGCGTCCTCCATGTCGCCGAACTCGTCGTCGCCGAACCCGCCCATGTCGTCGCCGCCGTCGTCGAGACCGCCGAGCCCGCCGAGGTCGTCGCCACCGCCACCCTCTTCGGCCATCAGCCCGCCGCCGTCGGCCATCTCGTCGTCGCCGTCGTCGTCGCTCTCGTCGTCCGACATGATGGAGTCGAACATGTTCTTGATGCTCATACCGACGAGGCCCCCGGAGAGGAGCACCAGCAACGCGGGCACGAGTGCGACCACGTCCGGGGCCGGTGCCTGCAGCGTCGGCAGGAGAGCGAGACTACTCATTAGCCAGTTTATTGCCGCAAACGCCCTTGAATATTCCGTCTAGCCTATCATCGTTGATAATAAAACTGCTATTTCCGCGCACTAAGATGTAAAATTCGCGCTCTCTTGTATGCACTTTTCTTGAGAGGGGTGCTTCAGGTGGAGATTGGCCGCGAAAGCGTCTGAAGGGCGCGTTTCCGGCAGACGGGCGTCAGACATCGTCGGTGATACCCGGGCCGCCCCAGTTATCGGGAGCCGAAATCAAAGCGTCGTCGACTCAGTGTTCGCGCTCTTGACCACGAAGTCGCCGGTGTCGGCCTCCAGTCGGAGCGAGCGACCGTGGTCGCCGCCGACGTCTTCGCCCAGCACCGGGATGTCGAATGCCGCCAGCGTCTCCTTGACCTGGTCCGCGTTCCGGGAGCCGATAGAGGGGCCGTTCTCGGAGAAGTCGAGCATGTCGCTCCCCCCGGCTATCTTCGCGCGCATGCCGTCGCGCGAGGCACCCTCGGCCTCCAGCGCCTCGACGAGGGCCGCGACCCCGGTGTCGGCGAACTTCGCCCGGTTCCCGCCTTCGACGTCC
The DNA here is from genome assembly GCF_055632435.1 of Haloarcula sp. MBLA0163. Lineage (NCBI taxonomy): Archaea > Methanobacteriati > Methanobacteriota > Halobacteria > Halobacteriales > Haloarculaceae > Haloarcula > Haloarcula sp. MBLA0163. Next base: position 2,831,466 of record NZ_CM145745.1, read on the forward strand.
TCCGCCGTCGGCAGCATGACGTGGACGAGTCCGGCGGCACCCGACACCTCGTCGTAGATGCCGACGCCGATACACGAGCCCAGTCCGCTGGTCGTCAGGACGGCCTCGTCGGTCGTCACCCGATACTCGGCGATGCCGACCTTGATACGCTCCGGTTCGCTCTGGCGGGCACTCTCTGTCTCGCTGCCGTCGTACACCTTCATTATTCGAATATCTGTTCGACGTCCGCGTCGGTCTCGTCGGCACGCTCGACGTCTAGGTCCTCGAGCGCTTCTCGCAGTTCCTTCTCGTTGGGCAGCGCGTGTATCTCGGCGTTGAACTCGATGTCGTCGGTCCGCATCGTCGAGTTGATGATGAACGCGTGCTCCTGGTGCTGGCCGACCTGCGCCGCGAGGGGGTCGACGATGGACCGGCCCATGTCGTGGACCAGCCGCGGCGGCGTGTGGTCGACCGACGTCTGGAGGACGTTCGCCCACCCGTCGACGAACCCGCTGGTCATGATGTTGCCCAGCTCCTCGATGGCGGCCTTGTGCTGGTCGGTCACACCGTCGCCCTCGACCTCGACGGGCATCATCGCCTCGGCGACGTTGACCGCCGAGACCTCGTCGAACAGCACCATCAGGTAGCCGCTCGGGACGCCGGTGAACTCCACCACCGTCCCGACGTAGGTGTCGGTCCCGATCTGCTTCGGGACGTCCTCGATGGGGGCGAAACTGATCTGTGTCACCTCCGCCTCGGTCGGGATACCCGTCATCATCTCGACGTTGCCCGCGGCCTGCTGGGTGCCGCTGGTCGTCATCTCGTTGAACGTCTGGAGTTTGTCGATGGGGATGGCGTCGGCCTCGGTGTCGCCGTGCTCCATCATCATCTCGGCGAGCGGGTCGTACTCGGGGAGCATGTAGATGTAGAAGTTGACCGACTCGCCGACCCACTCTATCTCTGACTTGAAGACGAACACCTGCTGGTGCTCGTCGTGTTCGGGGGCGTCGGGCACCACGTCGGCGCCCGACCGTTCGATGTACTCGGGGGGCGAGTGGTCGATGGTGGAGTCGAGGTAGTCGGCCCACCCGTCGATGAACCCGCTCATCATGATGTTGCCTATCTCCTCGACGCTGCTCCGGGCCATCGCCGGGTCGTCGCTCGCCCCCGGCATCAGCGAGTCGGCGATAGTGTCGGCCGAGTCCCGGTCGAAGACGAGGACCGTCTCCCCCTCGAGTGCCCCCTCGAACCCGAACTGGACGCCGACGAACTCCGCCCCGGTGAGGTCGTCGCCCACGTCGGCCCGGCCCAGCAGCGTAATCTTGGTCACGTCGACGACGGCGTCGATGCCCGTCATCTGTGCCAGCGACTGCGTGGCCTGCTGGGCCCCCTCGTGTGCGAGTTGGTTGAACGTGCCGAGCGACTGGATGTCGACGTGCATCTATGACGGGACGACGTCCTCGATGGCCTCGATGACGCTCGGCTTCTGGAACGGCTTCGTGATGTAGCCGTCCGCACCCGCCTTGACCGCCTCTTTCATCTTCTCCTCCTGGCCGACGCTCGTGCACATGATGACGTTCGCGTCCGGGTTGCTGGACTTTATCTCGTCGGTCGCCTCGATGCCGTCACGGATGGGCATCACGATGTCCATCATCACCAGGTCGGGCGTCTCTTCCTTGTACACTTCGACGGCCTCAACGCCGTTCTCGACCTCCCCGACGATGGTGTGGTCCTCTTCGAGAATCTCCCGCAGGAGGTTGCGCATAAACTCCGAGTCGTCGGCAATCAGTACGTCTGGCATGACCTATCGACACGAAGTACCGTGATGAGCTAAATAAAGGTGTCCCGTAAATTATCGCCTCTGATACCGGTGTACTGCGGCCGGATGGGACCCTCGCCGTCCCCCCGCTCACAGCGTCGGCAACAGGTCGGCGACGACCCGGACCAGGTCGAAGGCGTAGGTCCCGTAACCGAAGTACACGAGCCCCGACAGGGCCAGAAACGCCGTCGTGAACCCCGCCGGCAGCGCGAGTCCGACCGCCACGGCCCGGGCAGGCACCCGGTCGGGCGCGACCGTCCGGCCGACCACGGCGCCGGCGCACACGGCCGCGGCCGCGAGGTTCCACAGCGCGTGGTACTGCACGGCCTCCCCGAGTGCCAGGTCGAGGCCCACGATACCGCCGAGGACGACGGCGACTGCCAACAGCAGGCTCGCGGCGTAGGCCCGAGCCAACCACGCAGTCTCGTCGGCTACGGCCGCCCGGACGGCGGGCACCCGACAGACCCCGTACGCCGCGAGCAGGACGACGGGGTGGAGGTAGCGCACCGTCAACTGACTGAACAGCGGTAACCGGGGGAGGTAGACGACCGTCAGGACGACGGCCAGCGCCACGACGAGCGCGTCCGTCTGCCGGCGTGGCGAGAGCGTGCGGGGATTGGGCGGGCGGAGCGAGCCGAACGCGGTTCCGGTCAGTCGTCGCCCCGCGAGTACCGGCAGCGCCAGCAACGCCCCGAGTAGCGGCGTCGCCTCCAGCAAGCTGAGTTCTATCACCTCGTAGTCGTTGAGCCCGTAGCGGACGCCCGGTACGTGGCCGCTCCGGACGAAGACGTGCGAGAGGCGGGTCGGTTCGTCGAGCGTATCGACGCCGTCGGCGACTGCCCCACCGGCGAACGACCATATCGGCCCCACGGCGTCGGCTGTCGCCGTGGCAGCGTCGGCGGTCGACTCGATGAACGACCCGACCGGGTCGGTATCGGGCGGTGTGCTCGCCGACTCGCCTTCGTCCTGTGTGCCGCTCGTACCGTCCCCACCGCCGCCGGTGCTACTCTCCCCATCCGCACCGGAGCTCGTACCGCCTCCACCGCCGCCGGTACCACTTCCGTCGTCCGTACCGGAGCTCGCACCGTCGGTTCCCCCGCTCTCGCCGGTCCCACCGTCCATGTCTGGCGAGAACTCGACGTCTCCGCCGTCGACGTTCGGCAACAGGCGCGGCGGTTCCGCGGGGTTGCCGGAGATGGCGTAGTTCGTCGCCAGCATCGGCGTCGCCGCGAGCAGGAGGACGAGGCCGACGACCAGCAGGTCACGCGGCCGGTTCGACCGCGCGGTCAGAAGGTCGACGGTGCCCAGGACGCCGACGACGAAGAACGCCTCGAACGCGTGGACCCAGGTTATCGCGCCGGCGAAGGCGTACGCCGCCGCTCTAGCCCGGAGAGCAGTCCGGCCGTCGGCCCGTCTGCTCACGGCGAAGGCGTACACCGCGGCGAGCACCAGCGCGGCGACAAGCGTGTGCCGTTTCGGAATCGTGGCCCAGAAGCCGACGGGGGTCGCGAGCCCGAGCGCGGCACCCGCGGCCACCCCGACCCGTCGGCCGTGCCACTCGGCGACCAGCCGGTACAGGACGAGTCCGGCCGTCGCCGCCGCGGCCATCGTCGAGAGCTGGTAGGCCGCCAGCGCGAGTTGAGCCGGGTCGAGATTCGTCGCCGTCAGCACGCTCCCGGCGAAGAGGAGCGCCACGACGACCGACCCTATGGTGACCGTCCGCCCGCGGTCGGCGCCGTCGAGTCGCCCAACCTGCGTGACGAATGCCAGTCCGAGACCGGCCCACAGACCGGCGAGGAGGAGTCGCGGGTCGACCAGTACGGTCAACCCCTCCAGCGCCCAGACCAGCGGCACCGCCAGCGCGAGTTGCCCGTAGTTGCGGCCGTACAGCAATCCGTCGTACCGATGGAGGCCTGGCTGTGACCCCAGCGTGAGCGAGTAGCGAATTTCGGTGACGTGTAACTGCCCGTCCGCGAGTGCGACCAGCGTGTTCGCCGTCGCGTACGTGTCCTGGATGAAGACGCCGACGCGCCACGTCAGCCCGAACCAGCAGAGCAGGCCAAGCCACAGGACCAGTCCGTACCGGTCGGCGAACACCCAGTATGCAACCTCACGGAGACGCCGCTCGGCGCGCTCGAGGGCGCTCACGTCGCCACCTCCACGGTCACGTTCTCGCGGTAGACAGTGCGGTCCGTGGTGAAACTCTGGACGCGGACCGTCAGGATGCCGTCGTACGTCGCCGCCGCTGCAGTCCCACCCGCCAGCCCCTGTGCTTCGGGAGCGAGCCGATAGGTCCCGGGGCCGCGTACGACCGTCGTCGCCAGGAGTTCGACGTCGATAGCCGGCACCGAGACGAGATAGACGAGCCGCGGCCGACCGGTGACCGACGTGACGCGGACCGTCGCCGTCGGCGGCCGGACGTACTCGACGGCGGTGCCGAAACGGCCCTCGGTGAGACGCAGCGCCGAGGTGTCGACGTCCACCGTCGAGACGGTCGCAGTCCCCTCACCGAAGTCGGTCGTGCGCTCGGCCGTCACGTCGACGCCCGCCAGCGGCCCCGTCGCTAGCGAGACGACCACCACGAAGAGTGCGACACCGGTCGTCAGATACCGTTGGCCCATCGTCTGCCGGAGAACGACACCGGCCGGAGTTAAAGTTCTCGACGTTCAGAACTGCGCACCGTTCTGTTCTTCGACGGCTTCGACGAGGTCGGCGATGCTGTCGTCGGGCGAGAGCCCCGTCGACTGCACCATCTGTCTGAAGCTCCCCGGCGGGTACTTCACCGGGACGTTCGACTCCGAGAGGAGGATGCCCAGGACATCCTCGACCGGCGTCGACCCGTCCATCTGCCGACCGTACCAGAGCATGAAGCTCTCGAAGGCGGTGACGATGTCGTTGGAGACGAGTTGCTGCTGGTCGACGTCGCCGTCGAACTTCGCGGTCACGTCGAAGCCGTAGCGACTGTTCGAGTCGGCCATCTTCTCTGCCAGCCACTCGTGGACGTTCGCGTCGGTGAACTCGGGGGTCTCGGGTTCGGGGTCCGGCGACGGCTGTGGGGCCGGGTCCGATTCGGCGGATACCTGATTGCCGTAGGAGTCGTCGGTCCGTACGTCCGGCGAGACGACGTACCGACCCTCGTCAATTTCCGTGACGTGGTCGTCGTCCGCGATGTCCAGCTCCTCCGGGGAGAGTATCTTGCCGTCCTCCGGATTCGGTTCGTCTGACCCCGGGGCCATAGCCACTAGTGCGTAAGGGAGTGGTATAATTCCGTCGCTGGTGGGGTCACAGACGCGTCGCTGGCGGGAGTTCGATAGCGAGAAAAGAGAAAGTGCGCCGGCTTACAGCGTGACTGCGGAGTTACCGGACAGGGTCTCCGGGACGGTCAGAGTAATCGTGGTGGAACCACCGGATTGGGTGTTCACCTGAATCGTCGCCGTCTCGCCCTCCGCGAGGCCACTTCCCTTTATAGCAGTGATAGAGAACTCCAGCGTCGCACGGTCCGACGGATCGTTGAGAACCTGACTGTCAGTAATCGACGAATCATCGTCCTGCACGGTACTGACAGCGAAGTAATCACTGTTCGCCGTCGTTGGGCTATCTGTATCGACGGTCAAATCGTATGATCCGCTAGAGAGGACCATTTGCGCAATCGTACTCCCGATGTCGATGTTCGCTGCACCGGGGGCCTTCTTTACCGTGACTTCAACAGTCCCAACCGTACTGTTCCCACTGAAGATGTCGGTGCCCACCGTACTCACCACTTCAAGCCGGTTGGTCACTTGGTCACTGCTCTGTTGTCCGGTCTCCTCCGCACTGCTCTGGAGGAAACCAGCCGTGTTGATCAGGACGCCCGCGGCGATCGCGGCGACCAGCACCATCGCGATGAACACGATGAGGGTACCGATACCGACCTGGCCGCGGTCGTCGTCGTTTCGTAGTTCCGTGAACATTGATATTTCCGGGCCTGTCTGACCCTACTAACATTCGGCATTTCACCAGTAATAATACCTCCCCCCAAAATATCTATCGTGATAACGCGTATTTCAGAGTCTAATACAGCGTTTGAGCAAGATTTGCCCATCGGAATCGACCGGTTACAAGCGGCGAACACATTCTGTGAAAACGGCGGGTAGGCGACTCCGAACTGTTGGGTCCGTAGTGAACACGCGGTTCCACAGCTACTGTCGACGACACCAGCTAGTGGTAAATGCGGGGTTAATCGGTCACGAAGGCCAGGACGAACCTTGTCAAACAGCGGAGAGAACGCTTCGGCACGGCGGCCCGGCAGCTGTCGGACGGCGGTCACTCGTAGGTGACGAGACTGTACATCACGAACAGGTACCCGAACGTCGTCAGTCCGCTGTTGACCAGCAACAGTGAGCGCACCCCTTCGAAGTCGTTGACGAACGCGCTGATCATCGTCGCGGCCGCACCCGCGACGGCGAGCGAGAACCCCAGCGAGAGGTGGAGCATCGCCTGCCGGGACGTCTGGACGTACGCCCGCATCGCCATCCCGACCATGGTGAGGCCGGCAACGACGAACACGAGCGTCGAGATGGCGTAGAGGAGTTCTATCATCGGCACTACCAACGGCTATGCGAAACCCGTTATTAAATCCACCCGCTAAAATATCTGTCCTGATAATCAGAAGAGGAGGCCAGTCCCGGACGCTATCCGTCCGAGAGCGTCCGCCACGCCTCGTCGAGTTTGTTGGTCACTTCCGAGCGTTCCTCGACGTGGACGGTCAGGTCGTCCTCGAAGTCGACGCTGACCTCGTCTACGTTCCGTCGGTACACCTTGATGCGACGCCGGTCGTCCGAGAGGATGTTGTCGTGGAGTTCCAGCAGGTCGTGTTCGGTGAGTTCGTCGATGCGGCGATAACAGGTAGCGATAGGGATACCGAGCTCGTCGCTCAACTCCTGCGCTGAGACCGGTTCGTCGGTAGCGTCGAGAATCTCGGCGCTGTATTTGTTCCCCAGCGTCTGGAGAAGATCCGCTGAAGCCATCGTTATCAAAACATGAATTTGGCATTTAATAAAACTATCGCCGATGATACTACGTGAGTTCGGCCCGAAGAGCCGGTTACCAGCGAAAAGCCGAGAATCCCACTTAGACAGCCTGAAGCGGTCGTTTCAAGAGTTAATAACGGCTTAAGGGAGGCTTATATCGGGGACTCTTCCTCGCTCATCATCGAGAACGCGCTGGCGTTCTGGTGGACCTTGATGCCACCCCAGTCGATCTCCATCGGATAGATGTCGGTCTCGATGTTCTGCTTGCGCATCTTCGCGACCCAGACGTAGCGGTTGACGCCGGTGTCGGTCGGCGTCTGGATGAGGTAGATGTTGCCGTCGGTGAGGTAGTTCTCGAGTCCGATCTCGGTGTCGGGGAACACCGCGCCCTGTTCGTTTGTCAGGAGCGCGGTCAGGCCGTTCTCCCGGAGGATGTCGGTGAACTTCAGGAGGTAGGTCCGTTTCTCCGTCTCGTCCTCGAAGAACAGTTCGAACATCGCCAGCGAGTCCAGGACGAGCCGGTCGTACGCGTCGTCCTCGAGGTCCTCGAGGAGGAGGTCCATCGACGAGGAGAAGTCGTTCTCCCGGAGGAGCACCTGCTTGTCGTACACCTTGATGTCGCCGTTCTCGACGAACTGGGGCCACTTGTCGAAGCCCAGCGACTCCGCGGCCTGCCGGAGGTCGGACTCGTTCTCCTCGAAGGTGAGGTAGATGCCCTTCTCGTCGAACTGTTCGACGCCGTTGTAGAGGTACTGGAGACAGAGAATCGACTTCCCGGCACCGGGGTTCCCGCTGATGAGGGTCGTCGAGTTGGTCACGATACCGCCGTTGAGGATGTCGTCGAGGCCGTCGATGCCCGTCTTGGTTTGCTCTATCATGTTGTATGAGTCGGAAGGAGGTTGTGTAAGCCTGTGTCGTAGGATGTGAAAAGCCTTGTTCACGGACGCCCGGGAACAGCGGTCTCAGCCCTCGCTGTGGACGATAGCGGGGTCCACCCAGATGACGAAGTCGTCGTCCCGCTTGACGACGCCGCGGATGGACCCCGTGTCGTTGGCGGGCGACTGGTCGACCTGTTCGGGCGATATCTGGACCACCTGGAACACCTCGTCGACGACCCATCCGGCCGCGCCCTGGCTCTGGACGATGGCCGGGTCGAAGACGATGATGCGTTTGCCGTCGGTGTCGTCGTCGATACCGAAGACCACCTTCGGGTCGACGATGGAGGTGGTGCGGCCGCGGAGGTCCATGACCCCCTCGACGTGTGCCGGCGCGTTGGGGACCTGTGTGAGGTCACCGACGTCGACGATCTCGGTCACGTAGTCGATGCTGACGCAGTAGGTCTCCTCGCCGAGTTCGAACTCGAGCACCTGGCCGGTTGTGGCTGACTGGGCTGACATAGCTCCCGAAGTACCAGAACGTGGTCCGTAGGTGCGTATAAATATGTCTGCTGGGCTATCAACTTTGATTACGTGGGCGGTGTCTTTATTTCGGGGCGAACGGGAGTACGGGACAGGAATGCAGATGCTCCGCCCGCGAACGACGACCACGTCACAGGGGCGCCCGTGACGATGGCCGGTGGTGTGCATGCAGTCGTCGCCGACGACTCCCACTTCATGCGAAGTGTCATCTCCGACATCCTCTCCGAGGGAGGAATCGACGTCGTCGCACAGGCCCGGAACGGACGGGAAGCCGTCGAGGCGGTCGTCGAACACGAGCCCGACGTGGTGACGATGGACGTCGAGATGCCCGAGATGGACGGCATCGAGGCCACAGAGCGCATCATGGCCGAGCGACCGACGCCGGTCCTGATGCTGTCGGCCCACACCGACGAGAACGCCGACGTCACCTTCGAGGCCCTCGACAAGGGTGCGGTCGACTTCTTCACCAAGCCGGGCGGCGAGGTGTCGATGGAGATGTCGCGGCTGAAAGACCAGCTCGTCGACATCGTCTCCTCCGTCGCCGAGGTGGACGTCGGCGGTGGCGGGCAGTCGACGCCGCGGGCGACGGACCAACCGAGCGGCCGGTCCACCACCGGGGCGGCGACCTACGCCGCGAACCCGACGCTCGTCGTCGGGTCCTCGACCGGCGGTCCGAAGATGGTCGAGCAGGTGCTGTCGGCCCTGCCGCTGTCGGCGGACCTCCGGATTCTCGTCGTCCAGCACATGCCAGAGGGGTTCACGGGCCGGTTCGCGGAGCGCATCGACGCGCGGAGCGACTACGACGTGCGAGAGGCGACCGACGGCGCGCGGCTCGGCGGGGGCGAGGCGCTCGTCGCCGCCGGTGACCGACACATGGAGGTCAAGAACTACCGGAACGGGCGCCTCCGGGTGAAACTGACGCAGGGCGAGCCGGTCAACAGCGTCCGGCCGGCCGTCGACGTGACGATGGCGACGGCCGCCGACACCATCGAGGACCCGCTCGTCGGCGTCATCCTCACGGGGATGGGCGAGGACGGTGCCGACGGCATCCGGCGTATCAAGGCCGCCGGTGGCCGGACCATCGCACAGGACGAGGCCACGTCGGCCGTCTACGGGATGCCGAAGCGGGCGGTCGAGACCGGCTGTGTCGACGAGGTGCTCCCTATAGACGACATCGCGAACGGAATCCTGGACACGATTACGACAGAGGTGACCCAATAATGGACGACCAGTATCTCGACGCATTCATCCGCGAGAGCGAGGAAGCGATAACGGAACTCAACAACTCCCTGCTCGAACTGGAGTCGGACCCCTCCGACGAGGAGGCGATGGACGCTATCTTCCGCACCGCACACACGCTGAAGGGGAACTTCGGCGCGATGGGGTTCGACGACGCTGCCGACCTCGCGCACGCGATGGAGGACCTGCTCGACGCGATGCGGCAGGGCGAGATGGAGGTCACGTCGGACGTGATGGACCTCGTCTTCGCCGGCGTCGACCAGATAGAGGTCATCGTCAAGGAGATAGAGGCCGACGGTGAGTCACAGACCCGGACCGACGAGACGGTGGCCGAACTCCGGGCCGTCCTCGAGAACGGGGCCGAGGCCGCGGGCAGTGCGAGTGCGGCCGACGAGGCGGCCGACGAGAGCGACACCGACGGGACGGACACGCCGGTCGACGTGGACCTCGACGCGGCTGACGCCGACGGACAGGTCGTCCACGCCGCAGTGGGGGTCGGCGACTCCGACATGCTCGGCGTCGACGCGATGCTCGCGATGGAGGCCATCGAGGACGTCTTCGACATCCTCGCCTCCGACCCCGAGCGGCCGGCCATCGAGGACGGAGAGTTCGAGGCGACGTTCGACCTCTACCTCGACGCTCCGGACGCCGCCACCGTGGACGCGGAGCTGGGGACCGTCGGGAAGGTCGACTCCTTCACCGCGACGGACGTGACCGACGAGCTCGCCGGCGGCGGGACCGACCCGGCGCCCGCCGCGACCGAGGGCGACGGCGAGGAGCACAGCGTCGACGAGATAAAGTCGGTGCGAGTGGACGTCGACCAGCTGGACGACCTGCACGGCCTCGTCGAGCAACTGGTGACCAGCCGCATCAAACTCCGCCGGTCGGTCGAACAGGAGGACCTCGACTCGGCCGGCGAGACGCTGAACGAGCTGGACAAGATCACGGCGAACCTCCAGAACACGGTGATGGACATGCGGCTCATCCCGCTGAAGAAGGTCGTCGGGAAGTTCCCGCGACTGGTCCGCGACCTCGCCCGCGAACTCGACAAGGACATCGAGTTCGAGATAGAGGGCGAGGACATCGAACTCGACCGGACCATCCTCACCGAGATATCGGACCCGCTGATGCACATCCTCCGCAACGCCGTCGACCACGGCATCGAACCGCCCGCAGAGCGTGCGGCCGCGGGGAAACCGGAGACCGGCCACATCACGCTCCGGGCCTCGCGTGAGCGCGACCACGTCATCATCGAAGTGGTGGACGACGGCGCGGGACTGGACGTGACCGGTATCAAGCAGAAGGCCATCGAGAAGGGGGTCCGCTCGGCCGAGGAGATAGAGGCGATGGACGACTCCTCGATATACGACCTCGTCTTCCACCCCGGGTTCTCGACGGCCGACGAGGTGACCGACACCAGCGGTCGCGGGGTCGGGATGGACGTCGTCCACGACACCGTCACCCAACTGGACGGGTCGGTCAACGTCGAGTCGACCGAGGGCGAGGGGACCACCGTGGCGCTGCGCCTCCCCGTGACGATGGCCATCGTGAAGGTGCTGTTCGTGGAGGTGGGCGACGAGGAGTACGGCGTCCCCATCAAGAACGTCGACGAGATAACCGCGACGGACGCGGTCAAGCAGGTCAACGGCAAGGAGGTCATCAAGCACAACGACGACATCTACCCCGTCATCCACCTCGACGACACGTTCGACGTGCCCGGCGAGACGGCCAACGGCGACGGCATGCTGGTTCGCATCCGCGAGTCCGAGCGCCAGGTGGCGCTCCACTGTGACTCGGTCAACAGTCAGGAGGAGGTCGTCGTCAAGCCGCTGGAGGGCATCCTCTCCGGGACCCCCGGCCTCTCCGGGACGGCGGTGCTGGGCGACGGCAACATCGTCCACATCCTCGACGTGGTGACCCTATGAGTAACGGCAACGACCGCCAGTTCGACCGCCTGCTGGAGTTCATCGGGGCGGAGATGGACTTCGAGTCGGGGTTCTACAACGACGCCTACCTCGACCGGCGCATCACGGCGCGGATGCGGCGGACCGACTCGGACACCTACCGCGAGTACAAGCGCCTCCTCGAGCGCGACGACGGCGAGCGCGAACAGTTGCTCGACTCCCTGTCTATCAACGTCACCGGCTTCTTCCGGAACCCGGAGGCGTGGGAGCGGTTGCGACCGGTCCTGCGTGACCTGACCGCCGAGAACCGGCGCGTGCGACTCTGGTCGGCGCCGAGCGCCGACGGCCGCGAGCCGTACTCGGCGGCGATGCTGGCGCTCGACGACCCCGAGGTCGACGCCAGTCGGGTCGAGATCACGGGGACAGACATCAACGCCGACATCCTCCGGGCGGCGCGGCGGGCCACCTACGAGACCTCACAGACGACGGACATCGCCGAGGAGCTGGCGCCGCTGGACGACTACGCCGAGTACGTCGAGGAGGACGACGACACGTTCCGGGTCCGGGACGTCGTGACCGACATGGTCACGTTCGAGCAACACGACCTCATCCGCGGGAACCCGAAGCGGGACTTCGACCTCGTCTTCTGCCGGAACCTGCTCATCTACATCGACAGCGAGTACAAGGTCCCCATCTTCGAGACCATCCGCGGGTCGCTCCACGAGGGCGGCTACCTCATGATAGGGATGACCGAGACGCTCCCGACGGAGTGTCGGGACTCGTTCGACCCGGTCGACAAGCAACACCGCATCTACCGACGGGTATGAGCCTCTACGAACTCGAACGCGACGGCGAGGTGCAGGAGCTCATCCGGCTGCTCCGGGAGAGCGACAACGAGCGAGTCCGGGTCCGGGCGGCCGAGCTACTGGGCAACTTCCCGGAGCACGACGACCGCAGGGACGTGGTCAACGCGCTCGTGCAGGCCGCCCAGGCCGACAGCGACGCCATCACGGCGGCGGCCATCGACTCGCTGGACGAACTCGGCGGCGACGCCATCGAGCAACTCATCGGCGGGATGGCCGGCATCGACCTCGACGACGACGCGGCCGACTGGGTGCGGGCGAAGGCGTTCGTGCAGGCGCTCGACGCCGACGTGCCCGAGCTGCGGATGGCCGCGGCCAACGGCCTGGGCCGACTGGACCAGACCGACGCCGTCCCGAAACTCGCGGCGTGCTTCGAGGACCCCGACCCGCGCGTGCGGGCCCGGGCCGCCCGGTCGGCCGGGAAGATAGGCGACTCCCGGGCGACCGGTCCGCTCGAATCGCTGCTGACCGACCCGAAGGGGGCGGTGCGCCGGGAGGCCGCCGAGGCGCTGGGCAACGTCGGCAACCGGCAGGCGCTGCAGGCCCTGCTCCCGATGTACGAGGACGACACCGAGCAGGTCAGACGCATCGCCGTCGGCGCGTTCGGCAACTTCGAGAACGACCGCCCGGTCGACTACCTCGTGGAGGCGCTCTCCGACGAGTCACCCGGCGTCCGCCGGACCGCCGTCTACTCGCTCGTCGAACTGCTCTCGAACGTGCCGACCGAACAGAGCCACGACATCCGCGAGACGGTGGTCGAGCGGCTCTCGAACACCGACGACCGCAGCGTGGTCGTACCGCTGGTCGAGATCCTCGAGGAGAGCACGCAGGCCGCCCAGCGGCGCAACACCGCGTGGCTACTGGGTCGGGCGACCAGCGAGGCGGAGCGGGGGCGCGTCATCGACGCGCTGGTGAACGCCCTGCGCGACGACGACCAGATGCTCCGGCAGTTCGCCGCGACGAGCCTGGCGGAGCTCGGCGGCGAGGACAACATGGTCGAGCGACGCCTGCTGCGGGTCGTCCAGGACGACGGCGTCGACCCGCAGGTCCGCGGACAGGCCATCTTCACGCTGGGGAAGGTCGGGGGCGAGCGCTCCCGGAAGGTGCTCGACAAGCTCATCGACGAGACGGAGCACGACGTCGTCCGGAAGAAGGCCTTCTCAGCCATCTCGAAGCTGGGTGGGCGGCGATGACCGACCGCCGGCCGGCACAGCCGGGCAGGTTAAGACCGAGCGGGCCGAACCGCCGGTCGATAGCTGAGTAGCGATGGCCGACGGAGAACACGCGCTGGTCGACACGAAGGGGAAGTTCGTCCAGGTCGTCAAGGACGGGCGCAAGCGCAACGACATCGAGTGGCTCCCCGGCCGCATCCTCCTGTCGAACAAGCGGCTGGTGCTGGCGACCAACGACGGCAAACGGACCATCCCGCTGTCGAAGCTCACCAGCGTCTCCGCCAGCCAGATGAACCAGCCGCTGGCGCAGGTCGACGGCTACGTCAAGCTACGGGCCGGTCGCGACGTGACGCTCGTCTCCGCCCGGGCCGACGACGAGTTCCAGGAGGAGCTGTACCGGGCGCTACTGGACCAGATCGTCGTCCTCGTGAAACACCCCGCCGTCGAGGGCGGCGTCGTGCAGGACGCCGGGTGGGAGAAGGCCCGCCTGAAACTCGACGACGAGCACGAGGACACGCTCAACCTCGCCATCGCCAGCGGCACGTTCGTCGAACTGGACATCGACGACGTCGGCACCGTCGAGGTGAAGGAGAAGACCATCCGCGGATCCGAGCGGCCCCTGCTGGAGGTCGAACACACCATCGACGGCACCAGCGTCGAGACGCACATCTCCGGCGGGCGGCGCCACGTCTCGCTCATCGAGGGGCTGGTCCGGCAGGGCGAGCAGCGCAACGCCGCCGACGACGTCGACCTCGCGCCAGAGGAGACGCAGGTGCTCATGGCGCTGTACTCGGGCATCTCCCCGTTCAAGATCCCCGACTTCGTCGACATGGACGTCGACGAGGTCGAGGCGGTCTACGACCGCCTCGTGGAGGCCGACATCCTCGAGCCGGTCCGGACGCGCCGCGAAGTCGAGCTGGAGGCGCGCGGGCGGTCCATCGCCGGCGACGCCATCGCCGACCAGTAGTCAGACCGGCGGCGAACTGCCCAGCAACCGCGCGTAGTGGACGTGCTCGCTGACGACTCGGGAGAGAGGGAGCAGGAACTCCCCGGTCGTCGGGAACAGCGACAGCCCGGCCACGAGGAGGTACACCGTCGTCGCGCCGGCCGCGACGCCGAGGCCGAGCGCGCCGACTCGTCGGCCGTCCCCGGTCGCCGCCATCGCGACGGCCCAGAGCGCGACGCCGGCGGCGACGGTCAGGGCGGCGAGCGCGAACAGTTGGACGGCTTCGCCGAGCACAAGTCGCTCGACCGCGATGGCTGCGAGGTAGACGGGCGTCCCGACGAGGACGGTCCCGCCGTAGGCGAGCGTCAGCGTCCGGGCCTCCGTGGCGACGACCCGGCGGACCGGCGGGAGGCGGACGAGCCAGTAGACGCCGAGGGCGTACAGGGGGTGGAGGTACCGGACCGTGAACATGTGGTGGCGTGGGAGCGACTGGAGGTACAGCCCCAGCAGTCCCAGCGCGTAGACGAGGGTGAACGCGTCGACGACACGGGCCGGCGACCACTGGCGGGGAGAGGAGGCTCCCCAATCAGCACTGGCGAGCCCACGCCGGACGGCCAGCACCGGATACCCGGCCAGCGCCCCGAGCAGCGGCATCGACGCCAGCACGCTGAGGTTGATGGCGGCGTCCTGCGTCGACCGGAGGGTCGGGACGTACCCCGTTCGGACGAAGATGCGGACCAGCACGGTCGGCTGGAGGAGGACCGCGTACGAGTCGACGAACTGGCCGGCGATGCGGCTGACCGACGCGGGCAGTACGGAACCGTCGCCGGCTCCGGAGCCGGCATTTTTCGTACCAGCTCCGGTCCCACCACCGGAGGACCCACCACCGGAGGCCCCGCCACGCCCGCCGGAGAGCACGTCGCCGGTGTAGGAGTGCAGCAGGCGTGGCGGGTCGAGCGGGTTCCCCGAGATGGCCACGTTGGTGAGGAAGAACGGCAACAGCGAGACGAACAGCACGGCTCCGACGGCGAGCAGCGAGCGGTGGTCGTTCGACCGGGCCGTCGACAGGTCGACGACGGCGATGGCGACGAGGAGCACGAATCCGTGTGGGGCGTGAATCCACGTCGTCGCACCCACCCAGACGTACGTCAGCGCGCGGTATCGGGTCATCGTCCGCCGAGTGGTGGCCTCGCGACTCCGGTACAACGTGTACATCGCGCAGACGGCCAGCAGCGCGGTCACACTGTGGCGCTTGGGCAGCGTCGCCCAGAACCCGACCGGGGTCGCGGCGACGGTCGCGACACTGGCGGCAATGCCCAGGCGGCGGTCGTACAGGCGGCACACGAGGCGATACGCGGTAGCGGCGAGGAGGGCAGTCGCCAGCGCCGTCGTCAGTTGCAGCGCCACCAGCGGGAGCCACCACGTCGACAGCGGCGTCGTGAGCGCGAGCGAGGCGGCGAACAGGCCGCCGGCGAGGACGAGACCGACGACGCGTCCGCCCTCGGGACGGTCCAGCCACGCACCGAGCGCCGTGCACACGCCGGCGACGGCCAGCGACCAGAGACCGACGAGCAGGACGCGGACGTCGGCGACCACCGAGAGCGCCCGCAGGACGACGTACCACAGCGCCGAGACGATGACGATGCCGTAGTTCCGGCCGTAGACGCGGCCGTCCACCAGATAGGACCCCGGCGTCGCGCCCGAGGCGGGGCCGTAGACGGGGTCCGTGACGTGCAGGTGCCCGTCGACGACGGCCAGCAGGGTGTTCGCGAAGGTGTACTGGTCGTTCGAGAAGAAGCCGAGGCGCCACGTCAGGCCGACCCAGACGAGCGACGCCAGCGCCAGCGTCGCGCCGACCCGGTCGCCGAGGAGCGCACGCCAGAGTGCGGCTCGCAGTTCCGAGACCTCGACGGTCTCGCCCGCCAGCAGGCGGTCGGTGACGCTCACGACGCCACCTCCAGCGTGACGCGGCGCTGGAGGACGGCGCGGTCACGCTCACCGACGCGGACCCAGACGGCGACGATGGCCTCGTACTGTCGCTCGTCGACCCGGTCGGGACTGACGGTGACGGGGCTGGGGTGCAACCGAAGGCGGCCGTCGCGCCCGGCGAGGTCGTACCGACTGGTCGCGGTCAGCCACAGGCCGGGCACGTCGATGGTGTAGCGGAGCGACGGCGTGCCGGTGACGCCGGCGACGGAGACGACGGCTGGCGGCGCGTCGACGTGGTAGCGCTCGCTTCCGAACCGGCCGCGTTCGAGCGTGAGACCGTCGTCGGGCACCGACTCGACGGACACGGTCGCCCGGTCGGTGGCCGACCGGGTCGACTGGCCCACGACGCCGAGCGGTCCGACGGCGACGGCGGCGACCACGACGACCAGCGAGAACCCGACGAGGAGGCGCCGCTCCATGGATACCGGCGGTTGGCAACCGTGGTATATGACTGTGGTGGGGCGGTTATCAGATCGGAGAAAGGCAGCGAGTGGGTCCCGTCGGGGTCAGTCGCTGGCTTCGGCGCCACCGTCGGTCGCCGGGACGCGTCCGACGTCGGCGAGCCGGTCGAAGTCGAAGGCGGCGTTCGAGACACGACTGGCCACGAGCGTGAGCGCCGTCGAGACGAGGAAGGCGCCGGCGAAGGAGGTGAGGTACAGCGGGTCCGCCGCCGGGAGGAGGTCACCGACGACGGGAATCGCCGTCGTCACGCCGCGCAGGTCCGGGAAGTACGCCAGCCCGACCGCGAGGCCAGCGAGACTGCTGAGGAGGGCGCCGAGTCCGGTGAGGCTGCGGGAGTAGAGCCCGTACACCAGCGGGAAGGCGACAGCGGCGCCCAGCAGGTCGGCGAAGAAGAACAGCCGAAGGACGCTCCGGGCGCGCAGGCTGACGTAGATGGCGGCGACGGCGACGACGACGGTGAGCGCCCGCGCGCCCAGCCTGAGCGTGCGGTCGTCCGGGTCGGCGAGCAATCGCGGGAGGTCGGCCGTGACGAGACTCGCCAGCGCCGAGAACAGCGAGTCGACGGAACTGACCACGAGCAGGAGGGCGAGGAGGACGACGCCGAGCAGGAGCCACTCGCCGAAGGCGCTCTCGACGAGGACGAAGAACGCCACGTCGGCGTTGTACGCCGCGCTGGAGACGTCGGTGACGACGTCGGCGTGGCCGGCGGCGACGACGCCGAGCAGCGCCGCGACGAAGACGATGGCCCCGTTGAGGACGGTGGCGTTGCGGAAGCCGCGAGCCACCGTCTCGCCGTCCCGGGCGGCGTAGATGCGCTGCCACCACGTCTGGTTGACGAGTTCCGCGCCGAGGATGGCGAAGGCCAGACCGAGACCGAACTGGAGGCCCGGGAGGAAGCCGGGGTCGGCGAGCGTGGGGTCGGTCGCGACGACGCCGTCGTAGACGGCACCGGGCCCGCCGAGCGAGAACAGGACGCCGCCGGCGACGAGCGCGAGGAGTGGGAGCACGAGGACGGCCTGAACGGTGTCGGTGACGATAGTCGCCCGGAGGCCGCCGTAGCCCGTATACAGGAGGACGAACCCGCCGACGAGGACCGCGGTCTGCCACTGCGGGACGCCCGCCACGAGCGAGAGTGCCCCGGCGATGCCGGTGAGTTCCGCGGCGACGAAGACGAACATGTACAGCGCGCTGACGAGGACGACGAAGCCGTACATCGCCGATCCGTAGCGGGCGTGGGCGTACTCGGTGAGCGAGTGCCCCTCGGGGAGGAGTTCGCGGACGCGCGGGCCGAGTTTCGAGTAGACCAGCATCGGCACGGCCTCGCCGACGGCGTAGCCGACGACGGCGGCGATACCGAACCCGGCGCCGGCCTCGGGTGCGGCGAGCAGGATCCAGACACCCATCACCGAGGCGACGAGCGTCGCCGTGGTCCGCCCCTCGCCGACGGAGTCGCGGGCGGTGAGGAAGTCGTCGGCCGAGCGGTCCTGGCCACGGGTGTACCAGACGCCCAGCGCGGCGAAGACGGCGAGGGTGACGACGGTCAGCCCCAGCGCGACGGCGGTGGTCACCATCAGCGGTCGCCCCCGTCGGTCGCCGCGCCGGCGGCGTCGTACGCGGCGTCGAAGAACGCGACTTCCAGTTCGACCGTCCGGCAGAACAGGTCCGCGAGGCGGGCCTGCCGACGCTCGCTGGCGGCCGCGCCGGCGCGGTCCAGCTCCCCGCGGAGCCACTCGACGAACGACTCGAAGGCCGGGACGGCGTGGAGGTCGACCCACTCGGCGAGGTAGAACCGCTCGGGCCGGTCGGCGTCGCTGTCCGCGGTCGCCCACGCGAGGTACACCCACTCCGCGGGGACGAGGACGGCCAGCGTCTCGGCGTACCCGCCCTCGCGCGAGGCCCGCAGGAGGAGGTCCCGGAACGCCGCCGTCGTCTCGGTCAGCGTCGGGTCGCCGTAGGTCGACTCGGACACGCCGAGGGCGTCGAACGACCGTTCGAAGTAGTCGTTCTCGTCGTCGGTGAGCGTCCCGAGGAAGTCGACCAGTCGGGACTTGGCGGCCATCGACGGCGCGTCGCCGACCGAATGCCCGAACGCGCCGACGAGCGTCTCCAGAAAGGCGTAGTCCTGTACGAGGTACCGCCGGAAGACGGCGTCGTCGAGTTCGTCGGCGCGGAGTTCGCGGGTGAACCGGTGGTCGGTGGCGGCGTCCCACGACGGGCCCGCCTGCGCCCGGAGCCAGTCGGTGAACCGGGGGTTCTCGCGACCCTCGGCGTAGGCGGCGTAGGTGGCCGACACCGTCGATTGGTCCCCCGTCACACCGACCACTCCTCCTCGCGCCACGCGGCGTCCCAGAAGCGGTACTCGTAGCGGGCCGAGGTCTCGAACAGCTCGCGGTAGCGCTCGCGCTCGGCCGCGGTGGCCTCGGCGGCCACGTCGTCCATCAGGTCCTTACACCACTCGGCGAGGTCGGCGAACTCCTCGCCGGCGTACATCGCTATCCACGCCGCGTACTGCTCGTGGTCGGGGCGGCCCCGTTCGTCGAGTCGCACGGCCGTCTCGTGGAACCCCCACATACAGGGCAGGAGCGCGGCGACGAGGTCGCCGAACGTCCCGGTCGCGGCGACGCGCACGAGGAAGTCCGTGTACGCCCGCGTCGTCGGTGACGGCTCCGTCGCCTCGAGTTCGCCCTCGTCGATGCCGAACTCGGCGGCGTACTCCCGGTGGAGGTCCATCTCGGTGTTGATGGTCGCGTCCAGCAGTTCCGCGAACGTGCCCATCCGCCGGAGGTCCGGGGCGTTGGCGGCCCCCAGCGCGAACACTCGCGCGTACTCCACGAGGTAGACGTAGTCCTGGCGCACCCAGTAGCGGAAGGGGGCCTCGTCCAGGGTCCCCTCGCCGAGCCGTTCGACCATCGGATGGGCGACGACGGCGTCCCATATCGGGTCGCCGACGTCGGCCAGTTCGTCGGTGAAACTCATGGGCGTGCATCGGCGGCCCACGGTAATATAACTTGCTGGTAAAACTCAGTTATACACGACGGGTTTCCGATGTCGAACTGTTAAGCCGCGTGTCGTCCAATCGCGTGGTATGTCGCTCCGGCTACCGAGCGAGATCGTCGTCGAGGACGTGTTGCCGACGCTCCGGGTGTTGCTGGCCCGCGAACTCGCGGCCCACGGGCTCACCCAGCAGGAGATCGCAGCCCACCTCGGCGTGACGCAGGCGGCCGTCTCGACGTACGTCAGCGGCGACCCGGCGCTGGAGTCCCGCATCGCCGACCACCCGCGGACCGCGGCGACCGTCGAGCGGGTCGCCGACGGACTCGCGACCGACGAGATGGACCCCTACGACGCGCTCGCGGCCGTCCTGGAACTCGTCCGCGCGTTCGAGGACCGCGGCCCCATCTGTGAGCTCCACGAGGAGGCGATGCCGGGCCTCGAGGGACTGGGCTGTGACCTCTGTGTCCGGGGGGCGAACCCGGAACTCCGAACCGAGCGGGCGGTGCTAGACAGCGTCCGGGAGGCCAGCCGCGTCCTCGCGACCACGCCCGGCCTCGCCGGGTTCGTCCCGAACGTCGGCACGAACGTCGGGACGGCGCTCCCGGACGCCGAGCGGCGCTCGGACGTGGCCGCCGTGCCGGGCCGCATC
Source organism: Haloarcula sp. MBLA0163 (assembly GCF_055632435.1). Classification (NCBI taxonomy): domain Archaea; kingdom Methanobacteriati; phylum Methanobacteriota; class Halobacteria; order Halobacteriales; family Haloarculaceae; genus Haloarcula; species Haloarcula sp. MBLA0163. The sequence continues at coordinate 2,851,909 of NZ_CM145745.1, forward strand.
TACGTGATGGACAGCAGCGTCGAGGTGCCCTCGAACCCGGAGTTCGGCGCCTCCGAACACGTCGCGACGACGATTCTCGCCGCGATGGCCGTCGACCCCGAGCGTCGGGGGGCGCTGAACCTCACGACCGACGACGCCCTCCTCGCGGCCGCCGAATCCCGCGGCCTCGACACGATGGCGTTCGACGCGGGCTACGAGGACCGCGGCGACCGTCTCCGCGAGCAGTTCGACGCGCGTGGCGCGGTCCCGGACGTCGCCTTCCACCGCGGCGCGTTCGGCATCGAACCCATCACGTACGTCCTCGCAGAGACCGGCGCGGACGCGGCGCGACTGGCCGCCGAGTTGGTCGAGGCGGCGACCGAGGGGTAACGGTTCGGAGTGCGAGAGCGGGCTGCGGTGTGGGAGGAGTGGCCGGGAGCGAGTGACGCCGCGAGTTCAGCCGTTTTCCCCAAGTTTTTGCAAGCGGGGGTGCCCGCAGCACCGACGGCGCGAGGACACCCCGCGCAGTAAAACGTGGGAGCCTAGGCGTTGACGTCCTCGAGGAACCGACTGGCCACGACCTGTCCCTTCGGCGTGAGCGTCGGGCCGTCGGACCCGTCCTGGATGAGGCCGTCGGCTTCGAGGTCCTGCAGGAGCATCGACACCTCGGCCGAGTCCTTCCCGAGGATGCTCGCCAGCGGCATCCCCTCCATGTCGCCGGTCGAGTACATGGCGACCAGCACCTCCTTCTTGTCCTTCGTGAGGTCGACGTCCTGGAGTTCCTCCATCAGACCGGAGTACTCCCGGCGGAGGTACCGCCCGAGGATAGCCATCTTCCGGTTGGAGGCCAGCGCCGCCAGCGTCGTCACCGCGGTGCCGTTCTGCATGTGCCGGACGACCAGCACCGGCCGGGTCCCCCCGGCTATCTCCCTGGTCGTCCGCTCGAAGTCCGAGACCGTCTCGAGGGCGACGGCGAAGGTGTCGTCGCCGCGGCGGAACTCGACGGTGCCCGGGGTCAGGTAGAGGCGGGCCGACCGGAACTCGTCGTCGGTGACCCGGCCGCCGACCCGGGCGCGCTCCGTGACCGTCGTCTCGGTGCCGTTGATGATGGCCTTGAACAGGAGCGTGCCGAACTTCTCTATCTTCTCGTCGTCGGCCTCGATGGCGGCGACGAGCCGCCGGCCGTTCTTCTCGAAGGCGATGGTCACCGTCGACTGGAAGAAGTCGCCGAGGTCGGGCGGGACCTGTCCGATGGCGATGTCGAAGATGGAGTCCAGCGGAATCGTCAGTTTGTCGTCCTCGCTGGCGGCCAACACGAGGCGCTTCTGCGAGAGGACGACGCGCCCCTTGATGGGGTCACCGCGGCTGGCCACCTCGGAGTTGAACTGGCCGACGAAGTCCGCGATGACTGATTCCGACATGTCGCTCGTGGTACCGGTTACAGCCGCCGGTCTATTGAGCGTTTCGCGCCAGTATCAGTCGGGAAAACCGGCGCCGACGTCGTCATCCGTCCAGGTCCCGCGCGATGTCGGACAGCGACGAGTCGGGGGCGTCCGTCGCGGTGTAGACGACGCGGGTGCCCGGCGTCCGGAGACCGTACTGGTGGCCGGCAGTGACGACGTCGAGGTGGGCCGACCCGCCCAGCGAGACGGTGCCGTCGCGGACCCACTCGGCGAGGCGGTTCTCGCCCTCGTGGTCGCGTGCGACGCGTCGGTTGTCGGCGACGTGGGTCACGACGACGTCGCCCTCGATGCTGGTCTCGACGGCCGCGTAGTAGTCGTCGCCGTCCAGCGCCATCCCGACGACGTCGCCGTCCTGCAGGTCGACGGCGTCAGGCAGGACGACGCGTGGTCGGTTGGTGCGGCCGATGGCCTCGACCGCGACGCGGTGTGTCTCGACGGCGTCGTGGTCGCTCGGAACGCGCTCGCTCACTCGTCGTCGGCGCCGAGCAGGTCGTCGACCGACTCGCTGCCGCGGCCGACGATTTTGGCGTTGATCTGGCGGGTCTCGTCGCTGACCTCGCGACCGCGGATGGTGATGCGCTTTCGCTCTCCGTCGGTGGTCGGTTCGAAGCCCACGCCGCCGTCGGACATGATGGACTTCGTCTGGGACCCGCGGACGTCGGACCGCATCGGTCGGCCGGCGGTGTCGGAGCCACCGGTGAGTTCGAGCGTGTAACCGTCGAGGCCGACGGCACCGGCGTCGACCTCGTCGCCGAGTTCGCGGCCGATGAATCGGTTCGCGTCCTGTCCGTCGACGTCGATCTGGTACGTGTGGCCGCTCTCCGGGTCGGAGACAGCGACAGTGAATTCAGCCATACCTGTTGTGTATCTATGGCGCTTCAAAAGCGCATCGAAGCGTCGGTGCCAGCCCTCGTGACCGCCCACCACGGTCCGTCGAGGCCGGTCGCCGGCGTCGAAACGCTAACTGGTAAGGTACGACGGCCTCGGCCGGACGTTGTGTGGATACGGGTATGGACGAGACAGCGACGACGGACGAGCGGGTCGGCAGCGACGAATCGGTACGGGACCTGGGCGACGCGATGGGGACCCTGGGCGAGTCGATGGGCGGTTTGAGCGACGAACTGACGGCGCTGAACGAGGCCGTGGTGGCCCTGCAGGCGACCACCCGACGGGCGAGCGACCACCAGCGAGCGGTCTCGACGTCGCTGTCGCGGGCGGCCGAGACGCTGTCGGGCGACGCCTCGGAACCGCCGGCACGGGCCGGCGGCGACGGGTCGGCGACCGCCGGGGCCGCGGTCCCCGCCGACGACTGACTCACTCGTCGGCGGCGACGATAGTGCTGATGCGGGCGTTCTCCTTGAGTTCGAGTCCGGCGCCGCCGACAGACAGCGGGACCCTGGGCAGCTCGTCGACGTGCAGCGTCGGGTGGGTCGCGCCGCGTTCGAGGAGTTCGGTCCGTGGCTGGACGGTCACCGTCGCCGCGCCGGTCAGCGACTCGTTGAACGCGACGAGGTACTGGCCCTCGCGGAGCGTCCACCACTCGTAGTCGTCGTCCGGGTCGCGCTTCGCGCTGGCGTGGGGCGTCGTCGTCGCCGGTTCGAGTTCGCCGCCGCCGAAGTCGATGCGACCGGGTTCGACCACCTCGGACACCGCGGCGACGGTGAGGTCGAACCCGGGGCTGTCCGTCTGGGTCGGTTCGTGGACGACGTCCGTGACGTACTCGCCGAGGTCGGTCATACGAGGACGTGTCGGCCCGGCGGCGCAAAACTGTGGGGGCGGTCGGCGCCGACCGCTCACGTGATGTCGATGCGTCGCCCCCCGCGCTCTCGGTCGTCGACCGGAAGCGTGACTTCCAGCACGCCGTCCTCTATGGTCGCCGTGATGTCGGCTTCTCGAATCGGGCGCGGGAGCCCGATGGAGCGGTGGAAGACCCGCGAGCGCTCGCCCGGGTCGTGCCGTTCGGCCTCGACGTGGAGCCGCCGGTCGTGCCACCGCAGGTCGACGTCCTCGCGGTCGAACCCCGACAGTTCGACGAGGACGACGAACGCGTCGTCCTCGCGGTACAGTTCGACGCCCTTCGCCGGGTGGTGGGTCGCCATAGCTGTTGGTTCGCTGACCGGAACGAAAAAGCTAGAGGTCGGTGTCCGCGGCCGGGCGGGACCTCGCCCGCGAGAACGCCGTGCTTTTGCGTTCCGAACGACTCGGAGCCAGTATGAGCAAGCACACGGAGTTTCTGGCGGGCGAGCGGCCCGACGACGTCCTCTTCTTCCTCCACGAGGACGCCGTCTCGAACCCCGGCGCGCTGGCGGAGTACGCCGACGCCGTCGAGGACGGCCACGTCCTCGTCCTCCCCGGCGACGACGGACGCAGTGCCTTCCAGTCCGCCACCGGTATCGACCCGATGGGACTCGCACAGGCGGCGATGGGGACCGAGGGCCACGTCGCTGACGACCTGACCGGCGCGGTCTGTCCCGTCGAGGAGGAGGAACCGGAAGAGAACCACACGACGCGGTTCGTCTTCGCCTTCGCCGAGGCCCAGAACGAGGAGGTGGGCGGCCTCTACGCCGAAGGCGACGTGATTCACGCCTACGCCGTCTGTGCCTGCGGCGAGCGCTACAGCGACAAGTGGGTCGTCGAAGCGTAGACCGCCCGACTACCGCTCGGTATCGACGTCTTCCGCTTCCTCTTCGGGTAGGCGCTTGAACGCGTCCACGATGGCCTGTTTCGCCACCGCGCCGTGGGCCGTCCGAGTCCACCTTTTTCTTCGTCGGGTGGTCTCGCTCCGCTCGCGTACCAACTACCGCTCGGTGTCGACGCCTTCCTCTTTCTCTTCGGGCAGTCGCTTGAACGCGTCCACGATGGCCTGTTTCGCCACCGCACCGTGGGTCGTCCAGTGGTGGGCGTAGTCCATCATGTCGTCGTAGATGTCGGGTTTACAGCCGGCGGCCTTCGGGTGGCCGCCGCCGTTGACCTGCCGGGCGACCTCGTGGGCGCGCTCGAAGTTCTCGGTGCCGCGGATGGAGGCCGAGCCGGCAGGCTTGACGACGACGGCGGCGTCGGCGCCCTGTTCGCGCAGGGCCTCGGCGACCTCGTTCTGCGAGCAGCGGCCGTAGGTGACGCCGACGGTCCACTCGCCGACGTCGCGCAGCTCCGCGCGGTCGACGGCCTTCTCGATGAGCGCCTCCTTCTCGACGCGCTTCTCCGCGAGGAACTCGTGGACCTCCGGCGAGAGGTCGGGACCGTGTTCGGCGACGGCCTCGATGTACTCCTCGGGCTCGGCCCAGTACGAGAAGTCCGCGAGGTCGTCGCTGCGCTCGTCGTCGCGGATCCAGAGGTCGTGGTCCCGCGTGACCGCCGCGAGGTCCGTCCACCGCTCGTCGAAGTCGTAGTCCAGCTGTTCGAGCGCGACGTCGGCGGTGCACACCTCGTCGCTCTCCCCGACGGTCCGCTCGACGCCGGCCTCGTCGACTAGGTCACCGAGGTCGTCGTCCCACTGGTGGTGGTCGAACCACGCGACGCGTTCGACGCGGGCGACGAGGTCAGAGAGCGCGCCGAGGTCGGACTCGCTGTCGGGACAGAGGTCACAGACGTAGACGGTCGCCTCGGGGTCGGCGTACTCGGCGGTCCACGCGAGCGCCTCCTGCAGTTCGTGCGGGCCGGCCGGGAGCAGGGCGCCCTCGCCGTGGGCTTCGCGAATCAGGGCGGTGCAGGCCAGTCCGTCGGCGTCGGGGTCGGCGATGACCACCACGCCGGCGCCGTCGAGCGTCTCGGCGGCCTCGGCCTCGGCCTGTTCCTCCTCGTAGGAGTCGGGGATGAAGAAGCCCTCGCCGGGGAGGACGGACTTACGCTCGATAGAGAGGCGGTCGTCGTCGATGAGCCAATCGTCCATGCCCGTACGTGCCGGCCGGCGGCAATGAACCCGGCGGTCCGCCTCAGACCTGTTCGCGCTCGGGGTTGGCCTCGCCCTCCAGCTGGCGCACCGAGAGCACCGGCATCGGTGCCTGTCGGACGATCTCCTCGGCGACGCTCCCGAGCAGGAAGCCGTGTTCGCCGTGTCGCCCCCGCGTGCCGGTGGCGACGACGTCGGCGTCGTGGTCGACGGCGTACTGGCAGATCTCGTCGGCGGGGTCGCCCTGCCGGACCGCGGTGACGACGTCGTCGCCGCCGGCCTCGGCGGCGGCGGTCTCCCGGACGAACGAGAGGGCGCGCCCGCCGGTCGTCGCCAGCGCGCGTTCCAGTTCCTCCCGTACCTCCTCGGGGGTCGACTCGACTTCGCCGGAGTCGACGACGTACAGCGCGTGGACGGTCGCGTCGAAGTGCGCGGCGAGGTCGAGGGCGGCTTCGACGGCCCGTTCCGCGCTGCCGGACCCGTCTGTCGCGATGACCACCGTGTCGAACATGTCTCGGCCTACCGGGGGGACGACCAAAAAGCCGCCCCATCGGCCCAGAGCGCCCGGGATGGGGTGGCTTTTTGTCCGGCCCGGTCGGAGGGGCAGGTGATGGACATCGACCTCGTGCTCGTCCCGGTCGACGGCAGCGACCGGTCCGAGCGGGCGGCCGAGTACGCTATCGCCATCGCCGAGCGATACGACGCCGACCTCCACCTGCTGTTCGTGCTCGACGAGCGCCTCCGTCGCGACATCGACGACGGGCACGTCGACGCCGAGGCGGTCGCGGAGGAACACCGGGCGTTCACCGGTCGCGTGCGCGAGCGGTTCCGGGACGCCGGCCACGACGGCGCCCTCGACACCTCGACCGCGACGGCGTTCTCACAGCACCGGCTGATGCAGACGCCGGGGAGCGTCGTGCTGGACGTGGCCGAGGACGCCGACGCCGACTTCATCGTCGTCCCGCGGGAGGGCGACGGCGAGGAGCCGGTGGGCCGCGCGGCGCTGTACGTCCTCGAGTACGCGAGCCAGCCCGTGCTGTCGGTCTAGAGCCGTATCGCCATCTCTATCTCGAAGCTCTCGGCGTTGCTCGTCTCGAACCCGACCTTCCGGTAGAGGTTGGCGGCGGCGTCGTTCCACCGCTCGACCGTGAGCCACACCTTCTCGATGCCGGCGCGCTGCCCCTGCCCCAGGAGCGTCTCGACGAGAGCAGTGCCGATGCCGGCCCCCTGGAACGACTGGAGGACGAAGATGGCGAGTTCGTGTTCGCCGTGTCGGTCCGGGACGAGCGTCGCGTGGCCGACCACGTCGCCGTCGTGGCGGGCGACGACGTTGACACAGTCGCCGTCCAGAATCGTGTCCAGCCAGTCGCGGATGCCCGCCTCTCTGGCCGGCGGGATGCCCTGTGCCCGGTCGGCCGGGTCGAAGTCGACGTACATCGCGACGACGGCCTCGCGGTCGGCCTCGTCGGCGGGGACGAGCTCGACGGCGCGCCCCTCCTTGTCGGTGACCGTCCGGGGCGGCGCGGGGAACTCACCGGCCGGTTCGTCGGGGTAGGTCCGGCTCATCTGACGAGCGTGACCGGCGTCTGGGCGTTCAACAGGACGAACTCGACGACGGAGCCGAGTTGGATCTTCCCGAGCGTGGAGCGCTCGCCGCCGCCCAGCACGATGCGGTCGAAGCCCTCGCTCTCGGCGATGTCGACCAGTTGACTCCCGGGCGAGTCGCCGCCGATGTACCGTATCGACGCCTCGAAGCCGGTCTCCGAGAGCGTCGCCTCGACGCGTTCTCTGACCTCCTCCGCGTCCGTGTCCGCCTCCTCGTTGTCGAAGATGGCGATCGTGAGGTCGTCGTCGGTCTCCTGTGCGCGGTCGATGGTCTCCTCGAGTGCGTGGTAGGACAACTGGCTGCCCCCGACGCCGAGCAGGATGTGCATACGAGTGGGTTCGGTCGGCATCGCTCAAAAAGCCACCTGACCAGCGAGGCGCGCGGTCGGGGGCGATACGCTTTTTCGGCGCGGGCACACACAGACGGCCATGACACCGCCGGACAGCGACGAGGAGCCGACACGGGTGGTCAGGCCGCACGAACCGGACGACGCGCCCGACGACGGGGCGGACGAGTCGGGCGCCGAGGACGCCGTCGATGGCGGCGTCACGCCGGCCAGCGACGTGCCCGAGGACGTCCGGAAGTACGAGCGGTTCACGAAGATAGAGGGGGGTACCTACGACCGCGCCAACGAGTTCCTCCGCGAGCGGACGTACGTCACCGCCCGCGAGTGGGCCATCGCGCGCCTGTGTGCGGACTTCCGCACCGAGACGGGCGTCGAGATGACGAAGATCGGCGAGAACCTCCCGGAGCTCGTCCCGTTCATGACCGACACGTACACCCCACAGGCGGTCAACCAGGCCCGCGCGTCCTTCGAGGAGAAGGTCCGCAAGGCCGGCGCGACGTTCCTCTACGGCGCGATGTCGGACTTCTTCACCGCCGAGGAACTGGACGACGTGATGTACGAGGCCACCGAGGTGGCGAAGTTCCTGCTGGAGGTCGAGGGCGTCGACCTCGCCGTCGAGGAGGAGATGGAGGCCGAGGACCGCATCTCGACGGTCATGCGCGAAGTCCGCGAGCACTCGGCGGCGCTCCGGCACGACGAGGTCTGCTGTCCGGAGTGTGGCCACGAGTTCGACGTCGACGGCGAGTGAGCGGCCCGGGCGCGTCTAACTCACGCCGAGAACCGTCCCGCACTTCTTGCAGCGCCAGACGTCGCGGATGTCGACTCCGAGCTGGATGCGCGGCGGGCCCTCGCCCGCCTCGACGAGCGTCAGTTCGTCGACCTCCTCGTGTTCGAGGTCGTCGGTGGTCTCGAGTTCGGCGCCGCAGTTCTCGCAGCGTGGCATACGTCCGTATCGCCGCGGTGGCGTAAGACCACAGCGCGAGTATGCGTTGTGGTCACACACCACAGAAAGCGGCATACAACCGGCTCACTCCAGCACTTCGCCGTCCGCGTCGCGGACGTTCTCGCCCTGGTGCCCGTAGAAGACGTCCCCGTCGGGGTCGCGCTCGTACACCATCGTCCCGCGGACCATCGTCCACTCGGGGAAGACGGCCTCGAAGCCCTCGAAGGGGGTCCAGCCACAGTCGGTGTGGAGGTCCTCGCCGCGGATCTCGGTCGTCTCGGTGGTGTCGACGAGTACGAGGTCGGCGTCCTTGCCGGCTTCGACGGCGCCCTTCTGTGGCACGTCGAAGACGTCGGCGGGGTTCGCGGCGGTGAGGTCCCGGACCCGCTCGTAGGTCAGCGCGGTGTCGGGGTCCCGGGCCTCCGCCAGCAGGAGGGGGAGGACCGTCTCGACGCCCGGCACGCCGGAGGGGGCGTCCCAGATGCTCGCGTCCTTCTCCTCGCGGGTGTGGGGCGCGTGGTCGGTCGCGATCATGTCGACGGTGCCGTCGGCCACGCGGTCGTACACCTCGCGGCGGCGCTTCTCGCGGCGGAGCGGCGGGTTCATCCGCCCGAACGTGCCCAGCTCGCCGAGGTCCCTCCGCGAGAGCAGGAGGTGGTGGGGCGTCACCTCCGTCGTCATCCCCGCGTCGGCGGCGACGTCGATGCCCTCCGGCGTCGAGGTGTGGGCGATGTGGATGCGCGCGCCCACCCGTTCGGCGGCCTCGCAGGCCCGCTCGACGGCCTTCGCCTCGGCCTCGGCGGTCCGGTAGGCGCTCCACGCGTCGGCGTCGTCGCGGGCGCGGGCGTCGTCGTTGAAGTAGTCGGCGTCCTCGGCGTGGACCGTGACGGTGACGCCCTCCTCTGTCGCCAGTTCGAGGGCGTCCTCGAAGAGGTCCGTCTCGATGCCCATGTCGCCCGTCGAGTCGGCGAGGAACACCTCGCCCAGCGCGAACAGGCGCCGGCGCAGGAGGACGTTCGGTATCCAGTCGGCCGTGACGCCGCCGTTGATGCCCCAGTCGACGACCGAGTCGGCGGCGAACTCGGCCTTCCGGTCGAAGGCCTCGCCGTCGACGGTCGGCGGGTCGGTGTTGGGCTGGTCGACGACGGTGGTGACCCCACCGGCGGCGGCGGCCCGAGAGCCGCTCTCCCACGTCTCCTTGTGCGGGTAGCCCGGCTGGCGGAAGTGGACGTGCGCGTCCAGCATCCCGGGGAAGAGTCGCTTGCCGGTCGCCTCGATGGTGGCCTCGTCGTCGGGAGCGAGGTCGCGGCCGACCTCGGCGACGGTCTCGCCACGCACCCGGACGTCCCGTTGCCGGCCGTCCGCGAGCGTCGCGTTGCGGATGAGCATACCGTCCCTCGTCCGGGCGCGCCCCTAAGTGTCTCGGAAGCCGCCCCGCCCGAGTCACCCGACGGTGTCGCGAGCGGTCACGGACCGGTCGCCGACGAGTGCCGTCTCGAGGGCGTCGACCACGTCTCCCGGGTCGCCGGTCCCGCCTGCGCGCGCGACGCTCCCCACGGAATCGGGGTCGAACGGTACGTCCAGCGCCTCGTACACCGGGTCGAGTACCGCCCCGATGGCGTCGTGGTCCCGGACGACGACGACGCCGGCGGTGAGCGCCGCGTCCTGTCGAACGCGCTGGGCGAGGCCCGCGACCTTGCCGTCGGCCTGCAACGAGTGGGTGCCCGGGCAGAAGGCGTCGGGCGGCTCGCCCTCGCGGGCGTCGACGCCCACGTCGCCGAGAGCGCGCCGGACCGCCGCCGAGACGCGGTCGTACCGGACGCCGATGTCGCCCCGGCCGTCGTCGACCGGTTCCGCGAGGGCGAAGGCGACGGTGTGGCCGGTGTAGGCGACGGCCCGGCCGCCGACGGCGCGTTCGAGGACGGGGTAGCCCCGGGACGTGGCGGCCTCGCGGGCGCGGTCGTACCCCTCTGTGCGGCGGTCACGACGGCCGAACGCCACCTGTCGGTGCGGGGTCCACACTCGGAGTGCAGGCGTGCCGTCCTGGCCGACGCTCGCGACCAGCTCGCGGGTGCGCTCGTAGTCGCGCTCGTGGTCGCTCGCTCGGCCGCGGAGGAGTCGCATGGCGCTCGGTACGGCGCGGACGGGCAAATGGACTGCGGCGACTCCGGTAGCGGTTTGCCCCTGCCGGGCGACCACCAGGTGTGACGGAGACACCGGACGGGCGGGTGCCGTGGCGGTCCCCGATACTCCGCGTCGCCCTCGCGAGCACGCTCGTGGGCGTCCTCGGGGTGACGCTCGTCAGCCCGCTGTTGCCGGCCATCGCCGAGCAGTTGCGCGTCGGGGACGGGCGGGCGAGCCTCGTCGTCACGGCGTACACGCTCCCCGGCATCGTGCTGGCTCCGGTGGCTGGGGCGCTGGCCGACCGCTACGGCCGGCGCCCGGTCCTCGCGGGCAGTCTGGCCGTGTACGCGCTGTGTGGGCTCGGCGTCGTCACGGCGTCGACGCTCGACGCCGTGCTCCTGTTGCGGGCCGGGCAGGGCGTCGCTGCCAGCGGCGTGTTCAGCCTCGCCGTGACGCTGTTGGGCGACGCCTTCGAGGGGCCACGGCGGACCGCCGCGCTCGGAGTGAACGCCGCGGCCATCTCCGTCGGCGCGGCCGTCTACCCGCTCCTCGGCGGCGTGCTGGGGGCGGGCGGCTGGCGGCGACCGTTCTACCTCTACGCCGTCGGCCTGCCCGTGGCGCTGTGGGCGGCGGTGCGCCTCGTCGACCCGCCGCCGGCGGCAGGTCGGGAGAGCGGGGTCGCCTATCTCCGGCACAGTCTGGCGTCGCTCCCGCGCCGCGCCGTCGCAGTGTTCGCGGCCACGTTCGCGGTGTACGTCCTCCTGTTCGGGGGGCTGTTCACCGCCGTCCCGTTCCTGCTGAGCGGCGCGTTCGGCCTCGCCTCGACGCGCATCGGTCTCGTGCTCTCCGGCGCGGCCCTCTCGACGACCGCCGTCGCCCTCTCGGCGGGCCGCGCGTCGGAGACCCTCTCGCCGACGCGCCTCGTCGCACTCGGGTTCTGTGCCTACGGCGTCGGCCTCCTGACCGCGTGGGCCGCGCCGGGTCCAGTCGTCGTCGCTGCGGGCGCTCTGGTCGTCGGCGCTGGACAGGGCACGGTGCTGCCCGCTGTCGACACGCTCGTCAGCGGGATGGCGCCCCCGCGCTACCGCGCCGGCGTCTTCGGCCTGCGGACCAGCGTCATCTCGCTGGGCGCGACGGTCGGCCCGCTCGCGTTCGCCCTCGCGGGCAGCCGGTTCGGCTACGCGACCGCGCTGCTGGTCGCCGGCGGCGGGGCGCTGGCGACCGGGGTGGTGGGTCTGTGGTACGGACGCCGGCGGGCGACGCGGTGAACGCGGACGACAGGCACATTGCCCGCGACACCCAAGCGGTCGCCGATGGCCGTCACCGTCGCCGCGGACGTGCTCCACCGCTACTACCGCTTCTCGCTGTACAACTCCCCGTTCGACGCCCACGACGAGGGGTGCGCGATAGACCTCTACCCAGAGGGGTCCCGGGCGCCCTCGCCCGTCGCCGGCGAGGTGCTGGACACGAAGGCGGTGCGTGCGCCGCCGAAACCCTACGCCGCCGAGCAGGACCACCTGCTCCTGGTCGACACCGGCGAGTACGTCGCCCGGATGCTCCACGTCGACCCGAGCGTCGAACCCGGTGACAGCGTGGCCGTCGGCGCCGACCTCGGGGAACTCGTCAGAGCGGGCTTCTTCGCGCCGTGGGTCCCGAACCACGTCCATCTGGGGTTCCGAGAGCAGGACGCGAACCCCTACCGGGCGTCGGGGTCGCTGCCGGTCGAGGTGGGTGTCGACGTCGAACCGCTGGCCTGGGACGGGACCGGCACCGTCGTCGAGGCGGGCGAGACGTGGGCGCGACTCGACAGCCCCGCCCATCCCGCCCCCGGGGAGCGGTTCGCGGGCGTAGCCAACGACGGGGGCGGCGTCCTCGACGGCGGCCTCCCGCACTACGAGTGGGGCGGGGTGCTGGGCGCCGGTGCGGGCGACGGGCCGACGCGAGCGAGCGTCGCCGGCCAGCAGGTCGGCACCGCCGACGGCCGAACGGTGGCGTGGGACGACGTGACCGTCGCCGCGAACGGCGACCCGGTGACGGGGCTGGCGCTGTTCTGCTCGCGCGACGACGCCGGCGTGAAACTCGTCGGGGAGGACGTCGACCTCTCGGTAGGCGAGCGCGTCGACGTCACCGTGGAACGGCGCTGAAGCGGCGGTCGCTCAGGCGAACTCGACGGCGTCGCGCTCGGTCACCTCGCCGAACAGCCAGTCGGCGTGGTCGAGGGCGTACTCGCGGTGGTCGGCCTCGATGAAGCCGACGGCGTCCTCGACGAGCACTGGCCGGTAGTCCCGCAGGCCGGCGCTGGCGGCCGTGTGGAGGACACAGACGTTCGCCAGCGTCCCGCAGACGACGAGGTCCTTGATGCCGTGGGCGTCGAGCCACCCCTCCAGTTGCGTCCGGTGGAAGGCGTCGTAGGTGTGTTTCTCCACGACCAGTTCCGCCGGCCGGGGGTCGAGTTCGTCGACGAGGTCGGCCTCCCACGACCCCTCGACGACGTGTTCGCCCCACCGCTCGAACTCGTCGTAGTAGTGGTTCCCCTCGAACTGTTCGGGCGGGTGGACGTCGCGGGTGAAGACGACGCTCGCGTCGGCCTCGCGGGCGCGGTCGACCAGCTCGCCGACCGGGTCGACGGCCGCCCCGCTGTCCGGTGCGTAGAGGCTGCCGTCGGGGTGGCAGAAGCCGTTCTGCATGTCCACCACGACGACGGCCGTCTGGGTCGAGTCCAGTCGCATAGCCGACGGTTCGGCCGCGAGGCCTACCAACCTTACTCCGGGCGTGTGACTTTTCACCGCGCTCCCCCTCGCTAGGGTAGATGCGCCGCCAGTCCGTCGTCCTCCTGTGTGCCGTCGCCCTCCTGCTCAGCGGGTGTCAGGGGTTCGGGGGCAGCCTCGGTTCGCCCGACCGGACGGCGACGCCGACCCCGACGGCCGACGAGGTGTTCACGCTGGACCTCGACACCAACGAGAGCGACGGCGACGACCGTGCGAGCGAGACGGCGCCGCCGGACCCCGAGACGGACGTCCGCGGCTGGGAGGACGGCGTCTGGCACAACGAGACGCTGGCGGTGACCACCGAGGACGGCCTCAACGAGAGCGAACGGGCCGCCGTCGTCGCCCGGTCGATGGCCCGCGTCGAGTTCGTCAGGGGACTGGAGTTCGAGCGGACGGTACCGGTCACCGTCGTCTCGCGTGCGGAGTACCGCAACCGGAGCCACGGCGGCGACCCCGGCGAGTCGCTCCGCCGGTTCGACAACGCGAAGTTCGAGGCGCTGTTCCTCGTCGGCGAGGCCCGGGACGCCATCGCGGTCCAGCGGAGCGAACTTGGGTCGAGCGTGCTGGGGTACTACAGCTCCAGCCGCGAGGCCATCGTCGTCGTCTCGGACGCGGAGACGCCCACGATAGCGGAGTCGACGCTGGCACACGAACTCGTCCACGCGCTGCAGGACCAGCGGTTCGGCCTCGACAGTGACGCACGGACGCGGGACGCGATACAGGGGCGCAACGGCCTCGTCGAGGGCGACGCCGTGGCGACGACCGACGACTACACCGCCCGCTGTGGCGCCGAGTGGGAGTGCCTGCCGGGGGCGGCCGGTGGCGGCGGTGGCGGGGACCGACACTTCGGCCTCGGCTTCCTGCTGTACTTCCCGTACAGCGACGGGGCGGGGCTGGTCGAGGACCTCCGCGACCGCGGCGGGTGGACCGCGGTGAACGACGCCTACGACGAGACGCCCGACGGCGCCCGCGAGGTCATCACGCCGGCCGAGTACCCCGACTGGGAGCCGCGTGAGGTGACGCTGGCCGACCGCTCGACCGACGAGTGGGAGCGGGTCAGACCCGCGACCGGGCGGCCCGACTACGCCGTCGTCGGCCCGTCGGCCATCGCCGCGACGGCGGCGTACACGCTCGCCGACGACTACAACGAGTCGGCCGTCGTCACCCAGCGCGACGTGTTCAACTACGACGGGAACGCGCTCGACGACACCGACCCGTACAACTACGCCCTCCCCGCGACGACCGGGTGGGACGGCGGCCGGATGCACGTCTACACGGACGGGTCGGAGACGGCCTACGTCTGGCGCACCGTCTGGGAGACGGAGGCGGACGCCGCGGCGTTCGCCCGGACGTGGTCGGCCGTCCTCGCACACTGGGGCGGGACCCGGACCGCGGACGACACGTGGGTGCTGGCCGAGTCGAGCCCGTTCACCGACGCCGTCGCCGTCCACGTCTCCGGCGACACCGTCACCGTCGTCAACGCGCCGACGGAACCGGAACTGACCGAGGTCTACGATGCGTAAGGAACTACTACTCGTACTGACTGTCGTCCTCGCTGGCTGTACCGTCCCCGCCTTCGGCGGCAACGACCACCCCGACGCCCCGAACGGGGAGGACACCATCGGCTGGGAGAACGGCTACTGGTACGACGACCCGGTCGACGTGACCACCGAGGACGGCCTCAACGAGAGCGAGCGCGAGGCCGTCACCGCCCGGACGATGGCCCGCGTCGAGCGGCTCCGCGACCGCGAGTTCACCGAGACGGTCCCCGTCGACGTCATCTCGCGGGCCGAGTACCGCAACCGCTCGCGGGGCAACGGGAGTTCGGCCGGTCCGCCGGAAGACCCGTGGAACGACCAGGTGTGGGAGTCGCTGCTGCTCATCGGCGAGGACTCGGGGAGCAGCGAGGCCATCGACGACACGCTCTCGTCGTCCGTGCAGGGGTTCTACTCCCCGAGCCGTGACGAGATCGTCATCGTCAGCCCCACCGAGACGCCCCACATCGACCGGCGGACGCTGGCACACGAGCTCGTCCACGCGCTGCAGGACCAGCAGTTCGGACTGAACGGCTCCGCCGAGACCCAGGACCAGCAGCTGGCCCGCGACGGGCTCGTCGAGGGAGACGCGAACTACGTCCAGTACCTCTATCAGCGCCGCTGTGAGGACGACTGGAGCTGCATCGCCCGGCCCGAGCGGAGCGGCGGTGGCGGCGGCGGTAGCGGCCCGCGGTACCCCGGTCTGTTCACCGTCATCTACCAGCCCTACGCGACCGGGCCGACGTTCATCGACAGCGTCTACGGCGACGGCGGGTGGGACGCCGTCGACGCCGTCTACGAGCAGTACCCCGAGAGCACCGAACAGGTCATCCACCCGGAGAAGTACCCCGACGAGGCCCCCGAGAACGTCACGGTCCCGGACCGCTCGAACGACGAGTGGGACCGCTTCGACCACGACCCGGTGGCCGACACCGTCGGCGAGGCCTCTATCTTCGCCACGATGTACCACAACAACCAGACCGACGCCAGTCGCTACCGCTACCAGAGCGAGCCGTCGGCGGGCTGGGCCGGCGACAGCGTCGTGCCGTACCACAACGCCTCGGGCGCCGGCGGCTACGTCTGGGTGAGCACGTGGGACTCCGAGGAGGACGCCCGCCAGTTCGCGCGGGCCTACCGGGCGGCGCTGGTCGAGGAACACGGGGCGACCCAGCCTCGCACGAACGTCTACGTCGTCCCCGACAGCAGCTCGTTCGCGGACGCCTTCCGCGTCACCCGGTCGGGCGACACCGTCCGCATCGTCAACGGCCCGACGGTCGCGGATTTAGACGGGATTCACCGGCCACGCGGGTCCTGAGCGCGGTCGGGCGCCCCTATCTGTATCGGGGGGCCGTTTATACGCCGGTCGGTCGTACTGTCTCCCAGTGACGGGTGACCGAGGGGGCCGTAGTTACCGATGGCGCACAGAGGCGGGTCACTGATGGGGACGGCGACGGGACGGCGGGCCGTGGTCGGGACGGTCGTCGTCCTCGCCGGGGCCGGCATCCTCGCGACCGGCGTCGGGGACGTCTACGCCGACGCCGTTCGGCAGGCCGACCCGCTGTGGACGACCCTGCTCGAGAACACCGTCTCGCTGAGCATCGGCCTCTCGCTGGTCGGCGCGGGGTACTGGTTCGCGACCGAGGCCGACCGCCTGCAGGTCGAGCGGATGAGCCGGTGGGTCGGGGTGGCCGTCGGCGCGGTCGGTGTCACGGCGGCCCTCGTCCTCGGCGCGCAGGCGCTGCAGTCGCGGTTCAAGCCACTCATCGTCGTGGTCGCCATCACCGGCCTGACCGTGCTCTCTGGCCTCGGCCTCGGCCTGTACGACGCGGACAGACTGGCGACCGAGCGGACGCTCGCGCGCGAGCGGGACAAGTTCGTGGCCCTGTTCGAGAACGTCCCGAACCCGGTCATCGCCGTCCGGTTCGAAGACGAGGAGGTCCGGGTCGAGATGGTCAACCCCGCGTTCGAGGACGTGTTCGGCTACACCGAGTCCGACCTCGCCGGGCGGGACCTCCGCGACGTCCTGCGACCGCCCGACGAGGAACCGGAGCGTATCGACGGCGAGGAGCGGTCGGTGGCCCCGCAGTCCGCCGCCGGGGCCGGCGGGAGCGACTGGACCGAAGTCGAGGTGACGCTGGAGACGGACTACGGACAGCGCGAGTTCGTCCGCGTGACGGCGCCCATCGACGACGAGACCGAGGAGGAGGAGTACGCCTACTACGTCGACGTCACCGACCGAAAGCAGCGCCGCGAGCGCCTCCAGGTGCTCTCGCGGACGCTGCGCCACGACATCCGTAACCGGATGGACGTGGCGTACGGGACGGCGGAGGTGCTCGAGGACACGCTCGACGGCGAGTCCGAGTCCCTGGCCGAGAACATCCAGGGGGCTATCGACGACCTCCGGCAGATAAGCGAGCAGACGAGAGAGGTCGAGAAGGTCGTCTCCGGGGAGTACGAACCGTACGCGGTGGAGCTGGCCGACGTCGTCGGGGACGGCGTCGAGCCGGTTCGCGCCGCCCACCCGAGCCTCGACGTCACCGTCTCGCTCGCGGACACGCCCGCTGTCAGGGGGAACGACGCGCTGCCGGTCGCTGTCGGCAACGTCGTCGAGAACGCCGTCGTCCACAACGACGCCGACGACCCGTCGGTCGAGATCAGCGCCGACGGCACCGCCGAGAGCGGGTACGTCGACCTGCGTATCGCCGACGACGGTCCCGGGATACCCGACCGTGAGGCCGAACTGCTCCAGGACGAACGGGACCGGTCGCAGCTCGAGCACACGAGCGGCCTTGGCCTCTGGGAGGTCAGCTGGATTCTCCGCGACCTCGGCGGGTCGCTGGACTTCACGGACAGAGACCCGCGCGGGACGGTCGTGACGCTGACCCTGCCGGTCGCCGACGCACACGAGTGAGCGACGACGGCCGGCGCCGTCAGGCGGTTGGGTGGCGAGCCCGACACCCACAGGTAGACTGATAGACAGATTATTGTAGTTTGAGGAACACCATTCGGAACGATGCACACACCGTCACAGACGATGGAGCGACCCGAGACGACGTACGGCTGCCCGCTGTGTGAGCATCGCGCTGAGACCACGACCGACGTCTACGTCCACCTGCAGGTGTCACACCGCAAGAGCGAGATAAGCGAGGCGCTCATCGAGGCGACGACCGGCGAGCCCACGCGGTCCGAACTCGCCGGGCAGTGACCGTCGCCGCCGCGCGGACTCCCCCGTGACCCAGCGGGCACGCCGCGACGACCGGTGGACCGGGGTCCTTTTTGAACTACCTTCCGAAGGCCGGGTATGAGCGAGGAGTTCGACGTCGTGCCGCCCGAGGCGATCCGGGAGGGCCGGGCGACCGACGCCTACTTCGACCGGACGATGGAGGCGCTGGACCACGCGGGGAAGGAACCGGACGTGGTCGCAGAGGTGACCGCCAACCAGTTCGCCACGGGGACGTGGAAGCTACTGGCCGGCCTGAAAGACGCCGCGAACCTGCTCGAGGGACGGGCGATAGACGTCGACGCCCTCCCGGAGGGCCAGCTGTTCGACGGTGGCCCGGTCGTGCGGCTCGAGGGACCGTACCGGGAGTTCTGTCGGCTTGAGACGGCGCTGCTGGGCTTTCTCTCTCACCCCACGGGCGTCGCGACCCGCGCGCTGGAGGCGCGCCGGGCGGCCCCCGAGACGTCGCTCCTCTCGTTCGGGTCCCGGCACGTCCACCCGTCGCTGGGCGCGATGATCGAGCGCTCGGCGCTGCTGGGCGGCCTGGACGGCTTCTCGAACGTCGCGGCCGGCGACGTCCTCGGCCGCGAGGCCGGCGGGACGATGCCCCACGCGCTGGTCATCTGTTTCGGCCGCGGGCGACAGGAGGCGGCGTGGCAGGCCTTCGACGAGGCCGTCCCCGAGTCGACGCCGCGAATCGCGCTGACCGACACCTACACCGACGAGGTAGACGAGGCACTCCGGGCGGTCGCCGCCGTCGAGGAACTGGACGGCGTGCGTCTCGACACGACCGGCTCTCGCCGCGGGGACTTCCGGCACATCGTCCGCGAAGTGCGCTGGACGCTCGACGCCCACGGCCACGAGGACGTGGACATCTTCCTCTCCGGCGGACTGGGCCCCGAGCAGCTCCGGAGCCTGCGGGACGTGGCCGACGGCTTCGGCGTCGGGAGCTACGTCTCGAACGCCGACCCGCTCGACTTCTCGCTCGACATCGTCGAGGTCGACGGCGAGCCTGCCGCGAAGCGCGGGAAGCTGACCGGCAAGAAGTCGGTGTACCGGACCGCCGACGGCGGCCACCACGTCGGCCTCGCCGCCCGCGAGGGCCCCGCAGACGCCGAGTCGCTGATGGAGCCGCTCATCCGGGACGGCGAGGTCGTCCGCGAGTTCGACCTCGACGCGGCCATCGAGCGCGCCGCCGCCGACGCCGAGTCGGTCGGGTTCGGCGACGACTGACCGGCCGGCAGCGTCTGCCGGTACCCCGGCCGACCGGTGCCGCCAGCGACGCGACCGGTCCCCACTCACGCCACCGCAGTCCCGCCGTCGGACCGAGTGGCCGAGGTTAAGTTCACAGCGACGCTACGAGCGGGTATGGCAGACCGCATCATGAAGGTCAACGCGTACACGACGTTCGACCTGCTCGACGGCGAGGTAGAGGGCCACGGCTTCGACGAGGAGGCACTCGCAGTGCTGAACGTCACCGCACCCCGGAAGGACCCCGACCACGTCGAACTCCAGCTGGAGATGGACAACACGCAGCTGGACGCGGTGGAGCCCCACGCCGACTCGGTCACCCTCTCGGCGGCACAGGCCCGCGAACTCGCGGCCGAACTCGAGGAGTACGCCGCCAAGGTCGAGGCCGCACAGTCCGAGTAGGCCGCCGTCGTGCGGTCGTCGGCGGGCGTGAACGACCCGATAGTTCTTTGATGTGTCGTCACTTACCACGGGCCATGTCGACCGACACGCCCGGCAACCCCGCCGCACGGGAACTGGGGTACTGCCCGTGCTGTGGCTACCGGACACTCCCGAAGGGACGCCCGGGGTCCTACGAGGTGTGTCCGGTGTGTCACTGGCTCGACGACCCGACCCAGTTCGGCGACGTCGACTACGTCAGTGACACCAACCACGTCTCGCTGGCGACGGCGCGGGAGAACTTCCGGGAACACGGGGCCTGCGACCCGGACGAGGTCGAGGCCTGCGTCTCCGCCGACGGGTTCGACCGGGACCCCAACTGGCCGTACGACAGGTGAACCACTATTAGCGACGCGCGGCAACGCGCCGGGTATGGGCGACCAGCGACGGACGGACATCTCGCCGGAGGAGGCGTTCGCGCTCGTAGGCCACGAGCTTCGCATCCGTATCCTCCGAGCACTGGGCGACGCCGACGGCACGCGCTGTTCGTTCTCGACGCTGCGCGAGCGCGTCGGTGAGCGTGACAGCGGGAAGTTCAACTACCACCTCTCGAAGTTGGAGGGACGGTTCGTCGCGAAGACCGCCGACGGCGTCTACGCGCTGACCTATCCCGGCCACCGGGTGGTGGACGCCATCCACAACGGGGCGTTCCACCGACAGGACGGGCTAGAGGCCGAGCCGGTGTCGGGGTCGTGTCTCGACTGCGGCGGCGATTTGGCGTTCACGTACGACACGCTCAGGGGCGGCCGAATCGCCTGCGTCGAGTGCGAGCGACGACACCTGCGCCACCCCTTCGACCCCGGCGGGTTGGTCGACCGGAGCGGCGACGAGATCGCGCGGGTCTTCGACCGGGTGGCACGCGACGCGTGGGCGCAGGCACAGGCCGACGTCTGCCCGGTCTGTGCCGGACGCGTCAGGCGGTGGGTCAGAACGGACGCGCCGCCGAAGGCCGTCGACGTGCCGGGCCACCCCGTCACCGTCGGCCTCGACTGTCAGCAGTGTAGCTTCCACGGCAACGTCCCCCCGGGGGCGCCCCTGCTGTCGCACCCGGCGGTACAGGGGTTCTGTTACGAGAACGGGGTCGACCTCCGCGCCGAACGGGTGTGGGAACTGCCGTTCGTCGTCGACCCGGACACCGTCACGGTCCGGGACGACGACCCGTGGGAGGTGGCGGTGACCGTCGCCGCCGGAGAGGAGACGCGCGTGGCCGTCGTCGACGAGGCGCTGGCGGTCACGGCGTTCGACTAGTCGTCAGCGGGGACGCCGGGGCACTGCTCGGCGGGGTGGGTCGGCTCGATACCGGCGTAGGCGACGGCCTGTTCGCCCAGGTCGGTCAGTCGTTCGCGGTCCGAGTCGGGGAGGTCGCCGTCGATAGCGTGCGAGTCGGTGACAGCGGCCTGCTGTGGGAGGACCCAGGCCTCGAACGCCCGACAGACACCCCGGAGGTGTTCGAGGGCGGGCAGGGGGAACCCGCCGCCGGAGACTGCCAGCAGGCCGACGGTCGTGTCCTCGAACTCGTCGAAGCCGCAGTAGTCGAGGGCCGTCTTGAGCGGCGACGAGTAAGAGCCGTGGTACATCGGCGTCCCCAACAACACCGCGTCCGCGGCCTCGATGCGGTCCGTGAGCGCCTCGGCGTCCGCGGGCGGGGCCGCGTTCGGGTCGAACGTCGGCAGGTCGTACTCGCGCAGGTCCAGTAACTCGGTGTCGGCACCGCGTCGCCGGGCAGCCGCGAGGGCACACTGGGTCGCTTTGCGAGTGACACTGTCGTCGTTCAGGCTCCCGACGACGCCGACGACCAGCGGTCGGGAAGTGGTCGGTGACATATCCGAGTCGAGGAGTGGCGTCCCCCTTAGTGTTTGGAGAGTTACATTTCTGTAACGTCGCTTACTGAAACGCAGTTCAGCCGGCCAGCGAGATGTCCAGGTACAGCATGACGATAGCGCCGGCCATGAGCCCCAGCGTCGCGATGCGTTCGTGGCCGCTCCGGTGGGTCTCCGGGATTATCTCGTCGGAGATGACGAACAGCATCGCACCCGCCGCGAAGCCCATCGCGTAGGGGAGGAGCGGTGCGACCAGCGTGACGGCGACGGCGCCCAGAATCGCCAGCGGGATCTCGACGACGCCGGCCCGGAGGCCCGCGACGACGGCGTAGAGCCGGCGGTCCAGCCCGGCGTTGACGGCCGCCACCGACACCGCGAGGCCCTCCGGGATGTTCTGGATGCCGATGGCGAGCATCAGCGCCAGCGCCCCGCCCAGCTGTGACGGGTCGGTGGCCGCCGCGCCGAACCCGACGCCGACGGCCAGTCCCTCGGGCACGTTGTGGAGCGTGATGGCGAGGATGAACAGGACGACCCCGGCCAGTCGCTGGTCGTCGACGGGCAGCGACTCGCTCGGAGCGGCGGCGTCCGCACGCTTGTTCCCGGTCAGGAGGTAGTGCGCGTGGGGCAGGAAGCGGTCTGCCTGGTCGAGAAAGAGCGCCCCGAGGCCGACCCCGACGAGCGTCGGGACGGGGTTGCCGCCGGAGTACTCCTCGATGCCGGGGATGATGAGGCTCGTGAACGCCGCCGCCAGCATGACGCCGGCGGCGAACCCCAGCGCGGTGTCGAGCGCCTCCTGAGAGGGGTCCCGCCACACCAACACCAGCGACGCCCCGAACAGGTTCATGCCGGCGATGACGAGGCCGCCGACCAGCCCCGTGACGAGCGGATCGGTGCCGACGAGCGACGAGAACGTCTCGGCGAGTCCAGACTGCATCGTCGTGGCGTGCGTCGGCGTGGGATTTGTAGCTACCGCCCGCCGACCCCGGAAGGCTTTTTTCCGCCGTGGGCCGAGTCGCGGGTGATGGAACGTGCCACGCGCGGTGTCGCCCTCGTCGCTCTGAGTTGCCTCCTCCTCGCCGGAACGCTCGCGGTCGGTGCGGCGACGGCGCCGGAGCGCGGCGTCGCCGGCGACGGCAGCGAGGGCGCGACGCTCGTCGGGTCGCAGGGCGGCGGCCCCGGGTGGCACGAGAAGGGGAGCGTCTACCTCGTCGAGAACGGGTCTATCGCGTGGCGCGAGGACAGCGCCGACAGCTACTTCGACGTGACGATGCTGCCGGACGGCACCGTGATGGCCGGGTTCATGCACTCGGGATACGAGTCCGGGTGTGCCCCCTACGATGCCCCCTGTACGAAGACCGGGTTCCGCATCATCGACCCCGACGCCGCCGGCGGGCCGAGCGTCGTCGACGAGTACGCCTTCCCGGTCCGGACCGCGAAGAACAGCGAGACCCACGACGTCGAGCTGCTGGACTCCGGCGAGTACCTGCTCTCGGACATGGAACACGAGCGGGTCTTCACCGTCCGGGACGGCGAGGTGACCTGGCAGTGGAACGCCTCCTCGTTCTACGACGCGCCGCCGGACGTGACCAGGCGCGACTGGCTCCACATCAACGACGTCGACGCGGTCAACGGGACGCACTACCTCGTCTCGGTGCGCAACGCCAACCAGATATTGCTGGTAGAGCGCGGCGCGGGCGTCGTCGAGGTGATAAACGAGGACCGGGGGAGCGACGACAGCAGCTGCCGCGTCGGCGGCCAGCTCTCGGACTTCGACGGCGACGGCGACGTCCGCTGTGGGAACCCCGAGATACTCGACCACCAGCACAACCCCCAGTGGCTGGGCGACGGCGCCGTCCTCGTCGCGGACTCGGACAACGACCGCGTGGTCGAACTCCACCGCGAGGACGGCCGCTGGGAACCGGCCTGGACGCTGGAACGGGCGGGCGGTATCGACGTCCACTGGCCCCGCGACGCCGACCGGTTGGACAACGGCAACACGCTCGTCACCGACACGCTGAACAAGCGCGTGTTCGAGGTGACGCCGAACGGCACCGTCGTCTGGAGCACGGGGACCCCCGACGACTCGCCCATCCCCTACGAGGCCGAGCGCCTCCCGGAGGGCGAGCGCGTCGGCGCCCAGCTGTACGGGACGACGGGTGGCGAGGACGGGACCGGAACCGCCACCGAGGCGGCGACCGGTACCGGGACGGCGACGGACGGCGGGCGGATTCCGGGGCTCTCGCTGGCGCTCGTCGGCGTCCGGGCGGTGGCGCCGTGGGTGCCGTTCTGGTTCGGCGAGGCCCACCTCGCGCTCTCGGTCGTCGCGCTACTCGGGGTGGCCGCCGGGAGCGTCGACTGGTACCGCCAGCGCGACTAGAAGGGGTCGCCGGTCCCGACGAGGCGGCGCATCTCCATCGCCGAGGCGAAGTCCTCCCGGGAGACGACGTGGACGCCGTCCGGTCCCTCGACGAGGGCGGCGCTCGCCCGCGACGTGTCGAGCGCGACCAGCGCGTCGAACGCCGAGAGGTCGGCAGCCAGTCGCGGCAGGTCCGTCTCCATCAGGTCGGCGACGGTGTCCGAGGAGCGCTCGGCCTGCGAGAGCGCGTGGAAGTCGGCGACGGTGACGACGCCGACCACCTCGCCGTTCTGCGTGACGGTGAACTCCGTCGAGCGGTCGGCGAACATCCGGTCGACCAGCTCCTCGACGCTGGCGTCGGCCTCGATGGTCAGCGCCGTCGGCCGGGCCACGTCGCCGACGGTCAGGCCGTCGAGCAGGTCCGACAGCGCGACGGTCCGGGACTCGCCCGTCGCGGCGGCGTAGATGAACAGCGCGAGCAGGAGCAACAGGGGGCTAAAGGAGAGCGCACCGACGACGGCGAACAGGACCGCGAAGGCCGTCCCGATGCGGGCGGCGATGCGCGTCGCGGAGGCGTACGGGCGAGAGCGCGCGAGCAGCGCCCGCAGGACGCGGCCGCCGTCCATCGGGAACGCCGGGAGCATGTTGAACACCGCGAGGAAGACGTTCGTCACCGCCAGCCAGCCGACGACGAACAGCGAGACGGTCGCACTGGCCGGCAGCGCCAGCAGGCCGGCGTAACAGACGGCGCCGACGAGGATACTGGTTATCGGGCCGGCGACCGCTATCCAGAACTCGCGGTTCCACTCTCTGGGCATCTGCTTGAAACTCGCGAGGCCGCCGAGGATCCACAGCGTGATGGACTCGACCTCGAGGTCGTAGCGCATCGCCGCCCACGCGTGGCCGAGTTCGTGGAACGTGACGCTGACGAACAGGCCGACCGCGGCGAGCGTGCCGACGAGCCACGGCGTCGACCCGGCCTGCAGGCGGGCGAGGTCGAGCGTCGTCCCGGCGAGGCCGCCGACGAGGCCGGCGTACAGTTCTATCTGCGACCCGCTCCCGATGAGCCAGGCGAGCACCGGCAGGAAGACGAGCAGTGAGATGTTGACGCGGATGGGGATGCCCCACACCGTCGTGACGTGGTAGTTTCGCACGGAGGGGGAGACGACTGCCTGTGGCTAATAACTTCGGCACGAGAACGGGGCGAGGGGCCTCAGGGCTCGGCCGTCCGGGCCGAACTGGTGTCGGTCGGCGGCGGGGCCCCCACCGTCACGGCGAGGGCGTAGTCGTTCGTCGCGTTCTGGAAGCCCACGACGACGACGTAGTACGTCCCCGTCTCGCCGGCGAGATACGAGACGCTCTCGCCGTCGGTGACCGACGTGCTCGACTGGAGCACCGACCCGTTGGGGCCCAGCAGGAACAGGTCGAGGTCGCCGCGGTCGTGCGAGAAGTTCAGGCGCACGGAGAGCGGGTCGCCGCTGGCGAGGGCGACCGAGTAGACGTCGACGTCGCCGTCGGTGACGTTCAGGTCGGCGTACTCGCCCGGGTCCAGCGCCGTCGCGTTCCCGAAGTCGTCGTTGGGTTCGAACCGGTCGGGCCCGCCGCCCGGCGTCCCGTCCGCGGTGTCGACCCGCAGGTCGTAGGTCGCGGTCGCCCCCTCGAAGCCAAAGACGACGAGGTAGTACGTCCCCGCGACGCCGGCCACCGTCGAGACGGACTCGCCGTCGGTCGTCGAGGCGCTGGTCTGCTGGAGCGTCCCGTCCGGCCCGTAGAGGAACAGGTCCAGGTCGCCCTCGGCGTGTGCGAAGTCGATGGCCGCCGACAGCGACTCGCCGGCCGAGAGGTCGACCGCGTAGACGTCGACGTCGCCCGCCGTGACGTTCAGCCCCGTGTAGGTGCCGGGGTCGAGCGCCGTCGCGTTCCCGAAGTCGTCGTTCGGTTCGAAGTCGGGCGGCGGCGCGTCGGTCTGTGCGCCGCCGCTGCCGACCGCCGCCGTCGCGGCGAGGCAGACGACGGCGGTCATCGCCAGCGCTCTGAGCGCGCGTCTCGTTGCTCGCATGGTCGCTGGCACTCTCGACCGACGGTTAGTTATGCGCGGGCCGGGAGTCGGTAACTCCCACTTATCGACGGTAGACTCGCTAAAGCGGCCGAAACGGACCGCGAGGACGCCACGCCCGGAACGCAAGAGTCAGAACGCCGCCGCCCGGAGTCACGGCCATGGTCGACTGGGACGTGTATCTGGTGACCGGCGAGTCGCTGTCGGCGGGCCGGACCACCCGCGAGATAGTCGAGGCGGCCGTCGCGGGCGGCGTCGGCGTCGTCCAGTTGCGCGAGAAGGACCGCACCGTCCGCGAGCGCTACGAGATGGGACGCGAGATTCGCGAGCTGACCCGCGAGGCCGGCGTCCCCTTCGTCGTCAACGACCGCGTGGACCTCGCGCAGGCGCTGGACGCCGACGGCGTCCACCTCGGCGACGACGACCTGTCGGTGTCCGTGGCCCGCGAGCTACTGGGCGAGGACGCCATAATCGGGCGCTCCGTCTCGTTCGTCGCGGACGCCGAGGCCGCCGAGGCGGCCGGCGCGGACTATCTGGGCGTCGGCGCGGTGTACGCCACCGGGTCGAAAGACGACATCCCCGACGAGGAACACGGCATCGGGCCGGACCGAGTGGCCGACGTCGCTGCTGCCGTCGACATCCCGGTGGTCGCCATCGGCGGCATCACGGCCGAGAACGCCGGCGAGGTGACCCGTGCGGGGGCCGACGGCGTGGCGGTCATCACCGCCATCACGGAGGCGGACGACCCGGCGGCGGCGACGGCGGCGCTCCGCGAGGCGGTCGAACGGGGGAAAGCCGAGC
Organism: Haloarcula sp. MBLA0163; assembly: GCF_055632435.1. Lineage (NCBI taxonomy): Archaea > Methanobacteriati > Methanobacteriota > Halobacteria > Halobacteriales > Haloarculaceae > Haloarcula > Haloarcula sp. MBLA0163. The sequence goes on from NZ_CM145745.1 coordinate 2,878,504, forward strand.
GGTGACTACCCGGTCAGCTTCCGCCGGAGTCGCCGCTCGTCGACGCGGTACTTGAACGCCGGCGAGCCGTCCAGCAGGACGTACGGGACGCGCTCGCCGTACTCGTCGCGCAGTTCGTCGTCGGTGTCGACGTCGACCAGCGAGAGGTCGAGCGCGACCCCCTCCTCGCCGGCGACCCGTTCGATGGTGTCGACGGCCTCCGCACAGAGGTGGCAGTCCTCGCGCGTGTACACCGTGACGGACACGTCGCTCATCACCGGTCCGTAGCCGCTCGACGGGCAAATGTCCCGCGGCTTGTCGAGGGATTTCTGTGTGTTCGGCCCAACGGAGAGGTATGGCAGGGTGGACAGCCGACGACATGCCGACGATGACCGACAGGACCGTGGTCGTGACCGGGGCCAACAGCGGCCTCGGCTACGAGGGAACGAAGGCGTTCGCCCGGAAGAGCGCGACCGTCGTGATGGCGTGCCGGAGCGTCGACCGGGGCGAGCGGGCCGCCTCGGAGATTCGCCGCGCCGACGGCAGCGGCGACCTCGACGTCCGGGAGTGTGACCTCGCCGACCTCGACAGCGTCGCGGCGTTCGCCGAGGGCGTCCGCGAGGACTACGACGCGGTCGACGTCCTCTGTAACAACGCCGGCGTGATGGCCATCCCGCGACAGGAGACGGCCGACGGCTTCGAGATGCAACTGGGCGTGAACCACCTCGGCCACTTCGCGCTGACCGGCCGCCTGCTCCCGGCCCTGCGGGCGAGCGACGGCGAGGCCCGCGTCGTCACGCAGTCCTCCGGCGCCCACGAGATGGGCGAGATGGACTTCGCGGACCTCCAGTCCGAGCGGGACTACGGGAAGTGGGCGGCCTACGGGCAGAGCAAACTGGCGAACCTCCTGTTCGCCTACGAACTCGAACGGCGGCTGGACGAGAACGGCGACGACGTCCGTAGCGTCGCCTGTCACCCAGGGTACGCCGACACGGACCTCCAGTTCCGCGGCCCTCGCGAGATGGGGTCGTCGCTCCGGATGGCCGGGATGAAGGTCGCCAACGCGCTGTTCGGCCAGTCGGCCGCACAGGGGGCGCTCCCGATGCTGTACGCCGCGACCGCCGAGGACGTCATCGGAGGCGAGTACATCGGGCCCGACGGCCTGCTGGACATGCGCGGCCACCCCGAGTTCCAGCAGTCGAACGCGGCCTCGCGGGACGAGGCCGACGCCGAGCGGCTCTGGGACGTCTCCGAGGAGTTGACCGGCGTCACCTACGACTTCGGCGGGTGAGCGGCCGCGGACAGGCGACCGACTCGGCGCTCGAGCCGACCGCTTTTGTTTGCCCGGGTACTGTGGGAGCGTATGGACGGTACACTCGACCACACGATGATCCGCGTCGCCGACCTCAAGGAGTCGCTGGACTGGTACCAGACCCACCTGGACTACGAGGAGAAGGACCGCTACGAGGGCGACGGGTTCACCATCGTCTACCTCGGGCCCGAGGAGATGCACGAGGACGGCGCGATGCTGGAGATCACCCACAACGAGGGCGAGACGCCCGACATCGGTGACGCGTGGGGCCACATCGCGGTGCGGGTCCCCGAGGGCGAACTCGAAGCGGCCTACGAGCAACTGATGGACGAGGGCGTCGAGGACTACCGCGACCCCGAGTCCTGCGGCGGCCGCTACGCGTTCGTCAAGGACCCGGACGGCCACGAGGTCGAGATCGTCCAGCGCGACCACGGCGCGAAGTGGAGCCTCGACCACACGATGATCCGCGTCGAGGACGCCGACGAGGCGCTGGGCTTCTGGACCCGGAAGTTCGGCTACGACGAGGTGGGCCGCTGGGAGGCCGACACCTTCGCGAACTACTTCGTCGAACCGACCGACGCCGCCCCCGAGGAGATGTCGGTCGAACTCACCTACAACTACGACGGCCGCTCCTACGAGATGGGCGACGGCTGGGGCCACCTCTGTGTCCGACTCGACGACTTACAGGACGACTGGGACCAGCTCATGACCCGGGAGGCCGAGGACTACCGCGACCCCGAGTCCTGTGACGACATGTACGCGTTCACGAAGGACCCGGACGGCCACGAGATAGAACTGCTGGAGCGCGACCCCGAGGCCGACTCGCTGTTCCCGTTCTGAGCACGCCGCGTGGCGGCCCGTCGGGGCCGAACACCACCTTTTCCACGGCCGGGGGAGAACCACCGGCCGATGCAACCCGTCGAAATCGTAGCGAGACTGCTGGCCGGCCTCGGCCTCATCCTCGCCAACGGCTTCTTCGTCGCCATCGAGTTCGCGCTGACGCGGGCCCGGCAGTTCACCGAAGACGAGTTCGTGCGCGGCGGCAACGCCGCCCTGGAGCGAGCGTGGGAGATGACCAACGACCTCGAGATATACCTCACCACCTGTCAGGTCGGCATCACCGCCTCCTCCATCGCGGTGGGTATCGTCGCCGAACCCGCGCTCGCGGCGCTGTTCGAGCCGGTGTTCGCCGGGTCGCGGCTCGCCGGCATCGGCCTCGGAGCGACCATCGCCTTCCTCATCATCAACCTCGTCCACCTGACCCACGGCGAGCAGACGCCGACGTATCTGGGGGTCGAGCGGGCGCGGTTCGTCTGTCGCTACGGGGCGACGCCGCTGTACTGGTTCAACTGGCTCATCTCGCCGCTCATCACGCTCGGCGACGCCGTCGCGAAGTGGACGCTGAAACTGTTCGGCGTCGAGATGACGGGGGCGTGGCTCGAGACCGAGGAGGACGTCATCGAGTCCCGCGCGGACCTCCGGAACAAGCTCGGGTCGGTGCTGAACGAGGGCGACCTCTCCGAGGAGCGCCGCGAGGAGGTGCTGGCGGCCCTGCACGCCGGCGACCAGCAGGTCCGGGACGTGATGGTCCCCCGCGAGGAGATGGTCGTCCTGTCGACGACGCTCGGCGAGACCGAGAACGCCCGCCGGGTCGCCGAGACGCCGCACACACGGTACCCCTTGGTCGGCGAGAGCCTCGACGACTTCCTGGGCATCGTCTACGTCCCCGAACTCGTCCGCGAGCAGGGCGAGGAACCGCTGGACGGCACCCTACTCGACGGCATCGACCTCGAGGCCGTCGCCGCCCCGCCGATGACGATGACGGCGGACACCAGCGTCAGCGACGCCATCGACCGGTTCCAGGCCGAGAGCCAGGAGCTCGCGCTGGTCCTCGAGGACGGCGAGGTCCTCGGGATGCTGACCGTCACCGACGCGCTGGAGGCCGTCGTCGGCGACATCCGCGACCCGATGGACGAACAGGCCGGCGTGGCCTAACGCGGCGGCGTGTAGAAGTTGACCGTCTCCAGCGGGGTCTCGCCGTCGTTCTCGATGCCGTGGCGCTCGCCGGCCTCGATGCGGACCAGGTCGCCCGCGTCGACGCGTTCGGTCGCCCCGTCGACGGTGACGAGGCCGGTGCCAGAGACGACGAACAGCCACTGGTCGCTGTCGGCGTGGTAGTTCTCCGGACCGCCGACGCGCCGGCCGGGGTCGACGGTCATCTCGGCGGCCTGTGCCTCGGCGGTCTCCATGACGACCTCGAAGTAGCGGTCGAAGTCGAGATGCGTGCGTTCCATGGCCGTGCGTTCGGCCGCCGCCGTGGTGTCGGTTGCGGCCCGTCACTCCTCGCGCCGGGCGAGGGCCCCGACGCGGTCGGAGAGCAGGGCCGCGACCCCCTCGAAGTGAGAACTGGTCCAGAGCGCCACGACGACGGCCCCGACGGTGTTGAACACGAGGTCGTTGACGATGTCCGTCGTGCCGTACTGGGCGAGGACGGCCTCGCCGCCGACCAGGGTCGCGAGGCCGCCGCTGGCGAACTCCAGTATCTCCCAGCCGACGCCGACGGCGAGGACGAACAGGACGACGAACGTCGCCCGGAACCCCCGGTCGAACGACACGGCGCCGGTGTGGTCCTCGACGGCGCGGGCGACGGCGTAGCCCATGCCGGCCACGAGCGTCGCCGACACCGTGTGGGTCAGGCTGTCGTACCAGCCCAGCGACTGGTAGAGCCCGACCGCGCCGACGGCGTGCAGCGTCGACGCGAGGGCGAGCCACAGCACCAGCCCCGAGTGCATCCGGTAGTCGTACTCCCGTCGGAACAGTGCCGGCAGGAGCGTGACCGCCAGCGGGCCCCCGCTGTTGACGAGCAGCGTCGGGTCCCGCCGGAGGAGTGCGACCCCGCCGACGCCAATCAGGACGAACTGGAGTGCCCGGGCGGCGAGGCGCGCACGCCGGTCGCCGTCGGCCGACACCGTCGGGCCGTCGGGCGCCGTCGACTCGCGGTCGGCGTCCGCCCGGAGGTGGTCGACGCGGGCCGAGTGCTCGAAGTACTGGTCGAAGACGACGCCGGCGACCACCCCGGCGCCGGTCGCGCCCACGAGGTCCCACATCAGTTCCGTCTTGTCCGTCAGCAACGCCGTCCCCAGGAGCGAGTCGGCGGCGAACGAGGCGACCGCCCACGCGCCCGCGAACGCCATCGTCGTCACGACGACGAAGACGACGGCGAACCGCGGCGTCATCGACAGCGACGTGAACGCGTCGAGGGCGACGGCGACCAGTACGGCCAGCCCCGCGACGGCGAGGAACGGGGTCACGGCGGGCGCGAGGCCGGCCGCGCGGACCGCGACCGGGAGCGAGACGGCCGCCACCAGCTCGCCCGGGAAGGTCGTCGCCGGGTCGCGCTCGTGGACCGGCACGACGAGGACGACGGCGACGAGACAGAGGACGAGCGCCGCCCAGTCCGGTTCGCCGAGCAGGAGGAACTGCCCGGCGGCACCCGCAAGCACCGCGGTCGAGAGCCACGCGACCAGCGCGTCGGACCGGTTGGACCGGAGGAGCGACCGGAGCGTTGCCATCGTCGGACCGACCGGCGCGCGACTGAAAAACGAACCGAGTCCGAACGCTCAACAGCCGGTCGGCCGAACGGGGCGGCATGGAGCTACAGTCGCTCGTCGAGTCGTCGCTGGCCGCGTACGCACAGACACAAGGGCTGGACCCGGACTGGCTGGACGAGGTGGGGGCGACCTACCGCGAGCAGGGGTACCTCACGCGCGAGCAGCTGTACGACATCGCGTACGCCAGTTCGACGCGGAGCGCCTACCACGTCGAGTCGAACCCCGAGGAGCGCTGTCGCGAGGTCACGCGCGACGTCCGGCGCGTCGAGGCCGACTTCTCGAAGGTGCAGCTCCTCGCCGGGCTCTCTGGGTTCAAGGCGCCGACGGCGTCGGCGGTGCTGACCGCGCTGGACCCCGAGCGCCACGCCGTCGTCGACACGCGCGTCTGGGCCTCGCTCGAGCGACTGGGCTATCTCGAGGGGCGCAAGGAGTCGTTCGACGCGGCGGACTACGTGACGATGCTCGGTCCGATTCGGGAGGTCGCCGCCGAGACGGGGTACGACGTCGACGAGGTCGGGTACGCCCTGTTCGCCTACGACGTGGCCGAGCGCGAGGGGACGTTGCACTGAGGGTGTGCCGGCCCGTGTCACACGAACGCAGGACACCCGTCTGACGAGAGTATTTACCCGCCCGCGTCCTGTTTCGAACCCGATGAACGAGACGTTCCTCGACCTCGAAGAGGTCGAACTCGAACTGGACGAGGAGTCGCTCGCGGCTATCGACGAGAAGGCCTTCGCCGACCACCGCGACAACCGCGACGCCGCCATCCGCGACCTGCTGGACGAGTGGCTGAAGACCCACGAGGAGGAGTGAGCGCGGCGCCGTCGCCCGCGTCAGAGTTCGACCGTCTCGCCGAGTCCGGGCGCGCTCGCGGCGAAGCCGTCGGCACGTAACGCGTCGGCGAAGGCCGCCGTCCGGTCGCCGTGGTTGACCAGCACGGCCGTGTCACGGTAGCTATCGAGGAAGTCCAGTAGCCCCTCGCGGTCGGCGTGGGCCGAGAACTGGTGGAGTTCCACCTGCGCGCTCACCGGCAGCACGCGCCCGTCGAGTTCGGCACTGCCGGTCTCCAGGAGTTCGCGGCCGGGCGTCCCCTCGACCTGGTACCCGGTCAGCGCCACCTTGTTCGTCGGGTGCTGGCGGATGGCCGGGACGTAGGTCATCGCCGGGCCGCCCGAGAGCATCCCGCTGGTCGTGATGATGACGGTGTTCTGCTTCGCGATACGCTTCCGCTGGCCGTCGCGGCCGTCGACGAACCGGGCGGCCGAGGTCGCCCCCGCGAGGGCGTCGGCGTCCCGCAGGTACTCGGGGTGGCGCTTCAGTTGCTCGGTGACGCGCTGGCCCATCCCGTCGACGTAACAGTCGACGTCGTGGGCCGCACAGACGAGCATCGCCTCCTGCGTGCGGCCGATGGCGAACGCCGGGACGACGACGGTCCCACCCTCCCAGACGGTCTGGCGGACGCTCTCGACGAACCGCTGCTCGACCGTCTCGCGGGCCTCGTGGGTCACGTCCGAGTACGTCGACTCGCAGATGACGGCGTCGGCCTCGGGCCGGGCGGTGGAGGGCGCGACGAGGCGCTGGTCGCCGGTGTGGAAATCGCCCGTATAGAGCAACCGCGAGTCCCCGTCGTCCACGAGGACGTGCGCGCTCCCGGGGATGTGGCCGGCGTTGTACAGCGTCACCTCGTAGCCGGCGGCCGCGAAGGACTCGCCGTAACCGTGGGTCACCGACGCCTGCGTGAGACGGCGAACGTCGGTGTCGGTGAACGGACAGCGCGGGGTCGACCCGTGGAGCTTCAGCGTGTCCTCGGCGAGCGTCGTCGCGAGGTCGCGGGTCGGCGGCGTCCAGTGGACCGGCGGCAGGTCGCCGCTCGACATCAGCGCCGGCACCGCGCCGGCGTGGTCGAGGTGGCCGTGGCTCACGACGACGGCGTCGGGGTCGACGTCGCCGACGGGGTACTGCGGGGGCGACTCGCTGGCCATCCCGTAGTCGAGCAGGAGCGAGTCGTCCACGAGGACGGCGCTCCGGCCGATCTCGTCGGCGCCGCCGAGGAACTGGACCTCCATCGCCGTCGAGTACGACCCTCGCCGGTTAGTGCTCGTCGGTCCAGTCCCCGCCGGCGACGCCGACCTCGACTTCGTTCCGGCGCATGAACGGCGGCGTCCACGGGTCGTTGTACTGGAGGACGGTCGGGTCGCCGCGGGTCGCGACACCGCGGTCGGCGAGCGTCGACAGCAGTGCGTCGCGTTCGCGGGCGACGCGGTCCTCGGTCGCGTACCACCCGAATCGTCGGACAGCGGCCGTCCGCGGTGGGTCGACGACGAGGCGCACCGCGGGGTCGGTCGGCACCGGCGCCGTCGCCGGCGTGTACGTCGCCGGGAGGTAGAACGCCATCGTCACTGGACCGTCGGCCCCGTCGTCCGTGCGGACCGGCGTCGTCATCGACACCTCGGTGCCGGTCCGGACCGAGACCGTCATCTCGACGGTGGCCCCGTCCGTCGCCACGGGCGCGGTCATCTCGATGCCCTCGCCGGCCTCGTTCGCCCCGGAGAGGTACCGGAACAGGCGTCTGAACGCCGCGCCGCCCGTGGGAGCCGTCGTCTCGACGAGCACCGTCTGCGGGTAGCGCCGTATCTCGACCCCGTCGAACGCCTCGAGCGTCTCGTACGGGACGCGTTCTGTCGAGCGGGCGACATACAGCCCCCAGCCGACCCAGAGCGTGACGGCGGCGGCGAGCGTCACGAGGAGTGTGCGGGTTCGTGCGGGCATACGTGGCGAGACGCACCGCGAGGAGAAAAGTATAGCTCAGGCTATAATACGAAATCACGGCACCGCCCTCTTGCGGTATGTGTCCCTTGTTACCACGCGCATTGTGGTGCGCTACCAATAGCACATAAACAATTATTATGATTGGGGGACAAGATGAACCTGTCATGGCGACACGCCAGCAGACACCGACGACGTACCACACGTGCAGCTGCGGCGAGGACTTCGAGACGACGGAGGAGCTCCTCGAACACGCACGAGAGGCACACGGACTCAGCGTATTCTGACTGGCGTATCGCGCTCCGCTTTCCACGACGTCCGAGCGGCCGCTACGACCGGCTGTCGACGTCCGGCCGGACGCTGAACCGGGCGTAGCCGCCGTGTGAGAGGTCCAGCGCACCCAGCCACCAGTTCCACCGCTCGACGAGCGAGTAGTCGTTGGGGGCGTCCTGCAGGTTCCGGACGACGGTCTCGACGGTCAGTTGGCCGTCGAAGTCGGCGTCGAACTGCCCGGCCTCGGCCAGGTCGCGGGCCTGGCGCGCGACGACGGCGACCGGCTCGCCGTCCGCGTCGAACGTCTCGCGCAGCACCGCTTCGAGTTCCTGTCGGTCCACAGCGAGTGCTCGGCGGCCGTGCTCTTGAAACCACGGCCGAGATGCGGGGCCGCGCGTGCCGAGAGACGCGGTTCGTCCCGCCGGACCCGACGGCGCCGCGTGAGACGTGACTACCCGACCAGCACGCGAAGAAAAGAGCGCTGTCGAACGGACTTAGCTGCCCTTCTCGATGGGGGCGCCGACGAGGTTGCCCCACTCGGTCCAGGAGCCGTCGTAGTTGATGGCGTCGTCGTAGCCGAGCAGTTCGTGGAGCGCGAACCAGGCGACGGAGGAGCGCTCGCCGATGCGGCAGTAGGCGACGACGGTGGAGTCACCGTCGATGCCCTCGTCGGCGTAGAGCTCCTCGAGCTCCTCGCGGCTCTTGAACGTGCCGTCGTCGTTGGTCACGGCCGCCCACGAGATGTTCTTCGCGCCGGGGACGTGGCCACCGCGCTGGGCCGTCTCCTGCAGTCCGGGCGGTGCGAGGATCTCGCCGGAGAACTCCTCGGGCGAGCGGACGTCCACGAGGGGGAGTTCGCGCTCGATGGCGTTCTCGACGTCCTCGCGGTAGGCGCGGATGGACTCGCGCGGGCCGGCGGCCTCGTAGTCGACGGCGTCGAACTCGGGCACCTCGTCTGTGAGCTCGTAGTCGTTCTCGACCCAGTACTCGCGGCCGCCGTCGAGCAGCTTCACGTCGTCGTGGCCGTAGTACTTGAACTGCCAGTAGGTGTAGGCGGCGAACCAGTTGGAGTTGTCGCCGTACAGGACGACCGTGGAGTCCTCGCTGATGCCGTGGGCGCCCAGCAGGTCCTCGAAGTCGTCCTTCGAGAGGATGTCCCGCGTCGTCTGGTCCTGGAGGTCCGTCTCCCAGTTGAACCCGATGGCGCCGGGGATGTGGCTCTCGTCGTACAGTTCCGTGTCCACGTCCACCTCTACGAGTCGGTGGGCGGGGTCGTCGCTCTGGAACTCGTCCAGGTGCTCGCTGACCCAGTCGGCCGAGACGAGCACGTCGTTGGCGTAATCAGTCATTGTGCGACCAACTGTTCGGCCACCACACATATATTACCACGAGTGGCGGCATGTACGGCCACTCCTCCCCCCTGACGGCATATGTTGCCTCTATCACACGAACGTCCAATGTGAACGAGACACACGGCAGGTGGCCGGAACGGCGGACAGCGCGATGGTCCGGCCGGGCCTCGGGACCCCGTCGCGACACTCCCGGCAACAGTTGCCACCACCTTCGACCGGCCCCGATGAGAGTCTTCAAGCGGCCTGAGTCGGAACGGACAGCCGATGACAGACATCGTCTCCGCGGCGTGGGTCGCCGACCACCGCGAGGACGTCCGCATCGTCGACGTGCGCGACGCGTGGGAGTACGACGGCCTCGGCCACCTGCCGGGCGCGGTGAACGTCCCGTTCGACAGCTTCCGCACCAGCGAGGGCGAGGCGGGGATGCTCCCGAGCGAGGCCGACTGGGGCGACATCCTCGGCAACGCCGGCGTCACGAGGGACACCGAACTCGTCGCCTACGACGACCACCACGGGGTCTTCGCCGCCCGCTTCCTGGTGACGGCCGAACTGCTGGGCCACGACCCCGGGAGGCTCCACCTGCTGGACGGGGACTTCTCCAGTTGGCAACTCGAGCGCGAGACGACGGGCGAGGCGCCCGACGTGACGGCCACGGAGTACGACGTCTCGCCGCCCGAGGCCTCGCCGCTGGTCGGGCCGGACGAGGTGGCTGCCGCGGCCGACGACCCCGAGGCCGTCCTCGTCGACACCCGCGAGGCGTCGGAGTACGCCGAGGGCCACATCCCCGGGGCCGTCCTGCTGGACTGGCGCGACCTCGTCGACGACGAGACGCGGGGGCTGTTGCCCCGCGAGGCGGCGCTCGACGTCCTCGAGTCTGCCGGCATCGTCCCGGAGAAGCGCGTGGTGCTGTACTGCAACACCGCCCGGCGCATCAGCCACACCTACGTCGTCCTCCGGCACCTCGGGTTCGAGGACGTGGACTTCTACGAGGGGAGTCTGACCGAGTGGGAGGCCGAGGACCGCCCGCTCGAGACGGGGACGGACGACTGAGGCGCACGTGCCGGCGGCTCACCCCAGTGCCTGCTGTCCCGGCCCCCGTTCCTCAGCCAGCATGTTCGCCGCCTCGACGAGCAAGGCGACGACGACGGGGCCGGCGATGAACCCCACCAGCCCCAGCGACAGCACCCCGCCGGTGAACCCGACGAAGTAGAGGCTGGCCGGCATCCCCGTCGTGTAGCGGGCGAGGCGGGGGCGGATGACCGCGTCCGGCAGGAACCCGATCAACACGAGCCCCAGCACCGTCACGAGCAGTCCGCCGACGACGTCGCCGACGACCACCTCGGCGGCGGCGATGGCGATGACGACCACGCTCGGCCCGACGACGGGGACGAACTGGAGGACGCCGGCGACGACGGCCAGCGAGAACGCGCTGTCGTAGCCCAGCGCCGCGAACACGGCCCACGCCACCAGGAAGGTGCCGAAGGCCGTCGCCGCCTGCAGGACGTAGATGGCGTACAGCGTCCCCCGCAGGCGCTCGTGGAAGCGGGAGACCACGTCGTGGTAGGGGCGCGGAATCGTCCGGTACAGCACCGTCCCGGGCGCGCTGGGCCGCCAGAGCATCGCGTACACCAGAATCGTGAACAGCACCACCTTCAGCGCGATGATGGGCGTCTCGCTGGCGAGCCCCACCGCGAGGTCGGTCAGCGTCGCCCGGAGGCCCGCCAGCGCCGACTGGATGTCGAGCGTGTAGCGCATCTCGCCGACGACGACGGTGACCTCCTCCGGGAGCTTCCGGAAGAACGCGAAGAGGTCCCGGCGGCGCCGGTAGAGGACGACGACGGGCGGGACGAGCACCAGCGACCCGCCGACGAAGGCGATGACCGTCGTCACCGCCGCGGCGAGTCGCTTCGAGAGCCCGTGGCCGACGAACCACTCCGAGAGGGGAAAGAGGACGTAGGCGACGGTTATCGCGAAGAACACGGTCGCCAGTACGCTGGACAGCAACACCGTCGTCAGGAGTGCCAGTGCGGCGAGCAGGCCCGCGAGTACGTACGTCCGCTGGCGAGTAACCACGCACTACCTTTCGTATCGGTCGTCAAAAACGTTCCCGGAGTCGACAGCCGTCTGAAACGAGTCGGTCAGGGCGCGACGCCGACGGTGACGAGCGTCCCGAACTCGCGGTACCGCTCGACCATCGCCTCCCGACTCGCCCAGTCCTCGGTGGGGAACTCGCCGGCGGGCGGTATCTCGATATCGCGGTCCGGGACGTTGTCCTGGACCGCCACCGAGAGGCCGGCCTCGCGGAACGCCGCGCGGTACTCGGCGGCGCTCCAGCGGGTCATCGGCACCTCGACCAGGTCGTCCCACGCGTGGGAGTGGACGTTCTCCTCGTAGTAGTTGACCGCACAGTGGAAGGTACCGCCGGGTCGGAGGACGCGGGCCACCTCCTCGAGGGCGGCGTCGGGGTCCCCGGCGTAGTAGAACGCCTCCATCGAGAAGCAGTGGTCGACGCTGTCGGACTCGAAGGGCAGGTGTTCGAAGTCCCCGACGAGGAAGCCGACGTCGGGGTCGTCGGTGTACGACCGGGCGTTCTCGGCCATCGCCGGCGAGGCGTCGATGCCGTAGGCCCGGCCCGCGTCCTTCGTCTCCTTGAGAGCGCGGCCGGCGTAGCCGCTCCCACACCCCAGGTCGAGGACGGTGTCGCCCGCTTCGACGGGCATCCGGGCCAGTACGTGTTTGGCGGTGTGCCAGTGGCGGTCCTCCATCCCGCGGTCCTTCCCGCGGGCCGCCCAGTCGTCGAACTCGTCGCTGACGCTCATGGCCCAGTGTGGGAGCGGCCCGGGCAAACACCCTTCGACTCGGCTGCCCACTCCGAGAACGTTATCCGACAGGGCCGTGCAGGGACGGGTATGCGCCGCCGTCGCCGCCGCTACCGCGTCGCGGACACCGCCCAGCAGGTCGTCGGGGGGTTCCTGCTGGCCGGTCCGTTCGTCGTCACCGAGGAGGTGTGGGTGCTGGCCGCCAACATGACGACGGTCCACGCCGCACTGGTGGCCGGCATCGTCTTCGCCATCGGGTACGGCGCCCTCTACAAGGCCGACGCGGACCGCGACATCGACCGCGAGGCCGAGGTCGCCGGTATCCCGATACGGTTCGTCTCGCTGATGGTCGTCGCCTTCGGGTCCGTCGCCGTCCTCGCGCTCGCGTTCACCGCGCCCGACACCTTCCTCGTCGAGGGCGGTATCCTCCCGGACCCGACGCCGATGGCCGTCGCCGTGACGACGCTGAAGGCGACCGCCGTCGGCGCCATCTTCAGCGTGGTCGGCGCCGCGACGGCCGACAGCGTGTTCTGAGCGGGACCCGCAGACTTAATGACTGTCGCCCCGCTTTCTCGGCTATATGGAGTACACGCTGGCCATCGACAACACGCCGGACACCGTCGAGGGCGGGACCGGTATCCTCCTCCTGCACCCCAGCACCGGCGAGACGGACCGACTCGACACGGAGTTCCTGTCGACGGACACCGACGCGATGCTGGTCATCTCGACGCGGACCACCGCCCGCGAGGTCAAGCAGAAACTGGAGTACTACGAGGTCGACGAGGACAGCGCGACCATCCTCGACACGCTCTCGGTCGAGCGCGGCTACACCCGCCGACAGTCGGAGAACGTCCGCTACGCCTCGGCGCCCGACGACGTGGCGGGCATCGTCGCCGAGACGGAGACGTTCCTGCAGGACCACGAGGGCAAACTGCGCGTGAGTTTCGACTCGCTGACCGAGCTCATCTACTACGCGGACGAGGACCAGGCCATGGCGGCCGTCGAGGACATCCTCGAACTGCTGGCGGAGTACGACGCCGTGGGGATGTTCCACCTCGCGGAGGGCGTCCACGACGACGACACGGTCGACGAGTTCCGCGCCCTGTTCGACGGCGTCGTCGAACTCGGCGAGGACGGCACGGTCACCAGCGAGTTCTGAGCGCGCCGTCGACCCCGAATCCTCGGGTGTGCGATTATTTACCAAGGCACCAACAATTAAGGCGCTATAGACCGTCGTTCGTACCTGTATGCCGGAATGCCAGAACTGCGGCAATTTTGTAACGGCCGACTACGCGCGTGTCTTCACGCCGAACGGGGTCGAGAAACCGCGGGTCTGCCCGCAGTGTGAGGACAAGATTCGCGACGGGGCCGACGTCCGCGAGGCCCGGTCGACCCGGCGCGGGTAATCGAACTGGGGGTCGAGCGCTCGATTCGGTCGCCCGGGCCGTCTCTCTCCGGGCGTTCTCCGCCGGCCACGAATCCCGACAGCGTCAGGGCCGCGCCGCCGCCAACAGGTCCCGCGCCGTCGCCAACACGTCGTCGGCACGGTCGGCGTCGCGGGCCTCGGCGGTGACCCGGACGAGCGGCTGGGTCCCGCTGGCCCGGAGGAGGAACCACGCGTCCCCGAGGTCGACGCGCACGCCGTCCAGCGTGGTCACGTCGTCGAACTCCTCGAGCACCCGGTCGCGGACCCCCTCCATAACCGTCTCCTTGTCGTCGACCTCGACGTTGTCCCGCCGGATGGGGTACTCCGGGACCTCCGCGGCCCGGTCGGCCAGCGGTCGGTCGGCGTCCAGCGTCACCGCGGTACAGGCAGCCAGCGGCCCGTCTGGACAGAGCGTGTGGTCGGGCCATATCCACGCGCCGCTGGGTTCCCCGCCGAAGGCGACCCCGTCCTCGCTGGCGGCCTCCGCGACGTAGACGTCGCCGACCGGCGTGTACTCCACGTCGACGTCTATCTCGGCGAGGTGGTCGGCCACGGCGAGGCTCGTGTCCACCGGGACGGCGACGCGTTCGCCGGGGCTGGCGGCGGCCCGGGCAAACAGCGCGAGCAGCACGTCGCCCGAGAGGTACGTGCCGTCGCCGGCCACCGCGCGCATCCGGTCGGCGTCGCCGTCGTGGGCGATGCCCACGTCGGCATCGGACTCGGCGACCAGCGTCGCCAGCGACCGGCAGTTCTCGGGGGTCGGTTCGCTCGGGCGGCCGGGGAACGCGCCGTCCGGCTGGCCGTTCAGCGTCTCGACGTGACAGCCCATCGCCTGCAGGACGTCGACGGTGACGCCGCCGGCGCCGTTGCCGACGTCGACGACGACGTGACTGGAGAGGGTCTCGCGGTCGAGTTCGGAGCGAATCGCCGCGGCGTGGCGCTCGCGGGCGCCCGTCGCCCACGACTCGCGGGCGCCGACCTCGTCCCAGTCGGCCGGGTCGAACGCGTCCTCGGCGAGGCGCTCCTCGATGGTCTCGCGCCGCGCCGTGTCGAACGCCTGCCCGGACGGTTGCCAGAGTTTGATGCCGTTGTCCTCGGCCGGGTTGTGGCTCGCCGTGATGGAGACGCCGGCGTCGGCGTCGCGCCACCCGACGGCCCGCCCGACCGTCGGCGTCGACGCCAGTCCCACGTCGACCACGTCCGTCCCGCTCTCGCGCAGGCCGGCGACGAGCGCCGACCGGAGGAACTCACCGCTCTCGCGCGGGTCCCGGCCGACGACCACGCGGTCGCTGTCGACGCCCAGTGCTCGCCCGACAGAGAGCGCGAGGTCGGCGGTCACGGTGTCGCCGACCGGCCCTCGAATGCCGCTCGTCCCGAACAGTGTCATACCGGGTGCGCGAGTGCAGACGGAAAAAGGATGTCGGCACGGGACCCGACGGTCACTCCGGCGACCACTCGCAGGCCGTCCCGGCCGCGAGGCCCTCCTCGTCGACGTGGGCCGACAGACAGCCGTAGTTGCAGAACTGGGCCGTCGGTTCGGCCCCCGGGTCCGTCGAGAGGTACAGTGGGTCGTGGTCCTCGATCGGACTGCCGCAGTACGTACACTCCATGTCTCAGCGGAGCGCCCGGAGCAACAAACGTTTTGTCCGCGTCCGCGGCATCTCCGCACATGAAACAGGGCGGCTCCGACGCGGCGAAGCGCGCGGCCGGCGAGGCGGCGGCCGAGACAGTCGAAGACGGCGACGTGGTGGGCCTCGGGACCGGCAGCACCGCCGCCCACGCCATCCGGGCCGTCGGCCGGCGGGTCGACGCCGGACTGGACGTGGTCGGCGTCCCCACCTCCTTCCAGTCCCGCGAACTCGCCCGCGAGGCGGGGATTCCGCTCGCCGACCTCGACGAAGTGGCGGTGGACCTCGCCATCGACGGCGCCGACGAGGTGGCCGGCGGCGACCTCGTGAAGGGCGGCGGCGCGGCCCACGCTCGCGAGAAGATAGTCGACGCGAGCGCCGACCGCTTCCTCGTCGTCGCGGACCCCACGAAGGAGGCCGAGCGCCTCTCGCATCCGGTGCCGGTGGAGGTCCTCCCCGCGGCCCGGACCACCGTCGCCGACGCCGTCGAGGAGCTGGGCGGCGCCCCCGACCTGCGTCGGGCCGAGCGCAAGGACGGCCCGGTCGTCACCGACAACGGCAACCTCGTGCTGGACTGCGCGTTCGGGGCGATAGCCGACCCCGCGTCGCTGGCGTCGTCGCTGTCGGCGCTCCCGGGCGTCGTCGAACACGGCCTGTTCGTCGGCCTCGCCGACGCCGTCTACGTCGGGAGCGAGGACGGCGTCACGGTCAGGGAGCCGTAGCCGTCGCTGGCGGCGAGCGTCGAAAGAAAGACTGCTCGGAGACGACCTTACAGGTCGCGCGGCTGAACCGTCTTGCGGTCGTTCTCCTCGGCTCGGCGAGCTGCGTCGGCGAGCAGCTCCTCGACCTCGGCGTCGAGGGCATCGTAGAAGTCCGAGGCCACGTTCATGTCATCGAGCTCTTCCTTGACGGCGGCTTTGACGATTAGGTCTGCCATACAAGCCGTTGTAGCGTAGGGGTTGCTTATATACTTTCCCCAATGAGATTGCTCTCGCCGGTATTCACGGGGGTTTGAGAGGTTTTTGGCCGTTGGCCCCTATATAAATAGCCCCGCTATCGGACATATCAGGGTCGGCGGCCTCGTCTCCGAGCGGACTCGGACCGGAATGCGCCGAGTGTCGGCGTCTGGGGCGCTCGCGCGCGCTCACCCCGGACCGACGGATAGGAGTAGCCGGCCCCCCGAGAGGCGGGCATGCGCGACCTACTCGAAGCAGTCGCGGCGGGCGATGTCACCCCCGCCGAGGCGGAGGCGGAGCTCGCCGGCTACGCCACCAGCGGCGCGGGCCGGTTCGACGCGGCCCGGGAGACCCGCTCCGGCGTCCCCGAGGCGGTGCTCGGCGACGGCAAGACGCCCGGCGAGATAGCCGACCTCACGGCGACGGCCGTCGAGACGACGGGCAGGGGTATCGTCACCCGGATCGACGCGCCGGCAGCGACGGCCGTCCGGCGCGAACTGGCGACCGAGGAACCCGAGGCGACCGTCCGGTGGTCGGAGCGGTCGAACTGGCTCGTGGCGACGGCGCCGGGCTTCGAACCCCCGGAGCTGGACGCCGCCGTCGGCGTCGTCACCGCCGGCACCTCCGACGCCGTCCCGGCCGGCGAGGCGGCGATGATCGCCGCCGAGATGGGGGCGACGGTGACCCGCATCTCCGACGTTGGCGTCGCCAGCATCGCCCGGACCATCGACGCCGTGGACCGCCTGCGCGACCAGGACGTGCTGATCGTCGCCGCCGGTCGCGAAGGGGCGCTTCCGACCGTCGTCGCCGGCCTCGTCGACACCCCGGTCATCGGCCTCCCGGTCTCGACGGGCTACGGGCACGACGGCGCGGGCGAGGCCGCGTTCTCCGGGATGGTCCAGTCCTGTACGACGCTGTCGGTGGTCAACATCGACGCGGGGTTCACCGCGGGCGCACAGGCGGGGCTCATCGCCAGACGCGTCGCCGACGCACGGAGCGAGGATGCGTAGGGCCGAACGTGTATTCGGGCGAGAATACCCACACATTTGGGTAAACGAATATCCCTGTGGCTCCCCTCCACACGTACGTCGGCGGTGGTGTCGCCGACGAACACGATGCCTGAATGTGACCATTGCGGCGCGCACGTCTCAGACCAGTTCGCCCGTGTGTTCGCTGACGAGCGCGGACACATCAGGGCCTGCCCGAACTGCTCGGCGAACGCTGGCATTGCCGAGGTATCGAGAGAGCGCGCCCACGAAGTGTGAGGCCCACTGGGCCGCCCGCATCGTGCGATGACCACCACGCGGAGCCCTGTTCACTACGCCTACGTGCTGCGGTGTAGTGACGGAAGCTTTTACACCGGCTACACGACGGACGTCGAGCGCCGGGTGCGTGAACACGACGCCGGCGACGGGGCGAAGTACACCCGTGGCCGGACGCCAGTCGAACTCGTCCACGTCGAGGAGTTCGAGTCCAAATCCGCGGCGATGAGCCGCGAGTACGAGATCAAACAGCTCTCGCGCGCCCGGAAGGAGTCGCTCGTCGAATCCTCGGACGCCGAGACGGCGTTCGACCCCTGAGACGACGCGAGATTTTTTCACCGCGCACCGAGAGGTAGCCGTCATGGACGACGACGACGCCGCGGCGATAGCGTTCGGGACGGACGGGTGGCGAGCGACCTTAGACGAGTTCACCGCGCCGCGCGTGCGGATGGTGGGGCAGGGCGTCGCGACGGCGCTACGGGAGCAGGGGGCGTCGGGGACGGTGGCCGTCGGCTACGACGCCCGCGAGACGTCGCGCGGGTTCGCCGAGGAACTGGCCCGCGTGCTGTGTGCCAACGGGTTCGACGTGCTGGTCCCCGAACGGGACACCCCTACGCCCGTCGTCGCGTGGACGGTCAGAGAGCGCGGCCTCGTGGGGGCGCTCCAGATAACCGCCAGCCACAACCCGCCGGAGTACAACGGCGTGAAGTTCGTCCCCGGGTCGGGCGCGCCCGCGCTCCCGGACGTGACTGAGGACATCGTCGCGAACCTCGGTGACCCCGACCCACTGCCGGAACGTGAGTGGGGGTCGGTCACGGAGGCCGACCTCGTCGCCGACTACGCCGACCACGCCGTCGACTACGCCGACGCGGACCTCTCGGGTCTCTCGGTGGCCTACGACGCGATGCACGGGAGCGGACGGGGGGTCACCGACGCGCTCCTCGAGCGCGCCGGCGCGGACGTGACCGCCCTGCGGGACGAGCAGGACCCCGAGTTCGGCGGCGGGTCCCCGGAGCCGGCGGCCGAGAACGTCGAGGAACTGGTCGCCCGCGTGCGCGAGGGCGACGCCGCCCTCGGGGTGGTCAACGACGGGGACGCCGACCGCATCGGCATCGTCACCCCTGAGCGCGGCTATCTGGACGCGAACCTCTTCTTCGCGGCGCTGTACGACTACCTGCTGGAGACGCGGTCGGGCGACGTCGTGCGGACCGTCTCCACCTCCAGCATCGTCGACCGGGTGGCCGAGGCCCACGGCCAGTCCGCCCACGAGGTGGCGGTCGGGTTCAAGTGGGTCGCCGAGGCGATGGCCGACCACGACGCGCTGCTGGGCGGCGAGGAGTCCGGCGGGTTCGGCCTCACCGACCACCTCCGGAACAAGGACGGCGTGTTGCTGGCGCTGGTGGCCGCCGCGGCCGAGGCCGAGGAACCGCTGGACGCCCGCGTCGACCGCCTGCTCGAGGAGCACGGCGAGATTCACCAGGGCCGGGTCAGCGTCGACTGCCCGGACGAGCGCAAAGCACCGGTGCTGGACGCGCTGGAGGACGAACTCCCCGACTCGGTGGCCGGCGTCGACGTGGCCGGTGTCAACACCGTCGACGGGTTCAAGATCCGGCTAGCCGACGACACGTGGGTGCTCGTCCGCCCCTCGGGGACCGAACCGAAGCTCCGCGTCTACGCCGAGGCCGGCAGCGACCAGCGCGTCACGGAACTGCTGTCGGCGGGCCGCGACCTGGTCGTCCCGCTGGTTTAACTCGCCGGGCCGCGTCGCTCCGGTATGGACCCCGACGTCGAGTTCGCCTACACCGAGGGGCTGACCGAGGCCGAAGTCGAGCACAGGCTGCGCGACGCCACGGACGGCGTCCTCGCGCTGGCCGACGACGGCGACGCCTACGCGATTCCTGTGTTCCACCACTACGAGGACGGGTCGCTGTACGTCCGACTGGGCGAGACCCCCGACAGCCGAAAGGCCGCCTACGTCGAGGCGACCGACACCGCGACGTACGTCGTCTACGAGGCCGACGCCACGGGCGACGACGCCGAACAGCGCGGCTGGAGCGTCCTCGCCCGTGGGCCGATTCGAGCGGTCCCGCCCGACGACCCGGCCTACGACGCCGTCAGTATCAACGACCGGTTCGCCCCCATCCGCGTGTTCGACGAGGCGCTGGACGAACTCGAGCTGACGCTCTACGAGCTGCGCATCGAGGAGCTCGCCGGGCGCGCGAACTGAGCCGGCGGCTCAGCGTTCGCCGCGCCAGCGGCCGGGTTCCGCGGCGGGTTCGACCGAGAACCCGAGGCCCTCGTAGAACGGCTTCACGTCGGCGTCGAACGTCGCGGTGAGTCGCGTCCGCCTCTCGGCGGCGGCCTCGACCAGCGCCGTCCCGATGCCCTGTCCGCGGCGACGGCGGCGGACCGCGACGGCCGCGACGTGGTCGCCGTCGAGGACGAGTGCGCCCAGCACCCGCTCGCCGTCCGCCGGGGGTCGCTGGCCGCTGGTTCGTCCCTCGGACCGAGCGGGCTCCCCGCCCTCGCACGCGACGAGCGTCCCGTCCTCGGCGATGCTGTCGCGGACCGTCTCGACGTCGATAGAGAGCGCCGCCCCGTCGAGGACGTTCATCACGTCCGGCAGGTCGGCGACCGTGGCGTCGCGAACGAACATGGGTCAGCGCGTCCGGGCCTCGTCGATGGCGTCCAGCAGGTCGTCGACGCCGGGCCGGTCGAACGTCGACTTGCTCCGGTAGGACCACGCTACCTCGGGGCCGTCCCGCAGGTCGACGAGGACGGCCTCGGGCATCCGGCCGAGGAAGTCGCTCCAGTCGCCCAGGAAGCCGAAGCGGACCGGCTGGTCGTAGGCGTCGCCGGCCGTCGCGCCGGGGTCGGCGACGAGCGGATAGGGCAGGTCGTAGCTGTCCTGCCACTCCCGGACGCGCTCGGCGGGTTCCGGCACGATGGAGACCACCTCCGTGTCGCGGTCGGCGAACTCGTCGTACCGTCCGGCGACGGTCTGGACCTGCTGGCGGCAGTTCGTGCAGTAGTGGTCCCGCTGGAACAGGAGGAGGGCGAACTCGTGGTCGGCGGCGAGCGCCGACAGCGAGACCGGGTCGGGACCGGGGCCGACGTTGGGCAGCGAGAAGTCGGTCGCCTCGAGAGACATACCCCGGAATTGGGCTTCGAGCGGCAAAAACGGGTGGTTCCGCCGCCGGCTCAACCGCCCTTGATGAGTCTGACCACGCGCACGCGGTCGGCTTCGACCGGCTGGTCCGTCGGGACCGTCCGGTCGTCGACGAGCACCGACACCGCGTGCGGCGAGAGGTCCAGCGGCTCCAGCAGGTCGGCGTAGGTGGCGTCGTCGGCGACCGTGAGGTCGTGGGTCTCCTCGCCGGCCACCTCGACGGTGACGTCCATGGCCGTGTGTATCGGGATGGACGGCTTGAGTGTGTCGGCTGGCGACGGGCGACGAGACGCTGGGGGCTCTCTGGCCCTCCGAGACCGGCCCGTGTGTGCCGAACGCACCTCGTCCGAACACCGCGAGCGGGGCGTTTAAGGCTAGCCCGCGCCTCCGACCGACCATGAGTGAGGCCGAGTCCGAGTCGCGGGCGGGACGCGAAGAGGTGTGGATAGAGAAGTACCGCCCGCAGTCGCTAGACGACGTGATGGGCCACGAGGACATCGTCGGCCGGCTGCAGAGCTACGTCCGGCGGAACGACCTCTCGCACATGCTGTTCTCGGGGCCGGCGGGCACCGGCAAGACCACCTGCGCGACGGCCATCGCCCGCGAACTGTACGGCGAGGACTGGCGCGAGCACTTCCTCGAACTGAACGCCTCCGACGAGCGGGGCATCGACGTGGTCCGGGACCGCATCAAGAACTTCGCGCGGACCAGCTTCGGCGGCCACGAGTACCGCATCATCTTCTTAGACGAGGCCGACGCGCTCACGAGCGACGCCCAGTCGGCGCTGCGCCGGACGATGGAGCAGTTCTCGAACAACGTCCGGTTCATCCTCTCGTGTAACTACTCCAGCCAGATCATCGACCCCATCCAGTCCCGGTGTGCCGTCTTCCGGTTCTCGCCGCTGTCGGACGAGGCCGTCGAGCGTGAGGTCCGCCACATCGCGGACGAGGAGGGGATCGAACTCACCGACGACGGCGTGGACGCGCTCGTCTACGCCGCCGCCGGCGACATGCGCAAGGCCATCAACGGCCTGCAGGCGGCGTCGGTCAGCGGCGACGTGGTCGACGAGTCGGCGGTGTACGCCATCACCTCCACCGCGCGACCGGAGGAGATTCACGACATGGTCCAGTCGGCGCTCGACGGCGACTTCACGGCCGCTCGCGCGACCCTCGACCGACTGCTCACCGAGGAGGGCATCGCGGGCGGCGACATCATCGACCAGTTGCACCGCTCTGTGTGGGAGTTCGACGTCGACGACGAGGCGGCGGTGCGCATCCTCGAACGCGTCGGGGAGACGGACTACCGCATCACGCAGGGGGCCAACGAGACGGTGCAGTTAGAGGCGATGCTGGCCTCCCTCGCGAAGGGACAGTAGGGTTCAGTCCCGCTGTTGGATGTCTATCGCCACGTCGCCCTCGCCCGTGGCGAGTTGGACGATGCGCCCGGAGTAGCGGAACTCTCGGACCCGGTCGTAGGACAACCCGCCGACGCGGACGTCCGCGACCCGGTCCGACGGGTTGTCGTCGTCGCCGAAGACCGCCGAGATGCGGCCCGTCACCCGGATGAACACCCGGACGGACCCCCGACGCGGCCCGGTAACCCGGACGTAACTCTCCCGGTCGTCGTCATCGTCGTCATCGTCGTCGTCGAACCGGTCGAGGTCGATGCGCCGCCCGTCGACGACGATGTCGGGTCGCCGCCGGGACCACTGGACGTCGGTGATGCGGCCGGTGAACTCGAAGGAGTCGACGGACTCCTCGTCGCTCAGGACCGACCGGATGAACCCCGAGCGGGCGACGTCGTCGCTGTCGGCCCGGTCGCCCTTCCGCGCGTCGCCGGAGACGCGCACCTCGACGACGTTGCGCTCGTCGACGGTGTTGAAGATGCGCATCTCCTGGAACTCGTCCTCATCGTCGTCATCGTCGTCGTAGTCGCTCGGGTCGATGCGGCGCCCGTCGACGTAGATACGCGGTTCGGCCTCGCTCCAGCGGATGCGCCGGATCTGCCCGGTGAACTCGAACGTATCGGCGGCCTCGCGGTCGGTGAGCACCGAACGGATACGGCCGTCCTCGGCGCTGTCCGCGTCCTCGGTGCCCGGACCGAGTCGCACGTCGCCGGAGACGACCACCTCGACGACGTTCCGGCGGTTCACGGTGTTCTCGATGCGGAGCGTCCGTCGGCGTTGCTGTGCGCCCGCGCTCTCGAACAGCGACAGCCCGGTGAGCGAGAGCAGACCCTTCGTCAGTGTGCGTCGCTGCATGGCTTCGAAGCGGACGCCTGATGTGCGAATAGTTATACAGCGGTATCGCCGGCTATGCCCGGCTTATCCGCGCCGGCGACGGGACCGAGCGGACGACCGCCCAGCGACACCGCCCACCCGGACGGCGGCCGGGACCCCCGACCGACCGCTGCGGGGCGTTCGCGGCGTTTTCACCCGCGATAATTGCTCACGCAGCTTTATACGAGAGTAGGTGACTAGCTATCAACAACTGAAATGCACAGTTCGAGCGAGCGAGAGCGGGGTGAGCGCGGCCAGGTGGGGATCGGGACGCTCATCGTCTTCATCGCGATGGTGCTGGTCGCGGCCATCGCCGCCGGCGTCCTCATCAACACGTCGGGCTACCTGCAGAGCTCTGCGGAGGCGACCGGACAGGGGGCGAGCGACTCGACGACCAACCGGGTGCAGGTGGTGAGTGCGACCGGTAGTCACTTCCAGAACAACGCGGTCGGGGTGGTGAACATCACGGTGAAGAAGGCACCCGGGTCGGGCAACGTCGACCTCGGGCAGGCGACGGTGCAGTGGGTCGGGCCGAGCGGGTCGTACTACCAGCTGGCCGAGAACGGAGCCTCGGGGGACCCGGACGGCCGGTTCGGCGTCTCGGCGGTGCAGGACGACGACTCCTCCCAGCCGGTGCTGGACTCGACGGAGGACCGGTTCACCATCGCGTTGGACGTCGGGGGCGACGACCTCGGTGGCGGCACGACCCCGTTCGGCGAGAACTTAGGCGAGGGCGAGACGGCGACGGTCCGCATCACGACCGCCTCGGGCGCGACGACGGTGAAGCGAATCGTCGTCCCGAAGACGCTCTCCGGCGCGTCGGCCGTCACCGTGTAGGGCCCTTCGGAACTGTTTTACCCGCTGCTGGGCCAACACTACGCCAATGAGTGACCTCGACGAGGCCTACCAACTCGACTACTTCGACGAGGCCGGATTCCGTCGACAGGAGTGCGCGGAGTGTGGCGACATGTTCTGGTCGCGCGCGGACCGCGACACCTGCGGCGAACCGCCCTGTGCGGAGTACGGCTTCATCGACAACCCCGGGTTCGACGAGGCGTTCACCCTCTCGGAGATGCGCGAGGCGTTCCTGTCTTTCTTCGAGGAGCGCGACCACACCCGCATCGACCCGTACCCGGTGGCGGCCAACCGCTGGCGCGACGATGTCCTGCTGACCCAGGCGTCAATCTACGACTTCCAGCCGCTCGTGACCAGCGGCACGACGCCGCCGCCGGCGAACCCGCTGTGTATCTCTCAGCCCTGCATCCGGATGCAGGACATCGACAACGTGGGCAAGACCGGCCGGCACACGATGGCCTTCGAGATGATGGCCCACCACGCGTTCAACGCCAAGGAGGACATCGAGGACCCCGAGGAGTACGCCTACCAGGGCGAGGTCTACTGGAAGGAGGAGACCGTCGCGTACTGCGTCGAGCTGTTCGAGGAGCTGGGCGCCGACGTGGACGAACTCACGCTCATCGAGGACCCGTGGGTCGGCGGCGGCAACGCCGGGCCGGCCTTCGAGGTCATCTACGAGGGCGCGGAACTGGCGACGCTCGTCTTCATGTCCCTCGAACAGGACCCCGACGGCGAGTACGAGATGAAGGACGGCAACCGCTACTCGGAGATGGACACCTACGTCGTCGACACCGGCTACGGGTTGGAGCGGTGGACGTGGGTCTCGCAGGGCACGCCCACCGTCTACGAGGCCGTCTACCCCGACATGATAGCCTTCCTCAAGGACAACGCCGGGGTCGAACTCACCGACGAGGAGGAGGCCATCGTCCACGACGCCGCGAAGCTCGCGGGCCGGATGGACATCGACGAGGCCGAGGACATCGAGGCCGAACGGGACACCATCGCCGACCACGTCGGCGTCAGCGTCGAGGAGCTGCGCGAGCTGATGGGGCCGCTGGAGGACATCTACGCCATCGCCGACCACTGCCGCACGCTGGCGTACATGCTCGGCGACGGCATCGTCCCCTCGAACGTCGGGACGGGCTACCTCGCGCGGATGGTCCTCCGCCGGACCAAGCGACTGGTCGACGGCGTGGGCGTCGACGCCCCGCTGGACGAACTGGTCGACATGCAGGCCGAGCGATTGGACTACCAGAACCGCGACACCATCCGCGACATCGTCCGCACGGAGGTCGAGAAGTACCGCGAGACGCTCGACAGGGGCGGCCGCCGCGTCCGCCAGCTCGCCGACGAGTACGCCGAGGCGGGCGAGCCCATCCCGACCGAGGAACTGGTCGAACTGTACGACTCCCACGGCATCCAGCCGGACATGGTCGAGGAGATAGCCGACGAGCGCGGCGTCGCCGTCGACGTCCCCGACGACTTCTACTCCGTCGTCGCGGACCGCCACGGCGGCGAGACGGCCGCGACAGAGGAGGCCGGCGTCCCCTACGCGGACCGGCTGACCGAACTGCCCGACACCGACCGGCTCTACTACGAGGACCAGCAGCGCACCGAGTTCGAGGCCGTCGTGCTCGAGGTGTTCGACCGCGACGACGGCCGGTTCGACGTGGTGCTGGACCAGACGATGTTCTACCCCGAAGGGGGTGGCCAGCCGCCGGACCACGGCACCCTCGCGACGGACGACGTGACCGCCGAGGTCGAGGACGTCCAGCGCCACGACGGCGTCGTCCTCCACACCTGCGACACCGACCCCGGCAAGGGCGAGTTCGTCCGCGGGCAGATAGACGCCACCCGCCGCAAACGCCTGATGCAACACCACACGGCGACCCACATCGTCGTCCACAGCGCCCGGCAGGTGCTGGGCGAGCACGTCCGGCAGGCCGGCGCCCAGAAGGGCGTCGACTCCTCGCGCATCGACGTCCGCCACTACGAGTCGGTGACCCGCGAGCAGGTCAAGGAGATAGAGCGATACGCGAACGACCTCGTCCAGGACAACGTCCCGGTCACCCAGCAGTGGCCAGACCGCAACGAGGCCGAGGCGAAACACGGCTTCGACCTGTACCAAGGCGGCATCCCGGCCGGCGAGCAGATCCGCCTGATTCAGGTGGCCGACGACATCCAGGCCTGTGGCGGCACCCACGTCGCCCGCACCGGCGACATCGGTGCCATCAAACTGCTGGGCACCGAGCGCATCCAGGACGGCGTCATCCGCCTGACCTTCGCGGCCGGTGACGCGGCCATCGAGGCGACCCAGCGCACCGAGGACGCCCTCTACGAGGCCGCGGACATCCTCGACGTCGCGCCCGAGGAGGTGCCCGACACCGCGGCCCGGTTCTTCGACGAGTGGAAGGCCCGCGGCAAGGAGATAGAGGACCTCAAGGAGCAACTCGCCGAGGCGCGAGCGTCCGGCGGCGCCGACACCGAGGAGGTGGACGTCGACGGGACCACCGCCGTCGTCCAGCGCATCGACGCCGACATGGACGAGTTGCGCGCCCAGGCCAACGCCCTCGTCGAGAAGGGCCAGATAGCCGTCCTCGGCTCCGGCCGCGACGGCGCGCAGTTCGTCGTCGCCGTCCCCGAGGGCGTCGACGTCGACGCCGGCGAGGTCGTCGGCGAACTCGCCGGCCGCGTCGGCGGCGGCGGCGGCGGTCCCTCGGACTTCGCACAGGGCGGCGGGCCCGACGGCGACGCGCTCGACGACGCGCTCGACGACGCGGCGGAGATCCTCCAGTCCGTCGCGAACGTCTGAGCGGCGGCGTCCGACGCGGTCCGGAGTTAGTACCGGGGCCCACAGGCGGGGAAAGAACGATACCCCTGCCCGCTAGACAGTATCGCATATGCCGTACTGTACGGCCTGCGGGGCCAGCGTCCGGACCGCCGACGCCTTCTGTCCCGAGTGTGGCGCGAAGCGGCACGACCCCGACGGCGGGTCGGGGGCGCCAGACGGACGAACGGAGCGGACGGAGACGGCCGAGTCGGCCCGCGAGCCGGTGGCCGAGGCGTCCGACGAGGCGGACCCGTTCGAGCAGGGACGCCTCTCGTTCGCTCTCTCGTACCCCGCCCGGGACGGTTACGAGCCGTTCCTGCTGGGGAGCATCTTCGCGCTCGTCGGGTCGGTGGTGCCGCTCCTGGCCCTGTTCACGTACGGCTACACGTTCCGGCTGACCGGGGCCGCCGCTGGCGGGCGGCCCGACCCGCCCGAGTTCGACGACTTCGTCGGCCTGTTCGTCGACGGTCTCAGGGCCACCGTCGCCCTCCTCGTCCTCGGCGGCGTGACCGTCGCCGTCGGGGCCTCGGTCGCGGCGCTGGCCGGACAGGTCGGTCTCACCGGCGGGGTCCGCGACCTCGCGGTGGCGCTCGTCGCGCTCGCGGGCCTGTATCTCGCGCCGGCGGTGCTGACCGCCTACGCGGCGACCCGGCGGTTCCCCCGGGCGTTCTCCAGTCGGTATGCCGGGGCCTTCGCCACCTCCACGGGGTATCTGGAGGCGTTCGCTGCGTGGGTCCTCCTCCTGTTCGGGGCGGCGGTGCTGTGGCTGGTGTCGATACTCACGCTGGTGGGGCCGGCGTTCGTCTCGACGTACGCGGGCTACGTCTTCGCGGCGTTCTGGGGTCACCAGTACCGCGAGGCGGCCGACGCGGGTGTCGTCCCCGCCGTCGACCGGGACGCGGCGGAGGGAGCGGCGGCGGACGGGGCAGACGTCCCGCCGACCGCGCGGCCGCCCTGACCCCGACCGAAAGAGCCACCGGCGGGCCGGGCGAACCCCCGCCCGATGCCGACTGCAACGAACCGCGGCGTGTCGCTGCACTACGAGACCGACGGCGACGGGCCGACCGTCGTCTTCGTCGGCGACGTGGGCTACGGCGCGTGGCTCTGGGGCTGGCACTACGACGCGCTGGCCGGCCCCTACGAGACGGTGGTCTGGGACCTGCGCGGCACCGGCGACTCCGACGCACCGGCGGGACCGTACGACGTGGCGACGCTCGCGGCCGACCTCGAGGCCGTCCTCGCCGACCACGGCGTCGGCAGCGCGCACCTCGTCGGCGCCGGCCTCGGCGGGATGATAGCGCTCCGGTACGCCCACGAGTACGCCCGGGCGCGGACGCTGACGCTGTACTGTACGGCGGCCTCGGGCGACGCCGTCGACGCCGACGCGCTCCGGTCGCTCTCGCTCGCCGCCGGCGACGCGGCGTCGCTCGACGGCGCGTTCTCCCCCGCGTTCCGCCGCCAGACCGACCTCGTTGACCGGATCACCGAGTGGCGGCGGGCCGACGACGCGACGGGGGCGGCGTTCGACGCGCAGGCTGCGGCTGCCCTGTCCTTCGAATCTCCGCCGCTGTACGAGGTGACCCAGCCGGCGGAGGTGTACTACGGCGTCGACGACCCCGTGGTCCCCGTCGCGGCGGCCGAGTCGCTCGCGGACGACCTCCCCCGCGGAACCGGCGAGGCCGTCGAGGGACGGCACTGCTGTCACGTCGAACACGCACGGGCGGTCACCGACCGCCTGACGGCATTCCTCGACGAGCACACCGACCACGAGTTTTAACCCGTGCGCTGTCGATTGCGGTAGATATGTCCCCTGCCGACGACGCACCCTCCGACGACGACCCCCCGGCCGACGAGACGCCGGACGAGGGAGCGACCGACCCCGAGGAGCGCGAGCAGACCGACGAGACGACGGACACCGCCTCGATGGCAGAGTACGACCCCGAGACCGGGGCGCGACTCGACGAGTCGACGGGCGGCGCGACCGGGGCGTCCTCGTCGGGCGAGGGCTCGAAGTACTGCCACGCCTGCGGGACCGAGATCGCCGCGGGCGCGGCGTACTGCCCCGACTGTGGCGCCCGACAGAGCGACGTCGAGGCGGGCGAGTCGGGCGACGGCCGCGACGTGGACCGCGTCACGGCGGGCATCTTCGCCATCCTGCTGGGCGGCCTCGGCGTCCACCACTTCTACCTGGGCAACGTCGGGTTGGGGGTCCTCTACCTCTGTTTCTCGTGGACCTTCATCCCGGCGCTCGTCGGCGTCATCGAGGGCATCATCTACCTCACGAAGACCGACGAGGAGTTTCAGCGCCAGTACGGCGGCGACTGAGGCGGCGAGCGTGGACCGCCGTCGCGAACTCCGTCGCGGACTGGCCGCGACGCTCCCGTACCTCCTCTCGCACCACGCCCCCGCGGAGCGGCATCGCTGTCACCGACTCGCCGTCGGTGGGCGGACGCTCCACGTCTGTGCCCGCTGTTCGGGCGTCTACCCCGGCATCGCGCTCGGAGTCGGCGCCTTCCTGCTCGGTGTCGGCCGGGGGGCGTGGCTCCCGGTCGTCGCGCTCGGCCCGCTCCCCGCGCTCCTCGACTGGGCGGCGACGACGTTCGACGAGCGGCGGGGCTCGAACGCCGTCCGGACGGCGACGGGCGGACTGCTCGGCGTGGCGTACGGTCTCGCGCTCCCGTGGGTCCTGACGACGTGGCGGCTCGACCTGCTGGCGGTCGCCGTCGGGTACGGCGCGCTGGCGGGAGTCGGCCTGTGGCTGGCGTCCGAGTGAACGGCAGTTCCTGCCGTGGATGCAGGCATTTTTGGTCGTCCACGCGTTCCCTAGAGTCGATGAGTCTGCGCATCGCCCTGCTGAACGCGGCCCACGACGGCGAGGACAACCGCCGGAACTTCCGGCGGGAAGTCGACGCCGACCTCGTGGAGTACGACGTGACCGAGCGCGAACTGCCCGACACCTTCGCGTTCGACGGCTGTCTGCTCACCGGCTCGCGGGCCTCCGTCTACTGGGACGAGCCGTGGATAGCCGACCTCGAAGCGTGGGTCGGCGAGGCCGTCGACCGGGGGCTGCCGTTCCTGGGCGTCTGTTTCGGGCACCAGTTGCTCGCCCACGCGCTGGGCGGCCGGGTGGAGGCGATGCCGGAGTACGAGATCGGCTACCGGACCGTGGAACACGACGGGGAGAACCCGCTCCTCTCGGGCGTGGACGAGGAGTTCACGGTCTTCACGACCCACTCGGACCACGTCGCCGAGGTGCCGCCGGGCGCTCAACTGTTCGCCGAGAACGACTACGGCGTCCACGGCTTCCGGAAGGGGGACGTGTTCGCGGTGCAGTTCCACCCCGAGTACGACCCCGAGACCGCCGAGGCGGTGACGAAGGGGAAGGACCTCCCCGACGAGCGCATCCAGCGGGTGTTGGACGGCATCACCGAGGCGAACTACCGGGCGGCCTGCGAGGCCAAGCAGGTGTTCGACAACTTCACCGACTACGTGCGGAGCCGGCGGACGGCGGAGGGCGACGCGGCCAGCGTCGCCAGCGACGACTAGCTGCCCAGCCGGGTCAGCAGTTCCTGTTCTGCGACGAGTACGGCGACGGCGACGACGATGATTCCGGCCTGGAGCGGCGAGGAGAGGATCCCCAGACCGACGATGAGCGTCGTCGCGCAGGCCGGCGCGTGCCCGGTGTCGGTGACGAGCATCCCCGCCGTCGTCAGCGCGACGGCGACGACGCCGCTGGCCGCCAGTCGGAAGGTGCCGACGGTGCCCGCGCCCATCGACGCGGTGATGACGACGCCGCCGGCGACGACGTGGTACGCGAGGAGCCCGGCGAGGACGCCGACCGCGTGCCCGCCCAGCACGCGGCGGGCCGACGACTCCGGGGCGGCCGGCCGCGTCGCGAAGAGGTACGCCGTCGGGCCGAGACTGGGGAAGAGGAAGGGGAGGCCGCTGAGCCAGACGACGGCGCCCAGCGCCGACAGCAGCGCCCCCACTCTGATGCCCTGTCGGACCCACACGCGGCGGGTGTACGGTTCGACCACGGTGCCCGAAGGTCCCTGTCGTCGGACAAAACGGTGACGTTCCGCCACAGGCTTTTGTCCCGGTCGGTCGACGGGGACGTATGCGCCTCGTAACGGCCGCTGTCCTGCTGTGTTGCCTCAGCGCCGGGTGTCTCGGGTTCGGGGGCCAGCCGGACGACCCGACCCACGACGTCGAGCTATCGGTGTCGAACGGCGCCGACGAGCCCTACGACGTGACCGCGTCGGTCGTCCCCGACGAACCGACCGGCGTCCGCCTGCAGTACGCCAACGGGACGGTCCGCCAGCGCCCGGTGAGCGCCCTGACCGGCGTCTCGCCGGCCCAGCTGACGAACGTCACCGACGTGCAGCTGGTCGGCGCGAACGTCACCAGCGAGTCGTGGCGCGTGCCGGCCGACAGCGGCATCGGGACGAGTATCGGTGACGTCGCACCGGGCGCGTCGGTGTGGCTCGTCGTCCGGCGGACGACCGGCGAGAGCCGGGTCCGGGCGTGGGCGCAGTTCAGTTGCCGGCCGGGGACGTCGGTCACGCGCGGGGCCGTGACTATCGCCGCCGACGGGACCGTCGCGGTGGCGACGGAGTGTCTGGCTACCGCCGGAGAATCGCGATAGCCAGCGGGACGGCGACGAACAGCGTGACGAGAGCGAACACCGGCGAGAAGGCGGCCACGACGGCGACGAGCGATACGAGGGTGATCAGGGCGACGAGTTTCTGGCCGAGGGAGAGCATCGGCCGGGTCGTCGTCTGGCCGACACCTAAGTCTAGGTGAACCGGCCAGTCCGGGCGTCACACACCGTACAGAACGTCAGGAGCGCGTCGCGGTCGTCGCTCAGCGCGACGCGCTGGGTGGTCCGCTCGCCGCAGTCCTCGCAGTGGCGGACCATCTCGGTCTGGCCGGCGTCCCTCGGGGCGCCCATCGCCAGCGCGACGACGCGTTCCTCGCCGTCGTTGCGGCCGAGCTGCCACTCACCGGGGGCGAAGCGGACGGCTTCACCCGCGTCGACGGTGACGTCGCCCGCCTCCGTCTCGAAGGTGGCGGTGCCCGACTGGACGTAGAACACCTCCTCCTGTTCGGGGTGGCGGTGATAGCCGAGCCCGAACGTCTCACCGGGGTCGAGTTCGTAGTAGTTGAGCGCCAGCGCCGTCGTGTCGAGGGCGTTCGAGAGGGCGCGCTTGACGGTGGCGGGTCCCATCCGGTCGTCGAGGTCGTCGAGACTGACCTGTTCCATGGTCGAGTCTGTGCAGGCGGCGGTAAAACGTTGGTCCGACCGGGCCGGCGACGGGGGAGGGCGACGTCGTCGCCGGCCGACGAGGGCCCCGGTCTACTCCCGGCGGTCGATGTCGAGTTCCTCGTCGAGTTCGTCGAGCCAGTCGGCGTTCTCGAGTTCGGCCATCTGCTCGCGGAAGTGCGTCTTGCAGACCCCGACCTTGACGCCGTCGCTCTCGACGGCGATGTCCGCGTCGCGGTCGCAGTAGTGACACTGCATGAACGGTGATTGGTTCCCGAGGGCATTGAACCCTCGGGTTGTGTGTGCCGTGTGTCAGACGATTTCGGTCCGGACGCGGTGCCACGCGGCCGCGTCCAGTCCCGCGACCCCGAGCGTCTCGTCGTGGGCGTCGCTGCCGCCGGTGGGGACGAGGTCGTAGTACTCGACGGCGTCCGCGACGAGGTCGAGGTCGGCCTCGAAGCCGTACGGGTAGTCGACCTCGACGGCGTCGAGGTGTGCACAGTGGTCCAGCGCGCTCTCGGGGTCGTCGTACCGGCAGGGGTGGGCCAGTCCGACGAGACCGCACGCCTCGGTCAGCAGGGCCACCCCGCGCTCGAAGTCGGGGACCTCGCGGGCGACGAAGCAGGGGCAGTCCGCGCCGATGAGATGCTCGAAGGCGCCCCCGTAGGAGTACTCCGACACCTCGGCGATGGCCCGCGCGATGTGGGGCCGACCCAGCCCCGCGCGCGGTTCGACGGGGAGCGAGACGTCCAGTCGGTCCTCGACGCACTCGATGATGCGCGCGCCGCGCTCGCGGCGGTTCCGCTGGATGCGCTCGCACTCGGCGACGAGCGCGTCGGTCGGGTCCACGCCGTAGCCCAGCAGGTCCAGTCGCTGCCGGTCGGCCTCGACGCGCAGTTCGATGCCGTGGACCACCTCGACGCCGTCGTAGGTGGTGACCGGCCCGTCGAGGTGCGGGTTGACCCGGTCGTGGTCGGTCACCGCGACGGCGTCGAGGCCGGCCGCGCGGGCGGCCGCCGGGACGTCGTCGAACTCGAGCGATCCGTCGGAGTGCGTGGTGTGAACGTGGAGGTCCGCGACGACCATACGGGACCGTACGGCGCCAGCGACAAGCCACTTCCTCTCGAATCGTGGGCCGTGTGAGCGTCTCTCCCGTGTGCCTTAAACGCACTAAGGTATATTAACATTATCAATAGTGAAGGTTTATTATCTACCATGCACTTTTCCGTCGTATGCGAATGATGTCCAACGCGGCAGAGGCGTTCGAAGCGTACGACTACCCCATGACCACCGAGGAACTCATCGAGGCCGAGGGCGACATGACACTGGAGTTGCCCAACGGCACGGAGACGCTGCGTGACGCGCTGAGCCGCTCGGCGCCGGAGACGTTCGAGACGGCCGAAGACGCGCGGCTGACCGCGTACGCCGGCGTCTCCAGCAAGGCCATCGGCCGGAAGGGGTACTCGGACCGCGACCCCATCTGCATGGGCGAGGACGGCCCGGAAGAAGTCTCGTTCTGAGGCCACACCGCCCGCGCGGCCCCCAGCTCAACCTTTTCGCGTGCGCTCACCGCAGAGCGGTCGCGCCGCTCAGAAGCCGAACTCGTCGTCGTCCCGCAGGGCGGGGTCCTGCTGTTCGGCCGCCGTCTGGCCGAACATGTCGTCCTCCATCGACGTCTCGGA
Organism: Haloarcula sp. MBLA0163; assembly: GCF_055632435.1. Lineage (NCBI taxonomy): Archaea > Methanobacteriati > Methanobacteriota > Halobacteria > Halobacteriales > Haloarculaceae > Haloarcula > Haloarcula sp. MBLA0163. Next base: position 2,911,965 of record NZ_CM145745.1, read on the forward strand.
CTCCTCGGTCGTGGTGTTGTACGCGGAGATGCCGCGCGCGAGGAGGTCCTCGACGGCCTGGTCGCGGTTGAGGAACTCGCCCTGTTCGACGAGGCGCTGGATGTCGGAGTCGACCTGGTCCGGCAACTCGACCTTGATCTTGCTCATACGCGCCGGCTTGTCCGGTCTGGTTTATAATCTTGTTGGGGCCGTGCGCTACCGGTCCAGAAAGTCCGGCCGGTCGACGGCCTCGGTGCTGTCGACGGACTGCCGGTCGAGCAGCTCCGTCGGTTCCAGCGCCTTCGGGAGGCCGTCGCGGCCGCCGGTCGGCGCGTCGTCGGGTTCGACGAACGTCTGCTCGCCCTCGACCAGTTGGGCCCAGACGGCGTCGGCGTCGTCGGCGCCGCCCTCGGCGGCCGCCTTGGCCTCGTTGCGCCCCTCGTCGTACGCGAGTTCGACCATGCTCCGGTGGTACGCCGAGTCCATCTCGGCGTAGATGGCCTCCAGTTCCTCCCGGTTGTACTCGCCGAGGCGTTCCGCGACGCCGATGGCGTAGGCCCGGTCGGTGGCCTCGTCCTTGCCCAGCGTCGCCCAGTCGGCGTCGAACTCGCGCTCGTACCGGCTCATGTGTCGACCTTCGTGTCGGCGTGGACCTGCAGGCCGTGGTCGCTGAAGGATATCTCGCGGATGTCACAGTCGATCGCGGTCCCGCGCATCTTGATGACCTGCACCCCCCGGGTCATGCTCCCGCCCTCGAGGAAGTTGTGGAAGAAGACGACGCCGTGGGCGAGGTAGTGCTCGTCGCTGTAGGAGGAGGGGTCGGTCATCTCGGAGATGAGCAGCGTCGTCGCCTCGGTCTGTTTCAGCGCCGAGAGGAAGCCCGTTATCTCGCTGTCGACGTCGTTCATGAAGTGCTGGAGGAGCATCGTCGAGTCGATGACCACACGCTGGATGTCGTTCTGCTCGATGTAGGCGACCAGTCGGTTGGTCAGGCCGCCGTCGGTGCCGAACTGCGTGATGGTCCGTTTGCCGCTCTCCGTGACGAGGTTGAGGAACTGGACGGCGTCGGACTGCATCGCCCGGTCGAAGCCGAAGTCGTAGCCGGCCATGTCCTGCATCAGTTCGGTCTTCGTCTCGTGCATCGTCACGTAGAGGCAGCTCTCGCCCTCTTTGGCCCCCTGCGTGATGAACTGCGAGCAGAAGGTCGTCTTGCCGCTACCCGGTGGCCCGCTGACGACGTACAGGCGGTCGGTGAGCAACCCCCCTTGTACGAGTTCGTCGAAGCCGGGCACACCGCTGGAGATACGCATACCACCAGCGTGCGCACGTCTGGACATATGTCTTGGTACTCCGTTTTCACCCGTGATAACTCCCTCGGCCGGGTCAGCGCTCGACAGCGCTCGGGTGGTCGTCGGCGAGGTCCAGCAACGTCGCCGTCCCCGACTCGTCGAACCGCATCGGCCGGCGCCACCACGGCCCCTTCCCCGAGTCAGACGAGCGCTCGGTGACCAGCCAGTTCGCGTCCGTCCCGCCGGTCGGTTCAGACAGCGGGACGACCGTCTCGTACAGTCGCGACCCCTCGGGGTCCCCCAGCACGAGGACGCGGGCGTCGAACTCCGCCCGCTTGACGTGGGCGTTCGAGGCGAACACGGCCCGCTCCGCCTCGGGCATCGACCGGTACGCCTCGCCCGTGACGGCGTCCCGGGCCAGCCGGAAGTGGCCGACGAGGAAGGCGCCCCACGACGGCGGCGCCCAGTCGGCGTCGCCGGTGGTCGACAGCGTGGCGTAGAAGAAGAGGTAGTCGCCGGCCGACAGCTCCGAGAGCGGGCCGGCCTTCACCCCGTGTTCGTCACCGTAGGTGTAGCGCTCGCCGCCCGCCTCGGGGAACTCGGGGTCGAAGTGGACCGGTCGGTCGGCGACGCTACTGACGTCCGTCTCCAGGTCGAGGTCGGCGTAGGTCGGCACCGATTCGGCGGTCGGTTTCGACTCGGGAATCGGGATGTACTCGAAGGTCCCGTCCGGATAGCACGGGCCACGAAAGCCGGGTTCGTTGGTGTTGGCCGCGACGTTGATGGCGACGCTCCGCATACACGCTCGTCGCGGCGGGCGAGCAAAGGGCTACCGGAGCGACTCGGTACAGGCGCGGCAGTACCGGACCATCCGGTGGGCCTCGTTGGCCGTGCCGCAGTGGTCACAGCGGACGACGCCCTGCGAGTCGGTCGTCCCCGTCCCGGGCCCGCCGGCCCGGTCGACGCGCCCTTCGGTGGTCTCGGGAGAGGGGTCGCTCCGCCGGAAGTACCGGTAGAGCAGGACCTGCAACAGGCCGAACCCGACGACGTACGCGGCGAGCCACACCCAGGTTTCCATGGGCGTACTCCGCCGAACTGCTACTTCGGTGTTCGGGCCGCAGTTTCAGGAGTGATACTGGCGGACCGGTCGGGTCCGGCGTCGGAGCTCAGCGGTCCGGCGGCGTGAGGTCCCGCTGGAACTCGTCGAAGGGTCTGAAGTCCTCGGGGAGGTCGTAGTCGAGTCGCCGCTCCTCGCGGCGGTCGACGTTCGCGCCCTCCAGCGGGTCGGCCACCGACTCCCAGCCGTCCTTGACGGCGATGGATTTGGCCGGCGTGCCCGCGGCGATGTGGTGGGCGGGGATGTCCGACCCGGCGATGGATTTGGCGGCGAGGATGGCGTTCTCGCCGACGCGGACGCCGGCCCGGACCATCGAGTCGTAGGTCAGGCGCACGTCGTCCTCGATTATCGTGTGGTAGTTGTCGACGTGGGTCTGGTCGACGACGTCGTGGTCGTGGCTGTAGATGTGCGAGTCGTCGGAGATAGAGACCCGGTCGCCGATGGTGAGTTTCCCGCGGTCGTCCAGGTGGACGTCGTCGTGGACGACGACGTTGTCGCCGATCTCGATGTTGTGGCCGTAGGTGAAGGAGATGCCCTTGAAGAAGCGGCAGTTCTCCCCGCAGGAGTCGAAGAGGTGGTCGGCCAGCATCCGCCGGAAGCGGAGCGCGAACTCGACGTTGTCGGCCATCGGCGTCGCGTCGAACTGCCGCCAGAGCCACTGGAGGTGTTTCGAGCGCTTGAACCGCTCCTCGTCCTTCTCGGCGTAGTACTCGCTCTCCAGCGTGGTGTTACACGGGTCGTACCCCTGCAGACGGACCCGTTCGGCCGGGGAGACGTCCTCCCCGGACTGCCAGCGTTCGTACGCGTCCCGGTCCCCGTGGAGGTCGACGAGGACGTCCGTGACCACGTCGCAGGTGTCCTCGTCGCCCGAGAGCCGTTCGTCGACTTCCTCGATGAACGCTCTGAGCCCCTCCTCGGCGAGCGGTGGTAGCGACACGTGGCGCTTGGTCATGTCCCGTACGTCGCCGTCGGGAAAGATATGGGTTTCCGTTACGCGCCCGATAGCCGGTGACATCCGTGTCACCACCACGTCGTCGCCCGGTCCGGGAGCCAACAGTATAAACCGGCGCCGGCCGACACCCCGGCATGGTCAGGTCGGACTTCATCATGGAGGTACGCGGCTACTTCGTCAACCCGGCGGAGCGACGGTTGCGTACGCCGTGGCGCCTCGTCGTCTGGGCGTTCCTCGCGGGGTTCGGCGGTATCGTGGTCAGCGCCGTCGGCGGGACGCTCCCGCTCCCGGCCGGGGACGGCGTCGTCGCGGCGCTGTACGGGATGGCGCGGCAAGTGGGGCTCGTCGTCGCCGCGCTGGCGGTGGCGCTCGGGCTGGGCTATCTGCTCGACCGACGGACGCTCGCCGACTACGGTCTGGCCCCCGACCGGCAGTGGTGGCGCGACGCCGGGTTCGGCCTCGCACTGGGGTTCGCCCTGCCGACCCTGGCCCTCCTCGCGTTGGTCGCGGTCGGGTACACCGCCGTCACCGGCGTCCTGCCCACCAGCCCCAGCGACACGTTCACGTTCGGGTCGACCGGGGCGCTGGTCCGACTCGCCCTGCTGGTCCCGTTCTTCCTGGTCCAGGCCTCCGCCGAGGAGGTCCTCGTCCGCGGGTACCTACTGACGAACCTCGCGGAGGGGCTGGCGGGCACGCTCGGGAAGTGGCGCTCGGTGGTCGTCGCCACCGTGAGCACGGGCGCGCTGTTCGGCGCGCTCCACTTCGCCAACCCGAGCGCCTCGCTGCTCAGTACCGCGAACATCACCCTGTACGGTATCCTGCTGGGCGCGTGCTACGTCCTCACCGGCCGCCTGGCCATCGCCTGTGGCTTCCACGTCGCGTGGAACTACACCCTCTCGCTGTGGAACTTCCCGGTCAGCGGCCTCGACACCGGCGCGGCGCTGCTCGGGACCGAGTCGACCGGGCCGGCGCTCGTGACCGGCGGGTCGTTCGGTATCGAGGGCGGCCTCGTCGCGCTCCCCCTGCTGGTCGTCGGGACGGCCGCGCTGGCGTGGTGGGTCCGCCGCGAGTACGGTGCCGTCGAGGTACTGGAGGACGTCGCCACGCCCGACCTCCGGATACGGAGGCGCTCGATAGACGGCTGACTCGGGTGTCGCTGGTGAACCACGACGGATAAGTGCGGAGACACCCAAGACGGTACCATGAAGTACGATACCCTCGGGAACTCGGGCGTCGAGGTCTCGGAAGTCGGGTTCGGCGCGTGGGTCGTCGGTACGGACTGGTGGGGCGACCGCACGCGCGAGGACGCCGTCGAGATGGTCCAGCACGCCGTCGACCAGGGCGTCACGTTCGTCGACACCGGCGACGTCTACGGCCACGGCGACAGCGAGGAACTCGTCGGCGAGGCGCTGGCCGAGGTCCGCGACGAGGTCACCGTCTCCACGAAGGTCGGCTACGACTTCTACAACAACCCCCAGGCCGGCCACGGCGAACTGCCGAAGAAGGTCACGCCGGAGTGGGTCCGCACCGCGCTCGACCGCTCGCTCGACCGGCTGGACATGGACCACGTCGAGGTGCTGATGCTCCACAACGCCAACGTCGACGAGGTGGACGCGGACGTCCTCGAGACGCTCGACGAACTCCGCGAGGAGGGGAAGGTCGAGGCCATCGGCTGGGCGCTCGGCCCCTCCATCGGCTGGCTGGCAGAGGGCGACGCCGCCGTCGCAGAGGAGTTCGACGTCCTCCAGACGGTGTTCAACCTCTTCGAGCAGACGCCGGGTCGGCACTTCGTCGACACCATCCGGGAACAGGACGCCGACACGTCTATCGTCGCCCGGGTGCCCCACTCCTCGGGCCTGCTGAACGAGCAGGTCACGCCCGAGACGGAACTGGGCGAGGGCGACCACCGCGCGCACCGCCCGACGGAGTGGTACGAGACCGGGTGGGAGAAGGTCGAGTCCATCCGCTTCCTCGAACGCGACGGCGAGCGCACGATGGGACAGGCCGCCATCCAGTGGCTCCTCGCCCACGACGAGGTCGCCTCCGTGACGCCGACGTTCCGGACCACCGAGGACATCGACGAGTGGGCCGCCGCGCCCGACACCCCGCCGCTCAGCGACGAGGAGTTCCAGCGCGTGCAGGACCTCTACGCCGACAACTTCGGTATCGACCGCGACGACGGGATGGACGCCCTGCGCTCCTCGGTCGGCGGCGAGGACCTCGAAGACACCGGCATGAAGTCGGCCGGCGACTGAACCCCCGCCGCTCCCCGTCGAACCCGACGACCGCGTTCTCGGACGGCCGCCGACCCCGAGTGGACGTCCCAGAATCTCCAGTCGAGGGCGGAGCCCCCGGTCACGGGTGGAACCGGCCCGCCGTCGTGTGGTTTTCTCCCACAACCCCCCTGTTTCGACAGGAGATGTACAGCCCTCTGGCGATTCGGCGCCACCCGATTCACTTTCACTCCGGTGCGTCTGACGCCCGACAGACGCCGGATGGGAGCGGGTTCGAGGTGAAACGAGGGGGTTCGGGCCACGGGGGCGTCTCACACGCTCGCACCCCATCGGTCGGCGGTCGCGGCGCTGGTCGGTACCGGACGCGAAAAGGGGACTGCGGGGTCGAACCGGGCCGGCGGCCTACTCGTTCATCAGGCCGCCTTCCTCGACGCGCATGACGCCCTCGCCGTCGGGCAGGTTCGGCGCGTCGACGAGCTTGACGATGCGCTTGTCGCCCTTGGACTTCCGGAGGTAGATACGGAAGGTGGAGGTGTGGCCGAGGATGTTCCCGCCGATTGGCTGGGTCGGGTCGCCGAAGAACGAGTCGGGGTTGGAGGCGACCTGGTTCGTGACGACGACGGCGGTGTTGTTCAGGTCGCCGACGCGCATCAGGTCGTGGAGGTGCTTGTTGAGCTTCTGCTGGCGTTCGGCGAGCTCCCCGCGGCCGACGTACTCCGCGCGGAAGTGCGCGGTCAGCGAGTCGACGGCGAGCAGGCGGACCGGGAACTCCTCCTCCTGGGTCTCGCTGGCTATCTCCTGGGCCTTCTCGGCGAGCAAGATCTGGTGGTTGGAGTTGAACGCCTTCGCGACGTGGATCTTGTCGAGGACCGACTCGACGAGGGCGTCGAGCATCGCCTCGTCGGTGGCGTCGGCCTCGCCCTCCTCGGCGACGCCGTGGAGCACCATCGTGTCCTCCAGCACCTCGTCCGCCTGACCTTTGACCATCTGGTCGATACGCTCGGGGCGGAAGGTGTCCTCCGAGTCGATGAAGATGGCGCTGCCCTCCAGCCCGCCGTGTTCGGCGGGGAGCTGGACGTTGACGGCGAGCTGGTGGGTGACCTGGGACTTGCCGGCCCCGAACTCGCCGTACACCTCGGTGATGGACTGGGTCTCGACGCCGCCGCCCAGCAGGTCGTCGACCTCGTCGACGCCCCACGAGAGCTTCCCGATCTGCTCGCGGCGTTCCAGCACCGTCGCGCCGGTCTCGAACCCGCCGATGTCGGCGGCGTCGCGGGCGGCGTTGATGATGTCGGCGGCCGACGACTCGCCGATGTCGGCCGTGTTCGACAGCTCGCCGGGGGAGGCGACGGCGATTCCCTGGTAGGAGTCGAAACCGTTCTCTTTGAGCTTCTCTGCTGTGGCCGGACCGACGCCCGGCAGGTCTTCGAGGTCCTCGCTTGCGGACATGGATACGACTTTTGCCCGGTGGCATATAAACCCCCGTTAACAGCGTGGTGAAAGTGAAACAGACGGACGGCGGCGGGACGATGGCGGGCGGTATCGGGACGTTTAGAAGGGAAGGGGCAGAGCCGACCGACAGCGGCGCGGCGAGGTCGGTGTCAGAGGCGCCCGCTGCCGATGTACACCAGCGCGAGTCCGCCGACGACGATGAGCGCGCCGGCCTGCAGCCCGGACAGCGAGAGCGTGCCCTGCCCGAACTCGCCGGCGAGCAGGAGCGCGAGCGCGGTCGCGGACAGGAACGGGCGTCCGGCGAGCGTCTCGACGAACGCCCGCGCCGACCAGTAGAGGCCGTCGAGCGTCGAGCGGACGACGGTCGTCGGGGAGCGGTTCCCGTCCGGGTTCTCCGCCGGCTCGAAGTCCGAGAGTGCGTCCGTGGGAACGGATACGACCTCACCCGTGTGCCGTCGGCGACCGTCGACGTCGCCCACGCGCAGGAGCGTCACGTCGTCCGCGCTCGCGCCGACGACGCGGTAGACGCCGTCGGGGTAGTCGGCCCCGCTCGGCCGGTAGTGGTCGTAGACGGCGGGGGTGTCGGCCACGCGCTACTCCCACGGGTGGTCCCCGGCGCGGTCGGGCCACAGCGGGTACCAGAACTCCTTGTCGCTCTCGACGGTGAGCTCGCCGTCGAGGTTGCTCTCCAGCTTGAACTCCGCCGTGGTGTTGCGCTCGTGGTCGCGGTCGGGGTCGGGCGCGAACGGGTAGTACGCCCCGCGGCGGAAGGAGTACACCCAGTAGACGGGGTCGCCGGTGCGCTCGTCCTCGAAGCCGAAGAGGGCGGCCAGTAGCCGCGACCCGTAACGCCGCTCGATGAGCGTGTCGGCGGCGAAGTGGATGGACGTCACCAGGTCCTCGAAGTCGTCGTCGTGGAGGACCACCCACTGGTAGCCGTGGGCGTCCTCGGTGAACTCCGCGACGGTGCCCGTCTCGGCCTCGCCGGCCTCGAGGATGGTCTCGACCTCGTCTGTGGCGTCCTGGAAGTCCGTGCTGTCGACGTCACCGAAGCAGAGGGCGGCGTCGCCGGTGGGTTCGTAGCCGAGCTCGGCCGCCATCGTCACGTAGGCCGTCGACATCCCGAAGAGGTCCTCCGGGTCGGCGTCGCGGGTGGCGTCGGCCTCGGCCTTCACGCCGAGGACGCTCTTGAGTCCGTCCAGCAGTCCCATACCCGTACGTGGTCGGCGGGGGATAAGGCGGTTTTCGTGCGGGGAACGACGAACGACGGCACTGACGACTCGGTCGTGTACAGCCAGAGATTCCCACCGTGTGGAACGCCCACTCGGGAGGGGCTTTCTGGCTGTGAAACATCGGTAAAACCGCGGGGAACCCACCGATACCGGTTCTTCAGACGCCCTCTAGTTCGCGTTCCATGTCCCGGAGCCGGTCGATTCGCTTCTCGGTCTGGGGGTGGGTGCTGAACAGGCGGCCGATCCAGCCGATGCGGATGGGGACGATGAAGAACGCGTTCATCTCCGACTGGCCGCGCAGGTCCTCTTTGGGTACCTTGTCCATGCCGCCGTCTATCTTCATCAGCGCCGACGCCAGCGCCGAGGGCTTGCCGGTGATGACCGCGCCGCCGCGGTCGGCGGCGAACTCCCGGTAGCGCGAGAGCGCCCGGATGAGGAGGAACGAGACGATCCACACCACGAGCGAGGCGAGGATGGCGACGAACACCGGGGCCTGTTGCTGGCCGCCGCGGTCGCGGCCGCCGGTGAACAGCCACCCCCACCGGACGATGAGGAACGCGATGGTCGAGAGGAACGAGGCGATGGTCATCACCATCACGTCGCGGTTCTTGACGTGGGCGAGTTCGTGGGCGACGACCCCCTCCAGTTCCTCGTCGTCGAGCATGCGCATGAGGCCGGTCGTCACGCAGACGGCCGCGTTCTTCTGGGACCGGCCGGTCGCGAAGGCGTTGGGGGTCCGGGAGTCGGCGACGGCGACCTTCGGCTTGGGGAGGTCGGCCTGCTGGGAGAGGCGGTCGACCATCCGGTGGAGGTCGGGGTACTCGTCGGGTTCGACCTCGCGGGCGCCCATCGAGTACAGCGCCAGTTTGTCGCTGAAGAAGAACTGCGCGCCCATGAACAGCGCCATCACCAGCACGATGGCGGCGAAGTTCGCGAAGTACAGACTGAGGAGGCCGATGAAGACGATGTACAGCCCGAACAGCAGGAACATCGTCAGGGCCATCCGACCGCGGAGCCCCCAGTCGGTTTGCCACTGCATACCCCGAGGTACGCGGCCGACGGTCTAAAACCCCGCTATCGTGTGCCCCGCTGGCACGCGGCGACCGACGCCGCCGTGTGCCGGTGTCCCCACGCATTTGTGCGAGCGGCCGTAACGACGGCCATGACCGAGACAGTCGTCGTCACCGGCGGCCGCGGCCGCTCCGGGCGCTGGATATGCGACCACCTCGCGGGCGAGTACCACGTCGTCTGCGTCGACCTCGACCACCCGGGCTGGGAAGTGCCCGAACGCGAGCACGTCGAGTTCAAGGCCGTCGACGTCACCGACGGGGCGGAGGTCCGCGACCTCCTCGCCGAGTACGACCCCGAGTCAGTCGTCCACTGGGCGGCGATTCCAGCCCCCGAACGGCACGCCGGGACCCGCGTCTTCGACACCAACGTCGCCGGCGCGTACAACGTGCTGGACGCCGCGGGCCGGGCCGGCGCCGACGTCGTCTGGGCCTCCTCGGAGAGCGCGTACGGCCTCGCGTTCGCCGAGGAGACGCCCCTGCCAGCGTACCTCCCCATCGACGAGGCCCACCCGATGGCCCCCGAGGACCCCTACGGCACCTCGAAGGTGGCCGGCGAGGAGATAGCGAAGATGGTCGTCCGGCGCGACGGCATCGACGTCGCCTCGGTCCGCCCCTCGTGGATCCAGTACCCCGGCGGGTACGCCTGCCGGGACGTCGCCGAGGGCGACCTCGCCGGCGGGGCGGGCAACTGCTGGTCGTACGTCGACGTGCGTGACGTGGCCTCGCTCGTCTGCGCGGCGCTCTCCGCCGACCTCGGCGGGCACGAGGCGTTCCACGCGGCCGCCGCCGACAACTACGTCGGCCGGCCGACCGCCGAACTGGTCGAAGAGCACTGGGGCGAACGCCCCGAGCAGTGCGAACTGGACGGCGAGCAGTCGGCGCTCTCGACGGCGAAGGCCCAGGGCCTGCTGGAGTGGGAACCGACCCACTCGTGGCGCGAGGCCGCGGACGCCGACATCTCCGAACCGAATCTGCTCGGGGAGTGAGCCGCCGGCGCGGAACGCAATACGTAACCGCCTGAGTCCAGTATCCGGGGACAATGAGCCGGTCTGGAGCCTTCTGCCCGCGCTGTGGCGACGAGATGGCGGAGCCACCCGAGGACCGCCCCGACCTCCCGGGCGCCCAGCGGGACTCCGAGCGCGTGCTGTGTGACGCCTGCTACTTCGAGGAGTTCGACCTCGTGGACGCCCCGGAGAAGATACAGGTCCGCGTCTGCTCGCAGTGTGGCGCGGTCCACAAGGGGAACCGCTGGGTCGACGTCGGCGCCGAGGACTACACGGACATCGCCGTCGAGCAGGTCAGCGAGGCGCTGGGCGTCCACGTCGACGCCCAGTCCATCGCGTGGCAGGTCGCCCCCGAACAGGTCGACCAGAACAACATCCGGATGCACGCCGAGTTCTCCGGCGTCGTCCGCGAGACGCCCGTCACCGAGGAGGTGGTCGTCCCCGTCGCCATCTCCCGGCAGACCTGCGAGCGCTGCGGGAAGATAGCCGGCGGCTCCTTCGCCAGCGTCGTGCAGGTCCGGGCCGACGAGCGCGACCCGACGGACGAGGAGATAGCGCGGGCGAAGACCATCGCCGAGGAGTACATCGCCGACCGGGAGGAGACCGGCGACCGCAACGCCTTCATCACCGAGAAGAAGGAGGTCCCGGAGGGGCTGAACATGAAGATATCGACGAACCAGATGGGGCTGGGCATCGCGAAGCGCATCACTGCCCAGTTGGGTGGCTCGTACTCCGACTCGAAGCGCCTCATCACCGAGGACGAGGACGGCCAGAAGCTCTACCGGATGACCTACGCCGTCCGCCTGCCCCGCTACCAGCAGGGCGAGATAATCGACCCCGAGGACGGCGACGGCCCCGTCCTCGTCCGCTCGGTGCAGGGCAACCTGAAGGGCGTCCGGCTGGCCACGGGCGAGCACTACGAGGCCAGTTTCGAGGAGGGCGAAGCCCCCGACGGGGAACGGCTGGGCTTCCGCGAGGACGGCCAGACGACGACGCTCGTCGCCGTCGAGGACGCGAACGCCGTGCAGGTGCTCGACCCCGACACCTTCGAGAGCGTGACGATTCCGCGGCCCGACTATCTGGACACCGACGCCGACGAACTGACCGTGTTCAAGAGCGCCGCCGGCCTACACGCCCTGCCCGAGAACGGGACCGGCGACGATGCCTGACGGCGACGCCGACCGCGACCAGCGCCTCGCCGTCGTCGTGGGGAAACCGCGGGCCCAGACCGTCATCGACGCGCTGACCGACGAGGGCGTCTACGACGCCGACCGGAGCGTCCGCTCGTGGGACAGCGACAGCGTCGCCGTGCCCGTGACCGCACCGCCCGAGTCCGTCGACGTCCGGGAGGTCGTCCAGCAGGTCGGCGAACCGCGGCTCCGGACCCTCGAGGACCACCTGCGCCAGCGCGGGTGGACCGACGAGGAACTGGCCGCAGCGCCGTCCTCGTGGGCCGTCGTCGGGAGCGTCGTCCTCGTGGACGTGGGCGACGCGCCCCGGCCCGAGGAGGTCGGGCAGGCGTTGCTCGCCCTCCACGGCGAGGCCGACACGGTGCTGGCCCGGGGCGGCATCTCGGGCGCCCACCGCGAACCGGACGTGCGCGTACTGGCCGGCGAGGGCGACACCGAGACGGTCCACACCGAACACGGCACCCGGTACGGACTGGACCTCGCCGAGGTCATGTTCTCGCCGGGCAACAAGGCCGAGCGGGCGCGGATGGGCGACGCCGTCGAGGCCGACGAGCGCGTCCTCGACATGTTCGCGGGCATCGGCTACTTCACGCTCCCGATGGCCAGAGCGGGTGCGAACGTCACCGCCGTCGAGCGCAACCCGACGGCGTTCCGCTATCTGGTCGAGAACGTGATGCGCAACGGCGTCGACGACCGGGTCCAGCCGTACCGGGCGGACTGCCGGGACGTGGTGCCGGAGTTCGCGAGGGAGGCCCGCGCCGACCGCGTAGTGATGGGGTACTACGAGGCGTGGGAGTACCTCGACAGCGCACTCGAAGCGCTGGCCTCCGGCGGCGTCCTGCACCTCCACGAGGCCACGCCCGAGGCGCTGGTCTTCGAGCGACCCATCGAGCGATTGGCGGAGGCCGCGGCCGACGCCGGGCGCTCGGTCGAGGTTCTGGACACCCGGCGCGTGAAGGGCTACAGCGAGGGCGTCGCGCACGTCGTCGTGGACGCCCGCGTCGAGTAGCCGACCACAAACTATTCACCAACCGTCCGACAGATGCGGGTATGCGACGCCGCCAGTTCCTCGCTGCCGTCGCCGTCGGCGCGACCCTCCCCCTCGCCGGCTGTTCGGACCCCCGCGGGTCCATCCGCCTGACGGACGTGCGCGACGACGACGCGCTCGCCGACCGCTGGGCACAGTCCGCCACCGACCTCCCCGACCCGTACCGCGAGCTCGTCGCCGGTGCCGTCGAGGGCGACGCCGACCGCGCGACGGTGACCGACACGCACCCGCCCTTCGAACCCGGCGCCCCCGTGGAGTACGAGGGGTCGTACTACGCGGTCACCTACGCGGAGACCGACGTGCGCACCGAGACGCAGTACACCGTCGAGGCGACGGCGAACCCCGACCCGCCGCCCGAGCGGACCGTCGCGTTCCTGGACCTCCCGTCGGTCGACCAGGAGCGGCTCGTCGACCTGCTGGACCCCGAACGGGGCTGGGACGACGGGGAGACGGTCGGGGCGGCGGTCCGGTACACGGACGCCGCGGAGCAGTCGTCCGTGGTCGTCCCCGACCCCGAGTACGACGGCATCACCCGGGGCGAGACGTTCGGCATCGCCGTCCCCGACAGCCGCGAGGTCGAGGTCTCGGACTACCGGTACGGCGCCGAGGTCCTGGCCGAGGACGCCGCGGGCCTCGCGGCGCTGGCCCGCGAGCGCTTCCGGTTCCCGCTCGCGGACCTGCCCGCCGACCAGCGGGCCATCCTCGACGAGGCGAAGGGGGCCGAGGTCGAGTCCGACGACCCGCCCTCCGAGGCGTTCACGGCGCTCGTCGAGCGGTTTCGGTCACGCGGTGACGCGGCCGTCGCGGTGACCGAGTACGACGGGACGTGGCTCGTCCGCTACGACGGTGGCGACTGGTGGGCCGAGGTCCGGTATCCGGCGGAGATGCAGGGCTAGAACAGCGGTTCGAGGTCCCCGTCGGTGACCGACAGCAGGTCCGCGAGCTTCGTCTCCGAGCTGTCGCTCAGGGCGCGCATCGACTGCTGGGTCTCGATGGCGATGCCCTGGAGTTCCTTGACCCGCGGCACGTCGCTGACTCCCGAGAGGACCACCGCGGCGGCCACCTCGTCGGCGTCCGGGACCGGGAAGTCCCCGCCCCGGACCTCCATCGTCCCCGTCGCCTCCTCCAGCCAGTTGCGGGCCTTCTCGACGCCCTGCCGGCTCAGCAGCTCCGGCGGCCCGGCGACGACGACGAGGGCCCGCTCGGCGCTCGTTATCTCGCAGGGCAGGGAGAGGCGGCCCAGCGTGGCCTGCCGGACCGTCGAGAGGATGCGCGGCGTCGCGTCGGTGGCGTCGGCGGCCTTCTTGCCGCCGAAGAACCCCCGCTTGCGCTCGACCGGCGAGGACGCGTAGCCGAACGAGGAGACCCCGCCGCAGGCGAGCGTGTTGATTATCTCGCTGGCGTCGACTACCTGCTCGGGGACCACGCGGCCGTCGGTCTCGCCGGCGGCGAGGAGCACGCCGAAGCGGCGCGCGAGCTGCTCGTTGGCCCGCGCGAACCCGCTGGCGAGACTGTCCCCGGCGCCGCTCATCGTCTCGTTGTCGTAGACGACGAGGTTGTCCACCTCGCGGACGAAGGTCATGAACGACCGGGCGGCGTTGAGCATGTAGATGCCGCCCTCGTCCTTCGCGGGGAGCAGCCCCAGCCCGTAGACCGGTTCCTCGTACCGCCGGCCGAGTTCCTTCGCGAGGTACGGCGCGACGCCGGACCCGGTGCCGCCGCCGAGGCCGGCGACGAGCATGAACGCGTCCACCTCGTGGGTCGGGACGTCGGCGACGGCGTCCAGCACCTCCTCGCTGTCGGCCTGCGCGATCTCGGCGCCCAGTTCGTTGTCGGCGCCGACGCCGTGCCCTTTCACGCGGTCGGTCCCGATGAGGAGACGGTTGCCGACCGGGACCCGCTGGAGCCCCAGCAGGTCCGCCTTGGCGGTGTTGACCGCCAGTGCGTCGACGACGACGTCGCTGTCCGTCCGGTCGGCGTACTCGAGGAAGGCGTCGGTGACCTTGCCACCAGCCTGACCGACCCCGATGAGTGCGAGGCGCATGCCTGATTGTACGGTAGGGTCGTCTTAACAGTATGCCCGCCGCCGTGGCCCGTCGTAACGCCTAATTAGCCGTCAATCGAACGGGGTGCATGGACAGACAACAGGTGATGGCGGTCTTCCTGGCCTTCCTGATGGTCGGGTCGGCCGTCGTCTACGGGCTCGCGTTCGCGTTCTTCTAGTCCCACACGTCCGAGAGGGGGTGACTGCCCCCGCCCGACCGCGAGCGCGAGCGGTCGTGTCGGCGTCTCGCGCTCGCGCTGACGCCCGAGAGCGCCCGGTCCGGCGCGAAGTCTGGCAGGTCCGGGTCGGACATCCGCACCACCTGTTCGTCGAACCAGTCGGGCATGTCGTGGCGGGCGCGTTCGAACAGGTCGAGGAGCGACGTGTCGGCGAGGTACGTCGCGCCGTAGTCGTCGGGCGCCCGCACGACGCGCCCGCAGGCCTGTATCACCGTTCTGAGCGCCGTCCGGTAGTACCAGCCCCACTGGCCGTCCTCCAGTCGCCGGGCGACCCGCGAGTCCCGCGTGTTCGGATACGGGGCCTTACAGAGGACCTGCCAGCGACAGAGGTCGCCCTCCAGGTCCAGCGCCTCCTCCATCTTCACCGAGAGGAACACGTCGGGGTTGTCGCTGCGCTTCCACGCCGACAGCGCGCCGTCCCGGTCTTCCTTGTCGTGGCTCCGGACCCGCGGGCCGACGCCGAAGTCGGTCAGCAGGTCGTCCAGCTGCTCTTGTATCGCGTAGGAGTGACAGTGAATCAGGCCCTTCTCGTCGGGGTGCTGGGCCATGATGCGGACGATCTGCCGGGCCACCTTCGGCAGGGTGTCGTCGCGGTGGTCGTAGGTCATCTTCCCCTGCGTGACGTCGTACAGCGGTCGGTTCTCGACGGGGAACGTGTGGCCCACCTCCACGAGGGCGACGTCGTCGGGGTCCAGCCCGACGTTGGCGCAGAAGGCGTCCTTGTTCAGAATCGTCGCCGAGAGGAGGGCGAAGCGGTTGCCCCGGTCCCAGACGGTGTGTTGCAGGTACCGCTCGGGGTTCATCGGCTTGATGGTGACCGGCGCGCCCTCCCCGTCCGGTTGGTCGACCACCCACGTCGTCGCGCTCTCCGGGTCGCGGTAGTCCTCCTGGAACCACGAGAGGTCGCTCCGGAGCGTGTTCAGCGAGTCCCGTTCGGCCACCTCGTCGGGGGTGAGTTCGGCGTTGCCCCGCAGCTCCTTCACGCGGCGCTCGGTGAGGTGTTCGAGGCGCTGGGCGAAGGCGACGGCGTCGTCCAGTCCGTCGAGGGCCGGCACGTCGAGGTCGCCCCACATCGGGATGGTCTCCGGCGAGAGGTCGATGGTCGCGTACATCTCCGCCCACTCGCCCAGTCCGTGGGCCTCGTCGACGACGACCACGTCGCGCTTGCCGAACACGTCGCTGCCGGCCGTCTGCATGAAGTACGCGAGCGTCATGGCCGCGATACGCCGGTTGGAGGCGATGGCGCGGTCCGAGAAGTACGGACAGCGGTGTTTCACCTGACAGTCGAACTCCCGTTCGCGCACGCAGGGGGCCTGGTTGACCGGCGTGTCCGTCTCGCCGGGGAGGATGCAGTCGTAGTTGTTCTTCCCCCGGATGACACAGAGGTCCTCTAAGAGGGCGTCCTCGGCCACGTCGTCGAGCTGGGACACCTGCGGGGTCGTGTAGTAGGCGTCGACCACCTGTTCGGCGGCCGCCTCCCCCGCGGTGCGGGCACACCCCGCGATGGCGCGGGCGAGCAGCGACTTGCCGCTCCCCGTCGGCGCACGCACGAGGACGACGTCCTTCCCGCTCTCGAAGGCCGCGCGGACGTCAGAGAGGGCCCGCTTCTGGTTACCGCGGTAGCTCGGGGCGGGGAACTCGTCGTGAATCCGCGCCGGGTACACGCGAGAAGGCAACGCGCCGGTGGGGGTAAACCTTTCCTGTCAGGTGCCGGCGGCGTCGGGCGGCGGGTCCCGCCCCATCGGCGGCGTGCCGCGTGTTCACACCCCCACGGTCGTGTGAGTGGTACCCTCGGAAGCCTTATACATATACCCCCTGTATGTTTGTTTGCAATGGCAAACGGTAAGGTTGATTTCTTCAACGACACAGGCGGTTACGGTTTCATCTCGACTGAGGACGCGGACGAGGACGTTTTCTTCCACATGGAAGACGTTGGCGGCCCGGACCTCGAAGAAGGCGAGGAGATCGAATTCGACATCGAACAGGCCGACAAGGGCCCCCGCGCGACGAACGTCGTCCGCAACTAACGCAGATTTCCGGTCGCGTTAGCGACCACGTCTGACGCGTTTTATCGAACACCACATCCAGAGCGGCAGCGTCGCGTCTCGGCGACGCAGGACCGACGAGCGACGGGGACTCACGACTCCTCGGAGAGCGCCGCCACGTCCGCGGCAGTCACCTCGGCGTCGTCCGGGAGCCGGTCGATGCAGTCGTAACAGAGGAAGTGTTCGGTGCCGTCGCCGAGTTCGAGGACGATGCCCTCCGTCGGTCGACTCTCCTGTGTCCAGATGTTGGCGATACCGCCACCTATCGAGACGCTCTCGCCACAGCCGTCACAGGGCTGTGATGCCATAGGTTCTCTAGCGAGGACGGCGGTAAGGGCCTTTTCTTTTTGCCGGACGACACCGAACCACACGGTATGGAGGTCGACTGCGAGGGCTGTGCCGGCTGTTGCGTCGACTGGCGCCCGCTCACCGGCCGCGACATCGACCACGAGCGCCGCGGCCCGTTCGAGCCGCTCGACGACACGTACAACCTCGTCCCCCTCTCCCGCGAGGAGGTCCGGGGGTTCGTCGACGCGGGGTACGGCGACGCCCTGCGCCCGCGCCTGTGGCGGGCCGAGGGCGACGACCGGAGCGTCACCCTCTCGGGCGTCGACGTCGCGGCCATCGACGGCCGCCCCGTCTTCTTCGTCGGGTTGCGCAAGCCGCCGAAACCGGTCGCGCCGTTCGACCGGCCGCCGACGTGGCTCCGGACCTGCGTGTTCCTCGACCCGACGACGCTCCAGTGTCGCATCCACGACGGCGACCTCTACCCCCACGCCTGCGGCACCTACCCCGGGCAGAACCTGCTCCTCGAGACCGAGACGGAGTGCGAGCGCGTCGAGTCCGTCCACGGCGGCCGCCGCCTGCTCGACGACGACCCGCCGGACGTGACGCCGCTGTTCGGCCCGGGCGCGGTGGGCGAGCGCGTGTTCGCCCACCCCGAACCGGAGCGCGTCGCGGATGCCGTCGAGCGGTTCCGCGACGACGCCCTCACCGACGACGACCGCGCGGAGTTCGTCGCCGTCGCCGCCGCGTCGAGTCCCGGGACGCTCGCCGTCAACGACGACCGGTACGAACGGACGCTGGAGACGGTACTGGCCGCCGACTCGTGGGCCGGTCGGGCCATCGACCGGTGGGTCGGGGCGGCCGACGGACGCGGCGAGCGAGCGCCGGACCCGGAGGTAGCACGGGCCGTCGAGGACGACGACGGCGCGCCGCCGACGCCCGGCTGGTGACCGGACGCCGGGGCACCGCCCCGCCTGCGTGACTGACTCACACGACAGGGCTGCATTTTAACCCCCTGCCGCGCTGTGAATGGACCATGCACGTGCTGGTGACCGGCGCGACGGGGTTCGTGGGGAGCCACCTCGTCCCCGCACTCCGCGCCGCCGGCCACGACGTCCGCGCCCTCGTCAGGGACCCGTCGACGTACGACCCGCCGGACGGCGTCGACGTGGCGACGGGCGACCTGCTGGAACCGGGCAGCTTCGAAGGCGCACTGGACGGGGTCGACGCCGCCTACTACCTCGTCCACTCGATGCGGGCCGGTGACGACTACGCCGAGCGGGACCGCCGGGCGGCCAGACACTTCCGGGCCGCGGCCGACGACGCCGGCGTCGACCGGGTCGTCTATCTCGGCGGCCTCGGCGAGGACGAGGAGATTCGGTCGAAACACCTCCGCTCGCGCCGCGAGGTCGAGTACCTCCTCGCCGACGGCGACTACGACCTGACCGCGCTCCGGGCCGCCATCGTCATCGGCACCGGGAGCGCGAGCTTCCGCCTCATCCGGGAGCTGACCGCGCGGCTCCCGCTGATGCTGACGCCGCAGTGGGTCCGCACCGACTGTCACCCCATCGCCATCGAGGACGTGGTCGAGTACCTCGTCGGCGTCCTCGAGACCCCGTCGACGGCGGGCGAGACGTACGAGATCGGCGGTCCCGAGGTGCTGACCTACGCCGAGATACTCCGCCGCACCGGCGAGGTGATGCACGACGCGGAGCCGCGCATCGTCCCGATACCGATACTGAGTCCGCGGCTGTCGGCGCTGTCCATCGGACTGGTCACCGACGTCCCCTCGACGGTCGCCAGGCCGCTCATCCACGGTCTGAAGACCCCCGTGGTGGCGCGCGACGACAGCATCCAGCAGGCCGTCCCGGTGACGCTGACGCCGTTCGACGAGGCCGTCGGCCGGGCGCTCGACGGCACGCGAGAGCCCGGGCGCGTCCCCGCCGTCGCCGACGGCAGCGAGCGGGCGGATGGGCCACGCGCCGCGTCGGACCGAGCCCCAGACAGCGGCGAGGCGAGCGACGCGAGGTCCCCTTCGCCGGCGCTCTGCTCCGAGGGCGGTGAGTCCGATGAGCGGTGAGAGCCCGCATCCCGAGTACGGCGAGACGTGGGTGTACGAGAGCATCGTCGGTGCGCTGCCGGGGATTCGCCTGCCGACGTGGGCGGCGCTGGCCATCCAACTGGTCGTCTTCGAGGTGGCCGTCGTGGGGCTGTCGTGGTACTACGACGTCTGGAACGCCGCCATCGCGGCGACGGCCGTCGTCTTCGTCGCGACCATCGGGAGCATCGAGATGCTGCGCATCAGCACGCTCATCCGCCGCATCGACGTCCCGCCGACCTACCGGGCGCTGCTGTTCTCCTCGAACATGGAGGTGGTGCTGTCGGTGCTGGCGTACATCGCGATGCTGACCCACCTGTTCGTCTTCGACCCGCAGACCGCCGAGTCCCCGCTGGTGACGACGCTGTTCGGCGAGGAGCCGCCGGTGCTGGTGGTGTACCTGACGCTGCTCATCCTCTGGGACGTGAGCTACCGCATCGGCACGGGGTGGTGGGCCAGCGTCACCGGCCTCTGGCGGTCGCTGCGCTTCCGGTTCGACCCCGAGACCGCGCGGGTGTTCCAGCGGGCCGACCTGGAGACGTGGGGGTTCGGCGTCCTCCAGCTCGTCCTGGTGCCGTTCGTGCTGGACCAGCCGGTCCTGCTGGCGGCGCTGCTGGCACACGTCGCGGCCGTCACGGTGGTCACAGCCGTGTCGGTGACGCTGCTACAGGTCAGGTCGAGAAGGGCCGGCGTTACTCGGAGTTGATCTGCTTGAACTGGTCCAGCAGCTCCTCGGTGGACTCCCCGCTGTCGTAGTCGACAGTCCCGTGATACGCTGTGCGGTCGTCGTCCTCCGATAGGTCGACCTCGTTGTTCTTGCGCTCACGGCGTTCGTGTTCGTCGTCGTCATACGCTCCCATAGACATACGTTACCACACTCGAACTTGCATGTTAGTACGTATCAATGTAACGGTCGTGCACATCGTGGCGTCTCGGGGCCTCTCGCCGCCGTTCTCCGCCGTTCCGCCCCGTCCGACGGCGGGATGCGGAACGCACAAGACCACCGACCGACTACTGACGACCGTGGCTGGCCCACTTCGATTTCGCTACTCGACCGAGCGCTGGAGCGAGGACCGCGTCCGGCGTGACCTCCTCTCTCCCCTGCAGAACACCTTCGGCGCCGAGCTGAACGGCCCGTGGTTCGCCCCGCCCGACGGGTGGGCGGCCCGCCGGCTGGAGATGGACAACGGCGACCTCGCCCTGTTCTGCTGGAACGGCACCGAGGCCTACTGGCTGGGCAACACGCAGACGCCGGAGACGCTCTGGCGGACCAACAAGCGCACGTTCGACGAGGCGCCCGACCCCATCGCCGAGTGGGCCCAGCGCGAACTGCTGGCCCAGTTGGAGGTCGAGGACCCGTGGCTCACCGAGTACGAGTCCCTCGCGCACTTCTTCCTCCCCGTCTTCCTCTCGAAGGACGGCCGGGAGTCGACCCGGACGTTCTTCCGCGACCACGCCGGCGGCTTCCCCGACGCCAGTCAGGCGGAGGGGCTGCGGTTCTACGACGACTTCCTCGCGACCGGCGTGTTGGACGAGTACCGCTACACGATGGCCAGCAAACTCGGCACCAGCGAGGGGTTCGACCTCTCGCGGATGCAGGCGACGATGGGGGAGTTCAACACCGCGAAACTGCTCGTGGACTCGGGCAACGACATCGAACCCGAGGTGGAGCTCGGCTCGGGCCACTCCGTCGACTTCCGCGTCGAGGACACCCTCGTCGAGGTGACCCGCCCCCGCCCGCCGACTCGCCGACAGGTCGACACCGCCATCGGCGCGCTGAAGGCCTCCGGCGACGCGAAGACCCGCGACCAGCTGGCCGCCCACCCCGGCGCGGTGCTGGTGGTGGACTGCACCTCCTTCCACGACGACGAGTGGCGACGGGTGTACGCCGAAGAACCGAGCGTCGGCTACGAACCCCTCGTCGTCTTCCGCTACCGCCCCGACGGCCGCGTCGAGGGGTACTCCCGTGGCTCGGTCCCGTTCCCGCTCCCGTTCTGAGCCGTCGGCGTCACGCACACCACACCGTTATCCTCGCCCAGAGAGTAGCCCGGCGCATGCCCCACATCGCCGAGACGCACATCGTCAACCGGGAGCGCGTCCAGCCCACGCACGCCAACAACTACGAGAGCGCCCACGGGGGTATCGTGATGAAGTGGATGGACGAGATCGGCGCCATGTCCGCGATGCGGGCCGCCGAGGAGTCGTGTGTCACCGCCCAGATGTCCCGCGTCGACTTCGAGCGGCCCATCCCCATCGGCGACAACGCCCGCGTGGAGTCGTGGGCCTACGCCACCGGCCGGACGAGCGTCCGCGTCCGCATCGAGGTCGCCGCCGAGAACCCACGGACCGGCGAGACGGAGGAGACCACCAGCGCCTACGCCACCTTCGTCGCCGTCGAGGACGGCACGCCGGTCCCGGTGCCCGAGCTGACGGTGAAAGGCGAGAAGTGCAAGGAGCTACGGGACCGAGCGCTGGCCGAGGAACCGGAGCGGGAGTGAGCGTGACGACGCCGATGGCGGAGTTCGACCCCATCTCGCACGTCGACACGGAACGCGGCGCGACGAGACGCGCCGCTCGCAATTGGTCTCCGAGAAGAGCCTAGGCCGGAATTTGAATCCGGGGTCTCGTCCTTACCAAGGACGCGCTTTACCGCTAAGCTACCCAGGCGCATTTCGATGTACCCGGCAATTGTCTTTAGGCGTTTCGATTCGGGGCCGGCGTGGCGATTGTTCTCAGTGGTCGGCGGCGGCCTCGGTGCCGTCGCTCGAGTGCTGGTCGGTGCGGGTGTGGGCCGCCAGCGCGTCCGTGACCTCCTCGCCGACGAGGTGGCCGTACGCAGGCAGGCCGTCGCTCCCGAGGCCCGTCGCGAACTCCCGGAGCGTCGGGGTGGGGTGGACCCCGCCGGCGGTGACGCCGGCGACGACGGCGAGTTCGCAGATGTCGACCTCCAGTTCGGCGTCGAGGCTCTCGTCGCCGGTGGTCCGCTGGACCGTCTGGTCGTGGCCGAACGAGCGCACGACCTGCACGGCGGCGTCGGCGGCCTCCGTGCGAGCGAGCAGGTAGAACCCGCGCGAGACGAGGATGTCGGCGATGAGGATGTCGAGGTCGGCGGCGTCGCGGTCGCCGCTCGTCCACGGGTCCTCGTGGGCGAGCTGGCGGGTGAGCCGGAGCCCCTCGTAGATGAGTTGCACGCCGGCGGCCCGGTCGGCGTCGCCGTCGGCGGGGTCTGCCGGGTGCTCCCGGGCGGCGCTGGCGCTGACCAGCGTGAGCACGCCGGGCGAGAGCGAGGCGTCGTCGAGGCGTGCCGTGATGCGTTCGCGGAGACGTTCGGGCTCGACGTCGTCGACCGCCGCCAGCGCGGCTTGGCGGACCGCCGCCACTTCCTCCATTGGTGCGACCTAGCGGCGGGAAGGGCAAAGACCTTTGGAAACAGGGGAGTCAGACTGCGCATGGTCCGGACGACGGTCGACGGCGACGTGCGCGTGCTGACGCTCGACCGGCCGGAGCGGCGCAACGCGCTCGACCGCGAGGCGCTCCGAGAGCTCGACGCCGCCGTCTCGGCGGCGAGCGAGGCGGTCGTCTACCTCCACGGCGCCGGCGACGCGTTCTGTGCCGGGGCCGACCTCGACGTCGTCCGGTCGCTCGACACCGAGGCGGCCAGCGAGTTCGCCGCGCTGGGCCAGCGCGTCGCCACGACCATCGAACAGTACGACGGCGCGGTCGTGGCCGGCGTCGACGGGGCGGCCCGCGGCGGCGGCGTCGAACTGGCGCTGGCCTGCGACCTCCGGGTGGCGACGCCCGGCGCGACGTTCGCGGAGACCGGGGTCAAACTCGGCCTGTTCGGGGCGTGGGGCGGGACGGGGCGACTGCCCCGGATCGTCGGCACGGGCGAGGCGCTGGACCTCGCGCTGTCGGGCCGCACCGTCGACGCCGAGGCCGCCCTCCGGATGGGGCTGGTCTCGCGGGTCGTCGACGACCCCCGTGCCGTCGCCGACGAGGTGGCCGCCGTCGACCACGGGGCGCTGCGGGAGCTGAAGGCGCGGATGCGCGACGACGCCGACCAGCAGACGATAGAGGAACGCGAGCGGGCGGCGTTCGCGCGGCTGGTCGAGGCCGCAGAGTTCGGGAGCGGAGATGCCCACGACGGCGAGTAGCGCACCGGCGGTCGGGGCCCGCCCGCCGGAACGAGATTTATAGTCACGCGTCACCTAGCAGGGTGCGTGAATCGCACGGCAGCGCTCGACGCCGTCGTCTTCGGGGTGGACATCCAGAGCGGCGACGTGCGCGGTGACGCCCCCTCCTACGCGCTGGTGGTGTTCGACGGCGAGGAGATAGAGCGGGACGTGGTGTCCCGGCGGAAGTTGCGCCGCCTAGTCGACGACCGGGAGCCGGACATCCTCGCGACGGACAACATGTACGAACTGGCGGCCGACAAGGACCAGTTGGTCCACTTCCTCGGGTCGCTCCCCGACGAGACGAAACTCGTGCAGGTGACCGGCGACGAGCGCCCGGAACCGCTCTCGCGGGTCGCCAAGCGCCACGGCGTGCCCTACGGGAAAAAGCCCATGAAGGAGGCCGAAGCCGCGGCCCGACTCGCCGCCGCCAACGTCGGCCAGGAGGTGTCGGCCTTCACCGACACGACCGAGGTGAAGGTCTCGCGGGGCCGCTCGACCGGCAAGGGCGGCTGGTCGGAGGACCGCTACACCCGGCGCATCCACGGCGCCGTCAAGAAGGAGGCCCGCGAGGTGGCGTCCGAACTCGACGGCGCGGGGCTGACGTACGAGCGCGAGGTCACCGAGAAGTACGGCGGCTTCTCCAGCGCCGTCTTCCGCGTACAGGCCCGGCCGCAGGACATCCCCGTCTCCACGCACCGCTCGGGCGACACCCGCGTCGAGATAGAGCGGGTCCGCCGGGACGGCATCGAGTTCCGACCGCTGGCCAAACGGCGGGACCACGTCGTCGTCGGCGTCGACCCCGGCACCACCACCGCCGTCGCCATCGTCGGTCTGGACGGCGAGGTGCTGGACGTCTACTCCTCGCGCACCAACGACCGGGCCGACGTCGTCGAGTGGATAATCGAACGCGGGCGGCCGGTCGTCGTCGCCGCCGACGTGACGCCGATGCCCGAGACCGTCGAGAAGTTCCGGCGGTCGTTCGACGCCGCCGGGTGGGAACCGGAGCGGGACCTCCCCGTCGACGAGAAGAAACACCGGACCCGCGAGGAGGCCTACGACAACGACCACGAGCGCGACGCGATGGCGGCGGCGCTGTACGCCTTCGACCACCACGAGAGCCAGTTCGACCGCGTGGCCGGGAAGGTCCCCCCACAGCACGAGGTCGGGCCGGTCGTCGCCCGCGTCGTCGCCGGCGACGAGTCCGTCGAGTCGGTGTTGCGCGACATCGAGGGCGACGACGAGGCCGACGAGGAGTCGTCGAGCCACCAGCCCCGCGAGTTGAGCGACGAGGAGAAGGAGATAAAGCGGCTGGAGGCCCGCATCGACCGCCTCGAGTCCCACGTCGACGACCTGAAAGACACCATCCAGCGGAAGGACGACCAGTTACAGGACAAAGAGAAGCAACTGGAGAAGGCCAGACAGGAGGGCCGCCGGGAGGTCCGCAAGGACCGCGAGGTCACCAGGCTCGAACGGCGCAACGAGGCCCTCGAACGGAAGGTCGAGGACGAACGGGAGAAACGCGAGGAACTGGCCGACAAGCTCGACCGCCTGAAGTCGCTGTGGAAACTCGACCACTCGAACTTCGCCGACGTCGCGGACGAACGGGACGGACTGGTCCCGGTGAAGGTCGTCGAGCAGTTCACGCGCGACGCCATCGAGGCCGCCGACGAGGAGTTCGGCCTCGCCGCCGGCGACGTGGTCATGCTCCGGGACGCCTCCGGCGCGGGGCGGTCGACGGCGGAGCGACTCGCCGACGTCGACCCCCGGATCGTCCTCCGGGACGGCAACCTCTCGGACGCCGCCGACGAGGTGCTGTTCGACCACGACGTCCCGGTCGCGCCAGTCGAGATGGTCACCGTCCAGGAGATAGACGAACTCGCCGTCGCCCGCGAGGCGGCGGTCGAGGCCGCCGTGGCCGACTGGGAGGACCGGGCGGCCGACCGCGAGCAGGCACAGAAGGCGGAGATGGTCGACCAGATAATCAGCGAGCACCGGGCGGACAGACCCGTAGAGGAGTAGCGAGCGCCAGCCCCGCCGCGAAGCGACGCTGTGCCCGGCGGGACACGACCGGGCGTGACGGGCCGCTCCGCGACGGCCGGACGGAGCCGTCAACCTCCGAATACTGGCCCGTTGACGCCTCAGAGAGCGATTTAGAGCGAAGCGTTAAGACCGCCTGTCGGCTACTAGTCGTATGGCGGGGGATGGGCGGATTCTCGAACGCGCGTTGGACACGCTCGACGACGTCTTCTACGTCTACGACGAGCGCGGCCGACTGAGCCACTGGAACAGGCGGTTGAACGAGCTCTTCGGGCTGAGCGACGACGACCTCGACGGCATGTCGCCGCCGGACTTCTTCGAGGCGGGGGACCGGCCGGCCGTCGAGGCCGCCATCGACGAGCTGTTCGCGACCGGCGAGACGGTGGTCGAGGCGTGGGGACAGACCACGGAGGGGCGCGTCCGCTTCGAGTTGACCGGGCGACTCGTCGCCGACGACGACGGGTCGGTGCTGGGGTTTGCCGGCATCGGCCGGGACGTGACCGACCGGTACGAGCAGACCTGGCACCTCGCGAAACAGAACGAGCGGTTGGAGGAGTTCGCCGACATCCTCGCCCACGACCTGCGGAACCCGCTGGCCGTCGCGGACGGGCACCTCGCGCTGGCCCGGCAGGAGTGCGACACGGCGGCGCTGAGCGCCGTCGGTGCGGCCCACGAGCGGATGGAACGCATCGTCGACGACGTCCGGACGGCGTCGAAGGAGGGGACGCTCGCGGCCGACGTCGAACCCGTCGACCTGCCCGCCGTCGCGGCCGACGCGTGGGCGACCGTCGAGACGGGCGACGCCGTCCTCGCCCTGCCGGCGTCGCTGTCGGTCGAGGCCGACGCGGCCCGGATACGGCGGTTGTTCGAGAACCTGTTCCGGAACGCGGTCGAGCACGCCGGCCCGGACGTGACGGTCACGCTGGCGGCGACCGACGACGGGTTCGCCGTCGAGGACGACGGCCCCGGCATCGACCCCGCAGATCGCGAGTCGGTGTTCGTCCCCGGCGTGAGCGGCGCGTCCGAGGGGACGGGGTTCGGGCTGTACATCGTCCGCGCCATCGCGGAAGCCCACGGCTGGACGGTCGAGGCGGGCGAGAGCGAGGCCGGCGGGGCGCGCTTCGAGTTCGACGTGCGGGCCGCCTAGGGCATCCCGCCGCCCATCCCCATGCCGAAGGAGGCCAGCAGGCTCGTGACGAGGCCGTAGACGATGAGGCCGAGGCCGCCGACGACGAGGGCCAGACCGGCCGCGAGAATCAGGTTCTGCCACGCGACGAGGCCGATACCGCCGAACAGGACGACGACCCCGGCGACGCCGGAGAGACCGAGTTTGTCGAGCATACCCCAGTTCGCCCGTCCGGCGGACAAAAGCCCGTCGGTCAGTACTCGAACTCGGTGTCGACACTCTGGGCGGCGCCGACCATCTCGGCGACGGCGTCCTGCCGACGCAGGAGCGTCATCGTGTTGCCGGTGACGTCGAAGGTGCCGTTCATCACGGACTCGGAGACGTCCAGCTCGCCCCGCAGCATCGCGCTCCACGCCTCGTAGGGGCCCCGCAGGGCGAAGTCGTAGTCGGCGTCGCCGTCGACGACGTGGGCGTCGGTGCAGGCGCCGTCGCCGATGGTGACCAGGAACCGTATCGGGTCGCCGTCGTAGGCCTCGTCGGCCTGGATCTCGAAGCAGAACGTCGCGTCGAAGTCGGCGGCCGCCTCGGCGAACGCCTCGCGGTCGTTGATGCGGTCGCGCCACGCCCGCGCCCAGTCCTCGGCATCGGCGGGCAACCTGAGAGTCATGGACGCCGGTTACCGTGGCCGGACCTTGTGCCTTACCACTCGGGCGTGTCGCTGGGCGACTGGCAATCGTACAAAACTTAACCCTCCCGGGGCCGAACACTCTGCTATGAGCGACAACGAGGGCCGAAAAGACCTGCGGATGCCGGACGACGACGAGGTGTTCGCCGTCGTCACGAACATGCTCGGTGCGAATCGCGTCAAGGTACGCTGTATGGACGGGGTCGAACGCACAGCCCGGATTCCGGGCAAGATGCAGAAACGAATCTGGATTCGCGAGGACGACGTGGTCCTCGTCTCGCCGTGGGACTGGCAGGACGAGAAGGCCGACATCACGTGGCGCTACGAGAAGCAGGACGCCGACCAGCTCCGCGAGGAGGGACACATCCAGGAGTAGCGCCCTGATGCACCGCGTGCCAGCGCCGACGGAGGGCCAGCAGTGAGCGACAGCGAGGCGGAGTTCGGCCTGCTCGACACCGACGAGGCCGAGGGCGTCGGCGACGAGTGGGAGGAGATAGACGTCTCCGACACCGAGGCCGACCGCATCGCCCGCAAGCGGGACCGCGAGTTCAGCGAGTTCCGGAAGCGCATCAAGGACGCCGACCAGTTCAAGGTCGAGGCCAGCGTCTTCGACGACGCCACCTACGGCGCGCTGTACAAACTCGTCCAGGACGGCCACATCGACGCCTTCGGCGGCCCCATCTCGACGGGGAAGGAGGCCAACGTCTACACCGCGCTCTCGGGCGACGAGGAGGTGGCCGTGAAGGTGTACCGCATCAACGCCTCGGACTTCAAGGACATGCGGGGGTATCTGGACGGGGACCCCCGGTTCGAGGGCATCGGCTCGGACAAGAAGAAGGTCGTCACCGCGTGGGTCCGCAAGGAGTCCTCGAACCTCGAGCGCGCCCGCCGTGCGGGCGTCCGCACGCCCGAACCCATCGCCGTCGAGCGGAACGTCCTCGTGATGGAGTACCTGGGCACCGAGGAAGGGCGGGCCAAACGCCTCAGCGAGGTCCACATCGAGAACCCGGAGACGGCCTACGAAGTCGTCAAGGAGTACGTCCGCCGCCTCTACGACGCCGGACTGGTCCACGGGGACCTCTCGGAGTACAACGTCGTCTTCCACGAGGGGCAGCTGTACATCATCGACCTCGGACAGGCGGTGACCATCCACCACCCCAACGCCGACGAGTTCCTCGAACGGGACTGCCGGAACGTCGCGAACTTCTTCGCCCGGCAGGGCGTCGACGCCACGCCCGACGAGCTGCTCGCCTACGTCAAGGAGTACGCGACGCCGGAAGACGACGAGGACACCGCGCCGGGGAGCGACGACGACGCCGTGCCACAGGGGACACCCGAGGACCGACGGGAGGAGTGACGCGGGCGGTTCGCTGGTGGGTTTGCAGTCGGCCGGCCGCCCGGAGACGCCGCCGAAACTAGACGCCGAAGTCTTAAACAGGCAGAACCCCGTACTCGGAAGCATATTATGAAACACGTGAAGATTCCGCAGGACCGAATCGGCGTGCTGATCGGCGAAGGTGGTGAGACCATGCGCGAGATCGAGGAGCGGGCGGAGGTCCGTCTGGACATCGACTCCGAGGATGGCACCGTCAAGGTCGAGTCCGTCGGCGACCCCGTGACGGCGCTGAAAGGGCCGGACATCGTGAAGGCCATCGGCCGCGGGTTCGCCCCCGAGGACGCGCTGGCGCTGCTGGACGACGACATGATGATGTTCGAGATGATAGACATCGAGGCCGCCGCCCGGAACAAGAACGACCTCCGCCGTCAGAAGGGGCGTCTCATCGGCGAGGGCGGCCGGACGCGGGAGCTCATGCAGGAGCTGACCGGCGCCGCCGTCGTCATCTACGGGTCGACGCTCTCTATCATCGGCGGGCCCGAACAGGTCGACGCGGTCCGCGAGGCCGCCGAGATGCTGCTGGACGGCGCGCCCCACGGCTCCGTGTACTCCTTCCTCGAGCGCAAGCACAACGAGATGAAGCACAAGGGACTGGAGTACCACCAGTTCACCGGGTGAGCGCCCGGACGGACCGCGCCGCGAGGGTTTCTCTCCGATTCGAGTCGCGTACAGCGGTGGCTGTTTAGTGGGTGGGGACCCACCAGACCGTATGGAGAAGGTCACGCTCGCCGAGGCGTTCGACTCGTTCGAGGAGACGTGGGCGCCCCGCGTCGCCGGCGAACCGAACGACCAGGCGGTCAAACTCGCGAAGGCCGAAGGCGAGTTCGTCTGGCACCGCCACGCCGACGCCGACGAACTGTTTCTGGTGCAGTCGGGCCAGTTGCGCATCGAGTTCCGCGAGGAGGCCGACGTGGTGCTGTCGGCGGGCGAGCTGCTCGTCGTCCCGCGGGGCGTCGAGCACCGACCGGTCGCCGAGCCGACGGCCGAGATACTGCTGTTCGAACCCGCCGGGACGCGGAACACGGGCGACGTCGAGGCCGAGCAGACACAGACGGAGCGACGGCGGCTCGACTGACTGGCAGCCCCCGGTTTCACGGCGCGAGCGGCGTAACATATAACGCCGCGGCCCGTCAACCACAGTGAAGAACGACCGTGTCAGACGACAGCGACGCCGCCGGCGGGACCGACGCCGGCAGCGAGAGCGGCCAGCGCGTCGGCGACGTGATGGACCGGCTGGAGCGGCTTCGAGCCGAGGAGGACGAGCGCTCGGAGTCGGTGTCGGAGGGCGTCCTGCTGGACCAGTTACGGGAGGTCGAGCAACGCCTGCTGGCCTTCGGCGAGGCGCTGGGCGGCGACCCCGAGGACGTGACGGACCTCCCGTTCACCGAGGAGGCGGGGCTGGACCACATGCCCGAACCGCTGTACGTCCGCCACGACACGGCGATGCTGAACCAGGTCACCTCGTGGCTGCTGCAGGACCAGCACATCGGCCTCGTGAGCCCCTACGGCACCGGGAAGTCGGCGTTCCGGGAGATAGTCCTCCGGGACCTCTCGCAACACGACGACTTCGTCGTCACGCACCTGGACAACCCACGGGAGACGACGGCGCGGGCGCTGTACCAGACGGTGCTGGAGGCGGCCTACGCCGCGGGGTTCTCCGTCGACTTCGGGCGCTACTCGCAGGTCCGCAACGGCATCCCGTGGGCGACCGCGGAGGCGAAGGCGGCGGTTCGGGAGGTCGTCCAGCGGGTGCGCGAACACGGGAAGACGCTCCTGCTTGTCGTCGACGAGATAGAGGTGCTGGAGGCCGACCTGCTCTCGCCGCTGCAGGTCGCCGGCGACGCCGGCGTCCGCCTGTTCCTGACCGGCACGCCGGAGGGCAAGCGCCGGGTCGCCGAGATACGCGGGACGCTGGACTCCCGACTGCGCTACTACGAGGGCATCGAACCGTTCTCGCCCGACGACGTGGCCGAGTACGTCGCCCGGTCGCTGGCGTACTTCCGCGGCGAGACCTACGACGGCCAACCGCCGGACCTGTTCACCCGGGCGGCCATCGAGGACGTCCACGAGCGGACAGAGGGGGTCCCGCGCGAGGTGCGCATCGAGTGCCGCGAGCTGTTCACGCGCGCGGCGTTCGTCTGGTACCGCACCGGGCAGGACGTCGACCGGATACAGGTCACGCCGGAACTGCGCCACCGTCGGTTCGGGATGGGGTACTGAGAAGCGCCGACGGCCTCGTCGCCGGCCCGCTCAGACGCGGTTGATGAACGTCACCGCCGCCGACCCGCAGGACTCACAGCGCGGGTCCCGGGTCCCGCCGTCGACTTCGAACACCGCGTCGCAGTCGTCACAGCGGTACTTGTCGACCGACTCCGATGCGAACAGGTCGGTGATGCTGTCGAGGACGCCCATGTCCCGTCCCTCCGGCCGCTAGTTCGTGCGAACACCTAACAAATCCTATGGATAGTTCACGCTTACCCCCCTGAAACGGTCCGGAGAGGCTACTTAAACACACCACGGTAGACAGTGCCACACCGCCGAGAACGGGAGACAGTACGGCGATACATCGTCCGCCACAACAAGCTTTATATAGAATCACATTCAATCATCGTCTGACTATGGCTCAACAGCAGATGGGCAACCAGCCCATGATCGTACTCTCCGAGGAGTCCCAGCGAACCTCCGGGAAGGACGCACAGTCCATGAACATCACGGCCGGGACGGCCGTGGCGGAGGCCGTACGGACAACACTCGGCCCGAAGGGCATGGACAAGATGCTCGTCGACAACTCCGGGTCGGTCGTCGTCACGAACGACG
Organism: Haloarcula sp. MBLA0163; assembly: GCF_055632435.1. NCBI lineage: Archaea > Methanobacteriati > Methanobacteriota > Halobacteria > Halobacteriales > Haloarculaceae > Haloarcula > Haloarcula sp. MBLA0163. The sequence continues at coordinate 2,943,479 of NZ_CM145745.1, forward strand.
GCGTCACCATCCTCGACGAGATGGACATCGAGCACCCGGCGGCCAACATGATCGTCGAGGTCGCCCAGACCCAGGAGGACGAGGTCGGGGACGGCACGACGACGGCCGTCGTCATCGCCGGTGAACTGCTGTCGAAGGCCGAGGAACTCCTCGACCAGGACATCCACGCCACCATCCTGGCCCAGGGGTACCGCCAGGCCGCCGAGAAGGCGAAGGAGATCCTCGAGGAGAACGCCATCGAGGTCGACGCCGACGACACCGAGACCCTCGAGAAGGTCGCCGGCACGGCCATGACCGGCAAGGGCGCCGAGTCCTCGAAGGACGTGCTGGCCGAACTCGTCGTCCGCGCGGTCCAGTCCGTCGCCGACGACGACGGCACGGTCGACACCGACAACATCCAGATCGAGACGGTCGTCGGCGGCTCCACCGACGAGTCCGAACTCGTCGAGGGCGTCATCGTCGACAAGGAGCGCGTCCACGACAACATGCCGTTCGCCGTCGAGGACGCCGACGTCGCGCTCCTCGATACGGCCATCGAGGTCCCCGAGACGGAACTGGACACCGAGGTCAACGTCACCGACCCCGACCAGCTCCAGCAGTTCCTCGACCAGGAGGAGAAACAGCTCAAGGAGATGGTCGACAAGCTCGCCGAGTCCGGCGCCGACGTCGTCTTCTGCCAGAAGGGCATCGACGACATGGCCCAGCACTACCTCGCCCAGGAGGGCATCCTCGCGGTCCGCCGCGCGAAGAAGTCCGACATCGAGGCCCTCTCGCGCTCGACGGGCGCCCGCATCGTCTCGAACATCGACGACATCACCGAGGACGACCTCGGCTTCGCCGGCTCCGTCGCCCAGAAGGACATCGCCGGCGACGAGCGCATCTTCGTCGAGGACGTCGAGGACGCCAAGGCCGTCACGATGATCCTCCGCGGCGGCACCGAACACGTCGTCGACGAGGTCGAGCGCGCCATCGAGGACTCGCTCGGCGTCGTCGCCGCCACGCTGGAGGACGGCAAGGTCCTGCCCGGCGGCGGTGCCCCCGAGACCCAGCTCGCGCTGGGCCTGCGTGACTACGCCGACTCCGTCGGTGGGCGCGAACAGCTCGCCGTCGAGGCCTTCGCCGACGCCATCGACGTCATCCCGCGCACGCTCGCGGAGAACGCGGGTCACGACCCCATCGACTCGCTGGTCGACCTCCGCAGCAAGCACGACGCCGGCGACGTCACGAGCGGCCTCGACGCCTATTCCGGCGAGGTCGTCGACATGGAGGAGGACGGCGTCGTCGAGCCCCTCCGCGTCAAGACCCAGGCCATCGAGTCCGCCACCGAGGCGGCCGTGATGATCCTGCGCATCGACGACGTCATCGCCGCTGGCGACCTGAAGGGTGGCCAGGGCGACGACGACGACGAGGAAGGCGGGCCCGGCGGCCCCGGCGGCGCGCCCGGCGGCATGGGCGGCGGCATGGGCGGCATGGGCGGCGGCATGGGCGGCATGATGTGAAGTCGGCCTGAGGCCACTCACACCACCCACTCCGCCTGACTCGCCGCACCGCTCGCGAACCGACCCTTTCTCTCTGTTTCCGCACCGCTAGCCGTCGGTCTCCGGCGGCGACCTGCCACGGCTCATGCCGTCAGACCCGCTCGACGAGCGTCGCGATACCCTGCCCGAACCCGATGCACATCGTACACAGCCCGTAGCGGCCGTCGCAGGCGTCGAGTTGGTACGGCAGCTTCCCCAGCAGCGCCGCGCCGGTCGCCCCGAGCGGATGGCCGTGAGCGATAGCGCCGCCCCAGACGTTCGTCTTCGCCCAGTCGGCGCCCGTCTCCTCGAGCCACGCGGCCACGACGGGGGCGAAGGCCTCGTTCACCTCGAAGCGGTCCACGTCGTCGACGGCGAGGTCGTTGCGAGCGAGTAGCTGCTCCGTGGCGGGAATCGGGCCGGTGAGCATCGTCGTCGGGTCGACGCCGACGACGACGCTGTCGACGACGCGGGCGAGCGGGTCCCAGCCGTACGACTCGCAGGCCGCGCCCGAGGCGACCAGCGTCGCGGCGGCACCGTCGACGATGCCCGACGCGTTCCCGGGGTGGACGACGCCCTCGCCCGCCTCGCGGAAGGCCAGCGGCAGGCCGGCGAGCGTCTCGACGTCCGTCTCGGGGCGGGGGTGTTCGTCCTCGGCGACGACGACCGACTCGCCGTCGAGCGTCGTCTCGACGGGGACGACCTGCTCGGCGTACCGGTCCTCGGCGACGGCCGCGCCCCACCGGCGCTGTGAGTCGACGGCGAGTTCGTCGAGTTCGCGGCGCGAGAGCCCCCACTGCTCGGCCATCCGCTCGGCGCCCTCGCCCTGGGTGGTCAGTTCGTCGAAGTGCTCGAAGTAGGTGTCCGTCACGCCGCCCGGGTCGGCGTAGCTGTGGCCCTCCCCCGGCGTGTCGCTGCCCATCGGGACCCGGGTCATGTGTTCGACGCCGCCGGCGACCAGCAGGTCCGCCATCCGGCCGCGAACCTGCCCGGCGGCGAAGGTCACCGCCTGCTGGCCGGAGCCACACATCCGGTTGAGCTGGACGCCGGGGACGCCGTCACCCCACCCGGCGACCATCGGCGCGATGCGGCCGACGTTCAGCCCCTGTTCGCCGACGGGGACGACACAGCCGTAGACGACGTCCTCGACGTCGGAACCGTCGAAACCGTTGCGGGCTTCGAGCGCCGCGAGCGGTTCGGCGGCGAGGTCCTGTGGGTGCGTGTCGCGGAACGACCCCTCGCGCGCGCCGAAGGGCGTCCTGACAGCGTCGACGACGTAGGCTTCCTGCATGCCACCAGCGAGTCAGGCGAGGAACATCACTGTTCGGCCGGCGAGCGGCGGCGTGACGGTCGCCCGACGTAGCGCCACGCGGTGGGCTCGGGTGTCGAGATGGCCACCAGACCGAACGCATCGACGCGTTGTCAGCAGCTACATCGTACGTACTCGAAGATAAACGAGGTGCGAAAGTAGTTAATACGTATGTAGATAGAAAGTATCTAGAAGTGAAATCCCGACAGCTGGCTACCAACAGTGAGCGACCGGTACATACAGTTTTTTGTCCGGGCTGGTTGGCTCTGCTATGGTCGGGTCAACAGTCGACGAGGGACGGAGCGAGACACGATGTCCGTGGTGAAGTGGGTCAAACGAGTGCTGCACGGCGCACAGTCCTGTATCCTCTACGAGTGTCGTATCTGCGGGGTGACGATGGACCGGCGGCTCGACGCCTGTCGCCGGTGTGGGTCGCGTGAGATAGCTCGGTACGAGCTCTGCTGACCGTCGGCGGACCGAAGTCGAAAGGGTTCTTGGCGTCGCTACGAGAGTGCAGCCGTGTCACTGCTGGGTATCTTCGCGTCCGCTATCCTCCCGGTGGTCGGTGTCGCGGCCGTGGGCTTCCTGCTGGGCCGCTACGAGGGCGTCGAGGCCGACGCGCTCACCACGGTCACGGTGTACGTCCTCGCGCCGGCGCTCGTGGTCCACAGCCTGACCACCTCCGAGCTGTCCGGTGGGACCATCGTGCAGGTAGTCGCCGCCGTTCTCGGGTTCACCGCGGCGATGCTGGCCGTCGCCGAACTCGTCGGCCGCCTCTCGGGCCACACCGAACCGCTGTTGGGGGCGTTCGTCCTCGTCACCGTCTTCCCGAACACGGGGAACTACGGCATCCCGCTCGCGGACTTCGCGTTCGGCGCGACGGGGCGAAGCGTCGCGGTACTGGTGACGGCGCTTCAGGGCGTCTTGCTGTACACGCTCGGCATCTACGTGGCCGCACGGGGCGGCGAGAGCAACCCGCTGTCGGACATGCGCCGGGTGTTCGGCGTGCCGCTGGTGTACGCCGTCGTCGTCGCGCTGGCGGTCCGCTGGCTGGGCGCCGTCCCGCCCGCGTCGTCGACGCTGATGGCGACGCTGGAACTGCTCGGGAACGCTTCCATCCCCGTGATGTTGCTCATCCTCGGCATCCAGCTGTCGAACGTCGACGGGACCGACACGCTCCGTCCGGTCGGGGCGGCGAGCGGACTGCGGCTCCTGCTCGCCCCCGTCGTCGGCACGGCCGTCGTCCTGCTGGTCGGCTTCGCGAACCCGACCGTCGCCCGCGTCGTCGTCCTCCTGCTGGCGACACCGACCAGCGTCACGTCGCTCATCCTCGTCGGCGCGTTCAGCCGCGACGCGGACGGCGTCGCGCCCGGCGAGTTCACCAGCGCGACGGTGCTGGTGACGACGGTGGCGAGCGTCCTGACCGTGACGGTGCTGGTCGCGGCGTTGCAGTCGGGCCTCGTGCTGTGAGCGGCCGAGTCACGCCCCTTCGTCTTCCTCGCCTTCGTCGTCCGCTTCGTCCTCGTCCGCCTCGTCGTCCGCTTCCTCCGCTTCGTCCTCGTCCACCTCGTCGTCCGCTTCCTCGTCGTGCTCGAACTCCACTTCGGCTTCCAGTTCTATCTCCACGCCGTCGGCGTCGAGCGTCGCCTCGAACTCGGTGGCGTCCTCGACTTCGGCTTCCAGTTCCTCGGTGTCTATCTCCACCTCGACGTCGACGTCGACGGTGACGTTCTCGGAGTCCATACGGACGGGTTGGGTCGGCTGCCCTAACTCGGTTGTGGAGCGAACGCCGTCCCGACACGGTTATCCCCGGCACGCTCCGACGGACCGGACATGACCGACGACGTGCGGGTGACCGTCGAGCACGACGACGACGCAGAGGTCGTCGAGGTCCGCGGCGGGAGCGGCGAGGTCGCGGCCGGCGACGCGACCGTGCGCTTCGAGTTGGGGGCGTCGGACACCGACGAGTCGCCGGGCCACGAGGACGAAGCGGACGACGAAGCAGACGACGAGTCACGGCGCATCGCCGACCTGGAGACGGTGCCCGGCGACAGTACGATTCGGTTCCGGGCCGTCGGCGGGCGGCGGCGCGTCGACTGCATCCTCCACCGCTCGGGTGACGCCGTCGTCGCGTGGCGCAACTCCTGTCCACACCGCCCCGAAGTGCCGCTGGACACGGGCACGGGCGCTATCGTCTCGGGCGACCAGCTGGTGTGTCACAAACACGGGGCGCGGTTCGAGCGCGACGAGGGCGTCTGTACCGCGGGGCCGTGCGCCGGCGACGCCCTCGACAGCGTCTCGGTGACGGTGCGGGACGGGGCGGTGTACCTCGCCGACGAGCGGTTCGAGCGAGCCGAGCGGTAGGGGAGTCAACCCAGCGACTGCACGAGTCGCCAGCAGTCCCGGCGCACCGCCGCGGCCGTCTCGTAGCGCGTGAGCTTGTCCTTGGCGGTGGCCTTCGCGACGATCTCGTCGACGGCGTCCGGGAGCCGCGGGTCCACGTCGGTCGGAGCCGGCGGTCGCTCCTCGAGGACGCCGCGGCGTATCTCGCCGTAATCGCCCGAGAACGGGGGCCGGCCGGTCAGCAGGCGGTGACACACGGTCCCCAGGGCGTAGACGTCCGTCGCTGCGTCGATGCTGCCGTACTCCCGCGAGAAGTACTCCGGGGCGGCGTAGCGGGGGTCGAGGTACGACGACGGCTCGAAGTGGGCGCGCACGGCGTCCATCAGGCCGACGTTGTCCAGCCGCGGCGCCGGCAGCCCCTCGAGCGACGACGTGGGGTAGACGACCGCCTCGGGGTCGATACCGCCGTGGACGAGGCCGTTGCGGTGGCAGGTCGCGAGAGCGCCGGCGAGGTGAGCCACCTCGCGGAGCGCGCGCTCGGGGCTGGGGCGGCCACGGTCGGCCAGCGACCCGTCGAGGTACGGCGTCGCCACCCACGGCCGCGGGTGGTCGCCCCAGTCGTGGACGGTCACCAGCCCGTCGTGGTCGGCGACGCCGTCCCAGCGGGCCAGCGACTCGGCGACGCTGGCCGCGAACGCCGTCCGGGCCTCGGCCTCGTCGGGCAGGTCGAACAGCCGCAGGGCGACACCGCGCTCCTCGCCGTCGAGGGTCGCACGCGTCCGCAGGACCGACCCGTACCGGACCGCCTGCTCGGGTTCGACGACGGTGAGGTCGTCGAACTCGCCGAACAGCTTGATGGCCCGGAACGCCCGGGACTGCTCGGCCCGGGCCAGTCGGTCGCGTCGGTCGACGGCCGCGGGGTCCCCGCGGCGTTCCCGTTCGGCCGCGCGGTCCGGGTCGGCGGCCGGGCCGTCGTCGGTCCCCCCGCGCTGTGCGACGCCCGGACCGGGGTCCCGCGTGTCGTCGGTCTCGACGACCTGCCGAACCGCGTCGGTGACGCTGCCGCCGTCGGCCCGCTCGGCGAACGACCAGCCCTCGGTCGTCTCGACGGCGGTCCGGAGGCGGCGGGTGGCGCCGGCGTCGGCCAGCGCCCTCTCGACCGCGTCGCCGTGGTCCGCGGCGAGCGTCGCCAGCGTGCGGAGCAACGGCCGGTGGTCGTCGGCGTCCGCGAGACGGTCGACGAGCCGCGTCGCCAGCGGACGGGAGAGCGACTCGTCGGCGTCCGCGAGCAGACAGAGCGCGCGGGCGGCCTCGCGCGGGGCGTCCCCGTCGAGCGCCGCGAACAGGGGGCGGCCGAACACTGCGAGCAGTCGCTCGCCGTCCCCGGCCCCGTCCCGTTCACCCTCGGCCGACTGCGCGCCGGTACGCATTGGTAGGCGGTTGTCGGTACACCCCCATCAACGTACGTCAGACGGCCGTCACACGGCCGGAGACGTCAGTCGTCGGCGACGGCGGTCCCCTCGGTCCGCGGGTCGGCCTCCCGCCACGTCCCGCGGAGGAACCACGTGACGGCGATGCCGGCCGCCAGCACGTTCGAGACGCCGAAGGCCAGCCAGATGCCCCGCTCGGCGAGCGAGAACGCGAAAAGGTCGACCACCGTCGGGCCGAGCCACGCCGGCACCGCCACCGGTCGGGAGGCGACCCACGCGACGGGCAGGCGGATGACCCCGAGCATCGTCACCGCGAGCGCCGCCGCGGTGAGCGTCTTGCCCGACCCGCGGAACCCGCCTGAGTACGAGCGGACGATGCCGATGAAGCCGAAGGTGGGCGCGACCCACTGGAGGAACTCCGCGCCGATGCGGACCACGTCGGGGTCGTCGCTGAACACGCTGACGACCGCGGGCGCGGCGAAGATGGTGACCGCCCCGAGGGCCGTGAGGACGACGAACGAGAACTTCGCGGCGAAGTGGTTGGCCTTCGCGGCGCGGTCGGGCCGGTCCGCGCCGAGGTTCTGGCCGGTCATCGTCTCGACGCCGCGGTCCATCGCGATGGCGGGCATGAACACCAGCGAGAACACGCGGATGCCGACGCCGAAGGCGGCGACCACCGTCACCGAGAACGTCCCGACGATGAACAGCATGGCGTTGACCGACAGCGCCCGGCCGGTCCCCTCGACGGAGGCCGGGACGCCCAGCTCCAGCAGTTTCCGGAGGTAGGCGAGGTCCGGCACCATGTCGCGCGGGTTGACGCGGATGCCCCGGTTCCCGCGGAGCATGATGCCGACGCCGACGGCGAACGCGAGTCCACGGGAGAAGACGGTGGCGACGGCCGCCCCGACGACGCCCAGTTCCGGGAACAGCCAGACGCCGAAGATGAGGAACGGGTCCAGCACGATGTTGAGGACGACGGTGCCGAACATCACGAGCATCGGCGTGATAGTGTCGCCGGCCCCCCGCATCAGCGAGATGAACACGAAGAAGCCGAACATCGTCGAGAGGCCCAGCGAGACGACCTGGAGGTAGCCGGTCGCGCCCGGCAGGACCGACTGGGAGGCTCCGAGCAGCGAGAGGAAGTCCTCGACGAAGAAGAAGCCGATGGCGCCGAGGACGACCGAGGCGCCGACGGCGAACGTGAGCGTCTGCGAGGCGGCGTACTCGGCCGCCTCGGGTTCGTCCGCGCCGGTGTGCTGGGCGACGAGGACGCTCCCCGCCACCGAGAGCCCCATCCCCAGCGAGATGAGCAGGAATATCATCGGGAACGCGAAGGAGATGGCCGCCAGCGCCGTCGTGGAGTACTGTCCCAACCAGAAGGTGTCCGCGAGGTTGTACGCCACCTGCAGGAGGTTCGTGATGACGATGGGAAAGGAGAGGTACAGCAGGGGCTTGCCGATGGGGCCGCTGGTGAGGTTCAGGTCCTCCTGCCCCTTGAACAGCCCACCCAGTCGCTCTCCGAGGGCGGTCAGCCGGCCGCGGACCGTCACGCCTCGACCTCCCGGTCGGTCGCCAGCACGTGGGTCTCGACGTACTCGCCGAGCATCCGCCGCGTACACTCGACCGACTGTCCGGCCGTGACCCGCTCGGTGGCGGCGCCGGTCAGCACCGTCACGACGAAGCGCGCGGTGTCGTCGGGGTCCATCTCCGGGTCGAAGGTGCCGTCCGCGACGCCGGCCTCGAGGATGTCGGTGAGTTCGTCCGCGAGGTACTCGTCGAACCGCGTCAGCCGTTCGCGAAAGCGGGGTTCGTAGGGCGCCTGCGCGCGTATCTCGAGGATGGCCGTCCCGAACTCCTCGCTGTCGTCGTCGGGCTTGTCCAGCACCGCGTCGACGAGCGCGAGCAGCGTCTCGTGGGGGTCCTCGCCCTCGACGTCGGCGGTTCGGTCGACGAACCCGTCGTAGAGGTAGTCGAGGAACGCACACAGCAGGTCGTGCTTGCTGTCGTAGTGGTAGTGCAGCGCCGCCTTGCTCTTCTCGGACTCGTCGGCGATGTCCTGCATCGTCAGGTCGGCGTACCCGTGGGCACACAGCGCGCGGTACGTCGCGGCCATGATCTCTTCGGAGGTGTCGCCGTCGCTCATTACCGGTAACTAACTGACCAGTCAGTCAAGAACCCATCGATATCGCCGGTTCCCCGGTCGGACGAACGGCAGAAAGGGTTACTCGTGGAGGTCCAGTTCGAACTGCTCGTGTTCGGTCGCGGTGTTGAGCACGACCGAGGTGTTGGACTCGTTGATCTCGGGGTCCGTGAGCAGCTCCTTGATCTGGGCGTTCATCCCGTCGGTGTCGGTGAACTTCCCGACGGCGATGATGTCGTAGTCGCCGGTGACCTCGTACACCGAGATCATCTGCTTGTGCTCCTTGAGGTTCTCGGTGACGTCGGGCAGCGAGGACCCCTCTACCTTGAGCTGGATGATGGCCGTGACGTCGTACCCCAGCGCGTCGTAGTCTACCTTCGGTGTGTAGCCGTTGATGATGCCGTCCTCCTCGAGCGCGGAGAGGTGGTTCGAGACGGTCGTCACCGAGACGTCGAGGTCCTCACCGAGGCTTCGGAGACTCGCCCGTCCGTCCCCCAGAAGCGCATTCACCAACTTGCGGTCGAGATTTTCGTACGTCATTACACCCACACACGGCCTCCGGGGATTAGAATTTTACGAATGTCCAACTGCGAGCGGCAGCCTCGGAATCCTTGCGTAAAACGGCAGTATTTTAGTGGTAGCAATGTTCCTACCCGGTGTCCAAAGATGACAAGCGAACTCTCGGCTGAGGCACAGGAGGTACTCGACGAAATCGAAGAAGAGAACGTCGACTTCCTGCGACTTCAGTTCACAGACATCCTCGGTACCGTCAAGAACGTCTCCATCACGGCCGACCAGGCCGAGAAGGCCTTCACGGAGGGCATCTACTTCGACGGGTCGTCCATCGACGGCTTCGTCCGCATCCAGGAGTCCGACATGCGTCTGGACCCCGACCCGTCGACGTTCTCGGTCCTGCCGTGGCGCGAGAACGTCGAGGGCGGCTCCAGCGCTCGACTCATCTGTGACGTCATCAACACGTCGACCGGCGAGCCGTTCTCGGGTGACCCGCGCGGTGTCCTGAAGGACGCCATCCAGCGCGCCAGCGACCTCGGCTTCGAAGTCAACGCCGCCCCCGAACCGGAGTTCTTCCTCTTCGAGGAGGACGAGGACGGCCGCGCGACGACGAAGACCAACGACGCCGGTGGCTACTTCGACCTCGCGCCGAAGGACCTCGCCTCCGACGTCCGTCGTGACATCATCTACGGCCTCGAGGACATGGGCTTCAACATCGAAGCGTCCCACCACGAGGTCGCACAGGGCCAGCACGAGATCAACTTCACGTACGACGACGCCCTGACCACGGCCGACAACGTCGCCACCTTCCGGTCGGTCGTCCGCGCCATCGCGGCCGAACACGACCTGCACGCGACGTTCATGCCCAAGCCCATCCCGCGCATCAACGGCTCCGGGATGCACACCCACATCTCGCTGTTCACCGAGGACGGCGAGAACGCGTTCCACGACGAGGACGACGAGTTCAACCTCAGCGACACGGCCAAGAGCTTCGTCGCCGGTATCCTCGAGCACGCGCCCGCGCTCGCGGCGGTCACGAACCCGACCGTGAACTCCTACAAGCGGCTCGTCCCCGGCTACGAGGCACCCGTCTACGTCGCGTGGTCCGACCGCAACCGCTCGGCGCTCATCCGCAAGCCGGCCGCCCGCACGCCGGCCGCCTCGCGCATCGAGGCCCGCTTCCCCGACCCGTCGTGTAACCCGTACCTCGCCTTTGCCGCGCTCATCCACGCCGGTCTCGACGGCATCGAGAACGACCTCGAGTGCGACGAGCCGGTCCGCGAGAACATCTACGAGTTCGACGAGCAGAAGCGCGAGGAGTACGGCATCACCACGCTGCCGGAGAACCTCGGCGAGGCCGTCGACGCCCTCGAAGCGGACGAAGTCGTGCAGGACGCGCTGGGCGAACACGTCTTCGAGAACTTCGTCGAGGCCAAGCGACAGGAACACAAGGAGTACCTCGTCGACGTCTCCCAGTGGGAGCTCGACCGGTACCTCGAGAAGTTCTAACGGTATCCGACCTCAGATTTTTTCCGCGACGCGCTCGCCGACCAGCGGCAGCGCCAGCGTCAGCGCCATCCCCGTGCCCGCGAGCAGTGCGACCACCGGCGGCATCGACTCGGCGGCGCCGATGCCGACCGCGAGGACCGCTATCGAGAGCGCCCCCAGTCCGACCGTCACCGCCGCACCCCGCCGGGTCGGCTCCGGGACGGTCGGGAGGAGCGGCCACGCGAGCGCCCCGCCCGCCGCGAGTCCGAGGCCGGCCGCCACGTCGCGGGTCAGTCCGCCGGCCGCGACGCCGACAAGCGCGGCCGCCACGGCGAGCGCGAACACCCGCTCGGGGCGACGCAGGCGGGTCACCGCCACCCAGAGGACCGTCAGGGCGATGGCGGCGCCGGCCACCACGTCGGCCAGGTAGTGGACGCCGAGGACGAGACGCGAGAGGGCTATCAGCGCCGCGACGGCGCCGGCCACGGCGTAGCGGGCGCGGTCGGTGCCGACCCGGAGCGTCGCGGCGAACCCGCCCCACACCAGCACGCCCGTCGTCGCGTGCCCGCTCGGGAAGCCGTAGCCGTCGCCGGTGGCCATCGACTCGTAGACCCCGCGGAGGGCCGCGGGGAGGAGGTCCGCGTGGGCCGCCGTTCCCGCGCCCGGCGGTCGGGGGAGGACGAACACCAGCTTCAGGCCGACGGCGAGCGCGACCGCACAGGAGAGCAGGCCGAGGAGGCGCGCCGCTCGGTCCCGGGTCAACCCTCGCCCGAGGCGCGGCGTCTGCGTGCCGACCCAGTAGGCGAGCAGACAGGCCGAGGCGACGAACCAGAAGTCGCCGAGTTGCGTGACCAGCGCGAAGGCGACGACGACCACGCCCGGGAGCGCCGAGAGGAGGTCCGTGAGGCCGACGGCGCGGCTCATTTGCGCCAGTCGCGGACCTTGTCGATGGCGACGCCCGGCAGCCCGGTCACGCGGAACGTGACGCCGACCAGCAACATGAGGACGTACAGGCCGAGCGTCGAGAGCCAGACGACGAGCATCGCCGCCACGGCCCACATGGCCTGGTCCTGCAGGTAGTAGAACGCGCCGAGGGTCATGAGCGTCCCGTAGAGCAGGACGACGTAGGGGCCCCACCCGCGGGCGTGGCCCCGTCGCATCCGCCGGCGGACGTACCGTTTCAGGTCGTCCTTGACCTCGTCGCGGTGGAGCGTCCGGTCCTCGACGTCGTCGCGGAACGACTCGAACTCCTCGCGCAACTGTTCGAGTTCCTCGTCGGTCAGGTCGTCGCCGGCGCCGGTCGCGTCCGGCGGTGGCGTCTCACCCGACGGCCTGTCGGCGTCCTCACTCATCGCTTTGCTGGACCGTCGGAGCGGTTCCTGTTGTAGTTGCCGGTCCATATCGCCCAGCAGGACCTTGTTGAACGCCGCCCCGACGAGCAGTATCTGGCCGGCGAAGTAGAACCACGTCACGAGCAGGAGCGCCCCGCCGATGACGCCGTACAGCTGGAAGTTCCCGGCCTGCGAGGCGTAGACGCTGAACGCCGTCCCGAACACCGTCCACGCGACGGCGGCCAGCAGCGCCCCGGGGAGGGCCTCCCGGAGCGAGAGGTCGGCGTCCGGGAAGAGGTAGTACAGCGGGAGGAAGGCGACGGTGAGGACGGGGACCAGCGCCAGGCCGCCGAGGGCGTCCTCGACGCCGAAGAACGCACCGAGCGACCCGAGGGCGAACAGGCCCGCGAGCGCCAGTCCGATACCGGCCAGCGCCGACACCGCGTCGACGACGGTGTCGAGGAACGAGTCCGCGTCGGTGGTGCCGTAGATACTCGAGAAGGCCATGTCGATGCCGCGGAACACCTTCAGCGCGCCCCAGAGGGTCACGGCGAGGCCGAGTATCGTCGCGCCGCTTCGGCCGGCCGCACTCGTCAGGGCGTCCTCGAGGAGGTCGGCGGCGGCGGGCGACAGCGCCGACCCGACCGCGCCGACGACGCTGTTCGCGAAGGCCTCGCCGCCGAGTATCGACCCGACGACCAGCGCCAGCAACAGCAGCGGGAAGACGGAGACGAACAGGTAGTAGGCGATGCTGGCCGCGAGAAACGATATCTGGTCCTCGCGGACGACGCGGACGAGTTCGCGAACGACGGCGACGACGCGGTTGCGGTCCACGTCGGTGTCTCGGGCGGCCGGTACAAATATCTCCGCGCCCCGTAGCGGCCCCTAATCGTCCAGCGCGGCGTCGGGCCGGTAGGAGCGACTCACCACCCGCCACGTCCCGGAGTCGAACCGGTAGTAGGTGATGGCGGCAGGGACGGCCGTCTCCACGAGGAGCGAGGCGTACAGCGCGAGGACCCCGATGGCCGGGACGAGCACGCCCACGTAGGCGACCGGGAGCGCGAACAGGTACATCCCGGCCAGTTGGGAGTACAGCGGCCACCGGGTGTCGCCGCTGGCCCGGAGCGGCCCGGTCGCGCCGCCGTCGACGCCGCGGAAGACGACGCTGGCACAGGCGACGGCGACGAACACCGTCACCAGCCCCAGTGCCGCGGGTTCGTCGACGAACAGGCGGCCGATCTGTCGGGCGAAGGGGGTGAGCGCGACGGCGACGAGGACGTAGACGCCGATACCGAGACGGAGGACGGTCCGCGCCCACTCTGTGGCCTCCCGCTCGTCGTCCTCGCCCAGCGCCTGTCCGACGAGGCTGCTGGAGGCCAGACTCAGGCCCCAGTTGGGCGTGTCCAGGAGGGCGCGGACCCGGAGGGCGACGACGTACGCCGAGACCACGCTCGGTCCGAACAGGCCGACGATGAACAGGCGCGGGAACTGCGCGCCCGTGCGGGCGAGGTTCGTCCCGACCAGCGGCGTCCCCATCTCGGCGAGGTCGCGGGCCAGCGACGCGTCGAGGAACGGCCGCGAGAGGGATATCCGGACCGGGAAGTCGACCCCGGGCAGGCCGCCGCGGACGAGGCCGACGGCGAACGCGGCGGTGACGAGGACGTTCGCGACGACGGTGCCGACGGCGGCCCCGACGACCCCCAGCCCGAGGCCGAAGATGAGGACGGCGTTCAACACGACGTTGACGACGGCGCCGCCGCCGCGGACGAGCATGGGCGCGTAGGCGTCGTCGGCCCCGACGAGGGTGCGACTGCCGACGAGGTTCAGGGCGGCGAACGGCACCCCGAGGGAGACGACCTGCAGGTAGCGCTCGCCGTAGCCGACGGGGACCGCGCCGGAGCCGACGAGGTCGACCAGGACCCCCGGATAGCGCCAGTAGACCGCCGCCACCGGGAGCGTGATGGCGAGGACGACGGCGGCGCTGGTCGTCACCGTCAGCCCCAGTTCCTCGTGGGCGTCGGCGCCGAACCGCTGGGAGACCATCCCGATGGTCGCGCCGGCGACGCCGCCGCCGAGGGCGAACGCCAGCCCCCAGAACGGCGAGGCGAACCCGACGCCCGCGATGGCGGTCGGCCCGATGGCCAGCCCCACCATCGCCACGTCGGCCGTCGACTTCGACATCCGGGCCAGTCCCGTGACGATGCGGGGCCACGAGAGGTCGGTCGCCCGTGCGATTCGGTCACGGTCGACGAGGCCGGCGCGAGCGAGGAGGCCGCCGACGAACAGCAGGAGGGCACGGACGGGATTGTAGCGGGACGACACGCACACCCCCTTGTCGGTGGCCCCTCAAATGGGTTACCAACCGACCGGGACGCACAGGACTTATAGCCGGCGCGAGCGAGCACCGAGACATGGAGACGGAGATGGCCATCCGGTCGGCGACGATGCAGGTGACGGTGCTGTTGCTCGTCGCGGCCGGCCTGTTGCTCGCGCTGGGGGTGGCCGGCGTCCCGGCCTCACTGCCGCTGGTCGGCGTGTTGCTCGCGCTGGCCGGTGGCCTGTACCTCACCCGTCCCGACGAGGGCGAGGTGGGGTTCGTCGCCGGCGTCGACGTCGACAGCCTGCTGGACGCGCTGTGGCTGGCGCCGGTGCTCGCCGCCGCCCCGCTCGTCCTCGAACTCGGCGCCACGCCCGAGGAAGTGCAGGCGCTGGGGGGGTTGCTCGGGCTGGCCGGGATGTTGAACTACTTCCTGCGGCCGGTGTACCTGCTGCTGTACGGGCTGGTGCGTTCGCTCGGCGGCGGGAACAGGCAGGTCAACGGGCGGTAGCCGACTACTCCGCCGTCGCGTCGCGGATCTCGGTCACGTCGGCGTCCGTCTTGAACGTCGTCCCGCCGTAGTGCGAGCGCGATGCCTCGTAGCCGGCGTCGCGCAGTTTCTCGATGAACGTGTCCATCGCCTCGGCGCCGCGGCCCCACCGCTTGCAGAGGCGGTGCTGGTCGTAGTGGGTCGGCGTGTCGAGTTCGGCCCCGAGCGTCGCCAGCAGCTCCGCGGCGTTCTCGGCCGTGCCCATGTCCTCGGTGAGGTGGTCGCTGACCGACGCGGCGAAGTCGGGGTCGCAGGTCCGGCCCAGCCAGATGGGGCCGGCGGTCTGGAGGTGTTCGTCACAGACCGGACAGGCGTCGGGCGCGTCGGCGATGAGGCCGTAGTCGTGGTCGCGCCACAGGCAGTGCTGGCAGTGGTGGACGTAGCCCAGTTCGTCGATGCAGTCGTTGGCGACCCGCGCGCCGTGCTCGAAGTCGAGGTACGTCCGGGCGTAGTGCTTCGTGGCGTGGCTCAGAATCGGCCGAGCGGCGATGTCGTAGCGGGCCGCCGTGCGGACCATCGCCGACAGCAGGACGCGCATCCCCATCTCGGCGTGGAACTCGGTGTTGCGCGGGACGGCACCGTAACTGCGGACGCCGCTCTCGAAGTGGGCGCCACACAGCGGCGCGGTGTCGGTGGCGGTGACACAGAGCAGGTGTTTCGTCCCCTGCACGGCGGCGTCGGCGAAGGGGATGGGCGTCCCGAACGGGTCGACGTCGACCACGTCGAACGCCTCCGAGTGCATGAGGACGTTGGCGTTCTCGTGGCGGACCTCGCCGGCGAGGTCGTTGCGCGCGAGGTTCTCCTCGCAGAGCGCCACGGCGTCGTCGTCGACGTCACACAGCGTCGTCTCCCACCCGTCGGCGGCCGCCCGCACCCCGCGGATGCCGCTGGCGGCGGTGGCGTCCAGATAGCGCTCGGCGCGGTCCTCTCGCTCCCGGTAGGCCCGCAGGGCCGCCACGGTGAGGTCGCGGTTCAGTTCCTGCACGGGGTTGAAGAACACGTCCGCTCCCTTGCCGGCGTCCGGTTGTTCCGGGACCGAGACGGTGACCTGCCCCTCGCTGACGCGCATACCCGACTCTCCGTGCGGGCGCCGTTAAGTCGTTCGAAGGTGGGTCAGGCCGCCGCCGGGTCGCTAGCGACGGCGCGGTCGCGTGGGAGTCGGACCGTCACCGTCGTCCCGTCGCTCGTGTCGAACTCGAGGTCCCCCTCCAGCGTCTGGACCGCCCAGTGGACCAGCCACAGGCCGATACCGCTCCCGTGGTCCAGGTCCGTCTCGCGGCCGCGGGCCAGCACCGACAGTTCGTGGTCGGGGACGCCCGGTCCGTCGTCGGCGACGGTGAGTACCACGTCGTCGCCGTCGGCGCGGGCCGAGACCGAGACGTCGGCGCCGGGGACGTGCTGCAGCGCGTTCTCGACGAGGTTGGTGACGACGACGCCCAGCAGGGCCGGCTGGGTCCGGACCGTGAGGTCGGCCGGCACCGCGACGTCGACGGTCCCCCCGTACTCCTCGGCGAGCGCCGACGTGACGTCCGCGACGCGTTCGCGCAGGTCGACCGGTTCGACGTCGTCGGCGTCGACGCCGGCCTCCGAGAGCGTGCGGGCCTTGTCGCCGGACTCGACGAGTCGGTCGACGGCCCGCTCGATGGTCGCGGCGTGGTCGGCCTCGTCGCCGTCGAGTTCGGCAGCCAGCAGCTCGGCGCGGGCCTGGATGACGACGCTCTCGTTGCGGACGTTGTGCCGCAGAAAGCGGTTGAGCACCTCCAGGCGGCGCTCGCGCTGTATCTCGTCGGTGATGTCCTGAAAGACGACGGTGTACCCCAGATGGGTGTCGCTCTCGTCGCGCAGCTCCGTCTGCTGGACCTTGTAGACGTCCCGCCGGCCGCCGTTCTCCACGGCGAACCGGTCGTAGGCCTGGCCGACGGCGAACGCGTCGCCGACGAGCAGTTCGTCCAGCGACTCGGTCAGTACCGACCGCTTCTCGACGGCCAGCATCCGCTCGGCGGCTGGGTTGAGGTTCACGATGCGACCGTCGACGTCGACGATGGCCACCGGCGTCGCGATGTCGTCGATGGCCGCCCGCTCGCCCGCCCGGCGGGTCGCCGGGTGGAACTCGAACATGTCGCTGCGGACGAAGGCGTACGAGTCCAGCGCGATGTGTGGCAGGAACGCCAGCGTCGTCAGGTTCGCCGTCGGACCGATGCCCAGCGCCCACACCAGCACCGCGAGGCCGGGCGGGACCGGGCTCAGGCCGACGGCGATGGCCTCCCGGCGGTACAGCGGGCCGTAGCTGATGACGGTGTCGAACACCAGCACCGTCCCGAACATGACGAACAGCATGGCGACGAAGACGACGACGTACCCCAGCGGCTGGAACGTGTACTGGACGAGCGAGGCCCCGTCGACCGTCGTCAGCCGGACGCCGTTCCACAGCAGCGTGTGCAGCGGGTTCGTCAGCGCCAACAGGGACGCGACGGCCGGGACGGCCGCCAGCCCGCGGAACAGCCGACTCTCCAGTATCGTCGTCCGACCGGTGTACCCCAGCGCGAACGCGAGGAAGAAGAACCCGATCCACACCAGACAGACCCACGTCACCGCCTCCAGCCCCCGGCGGACGAGCGGCGTCGAGACGAGGACGGCGACGCCGTAGGTCCCACACCAGACCGTGATGGTCGCGATGGTGGCGACGAACCACTTCGCGCCGGGCTTGCCCCAGTGGTCGCGGAGTTGCGCCAGCAGGTACAGCGACCCCACCCCCGAGGCGAACGACCCCAGCGCGAGCCAGGGGACAGCGCCGACCATGACATGTCGTGGGCCCGCTCCCTGTTTATGCTTCCGGGGCGCTCGCCGACCGAGGGAGACGACGCTGTTTTGTCACACCTCCGCCTAGCCAGCGTGTGACCGCCGTCGACGAGTGGGTGGCGCTGCTGGAATCCGAGGGGGGACTCTCCCCGGAGGCAGTGACGGCTATCGTCGACGCCCACGGCGACCGGGGGCAACGCGCCATCGAGGCCGTCGGCGAGAGCCGCGTGAAGGGGTATCGCGACTTCACCGTCGTCGTCGGCTACGAGGACGAGTACATCGTCGAGGACGGCGGCTGTCACTGCGCCGACGCCGAGTACAACCTCGACAGCGACGACCCCGACGACCTGTGCTGGCACGCCATCGCCGTCCGCGTCGCCGAGGCCGTCGACGCCGTCGACGACCACGACATGTGGTACTCGGACGTCCGGGACTTCCTCTAGCCACTTTTTACTTCGTCGCCTTTCCTCGCGCGCTCGCAGAGCGCGCTGTGGGAAGGCTCCTCGCAAAAACGTGGGGAAAAACCGCCGAACTCGCGGCGATGCCGCGAGTTCGGTGAAACCGCGCCTCCGGCGCGGTATGCTCTCGACGGTGTGCCTGCCCTCCCCCGGGTCGCGCGACAGAGCACGCTCCCGGCCACCGCAACCGTATGCGACCCGCTACCGCCGGTCGGCGCAGTAGTCGACGTAGTTCCGCAGGATGCGCAGGCCCGTCTCGCCGGACTTCTCGGGGTGGAACTGGGTCCCGAAGACGTTGCCGGCCTCGTTGGCGACGATGGAGGCGAAGTCGACGCCGTAGTCGGTGGTGGCGACGACGGCGTCCTGGTCGTCGGGGACGGCGTAGTACGAGTGGACGAAGTAGGCGTACTCGCCGTCGACGCCCTCGACGAGGGGGTGGTCCCGCTGGACGTCGAGCTCGTTCCAGCCCATGTGGGGTACCGTCTGGTCCCGGGAGAAGCGGACGTTCTTCCCGGGGACGAGGTCCAGTCCCTCGGCGTCGCCCTGCCCGGCGTGGTCGGCCTCCTCGCTCGTGGTCAGGAGCATCTGCATCCCGAGACAGATGCCGAACAGGGGTTTGCCCGCCTCGGCCTGTTCGACGAGCGCGTCGCGGAACGGGCCGGCGTTGTCCATGCCCTCGGAGAAGGCGCCGACGCCGGGGAGGACGATGCCGTCGGCGGCGTCGAAGTCGGCCGGGTCCTCCGAGAGCGTGACGCTCGCGCCGGCGCGTTCGAGGCCGCGCGTGACGCTCCGGAGGTTCCCCAGTCCGTAGTCGACGACGACCACCTCGGCGGTGGTCTGTCTGGCGTTCATGCCCGTGGGTAGGCCGAGGCGGGCTAAGTGCGTTCCCCTTCGGACAGGTTTCGCCGGCGGGCGCGGTGCGCCGCGGCGGCGGCGGTAGCGGTCGAAAGGGGGAGCGGTTGCGGTGGCCGGGAGCGAGTGGGGGGGGGCGACGACTGTCGCCCCCGAGCGACCCGGGGGAGGGCAGGCCTGCCGGAGAGGCATACCGCTCGCCGCCGGCGAGCGGTTTCCCCGAACTCGCGGCGACGCCGCGAGTTCGGCCTTTTTCGCCCACGTTTTTGGCCCGGGGTTGAGCGGTCGCCAGCGGCGAGCGCGAACCCCCGGGTGAAAAAGGTGGTCTAGAAGTCGCCCAGCCGCTTCTGCCCGCTCTCGCCGTCGGTGAAGTCGGCGGCCTTCGCCAGCGTCTCGGCGAAGGTGTCCTTCTGGCCGGGGTCGTACAGCGTCGCCGCCGGGTGGACACAGACCATCACGCGCCGCGGTTCGCCCTCGACTCCCACGTCCACCACGTCGCCGGCCTCGCCGGTGACCGCCACGTCCCGGCCGAGCAGGTGCTCGGCGGGCACCTTCCCCAGCGTGACGACGAGTTCCGGGTCGACGCGGTCGATTTCGGTCTCCAGATACTCGCGACAGTTTTCGAGTTCCGCCGTGTGGGGGTCGCGGTTGTCCGGCGGGCGACAGCGCACGCAGTTCGTGATGCGGACGTCGCCGCGGTCAAGTCCCACCTCGCGCAGCCCGTCGTCGAGCACGTCGCCGCTGCGGCCGACGAACGGTTCGCCCTGTTCGTCCTCGTTCGCGCCCGGCGCCTCGCCGACGAACAGGAGGTCCGCGTCCGCCGGGCCGACGCCGTTGACGATGCGCGACCGCGACGCACAGAGCTCCTCGCAGCGCTCACAGTCGACCACGTCCAGCCCGTCCATCTGCTCCATACCCGTCGTTCGGCCCGGGCCGTATCAAGGCCGGCGGTCGGCGCTCACTCGGCGTCGACGAGCCCGCGAGCGGCCAGTCGGGCGACCCGGAGCGGTTCCGGACGGCCGCCCTCGGGCGTGAACGCGCGAACCACGTCGGCGGCCTCGTCGTCGGGCAGTCCCACGGCCCGCACGTACACCGTCTCGTCGTTGACCGCGACCGGGCGGCGGTCGGGCTGGCCGCGGTAGGTCGCCAGGCGGTCGGCGACGGTCTCCGGGTCGTCGAACGCCTCGCTGATGGCCCCTTCCAGCCCCGGCGACGACTCGAAGGTGACCGAGACGGTGGGCAGTCCGGTCCGGTCGTGTATCGCACGCAGGTCGAGGACGTTGAACCACGCGGGGGCGATGCCGGCGACGAGGAGATAGCGGACGTCCTCACGGTCCAGCCGGTCGACCATCGCACAAATAGTCCCGGTCGCGTCACGCCCGCCGACGGTGCAGGTGTCGAAGACGAACCCGTCGACGACGCGGCTGGCACGGACGACGGTGCCCGCGAGGTGGCTGGTTGACTCGCGATACGATTCGGCGACGCCGAGCGCGCGAACGCCGGCTTTCACGTGTTCTGGCTCTCGTCCTCCTTGATGTCTTTCAGCCGGTCGAGCAGTTCGTCGTTCGACGCGGTGAACTCGTACTCGATGTCACCCTCGTGGGCGTTCTCCTCGGCGTCGAGCCCGTCCTCGTCGTCGAACTCTGTGTCGTACTCCTGATTGTCCTGTTCCGACTCGTCGTAGCTCCCGAACCCCATGGTACGTGTACAACTATGCAGTTCACCGTGAAAAATCACTCGCCGGTGGGTACCCCTGCGCTCCCGGCTTCTCGCGCGTGGGCGCGTGAGTCGGCCGTTTACGACCGGTCAGCGGGGGCGGCTCACAGCGACTCGCGCGGGTCGACGTTCCGGTTGCCGGCGTGGGCGTCGGCCCCCTCGTTCGGCGTGGCCCACCGGACGGCGTTGTCCAACACCTGCTGGACGTCATCGCGGTGGTAGATGGGGTACGTCTCGTGGCCCGGCCGGAAGTAGAAGATGTTCCCGCGGCCGCGGTGGTAGCAACACCCGCTGCGGAACACCTCGCCGCCCTCGAACCACGAGGTGAACACCAGTCGGTCGGGTTCCGGGACGCCGAACGGCTCGCCGTACATCTCGGCCTCCTCGATGACCAGCGAGTCGTCCAGGCCGTCGGTGATGGGGTGGCCGGGGTCGACGACCCAGCACCGTTCGCGCTCGCCGACCTCGCGCCAGGTGAGGTCACAGGGCGTCCCGAGCAGTCGCTTGAACGGCTTCGAGGCGTGTGCCGAGTGGAGGACGAGCAGCCCCATGCCGTCGTAGACGCGGTCGGCGACCCGCTCGACCACGGCGTCGTCGACCTCGTCGTGGGCGACGTGGCCCCACCACAGCAACACGTCCGTCTCGTCGAGTACCGACTCGGTGAGACCGTGCTCCGGCTCGTCGAGGGTCGCCGTGCGGGTGTCGTGCCCCCGCTGGGCGAGCGCCTCGGCGATAGCCGTGTGGATGCCATCGGGGTACACCTCGGCGGCGTCCCCGCCTTCCCGTTCGTGGACGAACTCGTTCCAGACCGTGACGGATGCCATGTGCAGGACCTCCGCCTCTCGACGTATAGCTTCGGCGACTGACACGGACAGACGACGCCGCGCCGTCAGTACACTCAAGCGAGTAGCGCCACACGACACGGACATGGAGGTCCACAACGTCACCGCCGACGCCGAGACGTTCACCTGCAACGCCTACCTCGCCATCGGCGAGCGGACCACGCTGGTCGACGCGGGCGCGATGGAGGGCGTGGTCGACGTGATTCGCGAGCACACCGACACGCTGGACGCCATCGTCCTGACCCACCAGCACGGCGACCACGTCGAGCAGTTGGACGCGGTGCTCGACGCGTTCGACGCCCCGCTGTACGCCTACGGCGACCACGCGCGCCGGGACAACGCGCTCGTCGACGGCGAGGAGCTCCTGGTCGGCGACGAGGCCTGCGACGTCGTCTACACGCCGGGCCACGCCGAGGACCACGTCTCGCTGGTCTCGGCGAGCTCGCTGTTCTCGGGCGACGTGGTCGTCCACGACGACGGCGCGTTCGACGACGGGTCGTTCGGCCGCACGGACTACCCCGGTCAGTCCCGCGAGCGACTCATCGAGAGCGTCCGCGAACTGCTGGAGCGGCTGCCCGACGGCGTCGAACACATGTACTCGGGCCACGGGAGCGTCTTCCACGGCGACGTGCGCGAGGTCGTCGAGCGGGCGCTCGAACGGGCCGAGCGCCGCGAACCGAAGTACCCCGACGAGTGACCGGCGCGGCCGCTGGTCGACTCGCGGCGAGTGCCGACCCGAGACGGGCGGCGAGTGAGAACTGAGACGGTCTCAGGCGCTGCGCGTCTCCTTCGCCTTCGGGCGAAGGTTGCCGTAGCCGCACTTCCGGCACTGCTGTGCGCGCTGGGGGTTGCGGGCGTTACAGCGCATGCAGATCTGCTTGTTCAGGATTCGGTCTGACGCTTCCTCGAAGCTAGCCATGCGAGTCGGTTGCCAGTGTGGCCGTTTAAGCTTTGAGTTTCCGACCGGCGCGGTTTTGAGGCCGGCGCCCGACCTCCGGGTATGTACGACCGGGTCGCGGACCTCCCGCTTCACGTCGAGGACTGTGCATTCGAGCTGCGCGAGCGAGCCACCTCCAGCGGCTTCGACCGGGCGACGACCACCGTCGTGCTCTCCGGCGGCGGCGAGACGGGGCGGGGCGAGGACGTCACCTACACCAACGAGGCCCACTACGCGCTGGCCGACCACGCGGTCGACCTGTCGGGCGAGTACACGCTCGACTCGTTCTCGGCGGCGCTCGACGACGCCGACCTCTGGCCGGAGCCACCGGACGAGGACCGGTTCCACCACTACCGCCGCTGGGCGTTCGAGAGCGCGGCGCTCGATCTGGCGCTGACGCAGGCCGACACCAGCCTCGGGGCCGCGCTCGGCCGCGAGTACGACCCCGTCTCGTTCGTCGTCTCGACGCGCCTCGGCGGGTCCGAGGACGACGCCCCGCCGACGACCGACCGCCTCGACTCGCTGCTCGCCGTCCACGACGACCTCGCGTTCAAGCTCGACCCGACGCCGGACTGGAGCGACGACCTGCTGGCCGCGCTCGCGGACTACGACGTCCGCGTCCTCGACCTGAAGGGCCTGTACGAGACGGAGGGCGTCGAGGTGACCGTCGACGCCGACTTCTACCGACGGGTGGTCGACGCCCTGCCCGACGCGCTCGTCGAGGACCCGAACCTGACCGACGAGACGCGACCCGTCTTCGACGGGCGGGAGGAGCGGGTCACGTGGGACGTCCCCATCACGGGCGTCGAGAGCATCGAGGCGCTGCCGTTCGAACCCGCGTGGCTCAACATGAAACCGTCGCGGTGTGGCACCGTGGAGTCGGTGCTCTCGACGGTCGCGTACTGCGAGGAGCGGGGAATCAGCCTGTACGGCGGCGGCCAGTTCGAACTCGGCGTCGGCCGCGACCACGTGCAGGCGCTGGCGTCGCTGTGCTACCCCGACGCGCCGAACGACGTGGCCCCGGGCGGCTACAACGACCCGGAGCCGTCGCCGGACGTGCCGGCCAGTCCGCTCGCCCCGCCGTCGGACCCGTCGGGTATCGGTGTCGGCTTCGGCGACCCTGACAACTGATGGTCAAGCTACAAGATGCGTGGCGTGGTAGCAGTACACATGCGCTGTCCCAACTGCGGCGAACGGATTACCGACGTCCGAGAGGCAGAGACACGCAAGACGTGTCCGCACTGCGACGCGTCGCTGCGGGACCCGGTCATCAGCTGACTCACTCCGCGGCCAGATAGTCGTCCTGCACGGCGACGACGTCCGTCGAGTCCTCGCAGTCCGCGTAGCGGGCGAGCGGTTCCGCGTTCAGTTCGAGGAACGTGTGGCCCCACGAGAACTTCGAGAGTATCTCCTCGGCGTGGTCGCGTTCGCCGAGGATGCACAGGGCGCCGGCGAAGGCCTCGACGGTGTTCAGCTGGAACGCGGTCCCGTAGTTGACCGGGTTGCCGGCGACCAGGAAAGGGAGCGACCGGTGGACGCCCTGTAAGTCGAACGCCTCGCGTTCGGCCGTCTCCCACGAGCAGTCCAGCGCGACCAGTCGCTCGTGGCGGGCGCCGTCGCCGACCGACGGGGCGTCGGCGGGCGAGAGGGCCTGCTCGGCGAAGGGGTTGAGGACGATGCCCGGCGGCGTCGACCGCGTCGCCCGGTGCAGCTCGGCGAGGTCGAAGCGGGCGAGTTTCCGGGCGCTACACTTGTCGGGGTCGTCGTCGCCCTCGTAGCGAACGTGCAGTTCCACACCGTCAGTTCCACCTCAGCCGGCAAAAGCGGCTCGCTCGGCGGGCCGATGTCAACCATCATTAAGTATCGGAAGGTATAGATACGACTGTGATTGGGGAGGGGACGGTGGCGCCCACGTTCGAGTTGCCGGCGCTGGTCGACGGCGAAGCCCGCCGGGTCGCCCTCGAGGAGTACGTCGGCGACGACGTCGTCATCCTCGCGTTCTACCCGGCGGACTTCAACCAGGCCTGCGACGAGACGTCGTGTGACCTCGACGAGCTCGACCTCTTCACGATGCAGAAGGACGTCACCATCCTCGGTATCAGTCCGGACTCGGTGTACAGCCACCGGGCGTTCGCCGAGCGGTACGACCTGAAGGTGCCGCTGCTCGCCGACACCGCCGGCGACGTCGCCGAGGCCTACGACCTGACGATGGTCGACGACGTCGGCCAGCGGCTGGTCGAACGGGCCGTCGCCGTCGTCGACCACGACGGCGTCGTCCGGTACGCGTGGCACACCGACGACCCGACTGAGCTCCCCCGCGTCGAGGAACTCAAGGACGCCATCGCCGACACCGGCGGGGACGACACCGCGTTCGCCCGCTACCGCATCGGGCACGCCCACTACACCGAGGGCCGCCGGGCGTTCACCGCGGCGATGAACGAGTTCGGCGACTCCGAGTGGATGCTGGCCCAGTCGGACTTCCAGCGCGCCCGCGAGGCGTTCGCGGAGGCGGAGGCCCAGTTCGACACCGCGGTCCGGTTCGGCGACGACGAGTCGCTGGCCCCCGTCTACGACGGGGCGCGGACGAAGGCGAGTTCGCTGTGGCAGGCCGCCGACTGGCTGGCACAGGCCGCGAGCGCCTACTCCAGCGGGAACGGTGCGGAGGGGCAGGATCTCCGGGACGACGCCGAGCGACCGCTCGAGACCGCTCGCGGCTATCGGGAACCGCCGGACCCGGACGGCGAGTGGCCGCCGGCGGTGGACGACCTGGAGAAAGCGCCCGAGGAGCTGTCGACCGTCCTCCCGACGGACCCGGACTCCGGCGACGCGACGCTGGGCGTGGACATCGACGACGAGGTGGCCGGGACAGACGACAGGACGGACGACGCGTCCGCGGCCGCCGAAGACGACGCGGCGAGGGACGACCCCGCGGCCGCGGACGGCGAGGCCGAGGGCGAAGGCGAGATCGGCGACGACGAACTGGCCGAGATACAGGCCGAACTGGCGGCGAGTAACGCCGACTCCGAACCGCCGACGGAGGCGGTGCCCGAGGAACCGACCACGATGGTCGACACACTGCCAGGCGACGACGCGGACGACGCCGACGACGCCGACGCAGGCGACGACGAAGGAGCGCACGCGGGCGGCGACGGCGCCGAGACCGTCGACGGCGAACTCGACCTGACCGACCCGGTCGCCGGCGAGCCCGAGGCCGACGGTGACGACGATGACTGACGGCGACGGGACGCCGGCCGACCCCGCCCGTGCGTACTACCGGGCGCTGGACGAGGGCGACTACGACCTGCTGACGCGACTGCTCGCACCGGGGTTCGTCCACGACCGGCCCGACCGGACCATCGAGGGCCGCGACCGGTTCGTCCGGTTCATGCGCGAGGAGCGCCCACAGACGGACACGACTCACCCCATCGACGGCGTCTTCCGGCGTCCGGACGGCGACGACGTGGCGGTGCGCGGCCGGTTGCTCGACGCCGACGGCGACCCCATCGCCCGTTTCGTCGACGTGTTCCAGTTCGCCGACGGCCGCATCGAGCGCATCGAGACGTACACGGACTGAGCGGGGCTGTCGGCCGGCATAGCGAGCGTGTCACGATGTCGACGGCACCCCACCGTGTGAGCCTTTAACACGTGACTAGGCCGGGTACGGACGGCATACTATTCTATCGCACCGTCGGGTCTATCGTCCCTCGGTGAGGATTAGGAGGCGTTTATTTATGTCTCTCAGATGGATGTGCGTAGTGCATGGCGAGACGGCCGAGCCCGCAGAGCGAGCCAGCGACCGAGCGACGGGGTAGCTCCTTCCGCCTCAGAGACGGTGCGAAGGGGCTGGTGACGTCGGCGTCGAAGGTGCTACTGGTCAGAGAGCGCCACGCCGACGGGTCGCCGTTCTGGACGCTCCCCGGCGGCGGCGTCCACCGGCACGAGGACGCGACCGAGGGCCTCCGGCGCGAACTCGGCGAGGAACTCAACTGCCGGGCCCGGGTCGGGCGGCCCGTGACGACGTTCTGGTACGCCCACGACAGCCTCGACGACACCGTCTCGGCGTACACGGTGTTCGACTGCGCGCTGCTCTCGGAACCGGACGCCGACCAGCGGGAGGGGGTCTTCGAGTGCCGGTGGGTCGACCCCGAGTCGCTCCCGGCGTCGACGCTCCCGCAGGTCCGACACGTCTGCCGACACGTCGCCGACCTGTCGTCGCCGGCGGCGGCCGACGACTGAGCGTTACTCCTTCTCGCCGGCGCCGACGGCACTCTCGCCGACCGGTTCGGCGCCCTCGATGACCTCCTGACCGCCCATGTAGGGCCGGAGCGGTTCGGGCACGGTGACGGTGCCGTCCTCGTTCTGGTAGTACTCGAGGATGGCGACCATCACGCGGGGCACCGCGAGGCCGGAGCCGTTGAGCGTGTGGAGGTAGTCGGCGGACTCGTGGCGCTCGGGCCGGTAGCGCAGGCCGGCACGCCGGGCCTGGAAGTCCTCGAAGTTCGAGACGGAGGAGACCTCCAGCCAGCGGCCGCCGACGTCGGGGCCGTCGTCCATGTCGTCGCCGGGCGCCCACACCTCGATGTCGTACTTCTTGGCCTGGGTAAAGCCCATGTCGCCGGTGCACATGTCGAGCACGCGGTAGGGGAGGTCGAGGCGGTCCAGCACCTCGGCGGCCTCCTCGAGCAGGGCCTCGAGGCGGTCGTAGCTGTCCTCCGGCCGGACGAAGTTGACGAGTTCGACCTTGTGGAACTGGTGGACGCGGACGTACCCCCGCGTCTCGGTGCCGTGTTCGCCGGCCTCCCGGCGGAAGTTCGGCGAGAACGCCTGGTGCTTGACCGGCAGGTCGTCGTCCAGTAGAATCTCGTCGCGGTACATGTTCGTCACGGGGACCTCCGCCGTCGGCAGGAGCCACAGGTCGTCCTCGTCGTAGTCGTCGTCCTGTCGCGCGCCGACGCGGTAGGCGTCGTCGTCGAACTTCGGCAGCTGGCCGGTGCCCTCCATCGACGCGGAGTTGACGGGGATGGGCGGGAGGATGTCGGAGTACCCCTGCTCGCGGTGGACCTCGAGCATGAACTGGATGAGCGCGTGTTCGAGGCGGGCGCCCTCGCCCTTCACGAACTGGTAGCCGCCGCCGGTGACCTTCGCACCGCGCTCGAAGTCTAAGATGTCCAGTTCCTCGCCGAGGTCGTAGTGCGGGACGACCTCCTCGGGGAGGTCGCGCAGGTCGTCGAACCCCTCGCGGTAGGCCTCGACGTTGTCGCTCTCGTCCTCGCCGGTCGGCACGGACTCGTGGGGGACGTTCGGCAGTTCCAGCAGCGCCGCCTCCAGCTGGGACTCCAGTTCGTCGGCGCGGTCCTCGACCTCTTGCAGTTCGTCTTTCAGTTCCTGCGAGCGGTCGATGGCCGCCTGAGCCTGCTCCTCCTCGCCCGCTTGCTTGTACTCCCCTATCTTGCTGGATATCTCGTTGCGCTCCTGTCGCAGGCCGTCGCCTCTCGCCTTCAGTTCGCGCCACTCCTCGTCGATGGCCAGAATCTCGTCGAGGTCGACGCCCGTGACGCCCTTGCGTTCGATGGCGTCCCGGACCGTCTCGGGGTTCTCCCGGACGAACTGTCTCGATAACATGACCGACGGTTCTCGACGGCGGAAATTAGGCGTGTCGGTCCTAGTGGCTGCGGGCCGGTCGTCGACGGGACGACCGACGCCGGCGGCGACGGGCGACCGGTCCGAGCGAACACAACCGTTTTCCCGCCACCAGTCGCCAGCCTACCCATGGCAATCGGTGACGTGTACGAGGCGGAGGCGTGCGAGGACGTCTACTACGTCGACACGGGGATGTACGACGTCGCGGAGTACGGGACGGTGTACATCGTCGACGCCGAGCGCCCGGCGCTGGTCGACGTCGGACTCGGCACCAACCACGAGCGCGTCCTCGACGCGATGGCCGAGGTCGGCGTCGACCCCGAGGAACTGGCGGTCGTCGCGCTCACGCACATCCACCTGGACCACTCCGGTGGCACGGGCTTGCTGCTCGACGCGTGCCCGAACGCGACGGTGTACGTCCACGAACTCGGTTCCCGGCACCTCGTCGACCCCGAGCGGATATGGGAGGGGACGAAGGGCGCCGTCGGCGAGCAGATACGGCACTACACCGAACCTGAACCGGTGCCCGAGGAACGCATCGTCGAGGTGACCGACGGCGACGAGATCGACCTCGGCGACCACACGTTCGAGGTGGTCCACGCGCCCGGTCACGCCCCGCACCAGGTGGTGTTCCACGACCCGGCGATAGACGGCGTGTTCGCGGCCGACGCGGCGGGCATCTACACCCCATCGACCGACGAGATGCACGTCACGACGCCGCCGGTGAACTTCGACCTCGAACAGGCGTTAGACGACGTCGAGACCATCCGCGACCTCGACCCCGAGACGCTGCTGTTCGGGCACTTCGGCTCGGCGCCGACCGGCGACAAACTGGAGACGTACGCCGAGCTGCTGGCCGACTGGGTGGCCGCCGTCGAGTCGAAGCGGGCGGAACTGGGCGACGACGACGCGGTAATCGACCACTTCGTCGAGACGGTCGAGACGCCCGACGTCTGGGGCGAACAGAAGGCCGACGCGGAGGTGGCCATGAACGTCCGCGGCGTCCTCGTCTCGCTCGACCGGGAGGCGTAGGTATCGAACCGGAAGTCGGCCGGCAGTTATTTCACGTGGGTTACGATAACGGTTTATAATGCCAGGTGACGGGGATGGGTCGTCCCGAACGGTAGGGGACCAGACACTGGGCGAACTGTTCGAATCGACCGTCGAGACACACGGGGGCCGGCCCGCACAGCGGTACAAGGGCGGGGTCTACGACCGCTCGCTCGCGGGGGTCGCCGTCGACGCGGCGCCGGACGGCGACTTCGGCGCACTGTCCTACGACGAGATGGCCGACGTCGTCCGCAACCTCGCGGCCGGGTTCCGCGACATCGGCATCGGCCCGGACGACCGGGTGGGCCTGTTCGCCGGCACCCGCATGGAGTGGGCGCAGTGTGACTTCGCCCTGTTGGCGGCCGGGGCTGTCGTCACCACCGTCTACAAGAGCTCCTCGCCGGAGCAGGCACGCCACCTGCTCGCCGACCCGGCTGCGACGGCCGTCGTCGTCGAGAACGACGAGCTCCTGGAACGGGTGTTCGCCGTCGAGGACGAGGTCCCCGTCGAGCAGTACGTCGTGATGGACGAGACAGAGAGCGACCGCGAGGACGTCTACGGGCTCGCCGAGGTGTACGAGCGGGGCGAGGCCGTGTTCGACGAGCCCCGGTACCGGACGTGGATAGCCGAGCGCGACCCCGACGACCTCGCGAGCCTCGTCTACACGTCGGGGACCACCGGGCAGCCGAAGGGCGTCCGGTTGACCCACCGGAACTTCGCCGCCAACGCCGCCCAGTGCGAGGCGGGGTACGGCCCGTCGGCCGACCTCCCGTCCGGCCTGCCACGGATCGACGCCGACACACAGACGGTGTCGTACCTCCCGCTGGCACACGTCTTCGAGCGGTTGACCGGCCACTTCTTCATCTTCTCGGTGGGTGGCTGTGTCGCCTACGCCGAGAGCGTCGACACGCTCAAGGATGACTTCCAGTCGGTCCAGCCGAACGTCGCCACGAGCGTCCCGCGGGTGTACGAGAAGATATACGACGCGATCCGCGAGGACGCCGAGGAGTCCGCGGTCGGCAAGCGCATCTTCGAGTGGGCGGTGGACGTGGGCCGGCGCTACCACCGCGAGGAGCTGCCGGGCGTCCCACTGCGGGCGAAGTACGCCGTCGCCGACCGGCTGGTGTTCTCGAAGGTCCGGAACGCGCTCGGGGGCAACGTCGAGATGCTGGTCAGCGGTGGCGGCACGCTCTCGAAGGACCTGGCCGAGCTGTACCACGGGATGGGGCTGCCCATCTACGAGGGCTACGGGCTGACCGAGGCCGCGCCGGTGGTCACGACGAACCCCATCGAGGAGCCGAAGGTCGGCACCATCGGCACGCCGGTCCCGGATATCGACTTCGAGCTCGACACGCACGTCCTCCCCGAGGAGAACCTCGGCGGCGTCATGGGCGAGACGGGCGAACTCCTCGTGAAGGGGCCGAACGTCACCGACGGCTACTGGGAGCTGCCACAGGCGACCGCGGACGCGTTCACCGACGACGGCTACTTCCGGACCGGCGACATCGTCACGCAGCGCCCCGACGGCTACGTCGTGTTCCGGGAGCGCGCCAAACAGCTGCTCGTCCTCTCGACGGGGAAGAACGTCGCCCCCCAGCACGTCGAGGAGGCGATGGAGGACCGGCCGGAGATAGACCAGGCGATGGCGCTCGGCGACGGCGAGAAGTTCGTCGGCGCGCTGGTCGTCCCCGACGTCGATAGACTGGCCGAGCGAGCGGCCGACGAGGGAGTCTCGATTCCCGACGACCCCGAGCGCCTCGCGGACGACGAGAACGCTCACGCCCTCGTCGAGCAGGCGGTCGAGCGGGCCAACGAGTCCCTCGAGTCCCACGAGACGGTCAAGCGGTTCGAACTCCTCGCCGAGGGGTTCACCGAGGACAACGGCCTGCTGACGCCGACGATGAAGAAGATACGCCCGGCTATCAAGGAGCGGTACACCGACCGTATCGGCCGCATCTACGACGAACAGGCGTTCGCCGACGAGGCGCGGGTCGGCGGACAGACCGCCGACGACTGAGCGGCGGCGCGCCGGCCCGCTCGGCGTAACCGGACGGCGGCGCGCCCGTCTGGAGTGAGTGCGTTTATACAGAGGGGTGCCCTTGTGCGGGTTAGATGGAGGACAGCAGTGGCTGGTAGCTCGACACTCCTGATTCCGTTGGTCGCCGGTATCATCGGACTGGGTGTGCTCGCACAGGTGCTCGCCGCCCGGTTGCAGGTCCCGAGTATCATCTTCTACCTGCTCGTCGGTGTCGCCATCGGCCAACCGGGACTCGGCCTCATCGGGAGCGAGACGTTCGGCGGGGCGCTGTCGGCTATCGTCGGCCTCGCCGTCGCCATCATCGTCTTCGAGGGGGCGTACCACCTCCGGTTCGAGCGCATCCGCGAGGCGCCGACGGCGACGTTCCGGCTGGTGACGCTGGGCGCCGCCATCGCGCTGGTCGGGACGGCCGCCGCCGTGAAGTTCGCGTTCGCCGACGAGGCCGTCTCGTGGAACCTCGCGTTCCTCGTCGGGGCCCTGCTGGTCGCGACGGGGCCGACGGTCATCACGCCCATCCTGAACGTCGTCCCGGTCCGGGACCGGGTCGCGACGGCGCTGGAGACGGAGGGCATCGTCAACGACGTGACGGCGGCCATCATCGCCGTCGTCGTCTTCGAGACGGTCAACCCCGGCGCGAGCAGCAACGGCCTGTTGCAGGCGTTCGCGCTCCGACTGGGGACCGGCCTGCTCGTCGGCCTGCTCGTCGCGGGCCTGCTGTACTACCTCCTGCAGTACATCGACCTCTCGCCGGGCGACGCGCCCCGGAACTCCCGCCTGCTGGTGCTCGCGGGGGCGCTGGTCGCGTACGCGGCCGCCAACACCATCGCGACGGAGGCCGGCGTCGCGGCCGTCGCCACCGCCGGGATAGCGCTGGGCAACGTCGACCACCCCTACGAGGAGGACATCGAGGCGTTCAAGGGCGACATCACCCTGCTGGTCCTCTCGTTCGTGTTCATCGCGCTGGCGGCCCAGCTCAGTCTGGACGCGCTCATCGACGTGGGACTGGCCGGCATCGCCGTGGTGCTGGCCGTCGCACTGGTCATCCGACCGCTCCTGGTGTTCGTCTCGACGGTCGGCGACCGCTTCACGCGCGCCGAGAAGCTGTTCGTCAGTTTCGTCGGGCCGCGCGGCATCATCCCGGCCTCCGTCGCGACGCTCTTCGCCGTGGAGTTGAACAGCGTCGCGGAGGAACTGCGGGCGGAGGCGGCCGAGGCGAGCGGACAGGAGGCGACCGAACTGCTGGCGCAGGCGGACCTGCTGACCAGTCAGGCCGAGATTCTGCTCGGAACGGTGTTTCTGGTCATCTTCGCGACGGCCCTGCTGGAAGGCGGGTCGGCGCGGTACATCGCGGAAAAACTGGACGTGATACCAATGCGAGTCATCATCGTCGGCGGCGGACAGGTGGGCCGAGCGCTCGCCAAGCGCCTCGAGGACCGGGGCGAGAACGTCGTCATCATCGAGGAGGACGAAGAGATAGTCGAACGAGGGCGCAACGAAGGGTACACCGTCGAGATCGGCGACGGGACCGACACGGACGTGTTGCGCTCTGCAGGCGCGGACAATGCCAAGACCGTCGTCGCCGCCACCGGGGACGACGACGCGAACCTGCTGGTCTCACAGCTGGCGAGTTCGAAGTTCGACATCGACCACGTCATCGCCCGGGCGAACAACCCGGACAACGTCGAGGCGTTCGAGGACCTCGGGGTCCGGACCATCTCCTCGGCGATGGCGACGGCGTGGGCCATCGACAACCAGATAGAGCGGCCGGCCATCGCCCACTGGATGACCGACGTGGGCCGGACCGGCGACGTCCAGGAGGTCGAGGTACGCAACCCCGACCTCATCGGCAAGCCGGTCCGTGACGTCGGGCCGATGCTCCCGGAGGCCTGTCTCATCGCCCTCGTCAGCGGCGGGGAGCACACGGAGTCGCGGGTGCCGACCGCCGACTACGTCCTGCAGGAGGGCGACATGGTGACGCTACTGGGTCGCCGCGAGTCGGTGCGCGACGGGATGAAACTGGTCGCCGGCGACTAGTCCGAGAGCTGCTCGACGCTGTCGGCGTCGACGCCCTCGGTCCAGGGCGACTGCCCGCCGTCGCCGTCGGTCTTGTACGTCCCGCGGGCGCTGGCGACGTGGTGGTCGGCGGCGTCGTGGACCTCGACGTCGACGACGGCGACGCTCCCGCCGTTCCGGACGACGTCGGCCGTCGCCCGCAGGTCGTCCGTCGCGGGCGCCAGATAGTCGATTCGCATGTCCACCGTCGGAGAGATGGCCCCCGACACCGAGACGACGGCCGCCCCGCCGACGGTGTCGACCAGCGAGTAGGTGACCCCGCCGTGGGCGATGCGGGCGTTCGGGTTCGAAGAGTGTTCGTCGCGCAGCGGGAGACGGGCCTCGGCGTGGCCGTCGCCGACGTCCGTGAGCGATATCCCGAGTTCCTCGACGAACGGGATGTCGTTGAACAGTGCCTGCAGGCTCATACCGTGGGGTGTATCGCCGCCGGTATAAGTCACAGCGAACGGGAGACAACCGAAGAGACGTGGTCGGTGGGTCGTGCCACCGACGGTTGCTACGCCGCGTCGTCCGCCGCCGTCGGCGACGGCGACGGACCTCTGACAGCCCAGCGCCCGGCACCCGAACGAGACAGCGAGCACGTGTAAATTTTTCTATTGTTCCGCTCGGAAGAGACGCGGCGATAGCGAGACCTCGAGGCGGACGGTACCGGAGGTGTGGCTACGGCGCCGCGAGGGCGGCCGGGTCCTCAGTCGGCGCTCCAGCAGAACCGGAGGTGGTCGGCGGCGTCCTCGACGGCGTCTGGCACCGCGTCGAGCGACTGCGAGAGCTCCCTGACCAGCAGTGCGTCCCCGACGGCGCGCTCGTCGAACGCCCGCGAGGTGACCACGTGTCGGCGGTCGTCGCACTGCGACTCGATGCCGGCGACGCGGTCGACGGTCTCGGAGACGTCGGGCGACGGGCCCGCGGTCGTCAGCGACCGGACGTAGCCCCGCGTGACCGAGACGAGGAGGCGGGTCGCTCTGGCCGCCAGTGCGGCGACGTCGGTGAACGCCTCGCGGGTCCGGTCGTCGAGGGCCGGCGAGACGGCCTCGAGGTCCCGGACGAACGTCTCCGCGGCGTTCGGTATCTCGTCGACGCGGGCGTACAGTTCCGCCAGCGCGTCCGCCCGGAGGTAGACGCCGGTGAAGTTCGGCGGCGCGCGGGCGAGGTGGGTCCGAAGCGAGCGGAGGTGGTCGTCACAGTCGGACTCGCGGTCGGCGAGTCGGGTCGTCAGTGCCTCGCGCCGCGCCGGGTCGTCGCCGTACGCGGCGAGTGTCTGTGGCAGCAACAGGACGCAGTCGGCGACTGCGTCGAGGTAGGTCGCCGTCCGCGTCGTGACGATGTCGGCGTACTCGGCCGTCGGTGTTGCCATCACCGGACAGTTCCCGAATGGGGGTTGAAAACGCTACTATGACCGATATATAGCCCTACGACGAGCGCGTGCGTCCGCACTGTCGCCACCCCGTCTGTCGCGACGGCAGCGGGCCCGGCCCGCGGCGAGACGGTGAGCGCCGCCGACTCCCCGCAGAGAGCGTGTGAGCGGTGCAGTAAAGGGGGTCGCTGTCCTCGGGGGGTGTAAATGGATTCGACAGTGGACCGACTGACGCAGTTCGGCCTCTCCGAGGCGGAGGCAGAGACCTATCTGGCAGTCCTCGAACGGGGCTCGGCGACGGTGGCAGAGGTGGGCTCTGCGACCGACATCTCGACGGGGTACGTCTACGACCTCGTCGAGAGCCTCGCCGACCGCGGCCTCGTCGTCGTCGACGACCACCGGACGCCGACGCGGGTACGCGCCGTCGACCCGGAGTCTGCCGTCGAGTCGATGACCGAGGAGCTGACCGAGCTCGAATCGGACCTCTCAGAGCGGTTCACCGACACGGAACGGGACTACCCGGCCATCGAGCTCGTCCGGGCGCGACAGACGCTGTATCAGCGCCTGGAGACGCTCATCGACGACGCCGAGGCGGAGGTGTTCATGATGGTGCCGGCCCCCGTCGCCGACCGCCTCGGCGAACCGCTGGTGCGGGCCCGCGACCGCGGGGTGTTCGTCGCCCTCCTGCTCGGTGGCGAGGACAGCGAGGCCGTCGAACGGGCGACCGACGTCGCGAACGTCGTCAGGACGTGGGAGCCACCGGTCGAGAGCCTCGTGATGATAGACGACGCGGTCTCGGTCACCAGCGACTCCTCGCTGCTGCGTGGCGAACACCGCGACGGCGACTACGGCCTCGTCCTCGAGCAGAGCCCGAAGGCCTCCGGCGCCATCGGGTCCCAGTGGTTCAACTTCTGGGCCGCCGGCGAGGAGGTCGCCAGCGCGGACCCGCGCCCACTGCCGGCTCAGGGCCTCTCCTTCCGGCACGGCGTCTTCGTCGCGACGAAACACGCGGCCGAGAGGGACATCGAAGTGACGGCCGACCTCTTCCCGGGGCAGGACCACGCGACGCTCACCGGGACGGTCGTCGACATCAAACAGGGACTGCTGGAGCCGACCACCTACGACTTCCCGGTCCAGAACACGCTCGTCCTCGAGGTCGACGGGGACCGCGTCACCCTCGGCGGGCCCGGCGCCTTCGTCGAGGACTACTCGGTGCGGTCGCTGACGATTCGAGAACAGAGCGACTGAGCCGGGCGGTACGTGCCCAGGTTACGGCCGGTGGAACTCGATGGCCGCACCCTGGCCGAAGCCGACACACTCCGTCGCGAGGCCGAGGTCGGCGTCGCGTTTCTCCATCTCGTGGACGAGCGTCACCGGGAGGCGCGCGCCCGACGCACCGAGGGGGTGGCCGATGGCGATGGCGCCGCCGTTGACGTTGTAGATGTCGTCGTCGAAACCGAGTTCGCGCTGGCAGTACAGACACTGGGAGGCGAAGGCCTCGTTCAGCTCCACGAGGTCGTACGCGTCCGTGTCGCGGCCGGTCCGCTCGGCCAGTTGGCGCACCGCGGGGACCGGGCCGATGCCCATCACGGTCGGGTCGACGCCGGCCACCTCGTGGGCGCCGATCTCGGCCATCACGTCGAGGCCGCGCTCCTCGGCGAACTCGCGGGAGGTGACCATGAGGCCCGCCGCGCCGTCGGAGACCTGCGAGGCGTTGCCCGGCGTGACCGTCCCGTCGGACTTGAACACGGTCGGGAGGCCCGCGAGCGTCTCGACGTCGGTGTCCCGGCGGATGCCCTCGTCGGCCTCGACCTGACCCTCGTCGGTGTCGATGGGGACGAGTTCGTCGTCGAACCGGCCGGAGTCGGTCGCCTCGGCGGCGCGCCGGTGGCTCCGGACGGCGTACTCGTCCTGTTCCTTCCGGGCGACCTCCTTCTCCTCGGCGACCTTCTCGGCGGTCATCCCCATCTGGAGCTCGCCGATGTTGTAGAGCTCGGCGAGCCGCGGGTGGACGTTGTGGGTGTTCTCGCCCATCTTCACGCGGGACATCGACTCGACGCCGCCGGCGATGAGCACGTCACGCTGGCCCGCCGCGACGGCGTCGGCGGCCCGCATCAGGGCCTCCGCGGAGGAGGCACACCAGCGGTTGATGGTCGACGCCGGGACGCTCTCGCCGAGGTCCGACAGCAGGGCGACGACCCGGGCCATGTTGTTGCCCTGTTCGCCGCGCTGTTGGGCACACCCCCAGAGCAGGTCGTCGACCTCGTCGCTCTCGACGCCGGTGCTGGCGAGCAACTGGTTGACCAGCGGCACCGAGAGGTCCTCGCTGCGCACGCCCGCGAGTGCGCCGTCCTCTTTGCCCTGTGGCGTCCGAACTGCATCTACGATGACCGGTGTCGACATGGACAGGACAACGCCACCGGTCGTGTTAAAAGCTCACAAACTCGGGACCGCGGGACCCGAGTTGTCCCGCGCTCAGGCCGGCGACTGGTCGGGGTCGAACCCCGGCGGCAGACCCGTGTGTTTGATACCCGCCCAGTCGTCGACGGCGAACCGGTAGACGGTCACCGCCTCGGACTCCCGGGCGGCCTCGAACACGTCCGGCCGCCACGCCGTCTCGAGGACCGCCGCCAGTTCGTCCCACTCGGACGCGGGGACGTGCTCGACGGCCCCCGTCAGGAGGACGCTCTCCCAGTTGAAGGGTGACTGGGCGGCGTAAGTGAGGAACCGGACCGTCTCGGCGCGCTCCATCAACGCCCGCTTCCTGCTGTCGGGGCCGCCGACGAACGTGAAGTACAGCGTCGACGCCCCGTCGTAGCCGAACGACATCGGGACGACGTACGGCGCGTCGTCGGCCGGGAGCGCCAGGACGCCGGTCCGCTGGCTCGCGACGAAGTCCCGCATCTCCGCGTCGCTCATCCGCGTGAGGCCGTACTGCTCCATGTCCTCAACTGTCATACGAGTGGAACTTCGTCGCTCCGGAGCATAAGCGTTCGCCGACGGGGCGTGGGCTACGCTTCCTGCTGGTCCGCACCCGGGGCGTGGCGCTTGACTCGCTCGACGGCCGCGACCGCCCCGCTTCGCTTGGGATAGCCCTCGCCGCTGTCGGCGATTATCTCGCCGTTGCGGTGACGGAGTCGCCAACGCCACTCGTCGGCGCGGTCCTCGTATATCTCGAAGGCCGCGTTCCCGACCGTCAACAGGTCGGCCTCGGCGGCGTAGGACTGGACGCGTTCGACCGCGCGGACCGCCTTGTTGCGCTCGGTGTAGCCCTCGCCGCTGTCGGCGATTATCTCGCCGTCGTCGAGCAGGCGCCAGCGGAACTCCCCGGCGTTGTCCTCGTACACCTCGAACTCCTCGCCGACCTCGGCGTTGGGAGCGCGGAACTGGACCTGTTCGGCGGCTTTGCGGGCCTTCGCGCGGGTCGGGTAGCCCTCGCCGCCGTCGCCCAGGATCTCGCCGTTCTTGTGGAGGAGTCGCCAGCGGTACTGGCCGGCCCTGTCCGCGTACACCTCGAAGGCGACGGGGTCGACCTTGAGGTAGGCCGCACCGGGGACGTGCGCCCGGACGCTCTCGAGCGCCCGTCGGACGTTGGACTTCGAGACGTAGCCCTCGCCACTGTCGGCCAGGACGTTGCCGTTGTCGTGACGGAGCCGCCAGCGGAACTCCCCGGCGTTGTCCTCGAACAGTTCGAACGTCCCCTGACTCTCGGGCGCCGGGACCTCGGGGACGTCCTCGGCCGTGTCGTCCTCCGTGGCCGCCTCCAGGAACACGACGGCGCCGCCGGCGGCGTTGGTCTGGACGCTGCGGAGCCCCTGCATGGCCTTCTGTCTGGTCGAGTACCCCTGTGCGCTGTCGGCGACGACGTTGCCGTTCCGGTGGCGGAGTCGCCAGCGGTACTTGCCGGCCCTGTCGGCGTACATCTCGAAGGTGGCCTTGCTGTCCATCGCCGCGGCGATAGTGGCCTGCGCGACGCTCAGTTCCGCCTCGGTGGCGTCGAGCGCCGTCGAGAGGGCGTCACGGGCCGTCTCGCTCGCCAGCAGGTCGTCGGACAACGTGTCGCGCTCGGCAGCCGTCCGTTCGGCCGTCTCGGTCGCCCGTTCGGCCGCTTCGGTGGCGGCCGCCGCCTCCTCGTGGACCCGGTCGTACTCCTCCTGGCGGCCGGTCAACAGCGGTGCGAACACCGCGCCGACGGCCGCCAGCGCGAGCCCGACGACGTAGAGCGTGACCGCAGGGTTCCCCTCTGGCCCGTTCCACCCCGCCGGGTAGATGGTCGTGAACCACACCGTCGCGACGAGACAGACCACCGCGCCGGCGTAGGAGGCGAACAGCGCCCGGCGTGAGAGCGGGAGTCGGAGGGTCGGGCCGACGAACAGCGACGCGAACCCGAGCGCCCCGAGGACGTAGCCGACCTCGCGAAGCCCCGAGCGCGGGGCAGCGGCGTAGAACAGCGCCAGTCCGAGCGTCCCGAGAACCAACCCGACCACGAACAGCCAGTACCCGTACACTTCGTCGTCTGTAGTCGGCGTACCGATACGGCCGCGATACCACCGTGTGAGAACACCATCCGATGCCATGGTAGACGACCACACGCCCCAATCATATAAATCCAGACCTGTTGATTTAAATACCACTGTGCTGGCCGAAAGGGAGCCGGTCGCTTCCGAGCCCCCACGACGCCGGCGCTTCGAGTCACTTATCCCAATCGCGTGGCAACGTAAGTGGGAATGAGCAACCCGGAACTGGACGTCGTCGAGTTCCTGTTGACGACAGCCGTCTACAGCGAACGACGGGACCTCGACCCGGACGACCTACCCCCTGCCTACCGAGAGGTGTTCTGGAGCGACGGCGACATCGAGCGACCGTTGTCGGCGACCAACACGACGGCGAGCGAAGCGACCGGCGTGGAGCGGCCCTGGAGCGCCGTCTCGGGGCTGATGTTCACCGACCGCGACGACTTCTCCGGCAGTATCTCCTTCACCGACCAGGAGCTGGCCGAGGAGTGGTACCTCGAACGGGTCGACGCCGACCGCCTCGCACGCAACCCCGTCCTCGCGGCGGCCTACGGCGACGAGTTCGACGTGGACTACGAGACCGTACGGGCCACGAACCGACCGGCGCGGGCCGACCGCGCGTTCATCGACGCGATGCTGGAGGAGGCGTTCGACAGCGACGACGAGGACGACGAGGAGATGCTGGACCTCGTCGACGTGCGCGCCCCCGCCGAGGTCGAGACGACGCTCGACGACCTCGTGTTGACCCCCGACCAGGAGGGCGAGATCCAGAAGATCGTGAAGGCCATCGAACACCGCGACTACCTCGCCCAGATCGGCCTGCGCGAGATCGGGAAACTGCTGTTCGTCGGCCCGCCGGGCACCGGCAAGACCAGCGTCGCCCGGGCGCTGGCCCACGACCTCGACCTGCCGTTCGTCGAGGTGAAACTGTCGATGATCACGAGCCAGTACCTCGGCGAGACGGCCAAGAACGTCGAGAAGGTGTTCGAGGTGGCCAAACGGCTCTCGCCGTGTATCCTCTTCATGGACGAGTTCGACTTCGTCGCGAAGACCCGCTCGTCGGACGAACACGCCGCCATCAAGCGCGCGGTCAACACCCTGCTGAAGAGCATCGACGAGATCTCGCTGATCCAGGACGAGGTGTTGCTCATCGGCGCGACAAACCACCCCGACCAGCTCGACGCGGCGGCGTGGCGGCGCTTCGACGAGATCGTCAACTTCCCCAAGCCCGACCGGGACATGCGCGCGGACATCCTCCGCATCGTCACCCGGGAGATGGACATCACCGACTTCGACCCGGTGACGCTGGCCGAGCTCACGGAGGGCCTCACCGGCAGCGACCTCCGGATGGTGCTCCGCGAGGCCGTCCTCGAGGCGTTGACCGAGGAACGGACCACGCTCACCCAGCAGGACCTCGAGGACGCCATCAAGGACTTCGAGGAGCGTGACAACCTGAAGAACATGGACATGATAGACGGGGACCACGACGCCCTCGTGGCCGGTGGCGACTTCTCTGACGGGGCCGACGCGGCGAGCGACGGCGGCCACAGCCACGACCACGACCACTGACCGTCGGCGTCACAGCGCGACGGTACCGACGGGACACGTTTTCGAGTCGATACTTATGTGCCTCCGCGTCGTCAGTGACGGCTATGGCAAGCGACGTGTTCACAGACCCCGACGAGACCGCGGCCGACTGGGTCGACGTCCGCATGACCGACCCCGAGGAAGGCGAGTGGGACATCGACGTGGTCGTCGCCGAGGGACAGGTGGAGTTCGTCGACCTGCGCATCCGCCCGGCGCTGCTCTCGGGGTTCATCGAGTGTCTGGTCGACGACGTGGCCGAGGAGCGAGCGAAGGAGATAATCGCCGACACCGCCACGCGGCACGGGCTGGACTCCGAGGACCTCGTCACCGAGGAGTGAGGTCGGGAAAGCGCGGGACTTACCCACGTCGCCGTCCGAGGGGGAAGCGATGGAGGTCACGCTGCTGGGCACCGGCGACACGACGGGGACGCCGACGGTCGACTGCGACTGTGACACCTGCGAGCGCGCCCGCGACCCCGACGCGCCGCTGCGAGAGCGGTTGCGCGAGCGGGGCGTCGACCCGAGCGACGGCGTCGAGCGCTCCCGGTTCTCGGTCTTCGTTCGCAACGAGGAGACCGGCGAGTCCCTCCTCGTCGACGCCAGCCCGGACTTCCGCCACCAGTTCCTGACCCAGGACGTGGGACTCCCCGACGCGGCCATCGTCACGCACGTCCACTTCGACCACCTCGACGGGTTGGGCAACGCCTACCGCCTGTTCGACGACCTGCCGGTCCACGCGGCCGACGAGACGGACCCGGTGACCGGCGAGAGCGTCGCCGAGGGGATACGGAGCCGGTACGACTACCTCGACACCGTCTCCGTCCACGCCCAGACGCCACACGAGACGTTCACCGTCGCCGGGTTCGAGGTGACGCTGGTCCCCGTCGAACACCCGCCGCTGCTGTGTTACGGCCTCCGCATCGAGGAGCCGTCGAGCGGCGCGGTCCTCGCTATCTCGGGGGACACCTGCTACGAGATCCCCGAGCGCTCGAAGGCCGCGCTCTCGGGCGCCGACCTCGCCCTGGTCGAGGGCATCGTCCACGAGGAGGCCTGCGAGTTCCACCCGAAGGGCGGCGCCCACCACGACGAGGAGGGCGTCCCGCGGACCTTCGGCACGAAGCACATGACCCTGCCCGGGGCGCGGGACTTCGCCGCCGACGTCGACGCAGACGCCTACCGCATCGTCCACACCGCCCACTACGTCCCCGCCGACCGCGCCTTCGCCGACGACATCGCCGTCGACGGCGAGCGGTTCTCGCTGTGAGCGCGGCCGGTTCGACCACGTGAAAGCGTCCGCACACTTTTGTGCGAGTACACCGCAGACGGAGGCATGGACAGGCGTGGCGTCGCAGAGACCGTCGGCGGGGCCCTGGTGAGCGCTGGCCTCGCCGTCGTCGGGTTGTGGCTGTTCGCCGGCTACGTCGACTGGGTGCTCGTCGTCGGGCTCGCGGCCGGCGTCGCCATCGCCACGGCCGCGAACTACCGCGCCCGGACGGGCCACGCCGAGAACGTCGCGGCCGAAGCCCCCGACGTGACCGGCGACACCTACGAGGACCACACGGGGGCGGCGGGTGACGGCCGGCCGCTCGCGGACGACCGGACCGACGCCGAGCGCGACCGTATCTCGTAAGTGGACGCCCCGTCATCGGCCACCGTGGACCGTTCGTGGCCGTACCCGCTGGTGGCCGGGGCGATGGCACTGCTGGTCTCCGCGAGCGGCGACCTCCTCGCGACCGGCGCGGTGTCGTGGACGCTGGACGTGGCTATCGCGTTCGCGCTGGCGCTGGCCGTCGACCACCAGTTCCGGACCGCGAGGCGCGCCCGCTGAGTCACAGGAACCGGTCGAGGCCGGACTGCCGCCGGCGACGGCCGTCGGGGTCGGGGTCCC
The DNA here is from genome assembly GCF_055632435.1 of Haloarcula sp. MBLA0163. Taxonomy (NCBI): domain Archaea; kingdom Methanobacteriati; phylum Methanobacteriota; class Halobacteria; order Halobacteriales; family Haloarculaceae; genus Haloarcula; species Haloarcula sp. MBLA0163. The sequence goes on from NZ_CM145745.1 coordinate 2,986,164, forward strand.
ACGGCGTGCGCTCGGCGCGACGGGCCTCGCCGTCGACGGCCGGCGTGTCCGCCGACTCGTAGCCGCCGCAGTCGGCCCCGCACTCCTCGGTCGCCCGGACGGGACGGCCCTTCCACGCACAGTGAGGGAGACCGTCGCCGTCGGGGACACACCGCTCGCAGGCCGGGTACTCGAAGCTCCGCCACCCCTTCGCGTAGGCCCGCTCTGCCAGTCTGGTCCGGGCGCGGGCCTTCTCGCCGGCCGTCACGACGCGCACGTCAGTCCGGGCGGGCGACTGGTCGAGCAGTTCGACGCCGCCCGCGTCGGTGGCCAGCTCGGTCGCCTCGCGGACCACCTCGCGTTCGCCGCTCTCGGGGTCGAACCGCCAGACGCCGACTTCCTCGGGGATGCGGTTGAGGTGGGCGCGCGTGACGTAGTCGGCGGTGGCCAACACCACCCGGTCGACCAGCGCCAGCGAGACGTCGGTGCGCAACTGCGCGTGGAGGTCCCCCGGCCTGTCGAGGTCCGGTTTGTTCTCGATGGCGGTGATGCCCTCGACCCAGTCGGGGTAGCGGGCGGTCTGGCGGACGTAGGTGCGCCCGCCGCGTCGCTCGCGCTCGAAGAAGCCCCGTTCGACGGCGAGCTCGGTCGCCCGCTCGGCGCGGTCCGGGTGGCAGTCGAAGGCGTCCTTCCAGTAGCGGGCCCGGCCCGGCCCCACGTCCGACTCGACGGCCGCCGTCGGGATGCGCTCGGCCGTGATGGCCGCCCTGTCGGCGACGGCCTCGGTCGGGTGGACGACGACGGTGTCGAGGACGCGGCGCCCGTGGACGTGGCCGCCGAGCTGGCGGCTCACGAGGTGGCCCTCCCGTTCGAGGGCCGCACACAGCGCCAGTTCGAAGCCGAACTCCCGCACGGGTACGTCGAGGGGCGAGAGCGACAAAAGCGGCGCGCCCGGGTGGAGATTTATACTACCAGAGTGTGAACTAGTTGATACGTGTGTTCGAATGACACGAAACGGCAACCACGCGCTCCGAGCGGAGGGTGACGCGTGAGTCACGCCGGCGAGCGGTCGCCGGCGGCGACGCTGACGTTGCTGGACGCGACGATGGTCGGCATCGGCGCGATGATCGGCGCGGGCATCTTCGTGCTGACGGGGCTGGCCGTCGAGACGGCCGGCCCCGCGGCCATCCTCGTGTTCGCGCTGAACGGCGGGGTGACGACGTTCACCGCGCTGTCGTACGCCGAACTGGCGTCGGCCATCCCGCGCAACGGCGGCGGCTACGCCTACGTCCGGGAGGTGTTCTCGGCGCCCGTCGCGTTCGTGATGGGGTGGACCCGGTGGTTCACCTACATGATAGCGGGGGCGCTGTACGCGCTGGGGTTCGCCTCGAACTTCATCGAGTTCGGCCACATCTTCGGCGTCACGCTCCCGGGGAACGTGCTGTTCTGGGCGGCGACGGTGGTCGTCGTCTTCGTGACGCTGAACGCCGTCTCGACGGCCGCCAGCGGGAGCGCCGAGACGCTCATCACGCTGGTGAAGATAGCCATCCTCGTGGTGTTCGTCGCCTTCGGCCTGCAGTTCGTCGACGTGGGCGAGTTCACCCCGTTCTTCCAGCGCGGGAACCCCATCTCTGTGCTGCCGGCGATGGGACTGACGTTCATCGCCTTCCAGGGGTACGACCTCATCGCGACGGTGACCGAGGAGGTCGAGGACCCCGAGCGGAACATCCCGCGGGCCATCCTGCTGTCCGTGGCGACGACCGTCGTCGTCTACCTGTTCGTGGTGTTCGTCGCGCTGGGGACGCTGGGCGCGGAGGGACTGGCCGGCGCCGGCGAGACGGCCATCGCGGAGGCCGCCGAGGGGTTCATGCCCGCCTTCCCGCTGCTCGGGAGCGGGGCGGCGCTCATCGCCTTCGGCGCGGTGTTCTCGACGATAAGCGCGCTCAACGCGGTCATCATCGGGTCGAGTCGGGTGGCCTTCGCGATGGGGCGGGAGGCCCAGCTCCCGGCCCGGCTGGGCCGCCTGCACCACCGGTTCGGGACGCCACTGGTCGCCATCGCCGCCTCCGCCGTCGTGATGCTCGTCGCCGTCGCGGTCGTCCCCATCCGACTCGTCGGCAACCTCGCCAGCCTCTTCTCCCTGCTGGGGTTCGTCATCGTGAACCTGAGCGTCGTCCGCCTGCGCCGCCAGCAACCGGACCTCCGCCGGCCGTTCGAGGTGCCGTTCTACCCGGCGACGCCCGTCCTGGGCATCGTCCTCAACCTCCTGCTCGGGGCGTTCATCAGTTTCCAGACGTGGGCGCTCGCGGTCGGATGGCTGGTCGTCGGCGCCGTCGTCTACCTGGTTCTCACCCGTCGCCGGGGCGAACCGGCCGTGCCGACGCCGGAACCGGAGATAAGCGAACCGGAGGTCACCGTTCCACCGGAGGATTGACCCATGTCAGAGTCACTACGCGTCATCGTCGCCGGCGGCGGGACCGTCGGCCTCAGAACAGCCGAACTGCTCGACGACCGGGGCCACGACGTGGTCCTCATCGAACGCGACCCCGAACAGAGCGAGCGGGTCGCCGCCGAGTACGTCGCCAGCATCATCGAGGGCGACGCCGCCCGGCCGGCCGTGTTGCGGCAGGCCCAGCCGGACCGCTGTGACGCCGTCGCGGCGCTGACCGACTCCGAGTCGACCAACTTCGCCATCTGCATGGCCGCCCAGCGGATGGCCGAGGTCCACACCGTCATGCGCATCGACGGCGACCCGGACGAGCTGTACCCGCAGTACGTCGACGGCGTCGTCTCGACGGCGAGCCTGACCGCCCGCGTCGCGGTCAACGAGGTCGTCGGCGGCGGCGTCCGGAGCATCGAGGAGGTGGGCGGGAAGGTCGAGCTACTGGAGGTCGAGATCGCCGAGGACGCGCCGGCCGCCGGGAAGACCCTCGCGGAGGTGCGACTCCCGCGGGGCAGCCTCATCATCGTCGACGCCGAGGGCGAGCGCATCGGCGGCCCCGAGACCGAACTCACGCCGGGCGAGCGGTTCCTCGTCGCCGTGGAGGGGGCCGTCGCCGACGAGGTGATGAACCTCCTGCGCGGTTAGCACTGCCGGCGCGCCGTCTCGACGACCTGCAGGTCACCGTCCAGCGTGACGTGCAGCGCCTCGTCCGCGACGGGGATGCGGACCCGGACCCGCCACGGGTCGGTCGACTCGACGGTGGTGTACTCGTCGTCGACACACCAAGGGAGCGTCCAGTACGGGCGGGCCGCGAGGTCGACGCCGTGGTCCGCGTAGAACGCCGCGACCGTCGAGTCGTCCAGCAGGGAGAGCCCGACGGGCGAGCACAGCTCGTGTCGACACCGTTCGCAGACGAACTCCGCCCGCACCGAGACGTCGAGACAGCACTCCCCCTCCCGGGAGATGACCGTCCGGACCCGGCCGGCACACTCGGGACACACCCCGTCGGCGGCGAGACAGTGGAGGTGGCGCACCCGTTCGGCGAAGGCCGTGGCGGTCTCGTCCTCGCTCCGGTCGACCAGTCCGCCCGGGGGGAACGGGTACTCGCCGTGGGCCTTCCCGCAGTCGGCGCAGTGGATGGCGAACTGCTCGTCGGCGTAGCGGGCCAGCAGCGCCCCGCCACAGCGCGTGCAGGCGCCGTCGACGGCGAACGGGTCGACGTCGGGCTGGTGGGTGAACGTGCCGGCGCGGAGCGCGCGGATGACCTGCGCGCCGGCGTGTCGGAGGCGGTAGCCGTCCTCGCCGTCGGCGACGAACTGGCCGGTGAGTTGCTGGAGGTGGTAGTTGAACTGGCCGCTGTCGGCCAGCGACACCGCATCGAACAGCGTGGAGAACGCCACGGGCGTCTCGTCCGCCCGCCAGAGGGCTTCGAGGATGTCGAGACGCGTCTCGCTGGCGACGACACCGAACGCCGTCGCCGGGTCGATGTCGCCCTCCTCGCCCGGGCGGTCGTCTGCGCGAGCCATGTGCGAGACGTCCGACCACTCGACAAAAAGGGTTCGCAGAAACGAGTTCCTGTAAGCACTCTCATGCTTTCCGCACCGTCGTGCCGGCGAGCTACACGGCTCCGGGACCCGTCCGGGAGCGCGTCGGCGCGCTGGGGCGCGCTCGCGGCCCGCGGGGCGGCCCCGACCGAGCCGGCGCCGTCCACAGCGGCCGGTGACGCCCGCACAGCGGCGCCGTACGGGGGAATCCGGCGGCTGAGAGCACGGACCGCCGACCGGCCACGACCCGCAAACAGTAGGTTTATCAGTCGCACGCGGCGAATCTCCACCAAGATTACTCTCGAAATGACATCGAACAAACAACCGGAGGTGAACATCGGACTCGTCGGCCACGTCGACCACGGGAAGACCACCTTGGTACAGGCGCTGTCCGGCGAATGGACCGACCAGCACTCCGAGGAGATGAAGCGCGGTATCTCTATCCGGCTCGGCTACGCCGACGCCACGTTCCGGCGCTGTCCCGAGGAGGACGAACCGGACGCCTTTACCGTCGACGAACGCTGCGAGGAGCACGACGTCGACACCGACTACCTCCGGACGGTGTCGTTCGTCGACGCCCCCGGCCACGAGACGCTGATGGCGACGATGCTGTCGGGCGCGGCCATCATGGACGGCGCCGTCCTCGTCGTCTCGGCGACCGAGCCCGTCCCGCAGGCCCAGACCGAGGAACACCTCTCGGCGCTGGACATCATCGGCATCGACAACATCGTCATCGCCCAGAACAAGGTCGACCTCGTCGACGAGGAGCGGGCGATGCAGAACTACGAGCAGATACAGGAGTTCGTGGAGGGGACCGTCGCGGAGGACGCCCCCATCGTCCCCATCAGCGCCCAGCAGGAGGCCAACATCGACCTCCTCATCGACGCCATCGAGCGCGAGATTCCGACCCCCGAACGGGACCCCGACGCGGACGCCCGGATGATGGTCGCCCGCTCGTTCGACATCAACCGTCCCGGCACCACGTGGGAGGACCTGCTGGGCGGCGTGCTCGGCGGGTCGCTCGTCCAGGGGAAGCTCGAGGACGACGACGAGATAGAGCTCCGCCCCGGCCGCGAGGTCGAGGAGGGCGGCAAGACCGAGTGGCGACCCGTCACCACGGACGTCCGCTCGCTGCAGGCCGGCGGGGACTTCGTCGACGAGGTCACGCCCGGCGGTCTGCTGGGCGTCGGCACGGGACTCGACCCCTCCATCACGAAGGGCGACGCGCTGGCCGGCCAGGTCGCCGGCCCGCCCGGCAGCCTCCCGCCGACCCACGAGCAGTTCACGATGGACGTGGACCTGCTCGAACGCATCGTCGGCGACGACGGCGGCGAGGTCGAGGAGATATCGACCGGCGAACCGCTGATGCTCACCATCGGCACCGCCACCACCGTCGGCTCTGTCACCAGCGCCCGCGACGGCGAGTGTGAGCTCGCCCTCAAACGGCCGGTGTGTGCCGAGGCCGGTGCGAAGATAGCTATCAACCGGCGTGTCGGGGCCCGATGGCGACTCATCGGCGTCGGCACGCTGCGTGGATGATAGTCCTGGACACGAACGCGCTCATGATGCCGGTCGAATGTAACGTCCGCGTGTTCGAGGAGCTCGACAGGGTGCTGTCCGGGGCGGCCGACCGCGACTACGTCGTCCCCCGGGCAGTCCGCGACGAACTGGAGAAACTGGCCGACGGCGCCGGCAACGAGGCGACGGCCGCCGGGGTCGGACGGGACCTGCTCGAACGGTGTTCGGTCGTCGATACCGAGGCCGACTACGCCGACGACGCCGTCCTCGAACTCGCCACGCGACCGGACGCGACACACGCGGTGACGAACGACAAACCCCTCAAACGCCGCCTGCTCGACGCAGGCGTTCCAGTAATTAGTTTAAGGGGCCGGAACAAACTCGGTATCACTCAACCATAATATGTACAAACGGGTACGCCTACGCGATACGGTCGAAGTGCCGCCACGCCACCTCGCGGACGTCAGTCCGGGGATGGTCAAGAAGCTCCTGCAGGACAAGCTGGAGGGCCGGATGGACGAGGACGTCGGCAGCGTCGTCTCCGTCATCGAGGTCCACGACATCGGAGACGGGGCCGTCCTGCCGAACAAGCCCGGCGTCTACTACGAGGCCGAGTTCGACGCGCTCACCTTCGACCCGCAGATGCAGGAAGTGGTCGACGGGGAGGTCGTCGAGGTCGTCAACTTCGGGGCCTTCGTCGGCATCGGACCGGTGGACGGGCTGCTGCACGTCTCCCAGATCTCCGACGAGTACCTCGCCTACGACGAGGAGAACCAGCAGCTCGCCTCCCGGGAGTCCAACCGGACGCTCACCGTCGGCGACGCCGTCCGGGCCCGCATCGTCACGAAGAGCATCGACGAGCGCAACCCCCGCGACTCGAAGATCGGCCTCACGGCCAAGCAGGTCGGGCTCGGCAAACACGGCTGGCTCCAGGAGGAGCGCGAGAAACGGGAAGGCACGGCGGAAGTCGGTGATAGCTGATGGCGGACCGACTCGTCTGCCGCGACTGTCACCGGGTGCAGGGCGCCGAGATAGAGAGCCAGTGCGAGGCCTGCGGTGGCACCTCGCTCACCGAGGACTGGGCGGGCTACGTCGTCATCGCCCACCCCGAGCAGTCCGAGATCGCACGGGAGATGGAAGTGACCGAACCGGGCCAGTACGCGCTGAAAGTCCGCTAACGTGTCCGACGTCGTTCTCGAACTGCCAGACGCGTTGCGCGCGGACCTCAAGGAGCCGATGGGACGGCTCTACACCGACCCGGCGGCGTTGCTGGCCGACGCGGGCGACCCGCTCGTCGCCGTCGGCGACATCGTCACCTACCACCTGTTGGAGGCGGGCCGGGTCCCGGACGTGGCACTCGTCGACGAGCGCACCAAACGCTCGGCCGTCGACACCGAGGTCACCGCCGCCATCGAGGGGTTCGACCGCCGCGTAGACGTCGCCAACCCGGCGGCGACGCTCACTGGGGCGCTGCTCACGGCACTGCGCGAGGGACTCGACAGCGGCGCGACGACCCTGCTGGACGTCGACGGGGAGGAGGACCTCGCGGCGCTGCCGGCCGTCCTGGCGATACCCGAGACCGGGAGCGTCGTCTACGGTCAGCCCGACGAGGGGATGGTGCTGGTCACGCCCGACGAGGCGACACGGGAGCGAGTGCTGTCGCTACTCGACCGGATGGACGGCGACACAGAAGCGGCGCTCGACGCGGTGCGGTAGCTACTCGGGTCGCGGGACGCTGAGGTTCTGCATCTGTTCGTCACACCGGTCGCAGGTCACCGTCGAGAGCTCGCTGCAGAGTCGTTTCCCGCAGGACGGGCACTCGAACAGTTGCTCGTCGTCGTCACAGGGTGCTGGGTCTGACCATCGTGGCATCCGTGTGGCTGTATGGTCAGTCTGCTCGCTTAAGCCTTGTTACCACGTCACAACAGTGAACGCATGTCCAAGAAAACTGGACGTACGGTCACTCCAGCACGTGGACGTGGCGGACGAGCGACCGGTGGACCCGTCGCTCGAACCGTTCGACGACGGTCCAGCCGGCGTCGCGGGCGGCGTCGCCCCAGTCCCGGTCGGCGACCAGCACACAGCGCGGTGCGACGCGGTGGGCCTCGGCGAGCGCACCGGAGACGAGGGGGCGCAGTTCGCCCTCGATGCGCGACTGTCTGCCGTACGGCGCGTCGAAGACGACGGCGTCGGCCGCGTCGTCCGCCAGCGGCAGTCGGGCCGCGTCCGACCGACAGACGTCCCAGCGGCCGGCCTCGGGGTAGGCCGTCCTGTCGGGGTGGCCCTCGCCGTCCAGCGCGTACGCGAGGTTCTCGCGGGTCCCCCGCACCATCTTCGCCTGTGCGTCGCCGCCGACCACGCGCGCGCCGACCAGCCCCGCCTCCAGCAGGATACCGCCGGTGCCACACATCGGGTCGACGACGGTGGCCCCGGGCCGCGCGCCGGCGACGTTGACCAGCGCGCGGGCCTCCAGCGGGTCCATGCTCCCGGGCTGGAAGAACGGCCGGTTCGTGGGCTGTCGGTCGCCGAAGTCCCGGACGCTCGCGAGGTGTTCCCACCCGAGCGCACAGCAGGCCTCGCCGGCGCCGGCCTCCTCGTCGCCGGCCGGGTCGGCGAAGTACGCGTACAGCGTGTGGTCGGGCGCGTCGAGGTCGACGGCGAACCCGCGATCGGTGAGGACGCCGCCCAGCGCCCGCTCCGCGCGCTGGGTGTCGACCCCCGAACTCGCCCGCACGTCGACGGCCCGCACGGCCACGGTCCCCTCGCGGTCGAGGCTCGCGGCGTCGAGCAGCGCCCGCGCGCTCTCGACCGTCGGGTCGCCCGTCCCCACCAGTTCGCAGGCCCGGTGGGTGAACGCGAGGTGTCGCGCGCGCGCCGTGACGCCGCGCGCGGTGGCCAGTCCCGGCGCGAGCGTGGCGACGTCGCTGGCCGCGCTCGCGGCCTCCGTGCGCGCGAAGGCGTCGTCCTGTCCGCCTAGTTCGAGGACGTACACGCCGGTACCGTGCGTCCGTGCCGGTAATAGCGTGCCGGTCGGTGGCCGTCACGCACCCCTACTTAGGCCGAAGTAATCAGCTCAGCGACGTTTTAGCTGTGCGACCTGTCAGTCGATGCCATGAACCTTTATAAGCCTTAAATACGTGATTTAAATCGAGACATGGTTGACCCCAAGGAGACCATCAACATCGAAAACGTCGTCGCCTCGACCGGTATCGGCCAGGAGCTCGACCTTCAGAGCGTGGCGATGGACCTCGAGGGTGCCGACTACGACCCCGAGCAGTTCCCCGGACTCGTCTACCGCACACAGGACCCGAAGTCCGCGGCGCTCATCTTCCGTTCCGGGAAGATCGTCTGTACGGGCGCGAAGTCGACAGACGACGTCCACCAGAGCCTGCGCATCGTCTTCGACAAGCTCCGCGACCTGAACATCCAGGTCGACGATGACCCGGAGATCGTCGTCCAGAACATCGTCACGTCCGCGGACCTCGGTCGGAACCTCAACCTCAACGCCATCGCCATCGGCCTCGGGTTGGAGAACATCGAGTACGAGCCCGAGCAGTTCCCCGGCCTCGTCTACCGCCTCGACGAACCCGACGTCGTCGCGCTCCTCTTTGGCTCCGGCAAGCTCGTCATCACCGGCGGCAAGAAGCCCGAGGACGCCGAGGAGGCCGTCGACAAGATCGTCTCCCGCCTCGAGGAGCTCGGCCTCCTCGACTAGGGACCCGCCGCGGGACCGTCTACGCAGTCGGGAACACAACGCATTAGCGACGCCGCGACCAACCACGGGTATGCTCCAGGCCGGTACGCCGAGTCTGACCGGCGGCGGCGTCCTCGCCGTCGTCGTCACCCTGTTGCTCACCTGGTTGTTCTACGCCATCACACTCCATCTGGCAGCGACGTTCTTCATCGGGGAGACGCCGAGCCAACTGGCCGCGAAGGCCGCCATCGTCCCCACCGTCGTCTCCCTCCTGCTCCAGCGGTGGGGCGTCGAGTCGGGCTTCGTCTCGCCCAGCGTCGGCGTCCTCGTCGTCGTCGCCGCCACGTTGCTGGCCGACGGCATCGCCATCAGTTCGGTGTATCGACTGTCGACCCGGTCGACCGCGCCGCTGGTCGCCCTGCACTTCGCCTTCGCGGCGGTGCTCGGGTTCGCGCTGAACAACATCTTCGGGCTGGTGTAGATGCGAGACAACGACCGCGCCATCGTGACGTTCACCGGGCTGGCACACGGCCTCGTCCACACCTACGAGCTCTCTATCCCCATCTTCGTCGTCGTCTGGCTCACCGAGTTCCCCGTGACGACGGCGCTGCTCGGGACCGTCGTCGCCGTCGGCTACGGCCTGTTCGGTGCGGGCGCACTGCCCGGAGGCGTGCTCGCGGACCGCTACGGGTCGAACCTGCTCGTGACGGCCTGTCTGGTCGGGATGGGGGCCTCCTTCCTCCTGTTGAGCGTCGCCCCCGGCGTCCTCACCATCGCCCTCGCGCTGGGGCTGTGGGGGCTGGCGGCCAGCGTCTACCACCCCGCGGGGCTGGCGCTCATCTCCACCGGCGTCGAGGAGCGGGGCACCGGCTTCGCCTACCACGGGATGGCCGGCAACGCCGGCATCGCCCTGGGGCCGCTCCTGACCGCGCTCCTCCTGCTCGCGTTCGACTGGCGCGTCGTCGCCGCCCTGCTGGTCGTCCCGGCCGTCGCGGCCGTGGCGTACGCGCTCACCGCGGAGTTCGACGAGACGGCGGCGGTCAGCACCGACGGGGGCGAGGCGAGGGACGGCGACGACGGCCCGCCGGCCTCGGTCGGCGAGTTCCTCGCGGACAGCCGCGCCCTCTTCACCACGGGCTTCGCCCTCGCGATGCTCGTCGTGACGACGAACGGCCTGTTCTACCGCGGGACGCTGACGTTCCTGCCCGACGTCCTCGGCGGCTTCCTCCCACCCGTCACCGAGTTCGTGCGGGTGTTCGAACCCGGGAGCCCGCTGGCCGAGGAGTTCGACCTCGCCTTCTACCTGTACTCGGGCCTGCTGACCGTCGGCATCGCCGGCCAGTACGTCGGCGGGAAGCTCACCGACCGCATCGAGACGACGACCGGGCTCGCGGCGGTGTTCGGCGGCCTCGCCGTCGTCGCCCTGCTGTTCGTCCCCGCCGCCGAAGCGGGGCTGGCGCCGCTGCTCGCGGTCAGCGTCCTGCTGGGCTTCCTGCTCTTCACCCTCCAGCCGCTGTATCAGGCCACCATCGCCGAGTACAGCCCACCCGGCGACCGGGGGCTCTCCTACGGCTACACCTACCTGACGAACTTCGGCGTCGGCGCCGCCGGCGCGGCGATATCGGGCTATCTCCTCTCGGCCGTCGGCGTGAGCGGCACCTTCCTCGGCCTGGCCGCCTTCCCCGCGCTGGGGCTCGTGTTCGCGGTGACGCTCTGGCGACTCGACGAGTAGGGCCGGCCAAACAGTTTTCAGCGCCAGCCACCGGGTTCGTCTATGGACAGCAAGCCGAACCTGGACCGGTTCACCTCCCGTCGGTCGACGGCCTACGGGACCCGCGGCGTCGTCGCGACGAGCCAACCACTCGCCGCCGAGGCGGGCATCGACGTCCTGCGCGAGGGCGGGAACGCCTTCGACGCGGCGGTGGCGACGGCGGCGACGCTGAACGTCGTCGAGCCGATGAGTACGGGGCTGGGCGGGGACGCCTTCGCGCTCTACCGCACCGCCGACGGCGACGTGGGCGCGATGCGGGCCTGCGGCGGCGCGCCGGGAGCCGCGACGCTGGACACCGTGCGGGAGCGCGTCGCCGACCGCGAGGGGTGTGCCCCCGACGAGGCCGAGATGCCCGACCGCGGCCCGCTGGCGGTGACGGTGCCCGGCGCGCCCCGCGGCTGGGAGGCCACCGTCGAGCGGTTCGGGCGCCTCTCGATGGACGCCGTCCTCGACGACGCCGTTCACTACGCCACCGAGGGGTTCCCGGTGAGCGAGGTCATCGCGTCGGCGTGGGCCCTCTGCGAACCGGAACTGCGCAACGACGCGGCCCGCGAGCAGTACCTCGTGGACGGCGAACGAGCGCCCGAGGTGGGCGAGCGGGTGCGCCTGCCGGAACTCGGGTCGACCCTCGAGACGCTGGCCGCGGAGGGCGCCGACCCGTTCTACGAGGGCGCTATCGCCGACGCCATCGCCGAGACGGTCCAGTCCGAGGGCGGCCTCCTCGAGCGCTCGGACCTCGCCGGGTTCGAGGTGGAGTACCCCGACCCCGTCTCGACCACCTACGGCGGGAGCGAGGTGTACGAACTCCCGCCGAACAACCAGGGGCTCGTCGCGCTCGAGGCGCTGAACATCGCCGAGGCCGTCGGCGTCCCGGAGACCGAGGACCCCGTCGAACGGACCCACCTGCTGGCCGAGGCGACCAAACTCGCGTTCACCGACGGCCACCACTACATCACCGACCCCGAGTACGAGGACGTGCCGCCCCTGGAGTCGAAACAATGGGCCGAACAGCGGGCCACGGAGGTCGGCCCGGAGGCCATCGAGAACGCGGAAGTCGGGATGCTCGACTCCCCGGCCGAGGACGCCGACACCGTCCTGCTGACCGTCGCCGACGGCGAGGGCAACGTCGTCTCCTTCATCAACTCGCTGTTCAACGGGTTCGGGAGCGGCCTCGTGGCGGGCGAGACGGGCCTCACCCTCCAGAACCGCGGCGCGTCGTTCGCGCTGGACGCCGACCACCCGAACGTCGTCGCACCGGGCAAGCGGCCGTTCCACACCCTGATTCCCGGCCTCGCGCGCTTCGGCGACGACGACTGGGCGGCCTTCGGCGTGATGGGCGGGTACATGCAACCGCAGGGCCACGTCCAGGTGCTCTCGAACCTGCTGGACCGCGGGCTGCCGTTGCAGGCGGCGCTGGACGAACCGCGCTGGCGCTACTGCGAGGACGGGACGCTGGCGACGGAGGCCCGCTTCGACGAGGACGTGGCCTCGAAACTCGCCCGCCGCGGGCACGAGGTGCGCGTGGACGTGCCGCTGTACTTCGGCGGGGCACAGATAGCGCGGTACGAGGACGGGACGCTCTCGGGGGCGACCGAACCGCGGAAGGACGGCACCGTCGACGTGTTCTGAGCCGGCTCAGGTCACTCGACGAGGCGCTCGATCTCGGTGACGAGGACGTCGCTCGCGCCGACGCTCTTGAGGTCGTTGATGGTCTCGAAGACGGCCGACTCCTCGACGACGGCGTGGACGGCCACGTCGTCGGCGCCGGCGATGTCCATCACCGTCGGCCCGCCCATCCCCGGCAGGACCTCCTTCACGTCGTCTAAGGCGTCCTCGGGCGCGTTCATCATCAGGTAGCGCTTGTCCTCCGCGGAGAGCACCGACCCCAGCGCCATGTCGACCTGCTGGACCTTCTCGGCGTCGGCGGTGTCCTCGCGGGCGAACAGGCGCACGGAGCTCTGGAGCACCTCGGCGACGACTTCGAGGCGGTTCATCCGCAGGGTCGTCCCGGTGGAGGTGATGTCGACGATGCCGTCGGCGATGTCGACGTGGGGAGTCAGCTCCGTGGCCCCGGAGACCTCGGTGATGGCGACGTCGACGCCCTGTTCCTCGAAGAACCGCCGGGTGACGTTCGGGAACTCCGTGGCGACCCGGCCCCCCTCGAAGTCGGCGACGGAAGTGACGTCGTCGTCCTCTGGCGCCGCCAGCACGAGGCGACAGCGGCCGAAGTCGAGGTCGCGCAGGTCCACGAGGTCGACCTCGGCCTCCCGCACCTGGTCCAGTCCGGTGATGCCGATGTCGGCGGCGCCGTCGGCGACGTACTCCGGGATGTCGGCGGCGCGGGCGTAGAGGACGGTGACGTCGGGGTCGACCGTCTGGGCGTACAGTTGGCGGTCGGCCCCGTCGACGAGGTGGAGGCCGGCCCGTTCGAGTAGTTCGACGCTCGGGTCGTGCAGGCGGCCCTTGTTGGGGACGGCGATGCGCATACCCACTCTCCCACCCGGCGGGCCAACTGTCTTTCCCTCGCGGGTCACGCCCGATGGGGGAGCGCGAGGTAGGCCACCGCCGCCAGCGCCGTCAGCGCGGCCATCAGGTAGAACGCGGCGTCGAACAGGCCGGCGTCCGCGAGGAGGCCGACCAGCGTCGACCCGAGCGACCCGACGGCGAAGAAGGCGGAGCGCAGGAGGCCCCAGCCGGTCCCCTGCACCTCGTCGGGGAGGACGTCGACGATGTAGGCGTTCGAGAGCGGCCCGGCGCTCATGCGGATGCCGACGGCGGCCGCGCCGGCCGCCAGCGCGAGTCGCCCCCCGAGATGTGGCAACAGCGCCAGCGGTACCGCGCTCACGAGCGCCACCGCGGTCAGCACCGGCGGCGACCCGTAGCGGTCGGCCAGACGGCCGGTGGCGAACTGGGAGACGGCGCCGCCGACGAACAGCGCCGAGAGAATCGCGCCGGCGGTGGACTGGTCCAGCGTCTTCACCGTGACGAGGTACGTCGTCAGGAACGCCGTCGCCGCCTGGAAGACGAACAGCATGACGGTCGCGCCGGCGACGGCCAACAGGAGCCGCCGCTGGCGAATCCCGGCCAGCGCCGCCCGGAGGTCCTCGCGGAGTCGGCGCCCGTCGGTCGCCGTCGGACGGTCCGAAATCGAGAGCCAGAGGGCGACGGCGACGACCAGGAAGAGTGGCGCGACCCCGCCGAGCGCGACGCGCCAGCCGTACCGGGCGGTGGCGACGCTGGCGACGAACGGGAGCGCGGCGGCGCCGACGGAGCCCGCAGCCATCACCGCGCCGAAGGCGGTCCCCTCGTTGGCGTCGAACGTCCGCGAGAGGACCGTCCCCCGCGTGGGCCCGTACAGCCCGGTCCCGAGGCCGAACGCGGCCGTCGCCAGCAGGAAGAGGGCGTAGGTCGCCGAGACGAAGTACGCCAGCAGGCCCGCCCCCGAGAGGACGGCCGCGGCCACCAGCAGGGTGCGCTCGCCGACGCGGTCGATGAGCGCCCCCGTCGGGAACTGCATCGCGGCGTAGGTGAGCCACAGCACCGTCACCGCCAGCCCCGCCGCCGCGTTCGAGAGGCCGAACTCCTCGCTGATGGCCGGGAGCACCGCCGGGACGACGAACCGCATCCCGAGGACGAGGAACCACCCGGCCGCGACGGCCCCGAGCAGTCTGCCGGGATGGCCCTCGCGGAGGCCGCTGACGGCGCGACGCACGGTGTCGGTGACGACCATCGGAGTACGAGTCGAACGCGCCGGACCGGTAAGACGGTGACGGAGTCGGCGACCGCGGACCCGGCCGAACTAAGACCGGGGCCACCCAACCCCGGGCCATGAGCGAACTCCTCGTGAGCGGCGGACGGGTCCTCCGTCCGGACCTGACAGTCGAACGCGCCGACATCCTCGTCGACCAGCGCGCCGGCGAGATACTGGCCGTCGAACCCCCCGGCGAACTGTCCGGCGACGACGAACTCGACGCCAGCGACGGCCTCGTGCTGCCGGGACTGGTCAACGCCCACACCCACGTCGCGATGACGCTCCTGCGGGGCTACGCCGACGACAAGCCGCTGGACGCGTGGTTGCAGGAGGACATCTGGCCCGTCGAGGCCGAACTCACCGCCGAGGACGTCCGCGTCGGCGCGGAACTCGGCCTCGTCGAGATGGTGAAGTCGGGGACGACGGCGCTCTCGGACATGTACTTCCACGTCGACGAGATAGCCGAGGCCGTCGAGCAGGCGGGCGTGCGGGCGGTGCTGGGACACACCGCCGTCACCGTCGGGAAGGACGACGCGGGCGCTCGCGCCGACGTGCAGGAGAGCCTCGACGTGGCGCTGGAACTCGACGGCGCGGCCGACGGCCGGGTTCGGACCACGTTCCAGCCCCACAGCCTCACCACCGTCGGCGAGGAGTACCTGCGCGAGTTCGTCCCCGAGGCCGTCGAGGCGGGCCTGCCGATACACCTCCACGCCAACGAGACCGAAGACGAGGTCGAGCCACTCGTCGACGACCACGAGCTGCGCCCGCTCGAATACGCCGACGACGTCGGGCTGCTCGGCGAGGACACCTTCCTCGCGCACTGCGTCCACGTCGACGAGACGGAGATAGACCTGCTGGCCGAGACTGGGACCGGCGCGGTCCACTGCCCGGCCTCGAACATGAAACTCGCCAGCGGGATGGCGCCGGTCCAGCGGCTGGTCGACGCGGGCGTCACGGTCGGGCTGGGCACCGACGGCGCGGCCTCGAACAACGACCTCGACATGTTCGACGAGCTGCGCGACGCGGCGATGCTCGGGAAACTCGCGGCCGAGGACGCGGGCGCCGTCGCCGCCGAGACAGCCGTCCGGATGGCGACCGAGAACGGCGCCGACCTGCTGGGGTTCGACGGCGGCCGCGTCGAACCCGGCGCGAACGCCGACCTCGCGGTCCTCGACCTCGACGCGCCCCACCTCACGCCGGCCCACGACCTCGTCTCGCACCTGGCCTACGCCGCCCGCGGGAGCGACGTCCGACACACCGTCTGTGACGGCGACGTGCTGATGCGGGACCGTGACCTGACGGTGTTCGACGAGGCGGCGGTCCGCGAGCGAGCGAGCGAGCACGCGGCGGCGCTCGTCCGACGGGCCGAGGAGAGTTAAACGTTCAGAGCAGGCTTTGAACCGTATCGGTCGTTCTACGCCGGTATATTCGAACATGGGAATCGGACTGAACGGTGTGAACGAGAGGGGGGTTTAGAGGGGTATCCGGTGAACGACTGGTACGTAATGCGAAACAAAGTGATTGCCCTCCTCACGGTCGCCGCACTGTTCGGCGCTGCGCTCGCGCCGGCGGCGGCCGCCGCCGACACCGCCGACGAATCGCTCGCCGTGACCGTCACACAGGACGACGACGTGACCGTCGAAGTAACACGGAACGGCTCCACGGTCGAGAACGCGACGGTGACCGTCGCCGCCGTCAACGACAGCTACGCCGGGTCCGGAAGCTACGAGACGGACGCGAACGGCACCGTCGCGCTCCCGACGCCCGACGAGCGCGTGAACGTCACCGTTACCGCCAGCGACGACGACGGGACCGCGGCGACGACGGTCGAGCTCGACCCCGACTTCGAGGTCGACGTCGAACAGAACCGTGACGTCGTCGTGACGGTCACGCGGGACGACGCCGCCGTCGAGAACGCGACGGTCAACGTCAGCACGCGCGAGGCCAACAGCGACTACGACGGCGCCGGGAGCTACGAGACCGGCGAGAACGGCACCGTGGTCCTCCCGACGCCCGAGGACGACGAACCCGTCACCCTGACCGTGACCGACGGCGAGACCGCCGAACTGAACGTCACGCTGGTCGACGGCATCGACGTCTCGGCGGCCCAGAACGACGACGGGACCGTCACCGTCGACGTGACGCGCAACGACACCGCCATCGAGGACGCCAACGTCTCGGTCTCGACCGACGGCAACGCCACCTACGAGGGGACCGGCGACTACGAGACCGACGCCGACGGCGAGGTGTCGCTGGCCGCCCCCAGCGAGAACGTCACCATCGAGGTGAACGCCAGCGCCGACAACGCGACCGACTCCACCACGCTCGCGCTCGACTACGTCAACCAGACCGCCGAGGACGAGGAGTTCGCCGGCGTCTCCGACTTCGTCCACTACCTGCTCGAGAACGGTGCCACCGGCATCGGCCCGGAGGTCTCCGAGTACGTCACCCAGAACAACCCCGGGAACGCCCCCGACGACGCGGGCCCGCCCGAGGACCGCGGCCCTGACGGGGACGACGAGGACGAGACCGAGAGCGACGACGAGGACGAAGCAGACGACGAAGACGAAGAGGAGACCGAAGACGAAACTGAGGACGCCGAGACCGAGGACGAAGAGCCCGAGCAGGACGACGACGAGGATGCCGACGAGGACGGCGAGAGCGGACCGCCGGACCACGCGAACGGGAACGCGAAGGGCCGATAACCGAGCGCCTTCGGTAGCGTTTTAGGAACTCTCCGCTTTCTGTCGGGCATGACCACGCCCATTTCGGAGCGACTCGACGACGTCGAGGCGGCCCGCGAGTCGGGCCGGCGGAAGATGGACTGGGCAGCACAGCACATGCCCATCTGTGCGTCGCTGCGCGAGGATTTCGAGGCCGACCAACCCTTCGCGGGCGAACGCATCGGCATGGCGATGCACGTCGAGGCGAAGACGGCCATCCTCGCCGAACTGCTGGCGAAAGGCGGCGCGGAGGTCGCCATCACCGGCTGCAACCCGCTCAGTACGCACGACGACGTCTCGGCGGCGCTGGACGCCGTCGAGGGCGTCACCTCCTACGCCGAACGCGGCGTCGACGACGAGGCGTACTACGCCGCCATCGAGGCCGTCATCGACCACGAGCCCACGATCACGGTCGACGACGGGATGGACCTCGTCGCGGCCATCCACGAGGACTACCCCGAACTCGTCGACACCATCGTCGGCGGGTGCGAGGAGACGACCACCGGCGTCCACCGCCTGCGCGCGATGGACGAGGACGGCGAGCTCGACTACCCCGTCTTCGCGGTGAACGACACGCCGATGAAGCGCCTGTTCGACAACGTCCACGGCACCGGCGAGTCCTCGCTGGCGAGCATCGCCATGACGACGAACCTCTCGTGGGCCGGCAAGACCGTCGTCGTCGCCGGCTACGGCCACTGCGGCAAGGGCGTCGCGAAGAAGGCCAGCGGCCAGAACGCCGACGTCGTCGTGACGGAGGTCGAACCTCGCCGCGCGCTGGAGGCCCACATGGAGGGGTACGACGTGATGCCGATGGCCGAGGCCGCTGCGGAGGGTGACGTGTTCATCACGACGACGGGCAACCGGGACGTCATCGTCGAAGAGCACTTCGAGGAGATGCAGGACGGTGTCCTGCTGGCCAACGCCGGCCACTTCGACGTGGAGGTCGACCTGGACGCCCTCTCGGAGCTGGCCGTCGACACCTACGAGGCCCGCGACGGCGTGCAGGCCTACGAGATGGAAGACGGCCGCCGCCTGAACGTCCTCGCGGAGGGGCGCCTCGTCAACCTCGCGACGCCCATCGCGCTGGGCCACCCCGTCGAGGTGATGGACCAGAGCTTCGGGATTCAGGCCGTCTGCGTGCGTGAGATGCTGGAGAACGGCGACGCCTACGACGCCGGCGTCCACGACGTGCCCGACCGACTCGACAAGGAAGTCGCGGAGATCAAACTGGACGCGGAGGGCGTCGAGTTCGACTCGCTGACGGACGCGCAGGCCGAATATATGGACTCCTGGCAGCACGGGACGTAGGGCGGACCACGAGCGCAGCGAGTGGTCCGCCAGATGCACAGCGGGGAACGCAGTGGCCCGCGAGCAGGAGCGGTATCCGAGCGAAACGAAGATATCGGGACACGCGCAGCGGCGACCGCGGGAACCCGCGAGCAAGAGCCGAGAACGTCTTTTCTAAGCCGCCTACGCTGCCACGGCGGCGTCGCTCGTCTCGCTCTCATCGGACTCCTCGTCGATGACGTCCTCCAGCCAGCCGCCGCGCAGGAAGAAGGCGGCGCCGGCGACGGCGGCGGCGACGTTGGAGGCGGCGATGCCGTACCACGCGCCGGGCGCGCCCATCCCGACCACGACGACGAGCGTGGCGGCGACCACGATGCGGAAGCCCCACAGCGTCAGCAGGCCCAGTCCCATCGAGAGGCGGGTCGACCCGGCGCCGTGGAACCCGCCGTTTATCATGTGGAAGACGGCCATCACGGCCCACGTCGGCGCGACGATGCGGAGGAACGCCGTTCCGTGGTCGACGACGGCGGCGGCGCCCTCGCCGGTGATGAACACGCCGACGATGGCCGGCGCGAACCGCGTGACGACGAGGCTGGCGAGGAGGAACACCGCGACGAGGATGCCGCTGGCGAGGAGGACCGTCCGACGGGCGCGGGCGCGCTTCCCGGCGCCGAGGTTCTGGCCGACGACCGTCTCGACGGCCATCCCCATCCCTATCATCGGGAGCCACACCAGCGACGTGAGGCGGCCGCCGATGCCGTAGGCGGCGACGGCGTCCGACCCGACGAGCGCGACCAGGGCGGTCATCACCGTCACCGACAGCGCCTGCGTGCTCGTCTCGACGCTGAGGGGCGCGCCGACGCCGACTATCTTGCGGATCTCCGGCAGGTCGGGCCGGAGGTCCGACAGCGAGAGTTCGATGCCGACCCGGCCCGAGAACAGCAGCCACAGGCCCACGGCGGCGGCCAGCCCGCGCGAGACTATCGTCGCGATGGCGGCGCCCTCGACGCCGAGGCCGGTGAAGCCCGTCGCCGCGAGCGCGCTCGCGGCGACCCCCTCCAGTCCGAGCCACGCGAACAGGGGGTTGTCGGCGAAGCCGAGGATGAGTATCGGGTCCAGCACGACGTTGAGCGCGACGCTCCCGACCATCAGGTACATCGGGGTCTTCGTGTCGCCCCAGCCGCGCAGGAGCGCCTGGAAGACGAAGAATCCCAGCATGAAGTACAGGCCGAGGAAGACGTAGCGCGTGTACGTGACGGCCATCTCGTGGATGGGCGTGCCGGCCTCGGTGCCGATGACCTGCAACAGCGTCGGGGTCAGGAGGTAGCCGACGACGGAGATGGCCACCGAGAGGGCGGTGACGAACACCAGCGTCTGGCCGGCGACGTGGCTCACGCGGCCGTCGTTCTCCGCGCCCGTGTGCTGGGAGATGAGGATGGTGCCGGCGCCGGTCATCCCGCCGCCGACGCTCACCAGCAGGAAGACGATGGGCCACGAGAAGGAGAGGGCGCTCACGGCGTCCTGCCCCAGACGGCCGACCCAGAAGGTGTCGGCGAGGTTGTACAGCGTCTGGAGGAGTTGCGTGGCGACCAGCGGGGCGGCCAGCGCCAGCAGGGGCCAGAGGAGGGTGCCCTGCGTGAACCGCTCGGACTGCTCGCTCGTCGCCGTCACCGCCGACACCTCCGGGGAGGGAGAGAGAAGGGGACCGACATGGTACTGACTGGTCGGTCAGTCAGTATAGCCGTTCCGTGAGTCTGTTACACTCCCCCACACAACCGATTTAGTCGGCGGTAGCGGCCGCCTCGTCGTCCGACCGGTCGTCCTCGTCGACGACGGACTCGTCCCAGTCGCCGACGAGGAACCAGACGCCGACGAGCGCCGCGGCGGCCACGTGTGAGACGGCGATGCCCCACCAGACGCCCGCCGCGCCCATCCCGACGACGGTTATCAGGACGAGCGTCGGCGGGATGCGGAAGAGCCACTGCGAGGCGACGGAGAACCCCAGCGCCGTCCGCGTGCTGCCGGCCCCGCGGAACGCGGCGTTCAGGAGGTGGAAGAGGCCCATGAACACGTACGTCGGGCCGATGACGCGGAAGTAGTCGGCGCCCATCGCCAGCACCTCTGGCGCGGTCTTGCTCACGTCGAAGAACAGCGCGACGATGGCGGCGGCGAAGGCGTAGGCGCCCAGACTGGCCAGCAGGAAGACGCCGCCGCCGAGGCCCACCGCCAGCAGGACGGCCCGCCGGGCGCGGCCCGACTGGTCGGCCCCGAGGTTCTGGCCGACGGCCGTCTCGACGCCCTGTGCGAGGCCCACCGCCGGGAGGTAGACGAGCGTGTTGATGCGGTTGCCGACGCCGTAGGCCGCGACGGCGTTCGTCCCGACCATCGCCACGAGGACGGTCATCCCGGTGTAGGCCAGCGAGTCCGCCGAGCGTTCGAGGCCGGCGGGGCCGCCGACGTCGAGAATCTGCCGGACCGTCTCGCGGTCCGGAGCGAGGTCCGACAGCGAGACGGCGAACCCGAGGCGGCCAGAGAAGAGGAGCCAGAAACCGGCCAGTGCGGCCCCGCCCCGCGAGATGACGGTGGCGACGGCCGCCCCCGCGACGCCCATCCCCGAGAAGCCGGTCAGCCCGTACAGCGTCGCTTCGAGGCCGCCCAGACCCAGCAGCGAGAAGACGACGTTGCCGTCGAAGCCGAGGACGAGGAACGGGTCCAGCACCGCGTTGGCGACGACGCTCCCGAACATGAGGTACATCGGCGTCCTCGTGTCGCCCCACCCGCGAAGGATGGCCTGGAACGCGAACGCGCCGAACATGAACGCCGTCCCCGCGAACACGATGCGGGTGTACTCGACGGCCATCGCGTGGATCGCCGTCCCCGATGTCGTCCCGATGTACGGCAGGAGCGTCGGCGCGAGGAGGTAGCCCGCGACCGACAGGAGCCCCGAGACGACGGCGGTGACGGCGATGGTCTGGCCGGCGACGGCCCGCACCCGGTCGTCGTTGCCGGCCCCACGGTGCTGGGAGACGAGGACGGTGCCGGCGACGGTGAGCCCGCTCCCCAGCGAGATGGTGAGGAAGATGAACGGGAGCGAGTAGGTCAGCGCCGCCACGGCCCCGTCACCAAGTCGGCCGACGACGAACGTATCGACGAGGTTGTACGCGACCTGCAGGAGCTGTGTCCCCACGAGCGGCAGGGAGAGGGCGAGCAGTGGCCCCAAGAGCGGCCCCTCTGTCAGGTCGACTGAGCGGTCGGTCGCTGGCACGTGGCGGGGTCAAGGATATACGAGGTGATAATTCATCGGGATTCGAGGCGGGGCGGAACGGGGATTTTATTCGGCCACACGCGCAACGCCAGTCCATGCAGCCGCTCCACGCACGCTACCCGTTCCTCGCCGCCGCCCGCGAGGCCGTCGAGGCCGCCGCGGTCGACCTCGGTGAGGTCGTCGCCACCGACGAGGCGGTCACCCAGCGTGCGCTGGAGCGGGTCGAACACGCCATCACGGACGGCACCGTCGGCGAGCCACACCGCCGGACCCGCGTCGAACTGCTGTCCTATCCGGTGGCCCGCGTCCTCGTCTCGCTGGTCGACCAGCACGTCTGCACCCGCAAGTACGCCCGTGCGGAGGCCGAGACGGCCCGCGAGCGGTTCAGCGAGGAGTTCGAGGCGACGACGGAGTTCAAGTCGACCCAGAGCGAGCGCGTCGAGCTGCGGGACCTGCTGGCGGAGTTCGACCTCGCGGCCGCGGTCGACGAGGCCGAGACGGGCTACTGGGTCGACGTCGGTGCGTACCTCGACCTGGCGGCCGACCAGCGGGGCGACCAGTGGCGGTTGGTCAACCGACCGCTGGCCGACGGCCGCGTCCGCATCGCCGCCGAAGAACTGCACGTCCTGCTGAAACAGGCCATCCGGCACCGCGTCGCCGACGGGCTGCCGTTCGACGTGCCCGACGCCATCGCCGACGAACTCGACGAGGAGGTCGAGCGACTACAGGAGATACTCGCCGAACTCGACCTGACCCGGGAGATAGACACCGTCGTCCCCGAGATGTTCCCGCCCTGCATGCAGGCGCTGCTGGACAAGGTCCAGAAAGGCGACCACCTCGAACACCACTCGCGGTTCGCCATCGCCGCCTTCCTCACCAGCATCGGGATGACGACCGACGAGATCGTCGACCTCTTCCAGGTGAACCCGGGGTTCGGCGAGGAGGCCACCCGCTATCAGGTCGACCACATCCGCGGCGACACGAGCCCCACCGAGTACTCGACGCCGGCGTGTTCGACGATGGTGTCCTACGGCGACTGCGTCAACAAGGACGACCTCTGCGAGCGCATCTCGCACCCGATGGCCTACTACGAGCAGAAGTTGGACGACGCCGAGGACGACGAACTGGTCGACTGGCGCGAGGAGAACGGCGAGAGCGGCGAGGACGAGGCCGACGCTTAGAACTCCTGTCGCTCCATCCAGATGCCGGCGGCGAGCATCACGACGATGAACAGCCCGATAGCGCCGATTATCGCGATGCCACCCTGGTCTGTGAGCCCGCCGTTGCTGGAGTAGTTCAGCGAGACGAAGACGGCGGCGGCGACGAACGTCACGAGCGCGATGGCCGAGACCACTATCTGCACGATGGCCTCCCGGTCGATTTCCATGTGGCGCGATATCGGTGGCCCGGCCAAAAGGGTGTCGAAGCGGCCCCAGACGACCCACACAGCGGCGTCCTGGCCGAGACGTTTACCTCCGTGGAGGCCCTACGTTTCCACTGGACACACCGAGAAACACAGCCGTGTCCGCCCGCTATGACACTCATCGAGCCATCCGCCGACTCGGAGCGCACTGCACTCGCACCGGACCCCAGCAAGCTCGACTCCCGGGCCGTCCGGGCCTGGACCGAGCGCATGGCCGTCCGGCCGCGCGACGGCAGCACCTACGCCGTCACCTCCGAGAGCGGCCACACGTACCTCGTCGACCTCGCAGACCGCTCCTGTACCTGTCCCGACCACCGGATCCGCGGCGAGCAGTGCAAGCACCTGCGCCGCGTCGCCATCGAGATCACGGCCCGCCGCGTGGCGCCGCCGGGCCACGAGCGCGCCCGGTGTGACGTCTGTGGCGACGTCACGTTCGTCCCCGAGGCCGTCGACCCACCGCACCTCTGTGACCGCTGCCGGGTGTCGCCGGGCGACGTCGTGGTCGACCGCGAGACGGGCGACAGCCTCGTCGTCGCCGACGTGGCCGACGAGCGCGCCGACGAGTACGTCATCGCGGCGACCGGCCGGACCGTCGCCGCCCACGACACCAACGAGGGCTACCCCGAGGACGACGTCGTGGTCGAAGTGACGTACCTCGCGGACGCGACCCGGCGGGACGACCCGCGCCGGTACGCGTTCCCGTACAGCCGGCTCTCGCGGACGGACCAGCAACTCGTCGAGTGAGGGCGGCGTCTCGTGCCGCTCGGGGGCCACGGCCCCGTCGCGTCCCTCGCTACTCGAGCATCGCCGCCGCTTCCTCCTTCTCGAGGTCGCCCCGCTCGAACGCCGAGAGGACGTCCAGTACGGCCTCGTCGGGGCCGTCGTCGGCCACCTCGTCCAGCGTGACCTTCTCGGAGTGGCCGACGAACTCCTCGAAGTCGGTGCCCTCGGAGAGGGCTTTCTCCTTCTTGACGCGGTAGTTGCCGCCGTCGGTCGTGTAGAGGTCCCCGGGGTGGAAGAAGTACCAGTCCTCGCGGTCGAAGCGGACGCCGATGCGGGGTTTCGCGCCGAAGTTCCGCGCGAAGAAGAGCAGGGCCTCGACCTCCTCGCCGGTCAGGTAGATGGGGGCGCCGGCGCTGGATTTGGCCTCGATGGCGTAGAACGTCTCGCCGTCGCCGGTGAGCACGTCCGGCAGTTCTCGCTCGGTGGCGCTGCCGCTGGCCGGCGCACGCATCACCGCGAACCCGGCCTCGTCCAGCGCGTTGACCAGCTCCCGCTCGCGGCGGTCCCCCTTCGCGTTCGAGTTTGCCATTGCCCGGTGGTAGGCCCTCCGCGGTAAAACCGTTCAGGTCCGTCGTTCATTCCGTTCATCCGCCGGCGAGCGGCTGAACGAACGGGCCTTTATATGCAATGGCAGTCCCGACGGTGGGTATGGACAGACGGACATTCATCACCACGACCAGCGCGCTCGGAGCCACGTTCGTCGCCGGTTGCGGCGGGACGGGTGGCGGCGGGGGGACCGACGGCGGCGCGACCGACAGTGCGACGACGGCCGAGTCGACGACCGGGACGTTCCGGTTGCTCGTCAGCGACCGGCCGGCCGCCATCGGCGACTTCGACTCCCTCGACGTGACCTTCGACGAGGCACGCGTGTTCAGCGCCGAGTCGGTGACGGAGACTGAGACCGAATCCGAAACGGAGACCGACGAGGCAGAATCGGAGACCGACGAGAACGTCGAAGCCGACGAGGCAGAATCGGAGACCGACGAGAACGTCGAAGCCGACGAGGCAGAATCGGAGACCGACGAGACCGACGAAGCCGACGACAGCGACGACGACGAGGGCAGCTTCGAGGTGTTCGACCTCGACGACCCGACGGTCGACCTGACGGAGGTCGTCGGCGACAAGGCCGTCGGCGTCCTCGACGGCGAACTGGAGGCCGGCCGGTACGCGAAGGTCGAGCTCTCCGTCTCCGACGTCGAGGGCATCGTCGACGGCGAGACGGTCCCGGTGAAGGTCCCCAGCGAGAAGCTCCAGATCGTCAAACCGTTCGAGGTGACCGCCGGCGAGGGCGTCGAGTTCGTCTTCGACATCAACGTCGTCAAGAAGGGGCCCAACGGCTACAACCTCCTGCCGGTCATCAGCGAGAGCGGTGTCGCCGGCGAGGACGTCGAAGTGGAGGAGGTCGAGGCGTCCTCGGACGCCGAGACGGGTACGGCGACCGACGGTGGCACAGAGACGGCCGTGGCCTCCGAGACCGACGACGGGGCCGCCGGCGAGTCTGGCAACCGGACGCAGGGACAGTCCGGGAACTGAGTCAGTCCTCGGCTCGCGACTCTATCTCGCGGATGATGGCCTCGTTCTCGCCGCCGTCGCTCCGGATGGCCTTCGCGTAGCGCTGGTACTCCTCGGGGGAGACCTGCACCGTCTTCGACTCGCCCTGGTGGGTGAGTTCCAGCCGGACCATCCCCTGAGGGTTGTTCCGGGCGCGGAAGCTCGCCATCGCGGTGAAGACGAACCAGAAGGCGAGGCCGGCCCCGAGGAAGTACGCCATCGTCGTCTCGAAGGCCATCGTCTCGGCCCCGGTCGTCCAGCGGCCGGGGTACGCCCGCTGGAACAGGGCGATGCCGACCAGACAGAGGCCGGTGCCGAGGACGACGCCGGCCTGTTCGCGCTTCGACGAGGGGAGGACGGCGACGACCGAGAGGAACATCGCGGGGATGCCCAGGCCGCCCAGCGTCCCGGCGAGTTTCTCGGCGGCCCGGAGGTCGTTCGCGCCGAAGACGGCCGACAGCGGCGTCGTCACCACGAGGATGGCGACGACGACGGCCAGCGCTCCCAGGACGCCGAGGGCGGCGCCGGCGTAGACGCGGCGGGGGTCACGCCCCGCGAAGCGGGAGTCACCGCCGTATGCGTCTCCGAGACTCTCCATGCCTCTCCGTTCGGTCTGCCCCCACAAAACGATACGTCAGACGCGCGTCGGACCCGAGACGGCCGGAGCGGCGGTCTCAGGGGCCCACGGACCATCGCGGGCGTCGGGCGTCACCCGCGTTCGCCGGCGACGTTACTCGCTCTGGATGCGTGGCGCGAGCATGTACGTCACGCGGCCCTCGCCCTCGGCGAAGTTGAAGTGCATCTTGACGGGGAACTCCTCGCCCAGTTCCATCTCGACCTCGGCGTCCTTCGGGATGGCCTTGTTCATGTTCTTCAGGTAGTCCAGCGAGAACAGCGAGTGGGCGTTCCCGGCGGTGAGGTCGATGAGGTCGTCCCGGGTGAGTTCGAGGTGGACGTCGTCGGTGTCGCCCTCGGCGTCGACGTAGAACAGTTCGTCGGTGGCGTCGACCCCCAGCGCGATGTGGTCGCTGACCATGTCGGCGGCCGTGACCGCGCGGTTGATGTCCTTCCCCTCGATGACGATGTGCGCCGAGAGGTCGAGGTCAGGGAGGTCCGGTTCCTGCCGGATGGAGTCGGGGTCGATGAGGGCCAGCGTGTACTCCAGCCCGTCGATGGCGATGTGGAGTTTCCGGGTCTCCTCGTCGAGTTCGAGGTGGACCAGCTGGCCGGCGTCGGCCATGCCGGCGATGTCCTCGAGCCGCGAGAGGTTGACGCCGATGAGACCGCCGTCCGTCTCGTAGGACTCGAAGGCCGCCGCCTCCAGTCGCAGGTCGACCATCCCGACGTTGGCGGGGTCCACCGCCCGAATCTCGAGGCCGTCCTCTTCGAGGTGGATCTTGCACTCGTCCACCAGCACGCTCACTGAATCGAGAGCCGACTGGAGCGTGTCCGCACTCACGATGGCGTTGAACATCTTGAACCGGGCTACGCCCCCATGCATTAAAAAGTCCCTCATTGACTCCGCGTGCGCGTGCGACCCTCGGTGTGCCCGACAGCGGACCCACACCCGAGGAGCGGTCGGGGCGCCGACCCGGACCGGCGAGGGAGTCGCTTGTATTTGCAAGCCATCGCCTCAGGGGCACGGCGGCCGACGTCGTCGACACGATGACGGCACCGGACGGAGCCTCGAACGCGTACTCCCGACGGGCAGTGCTGGGTGCGAGCGCGTCGGTTCTCGGCGGGTCGTTGCTCGCGTCCACCAGCGCGTCGGCACGGACGACGACGAAGGCGGTCGTCGCCGACGGGTCGGAGGCGGGCGACCTGACCGGCTTCTTCGTCCACTTCGGACAGACGACGGACCCCGTCGAAGCGCAGACGGCGACCGACTGTGCGTTCGCCGACTGGCCCGACGACGAGACGACGGCCTACGACGCGACGCTCATCGACCGTGCGAGACCGGACTACGAGCAGTACGAGCGGTCGGTGTACGTCCCCGACTCGACCGACTTCCAGCCGGGGTCTCTGTACGTCGTCAACTCACAGGAACGGTGTACGACCGGCTACGTCGGCGTCCGACTCGTCCAGCTCGGTTCGCGACAACTCGAAGCCGCCGTCAGCGGCGACGCCGCGACGGCGACGAGCGGCGGGAGTGGCGCAGGGTTCGGCGTGCTCGCGGCGCTCCTGGCCGCACTGGGCGTCGGTGCCCACCGTGGCAGACGGGACGACTGAGACGGGTCGCAGCCCGGCGCTCAGACCTCGGGCTGGAACACGTCGGGGTTGGCCTCGCCCTCGCGGTTGATGACCGCCATCATGCCCTTGCGGGCGACCCGGGAGAGGGCGTGGTCGACCAGTTTGATGGGGCCGGGCACCTCGGCGTGCAGGGTCGCCACGACGGTCGACCCGGGCTTGACCGGCGTCGTCTGGACGAACCGGTGGGGGTCGCTGGCGATGGACCCCTGGGGCCAGACCTCGTCCCAGACGGAGCCGATGGGGTGGAAGCTGGAGTCGAGGTTCGGGCCGCCGACGGCGAAGTACACCCGGGCCGTCTCACCGGTCCGCATGCTCGGGACGCCGTAGCCGTCGGGCGTGATGGCGTACTTCTCGCCGTTCATGAGGACGTAGGTCGGGTCCTCGGCCTGCATCGCCTCCATGTCGAAGTCGTGGTGGCCCTTCTCGCCGGCCTCGCCCTTGGTGTAGAGTTCGTGCTGACCGAAGTAGAACTCGTGGTCCACCTCCGGCAGGCCCTCCTTCGGTTCGACGAGTATCATGCCGAACATCCCCGAGGAGATGTGCATGTCGAGGTTCGGGACCGCACAGTGGTAGATGAAGCTCCCGGGGTAGGTGGCCTTGAACCGGAAGGTCTTGGTCTGGCCGGGGGTGACCATCGACGCCTCGGCGCCCCCGCCCGGCCCCCGCACGGCGTGGAGGTCGACGTTGTGGGGCATGGAGTTGCTCTCGTCGTTGGTGATGGTCAGCTCGACGGTGTCGCCGCGGCGGACCCGGATCATCGGCCCGGGGATCTGCCCGTCGAAGGTCATGTACGTGTACGTGACGCCGGGTTCGACCTCGGCGACCTGCTCTTTGGTCGTCATCTCGACCGACACCGTCTTCGGCGTCGAGCGGTCGATGGGGTCCGGGATGTCGGTCGGGTCGGCGGCGATACGGTCGACGTCGGTCGGCTTGGCGGGGTTCATGCTTGGCTCCTGTGGGGTGGTCCGTTCGGTCGGCTGTTCGGTCTCGGCACCGGGAGCACCGGCACAGCCCGCGATGGCTGCCGTACCGACGCCCAGCGCCTGCAGCACGCGGCGCCGCGTCGCCGTCGGGATGGATGACATGAGTGGGACCTCCGTTACAAGTGTATCTCTGCCCCGGACACACATATACCAGAAAGGGGACTCTCAGGACCTGAGACGGGTTCTCACGGCGTAGGAAGACGAGTGAACGTGTTCGGGTGAGGAAGGGGACCCAGGCTCAGCCCGCCGTGGCGGCCGACCCGCCCGCGGTCGGGTCCCTGTCGGTGTGGCCGCCCAGGACGGCGTTGACGACGGCGCCCAGCAACAGGACGACACCGCTGAAGTACAGCCACGTGAGCAGCAGCATAATGCCGGTGAGGACGCTCACCCCGCCGCCGCCGGTGGCGAGGACGACGTACACCTGGAAGAGCCCCTGCAGGAGCGCCCAGCCGACCGCCGAGACGAGGACGCCGGGCAGCACCTCCCGGGCCGTCACCTCCGTGTTCGGGAAGACGTAGTACATCGGGAGGAACGCGACGACGAGGCCGGCCGCCAGCACCAGCGGGAACAGCACGCCGAGGACGGGGACCTCGGTGGCGACGGCGCTGAACGCGGTCGTGACCGCCACGGTCGCGCCGACCGAGAGGACCAGCGAGACGAGGACGACGACGCCGTCGCGGAGTTGCTGGACGAGCGAGCCGTCGGCGTCCACCTCGTAGATCTCCTCGAAGGCGGTGTCCAGCCCCCGGAAGAGCTTCAGCGCCCCCCAGACGAGGACGACGACCCCGACGAGCGAGGAGGGGCCGGCGCTCCCGGCCCGGCTCTGGAGGAGTCGGTCGATGAACTGGCCGATGACCGGCGAGACGTTCGCCGAGACGAGCGCGAGGAAGCGCTGTTCCCAGCCCGCGCCGACGAGCGCGAGCGCGAGGACGACGAACAGCAGGAGCGGGACCAGCGAGACGAACGCGGTGTACGCGATGCTCCCGGCGAGGAACGTGACGTTCTTCTCGCTGAACTCGGCCCCGACGGTGCGGAGAACCGACGTGACGTCCGCGGTGGAGACCATGCCCCTCGGCGTTGGGTCTCGACGTGGAAAAGGCACGTCGTCGCGGTCGATGCCGACGCCGGGGACGCGATTCGGCACGCCTTTCCGCGTCGGCCACCTCGTCCTTGTATGACCGAGACGACGTGCGAGACAGCCTCGCGACGCGTATCACGCCGGACGGTGACCTGACCATGTCCGGGAAAGACGACTACTACAACCGCGCCAAACAGGAGGGATACCGGGCCCGCTCGGCCTACAAACTCCAGCAGCTGGACGAGACGGCCGGGCTGCTGGGCGAGGGCCGCACCGTGGTCGACCTCGGCGCCGCCCCCGGCGGCTGGCTGCAGGTGGCCGCCGAGCGCGTCGGCGAACGGGGCACCGTCGTCGGCGTCGACCGCCAGCGCATCGACCCTCTCGAGGACCCGGCGCCCGCCGTCGAGTACGTCCGCGGGGACATGACCGAGGCCGACACCAAAGCCGAGATCCGGGACGTTGTCGGCGGCGACGCCGACGAACTCGGCGGTCCCGTCGACGTGGTCCTCTCGGACATGGCGCCGAACATGACCGGCGAGTACGACCTGGACCACGCCCGGTCGGTCCACCTCGTCAGGCAGGCCTTCGAGGTGGCGACAGACCTGCTCGGGTCGGGCGGGGACTTCGCCGCGAAGGTGTTCGACGGACAGGACCTCGAGGACCTGAAGGCCGACATCGAACCGGAGTTCGAGTACGTCCGGGAGGTCCGGCCCGACGCCTCGCGTGACTCCTCCTCGGAGCTGTACCTCGTCGCGAAACACCGCCTCACGGCCCCCGTCCGCGAGGGCGAGGTGGTCGAGGTGACCATCGAGGACGTCGGCGACGAAGGAGACGGCATCGCCAAGGTGGAGAACTTCACGCTGTTCGTCAGCGGCGTCGAGGAGGGTGAGACGCTGGACGTGCGCGTCGACGACGTGAAACCGCGGTACGCGTTCGCGCAGCCGGCCGAGTGAGCGGCACCTACTGGACCGCCGGCGTTGCCTCGTCCTCGATGCCGGCCAGCGCGACGACGGCGTAGACGAACGGCGTGTCCAGCAGGGCGATGAGCAGTTTCAGGAGGTACTGCCCGACGACGAGCGACAGCGCCGCCGACAGCGGGACGCCCTGGAAGAGGATGAACCCCACGCCGATGAAGATGACCGTGTCCACCAGTTGGCTCGTGGCGGTCGACCCGACGTTCCGGAGCCACAGCGCCTCGCCGTCGGTGGCGTCCCGCAGCGCGTGGAAGACGAACACGTCGAGGTTCTGACTGACCACGTACGCCGAGAGGCTGGCGGCGACGATGCCGGTGCTCGCCGCCAGCACGTTGCGGAACGCCGCCGGGTCGACCGGCTGGGCTTCGGCGGGCAGGCCGGGGGCGAGGATGGTGCTCCAGACCAGCGCCAGCAGGACGAAGTTCATCAGGAAGCCGACGTTGACGACGACGGTGGCGGCCCGGCGGCCGTACAGTTCGGCGTAGCAGTCGGAGGCGAAGAACGTCAGCGCGTAGGCCAGCGCCGCGCCCGGGAGGACGAGCGTCTCGCCGGCCACGGGCAGGGAGAACGGGAGGTCGAACGCCAGCAGTTTCGACGCCGTCACCTGCGAGACGACCAGCGCCGTCACGAACAGGGCGACGAGGCCGACCCGGACCGGGTGCTCGCCGCTACTGCTCATCCTCGAGTCGCCCCTGTCGCTCGTCGATGTCGTCCAGTATGTCGAGCGTCTTGCGGACCGAGGCGCGGATGGCCTCGCTCCGGTTGACGAACTTCCCCTCTTCGCCCACGTGGGCGTCCAAGTCCTCGAGAAGCTCCGCGGGCACCTCGACGCTTATCTTTGGCATATTCACAGAATACCGACACCGCCGCTTAAATCGGTCGCCTCGTCGCCTCAGTCGGCCGGTTCGCTCCGACCCTTCGGCGTCCGCCGGCCGCCGAGCGTGTACACCCAGAGGATGCCAAGCCCCAGCAGGTAGGCCGCCGCCGTCGGGATGCCGACGATGAACATCGTGAAGATGCCGTTCGGCGAGAGGACCGCCGAGAGGGCGACGATGCCGATGACGACCTCGCGCCAGCGCTCGTACATCAGGTGGAACGGGACGATGCCCGCGCGGTGGAACAGGAACATCGTCACCGGGATCTCGGCCAGCAGGCCGATGCCGATGGTGAGGAAGAACACCAGCCAGCCGAACTTGCTGATGCGGTAGGCGATGACCATGTTGGCCTGCAACTGGTCGTAGGCGATGGCCGAGATGGTCATCGGCGCGACGTAGAGGAACCCGAGCAGGCTCCCGCCGATGAGCGCCGCGAACAGCGTCCCGCCCCAGACGAGGAGGACGTCGCGGTCGCCGACGACGAGGCCGCGTTCGCGCATCGCCGGCCACGCGAAGTACAGCAACAGGGGCACCACCGAGATGGCCCCGAGGATGGTCGAGAACTTCACGATGAACACGAGGTGTTCGACCGGGTGGAGCGTCACGATGTTGACGCCCTCGGCCATCCCCTCGGGGAGGCGGCTGACGAAGACCCGCTGGATGCGGCCGATACCGCCCTGGTAGAGGAACAGGAACGCCGCCGAGAGGACGACGCCGAACACGCCCAGCACCCAGAACGCCTTCGAGGCGATGGCGTCGAAGATGAAGCGGATGTCGTAGTAGTAGCCGCCGATGTCGTCCTCGGTGGTCTCGTCGTCGGTGAAGGCGTTGACCATCCCGGCCGTCGTCGAGGTGAGGACGTCCTCCTCGGCGTCCGACTCGGCCTCGCCATCGGCGCTCTCCGTGGCCCCGCCCTCCGGCCCGTCGTCCTCGTGGGCCATGTCCCAGCGGTCGAGGATCAGCTGGGCTTTCTCCTGGTTCTCCTCGGAGAGGGCGCGGTCGGCGTGGGCCAGCGCCTCCTCCTCGGTCATCTCCTCGAAGGCCTCCGGCGGGGCCACCTCGATGGCCGAGGCGCTCAGCTCGTCGACGTCGATGGCCGTCGGGTCGCCGTGGCGACGGCCGGGCCCGACCGCGTTCTGGTCCAGCGCCTGCAGGACGTGGTAGTAGACGACGGCGACGGTCGCGAACGACCCGAACACCGCGGCCAGCAGGACGGCCGTCCCCTCGACGGAGAGGCCGAACAGCTCGGGGCGGGCGAGGTCCCCGGTGAGCCGGGTCGAGTACTGCGCGGCGACCGCCTCGACGGCCTGTACGTACTGGAACGCGCTCGTCGTCAGCACGTAGTAGGTCAGCCCGCCGACGAGGACGGCCGCCCCGAGGACGGTGTTCCAGTGCTCGACGGCGACCCGGCGGGTGCTGACGAGGTCGCTGGAGCGTTTGACCGTCACCGCGAGCTTCGAGAGCGCCAGACTCAGCGCGTAGAGCCCGCACAGCGGCGCGGCCCACATGATCTGCGTGAAGGGGTCCGGCGGCGAGAACAGCGCGCCGAACCCGAAGATGGCGATGACGGCGTAGCGCCACTTGTCGCGGAACGTCTCGTAGGGGACGATGCCCGTGTACGAGAGGACCGTCATCAGCAGCGGCAACTGGGCGGCCAGTCCGAACGAGGCCGCCAGCAGGAAGACGAACTGTGCCCACTTGACGATAGAGTACTGGGGCACGAACCCCGCGGCGTCGGCGTTGCCGGCGAGGAAGTTGAACATCAGCGGGAAGAACAGTTCGTAGGCGTAGGCGACGCCGGCGGCGAACAGGCCCAGACTGATGACGACGAACAGCGCGCCCTTCCAGAGCGGGATCTTCTCGGCGGGCCACCACCCGCGGCGTCGCAACCCGTCGCGGCCGAAGTAGATGAGCAGGGGGACCGACATGAGGATGCCGACGACGGCCCCTATCTTCACCTGGAGGAGGATGACGTCGAAGGGGGTGACGGCGACGATACTGGTCGCTTCCTGCGTGGTGAGGTCCATCTGGGAGTACAGCAGGTCCTGTTTGAGCCGTTCCCAGGCCCCGTACTGGAGGGCCAGGATGGTCCCCATCATCCCGACGACGAAGACGATGAACACCTTCTGGAGGTGGGTCTGGGCGGTGCTGAGCATCGCACCCAGCGTCGCACGGCCACTCTGGACCGTCTGGACCGTGTCCTCGTCGATTGCACTCGCCATCGTCCGTGAGGGTAGCCGATTCTGCGTTATCAATTTGTTCATCACACGGGCGCGTTCACGGGCCGAGCGCGGCCGCTCGAAAAGAAAGTTTACAACCACCAACCGCCAAACCGCTTCCAGATAGATGGTGGACGGGGACGCAGACGACGACCGCCCACGGCCCGAGGACCCGGTCCTGTCCTCGGACGACCGGAGCGACAGCGACGTCCACCAGGCGGACCGCGACCGCGGCTCCGCCGGCCGCCCCGACCAGATGGGGCCGGCAGAGCGCGATGCGGGAGCCGACGGCTCCCAGGACGACGGTACCGACGACACGGGCGGCGTCAGTGCGCCGGGGGACAGGCCGGTCGGGGGCCACGAGACGACGGCGGGCGCCCACGGCCTCCCGGGGCCGACCAGAGGGGGCCTGTTCGACCGCGACCCGGACGAGATCAGCGCCGCGACGCCCGCCGACGTCCCGACGGACTGGGGCATCCCGGCGACGCCGTCGCCGACCGGGGCCACCGGGCCCGGTGACCCGGGGTACGACCCCGACGGCGAGGCGGGCATCGGCGGCGCGCCTGACGACCAGGAGATGCCGCTGGCCGACCACGTCGAGGAGATGGCGACGCGGCTGTTCATCGTCGTCGGCGTGATGGCCGCCGTCGCCGTGCTGACCCTGCCGGCGTCGGACGAACTCATCAACTTCCTCTGGTACTCCTTCCTCGACGGGCCGGCCGAGGCGTGTGGCCAGTTCGCCGTCGACGCCCAACCCGGCGGCGAGAGCACCGTCGCCGGCGCGGACTGCCCGCACGTCTACAGCCCGCTCGCGCTGATCCTCGCGCGCCTGAAGGTCGCGTCGTTAGTCGGCTTCATCGCCGCCTTACCGGTGTTCGTCTACGAGACGTACCTGTTCATGCGCCCGGGGCTGTACCCCCGCGAGCGGCGCTACTACCTCGCGGCGGTCCCGACGAGCCTGGTCCTCGCGGCCATCGGCGTCGGCTTCGCGTACTTCGCGGTGCTGCGGGCGATGTTCGACTACTTCATCACCTACTCCGACCGGGCCGCCGACCTCGCCTTCGGCCTCGGGGAGACGTTCAACCTCATCATCCTGATGCTGGGCTTCTTCGCGCTCGTCTTCCAGATTCCGCTGTTCGTGATGCTCGCCATCATGATGGGCGTCACGACGAGGCGGTGGCTGGTCGACCGGCGCCTCTACTTCTGGGGGGCGTTCGCGGCCATCGCGTTCGTCTTCAGCCCCGACCCGACGGGGATGGCGCCGCTGATGGTCGCCGTGACCATGATCGGGCTCTTCGAGGGGACGCTCCTCCTCCTGAAGTGGACCGGGAGCAGTTCGCCCGTCCCGACCGCCGAGGACCTCGCGAACCGGCGGCCCTACGCCTACGCCCTGTTCGCGCTGGTCGGCTACGTCCTCAGCCCCGCGCCGGTGCCGACCGGCTACTACGGGCAGCTGCCCGCGAGCGTCACGGGCGCGCTCGCCGAGGTCGGGCTGGCCCCGCCGATACTCGTCGGCGGCGGTCTCATCGTGCTGTTCGAACTGACCGCGTACGTCAACAAGAACTACTACGGCAGCGTGAGACTGTGGCGCGGCCTCCGGACGGCCCGCCTGCCGGTCTGGGCGGTGGCCATCGTCGTCGGCTACCTCTCCAGTCCCGACCCGACGCTGTTCCGACTGGTGAACCAGTTCGGGCTGGCGACGACGGCCGCCGCGGGCGTCGCCGTCGCACTCGTCGTCCTCTTCGAGGGGAGCCTGCTGGTCGCACGCTACCGCCGCGGCGACGACGCCGGTGGCGAGAACGCCGTCGAGGCGCGGGAGTGAGCGGTCGTGGCGACCGTCCTCGTCGCGCGACACGGCGAGACGCACTGGAACCGCGAGGGGCGGGTGCAGGGGTGGGCCCCGACGCGACTCACCGACCGCGGCCGCGAGCAGGCGCGGGCGCTGGGGGCGTGGCTCGCCGACGAGCGGGCGGTAGACCGTCTCGTGACATCCGACCTCCGGCGGACCCGCGAGACGACCGAGCGGGTGCGTGAGACGGCAGCGGGACTGCCCGACCCGACCGTCGACGGCGCGTGGCGCGAGCGCGGGTTCGGGGTCTACCAGGGCTTTCTGGCCGAGACGCTGTTCGAGCGCCACCCCGACCACGACCCCGAGGCGAGCGTGTCGTCGCTCGACGCCGCGCCGGAGGACGCCGAGAGCGTCGAGGCGTTCTGTGACCGCGTCGCGTCGGCGTGGGCCGACCTGCGGGCGACGGTCGGCCCGGACGAGACGGTGGTGCTGGTCACGCACGGCGGCGTCGTCAAGGTGCTGCTCGCCGCGGTGACCGAGCGCTCGCTGGACGCGACCATCACCGCCCACTCCCCGCCGAACTGCTCGGTGACGGAGCTACGGCTGGACGGGTCGGGCGCGGAACTCGTCGCAGAAGGCGTGCGGCCGTGGC
This sequence comes from Haloarcula sp. MBLA0163, assembly GCF_055632435.1. Lineage (NCBI taxonomy): Archaea > Methanobacteriati > Methanobacteriota > Halobacteria > Halobacteriales > Haloarculaceae > Haloarcula > Haloarcula sp. MBLA0163. The sequence goes on from NZ_CM145745.1 coordinate 3,022,716, forward strand.
GCGAGTGAGCTACTCGGCGGTCGGGTAGTCGGCGTCGAAGACGTTCGCGACGACGTCGTCCTCGTCGTCCTCCTCTTCCGGGCTGACGCTCCCGGTCTGGTAGCCGTGGAGGTCCAGCGTCACGTGGTCGAACCCGCAGTCCTCGACGTGGTCGCGGGCCGCCCGGACGAAGTCGGGGTCCAGCGCCGTCTCCAGTTCGTCCTCGCCGACCTCGATGCGGGCCAGCCCGTCGTGGTCCCGGACCCGGAACTGCTCGAAGCCCCACGTCCGCAGGAGCCGTTCGGCCTTCTCGACGCGGGAGAGGCGGTCCTCGGTCACCTCGAGCCCGGTCGGGATGCGCGAGGAGAGACAGGCCATCGAGGGCTTGTCGGCCACCGAGAGGTCGTACTCGCGGGCTATCTCCCGGACCTCCGCCTTCTCGATGTCCTGTTCCAGCAGAGGGGAGTAGGCGTCGAGTTCGTCGACGGCCCGGAGGCCGGGCCGGTGGCCCTCGCCCACGTCGGAGGCGTTGGTGCCGTCACAGACGACGTCGATGCCGAGTTCGCGGGCGCGGTCGTACATGGCGCCGAGCCGCATCGAGCGGCAGTGGTAACAGCGCATGTCGTCGTTCTGGACGAACTCGTCGCTGTCGAGTTCTGAGAACTCCACGATCTCGTGACGGATGCCGATCTCCTCGGCGACGCGGGTGGCGTCCTGGAGTTCCTCGGCGGGCAGGGTCTCTGACTTCGCGGTACAGGCGACGGCGTCGTCCCCGAGGGCGTCGTGGGCCAGCGCCGCGACCACGCTCGAGTCGACGCCGCCGGAGAACGCGACCACCACGCCGTCTCGCGACGCGAGGTCCTCGCGGGCGGCAGCCATCTTCTCCGCGACAGCGGACATAGCGACGACTACTGGGTCGACGGTCAAAACGGCTTCGTGTCGGGTGTCAGCTACCCACCGGTGAAGCGGTGGGCTTGCCGGTGGACTCCCGAGTCTCGCGCTGCCAGTGGAACGCCCCACACCCCTCCCTTTCTAAGAAGGGGCTTTCTCAGGAGACGTTCCAACTGGGAGTCGGAGGGACTCGTTCAGCATCCCCGACTTCGGGGCTGGCTGACAGACAGCCCGTCTCACCGACCACTTCAGGGTCTATGAGACGTATTTTGGCTTCGTGTTGAAGTCACGTACCGTTGACGTGCTTCCTCCCACGGCTGAACCGTGGGCTTCCGCGCTGTATCGCTGTGACGACCGCCTGCCGGAGACACGAGACATTTACCGTCGCCTCGGGAACACCCGGACGATGCCCTCCACCAGTCAGCGTCTCGCCGCGGCAGCGGTCGCACTCGCGGTCCTGCCGGGCGTCGCCGCCGCACAGCAACCGCCCGACCAGGTCACCCTGTCGCCGCTCGCACAGTTCGTCGCGGCCGGCGGGTACAGCCTCGTCGTCGGCGCCATCCTCCTCGCTGCTGCCCCCGACTGGACCGGCACCGCCGTCGACGACATCTTCGCGGACCCCGGGGTCGTCGTCGCCACCGGCACGCTGGGGTATCTCGCGGTCATCGTCGGCCTCGTCCTGCTGGCGCTGACCATCGTCGGCCTCCTGATAACCATCCCGGGCCTGCTCGCGCTGCTCGTCGTCGCGCTGGTGGGGACGCCGCTGGGCGCGTACGCCGTCGGCCGGTGGCTCACCGGCGTCGGCGGCGTCGACGACCGCTGGGCGGCGCTGGCCGTGGGTGCCGTCGTCGTCGGTGCGGTCAGCGCCGTCCCCGTCGTCGGGGACCTGCTGAACGCGCTGGTCGCCAGTCCCGGTATCGGTCTCCTGCTGCTGCGCGGGAAGGCCGGTCTGCTGGACTGAGGGACGGCGACAGGGCCGCCGAACGAGCGGAGCCTTCTTGCCGCCGACCCACGGAGTGCGGATATGGACATGACACGTCGCCCCCGACGGCTGCGGACCGACGGGGTTCGCCCGCTGGTACGAGAGACCGAGGTCTCGGCGTCGGACCTCATCGCGCCCGTCTTCGTCGACGCGACGGCGGACGAACGGGTCCCCATCGAGACGATGCCGGGCCACGAGCGCGTCCCCGTCGAGGAGAGCGTCGCCCGCGTCGAGGAGGTCCTCGAGACCGGCGTCGAGGCGGTTATGGTCTTCGGCATCCCGGAGTCGAAGGACGAACGCGGGAGCCGAGCGTGGGCCAGCGACGGCGTGGTACAGACGGCGGTCCGGCGAATCACCGACGAGACGGACGCCTACGTCATCACGGACGTCTGCCTCTGTGAGTACACCGAGCACGGCCACTGCGGAGTGCTGGAGGAGACGGCCGCGTCGGACCCGGACCTCACCGTCCGCAACGACGAGACGCTGGACCTGCTGGGGAACGTCGCGGTCAGTCACGCACGCGCGGGGGCCGACATGGTCGCGCCGTCGGGCATGATGGACGGGATGGTCGGCGCCATCCGCGAGGCCTTGGACGAGGACGGCCACACCGAGGTACCGGTCATGAGTTACGCGGCGAAGTTCGAGTCGTCGTTCTACGGCCCCTTCCGCGACGCCGCCGACGGCGCGCCGGCCTTCGGCGACCGGCGACACTACCAGATGGACCCCGCGAACGCACGCGAGGCCCGCCGGGAGGTCGAACTCGACGTCGAACAGGGGGCGGACGTGCTGATGGTCAAGCCGGCCCTGCCGTACCTAGACGTGGTCCGCGACGTGCGAGAGACCTACGACCACCCGGTCGCCGCCTACAACGTCTCCGGCGAGTACGCGATGCTGCACGCCGCCGCGGAGAAGGGGTGGCTGAACCTAGAGGAAGTCGCCCACGAGTCCCTGCTGTCCATCAAGCGGGCCGGTGCCGACCTGATTCTCACCTACTTCGCGGAGGACGTGGCCGACCGGCTCTGAGTGCGGCGGCCCCGCGACCGACCACTCCGTTCGTCGGTATCTCACCAACCGTCCAGTGACGAGTGCCGACAGTAGACGCGCGTCCAGAGCGGGCGGTATCGGGAGCGCGCGCAAGCGAAACCGGCCGGTTTCGGCCCGTTCGGCCGGATTCGCGGTCGACATTCGTCCAAAATCCCGGCAGACAGCTGCCGAGTTTCTTGACGGAGAACAACCTTATATCCATAATATCATACTGTAATCTGGACGGTCGTCTACCTGTTACCCCTGAATCTTCGATTTCATAAACCCAATCCTTATGTAGTGTTGTTGCCAGAGATTTCTCCGTGAACGAGTTGACAAAGACGGCACCGAATACGATAAAGTTGGACGTTCAAACGCAATAACCACAACACGATACAAATCATGGTACTCGAACCTCTGCAAACCTCACCGGAAACGCTCGAAACGTTGGTCACGGGAGTCAACCTCCTGTGGGTACTCGTCGTAACGTTCCTCATCTTCTTCATGCACGCCGGCTTCGCCATGCTCGAGGCGGGGCAGGTGCGCTCGAAGAACGTCGCGAACCAGCTCACGAAGAACCTCCTCACGTGGTCGGTCGGGGTGTCGGTGTTCTTCCTCATCGGCGCGGGCGTCTCGTCGCTCGTCGGCGGTAGCGGCTTCTCGCCCGCCTTCGTCGCCGAGAACCCGAACGACTGGGTCGGCTGGCTGTTCGGCGCCGTCTTCGCGATGACGGCGGCGACCATCGTCTCCGGCGCCGTGGCCGGACGCGCGAAGCTCCGCGCGTACGTCACCTACACGTTCCTGCTGGCGGCGGTCATCTACCCGGTCGTCACCGGCATCACGTGGGCCGGCGCCTACATCAGCTTCGGCGGCGCCGCCTTCCACGACTTCGCCGGCGGCATGATCGTCCACGGCATGGGCGGCATCGCCGGCCTCACCGCCGCCTACGTCCTCGGCCCGCGCATGGGCCGGTACAACGAGGACGGCTCGGTGAACGTCATCCCCGGCCACTCGCTGACCTTCGCCGTGCTGGGGACGCTCATCCTCGCGTTCGGCTGGTACGGCTTCAACGTCGGCACGGCCGCGAGCGTCTTCGTCTTCACCGACGGCTCGCTCCAGCTCGGCGCGTTCTCCTACGTCGGCCGCGTCGCCATGACGACGACCATCGCGATGGCCGCGGGCGCCATCGGTGCCGCCGCCGTCGCGTGGGCGAAGACCGGCAAGGTCGACACGCTGTACGTCGCCAACGGACTGCTCGCCGGTCTGGTCGGCATCACCGCGATTCCGGACACCACCTCGTGGTGGGGCGCCTTCCTCGTCGGCGGCCTCGCGGGCGCACAGCTCCCGCTCGTGTTCAGCTTCGTCGAGAAGCGCCTCCAGATCGACGACGTCTGTGCGGTCTTCCCGGTCCACGGGAGCGCCGGCGTGCTGGGGACGCTCATGTTCCCCTTCGTCGCGGCCGAGGCACCCGCGGGCGGTATCGTGAACGCCTTCATCGCACAGGTCATCGGCGTGGTCGCTATCGCCGCGTGGACCATCGTCGCGACGGCCGCGGTGTGGGGCGTCCTCAAGGCCATCGGACAGGCCCGCGTCACGCCCGAACACGAGCAGGAGGGCCTCGACGTCAGCGAACACGGCGTCGAGACCTACCCCGAGTTCGGCTCCGGCGACAGCGTGGTCGCCGACGGTGGCATGGTGAGTGAGAGCGTGCGTACTGACGGAGGTTCCAAAGATGACTGAAGACACGGACATCAAGATGGTTGTCGCAATGGTTCGACCGGACAAGCTCGGCGACGTCAAGCAGGCGCTCGCGGAAGTGGGCGCGCCCTCGCTGACAGTCACCAACGTCTCCGGCCGCGGCTCACAGCCCGCGAAGAAGGGGCAGTGGCGCGGCGAGGAGTACGTCGTCGACCTCCACCAGAAGGTCAAGATAGAGACCGTCGTCGCAGACATCCCCGCCGACGAGGTCGTGGAAGCCATCGCCGAGGGCGCCCACACGGGCGAGAAGGGCGACGGCAAGATATTCGTCATCCCGGTGGAGGACGCCTACCAGGTCCGAACAGGCAAGACGGGCCCAGAGGCAGTCTGAGCGGCACGCGATGGTCGACGACATCGACAGGCAGGTCGTGAACGCTCTGCTCCGGGACGGCCGGGCGAGCGCTCGTGACGTCGCCGCCGAGACCGGCGTCGCGGCCACGACCGTCTCGCGCCGGATGGACCAGCTGGTGGAGTCCGGCGTCATCGAGGAGTACACGCCCCGACTCGACTACCAGGAGCTGGGCTACGAGGTCACCGCCGTCTTCCAGCTGTCGGTCGACGGCAGTGGTCTCGTGGACGTGACCGAACGCCTGCGCGACCTGAAGAACATGGTCGCGGTGTACGAGGTCACGGGCAGCCACGATATCGTCGCCGTCGGGAAGTTCCGCGACACGAACGAGATGAACGCCCGCATCAAGGACCTGCTCACCGACCCGGACGTCGAGAGCGCGTCCACCTCGGTCGTGCTGAACACCGTCCGCGAACACGAGCAGTTCCCGGTCGACGACACCGACGCGTAGTCGGGCCGTCGGGGCCGCCCTTTCTCCCACTTTCAATACTGCCGAGCCCGTGGCTCGCCGTCCGCCGTCGGTTCGCCCACGGCGCTACCGTCGACGCCGGTGCCAGCCAGTGTGCGGTGGCGTTAAGCCGGTCGCGCCGTTCGAGTGGGTATGGGCCTGCAAGTCGACGTGCGGAAACTCGACCTCTTCAACCAGATGGCCAAAGAGGGGTCGGGGACCGTCGCGGACAACCTCGGCCAGCTGACCGGTCTGAACGCGTCGGTACACACGTCACAGATCAACTTCCTCGACATCTCGGACGTGAAGACCCACATCGGGAACGAGCGACAGGTCGGCATCTTCGTCGAACTGAACGAGGCGCCCTACGGCTACGTCCTGTTCATGCTCGACCCGGCCGACAGCAAGCGACTGGCCGGCGCGATGATGGGCGGGATGGGCGACCCGAGCGACGGCGACGGCTTCTCCGACATGGAACGGTCGGCCATGCAGGAGATCGGCAACATCATGACCTCGGCGTTCATCGACGGATGGGCGAACGTCCTCGATACGACCATCGACATGGGGACGCCGAACTTCGTGTACGGCCCGGCGAGCGGCATCGTCGACAAGATGGGCGGGTGGCCGGAGTCGGAGTTGGTCTTCGTCATCGACTCCCAGATTACCGTCGAGGACGGCGACCTCGGGATGACCGTCTACACGTTCCCGGAACTCGAGTCGCTCGTCGCGCTCATCCAGGACATCGACGCCGACACCGACGTGGCCGTGGATACGAACGCCGGCGACGTGCTGTAGTCAGTCGTCGAGGTGCTGCTCGCCCCAGTCCTGCAACGCCTCGATGGCCGGCGCCAGCGCCTCGCCGTCGTCGGTCAGCGAGTACTCGACGCGGACGGGGCGGTCGTCGACGACGGTCCGGTCGACGACCGCCGCCGCCTCGAGGTCGGCGAGCGTCTCCGAGAGGACCTTGTTGGTGACAGCGCCGATGTCGTCGGCCAGCTCGCCGAACCCCATCGGTCCGCGCGCGAGCAACCGGTGGACGACGACCGGGTGCCACTTGTGCCCCAGCACGTCCACGGCGCAGGTCAGGCCACACCACGGGTCGTCGACACACCACGACGCCGCACAGTCGGTGTCCGAGCGAGTGTCGCTCATACGGTCACTACGCCGGCCAGCGACCAAAAGGACCGGGACGGGTTTCCGTACGGTAACCCGGTTTCTAGCGTCGTACAGTCGTTTTACGGCCCGCCGGACCCACGTTCGACGCGTGTACGTCGACATCGAGTACTGTGTCCCCTGTGGACTCCGCGACAGCGCTATCGACCTCCAGACGGCATTGCTCGACGAGTACGGCCGTGACCTCGACGGCGTCAGCCTGACGCCGGGCCACGGCGGCGTCTTCCGCGTGACCGCCGACGGCGAGACGGTCTGGGACAAGGACGAGGCCGGCGGTATCGACGTGGACGCGATACTCGCCCGCGTCGGCGAGTGACAACGCCCAACTGGCCGGCCCACCCACGTCGAGACGTGTCTCTCGCCGACGTCGTCGAAGAGTACCTGCTGGGGTGGGTCCTGCTGGCCGTCGCCGTCGGCGTCCTCGTCCCGGGGGTGGCCGTCGTCACGCGGGCCGCGACGCCGATGCTCGCCGTGATGGTCGGGAGCGTCTCGCTGACGCTGTCGGCCGACCGCTTCCGAGCCATCGACCCCCGGCCGTTGGCGACGACGCTTCTCGCCCACCTCGCGATGCCGATAGTGGCGTTCGGCCTCGCACGAGCGCTCTCGCTGTCCCCGGCCCTGACCGTCGGATTCGTGCTGCTGGGGGCGGTGACGCCCGAGCTCGTCACGCCGACGATGACCGAACTGGCCGGCGGGAACACCGCCCTGTCGTCGGTCGTCCTCGTGGTCGCGGGCGTCGGGAGTACCGTCGTCGTCCCCGTCGCCACGGGGCTGTTCGCCGGCGGCGTCACCGTCGACACGTGGCCCGTCGTCGAACAGTTGCTCGTCGCGGTCGTCGGGCCGATGGCGCTGGCTATGGCCGTCCGCGCGCGGTTCCCGGTGCGAGTCAGCGCACGCGAGGACGTCTACCCGGCCGTCTCGGCGGTGATGGTCGTCCTCGTCATCGGGGGCGTGACAGGAGCCAACGCCGCGCTGTTGCGGAGCGACGGCGCGGTCCTCGCCGTGGTCGCGGCCGGGGCGCTGGCACTCAACGGCGTGGGGTACGGCCTCGGATGGCTCTCGACGAGTGGGAGCGACCGCCCGACCCGCATCGCCGGCGCGCTCTCGGTGGGGATGCGCGACTTCGCCGTCGCGGCGGCGCTGGTCGTCGCGGCGGGGTTCCCGCCGGACGCCGCGCTGCCGGCCGTCGTCTTCGGCGTCGTGGAGATGGCGACGAGCGCGGGGCTGGCGCGGTGGCTCTGAGGCGAGCGAACGCAGAACGAGCCGACGGGGGTGACAGTGGACACGAACAGGTCCCCCGTCGGGGTGCCGACTCCGGGCCGGCGGCCGCGGGTAGTAGCTCGGCGGTCGAACGACGGCCGCTGGCTACTCTACGAGTTCCGGTGCCGCGTCGTAGGCCACCGCCTGTGTGCGGGACGCCGCCTATTCGACCCGCTGCTCGTCCGTCTCGGACATGGTCAGTCGTCCGCCGACAGCGGTTCGCCGCTGGCGTCCGTCGGCGCCGGGCTCTCGCCGTCGTCGAAGGGGTACCACGACTGCTTCCCGTCGGCCAGACAGGGGTCGGTGTACCCCTCGACCTCGTGGGGTTCGGCCAGTTCCACGATGGTCTCGTGACCGGTGGCGTCGACCCACTCGCCGAAGGTCTGGCCCTCCGAGCGCAGCGCCGCGTACGCCTCGACGATGTTGGCTATCATGCCGGGCACCTCGTCGGCGGGCACGCGCTGGCGCACCCACTCGATGAACGAGGGGTCCTCGCCCATGCCGCCGCCGACGCCGACGTCCATCGCCTCGACCATCTCGCCGTCCTTCCGGGCGCGCATCCCCTGCAGACCGATGTCGGCGGTCATCGCCTGCCCGCAGTCGGCCGTACAGCCCGAGAAGTGCATCTTGATGCGGTCGACGTCGTCGGGCACCTCGACGTTGTCGCCCAGCCACCGCAGGAGGCGGGCCATCCGGGCCTTCGTCTCGGTGAGCGCGAGCGAGCAGAACTCCGTCCCGGTACAGGCCATCGCGCCCTGCACGAACGGGTTCGGCTCCGGCGAGTACGTGTCGAGCAACGGTTCGTTCAGCAGGTTCGCGAGGTTCCCGTCGGGCACGTCCATGATGAGGGGGTTCTGCCGGCGGGTCAGTCGCACCTCCCCGGAGCCGTAGGCGTCGGCGAGGTCGGCCAGTTCGACGGCGTCCTCGGCCGGGAGGCGACCGACGGGGACCGAGAGGCCGACGTAGTTCTTGTCGTCTCGCTGGTCGTAGACGCCGACGTGGTCGTGGGCGCCGTGCTTCGCGTTCTTCCCGGCGTTGTACGTGTACTCGCCGCGGAAGTCCGTCCCCGCGGTCTCGAACTCGAAGTCGAGGCGGTCGGCCAGTTCCTCGCGGATGGCGTCGGTCCCGTGTTCGTCGACGAAGAAGCGCGCGCGGTTCTTCGACCGGTTCTGTCGGTTCCCCGCCTCGTGGTAGAACTCGACGAAGGCCCGGACCGTCTCGACGGCGTGGTCCGGCCGGACGAACAGGTCCAGCGAGCGGGCTTCGCGCGGTTCGCGGCCGCCGAGGCCGCCGCCGACGCGGACGTTGAACCCCTCGACCTCCTCGCCGTCGATTATCTTGTGGGCCGGTTCGAGGCCGATGTCGTTGATGGCGTCCTGCGCACAGCCCTGCCGACACCCCGACACCGAGATGTTGAACTTCCGGGGCATGTTCGCGAGGTCGTCGTCCCCGCGGATCGTCTCCTGGATCTCGTCGAGGATGGGGCGAGACTCGACGTACTCCTCGGCCTTGCCGGCGACCGGACAGCCCGAGATGTTGCGCATCGTGTCCCCGCCCGCGGAGCGAGAGGAGACGCCGACGGCCTCGAGCTTGTCCCAGATTTCCGGGATGTCTTCGAGTTTCAGCCAGTGCAGTTGGATGGACTGGCGGGTCGTGAGGTCTATCCAGCCGTTGCCGAACTCGGGGTTCTCCGCGGGACCCCTCGCGTAGTCGCGGGCGACCTCGCCGATCGTTCGGAGCTGTTCGGGCTCCAGCACCCCGCCGCAGTTGGTGAGCCGCATCATGAAGTACGACTCCTGTCCGCCGCGGTGGTGGAAGACGCCCCAGAACTTGAACCGCGAGAACCACGCCTCGCGCTCGTCCTCGGGGATGGACTCCCAGCCCCGCTCGGCGAACTCTTCGAGCTTCTCGCGTACCTCGTCGCCGTACAGTTCGCCTTTGACGTCCTCTTTCTTGTGTGCCATCGTCAGACTCCCTCGGTTACGAAAGTTCGTTTACTTTTGTCGTGCATATATTGTCGAACGTCCGCTAATTCACGTTTTGGCGTTGTATCCAGAACCCTAAAACGGTAGTCCTTGACAAAACCGCCATTACAATCGCTCCGGCGGACGACCGTCCAGAACGCCCTCGCGGGTACGGCGTGAGGACGCCGACTTTGACGAACGTAACATTCACCTCCTTGGGGCGGACGACCGTTCAGAACCGCTCGGGTGTGACGGACCCGGGACGGGACAGGGAGCGACGCGCGAGGACGGCGACTACGGGACGGTCACGTCGACCGCGACTCGGCGGCTCGCAGGCCGGCGCGCGTGTCGATGTCGCTGACGGCACGCGCCGGCGCGGGCCCGGGCACGACCGTCATCGTCAGGCGGTCGAGCAGGTCCCTGAGCGCGCCCGACCCCAGACCGAGCGTGGTGTCCGCGGCCTCGACGGCGGCCCGCGTGTCGTAGACGGCCGCCAGCGGTCGGAGGCGACCGCCGATACGGGGGACGGCACCGTCGCCCTCGCTGGCCTCGAACAGCCGGTCGGCCAGTCGCGGTCGGACGAAGGGCATGTCACAGGCCGTGACGAACGTCTCCTGCCCGCGAGCGACCCGGCAGCCGGCGCGGACCCCCGCGACCGGGCCGCCGTCGGGAACCGGGTCGACGGCGAGGCGGTAGTCGTGCCCGTCCAGCGCGTCCGCGATGGCCGCGCGCTGTCCGCGCCGGCAGTTGACCACCACCTCGTCGACGGCCGGTGCGACGCGGTCGACGACCCGGCGGACGAGCGGCGTCCCGTCGAGTTCGGCCGTCGCCTTGTCGTCGGCACCGAAGCGGGTCGAGTACCCGCCCGCGAGGACGACGCCACTGCGCATCAGTCGTCCCCGGACGCCACCGTCTCCGTCGCGCCGCTGTCGCCGACGAAGCCGGCCGTGTTGGCGACGCTCGCTATCTCCGGGCGGAACACCCACGCGGCCAGCAGGACGATGGGAACCATCGACGCCCCGACGATGGAGTAGCCGAGGTGGAGGTTCGCCAGCCACGGCGCGGAGTAGACCAGCGGGTAGAGGATGCCACCGACGGTGCCGACGCCGCCGACGACGCCCGCGACGGCGCCGGAGCTGTTGGGGAACATCGAGGGGACCATCGCGAAGATGGAGCCCTCGGCGAAGGCACAGGCCGTGCCGACGAGGAAGCCGACGACGACGGCGTTCAGCAGGACTCCGGAGAGCCCGGCCAGCGTCATCCCGAACATCGTCACGACGATGAAACACAGCGTGACGAACGTCCACTGCTCGCGGTAGCGGCCGTGGAAGAACGGCAGGATGTCCAGTTCCTTGCGGGCGAGCACGTCGCTGACGTAGCCGCCGATCGGCCGGAGCAGGCCCGCGGCGATGGAGAAGGTGGCGGCGAACGTGCTCGCGAGCACGAGGTTGTTCTGGTCGAACGCCTCGCGGTAGTAGGTGGCGAGCCAGCCGTTCATCGACAGTTCGAGGCCGAACGACATGATGTACGCCAGCGCGAGGACGACGGTGCCGTAGCGCGTGGCCGTGTGGATCCAGTCCTTGAAGCTCGCGTTGTCCTTCGTGGCCTGCCGCTTCTCCTCGCTCTTGGCGGCCTCACCGAGCGCGTAGTACGCGACGGCGAGGAGGATGGAGACGATGCCGGTGTAGAAGAAGGCGGCGCGCCAGTTCGTCGAGAACAGCGGGCCGCTCCAGTCGCTACCGAACACGCGTGGGAGGACGAGCGCCCCGCCCGCGGCCCCGGCGTTGCCGACGCCAGCGTAGATGCCCTCTGCCAGCCCGAGGTTCTCCTCCTCCCACCACTCGGCGACGTGCTGGATGCCGATGACGAACGTGATGCCGGCCGTCGCGACGATGATGCGGGTGGCGAAAAAGAGGGAGTACGTCTCGATGAACGCGCTCGCCATCGAGAACACGCCGACGTAGGCGAGCACGATGGCGAAGATGGTCGGGGCGCCGAACTTATCGGAGAGCCAGCCGGTCAGCATCCGACCGAACGGCGCCATCCAGATGGCCGAACTCGCGAGGATGCCGATCTCGGCCGTCGTCAGGCCGAACTCCTCGGCCATCGGCCCCGTGAACGGGGCGAAGGAGAACCAGATGAGGAAGGAGAAGTTGAACCCGATGGTCGCCAGCAGCAGCGTCCGGTACTTCGTCATCCGGATCAGCCCCATCGGCCCACCTCCGCGGACGTGGTCAGTTGCCCACTGCCGGCCAAGACTGCTCGTACATCATGAACTTTTGCGCTTTTTTCTCCTACGTTCGCACACATTGATACAGAATGGCGTAACGAACGCGGCATAATAACCCTACCCGTTTACAAAATCGTAACTTTTCGGCTGTGCGCGCACATCCCACCAATCCGGTGGTCGGTGTCCCCCTGGGACGAGCGTTTTTTGCCAACACCGGCGGAGCCGGTGCCGCGACTGTGCAATCGTCAATCCGTCGCGGCGGCGGCGCAGGTTCTCGGACGCGGCGGAGTGCTCGATATCGGCCGTTGCACTCGCTCTCGGGCCGTACCGGGACATATACTCGGTGCCGCGAGTGCCGATATTTTCGGGCAACGAAAGCGTTATTCGTACAGTTGTACGAGACTAGAACCGATAAATCGCCGTCGATAGCGCGCACTTATGAGAGAAGACAGGAGAGGTCCGGCAGAATAATGTACGTACGTCAATCGCAACTTCGACGCACCGACGTCGACCGTCCGGAGGCCCGGCGCCCGCGGCCGGACCGAGTGAGGACCCGTTTCGACAGATGACCTACTGGAAACCGACGACGTGTATGCGGTGTGCGGTCGGCTGTGGCCAGCAGCAGCGCGGCGTCGACGAGGGGTACGGCGTCGACAAGGTACGGGGCGACTACGACCACCCGGGGACCAGGGGACTCGCCTGCGAGCGCGGCATCAGGGAGACGGCGGACCCGGCTGGCGAGTGGCTCACGGAGCCGCTGGTCCGTCGCGGCGACACGCTCAGACCCACGTCCTGGGAGACGGCGCTGGGCCTCGTCGCCACGGAGCTCATCCAGGCGATAGCCGAGGACCCTCACTCCGTGGCGGTCCTCGGGAGCGGCCAGCAGACCAACGAGGCCGCCTACGCCCTCGGCAAACTCGCCCGCGGTGGCATCGGGACGAAACACTTCGACGCCAACACGACGCTGTGCATGTCCTCGGCGGTGGCCGCGTACTACGACGCCTTCGGGAGCGACGCCCCGCCGCCGACCTACGACGACGTCCCCGAGGCGAGGACACACGTCGTCTGGGGTGCGAACCCGGCCGCGGCCCACCCCGTGCTGTACCGCTGGATTCTCGACAGCGCCGGCGACGACGACAGCCGGCTCGTCGTGGTCGACCCAGTCGAGAGCGAGACGGCGGTCGACGCCGACCAGTTCGTCCAGCTCGAACCCGGGACCGACCTCGAACTCGCCCGGGCGGTCCTCGCCCACGTCGTCGACACCGACGGCGTCGACCGGGCGTTCGTCGACGCCCACACCGACGGGTTCGACGAGTTGGTGGCGTCGCTCCCGGACGTCGACGCCGCGGCGAGCACGGCCGGCGTCGACACCGACGCGGTCGAGACGCTGGCCGCGGCGTTCGCCGACCCGACGCTGCTGTACTGGGGGATGGGCGTCAACCAGAGCGCCAGCGGGACCGACGCCGCGCGGATGCTCGTCAACCTGTGTCTCGCGACGGGCAACGTGGGTCCGGGGTCCGGCCCGTTCTCGCTGACCGGACAGGCCAACTCGATGGGGGCGCGCGTGGTCGCCTCGAAGGACACGTGGCCCGGCCACCGGCCGTTCACCGAGCGGGAACACCGGGAGACCGTCGCCGAGGCGTGGGACGTCCCGCTCGGTCGGTTGCCCGAGTCGTCCGGGCCCGGCCCGGTCGGCATCGTCGACCAGATGAACCGGGGCAACGTCGACATCTGCTGGACGGTCGCCACGAACCCCGTCGCGGGGATGCCAGACGCCAGCAACGTCGCGCGCTCGCTCGAGGACGTCTTCCTCGTCGCACAGGACGCGTTCCGTTCGGAGACGGTCGAACACGCCGACGTCGTCCTGCCGGCGGCCACGTGGGGCGAGACGGAGGGGACGACGATGAACATGGAGCGGCGCGTCTCCAGGGTGACCGCCGTCAGCGACGTCGTCGACACCGTCCGGCAGGACCTCGACATCATCGCCGCCGTCGGGAACCGCGTCGACGACACCCTGTTCCCGGACCCGACGCTGGACCCCGAGGCGGTGTTCGACGAGATCCGCGACCTCACCGCGGGGACGCAGGCGGACTGCTCGGGCATCACCTACGACCGCCTCGACGCGGAACTGGCCGTCCGGTGGCCGGCCCCGGACACGGCCACGCAGGGCGGCTACCGGTACTACGACGACGGCGACTGGTCGTTCCCCACCGACTCGGGCAACGCGCAGTTCAGGGCGGCGACGTTCGACGGGCTCCCGGAGCCGACCGACGCCACCTATCCGCTCCTCCTGACGACCGGCCGCCGGGCCGAGGCGTACAACACGGGCGTTCGGACCCGCACGGAGAGCGGTGGGGTCCCGACGGCGCGCATCCACCCCGAGACGGCCGGCCAGTACATCGACCTCCTCGACCGTGGTCGGACCGTCGTCGAATCGCGCCGGGCGCGCGTGACCGTCGACCTCGCGCCGGACGACAGCATCCCGCCCGGCGCCATCTGGATGGACGTCCACAACCCCGCGGTCAACGAACTGACTCTACCAGTCGTCGACCCCGAGTCGAACGAACCGAACTACAAGCAGTGTGCCGTCAGGCTGTCGTCGCCGGACACCTCCACGACGGTGACCCGAAACGGCCTCCCTCGGACGGGGACGTACGGCGACGACTGAGCGGTCGCCGTCCGTCGCCGCGTGACCGAGGCGTCGAGTCAGTCGGCCGCCGCCGGCGGCAGTTCGACGTCGGGTGCGCCCAGACGCACCGCACACTGCTTGAAGTGCGGTTCCTTCGACTGCGGGTCCCGTTCGGAGAGGGTCAGCCGGTTGGTCGCCGGGTGGTGGATGGGGAGCCACACCATCCCGCGCGGGACCCCCTCGTCCTCGTCGACGAGGACCGTCGCGGACCCGCGCCGGGAGGTCACCGTCAGGCGGTCGTCGACGACGCGGTCGGCGTGGGCCGCGACCGTCTCGGGATGGATGCGGGCCACGAGGTCACCGGCGACCCCGCCGCGCGAGCGGACGCCGGTGTTGTACCCGTCGGCCTCGCGGGCGGTGGTCAGGGTCAGCGGGTAGTCGTCGTCGGTCGGTTCCGGCAGGTCGCCCTGCCGGCCGGTCGAGAACTGGGCGTTGCCGCTCGCGGTGGGGAACGCCCACGACTCCGCGCCGTCCGCTTCGGCCTCGTAGTACCGGTAGCCGCCCGAACTCTCCGCGTCGGGGGCGGGCCAGCGCACGGCGTGGGCGTCCTCTAAGCGGTCGTAGGTGATGCCCGAACAGTCCGCGACGGTGCCCTCGGTGAGTGTCGCGAACTCGTCGAAGACGTCGCTCGGGTCCGGCGACGTGCTCTCGAAGAGGCCGGGAAACAGGCGGGACCCGATGGTGGCGACGATGTCGAGGTCCTGATGGACGCCGCTGGGGACCGCCGTCGCCGCGCGGACCCGCGAGATGGTCCGCTCCATGTTCGTCGTCGTCCCCTCCGACTCACCCCACGTTGCCGCGGGCAACACCACGTCGGCCAGTCGGGTGGTCTCCGTGTGGAAGGCGTCCTGTGCGACGAGGAAGGTGTCCGCGAGCGTCTCGCGGGCGCTGTCGGCGTCGGGCATCCCCG
Organism: Haloarcula sp. MBLA0163; assembly: GCF_055632435.1. Lineage (NCBI taxonomy): Archaea > Methanobacteriati > Methanobacteriota > Halobacteria > Halobacteriales > Haloarculaceae > Haloarcula > Haloarcula sp. MBLA0163. The sequence goes on from NZ_CM145745.1 coordinate 3,038,372, forward strand.
CGACGGGGTTCGTGGCGACGGCCCAGACGGCGTCGGGGTCGGCTTCGAGCATCCCGACCGGCCCCGGACCGGTGTCGTCGGGCAGCCGGTCGACCGGGACGTCCCAGTGGTCCGCGACGGCCCGGCGGTGGTCCGGGTCGCCGAAGGCGCGCTGGCCGGGCCAGGACCCCTTCGAGGAGCAGATTCGGGTGCCCATCGAGTTGGCCTGCCCGGTCAGCGAGAACGGGCCGCCGCCCGGCCGGAGGTTGCCCGAGGCCAGCGTGAGGTCGACGAGCGCGCGGGCCGTCTCGGTACCTTGCACGTGCTGGTTGATGCCCATGCCCCAGTACAGGAGGGCGCGCTGGGCCATCGCGTCGGCCAGCAGGTCGACCGCGGCCATCTCGACGCCGGCCTCCTCGGCCGCCTCAGCGGCGGTCGGCAGCGTCGCCAGCAACTCGTCGAACCCGTCGGTCGCCTCCGCGACGAACGCCTCGTCGACGCGGTCCGTCTCGACCAGTCGCGCGAGGACGGCCCGCGCCAGCGCGAGGTCCTTGCCGGGGTCGGGCGCCACGTGGTGGTCGCTGTTCTCGGCCGTCTCCGAGCGTATCGGGTCGACGGTGAGCAGTTCGACGCCCTCGGCGTCGGCCGCCTGTCGAATCCAGCGGAACATCACGGGGTGGGCGACGGCGGGGTTGGCTCCCCAGACGACGTGCCGGTCGGCGTCCTCGATGTCGGCGTACGTACAGGGCGGGGCGTCGCTCCCGAACGCCTTGTAGTACGCCGTCACGGCACTGGCCATGCATAGCGTCGTGTTGGCGTCGTACAGTCGGGTGCCGAAGCCGCCGCGAGCGACCTTCCCGAGGGCGTAGGCGGCCTCGTTGGTCTGCTGGCCGCTCCCGAGGACCGCCACGGAGTGGGGGTCGTTCTCGTGGGCCACCCGCAGGCCCTCAACGGCGCGGGCGAGCGCCACGTCCCACGTCGTCTGGCGCAGCTCGCCGTCGTCGCGGACCATGGGCCGCGTGAGCCACTGGCCGTCGGGGTCGCGGCTCTCCTGGATGCCGCGAGCACAGGCCAGGCCCTGATTGACCGGGTGGGCGGCGTCGCCGCGCACCGTGTCGATGCCGTACCCGATGTCGGCGGCCCGGTGCATGTGCCCGCAGCCGACCGCACACCGCATACACGTCGTCGGGACCCAGTCGCTCATGCGCCATCACGCGCCCGCTGGGCGCACGGCCGTCCGACCGGGACCGAGAGACAAACACGTTCGGCAAACATTTCTCTGTGTATCCGAAAGGTGAGGCAATACAAAACGCTATCTCTTGACGAAATTCTATCTTTCACGAATTTCAGACAGTGTTCGTCCAGTACCAGTAGGCCGGACGGCGTGACCCGTCAGGTTCTTTCTGACAGCGTTCGAACCCCGCGCCATGAACCACGAGCAGTCGCGAGCGCTGTACGACCGCGCGCTGTCGGTGATGCCGGGTGGCGTCAACTCATCGGTCCGGGCCGTCCGCCCGTACCCGTTCTTCGTCCAGAAGGGCGACGGCGGCCACGTCGTCGACGCCGACGGCAACCGGTACATCGACTTCGTGATGGGGTACGGCCCCCTCCTGCTGGGCCACGACATGCCCGAACAGGTCCAGTCGGCCGTCCAGCGACACGCCGCCGAGGGGCCGATGTACGGCGCGCCCACCGAGGTCGAGGTGGAACTCGCTGAGTTCGTCACCCGCCACGTCCCCAGCGTCGAGATGGTGCGGTTCGTCAACTCCGGGACGGAGGCCACCGTCTCGGCAGTGCGACTCGCGCGCGGGTACACCGGCCGGGACAAGATCGTCGTGATGCAGAGCGGCTACCACGGCGCCCAGGAGTCCACGCTCGTCGAGGGCGAGGGCGACCACACCCACCCGTCGAGTCCGGGCATCCCCGAGAGCTTCGCCGAACACACGCTGACGGTGCCGTTCAACGACCCCGAGGCCGCCCGCGCGGTGTTCGACGAGCACGGCGACGACATCGCCGCCGTCCTCACCGAACCCATCCTCGGGAACTACGGCATCGTCCACCCCGTCGACGGCTACCACGAGACCCTCCGGGGCCTCTGTAACGACCACGAGTCCCTGCTCATCTTCGACGAGGTCATCACCGGGTTCCGCGTCGGCGGCCTCCAGTGTGCACAGGGGAAGTTCGACGTCGACCCGGACATCACCACCTTCGGCAAGATAGTCGGCGGCGGGTTCCCCGTCGGCGCCATCGGCGGCAAGAGCGAGATAATCGAGCAGTTCACGCCCGCCGGCGACGTGTTCCAGTCCGGCACCTTCTCCGGCCACCCGGTGACGATGGCGGCGGGGCTGGAGACGCTGCGGTATGCAGCCGAACACGACGTATACGACCACGTGAACGGACTGGGCGAGCGGATGCGCTCGGGCCTGCAGGACATCCTCGAGGACCAGGCCCCGGAGTACAGCGTCGTCGGGACGGACTCGATGTTCAAGGTCGTCTTCACGCGCGACGGGCCCGATACCTTCGAGGGTCACTGCGAAGCGGGCTGCCAGCAGCGGCCCGAGTGTCCGCGCTACGACCACTGCCCGAAGGACGGCAGCGACGTCAAGCAGGCCGAGACCGAGCGGTGGGAGCGCCTGTTCTGGCCCGCGATGAAAGACCGGGGCGTGTTCCTGACGGCGAACCAGTTCGAGTCACAGTTCATCTGTGATGCCCACACAGCGGAAGACGTAGACGATGCCCTCGAAGCGTACAAAGAGGCGATATGAGGTGAGCGACGACGACATCGCCCTCTCGGAGAAGCGGATGTACGGGGAGAAACGGCCCGAGACCCACGCCTACGTCGCGTCGGGCCTCGGGGTGACCCGGGTCGAGACGGCCGGCGGACAGGTCGGCCGGTTCAGCCTCGAACGGCGCTGTACCGCCCGGGACGTCGCCGGCGCGAACGGCGAGGTGGCCGTCGCCACCGACGAGGCCGTGCTGGTCTCGACCGCGGACGGGTTCGCCCCGACCGGGTTCGGCCCGGCGACGGCCGTGGGCTACGAGGCCGACGGGTTGCTGGCGGCGGGCGACGGGCGCGTCGCCCGGTACGCCGACGGCGAGTGGGTGAGACTGGGGGCCGTCGACGACGTGCGGGCCATCGACGGCGACCTGCTGGCCGCCGAGAGCGGCGTCTACCGCCTGCCGGACTGCGAGCGGCTGGGCCTCGCGGACGTGACCGACGTGGCACCGGGCTACGCCGCCACGGCCGACGGCCTCTACGCCCGCGACGGCGGCGAGTGGACCGAGGTCCGGTCGGGCCGCCACGGCGCGGTGGCGAGCGACGGTGCGCGGACCCACGCGGCGGACGACGACAGCCTCTCCGAACTGGTCGACGGCGACTGGCGAGCGTGTGACCTCCCGGTGCGCGAACGGGTCGTCGACGTGACCTACGGCCAGGACACCTACGCGATCACCGAGGACGGCACCTTCCTCGTCGACACCGCCGACGAGGCCACCGCCGACGGCCGCGGGGGGTGGCGCCAGCGCTCGCTCGGCGTCCCCGACGTCGTCGGCGTCGCCGTGGCCTGACGAACGTCCTTCCTGCTGGCGCGACAGCCGGGGGGTTCAGCCGCCGAAACAGACGGCCACGGACAGCAGTCGACACAGCCGACCGGGCGGACCGAAAGGGGCGACGTGCTCGGCGACGCAAGCACTGGAGCGAGTGCAGCGAGCGCATGGTTCGAGAGCGCGCCGCTCTGTCGTCGTCTCGAGACGCTCTGATTTTCGGAGACAGCGAGGCGCCCGAGTCGAGCGCGTCGGGGCTGTCCGGCGGATACGCTCGACAGCGCCGGTACGTGCCAGAACCACCCGTACGAGCCCGAGAATCGAAAAGCGGTTTAGCCCGGCCAGCCACCCCTCGCACATGATTATCCCCGGGGCGGACACACAGGCGTTCGCGGCGGCGCTGGCCGAAGAGACGGGCGAGCGACTGGGGCGGGTCGAGTACGAACGGTTCGCCGACGGCGAACACGTCGTCCGTGTGCCTGAGGCCGTCGCGGGCGAGCGTGCCGTCGTCGTCGCCTCCACCGTCGATAGCGACGCGCACGTGCAGGTGCTCCAGTTGCAGGACGCGGTCCGCGAGGCCGGCGCCAGCGAGGTGGTCACGGTCCTGCCGTACATGGGCTACGCGCGACAGGACGAGGCGTTCCGGGCGGGCGAACCGGTCTCCTCCCGGGCGATGGCGCGGGCCATCTCGACGGGCACCGACCGCGTGCTCACCGTCAACCCCCACGAGCCGTCGGTGTGTGACTTCTTCGACGTGCCGACGGCCCACGTCGACGCCGCCGGCGTCCTCGCGGACCCGCTGCCCGAGGACCTCGCGGACCCCCTCTTCCTCTCGCCCGACGAGGGCGCCATCGACCTGCCGATAACCGCCAGAGACGCCTACGGCGAGGGGGAGGCGGACTACTTCGAGAAAGAGCGCGACTACGACAGCGGCGAGATAGAGATCACGCCGAGCGACGCGCCCGTCGCCGGTCGGGACGTGGTGCTCGTCGACGACATCATCGCGACGGGGTCGACGATGAGCGAGTCCGTCGAGGTGTTGAAAGAGCGGGACGCAGGGCGCGTGTTCGTCACCTGCGTCCACCCGATGCTGGCGAGCAACGCACTGACGAAGCTCTCCGCGGCCGGCGTCGAGGCCGTCTACGGCACCGACACCCTGGAGCGCGTGGTCAGCGAGGTCAGCGCCGCGCCCGCCGTCGCCGCCGAGCTCTGACTACCACTGGGCCAGTCCGGCGCGACCGTGCCGGAGGGTGAGGATACCGAGGAACGCCGCGACGCCGGTGAACGCCGCCGCGGCGCCCAGATAGAACACCCACTGCATCCCGACGTTCGTCGTCAGCCAGCCACCGGCGAGCGGCGCGAGGACCGACCCGGGCCGCCACACCAGGTCGCGGACGCCGAAGCTGGAGGCGACGCCGCTGCCGCTCCCCTCGTCGGCGAACAGCGCCATGCTCGCGGGTTCGCGAAGCGAGTCGGCGACGCCGAGGAGGCCGTTCAGCGCGACGAGCGGGAGAAACGCCGGCGAGAGGTTCCCGAAGTAGGGGAACACCGCCGGCAGCCCCAGCGCCGCCCCGATGGCCGGGGTGAACGGGACGACGAGCGCCACCAGCCCGTAGCAGAGGCCGCCGACGAAGACGAAGCGGGCGCGACCGAAGCGGTCGGAGAGGCCGCCGGTGTAGGGCTGGACGAGCATGTTGGTGAACTTCTCGGCGGCGAGGACGACGGCGACGGCCGTCGCGCCGTGTACCGCCGCGTTGTAGCCCAGCCCCCCGCGAGCGGCCGCCACGCCGGCGAAGATGGGCACCCACGTCCGGACGAGCGTGACGGCGACGGCGTACTGCGCGCGGAAGCTCGTGATGGTGAGGACGCGGCGGTTCAGCGCGAGGTCGGTGAACGCGAACCCCTCGGTGGTCGTCTCGTCCGGGTCGACCCAGACGAGCACGCCGAGGAAGGCGAGGCCGCTGATGGCCATCAGGAGGCCGAACACCGCGTCGAAGCCGAACGTGTCGTACAGGATTCCCGCCGACAGCGACCCGCCGATGGCCGCCGCGAATCGCCAGGAGTTGGACATCCCGATGGTGGTCCCCCGTTCGCTCTCGCGAGCGAGCTGGCCGACCAGCGCTAGCCCGAGGAGGCCCGCGACGGTGGCGGCGACGCCCTGCAACCCGCGGACGAAGACGAACCCCCAGCTGGACCCGACCAGCGGGAACAGGCCGTAGACGGCGGTGGCGAGCGCCAGCCCCACCAGCAGAATCGTCCGCTTGTCGAACCGGTCGCCCAGATACGACACCGGGACGACGGTGCCGGCCTGTGCGAGCGTCAACCCCGTGGCGAACATCCCGAGGACGACCCCCTGCGGGTCCAGCAGGTCGATGTACGTCGGCAGGAGCGTCAGCAGCGTCACGATACCGAACGAGTTGGCGAAGCGAGTGAAGAACAGCGCCTGCAGTTGCCGTCGGTCTGTCACTGCCCGGTAGCAGTCTGGTCCCAATCAAACACGTTACGGTCTGGCGAAGATGTAACCGCGAACACGACGAAACAAAAGCGAGCGACAGCTCGGCCCGTCAGTTCTCCGGCAGGTCGACAGCACCGACCTGTTGCATGAGGCCGAGCATGTCCGGCTGGACCCAGCGTTCGGCTATCTGGTCGCCCTCGAAGCGGGTGAACACCATGTTCTCGATCTCGACCTCGCGGTCCGTCGCCGGGACGCCCATGAACTCGCCGACGTGTCGCCCGCGCAGAGTCAGCCGCATGGCGACAGTGTCACCTTCGGCTACGATGTCCTCGACCGTCGCCGAGAAGCCCTCGAACGCCCCGCGGACGCCGCGCATCTGTGCTTTCAGGTCTTCTCGGCCCCGCACCGTTCCCAGCGGACTGCGATCGACGACGTCCTCGGTGCAGATGTCGTCGATACGGTCGATGTCCCCGTTCGTCGCGACGTCCTCGGGGAACTGGCGTGCGATGCGCTTCTCCTCCTGTAGTGGTGCTGTTGCTGCCATCGGTGTCTCCGTGCGCTCTGTGCGACGTGTCCCCCCGGACTGCGTGACTTCGTAGTGAGCGCTACGTACTACTACGTCGTGCGAGACGGTAGCAGTTGTTACCGGATGCTCACGGTGACTGCTCCGAGAGCGTCGCCGAGGGGAGAGCGGCGGGTCAGTCGGACGCTTCCGCCGCCGTGGCTCGCGGCTCCCGTCAGTCGCCGCTCGCCTGTTCCGAGGCCTCCCGTTGGTCGGCCTCGCAAGGCGAAATGGCTATCTCCATCTCGACGCCTTCGACGTCCCACGTCTTGCGGTGGCCGTCCTCGACGTCACCGAACTCGTCGGCGCGGACCTCCTCGGCGACGAGGGCCTCGTGCTCGCGGACCAGCGAGTCGACGCGGTCGTCGGCGATAGCGAGGTCGACGACGATGCGGGCCTCGATGTCCAGTTCGAGGTCCTTGCGCATCTCCTGGACCCGGCGGATGACCTCGCGGGCGTACCCCTCGCTCTCGATGTCCTCGGTGAGCGTGGTGTCGACGTAGACGACGCCGCCGCCGTCCAGCGCCGAGAACTCGGTCCCGGTGACGCCGTCGGGCGTCTCGCGGCGGAACTCGACCATCTCGTCGGTGAGTTCGACAGCCTCCCCGAGCGCGTCCTCGACGGCGGCCTCGAGGGCGTCGAGCGAGGGCTCGTCGAGGCGGGCGTCGTTCATCGCGTTCATCACGCGGCCGGCGTCGTCACCGAACGCCGGGCCGAGTTCGCTCATGTCGGCCTCGGCCGAGTAGTGGAGTTCCCCCCACGCCTCGTCGGGGCCGACGACATCGACCGTGCGGGCGTTGAGGCGGTCGCCGACGATGGCCGCCTGTGCGCGCACCGCGTCGGCGACGGCGTCGCTGTCGGTGTCGACGACGACCCGCGTGACCGGCCAGCGGAGCTTGCGCTCGGCCTGCTGACGGGCGTTCGACCCGGCCTCCTCGACCTCGCGGACGACCTCCATCTCGTCTTCGAGGGCGGGGTCGTGGAGGGCCTCGGTCGGGTCGGGCCAGTCGCACATGTGGACGGTCGGGTGGCCCGCGTCGCCGGTCAGCGAGCCGTAAATCTCCTCGGCGACGAACGGCGTGAACGGGGCGAAGAGGGCGGCGACCTTCTCCAGCACGCGGTAGAGCGTGGCGTAGGCGGCCTGTTTGGAGTCGCTGTCCTCCTCCTCCCACATCCGCTCGCGGACGACCTGGATGTAGAAGCGGGAGACGTCCTCGACGACGAAGTCGAGCAGTTCGTGGGCAGCCTTGTCGTTCTCGAAGGCCTCCATGTGTTCGGTCATCGCCTGCTCGACGCTCTGCAACCGGGAGAGAACCCACTCGTCGGCGAGTTCGAGGTCCTCGCGCACAGACTCGACCGTCGTCGTCTCGGGGTCAAAGCCGTCGGCCCGCATGTACGGCAGCGGGAAGCGGGCGACGTTCCAGAGGATGTTGAGGCGGCGCTGCATCTCCTGGGTCTCCTCCCACGAGAAGTTCATGTCCTCGCCCTGTGCGGTCACGGAGAGCAGGAACAGGCGCATCGGGTCCCGGCCGTGCTTCTCGATGACCTCGTGGGGGTCGATGAGCACGCCCTTCGACTTGGACATCCCGCGGCCGTCCGGCATGTTGGCGTAGCCGTGCATCAGCACCTCCTCGTACGGCGATTTGCCGGTGGCGGCGGTGGACATGCCGAGCTGGGACCAGAACCACCCGCGTGTCTGGTCGTGGGCCTCCATGATGAGGTCGGCGGGCCACAGGCGCTCGAAGTCCGCCTCGTTCTCGGGGTAATCGAGGGTGCCCCACGTCGCCACCGAGGAGTCCAGCCACACGTCGAAGACGTCGCCGACGCGGCTGTAGGTGGTGCCGTCCTCCGTGATGGTGAGGTCGTCGACGGTGCCCTTGTGCAGGTCGACCGTCTCGGGGTCGACGTCCTGGTCGACCCGCTCGGCGAGTTCCTCGCGGTCGCCGACGACGATGGCGTCGTCCATCGACCCGTCCCAGTCGTCTGGGAGCCAGATGGGGATGGGGATGCCCCAGTAGCGCTGGCGGGAGACGTTCCAGTCGGGGGCGTCCTCGACGAAGTCCCGGAAGCGGTTGTCCCGGGCCCACTGCGGGTGCCACTCGCTGTCCTCGATGTTGTCGAGCAGTTCCTCCTTGATGTCGGTGACCGTGATGAACCACTGGTCGGTGACGATGCGGACGATGCCGGTGTCACAGCGCCAGCAGTGGCCCTCGTTGACGGTGTAACCAGACTCGCTGGCCAGCAGGAGCCCCTTCGCGTCGAGGTCGGCGACGACGTCGTCGTTGGCGTCCCGGACGAACGTGCCGGCGTACTTCCCGCCCTGTTCGGTGTAGACGCCGTCGCCGCCGACGGGACAGAAGATCTCGAGGCCGAGTTCCCGGCCGCGCTCGAAGTCCTCCTCACCGTGGCCCGGCGCGGAGTGGACCAGCCCGGTCTGGTCCTCGGCGTCGACGTAGTCGGCGGTGTACACCTGTCCCGACCCCTCGCCGCTGGCGTGGTCGGGCACCTCCTCGGCCAGCGGGTGGTCGTACTGCCAGCCGACCATCTCCTCGCCGGTGACCTCTTCGATTACCTCGTAGTCCTCGTAACGGCCCTTCGAGAGGACGTCCTCGACGCGGGGTTGGGCGACGTACAGGACCTCGCTCTCGCCCTCTTTCTCGGCGCGGACGCCCTGATAGGTGACCTCGCCGTCGACGGCGACGAAGGTGTTGGCGGGGATGGTCCACGGCGTCGTCGTCCAGATGACCAGCGACCCCTCGCGGTCGGCCAGGGGGAACTTCACGTAGATAGACGGCTTGCCGACCTCCTCGCGTTCGACCTCGTTGTTGGCGATGGCGGTCTCACAGCGGGGACACTGGTTGATGGAGCGCTGGCCCTGCTCGACGAGTCCGCGCTCGTGGGCCTTCTCGAACCCCCACCACGCGGCCTCCATGTACTCGGGGTCGACCGTCTTGTAGGGGTCGTCCCAGTCCATCCAGACGCCGAAGTCCTGGAAGTCCGTCTGGAGGCCCTCGAGTTGCTCCTCGGCGAAGGCCTTGCACTCCTCGATGAAGTTCTCCTCGCCGAACTGCTCGATGTCCTTCTTGTTCTCGAAGTCCAGGCGCTCCTCGACTTTGGTCTCGATGGGCAGGCCGTGCATGTCGTAGCCCGGCCGGTCCGTGACGTCGTAGCCCCGCATCCGCAGATACCGGATGTAGAGGTCCTTCAGGGTCTTGTTCCACGTCGTCCCCATGTGGGCGGCCCCGGAGGTGTAGGGCGGCCCGTCGACGAAGAAGAAGTCCTCGCCGTCGGCGCGGTGCTCTTTCGTCTGCTCGTAGGCGTCGACGTCGTCCCAGTACTCAAAGACCCCGTCCTCGATCGACTCGGGGTCGTACTGGTCGTCGACCGCGGCGAACCGTTCCATATCGGTCACATTCGCCGCCGGCATTAAAGGGCAATCGGTTGTCAGCGTGGCCGTCGGCCGTCAGCGCTCGCGCTTGAGCAACAGGCCGGCGGTCTGGCCGCTGTTCTCGGTGATGGGGGCGACGACCTCCCACCCCTCGGCGCCGAGTTCGTTCAGTCGGTCGACGGGGACGCTGCTCCCGCCGAACATGCCGGTGTCGACCTCGAACAGTCTGTACTCGTAGGAGGGCATACGTCCACGGGTCCACGCGGCGGCCATACCAGTCTTGTGGCGGCGTCGCCCGGCCGTGCGAGATGAAAACACAATTAGTCTCTCCGTCTCGTCCGGTTGACTAGAGACTATGGTACGTACGTGTGTCATCGGCTGCGGAAACATGGGCAGCGCCCTCGTGAGAGGGCTCTACGCGTCGGGGAACCACTCGGTCGTCGCCTGCGACCTCGACCCGGACGCGCTGGCCGCCGTCGCCGACTACTGCGACGCGACGACCGACGACGTCGGCCGGGCCGAGGACGCCGAGGTCGTCTTCCTCGCGGTCAAGCCGGACATCGTGGAGGCGGTGCTGGACGAACTCGACCTCTCGGCCGACCAGACGCTCGTCTCCATCGCGGCCGGCGTCCCGACGGCGTTCGTCGAGGCCCGGACCGACGCGCGGGTCGTGCGCATCATGCCGAACCTCGCGGCCGAGACGCGGGACATGGCGGCCGCGGCGACCGGCGAGGTCACCGACGAGGTCCGCGAACTGCTGGACGACGTGGGCGAGTTCGCCGAGATCGAGGAGGCCCAGATGGACATCGCCACCGCGGTCAACGGGAGCGGCCCGGCCTTCGTCTTCTACTTCATCAAGGCCATGACCGAGGCCGGCGTCGCCGGCGGACTGGACCACGAGGAGGCGCAGGTGCTCGCCGCCCAGACGTTCAAGGGCGCGGCCGAGACCGTCCTGCAGGACGACCGCACCGCCGACGAGCTCATCGACGCGGTCTGTTCGCCCAACGGGACGACCATCGAGGGGATGGAGGTCCTCTGGGACAGCGACGCCGACGCGGCGCTGGCCGACGCCGTCGCGGCCGCGGAGCGGCGCTCGAAGGAACTGGCGGCCGCGTTCGAGGATGACTGAGCGCGTCGACGGCGCCGCGCTCTCCCGCGCCCGCGAGCAGGCCGCCGCGGCCGAGCGCGTCATCGTCAAGGCCGGGACGAACTCGCTGACCGACGCGGCGTCGAACTTAGACGACGCGAAGCTGGACAAGCTCGTCGACGACATCGAGGCGCTGCTGTCGCGGGGCAAGGAGGTCATGCTGGTCTCCTCGGGGGCCGTCGGCGCCGGCATCGGCCGGGTCGACCACGACACGGAGACCGTCGAGAAGTCACAGGCGCTCTCGACGGTCGGCCAGAGCCACCTGATGCACCGCTACACGGAGAGCTTCGCCCGCTACGACCGCAAGGTCGCCCAGATACTCATCACGGAACACGACCTGGAGAACCCCGAGCGGTTCACCAACTTCCGCAACACCGTCGAGACGCTGCTGGACTGGGGTATCGTCCCCATCATCAACGAGAACGACGCCGTCGCGACCGAGGAGCTCCAGATAGGCGACAACGACATGATATCGGCCTCCATCGCCATCGGCATCGGCGTCGACCTGCTGGTGACGCTGACCGACGTCGGCGGCGTCTACACCGGCAACCCGAAGGAGGACGAGGACGCCGAGCACATCCCGGTCGTCGGCGAGAACTACGGCGAGGTCGAGGACGTCGTCACGGCGAGTTCGACCGGCGGCTTCGGCGGCATCCAGACGAAGGTGCGCGGCGCGCGCGACGTCAGCGAGCACGGCATCCCCGCCATCATCGCGGAGTCGACGGAGCCCGACGTCCTCCGGAAGGTCGCCGAGGCGGAATCGGTGGGCACAATATTCGTCCCCATCAACGGTGAGACAGATGACTGAGACGACCGAGCGACAGGTGACCGCTGCACAGTCCGCGGCCCTGCGGCTGGCCAACGTCGACGCCGCCGAGCGCGACGCCGCGCTCGCGGCCATCGCCGACGCCATCCGCGACAACAGCGACGCCATCCTCGCGGCCAACGAGGAGGACGTCGCGGCCGCCGAGGAGATGCTCGCCAAAGGCGAGTACACGCAGGCGCTCGTCGACCGCCTGAAACTCGACGCGGGCAAGCTAGAGAGCATCGCCGAGATGGTCGAGTCCGTCGCCGAGCAGGACGACCCGCTGGGGGAGACGCTGGCGGCCCGCGAACTGGACGAGGACCTCGAACTGTACAAGGTCGCGGTCCCCATCGGCGTCGTCGGGACCATCTTCGAGTCCCGGCCCGACGCGCTGGTCCAGATAGCCGCGCTCGCGCTGAAGTCCGGCAACGCCGTCATCCTGAAGGGCGGCAGCGAGGCCAGCGAATCCAACCGCGTCCTCTACGAGACCATCGTCGAGGCGACGGCGGACCTCCCCGACGGCTGGGCGACGCTCATCGAGGCCCACGAGGAGGTCGACGCCCTGCTGGAGATGGACGACAAGGTCGACCTCGTCATGCCGCGCGGCTCCTCGGAGTTCGTCTCCTACATCCAGGACAACACCCAGATTCCCGTGCTGGGCCACACCGAGGGGGTCTGTCACGTCTACGTCGACGAGGCCGCCGACCTCGGGATGGCCGAGGACGTCGCCTTCGACGCGAAGGTGCAGTACCCGGCGGTGTGCAACGCCGTCGAGACGCTGCTCGTGAACGACGCCGTCGCCGACGAGTTCCTCCCGGAGATGGTCGCGCGCTACCGCGAGGCCGGCGTGACCCTGCGCGGCGACGCCGCGACCCGCGAGGTCGTCGACGTCGACCCCGCGACCGACGACGACTGGGAGACGGAGTACGGCGACCTCGAGCTGTCCATCAAGGTCGTCGACGACGTCTACGAGGCCGTCGACCACGCCAACACGTTCGGCTCGAAGCACACCGAGTCCATCGTCACCGAGGACGCCGAGGCCGCCGAGACGTTCATGACCGGCATCGACGCCGCCAGCGTCTTCCACAACGCCTCGACCCGCTTCGCCGACGGCTACCGCTACGGCCTCGGCGCCGAGGTCGGCATCTCGACGGGCAAGATTCACGCCCGCGGCCCCGTGGGGCTGGAGGGCCTGACGACCTACAAGTACTACCTGGAGGGCGACGGCCAGCTCGTCGCCACCTACGCCGGCGACGACGCCCTGCCGTTCACCCACCGCGAGTTCGACGGCGCGTGGCGTCCCGGCCACCTGTCCGACGAGTAGCGTGCCACGGTTCCCTGACGACGGGGCGCGACACGCACTCGCCGCCGACTGTCGCCGCTGTCCCGCACTCGCTGAGAGCCGCGAGTGCATCGCGTGGGGCAACGGCCCGCTGGACGCCGAGGTCGTTGTGGTCGGTGAGGCCCCCGCCGCGGGCGACCCCGACGCCGAGCAGTGGCGCGGCGGGAACCTGACCGGGATGGCCTACACCTCCCGCGCGTCGGGCCGGAAGGTGCGCGACCTGCTGGCCGACGCCGGGTTCGGCCACGAGGACTGCTACTACACGAACGCGGTGAAGTGCCACCCGCCCGGGAACCGTGACCCGACCGCCGAGGAGCTGGCGAACTGCCGGCCCTACCTCGTTCGGGAGGTCGAGACGGTGGCGCCGCGGGCGGTCCTCACCACCGGGCGACACGCCACCGAGACCGTGTTGGCGCTGGACGACGACGCGCTCGAGGGCTTCCTCGACAGCGTCCTCGCGCCGTTCGAGAGCGCCGCGCTGGGCCGTCCGGTGGTGCCCCTGTTGCACCCCAGCTACCAGGAGGTGTGGCTCTCGCGGCTCGGCTACGACTACGAGGAATACGCGACGGCGCTCGGCGACGCCGTCGCGGACGTTCGACCCCCGAAGGACGACGGGGACTGACCGGCGGGACAGCGCCGCATCCCGACCGCTCTTTTCGAGGGCTGTGGTGGCGTTCCACGACCGCTCACGGACTGAGCCGGCGGCTCACTCCGCCGGCGGTACCGTCGCCTGATGGTGCCCGGCGACCGCCTCGGGGTCCAGCCTGACCGCGAGTACCTCGGCGGTGACCGTCGTCTCCTCGTCGGGACCGAGTTCGCACCGGACCGTCGTCCGTCGACCCACCTCCCCGTCGACCCACGCCGCGAGGTGGACCGGGCGGTCCAGCGGCGTCGGCCGGCGGTAGGTCACGTCCAGTTCGCCGGTGACGTAGCCGATGCGCGGCGCGCTGCCGAGCGGGCGGTCCTCGGCGCGGTACGCGAACGTGATGGCCGTCCAGATGGCGTGACAGTCCACGAGCGAGGCGATGTGGCCGCCGTACATCACGTTCGGCGCGCCGGCGTTGAACAGGTCGTCGGGCCGGACGGTGGCGACGAGGCGCTCGCCGTCGGCCGAGAGGTAGCTCTCGAGGTGCAGGCCGGCCTCGTTGGCCGGGCCACAGCCGTAGCAGGTGAGGTCGGGCCACGAGTGCTGGACCGGGTCGGTTCGGGGGTCGAACGAGTCGTCCATGCACGCTAGTCGGTGCGGCGACACATCACTCTGCGTGGGTTTCCGCGCGCCGGTCGGGGAGCGACGACGCGCCAGTCGAACGCTCGGTCCGGGCGGTAGCCCACGTCGTCGCGGGCCAACCTTGATGTGAAAACCGGACGACTACACGGGCATGGACGACTGCATCTTCTGCCAGATAGTCGCCGGCGACATCCCGAGTCGAACCGTCTACGAGGACGACACCGTGCTGGCGTTCCTCGACGCGAACCCGCTCGCACGGGGCCACACGCTGGTCATCCCGAAGGCCCACCACGAGCGCGTGGGCGACATGCCGGGCGACGTGGCCGAGGCGGTGTTCGCGGCGGTCAACGACCTGACGCCGGCCGTCGAGGCGGCCGTCGACGCGCCCGCCAGCACCGTCGCGTTCAACAACGGCGAGGAAGCGGGCCAGGAGGTCCCCCACGCTCACTGCCACATCGTCCCGCGCTTCGCCGACGACGGCGGCCGGCCCATCCACTCGCTGTTCGGCGACCGACCGGAGCTCTCGGACGACGAACTGGACGACATCGCGGCGAACATCGGCGACGGGGCCTGAGTCAGCGGACGACCAGCGCCTCGTCGGCGGCGGCGACGGTCGCGCGGTAGCGGTCGAGTCGGTCCCGGGAGAGGTAGCCGTCCGCACCGACGAGCGGCCGGTCGGGGTCGACGACCGCGGACCCGTGGACGCCAGCGCTGAGGACGACGTTGCCGTCGCTCTCGACGCGTGCGAGGTGGAGGTAGACGGCGCTGGGGTCCGCCCCGGCGAGGACGCCGGCGTGGGTCTCCATCGCCACCGAGTCACCCAGCATCGTCGTCGTCCCGCTGCCGAGTCGGGTCGGCCCGCGTGCCCACTCGACGCCGCCGTCGCCGACGCCGGCCGAGACGAGGAACGGCTCCGCTCGGCCGTCGGTCGCCAGGTCGGAGAGGCCCACGGTCGCGAGCGTGTCGAGCGACTGGCCCGCGACGCTGGCGACGGGCGTGCTGAGGACGGCCAGACCGAGCGGTGCGGTGGCCGGTGCGGCTCCGCGCTGTGTCCCGGCCGCCGAACGGGTGTCCGTGACCGTCGTCCCCGCGGATTCGAACAGTCCGGGCGAGAAGCCGACGTCGCCGGGGAGGTGCAGTACCCCGGTCGGCGAGAACGTCCCGTCGGGCACGAACACCGACCGCGGGAACGAGGCCGGGAGGTCGGTGCGCGTGGCGGGGTGCCCGTTCGTCGCCATCGAGAGGACCACGTCGTCGGGGAACAGCGGGCCGTCGGGCCAGAACACCGAGTCCGGCCACGAGAGCGACGGGGGAGCGTACACGCCGCTCGGATAGAGCGGCGACTCGGGGACTCCGGCGGTGTCGGCGCCGCCGACGGCGGCCGGCGCGGTCGGGAAGAACAATAGCACACCCCTAGGCGAGAGGTCGGCGTCCGAGTCGACGACGGTGAAGGGCTCGGGGACCGGAGAGAGCGGCTCGGCCGGGAAGAACAGCGCCAGCGACTCCGGGTTCAGCAGCGACCCCGAGAGCGGAGCGCCGTCCGGGAAGAACGTCTGGTCGCGGAACAGGTCGCCGAGCGACGCGGCGAGTACCTGCCCCCCGGCGGCGAAGAGCGCGTCGGGGACGAACGTCGACTCGGGGAACAGCGTCTCGCCCGGGACGTACGCGAACGGGACGCCGCGCTCCCGGTCGGCGAAGACGACGACGCCGGCGTCGGCTATCCTCCCGTCGGGACCGGCCGCACCGAGTCCGCGAGCGTCCGTGCCGAGGACCGTCCGCGTCCGTTCGGAGTCGACCACCGAGACGCCCGCGTCGAAGAACACGTCCGCCGGAGCGGCGACGTACGCCGCGTCGAGGGGCGCCCCGGCCTCGAACGGGTGCGCCCCGGTCCCGCCGCTCTCGACGCCGGCCCCCGGGAACACCGCCACGGTCGACCCCGTCCCCTCGTCCGGCGGTGTCCAGTGCCGGTCAGGGAACCACCCGGCGTCGACGTCGAACGCCGCGCGCGGGAAGAACGCCGAGTCGGGGACGGAGACGCCGCCGCCGGCGGCCACGAACCGGTCCGCGGAGACCGCCGAGCGGTGGACGACCGCGAGGACCCGGTCCGCCGCGAGTCCCGTGTCGGACAGCGCCCGCTCCGGGGCGAACAGGACCACGCCGCGCGGGTCGACGACGCCGTCCCGGAGCACCGGGAGCGTGCCGCCGACCGTGCCGAACGCCGTCGCTGGCGCGGCGAGCAGTCGGTCTGACGACGCGCCACAGCACCGGAACAGGAGCGGTGCCGGCGGGCCCACGGACGACGTCTCGCCGCCGGTCCGTGCGTACACCGAGCGGAAGCTCTCGACCGTCGCCGTGACGTCCCGCCCACCGACGGTCCCCTCGACCGCCCGTCGGCGCGACTCCTCGGCGACCGGGGAGAACCCCAGCGACGACTGCGCCGCCGCGGGCAACACGACGGGGTCCGCGACGAACGCCCGCCCGGTGAGGCTCCCGCACCCGGCGAGCGCCGCAGTCGTGGCTGTCAGTCCCAGCGTCCGGAGCAACGCACGCCGGTCCCACAGCGCACGACCGCCGTCCCGTGTCATGCAGCCACCTAGTAGGTCGTACGTAACGCCGCCGGACAGCATAACTATTTTCGTCGGCCGAGCGACTGAATTTCAGTCCGGTTCGTCTAGAACTTTTTATTTCGTCGCGCGGGAGAGTGGTCGTATGGGGTGTCCGACACTCGCACTCGCAGGGGTGACCGGTGGCGCCGGGACGACGAGAACCACGGTCGAGATGGCGGCGACGCTGGCCCGCGCCGGCCGGTCGGTCGCCGTCGTCGACGCCGCGTTCGCCACGCAGGGACTGGCGACGCACGTCGAGGGGCGACTCGAGGCCGACGTGACCGCCGTCGTGACCGGAGAGGCGTCGCTCGGCGAGGCGCTGTACGACGCCGGGTACGACGTCCCCGGTCGGGTCGCGTTCTGTCCCGCACACGCGCCGTTCGAGCGCCTCGCTCGCGCGAAGACGGCCGACCACGCGCGGGCCTTCGAGACGGTCGTCGACGACGCGGCCGCGCGGTTCGACCACGTCCTGCTCGACGTCCCGCCGGTCGCGGCGAACCAGTCCGTCGCGGCGCTGACGACCGCCCGACGCCGGGCGCTCGTCGTCCCGGCGACCCAGCGGGGGCGGGACCTCCTCCCGCGACAGCAGGGCCGGTGTCGCGACCTCGGCGCGCCGGCGGACGCCGTCGTCGCCACGCGGACCGACGCCGACGGGGCAGTTCCCGTCGAGGCCGCCGACTACGCGGTTCCGGCCGCCGACCCGACCGCGCCGGTCCCGACGGCGCTGGACCCCGAGTCGGCCCTCGCACCGGCCGTCGCCGGCGCCGCCGAGGGACTGCTGGACGCGGCCCTCGACCTCGAGTTCCCCGACGAGGGGTTGCTCGACCGCGTCGGCCCCTAGAGGTCCCGGAGCGGCACGACCACGACCGGTCGGTTCACGCGGGCCAGCAGGTCGGTGACCGTCGTCCCGACACCGTCGGCCCCCTCGGTGCCACGGTTCGCGCCGAGGACCACCACGTCGGGGTCGTGGTCGTCGACGGCCGCGAGCAGTTCCGTGACGGGGTCGCCCGCTCTGGTCTCGGTCGTCGGCATCGCCGCCGCGAGGCGCGACCGAGCGACGTTGGCGGCGTCGCCGGCGTCCCGCGACGGCGCGTCGGGTTCCCTGACGCCGACGACCACGACGCTGTCCTCGCTGGGGTCGAGACGGTCCTGCAGGTAGTCCGCGGCCGCCGCGGTGACGTGGACCGACGACGCGCCGACGAGATAGTCAGTCATACCCGTAGGTTGGGCGCGGGTGGCTTCGGCGTTTCGGGGTCGCTTCCCGTCGGTCGCCGCCACACCACCGGTCTGTGGGACCGACAGCCGTCGGTCCCCCGCTACCCGACGAACTTACATACGCCGCCCCCGCTACCGTAGCGCGTGCGCGTCGAGAACAGTTTCATCGGGGTCGACGGCGTCGGCGAGAAGACAGAGCGGTCCATCTGGGAGCAGGGGGTCACCCACTGGGACGAGTTCGACCCCGGCGTCGTCGGCGGGAAGCGCGGGGACCGCATCCAGCGGTTCATCGACGAGGGGCGCGACCACCTCGACGCGGCCGACGTCGCCTTCTTCGACGAGCGGTTCCCCAACAGCGAGCAGTGGCGCCTCTACGAGACGTTCCGCGACCGGGCGTGTTTCTTCGACATCGAAACGACGGGGCTGGACGAACGGCGCAACCAGGTGACGACGGTGAGCCTCCACCAGGACGGCGACACGGAGACGCTCGTGGCCGGCGACGACCTGACCGCCGAGAACCTCCGGGCGGCGTTCGCCGACGCCGACCTGCTGGTGACGTTCAACGGCAAGCGCTTCGACGTCCCCTTCCTCGAAGCGAACTTCGACGTCGACCTCCAGCGCCCCCACCTGGACCTGATGTACACCTGCAAGAAGATCGGCCTCTCGGGCGGGCTGAAGCAGGTCGAGCAGGATATCGGTATCGAGCGCGACCGGCCGGACATCTCCGGGCGCGACGCGGTCCGCCTCTGGCGGGAACACGAGCAGGGCCGCGACGGGGCCCTGGAGACGCTGGTGTCGTACAACCGCGAGGACACCGTCAACCTCCGGACGCTGGCCGACGAGGTGACGGGCAGCCTCCACGACGACGTGTTCGTGGGCTAACTCAGACGTCGGCGGGGTCGGCCTCCGGCGCGGTGTCGGCGGGCCGCAGCAGGTGGGCCCGACCGGCGAGGAAGCCCAGCAACAGGCCGGTGAAGTGCGCGACCAGCGCGACGCCGGGGTTGGCCGTCAGCAGGGTTATCGCCGCCGCGAGGACGCCGCCCAGCGCCAACTGCGCGCGGGCGGGGAGTTCGAACCCGCCGACGACCGTCTCGGTGAAGCGGTTGGCCGCCAGCAGGTAGCCGAAGAGGCCGAAGATGGCGCCGCTGGCCCCGAGGACGCTGACGCTCGACGGGATGCCGGGGAGCAGCGGGCCGAGCGTCCCGACGAGGGCGACCTGTGCGACCCCGGAGAGTGCGCCGACGGCGACGAAGAAGCCGTGGAAGCGCGCGCTGGTCGTCGTCCGCTCCAAGAGGAGTCCCGCGAGCGCCAGCGCCGCGGCGTTGGCGAGCAGGTGCGAGGGGCCGGCGTGGGCGTAGACGCTCGTGACCAGCGTCCACGGCCGGTCGAGCAGCGGGTTCGACAGCGCGAAGAGGTGGCGCTGGCGGGCGACGAGGCCGACGACCTGCTGCAGCGCGAACGTACCGAGGACGAGGAGCAGCGTCACGAGCGTCGGGCTCTCGGCGGGACGGCGCATGGCGTAGTGTTGTCGAGCAGCGCACAAGAAAGGTCCGGGTACCCCGGTCGTCGGAGTCCAGAACGCATACGTGACCGCGTACCGTTCCGTCACACATGTCCGACATCAGCGAGACGCTCGCCGACGCCTTCGGGGAGGAGACCGACGCAGACACCGCGGCGGCCGCCGCCGAGAACGTCGCCGCCTTCGCCGAGCAGTACGACGAAGACCTCACGGCCGACGCCGTGCTGGAGACGTTCGCGGACGCCCCCTACGACGGGTTCGAGCGCCGCTTCAACTGGCTCGTCGGCGAACTCGCCGCCGCGAACGACGACTGCACCGACTCCCGGGAGTTCCGCCTCGACGGGTTCGGCGACCTCGCCGCGGACCCCGAGATCGGCGCCTGAGGGATGGACGGCGGGACGTACACGCTCGTCCTCGAACGCGACAGCGGCGGGACCGTCCCGGTGGGTTCGCTCGGCGACCTGTCGCTGCCGGCGGGGTGGTACGCCTACACTGGGAGCGCGCTGGGGGCCGGCGGGTTCTCGCGGGTCGACCGCCACCGCGCCGTCGCCAGCGGCGACAACGACGCCCGCCACTGGCACGTCGACTACCTGCTGGGCGACGACGCCACGCGGGTCGCCACCGTGGTCACGACCCGCGCCGACGTGGAGTGTGCCGTCGCCGAGCGCTTACAGGCCCACGGCGCGACCGAGTCGGTGCCCGACTTCGGCTGTTCGGACTGTGGCTGTCGCTCGCACCTGGTGTGCAGCGATACGCGAGACACGCTCCTGACGGCCGTCGAGACGGCCCACGCCGCGGTCGACGACTGACTACCCGACGACCTCGTAACCGGCGTCCGCGATAGCCGACGCGAGTGCGTCGCCGTCGACCGCGCCGCTGGTCTCCACGACGAGGGTGTCCGCCTCGTGGTCCGCGGTGGCCGCTTCGACGCCGGCGACGCCGAGGACGGCGCCCTCGACCGACTCCTCGCACCCTGTGCAGGACATGCCACTCACCGAGAGCGTCTGTTGCTCCATAGCCGCCGATAACGACTGCGGGGAAAAAACGGCTTGGCTCCAGCGCGTCGGCACCGCCGAACGGGTGCCGGACTCAGCAGTCCGGTGGCACGACGTGCGTCGTCGGCGGTTCGCCGTCGGGGACTGCGAGGAACAGCGCGTAGGCGACCGTTCGCTGCGTGTCGCTCGGGTTCCGCGCCACTTCCTCGTGGCCGCCGGGGTCGACGAACGCCTCGCCGGCCGCGTAGGTGTGGGTGGTGCAGGTGTGTGCGAAGACCACGTCGAGAGTCCCCTCGGCGACGTTGACGACGACCGGTCCCGGGTGGGTGTGCCAGCCGGTCGTCCCGCCGGGTTCGAGGGTGACCCGAGCGATGACGATGGTCGATGGGTCGCGGACGAACGCCGCTTCCTCGCCGCCCTGTTCGAAGGTGACGCCGAGCGCCACCCCTACGTCGTCGGTGAACGTCGCGTGCGGGGCGAGCACGTCGACGCTCAGCCCTTCTGGCTGGTCGACCTGTCCGCCCTCGGTCTGCCCGTCGTCCGTCTGCCCGTCGTCGGCCTGGGCGGCGGCGCCGCCGGTAGCGGAGAGCGCGAGCGCGCCGGCGCCGAGTTTCGCGGAATCGGAGAGGAAGTCGCGCCGCAGGAACGGCAGGGCCCTGAAGCGGTCCGTGCCGGTGTCCCGGTCGGACGAGTCGGTCCCCGTCTGTGTCGGTGGTCCGTCGTCTCGTGTCATGGCATGTTCCGGGCGAAGACGCCCGTCTAGAGTCCCGCGACGGTCGAGCGTAGTTATGTGCCGGCAGAGACACCACCGTCGGAAGTTGGCACACGGTACCAATCGACAAGCCCCCGTGACCGTCGCTAAGGCGGGGTTACCGTGGCCACGAGGGACACCGCGACCGACGACCGGAATCCGGGCGGCCGCGTCGGCTTCCGCTCAGGAGATGTGGATGGCCGGCTTGTTGGGCCGGGCTTTCCGCGCCAGTTCGTCGTCGCCGTCGGCCCGCCGCACCATCACGTCGGCGCCGAACTCGTCCTCGAACAGCCACGCGGCCTGCGAGAGCACCTCGAGTTCCCGGTCGCCGTCGACGACCGGTTCCAGGCCCGCACCGTCGTCGGCGAGGCTGGCGGCGTAGTCTGCGGCGGCGTCGCCGTGGGCCTGTATCGCCGCCTCGCCCATGATTTCGCCGACGACGGCGTCGCCGGGGTCGGCGTCCTGCGCGATGCCGTAGGCCCGGTACTTCCAGTCCTCGGCGACCACCACCTCGATCTCGTCGGGGTCCGCGATGTCGACCACGTCGGTGATGTCGCGCACGTCGTCGAGCGTGGTCCGGACCAGCTGGCGCTCGATGCGGAAGTCCGCGACGTCCCGTAACGATTCGGGCCACGGCGCCTCGACGACGAGGCCGTCCTCGTCGAGCAGGTGCCACAGCTCCTCGGCGAGGTAGGGCGCGATCGGCGCGACCAGTTTCGTCAGCACCCGCAGACCCCGGCTGTACGCGAAGCGGTAGGGCGTGTCGTAGCCCGCGTACCGGCGGAGCAGGCGGGCGAACCGCTGGAGCTCGCCGACGACGCGGTGGAACCGGAACCGGTCGTACTCCTCGGTGACGGCGGCGATGGTCCGGTCTATCTCGCGTTCGAGGTAGGCGTCGTGGGGGGCGCTCTCGGTGCGCGTCTCCAGCCCCGCCGTGTACTCGTCGACCATCCCGTAGAGGGTCTGCTGGAAGTCGTAGGCCGCCGAGACGTCCTTGACGGTCCACTCGAAGTCCTGTGCGGGGTGGGCCGCCGAGAGGACGAACAGCCGGGTCGTCTCGGCGCCGTACTCGTGGGGCGCGACGGCGTTGCCCTTCGACTTGGACATCTTCTCGCCGCTGTGGAGCACCGTCCCCTGATTGATGAGGCGGTCGACGGGTTCCCGGCGGTTCAGCAGGCCCAGGTCGGCGAGCGCACGGGTGAAGAAACGGATGTACAGCAGGTGGAGGACGGCGTGTTCCTCCCCGCCGACGTAGACGTCGACCGGGAGCCACTCGTCGGCGGTCTGCTGGTCGAACGGGGCGTCCTCGAAGTGCGGCGAGAGATAGCGCAGGAAGTACCACGAGGAGTCGACGAACGTGTCCATCGTGTCCGTCTCGCGGGTCGCCTCGGCCCCACAGTCGGGGCACTCGGTCCGCTTCCACGCCTCGGCGGCGTCCAGCGGGTTCCCCGTCGTCTGGACGTACTCCGGCAGTTCGACGGGCAGGTCCTCGTCGGGGACCGGCACCCGGCCGCAGTCCTCGCAGTGGACCATCGGAATCGGGGTGCCCCAGTAACGCTGGCGGGAGATGAGCCAGTCCCGCAGGCGGTACGTCGTCGCTTCGGCGGCGGCGTCGTTCTCCAGCAGCCGGTCACGGGCGGCCGTACTCGCGAGGCCGTCGTACGCGCCGCTGTCGGTGAGCATCCCGTCGTCGGTGTAGGGCTCGTCGGGCAGGTTCGTCCCGGTGCCGTCGACGGGTTCGACCACCTGTTCGACGGGCAGGTCGTGCTCGGTGGCGAACGCGTGGTCGCGCTCGTTGTGGGCGGGCACGCCCATGACAGCGCCCGTGCCGACGTCGTCCAGGACGTAGGCGGCGACGTAGACCGGTATCTCATCGCCGGTGTACGGATGCGTGGCAGTGAGGTCCGTCTCGACGCCGCTGAGGCCGGCGTCGTCCGTGCTGGCGACCGACTCGACGTACTCCGCGACGCGCTCGTCGTCCTCGGCCAGTTCGCGGACCACCTCGTGGCCCGGGGCGAGCGCGAGGTACGTCGCGCCGTAGACGGTGTCCAGCCGCGTGGTGAAGGCGTCGACCTCGTGGCCGTCGACGTCGAAGGTGACGCGGGCGCCCGCCTGTCGCCCGATCCAGTTGCGCTGGCTGTCGCGGACGCCCTCGGGCCACCCGTCCAGGTCGTCGAGGCCGTCGTACAGTTCGTCGGCGTAGTCGGTGATGGTGAGGAACCACTGGTCCAGCTCGCGCTGTTCGACGGCGGTGCCACACCGCCAGCAGACGCCGCCGTGTGAGTGGTCGTGGCCGCCGTCGGCGTCCGTCTCGACCTGCGCGTCCGCGAGGACGGTCTCGCAGTCCGGACACCAGTTGACCGTCGCCGAGTCGTAGGAGACGAGGCCGGCCTCGTGCAGGCGGGTGAACAGCCACTGGTTCCAGCGGTAGTACTCGGGGTCGCAGGTGGTTATCTCCCGAGACCAGTCGTAGCCAAAGCCCATCTCCTCTAAGTCGCCGCGCATCCGTTCGATGCAGGCCCGGGTCCAGGACTCGGGGTCCGTGTCGCGCTCGTAGGCCGCGTTCTCGGCGGGGAGGCCGAAGGCGTCCCAGCCCATCGGGTGGAGCACGTCGTCGCCGGCCATCCGCCGGTACCGGGCGTAGGCGTCGGTGATGGCGTAGTTCCGGATGTGGCCCATGTGCAGCGAGCCGGAGGTGTAGGGGAACATCCCCAGCACGTAGGTCGGGTCGTCGGCGTCGTCGGGGCAGTCGTAGACGCCCTCCCGGTCCCAGACGTGCTGCCAGTACTCCTTGACCCGTGCGTGGTCGTAGCGGCGCGACATTCGATACCTCGGAGTGGGACGGCGTGACACATGAGTGTTCGGCTAGCAACGACGGATTGCGGGGCCGTCGAGACCGGTGCGGCGCCCCGCCAGCACGGCTCTGTGCCGGCCGAGCGACGGCACCGACGTCGGCCTACTCCTCGCCGGACTCGTAGTACTCGCCGGCGGCCTCCGGGAGGCGCGTCTTGCCGACGAACGCGAGGACGACGACGACGGCGACGAACGGGATGGTCTGCACCAGCGAGTCCGGGAAAGCGTAGAGGTCCGTCGTCTGGAGGCGCAGCTGGACGGCGTCTAGCCCGGCGAACAGCGCCGTCGACAGCAGCGCGCCGACCGGGTTGTAGTTCCCGAAGAGATAGGCGACGATGGCGATGAACCCCTTCCCGTTGACCATCGTCGGGCCGTTGCCGGTGAACTGGCCGATGCTGAACGCCAGCGACGCGCCGCCCATGCCGGAGAACGTCCCCGACAGCAGGACCGCGGCGTACCTGACCCGCGAGACGTCGACGCCGGCGGTGTCGAGCGCCTTCGGGTTCTCGCCCGCGGCCCGCACCCACCGGCCGAACGTCGTCCGGTTGAGGGTGTACCACCCGACGGCGACGGCGAGGAACATCAGGTAGACGGCCGGCGAGGCGTCGAACAGCGCCCCGAAGAAGGGGAGGTCGGACAGCACCGGTACCGTGATGGTCCCGAGCGTCCCGACGCTGTCGGTGTTGGGTCCGCCGTAGATGACCTGGGACCCGAACGGCGCCAGTCCGAGCGCGATGAGCCACACCGCGAGCCCGGCGATGATCTGGTCGGCCCGGAACTCGATGCAGACGACGGCGAACAGACCGGCCAGCGCCGTCGACGCGACGACGGCGACGAGGTAGCCCAGCCACAGCGACCCCGTCAGGTCGGCGCCGAACACCGCGGTGAACGCCGAGATGATGAGCAGCCCCTCCAGGCCGATGTTGATGACGCCGGACTTCTCCGCGAAGATGCCCCCGATGGCGGCGAACACGATGGGGACCGAGAGACGGAGCGTGGCGGCGAGCGTCGAGGCGGAGACGAGGATACCGAACAGGCGCCCGACCTGCGAGTCGGGCGCGACGGCGGCGGCGACGCCGAGCGCCAGGACCACCAGCGCCGCCACCCCAGCGACGAGGAGACGCCCGGAGGGGCGCCCGTCCAGCAGGTCAGTCATCCGCGCCACCTCCGACGGGGGTCGCCCCGGGCTCGTCATCGCGGGCGGCCAGTCGGCGACCGATCAACCGGAAGAACTCCGGCATGGCGACGAAGAGGATGATGAGCCCCCGGAGGACGCCGACCAGTTGTGGCGGGACGTTCGTCGCGAACGCGACGACGGTCGACCCGGACTTGAGGACGCCGAACAGCGCCGCCGCGAAGACGACGCCCAGCGGGTTGTTGCCCGCCAGAATCGAGACGGTGATGCCGTCGAACCCGTAGCTCGGGACGCCGGTCTGGAACTTGCCGAGTATCATCATCACGTAGACCGCCCCGCCGACGCCGCCGATGGCGCCCGACAGCGTCAGCGACGCGACGATGGTCCGGGCGGCGTCGACGCCGCCGTACTCCGCCGCGGTGGGCTGGATACCCGCCGTCCGGAGGTCGTAGCCGAAGGCGGTGTACGCGAGCAGGTAGTACAGGCCGCCCACGAAGACGAAGGCGAGCAACAGCGCGAACAGCGAGAAGTCGGTTCGCGGGTCGAACACGACCGACGGGAACTGCCCGACCTCGGGCAGCGGCGGCGTCTGGTTGGCCTGACTGTTGGGGTCGCCGAACGGCCCCGTCACCAGATACCGCGTGACCAGCACCGCGACGAAGTTGAGCATGATGGTCGTGATGACCTCGTTGGCCTCCGCGTAGGCCTTCAGCGCGCCCGGTATCGCCCCGTACGCGCCGCCGCCGACCGCGCCCGCCGCGACGCCCAGCGGCACCAGCAGAACGGCCCCGAGGCCGCCGCTCAGCAGCGGGGCGGCCCACAGCACCGTCAGCGCCGACAGCAGGCCGCCGACGACGAGCTGGCCCTGCGTCCCGATGTTGAAGATGCCGGCCCGGAACGCGAGCGCCACCGAGAGGCCGGTGAACACCAGCACCGTCGTCTCCCGGAGCGTGAGCGCGAACTGCGGGTTCAGCGGCGACCAGCCGCCGGACAGCGGGTCGCCCAGCGCCCCGAGGAACAGGCGGTCGAAGACGAAGAACGGGTCGTAACACAGCGTCGTCCCGCCCATCGTCAGTACGGGGTCCCGGCAGGTGGCGACGAGGCCGGCGACGAAGACGATGACCGTCCCGACGAACACCGACAGCGCCAGCGCCGAGGCGGCGATGAGCACCCGTTCGCCCGCCGACGTCTGCCCGAGGGCGATGAGTCGTCGGCGAGCGGTGTCGACCCACTCGCGGTCGGCGTCGCTCATCGGTCGGCGCCTCCGTCCGTGGGCGTGGCCCGCGGGACGTCGTCGGGTCGCTCGCCGGCCATCAGCAGGCCGAGTTCCTCCTCGGTGACGGCGTCGGGGTCGACGACGTCGACGAGGTCACCCTCGTACATGACGCCGAGACGGTCCGAGAGCGACGTGACCTCGTCGAGTTTCGAGGAGACGAGCAGGACGCCGACCCCCGCCGCTCGGAGCGCGTCGATGCGGTCGTGGATGAACTCCATCGACCCCACGTCGACGCCCCGCGTCGGGTGAGAGGCGACGAGGACGGTCGGGTCGCGGGCCAGTTCCCGGCCGACGACGAACTTCTGCTGGTTCCCGCCCGAGAGGTCCTCGGCCGTCGCGTCGGCGTCCGGTGGTCGGACGTCGTACTCCTCGACGATGGACTCGGCGTGGTCGCGGGTCCGCTCCCAGTCGATGCGGCCGGCGTTGGCGTAGGGCCGGCTGTGTTGGCTCCCGAGCAGCCCGTTGCTCACGAGGTCGAAGTCCATCACGAGGCCGCGTTCCTGCCGGTCCTCGGGGATGTAGGCCATCCCGGCCTCGATTCGGTCCCGGCGGCTGGCGTCGGTGACGTCGGTCCGGTCCAGCGCGACGCCGCCGGACCGCACCCCGCGGAGGCCGGTGATGGCCTCGACGAGTTCCGACTGGCCGTTGCCGTCGACGCCGGCGATACCGAACACCTCGCCGGCCCGGACCGAGAACGAGACGTCGTCGACGGCCCGGACGCCGCGGCCGTCATCGACGGCGAGGTCCGCGACGCGGAGGCGTTCGTCGCCGACCTCGGCCGTCCGGCGGTCCACGTCCAACAGGACTTCCCGGCCGACCATCAGCTCGGCCAGTTCCTCGCGCGTGACCGCGTCGGCGTCGACCACGCCGACGTTCTCGCCGCCGCGCAGGACGGTTATCTCGTCGGCGGCGGTCATCGCCTCGCCGAGCTTGTGCGTGATGAAGATTATCGTCTTCCCCTGTGCAGTGAGCTCCTCGAACACCGAAAAGAGGTCCTCAACCTCCTGTGGCGTGAGGACCGCTGTCGGTTCGTCGAGGATGAGGACGTCCGCGCCCCGGTACAGCGCCTTCAGTATCTCGACGCGCTGCTGGACGCCGACGCCGATGTCCTCGACGATCGCCGTCGGGTCCACGTCGAACCCGTAGCGGTCGGCCAGCTCGCGGACCTCGCGGTCGGCGCGTTCGCGGTCGACGGTCAGTCCGAGCCACTGCCGCGGCTCGTTGCCCAGCGTGATGTTCTCGGCGACGGTCATCGGGTCGACCAGCATGAAGTGCTGGTGTATCATGCCGACGCCGGCGTCGATGGCGTCCCGCGGCGAGTCGAACTGTCGGGCCTCGCCGTCGACGACGACGCGGCCCTCGTCGGGCTGGTACAGGCCGTAGAGGACGTTCATCAGCGTCGTCTTGCCGGCCCCGTTCTCGCCCAGCAGCGCGTGGACCGTCCCCCGCTCGACGGTCAGGTCGACCTCGTCGTTGGCGACGACGCCGGGGAACCGCTTCGTGATGCCATCGAGGTGGACGGCCCTGCTCATTATCGGGAGTCGTCGAGACGACGACGCTTCAAGCTAGCGAAGCGGGTCACGACACCTGGTTGGGGTCGGTCGGCACGGATATCTCGCCGGCGATGATGTCCTCGCGGGCCGTGCTCATCTCGTCTTTGATCTCCTGTGGGACGTCGCCGCCGAGGTCCTGT
The DNA here is from genome assembly GCF_055632435.1 of Haloarcula sp. MBLA0163. Taxonomy (NCBI): domain Archaea; kingdom Methanobacteriati; phylum Methanobacteriota; class Halobacteria; order Halobacteriales; family Haloarculaceae; genus Haloarcula; species Haloarcula sp. MBLA0163. The sequence continues at coordinate 3,066,864 of NZ_CM145745.1, forward strand.
CCGTAGACGGCCTCGACGCCGTTCTGTTCGAGGCCCAGCGCGTTCGTCTCGCCGCCCGCGAACTCGCCGTCGACGACCGACTCGACGGCCGAGTAGACGGCGTTGTCGACGCGCTTGACCATGCTCGCCAGGATGACGTCGCTGTAGGAGGACTTCGTGACCGACTGGTCGCGGTCGACGCCGATGGCGAACCGACCGGCCTCCTGTGCGGCCTGGAAGACCCCGGTGCCGGTGTTCCCGGCCGCGTGGTAGACGATGTCCGCGCCGGAGTCGTACATCGAGATGGCCGCCTCCTGCCCCGCGGCGGGCTTGTTGAACCCGCCGGCGTAGGCCGTCTGGACGTCGACGTCGTCGCTCGCGTACTTCACGCCCGCGGTGAAGCCGGCCTCGAACTTCTTGATGAGGTCGGACTCGACGCCGCCGACGAAGCCGACGTTCGTCGAGTCGCCCGCGGTCGACCCCGCGCCCGCCGAGAACGACATCGTCGTCAGTCGGCCGGCCATCAGGCCCACGAGGAACGACCCCTCGTGTTCCGCGAAGACGTAGGAGCCGACGTTGGATGCGTCGACGACGGAGTCGACGATCATGAACTGCTGGTCGCCGTACTGGCTGGCGTTCTCCGTCAGCGCGTCGGCCTGCAGGAAGCCGATACAGCAGACGAGGTCGTAGTCGGGGTCGCCCGACTGGGCGTACTGCTGCTGGAGCGTCCCGAAGTCCGACGTCGACTCCGGCTGGGACTCGTCGTAGGCGATGCCCAGTTCCTCCTCGGCCCGGACGATGCCGGTCTGGGCCTGGTCGTTGAACGACCCGTCGCCGAGGCCGCCCGTCGCGTACACCATCCCGATGCGCGCGGCGGCGTCGCTGCCGCCACCGCCACCGATACAGCCGGCGAGGCCGGTCGCAGTTGCGGCACCGAGGCTCCCAAGTAACGTCCGACGCGAGAGTTGCATGCTCTACGAGGTGCGGGCACGGCCGTTAAAGACTTCGGTGGGTGCAGTTTCCGCGCGCCGACGTCTATATAGACGGCCGCCGCTCCGCCGGCGAGGCCGCCACCACCGTCTCACCGTCGCGGGAACGTTTATCGGTCGTGCCCGTGAACGCTCGACAATGAGTACGACGCGACTGCACCGGGAGGGCTGAGTCGTCGGTGGCGGGACTCGTCTTCTGGGCACTGGTCGTCCTGGCGACGCTCACCGGCCTCGTGACCGCGTGGGCACTCGGTGCCAACAGCAACTCGCCGCCCTTCGCGCCGGCCATCGGCGCCAACGCCATCTCGACGATGCGGGCGGCCTTCCTCATCGGCATCCTCGCGGCGCTCGGTGCGCTCACACAGGGCGGGAGCATCTCCGAGACGGTCGGGGCCGGCCTCATCGGCGGCGTCCAGATAACGTCGCTGGCGGCGACGGCGGGCCTGCTGACGGCGACGCTGTTCATGGCCTTCGGCGTCTACAGCGGCTACCCCGTCCCCGCCGCGTTCGCGACGACGGGGGCGATGATAGGCGTCGGCCTCTCGCTGGGCGGCACGCCCGTCTTCGACACCTACCAACGCATCGCGACGTTCTGGGCGCTCGTCCCGCCGGTCTCCGGCGGCCTCGCGTACCTCACCGCCACCATCCTCCGCCGCGACGACATCCCCGAGACGGTCGGCGTCCCGCTGCTGGCGGCCGTCGTCGGCGGCATCGTCGCCAACGTGGAGTTGAGCGTCATCCCCGCCCCGGCCGACGCCACGCAGAACTCCATCGCGGGGTTCGCCGCGATGCTCGTCCCCCTCCCCGGCGTCGTCGTGGTCGTGACGGCCCTCGCGGCGGCGGCGAGTTTCCTGTTCATCCGCCGGCGCACCCAGCAGTCCGTCGACAGGGGCATCAAGACGTTCCTGGTCGTCCTCGGGAGCGTCGTCGCCTTCTCCAGCGGCGGGAGCCAGGTGGGGCTGGCGACCGGTCCCCTGGAGAACCTCTACCGGGTGGAACTGGGCCTGCCGGGCCTCCTGTTGCTCGGGCTCGGCGCCGTCGGCATCCTCGGCGGCGCGTGGATGGGCGCCCCGCGTCTGTTGCAGGCGACCGCCCGCGAGTACGCCCAGCTGGGGGTCCGACGCTCCATCGCCGCGCTCGTACCGGGCTTCATCATCGCCCAGACGGCCATCGCGCTGGGCATCCCCATCTCGTTCAACAACATCATCATCTCCGGCGTCATCGGCGGCGGCCTCGCCGGGGGGTCGGCGGGCGTCTCCAGACGGAAAATCGGGGTGACGATAACGTTCTGGCTACTCACGCTCGTCAGCTCGGTGGCCGTCGGGTTCGCCCTCTACCGGGCGTTCGCGACGGTGCTGGCCTAGCGGACGACGGTCACCGTCACCGGCGCCTCGCCGACGACGGCCGTCGCGACCGTCCCCAGCAGTCGTCGCGCGAGTTCGTTGCGCGTCCCGCCGTGACCGCCCATCACTATCTGGTCCACGTCGTTCGCGGCGGCGAAGTCGAGAATCGTCTCGGCGGGGTCGCCCGTCTCCACCGCCGTCTCGACGGTACGGTCGGCGTCGGCGGCGCGGCGTTCGGCCTGCGCGACGAGGCGGTCGGCCCGGTCCATCGCCTCCGAACGGCGCTCCTCGCCCGGTTCGAGGATGCCGCCCTCGCTCATGGCGGTGTCGAGCGGCGCGACGACGTTCAGCACCGTGAGCCGACAGTCGAAGGTCTCCAGAGCGTGGACCAGCGCCTCGTCGGCCAGCGGCGAGCCGTCGAGGGGGACGAGGACGTGTTCGGGCGCCATACCCCACCTCGTGTGTGCAGCGACAAGTAGCCGGGTGGTGACGGCGCCGTCGCTCGCGAGTCGGTGACCGGAGGAGAGTAGTCCATCCTGGATTCGAACCAGGGTCGAAGCCCCCAGAAGGCTTCAGGATTGGCCACTACCCCAATGGACTGTTGCACTCCTCTGTAGCCATCGGTCCCTTGTAAGCGTTGCGCGATTGAGCGGGGTTGCGAAACGACAGCAGGGGTCACAGCGACTTCTCGTAGAACAGCAGCGTCGCGTCGGCCGCGTCGACGTACTCCCGCCCGACGCGCTCGTAGCCGTGGTGTTCGTAGAAGGCCACGGCCGCCGACTGGACGAGCGACGTGTCGAGTTCGACGCGCTCGAAGCCGCGCTTCCTGGCGCGGGCCTCCAGGTCGTGGAGGAGGCGGGTGCCGTAGCCGGACCGCTGGTGGGCCGGGGCGACCCGCATCCGGCGGAGGACGACCGCCTCGGTCGCCAGCTCGTGGGGCTGGAAGCCGCCCATCGCGACGACGTCGCCGTCGCGGCGGCCGACGAGGAACTCCCCGCCCGAATCGAGGTACTCGCCGGGAACGTCCCGCAGGTCGGCGTCGGGACGGGCGAACGCCTCGTCGTAGCCGCCGGCGTCACGGAGCGCACGCTCGTGGAGGTCCCGGACCGCGTCGGCGTCGGCCGGGTCGAACCGGCGGACCGTGAGGTCGCTCACGGCGGCTGTTCGGCCAGCCGACACTTCAACGGGGGTGACAGCGGCAACCGTCACCGCCGGAACATCGACACGGCTTTGCCACGCTGGCCGCCCATGTCGGGTATGTACGTCGGACGCTTCGTCGTCGTCGGCCCCGAGGTAGGCGCGTATCGGGTCTCCTCGCGGTCGTTCCCGAACCGGCAGGCAGTACAGCGAGACGGTACGGTCACCGTCGAACCGACCCCGGACGCACCGGAGACGGACAACCCCTACATCTCCTACAACGGCGTCCGGGTCACCGAGCGCGGTGCCGTCGTGGGCAACGGCTCGCACGTCGACCCCATCGCCGAGAAACTCGAGCTGGGCTACCCCGCGCGGGACGCGCTCGCCGAGCCGCTCCTCGCGCTGGACTTCGAGAAGGACGACTACGACACGCCCCGCATCGCTGGCATCGTCGGCGTCGACGGCGACGACCCGACGACGACCGCCGAGGGGCCGGGCGCGGTCGTCGGCACCGTCCGGCGGGACGCCCTCATCGTCGAGGAGGTCACCGAACCGACGCTGGTGGCCACCTACGAGGAGGACAGCCCGACGGCGTTCGACCTCTCGGCGACGGCGGCCGACGCTGCCGCCCGCGAGGTGTACGACCACGAGTTCGAACACGCCGTCTGTGCGGCCGGCGTCAGCGGCGCGGCCGGCGAGTTCGACGTCTCGGTGTACAACGGGGAGTGAGCACCGACGGCGGTGTGCGATAGTTGGCGCGGTGCTGACACTCAAGACCCCTCACCCGTTAGGACCACACGATGAAGGTAGGCGTTCTCTCCGACATCCACGGCAACCGGGTGGCGCTGGCCGCGGTGCTCGCGGACATGCCGCCGGTCGACCGGCTGGTCTGTGCGGGCGACGTCGTCGGGTACAACCCGTGGCACGCCGACTGCGTCGACGCGATGCGGGGACTGGTAGACGGCGCGGACTGGCCCGACGCCGAGGTGCCGACGGTGATGGGCAACCACGACCGGGCCGTCGCGGCCACGACCCCCTTCGCGTTCAACGGGATGGCCAAGGCCGGCGTCGACCACGCCCGTGAGCAGCTCGACGAGGCGCAGCTCGACTGGCTCGCGGGCCTCCCGGACGAGCGTCGGGCGTGTGACGGCCGGGTGAAGCTCGTCCACGGCCACCCCGACGACCCGGACCACTACACCTACCCCGACGAGTTCGGCCCGGACCTGCTGGGCGAGGAGGACGTCCTCGTGATGGGCCACACCCACCACCAGCACCACGAGGTGTACGACGACGGCGTCGTGATGAACCCCGGGAGCGTCGGCCAGCCCCGCGACGGCGACCACCGCGCGGCCTACGCCGTCCTCGACCTCGACGCGACGACCGTCGAGGACCGCCGCGTCGAGTACGACACGAGCGAGGTCATCCACGCCGTCGAGGACGCCGGCCTCCCCCGGGAGATCGGCTTCCGACTGACGCAGGGGCGGTAGGCCGGGAGCGAGCGGCCGCGACGCTAGTCGGTGTCGCGCAACCGAACGCCGTCGAGGACGCCGGCGTGAGGCGGCTCAGAAGGTGCTCTGTACCAGTTCGAGCGCCTGCTCGCGGTCGTCCCACGGGACGAACACGGAGACGGACGTCGCGGAGGTGACGACGTCGTAGAGGTGGATGTGCGCTTCGGCGAGCGGTTGGGTGACGCGGTATGGCAGCGCGTGTTCGCTCGGGTCGCCGCCGGTGACGCGGATGACGGCGATGTCGTCCTCGACGGTGACCGACGAGAGGGTGTCGTCGTCGACGATCTCGTCGTGGAGCAGCGCCTCCACCTCGTCGGCGTCCTCGGCGTCGACGTAGAAGGTCAGCGAGTCCATCCCCGAGGAGTTGGCCTCGATGTTGATGCCCTCGTCGCCGATGGCGCTGGACAGTTCCGCGAGGATGCCCGGGCTGTTGCGGATGGCGCGCCCGGCGACGGTGACACAGGCCAGCGGTTGCTCCTGCAGGTCGATGAGGTTCTGGAACTCGCCCTCGATGGAGGTGCCGCCGGTGAGCAGGTCGCCGTGCTGGTAGTGGGTGACCCGCACCCCGAGGTCGGCGTTCTTGTACGACAGCGCGGAGGGCGCGACGACCTCTGCGCCGCGGAAGGAGAGCGACCGGAGCTCGTCGACCGATATCTCGCCGACGTTCCGGGCGCCTTCGACGACGCGCGGGTCGCCCGTCATGACGCCCTCGACGTCGGTGACGATGACGACCTCGTCGGCGTCCATGTAGTTGCCGAGCATCACCGCCGTCGTGTCGGAGCCACCGCGGCCGAGCGTCGTCACGTTGCCCTCGTGGTCCTCCGCGAGGAACCCGGTGATGACCGGGACGACGTCTTTCATCTGGCCGGCGAGCGCGTGGGCGCGCTTCCGCGTCTCCTCGACGTCGACCTCGCCGTACTCGTCGGTGATGATGGGCCAGTCCTCGCTGCCGGGTTCGAGGAAGACCGCCTCGATGCCGCGGGCCGCGAGCGCGCCCTTGAGCATCCGGACGGAGGTCCGCTCGCCCATCGAGACGATTTCGGCCCGGTCCTCGTCGGCGGCGTCGTACTCGATGCCCTCGAGGAGTTCGTCGGTCGTGTTGCCCATCGCCGAGGCGACGACGCCGACCTCGTGGCCCTGCTTGACCGCGGCCGCGATGGAGTCTGCGGCCCGGTTGATCCGGTCGCCGCTGCCGAGGCTCGTCCCCCCGAACTTCGCGACTACGCGCATCGTACCACCTGCGCCGTGCGTGATTGAGTCATGCCCCCGCGTTCGCCGTCACTCGGGATAACTGTGTTCATCTGCCCCGATTCGCGGCCCGGATGGTACTGTCCGACACACCGTTTATTTGCGTGGGGCACACAGTCACAGGCATGGAGATACGTGACGCCGTCGAGGCCGACGCCGGGCGTCTCGCCGACCTCGCGGACAGTCCGCCGGACGTGATGCGCAACCTCGTCCACGACCGGACGGTACGAGTGGCCACGAGCGGGGCGGCGGACGGCGAGAGCGGGGCCGAAGAGGGTGACGGCGAGGCCATCGTCGGGTTCGTCAGCTACGACGCCAAGCGGGGGACCGTCCACGTCACGCAGCTCGCGGGGTCGGCCGACGCCTGCGAACGGCTGCTCGACGAACCGATCGCCTTCGCCGAACGGGAGCACATGAACGTCGAACTGCTCGTCCCCGACGGCGAATCCGCCGTCGAGTCGGCCGTCGAGGCCACCGGGTTCACACGCACGGGACAGGGGCCCCGCTTCGAGGGGCGACCGACGGCGCGGTACCGGCTCGAACCCGGTCGCCCGGAGCAGTAGCCCCGAGGCGACGCAGTGCGCCCGACGGTGACGGTCCGCTCACCGTCCTCGTCGCCGTGGTCGGCCTCCTGTTTCTCGCCCCCTCGGGTGGGCGCTGGCCGTGTTCGTCGTCCCCCAGCGCGGCGCTCGGCGGCGCCGTCGACGGCGCGGCGACGACCGACAGGACTGCACGAGGGGTCTGACGGGCGACCGGCGTCTCAGACGTCGCCCGTCGGCACCTGCAGTCGCCAGCCGACCGCCCCGAGCAGGCCGAACCCGTAGGCGTTGAGCGAGCCGTGGAGCGCCACCATCGTCGCGATATCCAGCCCGAGGTCCACGCCACCGAACCTGGCGACGCCGTACCCCAGCGCCAGCGCCATCGACGCCGGGAGCGCGAGGGCCGACCCGCCGAGCAACAGTCCCTGCACTCCCGACCGGGCCGGCGCGACCCGGGCGAGGACGTACCCGCCGAACAGCGCGACGGCGGCGGTGAAGCCGCCGACGGCGACCACCTCGACGAGCGGCGAGGCGGAGATGCCGACGGCGACGACCGCTGGCCCGACCAGAATCGCGCCGACGAGGGCCGCGAACGGCCCGGACGGCGGCGACAGGACGCGGCCCGTCAGCCCCACCACCACCGGGAGGACGAACCCGGCGTAGTGGAAGTGGACCGCCGTCAGGAGGACGATGGTCCGGCCGAACCAGAACGTGAGGTCCAGCTGGTACAGCAACAGCGCCACGGCGCCGACCGAGATGTACGCGAGGCCGGCGTCGACGGCCGTCTCGGGCAGTGCGAGGCCGCCCCGCAGTCGCGTGCGAGCGACGGCGGCGACGCCGAGGAGGCCGGTCACGAGGAGCCACGGCGCGGCCAGCGCGGTGGCGGCCACCCGCCCGACGGGGAGCGCCAGCGACGCCGTGAACAGGACGGCACCGACCGGCTGGAGCCAGACGGCGGCGCGGACGAGGGAGCCGACGACGCCCTCGAACGGCGGCCTCGCGGCCATGCCGACGCCGAGGGGGACGAGGACGAGCGGTGCGAGCGCGAGGGCGCGTTCGACCGGTCCGAGCCCCCCGAGGACTACCGCCGCGACCCAGACCAGCGCGCCGGAGCCGGCGCTCAGGTCGGTCACGGCGATGCCGGCCACGGTCGGTCGCGACGCCGCGGCCGCCGCCGTCGACCCCCGACCGACCGCCCCGGTCATCGCGGCGGGAGCGTCGGGAGGTGGCGAATCGGGCGGAGGTCCGCCACCTCGTCTCGGCCGGTCAGTTCCTGCGTGAACGACCCGCGGTAGCTGAGGACGTGGCCCGCGAGCGCGTTCTCGACGGTGGCGAGGACGTAGTAGCACTCGCCGGCCTCGTCGTAGCGGTCGCGTACCTCCACGTCGGCGACGAGGGGGCCGGGAAGGCGGACGTAGCGGTCCCCCCAGTGGACCCACTGGCGGCCGGCCTCGACGACCAGCGCGCCGTTCTCGGCGCGCGGGTGGAGTTCGGTGGCGATCGGGCCACCCCGCCCCAGGAAGTCGAGCAGTCGCTCGCCGTCGCCGTCCCACACGGTCACGGAGTCGAAGCGTCGGGTCTTGCCGTCGAACTCGAAGGCCCGGCGGGTCGTCATCGCCTCGCGTCCGTCGAGCTCGTAGCCCACCGTCGTCACCGAGAACGGGACGTCGTGGCCGGCCTCGGGGAACAGCATGTCCTGGGCCGTCATCGCGTACAGCGCCGGGAGGACGTGCGTGCCGCGGGCGATGTCCATCTCGCCGCGACCGACCGTGACCCCGTCCTCGGGGCCGATGCTGTACCGCTCGCGGACCTTCGGGTGCAACTCGTCGGCCGCCTCGCCCAGCGCCCGTTCGTAGACGCCGGTCATCGGTTGCCCCCGTGACGAACGGTGGTCCTCGACGCGGTGCGACCCAGTGTAGGGCGGCGGAACCCGACCATACCGTCTCGACGTCCGTCCCCCGGGAAGTAAGCACTTCCCGTGCCTGCCTCGCGGCCGACGGTCGCTCGTCGGTCGCCGCGCTCCGGGGTTACTCCTTCGAGCGGAGTTTCCGGTAGAGGTACGCGACGCCGAGCCCGCCGGCGATCAGTGCCGGGACCAGCGGCGAGTCGGCGGCCTTCGACGTCTGGCGGCGAACCGTCTCGGCGACCGAGGAGGAGGCGCCGATGTGCTCCAGGATGGCGTCGGTGTCGTTGGGCACCGGCTCGGGCTCGGCGCCCGCCTCGGCGGCCGCGTCTGGGTCTTTCAGCAGGTGGCCCGTGGTCAGGCAGACGACGGACTCGTCCTCGGTCACGACGCCCTGCTCGCGGAGCTTGCGCAGGCCGGCGATAGAGGCCGCGGAGGCGGGTTCGACGCCGACGCCCTCGCCAGCGAGGTCGCGCTGGGCCTCGGTTATCTCCTCGTCGGAGACGGCGACGGCCGTCCCACCGGTCTCGCGGATGCCCGGCAGCGCCTTCGGGGCGTTGACGGGGTTGCCGATGCGGATGGCGGTCGCGCGGGTCTCGACGTCCTCCCAGCGGCGGGTCTCGTCGTGGCCCTCCTCGATGGCCTCGACCATCGGGGCGGCGCCCTCGGCCTGGGCGCCGGTGATCTTCGGCACCTCGTCCTCGGTGATGGCGCCGGCCTTGACGAGTTCGCGGAAGCACTTGTACAGCGCCGCGGTGTTGCCGGCGTTGCCGACCGGCAGGACGATGCGGTCGGGGTACTCGCCGTAGTCCGCGTAGTGCTCCTCCATGATCTCGAGGCCGATGGTCTTCTGGCCCTCGAGCCGGAAGGGGTTCAGCGAGTTCAGGAGGTACGCCTCGCCGCGCCCCGCGAGGTCCTGCACGCGGTCGAGACACTGGTCGAAGTTGCCGTCGACCTCGAGGATGCGGGCCTGGTGGAGCGCGGCCTGGGCGATCTTCCCGGCGGCGACCTTCCCCGCGGGCAGGAGCACGAGCGTCTCCATCCCGCCGCGGGCGCCGTAGGCAGCCAGCGCCGCCGAGGTGTTCCCGGTCGAGGCACAGGCGAGCCGGTCGACGCCGACCTCCTTGGCGACCCGGACGCCGACGGTCATGCCGCGGTCCTTGAACGACCCCGTCGGGTTCATCCCCTCGTGTTTGACGCGCAGACTGTCGACGCCGACCTCGTCCTCGATACGCGGGACCCGGTGGAGCGGCGTGTTCCCCTCGGGGAGGGTGACGCCGACGTCGAACGGCAGGGCCTCGTGGTAGCGCCAGACGCCGGAGCCCTCGCCCTCGAAGTCCTCGAAGGTGGGGAGGTCGGCGTAGCGGACCTCCAGCAGGCCGTCGCAGTGGTCGCAGGTGTAGCGAACCGCGTCGAAGGGTGCGAACGACTCGCCGCACTCGATACAGGCGAGCCAGACGCCGTCGTCGGCCGCCGACGGCACGTCGTCGGTGAGTTGCAGGTCAGCCATTGTTCGACGTGATGGTCCGCCCGGGCAAAAGTCGGACGGTTACGGCCAGCGAGGAATCGGGTGGCTGAGCCGGCGATGACCGCGTTCTCGAGGCGCTCAGACGTCGGTCGCGTCGAACTCGTCGATGCGCTCGTGGACGGCCGCGGTCCACTGGTCCAGCGTCTCGTGCATCAGCTCGCGGGCGTCGTCGAGCGGCGTCGCGGTGTACTGGTAGACGTGGCCGCCGCCGTCCAGCAGCCGTCGTTCGCGCTTCGCGAGCCCCTTCTCGCGGAGCGTCGACAGCGAGCGGTTGACGTTCGAGCGGTCGCGGTCGAGTTCGGCGGCGAGTTCCTCGACGGTGCTGCCCGGGGTGTCTAGGAGGGTCCGATAGGTCCGGACCTCGTGTCGCTGGACGCCGAAGACGCAGGCCATGACCTCGTCGAGCGACGGCTCGTCGTCGACCATGAGTTCGCGGAAGGCGTCGGGCGCTGGGTCGATTGCCATGTACCGACGGATAGGCACGCGCCACGCATAAACGGAGCCGTTACCTGTGGCTCACCGGGTGAAACCGGCGTCACCGGTCACTGCTGTCCGTACCCCTGTCGCTCGAGACAGGTCCGCATCTCCTCGCGCGAGTCGTGTTTGTGCAGCCGGGTCGGCGTGTCACAGTACCAGACGCCGTCGTAGCGCAGCGTCACCTCGTGGGCCTCGCCGAGGAACTGCGTGCGGACGACGACCCGCCGGCCGTCCTCGAGCGCGTCGAGCAGGGTTTCGACCTCGGCTTCGCCGGCGTCGACGACGAGTGGGTCCATCGCGTGCCGGTACCAGCGCCACGGGCTTATACTGTCGGGGGACCGAGCCTGCTCCCTCGGCCGGCGTGAGCGAGTGTGTGACACACAGCCGCACGACCGGGGAACAGGTATCCGTCCCGGCCGCTCCTCGTATCTAACCGTTGCCCGTCGGTGTGTCGGCGCCACGCTGGCGAGGTACCGCTATGCCCTGCAGTCAGGTAGCACGGGACACGATGCACGACAGACGCACGGTCCTCGCGGGGACGTTCGGCACGCTGGCGGCGCTGGCCGGGTGCCAGGGCCTCGGCGGGACCGACTCGACGTCGACAGAGACGGCGACGGACGCCTCGACCGGGACACCGACGGGGACGGCCACAGAGACCGGCAGCGGCAGCGACATCGACTACGGCGGCTGGTTCGCCGACACCAGCAACTTCGACGGGACCGTCGACGCGCGCGGGCAGTCGTCGGTCGCCGTCGCCGTCGGCGCCGAGGGCAACGGCGGCGCGTTCGCGTTCGACCCCCCGGCGGTACACGTCGACCCCGGCACGACGGTCGTCTGGCAGTGGACCGGCGAGGGCGGGAGCCACAACGTCGTCGCCGAGGGCGGGGGCTTCGAGAGCGGCGACCCGGTCGGGGAGGCCGGGGCGACCTACGAGCGGTCGTTCGACGGGGAGGGCGTCCACCTGTACTTCTGTAACCCCCACCGCTCGCTGGGGATGAAAGGCGCCGTCGTCGTCGGGGACCCGTCGGCGGGCGGCGAGGACGGGACGGCCGCCTACGACTTCGGCGCGGCCACCTTCGACGCTTACTGGTACTCGCTGTACAACATGAGCACGAACATCGCCATGAGCGGCAACGGCGTCCCGTTCCCGCTGAACGACCAGATGGAGACGCTGGCGGCGGAGCGCCTCCCCGCGATGCTCGAACGCGCGGCGGTCGAGCGCCCGCCCATCACCGACCCGAACCTCTCGCTGGCGGCGTTCACCGAGGGTGACCCCCACTTCACCCAGCGGCCGGTGTTAGAGGACGACACCGGCCGACCCGACGCGACGACGCTGGCGTGGGACAAGGGCCAGTCCTCGGGCGTCGTCTCCCCCTCGTCGGTGGGGTGGACCCACCTCAAGGGCGTCACCTGGGCGAAGAACTTCCAGAAGCACTTCGACCGCCTGCCGACGGAGATGGCCCCCCGCTTCCGGGCGCAGTTGCTCTCGACGCTGGCACAGGTCGGCATCAACGCGGCCATCATCTCGGGCGGCTCTCGGGGGAACGGCGCGCTGACCCACGGCGACACCTTCGAGTTCCGCTCCGAGTACCGGCCCAGCGCGGGCGAGATCGTCGACGACACGCGCCGTCCGCACCACCACGCCGCGATGACGTGGTTCCTCGCGGACATGGCGAGCCTGGCCCGGAACGGCTGGTTCGGCTACGTGAACCCGCGACCGCTGCTCCCGGAGGAGTCCGGGGCCGACGCGGTCTTCGACTCGCCGGTGGGCATCCAGGAGATAGCCGACGGCGTCGCGGAGGCGACGATGGACCTGTTCAGTCCCGCCGACGTGGTCCGGCAGGAGTCGACCCGCTCGGTCGGGCTGTTGCTCGGTGCCATCGGCTACTACGGCCCACAGGCCGGGAGCGACGACCGGCGCTCGGCCGCCGCCGACTACGCGAACGGGCTGGCCGACGCCGTCCGGTCGAACCTCGCGGGCAACGGGAAGGTCCAGAACGGCGCCCCGAACCAGGCCGCCACGCAGGGGGTCGTCACCCAGGGGCTGCTGTGGGCCTCCCAGCTCGACGGCGTCGACCACGCCGACCTCGCCGGCGACGTCTACGGCTACATGGTCGACGAGCTGTGGGACGACGACGCGGGCACGTTCGCCTCCGGACGCGGCGACGCGACCTACACGTTCTCGGCTCGCGACGCCGGCGACGTCACCGGCGGGCTGAACGCCGCCGACGCGGTGCTGGGCGACGGCGACGCCCGGCCGCTGTTCGCACGGTTCTTCGACAGCACGTTCAACACCGGCCGCCTCCAGCGCGCCCAGCGGCCGCCGTCGGTGAGCCAGTCGAAGGCGAACGAACCGCCGCTCCCGCCGGCCGCCGGCGGCGAGTTCGGACAGGCCGCCGTCTACAACGGGGCTGTCCAGTACGACACCGACACCGGCACGTGGACCGTGACCGACGACCGGTTCTACACCGGCGAGGCGCTGTATCTGGCCAACCAGGACATCTGGGTCGGCAACTGGGGCGGTGACTTCTACCAGGGGCGCGGGGTCCCAGGTCAGAGCGACGAACCGCCGAACTGAGCCGCGCCCGCCACCGGGCGTCGAGCAGGCCGGCGTCCGGGACGTACGGTGCCAACTGTTGGCGAACGTAGCGAAAAGGGTAGCGTTTCGGGTGGAGCCGGACGATTCAGGGACCGCCACTCCCGTGGTAACTATTGGCGAACGTAGCGGAAAGGCCACCGTTTCGGGTGGAGTCGATGGGTTTACTCGCCGCCGAGTTCGTGAGCGAGGGTTGGCCGGAGCCACGCTCGTCGGCACAACGTCTAAGCCCCGTTCGGACGGGGTGTCACGTATGACGAACGCGACACTCTCCGGAGAGACGGTGCTCGTCACGGGCGCGAGTGCGGGTATCGGCGCGGCGACGGTGCGGCGCGTGGCCGAGGACGGCGCTGACGTGGCGTTGCTCGCGCGGCGCGAGGACCGGCTGCGCGACCTGGCCGCCGAGGTGGCAGAGACCCACGGCGTCGAGACCCACGTCGTCCCGGCGGACGTGAGCGACTCGGCGGCGGTGGCGGCGGCCGTCGAGTCCACCGCCGAGACGCTCGGGTCGCTCTCGGGCGTCGTCGCCAACGCCGGCCTCGCCCGCGGGAGCGACGTCGAGACGATGACCGACGAGGCGTTCGAGACGATGCAGTCCGTCAACGTCGCCGGCGCGTTCTACACCGCCCGCGAGTCGCTCCCGCACCTCCGCGAGACGACGGGCAACCTCGTCTTCATCGGCAGTTTCGCCGGACAGTACCCCCGGCCGTTCAACCCGGTCTACGCCGCCACGAAGTGGTGGGTCCGCGGGTTCGCGATGAGCCTCGCGGGACAGGTCGGCGGCGACGACGTGGGCGTCACCGTCGTCAACCCGACGGAGGTCCGCTCGGAGTTCGGGAGCGAGGAGGGGACGCCCTTCGAGGAGCGGTTCGACCCCGGCGAGGTGACCGAACCCGAGGAGGTGGCCGACGCCGTGGCGTTCGCGCTCTCGCAGGAACCGCCGACGACGGTCAACGAGCTCGACGTCTACCGACGCGACAAGTTCGGCGGGTTCTAACCACCGGTTTGGCACTCGTCGGTGTCACCCGGCCCCCCAGCGGAGTGGTTTTGGTCATTCGGCCGTATTTTCGCTCTCTGAATGGTCGTTCGTGTTTTTCTGAGAGTTTTTCCGATGGTTCGAGCTAGTGTGTGCCACAGAATGTTTAATACCTAGCACTGCAATCCTCCGACCGTCGAGAATGTCATCCAAGTCCCTCACGACGGCGCTGACGCTGTACCGCAGCGAGACGTACACGCTGGAGCAGGCCGCCGACTTCAGTGGGCGGTCGACCGGCGAACTGGCCACCGCGCTCCGGTCGCGCGGTATCGCCGTGCGCGAGGCCGACGAGCAGTCGCTCCCGGAACGCGTCGGCAGATAGAGCCGCCCCGCTCACGGTAGCGCGCGAGCGTGGTGAGAAGTAGTCGCTCGCTACGCGCCGTCGTTCGCTAACCACGCCAGCAGCCCCTTCTGGGCGTGGAGGCGGTTCTCCGCCTGGTCCCAGACGACGGCGTTGTCCGACTCGATGACCGCGTCGGTGACCTCCTCGCCGCGGTGGGCGGGCAGGCAGTGCATGAGCATGCGGTCGCCCAGCAGGTCCGTCGTTATCTGGAAGCCGTCGAAGTCGTCCAGTTTCTCGTGGCGGCGGTCCTCCTGCCCCATGCTGACGAAGACGTCCGTGTAGACGACGTCGGCGCCGTCGACGGCCGCCTCGGGGTCGGTGGTGGTCGCGGGCGCCTCGCCGACCTCGGCGGCCCGGTCGAGCACCGCCTCGGACACCTCGTACCCCTCGGGCGTGGCGACGGTGAGGTCGATACCCGTCATCGCCGCGCCGAGCACGAACGACTGGCAGACGTTGTTACCGTCGCCGACCCACGCCACGTCCACGTCGAACCCGTCGAACTTCTCGCGGATGGTCAGCAGGTCGGCGAGCGTCTGACAGGGGTGGGCGTCGTCGGTCAGCGCGTTGATGACCGGCACGTCGGAGTAGGCGGCCAGTTCCTCGACGTCCTCGTGGTCGAAGACGCGGGCCATCACGAAGTCGACGTAGCGGGCCAGCGCCCGCGCCGTGTCCTTGACCGGTTCGCCGTGGCCCAGGTGGATGTCGTCGGGCCCGAGGAACAGGGCGTGCCCGCCCAGTTGTGTCATCCCCGTCTCGAAGGAGACCCGCGTCCGCGTCGAGGGCTTCTCGAATATCATCCCCAGGGTCTGCTGGTCCAGCAGGTCGTCGTACGCGTCGGGGTCGGCTTTGATCTCGGCCGCGCGAGCGAGCACGGCGGACAGTTCGTCGGTCGTGAGGTCGTCGACGTCGAGCAGGTGCATGGTTACAGGAGGCGTTCGGTGACGTCCGTGAGGACGCCGACCGCGCGGTCGTACTCCGCGAGGTGGAGGTGTTCGTTCGGCGCGTGGTCCAGGTCGGAGTCGCCGGGGCCGTAGGTCGCCATCGGGCAGTCCCACGCCTTCGCGAAGACGTTCATGTCGCTGGTGCCGGTCTTGCGGAGCAGGGTGGGGTCGCCGCCGTGCTGACGGATGGCGGCCCGGAACGCCCGCGCGACGCTGGTCCGGGGGCTCTGCATCACGGGTTCGACCCGGTCGTCCCAGTGGACCGTGCCGTTGGTGAGGTGGCCGTCGGCTATCTCGCGAATCTCGTCGGTGGTGTACTCCGGGGGGACCCGTAGCTGGACGTCCATCGTCGCCTCCACCGAGAGGCCGTCCTCGGAGATGCCGCCGTCGATGTCGACGGGCTTGCAGGTCACCCGCTCGAACACCGGGACCCAGTCGTCGGGTTCGAACTCGTCCTCGACGGCGGCCCACCAGTCGATGGCGTCCTGGATGGCGTTGTTCTCCGGGCGCGAGGAGTGGCCGGACTCGCTGGTGGCGACGTAGGTGCCACCGAGGAGGCCGCGGTACCCCAGCGTGATGCCCTCCCAGCCGGAGGGCTCGCCGTTGACGACGGCGTCCGGTTCGGCGTCGCGGTCGGAGACGAGGTACTGGGCGCCCCGGGAGTCGACCTCCTCGCCGACGACGCCGACGAAGGAGGCCCCGGTGCGGACGGCCGCGACGGCCATCGAACACAGCGGCCCCTTCGCGTCGACGCTGCCGCGGCCCCACAGCACGTCGCCCTCGTCGGTCTCCTCGATGCGAACCGGGATGTCGCCTGGTACGGTGTCGATGTGCGACGTGAGGAGGACGCCGTCGTCGGCCGGCGCGCGCACGTTGCCGACGTCGTCTATCCACACCTCGCGGCCGTGGGCCTCGAAGAACGCCACCAGGCGTTCGGCGGCCTCGCGCTCCTCTGGGGTGACAGAGGGGATGCGCACGACGTCTTCGAGCAGGTCGCGGGCCTCGGTGTCGGCCTCCTCGACGGCCGCTTCGCTCATCCCACCACCTCTGCCATGGCCTCGACCACCTCGTCGGCGTGGGCCTCGTCGATGGTCAGCGGCGGGAGCAGTCGGACGACGGTCCGGCCCGCCGGCAGGGCGAGGACGCCGTGGTTCAGAGCCAGTTCCTTCAGCGCCTTGTTCGCGCCGCGGCCGACCTCGACGCCGATCATCAGGCCCTCGCCGCGGATGTCGCGCACGTCGTCGCCGATGGCCGCCGCCAGTTCGGTCTGGAGGTAGTCACCGACGACGGCGGCGTTGCCGGGGACGGAGTCCTCGATGAGCGTCGAGACGGTGGCGCCCGCCGCGGCGGAGATGACCGGGCCGCCGGAGAACGTCGAGGCGTGCGAGCCGTAGTTCTCGGCGATCCAGTCCCGGCACAGCGTCGCGCCGACGGGGAGGCCGTTGCCCAGCCCCTTCGCCGCGGTTATCATGTCGGGGGCGACGGCGGCCCGCTGGGAGTTCCACAGCGCGCCGGTCCGGCCCATCCCGGTCTGGACCTCGTCGAAGATCAGCGCCGCGCCCGCGTCCTCGGTTATCTCCCGGGCGGCGTGCAGGTACTCGCGGGCGGCGGGGTTGATGCCGCCCTCGCCCTGAACGGGTTCGACGATGAACGCCGCGGTGTCCTCGTCGACGGCGTCGTCGAGTGCCTCGGCGTCGTCGTAGGGGACGAACTCCACGTCGCCGATGAGCGGTTCGTAGGGCTTCTTGTACTTGTTCTTCCACGTGGTGGCGAGCGCCCCCATGGTGCGGCCGTGGAAGCCCTGCATCGTCGCGACGATCTTGGAGTCCCCCGTCGCCGAGCGCGCGAACTTCAGCGCCGCCTCGTTGGCCTCGGTCCCGGAGTTACAGAGCCACGTCTTGTCGATTGGGTCCGGGGCGGTGTCGGCCAGCAGGTCGTACAGCGCCGTCCGCTCGGCGTTGGGGTAGGACGCCTGTACGTAGGTGAGCCGCTCGAGCTGCTCGGTGACCGCGTCCTGGACGGCCGGGTGGCCGTGTCCCAGCGGGACACAGGCGTAGGACGCGCCCATGTCGAGGTACTCTGTGCCGTCGTCGCCGTAGACGTAGGCGCCGTCGCCGCGCTCTATCTGGATGGGTTTCTCGTTGAAGACGAATCCGCTCATTGGTCAGCCTCCTGAACTGCGCTCGCTTGCACGTGTGTCCCGTCGCCGGAGAGCGCCGAGAGAATCGGGTCGTCGGCGTTCGCGTCGGCCACCACCACTTCGGGTGCACCGCCGGCGAGCGCCTCCTCGGCGGCCATTATCTTCCGGCCCATGAACCCCTCGGCGGCGGCTTCGAGGGCGGCCCAGTCGTCGCCCGTCTCGACGGACTCGATGAGCGTCGAGGGGTCGTCGGGGTCCTCGTAGACGCCCTCGACGTCCGTGAGGAGGACGAGCGTCGCGTCGAGTTCGCCCGCGATGGCCGCCGCTGAGCGGTCGGCGTCCGTGTTGACCGGGATAATCTCGTCGTCGTCCTTCCCGGCCATCGGCGGCGCGGCGACGGGCGTGTAGCCGTCGGCGAGCAGCGACCGCAGGAGGTCGCCGTTGACCTGCTTGATGGTCCCCGAGTGGTCGCCGCGCTTTATCTTCTTCTTGCCGTCCTCGACGACGCGGACCGCGGACTTGCGGGGACCGTAGAGCAGTTTCCCGTCCACGCCGTTCAGCCCGACGGCGTCGACGCCCTCGCTCTGGAGCCCCGCCACGAGCTGCGTGTTGAGGTGGCCGAAGGCCATCTCGAACACCTCCATCGTCGTCTCGTCGGTGAAGCGGCCGACGACGCCGCTGGGCGTCTCGACGTACTCCGGCTCGATGCCGAGTCGCTCCAGCGTCTCGTCGACCTTGGTCGAGCCGCCGTGAACCACGACGACCTGCTCTCCGTCCGCTACGAGTGATGCCACGTCCGCGAGCGCCCCCGCTGGGTCGACCGCGCGAGCGCCACCGACTTTGATAACTACTGTCATGAAAACTACGGTCAGGGGTTACGGTGCGCCGACGGGGTGGAGGCCCTGGAACTCCAGTCCCGCCGTCTCCTCGATGCCGAGGGCGACGTTGGCGGCGTGGACCGCCTGTCCCGCCGACCCCTTCATCATGTTGTCGATGGCCGAGAAGACGACCAGCCGCTTGTTCGCGGGGTCGAGTTCGAAGCCGACCTCCGCGCGGTTCGTCCCCGCGACGGCCTTCGGTTCGGGGTAGCGGTAGACGCCGCCACCGCCGGCGACGAGTTCGACGAACGGTTCGTCCTCGTACTGGCCGCGGTAGGCGCCCCAGAGGTCGCCCTTCGAGACCGGCCCGTCGGGGAAGACGTGACAGGTCGCGCTCGCGCCGCGGACCATGTCCACCGCGTGGACGGTGAAGGAGACGTCGACGCCGAGGAACTGCTGGATCTCGGCCTCGTGACGGTGGCCCGTCGGGGCGTAGGGGCGGACGACGCCCGAGCGCTCGGGGTGCGAGGAGGCCTCGCCGCCGCCGGCCCCGCCCTCGCTGGACCCGACCTTCACGTCGACGACGATCTGCTCGTCGCCCGAGAGCACGCCGTGTTCGAACAGCGGGAGCAGGCCCAGGATCGTCGCCGTGGCGTTACAGCCGCCGGAGGCGACGAGGTCCGCGCCTTCGAGGTTGTCGCGGTTGAGTTCGGGCAGTGCGTACTCCGACTCGGCGAGGAGTTCGGGGCGCGTGTGCCCGTCGTACCACTCGTCGTACTGCGCCTCGGAGTCGAGGCGGAAGTCCGCCGAGAGGTCGACGACCGTGTCGGCGGCGTCCTGGAACCGGTCTATCTGCTCCATCGAGACGCCGTGGGGCGTCGCGGCGAACAGCACGTCCACCGATTCGAGGTCCTCCGGCGAGGAGAAGCGCAGGTCCGAGTGCCGGAGGTTCGGGTGCTGGTGGCCGACGGTCTTGTTCTCCTTCGAGCGGCTCGTGGCCTGCGCGAGTTCGAACTCGGGGTGGCCGTCGAGGATGCGCAGGAGCTCCCCGCCGGTGAACCCGGAGCCGCCGACGACGCTGGCGGAGTAAGTCATGCCGTGACCTCCGCGTCGCTCTCGCTCGCCGCCTTCGATTCGAGCCAGTCGACGACCGCCGCGGGGACGTCCACGTCGGTGACCTCGTTGAGCGCCTTGAACTCGACGGTGTGGTTGACCTCGTGGACCGTGTAGTCCTCGAACTCGCCGGTGTCGGCGTCGTAGCCGACCTCCATCAGGTCGACACCGAGCAGCCCGCCGCCGACGGCGTCGGAGGCCTTCTCGACCAGTTCGAGCGCGCGGTCGTCAAGTTCGAAGGTGTCGGTCTCGGCGCCCTTCGCGGCGTTGGTGAGCCAGTGGTCCGAGGAGCGGACCATCGCCGCTATCGGCTCGCCGTCGACGGCCAGCACGCGGATGTCGCGGCCGGGCTTGTCGACGAACTCCTGGACGTAGAATATCTTGTGCTCGTAGTGGCCCAGCGTCTCCTTGTGCTCCAGTATCGCCTCGGCGGCCGAGCGGGAGTCGATCTTCGCCATCAGGCGACCCCACGACCCGACGACGGGCTTCAGCACGCAGGGGTAGCCGAACTCCTCGATGGACTCCAAGGCGGCGTCCTTCGTGAACGCCACGTCGGTGTCGGGCGTCGGGACGCCCGCGTCGACCAGCGCGAGGCTGTTTTTCACCTTGTCCGCGCAGGTCTCGGCGACCTCGGGGCCGTTGACGACCGGCACGTCGTAGGCCTCGGCGAACTTCGTCGCGTAGACGCTGCGGGAGGTGGCCAGACAGCGGTCGACGACGATGTCGAGGTCCGCGAACGACTCGGGGGCCTCGCTGATGTTGAACTGCTGTTTGCGGACGTCTATCTTCACTACCTCGTGGTCGCGGTCGCGCAGTTCCGAGAGCAGGAGCTTCTCGTCCCGGCGGATGCGCGAGTAGAGTATTCCGACTCTCATGCTGTCTCCTCCGTGTGCTCGCGGGTCGCGGCGTCAGGGGTCACGGGCGACGCGACGGGCCGCGCCACCGCGGCCACCTCACTCACCCCAGTCCTCTTCGAGCTCGGGTGCGCTGTCGAGCTCGACGGGGTCGGTGCCGACGACTTCGAGTTCGGCACCACAGGTGGCACAGTCGACTATCTCTCCGACTTCGAGGGTGTCGTGCAGGGAGACTTCCGCCCCGCACTCGATGCAGTCTGCCATTGTACCTCTCTCTCGCGGCCGCACCCACTTAAAACCTCCGAACTTATCAGAATAGAATAGTAACGCACACTACCGCCTAACGCCGTCTAAATCCATTATACCGCACGTGGCTGATTTCCGTATCAGATTTGTGGTACAATCGCCCCCGACGGGGCTCGTCGTCGCTCACACATAGCGGTCGACCTCCGAGTGTCGGCGTTCGTGTGCGCGCTCGACGGTGTCGGCGGCCGTCTGGACCGCCTCGCCGTGGCCGGCCAGCACCTCCTCGGCGACCGACAGTTGGTCGGTGACGGCCGCCGGGGCCGGGCCGCCGCGGGAGTCGCGCATGGCGACGCTCTCGGCGGGGTCGAGCGCGTCCTCGACGGCCTCCCGGTCGACGTACGCCGAGAGCGGGTCGCCGAGGACGTCCTCGGCGACGGCCGAGATGGCCTCGTAGTCCGGGGCGTCCTCCTCCGGACCGAGACCCGCGGCCACCTCGGCGACGACCTCGTGGGCCGTGCGGAACGGCACCCCAGCCATCGCCAGCAGGTCGGCGACGCCGGTCGCGGTGGCGAACCCCTCCGTCGCGGCGGCTTCGAGCGTCTCGGCGGGCCAGTCGGCCGTCGCCACCGCGCCGGCGGCGACCTCGACGCTCTCGGTGACGCTGTCGATGGCGTCCCACGCGTGCCGGCCCGCCCGCTGTAGGTCGCGGTTGTACGCGCGGGGCTGGCCCTTCAGGTTCGTCAGCAGGCCGTTCAGCCCCGCCGTCGCGTCGCCGGTACGACCACGGACGAGTTCCAGCGTGTCGGGGTTCTTCTTCTGGGGCATGATGGAACTCGTGGAGGCGTAGTCGTCGTCGAGTTCGACGTGGCCCTTGCTGGCCATCACGACCACGTCCTCCGCGAGCCCGGAGAGCGTCGTCGCCAGCGTCGCGACGGCACCCGTGACCTCGACGAGGAAGTCCCGTGCGGCGGAGGCGTCCATCGAGTTCTCCGCCACCGAGTCGAAGCCGAGCAGTTCGGCGGTCCGCTCGCGGTCCACGTCGAACGGCGTGCCCGCGAACGCGGCCGACCCCAGCGGGTTCTGGTTGACGCGCTCGTAGGCATCCAGCAGGCGCGCGGTGTCGCGCTGGAGCGCCTGTTCGTAGGACAGCACCCAGTGGGCCACCGTGGTCGGCTGTGCGGGCTGGAGGTGGGTGTAGCCGGGCATCACCGTCTCGCGCTCCTCGCGGGCTACCGCGAGCAGCTGCTCGCGGGCGCCGACGACCGTCTCGAGGAGTTCGAGGACGTCCTCGCGCAGGCGGTAGCGGATGCAGGCGGCCACCTCGTCGTTGCGCGAGCGGGCGGTGTGCATCTTCCCGCCCTCGGGGCCGACGCGGTCGATGACCGCGCTCTCGATGGCCTCGTGGACGTCCTCGCCGTCCGGCAGTTCGGCGTGCCCGGCCGCCTCGACGTCGTCCAGCGCCGCCAGTATCTCGCCGGCCGTCTCGCGGTCGACGACGTCCTGCTCTTCGAGCATGACGAGATGAGCGCGGTCGACCGCGAGGTCGGCCGCGAAGATGCGCTCGTCGTCGGCGAGCGAGGAGAGGAACGAGCGCGCGGGGCCGCCCGCGAAGCGGTCGCGGCGGACCACCGTCTCGTCGTCGGCGTTCCCGTCGTGGTCCTCCCCGTCGCTCATCGGCTTACTCCTCCGTATCCTCGCCGTGGTCGTCCTCGCTCTCGCCGCTCCCGTCGGGGACGGCCGTGCCCTTCTTCGCGTTCTCCAGGATGCCGTTGGCGAGGCGGGACTGGAAGCCGTGGTACTTCGCGACGCCGGTGGCGTCCTGCTGGGTGATGCCGCCGGTGACGTCCTCCTCGTCGAAGGAGGCCGCGGACTCGCTGTAGACGGCGTAGTCCGACTCGCGGGAGACCGGACGGCAGTGCCCGCCTTCGAGCTTCACGGTGACGGAGCCGGTGACGCGCTCGTTCGTGTCGTCGATGAACGCCTCGAGCGCGCTCACGAGCGGCGCGTCCACGAGGCCCTCGTAGGCCTTCTGGGACCACTGCTGGTCGACCTGCGCCTTGAACGCGCGCTCCTCCTGGGTGAGGACGAGGCCCTCGAGCGCCTCGTGGGCCGTCAGCAGGACGGTGGCCGCGGGGTGCTCGTAGTTCTCGCGGACCTTCAGGCCGAGCATGCGGTCCTCCATCATGTCCGTGCGGCCGATGCCGTGGGCGCCGGCCTGCTCGTTGAGCTGCTGGACGAGTTCGACCGAGCCGAGGTCCTCGCCGTCGACGGCGACCGGTTCGCCGGCTTCGAACTCGACGTCGACGAGTTCGGCGTCCTTGCCCGAGGGGTTCTCGGTCCACTTGTAGATGTCGTCCTCCGGGATGGTCGAGGGGTCCTCGAGTTCGGAGCCCTCGATGGAACGGCTCCAGAGGTTCGTGTCGATGGAGTAGCGGCCGCCGTCGCCGCCCTCGACGGGGAGGCCCTTCTCCTGGGCGTACTCGTTCTCCCACTCGCGGGTCAGGCCGAGTTCGCGCACCGGGGCGATGACCTCCATGTCCGAATCGCGCCAGATGGCCTCGAAGCGCAGTTGGTCGTTGCCCTTGCCGGTACAGCCGTGGGCGATGCCGTTACACCCCTCCTCCTCGGCCACCGAGAGGATGGCCTTCGCGATGACCGGGCGGGCGAGCGCGGTGCCCAGCGGGTAGCCCTGGTAGTCGGCGTTGGCCTTGACGGCCTTGAGACAGAGGTCCGCGAACTCCTCTTTCGCGTCGACGACGTGCTGCTCGACGCCGAGCGCCTCCGCGGTCTCCTCGGCCTCCTCGAACTCGTAGTCGGGCTGACCGACGTCGACGGTGACGCCGATGACCTCGTCGTAGCCGTACTCCTCTTTCAGCAGCGATACGCAGACTGTCGTGTCGAGCCCGCCGGAGAAGGCGAGCGCGACGGTTCCGTTTCCTTCTGGCATAGGTGTGTACTGTGTGGGTTCCGTGGTGTGACTGTCGGTTTGGACTGACACGCCGGACAGCCGACCGGCGGTGCTCGGAGTCGAGACGGACCGTGAAACGAAGTGAGGATAGTAGTGGGCCTAGCAGAGGGCCCGTCGTCGTCGCCGTCGCGGAGTAAAGCGGACGGACGCCCCGCTGGTGGCGGCGAGCACACCGGTGACGAGGGTCCGCGTCATGTACCAGTGGCTACTGTCGGTTTCGTACTAATAGCTTCCGTGTTGGAGAAGGCGTGTCTAGCAGTCACACGGTGACCGTTGCCGGGCCGTCGTCAGTAGTCGCCGTCCGGCGAGGGCTCGGTCTCGTTGGTCGCCGTGGTGTTGGTGTCTGGCAGGTCGCCGGCCGCTGCCTCGACGGTCGTGTTGACCGTCGTGTTCACGGTCGTCTCGGTGTCGGTCGTCTCGGCGTCGACCGTGTCGGCGCCCGTCTCGTTGCGAGCGCCGCGGTCCGCTCGGTCGTCGGGGCGGCGGTCCTCGGCCGGACCGACGCCCTCGCCGACGTCGTTCCCGGCGATGCTACGGGCGATCTCGGCCACTTCGGGGCCGGTCAGCTCCTCGGAGCGCTGGGCGAGCGACCGGACGGCGTCCATGTCGACGCCCTCCGCCTCGAGCGCCTCGGCGGGCAGGGTGCTCGCCGTCTCGTTGTTCTGGGTGGCCAGTCGCTGGGCCGTCCGGGTCTCGGCGTGGAGCTGGGCCATCCGAGCGCGGTACTCGCCCTCGCTCATCGACCCGTTCTCGCGGGCCTGCTGGAGGGCGGCCTTGCGCTGGCGGAGTTCGTCGAGGCGGGCCTCCAGGTCGCCGGCCTCCTCGGCGACGACGGCGGCGCGGGCGGCGTCGGTGTTGGCCTTCGCGACGCTGATGCCGTAGGCGCGGGCCTCGACCTCGCCGCCGAGTTCGGCGCCCTGCACGCCGACGGCGCCGGCGAACTGCGCGCCGGGGGCGACGGTCGCGTTCTCGCTGCGCTGTTCGGTCTGGGTCGACGTCTCCTGTGCCATCGTGGCCGCTGGCACCGCGGCCAGCGCGCTCGTCACGAGCAGGAGCGCCAGCAGTGCCGGAGTGGCTCGTCTCATCGTATCCACTGCTTGGCCCCATACCCACGTATAAACCCCACACCGTCAGCCCGGTTCGTCGCCGATTAACTCGGATTAAACCGCCAGATGACGGCGTCGTACCCCGTCATCGGGGG
The DNA here is from genome assembly GCF_055632435.1 of Haloarcula sp. MBLA0163. NCBI lineage: Archaea > Methanobacteriati > Methanobacteriota > Halobacteria > Halobacteriales > Haloarculaceae > Haloarcula > Haloarcula sp. MBLA0163. The sequence continues at coordinate 3,091,771 of NZ_CM145745.1, forward strand.
GTGAAACGCCGGAACGTTTATGAACTGTCGTTCTCGTCGCCGCCGTTCGTCTCGGTCACGTCCGTATCGGGGAGGGTGACGACGTTCTCGCGGCCGATGCGGAACGTCTCCAGTTCGTCGTCATCGCGGAGGCCGCCGATGACCTGGCTCGTCTTGGCGTCGGTCCAGTCCAGCCGGCTCGCGACCTCCTGCTGTTTGATGCGGCCGCCGTTCTCGTTCAGCAGTTTCAGCACCTGCTCCTCGTTGCTGAGCAGGTCCTCGGGGGGAGCGGACGCGCCGTTGCCGGCGGCCCCGGCGCTGGCGGCGTCCCCGGCGGCGTCGGTCGCGTCGTCGGTCGTCGGCTGCCCCGGCGCCTCGCCGGCCGTCGACGGCTGGACCGTCTCGTCGGCCTCGCGGTCGCCGCCATCGCCGCCGTCGTCACCGGTGAGGAGCCCCGACCGGCGCGCCCAGTACGCGGCCCCGACGAGGACGAGGACGACCAGCACCGCCCCGCCGAGGAGCGCCGTGTCGGGGCCGCCGTCGCCGCCCCCGCCGCCCGACTGCGCGAGGACGACCCGCGGCTCGTCGGTGCCGAACTGCTCTTGCCCACGCCACGTCGCCGACGTGTTCGACCGGTCGTCCGGTCGGGGCGTGACGCTCTGGGCGCCGTAGCCCGCCGGCCACGACAGCGTCAGCGACGTCTCGCTGTCGAGAAAGAGACCGGAGAGCGCGTCGCCGGCGGTGATTCGGCCGTCCTCGGTAGCGGCGAAGTTCGTCCACCGGAAGCGGTAGGTGACGACGCCGTACGTCTGGCCGAACGACTCCTGCGTGGCCGCGACGCTGACGTTCTCGATAGCCATCTGTCGCCCGGTCGCGTTCTCGGCGGCGCGGGCCGTGCCGGCCATCCGGTCGCCGAACCGGTCGGTGTAGGCCGTCTCGTCGGCGCGGATGTCGGCCTGTAGCTCCTCGAAGGCCTGCGTGTCGTTGTCGGTCTCCAGCCGGATCCGGTAGGCGACGGTCCACTGCGCGTCGCCGTCGGCCTGCACGTCGGCGGTCATCACGACCACGTCCGGGTCGACCGACTGCTGGGAGAGACCGCCGAAGGCGGCGCCCGCCGCCGTCGGGGTCAGCATCGCGGTCACGAGCAACAGAGCGACCAGTAGGCTACCGATTCGTCGCATTCTGTCGGCAGTTTATGCTCGGCGACAATATGACTTGTTGCCGAGCGCTGGCCACAACTGGTTTCACCCGCCGACGGGAACCGGGAGGCATGAACCGCGGGAAGATCGACGTCGACACGCTGCTGAAAGTACTGCTCGTCCTCGTCATCGTCTGGATCGGGCTGGAGGTCCTCGAAGGCGTCCTCGGCGTCCTCGGGTGGTTGCTCGGGCCGCTCCAGCCGGTGCTGGGCATCGCGCTCATCGTCCTCATCGTCCTCTACCTGACCGACCGCCTGTAGGACCGCGCCCCTTTTCCCGACTGCCCGACTCGCTAGCGGCGTGTACAGCCTGAACGTCGCCCTGCCGTCGTCGGTGACGGCGCTCGCGGGCCGCCTCGCGAGGGAACTGCCGCGTGCGCAGGCCCGCCCCCGCGGCGAGCACACGCTGGTCGCCAAGCGACTGGGGGGCGGCGACCACGCGGCCTACGCCCGCATCGAGGGGCGCGCCCGGGACGCTCTGCGGGGGACCGACCCGTTCGCGGTCCGAATCACCGGCCTCGGGCAGTTCGAGTCGGCGGTGACCGGTCCCTCTCCCGTCGTCTACCTCGCCGTCGAGAGCCCCGGTCTCCGGGCGCTCCACGAACGGCTCTGTGCCGAGTTCGACCCCGTCGAGGGGATGGAAGGCGACGCGTACGTCCCGCACGTCACCGTGGCGCGGGGCGGCGACCCCGCGGCGGCCGACCGACTATGCGACCAGGAGATAGACCCTATCGAGTGGACCGTCGAGGAACTCGTCTTCCACGACGCCGACCGCGGGCAGTCGGTCAGTCGGGTCTCTCTGCCGGCGTAGGGGGCTGCGAGTCAGGGCGGTACGTTTTTGCCGTCGCCTACCGTCGCGTTCCAGTATGGATTATCGGGAGGTCGACACCGCCTCGGAGTTCGTCTGCCGACTGGACCACGGCGCCGACTGGCGAGCGCAGATAGAGTCGTTCGCCGGCGACGAGGAGATCGACGCGGCCTTCTTCTACGGCCTCGGCGCGGTACAGGACGCCGAGATATGGTTCTACGACCAGGACCGGACCGAGTACGACGCCATCACCTTCGACGAACCGCTGGAGGTGGCCGCGTGCGTGGGCAACGTCTCGTGGCTGGAGGGCGAGCGGTTCGCACACACCCACGCCGTCCTCTCGCGACCGGACGGCGAGGCGCTGGCCGGGCACCTGAACGGCGGCACGGTCTGGGCGGGGGAACTGTACGTCCGCGCGTTCGACACCCACCTCGAACGCGACCACGACGAACCGACGGACCTGGACCTCTGGGAGCTGTAGATGCGCGAGGCCGACGAACAGTACTTCGAGACACTCGAGACGGAACTCGAGTCGGCGATGGACGTCGCCCGGCGCGCCCGCCAGCGCGGCGGCGACCCCGAGCCCGAGGTGGAGATTCCGACCGCGCGGGACATGGCCGACCGGGTGGAGAACATCCTCGGCATCGAGGGCGTCGCCGAGCGAGTCCGGGAACTGGAGGGCGAGATGTCCCGGGAAGAGGCCGCCCTCGAGCTCGTCGACGACTTCGTCGAGGGCACCGTCGGCGACTACGACACCCGCGAGGGGAAGGTCGAGGGCGCCGTTCGGACCGCCGTCGCCCTCCTGACCGAGGGCGTTGTCGCCGCGCCCATCGAGGGCATCGACCGCGTGGAGCTGCTGGAGAACGACGACGGGACGGAGTTCATCAACGTCTACTACGCCGGTCCCATCCGCTCTGCGGGCGGGACCGCACAGGCCCTCTCCGTCCTCGTCGCCGACTACGCCCGGGCGCTGCTGGGCATCGACCAGTACAAGGCCCGCGAGGAGGAGATCGGCCGCTACGCCGAGGAGATAGACCTCTACGACAAGGACACCGGCCTCCAGTACTCGCCGAAGGAGAAGGAGACGAAGTTCATCGCCGAGCACATGCCCATCATGCTGGACGGCGAGGCCACCGGCGACGAGGAGGTATCGGGGTATCGGGACCTCGAACGGGTGGACTCGAACTCCGCCCGCGGCGGGATGTGTCTCGTCCTCGCGGAGGGCATCGCGCTGAAGGCCCCGAAGATACAGCGGTACACCCGCAATCTGGACGAGGTCGACTGGCCGTGGCTGCAGGACCTCATCGACGGCACCATCGGGAAAGACGAGGGGGGCGAGGCCGACGAGGCGGCCGCGGTCGACGCGGGCGACGACGCCGCGAGCGAGAGCGAGGGCGACGGTGACGAGAGCGACGACGGCGAGGAGGCAGCCGGCCCGCCCCGCGTCGACCCCGCGAAGAAGTACCTCCGGGACCTCATCGCCGGCCGGCCCGTCTTCTCGCACCCCTCGAAGTCGGGCGGGTTCCGCCTGCGCTACGGCCGGGCGCGCAACCACGGGTTCGCGACGGCGGGGGTCCACCCCGCGACGATGCACCTGGTCGACGACTTCCTCGCGACCGGGACCCAGATAAAGACCGAACGGCCCGGGAAGGCGGCGGGAGTCGTCCCCGTCGACACCATCGAGGGGCCGACCGTCCGGCTGGCCAACGGGGACGTCCGGCGCATCGACGACGCCGAGGAGGCCCTCGAAGTCAGGAACGGGGTCGAGAAGATACTCGACCTCGGCGAGTACCTCGTCAACTACGGCGAGTTCGTCGAGAACAACCACCCGCTGGCCCCCGCCTCCTACACCGTCGAGTGGTGGGAGCAGGACTTCGAGGCCGCCGGGGCGGACGTGCAAGCGATGCGGGACAGCCCGTCGGTCGACCTCGCGGACCCCAGCGCCGAGGAAGCGCTGGAGTGGGCCAGCGAGTACGACGCGCCGCTCCACCCGAAGTACACCTACCTCTGGCACGACGTGAGCGTCGAGCAGATGGCGGCGCTGGCCGACGCCGTCGACGACGGGCGGGTCGCACACACCGACGGGGCGGTCGTCGAGGGGCCGGGTGGCACCGCCGCCGACGGCGACCTCGTCCTCCCGCGGACCGACGACGCAGAGACCGCCCTCGAGCGGTTGCTGGTCGAGCACACCCAGGAGGAGGACCGCCTGGTGGTCCCCGACTGGCTCCCGCTGGTCCGCACGCTCGGTTTCGACCGGTCACTGGAGCGGGCGTGGACCATCGACGACCTCTCGGACCGCGCGAAGACCTACGGCGAACAGGAGGCGGCCGACGCCATCGGCTACGTCGACGACGAACTGGGCGAGGAGGCGGGTCGGAACGCCGTCCTCGCGGTCGACGAAGTGTCGCCCTTCGAGATACGGGAACGGGCCCCGACCCGCATCGGCAACCGGATGGGCCGACCCGAGAAGTCAGAGCGCCGGGACCTCTCGCCGGCGGTCCACACGCTCTTCCCCATCGGCGAGGCCGGCGGGGCCCAGCGCAGCGTCGCCGACGCGACCAAACACGCCGACTCGATGAGCGAGACGCCGGGCCGGGTCGAGGTGGAGGTGGCCCGCCGGCGCTGTCCCGACTGCGACACGGAGACCCACGAGGCCCGCTGTCCGGAGTGCGACGCCGTCGCCGAGACGGTGTACGTCTGCCCGGACTGCGAGGCCGAGGTCGAACCCGACGAGTCCGGCCGCGCGGAGTGTGACCGCTGTGAGACGCTGGCCTCGCCCACCCAGTACGCGGAACTGGACGTCCGGGAGATATACCGCGACGCCCTCCAGCGCGTGGGCGAGCGCGAGACGGCGTTCGACACGCTGAAAGCGGTCAAGGGGCTCACCTCCGAGGAGAAACTGCCCGAGCCGATGGAGAAGGGGATTCTGCGGGCGAAACACGACGTCTCGGCGTTCAAGGACGGCACCGTCCGCTACGACATGACCGACCTGCCGGTGACGGCGGTCCGACCGGCCGAACTCGACGTCGAGCCCGACCGGCTGCGCCACCTGGGCTACGAGACGGACATCCACGGCGACCCGCTGACCCGCGCCGACCAACTGGTCGAACTGAAGGTGCAGGACATCGTCCTCTCGGACGGCGCGGCCGACCACATGCTCCAGACTGCGGCGTTCGTCGACGACCTCCTGGAGCAGTACTACGGCCTCGAACCGTACTACGAGTTCGACGACCGCGAGGACCTCGTGGGCGAACTCGTCTTCGGGATGGCGCCCCACACCTCCGCGGCGACGGTCGGCCGTGTCGTCGGGTTCACCTCGGCGGCCGTCGGCTACGCCCACCCGTACTTCCACGCCGCGAAACGGCGGAACTGCTTCCACCCGGAGACGCGCCTCTGGCACCGCGGGGAGGACGACGAGTGGGCCTATGGCACCATCGAGGAACTGGTCGAACCGCGGCTCGACGACCCGGCGACGGACGACTTCGGGACGCTCACGCAGGACCTTGACGGCGACCTCGCGGTGCCGTCGCTGGGGGCGGACGGCCCCTGCCGCAGACCGGTCGAGGCCGTCTCGAAACACCCCGCGCCGGACCACCTCGTCCGCATCGAGGTCGGCGACCGGACGCTGCGGGTCACCCCGGACCACACGATGCTCCGGGCCGGGGCCGACGGCGTCGAGGAGGTGCCGGCCAGCGACATCGACGTCGGCGACGACCTGCCGGCCTACGACGGCGGCGAGACGACGATGACCGGCGCGGGGGCGGCCGTCCCGGTGACCGACGGCGCTGGGGTCCCGACGGACTCGGTGAGCGCTGTCGAGTACGAGCGAAGCGACGTCGACCACGTCTACTGTCTCACCGTCGCCGACACCCACCGGGTCGCCGTCGAGGGCACCTACGTCGGCCAGTGCGATGGCGACGAGGACTGCGTGATGCTGTTGATGGACGGCCTGCTCAACTTCTCGAAGTCCTACCTCCCGGACAAGCGCGGGGGCCAGATGGACGCTCCCCTCGTCATGTCCTCGCGCATCGACCCGAGCGAGATCGACGACGAGGCCCACAACATGGACATCATGGAGCGGTACCCCCGGGAGTTCTACGAGGCCACCCGCGAGCTGGCCGACCCCGCGGCGGTGGAGGACATCATGAAAATCGCGGAGGAGACGCTGGGCACCGACCGCGAGTACACCGACTTCCGGCACACCCACGACACCACCGACCTCGCGGCCGGGCCGGATCTCTCTGCGTACAAGACGCTCGGGTCGATGGAGGAGAAGATGGACGCCCAGCTCTCGCTGTCCCGGAAGCTCCGGGCCGTCGTCGAGTCCGACGTCGCCGAGCGCATCATCGAGTACCACTTCCTGCCGGACCTCATCGGCAACCTCCGGGCGTTCTCCAGACAGGAGGTCCGGTGTCTGGACTGCGGGGAGTCGTTCCGCCGGATGCCCCTGACCGGCGACTGCCGGGAGTGTGGCGGCCGGGTGAACCTCACCGTCCACGAGGGGTCGGTGACGAAGTACATCGACACGGCCATCCGGGTCGCCGACGAGTTCGGCGCTCGCGACTACACGAAACAGCGGTTGAAGATTCTCGAACGGTCCATCGAGTCGGTGTTCGAGAACGACCACAACAAGCAGTCCGGCATCGCGGACTTCATGTAGCCCGGCCTGCGCTCTCAGGCCGCCGCCGACCGCATGACGGGCGTGTGACGACCGTCCGATGGGTGCTTTTGACGGTCGACACCAATCGTGGTGTGTGACCACACGACCCACCCAAGTGGCGACGCCCGAGTCCGGGTCGGACGTCGACCGCACGTCTATCGGGGCCACCCCGACGAGCATCGCGCAGTTCGAACTGACCGTCCTGTACTGTCGCATCGCCGCGCTGGAGGCGGCGCTCGAGTCCGAACGCGAACGCCGACGGGCGGTGGTCGAGCGGTACGAGCGGTTGCTCGACGAGCGCTGATCACCGGGTGGACGCGTCTCGGACCTCGAACCGTGCGCCGCCCGTGTCGCTCTCGGCGACCGCCACCGACCACCCGTGTGCCTCCGCGATGGTCTCGACGATGTAGAGCCCGTACCCCGTGCCGTCCTCGCTGTCGGTGTACCCCATCTCGAACACGGCCTCGCGGTCGCCTTCGGGGATGCCGGGGCCGTCGTCGGCGACGTAGAACCCCTCGCCGTCCGGGAGCATCCCGACGGTGACGGTGACCGGGGCGTCGCCGTGGCCACCGTCCTCGACGGCGTCGCCGGCCGGGGCTCGAGTGCCCGTCGAGCCGTGCTCCACGGCGTTCCGGAGGAGGTTCTCGAGGAGTTCGACCAGCCGCGAGGCGTCGGCCTCGACGGTGCCGAGGTCGGCGGTTCGGACCGCGAGACGGTCGGTGTCGACTGAGGTGCGGGCCTCGTCGACGGCGGTCGCCAACTGGACGGTCGTCGTCTCGCCGACGGCCTGGCCCTTCTTCGCGAGCGTCAGCAGTTCCTCGGTCAGCTGGGCCATCCGGTCGAGGGCGTCGTCTATCTTGTCGAAGTGCTCCGGTCGCGGGTCCTCTCTGGCGAGTTCGGCGTGGGCGTCGGCGACGGTCAGCGGGTTCCGCAGGTCGTGGCTGACGATGCTGGCGAACTCCTCCAGTCGCTCGTTCTGGCGTTCGAGGTCGCGCTCGCGTTCGGCCCGGTCGAGTGCGGCCTCGACGTTGGCCGCGAGGATCTCCGCGAGGTCCAGCGTGAACTCGTCGACGGTCCCCTCCCCCGTCGTGACGCCGAAGACGCCGTGGTCACCCACGGGGATGAGGGCGGCGGCGGGCTCGTCGGCGGCCGTCCACTCGACCGTCGCGTCGGCCCCGTCGGCGGTGACGAACAGCGTCTCGCCGCGGTCGAAGGCCCGGTCGTACCACCCCGCGTACTGGTCGTATATCTGCCCCCCGTCGTCGGGGTCGACCGGGCGGAGGGCGCCGCCGTCGGCGTCGACGAGGGCGACCTGTACCCGCGGGAGCGCCGGGATGTCCTCGGCGATGGCGACGGTCACCTCGCCGATCTCGGTCCGGTCGCCCGCCCGCACGAGGTCGCGGCTGGCCTCGTGGACCGCCCGGACCATGTGCTCCTGTCGCTTCTCGTCGGTGACGTCCCGGGCGCTGCCGACGATACCTATCGGGTCGCCGTCGGCGTCGAACCGGGGCGCTTTCGCCGTGTTGACCCAGCGACTGCGGCCCTCGATGTCGACGTAGTGTTCGACCTTGTGCAGCATCGGTTCGCCGGCGGCCATGATGCGCTGTTCCTCCGCGTAGAGGTCGTCGGCGAGGTCGTGCGGGAGGAGCTCGTAGTCGGTCAGCCCGACCAGTTCGTCCCGGTCGAAGTCGTACTCGCTGGCCGTGACCGCGCTGGCGTCGACGAACCGGCCGACGTCGTCCTTGACGAACAGCTGGTGGGGGAACGAGTCCAGTAGCGAGTCCAGCAGGTCGGGGTCGGACTGAAAGTGTGTCTCGCGGCCGGCGGCCTGCCTGACCCGGCGGACGATGAGTTCGGGGCGGTCAGCCGTCATCGTCATCGCGGCGTCGGCGTTCGCCTCGATCACCCGGTGGGTGAACGCCCGCGTCGTCGTCGCCATCGACCCGATGTCGTGGCCGTAGACGGCGACCGACACGTCGGGACGGGCGTCGGCGAGCGCGTCCAGTTGGGCGAAGGCGTCGACGGCCGGGTGCGACGCCGTCGCCGGCGCGTGCAACAGGACACAGCAGTCCGCCGTCGCCGGCACGTCGGCCACGGTCTCGACGGTCGTGACCGCCACGTCGTCGGCCCCCCGGAGCGCGCCGACGACCGGGTCGAGTCGCCCGTCCGGGTCGACGCAGGTGACCGCCAGCGGGTCGGGTCCGGTCATCGTCCCTCCAGGCCGGTTATCTCGAACCGGACGTGGTCGCCCTCGGTGTCGACCGCGGTCACGTCCCAGCCGTACGCTTCCGCGATTGTCGAGACGATGTACTGGCCGTACTGCGTCCAGTCCTCCGTGTCCAGCGGGGACGCGGCCAGCGGGTCGCCCGCGGCGTCCGGCGTCGTCCGCTCGGCGTGTTCGATGTAGAGCCCGCCCGCGCCCAGCGACCCGACGCGGACGGTCGGGTCGTTCGCCGCGCGTTCCAGCAACACCCAGAGGAGATTCTCGAACAGCTCCTGCAGGCGGTCGCGGTCGGCGACGACGGTGCCGGGGTCCTCGAGCGTCAGCGTCGCCTCGCCCGTGTCGACGGCGCTCCACGCGGCGCCCGCGAGGGTCGCGACGTCGACGGGGACCCGGTCACCGACGATCTCGCCCCGTCTGGCCAGCGTCAGGAGCTCGTCGACGAGGCGGTCCATCTGGTCCAGCGCCGTGTAGATGCGGTCGACGTGGTCGGACTCCTCGTCCAGCAGCTCCGTGGCGCCGAGCGCGACCTGCAGCGGGTTCCGCAGGTCGTGGCTCACCATCGTCGTGAACGCCTCCAGCCGTTCGTTCTGTGTCTCCAGCTCGCGTTCGTGTTCGCGCAGTTCCTGTTCGCGCTCGGCCCGGTCCAGCGAGGCCTCGACGGTCGCCGCGAGCACGTTCGCGAGGTCCAGCGTGAACTCGTCGACGCTGTCGTCGGGCGAGAGCCCGAGCGCGCCGTGGTCGCCCAGCGGTAACACCACGACCGCTATCTCGGCCGGGTCGGCGCCGTCGGTCCGCGTCGTCCGCCCGTCGGGCCCGGTCGTGACGTACTGCGGGTCCCCCGTCTCGAAGGCCCGCCAGAACCAGCGCTCGTGGGCCTCGAACAGGGCGGGGCCGTCGTCGTCGACGTCGACGGGCGTGAGGCGGGTACCGTCGTCGAGGACCACCTGTGCCGACGGGAGCGCATCGATGTCCGCGGCGAAGGCGGCCGTCAGCCGGCAGATGTCGGCGGCCGTCTCGGTGCGCATCAGGTCGCGGCTCCACTCGTTGAGCGAGGCGACGAGCTCCTCTCTGCGGCACAGGTCCGTCACGTCGCGGGTCCCGCCGACGATACCGGTCACCGCGCCGTCCTCGTCGTACCGCGGGACCTTCGTCGAGGACACCCAGCGGTCCTCGCCGTCCTCGACGTAGTGCTCGACGACGTTCACCTGCGGGTCGTCCTCCTCGCGGATGCGCCGCTCCTGTTCGTACAGCGCGTCGGCGAGGTCCGGGTGGAACAGTTCGTAGTCGGTCAGTCCGACCAGCTGGTCGCGGTCGTACCCCTGTGGCTGGGTCGTCTCGTGGCTCCCGATGGCGATACGGGAGCTGTCATCCTTGACGAAGACGTCCTCCGGGTAGTGCTCGAAGAAGTCGGCCAGCAGCGCCTCGGGCGGGTCGAAGGAGCGCTCGTCGGTCGCCGCACAGCGGAAGCGACGGGCCAGCAGGTCGGCGCGTTCGGGCGGGACGTACACGGCGTCGGCGGCCCCGGCCGCGAGAGCGTCGATGGCCACGTCGGCCCCCGGGAAGCCGACGGCGTACAGGACGACCGGGCAGTCGACGGCGGCCACCGCCGTCTCGACGCCGGCGACGCCGTCCCGTTCGGGCGCCGTCGTCTCGTCGTGTGCGACGACGACGAGGTCGTAGGCGTCGGTGTCGGCCTGTTCGAGGGCGGCGGGGCTCTCGACGTGGTCGACGTCGAACCCGCGTTCGGCGAGGACCGCCCGGACCGCGCCGAGTCGCTCGTCGTCGGCTGCCAGGACCCGGACCTGTCGGCTGTCGTTCGTGTCCATCCCACCAACTCGTTACCCGAGAGAGATTAGCGGAACAGATAACGGTTCCCCAAAAGATTCAGAATCGAGAACGGGCCTACGCGTCGCCGAGCGCGACGTACGTGGTCTCGATGATGCGGCCGTCCTCGGCCAGGCGGTCGAACACCTCGGCCGTCGGCGGTTCGTCGAGGTTGTAGACGGACATGGCTTCCCCGCCGATGGTCTCGCGGCCGTTGAACATCCCCGCGATGTTGATGTTCGACTCGCCCAGCACGGTGCCGATGAAGCCGATGGTACCCGGTTCGTCCTTGTTGCGGACGACGAGCATGTGGCCGTGGGGCACCGCTTCGATGCGGTGGTCGTCGATGCGGACGATGCGGGACTCCTCGCCCCCGAACTGGGTCCCACAGACAGAGACGGACTCCTCGCCGTCGGAGACGGTGACCGTGATGAGGCTCTGGTAGTCCTCGGCGGCGCTCGTCTTCGACTCGGTGACGTTGATGCCGCGTTCCTTCGCGACCTGCGGCGCGTTGACGGCGTTGACCTGGATGTCGGAGGGCGCGAAGACCCCCTCCAGCGCGCTGGCGGTGACGTACTCGACGTCCTCGTCGGCGATGTCGCCGGCGTAGGTGACCTCGACCTCGGACATGTGGCCGTCGAACAGCTGGACGGCGATGCGGCCCGCCGTGCTCGCCAGTTCGAGGTACGGCTCGACCTGTTCGAAGGTGGCCCGGTCCAGCGACGGCGCGTTCAGGGCGTTGGCGACCGGTTCCTCGTTGAACGCGGCGATTATCTGGTCGGCCGTGGAGGTGGCGACGTTCTCCTGTGCGGCCTCCGTGGAGGCGCCCAGATGGGGCGTGACGATGATGTCCTCGACGTCCAGCAGCGGCGAGTCCTCGGGGAGCGGTTCCTCGCCGAAGACGTCCAGCGCCGCGCCCTTGAGGACGCCGTCCTCGACGGCCTCGGCCAGCGCGGGCTCGTCGATGATGCCGCCGCGGGCGCAGTTGACGACGTAGCCGCCCTCGAGCTGGGCGAGCTCCTCCTCGCCGATCATGTTCTCGGTCTCTGGCGTGAGCGGCGTGTGGATGGTGACGAAGTCGGCCTTCTTCAGACACGCGTCGAGTTCGTCGACGAGTTCGGCGCCGAACTGCTTGGCGCGCTCCTCGCTGATGTAGGGGTCGAACGTGACGATGTCCATGCCGAGGTTGCCGAGCCGCTTGGCGACCTCCTGACCGACGCGGCCGAAGCCGACGACGCCCAGCGTCTTCTTGTTGACCTCGGTGCCGAGGAAGGCGCCCTTCGCCCACTCGCCGCCCTTCAGCCGGTCGTGGGCCTGCGGGATGGAGCGGGCGGTGGCGAACGCCATGGCGACGCTGTGTTCGGCGGCGGCCCGGACGTTGCCCTCGGGGGCGTTGGCGACGATGACGCCGTGTTCGGTGGCGGCGTCGATGTCGATGTTGTCGACGCCGATGCCGGCCCGGCCGACGATGACGAGTTCGGGGGCGGCCGAGAGCACCTCGTCGGTGACCTCGGTGCCCGACCGGACGATGAGCGCGTTCGCGTCGGCCACGGCGTCCAGCAGCGCGTCGCCCTCGACGTCGTAGGCTGTCTCCACCTCGTGGCCCGCCTCACGCAGCCGTTCGAGGCCGGCGTCGGCGATGGGGTCCGTGACGAGTACCTTCATATCGAGTGGAACCGAGTCAGCGTGTATAACATTTGTTTTCTCGTCCCGGAGACGAGGTGGCCGGCGGGCCGTAGTCGTATAAACACCTGTAGTATCGAACACCACCGTTCTTGTGAGGGCGACTCGACCGGTCGCCGACGCCCGTTACACATATGTTGTAAAACCTCAACGTTTATTCAATCAGTCTCCCAACACCCGCCCATGACAGGCGACCGCACGGCGCTGACCAGACGCCACCTGCTCCTCTCCGCGGCGGTGGCGGGACTCGCCGGGTGTCCCGGCGAGGCCGACGAGACACCACCGACCGACGACGGGGTATCGACGGCCACCGACGGCGGGACGCCGACCGGTACGGGACCCGGCGTCGCGGACGCGCCGCAGGCGGCCGTCGACGGGTCCCACGCGCCGGGCCCGCCCGTGTTCACGAGCGTCGGCGAGACGGTCCGAGCGCCGGAGTTCGCCGGCGTCGAGAGCAACCTCGCGCCGTGGCACCCCGACCGCGACGGCGCCTACGCGTGGTCGGTCGTCGACGCGCCGGCGGGGAGCGAGGCGACGGTCGGTGACGGGGCCGCCGTCGAGTTCGAACCGGACGAACCGGGCACCTACACGCTGGAACTGGACGCCCCCGACGGCTCCCACGCGCTCACGGTCCGGGCGTTTCCCCGACAGACGGCGGGCGGACCCCGGCCGACGCTCACCCTCTCGGCGGACGACGAGCCGGGCAGCGACGAGGTACTGCTCCGCGCGGACGCTCGTGCGCCCCCGAGCAGCGACGAGTCCGACGACGCCCTCACCGTCGAGTACGTAGTCGACGACCGGGACCGGGACGCGTTCGACGGGTCGCTCGCCGTCGAGGGTCGTGAGGCACGCCTCAGCCCGGTGGACCTGTCGGAATCGGTCCGAATCCACGCGGCCGCCGCCGGACGGACCGGCCGGAGCGTCACCGACACCGTCCGGGTGGACCCGGACGGGACGGTCCATCACCCGACGGAACCGCCGGCGTGGGCCGAAGACGCCGTCGTCTACGAGATATTCGTCCGGCGGTTCGGCGCGGACGTCGACTTCGAGTTCCTCGAGTCGAAGGTTGCGTACCTCGACTCGATGGGCGCCGACGCGGTGTGGCTGACGCCGATACTGGACGCCCACAGCCACCGGGACGAGACCCAACCGGGCGGGCCCCACGGCTACGACGTCATCGACTACTTCGAGACGGCCGACGCGCTGGGGTCCCGCGAGGCCTTCGAGTCGTTCGTCGACGCGTGCCACGAGCGAGACATCAAGGTGATATTCGACCTCGTGGTGAACCACACCGCCCGCGAACACCCCTACTTCCAGTCCGCGGCGGCCGGCGAGGACGCCCCGTTCCGCGACTGGTACCGCTGGGAGGGCGACGAGGCCCAGTACTACTTCGGGTGGCGCGGCATCCCCGTTCTGGACTTCGACGAACCCGCCGTCCGGTCGTGGGTGCTGGCCGTCGCCGAGGAGTGGGCCGAGGTGGTCGACGGCTTCCGCTGTGACGTGGCGTGGGGGATTCCACACAGCTTCTGGAAGGAGTTCCGTGCCCGCATCAAGCGCCAGCACCCCGACTTCCTCCTGCTGGGCGAGTGTGTGCCGTGGGAGGACGACCATGCCGACTTCGCCGAGGACGAGTTCGGCCTCCACTACGGCGAGGGGCTGTTCGAGACGCTCGGCGCGATAGGGGCCGGCGAGGAACCGGCCGGCGCCCTCCACGACGTGACGGCGTGGCGTCGCGACGCCGGCTACCCCGACCACGTCGGCCTGCTGAACTACGTCGAGAACCACGACACGGACCGCTATCTGGCCGGGGCGAGCCGGGGTGCACAGATGGCCGCCGGCGCCGCGACATTCACGCTCCCCGGCGCGCCGATGGTCTACTACGGACAGGAGACCGGCCTGACGGGGATGCGCGAGCAGATGAACTGGGACGACGCCGACGAAGGGTTGCGAGCGTTCTACCGGAACCTCGCAGACGTGCGCCACGCGGAACCCGCGCTCCAATCGGATGCCGACGTGGTGCCGCTCTCCGTCGCGCCCGGGACCGACCGCGTGACCGGGTACGCCCGCGAGGCCGACGGGCGACGGGTCCACGTCCTCCTGAACTTCGGCGAGGAGCCCGTCGAGGTGGCCCAGCATCCGGCCGTCGCCCGGACCGACCGCATCACGGGTGCGGACGTCGGCACCGACGACGGGGCCGTCGCCGTCGACGCGGCCGTCGTCCTGCGGGCCGACGCACTCGCCGGTCGGGGGGCGCCGCTGGCGACGTTCTCCGACCCCGGGGGTGACGCCACCGCGCCGGACGGGACGCCGGCGTCGGCGCTGGACCTCCGGGGACTCGACGTGTACGAGGGCGACGACGCCCACCAGTTCGTCTGGTCGTTCGAGCGGCTGCCCGAGGACGGTGCGAGCCAGCACCTCCAGCTGTACCTCGGTGACCCCGACGCCGACGGCGGGACGACGGCCACCCGGACGGGCGTCGACGCGTCGCTGGCCGACCCCGCGCAGTATCGGGTCGTCGTCACGCCCGAGACGGCCGTCCTCGAGGCGAGCGACGGCGAGCGGGTGGCCACCCTCGACACCCACGTCGTCGGCGACCAGATTCGGGTGGACGTACCGGACCGGTACCTCCCCGCGGACCCGCGTGACCTGCGGTTCGCGGCGCTCGTCGCCGGCTACGACCCCGACGCGCCCGGCGACGTGGCCCGGACCGGCGGGTCGAACGTCGCGGACCTGCTGGTCGGCCCGCTGGACGACGAGTCCGCGGTCCGGTCCGGTGCGGGCGCGACGCTGCCGTCCGTCGCCGTGTCGACCGGCGTCGGGAACCGCCTGCTCGGCGCCGACCTCGTGGCCGCGTGGGACGACCCGACCGGTGACGACCACGGCCCCGGCACGTACACATACCCCGACTCCTCGCGGTGGCCCGACGGGGCGCTGGACCTCACCCGGTTCGCCGTCTTCGAGGGCGAGGACCGCTACCGCGTCCAGTTCGCGTTCCGCGGTCCCGTGGAGACGGACGGACCGGGGAGTCGGCCCCAGCACCTCCAGCTGTACCTCCGCTATCCCGATGCGAGCGGCGGCGCGACGGAGGCCCGCGAAGGCGTCGGCGCGACGCTGGCGGCCCCGTACCACAGGCGGGTCGTCGCGAGCGAGACGACGACGGCCGTCGAACGGTCCGACGGGACCCTCGTCACCGACGACGTGACCGTCGACACTATCGACGGCACGCGAGGCCTCTGGCTGTCGCTGCCGAGAGCCGCGGTCGGCGACCTCTCGACGACCGAACTCGTGCCGCTGGTGCTGGGCAACGCCCTGACCGGGACCGGCGGCGTCGCCCGAATCGAGCGCGAACGGGACGTGCGGGACTTCGGCGGCCGCGAGTCCGAGCGCCAGTCGAACGTCGTCGACCTGGTGACGCCCGACGGCGTGGACCAGTCCGAAACGCTGGCCGCCGACGGCGAACCGCCCTCGATACCGCTACTCGACTTCGGGAGCGGGACCTGACCGTCCGCGGCCCGACCGGGCGCCGCGGACGTGCGACCCAGCGACGGCTACGGGGTGCGTACGGCGAAAAGGTGAGATCGTCGGGTCGAACCGCGGTGACCCGGACCGCGCGTTACCGCCACTCCGGCAGCGAGGCGGCGTCTACCAGCGGGAGTGTCATATACGCCTCGTCGGTCGAGACGTCCGCGATGACGAACGTGTCAGTCGTGCCTTCCTCGACGGAAGCCATAACCTGCGTGTCCTCAGCAACCTCCGCTGGGGCAACCGTGTCCGGCTCCATGCATGACAATATGTAACACCCATATATAAACGTAGCGAAATCCCCAGAAGGAGTCGGGCCGACTGTCAGACATCTGTCTGCCGCATGTTGGTTTTCTGTCCCTTCTATCGTCCCGGCTGTCGGCAGGATATCCGGTTCCCGTCTGGTGGTTGGTCGCGCCGTTCGGTGGGGCCGTCGACGGTACGGCCAGCCTACCGGCTCGGTCGGGTAACGCATGTGAACGTATCCGTTCGTGAGAAGGACGAGCGGGGGCGACGTCGGCCCGGACCTCGCCCGCACGGAGGGTGCATCGGCCCGGCGTCCCGCCGGCACGCGCCCTCGCCGAGGGGGCGGCGTCGGGGGGTGAAAACGGTGGATGTTAAGGACTTAGTAGGTGCGGGCAGGAAGTTTTGGCAGTATGAACGTCGCAGACGCCATGACGCCGCGCTCGGAGGTCGTCACGGTCGAGATTCCGGGCACCCGTGACGACGTGCTGGAGTACCTCCAGGAGCGGGCTTTCTCGTCCGTCCCCGTCATCAAAGAGACCGACGACGGCGAGGAGTTCCGCGGACTCATCTCGCGGGACGCCCTCATCGACCAGCCCGACGAGGACCAGTTGGCCCTGCTGGTCGAGGAGGTCCCGACCATCGGCGCCGAGGCCACCATCCAGGAGGCCGCCGAGCTGATGCTCACCGCGGGCGAGCGCCGCATCCCCGTCGTCGACGGTCGCCTCGAGGGTATCGTCACCATCACCGACGTGGTCCACGCCATCGCGAACGGCGACGTCGACGGAAGCGCCGTCGTCGGCGACCTCGCGCGCAGCGACATCAACTGCATCTACGTCGAGACGCCGCTGACCGTCGCCGAGCGCGAGCTGTCCCACGCCGAGGTGCCCTACGGCGTCGTCCTGGACGACGAGGGCGAGATGACCGGCATGCTCACGGAGGTCGACATCATCGAGGTGGCCCGCGTCGTCGAGGGCGAGGACGACACCGGCGAGTCCATCGCCAACGAGGACGACGAGTGGGCCTGGGAGGGCATCAAGGCCGTCGGCGGCCGCTACATGCCCACCCGGAACGTCGAGATCCCGGCCGAACCCGTCCGCGAGTTCATGACCGCCGACGTGGTGACGGTGAGCAAGCGCCTCACCGCCGAGGAGGCCGCCCAGTTGATGATAGAGCACGACATCGAACAGATTCCGCTCGTCGCGGGCGACGAGCTCGACGGCATCGTCCGCGACGTCGACCTGCTGGAGGGCCTATGAGCGAGGGCGAGCGCCTGACGGAACTGGCCAAGCGCCGGGGCTTCTACTTCCCCGCCGCCGGCGCGTACGGCGGCGCGGCCGGCTTCTGGACCTACGGCCCGCAGGGTGCGGCGCTGAAGTCGAACGTCGAGGAGGCGTGGCGCGACCGGTTCGTCGTCCGGGAGGGCCACCAGGAGATCTCGGCCCCCGACGTGATGCCCGAACCCGTCTTCGAGGCGTCGGGCCACCTCGACGGCTTCGACGACATGATAATCGAGTGCGCCGAGTGTGGCGCGACCCACCGAGCGGACCACCTCGTCGAGGACAACACCGACATCGAGGAGGCCGAGTCCCTTCCCAACGAGGAGGTCATGGACATCATCGCCGACCACGACATCGCCTGTCCGTCCTGCAACGCCTCGCTGGCCGGCGAACCCGTCGACAACTTCAACCTGATGTTCGAGACGAACATCGGGCCGGGCACCTCTTCGCCGGGCTACCTCCGCCCGGAGACGGCACAGGGCATCTTCGTGGAGTTCCCGCAGCTCTCTGAGTACGCCCGCAACCAGCTCCCCTTCGGCGTCGCCCAGATCGGGAAGGCCTACCGCAACGAGATTTCCCCGCGGAAGTCGCTGGTGCGCGTCCGCGAGTTCACGCAGGCCGAACTCGAGCACTTCGTCGACCCCGAGACGGACGACCCGCCGCTCTCGGAGGTCGAGGACGTCACCCTGCCGCTGTACGCCGGCGAGAGCCAGCAGGCCGACGACGGCGACGTCGAGCACCTGAACGTCGGCGAGGCCGTCGCGGACGGCGTCGTCACGAGCGACTGGGTGGCCTACTACCTCGGCGTCGCGAAGGGGTGGTACGAGCGCATCGGCGTCGACATGGACCGGTTCCGGTTCCGCCAGCACCTGCCGGGCGAACTCGCCCACTACGCCTCGGACTGCTGGGACGCCGAGGCCGAAATCGACGGCGACTGGATAGAGATCACCGGCTTCGCCTACCGGGGCGACTACGACCTCAAGAAGCACGCAGAGCACTCCGGCGAGGACTACACCGTCTTCAAGCAGTACGACGAACCGGTCACCGTCGAACGGCCGACGGTCGACCCCGACATGAGCTACCTCGGCCCCGAGTTCGGCGGCGACGCCCAGCGGGTGGCCGACGCGCTCGCGGCGCTGGCCGAGCGGAACCCGGAGGCCTTCGACGGCGACGAGGTGACCGTCGAGGTCGACGGCGAATCGTACGCCGTCCCGGTCGCGGAGACGAACTTCAGCGTCGAGGAGGTCACCGAGAACGGCGAGCACGTCCGCCCGCACGTGGTCGAGCCCTCCTTCGGCGTCGGCCGCCTCGTCTACACCGTGCTGGCACACGCCTACACCGAGGACGAGGTCGACGGCGAGGCGCGGACGTACCTCGACCTCCCGCCCGAACAGGCCCCGACGACCGTCGGCGTCTTCCCGCTGATGGACAAGGACGGGATGGCCGAGTACGCCCGCGAGATAGCCGGCGCGCTCCGCGAGGCCGGCCACTCGGTCACCTACGACGACTCCGGCGCCATCGGCCGCCGCTACCGCCGGCAGGACGAGATCGGCACGCCCTACTGCGTGACCGTCGACTACGAGTCCCTCGAGGAGGACACCGTCACCCTCCGCGAACGGGACAGCACCGACCAGAAGCGCGTCTCCATCGACGGCCTCGCGGAGACCCTAGAGCGCCTCACCGAGGGCGAGACGACCTTCGACGCCCTGTAAGATGGCCGACGAGGTCGCCCGCCGACTCGTCCACGTCACCGGGTCGGCGGTCCCGGTATCGCACCTGCTCGTGCCCGACCTCGTCACGTGGCGGGTCGTACAGGCGTTCCTGTCGGTGTGTCTGGTCGCCGTCGTCACGCTGGAGTACCTCCGTCTCTCGGTCGGCCTCGACTGGGCCATCTACGACCGTCTCACCCGCGAGTACGAACAGGACAACCCCGCGGGCTACGCGCTGTACATCGTCGGGATGGCCGTCGTCGCCGGTGCCGTCGCCGTCGGCCTGCCGACCACCGTGGCGGTGCCGGCGATGTTCATGCTCGCCATCGGCGACCCCATCAGCGGACTGCTCGGGTCCGCCGAGGCCAGCAACGTCAAGCAGGCGTGGGTGTTGCTCGTGATGTTCGGCGTCTGTACGCTGCTCGCGGCCCCGTTCGTCCCGCCGGCCGCGGCGGTGCTGGGCGGCGTCGCCGCGACGTTCGCCGACGGCGTCAAGCCCACCGTGGCGGGCTACGTCGTCGACGACAACTTCTCCATCCCCGTGCTCTCGGCCGCCGCGATGTGGGCGGGGCTGGCCGCCGTCCCGGTCTAGGCGAGGGCGAGTGCGACCAGTCCGAGCAGGAGGTACTCCCCGTCTTTGGCCAGACACAGCAGGTTCACAGCGTTCGTCTGCCCGAGAGACCACGTTATCGACAGCGAGAAGCTCACCACGGCGAGGCCGAACACCGCCGGGAGCGACGCGTCGGCGACCGGCGTGAGCGCGACCAGGACCGCGAGCGAGCACCCGTCGAGCGTCGCGAGCAGGCGGCGCGTCCGGCCGACCCCGAGGACGACCGGGAGCGTGTCGACGCCCGTCACGGCGTCGCCGACGACGTCGCGGACGTTGAACACCTCGACGGAGACGACCGACCGCAGGACGAAGAACAGACAGACCGCCGCCGCGAGCGGTCCGGGGGGCCGACCCGCGAGCACGAGCGGGAGCAGCGTCACCGTCACGCCCCACGCGACCGCCACGAGCGCGGTGTTGACGAGGAACACGTCCTTCAGTCGCCGCCGCCCGGGGGCCACCGGGACGCTGTACAGGACGGCGGCGCCGACCGGCACCAGCGCGACGGCGAGAGCGGCCGGGCCGCCCGCTGCGAGCGCCAGCGCGGCACCGACGAGGAGGCCGACGACGGCGAGGGCCGCGACCGCGGCCCAGTGGTCGGAGACGAACGCGGACCGCTCGGGACAGTTGATGCCGTCCTCGGCGACGTCGGCGAGGTCGTTGGCCGTGTAGATGGCGAAGGTGACGAACCCGACGACGACGGGCGCCGCCGGCGCGACCACCCCGAGGAGCGCCATCGCGAACGCCGTCTTCGCGGCCGCGACGACGCTCTGGACGACGCTGAGCTGCTGTGCCCACCACAGGCACCGGACGGCGGCGTCCCAGAGCGACGTGGTGCCGCGGTGACTGTGGGTGGACATGCGCGTCGACTACGCCCCCGGCGATGCGGTGGCCCGTACCCGGCGACGCGGGTCGGGGACCACGTGTCACGCCTCCAGTTCCGCCGGCGCACGGTCGAGCGTGAACGACACTTCGCTCCCGCCCGCCGGGCGCAGCTCGAAGGTCAGGTCGCGGCCGGACTGTTCGACGAAGCAGTAGACGAGCCACAGCCCGACGCCGGAGCTGTGCTGGAGCGGCGTCTCCCCCTCCTCGAGGATGCGCCGCTCCGTGTCGGGGATGCCCGGCCCCTCGTCGGTCACGGTGACGGTCACCGCGTCGCCGTCGACGGCGACGCTGACGGTCACCGACGGGTGAGGGTCCGGGTCGTGTTCGATGCCGTTCTCGACGAGGTTCTCGAGGGCCGCCTGGAGGCCGACCGTCGACCGGACGAACACCGGCTCGGGACAGGCGGCCGTCACCGTCGCCGCCGGGAACTGCTCCGAGTACCGGTCGACGACGGCCGCGACGGTGGCCGAGACGTCGGTCCGCGTCCGGTTCCGGTCGCTGGTGACGATGCGCTGTATCGTCCGGAGCTTCGCGCTCGTCTCCATGATGGAGCTGGCGCTGTCGTCGATGGCGTCCAGATGGGTCCGCCCGCGTTCGTCGACGAACTCCGCTAACACCTCCGCGTGGCCCATGATGGTGTTGATGCGGTTGGCCATGTTGTGTCGCAGGACCCGCGAGACGAGCTGCAGGTGGCGCTGTCGGCGCTCCTGGTCGGTGATGTCCGAGAGGACGACGGTCCAGCCGAGGTGGTGGGGTCCGTCGGTTATCGCGGACGTCTGGACCGAGAGGAACCGGTCGTCGTCGGTCCGAGGGGCGAACTCCGTCCGCCCGCCGTCGGCGTCCTCGAACCACTCGTCGGCGTCCTCGACGACCCGTTCGAGCGGGTCGTTCCGGTGGTCGGCGAGCGACGGCAGGAACGCCGCGGCCGTGGGGTTGAAGTCGCGGATGCGGCGCTCGGCGTCGAGGATGACCATTCCCTCGCTGCTCTGCTCGACGGCCGTGTCGCGGGCCAGCGGCACGATGTCGAAGAAGTCCAACTGGATGGACCACGTCGTCGCGATGCCGAACAGCGCCAGCCCGATGGGGGTGTAGTCGAGCCCCGGAATCGGGGCACTGTCCAGGAGCGAGACGACGTTGACGAACAGCGGGAGCGCACTCCCGAACGTGACGAGCAACACCGACTCGGTGCTGTACCGGCTCCGGAGGTGGATGCCGAGCAGCGCGTACACCGCGAGGCAGTACAGCCCGTACGAGAGGAAGACGTAGAGGAAGTACAGCGGCCCCAGTCCCGTGTGGACGAGGTGCGGGAACACCGCCGTCGACAGGTCGATCCCCTCCCAGAACAGGTGGTGGAGCGGGTTCGTGAGGATGCCGAGCCCGAGACCGACCAGTAGCATCACCGCGTACGCGACGAAGACGGAGCGGCGATGCCAGTCGCGGCCCGTGTACTGGGACGCGAACACGAAGAAGACGAGGACGAACAGCACCCCCAGCGGGAGTTCGAGCGCGACCAGCAGGCGTTCGACCGGGGCCGGCGAGACGATCTTCGCGGCGGCGGCGAACGACCACACCGCCGTCAACGCCAGCAGGGCGGTGAACGAGCGGACGCCCCGGATGCCGGTCGGATAGGTCCGGAGATACAGCGTGAGCGCGGCGAGGGACAGCCCCGAGACCGCGAAGAACGCGACGAGTGCGATCTCGACCGGGCCGGTCACCGTCATGCCGTATTGATTATCAGAAGATGAAATAATACCTTCGTCCACGCCGTTTCACTTCCACCACGCTACCTGAACCCTTAACCACCGCCGGGGCCAACGCCACGCCAATGGCGACCACCGACGCCAAGTCCGGTGGCGAGTACGTCACGGAACCGCTGGTCACCGACGGCCTGCTCGAGAACCGTCGGTACCAGGTCGAACTCGCCGACACCGCCGACGACACCCACGCCCTCGTCTGTCTCCCCACCGGCCTCGGCAAGACGACCGTCTCGCTGCTCGTGACCGCCCGACGCCTCCACGCCGTCGGCGGCACCGCGCTCCTGTTGGCGCCGACGAAACCGCTGGTCCAGCAACACGCCGAGTTCTACCGCGAGGCGCTGACCATCCCCGACGACGAGATCGTCGTTTTCACGGGTGAAGTCAGGCCCGACGACCGGGCGGAGCTGTTCGAGAGCGCCCGGGTCGTCATCGCGACGCCGCAGGTCGTCGAGAACGACCTCGTGGGCAACCGCATCGACCTCTCGGGGGTCACGCACTGCACGTTCGACGAGTGTCACCGCGCGACCGGCGACTACGCCTACAACTACATCGCCGACCGCTACCACGCCGACGCCGACGACCCGCTGGTCACCGCGATGAGCGCCTCGCCCGGCGACGACGAGGAAGCCATCCTCGAGGTCTGTGAGAACCTCGGTCTCTCGGAGGTGACGGTGATGACCGAGGACGACGCCGACGTCGCCGAGTACACCCACGACACGAGCGTCGAGTGGCAGCGCATCGAGCTGCCGGAGGTGGTGATAGAGATACGCGACGCCGTCAACGAGGTGGTCGCGGACCGCCTCGAGCAGTTGAAGGAACTGGGCGTCACCAACAAGTCCTCGCCGGACCTCTCCGAGCGGGAGATCCAGGGGATGCAGGCCGAATTGCGGAAGCTCATGGACAACGACCAGAGCGAGGGGTATCAGGGGATGAGCCTGCTCGCGGAGATCCGGAAGCTCCGGACCGCGGTCACCTACGTCGAGACCCAGAGCGTCGAGTCCCTGCGGCGGTACTTCGAGCGCCTGAAGGAGGCCGCCCGCTCGTCCGGCGCGTCGAAGGCCGACCAGCGCCTCGTCAGCGAACCCAAGATCCGCGAGGCGATGCGCAAGGCCAACGCGTACGACGACCTGCACCCGAAGTTCCGCCAGACGCGGATGTTGCTCGCCGAGACGCTCGGCATCGAGAACGGCGAGCGAGTCATCGTCTTCACCGAGTCACGGGACACCGCCGAGACGCTTGTGGACTTCCTCTCGGACCACTTCCAGACCGAGAAGTTCGTCGGGCAGTCGGACACCGACGGCAGCGAGGGGATGACCCAGACCGAGCAACAGGACACCCTCGACCGCTTCCGGAACGGCGAGTTCGAGGTGCTCGTGTCGACCTCCGTCGCCGAGGAGGGCCTAGACGTGCCGGAGGTCGACCTGGTGATGTTCTACGAGCCCGTCCCGACAGCCATCCGCGCCATCCAGCGGAAGGGCCGGACCGGCCGGCAGGCCGAGGGTCGTGTCGTCGTGTTACTCGCCGAGGATACCCGTGACGAGGCGTACTTCTGGAAGGCTCGGAACGACCAGAAGCGGATGAAACGAGAGTTACAGAACCTCAAGAGCGTCGCCGGCGAACTGGAGGCCGAACTCGGCCAGACCGGCCTCGACGAGTACGAGGACGCCGAGGGTGGCGGGGCCGCCAGCGAGACGCCCAGCGAGCGTGAATCAGCTGAGGCAACGGAGGACGGTCCGGCCGGAGCCGGGGGCGAGAGCGACCCCGGCGACAGCGCCGGGAGCACGGCCGACGACGGGCAGGCCGGCCTCGACGCGTTCGCCGGCGAGGACGTGGCCGAGGAGACCGGGACCGACGCCGACGACATGGAGGGAACCGTCGCGACGGCCGACGGCGACGCGGAGACCGTCGAGATAGTGGCCGACCAGCGCGAACTCGACTCGACCATCGCCCGTGACCTCTCGACCCGTGACGGCGTCGAGACGCGGCTGGAGACGCTGGCGGTCGGGGACTACGTCCTCTCGGACCGGGTGGTCGTCGAGCGAAAGACCGTCGCCGACTTCATGGACACGCTGACCGGCGGCGACCGGTCGATGTTCGAGCAGGTCGGCGACGCCACCCGCCACTACGCCCGCCCGGTCGTCGTCGTCGAGGGCGAGGACCTCTACGGCGCCCGCAACGTCCACCACAAGGCCATCAACGGGGCGCTGGCCTCCCTCGCTGTCGACTTCGGCGCCAGCGTGATGCGCACCGCGGACGAGGCCGAGACGGCCGACCTCCTGGAGGTCATCGCCGGCCGGGAACAGGACGAGGGCGACCGCGAGGTGAGCGTCCACGGCGAGAAGCAGTCGAAGACGCTGGCCGAGCAACAGGAGTACGTCGTCACCTCCGTCGCGGAGGTCGGCCCGGTGACCGCCCGGAACCTGCTGGCCCACTTCGGGAGCGTCGAGGCGGTGATGACCGCCGACCGCGAGGCCCTGCTGGACGTCGAGGGCATCGGCGACGTGACCGCCGACCGGATCCGTGACGTCGTCGGCGGCGACTACGAGCCCTGACCACCGACGGGAACGGGACCGCCGTCCGGTACACGGATAGAAACGTTGAAGCAATTGTACATCAACCCTGTATCCGGGGGAGAGACTGGTGACAGACCCGACGTTCCGTAGCGACCGCGCCTTCGAGTTCGAGTGCGACAACGTGGGTGAGGGGAGCGAGACGCTGACCGCCGAGTCCCTCGCGGCCGACCACGAGTACGTCCTGATGGTTCTCCTTCGCGACCACTACTGTCCGCTGTGCCGGGACCTAGTCGGCCGTCTCGCCGACCGGTACGCGGAGTTCGCCACGCGGGGAGCCGTCGTCGTCCCGGTGTTGCCCGACAGCCACGAGCGGGCGCTGGTGTGGCACCGGCGCTACGACCTCCCGTTCCCGATGCTCGCGGACCCGGACGACGACGTCCGGACCGACTGCCCGAGGGGGGACCCACCCGACGAGTACGACACGTTCGCGCCGCTCCAGCGGGCGCTCCCGGGTCTGCCGGGCGTCGCACTCTTCGCGTGTGTGGACGAGAGTCTCCGACTCGTCGCCGGATACACCGGAGCGAACCAGCGGGAGGCACCGTCCATCGACTCGCTTCTCGAGGGCGTCGACGCCCGCCGGAATGGGGACGCCGTCGACCCCGTCGACGGACTCCGCGCCGACGACTGACCGCCCCGACGGCCGACCCCGCTCAGAACGTCGCCGCGTCGAGGGCCTCTGCGGCCTCGCGGGCGGCCGCGAGGTGTTCGCGTGCCTCTCTCGGGTCGTCTGCCGCCGCCGCCCGTTCGGCGAAGCGCCGGACCGTCTCGGCCAACAGCGACTCCGCGGCGGCGAGGTCCGCGCGGACGTCGCTCCGGGACCCGCCACCGGGCGCGGTTCGAGTGGAAACGTCCGGGTCAGACCGCTGGCCCGAGCGTTCCTCGCGGTCGGGAGACCGCCGCGACGGGGACGCTGGCTGGCGTGTGGCGGCGCCACGCTCGTCCGCGGCTCGGTCGCCCCCCGCTTCGTCTGGAGTCCGGGCGGGGTCGGCAGAGGGCACCTCGCGCCGCGGCTCTGTCGACGGCTCCGTCTGCCGGTCGGCGGGACGGGTCTGGCCCGAAGGCTCTGTGTCCGCCCCGGCCTCGGCCTCGTTCCGGGCCTGTTCGTCCGCCTGGGCTCCCGAGTCGCTCGCCGCGTCGTCGGCACCGAACTGGACGCGGGCCTCGTCGCTCGGGTTCGCCACCTCGATGTGGTCGCCCGACTGGCCGTCGGCGGACTGGTCGCCCTCGTCGTCGGTCCCGTCTTCCGCCTCGCTTTGCTCGCGTGTGATGGGCTTCTGGCAGGTGGGACAGAACTCCTGCCCGTCGTAGCGGAAGATGGGGTCCCCACAGTCCGAGCAGTGGGCGTTCGTCATCGTGGCCCCCTTCAACAGGAGTTCGCTCATCTGCTCGGTGGCCGCGCGCTGTTCCTCCTCTTCCTCGAACTTCTCGCGGAGTTTCTCGCGTTCGGCTTCCTTGTCGAAGTCGCTCATACGCGTACCAACGCCGTGGCGCTGAAAACCGTTTTCGGGTGCGGTCAGCGACCCGTGGAGGGGGGTTTCGACACGTTTAACGTTCGCGCGAGAGGCGTTCCGAATGGTATGACAAAGGTAAGCGTAGTCGGCGCGGCCGGAACGGTCGGCGCCGCGGCAGGGTACAACATCGCGCTCCGCGACATCGCGGACGAAGTCGTCTTCGTCGACATCCCGGACAAGGAGGAGGACACCATCGGGCAGGCCGCCGACACGAACCACGGCATCGCCTACGACTCCAACACGACGGTCCGTCAGGGCGGCTACGAGGACACCGCCGGCTCCGACGTCGTCGTCATCACGGCCGGCATCCCGCGCCAGCCCGGTCAGACCCGCATCGACCTCGCGGGGGACAACGCCCCCATCATGGAGGACATCCAGTCCTCGCTGGACGAGCACAACGACGACTACGTCTCGCTGACCACCTCCAACCCCGTCGACCTGCTGAACCGCCACCTCTACGAGGCCGGCGACCGCTCGCGCGAGCAGGTCATCGGCTTCGGCGGTCGACTCGACTCCGCGCGGTTCCGCTACGTCCTCTCGGAGCGCTTCGACGCCCCGACCCAGAACGTCGAGGCGACCATCCTCGGCGAACACGGGGACGCGCAGGTCCCCGTCTTCTCGAAGGTGCGCGTCGACGGCACCGACCCCGAGTTCGACGGCGACGAGCGCGAGGAGATTCTGGGCGACCTGCAGGAGTCCGCGATGGACGTCATCGAGCGCAAGGGCGCGACCGAGTGGGGTCCGGCCCGCGGGGTCGCCCACATGGTCGAAGCCATCGTCCGCGACACCGGCGAGGTCCTGCCCGCCTCCGTCAAGCTACAGGGCGAGTTCGGTCACGAGGACACCGCCTTCGGCGTCCCCGTCCGACTCGGCTCGAACGGCGTCGAGGAGATCGTCGAGTGGGACCTCGACGACTACGAGCAGGACCTGATGGCCGAGGCGGCCGAGAAGCTCTCCGACCAGTACGACAAGATCGAGTAAGCCGCGTTCGCAGTCCCGCTTCCGTCCCCGCTCGGGACTCAGGCGTGCTCGGACTGCTCTTCCAGCACGTCGGTCTCGTCGGCGTGGTTCCGCGACTCCTCGGCGATGTCCGCACCGAGGAGCGACGCCCACTCGTCGAGATGTGTGCCCGTCCGTCGGTAGTTCCGGTGTGTCATGGTCGTACGCGATTCATCTCCGCGGCGTTATATAACGATTGTGCCGGGTGCGACCCGAAGAATGAGGGGGGTTACTCGCGGAACGACTCCGGGACCTGGATGGAGTAGCGCCCGTCCTCCTGTAGCGCGACGATGTACTCCTCGCGGTCGTACAGCTCCATCAGGTTGAGCTCGTACTGGCCCGGTTCGAGGACCTTGATGGACTCGAACTGGTCGTTGAGCTCCTCGCGGAGTTCCTTGAGGTCCGGGCGCTCCGTCTCCTCGGGTTCCTCCGGCGGGTCCGGGTCGGCGCCGACGGGCTGGAAGTGGTGTTCGTCTTCGGCGTCCGACTGTGGCTCCTGTGGGAGTTCGTCCGGCGTCACCACGTCCGCGCGGGCGCTCGCCTGCGCGGCGTCCTCGGTGTCGGGCCGCTGGGCCTCGACCTCCCGACGCGTCGCCGCCTCGCTCCGGTCCGTCCCGGCCGACGTCTCCTCGGTACCGGCGGTTCCAGTGGAACTGGCGGCCCCGTGGTCGGCACCGGCGCTCGGGTCGTCGCCCCCGTTACCGCCGACGATGTCACGGACCGTCGCTGCCGTCTTTCCGACGGTGCGGGCGACGGTGCTGTCGGCCCCCGGCGGCTCCGGTGGCTCCGGTGGCTCCGCGTCCGGGTCCGGCGGACTCGAACTGTCGACGCCGTCGGGCCGGAACTGGAACTTGTTGCCGCCACAGTCCGGACACCCCGACAGCATCTCCTTCGAGCCGTCGTCGAACGCGCGGCCGCAGTTCGTGCACTGGTGTGGCATTATTTCCGGGAGACGAGCGCGCTGATGAGGGTTTCGTCCTTGTGGAGCGTCTCTATCTGGTTGGCCGGACCGATGACGGTCAGTTTCTTCGTCGACTCCTTCCCCATGATGCGGTCCAGGATGCTCTGGTCCGCCGTCTCCGATTTGGGGTAGGTCTCTATCTCGATGCCGTTGAACTCGTCGGGGCTTATCTCGGTCATCGTCACCTCGATGAGACGGGACTCCTCGTCGGGGGAGAGCCCCTCTTCGAGGATGACGATGTTGCCGTCACGCACCCCGTCTAGGATGACGCGTATCTTCTCCATCGAGGCGAGGCCGTCCATCCGTTCGCCGCTGATGAGGTCTATCTGCACGCCGTCGTCGGGGCCTTTTATCTCTGGCATGGAATCACCCGAAGTACTCCGCTATCTTGTCGTAGACCTCGTCCATGTTGTCGCCCTCGAGCGCGGAGAGCGGGATGGTCTCGTGTTGCGGGTAGGCGTTCCGGATCCGCTGGACCGACGACTCCTCCAGGTCTATCTTGTTGGCGAGAATCAGCACCGGGAGGTCCTGACTCTCGATGATGCCGATGAGCATCGTGTTGACCTGCGTGAACGGGTCCGTCGCCGAGTCGAGGACGTAGATGACGCCGTCGACGTCCTCGCGAAGCCAGTGCATCGCTTCCGCCACCCCTTCGGTGGCTTCGCGGGAGCGACGAACGGCGTCGTCTTTCTCCATGTCGTGTTCCAGGAACTCGGTGTAGTCGACCTTCGTCGTCACGCCCGGCGTGTCGACGATGTCGATGGTCACCTTCTTCCCGTCCCGTTCTATCTCGACGTTCTCCTTCCGGCGCGCGCGGCGGGTCTCGTGTGGCACGTGACTCTCCGGGCCGACGGCGTCGCCGGTCCAGTCGCGTGCGATACGGTTCGCGAGCGTCGTCTTCCCCGCGTTCGGCGGACCGTATATCCCGATGCGCTTCGGGTCTTCTTCGGAGAACAGCGTCGATGCTGCCCGTGAAATGCTGTCTTTGAGGTTTGTTAGCAGTCCCATCCTATCCTCCCGCCGCCCGGACTTGCCGGTTTGGCGGCTTCTGCCCGTAGAAGAAAGGCGAATTCACTTAAGGCTACGTCAGACAAGCATAAATTTTTAGAGAGGATGTGGAAGGGTACTATGAACGTCTAGCTGACACGTAGTCGGTCGTCCGAGTAGGACATCGGAGCGAGACGTGACGACTCGTCCGTCGTGGTGCTGTGGATTACGCGTGCACGGGAAACGGAGGCGGTCGGGCACGGAGAGATAGCAGCGCTCCCCGCGGCCACGGCAAGTACCCGCGACACACCCGAGCGGTCGAACGGAGCTCGACGAACGGCCGGTGAGGAACGGAGGGGAAGCGGTGGGGAGGAGGTAGCCCCCCACCCCTTCGTTTCAGGTGGAACCGCGAACACGCCCGGGGTGGACGGCGACGAGCGGGCACGCGACGGGAGGGAGTGGGCCATCCGCGAGGAGCGAGACTAGTGTATTCCCGGCCGAGCGGCGTCTAGACACCACTCTAGAACAGATGTAACACTCTAGTTGTTTCTTTGTCTAGGGTGCGGCTTTGGTTTTTGTGTATATGTATTAAATCTTTCCTAGTCTAGAGCGGTCCCGTCCGACCGCTCACCCCCCACCCTGCCTCTTAGGCCGTTCCACCCGAAACGAAGGGGTGGGGGGGTCCATCCGAACTGTCGCCTCCTAGCCAGGTCGTCGGACTGTACTGTCGGAACGAGACACTTACTCGCGCGCTCGTCCACTGTGCCCGTGGCCCATCCCCTACCGCTGACCTCCCCCGAGTTCGCCTGCAACCGCGTGCATCCTCGCTACCGCGCCGGTGCATGGATGGGGTACATCGAGGGTAAGCCGTGATTATCTCGGTACCTGACCGGCCTGGACTGGAGCCGCTCGCTTGGTGTGGAGGGGGTCTCTTCACGTGGACCCACGGCCACGATGCGACCGAAATGTTTAATATCGCCTCACCCACGGGTTCATGTGGTTCAACTGGACGCACCCGAGAGCGTTGACACTCGCTATCGATAGCGAAGACGTGGTCTTCACGTCCGCTCTTCGGGAGTCTCCGTCGCGCTCCACTCGAAACAAGGGGGTTGTGCTCTCGACTATGACCGACTCACTCGACGACTCGGACGCCGGGCCCGACACATCGGAGGACTCGGAGTACGAACTCTCGTCCGACGACGACGCGGCCGACGCCCCGTCCTCTCAGACGCCGGACCTGGACGACGTCGTGCTCGACAACCTCGAGACCGGGAGTAGCGACGACTCCGACGAGGCCTCCCGTGGCCTGTTCGACGACCTGCTCGAGGGCGAGCCCATCTTCGAGAACAAGGAGGTGCTGCGCCCCTCCTACACGCCGCACAAACTCCCGCACCGCGAGGAGCAGATAAACAACATGGCGACCATCCTCGTCACGGCACTCCGCGGTGACACCCCCTCGAACATCCTCATCTACGGGAAGACGGGGACGGGGAAGACGGCCAGCGCGAAGTTCGTCAGCGAGGAACTGGAGACCACCTCCCAGAAGTACGAGGTCCCGTGTGAGGTCGAGTACATCAACTGCGAGGTGACCGACACCCAGTACCGCGTCCTCGCCCAGCTCGCGAACAAGTTCATCAACAAGAACGTCGACGTCATCGACGACCGCATCGAGACGCTCGAGGACACGCTCTCTCGCGCACGCGAGGACGCCGCCGCACTCGAGGGGACGGAGTTCGACAGCGTCGACGCGCTCGAGGCCGAGATCGACGCGCTCGAAGCCGACAAGGAAGACTTCGAGGAGGTCCCGATGACCGGGTGGCCGACCGACCGGGTGTACTCCTCCTTCTTCGACGCCGTCGACTACCACGAACGGGTCGTCGTCATCATGCTCGACGAGATCGACAAACTCGTCGAGAAATCGGGCGACGACACGCTGTACAACCTCTCGCGGATGAACTCTGAACTGGAGAACTCCCGCGTGTCCATCATGGGCATCTCCAACGACCTGAAGTTCACCGACTTCCTCGACCCCCGCGTCAAGTCGAGTCTCGGCGAGGAGGAGATCGTCTTCCCGCCCTACGACGCCAACCAGCTGCGCGACATCCTGCAGGCCCGGGCCGACGTCGCGTTCAAGGGGAGCGCCCTCTCGGACGACGTCATCCCGCTGTGTGCGGCCTTCGCCGCACAGGAACACGGGGACGCCCGCCGGGCGCTCGACCTCCTCCGGACGGCCGGGGAACTCGCAGAACGCGACCAGACCGACCAGGTCGAGGAGGACCACGTCCGACAGGCCCAGGAGAAGATAGAGCTCGACCGGGTCGTCGAGGTCGTCCGCACCCTGCCGACCCAGTCGAAGATCGTCCTCTTCGCCATCATCCTCCTCGAGAAGAACGGGGTCCGCAACATCAACACCGGCGAGGTGTTCAACATCTACAAGAACCTCTGTGAGGAGATCGACGCCGACGTGTTGACCCAGCGCCGGGTGACGGACCTCATCTCCGAGTTGGACATGCTGGGTATCGTCAACGCGGTAGTCGTCTCGAAGGGTCGCTACGGCCGGACGAAGGAGATCTCGCTGTCGGTGCCGACCGAGGAGACCGAAGCGGTGCTGCTCTCGGACTCGCGACTCGGCGACATCGACGACGTCCAGCCGTTCGTGCAGGCGCGCTTCGACAACTGACGGCGGGCGGCTACGCGCCGGCGACGGTCTCGTTCTCCGCGTCGACCGACGCCTCGACCGCGGAGACGCGTGCGGCCTGGTTCCAGCCGAGTCGGATCTCCCCGAGCAACGGCACGCGCCACTCCGCGGTGCCGATGACCCACGCGGGCCTGACCGGGTCGCTGATGGGACTGGACCCGACCTGGTCGTAGCGCCGGTTGTTGTCGCCTTTGGTGATGAACCCGTCGTGGGGGGCCGGACAGTTGGTGAGCTCGCGGCAGTCGTCCGCGACGCCGATGGCGTCGGGGTCGGCGCGGTCGTACCAGTTCTCGCCGTCCTCGACGTACAGCATCGCCCGATGGATGATGGGTGTCGTCCCGTTGTTCCCGTCGGGCGCGTAGACGATGACGTCGCCCGGGCGGCTGAACCGGACGTAGCGCTCGCCACGCGCGGCGGTGACGACGCCGTCCTGTGCGTTGGCCCCGGCGAACCGCTCCTCCTCCATGACGAAGACGAGGTCGCCCTTCTCGATGTGGGGGTCCATGCTGGGGCTCTCGATGGCGACGAGCGGGGGCCAGACGCCGCTGACGGCGAACAGCAGCAGGCCGACCAGCAGGACGGCGCCGGCGCTCCCGACCATGTCGGTCACGTACACCAGTACACCCGCGCCGTCGTCGCCACCGTCGTCGCTCGCCGACGGACGGTCGTCGCCGGACATGCTACCGGGACTACCGGGAGGCGGACAATCAACGTTCCGTTGTGTGACCTACGCCCCCGTCGGTCGCGGTCCGGCGAGCAGGTGGCCGGACTGGAGTCGAAGCCACCCGAGGCCCGGAATCCGGAGTTCGGCCGTGCCGACGACCCACTCCGCGCGGACGACCGTACTGGTCCCCGTCGCCTGGTCGTAGGCCCCGTTGAAGTCCCCCTTCGTCACGAACCCGTCGTGCGGGGCGGGACAGTTCCGGAGGTCGGCACAGCCGTCGGCGGTGCCGACAGCGTCGGGGTCGGCGCGGTCGTACCAGTTCTCGCCGTCCTCGACGTACAGCATCGCCCGGTGGATGACGGGGGTCCGCCGTGGGTCGCCGTCGGGCTCGAAGACGATGACGTCGCCGTGTTCGCCGAAGGTCACGTAGTCCGCCTCGCGCCCGGCCTCGGCGGTGACCACGCCGTGCTGGGCGTCCGGGCCGGGGAACCGGTCCTCCGCCATGATGAACACCATGTCACCGGTGTCGATGTTCGGGGTCATGCTCCCGCTCTCGATGGCGACCAGTGGAGGCCAGACGCCGCTGACGGCGAACAACAGCAGGCCGACGAGGAAGACGGCGCCGACGCTCGTCCCGACGTCGCGGACGTACGCCGAGAACCGGACGCCGTCACCGCCGTCGTGGCCGCTCCGAGCGCTCGGGCCGCTCGTCGGAGGGTCGTCGTCGTCGGCCGACACGTCGGGGTCCATCCGTACCTCGGCTTGTCAGCACCACGGCATCAATGTTGTGTCGGCCCGCGTCGTCTGTCGGTCCGCTACGTTTTTGCCCGCCGACGCGGAGTAGCTAACGTGCCGCTCTCGACGCCGGCCCGCATCGTCAGCGAACTCGCCAGCCGCGGCTACAACGCGGAACGCGACGCGGTGACGAAACTGGCCGACGCCCCGGAGCCGGAGCGCGCGCTCGACCGCGCACTGGAAACGATGCCGGACGACGCGCTGAAACTCACCGCCGACCACGTCGACGCGGCGCTCGACCGCGGCGAATCGAGGGCCGACGCGACGGCGGCCGGTCGCCCGACGGCCGACGGAACGACCGACCCGGACGCTACGGCAGACCCCTCTGTTTCGACTGGAACAGACGCTCCCTCGTCGCCGGACACGGGCGGGGACGTTCCACTGGAAACAGGGGGGTCTCGCGACGTCGACCTCTCGAAGCGGGCCATCGAGGTCGCCAACGACATGACCGGCAACTCCACGGGCACCGGGGAGTACAGCGACTTCGTCTCGGTGTTCCGGGACCGCTACGAGAAACTCGCGAGCAAACTCCGGGGCCGCGTGAACCACCGCCCGACCGACGCCATCCAGAACATGAGCGGCGGCAGCGAGGCCGCGCTCATCGGGATGGTCTCGGACATCCGCTCGACGGCCAGCGGCCACTGGCTGGTCGAACTCGAGGACACGAACGGCACCTTCCCCTGCCTCGTGATGAAAGACCGGCCTATCGCGGACCTGGTCCAGCAGCTCCTCTTAGACGAGGTCATCGCCGTCGACGGGACGCTGGCCGACGACGCCGGCATCCTCTTCGTCGACTCGCTGCACTTCCCGGACGTCCCCCGGACCCACTCGCCGTCGACGGCCGACCGCCACGTGCAGGCGGCGCTCATCTCCGACGTCCACGTCGGCAGCCAGGAATTCATGGCCGACGCGTGGCACCGCTTTACCGACTGGCTCCACAGCCCCGAGGCCGAACACGTCGAGTACCTCCTCGTCGCCGGCGACATGGTCGAGGGCGTCGGTATCTACCCCGACCAGGACGAGGAACTGGACATCGTCGACATCTACGAGCAGTACGAGCGGTTCTCGGAGTACCTCAAGGAGGTGCCCGGCGACATGGAAATTCGGATGATTCCGGGCAACCACGACGCCGTCCGCCTCGCGGAGCCACAGCCGGGCTTCGACGAGGAACTGCGAGACATCATGACCGCCCACGACGCGCAGGTCCACTCCAACCCCGCTCTCGTCACGGTGGAGGGGGTCACCGTCCTGATGTACCACGGCGTCTCGCTGGACGAGGTCATCGCCGAGCTCCCGGACGAGGAGGCCAGCTACGACGAACCCCACAAGGCGATGTACCAGCTCCTGAAGAAGCGCCACGTCGCCCCGCAGTACGGCGGCCACACGCGACTCGCACCGGAGGACCGGGACTACCTCGTCATGGAGGAGGTGCCCGACGTGTTCCACACCGGCCACGTCCACAAGCTCGGCTGGGGGAAGTACCACAACGTCCTCGCGCTGAACTCGGGGTGCTGGCAGGCCCAGACCGACTTCCAGAAGTCCGTCAACATCGACCCCGACGCCGGCTTCGCCCCGATTCTGGACCTCGACACGCTGGACATGACGGTTCGGAAGTTCACCTGACGCCCGCTCGCTCGCGGGCCACGCGCCCCGGCTCGACGAGGGACGCAGACGGACGGTCGGCGCGGGTCGCCCGACGGTGGGTCGCGACACGGCAGCGGCGGCGGGTCGGACGTTCGTACCAGATACGTACCAGTACACCCCCTGTTTCCACTCCAACCTATTTGCCTCGGGCGGTGGACACGCAGCCATGGACGTCGTCGAGAACACGCTCGACACCTCGCTGGAGGAGTTCCTGGCTCGCCCGCTGTTCTGCTTCCTCGCGCAGTCGTCGCCGACCGGGCCCCGCGTCTCGCCCCTGTGGTTCCACTGGGACGGGGAGGCGGTGTGGCTCGTCGCCATGGAGCACGGTCGCTCGTACCCCGACCGAGTCCGCGAATTCCCCGACTCGGCCCTCGCCGTCGTGGACTTCGACCCGGCATCGGGGGGTGTCGAACACGTCGGGATGCGCGGGACGGCGACCCTCGAACCGTTCGACGCCGACGTGGCCGGGCGGCTCCTGGAGGCGTATCTCGGACCCGACCGGGACGCGTGGGACGAGCGGTTCCGCGACCTCGACGGCGACGGCTACGGCCTCGTCAGGTTCGACCCGGCGACGGTCGTCGCCCGCGACCAGTCGTACGCAGGGTCACTCGACCGCTGAGGGGTCGGCGTCGGGCGTGGTGACGTCGCCGAACTCGAACCGGGCGCCGCCCTCGTCGCTCTCTCCGACAGTGACGGTCCAGCCGTGTGCGTCCGCGATGGTCTTGACGATGGCCACGCCGAACCCGGCGTCGTCGCCCGTCGCGGACTCGAACAGGGTGTGGCGCTGGTGTTCGGGGATGCCGGGGCCGTCGTCGGTGACGTAGAACCCCTCGCGGTCCGGGAGCGGTCCGACGGTGACGGTCACCGAGGGCGCGCCGTCGTCGGCCTGCGGACCTGTCGAGCCGTGCTCGACGGCGTTCCGGAAGAGGTTCTCGAACGCCTGTCGCAACCGCGTCTCGTCCGCGAGGAGCGTGCCGACGCCCGGTTCGACCTCGAGTGTGGCGGCGCCCGTCTCGGTCGTCTGCCACGCCGCCCGGGCGACCACCGCGACGTCGACGGCCACCGTCTCCCCGACGACCTTCCCCTCCCGGGCCAGCGTCAGGACGTTCTCGGCGAGCTCCTCGGCCCGTTCGAGCGCGTGTTCGGCCGCGTCGAGGTGCGTGGCGTCGCCGTCCTGTCGGGCGAGTTCGACGTGCGCGGCGGCGATGCTCAGGGGGTTCCGGATGTCGTGGGTCACGACGCTCGCGAACTCCTCGAGCCGTTCGTTCTGGCGCTCCAGTTCCTCCCGATAGGCGGTCCGGTCGGTGACGTCGCGGAACACGGTGACGGTGCCGGCGAACGTCCCGTCGTCGAGCGGGAGCAGGCCTATGTGGGTGTCGAAGAGGCGCTGGTCGCCGTCCGCGGTCTGTACGGGGACGGCGTCGATAGTCGCCGTCTCGGCGTCGGTCTGCGAACTCAGGAGCCGGCTGACGATGTCGTCGTAGGCGTCGGGAATCCACTCGGGGACGTGTCCCGCCTCGATGAGGGGCTCGTACTCCGTCCCCTCTATCTCCTCGGGCGTCGCTCCCATCACGTCCGCGAACACGTCGTTGACCCAGAGGAACGTCCCCGTCTCGTCGAGGACGTGGATGCCCACCGGCACCGTCTCGACGATTCGCTCGTACAGCTCCAGTTCCGACTTCCGGGCCTCCCGTTCGGTGACGTCCCGGGAGTTGATGACGATGGCCTCCAGCTCCGGGTCGTCGAGCCGGTTCCGACCGATGGATTCGAGGGTCCGGTAGTCGCCGTCGGCCGTCCGGAACCGATAGGTGACCCGGCGCGTCTCGCCGGCCGAACTCCGCAGCGCGTCGAAGAAGTCGGCGACCCGGTCCCGGTCGTCCGGGTGGACCTTCGCTATCGGGTCCTCGCCGACGACGTCGCCAGGCTCGTACCCCAGGGTGTCGGTCACGGAGTCGTTCACGTGGCTCAGGTGGCCCGCCGGGTCGTACGTCGCGATGATGTCCGAGGAGTACTGGACCAGCTTCTCGTGGTGGTCCATCGACGCCGTCTCCTCGGCCGGTTCGACGACCGCGGAGACCGCCTCGGCGACGTCCTCGGCGGCCGGGTCCGGCTCGTCCGCCGGGACGTACCGGTCGACCCCCGCCGCGACGGCCTCGGCGGCGAGGGTCTCGCCCCCGTCGAAGGCCACGAGGACGAACGGCTCGGTACACGCACCCCCGCTGTGGCGCCGCAGCAGGTCCAGCCCGCTCCCGTCCGGGAGGTCGACGGTGCTGACGACGCAGTCGATGCCATCGTGGAGGTGTCGCTCCGCCGCCGTCACCGAGTCGACGTCCCTGACAGTCACCGCAGGCGACGCTCGGAGTCGCCGGCCGACCCCGGCCTGTGACGGCGCCGAGACCAGGAGGACTGTCGTCTCCCGGGGGACAGTCATACCGTACGCATCGCACTACTGAGTGATAACTCTTTGAATAATCATGCTGGTCGAACCGGGACCGAACCAGTTCGGACCGGGGCGGGAATATCACCGCTATCTCGGATTCGAGGGGTGTCTCGCCGCCGTAGACTGGACTTAAGAGGGTCGCCCGTTACTACTCCGGTGTATGAGCGACGACGACCGCGGATTCGAGACAGACGCCCTCCACGTAGGGCAGGAAGAACCGGACGCAGAGGCCCGTGCTCGGGCACCGCCGCTGTACCAGACCACCTCGTACGTCTTCGAGGACGCCGAGGACGCCGCCGCACAGTTCGCGCTCGAGAAGCCGGGCCACATCTACTCCCGGCTGATGAACCCCACCGTCGGGATGCTCCAGGAGCGACTCGCCGCGCTCGAGGGCGGTGTCGGGGCCGTCGCCACCGCCTCGGGGATGGCGTCGCTGAACCTCGCGACGTTCCTGCTGGCGGACGTGGGCGACAACGTCGTCACGGCCTCCTCGCTGTACGGCGGCACCTACACCTACTACACCCACACCGCACCTCGCAACGGCGTCGAGACCCGCTTCGTCGACACGCTGGACTACGACGCCTACGAGGAGGCCATCGACGAGAACACGGCCTACGTCCACTGCGAGACCATCGGCAACCCCGCGCTGGTCACGCCCGACTTCGAGCGGCTCGCGGACATCGCCCACGACCACGGTGTCCCCTTCTTCGTGGACAACACGTTCGCGACGCCGTACCTCTGCAACCCCATCGAACACGGCGCGGACCTCGTCTGGAACTCCACGACGAAGTGGATCCACGGCCACGGCACCACCGTCGGCGGCGTCCTCGTCGACGGCGGCTCGTTCCCGTGGGACGAGTACGCGGAGAAGTACCCCGAGATCGCCGGCGACAACCCCGCCTACCACGGCGTCAACTTCCGCGAGCGGTTCGGCGACGCCGCGTTCACCTACGCCGCCATCGCCCGCGGGCTCCGGGACCTGGGCTGCCAGCAGTCCCCCTTCGACGCCTGGCAGACGATGCAGGGCCTAGAGACCCTGCCGACCCGGATGGACCGCCACTGCGAGAACGCGATGGCCGTCGCGGAGTTCCTGGACGACCACCCGGAGGTGTCGTGGGTCACCTACCCCGGACTCGAGGACCACGAGACCCACGAGATGGCGTCGAAGTACCTCGACGGCGGCTACGGCGGCATGATCACGTTCGGCCTCGCGGACGGCTACGACGCCGCCCGGACGACCGTCGAGTCCACCGAGATCGCCAGCCTGCTGGCGAACGTCGGCGACGCGAAGACGCTGGTCATCCACCCGGCCTCGACCACCCACCAGCAACTGACCGACGAGGAGAAGGCAGCCGCGGGCGTCACCGACGACATGGTGCGCCTCTCGGTCGGGACCGAGTCCGTCGAGGACATCAAGGCCGACCTCGACCAGGCCATCGCGCAGGCGACCGAGTAACCAGTCGCCAGCCCCGCTCGACCCGGCACGGACGGGCACGCGGTGCTGTGTCGCGTCCGACGGGTCGCGAGCAAGATGCTGCGCGGCGGTGCGAGCGCTGCCGTCGGCGTGACCGCCGCTGTCGGGACTGAACCTCGGGTAACGGCCTACAGAATCCCCCTCTCCTCGAAGAGGTCCTGCAGCTCGGCCATCGTCGAGGCCGTCACGTCACACGCAGGTTCGACGGCTGGTTTCGGTTCGAACCCGACCGCGAGGCCGGCGACTTCCAGCATCGGTAGGTCGTTGGCGCCGTCGCCGACGGCGACGGTCCGGTCGCGGTCCTCGCCGACGATGGCCGTCGCCACCTCCAGCGCGTCGTCTTTCGTCCCCTCGATGAGCGGCCCCTCGACGGTGCCGGTGAGCTTCCCGTCCGCGACGGGGAGGCGGTTGGCGACGATGGCGTCGACCTCGACCCCCTCCTTCGCGAGTGCGGCCTCGACGCCACGCTCGAACCCGCCGGTGAGGATGGCGACGTAGTGGCCCGCCTCCCGGAGCGCGGCGATGACGTCGGCCGCGCCGGGGCGCAGTTCCACCTCGTCGAAGGCGGCCTGGGCCTGCTCGTCGGGCAGGGCCTCCAGCAGCGCACAGCGCTGGCGCAGGCTCTCGGCGTACTCGATTTCGTCGTTCATCGCTCGCTCGGTGATAGAGGCCATGTCCTCGGCAGTGCCGTTCTGGTTGCCGAGCAGGACGGTCATCTCGGAGTCCGAGAGGGTCCCGTCGAAGTCGAACGCGACTAGCATTGCTCGGGTGTTCTACGCGGGGGGTTTTCTAACCCACCTTTTCGGTCGGAACCCGGGCTTAGGGCGTCGGCGTGGCTCCGCGAGTCAGGCTTGCTCGGTCGGTCGGAAGGGGTCACCGGTGTCGGTGAGGACGGCCCCGACGCGACGGAGGCCGACGCCGAGGAGGAAGCCACAGACCGCGAGGGGCACGCCGAACACGACGCCGACGGAGACGGCGTACACGACGGCCTCGGGCAGCGAGACCACGGCCGTCCCGCCGCCGTACGTCCCGACGGTCGTCCCGTAGCGCGTGAGCGCCGCGCCGAAGACCGGGGCAGTGACCAGCGCGCCCGTCGGGAGGAGTCCGGAGTTCACCCCGGCGCTCACCGCACCGAGCCCGACGAGCGCGGCGGCGGCGAGGAAGACGCCGAACGCGGGGTCCGTGCCGTCCCACGTCCCCGACACCAGGTCGACGAGGGCGCCGTAGCCGACGTTCGCGCCGACCCACCACGCCGACCCGAGCGCCAGCGGCACCGCGAGCAGGGCCACCGACAGCGAGAGCGACGGGCGACGGCCGAGCAGTGCGTCCCGAACCGGCCCGGCGACGACCTGCCGGACCGGTCCGGCGAACAGGCGACGGCCGCGACAGAACCCGGTTCGGGTGGCCGAGCGGAACCGTTCGGTGGCGGCGAGGAGCGCGTTCCAGGCCACCGCCGTCGCCGCGCGGGCCGTCGTGACGACCAACGAGAGGGCGGCGAGCGAGAACTTGCGAGCGGTCGCACAGCTACGTCGGAGGGAGGACCGTGGAGGGCACATCACGCTCCACACGTCGAAGCATCGACATGTTAAACTTTCCGTCCATCCCGCCTATGACGCTTCCGGACCGGGTCAGGGCTTCGGCGGCGGGCCGTCGTAGGCGTCCATGTCCTGATAGAAGTTCAGCAGGGCGAACTTCAGCTTCTCCGGGCCGATGTCGACCATCTCGCGGCGCTCCTCGGGTGGGAACGTCCCGCGGACCGCGTAGTCGTGCATCTCCATCTCGGCGCCTTCGGTGTAGCGCTTGTCCAGCAGGACCCGGGCGCCGAAGTCCTCCGGCGAGCGGACGACCCGACCCAGGGCCTGTCTGGTCTTGCGCACGGTGGGGATCTCGACGGCGTAGCGCCACCCGGCCTCCTCGGTGTCCTCGTCGCCGAACGCGGTGGCGTAGGCGTCCTGTACCGCCTCCATCCGGTCGTCGAGATGCGGGTAGGGGACGCCCAGGACGACGACGGTGCGGGCGTCGTCGCCGTCGTAGCTCACCCCCTCGCCGAGGGTGCCCCACAGCGAGGTGAAGAGGACGGCGCCGTCGTCGTCGGTGAAGGCCTCGCGGAGGTCGCGGGCCTGCGTGCCGGGTTCGTCCAGATAGCGGGTGCCGCTGACGGCGACCATGTCGTGGTACCGCTCGGCCTCGCTGTAGGACGGGCAGAACACGAGGGTGTTCCCCGGCGTGAAGCGGATGACGTCCTCCAGCGTGCGGGCGATGGTCCGCTGTGTCTCGGGGTCGTCACGCTCGCTCGAGAAGAGCGCGGGCCCGTCGACGGCGTAGGTCCGCCGGTGCGCCTCGGGGAACTGCGCGCCGTAGGCCATCGTCACCGGGTCCTCCAGCCCCACCACGTCCTCGGTCACCTCGAACGGTCGCAGGGTGGCGCTCATCAGGATGGCCGCGTGCAGGTCGTCGAACAGGTCGCGGGTCACCTGCTCGGGGATACAGGTGTACAGTTCCGCGCGGCCGTAGACGTCGCCGCTGCTCTCGTCACGGCGGACGCTCACGACGGGGTACTGCCCGGCGGCGTCCGACTCGGCCAGCCAATCGGAGAGGAAGGCGGCGGCCTGCAGGGTCTGACACTCCTTGCGGGTGTCGAGTTCCCCCTCCTTGAACTGCTCCTCGTAGGTCGCGTCGAGTTCCCGGCCCAGTTCGACGGCGTGGTCGACCTCCTCGTGGAAGCCGGGGCCGGTGTACTGCTGGAAGAACGCGAGGGTGAGGTCGTCCTTCCTGTCGTCGTTGGCGACGGTGACGTCGTCCCAGTGCTCGTCGACGGCCTCCCGGTCCCCGAAGCCGAACGAGTCCTCGTAGGTCTCCACGAGAGCGTCCCGGAACGTCTCCAGGACGTTCGCCGCGTTCTCGGCGCGGGCGTCGTCGGCGTTCTCCAGTTCGTCCAGCGCCTGGTCCAGCGTGTTCTCGGTGAGGGTACGCCGGGCGTGGTCGCGGGCCGCCGACTCGACGTTGTGGGCCTCGTCGAAGACGGCGACGACGTCCTCGGGCTCCCGGCCCAGCCACCGGAAGAACTGCTCGCGGATGGTGGGGTCCAGCAGGTGGTGGTAGTTACACACCACGAGGTCGACCCCGTCCATCCCCTCTTTCAGCAGTTCGTAGCCGCACATCCCCTGCTGTTCGGCGTACTCGTAGACGTCGTCGGGGGTGCGTACGTCGTCGTACAGCCACGCGTAGAAGTCGGTGGTGTCGACGGTGAGGTTCCGGTAGTAGTGGTCGCAGGTCGACCGCTCGCTCTCCAGTTCGTCGCGTTGCTCCTGTAGGTCCCGCAGTTCCTCGATGACGGCGCTTCTGGCCTCCATCGCCTCGCCGTCGCCCGACTGGCCCGCTTCGAGCAACTCCCCCTCGCGCCGTTCGAGGTCGGCGATGTCGCCCTCGACGTCGACCAGTTCCCGGGTGGTGTCCCGCAGGGCCTGACACTCCTCGTAGTCGACGTCGATGTGACACATCGACCCCTTGCCGCGGAAGACGACCGCCCGCAGGTCCTCGTGGTCGGTGATGGCGCGGGCGTCCTCGACGAACTGGCGCATCTGCTGGTGGACGTTCGTCGTGATGACCACCGTCTTGTCCGTCTCGCGGGCGTGTTCCAGCGCCGGGACGAGCGAGGCCAGCGTCTTGCCGGTGCCACAGGCCCCCTCGAAGAGGACGTCCCGGCCGTCGTCGAGGGCGTCGTAGATGGTGGCCATCGCCTCGCGCTGGTGGTCGTACGGCTCCTCGTAGGGGAAAAAGCGGAGGTAGCCGTCGTCTGTCGTCGCCACGGGGGTCCGTTGGCCGTTCTCGGGCAAAAGGGTTCGCCCCAGTAGCTATGCCGCTCGCGTCCGTCTGGCCACCCATGTGGCGCGCGGCACTCGTCGTCGCGGTGGTCGCGCTCGCGGGCTGTTCGGGGCTGTTCGCGAGCGCCGACACGTCCTCGCCCGAGCGCACGCTGACGCCGGCGCCGGTGCCGGGGGCGGACGCCGACGCCGTGGACCTCCCACGGACCGACGGCCGCGTCGACATGGCCCGCCTCATCGACCGCCACGAGGCCGCCCTCGCCGACCGGAGCTTCCACCGCCACGTCGAGCGGAAGGGCGCGTACAACGTCCGGGACGTGTGGGTCGACTCCGAGGCCGGTATCCTCCGGGTCCGCCGGCGGTTCGGCCCGATGACCGACGACGCCGTCCTCGTCGGCGGGCGACGCTACGAGAGCGCCCAGGACGCCCCGTCGACCGACTACACCGTCACCGACAGCGACGGCGAGGTGCCGTACCTCCTCTCGCGGACCGGCGCCCCGAAACTCCGGGTCCTCCTCGACGCCGAGGGGTACGACCGCCTCGGGACGGTCCAGCGCGACGGGCGCTCGCTCGCCGTCGTCGGGTCGAACGACACGGAGGTCCCCGTCAGCGGCGCCGACCCCGACCAGACCGTCGCGGTCCGCTCGCGGCTGTACGTCGACCGCTCCGGCGTGGTTCGCTACGTCGACCACTGGGAACGGCGCTCGGACGGCGCGACACTGGTCTACCGGATGCAGGTCACGACCGGCATCGGCCGGGTCCCGATTCCGTGGTGGGCCGACGATATCGGCCTGTACGGCTGATTCAGACCGTCTCGGGCTCGATGTACACCTTCCGGATGTCGCCGTTGAGTGCCTTCAGCGACTCCTCGATAGCGGTGATGGCGTCGTCTATCTCTCCGGTGTCGAGGCCCTCGTCGAACACCACGTCGGCCGAGACGACCACGTCGTTCGGGCCGAAGTACACGGTCCGGAAGTCGACGATGTCGCTGACGTGTTCGTGGTCGATGACGGCGGCGCGGAGCTCCCGCCCGACGTCCGCGGGGAGGCTCTCGCCGAGGATGAGACGCTTGTTCTCCCACGCGAGCGCCAGCGCGAAGCCCATCAGCATGATGCCGATGAGCACCGCCGATATCTGGTCGAACACCGGGTTGCCGGTCTGCTGTTCGAGGAACAGGCCGACCAGCGCGATGACGATACCGGCGAGGGCGATGGTGTCCTCGGTCAGGGCGGTCAGCGTCGTCACGTCGCTGGTCTTGCGGAACGCCTCCCGGTAACTGCTCCAGTCGTTGCGTTTCATCTGGCGCTGCATCTCGGCGCGCGCCTTCAC
Organism: Haloarcula sp. MBLA0163; assembly: GCF_055632435.1. Taxonomy (NCBI): domain Archaea; kingdom Methanobacteriati; phylum Methanobacteriota; class Halobacteria; order Halobacteriales; family Haloarculaceae; genus Haloarcula; species Haloarcula sp. MBLA0163. Next base: position 3,136,049 of record NZ_CM145745.1, read on the forward strand.
CAGTGCGTACGTCTCGAAGGCGAACGCACCCAGCAGGACGGTGTAGTTGACCCAGAGCGGGTCGAGCCACGTCGGCGGCGTGAAGCTGATGAACAGGAACTCGACGGTGCCGTGTGCGGCCTCGCCCCCGTGGCCGCCCGATGTGAGCTCGCTGTACCCGTGTTTCAGACTCTCCCACCCGGCGATGCCGAAGAGAAACACGGAGACCAGAAAGCTGTAGAAGAACTGTGCCTTGCCGTAGCCGAAGGGGTGCTCTCGGTTCGCCTCCCGGCCGGAGAAGCGGATGCCGATGAGGAGGAACACCTGGTTGCCGGTGTCGGAGATGCTGTGATACGTCTCCGACAGCATCGCGGCGCTCCCGGTCAGGAGGAACCCGAAGAACTTCAGGACCGCGATGGCCCCGTTGGCGACGAGGGCGGCGAGGACGACTGATTTACTGCCTGCCATGTCCGGGCAGTCACGAGGCTGGCGGAAAGTGGTTCTGGATTTACGGCTGGAGACGAAATCGGGGGTATGCTCACTGTCGTCTCCGATACGCACGGCACCGACGGCCACCGACTCGACGGCCACACGCTCGACGCGGTCAGGACCGCGGACCACGTCGTCCACGCCGGCGACTTCACCACCGAGTCGGTCCTCGACGCCGTCGCGGCCGAAGCGTCGGCGCTCACCGCCGTCTACGGGAACAACGACACGACGGCAGTCCGGACCCGGCTCACCGACGCCGCGACACTCTCGTGGGCCGGCCTGACGGTGCTGGTCGTCCACGGCCACGAGCACTCGGAGACGGCGCTGGGGATGCTCGCCCGGCAGGAGGACGCCGACGTGGTGGTCGTGGGCCACTCTCACCGGCCCGAGATCGGGACGCTCGACGACCGGTTGCTCGTCAATCCGGGGAGCTACGCCGACCCGAGACGGTATCGACCCGCCCACGCGGAACTAGAAGCGACTGACGGCGAGGTCCGGGTCAGCCTCCGGTCGCCGGATGGAGCGGTGTTCTCGACCGCGACCCGAGAACGGTGAGCGGGAGTGGGGAGTGCCGGCCGCGCCGTCGCGGGAATGCCAGATGGGAGTGTCGACTGCGGACCGTAGCGCGCCGAGCGGTTCGGCGCACGTGGTACGTTGCCACCGCACAATAAAGGGCCTATTGGAGAGTGAAACGCCGGTTTGACACTTACTGGCGGACGTACCAGGCGGCCCCGAGTACGGCGAGGACGAACGCGCCACCGGCGAAGAAGGCGAGTCCCGGCGGCAGGCCCCCGAGCAGTTCCGCACCCCCCTGTGTGGCGGCGTCCGCCGTCTGCGTGACGACCTCGCCACCGTCGGCGACGGTCCCGTTCTCGAGGTAGTAGTTCGGGTCGGGGTCGGCCGTGTCGGCGCTGCCGCTTCGCACCGTGGGGCCGAACAGGCTCCCGAGGCCGCGCCCGAACACCTGTTGGACGACGAGGCTCGCCAGCCCGACGACGGCGAGGGCGCCCAGCAGGTTCGACAGCGCGGCCCGCAGGCCGGACGTCTCCTGCTCGTCGCCGGCACAGATGACCAGCGGCTGGTTCGCGGGCGCGAACACGTCCATCTCGCGGCCCTTCTCGGAGTAGGCGGTGTCGACGACCTCGACGGCACCGGCGTTCTCGAGCTTCTGGAGGTGGTACTGTGTGTTCTGGAGCGAGGTCCCCACCCGGTCGGCGAGTTCCGCGGGCGGCGCTGGGTCGCGGTTGAGTGCCGCCAGTAACTCGCGGGCAGTCTCCGAGGAGAGTGCCGAGAGGACGTCGTCCGCGTCCTCGCTGTCGACCCCGATGACCCGGGGTTCCGCGTCGGGAATCGCCGGGTCCCGAGAGGGCAGCAACGACATGCAATACGGTATGTACTATGGTGTTATGAGTCTTTGCCAAGGTACGACGTGCATTGCACATATCGCTCAAAGACGGATTTCACTCTTCGAAATCGCCAGTTTCGAGCCCGCTCCGCCGGGGTGGCGAAACCTCTTTGTCTCGTGCCCGTCAACCGGCGGGTATGCAGGATATCCTCATCTACGGACTGCTGGCCGCGGTGCTCGCGTTCTTCTTCTTCATGTACCTGATGCTCCGCCGGACCTTCCAGGGGTTCAGAGAGGGGTTCCAGCAGAGCAAGGAGAAATGACATCCTCCCCGCCGTGAACGGCGAGGTTTCCTCCGTGGGAGTCTCAGTCTGTCTACGACTCGCCGGAGGCAATATTCCCGTCGTAGTAGACGGTACTCGGGTCTGTGCGCTGTTCTTTAGGACGGTGAGAGCGTGGTGACTCCGACCAGTTATGGTCGTCCCACTCGAACCGCACGGGCCGTGCCATCGGCCTGACTGCCTGTTCTGTGTGCCGTTTCAGGAACGTTGCTGATGCCGTGAGGTCGGCGTGGCCCTCAAACCCACACGGACAGGTGAGCGTGTCCTGCTGTCGTGCCGTTCGGTCTGTCGTACCGCATTGGGGGCACTCTTGGCTTGTCCACGCTTCCGACCGAACCTCCACTGAGATACCGTATTCCTCGGCGGTACAGACCAGTCGCTCGGTGAATTGCTTGAACGCCCAGAAGTTATGCGTCTTGGCGTTGGTTTCGACCGACCAGTGCGTGTCCAGCACGTCGGTTAAGCCGCCGATATACACCATGTCCACACCCTCGGCGTACAGTCGTTTCAGCAGGTCACGACACAGTGTCTCTTGCGCGTGGTCGCGGCGGCGGGTTCGCTTGCGGTACAGCCGCCGGATACGCTCGCTATTGTATCTGCCTTCTTCGAGTTTCGACTGTAGCCGGGCGATTTCTCGTGTCGTGTCGTGGAATCGCTGGAACAACTCGCGGCCCTCGTACAGATATTGCTCGCCGGTCGTGGTGGTACAGGCAACGAGATTGTTTGCACCAATGTCCAGAGCGGCCGTTTCGTCGGCCAGTGGAGTGGCCCGTGTATCGTCAGAAACAGTCACGGGTTGCGAAGCTCTGAACGTGCAATCTGTCTCGTCGTACCACAGATCCAACCGGCCCTGTTTCTCGTAGTCGGGCCAATTCGGGTCGCCAGCGATTTCCAGGCAGAGACGTCCAGTGTGGTCGTATCGGTCTTTCAACTCGCTCCCGACCAGTATCTCAAGTCGGGACCGCTCACCCCATGCGACGGTGTAGGCATCGTTGCGAATGACGGTTTTGAGTTGGCGTCCATCGTCCTCGTTACCACGGAAGCCTGGCGGTTCCGGGTGATCCGTAACCGACGTGTTCGACTCGTCGTGATACTGGTCTTTCAGCCGGAAGAACGCTCGCCACGCTTCGCTGTTCTTCCGTATTACCTGTTGGGCGGTGGACGCGCCTAGAGCGCCTTTGTACTGCCCTTCGAGACTACCAGTATCAGCGTCCCACACGTCGCCCTTGAAGCCGTCTTCGTCGTTGTACCGCATGAGGCGCTGGTATGTGACTTCGTTCCAGAGAGCGGCGGAAGCGTCCAACAGGTCCCGCAGCAGTTGCTCTCCGGTATCAGAGAGCGGTCGCACGGCGAACGTGTTGGTGCGCTTCATCAGCCACTTCAGTATCTGTTCGCTTCGGGCTTGAACGTCAGCCATCCACAGTGAAAGTATAGAGTGGCCCGACCGGTTGGAGACTCAACACCAGCAGTAACACGGCAGTTGCTCACCAGAGCGTACGCGATTCACGCCCACCCTGTTCAGTCCCCGGTTCCGACAGCGCGTCGGAACACTCGTCCCTCACGGGAAGGGCGGGACTCTCTCGCTATTACAGGTAGCCGACGGCGAAAGTGGTTTGAGCCCGTCGCCGGACCCTCCTGTATGGACCCGCGTATCCGCGAACACGCAGAGGTCGTCGTCGACCACTCCATCGACCTGAGCGAGGGCGACGACATCGTCATCGACGCCCACCCCGTCGCAGAGGACCTCGTCGTCGCGCTCCACGAACTGGCCGCCGACCGCGGCGCGAACCCCCTCGTCGTGCAGGAGCGACTCGGCGAGCGGTTCAACCGCGCGTTCCTGCGCAACCGCGAGGAGTTCGAGACGCCCGGCCACCTCGAGGCCCTCTACGAGGCGATGGACGCCTACATCGCCATCCGCGGCAACGCCAACGTCACCGAGGCCAGCGACGTCGACCCGGAGACCACCGCCGCCTACCAGCAGGCCCAGCAACCCCTCCTCGAGGAGCGCCTCTCGAAGACGTGGTGTCTCACGCAGTACCCCGCGCCGGCCAACGCCCAGCTCGCCCAGATGTCCACCGAGGGCTACGAGAACTTCGTCTGGGACGCCGTCAACAAGGACTGGGACGCAGTGCGCGACCACCAGTCCCAGATGGTCGAGATTCTGGACCCGGCCGACGAGGTGCGCATCGTCTCCGGTGACACCACCGACGTCACGATGTCCATAGCCGGCAACGTGACGCTGAACGACTACGGCGAGAAGAACCTCCCCGGCGGCGAGGTGTTCACCGCCCCGGTCCCCGACAGCGTCGAGGGCGAGGTGCTGTTCGACAAGCCGCTGTACCACCAGGGCCGGGAGGTCACCGACGTCTTCCTCCGGTTCGAGGGCGGCGAGGTGGTCGACCACAGCGCCGCGAAGAACGAGGCCCTGCTGACGGAGGTGCTGGAGACCGACGAGGGCGCGAGTCGGCTCGGCGAACTCGGCATCGGGATGAACCGCGACATCGACGAGTTCACGTACAACATGCTGTTCGACGAGAAGATGGGCGACACCGTCCACATGGCCGTCGGCCGCGCCTACGACGAGACGGTCGGCGAGGACAACGAGCAGAACGACTCGGCGGTCCACGTCGACATGATAGTCGACATGAGCGAGGACTCGCGTATCGAGGTGGACGGCGAGGTAGTCCAGCGGGACGGGACGTTCCGGTTCGAAGAAGGGTTCTAGGACCGAGTACCGCACCGAGCGAAGCGAGGTGCGGCCGTTTTCATCGACGTTTTTCGAGGAGCGGTGGGCGAGCAGAGCGAGCGCACCCGACGACGAAAAAGGTCGGTCGATACGAGCGAGGACTCGCGTATCGAGGTGGATGGCGACGTGGTCCAGCGGGACGGAACGTTCCGGTTCGAAGAGGGCTTCGAGGGGTAGCGAGGACCCCGAACCGGAGCGGCGAGCGGAGAGCCGTGGCGACGGGTGCGAGGCCGGGCGGCGTCGGCCGTTTCAGTCCCTCTTCTCCAGCCGCGCCACGTACAGCGCTCCCTCGCGCTCCACCTCGGCGACCGACCACACGGTGTCGGCCACCAGGTCCCGCATCGTGTCGGGGGCGACGTGGAGGTAGTCGTGCCACGGGCCGGTGTACCGGCGGTAGCGGGTCCGGATGCGGAGGCGGCCGGGGAGCCACCCACGCTCGCGGTTGCGCTCCTGGTAGTTCAGGTGTGCGGGGTCGTCGGTGTCGAGGGGGTCGAGACTCGAGGCGACGAGCGTGGCATCGTCGGTCGTCGCGTCGGCCAGCGCCCCGAGCACCGCCGGCGCTCGCTCTCTGCTCTCGACCAGTCCGAAGTTGTTGCCGAGCATGAGGGCGGTGTCGAACGCCCCGTCGAGGCCGTCGGCGTCGACGACGTCGCACTCGCGGACGTCCTCGACCCCGCGCTCGCGGGCGACCGCCATCGCGCCCGGCGACAGGTCGATGCCCGTCACGTCGTGGCCGCGCTCCTGCAGCGCGAGCGCGTGCCGGCCGGGGCCACAGCCGACGTCGAGGACGCGCCCCTCGGCCCACGACACCGCGGTGTGTTCCCGGTCGTCCCACGCCTCGGGCGGCGAGAAGTACACTTCCGGGCCGGCCGGGCAGTCGACGAACCCGTCGTCGCGCTCGACCACCTCGAAGGCGTCGCCGTGGTCGTGGTAGTCCCGACACATCGCACCGAACGCGTCGGTCTCGGGGAGGTCTGCCATGCGTTTCGGCTCGGCCAGCCTGTACAAAAGTGTTGCTCGGCTGTGAGAGGATGTGGTAACCCTCCTACCGGAGATTCTGTCGGCTCCGACTGGACAGGAAGCTTATGTCGCGCGGTGGGGTAGTGTCGGCTATGAGCGACCAACGTTCCCTGCTGGTGCGGGCGGTGTGGTTCCTGCTGGTCGGGTGGTGGCTGACCGGCGTCTGGCTCTCGATCGCGTGGCTGCTTAACGTCACGATAATCGGCATCCCGCTGGGCATCAAGATGATAAACCGGGTGCCGCTGGTGCTGTCGCTGAAACGGCGGAGGACGCTGGTCGAGGAGAGTGACGGCGGCAGCCAGCACTCGCTACTGGTACGGGCGGCTTGGTTCCTGCTGGTCGGGTGGTGGGCCAGCGGTCTCTGGACGGGCGTCGCGTACGCGCTGACGCTGACCGTCGTCGGCATCCCGCTGGCCGTCTGGATGTACAACCAGCTCCCGTACGTCGTCTCGCTGTACAACTACTGACGGTGTCGAAGGGTTCTCGGCGTTCCAACGCCATGTGTGTGTATGGCAATCAGCCAGCTAGAGCTGGCGTTCCGGCTGGCGTCGGCGCTGTTCGTCATCGTCGCCCCGACGGCGCTGTTTCTGGCCCTGTGGCGCGGGCTGGAGGCGATGCGGGACGACGAACTCGTCGAACGCGCCCGACAGCGCGCCGAGACGATGGACCAGTCCGGGTCGGAGTGGAGCGTCGACGCGACCGCGGTCACGGCGACGCTGACCGGCGGCGACCCGGTACCAGACGAGCTGGTCGCCTGCCCGAGCTGCGGCGCGACGAACCGGGTGGACGTGACCTACTGCCAGCAGTGTCTGCACGAACTCGACGACTGAGTCAGTTCCACCGCAGGTCTTCCTCGCCGACGCTCACGACCAGCGTCGGGGACTGCCGGTCGACGGTGCAGTCGCGCCCCCGCTCGATGGCGTAGGTCGTCGACCCGGTCTGGTTCACGTCGACCGGGATACCGGCCTCGACGCCGAACTGGCGCGTGACCCCGCCCCCGATGGTGTTGTCGCGGCTGTAGTCGACGTCCCGGTAGGAGAGCCAGACGTCCCGCCGTGGTACGTCCTCGACGCCGACCAGACACCCCTGGATGCGCGGGAGCGACATGGCCCGCGTGAACACGAACTCGTTGCTGACGGTCAGCGTCCCGATGCGCGCCTGTCGGTCGATGTACTCCGGTCGCGGGTCCGCCGCCGGCGCGTCGACGGTGACCGACTGCTCGGTCTCCAACTCGTAGGTGACGCCGCCGCCGACGGCGTCGACGCCGACGAGGACGGTGCTCGCGAGGACCAGCGCGACCACGACGCCGGTGGCGGTCCGGACGGGGAGCCGTACGTCTCGCTCACGGAGCGCGTAGCCCAGCGCGACGAACAGGGCCGCCGACAGCGCGAGCAACAGGAACGTCCCCGTCTCGCCGGGCTGGTAGCGCAGGACGACGTAACCGACGAAGACGACGTACGAGACCCCCGAGAGGGCGAACGCCACCACGTCCAACACGTCGCGCTGGACGGTGACGCCGGCGACGAAGAAGACGACGAACGCCGCGAACAGCAGGGCGGCTTTCACCGTGATCGAGAGGCCGAACACCACGTCCCGGACGAAGTACACGAACGCCGCCGCGGCGAACACCACACCGAGCGCGTACAGCAGTTTGCCGCTGTCGATGTCGAAGTTCATGGAGGGCAACGGGTGGACACACTCGACACACCGACATGAATCTTGGTCGGGACTGGGCCCCTCGGCGGGTCAGTCGTCGTTCTCGGCGCGGACGACGACCCGACTCGGGTCGGCCATGTACGGGTGGCCGTACCCGCAGTAGACGGTACACGCGAAGCCGAACGACCCGGTCGTGTCGACGACGAAGCCCAGCTCCGCGGGCACTGTCGCGTGGTGCCAGAGGTACGTCGTCGGGGCGAGCGTCCCGCCGAACGCCGGCCCCCAGCAGCCGCCGGATCCCATCGGCCCCTGTCCCCCGCCGGGGCCGTAGGGCCCACCGCCCTGCCCGTATCCGCCGCCCGGATCCTGACCGCCGGGACCGTACGGCCCGCCATGTGGCCCGTGATGCCCGCCCCACGGACCGCTCCCCGGGCCGTACGGTCCGCCACCGGGCCCCTGTGGTCTCTGTCCCTGCCCCGGTCCCCCTTCTCCTCGCCCGCCCGTCCGGAGGAACGCGTCGGCGACGAGCGCGAGGCTGTGGTCGGGATACGCCGCCTCGGCGGCCTCGTGCAGGGCGTCGAGCGTCGTCCCCTGCGGGACGGGGATTGCCTGCTCGTTCCGCCGGGCGCGTTCCCCGGAGGCCGGGATGCCGGTCCTTACCGCCTGCGGCAGGCGCTCGACGGCGGTCTCGGCCTCGACGTTGAACAGCGTCAGTCGGAGTTCGTCGCCGGGCGACAGCGTCAGCCGGTCGACCTCCGTGCCGTCGGCGTCCAGCAGGAAATACCCCCAGTGGTAGGACCCGACGAAGGCGCGGACCGTCTCGCCGGTTCGGGCCGTTCCCTGGTCGTCCCCACCGGCGTCGGTCGGCGTCTCCTGTTGGTTCACCGCTCCCGTGGCGCTCTCTCGGCCCGTCGGTAACAACCCCGAACACCCGGCGAGCGACGTGCCGGCCGCGAGTGCCAGCACCTCCCGGCGCGTAACCGCTGGATACTGCCTGTCCATGGCTCTCCGGTCGGCCGGTCGGCAGATTGCTATACTCGCCTTACACTACTCGGTCGCTTGCCCACTCCAGACCCCATGCTGGCCGGGTGTCCGAGGCGTCGCCAGTGCGTGCTCAGTCGTCGGCGGTAGCGCGGTCGCCGCCCGTCCCGCCCGACAGCGGCGTCCGCTCGACGACCGTCCCGTCGTAGGTCGGGTACTGCTCGACGATCTCGCCCTTCGGGACGTCGCCCTCCTCGACCATCTCCTCTAAGAGCCACCACGCCAGTTCGACGTGGTCGGACTTGACCGTGTAGAACTCGCCGGGCACGCCCAGCTCTTCGAGCCGGGCCTCGCTCACCCACGCCTTCCCGTAGACGAGGGTGCCGTCCTCGGTGACGTCGTCGAACTCCCGGCGGATGTTGCGGGCCATCCGCTTGAGTCGGGAGCGGTGCTGGGCGGCGTCCTTGAAGACGCTCGTACAGAAGTACACCTTCTCGTGGTCGCCCATCGTCTCGAGGATGTCGTGGCTCCCCTCGACGGCGCTCATGTGGTCCTCTTTGAGCTCGAAGCCCGCCTCCTGCATCCGGCGGTAGTTGCCGTCGGACATCTCGAACTCGTTGATGTTACAGAAGTCGGCCGCGCCCTCGTCTAGGAACTCGAGGAACTCCTCCTCGGCGCGGATGCCCGGAATCTCGAAGGCGGGGGTGAGCCCCTCCTCGCGGGCGATGTAGAGTATCTCCTCCCACTCGGTGCCGTGGAGGTCGCCCCACAGTTCCAGCGGGGGGTGGAAGCGGATCTCGTCCAGGCCCGCCTCCGAGAGGCGGCGCATGTTCTCGCGGCCGCCCGTGATACCGGTGTAGAGGTGCGTGTGGTGGTCCTCGCCGAACTCGTCTTTCAGCAGTTCCAGATAGTGACAGGTCCGGTCCAGCGCTTCCTGCGGTTCGCCGCCCGTGATGGAGGTGCCCAGCGCGCTCATGCGCTTTGCCTCCTCGATGACGTCGCTGTCGTCCTCGACGGGCCGCTCGTTGGCGTACATCTGGGTGACGTTCTTGCGGTTCTCCCCGAGGGGACAGTAGAAGCAGTCTCGCTGGTCGCAGTAGCCGTAGACGAACAGCACCATCTTGCCGCCTTTGGCGCACTGTTCGCAGCCCTCGGAGATCATCGTGTACGGCTAGGACCGCGTCCAGCGGGAAAAAGCGTGCGCATCGTCCGCGCCGTGGTGTGGGTCGGCATGGACTGGACCCCGGCGACGCTGCCCACGCGTTTATCCCGTCGCCCGCCCCACTCCCTGCAATGTCGGACGCTGGCCGCCGTCGTGGCCTCGCTATCGTCTTCGCCGTCGTCTTCCTCGACCTGCTGGGCTTTGGCATCGTCATCCCCATCCTCCCGTTCTACACGCGGTCGTTTCCGGGCGGGACGGAGTTCGTCATCGGGCTGCTGGCCGCGTCGTACTCGGCGATGCAGTTCGGGTTCGCGCCGCTGCTCGGGTCGCTCTCGGACCGCGTCGGCCGGCGGCCCGTCCTCGTGCTCTCGCTGTGTGGCTCCGTGCTTGCGTGGACGGTGTTCGGACTCGCCGACGCGCTGTGGCTCCTCTTCGCCTCGCGGATGCTCGCCGGCGCGATGGGCGGGAACCTCTCGACGGCACAGGCCTACGTCGCCGACGTGACCCCGCCCGAGCGACGGGCCGCCGCGCTCGGGTTCATCGGCGCGGCGTTCGGTCTGGGGTTCATCTTCGGGCCGGGTATCGGCGCCGTCCTGAGCTTCGACGCCACCGTCGCCGCCGTCGACGCACTGCTCCCGGCGGCCGTCCCGATAACCCGCTTCTCACTGCCGAGTTTCGCCGCCGCGTTCGCCAGTCTCTGTGGCGTCGTCGTGGCGCTCCTCTTCCTCCCGGAGTCCCGGACGCCGGACGCCGACGGCGAGGCGACCGACCGAGTCTCCGCGCTCGCGCAACTGCGCGCCGCCGTCGCCACGCCGGGCCTGCGGGACCTGCTCGTCGCGTTCTTCCTCGTCTCCTTCGCGTTCTCCGGGGTGCAGATAATGTTCATCCCCTACGTCGCGGACGTCTACGGCTACACGGCGGCCCAGAGCGCCGTCCTGCTGACCTACATCGGGCTGCTCGCCGTCGTGACGCAGGGCGTCCTCGTCGGCCGCCTCACCGCGCGATACCGTCCGGTCACCCTCTCGCTGGTCGGGACGGCGCTGCTGGTCGTCAGCGTCGGGGCGCTCCCCTTCTCCCGGTCGCTCGCCGTCGTCCTCCCGGACCTCACCGCGCTGGCGCCGTTCCTCACCGACGAACTGCTCGGCCTGCTGGCCGTCCTGACGCTGCTGCCCGTCGGGAACGGCATCCTCTCGGTGACGCTGACGGCGCTGGTCTCCCAGCGGGCCAGCGCCGACGTCCAGGGGAGCGCCTTCGGCGTCACGCAGGGGGCCGGCAGCCTCGCCCGCACCGTCGGGCCGCCGGTGATGGGCGGGCTCTACGCCGCCGTCGGCTTCTGGTCGCCCTTCGTCGTCGGGAGCCTCCTCCTGCTCCCGGTCGGCCTGCTCGTGGCCCGACTCGGCCGCCCGGAGGAGGCCCCCGAGCCACGGCCGGCCGACCCGGGTCACATCAGATAGGGACGAGTTTGATGTGACTCGGTGCACAGGTTTACCTATGCCCGAGGACGGCGACGACCCCGTCGGTGGTTCACTCACCCCCGCGGACACGCTCGACGAACAGGTGTTGGCCCGCAGCGAAGACCTGATGCGCTACGTCGAGGTCGTCGCGGCACTCGTGCTCGTGGTGCTGTTCGCCATCGGCGTGTTCGACCTCGGCCTCCAGATCCTCGGGAGCGCGTTCGCCGGCGACATCACCGACCCGCTGGTCGTCGTCGGCTTCATCGACACCGCGCTGCTCCTGTTCATCATCGTCGAGGTGTACCAGACCGTCGTCGCGTACACGCGCGAGAGCGAGACGCGGCGCATCGTCCGACTGGTCATCTACACCGGCGTCATCGCGATGGTCCGGAAGGCCATCATCTTCCGCACCGGCGAGTACGCCAACGAGCAGGCGGCCCTGTTCGCGGCGGCGTCGTACACCCTCATCATCCTCGGACTGGCGGCCCTCCTCGTCGTCGAACGCCGCACCCGCGAGGCGGCCGCCGAGGCCATCTAACCACAGGCCCGAAGACAGATAAACGCGGCTGGCGTACCCTCGCACGATGCTGCTGGTGCTGTGCGTGGACCTGGACGACGACCTCGGCCGCAAGACGGACGTCGAGACGCCGGTCATCGGGCGGGACGCCGTCGTCGACGCCGCCGTCGCCCTCGCGCAGGCCGACCCCGAAGACTCGGACGTGAACGTCCTCTTCGAGGGGGTCCACATCGCCGACGACATCGACGACGAACCCGTCGAGGTAGCCGCGGTGACCGGCGTCGACGCCGGCGACGTGGCCGCCAACCGCGCCGTCGGCGAGGAGGTCGACACCGTCCTCGCGTCGCTGGCGGCCAGCGAGGACGTCCGCGCGCTCGTCGTCACCGACGGCGCACAGGACGAGTCCGTCGTCCCCGTCATCCGCTCGCGCATCCGCATCGACGGGGTCCGTCGCGTCGTCGTCCGGCAGGCACAGGACCTCGAGTCGATGTACTACACCATCAAGCAGGTGCTCGACGACCCGGAGACCCGGGGGACGATTCTGGTGCCGCTGGGCATCCTGTTGCTCATCTACCCGCTGACCATCGCCGTCGACTCGCTGGGCCTGCCCGGGTCCGCGCTGGGCATCATCTCCGGGCTGCTGGGGCTGTACGTCCTCGCCCGCGGTCTGGGCGCCGAGCGACTGCTGGACGAGGCCGTCGACCGCGCCACCGCCGGGTTCTACGCCGGCCGAATCACCATCATCACCTACGTCGTCGCCGCCGCGCTGCTGGCCATCGGCGGCGTCAGCGGGGTCAACACGCTCGAGGCCCGGCCGTCGCCCCTCTCGCCCGTCGAGGTGCTGGCCGCGCTGGTCAACGGCGCCGTCCAGTGGTTCGCCGCCGCCGGCATCACCTCCAGTCTGGGCCGGGTGACCGACGAGTACCTCCACGACTCCTTCGAGTGGCGCTACCTCAACGCCCCCTTCTACGTGCTGGCCATCGGCGCCGTCCTCCACGGCCTGAGCGCTTTCTTCCTCGGGACGCAGGACCTCGAGTACCTCGCCGTCGTCCTCACCGGCGGCACGCTGCTGGGGCTCGCGAGTACCCTCGCGTTCGCTGTCGCGGAGTCCCGTCTGGAGACGGCCGAACGGCACAACCAAGGCCCCGGCGGCCCATCCTCCGAGTGATGTACGTCTCCCGCGCCGTCGAGAGCATCCGTGCGGACCCCATCGAGGGCGAGTCGGTCGCACTGGCACTGGAAACGGCCGCCGACGCCGACCCCGAGGCCGTCGCTGCCGCCGTCGAGGACGCCGGCGGCACGGTCGAACGCTACCTCCAGTTCGACGACCTCGCGGTGTCGGTCCCCCACGACCGGGTCGACGCCGTCTGTGCCGTCGACGGCCTCGCCGCCGTCGAGACGACGGACGCCATCGCCATCACGACGGCCGAGGCGACCGACGAGGACGTGGAGTTCGACGGCTAATCCACACGGCTTTTGAGAGTGCCCTACTACCTGTGGGTGAGGGCACGTAGCTCAGTCCGGATAGAGCGTCGGACTTCTAATCCGACGGTCGTGGGTTCGAATCCCACCGTGCCCGTACAAAAACCGGCGGTTTAGTACTTCTACGCGGAAGTTACGATACCCGTCGAGTTACTGCGTCTCCGTTCCGTTCTGAGTTTGAATCTCAGACTGGGATTTCGGAGTTCGTTCATCACCTGAACGGCCACCGCCGTCGGCTGTCGGTTTCCGTTGTTCTATCTGAACTGAGGGGGTGTTCGGCGTGATCTTCCGGCCGCGCGTCGAATTCGACCTCGACCACTATCCTCGGGTTCGCGTTTGGGACCCCAACGCTGGACACGACCGCTACCTGTACCTCCATCGGCTCACCGCCTACGCCCACGGAGAGATTGACGACCTCTGGTCGGACCTCCACGTTCACCACGTCGACGAAGATCGGTGGAACAACCAGCCGGGCAATCTCGAAGCTCGCCTTCCTGAAGAACACTCCAACTATCACCTGAACGGGGGTGTCCTCTCGTGACGGACACTCCTTCCCCTGAGAACTGGCCGTATCCTCGCGATGAATTCATCCGTGCGTCTCGACTCCTGGAGGCGACCGATGAGGATGTTCGTCGAGCTATCGAGCGCGTCGAGGACCCAGTGAACGGAACCGCCTACCTCTGTGATGAGTGCAGTGTCAAGATTGTCGAGCGCAATCCCGACCGGACTGACCTCTGCCCAGTCTGTCGGACTGGTGGTGATCCTTCGAACTATCCGCCACTCAACGAAGAGCGGGGTGACTACCGATGACCCGGTGGTCCCAGTACCGTCATTATGACTGTGAGAACTGCGGCTCGATCTGCATCAATCGTTCCAGTACCGACCCTGCCCAGCTGAATATCTGTGTCGACTGTTACGACGATCTTCCTGAAACAGTCCTGAAATCCGCCACAAGCGAAGGAGGGAGGGAGTCGCCCCCCTCACATGGGGGGCCGACTGACCGAGTGAGCGCACGGGACGACCGTAGGGAGGACCCATCCCAACGCGAAAGCCCGGCCGAAGGCCCGGAACGTGGGTGCGGTGTGCGGTCGCGGTTGACTGCTTCTTCTTCTACTGGCTCCGATGAGTAAAGGTGAACAGGAGGATGGCGGCTCTTGGCCCACCAACTCGAACAACTCTGTAACGTCGTCTCAGACCGCTAACTCCGCAGATTGTGAATCGGAGTTACCATCGGTCGACGAATGCGTTTCAGAGTTCTACGCCGAGTACCCCGAGCGTGCCTCGATGCCGATTTCCCAGTGCCATGGCCAAACACTTCGGCGTGAGTACGTTCACGAGAGATACGAGAGCTACACCAGTGAGGAAGCTCATGAAACGGATTCTTCTGTCTCAGGCGATGAACTTGTAGAGCGTAAACCCGTAACCTGGGCTGAAGCTCTCGAAACGACCCTTGAAAGCTACGAGGACACTCGTCGAACCACACTAAATCTCGAACTCGGAGTTCCTTCTGATCCGGAGTACACTGAGTTCTCTGTCGATGTTGCCACCCGCTGGTTCCCCTCCTATCAAAAGAGCTACTATGCTCAAATGAAAGCGTGGCTCCGTGAGATATGTGGTGGTGAACGTCCGTCTGGTGGAGTTTCCGAACCGCTCTACACTGATCCGCATATCGCTCTTATTACTCTCTCTGCGTCATCGGTTCCTGATGGTGACCGTGTTGGTCCGGTCGATCACGTCTCTGAGCGTCGAGAGGCTTGGTCGGATGGCTGCTACGATACGCTCAGGAATACCATGCGCCGGCTCGGTCTCGACTGGCAGTATGATAGGCGGAGCGAACCTCATACTGGTGAACGCGGTGGTTCGACGAATCACTGCTACGGGCATGACCATCTCGTCCTGGTCGTCGACGGTGAAATCCGAGCAAGTGACCTCCGCCCCGTCGTAGACAAGTGGGTCGAACAATGTGATTGGGCCGGCGAGTCTGCTCACCGGAACTCCCCCTGTTCCGAACATAGTGACTCAGCTGTCAATCCGTGGGACGCCGCTGAACCAGGTTGTGAGAACTGCGATACTGTCATCTCTGTTCGGGAATACGACGAAGTTGACGATCTCGCTCGCTACGTAGCCAGTTACGCAGCCATTCGACCGGTTGATCTCTTCGAGCGTTCGACCGAGTACATTGCCTGGGCAGCTGCTTGTGACGCCGCTAATGTTCGGACGATTTCTCGCTCTGACGCTGCAAAGTGGGCCTCAACAGCCGATGCGTGCAAGCAACGGTACGAGTCTGCCCAGAGCCAGCAGGAGCATAATCACGGCGAGCGAATACGCCCTTCTACAACACGTGGGGTAGAGTACGAGTGTAGCGAGTGCGGTAGCCCCCACGGTATCGATCAAGATCACGATACGCTAACCTCTGCTCGATGTGCAGCCGCAGATGGTGGAGTAGATCGACAGGAACGCCTTCGTGACCAATGGCCCAGCGCACGAGCCGCTGCCAGTGTCGGAGAAGGTATAACGCGCACGAAGTGGCGAAATCAGATAGAACAGTATCTCGAACTGAATCCCGGTGCCTCTCCTGGTGAAGTCCTCGGCTCACTTGGGTTACCTCCTGAAGCAGAGGATATTCTGGACGAACTCGACGCCGACGTTGATCCGTCTGAACCAGTTTCTTTCAAAGACGGTCCACAGTGGCGCGTCAAATCTGTCGAAATAGGCGACGAGGAATATCCCGCATCTGCCGGTAATGGAATCGATATGGTAGAGACAATTATGCCTGTAGACCGGCTACTCTCGGAGTCAAAGCTTGGTTCTTCCGATGCTGAAGGCATCTATTGGCGCTGTGAACGTAGTGACGTTTCCATGTGGGGAGGTGAGGCAATGGCTCAATATCTTGTTAAACACGGCATCGAACATCCACAGGTCGTTGATGAGATTGTCACTGCTGTTCGTGTCCCTGATCCAGATGGCTCTGGTTCGATTCCTGCACGTAACGCACCTGACCATCTGATATCCGGCTAAAACTCCTATAAAAAAGTTCACCGGATTGCCTCTGGTGAACTGGCTTTCCAATATATCTAGTATCTAGTAATGTAGCATGGCAACCAACGATAGCGGAACGGCGGAAGTAACGTTCGATGAACTTGACGAACCCGCAGAAGTTGACAACAACTCTGAGTGGATTAACCCGGATGCTGGCGAACAGTTCGGTGGGCAGATCACCGATATCCGACTTGACGCGCAGGATCACGGTGTTGTCGAGATTGATGGACGACCCTACAGCCTCAACTGGTCCCAGCGGCAGCAGTTGGTCAACGAGCTGGTCGTCGGCTCGCTCATGGCTGTCAAGACCTCCGAAGACACTGACTCGTTCACGAACGATGACGGCGAAGAGATTGAATACCACCCGAAGGCAGTCCGGTTCAAGCGGGGTGACGCTGAGTGAGCTACCAGAGCAAGGCCAGCGGGATGATGAACGACTATCTGAACGTTCGCAACGTCCCGATGGTCCTCTCGGGCGCGTTCCTGCTGGCGTCCCTCTACCAGTTCGGTGGTATCGGGACCATCACGCTGGAGTGGCTTTCGTACACGCTCACCGCCGATCACGCTATCATGGTGTCGCTCGGTGCGTGGGTCGTCGCCTTCGCTAGCTCAGAGACAAAACAGTTCCAGTACTACGACGACGTGGAGAAGCTCGCAATCGCTCTCGGGCCGCTCGTCATTCTCGGCGACTATTTCACTGTCGAGGTCACCGATCTCCTACTACAGATTGGCGACCCGCTCGGGATGCAGATCGCGTTCCTCCTGACCGTCGTCAGTTGGGGAGTCGCTGTTAAGTAAGATGACGCGACTCCGTTCCCTCGCACTGTCCGCGCTGTTGATCTGGTCCGCCGCTCTCGTGGGCGTCGGGCCATCACTCGTCGGCCCCGCGGCCGCACAGACTGACGCGCAGACCCACACCTTCGACGGGAGCAAGCAGGGCGCGGAGAAGCCCCGCGTCGTCGCCGTCGACGTGAGCAACATGACCGGCACCGTCACCGTGGAGTGGTCCACCGGCGACACCGGTAGTCCGTCGACGTACGTGCTGGAGCGCCGGACCGTGTCCGCGCCGTTCTCTGCCAACGAGTTGGCCATCTCGAATCAGGGCGCGTATAGCACCGTCAACGTCACCGTTACCGGTGGGAGCGGCAATGCCTCGTTCAACGGCTACGAGAATCGCCTCACCATGCCGGATGACGTGAAGACCTTTGGCGGGACCGGCGGCGACCGAAACCGTATCTGTAACCTCCACGAGAAGATTTCTGCCACGGTTGACCCCGGATTCACTATGCTGGATTGTCAGGCCCAGCCTGAAGGCCAGACTGTGAATACTACCGGTCTTGATGCCTCTCAGGTCAAAACTGACATCTACCAGTCCGGCCTCGATGAGCGTGCCGACATCAACAACACACAGGCCGTTCTCTCGAATCGCCTTGAGGACGCTAAGACTGTGGCTCGTGTCAAAGGCAAAAACGCCTATATCAGGGCGCTCAACAACGGGTCGTCCAAATCTGCCGCTACGAACGCCGCAAAGGAGGCCGTCGAACAGTGGTACGTGACTGTTCAGGTGAACTATCTCAAAGAGTTGGAGGCTACCTCCGCTCAGATGGAGTATCTTGAACACGTCAGCAACAACGAAACCGGTGTCTCTGACTCGTTCGTCCGGTACGAGCGTATCACCGACTCCACCTCGACAAACAACACTGTCATCACTCGCACTGCGACCATCACGCTCGTCGACGGTACTACTCGGGATGCAGACCTGCTCGCCTACGACGACGGGGTGAGCCCGACGATTATTGCACCCATCCCGCAAGCTGACATGAACGTCACTGATAGCTACTGGTCCCCTACGATAAACGGCACGTCAACCTCTGAGACGATCCATATCTGGGACTCCGAGGATAAGTACGAGTGGAAGGAGATTGGCAATCAGAGTTCCGAAGTGCAGGCTGAGATGGATACTCTGGCGAACAACACGTATGACGCCTACCAGAACGGTGAAATCAACAACACCGACCTCGTGGACCCATACGTTCTATCTGCGGAACGCTCGCCTGGTGAGCAGTTCCAGGGATGGGCGGCCAGTCAACTCACGCTGCTCGGCCAGAACAGCCCGAGTAACTTCGACACGACTGGGGCCTTCGAGGTGACGACTGACAACGAGACTTACGAGGGTATCGTCTTCAGCCCCGAGAACCCTTCGAGCGGTCAGTTCGAGGCGAATACGACCTACGACGCCGCGAATATCTCGGGGACGCAGTACCTTGTGACCGCCAACCGGACCCGTGAGCTAACCGGAACCTTCTCCCTCGGGAATATCACCACTACGGACGGCGAACGGATCCAGAACGTCACCATACAGAAAACCACGTACAAGACGACGAACGTCACAGAGCTCAAACAACTGTACGAAGATCTCGCCCTTCGCCGGGCACAGATTGAGGCCCGCGAGCAGAACCTTCGTGCCTCCGGAGGTGGTGGCCTGCTCGGTGGCTCGAACTCTACTCTGCTAATCGTCCTTGTGGTAGCACTTGCAGGAGCAGCCTACGCATCTCGTGAGGACAGGGGGCGACGCTGATGGTCTGGTGGCTGCTCCTCTCACTCGTACCCCGCGACCCCCGACTGTACCTGTTCGGCGGCGTCTTCGTCGCCTTGCAACTGTCGGGCGTCGACGTGTTGGGACCAGCCATCGACCTCCTGTCGACGACCATCCTCGACCCTACGATTAGTTGGATAGAATCCCAGCTCGTCGATTTGTGGACGTTCTGGTGAACTGACCTTCCCTTCTCGCCATGAAATCACACATCGTCATCATCCTCGTCCTGAGTAGCATCGCCTTCGCTGGTGTCGCCAGCGCACAGCAAGCGACCTCGACGCCGACCGCAACTCCCTCAAACTCGACAGTCTCGGCTCCGTCCGGCGCGCCGAACGCCGAACTCGTCGTTGACTCGGACGTGGTGGTCACGTCGTACCGCTATGAGGACGGCCAGATGATCATCAAGTTCTGGTCCTCGGAATTCAAATCGATTAGCATCGCACCACGTGCCGATAGTTCCGACAGCGGTACTGTCACGGCTCGCGCGTTTGTCCTCGACAAGGACAAAATCACCACGGTTCGCATCGCGTCCCCTGGTGGCGTCTCCTTCTGGACTTCGGAGTCGATGGAGGAAAACAACCAGTGGCACTACCTGCGCAAGCCCAACACGTTCCTGATCACTGGCCCGTGGTCCGGCGCAGACGTTCGTGACGCTGGTCTCGGCGGCGCTCTCGGCGTCGTGATAGCTGTCCTCTACGAAGCAGTCTCGGCTAAGATCGGCGCGACCGAACGAGGTGAGCGCGTGGCATGACTGACGAGAATCCCGACCTCGACCGCGACGAGATGCAACACAATCCGGAACCCGGTCCGGACCACTCGCGGACCTACCGGACGTTCCGCTGGCTCACCGAGAATCTGCTACTCGTTGGGGCAGGTATCGGTATCTCGCTGTTCGTCGTGGCCGCTGTCCTCGGCTACGATCTCCCCCGGAACCTCCGTCTCATCGGCGTCACTGGACTGATTACAGTCGCTCTCATCGGACGCCCGACCGCGAAGAAAGTCCGGTCGCTCCTGTGGGACCCGAACTACATCTGGCTCGTCGACATCGACGCTCGACGCACGAAAGGCGGTATCTTCCGGATGCCCGGCCAACGGTTCCGAGAGTGGTCCATCGAGGACGGCCAACTCGACTGGGTGAGTCCGAACCTCGCGTTCGGAAAGCGCGTCGATCTCGCGGAGCAAACCGTCGAAGGCTGCTGGCGTGGGACGCTCACCGACCGTGAACTACTGCGCACGCTCCAGGCCGTCGAGGAGTGTCGCGGCCAGCTGGAGGACGACGCAAAGCGTGGCTTCGCCATCGAGACGCAGGCGTTCGCCATCATCCGCAACGCGACTCGGAAGGCTGTTCTCCGAGTCGTCTCGACCTTCGAGCGCAACACGCTTCCAGACGAAGGAGAGGGATTGACCGAGGAGATCGACAACGCCATCGAACAGTTCGGACTCGAACGGAAGATTCGTCGCTCGGAGGACGACGAGTCACCAGCGTCCGACGTCCCCGGTGTTCGCATCGACCTCGACGAAGATCTTGCCGACCTCGCTGGTGCCGGTGACGGAGATGTTCAAGCGGATGACTGAATCCCTCGAACTCCTCGGTGCTGCCCTGGTCGGTGTCTCGTCTCTCGCTGCGTGGCTCCAGCTATGGAGGGCTGGTTACCTATGAACGGTGACGTAGACGAACACCTCCTGACTGCGGCGAAGCTCTACGAACAGGTGCGCGGCGACCTCGACGGTGACGACCGTCTCCTTCCGCACACTGGTATCGTCGAGGACGCCCAGGACCGCGCGGCGCTGTCGTTCGTCGAGACTGCGATGCAGGAAACCGACCGGTTACCGGTAGGTAGCTCTACGTTCGAAGGCTCCGACCTCGGCTTGGTGATCTCTCAGAAGGTCCTAACCGACACAGCGACCGAAGCCGTCGCCACCGGAAACGGCTCGGTTATGTCCCACATCGTCGGTGTCACGGAACAGGACCTCGACGCCTCGGCGCTGCGGCTCCCGATGATGCTCCTGAACGAGATTGAAAACAACGGCGCTCCGGCGTTCGTCACGGCCGCTGGCAACCCGAACACGGGCAAGACCAACACGGCCATCCTCCTGATCACGCTGCGGGCGCTCGATCTCGATGACCTCCTCGTTCTCTCGAACGTCCGGACGTGGGAGGCAACGGATATCGTCGTCACCTCGGCGCACGACCTCGCGGTGCAGCTGCTTGAACACCGCGACCGACCGAAGGCCATCCTGATCGACGAAGGCTCGACGCACTTCGACGCCCGGACTAACCGGCGAGAAGTGGCCGAACAGTACACGCCGCTGGCGAAGCGATACGCGAAGCTCGGCGTCGATATGGAGGCCGTCGTAGTTCACACCGGGAAGGACCTCCATCCTGAACGGAAGCGATTGTCGACGCTGGCGATGTACAAGGCCGCAAAAAAGAGTGCCGAGTTCTTCGAAACGTGGCCTGCTGACGCTGATACACCGACTGACCGATTATTTGGCGGCAGTCTCGAAGAGATTGAGAAGGCTGTCGGTTACGATCCCGATGACGCCGCGCCTTGGGCATGGAACCTTCGAGCAGGACTTTTCGAGAAAGATGTCGAATGGAGTGAATTGCTTAATCTCCTCCACAACCGCGGTCCCTCCACATAAATAGTTCCCTCTTGTTCAATTCTTTTCGATATATTCGCTGCCCTTGAACTTGTAAACTGGTTTTTCAAGTTCTTCTGAACATCCTGCACAGACTGCATCCCATTCCTCTATTGACTCAAGATCTATTCGATCACTACCACACGCAGGACAGCCTCTGATCCGTTCCCATTCGCCGCCATTGACTCCCCTTCGCTTGATTTGTATAGACGGTGTAGTGAAGCCTGTCTTACTTCGATAGTCTGATCGAACTGCGTGTGCTACCTCTCGTAATTCAGTGATGTTATTTAATTCATCAGGCGCTTTTCTGACGTGAACATGGCCGGTACTCAGTCCACCCCATTCTGAAAGTGCAAAGTTGGCGATATCTTTCGTTCTCTGTGTGATCTTCTCCTTGTTCCACCCTTCTTCCGGAGATGGGAGTTCTTGTAAGGACAACATTGAGGACTTTGAATAGACCTTCTCATGTTTTTCTTTATAACCAGCATTGCTTGCTATCGAATTATCTTCTGGCCCAAGGAGAACGAGATTCCCCAATTTATTAGTCATCTCAGAAAGCTCACCATCTTTTGTTTCGGGGTTCTGTGGATGAATATGCTCGATTGTTACTCCTTCTTCCTTCCACTGTGAGAACGGCGGTATCTGTGAGATTGAAGAATTTGACCCCGAGTCTCGTAGATGTTTCTCATATCGATACAAAAGGTATCTCAGTGCATCATTATTTCTGACGCCCCGCCAACCATCATTTCGATCAGATCCTTCTACAATATCATCCCTCATCAAACAATCCGCGAAATATGTATCCGGTGAATTTTCACCAATCTCAGATTCAATTCTCTGAGCAGATTCTGGAATCGATTTCTTCTTCTGACTAAATCTCAGTGACTTCTCCTCATTATTGAAGACCTTTTTTGCCTCTTCTCCCATTCCTGCCCATTCAATCCAGTAGCCATGTCGTTGTAGCGCTGCTCTGCCTGCATCAGTCCTCCTCCCAGCCAAATTATAAACTCTAAATGATAACTTTTCACACAGTGATACCATATCTCGGAATTCTTTCGAAATGCCGAATCTGTGATATGTTGCCATCAATAATGGCAAGAAATTATTAGTAACCGGTAGCCTGCTTAACCCATCAAGACGATCAATTATTTCATCAGCATATCGATTAGATGAATCAATCTTATTTGGATTGCGTATCTTTTCAAATCCCTCAGAACAACTCACTGCACTGGAAAGATAATATTGAATCCAGGTCCTCATCTTTTCCGAATCCTGGGCTAGCGCAGCATGTTTATCCAGATTTTTGATTCGTCGGTGGACTTCTGTATACTCAGAATCTGATTGTCTTGCTAAGACCAGCTCACCCGTAAATAACATCCAGTGATATCGTACAAATGCTTCTATTGCTTCATCTCCCTCACCGTTCTCTGTTATATTGCGAACTACATCCCCCATCTTTTGGTAGACTGTGACGGAGAGGTTCTTATCATCAATTCTCGCTGCACAGTAGACCAGATAGCTCTTGATTTTGTCCAGAGAGGTTAGATCTTTACCTCGATCATTTACCACCTCGAAAAGACGCCCTGCTTCCGTCTCATCATCTATCTTATATGTAGTTATCTCTAATCCGTTCTCTACTATCTTTCCAAAATTTCTGAGATAGGTATAATATTCATCCAAATTCCCGTCATCGTCCCTCTTTCCTTCTCTCTTATTTTCGAACCAATCTTGAATTATCTCTTTAGCCTTAACCAAACGACGCTGTGTGACGTTTGTGGTATTTATATTTCTGAGCGAGTCATCGTGCTTTGTTATTTTGATGAAAACAGAGTTGTTGATATCATCAAGTACGACTCGGTCCTCATCATATTTAGAAACAAATTCTTCTCGATAATCTTCTGCCAGCTTAGCTGGTTCTACAGAGTATTCTTTCCACAGCTCTTCGCTTGGGATTCTCTGTAGCTCCTCAGCAACGACACTCATTAGAATTGAGATTGTGGTCAAGCGCTGTTGACCGTCAATAACGTCATACTTGTCATAGTCGCTTGCTTCTGTCTGACGGACCCCTTTGTCTAATAAAACGACTGTTCCGAAATAATGTGAGAATTCTTCGTTTCCAGACTCGTGACGCTGTTCGAACGTATAATTTATATCTTGCAGTAGGTCATTAATCTGCAGTTCATTCCATGAATAGCCACGCTGATATCGGGGGATATTGAAGACAGACCCTTGGAAAATATCACCTATCTTGGTCTGCTTTACGTCTGCCATATCCTGTCATTAACTTTCCTACGTTTATCACTTATGGTGACTTTCATAGCAGTATTCATAGCACTAATTCATAACTACCCACCCACCGACCCACCCACCGGTGGCCGTTTTTACTTTCACTTTCACTATGCAGACGAGGCTCTGATTTTTATCCCACACGGGTTTACTTTAGACTCCATGCCGCTTGATGATTGGATACGTTGCCCTGCTGGATGCGATTCCAGCATCAACGCCGTGACCCTCCCGAACAGTCGGATAGGCTTCCAGTGCGTAGCCTGTGGTCGGAAGATCGAGTCGCCGGTCCAGCGCGTCGAGGACGATTACCGAACCGTCGACGGCTGACTCACTCGCTCGCGATAAATTCCAGTTCGTCGCGTGAATAGCTGTAGATCGACAGCTCCTCCTCTTCACAGTGGTCCTTTAGATTTGCCGGTGATACCTCGTCTCCACGCGGGCCTTCGTAGACAATACTCACTTCCTCGCCGTCGACGTCGACCACGACCGCCGGATTCGGATCGTCGTGAGACGACTTGATGACGTAGTCACCGACTGTGAACGGGTTATCTGCAAATTTCAGATTCGCGTGTTTGTAGGTGTAGAGATTCACGTCCTGGTCGTCACAATACGAGGAGAACAGCGCCGGGTCGATGTCTCGCCAGTCTCCAGGTCCCTCGTCGAGTGAGCTGGGGAATGTCACTCTGACTCCTTCACCGTCGAGTTCCTGTCCGTACAGTTCTATCTGTGTCTCCGGTGGTAGCACCTCGACGACGACGCCGACCGATGCCTCTTCTTCGCCTCGTTTCTCGACACGATCTCCCGGCTGAAACGGGTTCTCGGGTTTCTGATTCATGTTCGCCGTGTTCGGTCCGAGATCCCGAAGTTCGTTCATCGGGCGCGTCGCTAAGTGTTCGAGCTTTTCAGGAGAATTGCCCGAGAACTGTTGCTCAGTCTCGACCTTCGATTTCAGCGTCTCAACCCGCTCCCATCCCAGCATGATTAGACTGTCCTCGTTGTCTCGGTGCCACACCATCACCAAAATATCGTCATCTGAATCGTTCTCGACCAGTGTCTCGGGATGGAAGGCAGACACGTCACGCGAGGTTTTCACGTCGATTTCGTACCCGAAGACTTCGAAATCGTGTCCGGAGAAACTTTCAGGGTTGCATCTCCGAATTGCGTCCTCATTCTTCCACTCCCACATCTCTGCTGGGAGATACTCTCGACAGAACTGCTCGAAAGCGATTTCACCGAGGTTCCCAATCCGTTTGGCGTCGATGTCGTCAGCCCCCTGTTTGACGGCCTGGTGGTTGGCACGCTTTCGGTCGATCTCGTCTGGCGTGAACTGATACACACATCATTTCGCTGTCTCTATTGGTATGAATATTACTGCTAATTAATCGAAATTAGTCTGGTATCGACGGGCATGTTCAAGAGTAGATTACTAGACCAAGTATACTCTGGGTATACTTAGACCAAAGATTTATTTAGGTCCTAATGTATGTTAGAGTATGCGACCCAATGTCGATATTCCGTGGTCGATACACGGAAAAATCAAGCAGCACGCCGAACAGACTGACCAAACGATTGAGGAAGCGTATATTGAGGCACTTGAGAAAGGAGTCAGCGATCTCCCGGAACAACAAACCAATGTTACTCTACCTAAGTCGGGTTACAACGATTTCGGACCACGACTGATTCGAACTCAAGGGTCTGAATCGCACGACATTAACAATTCGGTGACGTGTCACCCGTTCTTCCGTCTTGGTGAGGACTCAATGGAAATCAGAACACGGAATGATGACATGTCTGCTGACGATTTCATCAACCGACTGGCGAGATTACATAATGTGGGGAGACTCAGCACGTCTTGGTTCACAGTTCATCAACTGGGCGGTGCGCTTGTTGGGCGTGGTCCTGCAAATCTCGCCACGGCTATCAGAGAGGCGCGTACTACATTCGCTGATGAAGAAATTCCGACGTACAAAAACGGCCATCTTCTTTATATAGCCAACCTCGCTTATGAGAGCGAGTATCTAATTATCAGAGCCGAATTGCCACAGATGCCCGGTAATAAACAGGTTCTTTCGAACGTTGAACTTCGATTCATAACCGAAGGCGTACCGGTCACTGGAGCACTTTATCAGCGTCTCGCACGGGCCTTCGGGTTCAATGAACTATTCAATGCTACGGAGTTCACACTTCCACGAACCGGGTTTAATGCGCCGGAAGGAAGTTCACTAACAGTCACCGAGCAAATCACCACAGGAGAAGAGAATTATGACGACCCGAGTGTGACTGGTTTAATCGTCGAGAACCCTATGCAGAGTGACGATAATCTCTTAGACTATCTGAAAAATGAACTTAGCGGTTCAGGAGCAAAAGATGCTGCACACCAAATCGATGTGCTCGCGAATTACGATGAACTGTATTGTGATCTCACCCACAACCACGGACTTGCTGATGACCGTGAGTACGAGTTCAGAGGGTTAAGCGCGACGTACATTCAGCCTCTATTTAACCGAAATAGTACTTGGAACATTACAATCGATATTGACTGGTGATTCATGGTAATGAATTGAATGTAGAAGCCGGCCTTCCAATTTACAGAAATCGACTTTCCTACCACATCGACTAAACCCAGGGACGCGAACCTGTTTCTGCCTGAATTGTTGGCTTAAACAAAACCGATTCAGTCATTCGCTCTCGACTGCTTCACGGACAACTTCGACGACGAACTCTCTCCGCTCCTCCTCAGACAATTCCTCATCTTGTTCGTCCAGCACTTCCAGCACCTCCAGTTTCAGTTTGATCGCGTCACGAACCCACTCCGATCTGGAATCACCGTACGTGAGCGTACTGTCGAGTTCGTCTAGAAGTTCCTGCTCCATGCTGAAACTGGGTTGTGCCATCTTGCTACGTTGGTGCATTGCCAATTAGTTAATTCCTCACTTGCTTAGTTGCTAATCAGCTAATTTGCTAAAGATTTATTAGCATCAAGCTAAATTAGCAATTCGTATGATAGCCGCCCAACTGACGGAGGTGGTGCCTCCGTGAAGGACCTCGATCCTATCTCGCCGGTCGACGCCGTCGAGATGTTCATCGACGCGATGCGCGACGAACACGCAGAATCGACACGCAAGGCCGAACGACACCGGCTCCGCGCCTTCGTCCAATTCTGTGATGAAGAGGGAATCGAGAACCTGAACGAACTCTCCGGTCGTGAACTATTCCAGTACCGTATCTGGAGACGGGAGGGACAGGGCGACGGTCGAGAACCAATCAAACTGGTCACGCTGAAAGGCCAACTGGCGACACTCCGCCGGTTCCTCCGGTTCGCCTCGAACATCGACGCCGTCCCGCCCGAGCTGTACGAGCAGATCACGCTGCCGACGATGAAGAACGGGGAAGACGTGTCGGATTCGACGCTTTCTCCTGAGCGTACCGTCGAAATTCTCGACTACCTGGAAGGCGCGCAACCGGGTACCCGTGACCACATCATCCTCCTGCTCCTGTGGGAAACTGGTGCTCGGACAGGTGCGATTCGCGGCCTCGACCTCGATGACCTCGATCTCGACGGAACCCATCCTCGGTTCTCCGGTCCTGCTCTCCAGTTCGTCCATCGTCCGGATCAAGGGACTCCGTTGAAGAACCAGCAGAAAGGAACTCGCTGGAACCGAATCAGTGAGAAAACCGCTCGCTATCTCGAGGACTACATCGAGTATCACCGGGATGGGGTGACGGATGACTACGACCGTCGACCACTGATCACTACTGAGTACGGCCGACCGGCAGGTAACACGTTCCGGACGACACTGTATCGAGTCACACGCCCATGTTGGCGCGGGGAAGAGTGCCCGCACGACCGCGACATCGAGGAGTGCGAAGCGACCCACCTCGACAAAGCGAGTAAGTGTCCTTCCTCCCGTTCGCCGCATGACGTTCGTAGTGGCCGGGTGACGTACTATCGTCGAGAAGACGTCCCTCGGCGCATCGTGAAGGATCGGCTCAACGCGAGCGAGGACATTCTGGATCGCCACTACGACCGACGTTCTGACCGAGAACAGGCTGAACAGCGAAGCGACTTCCTTCCAGACCTATGAAACGAACTGTTGCCAGTAATCGAGTCGCACAGACCCGAAAATTCCGCTCCCACCGTGCCCGTGAAGCCGCCGAGCGACAGCGAAGCGTGCTCAACCGCAGCACGCAGGGGTTTCGAATCACGGTCGACCGAGCGAAGCGAGGTCTAGCATCGGGTGAGAATCCCACCGTGCCCGCTTCTGCGAGGCGGCGCTCGGCCGATAGGAACTGCCCCCGACCTTTTGGGGGTGCGATTGCTACGCAGGCGCATGATCGACCTCCGGAGCGACACCGTCACCCGGCCGAGCGACGCGATGCGCGAGGCGGCCCGCGACGCCGCCGTCGGCGACGACGTCTACGGCGAGGACCCGACGGTCAACGAACTGCAAGCGCGGGTCGCCGACGTGCTCGGGACCGAGGCGGCCCTGTTCGTCCCGTCGGGGACGATGGGGAACCAGGTGGCCGGACGGACACACACGGAGCGGGGACAGGAGGTGCTCTGTGAGCGCGAGAGCCACATTTACAAGTGGGAACTCGCCGGCCTCGCACAGCACGCGCAGGTCCAGCCGCGCACGCTCGACGGCGACGCCCGGGGCGTCGTCGGGCCCGAACAGGTCCGCGAGGGGTACGTCGAGGCCGACGGTCACCGGGCCGGCACCGGGTTGCTCACGCTGGAGAACACGCACAACAGCAAGGGCGGCACCGCCATCGCCCCCGAGCGCATCGCCGAGACCGCGGCGGCGGCTCACGACCTCGGCGTCCCGGTCCACCTCGACGGCGCGCGCCTGTTCAACGCGGCGGCGGCCCACGACGTCCCCGCCGCCGAGTTCGTCGCCCCCGTCGACACCGTGATGTGCTGTCTCTCGAAGGGGCTGGGCGCGCCGATCGGGTCGGTGCTGGCCGGCCCCGAGTCCTTCGTCGAGGCCGCCCACCGCAACCGGAAACTGCTCGGTGGCGGGATGCGGCAGGCGGGCATGGTCGCCGCCCCGGGCCTCGAAGCGCTCGCCAACCGGGACCGACTGGCCGAGGACCACCGCCGGGCCGAGCGACTGGCCGCGGGGCTGGCCCGCATCGACGGCCTCTCGGTGGAGTCGCCGGAGACGAACATCGTCCTCGTCGAGACGGACCGGCCGGCCGAGGCGTTCCTCGAGGACTGTGCCGACGCGGGCGTCCAGGGGGTCCCGTTCGACGACCACGTGGTGCGCTTCTGTACCCACTGGGACGTCGACGACGACGACGTCGACGCGGCTATCGCGGCCGTCGAGCGGGCGGTCTAGCGCGGCCGGTCCCGCCAGAGGGCCCCCGCGAGGACGAGCCACACGGCGAGGACGGCGAGCCAGAGCGGCACCGGCGGCACGTCCGAGCCCCCGGGGGCGTCGCGGTCGCCACCGGTTCCGGACCCGCCGGCGACGCCGACGCGGTCCGTCGCCGCCCGTCCAGTCGCCGCGTCGCTCTGCCCTCCCACCGCGTCGGCGACCCGGGTCTCGGTGTCGTCGGCCTGCTTGTCGGCCATCGCCGACTGGTACGGGTCGGTGCCGCGCTGTCGCTCCACGTGTGTCGGAACGCCGTCACCGTCGGGGTCCGCGGGGACCGGCGGTGCGGGGCCGGTGACGGCCTGCCGCACGAACGCCTCGAGGTCCTGCCCTGCGACGGCCGAGACCGTCTCGGCGAACAGCGAGAGGGTGACTCGCTCGTCGTTCCGCGAGAGCCGTCGGAGGACGGTCGCGAAGGTGTGCTCGCCGCCGGTCGCCTGCCGGATGTGGACGTCGAGGGCGGCGACGACGCGCGTCCCCTTGTCGTACTGGACGTCGGGCGACGGCCACGTCCCCGGGCGGGTGAGGTTCGCGTCGTGGTACCGGTCGTTCGTCACCCGCTGTCGGTAACGGTCGTAGCCGATGCGGCCCTGCAGATACGTCAGCCGGGCGGCGTAGTAGTCGGCGCTCCCCTCGTCGAGCCACGTCATCCCGGCGCTGGTCCGGTAGGTCTGGCGCGTGTGGCGGTACTCGTGGACCCAGACGTTGGTCGGCACTCTGACGGGTTCGCCGGCGTTGACGAGGGCGACGGGCGCGCCGTTCGACGGCGTGTACCCGCCGACGGCGATGTCGTTCGGTGTGGCGATGATTGTCACGGTGTCGTGGCGCTCGCCGATGGTGGTCCGCCGCTGTGCGTCACTGACGGTGTCGAGGACGACCGCCGGGTCGGGTTCGAGGGTCGCCGCGTCGGGGACGACCAACCGGACGGTACCGTCCGGCGTCGTCCGAGTCATCGTTTCGTGGGGACCGACGAAGACGGCCGTCTCGCCGCCGACGCCGCGTTGTCCGGCCGCGACGGCCATCGTCTCGTTCCAGCCGGGGTCGGGGCCGGCCTGCCAGCGCCACCGGGCGTGGAGCGCGACCTCGCGACGGACGACCAGCGACCACTCGGCGGTGTCCGCGGTCCGCTGGCCGTACGCCGTCCGCAGGCCGACCGGCACGGTGTAGGTCACCGAGACGGTGTCGCCGTCGCCGTCCCAGCGCCAGCGGCCCCCGGTCGAGGCGAGACCGTCGGCACGCAGGACCGTCGCGTTCGCCGGTGGCCGGACCGAGAGCCCGTTCACGCGGTCCGGGACGTCGACGACGGCCGTGACCTGGACGCGACCCACCGCCGACGGGAGGCGGTCGACGACGTAGCGGACGTCCATCGTCCGGGGGTCGTCGCCGTCGTCCACCTGCGGCTCGGCGGCCAGCACCGACGGCGCGCTGACCAGAATCACGAGACAGAGGAGGGCTGCCACGGCGCGGGTCCCCATGCGTGTTCGTTCCTCGCTATCGTGTGACACGTTGTCGGGCCAGTGTGAAAAGCGTTCGGCGGACGGCGCCGCGTTCGAGACGGCGCACTGCCGCCCTCTGGCAGGTCGCAAGCGTTTTGCCGGCGGCCCATCTACCGGTTGCTATGCCCGACTGTCCGCTCGCAGACGAGTGCCCCAGTTTCACCGAACGCATCGAGGGCATGGGCTGTACGCACTACGGCGACCGAGGTGGCGCCGAGTGGTGTAACCACTACAACCAGCCCATCTCGGACCTCAAGAGCCAACCCGTCAAACCGGGTCAGGAGGTCGTCGTCACCGTCGACGACATCCACGAGAGCGGCGCCGGCGTCGGTCGGACCGAGGACGGCTTCATCGTCATGGTCGACGGCGTCCTGCCGCCGGCCAAATCGAAGGTCCAGATCACCAAGGTCCGCTCGAACCACGCGCGGGCGGAGGAACTCGAACGCCTCGAACTCGACGAGGAAGAAGACGACGAGGACGACGACGAGGGCGGCTATCAGGGCGACGACGATGACGAGGAGGACGAACGGCTCGGCAGCCGCGACAACTTCTGGGGCAGCTAGGACAGTCACCACGGAGCTTTTTGGGTCACTCGACCGTCGGGTCGGCTATGGACCTCGAACTCGACGGCAATGCCGCACTGTGTACCGCCGCGACGAGCGGACTCGGACTCGCGAGCGCGGAGCGACTGGCACGCGAAGGCGCGGACGTCGCCGTCTGCGGGACGACCCCCGACCACGTCGACCGGGCACGCGAGCGGTTGGACGCGGCCGGCGACGGCGACGTACTGGCCGTGCAGGCCGACATCACCGACCGCGACGCGGTCGAAGCGCTCGTCGAGGAGACCGTCGAGACGTTCGGCGGGCTTGACCACGTCGTCACGAGCGCCGGCGGCCCCGCACCGGGGCCGTTCCTCGACACGACCGAGCGGGAGTGGTACGGCGCCTACGACGTCCTCGTGATGAGCGTCGTCTGGACCACCCGTTTTGCCTACCCGTACCTGCGCGAGTCCGAGGCCGGCACCATCGTCAACATCACCTCCCGGTCGGTCGCGGAGGTCATCGACGACCTCGTCCTCTCGAACGCCGTGCGCCGCGCCGTCATCGGCCTGATGAAGACCCAGGCCCGCGAGTTCGCTCCCGAGGTGCGCGTCAACGCCGTCCTCCCGGGCGCCCACGAGACGCCCCGCATCGAGGAACTCGTCGAGGACGCCGTCGAACGCGGGGAGTACGACTCCTACGAGGCAGGCATCGAGTCGTGGTCGGACGCGCCACTCGGGCGGGTTGGACAGCCGGAGGAACTCGGGGACGTAGTCGCCTTCCTCTCGTCGGCCCGATCGTCGTACGTCACCGGGACGTCGGTGCCGGTCGACGGCGGGTCGATGCGGAGCTAGCGACCGGGCCGCTCGAACCGGTCCCTGCTGGACCCGCCCCCGGCCGCGAGTTGCCAGACGAGGAGCCCCAGCGAGACGAGCGCGACGGCCGCCGTCGCGACGTAGCCGACGCTCCCGACCGGGAACAGGTGCTCGGGAAAGAGCGCCGCGAACACCAGGAGCCCGACGGCCGAGAAGCCGGCCAGCAGCGGCACGACCGTGAGCCAGAACCGCCGCGCTATCCCGTCCATACTGCCCGCGTCACCGCCGACGGTAATGACACTTTCCCCGACACTGTACCGGTGGTCCCCGCCGGTAACCCCGCCGTCGCCGTCCAGTCGAAACGCCCCTTCGACACCCCGGCCACACCGACACGCGCTCACACGACGCCCGGAGATGGTCGAAAAGCGCCGCCTCGGCGGCCGAAACGGCGGAGGCGACACGTCACACGGCCCGCGTGACCGACTCCCAGACCCCCTCGTTTCGACTGCGAACCGACCCGCCGCTGGTAGGTCCGTCGGTTGTCACCTTCACGATTGTCGCGCGCCGCCTCGCCGTCGGCCCGGGCGCGGTCACCACGTCTCGACGGTGCCGTCCCGGATGTCCTCGACACAGCCCTGACAGTCGGGGTGGTCGGCGTCGAAACAGTCGGGGCGGGAGACGGGGTCCAGCGAGACGGCGCGGCGCTCGGCGTGGCGTCGACAGACGATCCGCGCCCGTCCGTCCTCGTCGCGGGGGAGGCCGGCGAGTGCGGCGCGCTTCCCGTCGCTGTACGCGCGCTTGGCCTCCGAGAGCTGGTTCCCGACCGACCGGAGCGTCCCCTGGATGAACCGCCCCAGTCTGGCGTCGTCTCGCTCGTCGCCGTCACCCATACCGCCACGTAACGACTGCCGTCAAATCAATCTTCTCGCGTGCCGCGCTCCCGCGGCGGACCGCGCTCGGGGACCTCGGTGGCGGAAACGCGGTGTCGATGCCGACTCTGTTCGTTCAAGCCGGATTAAAACGACGGGTAGACGGCCTAAATCGATTGAATCCGCGTTAATCCGCGTTTTCGGCTTGGCCCCTTGAAGTGGTGTCGGCCTACAGAGTCGGGTGGAGTCAACGCACGATGAAGCTCACTAAAATCGCTGGCGCGCTGCTGGCCGTCCTCGTCGTCACGGGGTCGGCGGCGGCGCTGCCCGCGGCGGCAGGCGCACAGGCTTCGGACAACGCGGACGGCGCACAGGCCGACGAGTACGCCAACGAGACGGCGGCCGACGCCGAAGATAACGCCGCCGACAGCGAGGAGATGGCGGCGACGAACCAGACGAACGAGTCGGACGCGGCGGCGAACGCGAGTGAGGCCGCCGACAGTCAGGGTCCGCCCGCCGACGTCGGCCCCGACGGCGAACGCGGCCCGCCCGCGGACCTGCCCGAGCAGGTGCCGGACTTCGTCAGCGAGATCCACTCGCTGGTCCAGCAGCACATGGCCGGTGACCTCGAGGGCGACCTCGGCGACCAGATCAGCGACGTCACCCCTGACGACGCCGACGACAGTGATGCCGAGAACGAAGACGAGAACACCGAGACCGAGGATAGCGACGAGTCCGACGACGAGACGACCGAGACCAGCACGGACAGCGACGACGAGACGACCGACAGCGAGCAGTAACCCGTCTGCTTCTTCGCCCGTTCCC
The DNA here is from genome assembly GCF_055632435.1 of Haloarcula sp. MBLA0163. Lineage (NCBI taxonomy): Archaea > Methanobacteriati > Methanobacteriota > Halobacteria > Halobacteriales > Haloarculaceae > Haloarcula > Haloarcula sp. MBLA0163. Next base: position 3,169,704 of record NZ_CM145745.1, read on the forward strand.
ACACCCGACGCACGTAGCGACGCGTGTCGGACCGACTCGCCGGTGACACGCCAGAGTCGCCTCGTTCGGTCCCCGACACCAGAGCTACAGCAACGGTCTGTCTGCCCACGTTCCTCTCGCCGTTCCAGTCACTCCTGGCGTCGCTGTCGACCGGTTTCACTTCCACCGCGCCGGGGGAGGGTTTATACCTGAAGCCGACCAAACGTCGACTGTCTCCCATCGAAAACAAGGCGGAGACAGTGACAGCACATGACTGCATCAGATTTGCGTACCCAAGCGGAAGAGATACACGAGCAGTTTGCCGACCAGCTGGACCTGGACGTCGACGACGTCGAGGAGCGCCTCGACACGCTGGTCAACGAGTACAAGGTCCCCCTCAACGAGGCCCGCCGGAGCGTCACCAACACGTACCTCGACGAGGCCGGGATGGACCGCGACCAGCTCGGCGGCGGTGGCGGCGGCAACGAACAGGTCGAGGTGGCCGACGTCGACTCGCCCGAGGAGTGGGTCGACATGCGCGTCACCGTCGTTGAACTGTGGGACCCGCGCGCCGACGCCGTCGCGCAGGTCGGGCTGCTCGGCGACGAGACGGGCACCATCAAGTTCACCAAGTGGTCGAAGTCCGACCTCCCCGAACTGGAGGAAGGGAAGTCCTACGCCCTGCGGAACGTCGTCACCGACGAGTATCAGGGCCGCTTCTCGGTGAAGCTCAACCGGACGACCACCATCGAGGAACTGGACGAGGAGATAGAGGTCGGCGACGACAGCGTCGAGGTCGAGGGCGCACTCGTCGACATCCAGTCGGGGTCGGGCCTCATCAAGCGCTGCCCCGAGGAGGAGTGTACCCGCGTCCTCCAGAACGGCCGCTGTAGCGAACACGGCGAGGTCGAGGGCGAGTTCGACCTCCGCATCAAGGGCGTCCTCGACGACGGCGAGGAGGTCACCGAGGTCATCTTCGACGAGGCGGCCACGGAGCAACTCACCGGCATCACCCTCGAGGAGGCCAAGGAGATGGCGATGGACGCGCTCGACACCACCGTCGTCGCCGACGAGATGCGCGAGGACATCCTCGGGCGCTACTACCGGGTCACCGGCCCCACGTTCGGCCGGTACGTCCTCGCGGACGACCAGGAGCGACTGACCGGGACCGTGGACGCGGACGAAGTACTCATCAAAGCGAGGTCGATATAGATGGCGAGCACCCCCACCCGCGAAGTCGCCCGGCGCGTCTTCGCCCGCGAGTTCAACGACGCGAGTTACACGTTCAAGGAATCCGACGACGACCGAGCGCCGGTGTACGTCCTGTTGCCGACGGGCCAGCGCGCCAACCGCGTGTTCCTCGTCGGGACGCTGACCGAGACGGAGGACGTCGGCGAGGACAGCGAGTACTGGCAGGGCCGTGTCGTCGACCCCAACGGCGACACGTTCTTCATGTACGCCGGGCAGTACCAGCCCGACGCCGCCTCGATGCTGCGCGAACTGGAACCGCCGGCGTACGTCGCCGTGGTCGGCAAGCCACGCACCTACGAGACCGACGAGGGCGACGTGAACGTCTCGGTCCGGCCGGAGTCCATCTCGCAGGTCGACGAGGCCACGCGTGACCGGTGGGTCGTCGAGACGGCCGAGCGCACCTTAGAGCGCATCCGCCGGTTCGGCGACGCCGACCCCGAGGACCCCGACGTCGACGAGTACATCCAGATGGCACACGAGGAGTACGGCGGCGACGTCGAGCGGTACCGACAGGCCGTCGTCGGCGCCCTAGAGAGCATGCAGGACGAGCAAGCGGAAGCCAGCGCCGACTGAGTCGGTCCCGACGGCTTTTTTCGCGCTACGTCTCCAGCAGTTCGACCAGCGTCCCCGCCGGGTCCCGCAGGAAGCAGATGCGCGTCCCGCTCTCTGTCGTCTGTGGCGCTGAGAGGGTCTCCACGTCCTCGGGCAGCCCCTCGTACACCGCGTCGAGGTCCTCGACTGCCAGTCCGAGGTGGGTCGCGCCGGGCTGGTTCAGGGCCGCCTCGGGGCGGTGCTCGCCTTCGGGCGTGTACTCGACGAGTTCGACGCGTGCACCGCCGGCGTCCAGATGCGCGAACTCGGCGCTCGCGCCCGGGACGTCGACGCCCGTGGCGAACGCGTCACCGCCGACGGAAAAGCGGGTGAGCACGTCCAGTCCGAGGACGTCGCGGTAGAACTCGACGGCGCGTTCGAGGTCGCTGACGGTCACGGCGTGGTGGTGTGCGGTCGCGTCCATGTCCGGGGCGGGGAGCGGGGCGGGCTAAACCGCTTCGCTCTCGGCCGCGTTTATTCCGGTGACCGTTCGAGCGTGCGAGCGTCTGACAAACGATTAAATACGATGAGTCACGAGTAGGACACAACGATGGGGAACAAGAACAAGACCATCTCCTTCCGCGTGAGCGAGGACAAGTTCGAGACGCTGCGCGAGATCGCGGAGGAGCGTGACATCTCCCTCTCTGCGGTCTTCCGGGACTACGTCGACACGCTGGTGGCCCACGACGGCCAGGTGAAGGTCGCGCCGGAACACGAACTGGAAGACGCGGCCGAGGAGAGCAGTACCGAGAGCTTCCCGCCGAAAGTCGAGGTGCCCAAGAGCTTCGTCCGCGAGCACGAACGCCTCGAACTGGAGGCCGAACACCTGCGCGAGCAACTGGAAGAACACAAGCGCTACGTCACCAAACTGCGCCAGCAACTCGACGAGATGGACCAGGACGAGGTCATCCACCTCGAAGACTTAGACGAAGGCGAGGAGGAGGACGCCTCCTACCGCATCGGCAGTTTCGAGGACGTCTGAGCTACACCAGCCGGTTGCGCCGTCGCTGCACTTCTTCTGCCACCTCGCGGTTGCCGTCGACGTCCGCCAGCGTCTCGACGGCTTCGAGGGTCCGCACGCTGTCGTCGAGGAACGAGAGCACGTCGCCGGGATACGCGTACAGCATGTAGTCGTCGCTCATCACGTCGACGATGGCGTCCGGACCCAGCCCCTGTTCGCGCAGTTCCAGCAGGTACGCGACGAACTTCCGCTCCGGACAGCCACAGTGGGGTGCGGCCTGACAGTCACAGTCCATGAAGTCCTCGGCGAAGTCGAGCACCCGCTCACGCGAGGCGTCGTCGAGTTTGGCCAGCCCCTCGCCCTGAAAGAGGATGTCCAGCGTCGCCCCCTTGAACGCGCCTTTGGGGAAACTCGTCTCCAACTGGGAGACGAGCTGCTGGTGGTTCTTGACGTAGATCTTGTCGGTGATGGCCACGCTTGGGCCTGTGTACGCCGTGACCGTGTAAAAGCGTCTCGGCACGGTCCGGCCTGTACTCACACAGTGTTCGAACTGACGCGTGAGCCGACACTGTGCCTCGTTGTCGCCCCGCTATGGTCTCGAGAGTCGTAACGTATTTCTGTGACAGCAGGGTATCTACGGATGCCTCAACGAGCGTGTCCGGGTTGGGGTAGTGGTATCCTTCAGCCTTGTGGTGGCTGAGACGTGGGTTCAATTCCCGCACCCGGACCTCGACTCTCTACTACCGAACCTCGACCGGAGAGCGGTGCGGCCGGCGGTGGCCGTCACGGCTCCGGCCGCAGCGTCCGTGACTCGGACCCGCCGATGGAGCCGTACTCGCTGCTGGACTTGATGATGGAGAGCGCGGTCATGATGTCCGAGCGGGTGAGCAGGCCGAGGAACGCGCCGTCCGCGTCGGTGACGACCAGGCGGCCGACGGAGTTCTGCTGGAGCTGGGTGAGCGCGTCCATCACGTCGGCGTCCGGCGAGACGGTGTAGAGGTCGGTGGTCATCACGTCGCCGACGGTGTAGGCGTCGCGCTCGACCTCCCGCACCGCGCGGGCGTCCTCCAGGGTGACGAGGCCGACGACCTCGCCGTCCTTCTCGACGGGGTAGCCGGTGTGGCGTTCCTCGAACATCGTCCGGATGAGCTCCCGGACCGAGAGCCGCGGGGTGACCGACGTGACGTGGTCGGCGGGGGTCATCACGTCCCGGACGGTCACCCCCTCGAAGGCGGCGGCCATCGTCGTCTGGCGGGACTCGCCCTCGGCGCCGATGTAGATGAAGAAGGCCAGCCCGGCCAGAAAGATGTTGCCGGCGACGAACAGGCCGAACAGGCCGAGCATGACGGCGAATATCTTCCCCACCTCGGCGGCGATCTTCGTCGCCCGGGCGTACGGACGGGTACGGGCGAGCAGGGCGCGCAGGACACGCCCGCCGTCCATCGGGAACCCCGGGAGCATGTTGAACACCGCGAGCGCGAGATTCATGACGGCGAGGTAGGCCAGCACGAAGCGGGCGGCTTCCACAATCGTCGACTGGGTGCCGGGGAGGACGACGAACGCGACGTACGATAGCCCGCCCAGCGCGACGCTGACGGCGGGGCCGGCGACGGCGATGGCCAGTTCCTGCTTCCAGTCCTCGGGCGTCTCGGTCAACTGGGCGATGCCGCCGAACAGCCACAGCGTGATGGAGTCGATGGGGTAGCCGTAGCGGATGGCGACCAGCGAGTGGCCCAGTTCGTGCAGGACGACGCCGGTGAAGAGGCCGACGGCGGCGACGACGCCGAGCACCCAGACCAGACTCCCGTCGGTCAGTACGGCGGGGTCCAGCCCCGCCCCGAGCGAGTCGTTCAACAACGCCGTCGTTTGCTCGACCTGCGTCCCGATGATCCACGCGAACAGCGGCAGGACCAGCAGGAACGTCAGGTCGAGCTGGATGGGGATGCCGAAGGCGCTCCCGATGCGGAACCGACGCATGTGATACTGTTGTCGGCCGACCGACTTAAACGCGCTGTGGCTAGCAATCTGTCGAACAGCGTCCGTCGCAACCACTGCAGACAGCCAGAAAGCCCCAGCCGTCTGCAGTCCCGCGACTCGCTGCGCCCTGCCCTCGCTCACTCCGTTCGCTCGGTGCAGTGCTCTCGTCGTCGGGGGTCCTGCAGACGGCTGCCCCTTTCAGTCCCTCCCGGTCGGCTGTTCCACGGGGCGGGACTGAAAGCAGTCGGGGGCTTGCTGGCTGTGCTGAACCGTCCTCGCTGGTGACTCTCTCGGGTGTTCCGTGTTCGCTTCCGTGTCGAGTGACTGAAGTAGGTGCCACGTCGTACCTACAGGCGTGTCGCAGCAGGCCGCGAAGGTGGATACGCTGTTCCTCCACGAGCACGGCGAGGACGTCCGGGTGGTCGCCCAGCGAGACGGCGGGCGCCTGTTCCACGGCGTCCTCGAACTGAAGGAGACGGACGCGGGGCCGCGACCCCGCCGCCTCCGCATCAAGGACGGCTCCGGGGAGGACCTGCGCGCCCCCGACCAGTTCGTCGAACTGGCGCGCCGAGCCACGCGTATCCGCATCTCCGAGCAGACGTCGCCGCTGGCCCGCGAGCGCATCCGCGAGATGCTCGACGGCTACCAGCTAGAGGCGAAGGTAGTCCGGACCTGTCGGTACTGCTCCTCGGCGGGCCGGTACTCGCCCATCACGAGCGAGACGGCCATCGAGGCCGACGGGGAGACCATCTGCCCCGACTGCGCCCGCGAGGAACTCGACCGGGAACTGGCCTTCGAGGGGGACATCACCGGCGACGCCCGGAAACGCCTCGAAGAGCTCCTGCTGGAGGTGCAGGATCTGGACCGCATCACGAACCTCCTGTCGGGCCAACTGGACCCGGACCTGACGAAGTTCGACGAGATATCGGCGACCGTCGACGACATCGACCTCGTGCCGACCGAGACGCTGAACCTCCATCCGGGCATCCAACAGCACGTCGAGTCGCGGTTCGACACGCTGCTGCCGGTCCAGAGCCTCGCCGTCGACCACGGCGCGATGGACGGACAGGACCAACTCGTGGTGTCCGCGACGGCGACGGGGAAGACGCTGGTCGGCGAGCTCGCCGGACTGGACCGCGTGCTCAACGGCAAGGGGACGATGCTGTTCCTGGTGCCGCTGGTCGCGCTGGCCAACCAGAAGTACGAGTCGTTCAAGGAGCGCTACGGAGACATGGTCGACGTCTCCCTGCGCGTGGGTGCGAGTCGTATCGCCGACGAGGGCGGCCGGTTCGACCCCGAGGCCGACGTCATCGTCGGCACCTACGAGGGAATCGACCACGCCCTGCGGACGGGCAAGGACCTCGGCTCCGTGGGCACCGTCGTCATCGACGAGGTGCACACGCTCGGCGAGGACGAACGCGGCCACCGACTAGACGGCCTCATCTCGCGGCTGAAGTACTACTGCGAGCGCGGGACGACAGAGGCCGCCCGTCACGATCGGGGCGGTGGCGAGCAGGCCGACGGGGACACCCAGTGGATATACCTCTCGGCGACGGTGGGCAACCCCGGCGAACTGGCCGCGAAGCTGGGCGCGCAACTCATCGAGTTCGAGGAGCGCCCGGTGCCTATCGAACGCCACGTCACCTTCGCCGACGGCCGCGAGAAGATAGACACGGAGAACAAACTGGTCAAACGGGCGTTCGACACGAAATCGAGCAAGGGGTACCGCGGCCAGACCATCATCTTCACCAACTCCCGGCGGCGCTGTCACCAGATATCGCGCAAACTGGAGTACAGCTCCGCGCCCTACCACGCCGGGCTGGACAACCGCAAGCGCCAGCAGGTCGAGAAGCAGTTCGCCGACCAGGAGCTGGCCGCCGTCGTCACGACGGCCGCCCTCGCTGCCGGGGTGGACTTCCCGGCCTCGCAGGTCGTCTTCGACTCGCTGGCGATGGGCATCGAGTGGCTCACCGTCCAGGAGTTCGAGCAGATGCTCGGCCGTGCGGGCCGGCCCGACTACCACGACAAGGGGACGGTGTACCTGCTGGTCGAACCCGACTGCTCGTACCACAACAGCATGGAGATGACCGAGGACGAGGTGGCGTTCAAGCTCCTGAAGGGGGAGATGGAACCGGTCATCACCCGCTACGACGAGGGCGCTGCCGTCGAGGAGACGCTGGCGAACGTCACCGTCGCGGGCACGCAGGCCAAACGGCTCAACGACCGGATGGTCGGCGAGGTGCCGACGAAACACGCGCTCGGCAAACTGCTGGAGTACGAGTTCATCGACGGCCTCTCGCCGACGCCGCTGGGGCGGGCGGTCACCCGACACTTCCTCGCGCCCGACGAGGCGTTCCAGTTGCTCGACGGCATCCGGAAGGGGCTGGACCCCTACGACATCGTCGCCGAGATGGAGCTGCGCGAGGAGCAGTAGGGGCGTACCTTCTTGTAGACAGGCCGTCTTGCGGTGGCCATGGGGCTGTTCGACAGCCTCCGCCGTGCCGTCGGCGGGGGCGACGACGGGGCGGACGAGACCGAGGCGCGACCGGACCTGGTCGACGTCACCGCACTCGGTCCCGACGCGTTCCGTGACCGTGCCGAGAACGCCGCCAGCGACGGCGACCCGCTCGACTTCTCGGTGGCCTCGCTCGAACGGCTCGACGAGGCCATCGCGGCCAAGGACGACTGGACCGAGCGCAGGCCGTCCGACGGGACCGCCTACTCCCCGAAGACCGTCCAGTTCGGGAGCTACCTCGGCGAGGTGCTGGTCCGGACCCACGACGGCGAGTGGACGGCCGACGACGGCTGGAGCGTCACCGTCACCGGTCGCGAGGGAGACGTGACCGTCGCCGTCTTCGAGGTGGCCGCCCGGTCGGTTGCCGGCGACCCGGTGTTCGCCGCCGTCGCCGAGCGGTTGGCGGCCGAACTCGACCTCGCCGAGGAGGACGGTTCGGCAGGGGCCGAGTCCGTACCCGGCGACGACGAGACAGCGCCCGGTCCGGCGGATGACCAGCCCGACGAGGACCCGGTCTCCACCGCGTCCGAGGCCGACGGACGAGTTGCGGACACGCCAGCGGACGCGCCGGCCGAGGCGGCCGACGACGCGCGCGACGAGGCGGTGCCCGGCGAGGTGTACCCGACGATGGACGCCGTCGAACCCGGGGACGGAGGCGACGACGAAGCGGCGACTGCTGTCTCCGAGGCCGACGAGACCGTCGCCGACGGGGTGTTCCCGACGATGGACGCTGCCGACCCGACGGCCGAGAGCGAGACGACCGACGCGGCCGAGACCGAGCAGTCGGACGTCGACCTGCTCGGGTCGGGTGCGGCCGAGTCCGACGCCGAAACCGCCGTCGACCGGTCCAGCGAGAGCGACACGACCCCGGCCGTCGAGGAGGGCACTGCCCCCGCCGACGCGGCGACCGACGGCGACGTCGAGACGGACACGCCGACCGCCGCCGACCCGACCGCTGGGGCCGGCGCCCCACCTTCGACGACGGACGGGAGAGGCCCAGCCACGGAGACCGCTCCCACGGCGGGCGACGGCCTCCGCGCCGAGTACGCCGCGACGGCAGCGGAGTTCACCGACTTCTGGACCGAGCACGACCTCGACTTCACGCCGGCGTCGCTGGCCCGCCTCGACGACCTGGTCGGCGCCGAGTGGGACGACGACCGGTTCGAGGACGCGACGTTCGGGAGCGAGGCCACCTTCGACGACCGCGCGTTCACCAGCGTCACCACCGAACTCGGGAGCTACTTCGGCGAGGTGCTGGTCCGCGCACTCGACGGCGAGTGGTCAGCCGACACCGACCACGAGGCCGTCGTGGTCGTCGAGGGCGCCGACGGGCCCCTCGCAGTCCCGGTGTTCCAGGTGGCGGCCAACTCCCTCCGGACGGTGCCGGTGTTCGCCCGGAGCTACGAGGCCCTACTCGCCGACCTCGGTCGGGACGCCTGACGCAATCCGCAATCTTTTGGCACCCCCGGTCTACTCACCGGTGTGTCGTTGCCTCCGGTCACGCCCGCCATGGCGTTCGTGTTCGCGCTGATTCTCGTCGCCCTCGCGCTGTTCGCGACGGAGGCGGTGCCGGTCGACGTGACGGCCATCGCCGTGATGGTCGCGCTGATGCTGGCCGAACCCGTCACGGCGACGCTCGCCGACGCCGGCCTGCTGGCCGAGCCGCTGTACGTACTCCACCGACCGGGCGACGACGTCTCGCCGCTGACACAGGGGCTCTCGGGCTTCGCCTCGACGGCTACCGTCACCGTGCTGGCGATGTTCATCCTTTCGGACGGCGTCCAGCGAACCGGCATCGTCCAGATTCTCGGGCGGAAACTCGCCTCGCTGACCGGCGACAGCGAGACGCGCCAACTGGGCGCGACCGTCGGCCTCGTCGGCCCCATCTCCGGCTTTATCAACAACACCGCCGCCGTCGCCATCCTCCTGCCGATGGTGACCGACATCGCTCACAACGGCAAGATTTCGCCGTCGAAGCTCCTCCTGCCCCTGTCGTACGCCTCGATGTTCGGCGGGATGCTCACGCTCATCGGCACCTCGACGAACATCCTCGCGTCGCAGCTCTCCGCCGAGTTGCTCGACCACCCGTTCGGGATGTTCGAGTTCACCCAACTGGGCATCGTCGTCACCGTCGTCGGCACCGTCTACCTGATGACGGTGGGTCGCTGGCTCGTCCCCGGCCGCATCGAGGCCCGCGAGGACCTCACCGACGAGTTCGAGATGGGCGAGTACCTCACCGAGGTCGTCGTCCGCGAGGACTCCCCCATCGTCGGCCAGACGGTCCGGGAGGCCCTCTCGGAGACGGAGTTCGACGTCGACGTCATCCAGCTCGTCCGGGGCGACCGGGTCTTCCTCGAACCGCTGGACCCGAAGTCGATCCAGCCCGGCGACGTGTTCGCGGTCCGGACCGACCGGGACACGCTGGTGGAGTTGCTCGACGCCGAGGGGCTGGACCTCATCCCAGAGGTCGACGTCGACGACGCGGAGCTCGAGAGCGCCAGCGAACAGCAGAACCTCGTCGAACTCGTCGTCGCGCCGGGGTCCTCGCTCGTCGGCGAGACGCTGGTGTCCTCGAACTTCCGGCAGCGCTACGACGCGACGGTGCTGGCCCTGCGCCGCGGGCGCGAACTGTTCCGCCAGCGGATGGACCGCGTCAGCCTGAAGGTCGGCGACACGCTCCTCGTGCAGGCGACGTCCGACAGCATCGAGCGGCTGAACGTCAACCGCGACTTCATCGTCGCACAGGAGGTCCAGCGGCCGGACTTCCGCCGGTCGAAGATTCCCGTCGCCGTCGGTATCGTCGCCGCCGTGGTCGGCGTCGCCGCCCTGACCCCCATCCACATCGTCGTCTCGGCACTGGCCGGCGCCGTGGCGATGGTGCTGACCGGCTGTCTCCGCCCGCAGGAGCTGTACGACGCCGTCCAGTGGGACGTCATCTTCCTGCTCGCCGGCGTCATCCCGCTGGGCATCGCCTTACAGGAGACCGGCGGCGCGGACCTGCTGGCAGACCTGTTCGTGCTCGCGGCGCCCGGCTTGCCCGGCATCGTCGCACTGGGACTGATGTACGTCGTCACGGCCGTCCTCACGAACGTCATCTCGAACAACGCCTCCGTCGTGCTGATGATTCCCGTCGCCGTCGAGGCCGCCCAGCAGCTGAACGCCAACGCCTTCGCGTTCGTCCTCGCGGTCACGTTCGCCGCGTCGACGGCGTTCATGACGCCGGTGGGCTACCAGACGAACCTCCTCGTCTACGGCCCGGGCGGCTACCGCTTCACCGACTACCTGAAGGTCGGTGCCCCCCTGCAGGCGGTGTTCGCCGTCGTGACCACCCTCGGCATCGCCTTCTTCTGGGGACTTGCGCCCGCGTGACACGGGGCGACGGCCAACGAAACCCTTTACTCGGTGACGGGCGCACGGTGAGGTACGGGATCGTGGGGTAGCTTGGTAACCTTCGGGCCTTGGGTGCCCGTGCCCCTAGTTCAAATCTGGGCGATCCCACTTCTTTACGACTGACACCCCGAGCGTCGCGGCCGGTCCGGCGGTGTCCGGGGCGACGTCGTACTGACGCACGACGCCCTGCCCACCCCCAGTGAGGTCGTCGTCGAGTGCCTCTGAGGGCGGCTCCACGACGCCGTCGGCCGCCGACCGAACCTTCTTGCTGGCCCCGGACGTCTCGCCGACATGCCCGACTACACCGACTCCGACTGGCTCCGGGACCGGATGCGGGCGGTACTGGACTTCTACTACCCGACCTGCGTCGACGAGACCCACGGCGGGTTCGTCGCCCAACTCGACGCCGACACCGGCGAGGTGTACGACCCCGACACCAAGCACCTCGTCGCGGCGGCGCGGTTCACCCGCAACTTCGCGCTGGCCGGCGAGGTGCTCGGCGAGGTCAAGTGGCGCGAGGCCGCCGAGCGCGGCGTCGAGTTCCTGCAGGACCACTTCCGGGACGCCGAGCGGGGCGGCTACCACTGGCTGCTCGACGGCACGACGCCGACGGACTCCCGGCGGGTCTGCTACGGACACGCCTTCGTCGTGCTCGCGTACGCTCGCGCGGCCGACGCCGGCGTCCAGAACGCCGGGAAGTACCTCGACCAGACGTGGGAACTCATGGACGAGCGGTTCTTCGAACCCGAGCAGGGGCTCTACCGGAGCGGGTGGGACGCCGACTGGCGCGACCCGGACCCCTACCGCGGGCAGAACGCCAACATGCACGCCTGCGAGGCGGCGCTGGTCGCCTACGAGGTCACCGGCCAGCAGCGCTACCTCGACCGGGCCGCCACCGTCGCGAAGCGGCTCTGTGTCGCCCTCTCGACCGACGACGGTCGCCTCTGGGAACACTTCGAGACCGATTGGACGCCTGACTTCGAGTACAACCGCGACGAGCCGGCCCACCAGTTCCGTCCGTGGGGGTACCAGCCCGGCCACCACGTCGAGTGGGCGAAGCTCCTCTCGATACTCGACCGGCATCTGGACGCCCGGTGGCCCGGCCAGCGCGCGCCCGAGCTGTTCGAGACGGCGCTGGACGGGTGGGACGACGACTCGGGTGGGTTCTACTACACGCTCGACGAGGACGGCGACCCCGTCGTCGACGACAAGTACAGCTGGGAGGTCGCGGAGGGTATCGGCGCCGCCGCGGCGCTGGCCGAACGGACCGGCGACGACTGGTACCGGGAGTGGTACGACCGCTTCTGGGCGTACGCGCTCGACACGATGGTCGCGCCCACAGGCGGGTGGTACGAGCGGGTCGACGCCGACGACGAGGCCTACCCGACCGGCGGCGGGCCCGCCGTCGAACCCGGCTACCACCCCATCGGGGCGTGCTACGAGGGTCTGCGGAGCATCGGCGAGTGACCGACCCCACCCCGTCGTTTCGCGCCCGGACCGGACGACGGCACGGGTACGGACCGTCGGACCGACCACTTTCACCAACCTTTGCGAACCTTCTTAGGCCAGTGGGCGTAACCTCTGTGCACTCAGATGGCGACCGCCGAGAACACCGAACTCATCGACCGTTTCGAGGAGTTCTACCGCAACTACTACCGCAACGAGATCGGTGAGCTCGCCCAGAAGTACCCGAACGACCAGAAGTCGCTGTACGTCGACTGGCAGGACCTCTACCGGTTCGACCCCGACCTCGCCGACGACTACCGCACGAAACCCGAGCAGCTGCAGGAGTACGCCGAGGAGGCCCTCCGTCTCTACGACCTCCCGGTGGACGTCTCGCTCGGGCAGGCCCACGTCCGCGTCCAGAACCTCCCCGAGTCCGAGGACATCCGGGACATCCGCCACGAACACCACGGCAACCTCATCTCCGTGCAGGGCATCGTGCGCAAGGCGACGGACGTCCGCCCGAAGGTCCTCACGGCCGCCTTCGAGTGCCAGCGCTGTGGCACCCTCACCCGCATCCCGCAGGCCGCCGGCGACTTCCAGGAACCCCACGAGTGCCAGGGCTGTGAGCGACAGGGCCCGTTCCGCCTGAACACCGACCAGTCCGAGTTCATCGACGCCCAGAAGATCCGCGTCCAGGAGTCCCCGGAGGGTCTCCGCGGCGGGGAGACGCCACAGTCCATCGACATCAACGTCGAGGACGACATCACCGGCACCGTCACGGCCGGCGACCACGTCCGCGCGACGGGCATCCTCAAACTCGACCAGCAGGGCTCCGACCAGGACAAGTCCCCGATGTTCGACATCTACATGGACGGGGTCAGCATCGTCATCGAGGACGAGCAGTTCGAGGACATGGAGATCACCGACGCCGACAAGAAGGAGATCGTCGAACTCTCCAACGAACCCGACATCTACGACCAGATGGTCGGCGCCATCGCCCCCTCGATCTACGGCTACGAGAAGGAGAAGCTCGCGATGATGCTCCAGCTGTTCTCCGGGGTGACCAAGGACCTTCCTGACGGCTCTCGGATACGTGGCGACCTCCACATGTTGCTGATAGGCGACCCTGGGACGGGGAAGAGCCAGATGTTGTCATACATCCGAGAAATCGCACCACGCTCGGTGTACACCTCCGGCAAGGGCTCCTCCAGCGCAGGTCTGACCGCCGCAGCCGTCCGCGACGACTTCGGCGACGGCCAGCAGTGGACGCTCGAAGCGGGGGCGCTCGTCCTCGCGGACCAGGGCATCGCCGCGGTGGACGAACTCGACAAGATGAGCCCCGAGGACCGCTCGGCGATGCACGAGGCCCTCGAACAGCAACGCATCAGCGTCTCGAAGGCCGGCATCAACGCCACGCTCAAATCGCGGTGTTCGCTGCTGGGCGCGGCGAACCCGAAGTACGGCCGGTTCGACCAGTACGAACCCATCGGCGAGCAGATAGACTTAGAACCCGCGCTCATCTCCCGGTTCGACCTCATCTTCACCGTCACGGACCAGCCCGACGAGGAGTCTGACCGGAACCTCGCCGAGCACATCATCCAGACGAACTACGCGGGGGAACTCCACACCCACCGCACGCAGAACCCGACCTCGAACTTCTCCGAGGAGGAGGTCGACACCGTCACCGACGAGGTGGCCCCGACCATCGAGCCGGACCTCCTGCGGAAGTACGTCGCCTACGCGAAGCGCAACTGCTTCCCGACGATGACCGAGGAGGCGAAGTCGGTCATCGAGGACTTCTACGTCGACCTGCGCCTGAAGGGCCAGGACGACGACGCGCCGGTGCCGGTGACCGCCCGGAAGCTCGAGGCGCTAGTCCGTCTGGCCGAGGCCTCCGCCCGCATCCGCCTCTCGGACACCGTCGAGGAGGCGGACGCCGACCGGGCGGTCGACATCGCCCACTACTGTCTGAAGGAGATCGGTGTCGACCCCGAGACCGGCGAGTTCGACGCCGACGTGGTCGAGACCGGCACCTCGAAGAGCCAGCGCGACCGCATCCAGAACATCCGGGGCATCATCGCCGACATCGAGGACGAGTACGACGAGGGCGCGCCCATCGACGTCGTCGTCGAACGCGCCGAGGAGGTCGGCATCGACGAGTCGAAGGCCGAACACGAGATAGAGAAGCTCAAACAGAAGGGCGAGGTGTACGAACCGCGCACCGACCACCTCCGGACGACGTAGATGGACCGCATCTCAGCCCTGCGGAACGTCGAGGAGGCGCTGGCCGCCTTCGAGGCCGGCGAGTGCTCGCTCTCCGACCTCGAGACCGACGTCCGCGGCGTGTTGCGAACCTACGCCGCCGATTTCGAGGGCGAACTGCGGGCCTATCGGGCCAGCGGTGACGGACCGGCCGACGGCCTCGTCGTCCTCGCCGCCTCGGCACCCGAGGCCCGAGAGCGCGTCGCGGACCTCGTCGAGGACTCGGTGACGTTCTCGGTATCGGCGGTCGACTGATTCGACCCGAGAGACCACCATGTGTGACCTACCAGACGCGCTCGCGGACGCCGGGACGACGCTGCTGTGTCGCGCGCCGGCCTCCGACGAGCGTGGCCACGTCGGGAGCGAGACCTGTCTGGGCCTGCTGGCCGCCGCGGAGTCGGACGCGACGGTCGTCGTGGTGACGTGTACACGACCGCCGGCGGCGTGTCTCGACGCCTACCCCCACGCAGTCGAGGCGGCCGACGCCCCCTCGCTGACCGTCGTCGCCGTCGGCGACGCGTCGACGGCGGCCGACCCGCCGGTCGCGGGCATCGACGTCGACACCGTCGCGACGCCGAGCGACCTGACCTGCCTCGGCATCACGCTGAGCCAGACGCTGTCGGCGGCCGACGACGTCGTCCTCTGTTTCGACTCGCTGACGGCGCTGCTCGAGACCGTCCCCGTGGAGACGGTGTACGAGTTCCTCCACGCCGTCGTCGGCCAGCTCGACGCGGCCGACGCCGACGCGCACGTCCACCTCGACCCGACCGCCCACGACCGCCAGACGGTCGACAAACTGGCGCCGCTGTTCGACACCGTCGTCGAGGTCGACGACGACGGTCGAACGGTTCGGACGCGAAAGTTTTCTGAGCTACGATAGCATAAATTTTTTAGACTATATAGAAAAAGTATGCGGCAGTGCTGCTGGTCGTGGCCCACTCCCGCCCCGCTCGTCGTGACCTGCGCAACGTCTGTCGAGCGCACGAGGACTGCGTCGTCAGGCGGTTCGGCCGGGCGGCGCTGCTGCCGTGGACGGAGTTCGCCGCGTTTCAGGCCCTCCGCCTCCACGAGAAACACGGCCTCGACGTCCAACTGGAGCGCGTCGTGCCGTTCGAACCCGCCGACGCGCCCGACCACGTCCGGGCGGCGGCACGCGCCTACGAGGACCGGGAGGCCCCCTCGACGCCGTACGCGCGGTTCGCGTCGGGGCGGGACCTGCCGGACCCGGCGGAGATGCGGGGGACCGACCTGTGAGGCTCACCGTCCGGGGGACGACCTACGAGGGGCGGGCCGTCGACCTCCGGGGGAAGGGCGTCGACGGTGCGACGCTCGCGGCGGCCGTGCGCGGCGACCGCTGTCTCCCCGCCGTCGCACCGACCGCTCCGCCGTCGGTGTACGACCACTGCGGACACGTCCACCCGGAGATGGGGCTTCGGACCCGGACGGCCCTCGCCGCCGCCGGCCGCTCCCGCGGCCGCGAGACGCCCCACGACGACGCGATAGCGGACCTCCGCGAGCGACTGGCGTCGCTGGACCCGACGCCCCCGTCGCTGCCGCCCGCCAGGGACCGCGTCCCGGAGTCGACGCTCGCGGACCTCAGGGAGAGGGCCGCCACGGAGCGCGGTCGCCTGACCGCCCGGGAGGCCCTCGACGGCGACACTGACGCCGCCGAGCAGGCGGTCCGCGAGGCCACCCGGACGCTCAGCGAACGGGAGACCGAGCAGGTCGCCGCCGAGGAGAGCCGGCGCCGCCGGCGCGAACTGGCACGGGCGTACCGGGACCGGATGGCAGAGCGGCGGCGACTCGCCGACGCCCTCGCGAACCGTCGACGCGACGCCCGCGAGTGGCTCGTGGCCCGGCTCCGCGACCGGTACGCCGCGGCGCTCGACGCCGTCCCCGGACCGGTGCCCTCCGACCCGTTCGAGGCGCCGCCGGTGGCGGCGGCGCTGGCCGTCCTCCGCGTCGCCCGGACCGCCGCCCCGGTCGTCCTCGAAACTGGACGGTTCCCGGACCCGGCGACGGCGGCGGACACCCTCGACGCACCGGTCGTCCGGTGCTGAGGTTTAAACCAGAACGGGCGGCCACGTCGGGCCATGGTTACGCTCGACTGCACGACCAGTCGCCACGACGGGGTGACGCTGGTCACGCTCCGCCTGCGGGACCTCGACGCGCCGACTCGGGTGACCGTCCGCAACTGCCTCGACGGCCCGGTGTGGCCGCCACGCCGCGAGGGACTCCCGGTCACCGGCTGGACCGAGGCGGGGTTCGAAGCCGTCGTCGGCCCCGGCGACCACGCGCTCGGCTACGCGACGCCGGCGTCCCCGGCCGACCCGCCGGCGGTTCTCGACGACACGACGCCGGCACCGGACGCCGACTGCACGCCCGCCGGGAGCGCCACCGACGTGGTCCGCGACCTCGGCGACCCATCGCCGCCCGCGGACGCCGTCCCGGCCGGTGTAGCGACGACCGACGCGGAGCCACGTGACGCTCCCACCGGACCGGGTCGCCCTCCGGCCGAGTCGACCACCGCGAGGCCGAGGTGCCGAACCGCCAGTCGGACGCCGTCGACGGCCGACCCGTGGCTGGAGGCGATGACTGCCCGGGTCGAGGTGACGGAGTCGCTGGCCGACGCCGACACGCTCCCGGCGGCGACGGCGGCGGTACGCGAGGCCGGCGGACTGGCCGCGGTGCGGGCGCTCGCCGCGTCCGGGTCGGCCGACGAACGCCGGCTCAGAGAGTTTGCGCGACGCGCGGAGACGCTCGCCGACCGCCGTGCCGCCGCCACCGTCCCGGTCGAGACGCTGGCCCGCATCGCATGATCCTGGCCGTCACCGGCGGGAAGGGCGGCGTCGGGAAGTCGACGGTCGCGTACAACCTCGCGGCCGAACTCGACGGCGTCGTCGTCGACGGCGACCTCGCGATGGCGGACCTGCCGGCCGGTCACGGCCCGGACCTCCACGACGTGCTCGCGGGCCGAGCGACCGTCCACGAGGCGGTCCGCGCCGACGGGCCGGTGACGACAGTGCCCTGCGGGCGGACCCTCGCGGGAGCGCGGGCCGCCGACCCGCGGGCACTGACCGACGCGCTGGCGACGCTGGACCGGACCTACCGCTGGGTCGTCGTGGACTCGCCGGCGGGTCTGCGCGCCGACGTCGGGCTCCCCCTCACGGTCGCCGACGCGGCGGTGGTGGTGACGACGCCGTCGACGGCCGCCATCGCCGACGCGCTCCGGGTCCGGGCACTCGCCCGCGAACTGGACGCCGGCCTCTGCCGCGTCGTTCTCAACCGCACCGGGCCGGCCCCGGCGACGCGGCCGGTCGCCGACCGCTTCGGCGCGCCGGTCGTCACGATACCCGACAGCGACGCGCTGGCGACGGCCCAGCGCCACGGCTCGCCAGTCCGGCAGACCGCGCCGGACTCGCGCGCCTGCGACGCCTTCGAAGAACTCGCGGCCGCCGTCTACGACTGTAGTTCCGTGTAGGTCCCCCGGAGCGTCACCGGGGTCACGTCGCCCACCTCGGCCGCGTCGGCCTGTGTCAGCGCGACGTCCCGCTCCTGTGCCGCCGTGTAGAGACACGCCGCGGCGACGCCGGCGGGGTTGCGCCCGCCGACGATGTTCCGCTCGCGCGCCTCCGCGACCAACTCCTCCGCGCGACTGCGAACGCCCTCGGAGAGGTCCAGCTCCGTCGCGAACCGGGGGACGTACTCGCGGGGGTCGATGGGGCCCGTCGGTAGCCCGAGGTCGCGGTTGAGCGCGTCGTACGCGGCCCGGAGCTCGTCCGGGTCGGCGCGGGCCGCGCGACACAGTTCCTCGACGGTGCGGGCGACGCCCTCGGTGCGGCAGGTGGCGTACACCGCGGCGGCGGCGAACCCCTCCAGCGACCGCCCCTGCAGTAGGTCTTCGTTCTGTGCCGACTCGAAGAGGACACAGGCCCGGTCGCGGATGGCGTCGGAGAGGCCGAGCGATCCGACGACGCGCCGGATCTCGGTGAACGCGTATATCTGGTTGCGCTCGCGCTTGGAGCTGACCTGCGCGCGGCGGTGCTGGCGCCGGAGCCGGGCCATCTGCCGGCGCTTCCGCCCCTTGAGTCGCGTCGACCGGCCGATGTCCGTCGAGAGGCCGCGGTCGTGGCGCGACCGGGTCAGCGGCGCCCCGGTCCGGGCCCGCTGGGTGTCGTCGTCCGCGAAGCTGCGCCACTCGGGCCCCCGGTCGATGGCGTCCTCGCCGACGACCAGTCCGCAGCGGTCACACACCGTCTCCGTGCCGTCCTGTTGGAGCGCGCCGTCGCACTCGGGGCACCCCGTCGTAGTCGTGCTCATCGTAGTTCGACCTACGGCCGGATGGCGGGTTAAAAAACCGATGGATACGCCCGTCTGCGGTCGGTTTCGGACGCAACTACCGACCGGTCACCAGTACGTACCGTACGGCTGCGGGCGTCGACCGCGACGGAGTCACCACGTTTAAATTTCGACGCGCAGATAGCGATACCAATGGGGTTGGCAGACATTGCCGCCGGCATCGAGGTGACCGAGCGGCAACGCGACTGCGGGGTGGCGGCCGTCGACGACACCGACGCGCCACTGGCCGAGCGGTTGGGGCCGTTCGCAGAGGCGTTGCCGTGCTCGGCCGAGGCGGCGGCGACGGTGGTCGAGTCGTACGCCGCCGGCGACGCCGTCGACGACTGCGGGCACGCGGCGGGCGTCCCGCCGGTGACCGCGGCGAAGACGCTCCACCGACTCGGCGAGCAGGTGTCGCCGCTCGGACCGCGGGGCCGCGATATCGTCCGGGACTGGCTCTCGGGGGACCTCGCCCGCGGCGACGCCCGGACGCTGGCCGGCGTCGGCGAGCGAACCTTCGCGCTGGCGGCCTACGTCGAGAGCCACGACCCGCTTCCGGCGGCCCGGGACGCCGTCGAGGGGGCGCTGTCGATGCCCGACGGGGACCCGCTGGCGGAGACCCACAGCGACGTCGACGAGCTGCTGTGAGCGGCGTCGAACCGGTCGACGTACCGCACTCGCGGCGACTGGACCACACTTAACACGTCCGGACGTGAACCCGCGTCCATGTCGGCATCGGAACTGGCTGCGGCGGTCGCGCGGGCGCTCGACGTGGACCCCGAGGCGTTCCACGCGAACGCACGCGAGGAGGCCGAACAGCTCAAAGACGAGGTCCGGTCGGGGACGTTCGACAACACGGAGGCCATCGTCGGAATGGAGCTGGAGCTGTACGCCGTCGACGACCAGACCGACGCCCTCCGGCGGGTCCCCCGGCAGTTGCTCGAGCTCATCGGGTTCGAGAAGGAGCTCGGACTCCACAACGCGGAGATGCAGACCAGCCCGCAGCCACTGAACTCCCACGGACTGGCGGCCCAGCGCGACGAACTGAAGGCGTCGCTGATGCCGGCCCAGCAGCGACTCGGGACCGAGGGGATCCGGCTCGTCTCCGACGGGATGTGGACGGTGCCGCCGAACGGCGAGACGGCCGAGAGCTACCTCTGTGACGCCGTCTCCGAGGACGGCGTTCGCATCGGGACCAACATGTCCGACGCGGTGCGGTACCACACGATGGCCAACACCGACTACCCCTCGGCGTTCGAACTCGACGCTCCACACGTCTCCCTCCAGGCAGAGACGGTGATGCCCGAGGCGCTCATCACCTCCATCCAACCGCACTACCAGATCCCCCACGCGCCGGACCTCCCGGAGTACTTCAGCTACGCCCTGCGCGTCGCCGCGCCCGTACTCGCGCTGGGGGTCAACGCTCCGTTCTTCCCCCGGACCTCTACGACGACGCGCCGGCCGAGGAGATACTCGAGGACGCCCACATGGAGCACCGCATCGGCGTCTTCGAGTCCGTCCTCAACCCGCCCGAGGACGACCCGACGCCACCGAAGGTGTGTTTCCCGCCGGACTTCGACACCGTCGAGGACGCCATCGACGACATCGTCGCCGACGACACCATCGTCCCGATGGACGTCCAGTCCGGCACCCGCTTCGACGACGCGTTCGTCCACCTCCGACACAAACACGGCTCGTACTGGCGGTGGATCCGTCCGGTGTTCGAGGGGGCGACCCGCTCGGCGGCCAACGCCCGCATCGAGTTCCGGCCGCTGCCGGCCCAACCGACCGTCGACGACGCCATCGCCTTCGAGGCACTGTTCGCGGGCCTGATGGAGAGTCTGCCGCGACTCGAACACCCCATCCAGTCGCTGGACTGGGCGACGGCCAAGGAGAACTTCTACGCGGCCACTCGCGAGGGGCTGCGGGCCGACATCGAGTGGATAACGGCGGACGGCGCGACGACCACCTCGACCGACGAGCTGTACGGCGAACTGTTCGAACACGCCCGCGAGGGGCTCGAACAGCGCGGCCTCTCCGCCGAGGAGGCCCACGGGTACATCCGCCCGCTCCGCGAACGGGTCGACCGTCGACTCACGCCGGCCCGCTGGAAACACGACTACGTCCGCCGGCGCGTCGAGGAACACGTCCCGCTACCGGAGGCCATCTGGGGGATGCAGTCCACCTACATCCACCGGCAGAAGGAGACGCTCCTCGACGGGAGCTTCGTCGACTGGTTCGAGTGAGGGCTCGGTCGCTCGCTGCCCGTGGCGCATCCGCGGCCGCCTTGGGGTAGCCTCGGCGCCGACGGCGGGCCGCTGTGGCACGCGATTCCACTCCCGGGGGTCCACTTTTGCGCGCGGCGCCCCTTCTCACCGCTATGGAGTTCAGCGAACGTGAGCGCCGCCTCGCCGTGGTCGTCACCGCCCTCGTCGGCCTCGCCCATCTCGCGGTTCCCGGCGTCCTCCTGCGGACCGCCCGCGTCGGGTACGCCCGACTGTTGGCCGTCGAGTTCCGCCCGACGTCGGGAGCCCGTCGCCGGGTCCGCGCGGTCGGAGTCACCTTCCTCGCGCTGGCCGCGGCGCTGTGGCGCTACACTGCCGTCTCGACGTAATCGACCGCGTCGGCGGCCGTCTCGACGTGTTCGACGCCGTCGACGCCCGCGACCGAGTGTGTCCCTATGCCGGCGACCGGCCGCCCCATGTCGAGCGCATGACCCAGCTCGGAGAGCGTCCCGGTGCCGCCGTCGACGGCGACGACCCCTGCGCCGTTCATGACGACGAGGACGTTGCGGGCGTTGCCCATCCCGGTGGCGATGACGGTATCGACGTAGTCGTTGGCCGCCGCCCGGTGCTCGCCCGGGAGGATGCCGATGGTGTGGCCGCCGGTCTCGCTGGCGCCCTTGCACACCGCTTCCATGACGCCGGTCAGGCCGCCACAGACGACCTCGTGGTCCCGCTCGCCGAGCAACCGCCCGACGGTCCGTGCCTGCCGGTACTGTTCGTCTGTCACCTTCGATCCGCCGATGACGGAGACGCGCATAGCGACGTTTCGGCGGCCAGTGCGAAAAGGTATCGCCGGGCTAGAGCTGGTCGAGCCAGTCCCGTGCGCGGGACTCGGTCGTCTCGGCGATGTCCGCGAGTTCGGCCGCGTCGTACCCCGCGAGGTCGCCGACGGTCTCGACGCCGGCGGCGCGCAGGCGGTCGGCGTAGGTCGGCCCGATGCCGGAGACGGTCTCGACGTCGGCGCCGGCCTCGGCGCCGAACTCCTCGGTCTCGACGGCGTCTTCGGTCGCGTCGACGACGTCCTCGGCGACCTCTTCGACGGCCTCCGCGGCCGTCTCGCCGGGGGACTCGACCTCGATGTCGACCTCGTCGGACGGGTTGCGGTCGCTGTACCACTCGGCCACCTCTGGCCAGAGGTCCGCGTGCGTCGAGGAGGACACCGAGAGGCCGATGTGGCCCGTCGAGAACTCGATGGTCTTCGTGTCCTCGCTCGGGATGACGTCGGTGAACGGCTTCGAGGCCTCCGGCGGGATGAGGTGGTCGTACTCGCCCATGAGCTGGAGGACGGGCATGTCGATGTTCTCGAGGTCGACGTGCTTGCCGTCGAGTTCCAGCTCGTTCTTGTAGAGCTTGTTGTCCTGATAGACGTCCTCGAGGAACTGGACGTAGGCGTCGCCGGCGACGTCGATGCCGTCACCGAGCCACTTCTCCATCCGGCCGAAGTTCTCGACGAACGACTCGTTCTCTAAGTTCTCCGCGAGACGGATGTACTTCGAGACGTAGTTGTCGACGGGGTCCATCAGCGCGAAGCCGATGTCGAGCATATCTGCGGGGACGTTGCCGAACGTGTCGACCACGTCCTGGGGGTCGTAGTACTCGTCGGAGCCCCACTCTTCGAGCACACCGCCGGTCTGGTCGAAGCAGAGGCCGGCGGCCATCAGGCCGAGCGTGTTGACCTTCTCCTTGTGGAGTGCGGTGTACATCACCGACATCGTCCCGCCCATGCAGTACCCGAGGATGTTGATGGCGTCCTGGCCGGAGCGCTCCCGGACCACGTCGACGCAGTTGTCCATGTAGCGGTTGACATAGTCGTCGAGCGTGAGGTGCTGGTCGAGCCGCGATGGCTCGTTCCAGTCGATGAGATAGACGTCGTGGCCGGCCTCGAGCAGTCGGCGCACCACGGAGCGCTCTTTCTGCAGGTCGAGGATGTACGGCCGGTTGATGAGCGCGTAGACGATGAGGATGGGCACGGCTTCCTTCTCGTCCTCGTCGACCTCGATGCCGGCGGCCTCGGCGTCGTAGTGGAGGAGTTCGAGCTTGTTCTCCTCGTAGACGACCTCCGATGGGGTCTCGCCGACCTCGACGGACTCCATCAGTTCGAGCCGCTCGTCGGCGACCTGGCTCGTCTCGGCGGCCTCGGACATGGATTCCAGCGTCTTGGTCTGCCAGTCGAGCGCGGCCTTGAACGGGTTGAATGGGTTACTCGACATGGCTCACTCCTCGAGGTGTTCGAGGACCCGGTCGAGCTTCTCCTCGACGGCGTGCTGGCGGCGCTCGACCTCGACGAGGCGCTCTGCGACCTCGTCCATGTCGTCGCGGGTCGGGAACCCCATCTGGGCGATGGCGTCCTGGTTGAGCTCGTCGGCTTCCTGTTGCATCTCCATCATCGACTCGACGAGCTGGCCGTTGGCCGCGGCGAACGCCGACGTACCCATCACGTGCTTGAACGCCTCGTTGGCCGACTGGAGCCAGATGTCGCGGAACTCCGCGGGGTCGACGTCCTCGCCCTGTGCGGCCTCGGTCGAGCGTTCGACCATCTGCTCGGCCGCGTCGATCCACTCCTCGTAGGCTGCGTTGTACCCCTGCAGCCCTTCGGAGAGCTCGTTCTCCTCCGGGATGGAGTCCTCGACGGCGTCGGCCCACGACTCGACGAAGGCCGCCTGGGCCTTCATGTTCTGTTCCATCGAGTCGGCGACGGCGTCGTTCATCTGTTCGACCATCTCTGCCCATTCGTCCTGCATCTGGTTTGTATCGCTCATGTATCTAGTAATTCGCGCTGTCGCGCACAAAAAACGGCTGGTTCGTTACGCTTCGACGGCGTCAGCGGCCTGGGCCTGCACTTCCTCGACCTGCGCCTGCATCTCCTCGACCTGCTCCTGGACCTCTTCGAGCTGGTCGCTGAACTGCTCGGCGACCTCCACGGACTGGGACTCGAGTTCCTCGTGAGCCTCGACGAGCATCTGGACCTGCTCGTCGACGGCGTCGACGTAGTCGGCGGTCATCTCGTCGTAGGACTCGACGCCCTCGACGAGCTCGCTCTCGATGTTGTCGAAGACCTCGGCGTGGTTCTCGAGCAGGAAGTCGTACTGCTCGTCGACGGCCTGACGGACCTCGTCGACGGTGCCGGCCATGCCGGGGACCGTGCTCTCGACGGCGTCGAGGTAGCTGTGGAAGACGGTCTTCGAGAGCTCGACACCGCGGCGCTGGGCCGACTCCTGGGTGTCGAGGCTACCGATGAACGCCTCGCTGACGTTCTGCTGGAACGAGACGGTCTGCTCGAGGGCCTTCTGGCTCTGTTCGATGGACGCGCGCTGCATTTCGAAAGCGGTCGTGACGGGGGTTGTGTAGTCTACCATTGTTGTATTACTCGCTGTTGTTGTTGCTGACCGGGAGGACGACTGTCTGGACGATATCGCCTTCTTCGATTCCGAGCGCTTCACGCTCGGCGTCGGGGATGCTGATTCGTCCACCGCTCTGGACGCGGGTCTTGAACGTCGCCATCTGGCTCATCGCACCGAGCTGATTCATATCGAAGCTCGGCATGCCGCCGCTCGCGAACATCTGCTTCATCAGCTGCTGCTGCTGTTCCATCGCGTTCTCGCTCGCCTGCTGCATCCCCTTGAACATCGGGGGCCACATCAGACCATCGTCCTCGTCGGCCATCTGTACTCCCTACTACACTGTTCAATGACTTAAAACTTCCCCTCGTTTACCATCTGATACCATTGAGTACCATTGAATGGTATGAAAGGCTGAGAGGTGGTGAGCGACGCGTTCGGCGCCGCTGGAGTGGTCATCGAATCGCCATTATGCCGTTGTCGGTCGGTAGAAGCCGTCTCGTGGCCATCGAGGACGAAATAACACCAAGATTTAATAGCCGGACCCCTAAATACGTCCCATCGATGAGTTCTGAATCACATCGGAATCCGCTGCTCGATACGTGGACCGAGACTTCTTCCCACATGTTCAACAGCGTCGTTGCGGCGAACCGAGCAGCGTTTGCGGCGTTCGGCGTCCAGCAGGAGGAGGGGGACGCTGCCCCTCCCGCCGAGCGTATCGAACCGAACGAGGACCTGCCCGAGTGGCACGTCACCATCTCCGAGGACCACCCAGACAACCTGGGCGTCGGCGACCGCGTCGAGTTCACCAAAACCATCTCCGACGGCGACGTCAAGCAGTTCGCCGCCGCGAGTGGGGACACGAACCCGCTCCACCTTGACGACGAGTTCGCCGAGAAGACACGGTTCCGCGGCCGCATCGCCCACGGGACGCTGGTCGGCAGTCTCATCAGCGCGGCGCTCGCGCGCCTCCCCGGACTGACAATCTACCTCTCGCAGGACCTCGAGTTCCACAACCCCGTACGTATCGACGACCGTCTCACGGCCGAGTGCGAGATCGTCGAGGACCTCGGCGACGACCAGTACCGCCTGACGACGCGGGTCAAGAACGAGTCGGACGTCGTCATCGACGGCGAGGCCGTCGTGCTCATCGACGACCTGCCGAACTAACAGAACGAGCGCAGCGCCCGGTTGAACCGCTCCGGCCGCTCACGCGGTGGGCAGTGCCCGCAGTTCTCGACTATCTCTAACTCGCTCTCGTCCAGCGCCGCTGCCGCCCGCTTCGACCACGACCTGGGGAGGAGCGGATCGGCCTCACCGTGGACCAGGAGGGTCGGTACCGACAGTTCGTCGAGGCGGTCGGAGTAGTCCGTCCGGAATCCCGTCCGCCGGAACTCGCTGCGCTGCCAGCGGCGCATCGCCCGCACGGTCTGCCGGTCGACCACCGCGTCCACGTCGTCGACGAGTTCCTGCGGGGGTTCGGTCGCGCCCATGCTCCGCAGCCCCGTCCTGATGGCCGGTTTCGAGGCGCTGACGCCCTGCCAGAGCATGTTCCCGAGGACCGGCGTCTGCAACACGCCGCTGGCGGCCGTCCGCCAGTAGGCGTCGGCGCCCAGTCCGTAGCTGTCGACGAGGGCGAGTCGCTCGACCTCGCCCCCATCGAGCGCGTGGCCCAGTGCCAGTGCCCCACCCATCGAGAGACCGGCCATTGCCGGGGCCTCGATGTCGAGTGCGTCGAGGAACGCCTCGACCGTCTCCAGATAGTACGCCGTCGTGTACGCGCGGTCGGGTTTGTCGCTCTCGCCGTGGCCCGGCAAGTCCGGTGCGTAGACGGTCCGCTCCTCGGCCAGTTCGGGGAGCGCGTGGCGCCACGAGACGGTGGCGGCGTCCAACCCGATGCCGTGCAGGAACACCATCGGCGGCCCCTCGCCACCGGTGCGGTAGTGTACGTCCACGTCGTCGCCGTCGACGGTGAGGTCGAGGCGCTCCGACGTAATCTCGGCAGTCATCGCCCGGCAGTCAGTGTTCGAGGGGGATGAGGCTTTCTCTCGGGGACGTCGGCCGCCGAATAAACTGTAGACTGAGCGACGTTTCGGGCAGGCGGGACGCGACGCCGAACACGGTTCGACGGCTCTCGACTCACTCCTCCGGTTCGTTTCGCTCGTAGGCACCAGATTTCGAGAGCCGTGCCTGTGCCCGCACGACGGAGGGCGTCCGGCACCGACCCGGTTCGCCGGTCACCTGCGGGACGGTGCAGTTGTTGCAACTCGCACACAGGGCGTCGTGGCCGTCCAACAACCGGGCACCGAGACGCGGTTCGGCGTAGAAGGGCCGCGCCATCCCGACCAGGTCGGCGGCGGGGTCCCTGTCGTCGGCGCCCAGATACCGGTCGCAGTCGGCCCGCGTCCGCAGGCCACCCTCGAGCAGCACCGGTACGTCGACGCGCTCGCGGACCCGACGGCAGAAGTCGGCGTTCCAGCCCGGTTCGTGGTCGAACCGGCGTGCCTGCAGTCGGTTGAGGACCGCCACCGCTCGCGCGCGCGTTCGACCACCGAACGCCGCCGCGTAGTCGTCCTGTAAGTCGCTGGCGGCCCACGCCCGGTCCGGGAACGCGCCGCGGACGATGCTCATGTCCCAGAACGTCGACACCTCGACGGGAACCAGTGCGTCGTAGCCGATGGCGGCCAGCCGCTCGGCGACGTCGACGCCGTCGGACAGCGTCAGATACCTTCGAACGAAACTTGGGGCGACGGTCTCCGCAGGCACCTTCGTCACCAGCGGCACGTCCCCGGCGTGGTCCCGGACCGCGTCGTGAACCGCTTCGAGGAACCGCACGCCGTCGGCGAACTCGTCGCTCCGGTGGTTGTAGAAGGGCGAGAGGAACTGCTGAATCAGGCTCATGTTCGCCGCCGAGAGGTGGATGCCGTCGTAGCCGGCGTCGACGGCGTAGCCCGCACACCGCCCGAACTGTGTGGCGAGGTCGTACACCTCGTCCGTCGAGAGCACGACCGGGTCGAGCGAAATCAGTCCCAGTCGGTCGAGCGCACGCAGCTGCCACGGCGGCCGGGAGACGGCCAGTTGTCGCTCGTCGGGGTGGCGCTCCCGGTAGCCGGCGTGCCACGTCGCCATGCTCCGCAGGCCGCCGTGAGCGAGCTGGAGGAATATCTTGCCCTCGTGTGCATGAACCGCGTCGGTCAGTCGTTCGAGGCGCTCGACGAAGTCGGGGTCGTGGACCCGGGTCATGTTCGGGGCGGCACAGCCACCCTCCGGCGTGACGATGCTGGCGCCCTGACAGACGAGGCCGACGCCGGAGGCGGCGGTCGGTTCGAGCTCGTCGACGAGGGTGTCGACCGCACCGTCGTCGTTGCCGGCACACTCCAGCACCGGGGCGCGGTAGAGGCGGTTCGGCAGCGTGAGGCCACCGACGGTCACGGGGTCGGTGAGGGCGCTCATGGTCGTCCCCATCTGCGCTGCTGCGGGTCCATGTGTTCGCCTAACGGACGATTCGGCAAAACGATGGTGCTCGATTCCTCGCTACTGCTCCGCGGTCCGTTCCGGTCACCGCATCGCTTCGAGGATTCTCGCGGTGCTCGATTCCTCGCTACTTCTCGACCGGCAACAGCGCTACGCGCTCGCGGACGGCGTCGGCAAGCGATCCGTCCGTGGCCGCGAGTTCGGTGTCGGTCACGTCGAAGAACGTCCGAACCCGCTCGGGGTCGTACGCGCCGAGGACGTCGGCGGGGTCGAGGAGCGACCGCAGGTCGTCGGCCGCCCCGGCCTCGTCGCCGCCGACCACGACGGCGACGACCCGACACTCGCCCTCGGTGACGCCCAGCTCCAGCGCGCGGTTGATCTGCCGGCGGCCGGCCGCGTACAGCAGTATCTCGACCCCGAAGTCGTCGGCGATGGTGTCGTCCCGCCGTCGGGCCCGCTCGGCCAGCGCCACGGCCCGTTCGAGGTGCGCGCGGTCGACGATGTAGCGGGCGTCGAACGCCTGCACCGTCGCGCCGTGTCGGTCACCGACGGCCTCCAGGTCCGCGACGAACCCGCCCACGTCCACGATGGTCGCGGAGCCCTCGACGACCCGCATCAGAAATCACCCAGACTGGACTGGTCCTCGCCCGTCTCGGCGCCGTGGTCGTCCTCGTCACCGTCACGCGGCTCCGTCTCGAGGACCTCGACGTCCGGGTCCGGTTCGACGTCCGCCATCGAGGGGTCCCGGTGCCCGGCGTTCTCGAGGACGTTCTCGGCGGTCTTCCGGCGGCCCCGGAGCGCCGCCAGCACCACCGGCTTCGCGGCGTCCCGCAGTTCGGCGCGGTCGGTGATGCCCGCCTCGAACAGGCGGCGGGCGCGCTTCCGGCCGACGCCGCGCACGCCCGCGAGGTCGACCAGTTCCTCGCGCACGCCGTGTTCGACGCGGATGCGGGCCTCGCTGACCGCGCGGGCGGCGTCCGTGTCCAGCTCGCTGGCCAGCGACTCTGCGGCGCCGAGCAACCACTCGGCGGTCTCGACCTTCCCGCGGATGTCGCCCGGACCGACACCGTAGCGCTCGGTGATGGTGTCCTCCTCGACCTCGTCGGCCCAGTCCTCCAGCAGGCGGGCGGTCTTCAGCGCCGACAGCCAGTCCTCGAAGCGCTCGTCCTCGAACTCCGAGGGTGTCGGCCCGAGCAGCTCGTCCTCCCGTTCGTACAGTTCCATCTCGTACTCTTCGCGGTCGCCCGAGCGCAGGTAGAGCTGGTACATGTCCGGCGTCCGCGAGACGAGGTGGTACAGGCCCAGCGCGGAGATGTCGTCGGGGTCTGCCTCGCCCGCGGCGGCCTGTCCGTCGGCGAGTTCGCTGGCGGTCGTGAACCCGCCCTCCGTCGCCGCCTCGGCCGACTCGGCGGCCGACCGCTGCCAGTCCCGCAGCCCGTCGATGATCTCGGCGGCGCTCATCGGGTCCAGATAGAGGCTGGAGACGGTGTGGCCCAGCGACGTCGCGTCGAGTTCGCCGCCGTCGACTTCCAGGAACCCGTTCCGTTCGAGGTAGGTCAGCATGTCGTCGACCACGCGCTCCAGCCGGCCGGTCTCGTCGGTCTGGCTGGCATAGAGCGTCTCCTCGAGGAACTCGAGCAGGCCCGACCGGGAGCGGGCGAACCCCGAGGCGACGGTGGCGAGGATGTGGGTCCGCATCGCCGGCTCGGCCGCGAGCTTCGACCGGACCGGCTCCGGGTCGGCCCAGACGTAGCGCTCGAACAGCTCGTCCAGTTCGTCGTGGCTGTTGGCGACCAGCACCGCCTCGCCGTAGGGGTCCAGCCCCGGCCGGCCCGCACGGCCCATCATCTGGTGGACCTCCAGCACGGACAGCGGTTGCATCCCGCCCGCGGTCCCGTCGTAGCGGCGCCAGTCCCGGACGACGACGCGCCGGGAGGGCGTGTTGACCCCGGCCGCGAGCGTCGGCGTCGCACAGACGACCTTGACGAGGCGGTCCCGGAAGGCGTCCTCGACGAGTTCGCGGTGCCCCCGGGCGAGGCCGGCGTGGTGGAACGCCGCGCCCTGTTCGACGGCGTCGGCGAGGTCGTCGCTCGTCTCCGTGTCGCTGACGTCCCGAATCTCCGCGGCCACGTCGGCGAGTTCGGCTTCCTCCTCGCCGGTGAGGTGGGGTCGGACCGTACTCCCCAGGCGCCCGGCGGCGGCCTCGGCGTTACGCCGGGAGTTGACGAACACGAGCGACGACCCACCCTCCTCGACGAGGTCGCCGTCCTCGTCGTAGTCGTCCTGCAGGGTGTCGCGGACGACGGCGGCGGTCGGCTTCTCGTTGTTCTGGACCGCCAGCCGGCGCTGGCTCCCGTCTTCTAAGTGTAGGGCCTGTCCGTAGTGGACGCCCTTCTGCAACTCGATGGGGCGCCAGTCCGAGTCGACGAGTTCGGCGTCCAGCCACGTCGCCAGTTCGTCGGCGTTGCCGATGGTCGCCGACAGCGCCACGGTCTGCAGGTCGGGGTTCAGTCGGCGGAGTTTCGCCAGCGTCACCTCCAGCGTCGGGCCGCGCTGTCCGTCGTCGACGAGGTGGACCTCGTCGCTGACGACGCAGGTCAACTCCTCGAGCCACGGCGCGTCGTTTCGCACGAGGGAATCGACCTTCTCGCTGGTGGCGACGACGATGTCCTTGTCGCCGAGCCACCCGCCGTCGGACTCGTAGTTGCCCGTCGAGACGCCCACGTCGAGGCCGTACTGTTCGAACTGCTCGAACTCGGCCTGCTTCTCGCTGGCGAGTGCCCGCAGGGGGACGATGTACAGCGCCTTGCCGCCGCGGGCGACGGCCGAGAGCATCGCCAGCTCGGCGACGAGGGTCTTGCCGCTGGCGGTGGGTATCGCGGCCACGATGTTCTGTCCCTGAGTGACCCCCGCGTCGACGGCCTCGGCCTGTGGGGGGTACAGTTCCTCGATACCGTCGTCGCGCAGGTGGTCGGGGAGCCAGTCGGGGACTCCCGGCAGGTCCGCAACGTCCATTACACCCCCGTTGGACCCCGTTCCGATTTAAACTGTCGTCATCACCTGCCGGCCCGAGGGGAACGCCTTTGACCGTCACGGGCCAACGCGACCGTATGTACGTCGAATACGACCGTGACACCTGTATCGGGATGTTCCAGTGTGTCGCGGAGTGGGACGCCTTCGAGCGAGACGAGGACGCCGGCAAGGCGGTGCTGGCCGACAGCGAGGAGGAGTCCGAGGACCTGTTCGTGCGCGAGATACCCGAGGACGCCGAGTTCGACGCGAAGTTCGCGGCCCGGGCCTGCCCCGTCGAGGCCATCACTATCTACGACGAGGACGGCGAGCAGCTGGTCCCCTGACGCCGAAACTGACAGGGGTCTGCCGTCCTCACTCCCGGTAGATGGTCCGCTGGCTCCTCCGCCGACTCGTACAGGGCGTGCCCGCCCTCCTCGCGCGTGCCGGACTGGTCGACCGACAGAAGGCCACCGAGGCCACCGACCTCGCCGCGCCGGTGATGGTCACCGGCGGCCTCCGCATCCTCCTGCGACTGGCCGACTTCCTGATGGTCGGCGTCGCGCTCGGCGACGCCGCCATCGCCGGCCTCGAGCTGGGCTTCCAGTACTACTTCGTCGGCTTCGGCCTCTCGCTGGCGGTGTCCTCGGGCACCATCAGCGTCGTCTCCCGGCTGCAGGGGAGCGACAGACCGGCCCGCGCGAACCTCGCGGTCAAGCAGTCGCTGTGGATCGCCCTCCTGCTGTCGGCGCCGCTGACGGCCGTCTCGTGGCTGTATCCGGACGTGCTCGTCGGCGTTCTCGCCGACGACGCCGCCACGATCGACTTCGGCGCGACCTACCTCTCCATCGTGATGCTGTCGATGGCCCCGCGCTTCTGGAGCATGGTCGCCTCGCGGGCGCTGGCCGGCAGCGCGGACACCCGCACCCCGATGTACGTCCGCCTCCTGACGCTGCCGACGAACGTCGTCCTCAACGCCGTCCTCATCTTCGGCCTCGGCCCGTTCCCGCGGCTGGACATCGCCGGGGCGGCCATCGGGACGGCCGTCGCCAACACGCTGGCGGCGACCATCTTCCTCGGCCTGCTGGTCTCGGGGCGGTACGCGGTGCGCTTGCCCCTGCGGGGCCCGCAGTTCGACCTCGGCCTGCTGACCGAGATCGTCCGCGTCGCCCTGCCGCTGTCGGGGATGCGCCTGCTCCAGACGTTCGCGCGGTTCCCCTTCCTGTTCGTCCTCGGGGTGCTGGGGACGCCGACGCTGGCGGCCTACGCCATCGGTCGGCGGGTGATGCTGCTGGCGCTGATGCCCGCGTGGGGGTACGCGACGGCGGCGTCGACGCTCGTGGGCCAGCACCTCGGGTCGGGCGAGGAGTCCTCGGCGGCCGAGTACGGCTGGCAGACTCTTCGGGTGGCGCTGGCCGTCCAGCTGGCCATCGGCGCCGTCCTCGTCGTCTTCGCCCGCCCCGTCGTCTCGCTGTTCGGTACGGAGTACCCGGCACTCGCGGCGCAGTTCGTCCGGGTGTTCGGCCTCATCGTCGCCGGCTTCTCCGTCTCGCGGACGATGCGGGGGAGCCTGCGCGGGGCCGGCGACACCCGCTGGCCACTGTACGGCACGGTTCTCGGCGGCTACTGCTTCCGTCTCCCCGTGGCGATGCTCGCGCTCCCGGCGTCGTTCGTCGCGACGGTGCCGCTGGTCGGGGTGAGCGTCTCGCCCGGCCTCGGCCTCGGCCTGCCCGCCATCTTCGTCGCCCTCGTCGGTGACTTCTACCTGAAGGCGGCGGTCAACACCGGCCGTTTCTGGACGGGCAAGTGGCGCGACGTGGCCCGCCGCTCCGGCGTCGGCGTGGCCGACGACTAATCGACTATTGCCTCTGCTTCCACCTCGACGACGGCCCCCTCGGCGGCGAGGCCCGACACCTCGACCATCGTCGCCGCCGGCCGCACGTCCCCGAATACCTCCTCGTGGGCGCGGCCCACCGCCGTCTGGTGGCCCATCTCGGTGACGTACAGCCGGGTGGCGACGACGTCGTCGGCGCTCGCTCCGAGGTCCTCCAGCGCGTCCGTGACGATGTCCAACGCGTGTTTCGTCTGCTCGTAGGGCCGGCCGGGTGCGACCACCGCCCCGTCGTCGTCCGTCGCGATGGTCCCGGCGACCCGGACGGTGTCGCCGGCCCGTACCGCCCGCGAGTAGCCGACCTGCGATTCCCACTCGGTCCCGGTCGAGACGCGCTGTCTGTCCATACCGAGGCAGGGGTGCGGCAAGCGGATAGTCGTTTCTCAAGGTTTAATGCGGGGCCTGCGATAGACTCGGCTATGAGCACGGCAACGAAACTCGTCCTCGGGACAATCGCTGCGTCGGCACTGCTGTCACTCCTCATCGTCGCCAACCTGATTCTGTTCTCGGCCTGATGTTCACCGAGCGCTCGCTGGACGGCGAACTGTCGGCGGTCCGGGAGGCGTACGCCCCCGACGCGCTCGTGTTGAACTGCCAGCGGGACTTCGAGACGCTGGACTCGGCCGTCGCCGAGGAGCTCCTCCTCGTGACCGACTCGGTCGACCCGCTCTCGTACGACCCCTCGTGGGTCCCCGAGAGCGCGCCCGACCAACTCCACCGCCTCGCCGGGAGCGACCTCACCATCGGGATGCCCGGCGACGGCGGCGTCGCCTGGACCCACCAGACCGAGCCACCCTGCGTGTTCGT
Source organism: Haloarcula sp. MBLA0163 (assembly GCF_055632435.1). Classification (NCBI taxonomy): domain Archaea; kingdom Methanobacteriati; phylum Methanobacteriota; class Halobacteria; order Halobacteriales; family Haloarculaceae; genus Haloarcula; species Haloarcula sp. MBLA0163. The sequence continues at coordinate 3,203,218 of NZ_CM145745.1, forward strand.
CAAGCCGCGACTGGAGACGTCGCCATCGGACTTCGTCGACTTCCTCGTCGCCGAGGCGCTCGTCGAGGTGGCACTGGACGAACCCGAACACTTCCTCGGGTTCTTCGGTGAACGCTACCCCGAGTTCGCCCGCGTCACCGACCCGCGACTCGGCCCCGCAGACACCTACCAGCTGGCGGCGGCGCTGTACGACGCCTACCTCGGCCGCCAGACCCGCGCCGCCTTCCGCGAGTGGGCCGAGGACTACCCCGACCTGTACGACGCGTGGGCCGACGCCGGCGAGCGCCTCGAGCCCCGCCTCTCGGACCTCCCGGGCGAGCTCGCCCGCGGCCAGACCGGGTTCGCCGCGGCCGCGGAACTGGCCTGTAGCGCGGTCAAACACGGCGTCGACCTGCCGGCCCCCTTCGCCGCGCTCGACACGGAGGCCTACCGCGAGTACGGCGCCGACTACGCCATCCAGTGGGCCGAGACGACCTTCGAGCAACTCGACTGACGGCGCCGACGAAGTTGGAAGAGAGTCGATACTGATTCCCCCCGGACCCGGTACGGAGTCGACCCGGAGTTCGAAAAACGGCCTTTTATCCCCGTCACGTCGTCTCGACCGGGAGGTGCCCACCTCCCGTGACTCCCATGGACGAGCCAACTCCCACCCGACGACGACTCCTCCGCACGACCGGGGCCCTCGCGACGGCCGCGGTGGGTGTGGGGACCACCGGCGCCGCGGCCGCCGGTGCGGGCAACGACAACGGCAAACAGTTCGGACGCGTCTACGCCAACGACGTCCTGTGGCGGACGAACGTGGTCCACGTCCTCGACGACCGACCGGACCCCGAGGACCGGATCTACTTCCTCCACGACGGCACGCAGCCTATCGTCGCCAACGGCGAGGCGAGCGACGAGCAACTGTCACCGTTCGTCTCCGAATCGGCGCCCGGTGACCAGGACTGGAACGGCGGTCAGTGGACCCACTTCGGCGCGGAAGTGACCGACGTCGACGCGTTCAACGCGGACGCGCCGCTCACCAGCGCCGCGGACGTCCTCGCCGCAGACTACGTCGAGGTGGAACTCGGCCGCCCCGGCTTCGGCCCGCCGAACTACTTCGTCTGTCCACTGAACGGCCGCGCGTAGGCCGTTCGGCCCGCTCTCGTCGCGGCGCGTTTACGATGACAGACGACGTGTCACAGCCGCTCCAGCACCGCGTCGGCGTCGTAGTTGAGGCGCAGTTCCCGCGAGCGCCCCCGGCCCTCGACGTCGGTGTAGTCGGCGTCGATGATGCCCAGCTGGTCGAGTTTGTTGATGATCTCCGAGTAGCGGGTGTAGCCCAGTCCGCTGGTGTCGTTGAACGCGTCGTAGATGTCGCCGGCGCGCTTGCCGTCGTGGTCGGCGATGACCTCCACGAGCGTGGCCTCCGAGTCGGACAGTTCCTGCAACCGCCGCGAGAGGTGGACGTACTTCGACTTGTCGTAGGCCGACTCGACGTCCTCGAGTTCGACCGACCGCGAGGCCCGCATCTCGGCGTTCATCCCGGCCCGGCGCAGGAGGTCGATGCCGACCCGCAGGTCCCCGCCCTGTTCCTCGGTGAGTTCGGCGACCCTGTCGAGGACCGCGGGTCCGACGACGCCCTCGTTGAACCCGCGCTCGACCCGTTCGTCGAGGATGTCGACGATCTCGGTCTGGTCGTACTTGTTGAAGTACACCTCCTCGGGGCGGAACACCGACTGCACGCGCGTGTCCAGCGCCTCGATGACGTCGAGTTCGAGGTCCGAGGAGACGCAGATGACGCCGATCTTCGCGCCGGAGTGGGCCTCGTGGGCCCGCAGCAGCGAGTACAGCGTGTCGCTGGCCTCGGACTCGTAGAAGAGGTAGTTCACGTCGTCCAGGGCCACCACCAGCACCTCGTCCTCCTCGACGAGCTTGTCGGTTATCTGTGAGAACAGCTTCTTGAAGGAGATACCCGAGGAGGGGGGTTCGTAGTCGAATATCTCGGCGAACAGCCGCGAGAAGACGGCGTAGCGCGTCGAGTCAACCTGGCAGTTGACCCGTACCGCGCGCACGTCCGTCTGGGCGGTCAACTCGTCGAACAGTATCTGTGTCGCCGTCGTCTTGCCGGTGCCGGGCGGACCGCGAGCGATGACGTTGAGCGGCCGCGACCCCCGGACGGCGGGGCGAAGCGAGTACTTGAGCGTCTCCATCTGGGTCTCCCGGTGTTTGAACGTCTCCGGGAGCCAGTCTATCTCGAAGACGTGCTCGTCCCGGAACACGGACTCGTCCCAGCCGAGCATCCCCTCCTCGGGGTCGTCGCTCATCACTTTCACCGAGCTTCCCGGACCACTTAACCATTTGCCACCGATAGTGAAAGTGAAACTGCCGGTGGGCGCCGGGCCGCCCCTGACCGGCGTGTTCGGGGGCTGTCGCAGTGTGCCGTCGTAGGCCCGCGGGTGCTCGTTCCCTGGGACCGCTGTCTGCGGTGCACCGCGTCCAGCGGGCGGCACCGCCGCTCAGTCGAACTTCCCGAGCAGCCCGGCGTAGAAGCCGTCCTCGCCGTCGTCGTCGGCCAGCTTCTCGACGATGAGCTCCGGGGTCGACCGGGCGAGTTGCCCCTTGACCGGCGAGCGGTTCACCCGGAGTTCGCCGTCGACCAGCCCCTCCGCCTGGATGCCGTCGATAGTGAGGTCGGCGTCGGACGCCGCCACGATGTCCTCGGCGAGGTGCGAAACGAACACCCCGGTCGCCTCGCGGTCGGTCAGCGACTCGAGGATGCCGGCGATGATGGTCGCCGCCGCGCCGGGTTCGGTGATGGACTCCAGTTCGTCGACGAGTACCATCACCGGCCGGTCGGCCGTGATGTCCGTGACCAGCTCCCCGAACTCCCGGAGCGTCGACTCGAAGGCGCCAGCGTCGAGGGTGCCCTGCGTCTTCGCGTGGTAGTGCAGCTCGGCGACCCGGCCCACCCGGGCCGACTCGGCGGGGACGGGCAGCCCCATGTGTGCGAGCGTCGTCACCAGCGCCACCAGGTCGAGCGTGGAGGTCTTCCCGCCGCTGTTGACCCCCGAGAGGACCGTGACACCGTCGACGGCGTAGTCGACGGGTTCGACGGCCTCGAAGGGGACGTCCAGCAGGGGCGAGCGCCCGCCCTCGATGTCGAACCCGCCGTCGTCGGTGACCTCGGGCATCGTGCACTCGAACTCCGCCGCGAAGCGGGCGACGGCCAGTTCCACGTCCAGTTCGAGGGCGTCGGCGACCAGCCGCTCGGCGTCGCCGCGCACGTCGGCGAGGTCGTCGGCCAGTTCGCGCTTCTGTCGGGTCGCGCGCCGGTCCCGGGCGGCGGTCAGTTCCTCGCGCAGGCGGCTCACCACGTCCTCCTGTCGCTCGACGGGGTACGTGGGTTCGTCGGGGAACGCCCGGCGGGCCATCGCCTCGGTGTCTCGCAGTTCGAGGGCGTCGACGAGGTGGTCGCGGGCCTGTTCGACGGCGGCGGCGTACTCGTCGGCCAGCTCCCGGCCCAGCAGCGAGTCCACCCCCGCGCCGCGCTCGACCAGCGAGAGGAGGTCGGTCCCCTCGATGGTGACGTCCCGCTCCTCGATGGCCTCCCGGAGGTGGTCGTTGGCGACGCTCTCGGCCGTCGAGACGGCCGCGTCGAGGTCGTCGACCGCCGTCGCCAGCCGGTCGAGTTCGTCGTCGCCGCGCACGCTCCCGTCTTCTTCCAGCCTGTCGAGCGCGTCGGCGAGCGTCTCGAGGTCACAGGGTGCCTCGAGGCCGGCGGCGCGGTGGACCTCGGCGGCCGCCCGCACCCGGTCGCGATTGCGCGCGAAGAAGGTGAGAACGCGTTCGGGGACGACCGACGCGGGTTCGTCCAGCGCGTCCGGTTCGACGCGGACGTCGCCCTCGACGTCGACGCCGGCGAAGGCCTCGTCCAGCGCGACCACCGTCGAGTACGAGCGGGCCAGTTCCGCGAGCTGGCGGGCGTCGTCGACGACTTCGACGCTCACCTCGGGGATGGCCTCCTGAGCCTCCGCGTAGCGTTCGGCGTCGCTCGTGGCGAGACAGCGGTCGCGGACCCGCACGTCGCCGGGGTCGGCCAGCGGTTCCACGCCCGACAGCGCCTCGCGGACGGCGGGGTCGGGGTCCCGGGCCATCGCGCGCTCGCTGAACTCGCGGACCTCCTCGATGCGGCTTCGGACGCCGCTCGGATAGAGGGTCTCCAGTCGCTTCGCGGCGTAGTCGGTGACGGTCCGCTCCTGCAGGAGGCCGAGCGCCGCACCGAATATCTCCCGGGCACGCGGCGTCGCAGCGAACCCGCCGGGGTCGTCGTGGTCAGCCCGGATGGCGCCCCGTGCGATGCGGGCGGCCCGCCCCTCGCTGATACCCGGTGCCTGCGAGAGGGTGGCGACGTCGCCGTCGCGCAGGGCGCGTTCGGGGTCGTCCAGTTCCCGAAGCGCCGTGGCCGTCTTCGCCCCGACGCCCGGCACCGATTCGAGTTCCATCTGTCGGCTCATTCGACGCCGACGAGAAAAAACCTCGCGTCGCTGGCACCGCTCGCCGCCGTCTGTGGCCCGCCCCGAACGAGAAAGGTTATAGTGTTTAGGCCAACCTAAACAGAATGTCGAAGATGGAACCGCAGGCAACGACTGTCGCTGCCGACACGCCGGCTCGTGACGCGGACTCGTCGCCGCAGGTGACGGCGCAGGAGACCGTTCCGGGCCGCACGGTGTTCACGGCGACCGACAACCCGGACGGGTGGATAGCGACCGACCTGACGGTCGACGCCGCGGACGTCCGGTGAGGCGAACAGCACGACAGCCGCTCGACGATTCGACAGCGAACGACCACCGATGACAGAGCCTACAGACGATACGACCACCGACGCGGAGAAGACCACGATCACGACCGGGCGGAACTTCGAGGAGGAGTACCGACTGCGCGCGGCCGACGCCGGCGAGTTCCTCGTCGCCCTCGGCGAACAACTGCAGGCGACCGACGAACTCACGCTCGAGGGCGACGAGTGGGAACTGCCCTTCGCCTTCGGTGAGCCGGTGCGCCTCGAGATCGACTTCGAGGGCGTCGACGACCCGGAACTCGAAATCGAGGTCGAAATCCCGGGCCGCACCGACGAGACCGCGCCCGACGTCAGCTAACCGCCGCCGTCCTTTCGCCTACCGTATCGCGGACTCGAGGACGAGCGTGTCGTCTTCGAGGTAGTGGTCGATGACGTGGGCGTGTTCCTCCAGGTCGACGAGTTGCTGCCGGAGCAGCTCGCCCGTGGCGTGGTCGCCGAGGTTCTCGGCGAGGCTGATGTGGTCGCGGTAGCTCTCGATGATGTCGCCGTACATCTCCAGATCGTTCCCCAGCGACGTCCGGATGTCGTAGACGTCCTCGTCCTCGGCCTCGACGGTCGCGGCGTCGGCCAGGGCCGGCATACTCGCGTGCGGGACGCCGCCGAGCGCCTGGATCCGCTCGGCCACGGCGTCGGCCGCCGCCTCGACGTCCTCGTAGGCCTCCTGTAACCAGACGTGGATGTCGTGGTGTTCGGCGCCCTCGACGTTCCAGTGGTGCTTGTGGAGCTGGTGGTAGAGGACGTACGCGTCCGCGAGGTCGCGGTTCAGTGCGTCGATGATCTGTTCGGCCTTGTCCGTGTCGAGACGGACGGGGTTGTCCTCGACGGTGCCTGCCGTTCGACGGGTCAGTTGCTCTGTCGCCATGCCAAGTGTTACCGACACTACCGGTCTACTAAACGGTTCTGTGCACCTCGCTTCTTGCGGTTTCTCCGCTCGACCCCGACTCCATGTTCGATACGTACGCTTGCTCGTCACGGGGCCGGTCGATAGTTCCCGTCTCCGAACTGACCGGTGGGGATGCAGAAAACCTATGGTCGCGTTGGCCGCCTTCCGAGATAGATGGCGACAGACGCCACCGACGTTCGCGGCCCACTGCGGACCTTCGCCGAGGACTACGGTCTGCTCGTCGTCGCCGGCCTCTTCGCCGTCCTCGGGGTCGCCGGCATCGCGCTGTACGTCTTCGGCGATACGGCCTACGCCCAGCGGCTCCTCGAGCGGTACGGCCTGCTGGCGCTGTTCTTCGTCTTCGTCCTCGAGGGCGCGATGCTGCTCTACTTCGCGCCCAGCGAGGGGCTCGTCCCCGCGGCCGTCGCGGTCCTGGCGCGGACCGCCGGCGGCTACGACCTCCCGGCCGTCGCGGCCATCCTCCTCGTGGCCGTCCTCGGCGCCACGGCCGGCCAGACGGCGCTGTTCCTGCTGGCGAAACGCGGCGGCCGCGAGTGGCTCCTGGACCGGCCGTGGTTCCGCGTCGACGAGGCCCAGATGGACCGCTTCGGCGCGATGTTCGACCGCTTCGGCCTGCTCGCGGTGCCGCTGTCGAACACGCTGTTGTTCACCCGCGGAATGTTGACGGTGCCGGCCGGCGTCGCCGGGATGGAGACACGCCGGTTCGTCCCGCTGTCGGCGCTGGGCACGCTCTCGTTCGAGATTCTCCTCGCCGCGGCGGCGATGGGCGTGCTGGAACTGCTCTAGTCGACCGTCTCGATGCGCTCGCGGAGCCACGCCGCGGCCCGTTCGACGGATTCGGCGTCGTCGCCCGTCACCTTCACCCGGCCCGGCGTGTCGTCCTTCCGGGGGTAACTGCCGACGGCGACGCCGAAGGACTCGCGGGCCTCCGTGACGACGCCGACGACGGCGCCCTCCGGGGCGGGCGTCTGGATGGTCTCCGTGGTCCGGTCGCCGCCGAAGTCGTCGGCGACGGTGGCGAACATCGCCTTCAGCTCCTCGGGGATGCCCGGCAGGACGTAGACGCCGTCGAGGACACAGCCGGCGGCGAAGCTCTCGTCGGTCAGCAGCGGCTCGGCCCCCTCGGGGACGCCCGCCCACGCGTCCAGGTCGAGGTCCATGTCGTAGCGGTCGACCATCTCGGGGTTGTTCTCGGCGAACCGCTCGGCCTTCGCTTCGAGGTGGGCACGGACGTCCTCGGGGACGACCATCTCGCGGTCGAACGCCCGCGCGACCGCCGCCTTCGTCACGTCGTCTGGCGTGCCGCCGATACCTCCCGTCACGAGGACGGCGTCGAAGGCGTCGCGGTAGCGGGCGACGGCGTCGGCGATGACCGCCTCGTCGTCGGGGACGGTCAGGATCCGTGTGACCGTCGCGCCAGCGTCGCTCAGCCGACGGGCCAGCCACGTCGCGTTCGTGTTCTCGGTGTCGCCCGACAGTAGTTCGTCGCCGACGGTGACGAGTGCGACTTGCATACCCGACTCCGAGGCGACTCGGACGGATAACCGTTCGGTCGGCGCCGGCTCACGCCGTCGGCGGGTCGACCGCGGCCTGTACCCCGAGCCAGTTGTGTATCATCCCGCTGTCGTCCGGCACGGGGACGACGGTGACGCGGTTGCGAAAGCGGCTCCCGTCCCGGCGGTAGTTCCACAGGTCGACGGTCGCCCGCTCCCAGATGTCGACCGCCTCGTGGAGCCGGGCGACGGCCGCGGGCTCCGTGTCGGGCCCCTGCAGGAGCCGGAGGTTCTCGCCGCGGAGGTCGGCCAGCGAGTAGCCGGTCAGCGCTCTCGTCTGCCGGTTCGCGTAGACGACGGGGTTGTCCCGGTAGGCCGGCCCCGAGAGGACGAGCCCCAGCGGCCCGTCGTCGAAGTGCCTGACGCGCCGGACGAGGTCGCGGTCGCGGGCGTCGAGGTCGCCCGCGGCCTCGTCGGGCACCGTCCCGGGGTCGGCCGCGGCGACACCGTCGAGGTCGTACCGCTCGTGGAGTCGCTCGTGCCGACGCTCGAAGGCGCCGCCGTCGGCCAGCAGGCAGTCGACGAGGTCGTCCCTGAGCGACATCGGGCGGTGGTCGGGTGCGTGGCCACAAATCGCTACCGGGTCAGGCGGCGACGGCCTCGGCCAGCAACTCCGTGAGACCGACGACCTCGAGGTCGTCCTCGAAGCCGCCGGTCTTGCGGCCGTCCTCGTACATCGTCATGCACATCGGGCAGGCGACGACGAACTTCTCGACGCTGCCGCCGGCGTCCGTGTCTTCGAGGGCCTCGCGCAGGCGCTCCTCGCTGGGTTTGGGCTCCTCGTCGAAGTCCATCCAGAGGCCGCCCCCGCCGCCGCCACAGCAGAACGAGTCGGCGCGGTTGCGCGGCATCTCGTGGCGGTCACACCCCGTCGCGTCCACCAGCTCTCGGGGAGCCTCGAACACGTCGTTGTACCGCCCGAGGTGACAGGGGTCGTGGTAGGTGACGGTGTAGTCGAGTTCGTCGCCCGAGAGCCCGAGCGCCCCGGACTCCGCGAGGTCGGCGACGACCTGCGTGTAGTGGCACACGTCCGACCCGTCCCACTCGCAGGCGTCGAACTCGGGGTACTCGTTCCGGAAGGTGTTGAACGAGTGGGGGTCGGTCGTCACGATGGACTCGAACTCGCAGTCCGCGATGGCGGCGGCGTTGTCCTCGACGAGCATCTCGTAGAGGCCCTCCTCGCCGACCCGGCGCACGTCGTTCCCGTCGGTCTGTTCGGCCTCGTAGAGGATGCCGTAGTCGACGTCGGCGGCCTCGAACACGCGGGCGAGGGCCTTCGCCACCTGCTGGTTGCGCTCGTCGTAACTCGGGTAGTCGCCGACGTACCAGAGGTACTCCACGGGCTGGTCGCGGGCGTCGGGCACCTCGAAGTCGAGGTCGTCGGTCCAGTCCGGGCGCTTCCGTTCGGGGTCGCCGAAGGTGTTGCCGTGCTGGAACACGTTCATCATCGCGTCCTGCACGTGTTCGTCCATCTCGCCCGACTCGGTGAGCCGCCGGTTCATCTCCGTGAACTGCGTGACGTGTTCGATGTCGACCGGGCAGGCGTCCATGCACGCCATGCAGGACATGCACGACTCCATCGTGTGGGCGTCGATGACGCTGGTCCCGCCGTCGGCGACGATGGGCACGTCCTCGCCGCCGGCGTCCCGCTGTTCGCGGTAGCGCTTCAGGTCCAGAATCACGTTCCGCGGGTCGAGCGGCCGCCCGGACGCCTTCGCGGGGCAGACCGACGAACACCGGCCGCACTTCGTGCAGGCGTCGTGGTCCAGCAACTGCTTCCACGAGAAGTCGTCTATCTCGCTGGGGCCGATGTCCTCCGGTGCGGCGTCGTCGGGCACGCCCGGGAGGCGGACGCCGGCCTTCTCGTCGCGGGCCACGAGGTTCCCGAACGACGAGAGCATGTGGAACGGCTTGGCGTAGGGAATCCACGCGACGAACCACAGCGCCACCAGCGCGTGGCTCCACCAGACGAACGGGTAGGCGGCGGCGGCCGCCTCTGGGGTCACGCCCGCGAGCAGGAGGACGTCCCTGACGAACCACCCGACGAAGCTCACCGTCTCGAAGGAGACGTCGCGGACCGTCGACGTCCCCAGTATCCGGACGCCCTCGGTGAGGTAGCCGCCGACGCCCAGCACGAACAGCGCCCCGAGAAACAGGTCGTCCTCGCGGGACGTGTGTCGGTCGTGGAGTCGCTCCATGCGGCGGCCGTACCGGCGCCAGAGGGCCACGCCGACGCCGACGACGAACAGCAGGCCCATCGCGTCCATCACGAAGGAGTACGAGAGGTAGAAGCGACCGACGAAGAACGACTCGCCGGTCAGCGGCCGGTAGAGGTCCATGTCGATGCCCAGAATCGTCGTCCCGATGAGCAGCGTCAGGAAGCCCCAGACGACGAAGGCGTGCATCACGCCCGCGACGGTGTCCCGGTCGAGTTGCTTGCGGTTCGAGAGCGCCAACCGGGCCGCCGTGAACACCCGGTCGGGGAGGCCGTCCAGTCTGTCGAACGGGTCCTCGCTCGCCCGCGCGTACCGCGCCACGCGGGCGTAGACGCCGTAGAGGAACACGAGGATGGCCAGCGCGGCCAGATAGTAGAAGACGGCCTTCCCCACGGGCCCGATGCGCCAGAACGTCGGCCGTGTGGTCGTCTGCAGCGCGATTGACATACTCTACCACGTGTCACGATGGCACTTGAAACTTGGCACGAACCGTCGCCGTCCCCGAGAATTTATGAACGGTTGAAAGTTTCTGGCAGTATCGCGTCGCCCACCCAACACCTATATACGTCGGCGATGGAAGGTACCGGTCCGATGGACGAGAAGACAGAGGAACTCCGTGACATCTTCATGGACGTCGCCGAGGAGGGGACGGTCACGGAATCACAGGAGGCCGCACGCGGGTCGCTGACCGACGTCGACGAGTCGACGGTCGCGGAGCGACTCCGGGACGTGGTCGCCCGGATGCGGGACCGCTACGAGTTCCGCACGGCGCTCGACGACGACGCGCTCGTGACGGTCGTCCGGGCGTTCTACGAGGGCCGCGAGGACGACGCTATCGCCGACGACCTCGGGGCCGACGCGTCGACGGTGTTCGAGGCCCGCCTCGACCTCCACCTCCTGCGTGAGGGCGACGACGACGCCGGGTTCGACATGGCGGCGTTCCGCCGGCGGACCGTGGCCGGCGCGACGACCGACGAACTGGCCGAGCGCTTCGATGTCGACGCCGACACCGCCGCCCACTACCGCCGCGTCGTCGAGGCCCAGGCCGCCGCCCGACGGGTGAGTCACCGCTTCCAGAGCGCGTTCGAGGACGTCCTCACGGAGGCCGGTCTCGCGACCCAGATGACCGCCGCCGTCCGCGAGAGCGGCCTCGAAGAGGCGACCGAGGACATCGACTCGCTGGATTCGGACGCCGACGTCTCGATGTGACCCGGCGAAGGTTTTTGACCGAACGCGGGGCCAGCGGCGGCCATGGCAGCCCACACCTTCCGCGAGCTGGAGACCGCGGCCTACTGCCCGCGTAAACTGTACTACCGCCGCCGGGACGGCCCGCCGGACGTCCCCGAGGGCGTCGGCGCGATACGCGACCTCGCGTTCGACTACGAGCGGCTCCTGACCGACGACGCCGCCCTGCTGACCGCCCCCATCGAGGCCGACCCGACCACCGTTCGGGAGCGCCTCCGCGACGCCCGGGACCGGCTCGACGAGTGGGACGCGCTCGCCGACCCGGCCGACCGGGACGTCTACCTCTCGGGGAAGGACGCTCGCGGGGTCGCCCACAAACTCGTCAGGACGGACGCCGGCCCGGTCCCGTCGCTCGTCTTCGCCGGAAAGCCCCCCGAGCAGGGCGTCTGGGAGCCACAGACGGTCAGACTGGTCGCGGCGGCGAAGGCCCTCTCGTGGGGCTGTGAACGGCCCGTCGAGCGAGCGTACGCGGAGTACCCCGCCCACGGCGTAGTCCGGGACGTGGAACTGACGGCCCGGCGGGCGGGCGTCTACCGGCGAGCGCTCCGCACCGCCGAGAGCATCGACGGGCCGCCGGCGCGGGCCGACAGCGACGCGAAGTGCGAGCCCTGCGAGTACCGCGAGGACTGCGGGGTGCGGACGCGCTCGCTCCGCTCGCTCCTCTAGGTCAGTGCTCGGCCAGCCACGCCTCGACGGCGTCGGCGTCGGTACCTCGCCGGTGGATGGTTCCGGCCCCCACGTCGACCACGGTCGACCCGGTGCCGCCGGGCGTCTCGCCCGCGTCGAGGACGACGGCGGCCTCCGCCCGGACCGCGTCCAGTTCGTCGACGGTTGTCGCACTCGGGTTGCCGGAGACGTTCGCGCTCGTGGCCGTCAGCGGGGCGACCCGCTCCAGCAGCGCGAGCGCGACCGGGGCGTCGGGGACGCGCACCCCGACCCGCGACCCGCCGGCAGTCAGCACGTCCGGCACCCCCTCGCGGCGCTCGACCACGACGGTGACCGGGCCGGGGAGGAACTCGCGCATGAACCGCTCCTCGCGTTCGGTGGGCCGGGTGTACTCGAGGGCGGCGTCCACGTCGGGGACCGCCATCGAGACGGGCTTGTCCCGCGCCCGCCCCTTCGCCTCGAACACCCGCTCGACGGCGGCGGCGTCGGTCGCGACGGCGGCCAGCCCGTACACCGTCTCGGTGGGGTACACCACGAGGTCGCCCTCGCGGAGCGCCGCCGCCGCGGCCTCGAACTCGGCCTCGTCCGGGTCCGCCGGCCCGGTCACAGCTGGGCTTCCACGGCGTCGTAGTCGGGGAAGGCGGGCCACTCCTCGCCGACCCACGCGTACTCGATGGTCCGGTCCGAGTCGAGGACGAAGACGGCGGGCCGCGGCTCCGCGAGGCCTGCCATCCCGTCGAGGTCCATGGCGATGCCGTACCGCTCGGCGACGCCGTTGGCCGGGTCCGAGTAGAGCCGGTAGTCGCCCTCGATGTCGCGCTCCTCGAGCAGGTCCTTGTGGGCGTACGGCGTCGAGATGGAGAGGCCGACGACCGTCGCGTCCTCGTGCCACCCTCGGTCGCGGATCTCGTTCCAGACGTACGTCGCCGGGAACGCGCCGTCCATCGCGTGGAACACGAGGACGACGGGGTCGTCGCGCTCGGCACACAGCTCCGAGAGGGCCACGTCCTCCCAGAACTCGTCGTTGACCAGCGGCCGGGTGAAGTCCGGTGCCCGCTCGCCCTCCGCCGGGTGGTCGGCCTCGCCGAGGTCGACGATGTCGAATTCGAGCTCCATCGTCACGCGGCCTCCCCGTACGTGTTCTCGATGTACTCGACGATGTTCGCGCTCTCGCTCATCGTCACGCCCGTGTTCTCGTCGACGATGGCGGGGACGGTCCGCTTGCCCGAGAGGCGCTTGACCACGTCGCGCTCGGAGTGCATCGGTTCGACGAACCGCGAGCGGTACTCCAGCCCGTGTTCGTGGAGTTTTCGCACGACTCGCTCGCAGTACGGACACGCCTGCAACCGGTAGAGTGTGATGTCGGGGTCGCTCATACGCCCGTTCGTACGCCGGAGACGCTGGTAAGGGCTTCGGCGGTCCGGCCATGACAAGCCTTAATCCCCGGCGATTACAACTTCGACCGTTGATGGCTCTGGACCCACCAGCGACGTTCGAGCTGCCCACAGCGATGCTGCAGGCCGTCGAGGTCGTCGGCATCGCCGTCCCGCAGAGCGCCGTGTTGTTCGGTGGAATCGCTCTCATCGTCTTGCTCATCGTGCTGTCGGCGTTTTTCTCCTCCTCTGAAATAGCGATGTTCTCGCTGCCCTCTCACCGGACCGAGGCGCTGGTCGAGGACGGCGTGCCGGGCGCGAAGACGCTCAAACAGCTCAAGTCCGACCCGCACCGGCTCCTGGTGACCATCCTCGTCGGCAACAACCTCGTCAACATCGCCATGTCCTCCATCGCCACGGGACTGCTCGCGATGTACCTCACGCAGGGGCAGGCCGTCGCCGTCGCCACCTTCGGCATCACCGCCGTCGTGTTGCTGTTCGGCGAGAGCGCCCCGAAGAGCTACGCCGTCGAGAACACCGAGTCCTGGGCGCTGACCATCGCCAAGCCGCTGAAGGCCGCCGAGAAGTTCCTGCTCCCGCTCATCCTCCTGTTCGACTACCTCACCCGCATCGTCAACAAGATAACCGGCGGCCGGTCGGCCATCGAGACGTCCTACGTCACCCGCGAGGAGATACAGGACATCATCGAGACGGGCGAACGCGAGGGCGTCCTGGACGAGGAGGAACGCGAGATGCTCCAGCGGACCCTCCGGTTCAACGACACCATCGCCAAGGAGGTCATGACGCCGCGGCTGGACATGACCGCCGTCGCGAAGGACGCCACCGTCGAGGAGGCCCTGGAGACCTGCATCCACAGCGGCCACGCGCGCGTCCCCGTCTACGAGGGGAGCCTGGACAACGTCATCGGCGTCGTCCACATCCGGGACCTCGTGCGGGACCTCAACTACGGCGAGGCCATCCCCGAGGACATCGTCTTAGAGGACCTCATCGAACCGACCCTGCACGTCCCCGAGTCGAAGAACGTCGACGACCTGCTGACCGAGATGCGCGCCGAGCGGATGCACATGGTCATCGTCATCGACGAGTTCGGGACCACCGAGGGGCTGGTGACGATGGAGGACCTCACCGAGGAGATCGTCGGCGAGATCCTCGAGGGCGAGGAGGAGGAACCCATCGAGTACGTCGACGACGACACGGTCACCGTCAAAGGCGAGGTCAACATCGAGGAGGTCAACGAGGCGCTGGAACTCGACCTCCCGGAGGGCGAGGAGTTCGAGACCATCGCCGGCTTCATCTTCAACCGCGCCGGCCGCCTCGTCGAGGAGGGCGAGACCATCACCTACGACGGCGTCGAGATCCGCGTCGAACAGGTCGAGAACACGCGCATCATGAAGGCCCGGGTCGTCCGCCTCGCCCAGGAGGACCCGGAGGCGACCGAGCCGGACGGCGACGCCGAAGAGGCCCAGCCGGAGTGACTCAGAACAGCGCGCTGACGCCGAGGAACAGGCCGTAACTCACGCCGAACGCCAGCACGAGCGACCCGACCCACGCCAGCACCGTCTTCCCCATCTTCTCGCGACTCACCTCGCCGCCGCCGGCGGCCGCGCCGGACCCGACGATGGCCGAGACGATGATCTCGTTGAACGAGACGGGGATGCCGAAGAAGACGGCCGTCTGGGCGATGAGGAAACTCGGGATGAGCGCCGCGATGGAGCGGCGCGGCCCAAGCGAGGAGTAGTCCTGCGAGAGGGCCTTTATCATCCGCGGCGCGCCGGTCCACGACCCGAGGAGCAGGCCGAACCCACCGAACAGCAGGACACCCGTGAGTGGGACGACAGCGGCCGGCCCCGAGTCGAGGAGCGGCAGCAGGGGACCGAGCGCCAGTCCGACCTGACTCCCGCCGGCGGAGAAGGCGACGAGGCCACCCAGCACCAGCAGGAAGTGGCGCTGGCCGGCCGCCTCGTCCGCGGCCACGTCCCGGTAGAGCAGCCCCCCGCCGAGCACCGCGGCGAGCACCGTGAGGGCGGCTATCGTCGGGAGCGTCGGCGTCCCGAGGGTGTCGGCGAGCGACCCGGCGACCGACGCCTGAGCGGCGCCGGGCGCCAGCAGGACGAACCGGACGTTCGCCAGCAGCGCCGCGACGAGGCCGCCGAGGGCAGGCACCAGCAGCCGCTCCGGCACCGACTCGTGTCGCAGGAGCCACGCCGTCGTGAAGGCGATGCCGCCGCCGACGAACGGCACCGCGACCCACAGCGAGACGATCTCGACGTACTTCGCGGTCGCCGGTTGGCCGCCCATCGCGAGGCCGACGCCGACGACGGCGCCGGTGACGGTGAAGGCCGTCGCGATGGGGTAGCCGGTGAAGATGCCGATGGCGACGAGGACGGCGGCGGTGACCAGCGCGACGATGGCGGCGATGGCCGAGAGGCCACCGCCATCGGGGAAGAGGACGAGGCCGCTCCCGACCGTCTCGGTGACGTTCGCACCCTGCAACACCGCGCCGGCCAGCCCGAGGATGCCGACGAAGAAGCCGGCCCGCATCACGGAAATCGCGTTCGCACCCACTGCTGGTGCGAACGGTGTCGACCCCGAGGACCCCGCACCGATAGCCCACGCCATGAAGAGACTCGCCGCCGACGCGACCACCAACGTCACCAGCAGACTCGTCGCGACCATCTACACCCGCTTTTGCCCTTCCCCGCAATGAGGGTACCGCTCGCCGCGTCGCCTATCTCCACCCGAAGCGGAGGGGTATGGTAACTATACACATGGTGGGTGAGCGGCTTCGTTACTTTCCACACGTAAGCGAAATCCCGGCTGGACACCGTCGGCGTTCGACCTATGGTGCCCTCGTGGGTACGGTCAGTGGTCCGCGACGACGGCGTCGGCGGTGTGTTGCCCGCTGATGAGACACATCGGGACGCCGACCCCGGGCGTCGTGAACGACCCGGTGTAGTAGAGGCCGTCGAGCGCCGACGACCGGTGGCCGGGTCGGAGCGGCCCGGTCTGGCGCAGAGTGTGTGCCAGTCCGAGCGCGGTGCCCTGCGGGTCGTCGTAGCGCTCGGCGAACTCCGAGACGCAGGCCTCGTGTTCGACGACGATGCGGTCCCGCAGGTCGACGCCGGTGTGGGTCGCGAGGTCCGAGAGGACCCGCTCGCGGAACCACCCTCGGGTCCCCTCGTCGTCGTCCAGTCCGGGCGCGACGGGGACGAGGACGACGACCGTCTCGTGGCCGTCGGGGGCGACGCCGTTGTCGGTGACGGAGGGGACGTTGACGTAGTAGGCGGGGTCCTCGGGCCAGCGCGGGTCCTCGAAGATGCTCTCGAAGTGTGGCTCCCAGTCCTCGGGGAGTATCAGCGTGTGGTGTGCCAGCGGGTCGACGCTCCCCTCGACGCCCAGATACAGCATGTACGCCGACGGCGCGTAGGTCCGGTCGTCCCAGTACCCCTCGCGGTACTCCCGGGTGCCGTCGGGCAGGAGGTCCCGGTCGACGTGCGCGAGGTTGGCGTTCGCGACGACGACGTCGCGCGTCGCGGCGCCGTCGGCGGCGGTGACGGTGACGCCGTCGCTCGCGCGCGCCAGCCCAGACACCTCGCAGTCGGTCCGCACCGAGACGCCGAGCTCCTCGGCGAGGGCGACCAGCCCCTCGACGACGCTGTAGAGCCCGCCCTCGGGGTAGTAGACGCCGAGTTCGAAGTCGACGTGGCTCATCAGGTTGTACAGCGCCGGCGTGTTGTACGGCGACCCGCCCAGGAACACGAGCGTGTACTGTAGCAGCTGGCGGAGCTTCGGGTGGTCGAAGTAGTCCGCGACGTGGTCCTGCATCGACCCGAGGAAGGTCAGTCCGCGGGCCGACCGGAACACGTCCACGTCGAGGAAGTCGCGCAGGCGCTGGCGGTCCTCGTAGACGAACCGCTCCATCCCCACCTCGTAGGTGTGCTCGGCCTCCGCGAGGTAGCGGTCCAGTGCCTCGCCCGCGCCGTCCTCGTAGGACTCGAACACCGCGCGGTTGTGCCGCATGTCGGGCCGCATGTCCACGCTGTCACAGACGTCGTGGTCCTCGCCCTCCTTCCAGATGACGCGGTAGTGGGGGTCCAACTGGACGAGGTCGTAGTAGTCGCTCGGCTCCCGGCCGAAGTGGCCGAAGAACCGCTCGAACACGTCGGGCATGAGGTACCACGACGGGCCCGTGTCGAAGGTGAACCCGCCGTCCTCGATGCGGTTGGCGTGCCCGCCCGGGCGCTCGTGTCGCTCCAGCACCTCCACGTCCGCGCCGGCGTCCGCGAGGTAACACGCCGTCGCCAACCCCCCGAACCCGGCGCCGACGACCGTCGCCGTCCGTCCGGCCAACGGCGTCCTCGTCGTGGGCGTCTGCGTGGGTGTCATCGGCGGCCCTAGGGACAGTCCCCCGGTAGGTCGTCACCCGCTGTTCTGTGGGTTCTTAGACCGGCCCGGTGTCTCGGCCGTGACGGACCGTCCGCGCCGACTCGACGACGGCGAGCGTTCCGTCGACCGTCACCCGGAGTTCGTCGCCGTCCCGGCGGAGCGTCTGTGTCACCCGTATCGGGTCCCGCGAACGCACTTCGACGTCTGCCGCCGACAGACACCACGGGAACTCCCAGAACGGCGTCTCTCGGACGTCGACGCCCCGCTCCCAGAGGAAACCCCCGACCGCCGGCGTGTCGTACAGTCGGAGCCCGACCGGCATCTCGATGTGGGCCGAACAGGAGGGACAGTCCGACACCGCACAGACGTCGAGGTACCAGCTCGGGTCGAGGTCGACCGTGCCGACGGTCGTCCCGCCGCAGTACGGACAGGTACCGTCAGCGGCGAGTGCGAAGTTGGTCCGGACCCAGGCGGCGTAGCTCTCGAACAGCGCGTCGACGTCCCGGACCTGTGCTCCCCGTGGCGGGAAGGTCCCGTAGTGGGGGGTCACGCCACAGTCCGGGCAGCGGACGTCTACCCGGCCCTCGTCGTACACCCCTTCGAGGCCGGCGCCACACTCCGGACAGTCGCCGTCGAGCGCGACCGACGACACCGCGTGGCCGCCGACGAATCCGCCGGAGGCGGCGACGTTGAGCGCCCGAAGACCCGCCGGACGGAGGCGGTAGCCATCCCCCGACTTGAAGATGAACTGGTCGGTGAGCTCGCCCAGATGGTAGTTGAAGCGGCCGCTGTCGTCGACGCCGACAGCCGACTGGAGCGTCGAGAACGACGCTGGACCCAACTGTCGAACGGCACAGAGGATCTCGACGCGAACAGGGTCGGCGAGGAGCCCGAACGCCTCACCCGCCCGGTCCGAGTCGACGTGTTCGAGTGACTCGGGCATAGCCGCCATCTCTCGGGGCGGCGAGGTCAGTGTACCGGTCACCGGCCGACAGAAGATTTCTTCTGGAGAGCGGGTCGCCCGTCCTCGGGGACCGGGTTCCGAGGCGGCGACAGCGGCGAGCGAACTCGGACCGGTATTCGCCGACAGAGTGGCGGGAGCGTCCGTCTCCGCCCCGAACGACGCGACGGCGTGCCGCCCCGAAGTCGACGACGCGTTCGTCCGACCACAGAAATATAATTCTGATTACACTTATCGGGGAACGTCGTCACCGAACGAGTATGATGCCCGACCGAACACAGCCGCGCTCGGACGGCCGAATGGACGGCGTGTCGATTCGCTCCGGCTCGCGACGCCCGAGTCGTATCACGTTCCGAACAGTCGTCGCCCTGTGGGTTGGCTGTTTCCTGTCGCTCCCGCTCGTCGTCGACCACGTCCTCGTCCACCTGCTGTGGTGGGCCGTGGTGGTCGCCGTCCTCGCCGGCCTCGCCTACAGGCGCGTTCCCGTCACGCCGACTGTGCGACCCCGCTCGGGCGAACCCGAGCGGTAGGCCGACGGACGACCCGGCGAGCCGACACCGGCGGCTCGGTGGTTGCCTCCGCATCTCGGACGCCAAACCGACGCCGCTCGCACGACGGCGGGCTTAGTTCGTCTTCGCATCGGTCTCCTCGCCCGGTTCGACCGCGTCGACACCTTCGGCGGCCTCGACGGCCTCGGTCACTTTCTCGGTGTCGACGTGCCAGCGGTCGACCGACTGGTCGTAGTCGGCCAGTCGGTTCGAGACGCGCATCTTCAGGTCGTCGTCGTTGACGTTGACCTCGAAGACGTACTCCGGGCGGTCCTCGTCGCCGATGCGCCGGAGGTTCGCGCTGACGAGTTCGTTGTCGAAGTAGTAGGGCGCTATCTGGGTCATCACGTTCTTGTAGACGGCGTCCTCGACCTTCCGGAGCGCCTTCCGGCCGGCCGAGTCGGCCGCGCGGGCGACGTAGTCGACCGATTCGCCCCACTTGTCGATGGCCTCGTCGGGTTCGTCCAGGTTCTCGTAGGACTCGCTCAACTTCTCGCCGGCCTTCTGGAGGTCCTCGTCGGGGTTCTTGCCCGCCTGTTCGCCTTTCCCCTCGTCGACGCTGGCCTGCTCGGCGGTCTTCTCGTTGACGTCCTCGTCGAGTCGCTCGTGGCTCTTGGGCCGCCACTCGTCGAACTCCGAGAGGGCGCCGTCCTCGAAGTCGGTCGCGACGTCGTCGTCCGCGACGAGGTCTTTCAGTGCCTGTGTGATTCGCTCGCCGTGCTCGACGACGTCGACCCAACCACCCTGTGTCTTGAATCCGGAGACGCTCTCTTCGATGTCTGCCATTGTAGAACGAGTTCGTGGTAACGACGGTCTGTTACCTCAGTTGAAATGTGTTGTCGCTCCGTCCGGTTAAGCGTTTCCGCCCCGACGAGCGGCGGCCACTTATCAGGGTCCACCGTGTACTATCCGTCGATGCCATCCGCACTATTCGTAGTCAGCGAGCACGGCTACTGGGGCGAGGAGTGTATCGAACCGCTGACCACGCTGTCCGACGCGGGCGTCGACGTCACCGTCGCCACGCCGACGGGCGACAAGCCGGTCATCGACGAGCGCTCGGTCGACCCGGACGAGATCGGCGAGGAGGCCGCCGAGCACATCATGGACGTCCACGAGAACGACGAGCGACTGAACGACCCGACACCCATCGCGCGGGTCGACGCCGCCGACTACGACGCCGTCGTCTTCCCGGGCGGTCACGGCACCGAGTGGGACATCAACCAGGACTCCGACGCGCGCCGGCTCCTGCGCGACGCCGTCGAGAGCGACGACGGCAAGGCCCTCGTCGTCTGTCACGCCGTCGGCATCCTCGCGTTCACGCGGGACAGCGACGGCGGGTTCCTCGCGGCCGGCCGGTCGGTCACCGGGTTCCCGAACGCGTGGGAGGAGGGCATCGTCGACGAGGACGACCTGATGCCGGACGGTCGGAAACTCCCCTACTGGGTCGAGGACGAGGTCAAGGCCGTCGGCGCCGAGTGGGACGCCGAACTCGACGCCGACACGAGCGTCACCGTCGACGGTGACCTCGTCACCGCTCGTGGCCCACCCTCCTCGGCGGCGGCCGCCCGCACGCTGCTGGACGAACTGGGCGTGGAAAGCCCGGCCTAACGCGACTCCGGTTCCGACTCCGTCGTTCGGTTTCGCGCCCTCTGCGTCCGTCCGCAGAGCGTCGTTTTTTCGCCAGCTGACCCCGCTGTAATCTGTGTATATCTTAGTGTGTCGGATGGGAGTTTTAGTGGACGTATGTCACGAAAACACACACGGGAATCCACTCGACGGCGGTTCATCCGAGCCGCTGGACTGACAGGTGTCGTCGCACTCGCCGGCTGTGGCGGCGACGGTGGCGACGGCGGCGACGGTGGTGCCGACACCGAGACGACTGCGAGCGGCGACGGCGGTGACGGCGGTGGCGACGGAACCGAGACGACCGGTGACGGCGGCGACGGCGGGTCGGGAGAGACGCGCCTGTCGTGGCACGCCGGCGGGACCGGCGGGACGTACTTCCCGCTCTCGAACGAGTTCAAGACCATCGTCGAGGCCAACACGGACTTCACGCTGAACGTCCAGTCGACCGGCGCGAGCGTCGAGAACGTCGGCAACCTCGCCAGCGGGGACGCGGACTTCGCGCTCATCCAGAACGACATCGCCTCCTTCGCGAAGAACGGGACCGGTATCGAGGCGTTCCAGGGCAACCCCATCGAGAACCTGATGGGCGTCGCGACGCTGTACCCCGAGACCATCACGGTCGTGACGCTCGCCGACACGGGCATCACGCAACTGTCGGACCTCTCGGGCGCGACGATCAACACCGGCGACCTCGGGTCGGGGACGCAGGTCAACGCTCTCCAGATCCTGGAGGCCGTCGGCATCTCCGACTTCAACGAGCAGAACGCCTCCTTCTCGCAGGCGGCCGACCAGCTCAGGAACGGCGACATCGACGCGGCGTTCGTCGTCGGCGGGTGGCCCGTCGGCGCCATCGAGGACCTCGCGAACACGAACGACCTCGTCATCGTCCCCATCCGCGGGCAGAACCGGGAGGCCGTCAAGGAGGCGGCGTCCTGGTTCGCCGACGACACCATCCCGGGTGGCACCTACACGGGCATCGAGAACGACGTCCAGACCGTGGCCGTGCAGGCGATGATAGCTACCCGCAGTGAACTGTCCGCCTCGACGGTCGAGACCGTGACCGCCGCCATCTTCGACAACGTGGACCAACTCACCATCAAGACGGACTTCATCAGCAAGGAGTCGGCACAGGACGGCATGTCCATCGAACTGCACCCCGGCGCGGCGGCGTACTTCGAGGGCTGACCCGACCCGTGGTGCCCGTATCGCCCGCCAACCGCGTTCGCCGGATGCCCACGACATGAGTCGGCGCGTCGCCGTCGCGCTCGCACTGGTCGCGGTGCTCGCACTCGGGACGGCCTCGGCGGTGCCCGCCCAGCGCGTCCTCGTCGTCGAGGACGCCGAGACCGGGGCGCCGTATCTGACCGTCCCGGTCGAGAACGGGACGACCGTCGCGCTGGAGTACACCCACAGCGTCGAGAAGACCCGGGTCTACGACGGCTACACCGTTCGCGGTGACCGCCTCGTCATGACTCGGATGGAGTTCGAATCGTACGGGTGGGGGCTCCCGAGCCGCGCGAACGTCTCCCACGAGAACGGGACGCTGGTCTACGACCCGGCGGGGGCCTACAGCCGGCTCACCGTCGCGCCCGGCTCGGTCGCCGGGCACCGACTCCACGTGGGCGACCGGACCTACGATCTGGTCGCACTGACCGACGAGCGCTCGGTGACCCTCCACCTCACCCGGCGGTCGGCGCTCGCGGCCGCCACGGACTCGCTCGAGACATGACTACGACACCACCTGACGACGGCGGCTCGACGGAGGACGCGGCCGTCTCCGACGAAGAGGTCGAGGAGGTCCTACAGGAGATAGAGCGCAAACGGTCCCTGCAGGGGGCCGCGGCGGTCGTGGTCGCCGTCATCGGCGTCTCCTTCTCGCTGTTCCAGATGTGGCTGGCGGCGAAGGGATTCGTCCTCTCTATCGACCTGCCGGGCCTCGGCACCATCCAGTTCGCATCGCTCCAGCTGCTCCAGATAAACGCCATCCACGTCGCCTTCGGGCTGGTACTCACCTTCTTGCTGTATCCGACATCGACCGGCGACGGGCCGCTGTCGCGGCGCGCTATCACGCTGACGGGCCGGCTCGACGACCGACTCGGCGCCGACCACCCCGTCACGCGAGCGGTTCGCGGCGTCGGCGGCGTGCTCGCGTGGGTGTTCGTCGACCCGGACTTCGACCGCGTGACGCCGTTCGACGTGGCGTTGATCGGCGTCTCGGTGCTCGCGGCGGCGTACTTCATCACCGACTTCAGCGAGATACAGCGGATGCGCGCGCTCGGACTGGAGTCCGGCCGGCCGATACAGGAGGTGTTCACGTTCCTCGAACCCGTCGCCGGCCTCCTCGGACCGCTCGCCGACACCTCCTACGCGTTCGCACTGGGCGTCGTCGGCGTCCTGTTGGTGCTGGAGGCGACCCGGCGGGCCATCAGCCTCTACCTGATGGTCATCGTCGCGGCGTTCGTCGTCTACGCCCGTTTCGGCTTCCTCATCCCGCAGGAGACGGCCTACGTCGGCGTCCTCTCCATCCCGCCGCTGGACTGGACCTCCATCGTCCAGAACCTCTGGTACAACACGGAGAACGGCGTGTTCGGTATCCCGGTCACCGTCTCCGTGCAGTTCATCTACATCTTCATCCTGTTCGGCGCGTTCTTGGAGATGTCCGGCGCCGGCCAGTGGTTCATCGACCTCGCGTACGGCGCGACGGGGACCCGACGGGGCGGGCCGGCGAAGGCGTCCATCCTCGCCAGCGGCTTCATGGGGACCATCTCCGGGTCCTCCATCGCCAACACCGTCACGACGGGCGCGTTCACCATTCCGCTGATGAAACGCTCGGGCTACCGGCCGGAGTTCGCCGGCGGGGTCGAGGCCTCGGCGTCGTCGGGCGGTCAGATCCTCCCGCCGGTGATGGGCGCCGCGGCGTTCCTCATCGTCCAGTACACCGTGACGCCGTTCCGCGACGTCATCATCGCCGCGGCCATCCCCGCGGTCGTCTTCTTCTTCGGCGTCTGGGTGATGGTCCACTTCGAGGCGACCAAACGGAACATCGGCGGTCTCGACCCCTCCGAACTGGTCGACATCCGCCAGCACCTCAAGAGCGGGTGGTTCTACCTCGTCCCCATCGGCCTCCTGCTGTACTACCTCATCATCGAGCGCCTCTCGGTCGCCCGGTCGGCGTGGTTCACGCTCATCGCCATCGGGGCGCTCGTCGCCCTCGTGGCGGCGTACAGCGACGAGACGCGGGGGCGACTCGCCGCCGTCTTCGGTGCGCTGTTCGTCGCCAACTTCCTCGCCCAACTGCTCGCCGGCGTCGGGTTCCTCGGGGCACTGCTGGGCGACGGGACGGGCGGCCAGTCGGTGCAGGCGGCCTTCGCGGCCACGGTCGGGGGCCTCGGCGGGATGGCCATCGTCGCGGGCGTCGTGACGCTGGCGACGAAGCCGTCTCTCGACTCGCCCATCCTCTCGTTCGACAACGCCGTCGACGACGCCGCCGAGACGACGGCCGACGCCGTCGGGCAGTCGGAACTGGCACAGAACGGCCTCTACCGGCTCACCGTCTTCCTCGGGAAGTCCATGGAGAGCGGCGCGCGGACGGCGGTGCCGGTGGTCATCGCCGTCGCCGCGGCGGGCATCATCCCCGGGGTCATCAGCGTCTCCGGCCTCGGCCCGAACCTGGTGGCGCTCATCCGCGCCGTCGCCGGCGGTTCGCTCGTGTTGCTGTTGCTGGTGACCGCCGTCGCCTCCATCATCCTCGGCATGGGGATGCCGACGACGGTGACGTACATCATCCTCGTCTCGCTGCTCGCGCCGGCGCTGGTCGGGTTCGGCGTCCCCGAACTGGCCGCCCACCTGTTCATCCTCTACTTCGGCGTCATCGCGGACATCACACCGCCCGTGGCGGTGGCCGCCTACGCGGCCTCGGGGGTGGCCAAGTCCGACGCCTTCCAGACGGGCATCGAGGCGTTCTCGCTGTCGCTGAACAAGGCCATCGTCCCGTTCGCGTTCATCCTCGCCCCCGGCATCGTCCTCCTGCGGCGCAAGGAGAACGCGGCCGAACTCCCGCTGGGCGAGCAGTACCGCGTCGTCCAGCTGGCCGACTTCCTCGACCCCGGATTCGCAATCCTCGAGGTGTTCGTCCCGGTCGCTGGGGTGTTCCTCGGCGTCGTGGCGCTGGCGGCGACGGTCATCGGCTACGTCGCCGCGCCGGTCTCCCGGAGCCAGCGGGTCGCCTTCGCGCTCAGTTCGCTCCTGCTGATGGCGCCCGGGTTGGCCGTCTCGGGGCTGTTCGACCTCGTCGGACTGGTCGGCTTCGGCGGCGCCGGCGAGGTGACGCTGGTCGTCGACGTCAGTCTCCGGGCGGTCGGGTTCGTGCTGTTCGTCGCGCTCATGCTGGAGAACCGCCGCCGTGGCGAGGCCGTCGCGGACTCCGCACCGAGTCCCGAACCGGCGTGACCCGGCGGCCCGTCGCCGGCGCGGCCCACGCGCATGTCGTCACAGTTTAATCGGCGCGCGCCGACGGGCCGGGTATGACTATCGAAGAGCGCGGTGACGCCTCGCTCGTCACGCACGCCCTCGCGAAGGACGAACTGTCGCGGCTGCGCGACGTCGAGACCGAACAGGTCGAGTTCCGGAAGGGGCTGGTCCGACTGGGCCGCATCTGCGGCTACGAGATCATCGACGGCCGGATGGAGACGGAGTACACCGAGATTCAGACGCCGCTGACGACGACGATGGGCGAACGGGTCAAAGGGCTGGACGACGTGGTCATCGTCAACGTCCTCCGGGCCGCGACGCCGTTCGTCGAGGGCCTGCTCAAGGCGTTCCCGCGGGCCCGACAGGGCGTCATCTCCGCGAGTCGCGACGAGTCGGCGGGGATGAACGAGGACGGCGAGTTCCCCATCTCCGTCGAGTACGAGAAGATGCCCGACATCGGCGAGGAGGACACCGTCATCGTCGCCGACCCGATGCTCGCCACCGGGTCGACGATGTGTACCGTCCTCGACCACATCACGAGCGACGGCCCCGACCCGGAGCGGCTCATCGTCCTCTCGGCCGTCTCGGCCCCGCCGGGCGTCGTCCGCGTCGCCGAGGCGTTCCCCGACGTGGACCTCCTGACCGTCGCCATCGACGACGAACTCGACGACGACGGCTTCATCGTCCCGGGCCTGGGGGACGCCGGCGACCGGGCGTTCCGCACGGACTGAGCGCGACCCGAAATCGGTTTACGTCGGGTCACACAACAGGCGTGACACCGCGGTACCGGCGATTCCTTCGTCGGTTGTCGAACCCCCTTCTTTCGGTTGGAGAAACGACAGACAGAGGCGGCTTTCCACCTCCACACGAAACGCCGTCGGACGCACGCATGACGGGTCAGGGTCCACCCCGCTCTAGTCGCCTGTCGAACTGTCACTCGTTGGACGCGTCGCCGTCGGCGGTCGACAGGCCGGCGTCTCCCGGTCGCTCCAGCGCCGGGTCGGCGTCGTGGTGGGCGGAGTAGCCGTCGAACCACCGGGCGATGCGCTCGATGCGGTCGACGACGTGGCCGGGTTCGCCCGACCGGGAGAGTTCGTGCCCCTCGCGGGGGTATCGGACCAGCCGCGTGTCGACGCCGTGCTTGCGGAGGCCGCGGTGGAACAGCTCCGCCGTGTTGGCCGGCGTGCGGTAGTCGTCGTCCGAGTGGAGGACGAGCGTCGGCGTGTCGACGGCGTCGGCGTGGGCGACTGGCGAGTGCTCCCAGAGCAGTTCGGGGTCGTCCCACGGCGTCGTGTCGAAGTCGCCCTCGACGAGCTTGTAGGCGGCGTCGGTCGACCCGTAGAACCCCGTGAGGTCGTAGACGCCGCGCTGGGAGACGGCGGCCCGGAAGTAGTCGGTGTGGCCGACGGCCCACGCGGTGAGGTAGCCGCCGAAGGAGCCTCCGGTGAGGAAGACGTTCTCGGGGTCGACGTACGGCCGGTCGGCCACCGCGCGGGCCACGGCCAGCACGTCGGTCAGGGTCACCGCGCCCCAGTCCCGCTCGATGGCCTGCATGAACGCCTCGCCGTAGCCCGTCGACCCGCGCGGGTTGCACCACACGACGACGTACCCCCGCGCGGCCAGCGTCTGGAACTCGTGCCACATCGTCCCGCTGTCGGTCCACATCGCGTGGGGGCCGCCGTGGACCTCGACGACGAGCGGGTAGCTCTCGTCCGGGTCGAACGAGGGGGGCGTGAGCACCCATCCCTCGACGCGGCCCTGTTCGGACTCGACGGCGAGCGGCTCCGGGTCGGCGACCGCCACCGACTTGAGGTAGTCGGCGTTCAGGTCGGTGAGGCGCCGCGGGCCCTCCTCGTCGCCCACGAGGAACACGTCGCCGGGGTGGTCGGCCTCGCTCCGCGTGAGCGCCACCGCGTCGCGCCCGGCGTCGAGGCCGTCGACGTCGCCGCCACGGTGGAGGCGCTCCGGGGCCTCGCTGGCGTCGCCCGGGGCGCGCCAGACGGCGGTCTGGCCCTCGTCCGGCGTCGCGAAGTACAGCGTCTCGCCGTCTGGCCCCCAGACCGGCGCGGCGTCCAACGCCAGCGAGCGGTCGATGGGTGCGGTCACGTCGTGCAGTGTCTCGCCAGCCCGGTCGTAGACGTGGAGCTCGGTCGGTTGCATCGAGGAGCGCTCGCGTTCGGTGTGGAGGTGGGCGATACGGCCGTCGGGGGTGGCTGCGAGGCCGGCAGCCCAGCCCGACGAGCGGTGGACGTCCGTCCGCTCGCCGGTCCCGGTGTCGTGGGCGACGACGTCGTAGCGGACGTCGTCGTCGGGGTCCGAGCCGACCTTCTGTGCCGCGACGTACAGCGTCTCGACGCCGCCCCACGTCGGACTCGCGTGGTCGTGGTCGCAGTCGGTGATTCGCCGGACCTCGTCGTCGTCGGCCACGTCGACGACGTACACCTGCGGTCGGCCGCCGTCGAAGTACTGCTGGCCGGCCCGGTACACCGTCCGGTCGACGACGCGCGGGTCGGGCTCCTCGGGGTCGTACTCCTCGGGAACCGACAGGTCACGGTCGGCGTCCCTGTCCTCGGGCGTGACTCGCTGGACGAACGCGATGCCGGTGCCGTCGGGGCGCCACTCGATGTCCGAGACGCCGCCGACCACGTCGGTCACCTGCCGGGCCTCGCCGCCGTCGGTCGGGAGGACCCACAGTTGCTGTCGGTCGTCGTCGGCCCCGCGGGTCGACGTGAACGCGAGGCGGTCACCGGCGGGCGACCACCGGGGTTCGGCGTCCTCGCCCTCCGCGAGCGTGAACCGCCGCGTCGGGCCGCCGTCGGTGGGGACGACGTGGACCGTTCGCTCGTAGCGCTCCTCGTCGATGGGGTCCCGCCTGACGAACGCGACGCGTTCGCCGTCGGGCGAGAGCCGCGGGTCCTCGGGCGTCGCGACGTCGTGGTAGTCCGCCGCCTCGATGGGTCGGCCGGTCATACCCCACCCTACGGTCGGTCGGTGAAAGTCGTTCGGGCCTCAGCGGTCCGCGTCGGTGTCGATGGTCGCCCGGCCGCTGGTCGCACTGCGGATGCGGTCGCGCAGACCGGCGCCCGCCTCGGTCGGCACCCTGACCGCGAAGGTGACCTCGGCCTCGTAGTCGGCCTCGAACTCGACGCCGGCCGATTCCAGTATCCCGCGGACGCTCCCCGAGTCGTCGTACTCGACCGCGACGGTAAAGCGCTCGTGGGGGACCGACTCGACGACGCCCGCGGCGTCGACGCCGTCCTTGACCGCTCGCGAGTACGCCCGAGCGAGTCCGCCGACGCCGAGGTTCGTCCCGCCGTAGTAGCGGGTGACGACGGCGACGACGTTCTCTATCTCGCGTTGCTGGAGGACGTTCAGCGCGGGTTTGCCGGCGCTCCCGCTGGGTTCGCCGTCGTCGCTCGAGTACTCCCGGAACGGCGACGCGCGGACCCGGTAGGCCGGGACGTTGTGGGTCGCGTCGGCGTACTCCTCGCGGACGTCGGCGACGAACGCCTCGGCGGCCGCGACGGTCTCGACGGGCGCGACGCGGCCGACGAACTCCGAGCCCTGCACCTCGAAGCGGGCCGCCGCCCGTTCCCCGACGGTCCGATAGCGCTCTGGCACGCCCGTCGGTACTCCCGGCGGGCGAATAGCCCTTATCCTTCGTCGGTCTCGCGGCCGCCCCACACGCGCTTATCGAGCACCTGCACCCGCATCCCGTCGCGGACCCGTAGCTGACAGGACAGGCGGGGGTATCCGAAGCGGTCGGCGAGGTCGTCGTGCCAGTGGTCGGGGTCCGGCGGGTCGGCCAGTCGGACGCCGCAGGTCGCACAGAGCCCGCGGCCGCCGCAGTTCAGCCGCCGGGCGTAGTGGCCGTGCGGCGAGATGCCGGCGTCGAGGAGGGCGTCACGGAGGACGGTCTCTGCCTCGGCGACGACCTCGCGGACCTCGCCGTCGGGCGTCTCGACGGTGACCGTCACGGGGTAGCTCATACCACGTCGTCGGCCCGCTCGCGGAAAAACGCTCAGGCCAGTTCGATGGTCCGGACGAACGGCATCTCGCGGATCTCGTTGATGAGGTCGCCCGGCAGCGCCTCGTCGGTGATGACGTAGAGGCGCGGTTCGTCGGTGAACTCCGGGTCCTCGGAGAGCACCTGTCGGATGGAGATGCCCCGGTCGGCGATGGCGCCGGTCACCGTCGAGACGATGCCGGACTCCTCGGCCGACCGCACGGAGACGGTGATGGCGGTGAGGTCGAGCACCGGCGCCAGGTCGAGCAGACTCGGGACCGAGGAGAT
Organism: Haloarcula sp. MBLA0163; assembly: GCF_055632435.1. NCBI lineage: Archaea > Methanobacteriati > Methanobacteriota > Halobacteria > Halobacteriales > Haloarculaceae > Haloarcula > Haloarcula sp. MBLA0163. The sequence goes on from NZ_CM145745.1 coordinate 3,232,318, forward strand.
GTTGCGGAAGATGCGCCGCAACTCCTCGTCGGCCAGGATGGCGTCCGTCGTCGCGTTCACGACCCGGCGGTCGACGTCGGCCTCGCGGGCGATGCCGGTGTTCGGAATCTCGATGCCGCCCGAGACGACGCGGCCCTCCTCGTTGACCGAGAACCCCCGCTCCAGCAGGAGGCGGATGACCGCCTGCTGGCCCGGCGAGTCCTCGAACTTCGCCATTATCTCGTCGAACATCGGCGCTACAGCTCGCCCTTCGTGCTCGCGACGTCCGACCGCCGCTCGTCGATGCGCGTCGCGTCGTCGAGCGCCCGCGCCAGCCCCTTGAACAGCGCCTCTATCTCGTGGTGGGCGTTCTCCCCGTCGACGCCACAGTGGAGGGTCAGGCCGGCGTTGGTCGCCAGCGAGCGCCCGAAGTGTTTCGCCATGTGGCTGGTCAGCCCGCCGACCTCGGCCTGGGAGAACTCGCCGTCGAACTCGTAGTAGGGCCGGCCCGAGATATCGACGACGACGCTGGCGACGGCCTCGTCCAGCGGCACCTTCCGGTCGGCGAAGCGGACGATGCCGCGCTTCTCGCCCAGCGCCTCGTCGAACGCCTCGCCGAGCGTGATGGCCACGTCCTCGACGGTGTGGTGGTCGTCGATTTCGAGGTCGCCGTCGCAGTTGACGGTGAGGTCGAACAGGCCGTGCGTCGAGAAGGCGTCGAGCATGTGGTCGAAGAAGCCGATGCCGGTGTCGACGGTCGAGTCGCCGTCGCCGTCGACGTCGAGCGTCACCTCGATGTCCGTCTCGGCCGTCTCGCGCGTGACGGCCGCCGTGCGGTCGCTCATACGTTGACTCTGACGGGCCGCCTATATGGGGATTGTGTCCGCTGTGTGTGCCAGAGGTCCGCGTCCGCGCGCCCACCGTACCCGGTCCGGCCGCTTCGCCGGGGCGGAACCGCATCCGGTCGGGGCGGTGCCGGACGTCGCCCGTCGAGACCGGACTTGGAGCCCTGCGCCCGGCCGTCAGGCGTCCCGGACGCCGCCGGCGACGTACCACGTCACGAGCAGGAGCGCGAGCAGCACCAGCAGTGGAACCGCCAGCAGGCGCATCGCGCGGACGATGTCCGACCCGCTGATGACGAACCCCATCGCGGCAGGGACGGCGGCGATGCCGGCCGAGGAGGTGACGGCGGCCATGGCGTTGACCGGCGCGCTGTGTTCGGGCACCGCCTCCGTCGCGTACGCCAGCATCGTCGGATAGAGGCCCGACAGCGTCAGCCCGATGGCGAAGTAGCCGACCAGCAGGCCGTAGCCGTCGGCGAGGAAGAACGTGTAGGCGAACGTGGGGAGGGTCAGCGCGGTCAGCGCCACGCTCAACCGGACGTAGCCGAAGCGCTCGGAGAGCCGACCGGAGAGGAAGCGACCGGGGATGTACCCGACCAGCAGTACCGACAGCGACGCCGTCGCCAGCGCGTCGGGCAGGCGCCCCTCGGCGAAGGTGGTCAGCCACGTGAACAGGCCCCCTTCGAAGCCCGCCGAGAGGAAGAGGCCGACGGCCGTCGCCAGCACCTCGGGTCGACGACCGATGCGGCGTAATTCCGCGAGGTCCAGCGGGTCGTCGCTGCCCTCGACGTCAGGCGCCGGGAGGACGAGGACCAACAGCGTGAGGGGGACGAACGCGAGACCGAGCGCGTAGTAGGCGTAGCGCCAGTTGTTCGCGGCAACGGCGGCGGCGACGAGCAGCGGGCCGAACACCGCGCCGACGGCCCACATCATGTCGTAGTATCCGAACAGGCGGCCACGTTGGTTCGGATAGAGGTGGCTCAACAGCGGGCGGTCGGTCCCGCGACCGACCCCGCTGAACACCCCGCGCCCGAGCAACGCCGCCAGAAAGAGGACGAACGACGGCACGAGTCCCATGGTGAAGATGCTGACACCCGTGCCGGCAACACCGATGAGGAGTAGTCGGCGGGTGTCTAACCGGCCCGCGACGGCCCCGACGAGCATCACGACGGTGAGAAAACCGAGGGTCCCCGCTGGCGCGACTAACCCGAGTTGCCACTCCGGGACACCGAATGCCTGGCGGAGCGACGGGATGACCGCCCCGCGAATCTGGAGTGCCGCCCCCAGCAGTGCGACGTAACCGAAAGTGACCACCGTCCACCACCGGCGACTCGTCCGCTGGGCGTCGCTCTCGCCCCCCGTCTCCGTCGCCGTCTCGGTGACCGTCTCGCTCATACGTGGGGCTGTGCGCACTGGTGGAAAAATATTTTGTATCCAATAACACAATCTTCGACCATGTCTGCGGAGACGCTACGCGAGCACCTCGCGACGTTCGGCCTCTCGGAGAAGGAGATCGCGGCGTATCTGGCGGTGCTGCGGGCCGGCGAGGCCACCACTGGCGAGGTGTCCGCGGCCGCAGACGTCTCACAGGGGTACGTCTACGAGATAGCGGCGGCACTCACCGACCGGGGACTGGTGACCATCGACGAGACAGCCAGCCCGACGGTCCTGCGGGCGCGGCCGCCGGAGGAGGCGCTGGGCTCGCTCGCCTCGCGACTCGACGAACTCCGCGAGAGCGTCGAGTCGCTGTACACCGCTCCCGCCGACGAGGGGGCGACACTCGAAGTGGTCCACTCGCGGGCGACGGTGCGAAAGCGGGCCGCCGGCTACCTCGAGCGCGCCGACCGGGAGGCGTTCCTCGTCCTCCCGGCCCCCGAGGTGAGCCACCTCCGCGACGCGCTCGCCGCCGCACGGGACCGCGGCGTGTTCGTCTATCTGCTCGCCGCCGCCCCGCTCTCGGCCGAGGCCCTCGACCTCGACTGGGCCACCTGTGCCGACGTGGTGCGGACGTGGGACGCCGCGCCGCCGGTCCACGTCCTCGTCGACGATACGACCGGGCTGTTCGGTTCACACGGCATCCTCTCCGGCCGGCACGGCGAGGAGTACGCGCTGGCGTTCGCCCAGCGAGAGGTCTGGAGTGGCTTCTTCGGCAACGCCGTCGCCAACTTCTGGCCGATGGGCGAGGACCGCTACGTCACCGACCCGGACCCGCTTCCGACGACGTACGGTCACCTCCGGACCGCCGCGACCAACGCCGCGCTCCACCGGGCGGCCGGCCGGGAGCTGCTGGCCGACGTCGCCCTCGAAGACGTCGCCGACGGCACCGAGCGACGGTACGACCGGGTCCCGGTCGTCGACGTCCGCCAGAACCTCGTCGGCGACCCGACCAACGACTTCCCGATGGAGAACAGCCTCGTCTTCGAGACGCCGGACGGCCGCGTCGCCGCGGGCAACGCCGACGGCGGTATCGGGCCGTTCTACGAGGGGTTCGGGGCGACGTCGGTGACGCTGTACGAGGGCTAGCGAGGGCCGCTCCCTTCGGTCGCGCTCCGCACCGCACTTCCTGCTCGCGGTTCCCTGCGGTCACCGCTGTGCTTCTCCGAGGGCCGCTCCCTTCGGTCGCGCCCCTCGCTACTCCACGGCGGCCATCGCCGATTCGAGCGTGAACCTTCCCTCGTAGAGGGCGCTCCCGACGACGACGGCCGCCGCGCCCGCGTCGTCGAGGGCCACCACGTCTTCGACGGTGGCGACCCCACCGCTGGCGACCACGGGGATGTCGACGCTCTCGACGAGACGGCGCACCGGTTCGGTACGGACTCCCTCCAGTTGCCCCTCGACGTCGACGTCCGTGAAGAGGATGCCGCCGGCACCCAGGTCCTCGTAACGCCGGGCGGCTTCGGCGGGGTCCAGTCCGGTCCCCTCGGTCCACCCAGAGACGACGACCTCGCCGTCTCTCGCGTCGAGACTGACGAGGACGCTCTCGGGGTGGGACGCGCTGATCTCGGCGACGAGGTCGGGGTTCTCGACGGCGGCGGTGCCGAGGATGACCCGGTCGACGCCGCGGTCCAGCAACGCGACGGCGTCCTCTGCGGTGCGGATGCCGCCGCCCAACTGCACGTCGACGTCGTCCCCGACGGCGTCCAACACGGCGTCGATGGCGTCGGCGTTCTCGCGCTCGCCCTCGAACGCGCCGTCCAGGTCGACGAGGTGGAGGGTCCGGGCGCCGGCCGCGACCCAGCGTTCGGCCGCCTCGACGGGGTCGCCGTACGTCTTCTCGGTGCCGCGCTCGCCGCCCACCAGTTGCACGACCTGCCCGTCCTGCATGTCGACGGCCGGCACGACCTCGAACTCTGGGAACATGGGCGTGGCTGGGTCGGCGGCGGGCGAAAGCGTGTCGGTCCGGCGTGCGCGGCGCCGACCGGCGTCCAGAGAGTCGACAGGACGCGACCCCACGTTTTTACCCCGGCGTGGGAAACGTCAGCTATGGCCACTGGAATCCCGCTGCTCTCACCGCTGGCCCGTCGGCTCGAGGCCGTCATGTTCGGGAAGTACGAGGACCAGTACCGAGTGTTCGCACAGGCCGTGCTGGTCGTCGCCGTCGGGCTGTCACTCGCGTGGGGGGCGACCGCCCTCGGTCTCGTGTCCCTCTCGGCCGGCGTGACCTCGGCGCTCGCGATGGCCGCCAGCATCGCCGTCTCGGCGTTCGTCGTCGTCGGCCTCCTGCAGTTCCTCGTGCTGGCGAACGTCCTCGAACGCACGAACGAGGACGTCGCCACGAAGGCGGCCGAACTGGAACAGGCCGCAGCGCAACTCGAACAGACCGCCGAGGAACTGGAGACGACCGCCGACTCGGTCGAGGACGCCGCCGAGACCGTCGACGAGGCGGCCGAGGACGTCGAACGGACGGCCGACGAGGTGGAACGGACCGCGGACGAGGTCGAACAGACGGCCGACGAGGTCGAACAGACCGCGGCACGGACCGGGGACGAGGACGCCGCCGAGACGGTCACCGAGGTCAAGGACAGGACCACGGAGGCGAAGGACAGGACGACCGAGGTCAAGGACAAGACGACGGAGGTGAAAGACAGGGCCACCCGGGCCAAGGACAAGACCAGCGAGGCGAAGGAGACCGCCGAGTCGGTCACCGAGGAGGTCGAGGCTGCCAAAGAGACGGCCAGCGAGGTCGAGGAGACGGCAGCGGAGAAACGGGCACGGCTGGCCGACGCCGACGACGACGCCGGCAGTGACGACCGCAGCGGGCAGTAGGACGGCGCCCTCGGACCCCGCGTCTGCGGTCGGTACCCTTTAACGGACGCCCGGCTTGCATCGTGTATGGTCGAGGTTCTCTTCGCGCTCGGACTCGTCGTCGCCGTCTTCGTCGGTTTCAACATCGGGGGCTCCTCGACGGGCGTCGCCTTCGGCCCGGCCGTCGGGAGCAACACCCTCACGAAACTCTCTGCGGCCGCGTTGATGACCGTCTTCGCCCTCGCGGGGGGCCTGCTCGTCGGCCCCGCCGTGGTCAAGAGCCTCGGCAGCGACCTGGTGGCGACCCAGTTCTCGCCGCTGGTCAGCATCGTCGTCCTCTTCTTCATCGGCACCGCGCTCTTCCTCTCGAACGTCGCGGGCGTGCCGGCGTCGACGTCGATGACCGCCGTCGGAGCGATCGCCGGCCTCGGGCTGGCCGAGCAGACGCTCAACGAGGGGCTGATGCTCGAGATCGTCTCGTGGTGGCTCGTCTCGCCCATCATCGCCTTCTGGGTCAGCGGCGTCATCGGCCGGTACTTCTACCCCACCCTCGTCGAGTGGTTCGCCGTCTCCCAGAGCGAGGGGGCGCTGGTGACCGTCGACCGCTCGGGGACCCTGCCGCGGCTCCGACTCGGCGAGAACACGACGCCGCGGGAGTTCGTCGGCACCGTCGTCGTCATCGGCATCGGCTGTTACATGGGCTTCTCGGCGGGGGCCTCGAACGTCGCCAACGCCGTCGCGCCGCTGGTCGGGAACGGGTCGCTGGACCTCTACCCGGCCATCCTGCTGGGCGGTGGCGCCATCGGCCTCGGCGCGTTCACCATCGCCCGGCGGACGATGGACACCGTCGGCAACGACCTCACCGACCTCCCCCTCGTGGCCGCCATCGTCGTCGCCGCCGTCGCCTCGACCATCGTCACCTTCCTGTCGGCGCTGGGCATCCCCGCGAGTTTCGTCATCATCGCGACGATGAGCATCGTCGGCCTCGGATGGGGGCGTGCGACGCGGACGACGACCCTCTCGGAGACGGTGAAAGGCGAGGTGCCGGCGGCCTCGGTCGGGTCGCTGACCGCCGACCCCGCGCCGACCGTCGGCGACCGGACGGGGAACCCGCCGCCCGAGGACCACGAGCCCATCGGGCAGGAGTCTCGCGAGGACATCCCGACGGCGTCGGACCTGTTCGAACCCGGGACGACCGCACGGGTCATCTTCCTCCAGAACGTCGTCCCGTCCATCGCGACCGTCGCGGCGTACCTCGTGTTCCGCTACTTACCGGTCGCCTGAACCCGGCGCTGTCCCTCACAATCGTTCATGCGAGCGTCCTGAAGGGCAAAGTCTAACAAGTCGGCCGACGAACCACGCAGTTGATGCCCACGGTAGAGTACCTTAACTACGAAGTAGTGGACGACAACGGCTGGGACATGTACGAGGACGACGTCTTCGGTGAGGCCGCGGACATGGACCTCAGCGACGAGGACTACGGCTCGCTCGAGGTCAACGAAGGCGAGTATATCCTCGAAGCGGCAGAGGCACAGGGCTACGACTGGCCCTTCTCGTGCCGCGCTGGCGCCTGTGCGAACTGCGCTGCCATCGTTCTGGAAGGCGACATCGACATGGACATGCAGCAGATCCTCAGCGACGAGGAGGTCGAAGACAAGAACGTCCGCCTGACCTGCATCGGCAGCCCCGACGCCGACGAGGTCAAGATCGTCTACAACGCCAAGCACCTCGACTACCTGCAGAACCGCGTCATATAACGCTGTTCTGCGGTTTTCACCGCTTTCGCACCGGGTAGCCGCTGCTGTACCGCGGCGGCGCTTCCCTGACCCGGAACCATTAGGGCCGTCGCCGTGGGACCCCAAGGCGTGCTGGGGTCGACACCGGACCTGTTGCGACTGCTCGCGGTCCCCGTGTTCGGGTGGGCGGCGTACCGCGACGTGAAGACCCGCCGGGTTCCCAACCGGGCGTGGGTGCCGCTGGCGGTACTCGCGGTCGTCCTGCTCCTGTGGGACAGTTACGCGGTCCTCACCGGGCCGACGGCCGGCCGTGCGTTCCTGCTCCGCGTGGCCATCAGTCTGGGCTTCGTCGCGCCGCTGGCCTACGGGTTCTGGCTCATCGGCGGGTTCGGCGGCGCCGACGCGAAGGCGTTCATGCTGGTCGCCGTCCTCTTCCCCGTCTACCCCGTCTACTATCTCCCGACGGCGGCGCTCCCGCTGGAACCGTCGGCACTGGGCGTGTTCTCCCTGACCATCCTCTCGAACACCGTCCTCGCCGGCGTCGTCTACCCGCTCGGCGTCGCGGTGACGAACCTCGCCCGCGGCCGCTTCTCGCTGGCGATGTTCATCGGCAGACCGGTCGCGGTCGAACAGGTCCCCGAGGAGTACGGCCGACTGCTGGAGACCACCGACGGGTTCACGCGGAGCGGCCTCGACATCGACGCCCTCAGGATGTACCTCCAGTGGCGCGGCGCGACGCTGGCCGCGGTGCGGGCCGACCCCGACGGCCACCGCGACCCCGACTCGCTCCCCGCGACGTTCAACGACCCCGGCGACGGCTCTATCGCGACCGACGGCGGCGTCTCGACGGACGCACCCGAGTTCGGCACCGCCGACACCGCCGACCCGTGGGGCGCCGAGCGGTTCCTCGAGGACATCGAGGGGTCGGCCTACGGCACCTCGCCCGAGCAGTTGCGCGAGGGGCTCGAAGTGCTGGTCAGCGAGGACGAGGTGTGGATATCCCCCGGTATCCCCTTCCTCGTCCCGATGTTCGCCGGCCTGGTCGTCTCGCTGGTGTACGGCGACGTGCTGTACGCCCTGCTCGGGCTCGTCGGGGTGGCGTGAGTCCGCCCGGGACACGACCCGAACCACCACGACGGCGTCGCCGGTCACGACGGCGGCGTCGCCGGCCCGGTCGCCCACGCGGGCCGAGCGTCGGGTCGGTGAACGCTCGCGGGCCAGCCACGACAAAAGACCTATCTTCGGGACAGGCGACCCATCGGGTATGACAGACGTGGCCCTCGCGTTCGACGAGCAGGAGTACATCCCGGCGGTCGCACAGGACGCCGACTCCGGCGAGGTGCTGATGCTCGCCTACGTCACCGAGGAAGCGCTCGAACGGACCCGCGAGACGGGCTACGCCCACTACTACTCCCGGAGCCGCGACGAACTCTGGCAGAAGGGCGCCACGAGCGGCCACACGCAGGCGATTGAGGAGGTGCGGGTGGACTGCGACGGCGACGCCCTGCTCTATCTGGTCGACCAGTCCGGCGGCGCCTGCCACACCGGCTACGAGTCCTGTTTCTACCGGACCGTCGACGGCGAGACGGTCGGCGAACAGGTGTTCGACCCCGACGACGTGTACTGATGGTCGACGCTGCCGCGACCCTCCGCGCTGCCGCCGAGGAACGCGACCGGGCCAGAGAGCGCGTCGAGGCGGTCGGCGAGGAGCGGCTCCGCGCCTGCCAGCGCGTCCACCAGGAGCTCCGGGACCTGCTGGACCGCTACGAGGATACCGCGACGGGGAGCGGCGACTTCCAGGCGTTCACGGAGTTCCAGGGCGCCGTCGCGACGCTGACCGACGGCCTCGACGAGGACCTGCCCGAGCGCGAGACGTTCGAGGCCATCGACGAGTCCCTCCAGAAGCGACGGCTCACCGAGAGCGACTTCGAGTCCGCGCGGTCGCGACTCGACCCGGTCGCCGACCTCGTCGGCCGTCTCGACGAGTGGGAGCAGGCCCGCGAGGACTACGCCGACGCCCGCCGGACCGCCCGGCGACGGCTGGACGAGATAGCGGAGCGCGTCGACGAACTGGAGCGCCTCCAGCGTCTGGGCGAGGCGGACCTGGACGCGCCGGTCGACGCCCTGCGGGACCCCATCGCGGCCTACGACGACGCCGTCCGCGAGTCGTTCCGCGAGTTCCGGCGCGAGGCGCCCGCTCGCGAGGTGCTGTCGGTGGTCGAACGGGCCGACGCGTTCCCGCTGGTCGAGTTCCGGCCGCCGCCCGAGGAGCTACTGCGCTACGTCCGCGAACACGACGCCGGCACGGAACCGGTGCCGACGCTGCTGGAGTACGCCGACTACTCGGCGTCGAAACTCGACCACTACGTCGACGACACGGCGGCGCTCCAGCGGGCCGTCGCCACGCGGCGGACGTACCTCCGGAACCTGGACGCGGACCCGCTGACGGTGGGGTGGCCGCCCCCGCCCGCAGACCACCTGCCGTGGCTCGTCCGTGAGTACCGCTCCGTACTCGCCGGCTTCGCCGACGACGCGGTGGTCGCGCGCCTGCGGGACGTGCGGGCGCTCGCCGACCGCGAGGACTACGCGACCCTGCGAGAGAGCGCGCTCGCCCGCGAAGAGCTCTCCGCCGCGGAGCGCGAGCGCCTCGAAGACGGCGCCGTCGCCGACGAACTCGAGTCGCTCCGCGCGGAGCGGGACGCCGTCGAGTCGGCGCTCGACGAGCACGGCCCGCTGTGAGTCAGGCGTCGTTCGCAGCCGTCCGGTCCGTGGCCGCGTCGACCATCTGGCCGGCGAGTGCTTCGGCCCGTTCCGGCGACCGGGCCTCGGCGTAGACGCGGACGACCGGTTCGGTCCCGGAGGGACGAGCCAACACCCAGCCGTCGCCGTAGTCCAGCCGCCAGCCGTCGGTCGTGTCGAGGTCGGCGACGGCCGCCTCGGCGTGGGCCTCGATGCCGGCGAGCATCGACTCGCGCTGGGCCTCGTCCTCGACGGTGAGGTTCCGGCGGACGTTGTAGTACTCGTCGTAGGGCGCGACCAGTTCGCGGGCCGGCGTCTCCGCGACGAGCTCACAGAAGCGGGCGGCGGTGTAGGCGCCGTCGCGGGCGATGCGGTAGTCCGGGAAGAGGATGCCGCCGTTGCCCTCGCCGGCGACGCTGACGTGGGTCCCCTCCGCCTCCAGTTCGCGGATGCGACTGACGATGTGGGTCGACCCGATGGGCGTCAACGAGAGGCGCGCGTCGGCGTCGGTCACCGCGTCCACGAGCCGCTGGGAGGCGTTGACCGCCGAGACGACGCCCTCCCCGGCGTCGAGTTCGGCGGCCGCGAGCGCCGCCAGCGCGGCGTCGCCCTCGATGTGCTCGCCGGTGCCGTCGACGAACATCGCCCGGTCGGCGTCCCCGTCGTGGGCGATGCCGAGGTCCGCGTCCGTCGCCTCGACGTAGGCCCGCAGGTCGCCGAGGTTCGCCGCGACCGGTTCGGGGTTCCGGCCGGGGAAGTGCCCGTCGGGTTGGGCGTTGACCGTGTGGACCGTACAGCCCAGTTCGCGGAACAGGTCGGGACTGGTCAGACAGCCCGCGCCGTGGCCGGGGTCGACGACGACGGTGAGGTCGGCCTCGGCGATGCGCTCGCGGTCGACGGCGTCGACGACCGCCTCGCGGTAGGTCCGGCGCGCGCTCTCGACGGGGCGGTCCTCGCCCACGCCGTCCCACGCGGCCTGTTCCACGTCGCCCGAGAGCGCCACCTCGACGCGGTCCAGCGTCGCTCGGGTCAGCTCGACGCCGTCGGCCCCGATCAGCTTCACGCCGTTGTACGCCGGCGGGTTGTGGCTCGCGGTGATCATCACGCCCGGGACCCCCTCTCGGTCGCAGTAGGCCTGCAACCCCGGCGTCGGGACGACGCCGAGCCGGTCGACGTCGAACCCGGTGCCGGTGAGACCGCTGGTGGCGGCGTTGACGTACGTCCGCCCGGTCGTCCGGGTGTCGTGCGCGATGGCGACGCGGTCGTACTCGTCGGTCCAGACGCTCGCGGCCGCCTGTGCGACCCGCAGGACGTACCGCGGGGTCAGCTCTTCGCCCGCGACGCCCCTGACACCGCTCGACCCGAACACGTGCATTCAATCGGGAGTGTGTCGCCGACCGGCTTATGAATGTCGCCGTTACTCGGCGTGTCGCCTGACCCGGCGGTCCCCCAGAGTGATTCCAACAGCCATTAGCCACCGGCCCCGAACCAGCACGTATGGCCAACGACGAACTCATCGCGGCGCTTCGGGACGCCGACGCGGTCAAGTACGGGGAGTTCGAGCTCTCCCATGGCGGCACCTCGAACTACTACGTCGACAAGTACGTCTTCGAGACGAACCCGCGGTGTCTGGAGCTCGTCGCCGCGGCGTTCGCGGAGCGCGTGACGGACACGAAACTCGCCGGCGTCGCGCTCGGCGGGGTGCCGCTGGTGGCGGTCACCAGCGTCGAGACGGGCCTGCCCTACGTCATCGCCCGCAAGCAGCAGAAGGAGTACGGCACCGCGAACCTCGTCGAGGGAGCACTGGAGGAGGGCGAGGAGGTCGTCGTCATCGAGGACATCGCGACGACCGGCCAGAGCGCCATCGACGCCGCCGAGGCGCTGCGGGAGGCGGGCGCGGTCGTGAACCGCGTCCTCGTCGTCGTCGACCGCGAAGAGGGCGCCCGCGAGAACCTCGCCGACCACGGCCTCGAACTGGAGGCGCTGGTGACGGCATCGGACCTGCTGGCCGACGCGCCGGAGGACGTCGACGTCTAACCGCGGGCGGGCGACGGCACGCACCGGCCGCCCGGAACTCGTCGTCCAGCCGACCATTATCGGCCGCTCTCGCCACGCTTAAGCCGGTCTGTACAGAGACTCGGGTAAATGGCGGGAACACTCGAAGAGTTGTTTGGCCTCGAAGCACACGACACGGACGTACGGACCGAGATTCTGGCCGGGATAACGACGTTCCTGACGATGAGCTACATCGTCGTCCTGAACCCGGCGATACTCACGGCGTTCCCGGACGACAACACGCCGGGCGGCATCGCCATCTCCGGCTACGGCCCCGGCGAGATATTCCAGATGCTGGCCGTCGTCACCATCCTCTCGTCGGCGGTGGCGATGTTCGTGATGGCGTTCTACGCAAACCGGCCGTTCGGCCTCGCGCCCGGCCTCGGCCTCAACGCCTTCTTCGCCATCACCGTCGTCGGCGTCCTCGGCGTGCCGTGGCAGACGGCGCTCGCGGCCATCGTCGTCGAGGGTATCATCTTCATCGTCCTCACGGCCGTCGGCGCCCGTGAGTACATCATCAAACTGTTCCCCGAACCGGTGAAGTTCGCCGTCGGGGCCGGTATCGGCCTCTTTCTCGCCATCATCGGCCTGCAGGCGATGGGCATCGTCGTCGACGACCCGGCGACGCTCGTCGGCACCGGCCAGATCGCCAGCGACCCCGTGGCCATCCTCTCGGTGGTCGGCCTGTTCCTCACGTTCGTCCTGTACGCGGCGGGCCTGCGCGGCTCCATCATCGTCGGCATCCTGCTGACGACGGTCGTCGGCGCTATCGCGACGTTCCTCGGACTGGTCGAACCCGGCGTGCTGGCGACCGACGCGGTCCGGAACGGCGGCTTCGACGCCTCCCGCCTCGCCTCCGCACAGTACGACATCACGCCGCTGGCCGGCGCGTTCATCGCCGGGTTCGGCAACGTCGAGGCGTTCTCCTTCGCGCTCATCGTGTTCACGTTCTTCTTCGTGGACTTCTTCGACACCGCCGGGACGCTCGTCGGCGTGGGGCAGGCCGGCGGTTTCCTCGACGAGAACGGCGACTTCCCCGACATCGACAAGCCGCTGATGGCCGACGCCGTCGGCACCACCATCGGCGGGATGCTCGGCACCTCGACGGTGACGACGTTCATCGAGTCCGCGACCGGCGTCGAGGAGGGCGGCCGGACCGGACTGACGGCCCTCGTCGTCGCGCTCCTGTTCCTCGCGTCGCTCGTCGTCGTGCCGCTCGCGAGCGCGATTCCGCTGTACGCCTCCCACATCGCGCTGGTCGTCGTCGCCGTCCTCATGATGCGCAACGTCGTCGACATCCGGTGGGACGACTTCGCCCACGCGGTGCCGGCCGGCCTGACCATCATGGTGATGCCGTTCACCTACTCCATCGCCTACGGTATCGCCGCCGGCATCGTCTCCTACCCCGTGGTCAAGACGGCACAGGGCGAGTTCGACGACGTCCTCCTGGGGCAGTGGATACTGGCCGCCGCGTTCGTCCTCTACTTCGTCGTCCGCACCGGCGGCGTCCTCTCCAGCGCGCTCTGACGGCGCTGTTCGACCGGCACACACCACCGACGCCCTTTTTCGGGTCGAACCGCTACCTCGTGTGAGATGGCGAACCTCGAACTCTACGAACTGGAAGGCTGTCCCTACTGCGCGAAGGTCAAGACGAAACTCGACGAACTCGGCCTCGAGTACGAGTCCCACATGGTCCCGCGCTCGCACGGCGAGCGCACCGAGGTCGAGGCGGTCTCGGGCCAGACCGGCGTCCCGGTGCTGGTCGACAACGACAACGGCATCGAGGGGATGCCGGAGTCCGACGACATCGTCGAGTACCTCGAGGAGACGTACGGCAGCGGCGCGGCCTGAGGCCGGCAGCACCGTTCACGAGCGCAGCGAGTGAACGGCCGTTTTCGCCCACGTTTTGCGACGAGTGGTCCGGGAGCGGAGCGAACGGACCCGAGGACGTAAAAGGTGGGTCTGACATCGTCGAGTACCTCGGAGGAGACGTACGGCAGCGGCGCGGCCTAAGCTACACCGACGTTCTCAGACGTCCCGCCCAGTGACGACTACGCCACTTCCTCGGGTTCCTCGCCGCGTTCCATGATGAGGTCCCGCAGGTCGTCGGCGTCCTCTATCTCCTCCATCTCCCCCTCCTCGATGAGCGCCGTCCCCTCGACGGACTCGCGGGTGAGCTCGTCGACGACGTACACCGAGCGGGTGCGGGTGACCTCGCCGACGGAGGACATGATGCGCGCCCGCTTCTCGGCGGCCTCGGTGAACGCCGAGTGCCCGGTCAGGACCTGCTCGCGCCGGCGCGCGTTCTCGTTGACCGTCTTGAACGGCGCGCGGTCGGTGGGGTGGACCTCGAAGCCGATGCGGGTGAAGACGGTGGCGATGGGTTCGTCCTCGGGGGCCACGTCCGGGTCCTCCGGCGTGGGTTCGTCGTCGCGGATGTCCTCGGTCCCCTCGAGGACGCTGACCGGCGAGGTCAGCGGCGCGTCGAACAGGTCCTCGAGTTCGGCGGCGACGTCGACGGAGGCGTCCATGCCGTCCTCGTACTTCGAGACGGTTCGACGGGAGACGCCGAGTTCCTTCGCCAACCGGCCGAGCGACCACTCCTTCTCCTCGCGGGCGTCCGCGAGCACCTCGGAGTCGATGTTGACGTACAGGCCGCCCGGCGCGGCGTAGATGAGCGGCGGGACCTCCTCGACGAACAGGTCGAGCGCCGTGTCCGGCGAGAGGACCGGGACGCCGTGACGGAAGTAGACGACGCCCGGTTTCAGGTCCTCGTCGCGGGTCCGGAGGCCGACGACGATGGGCGTCGCGTTCAGGTAGGTGCCCAGACGCCGCATCTCGCCGCCGGTACGGGCGTCGAAGGCGTCGATGTTCCCGAGTATCTTCACGAGCAACACGTCCTCGCCGCGGCGGGCCGCGACGTCGAAGCTCTTTGGTCGAATCGCACACCGGTCGCTCACGAGGAACCCGGCGTCCTCGAGCATGGCGGTGACGTTGCCGACCAGTGCCGACCGTGACATAGTACTCGGTACCTCTATTGGGGGTAAGCCATTCACCGGATATATGAGTTGTGCCGCCCGCGCAGTGTCTCTCGCGCGACAAGACACTGCGAAACAGATTTGCCCGACAGTCCGATACGTCCGGTCGTGACAGTCGTCGGGCTCGACGATACGGACTCGCGCGAGACGGGGATGTGCACCACCTACGCGGCGGCCCAGTTAGCCGACGCCGTCCGCGAGGCCGGCGGGCGCGTCGAGCGCCTGCTCCTGGTTCGCCTGAACCCGGCCGTCGAGCACAAGACCCGCGGGAACGCCGCGCTGGCGGTCCACACGGACCTTGACGCCGACCGGGCGACCGCGCTGGTCCGCGAGACGCTCGACCTCGCCCGGACCGACGACCCGAAGACGAACCCGGGGGCCGTCGTCGCCGACTGCGACCCCGCGGCGATCTCGCCGCAGGTGGCCGAGTTCACGGTGGACGCCATCCGAGAGATACAGGACCGCGTGACGGCGACGACACTCGCCGACGTCGCGGGGTTCGCCCGCGTCGACCGCGGCAACGGCCGGGGTCTCGTCGGCGCGCTGGCGGCCGTCGGTGCGTGGGCCGCCCTCGACGACTGGACCTACGAGCACATCGCCTACCGCGAGCAGTCGCGCTGGGGCACCGAGCGGGACGTTGACCCGGAGAGCGTGCGCGCCGCCGCGGACGAGCACTACCCGACGGTGTGGGACACCGTCGACCGCGACTCGGGCTACCCGGTCTGTGTCCCGCGGACGCCGTGTCCCATCCTCTACGGGATCCGCGGCGACGACCCCGACGCGTGCCGGGCGGTCGCCGACGCCGTCGAGAGCGAACCGGTCGCCGAGCGCGCGACGTTCGTGACGAACCAGGGGACCGACGTCCACCTGCAGGACGCGGCTCTCGGCGAGGTCGGCGACGACAGCGCCTTCCGGGTCACCGGCACCGTCGCCGACCCGCCCGAGACGCGACGTGGCGGGCACGTCTTCGTCACGCTGGCGGACGGCGACGACCGGCTCCCGTGTGCCGCGTTCGAACCGACCAAGCGGTTCCGCGACCGGGTGCGTGCGCTCCGGGTCGGCGACCGCGTCACGGCCTGTGGTGAGGTGTCCGACGGGACGCTCAAACTGGAGAAGCTCGCGGTCCGCGAGCTGGTGCGGACCGAACGCGTGACGCCGACCTGTCCCGACTGTGGCGGGTCGATGTCCTCGGCCGGCCGGAACCAGGGGTACCGCTGTCGGGACTGTGACACCAGCGCCGACGGCAAGGTCGAACGGACGGTCGAGCGCGCCGTCGAACCCGGCTGGTACGAGGTGCCGCCGGTGGCGCGACGACACATCGCGAAACCCCTCGTCCGAGGTGGGTTCGACGGGCCGACACATCCGGCGCGGTAGGGGCGGTCGCGTCTCCCGGTAGGGCGGTTCGTGTGGTCGTTCCCGTCGCGGTTTGGCCCGACATACCGACCGGTCGTTCCAATCGAGCGTCAGGTTATGCATGTTATAACAAGGATTACACCACCGTTAGTGGGGGTCATGAGCACCGAGGGGCGTCTCCCGGCCGACGACGGACTGCCACTCCCACAGGACGAGTTCGCGGAGACGACGCTGGTCGCCGAACTGGAACCGACGACCGACGGCGGCCATCGCGCGCTCCTCTACCCCGACGACAGGCCGGGTCACGAGGTGGCGACCCGATGGCTGGCGGTCCCCGCCGACGCCCTCGTGGAACTCGACAGCGTTCGGTAGTCCCTTCTCGGGCATAACCGACTCGTAACAATACTGTCCCTCAGCGACGCCTCTCGGCATGGGCACGGACCACTGGTCCCCGACTGGCGGGACCCCGTCACCCGACCCCGACGAGGGAGTCCTCCCTGCCGTCGTCCGGAGCCGCTCTGACGGGACCGAGCGGTACATCTGCTACGCCGCCGACGTCGACCCGTCCGACGTGGAGTCCCAGTGGATATCTGTCGCCGCTGACACGCCGGTGTCGCTGCGCGTCTGGCGTTAGGCGTTCCGGCCCGTGAGGGCGACCACCACGTCGTCGTCGGGTCCGAGGACGCCGCGCTCGCGAAACGCCGAGAGCGCCGCCGTCGCCGTCGCACAGGTCGGCTCGACGTGGAACCCCGACGCCGAGAGGCGGTCGTGAGCCCGCCGGGTGGCGGCCTCCTCGACGGCGACGGCGTCCCCGTCGGTGGCGTCGACGGCCCGCCGTATCTGGTCGGCGCGCGCCGGCTCCCGAATCTGGATGCCGTCGGCGAGGTCGTTCCGGCCCGCAGACTCGCCGTGTCTGGCGTCGGCGATGGGACTGGCGCCGGCGGCCTGTGCGCCCAGCAGTCGCGGTAGCTCGTCTATCCAGCCCGCCGCTTCGAGCGCCCGGAAGCCCCGATAGGCCCCCAGAAACAGCGTGCCGTGACCCAGCGGCGTGACGACGGCGTCCGGCGCCGTCCACCCGCGCTGGGCGGCCAGTTCGTAGGCGACCGTGGCGGTCCCGGCGAAGAAGGCGGGGTTCCACGCGTGGCTGGCGTACCACCCCTCGCCCGCCTCGACGGCCTCGATGCAGGCGTCGGTGACCGCCTGCCGGTCGCCCTCGACGGCCACCACGTCGGCGCCGGTGCGCTCGATGCGGCGGCGCTTCTCGGCCTTGGCGTCGGCGGGGACGTATATCTCGGCGTCGAGGCCGGCCCGCGCGGCGTAACTGGCGACCGCCAGCCCGGCGTTGCCCGAGGAGTCCTCCAGTACCCGGTCGGCGCCGACGGCCAGGGCCTCCGCGACGACGGTGGCCGCGCCGCGGTCCTTGAAGCTCCCCGTCGGGTGGAGGAACTCCAGTTTGAACGTGGCGTCGTACTCCGGCGCGTCGACCAGCGGCGTCCACCCCTCGCCGAGGGTCACCCGCTCGTCCATCGGGAGGAGGTCTTCGAACGCCCATATGCCCTCCGACCGGTCGACCTCGGACGGGCCGCCCTGGGGCGTCGGTTCCTCGGCGTAGTCGAGCGCGTGTCCGCACGCACAGCGCCACGGCCGGTCCCGGGGGTACTCGCGGCCGCAGGCCTCGCAGTGTCGCATGGGTCGACGGACGGGACTGCGCGACCAGAAAGTGACGGTCGCCGACTTGAACCACCACAGAACTGACCGCGTGGGCTCTCCGCCGACGCGCGTCGACTGGTCGGCATGAACCGTACGACTGCCCTGCACGGCGTGACCTTCGACGCGGACGGCGACGACGACGACGAGACGGCATCCGACGAGTACCGACCGGGCTGGCCCGAATATCTGCAGTAACGCGGTGGCGGCGACCGCTGACGGCCCGGCGGGGTCAGTACGTGTCCAGGTTCGTCCCGACCGAGCAGACGTACTCGCCGGTGGCGACCTGCGGCAGCCGGCGCGACCGCCAGAAGACGCCGCTCGAGTCGGCGGTAATCTCGGCCTTCGACTGGCCGAACACGTCGGTGATTTCGAACAGCGTCTCGCCCCGCGAGACGCGGTCACCGAGGTCGACGTGGAAGTCCACGAGACCGCCGGCGGGCGACCCGTACTGCTCGAAGCCGGTCGCACGCGTCTGGGCGCGGGGGCTGTGCCGGCCGTCGAGGAAGCCGTAGTAGGTGAGGACGTTGAACACGCCGTCGACGCCCTTCTCGATTGAGGTCTCGTCCCAGCCGACACAGCCGCCGAGCTCGGGGTCGACGGTCGGGACGCCCTCGTCGGGCGCGGCCCGGGCGAGCTGGCCGTCTGGCCCCTTCTGGTCCAGGATGTAGCCACAGCCGAAGACCTTCGCGAGCTCGAGGCACTCGCTGTGGAGGCGATGGCGGGTGCCACACCGCACTCGGACCTCGTCTATCATCCGCGAGGTCGAGCCCTGGTGGAGGTCCAGGACGAGGTCGGCGCCGACCGCCGCGTCGTAGGTGGCGGCGGCGATGCGCTCGCTGGAGGTCCCGTTCGCGTCGCCGGGGTAGGCCCGGTTCATCTTCGTGTCGTCGACGGGGTTGCGGTGTTCGGCGACCTGGAAGGCGTGGTAGTTGACGATGCCACACACCAGAATCGTCCCGGAGAGCTCCGTGGGGTCCAGCTGCGGGAGGACCCGCTGGATGACCCCGACCCCGTTCAGTTCGTCGCCGTCGCTCGCCGCCTGCATGTAGAGCGTCTTCCCGTCGGCGGCGCCGTTGACGACGGCCACCGGGAGTCGCACCGGGCTGCCGTCACGGGTCTCGCCGACCGCTAACCGCCCCGTGTCCATCTCACCGGGGGCGGCACTCGCCGTACCGAGAGTTACCATTGCCGTGTCGTTCGGGGCGTTGACCTTTACTGGTTCGGATTTCCCGTGCCGGGGCCGAGAGCGCGCCCCGCACGACGCGGCGCCCGCCCGCGCCGGCGACGGACCGACGGGGCTTTTTGCGGGCGGACCGTACGCTCGGCCGTGTCAGAGTCCGAGCAACGGAGCGGTCCCGCCGCGATGATGGCGGCACTGAACGTCCCGCGGAACGCGAAACTCGGCTTCGGCCTCGCGGTTCTGGTCACGGCGGCCATCGTCGCGGTGTTCGTCCTGCCCGGCACCGCGCGGCCCTCGGTCCTCTACGTCGCGCTGGCGTTCGTGCTGGTCGTCTCGCTCGGCGGCCTGCTGACGACGGTGTTCACGGTCGTCTCGGCGGTCAGGTTGGCTCGTCGGTAGCGGCCGCCAGTTCGGTGAACCGCTCGGCACCGGTCCGTGTCCCCTTCGCGATGAGGACGTCGCCGGCCCGGAGCGGCGTCTCCGGACCGGGCGAGACGACCCAGTCACCGCCCTCGCGCCCGGTGCGCTCGCTCTCGCCGGTGGCCCGCCGGACGGCGATGATGCGCATCCCGGTGGCGGTCTTGACCGCCGCCTCGCCGATGGTCTGGCCGGCGAGTTCGCTGTCGTCGGCGACGGTGGCACGGACGATTATCTCGTCGGACTCACGGACGGCCTCGGCGACCACGGGGTGGGTCGAGAGGCCGCGCAGTACGCCTTCGCTGATCTCGAGGGCGGCGTCGGAGATGACCTCCGTCGACCGGGCCAGATGGACCAGCCCCCGGAGCGAGACCGGGTCGTCGACGTCGGCGGCCGCCCGCAGCGTCCACGCCTCGAACCGGGACTGGAGGGCGTCGACCTCGGCCTCCAGTTCGACGACCTCCTCGGCGACGGCCTGACTGTCGAACAGCACCGCGCCGTAGGCCAGGTCGACCGCGAGCTCGCCCATGTCCTTCATGAGGATGATGGAGTCGATGGCCCGTTCGAGGTCCTTGTCCTCCCCTTCGGGCGGTTCCGGCGGCACGTACGCCTCGCCGGTGGCGTCGGCGTACACCTCGCTGACGCCGGCCTCCGGGCCGCGGAACAGGACGACGTCGTCGGCTTCGAGCCGCGTCTCCCGGTCGGGGTTGAGCAGCCAGTTGCCCTGTCGCCGAATCGCCAGCGCACGGACGCCCGTCTCGGTCTCTAAGTTCAACTCGCCCAGCGTCTCGCCGGCCAGCGGCGAGTCGGCGACGACGGTGGCCCTGACCAGCGTCTCGACGGCCTCCGGCAGGGCCGCCCGGAGGGTGTCCGGCAGCCCGATGTCCTCCAGGACGACCTTCGCGATGTCGCCGGCGGCGTCGCTTATCTTCTCGGCGGCCCCGACCATCCCCAGCACCGGCGCCAGCGCCTCGGCGTCGTCCGTCGACCGGCAGGCCATCAGGAGGCTCATGCGGGCCCGCAACTGGAGGACGTCCATCTTCGCCTCCAGCTCCAGGACCTCGGCGGCCACGTCGTCGCTGCGCAACAGCACCGCCGAGTACGAGAGGTCGATGAGCAACTCGGCGGTGTCTTTCATCTCCGCCAGCACCGCCTTCACGCTCACCGGTTCGTACTCGACGGTTCCCGTCTGCTCCATGCCCACCGCTTCGGTAGCACGTCTCAAAAGCGTTCGCTGTCCCGTGGCACCGGGTCACGAACGGGTGGGTGGGTCACGGTACTACAAACAGTGTGTTTGGTGCCGTATCTGTTCGATATGTTGGGCGCGTCTCCCGATGAGCTGACTGAACGTCCACTTTCACCTCCGACGACCGTGTGTCACAGACGCCCGGAAAGAAAATGCTTTTCCCGGCAGGTCGGGAACCATTGGCGTATGTCCGACGACCTCAAGAAAGGGCTGGAGGGAGTCCTCGTCGCCGAGTCTAACCTCAGCGTCATCGACGGTGACGTGGGCAAGCTCGTCTACCGGGGGTACACGATCGAGGACCTCGCGAACGGTGCCAGCTACGAGGAGGTACTGTATCTGCTCTGGCACGGCCACCTCCCCGACGCCGGGGAACTCGCGGAGTTCGAATCCGAGATGGCCGCAGAGCGGGAGGTCGACGACGGCGTCATGGCGACCGTCCGCGAGCTCGCGGAGGCCGACGAGGAGCCCATGGCCGCGCTCCGGACCGCGGTGTCGATGCTGTCGGCGTACGACCCCGCGCCGGCCGAGGCCGACCCGACGGACGAGACGATCAACCTCGCGATGGGGCGGCGCATCACGGCCAAGATCCCGACCATCGTGGCCGCGTTCACGCGCATCCGCGACGGCGAGGACCCCGTCGAACCCCGTGAGGACCTTGACCACGCCGAGAACTTCCTGTACATGCTCAACGGCGAGGAACCGGACGACGTGCTGGCCGACGTCTTCGACCAGGCGCTGGTGCTCCACGCCGACCACGGCCTGAACGCCTCGACGTTCGCCGCGATGGTCACCGCCTCGACGCTGTCGGACGTCTACAGTTCGGTGACGTCGGCCATCGGGACGCTGGCGGGGCCGCTCCACGGCGGCGCCAACCAGGACGTCATGGAGATGCTCAAGGAGGTCGACGACGCCGACCAGGACCCGCTGGACTGGGTCAAGGACGCGCTCTCCGAGGGCCGCCGCGTCTCCGGGTTCGGCCACCGCGTCTACAACGTCAAGGACCCGCGAGCGAAGATCCTCGGCGAGCGCTCGAAGGAGCTCGGCGAGGCCGCGGGCTCCCTGAAGTGGTACGAGATGTCGACGACCATCGAGGAGTACATGGCCGAGGAGAAGGGGCTCGCCCCGAACGTCGACTTCTACTCCGCCTCGACGTACTACCAGATGGGCATCCCCATCGACATCTACACCCCCATCTTCGCGATGTCCCGCGTCGGTGGCTGGGTCGCCCACGTCATCGAGTACATCGAGGACAACCGCCTGATTCGCCCCCGCGCCCGGTACACCGGGCCGAACCCGGACGAGACGACGTTCGTGCCGCTCGACGAGCGATAGCCCGCCTCTTCTTCGGTTTCCATACCCGCGGACAGAACCGGTCCCGACGCGCCGCGCGTGGTCTCACTCGAACAGCTCGGTGAACCGGTCGACGCCGTCGTCGGTGCCCGCGATGACGAGCTTGTCCCCGTACCTGATCTCGACGTCCGGCCCGAGGTCCGTGAGGACGGTCCCGTCGCGTTCGACGGCGAGGACGGTACAGCCGGTCCGCGACCGGACGTCGGCGTCGCCGAGGGTCTCGCCGGCGAGGCGTCCGGCGTCGGTGCGGACGATCTCGACCTGCTGGTCCATCGAGATGACGTTCTCGTCCTCCAGGATCGTCGAGGCGAGCATCCGGCCGCTGACCGTGGCCAGCGAGAGGACGTAGTCGGCGCCGGCCCGGTACATCTTCTTGACGTTCTCGGTCTCCTCGGCCCGGGCGATGACCTCCACTTCGGGGTTCAGGTCGCGGATGACCAGCGTGGCGAACTCCGTGTCGGTGTCCTCCGAGAGCGCGAGGATGACGGTGCGGGCGTCCTCGACGCCCGCGGCCCGCAGGTCGTCGGGTTCGGTGGCGTCCCCGACCACGTCGACGCCGGGTTTCTCCGTCCGGTCGAGGACCGTGTAGGGGACCCCCGCGACGGCGAGTTCCTCGGCGATAGTGTGGCCCACCTCGCCGTAGCCGACGACCACCGTCTCGCCGCGCCGGAACCCGCGGACGCTGGAGAGGGTCTTCGACTTCAGCGTCTCCAGTTGCGAGGCCGTCCCCGAGACGAGCAGGACCGTACTGCCGTCGAGTTCGGCGTCGGGGTCGGGCGGGCTGACGAACTGGCCGCGGAACCAGGCGCCGATGACGTTGACGCCCGTCTCCTCGCGGATGCCGCTCTCGGCCAGCGTCGTCCCGACGAGGTCGCTCCCGCGGTGGATGGGGAGCTCGGCGATGTCGAAGTCGACGCCGATCTCGAAGTCCTCGCCGAGCGTCGTCGAGACGCCGGTCGTGACCTTGCTCGCCAGGCTCTCGCCGAGCAGTTGGCGGGGCGAGATGACGGCGTCGGCGCCCGCGAGGTCGTGGTACTTCGCGCGGTCGGGTTCCTCGACGACGCTGACGGTCCGGACCCCCTCGTCGACCTCGCGGGCGGTGAGGACGATGCTGGTGTTGATCTGGTCCGAGGCGTCGGCGACGAGCGCTCGGGCACCCGAGAGATGCGCCTTCTCCAGCCCTTCGACGGACTGTGGGTCGGCGTTGATGACGTGGTACCCCTCCGCGTAGAGGTCGTCGGCCCGGTCGTCGTCGGGTTCGACGACGACGTAGTCGACGTCCCACGTCTCCAGTTCGGTCACCAGCGTTTCCCCCCGCGGGGTGAAGTGACAGATGACGACGTGGTCCGAGAGCTCTGTCTCCGTGGCCGTCGGCGCGCGGGTCTCCATCGCCTCCTCGAACAGGGGAAAGAGGAGCACCGGCAGCGCGAGGAAGATGAGGACGACGCCGGTGATGTCCATCACGATGATGAGCAGGCGCATCCCCGTGCTCTCCCACGGCGCGTCGGACCCGAACCCGGTGGTGGTGAACGTCTCGACGACGACCTGCAGCGAGTGGAGAAAGTCCCGCGACCGCCCCTCCCAAGCCGTCATCCCGTAGTCGTAGGCGACGGCGAACCCGACGATGATGCCGGCGAGGCCGACGACGTACCCCAGTGTCCGTCGCTGCCAGGTGTCCATCTACCGGGTAGTGGCCGAGGCGGCGTAAAACAGTTCTGACAGCCGTGACCGCGGTCGGGCCGGTTCGCGTGACACTGCCACAGTGCGACGACGTCTGACGCGGGGCTGACGGCCGATTCACGGCGGCGCAGTCGTGCGGTTACACTTCCGCTCCGCTTCGGCGGAGTTTAAGTGCGCTCGCACGTACCGTTCGATTGCAGTCACACGCTCCCCTCATCCGTTCTCCGCCGGCACCGTCCGACAGCGCCGCGGCCCGACAGTATAACACCCACCAGCGAGTAGGCGGGGCCATGCTCTCTTTCGAGGACGTACTGGCCGCCCAGGACCGGGTCGCCGAGACGGCCCGGCGCACGCCGCTGGACTACTCGCACACGTTCTCCGCGATGACCGGCGCGGACGTCCACCTGAAACTGGAACTGTTCCAGCGCACCGGCGCGTTCAAGATCCGGGGGGCGACCAACCGCATCGCCACGCTCTCGGCCGAGGAACGCGAGAACGGCGTCGTCACGGCCAGCGCCGGCAACCACGCACAGGGCGTCGCACTCGCCGCCACGCGCATCGGCGTCGACTCGACCATCGTGATGCCGAAACACGCGCCCATCTCGAAGGTGAAAGCCACCCGGAGCTACGGGGGCGAGGTCGTCCTCCACGGCGAGGACTACGACGAGGCCGCCGAGCGGGCCCACGCCATCGAACGCGAGGCGGGCCGCACCTACGTCCACGCCTTCGACGACGACTACGTGATGGCCGGGCAGGGGACCATCGGCCTCGAGATCTACGAGGACCTACCCGGCGTCGACACCGTCGTCGTCCCCATCGGCGGCGGCGGCCTCATCAGCGGCATCGCCACCGCGCTCAAGGGCAAGGACGAGGACATCCGCGTCGTCGGCGTACAGGCCGAGGGGGCGTCGAGCGTGGCCGAGTCGCTGGCGAAGGGCCACCGCGTCGAACGCGACGGCGTCGAGACCATCGCCGACGGCATCGCCACCCGCACCGTCGGCGAACGCACCTTCGAGGTCATCCAGGACCGGGTCGACGAGGTGGTCACCGTCTCGGACTCCGAGATAGCGGTGGCGCTGACGACGCTCCTCGAACGGTCGAAGACCCTCGCGGAGGGGGCCGGCGCCGTCGCGCTGGCGGCCGTCACCGAGGAGAAGTTCGACTACGACGACGACGAGACCATCGTCCCGGCGCTGTGTGGTGGCAACATCGACCTCAACACGCTGACGAACGTCATCATGCGGGGCCTCGTCGAGACGGGCCGGTACCTGAAGATCCGGACCGTCCTCAAGGACCGACCGGGCGCGCTGGAGGAACTCGTCGAGGTGCTCTCCGCACAGCAGATAAACATCTACGGCATCGAACACGACCGGACGAACCGCGACGTGGCGATGAACGACGCCGAGGTGGAACTGGACCTCGAGACCCGCGGCCCGGACCACGTCGACCAGCTGCTCGCGGCCCTCCGCGACAACGGCTACGAGGTCGAGGTGCTGGTCTGACGGTCGTTTTATACGGCTGGCGAGACCCCCTCCGGGTATGAGACGGACCGTCCACACCGACGACGCGCCCGCCGCCGTCGGCGCGTACAGTCAGGCGACGACCACCGACGACCTCGTGTTCACGGCCGGCCAGATAGCGCTTACACCGGACGGGGAAATGCGGGCCGACGCGTCGGTCGCCGAGCAGACCGACCAGGCCCTCTCGAACCTCCGGGCCGTCCTCGAGGCAGCCGGGTCCAGCCTCGACGACGTGCTGAAGGTGACAGTCTATCTGGCGGACATCGAGGACTTCGACGAGATGAACGCCGCCTACGGGGCGTTCTTCGACGCGGACCCGCCCGCCCGGTCGGCCGTCGGTGTCGACGCCCTCCCGAAGGGCGCGGCCGTCGAGATAGAGGCCGTCGCCACGACGTGATGGACCCGAAGACCAAATCCAGCCTCCTGTGGGGCGTCGTGGCCGGGTTGGCCTTCCTCGTCCTCGTACAGGGGTACGAACTGCTCTTCGGGGCCGACGTCACCGTCGTCGTGAAAGCCGCCGTCGCCGTCGTCGTCGCCGCGGCCGCGACGGCGCTGACCTACGCGGCGGACGGACGCCTGCCCGGAAACGAAAGTCCTTAACCGACCGACCCCGCACACTCGACTGCGTGCCAGGATGGCCGAACGGTAAGGCGCACGCCTGGAAAGCGTGTTCCCTTTCGGGATTCTGGGTTCAAATCCCAGTCCTGGCGTCTCTTCTGTACCGAGCGCCGTCGCTTACAACTGTTCTACGCACTCCCGACAGTAGGCGAAGTCGGCGTCGTTCTCGGTACCACAGTGGCGACACCGCGGGCGGTCCGAGTCGACCGATTGACCGCGCTCGGGGGCCTCGCCCTCCTCCGGACGGGCCGGCGCCCGCTCACGCAACCGCTCGCGGCCGTCGACGACGATGCGGAGGAGGACCGGAATCGCCACGGCGAGCGCTACGAGCGCCATCGCGGTCACGAGGAGGACGGCCACCTCGCCGGGCGTGACCATGGGTGTGCTACGGGTCGGAGACGGGTAGCCGTGTCGGGGTCACTGGAGTCGGTAGAACTCCAGCGTGTACCCCTCGGGGTCCTCGACGAAGGCGGCGTAGGCACCGGCCGCGTCGATCTCGGTCGGTTCGAGCACCGGCGCGGCGCCGGCGTCGACCGCCGCCTCGAACTGCGCCTCGACGTCGTCGACGGCGAAGGCGACGTGGTCGACGTCCGCCCGGGACGGCGCGATGGGCGTCGTCCGGTCGGCGTCGTAGCGCAACTGGAGCGACGGGTCGCCGTCCCGCCCGAGGTAGACGTTCTCGACGCCGTCGAGCGTGAACCGGTGGGTCTCCTCGAGGCCCAGCGCCTCGTAGAAGCGCATCGCGCGGTCGAGGTCCGAGACGCACAGCGCGGCGTGTGCGAGTTCCATGGCCGGCGGTTCACTCGCCGGGCGAAAGATTGTACCGGTTCGACGGACCGACCGTGGTGCGAGTGTCGCGTTCGTCGCCGGTACTTTGGGTCTGGCGCCGTATCGTGCTGTCAGGATGCACGACTCGGAGCCGACGGCGCTCCTGTTGGACTACACGCAGGACAAGGTCGCGGTGCTCGACGAGTCGGGGACCTACACGTACGTGAACGCCGCCGCCGAACACATCCTCGGGTTCGACCCCGACACCCTCGTCGGGCAGGACGCCTTCGAGTACATCCACTCCGAGGACCGCGCCGAGATGCGGACGCGGTTCGAGGCGCTCGTCCGTACCGACGACGAGTTCGCGGCCGACACCGCGACCTACCGCCACCGCGCCAGCGACGGGTCGTGGGTGTGGCTGGAGAGCCGCATGTCGAACCTGACCGACGCGGAGCTGCACGGCTACGTCGTCAGTTCGCGGGTCGTCACCGACCGCATCGAGGCCGAACGGGAACGCCGCGAGACACAGGAGCGGTTACAGGAACTCGCCGACACCACCGACGACGTGCTGTGGATGTTCGACGGCGACTGGTCGGAGCTCCTGTTCTGTAACCCCGCCTACGAGAGCGTCTTCGGTGCCAGCGTCGAGGAACTGGAGGGGGACCCCCAGAGCTTCCTCGAGGCGGTGTACCCGCCGGACCGGCCGGTCGTGGAGGAGGCGATGGCGTCCGTCTCCGACGGGGAGCCGACCGACCTCGAGATTCGGGTGAACCCCTCGAAAGACTACAACCGCTGGGTCTGGGTGCAGGGCGAACCGATACTCCGCGACGGGGAGGTGGTCCGTATCGCCGGGTTCACCCGCGACGTCACCGACCGGCGCCGTCGGGAACGGCAACTGGTCGTCATCGACAACTTCCTCCGGCACAACATCCGCAACCAGTTGAACGTCGTCCTCGGCAACGCGGAGACGCTGGCGGCGGACGTCGGCGGCGAGGCGGCCGACCGGACCGAGATGATCCGGCGGGCGGGCGAGACGCTGCTGGAGACGGCCGAGAAGCAACGCGACATCGTCGACGTCCTGACGGCGATGCCACGCACCGCGACGGCGGACGCCTGCGAGGCGGTCAGAGACGCGGTCGGGTCGGTGCGCGATCGCTACCCGTCGGCGACCGTCGAGACGGACCTGCCGGCGTCGGTCATCGTCGAGGCCCCGTCGGAACTGGCAGTCGCCGTCTCCGAGCTCGTCGAGAACGGCATCCGGCATGCGCGTTCCGAGCACCCGCGGGTCGCCGTCTCGGTCCGGACGACGCCCGACCGCGTCGAACTCTCGGTCACCGACGAGGCCGCGCCCATCCCCGAGTACGACCGGAAGGTCCTGCTGGGCGACCACGAGATGTCGGCGGTCAACCACAGCCGCGGCTGTGGGCTCTGGCTGGTCTACTGGATCGTCGACCTCGCCGGCGGGAGCATCCGTCACGAGGCCGACGAAGACGGGAACACGGTCACGCTCTCCCTGCACCGCGCCTCGTAGGCCGCGACGGCGTCGGTCGTCAGAACTGTTTAGGCGGGCCGGCCATTGGGTCGGTCCATGGAGTACACGACACTGGGCTCGACCGGCATCGAGGTCAGCAAGGTCTGTCTCGGCTGCATGAGCTTCGGCAGCGACCGCGAGTGGATGCTGGACGAAGACGAGAGCCGCGACCTGATAGAGCGGGCCATCGAACTGGGCGTGAACTTCTTCGACACCGCGAACGTCTACTCGGCCGGCGAGAGCGAGCGGATTCTGGGCGACGTCCTCGCCGACTACGACCGCGACGAACAGGTCGTCGCCACGAAGGTCCGGTTCCCCGGCGCGAGCGACCACCGGAACGCACGGGGGCTCTCGCGGAAGACCATCGAGCAGGAGCTGTCGAACTCGCTCGACAGGCTGGGGATGGACACCGTCGACCTCTACCAGATCCACCGCTGGGACTACGACACGCCCATCGAGACGACGCTCAGCGCGCTTGACGACGCGGTCCGGCGCGGTCAAGTCCGTCACATCGGCGCCTCCTCGATGTGGGCCCACCAGTTCCAGCGCGCGCTCCACGTCAGCGAGCGGGAGGGGCTGGCCCGCTTCGAGACGATGCAGGACCTCTACCATCTGGCCTACCGCGAGGAGGAGCGCGAGATGTACCCGCTCTGCGACCGGGAGAACGTCGGCGTCATGCCGTGGAGCCCGCTCGGCGCGGGCTACCTCACACGCCCGCACGAGGAGTTCAAGTCGACGACCCGCGGCGTCCACGAGACGGAGAACGCGGAGGTGCCCTACGCCGAGGGTCCCGGCAGTCGGGAGATAAACGAGCGCGTCCAGGAACTCGCGGCCGACTACGGCGTGACGATGGCCCAGATTGCGCTGGCCTGGCAGTTCCAGAACGACAACGTCACCACGCCCATCGTCGGGACCTCCAGCATCGAGCATCTGGAGGACGCCGTCGAGGCGCTGGAGATCGACCTCTCGGTGTCGGACGTGGCCTACCTCGAAGACCCGTACGAGCCGGTGGAGGTGTACGGGCACGAGTAGCGAGGGGCGCGAACGGAGCGAGGGACCTCGGTGAAGCGGTGACCGCAGGGAACCGCGGAGCAGTAGCGTGGGTCTGAGCGAAGCGAAGACCCTCGACGGAGCGGGGAGCGGAGCGACCCGCGGAGTAGCGAGGGGCGCGAACGGAGTGACGAACGACGCCCCGGCAACGATTTGCACTGTCGGTGGCTAGTGGCGAGTGCAGGCCCGGTATCTGACATGATTCCACCCCTCGTCCGGCGCTGTCCCGACTGCGGACACCTGAGCTGGAGCCGCCGCTTCGCCGTCGTGAGCGCCGCCGACGGCCCACGACTCGTCGAGTGCCCGTCCTGCGGCCACCGGTTCGAGACGGTCGACGACCCGCGTCTCAACTGACCGCGACGACCGTCCGCCCGGTCCGGGTGGCACGCGGAGTCGCTACGGGTCGAGCAACTCGCCGGTCGCGACCGGCACCACACCGCCGCCGACCTGAACGTGGACGCCGTCATCCCCGGTCGCGTCGGCGTGGAGGTGGAGCAGCGACGGCCGCCCCATCTCGTACCCCTGTTCGACGCGGACGTCGACGACGGGGCCGCCGCGGTACTCGGTCCGGGCGAGGTAGGCGGCGAGACAGCCGTTCGAGGAGCCGGTGGCGGGGTCCTCGACCACGCCGTAGAACGGGGCGAACACGCGGTCCGCGAGGTCGTTCGCGTCGCTCCGGGCGTCGGGCGCGAACGCCAGCACGTTCTTGGCCTCGCGGTCGCCGGTCACCCGGTCGTAGGCCGCGTGGTCGAGGTCGATGCTGGTCAGCGCGTCCCGGTCGGTCAGCGGGACGACGATGGTCGGGAGCCCTGTCGAGACGACCTGCACGGGCCAGCGGTCGTCCAGCGCCTCCCGCGGGAGTCCGAGCACCTCGGCCAGCGCCGCGTGGTCGAGTCGCTCGCCGAACTCGGGGGGCTGTTGGGTCATCCACAGCGTCTCGTCCTCGCGGGCCTCGACCGGGACCTCGCCCACGCCGAGGTCGAGCGTCACCGTCGCCGGCCGGTCGTCGGCCAGCTGCTCCCGAATCACGTGGGCGGTGCCCAGCGTCGGGTGGCCGGCGAACGGGATCTCGCTGTTCGGCGTGAAGATGCGGACCGGCCACGCGCCGTCCTCGGGCGACCCGGTGACGAACGTCGTCTCGGAGTAGTCCATCTCGCCGGCGATGGCCTGCATCGTCGCCGTCGAGAGGTCCCCGGCGTCGGTGACGACGGCCAACTGGTTGCCGGCGTACCGCTCGCGGGCGAACACGTCGACGAGGTGGAAGGGCTGTGACATACGAGAGCCGACGGCGGCGGGGAGTAAGAGCGTGTGGCTCCCCTGTGTCGTGCTCACACGGCACGTCTTTGACGCGCCCGAACGTGGGAGGCCACATGGACACGGTCGCCATCGTCTGCTACGACGGGTTCGACGAACTGGACGCCATCGGCCCCTTCGAGGTGTTCGAGAACGCCGCGCGGTTCGGTGCGACGTGGGACGTGACGCTGCGCACGCTCGACGCCCGGTCGACGGTCACCGCCAGCCACGGCCTCACGGTCGGCGTCGACGGCCCGCTCGCCGACGCCACGCCGGACCTCCTCGTGGTCCCGGGCGGCGGGTGGAACGACCGGAGCGAGGCGGGCGCACGCACCGAGGCCGACCGCGGGGACCTGCCCGACGCCGTCGCGGCCGCCCACGAGCGAGGGGCGACCGTCGCCGGCGTCTGCACCGGCGGGATGTTGCTGGCCCGCGCCGGCGTCCTCGACGGCCGCCCGGCGGTCACGCACCGGGGCGCACTTGACGACCTGCGCGGGACGACCGCCGAGGTGGTGGATGCCCGTGTCGTCGACGACGGCGACGTGCTGACCGCCGGCGGCGTCACTTCGGGGCTGGACCTCGCGGTCCACCTCGTCGAACGCGAGTGGGGCCCTGACACGGCCGACGCCGTGACGGCCGAGATGGAGTACGAGCCACGCGGGTCGGTCCACCGGTCGGACTGAGCGGGTGGGGCGGCACACGGCGATGGATTTATGTTAGAGTGTAAAGTACGTTTTACACGTAAAGCGAGCTTTACGAAAAGGCCGCTTTACGTGGTTCCCGATGACTACGACCGCACACGCCACGACGACGTACCGACGCACGTACTTCGGACTCTGGGCCGCCGCCGGCCTCGCGTTCGCCCTGCTCGTCGCCGCGGGCTCCCCGCTCGTCGGTGTCGGGGCGTTCGCGCTGGCGGCGCTGGCCGCGACGGCCCTGCAGCACCGCTCGTCGGTCGTCATGTTCGACGAGCGCGACACGACCGTCTTCCAGGAGGCCGGCGCCAACACCGTCGCCGCCGTCGGGATGAGTTCGGCCGTCGTGTTCCCGGCGCTGACGGCACTGCGGGCGCTGGGTGTCGTCGACTGGCCGCTGTGGCTGGCGCATCTGGGCTGGTTCGTCGCCGGCCTGTTCGCCCTCTGGGGGCTCATGGTCGCCGTCGCGCGGTCGAAGCGATGAACAACCGCCTGCCCGCCCTCCGCGAGGACCGCGGCGAGAGTCAAGCGGACCTCGCCGCCGCCGTCGGCGTCACCCGGCAGACCATCAACGCGCTGGAACGGGACCGGTACGACCCCTCGCTGGAGCTGGCCTTCGCGCTGGCCGACCACTACGACTGCGCCATCGAGGACATCTTCTCGCCGGAGACCTAGGGCGACTGTCGACCAGTGTTCCGTGGGAAAAAGTCCGCCAGCGAGCCGCTCTCGAACCGGGCCTACGCGCTCTGCCGGGCGTCGTCCAGCAGGCCCTGCACGTCCACGGCCTCGCCGCGCTCGCTGCTCTCGATGGCGGCGAAGACGACGGCCATCGACTGGAGCGTCTCGTCGACGCGGGTCGCCATCGGCTCGCCGCCGTCCAGCCACTCGCAGAACTGTTCGATGAGCCACGCGTTCTCCCACGTGGGCCGTTCCGCCAGCGGGACCTGCTGGCCGTCGCCCTTCCGGACGCCCTCCCAGTTGCCGACGCGCTCCGGGTCGAAGGGGAACCGCTCGACCTCGCGGTTGTCCAGCAGCACCGTCTCGGACTGGCACTCCGCGCGGAACTGCTCGTGGCCCCAGCCGTTGAGGGTCGTCGCGTTGGCGTAACTGCCCTCGTACTGGGCGCGGGTGCCGTCCTCGAAGTGGAGGGTGACCAACCCGGTGCAGTCGCCCTCGTAGTCGGCGCCGTCTGGCACCCACGTCTCGGCGTAGACCCGCTCGACACGGGCGTCGACGAACGACCGCAGCATGTCCAGATGGTGGATGGCGCCGTCGAGCAGCAGCATGTCCTCCATCTCGTGGACGTAGTCGGAGTAGAGGCCGCGCTCGCGGACGTTCCCGGTGTACCGAGCCGTGAGGTAGTCGATGGGGCTGGCCTCCTTGAGCGCCCGCCGGAACGTCGTCTTGTCCTGGTCGTAGCGGTGGCTCATCGTGATGCCCATCTTCGCGTCGGCCTCCCGGACCTTCCGGGCGATGCGGACCGAGCCTTCGAGGGTGTCGGCGATGGGTTTCTCGGAGATGATGTCCAGCCCGTGGGCGAGCGCCGTGTCGACGACCGGTTCGTGGGCCGACGGCGGCGTGACGACCGAACAGAAGTCGGCCTCGCGCTCCGTCAGCGCGGTGTCGAGGTCGGTGTAACAGCGGTCCGGCGAGAGATCGAGTTCGGACTCGGCGCGTTCGAGGCGCTCGGGGGCCTTGTCCACCGCGGCGACGACTTCGACGCGGCCGGCGTCGACGTTGGGAGGAATCGCTTCGGTCACCCAGTGTCGGCCCTGTCCACCGAGGCCGACGTGTACCATCCGATGAGTCATTAGTACGTAGCGACGTCGGACGTCAATAAATGTCGCGCTATCCGGCCGGATTCACTCGCCGTCCGGGAACTGGACGTGTCGTTCCTGTCCGTCCTCGGCGACGAAGACCTCCCCGTCGAAGCGCTCGCGGGCCTCCTCGGCCAGCCGCTGGGCCTGCCCGGCGTAGCGCGTCGAGACGTGGGTCAGCGCCAGTGTTCGGACGTCCGCCTGGCGGGCGACGTCGGCGGCCTCCCTCGCCGTGGAGTGGGCCGTCGCCTTCGCGCGCTCCTCGCGGTCCTCGGCGAAGGTGGCGTCGTGGACCAGCAGGTCCGCGCCCTCGGCGGCCTCGACGACCGACTGCGTCGGCAGCGTGTCGCCGGTGTAGACGAACGTCCGACCGGGCCGGGGCGGACCGACCACCTCCTCGGGCTGGACGGTCCGGCCGTCGTGTTCGACCGGCTCTCCGCGGTGGAGCTTCGAGTACTTCGGCCCCGGCGGGATGCCCAGTTCCTCCTCGGCCGTCTGGCGGTCGAACTCGCCCTTGCGGTCGTCCTCGGCGAGGACGTACCCGACCGAGGCACAGCGGTGGTCGGTGGCGATGGCCCGGACCTCGTACTCCGGGCGGTCCAGCACGGTGTCGCCCGCCGACACCTCGTTGATGCGGACCGGGTAGGAGGGGGTCGTGCCGTTGGCCTCGATGAGCTGCTTGACGTTCCCGCGGGTGCCCGCCGGCGTGTGGATGGCGACGGGGTCCTCGCGGTCGTTGAAGTCGAACGTCTGGAGGAGGCCCGGAATCCCCAGTACGTGGTCGCCGTGGAGGTGGGTGACGAAGAGGTGGTCGACGGCGAACCCGGTGCCGTAGCGCATCATCTGGCGCTGGGTGCCCTCGCCGCAGTCGAAGAGGAGGTAGTCGCCCTCGCGGTTGACGAAGATACTGCTGGTGTTGCGCTGGGTCGTCGGGATGGCACCGCTCGTCCCGAGGAACGTCACTCGCATCGTCCTGTCGTCGGCCGCCGCCGCGTAAACGCGTGTCGAAAGCCGGCCGCCAAAGCCGACCTTTCGAGCGCTAACGTGAGCCTTGCGCTCGGATGGCTCTCTCTTCGGGTCTGAACTGTTGTAGCTGTTTATCCGGTCCCCCCGTGTCCCACCGTCAGCGTCGTCAGCGAACTGACGCTACTGATTCACATGACACGGACTAAATTCGTCGCTGTGTTTTTGGCTGTCCTTGTTACGGGACTGTTCGCCGCGCAGGCAGTGGTTGCGGTGCCCGGCGTGACAGCCCAGCAAGAGACACCGGAGACAGGCAACGAGACACAGGCCGACAACGAGACGACGGCCCCGGGTAACGAGACGGCGAACGAGACGCTGACGCCCTCGGTCACGTTCGACGACCAGGAGTCCGACGGGACGACCGTGACGGTATCCAACGTCACGGTCCCCGACGGCGGCTACGTCGTCATCCACGACGAACTGCTGCAGGACGGTGACGCCCTCAACAGCGTCATCGGCGTCTCGGCGTACCTCGAGCCCGGTCAGCACGACGAAGTGACGATCACGCTGTTCGACGTGCCGGGCGCCGACTTCGGCTCGGAGACGACGGCGGAGACGACCACCGAGACGAACGAGACGACGACTGAGACGAACGAGACGACCACCGAGACGAACGAGACGACGACCGAAACTGCGACCGAAACACAGACTGAGACGAACGAGACGACCACCGAGACGAACGAGACGACCACCGAGACGAACGAGACGACCACCGAGACGAACGAGACGACCACCGAGACGAACGAGACGACCACCGAGACGAACGAGACGACCACCGAGACGAACGAGACGACCACCGAGACCAACGAGACGACCGACGGGAGCGGGCAGGTGACGCTGACCGAGGACCAGACCCTCACGGCGATGCTGCACGTCGACAGCAACGACAACCAGACGTTCGACTACGTCACCACGTTCACGCTGGAGGACGGCCCGTACGTCGTCGCCGGTGAACCGGTGACCGACAGCGCGAACGTGACCGTCGCCGACACCGGGAACGAAACCACCGAGACGGAGACGTCGACCGAGAGCGGTACCGAGACCGCTACGGCGACCGAGTCGGGGACGGAGACTGCTACGCCGACGGAGACACCGACAGAGTCGGGGACCGAGACGGAGACGCCGACCGAGGGCGGCACCGACACCGCCACGCCGACGGGGACGCCCGGCGAGGCCACCGGCTGACGCCGCGCCCCATCCAAAGGCTGCGGTCACCGTCACGTGGGACAGTCAAAGTTCGCCTTTCTTTCGCTAATTCGAGCTTAGCAGTCGGTTGGGCGGGCCTTCGATTCTGAACTGTCTGAGCCGTTTATCGGCGCTCCTACCTACCCATCGTCCGCGTCGTCGACCCACTGACGACGGGAATTAAGCCATGATACGAACCAGAACGCTCGCCGTATTGCTCGCATTGATTGCCACAGGCGGGGTCGCCGCGCAGGTCGGCGCCGTCCCCGGGGTAACAGCACAACAACAGGACGGGCCGACAGCCGAGTCGGCGTCGTTCACCGTCGACATCCTGTCGGCGCCCGATAGCACCGCACCCGGGTCGACCGTCACCGTCGTCGCGGAGGTGACCAACGACGGCACCCAGCGCGGCACGCAGCCGGTGGAGTTCCGCGTCGGTGGGGCCGTCGCCGACAGCGCGGTCCTCACGCTGGACCCCGGCGAGAGTCGGGTCGTCACCTTCGCCGCCGACACCGAGGGTCTCGACCCCGGCGACTACCGCCACGGCGTGTTCACCCGCTCGAACGGCCAGACGGCGCTGCTCGTCGTCTCGGAGTCGTTCACCATCGAGGACTTCGACGCGCCCGACACCGTCGAAGCGGGCGAGACGGTCACTGTCGACGTGGAACTCGAGAACCCCAACGACTTCGACACCACGCAGGACGTCTCGTTCTGGCTCGCCGGCTCGCTGGTCGAGACCGAGTCGGTCACCATCGACGACGAGGACGACGAGGACGTGACGTTCAACGTCTCGACGGAGGGCGTCCCGCCCGGCACGTACGTCCACAGCGTCTTCACCCGTGACGAGGGCGAGTTCGCCGAGATCACCGTCGAGGAGCCCGGTCCGGAGAACGCCGCCGTCGCCATGGACGACCAGGAGTCCGACGGGACGACGGTCACCGTCGACGAACTCGTCCTGCCGAGCGACGGGTACGTCACCATCCACGACAGTAGCCTGCTCGACGGCAACGTCGTCGGGAGCGTCGTCGGCGTCTCCGAGTACCTCGAGGCGGGCGAGTACGAGAACGTCACGGTCACGCTGTTCGACGTCGAGGGCGCCGAGTTCAACGAGACGGAACTGACCGAGGACGGCACGTTCATCGCGATGCCGCACAACGAGACGACGGGCGACGAGACCTACGACTTCGTCGCCAGCGACGGCGCCGACGACGGGCCGTTCCTCACCGACGGGGAACCAGTGGTCGACGCCGCGAACGTCACCGTCGCCGGTGCGGACGAAGACGAGGACGAGAACGAGACGGAGACACCCGAGGACGACGAGACGGAGGCACCGACGGCGAGCGTGACCCTCGCCGACCAGGAGTCGGACGGGACCAGCGTCGTCGTGACCGACGTCTCCGTCCCCGAGGGCGGCTACGTCGTCATCCACGACAGTAGCCTGCTCGACGGCAACGTCATCGGGAGCGTCATCGGCGTCTCGGAGCTCCTCGAACCCGGCGAGTACGACGAGGTGACCGTCGAACTGTTCGACGTACCGGGTGCCGGCTTCGCCGAACCGACCCTGACGGAGGACCAGACGCTCGTCGCGATGCCACACCTGGAGACGACCGGCGACGAGACGTACGACTTCGTCACCAGCGCCGGCGACGACGACGGCCCCTACGTGGCCGACGGCCAACCCGTCGTCGACGCGGGGAACGTCACCGTCGACAACGAAACCGCCGGCTGACGACCCTGTCACACGTTCACATTTTTATCCCTGGCTGTCGTACCCCGCGCCATGAAGTTCGTCATCGTCGGGTACGGTCGCGTCGGTACCCGGACCGCACGCATCCTCCAGAGCGAAGGCCACGACGTCGTCATCGTCGAACGAGAACCCGAGAAGGTCGACCGGGCCAGCGACGAGGGGTTCACCGTCGTCGCCGGCGACGGGAACGAGGAGTCGGTCTTAGAGGAGGCCGGCATCGACACCGCCGACGCAATCGGTGGCCTCACCGGCGACCTGAACACGAACTTCACGGCCTGTATGATCGGCAAGGAACACGGCTGTCGGACCGTCCTCCGCATCGACGCGGACTACCGCGAGGAGATCTACGAGAAGTACGCCGCCGACGTCGACGAGATAATCTACCCCGAGCGACTCGGCGCCGCGGGCGCGAAGACGGCGCTGCTGGGCGGGGACTTCAACGTCCTCGCGGACCTGACCGAACGCCTCTCCATCGCCAGCGTGCAGGTGCCCGAGGGGTCGCCGTTCGTCGGCAAGCGCGTCGTCGAGGTGGAACTGCCGGGCGACGCCCACATCTACGCCCACGGCAGCGGTCACGAACCGATGACGATTCCGCTGCCCCAGACGGTCATCGAGGCCGGCGACAGCGTCGCCGTGATGGCCGCCCCGGACGGGCTCGACGACGTCCGCGCGTCGCTCCGCGGCGAGGCCTGAGACTGCCAGAACTGGGTCGGTCGAGAACGGAAAGGGGTGCGGTGTCCGGGCGCGCGCCGGGAGGATGGGATGCGCTGCAAGCACGCAAGCAGCGGTGTAGATTGCCGTTGCGCGCCCGTGTGGACGAGATGCTCGGACCCGATATAAACTCCCGTCAGACGGACGGCACACGGTACGGCTTTTTGTCCCCGGCGGCGTCCCGTCGACTATGACCTGGGCCGACATCTTCGAGCGAGCGCGGGCACACGAGACCAGCGTCGACGCCGTGCGGGCGCGACTCCGCGAACGCCGCGGGGAGGCCGCGGATGACTGAGGCCGCCCCCGCCCGCGTCGTCGCCGACGCCGACGTCCTCGCGGCGGACGTGCTCTGTGGGGACGACAACGCCGCCCGCGAGGCGATAGACCACGTCCGCCGGCACTCGTGGGTCACGCTCGTCGCCAGCGACCCGCTGCTGGACGAGGCCGAGGCCGTGATCCGGGACCTGAGCGAGGGCGCCCTCGCCGCCGACTGGCGCGCCCGAATCGAGGCCGAACGAGAGCCCGTCGACCACCCCGCGGGCGACCACCCGGCGCTGGCCTCGGCCTACCGCGGCGACGCCGCTCACCTGCTCACGTTCGACGAGGGCCTGCGCAGCGCGAAGACCGGCCTGTCGCTCCAGCCACACATGCAGGTCAGCGTCCGGCCGCCCGACGCCTTCGCGCGCCTGTTCGACCCCGAGTCGCTGTACGAGGCCGTCGAGGGCGGAACCTACCCCGGACCGGACCGGGACCCGCGGGCCTAGTCGTCGGCGCTCGGTGCGACCGCCGTCGTCCGTTCCCGGGTCCGGATGCGGTCGCCGACGTCGAACTCGGTCAGCAGGTCGTGGAGGTCGTCGGTCCGGTCGGCGACGGCACGGACCTCGTCGGACACCTCGGAGATGCTCGCGGTCTGTTGCTGGGTCGCGGCCGCGACGGACTCGGCCTCCGCCATCGTCTGGTCGCTCACCGCCGCCACCTCGTCGACGGCGACGACGACCTCCTGGGTCGTCTCGGCCTGCTGGGCGGTCGCGTCGGATATCTCCTGGATCGCGTCGTTGACCTCGCCGACCACGTCGACGATGTCCTCGAAGTTCCGCAGCGTCGCCTCGATGGTGTCGGTGCTGTCGGCGACTCGCTCGTTCGTCGCCTCCACGTCGCTCACCGTCTCGTTGGCGGCCGTCTGGACCGCGTCGATGCGCTCGGAGACGTCCGCCGCCGCGTCGCGGGTCTCCTCGGCGAGGGCCTTCACCTCGTCGGCGACGACGGCGAACCCGTCACCCTCGGCGCCGGCACGGGCCGCCTCGATGGAGGCGTTCAGCGCCAGCATGTTCGTCTGCTCGGCCACGTCGGTGATGAGGTCGACCACCTCGTCTATCTCGGCTATCTGCTCGACGAGGCCGTCGACCGAGGTGGCGATGGCGTCGATGCGGCCCGCCATCGTCTCCAGTTCCTCGATCGCGGCGGCGGCCTCCTCGCGCCCCTCACGCCCGCGGGTCGCGGCCCGGTCGGCGGTCCGGGCGGCGTCGTCGGCGGTGGCCGCTATCTCCTCGACGGTCGCCGACAGCGTGTTCATCTCCTCGGCGACGCTGTCGTGGCGGTCCGACTGCTGGCTCGCCCCCGCGGAGATCTCCTGCACCGAGCGGGCTATCTCGTCGCTGGCCCGGTCTATCTCGGCGACGCTCTCGGTGACGGTGTCGCCGGATGCGGCCACCTCGTCGGCGAAGGCGGTCACCTCGCCGAGGGTGTCCGCGAGCGTCGTCACGAGGTCGTTGTAGTCGGCGACGACGCGCTGGAACTCCGCGTCGACGTCGTCGAACTCGGCGTCGATGGTCGCCGTGAGGTCGCCGTCCTTCGCCCGTTCGGCGGCGTCGCCGAAGGCCGCCACCAGTTCCGAGAGCGCCTCGGAGCGGCGTTCGAGGTCCTCGGTCATCTCCTGGAGTTCGGTCGTGTACTCGGCCATGTTCGTCGCCATCCGGTCCAGCGACGCCCCGAACGTCCCGGGGACGTCCTCGTCCAGCACCGGGTCGTCGAACGCCTGTCGCGAGAGCGCGTCGGCCTGCCGGGACACCGTCTCCAGCGAGGACTGCATGGCGTCGAAGGAGGCCAGCAGACTCGCCACCTCGTCCTCGCGGTCGCTGTCGGGCACGTCGACGGCCACCTCGCCGGCGGCGATGCGGTCGGCCCGCTCCGAGAGGGTGACGACCGGGTCCACGAGGTCTTCGCGGGTGATGAACACCGTGTTGGCGAAGGCGACCGTGGCGCCGGTCAACAGGAGCGCGGTGAGCGCGAACTGGACGACGCCGCTCAGGAGGAAGGCGACGGCGGCCAGCGCCACCGAGGCCGCGAACTGGAGGCCGACGGCCGTCAGCACCTTCCGCTCGACGGAGCCGGCGACGCCGAAGGCGTCGAGCGACCAGCGTATCAGTTCTTTGTACCGGCGGACGAACGTGTTCGACATACGCCGGTATTCAGCAGTCCGATATTTCAATACACGTCGCCGTTCTCGAAATCCGAAAAGACAACCGCCGGCAGAAACGGGACGTCCTCCCGGTCTCACGCTCGTCGGACTCGCCGTCCGGTCCCGGGACTCAGCGGCCGCCGTTGACCCACTTCGCGACCCGGCGGACGACGGGACGGGGCGTCACCCGCCCCAGCAGGTCCACGACCCGCATCGCACGGCTCGGAATCACCACCGTCTCGCCGGCCATCAGCCCTTCGTAGGCGGCCTCGGCGACGGCCTCGGGCGTGTTCGAGGTGAGGCTCCCGACCGCCGAGTCGCCCATCCCCGCCCGTGACTGAAACTCGGTGTCGACGGGGCCGGGACACAGCAGCGTCACGTCGACGTCGCCGCGCAGCTCCTCGGCGACGGCCTCGGTGAAGCTGTTGACGTAGGCCTTGCTGGCGTAGTAGCCCGCGAGGTTCGGGCCGGGCTGGAACCCGGCGACCGAGCCGACGTTCAGCACCTTCCCGCCGCCGTCGAACTCCTCGAGGAACAGACGGGTCAGTTCGACCGGCAGGACGACGTTCAGCCGCAGCTGGGTGCGCTCGGCGTCGAGGTCGCTCTCGGCGAACGGGCCGTAGGTGCCGACGCCGACGTTGTTGACGAGGACGTCCACCTCGATGCCGCGGTCCGTCACCGTCTCGTGGAGGTCCTCGGCGGCCGACGCCGTGTCGAGGTCCGTCGCGACGGTCTCCGCACTCACCCCCTCGCGTTCGAGGTCGGCAGCAAGCGACGCGAGGCGGTCGGCGCGCCGGGCCACCAGCACCACGTCGTGCCCGTGACCGGCGAACTCGCGGGCCAGCGCCGCGCCGATGCCGGCGGAAGCCCCAGTGATCAGGGCCGTACCGCGCTCGTCGCTTTCGGCGGCCCCCTCGCTCATCGTTCGGCGTGCCACTCCGCGAACTTCGCCAGCGCGCGTCCGCGGTGGGAGACGGCGTTCTTCTCCTCGGTACTCATCTCGGCGAAGGTGGTCCCGTCGTGTTCGAAGATGGGGTCGAAGCCGAACCCGCCGTCGCCGCGCGGCGCGACGATTGCGCCGGGGACCCGCCCCTCGAACAGCTTGACCGGGAGCGACTCCTCGCCGCCGGCCACCTGCTCGTCGGTGGTGGCGGCCCCGCGCTCGTCGCTCGCGAGGTCCTGACCGCGGCGTTCGTCCCTATCGACCGGGTCCGGCGTGGCGGCGAAGTCCTCGCCGTCGCAGTAGGCGATGACCGTCTTGAACGCCGCGGCGTGGTCGTCCTCGGGGTCGGTCATCCGCCAGACGCCCTCGACACCGACGGTGTCCTCGACGTACGAGGAGTACGGGCCGGGAAAGCCGTCGAACGCGTCGATGAACAGACCGGCGTCGTCGACGATGACCGGCCCGTCGGCGGCCCGATAGGCCGCCCGCGCACCGTGGGCCGCCACCGCCCCGAGGTCGTCGGCCTGTATCTCGGGGTAGTCGAAGTCGAACTGGACCACCTCGTCGTCCAGATATTCGGTGGCCTCCCGGACCTTCCCGGGGTTGGTCGTGACGAAGTTGAGCATACCGGCACAGGGGCGGCCGGCGACAAAAGAGGCGTCGGTCCGTCGACAGGCGTGTCTCAGTCGACGACGACCTCGACGGGTTCGTCCTCGCTCTCCTCGTCCTCGAACTCCTCGGACCCGCTGTTGCGTTCGAGGTACAGCATGACGCCGGCCACGAGGAGGACGACCCACGACCGCCAGTTGGCGAGGTTCAGCGTGTAGCCGATGCCGAACGGCTTCTCGACGAGCATCCCGTCGCCCGGCTGCCAGTACGACGACACCAGCCGCTTGAGGCTCGGTCGCTCGAAGTTGTACGGCACGCCGAACAGGGTCCCAGACTGCGGTTTGTCTGCCATACGTCTCTGTACTGCCCCCGCCGTTAAGTCGTTTGTCACTACCCACCTCGCTCGTCGGCGGGCCAGACAGAATGCGCCTCCCCGCCGGCAAGCGGGGCGCTCCGCTCGCAGGCCTCCCGGCCCCAGCGGGGACTCACTCGACGGACGTGAGGTACACGGCCAACACCGCCAGGGCGATGCCGGCGGCCTTCCGCGCGGTCAGGGACTCCTCCAGAAAGAGGATGCCGACGATGGAACTGGTCGCGATGAACATCCCGAAGATGGGGACGACGACGCTGACCGGGCCCGCCGCCAGCGCCCGGTAGTACGCGACGATGCCGACGGTCAGCGCGATTCCGGCGCCGTAGGCGTAGATGGCGTCCTCGTGGGTGAGGTACTCCGTCACCGAGAGGTCCGTGGCCACGACGAGGCCGACGGCGGCGACGACCAGAATCCCGTTCGAGATGAGGAGCACCACGTCGCTGGGAATGTCGGCCGTCGCCAGTTTCGCCAGCGGCGGGACGAGCGTGTAGCCGACGAGCGCGAGGACCGCCCACGCGATGTAGTTCATAGCTACGTCCAGCGCGCCCTCGCCCCTTTGCGTTCCGGTTACTGGTAGCGACCGCGCCCCTCGATGTCGTCGAGGCTGGCGAAGACCGACTCGGCGTGGTCGCTCTCGGCTTGGTAGGCGTCCTCGGCGGCGGCCAGCAGCGTCTCGGGGTCGTCGGCGGTGCCCGACAGCGACTGGGCGAGGACGTGGAGGTCCATCGCGTGGTCCTCCGGTTCGTCGGTGTAGTAGCCCAGGCCGAAGTCGATGAGGAACACGCGGCCGTCCGCGCCGGCGTC
This sequence comes from Haloarcula sp. MBLA0163, assembly GCF_055632435.1. Classification (NCBI taxonomy): domain Archaea; kingdom Methanobacteriati; phylum Methanobacteriota; class Halobacteria; order Halobacteriales; family Haloarculaceae; genus Haloarcula; species Haloarcula sp. MBLA0163. The sequence continues at coordinate 3,275,033 of NZ_CM145745.1, forward strand.
GACGCGGACGTTCCTGGTCGTCGGGTCGCCGTGGACGAACCCGGCGTCGTGGATGCGGGCGAGGTGGCGGCCGACGGCGGCCACGCTGTCCTCGGTCAGCGCCTCCCGCAGGTCCGACGCGCCGACCCGCTGGAACACGAGTCGGGCCTCCTCGGGGTCGGTGTCGAGCACCAGCGGCGTCGGGACGCCGTGCCGGCGAGCGTCGCTGGTGAGGCGGGCCTCCTGCCGGGTGCGTTCGACGCGCAGGCGCTCGTCCAGCGCCGGGTGGCGGTAGCTCCGCGGCACGCGGTCCTTGACCACGCGGTCGGCCTCGATGCTGACCGTCGCCTCGGCGCCCTGCACCTCGCTCTCCGTCTCGACGACCCGGTCGACGGACTCCTCGGGGCCGCGCCACGACACCGCGACCTCGTCGGGCCGGAAGTTCGAGTCGATGCCCGATGCCTCGACCGGGAGGATGTCGCCGGCGGCGTACATCTTCGCGCCGAGGGCGGCTATCATCCCGGCGTTGTCCCGCAGGAAGCGGTTCTCGGGTGCGAAGAAGTCGGCGCCGCGCTGGTCGCACATCTCCCGCAACATCCGCTGGAGGCGGTCGTTCTGCCCGACGCCGCCGCCCAGCACCAGTTCGTCGGCCCCTGTCAGCGACAGCGCCCGCTCGGCGACCTCGGTCAGCATCGCGAAGATGGTCTCCTCCAGTCCGCGGCAGACGTCCTCGACGGGCACGCCGTCGTCGGCGGCCTGCTTCGCGGCGCTCATGATGCCCGAGAAGGAGAAGTCCATCCCCTTGACGACGTACGGGAGCGGGTGGAAGTCGCCGTCGCGGGCGTGGCGTTCGACCTTCGGGCCGCCGGGGTGTTGCCAGCCGACGTGGCGGGTGAACTTGTCGATGGCGTTGCCGACGCCGGTGTCCATCGTCTCGCCCAGCACGCGGTAGCGGCCGTTCCGGTAGCCCAGCAGGTGGGCGTTGGCGCCGGAGGCGTTCAGACAGACCGGCGACTCGAACCCCGAGCGGTGGCGGCCGATTTCGAGGTGGGCGACCATGTGGTTGACGCCCACCAGCGGGACGTCGAACCGCTGGGCGACGGCGCGGGCGGCGGTGCCGACGATGCGCAGACACGGACCCAGCCCCGGGCCTCGCGAGAAGGCGACGGCGTCGATCGGCGACGTCGATTGGCTCGACGAGATGCCCTCGTCGGCGTCGATGGGCTGTCCCGACTCACCGGCCGCGGCCGCTCGCTCGCGGGCGTGGTCGATGGCCGCCCGGACCACCTCGGGAATCGCCTCGCCCATGTGCTCGGCGGCCTCGCGCGGGTGGATACCGCCGCTCTCGGGTTGGTAGGCGTCGCTCTCGATGAAGACGTGTTCGTCGTCGGTGGCACGGCTGGGGTCGTCAGTCTCGAACACCGCAGCACTGGCTGCCCAGGCGGTGCCTTCGATACCGAGAACGCGCATGACGCGGCCTTACTTCCACTCGGTGTAGCCGCACTTGCCGCAGTGCTTGCGGTCGTCGTGGTCGGCCAGCACCGTGTCGCCGCAGCGCGGGCAGTTCTCCTTGACCAGTTCGCCGTCCTCGTAGTACTCGTTCCGGGCCATCTATGCTTCCTCCGCCTCTTCCTCGCCGTCGGCGACGATCTTGTTGCGCTCGAGCATGTGGTCCTGCTCGACGTCGCGGGCGTACTCGGGGCTGTCGTAGACCTTCGCGTAGCCGACCGTCTTGCGCATGCCGAACTTCGTGTCGAGTTCGTGGATGACGACCTCTTCGGCGTCCTTGTTCAGCGTCGCCGCGAGGGAGTCACGCACAGAGAGACGGGACGGCGTCGCTTCGTCGTGGACGACCTCGAACCGGACGTCCGTTCGGTGCAACATGGGATTCTGCTCCTCGTCGATGATGTCGATATCCATGGTTCGTTGTCCATAGATTCCCGCCGAAGCGCCTAAAAGGATTTCGAAGCCGCAACTCCCGGTTCTCGGGACTGTGACTGGTGTGCAGTTCCCACGGCTACGTCCGTAGCTGTGCCAGCAGGTGCGAGAGGTGGATGCGCTCGTTGGCCGCGTCTGTCAGCGCCATGTCCGTCTCGCCGGCCAGCCGGTGGACCTCGGCGAGCCGCCGGCCGGAGTACCGCGACCGCGCGACCTCGAGCAGTTCCTCCAGCACGTCGTCGGCGCCGTACCCCTCGTCGACCAGCAGGTCGTCCAGCGTCGAGCGCGCGTCCGAGAAGCGCCCCTCCTCGGCGGCCTCGACCATGTCCGCGACGGCGTCGTCGGCCTCGACGTCGGCCAGCACCTCGTAGGCGGCGTCCATCGTCACCTCGCCGGCCTCCTCGTAGGTCGTCTGGGCGGCGAGGATGGCCTGCCGCAGGTCGCCCTCGGCGTAGCCGGCGACGTACTCCAGTCCGTCGTCGTCGTGGTCGGCGCCCTCGGCGGTGACGACGTCCCGGAGCACGGAGACCGTCTCCTCGTGGGTCGGCGCCCGCATCACGACGGGGAAACACCGCGAGCGGATGGGCGGAATCAGCGCCGAGGGTTGGCGAGTGGCGATGACGAACTGCGTCGCCTCGTAGTACTGCTCCATCACCCGGCGCAGGGCCTGCTGGAAGTCCTCGCGCATCCCCTCGGCGTTGTCCAGCAGGATGGTCTTGTAGCTCCCCGACATCGGCGTGTAGCTGGCCGACTCCTTCAGGACGTGGTTGATGAGGTCGGCCTTCGAGGACTCCCGGCGGCGCTTGCTGTCGATGAACGACGAGAACCGGGGGTCGTTGGCCACCTCCTTCTTCGTCATGTCGAAGACGTCGGCGACGTTGAGTTCGGTGAAGTCGGCGTCGGGGTTGTCGTGGACCGTCTCTGCGAACGCGCGCACCGCGGCCGTCTTGCCGGCCCCCTTCGGCCCGTGGACCAGCAGGTTCATGGGCTCCTCGACGGCGCCCTGCAGGTGCTCGCGGGGCTTCGGCTGCGGGATGTCTTCGAGTGTCGGCGCGTGGGTCTCGGTCCACAACGGCGCGTCCATCTGTCGGGCTGAGGTAGGCGAGGGCCCGACAAGTATCCCCCGGTCCGGGTGCCGGCGTCGGGCGCGGTCCTACGGCGGCGCGCGCCGGTCCGGCGCCGCCATCTCGTCGTCGCTCCGGTCGGCGCCGACGGCGGCCGAGGGGTCGGTGTCCGCGAGCGGCAGGACCAACTCGACGGCGGCACCGCCCAGCGTCGACTCGCTGATTCGGACCTCGCCGCCGTACTGTCTGACCGCCGACGCCGTCAGGAACAGCCCGAGCCCGTCGCCGTCGCTCTCCAGCCCGCGCTGGTTGGCCTCGAACACCCGCTCGCGCGCGCTCTGGGGGATGCCCGGGCCGTCGTCGGCGACGGTCACGACCGCCACGCCGTCGTCGACGGTCGCGCTGACGGCCACCGTCGGTCGGTCGCCGTCGTTGTGCTCGACGGCGTTCTCGACGACGTTGCCCAGCGCCCTGTCGAAGAGGTCGTTCGCCCGGACCGTACAGTCGGGCACCGACTCGACGGTCACGGCCGCCCGCGGATAGCTGTCGCGGGCGGCGGCGACGCGCGACCGGACGACCGCGGGCAACGACCGCGCGTGGAGGTCGGTGTCCTCGGTCAGCGTCCGCGTTATCCGGGCGATCTCCTCGACGGTGTCGGCCATCCGGTCGGTGCGGTCGACGACCGTCGTGGCCCACCGCTCCGGGTCCGCCTCGGTCCGCTCCGCGAGCAGTTCCGCCCGGCCCCGGACGACGGTGAGGCTGTTGAGCAGTTGGTGTCGGAGCGTCCGGTTCAGCAGGTCGTTGGCCTCGCGCTGCCGTTCGAGCAGTTCCTGCCTGACGCGAGCCTGCGTGGCTCGCTCGGCGGACTGGCGTGCCCGGACGCTGTAGACGCCGACGAGCAGGCCGAACAGCCCGCCGGCGATGACCTCCGTCAGCAGGCGGACGCCGACCGGCACCGTCGGCTGCCCGACCGCACGCAGGAGCACCGGCCAGAGCCCGAGACAGGCCATCACCACGAGCCCGCCGGTGAACCACCGGACGACCGTGTCGACGTCCTCGAACCCGTCGTCGCGGCGGAGTCGGAGCCCCTGCCAGACGGCCACGCTGACGAACGCCGTCGGCAGCATGATGTCCAGCAGTGCGTACGCGGGCGTCGACACCTGCACCCAGACGACGGCCGTCAGCGCCCCCAGCGCCATCAGGCTCACCGTCGGCACCCACCACTCTCGGACTGTCCGCCACCGCGTCCGGTCCCCGCCCCGTCCCATCTCTACCCAAATGTCAACTAGGCGTGTAATATACGTTGCCCCAGTGTCAGGATGTGACACCGCCACCCGACGGGGGCCGTTCGCCGTCGCGCTCGAGGGTCTTCGCTGCCGCTCGGGCCCTCGCTACCGCTCATGGCTCCCGCCGCTCCCCGTTCGCTTGTCGAGGTCTTCGCCCCCGCTCAGACCTCGCTACCGTTCGAACAACTCCTCGAACACCTTCTGCTGGGCAGCCCGGAGGTGCTGGTGGTACGTCGGCCGCGAGATGTCCATCGCCGTCGCGAGCTCGTCGCCGTCCACCTCGCGGGGCCACTCGAAGAACCCGCCGAGGAACGCGGTCCGCAGGGCCGTCTCCTGCCGGTCGGTGAACCGCTCGGCCAGCGACGCCCGGAACTCCTGTTGGGTCTGGACCGGTCGCTCGTGTTCGTGGTAGCCGACGAGGTCGGTGTTGCCGTAGTTGTCCTCGACCAGCGAGAACACCGCCCGGGCCTCGGTCTCGTAGGGCAGCTCGATGGTGTACCGGACGATGCCGTTCTCGCCGGCGATGGCCTTCGGCACCGCGCCGTGGTCGACCAGCGTCCCCAGCAGCGACTCGCCGACGGTGACGTCGAACAGCGCGCTCCCCTCGTGCTCGGCGACGCAGGTGGCGCCGACGACCGCGTCGTCGTCGGTCAGTTCGGCCAGAATCGCCTCGCTGTCCCCGCCCTCGACCGTGAGGTACAGCCGGATGGAGCCGTCGTCCTGCGTGACCGCGCCGGCGGAGGTGAACGTCGCCCCCGTCGCGGCCGAGAGACGACTCAGGAGGAGGTCGCGGTCGTCGACGGTGAACTCCAGTTCGACGACCTTGTCCGCCGAGAGGATCTTCCCGCTCTCGATGGCGTTGATGGCGTTGGCGACGGCCCGCCCCAGCGCTTCGAGGACGACCTGCTCGCGGTCGTCGAAGGCGTCCGGTTCGTCCGCGCAGACGTACAGTACGCCGTAGGTCGAGTCCGTGTACGAGAGGGGGATGGCCATCACCGAGGCGACGCCGGCCTCGCGAGCCCGGTCGACCCACTCGCCGTCGGCGGCCGAGAGGTCGTCCAGTATCTCGGTGGTGTGGTCGGTGAAGGCGGCGCTACCCGGCGCGCCGTCGTCCAGCGGGACAGAGAAGTCGTCCATCGCTATCGCAGCGTCACCGGCCCACTCGCTCGGGGTCAGTGCGGTCCCCTGGACGTCGGGGCGGCCGACCCACGCGAAGGTGTAGGGCTCCGTCGCGGCCAGTTGCTCGCAGACGCCGGCCTCGACGGCCTCGCGGGTGGTCGCCTCGACCAGCACCTCGACGGTGTTCTCGATGAGACCGTTGATACGGTCGAGGATGGTCGCGATGCGTTCCCGGGTCTCTCGCACCTCCTGTTCGCGCTTGGCCCGGTTGCACGCCGCCGCGGCGTTGGTCGCGAGCAGGGCGACGACCTGCCGGTCGATGTCGTCGAACGCGTCGGGCTCCATCGACAGCACGCTCAGCGTCCCGTGGACGCCGATGGGGAAGTAGAGGCCGGACTGCACCGTCGGACCGCCGTCGTCGAGTTCGTGGGGCTCGCTCAGCGTCGCGGCCTCGCCCGACGCGAACACCTCTCCCGGCCGGCCCTCGTCGAGCGCGTAGACGGGCCGCTCGCCGAGCCGTTCGACGACCGCGTCGGTCGCTGCCGCGGGCCGTAACACCCGCTCGTCGGCGTCGTAGAGGCGGACGACGGCCATGTCGAGGCCGAGGACCCGCTCGGCGGCGCCCGCGACGATGCTCGCGACCTCCTCTCTGCTGGGGGCCTGCATCAGCGCCCGCGAGGTCTCCTGCAGAGCCGAGAGCAGCTCCTCGCGGCGCTTCCGTTCGGTGATGTCACGGATGACGCCCGCGGTGCCGCGGAACGAGCCGTCCGGCCCGTACAGCACCGTCATGTGGTCCTCGCAGGGTACCCTCTCGTCGTCCGCCCGGCGGAGCTCCAGCTCGAACGTCGTCCCGACCTCGTCGGGCCCGTCCGAGGAGAGCAGCGTGGCGAGTTTCGACTCGGCCAGTTCCACCGTCTCGCGGTCCTTGATGACGCTGGTGTGTTCGCCGAGCAGCTCGTCCACGCCGTACCCGGTGAGCTCGGCCATCCCGTCGTTGACGAAGACGAACCGCCCCTCCTCGTCGAGCGCGTACACCCCGTCGTCGAGCGCTTCGATGACCTCGCCGTGGCGGTCGAACTCGCCGGCGCCGACCGTCGCCGAACCGCGCTCGGCCACCACCCGGTCGATGCGGTGGGCGAGGACGACGTACTGCTCGTCGGTCCCGCGCTGCACGTACTCGACGCCCTCGGACGCCAGCAGCGCGTCCACGGCGTCCGGTGACCCGCGTCCGAAGACGACCAGCGGGACGCCGGGCCGGTCCCGGCGTATCTGTTCGACCAGGTCGGTCACGTCGACGCCGTCGTTCACGATGCAGTCGACCGCTCCGACGGCGCTCGCCGTCGCCTCACTGTCGGCCGTCACGACGTCGAACTGCGCCCCCACCGCCGCCAGTCCACTGGCCGTCTCTGCCACGGCCGCCTCGTCGGTCCCGCAGACGAGGACGGTATCCCCGCTATCCATACCTAACTGGTTAGCAACTCCGCCACAAGAAGGTGTAGGGTCCCGGACCGTTACGCGCCCTCGTTCCGGAGTGTGTCGCTCATCCCCGGGTGACACCGCGCACAGAGCCACTCGACCGTGCGATGTGTCATCGTCTCCGTCGGCCGGCGGTGTTTCCAGACGTGTATCGCCCTCTCTTTGCAATTGGCACACTCTGCCATAGATACACGAACACACGTGCGCTTCTACTGGATAAAACTAGCGTATAGTCGTGTTTAAGGAGATACAATGTGTGCGTTCGTGATTCTGACACCCTGTGTCGACGCCGCCCTCGCTTCGCTCGCCGTCGATGCTCGTCGACGAGACCGTCCGGACGTGTGGTCCGGGCGCGAAGAGCCCGAGCAGCCGCTCGCGGGGTACTGACGACAGGATGCGCCGGCCGGGAATTGAACCCGGGCTATTGGCTTGGGAAGCCAATGTCCTACCACTGGACCACCGGCGCACGACGCTCACTACGCTCACGCACCGTGGGGTTCCGCAGTCCCGCGCACCGCGGCGCGCTCACACGAACCTTCTACGACCGTCGCACTTGAACGTAGCGCTTCCGGCGGACGGCGACCGACTGGACAGCGTGCCCGGACGTCGCCCGTTCGGTGGACACACGTCCGGAAATACGGCGCCGATGGATGGCTATTTGTTCGATTAGGCCCACCGATAGGTATGGCCCAAGCCGACACCGTCGTGCGGGCGGACACCCCGCTCGACCTCACGTTCTCGGAGGCCGAACTGGCGGCGCACCGCGAGCACATCACCGACTTCGTCGAGGCGCAGCTCGACGCCGCGGGCGTCGACCGGGCCGTCATTGGCCTCTCCGGTGGCATCGACAGCACGCTGACCAGTCACCTCGCGGTCGAGGCGCTCGGTCCCGACGCCGTCCACGGCCTCGTGATGCCCAGCGAGGTCAACCGCGCCGACAACATGAGCGACGCCGAACGCGTCGCCGACGAGCTGCTGGGCATCGAGTACGACGTCGTCGAGATCAACCCGCTCGTCGACGCGTTCCTCGACGCCTACCCCGACGCCGCCGACGACCAGTTGGCGGTGGGGAACCTCCGCGTGCGCTGTCGGGCCGTGCTGAACTACCTCGTCGGGAACCACGAGTCGGCCCTCGTGCTGGGCACCGGCAACCGGAGCGAGGCGCTGGTGGGTTACTACACGAAGTACGGCGACGGCGCCGTCGACTGCCACCCCATCGCGCCGCTGTACAAACAGCAGGTCCGCCAGCTCGCGAAACACGTCGGCGTCCCCGACGACCTCGCGGAGAAGACGGCCAGCGCCGAGATGTGGAGCGGCCAGACCGACGCCGCGGAGATGGGGATGGACTACGACACGCTGGACTCGATTCTCGCGCTCCACGTCGACGGCGGCGTGCCGAAGGCCGCCACCGCCGAGCACATCGGCGTCCCCGAGGCCGTCGTCGAACAGGTCCGCGAGATGTACGAGTCGAGCGCGCACAAGCGCGCGATGCCGCCGGGCCCGGAGCCGCTGTACTGACCGCGCTCGCCGGCGTCCGACCGCACCGTCGGCCCCACCGTGATTTAACTGGGCGCCGGTCGTCGGTCCGGTATGTCCCACCGCGCGAACTACGCACGCTGTACGTTCCAGCAACATCTCGGCCCCGACGGCGACTCGCTGGACGTCCCGTGGGCCGAGTTCTCGGGCGACAGCACCGACCCCGTGGCCTTCGAGGTCCCGACCGACACGCCCAGCGAGCCCTACATCGAGATGCAGGTGTACGGCGTCGACGCGTTCACCCACGAGATCTGTCTCAACGACCGGCCGCTGTCGGGGTTCGACATCGCGCCGGGCAGCGGCTGGCAGTACTGGATGGACACCGTCGCCGCCGACCACCTCCACGTCGGCGAGAACACGCTCCAGTTCGAACGCGACCGGGACAGCGAGGACGCCTTCGTCGTCGGGACGGCCATCGTCCACTGGAAGGAGCCCGTAGAATAGGTATATAAAACGCCGGTACGGCCGGGGAGCTGCCGTGGCAAGCTGTCACACGGCTCCCGGCAGTCTGGGTCGCAGTCCGGTGGTTTGGGCGCGTCTCGGTCCACCGATTTCACCCCACCGACTCGCTCCTAACCTGTACTTTTATATAGAACCACATGCAATCTTTCGCTGACTATGAGCCAGCGCCAAATGCAGGGCCAGCCGATGATAATTCTCGGTGAAGACGCCCAGCGGATGAAGGACAAGTCCGCACAGGAGCACAACATCTCGGCCGCACGCGCGGTCGCGGAGTCCGTACGCTCGACACTCGGGCCGAAGGGCATGGACAAGATGCTCGTCTCCTCGATGGGCGACGTCACCGTCACCAACGACGGCGTCACCATCCTCACGGAGATGGACATCGACAACCCGACGGCCTCGATGATCGTCGAGGTCGCCGAGACCCAGGAGGACGAGGCCGGTGACGGCACCACCTCCGCCGTCGCCATCGCCGGGGAACTCCTGAAGAACGCCGAGGACCTCCTCGACCAGGACATCCACCCGACGGCCATCATCAAAGGGTTCGACATGGCCGCGAAGGAGGCCAAGCAGGAGATTCAGGACATCGCGACCGACGTCGACCCCGACGACGAGGAGCTCCTCAAGAAGGTCGCCGAGACGTCGATGACCGGCAAGGGCGCGGAACTCAACAAGGAACTGCTCGCCCAGATCATCGTCGACGCGGTCAACGCGGTCACCGTCGAGGCCGAGGACGGCTCCGTCGTCGCCGACCTCGAGTACCTCAACATCGAGACCCAGACCGGGAGCTCCGCCGGCGACTCCGAACTGCTCGAGGGCGCCGTCATCGACAAGGACCCCGTCCACGAGGAGATGCCGTCCTCGGTCGACGACGCGAAGGTGCTCCTGATGGACACGGCCATCGAGCTCGACGAGACGGAGGTCGACGCCCAGCTCTCCGTCGACGACCCGAGCCAGCTCCAGAACTTCCTCGACAAGGAGGAACAGCAGCTCAAGGACCTCGTCGACAAGGTCGAGGCCACCGGCGCCAACGTCCTGTTCTGCCAGAAGAACATCGACGACATGGCCCAGCACTACCTCGCCGAGAAGGGCATCCTCGCCGTCAAGCGCGCGAAGAAGTCCGACATCGAGTTCCTGAAGGAGGTCCTCGGGGCGAGCATCGTCTCGGACCTCGACTCCGCGAGCGAGGACGACCTCGGCCACGGCACGGTCTCCCGTGACGAGAACGAGGGGCTGTTCTACGTCGAGGGCGGCGAGAACGCCCACGGCGTCACGCTCCTCCTGCGCGGCTCGACCGACCACGTCGTCGACGAACTCGAACGCGGCGTCACGGACGCGCTGGACGTCGTCGCCTCCACCGTCGCCAACGGCGCGGTGCTGGGCGGCGGCGGCGCCCCCGAGATCGAGGTCGCCGCGCGCCTCCGCGACTACGCCGACGGCGTCGAGGGCCGCGAACAGCTGGCCGTCGAGGCCTTCGCCGACGCGCTCGAGATCATCCCGCGCACGCTCGCGGAGAACGCCGGTCTCGACTCCATCGACACGCTGGTCGACCTGCGCGCCGCCCACGAGGACGGCGACGTCAGCGCCGGCCTGAACGTCTTCACGGGTGAGGTCGAGAACACGCTCGACACCGGCGTCGTCGAGCCGGCCCACGCGAAGACCCAGGCCGTCTCCTCGGCTGCAGAGGCCGCGAACCTCGTGCTCAAGATCGACGACATCATCGCCGCCGGCGACCTCTCGACGTCCGGCGACGGTGACGAAGGCGGGCCCGGCGGCCCCGGTGGCGCCCCCGGCGGTATGGGCGGCATGGGCGGCGGCATGGGCGGCATGATGTAAGGCCACCTTTTCGGCACCACCTCTCCTCAGCCGCTTCGCTCGCTGCGGGACCGCTCCTCGAAAAACGTGGGCGAAAGAGACGGGACCTCGCTGCTCACGGTCCCGCCGTTCGCCTCGCGGTCCCCTGAACCGACGCGCTGCGCGCGCCGGATGCTTACTGCAACTCTTCTGTGACCCGCTGTCGTCGGGAGTTCACACCACGAAGCACACGCCAGCACCGACCAGTCTCCCACCCAGAAGCGGAGACATCGCGTCGACGTCCGGGGTGTCGCAGGCGACCGTCGACACCGCGAGCGTCACCCGGAACGGGTCGACGCCCCCGCGCTGGACGGTGACTCGCCGACTACGCCGCGTCGAGGTCCGGCGTCGTCGTCCCGAGGTCGCTGTACCGCATGGACTCGGTCACCCGGAGTCTCGTCCCGTTCCGGACGACCGTGTACTGGGTCCCGTAGCCGTAGACGACGCCGCTGGGGCCGACGAGGGCGGTGAAGCGGACGCCCCCGACCCGGTCGGCGGCGACGACCGGGAACTTCGAACGGTCGGCCGCGCCGTCGGCGGCGACGCGGTACACCGGCGCCCGGTAGGTCTGCATGACCTCCTCGCTGGTCCGGCTGACGCCGGTGACGTTCGCGCCCTCGAACAGCGCGGCGACCCGGCCGTTGTACGTCGGGTCGAAGAACAGCGCCGCCCGCGGCGGGAGCGGTGGCGCGCCGATGCCCCGGCCGTCGGCGACGACTGCCCGCCGGGTCGTCCCGTTTACCGTCGTCCACTGGACCGCACGTCCGTCGGCCCAGCGCGTCCGAATCTCCGTCGGCGGCACCCCGGTCCCGGTGAGCGTCCGGGTCGCGACGTACGTCCGGTAGTTCGCGCCGAACTCGCCCGTGGTGACCTGCCGCAGCCGGACCGTGCCGTTCACCGTCTGGACCGTCCGGCTGTGCCGGAGCGTGTAGGAGACGTTCCCGAGCGTCGCCACGTGGGCCCGTGCGAGCGCTCGCGTGTCGGTGACACCCGCCTCGGTGAGTCCCGGGGCGACCGGCGCCGGCGGCTGTGCGGGCACCGGTGCCGGCGTCACCGTCTCGCCGGCCGACGGCGAGCCCGACCCGACGAGGCCGGTACACCCCGCGGTGGCGAGACAGAGCGCCAACGCCGCGACGGCGACCCCACGGTGCATGTCACGAGAGAGGAACTGTCGACGGATAACGACTCGGGCCACGGTCGTTTCCCACGTGGGACCCGGCGCCGGGAGTATAAGTGCCGCGACGTGCGACGTTTTCGCATGCAGACGCTGCTGCTCGGTCCCGACGACGTGGCGGAACACGCCGACCTGCCCGCGGTCATCGACGCCGTCTCGGCGGCCTTCGCGGCCGACGCCCGCGGCGACACCATCATGCCCGCGAAGTCCTACATCGACCTCCCGGCGTACAACGGCGACTTCCGCTCGATGCCGGCGTACGTCCACGCCGGCGAGTGGGACGCCGCCGCGGTCAAGTGGGTCAACGTCCACCCGGACAACCCCGCCGACCACGGCCTCCCGACGGTGCTGGGGACGCTCATCTACTCGGACCCGGAGACGGCGTTCCCGCTGGCGGTGATGGACGGCACCGTCCTCACGCGCCTGCGGACCGGCGCGGCGGCGGCCGTCGCCACCGACCACCTCGCCGTCTCCGACGCCGACTCGCTGGGACTGGTCGGCGCCGGCACCCAGTCGTACACCCAGCTGGAGGCCATCGCCAGCGTGCGGGACATCGAGACGGTGGTCATCGCGGACCGCGATGAGAAGAAACAGCGGGCCTTCGTCGACCACTTCTCGGACCGCTTCGCGGTCCGGGCGGGGTCAATCGAGGAAGCCGCCGGCTGTGACGTGCTCTCGACGATAACGCCGGTCGAGTCGCCCATCGTCGACCGCGCGTGGCTGGGCGAGCACACCCACGTCAACGCCATCGGGGCCGACGCCGCCGGCAAGCACGAACACGACGACCGGACGCTGCTGGACGCGAAACTCGTCATCGACGATTACGAGCAGTGTACCCACTCGGGCGAGATCAACGTCCCGTGGAGCGAGGGCGTACTCACCGAGGCGGACCTCTACGGCGAACTCGGGCGCATCGTCGCCGGCGAGATACCCGGCCGAGAGCCGGCGGACGGCCTCACCGTCTTCGACTCGACGGGGCTGGCGATTCAGGACGTCGCGGCCGCCCACGTCGCCTATCAGGGCGCACAGGTGGCCGGCGACGGTCTCTCGTTCTCGCTGGTCGGCACCGAGACGCCCTAGTTCGACGGCGCCACGGCCTCGGTCACCTTCGAGATGAGCCAGACGATGAGGACGAACGGCAACAGCGGCAGCAGCAGGACCAGCAGGCCCAGGAATATCCCCCACCCGATGACGTCCATGCTCTCGTCGCGGTGCGGGCCGGTGAGCGGCGTGACGGTTCGCAACGGTTCCGGCAAGATGGAGTCGGTCGACTCGTCGGTTTCTGCCATACTGACCGATAGGTCCGGCGTGAGTATAAGCGTATGCCGCCGGGACGGACCCTCGGGCACCCGGTCCCGAGACGGCCGAACGATACTTCAACAGGCGCCGTATTCGACCTCGAACCCCCATCGTAGCTGGACCCTTACAATGTCTGTATAGTCCTGCGACCCCGCTGGAGGTACCACGATGGTCGATTCACGACGACGACAGTTCCTGCAGACAGTCGGCGGTACCGGCGCGCTCCTGTGCGGGGGCGTCGGCACCGCTGTGGCGAACCCCGGGAAGCGCGGCGGCGCGAGCGCCGGCCCGACGCTGTACGAGTTTGTCGCGGGGAGCGAGGACTTCGACACGCTCGAACTGGCACTCGAAGAGACCGGGCTCGACGCCGAACTCGACGGTCGGAAGCAGTACACGGTGTTCGCACCGGACGACGAGGCGTTCGCGGACCTGCTCGATGCACAGGACGTCACCGCTGCCGAACTCCTCGCCAGAGACGACCTCGCGAACATCCTGCTGTTCCACGTGACGAACGGCCGGCGGTACGCGTCGTCGGTCGTCGACGCGCCGCAGATAACGATGGCCAACGGCGAGACGCTCCCGGTCGACGGGACGGCGCTGAACGGTGGCGGACTGGGCGGTGCCACCATCGAAGCGACCGACATCGAAGCGTCGAACGGCGTCGCTCACCGCATCGACGGGGTGTTGCTCCCGTAGCCGGGCCGGGGGAGGCTCACCGGTCTGTCCCGCGGTCGCTGGCCCCTCGGTAAGCCCGCTGAAGGGAAAGGTATAGCACCGTCCGTGTCCGAAATCACGGTATCATGACCACGACTGGCGAGGAACGCGAGCGTGGGTTCGACCACACCGCTATCGAACCCCGCTGGCAGGCGGCGTGGGAGGACGCCGACGTGTTCCGCATCGACGACGACGCCGAGGACCCCGAGTACGTGCTGGCGATGTTCCCGTACACCTCGGGGAGTCTCCACATGGGCCACGTCCGGAACTACACCATCACGGACGCGTTCGCCCGCTTCGAGCGGATGCGCGGGGAGGACGTCCTCCACCCGATGGGATGGGACTCCTTCGGCCTGCCGGCCGAGAACGCCGCCGAGGAGCGGGACACCAACCCCCGCGACTGGACGATGGACTGCATCGACTCGATGAAGGAACAGCTGACCGAGATGGGCTTTGGCTACGACTGGGAGCGGGAGATAGCGACCTGCGAACCCGATTACTACCGGTGGAACCAGTGGCTGTTCAAGCGCTTCCGCGAGGCGGGGCTCGTCGAGCGACAGGGCGCCGAACTGAACTGGTGTCCGTCCTGCGAGACGGTGCTGGCCGACGAGCAGGTCGAGGGCGAGGACGAACTGTGCTGGCGCTGTGACACCCCCATCGAGCACCGCGAGATGGACCAGTGGTTCCTCACCATCACCGACTACGCCGAGGAACTGCTGGCGGCCCTGGACGACCTCGACGGCTGGCCCAACAACGTCCGGGAGATGCAGCGCAACTGGATCGGGCGACAGGAGGGCGCGAGCGTCGCCTTCGAGGTCGGCGACTACGGCGCGGTGGACATCTTCACGACGCGACTGGACACCATCTACGGGGCGACCTACTTCTCGCTGGCCCCCGGCCACCCGGTCGCACAGGAGATCGCCGCGGACAACGACGAGGTCGCCGAGTACGTCGAGATGGCCGAGCAGGCCGACGAGGACGAGCTGGACGTCACCTCCGGGGTGTTCACCGGCGAGTACGCCGTCAACCCCGCCACCGGCGAGGAGATCCCGGTCTACGTCGCCGACTACGTCCTGACCGACGTGGGGACCGGTGCGCTGTACGCCGTGCCGGCCCACGACGACCGGGACCACGAGTTCGCCGAGCACCACGACATCGACATCGTGCAGGTCGTCGAACCCGGCCCCGAGGCCGAGGTGGACGCCGACGACGTCGACGTGCAGGCGGAGGCCTACACCGAGGACGGCGTCCTCGTCAACAGCGGCGAGTACGACGGCCTCCACAGCGAAGAGGCCCGCGAGGAGTTCGTCGACGTGTTCGACGGCGAGCACCGCACCGAGTACAACCTCCGTGACTGGGGCATCTCCCGCCAGCGCTACTGGGGGACGCCCATCCCGATGATCCACTGCGACGACTGTGGCTACGTCGAGGTGCCCGACGAGGACCTGCCGGTCGAACTGCCGGAGTTCGTCCACACGACGGGCAACCCGCTGGACGCCGCCGAGGAGTGGAAGCACGTCGAGTGTCCCGACTGCGGCGGCGACGCCGTGCGCGAGACGGACACGATGGACACGTTCGTCGACTCCTCGTGGTACTTCCTGCGGTACACCGCGCCGGACCTCGCGGACGCCCCCTTCGACACCGACCGGGCGAGCGACTGGATGCCCGTCGACCAGTACGTCGGCGGCATCGAACACGCCGTGATGCACCTGCTGTACGCCCGGTTCTTCACGAAGGTGCTGGACGACACCGACCTGCTCGAGGGCGTCCGCGAGCCGTTCACGAACCTCACGAACCAGGGGATGGTGCTCGGCGAGGACGGCCACAAGATGTCCAAGAGCCGCGGCAACGGCGTCTCGCCCCAGCGCATCATCGAGGAGTACGGCGCCGACACCGCCCGCCTGTTCATCATGGAGGCCGCCCAGCCCGAGAAGGAGCTGGCCTGGAGCGCCGAGGAGGTCCAGTCGGCCCACTCCTTCCTCCAGAACGTCTACCGGCTGGCCGAGGAGTACGCCGAGGGCGAGATAGAGACCGGTACCGAGGGCGCCGACATCGCCGACTACGTCGCCCGGGAGATAGACGCCACGGCGGCCCGCGCCACCGACGAGTACGGCCAGTTCCGTTTCAACCACGCCCTGCAGGCCGTGCGCGAACTGGTCTCCCTGCTCCGCCGCTACGAGGACGCGACCACGCCGGACGCCGACGTGCTCGAACGCGGCATCACCACCGCCGCGAAGCTGCTCGCGCCCGTCGCGCCCCACGTCGGCGAGGAGATCTGGGACCGCCTCGATCGGGACGGCCTGATGGCCGAGGCCGACTGGCCCAGCGCCGAGGCGCCCGAGGACTACGCCGTCGCCCGCCGGCTGGTCGAGAACACCCGCGAGGACGTCCGGGACATCGTCGACACCGTCGGCATCGAGGACCCCCAGACCGTCACGCTCGTTGTCGCGCCCGCGTGGAAGCACCGGGTCGTGGACATCGCCCGGGAGGCCGACCGGGTCGTCCCCGCGGTGATGCAGAACGAGGAGCTCCAGCAGTACGGCGAGGCCGCCGCCGACTTCGCGAAGGACCTCGCGGGTCGCGCCCAGTACGACGAGACGCTCTCGCCCGAGGGCGAACTGGCGGCCCTCGAACGGGCGGCGTGGCTCATCGAACGCGAGTTCGACGCCGAGGTGGTCGTCCGCTCGGCCGACGAGGCCGACGACGCGCTGGCGACGAAGGCCGAACCCGGGCGCCCCGCCATCGACATCGAGGCGTAACCGTCCGGGCGCGGGTGGCTACTGTTCTGCGGCGTCGAGGAGGCCCGACTCGCCCAGGTCGCGCAACACGTCGGTCGCGTGGCCGTCCGGGCGAACGCCCTCGTAGACGCCGACGACCTGGTTCCGGGCGACGACGAACGTGGTCCGACGGGTTCGGCCGTCGACGAGGGCCACGCCGAACGCCTCGGCGAGGTTCGCGTGGGGGTCGGCCAGCAGGTCGAACGAGAGGTCGTGTGCCTCGGCGAACTCGCGGTGGCTGTCGACGTCGTCCGTGGAGACGCCGTAGACGGCGACGCCGGCGGCGTCGAAGCGGTCGTAGTGGTCCTCGAACTGGCTGGCCTCGGTCGCACACCCCGGCGTGTCGTCCTTCGGGTAGAAGTAGACGACCGTCGGCGTCGCGAAGTCGGGGCGGACCTCCTCGCCGTGCTGGTTCTCGGCCACGATGTCGGGCACCGCTGTCCCGGGTTCGAGCACCATCTCAGTTCACCGGGATGTCCGTGCCGTCGTCGTCCGCCTCGACGTTGACTTTCGGCAGGCGGACGGTGAGGACGCCGTCCTCGTAGGTGGCGCTGGTCCCGTCCTCGTCGACGGCCTCGGGGAGGCTGACCGTTCGGCTGGCCGACTGCCGGCGGCGCTCGCGCTGGACGTACCGGCCGTCGGTCGCCTCGGTCGACTCGCTGTGGTCGGCGCTGATGGTGAGTTTCCGCTCCTCGACCAACTGGACGTCCAGTTCCTCGCTGTCGTAGCCGGGGAGGTCGGCGTGGACGACGAAGGCGTCACCCTCGTCGACGATGTCCGTCGGGACGGCGTCTATGTCCACCCCGAACTGCTCGCTCAGTGTGTCGAACGCGCGTTCTATCTCCGCGAAGGGGTCACGGTCGCTCATGGGCGGGTGTACGCCGCCCCGGGACTTAAGGCTCAGTTCAGGACGGTCACGCTGTCGTACGAGCCGAGGTGTCGGACCCACCCGTTCTCGGCCAGCTCCTCGATGTCGTCGAGCGCGTCCTGCGTGCGCTCCTCGTAGAGGCCGGCGGCCGCGTCGATGTGGAAGACGTAGTCGCCCAGGCGCTCGCCGCTGGGGCGGGACTCGATGCGGGTGAGGTTGATGTCGCGGTCGGCGAAGGCCTCCAGCAGCTCCAGCAGCAGTCCGGGGTAGTCGGCGTTCGGGTAGACGATGAAGGAGGTCTTGCTGCCCGCCTCCGTCCGCTCGCTCGCCGGAGCGACGGCGACGAACCGGGTGGCGTTCGAGGACTGGTCCTGGATGTCCTCGGCCAGCAGCTTCAGTTCCGTGCCGTTGGTGGCGTTCTCCGGGTGGCCGATGGCGGCGACGCTCGGGTCCTCGCGGGCGCGCTCGACGCCGCGAGCGGTCGAGGCGACGGCCTCAACCTCGACGTCGGGGTAGTGCTCGTCGAGCCAGCCGCGACACTGGGCCAGCGCCTGCGCGTGGCTACACACCAGTTCGAACGTCTCGCCCTGTGCCAGCAGGGCGTGGCGGATGGGCGTGATTATCTCCTCGACGACGGCGACGTCGTACTCCGAGAAGGCGTCCAGCGACTCCGTCACCGACCCCTCGATGCTGTTCTCGACGGGGACGACGCCGCGGTCGGCGTCGCCCTCGGCGACGGCCTGGACGATGGCGGTCATCGACTCCGCGAACTCGATGTCGCCGTCCTCGACCGCCTTCGCGGCCCGGTGGGAGTAGGTCCCGGCGGGCCCCAGCGTGATGGTCGTCATACCGTCGGGTAGTTCGCTCGTCATGAAAAGGACCCCGGTCGTCGCTCGCCGGAGCGGGCGCCCCGCTGGTGGCGGTAGAGTTCGGCCAGCGTCCGGAACAGTCCGCCCAGCAGGACCAGCAGACCGAAGCCGACCACCAGGAAGAAGAGCCCGACGGCGCCCGGCCCGGCCATGGGGCCGTCGGGGATGCGCGCGACGACGGCGACCACCGCCGCGACTGCGGCGACGGCCGTCCCGAGTTCGACGGCGCGGACGACCGCGTAGCCCGGGTTGGCGGTGAGTGTCGCCGTCATGGGGCCGTCTGTCCGCGCGGCCCGGTAGCCGGCGTACAGCGCTTCGCCGGTGACGGTCACCGCGAGCGCGAGCGCCATCAGCGGGACGAGAAACAGGGTCGTGATACGCTCGCTCGGGACGACTCGGAGGTAGACGCCCGCCGAGTACAGGAGTGTCAGGACGACGGCGGTGAGCTTCGCGGCCTGGAGGGGCTTTTCGCGGTGGAACTGGCGGAGCATGGGCGCACGCGCTAGCCTCTACACCGCCCGGCAAACCTCTTGTGGTGGGGCCTAGGAGAGTCGGGCCAGTTCGTCCTCGGAGAGGTCGATGGCGCTCGCGGCCACGTTCTGCTCCAGATGCTCGACGCTCGACGTGCCCGGAATCGGCAGGGTCACGTCCGAGTGCTGGAGGAGCCACGCCAGCGCTATCTGGTAGCGCGTGGCGTCGTGGCGCTGGGCTATCTCGTCGATGCCGTCGACGTCGTCGAGGTCGCCCGCGGCGAGTGGGAACCACGGGATGAAGCCGACGTCGTAGTTCTCGCAGGCCGCCAGCACGTCCTCGTCGTCGCGGTTGGCGACGTTGTACTGGTTCTGGACCGTCGCTATCTCGACGATGTCGCGGGCGGCGTCCAGTTGCTCGACGCTGACGTTCGAGAGGCCGACGTGGCGGAGCAGCCCCTCGTCTTTCATCTCGGCGAGTGCGTGGACCGCGTCCTCGAAGGGCGTGTCGGGGTCCGGGCGGTGGTACTGGTAGAGGTCGATGGGGTCCATCCGCAGGCGGTCCCGCGAGCACAGCAGGGCGTTGCGGAGGTAGTCCGGGTCGCCGTGGGGGAGCCAGTCCGCGTCGGTGTTCCGGAGGAGGCCACCCTTCGTCCCGATGACCAGGTCCTCGCGCTCGGTGTCGAGCGTCTCGCCGATGAGCCGTTCGGAGACGCCGGGGCCGTACGAATCGGCGGTGTCGACGAAGTCGACGCCCAGTTCGACGGCCCGTTCCAACACGGCGCGGGCGTTGGCCACGTCGTCGGGTTCGCCGATGATGCCCTCGCCGGTGATGCGCATCGCGCCGAAGCCGAGTCGCCGTACGGTCAGGTCGCCGCCGATGTCGAACGTGTCGCTCTCGTTGTGGACCATCGGCGGTGGGTTGGCGGGCCACCCTGAAAGGCGCCCGGGTCGGTCAGACGTCGGCGCCGCGCTGCCGGATGCGCGCCAGCGCGATGCGGACGGCGAAGTAGCTGCCGGCGTAGAAGACGAGGACGCTGGCGACGAACCCGGCCAGCGAGACGGTGGCGACCGAGAGGTCGAAGCCGGAGGTGGCGTACGGGTTCGCGCCGGCCGCCGAGACGTAGGCGGCGACGGCGCTCTCGCCGCCCAGCCCTATCGCGAACAGACAGACGGTGAGCAGGATGGCGAGGCCGCCGGTCCCGAGACCGACGTAGCGGGCGAAGTCCTCGGCGTCGAGGGCGGCGTGGGCCTGTGCCTCCGTGAGCGGCGCGCGGCGGACCCGGTAGGCGGCCGTGGCGACGAGCAACACTGCTCCGAGTACCTCCAGCAGGCCGCCGAACACGCCCAGCAACAGCACCTTCGGCGACGCCACCTCGGGGTCGGTCGCCGGGAGGAACTGGGCGACGCTCTCGGGGAAGAGGCCGTACATCGGGAGCAGTATCGCGAGCAGTCCGAGGAAGGCACTCTGGAGCGCGAGCGTTCGGGGAACGGTCTGTCGGAAGTACGAGTGTCGTTCGTAGCGGAGGCGTTCGTACGTGTTACCGGAGAGAATCGCGTCGGTGATCTGGTCGTCTTGGGCGGTATCGGAATCCATGTTTTTTGCCGGTTCTTCGTCTGCCGGTATTTTCCCAAGCGGCAATATAACCCTTTCGCGTGGCCCGGGGCCTGCTCGTCGGTACCGAGCGTCGTGCCGGCCGTCACCGCGTGTGGATCGCCTCGCCGCGGGCGGCCTTCGCGGCCTCGTGGACGGCCTCGGAGAGCGTCGGGTGGGTGTGGACGGTGCCGGCGACGTCCTCGAGGCGGGCGCCCATCTCGATGCCGAGTCCGACCTCGGCTATCAGTTCGGAGGCCTCCGGGCCGACGATCTGCGCGCCCAGCAGGAACTCGGTGTCGGCGTCGGCGACGATCCGGACGAACCCCTCCTTCTCGTCGAGCGTGAGTGCCCGTCCGTTCGCGCGCAGGGGCATCTCGCCGACGACGGGGTCGAAGCCGGCGTCGTCGGCCTCGGCCTCGGTCATGCCGACGGTGCCGATCTCCGGGTCGGTGAAGACGGCGGCGGGAATCGCCTGCTGGTCCAGCGCGGCGGGTTCGCCGGCGGCGACCTCCGCGGCCACCTCCCCCTCGGCCATCCCCTTGTGGGCCAGCATCGGTTCGCCGGCCACGTCGCCGACGGCGAAGACGTGGTCGAGGTCGGTTCGGGCCTGGTCGTCCGTCGCGAGGAAGCCGTCGTCGTTCGGCGCGAGGTCGATGGCGTCCAACCCCAGCGTGTCGGTGACCGGTTCCCGCCCGACGGCGACCAGACACTTCTCGGTGTCGTACTCCTCGACGTCGTCGTCGGCATCGGTCGTCCGCACGCGGATGCCGTCGTCGAGTTCCTCCCAGTCGCGGGCGGCCTCGCCGAAGGCGAAGTCGATGCCCAGCGACTCGGCCCGCTCCCGGACCACCTCCGCCACGTCGGACTCGTAGCCCGGCAGGACGTCGTCCAGCATCTCGACGACGGTGACGTCCGCACCCAGCTTCGCGAACACCGTGGACAGCTCCATCCCGATGTAGCCCGCGCCGACCACGAGCAGGTCGTCGGGCACCGACTCCAGTGCGAGGGCGTCCCGCGAGGAGAGGATGTGCTCGCTGTCGAACTCGAAGCCCGGCACCTGGATTGGTCGGCTGCCGGTGGCGACGACGGCGTGTTCGAAGGCGATGGACTCCGAGCCCTGCCCCTCGCCGCCGTGGGCGACCCGGACCGTCTCCTCGTCGACGAACTCGGCGGTGCCCGCGACGAGATTGACGCCCGCGCTCTTACACAGCGACTCGACGCCCTTCGTCAGGCGCGTGACGACCCCGTCCTTCCACTCGGTCATCCCCGCCATGTCGACGGCGGGGTCGGCGAAGACGCCCATGTCCTCGGCGTGTTTGGCGTCGTGGGCCACGTCGGCCGCCGAGATGAGCGCCTTCGAGGGGATACAGCCGTGGTTGAGACAGGTCCCGCCGTAGGCGTCCTTCTCGACCAGCGTCGTATCGAGTCCCAGCTGTGCGCCCCGGATTGCGGCGACGTAGCCGCCCGGCCCGCCGCCGATGACCAGCAGTTCCGTGCCCGTGGTGACGTCTCCTACGACCATAGCGGCCAGTCGACCGGCCGGGTGAAAAACCACGCGCCCTCGTCGCTGGTCGCCGCCGCCCGACCCCGTGGTACGACCCGTGTTACTAAGGGCCAAGCTATGTTACGCCCCCGCTCCAACATCCCGGTATGGCGGACCAACTCAGCGAGACGGAGGACCTGCCCGCGACGCCCGGCCAGTTCGCGAAGGAGAACCCGGCGGTCTGGGAGGCGTACAGCGACCTCGGCGAGGCCTGTTCGGCGGCGGGGCCGCTGGACGACGAGACGAAACGGCTCGTGAAACTCGCGCTCGCGGTGGGCGCACAGTCCGAGGGCGCGGTCCACTCACACGTCCGGCGGGGGCTTGACGAGGGCCTCACCGCCGCGGAACTCCAGCACGTCGCCGCGCTGTCGATTCCGACCATCGGCTTCCCGAAGGCGATGGCGGCCAGAAGCTGGATCGCGGACCTGACCGAGGACTAGTCGAGCAGCAGGCGCGTCGGGTCCGCGAGGTACTCCTTCAGCGTGCTGACGAACCGGGCGGCGTCCGCGCCGTCGATGACCCGGTGGTCGATGGCCAGCGAGAGCGTCAGCGTCGGCTTCGCGACCACCTCGCCGTCCGCCGCGACGGGTCGCTCCTTCAGCGCGCCGACGCCCAGAATCGCCGTCTCGGGGACGTTGATGACCGGGTCGGCGTACTCGCCGCCGATGGCCCCGAAGTTCGTCACGGTGAACGTCCCGCCCTGCATCTCCTCGCGGGCGATGTCGCGGCTCCGCGCCCGGTCGACGAGGTCGTTGACCTCGGTCGCGAGTTCCAGCAGCCCCTTCTCGTCGACGTCCTCGACGACGGGCACCACGAGGCCGTGGTCGGTCGCCGTCGCGACGCCGACGTTCCGGTCGGCCTTGAACACTATCTCCTCGTTCGCCTCGTCGAGCTGACTGGCGAGGATAGGGTGGTCGTCCAGCGCCCTGGCGACGCACTTCAGCAGGAACGGCGTGTAGGTGAGGCGGACGCCGCGCTCCTCGGCGAGCGGCTGGAGGCGCTCGCGGGCCGCCACGAGGTCGGGGACGGCCACCTCGTCGTGGTGGGTCGCGTGGGGCACCTCCCGCCGGGAGCGGGACATCTGCTCGCCGATGGCCCGCCGGACGCCGCGGTACGGTTCCCGTCGGTCGCCCTCGGCCGCGTCGACCCCCGTCATCTCCTCGGCCGCGGCCTCGTCGGCGAGCGACTGCATCTCCGAGACGACCGTCTCGGTCACCTCGCGGACGTCCTCGTCGGTGACCTCGGCCGTCCCGGCCTCGGCGAACGCGCGGACGGCGGCCTCGTCGACGTACGGTTCGCCGTCGCGCGTCTCGTCGGTCGGCACGGCGTCGATGTCGACGTCGAGTTCGCGGGCCAACCGCCGGGTCGCGGGCGTCGCCAGCGTCCGGTCGCGCCGCTCGGCCATCGGCTCCGCCGACACCTTCCGGACGGCCGACCTGACGGCCGGTTCGTCCGCCTCGCCGTCGTCACTCTCGTCCGCGTCGACCCGCGACACCACCGAGGTCGGGCCGTCGTCCTCGCCGTCGTCGACCTTCGAGACGACGCTCGTCGGCCCGTCGTCGCTCTCGCCCGCCTCGGCCGCGGCCTCGACGTCGGCCTCCGTGACGCGGCCGCCGGGGCCGGACCCCTCGACGGTCGCGAGGTCGACGCCCTCTTCGCGGGCCAGACGCCGGACGCTCGGCGCCGCGAACACTCGACCGTCGGCGGTCGTGGCGTCCGCACCGGCCGCGGCCGTCTCGCCGTCGGTGGGCGTGCCCTCGCTCGCGTCCGTCTCGGCGGCCTCGCTCTCGGCGGCGTCGCCGTCCTCCGCGATGGTGACGAGTACCTCGCCGGTCTGCACCACGTCGCCGACCTCGGCGTGCAGTTCGCGGACGACGCCGTCGACGGGCGAGGGGACGTCAACCGCGGCCTTGTCCGTCTCCACCTCGGCCAGCACCTGGTCCTCGGTGACGGCGTCGCCGACGGCGACGTGCCACGCCAGCACTTCCCCCTCGGCGACGCCCTCGCCGAGGTCCGGGAGTTCGAACTCGAACATGCGCTAAAACTCCGCGGCCTCTCTGATACCGTCTTTGATGCGGGCGGGTTCGGGGAGGTAGTAGTCCTCCAGCGCGTACAGCGGGAAGGGGACGTCGAAGCCCGTGATGCGCGTGATGGGGGCCTCCTGATACAGGAGCACCTCCTCCTGAATCGTGGCGATGATCTCGCCCGCGAGACCGCCGGTCTTCGGGGCCTCGTGGACGACGGCCGCCCGTCCGGTCTTCCGGAACGACTCGACGATGGCGTCGGTGTCCATCGGCTTCAGCGTCCGCAGGTCGACCACCTCGACGTCGATGCCCTCCTCCGCGAGGTCCTCGGCGGCCTCCATCGTCGGGCGGGTCATCGCGCCCCACGTAAACACGGAGACGTCCTCGCCCTCGCGACGGACGCTTGCCTCGCCCAACTCGACGGTGTAGGCCTCGTCGGGCACCTCCTCGCGGAACGAGCGGTAGATGAGCTTCGGTTCGAGGAAGACGACGGGGTCGGGGTCCCGGATCGAGGCGGCGAGCAGGCCCTTCGTGTCTCGCGGCGTCGACGGGACGACCACCTTGAGGCCGGGTTCGTGGGTGTAGAACGCCTCTTTCGACTCGGAGTGGTGTTCCGGGGCGCGGATGCCGCCGCCGTAGGGTGCCCGAATCGTCATCGGGCAGGTGTACCGACCCCTGCTTCGGGTGCGCAGGCGGGCGGCGTGACTCACTATCTGGTCGAAGGCGGGGTACATGAACCCGGAGAACTGTATCTCGGGGACCGGGCGCATCCCGTAGGCCGCCATCCCGACGGCGGTGCCGACGATGCCCGACTCCGCGAGCGGCGTGTCGACCACGCGGTCCTCGCCGAACTCCTCGTAGAGGCCCTGCGTCGCCCGGAAGACGCCGCCGTTCTTCCCGACGTCCTCGCCCATGACGACGACGTCGTCGTCCCGGTCCATCTCGCCGTAGAGACCGTCCCTGACCGCCTGTACCAGCGTGAGACTCTGAGCACTCATTCCAGTAGCACCTCGTCACCGTGTCGCTCCCGCAGCGCCTGCAGATAGTCGAGTTGCTGTTCGAGTCGCTTCGGCATCTCCGCGTACACGTTCGCGAACATCTCCTCGGGGGTGGGTCGCTCCGTCGATTCGGCGGCGTCGATGGCGTCGGCCACCTCCTGCTTGATGGACTCGTCGATGGCCGCGATCCGCTCGTCGTCCAGTAGCCCGCGGTCCCGGAGGAACGTCTCCATCCGCGGGATGGGGTCTTTCTGCTTCCAGCGTTCGACCTCGTCGTCGTCCCGGTACACCGACGGGTCGTCGGCGGTGGTGTGGGCGCCGAAGCGGTACTGGACCGCCTCTATCATCGTCGGACGGCGCTCGCCGTCCCCGGGGTCCCGGGCCTTCGCGGCGGCCTCGCTGGTGGCCTGATACACCGCCAGCGGGTCCATCCCGTCGACCTGGACGCCGTCGAAGCCGTAGGCGTTCGCCTTCTGGGCCAGCGTCTCGCTGGCCGTCTGGCGCTCGCGAGGGACCGAGATGGCCCACTGGTTGTTGTTGCAGAAGAACACCGCGGGGACGTCGAAGACGCCGGCGAAGTTCAGCCCCTCGTGGAAGTCGCCCTCGCTCGTGGCGCCGTCGCCGAAGTACGTGAGGAACACCTTCGACTCGTCCTTGAGCTTCGAGGCCCACGCGGCGCCCGTGGCGTGGGGAATCTGGGTGGCGATGGGCACCGCGAGCGAGAACACCTGTACGTCCTCCGGCGGTTCGTTCCCCCACTCGTTGCCCATCCAGTACAGGAGGTCCTCGGAGAGGTCCCAGCCCCGGACGTACAGCGCGAGGTGTTCGCGGTAGCTGGGGAACGTCCAGTCGCCGTCGTCGAGCGCCATCGCGCTCCCGACCTGTGAGGCCTCCTGCCCGGACATCGGTGGATAGGTCCCCATCCGACCCTGTCGCTGGAGACTCACCGCCCGCTGGTCGAAGTGCCGCCCCAGCTTGACGTTGCGGTACATCTCGACGAGCGCGTCGTCGGACAGGTCCGGTACCGTCGCGCCGTCGACGACCTGCCCGTCCTCGTCGAGCACCTGTACTCTGTCCGTGGGGTCGCGCTGGAGGACACTCAGAGAGACCACCTGCCCTGGTGTGACATGTGATAAACCTTGACCCGCGACGGGCTTAGCGTTTGTGTGGTGTTATATTCGCGGGGAGAATATTACTGGTGAGTATTTCCCTCGTGATGAGACAGACGTTCCGTGGGCTGCAGTCCGTGGCCTACGCGTTCCGCGCTCGCTCGCGGGCGTCGGCCACGTCCTCGCCGCGCCGAACCGCCTCGACGAACAGCTCGCCGGCCCGGTAGGAGGACCGCACCATCGGCCCGGACGCACAGTAGAGGAAGCCCAGTTCCTCCTCGGCGACTCGCCGCCACGTCTCGAAGGCGTCGGGGTGGACGTACTCCGAGACCTCCAGGTGCGAGCGCGAGGGTTGGAGGTACTGGCCCAGCGTCACCACGTCGACGCCGACCTGCCGCAGGTCCGAGAGCGTCTGGTACACCTCGTGGGCGTACTCGCCGACGCCGAGCATGATGCTGGTCTTGGTGTAGACGTCGCTCTCGCGGTCGGCCTGTCGCAACACGGAGAGGGACTGCTCGTAGCCCGCCCGGCGGTCGCGGACCGGCCACTGGAGGCGGTCGACCGTCTCGACGTTGTGGGCCAGCACGTCCGGTTCGGCGTCGACTATCCGCCGGACGAGGCGCTTCTCGCCGCGGAAGTCCGGAATCAGGCACTCGACGAGGACGTCCGAGTCCCGCCGCTTGATCTCCCGGATCGTCTCGGCGAAGTGGCCCGCGCCTTGGTCCGAGAGGTCGTCCCGGTCGACGCTCGTCAGGACGACGTAGTCCAGTCCGATGTCGGCGACGGCCTCGGCCACCCGCTCGGGTTCGTCGGGGTCTAACGGCTCCATCCCGCCGGTCTCGACGTCACAGAAGTTACAGCCCCGCGAACAGCGGTCGCCCATCAGCATGAACGTCGCCGTCCCCGGACCGTTCCGACCGCTCCAGCACTCCCCGAGGTTCGGACAGTTGGCCTCCTCACAGACCGTGTTGAGGTCCCGCTCGCGGAGGCTCTGTTTGATGTCGGTGAACCGCTCGCCCGACGGTGGCCGCATCTTCAGCCAGTCGGGCTTGCGCGCACGACTCATGACCCGACAGTTGGGGACTCCGCTCAAAAGAGGTTGCGCTCTGTGGGGGCGTCGTCACTCGTCGATGCGCGCGAGGTCCTCGCCGCCGCACTCCGGACACTGGAACCAGTACGACCCGGGGTCGGCGTCGGACTGGAACTCGTTACCACACTCCTCGCACTCGTAGGACGGTTTCTCGTCGGCGATTCCGACCTTCTGCTTGACGCTCTGAAGTACGGACATGGTATCCGGTCGACGTGTATCCGCGTGAGGCTGTT
This sequence comes from Haloarcula sp. MBLA0163, assembly GCF_055632435.1. Classification (NCBI taxonomy): domain Archaea; kingdom Methanobacteriati; phylum Methanobacteriota; class Halobacteria; order Halobacteriales; family Haloarculaceae; genus Haloarcula; species Haloarcula sp. MBLA0163. The sequence continues at coordinate 3,302,512 of NZ_CM145745.1, forward strand.
ATAACCCCGCCGGGCGCTTCAGGCTCTGAAACGTCGGATATCGACGACCCGGCTGGCCCGCGCGTGACGGGCACGAATCCGTTCGTTCGCCGCGGTGAACGGTGGGGAGCGCTCTCCAGTGGGGCCGTTTCAGACCACGAAACTCCACAACGGAACCGCCGGACGGCGTCGGTATTCGTCCGGCGTATCTCCCGCTGTTCCGTCGGGGTCACTCCGGGTCGTCGAGCGCCGCCTCGTCGTGGTCGACGTCGGCCACCTGGTCGACCGTCTCCCGCCGGAGCTGCAGGTCGACCTCGAACCCCCCGCCGGCCAGTTCGAAGCACACCCGCTCCAGCGTCGTCTCGTACACCTTGTAGTGGTTCCCGTCGTCGTCGACCCGGTCGGCCTCCCGAAGCAGGTCGTACTCCTGGCAGACGTTCACCCGGCGGTAGACCGTCGGTTCGGAGGCGTCCAGCCCCTCCGCGAGGTCCGGCACCGAGACGGGGTCGACGTTGGCGACGGCGAGGATGCGACGGACCTCCTCGCTCCCCAGCACATCGAAGATGGTCTCTGGCTCCCAGTCCTTGCTCACAGCCACGCTCATCGCTGCCAGCTACATAAACGCGGTGTCACGACCGCCCGGATTCGGTCGGAAAAAGCCTGCTCTCAGCGACTCGCCGCGGGGGCCCGCCGCCACGTCTCGCTGGCGTCGAGGTACGACTCGAAGTCGGTGGTCTCGATGCCGTAGGTCGATTCGAGCGCCGCGACGTCGACGTCGTAGCCCACGTCGTTGAACCACTGGAACATGTCGGCCATCTCGTCGCCGGCCATCTCGCGGTACGCCTCGACGTCGGCGTGGACGGGTTCCACGTCGTGCCCGAGGTGGTCGCCGAAGGCCGCGGCGAACGCCTCTACGGTGAGGTCGTCGCCCGCCAGCGTAATCGTCTCGCCGAGGAACCGGTCCGGGTGGTCGAGCGCGCGGACCACGGTCTGGCCGATGTCGTCGGCGTCGACGACGGCCAGCGAGACGCCCTCCGCGAGGGGCATCACGAGTCGGCCGTCCTCGATGTCCTCGCGCATCATGTACTCGAAGTTCTGCATGAAGAACACCGGGCGGACGACCGTCGCCGGGAGGCCGAGGTCGGCGATGCGCTGTTCGACCGCCCACTTCGACTCGAAGTGCTCGAGGCCGGTGTCCGCGTCGGCGCTCCCGACCGAGCTGTAGACGAAGTGCTCGACGCCCGCGTCGGCGGCCGCCTCCGCGACCGTGATACCCTGTTCGGTCTCGACCGCCGGGCCGTCCTCGAAGAACGTGGTCACGCAGTAGACGGCGTCGACCCCGTCGACCAGTTCGGCCATCCGGTCGGCGTCGGTCATCTCGCCCTCGACGACGGTGACGCCGCGCGATTCGAGGTCGCGGGCCGCGTCGCTCGACGCGTCGCGGGTCAGGCCGTGAATCTCCCAGTCGCCACCGCTGGCGAGGAGGTGGTCGACGACTGTGCCGCCCTGCGTGCCGGTCGCGCCTGTGACGAGAATAGTCTTCATAACGTATGAGTATACAACGGAGATATAGATAAAGCCGTATGGAGCCGTGCTACCTCGGTTCACGGCCGTCCCCGACAGCCAGCGTTCGTCGGCCGTCGCCGCCGCCATGGAAACGCCTTTGCCGTCCCGGTCCCGCCTGTCTGACGTGTCACGCCGAGCCGAGAGTGAGCTGACGGTGGCGGTCGACGAGGTGGTGCCCGACTTCGCCGACGCCTTCCCCTTCGAGCGGTTCAACGAGATGCAGTCGGCGGCGTTGCCCGCCCTGCTGAACCGCGAGGACAACGTCGTCGTCAGCGCGCCGACCGCCAGCGGCAAGACGGCGCTCGCGGAACTGGCCATCTGCAAGACGCTGGCCGAGGGGGGGACCGCGCTCTTTCTGGCCCCGCTCCGCGCGCTCACCAACGAGAAGGAGAGCGAGTGGGAGCGCTTCGAGGAGCTTGGCTACTCGGTGTACGTCGTCACCGGCGAGCGGGACCTCTCTCCCCGCCGGGCCGAACGCGCCGACATCCTCGTGATGACCCCCGAGAAGGCCGACTCCGCCACCCGCAAGCACGACACGGCCCGCTACTCGTTCATCACGGACGTCGACTGCTGTGTCATCGACGAGGTCCACCTGCTGGACTCCGAGCGCCGCGGCGCGGTGCTGGAGGTCACCGTCTCGCGGCTCCGACGCCTCTGTGGCCCGCGCGTCGTCGCGCTGTCGGCGACGATGCCCAACATCGACGACGTCGCCGACTGGCTGGACGCCCCCGACGACACGACGTTCGCCTTCGGCGACGACTACCGGCCGGTGCCGCTGAACGCCGACGTCAAGACCTACTCCCACGGCGAGAACGCCTTCGCCGACAAGTACCGGCGGCTCTACCGCGCGCTGGACCTGGCCGAACCGCACATCCGCGAGGAGGGGCAGGCCCTCGTCTTCGTCTCCTCGCGACAGGACACGGTGCAGGCCGCGAAGAAGGCCCGCGACGAGCTCACCGAGCGCGACATCCCGATGGGCGCACGCGGGGACTACGACTTCCACACCGACGCCGCCGACCTCCAGAACGACACGCTCCGCCAGTCGGTGCTGGACGGGGTCGGATTCCACCACGCCGGCCTCGCACGCGAGGACAAGAACCGCGTCGAGCAGTGGTTCAAGGAGGGGAAGATACAGCTCCTGTTCTCGACGTCGACGCTGGCGTGGGGCGTGAACCTCCCCGCCCGGTGTGTCGTCATCCGCGACACGAAGCTCCACGACCCCCTGGAGGGCGAGGTGGACATGAGTCCGCTGGACGTCCTCCAGATGCTCGGCCGGGCGGGCCGGCCGGGCTACGACGACATGGGCTACGCGTGGGTGGTCTGTGACCGCTCGGACGCCGACAAGTACCGTCGCCTCCTGCGGGACGGCAAGGAGATAGAGTCCCGGCTGGCCGCGGAACTGGACGCCCACCTCAACGCCGAGATAGCACTGGGGACGATTCGCGACGTCGACGACGTGATGGACTGGCTCGGGACCACGTTCTACTACGCCCGGGCGCAGTCGGCCCCCGACGAGTACGACGCCGGGAGCGACCTCCGCGAACGGGTGAGCTCCACGCTCTCGGAGCTGGTCGCCGACGGCTTCGTCGAACAGGACGGCCTCCGCGTCGAGTCGACGCGACTCGGCCAGCTCGCCTCGAAGTTCTACCTCCGACTGGACACCGCCCGCCGGTTCGCCGACCTCGCGGAGCGCTGTGAGGCCGCCGCCGAAGACGGGGACGCCGACGCCGTCGACGCCGACGACCTCCTGACGACCGTCGCGGGCGCGACCGAGTTCGACAGCGTCAGCGCCCGCTCGGACGAGCAGGACGCGGTCCACGCCGTCGTCGGTGACGGCGCGCCCGACCACCTCGACGCGGGCCAGCGGAAGGTGCTCGCCATCCTCCGGTCCGGCATGACCGGGACGACACCCACCGAGCTCAAGAGCGACGCGTGGGTCATCCGCCAGAACGCGCTCCGCCTGCTCGCGGCCCTGCGGGAGTTCCTCGACAACCTCGCGCCCGCCCGGTTCGCCAACCTCGCCTGCCGTGTCGAGGCCCGGGTCGAACACGGCATCAGCGCCGACGCGGTGGGTCTGACCGCCATCGACGGCGTCGGGTCGGGACGGGCGAAGCAACTCGCCGCCGCCGGCCTCTCGACGCCGTCCGACGTGGTCCGGGCGGGCGCCTCGGCCCTCGTCTCGGCCGGGCTCTCGGAGGGCGTCGCCGAACAGGTCGCCTCGAACGCGCGCGACCTCCCGGTGGTCGTCGTCGACTGGGGCGAGTTCCCCGAGAGCGTCGCCACCGGCGACCACGAGATGTGCGAGGTGACGGTGGCGAACAACGCCGGCGGCGCCCGTGCGGGCCTGCGCGTGACGGTCAACGGCCGCGAGATGACCGCGAAACCGGCGTATCTCGGCCAGACGACCCTGCCGGTCGCCGTCTTCGGCGCCGACGCCGACGAACTGGAGTACACCGTCGAGGTGTCGTACCCCGACCTCCCGCTCCCGCCGGTGACGTCCTCCCGGACGGTCGACGTCCGCTGACCGGGCGGACGAACGCCGCCGGCGGATAAACTCCTCAGAGCGCTTTGTAAAACTTCTAACCCGCTCTCGAAACGTCTGGACGCCTCTGAAAACGACGATGAAACCGGATGAAACCGGGCAGGAAGCGTGTAACCTCGCGAATTGTCCGTAAGTATCTGGCGTTTATATGGGGGTATGGGTCCTGCAGTAGCGTGAGGAGGAAACGTATGTCCAGTGTCTCGCCCTTCCAGTCCCCGACCGAAGCGCTCCCCGACAGGAGTACCGACTTTCGAACGCTCGCCTTCCGACCCGTGCAGTTCCTCGGGTTCTGGACCGCGGTTCTGGCACCGCTGGCGTACCCGGTGCTCCTGCTGAGTGGTCTGGACGGACAGACGCTGCTCGTCCTCCTCACGGGCGCCTTCCTCGCGAACCTCCTCGGCCTCGTCCTCGGCCGTGGCTACCGCGCGGACGCCTGACGCCGCCCCGCAGGTCCCTCCGACCCGGTCGGTCCCCGCTCTCTCCTCGCTGACTCACTCGCCGAGCAACAGCGCCCGCAGGTCGCCGGCGTCGTCGGCCAGATGGTGGGTCATCGAGAGGTCCGTCGCGTCGCCGTCGCCGCGGAAGCCGACGGTGGTCATACCCGCGCGCACGGCCGCCCGGGCGCCCGCAGTGGAGTCCTCGACGGCCCAGCACTCCTCGGGGTCGACGCCCAGCTCCGCCGCGCCGCGCTCGTAGATGCCGGGGTCCGGCTTACCCGGCCCGTCGATGTCCTGTGCGCTCACCGCCGCGTCGAAGTGACCCAGCAGGTCGAACCGCTCGTCGATGACGTCTATCCAGTCCCACGGCGCCGAGGTGGTGAGCGCGAGGGCGACGCCGGCCGCGGCGAGGTCGTCGAGCAGGGCGTGGGCGCCCTCCAGAAACGTCGCGTGGTCCCGGTAGATGCGCTCGCCGGCCTCCTCGAACAGGCGTTCGTACTTCTCGCGGGAGACCGCCACGTCGTACTCGGCGGCGATTTCGGGGTAGACCTCGGTGTAGTCGCGACCGGTGATGGCCGACAGCGGGATGTCGTCGTCCGGTGCGACGGTCGGGAGGATGTGGTCGCGCTGGATGCTCACCCAGTGGTCCTCGGACATGACGAGGACGCCGTCCATGTCGAAGCAGATAGCTGTCGGTAGGGCACTCATTGTCCACCCTCAATCGCCCGAGGGATTTGCCTGTTGCGGCCGCCTCACGTACAGCGGACGCTCTCCTCGTAGATCCGCTCGGTGACGACGCGTATCTCCAGTTCCATCCGTCCCTCGTCACACCAGTTGAACCCGTACGAGCGTATCTGCTCGCCGCTTGGGGCCACGAGCGAGAACACCCTCGTGTCCGGCGCGAGTCCGGTGAACGCACCCTCCCGTCGCTCGCCGCTCGTGACGGTCAGCTCCCGCCGGACGACCCCCTCACCCAGCGGCCGGAGTCCGACCGCCCCGTCGATGGCGTCGCTGGGGAGTTCCCCGATATCGGTCGCCTCGACGGTCCGGGTGGAGCCGTCGGCGTAGGTGAACTCGAACCCGGTCACGCCGTTGGGCGTCGCCGCCAGCACGACGTCGTGCGGGCCGCCGTCGACGTTCTCGACGGTGTAGGGGATGTCCTCGGGCGTCGGTGTCTCGTTGTCCGTACCCGTACACCCCGCCAGCGCCGCCGTCCCGACCGCGGTCAACACCGTCCGACGTGAGAGGTCCATGCCCCACCCACCCGTGCCGCGGGCAAAACCCTTGTTCCGAGCCGAGCTTTCATATACCGAGACGGAACCACCCCGGGCTATGCACGACGGAACGCGCGTGATGGCCGGTGAGTGTACGACCGTCTTCGAGGGGTCCCGCGAGCGCGAACAGCGCGGCGACGTACTGGTGGTGGTCAAGCCCGACAACACCGTCCTGGTCCACGACGCCGCGGGCTACCAGCCGGTGGCGTGGCTCACCCGCGCGGAGAGCGTCGCCGTCGAGGACGGCGTCGTGACCGCACGCGACGGCGAGGAGCTGCTCCGCGTGGTCGCCCACGAGGAACACGGCAGCGCCAGGTTCCCGGCCTCCCACGCCGGCGTTCCGGTTGCCGACTGTCCCGACTGTGTCGGGACGCTCGTCCGCGCACGCGGGAGCGTTTCCTGTACCGACTGCGGCTCGGCGTACGGCCTGCCCTCGAACGCCACCGTCACGGGCGGCCGTTGTGACGACTGTGGCCTCCCGACGATGCGCGTCGAGCGCGGCGAGGCCTTCGAACTCTGTCTCGACCGCGACTGCCAGTCGCTGGACGACCGTGTGCGCGCCGCCTTCGACCGCGCGTGGGACTGCCCCGACTGCGACGGCGACCTGCGGATCATCCGCCGGGGCGGCCTGCTGGCCGGCTGTGAGCACTACCCCGACTGCGACACCGGGTTCTCGGTCCCGTCGGGCGTCCTCGTCGACGAGTGCTCCTGCGGCCTCCCGGTGTTCGAGACGGCCGGCGGCCGGCGGTGTCTGGACAGCACCTGCGAGGCGGAGGTGGTCGGCACGCCGTGACGTCGCCCCGGACGACTGCGAGCCCCAACCCACAGAGGATTTGTCCACGCACGAACCACCCAGAGCCATGGACCTCACACTCGACGGCGACGTCGTCCGGGCCGGGGGCCGCGCCCGGGAGCGGTTCTACGACTCGCGGGGGTACGGCCGCGCACGGAACGGCGACCTCGACCTCGCGCCGGTGGAGGCGGCCCACCTCCTCTATCGGGGCGACGTCGAGGCCGTCGACGGGCTGGCCTTCCGCGAACTGCTCGGGTCGTCGGCCGTCTCGATGGCCGACTTCCTCGTCTACAGGGACCTGCGGGACAGGGGCTTCTACCTCACGCCCGCCCGCGAGGGGTGGGTCGACGACCCCGACGGCGTGGACTTCGTGGTCTACCCCCGCGGGCAGGGGCCGTGGGACGACGCGGTCGCCTACCGGGTGCGCGTCGTCGGGGAACGGGACGACGTGCCGGCGTCGTCGCTCGGCGACTGCGTGCTGGCCGTCGTCGACGAGGAGAGCGAGATAACGTACCTCGAGACGGCGACCCGCGAGGTGGGCGGGACCAGCGACGCGCGCGTCCCGGCGGTCGACGGCGAACTGCTCACCGAGCGCGTCGTCTGCTGGGACCCGCCCAGCGAGGTGTACGAACGGGCGTTCTACGGCCAGCGTCTCGACGAGGACGCGGTCCAGCTGTCCCTGGTCGAGGCCGCGTACCTCGCTCGGACGGGCGACCTGCGAGTCGAGGGCGGGCCCGACGCCGTCGCCGAACGCGGCCGCGAGGTGGAGGGCGAGCGGTTTGACCGCCGTCTGACCGTCTACGCGGCCCTGCGCGACGCGGGCGTCGTCCCGAAGACCGGGTTCAAGTTCGGTGCGGACTTCCGGACCTACGCCGACGTCGAGAGCGTCGAGAACCTCGGGCACTCGGAACTGCTCGTGCGGGCGCTGCCGGCCGCCCACCGGTTCGAACCGCGGGACCTCGCGCTGGACGTCAGACTGGCCCACGGCGTCCGGAAGACGATGGTGTTCGCGCTGGTCGGCGACGGCGTCGCGTGGGTCGAAGTACGGCGGCTCACGCCCTGAGCGGCGGGCGGTCGACCGACCCATGGCGACCCGAAGCGAACCCTTTTTGCGCCGACCGGAGCCAACGATGACGTACGCAGCCATCCGACCATGACCGACAGCGACTCCCCCCACGACGACGCATCGCCCGACGAGGACCGCCGCCAGTCGGGAGACTCGTGGCGGGAGTCGGCCGCCCTCCGCGCCGACGGTGGTGAACCGAGCGAAGCGAGGCGAGTCTCGTCGGAGCTCCGCTCCGACGGCGGAACGGACGCCGCCGGCGCCGACGAGGTCAGACTCGACCCGTGGGGCTCCTCGACCATCGCGGACTACCGCAAGCTGTTCGAGCAGTTCGGTATCGAGGAGTTCGACGACGTGCTGCCCGAGGTGCCCAACCCCCACTACCTGATGCGCCGGGGCGTCATCTTCGGCCACCGGGACTACGGGCCGGTCGCCGAGGCGATGCGCGAGGGCGAGGAGTTCGCCGCCCTCTCGGGGTTCATGCCGACCGGCGACCCCCACATCGGCCACAAGATGGTGTTCGACGAGATAATCTGGCACCAGGAGCAGGGCGCCGACGCCTACGGCCTCATCGCGGACCTCGAGGCCCACGCCGCCCGCGGCCTGACCTGGGAGGAGATAGACGACCACGCCCGCAGTTACGTCCTCTCCTTGCTCGCGCTCGGCTTCGACCCCGAGGAGGGCGAACTGTACCGCCAGTCCGAGAACCGAGAACTGCAGGACCTCGCCTTCGAACTCGGCGCGGAGGCCAACGCCTCGGAGCTGCAGGCCATCTACGACTTCGACGGCGAGACGAACATCTCCTACATGCAGTCGGTCGTCACCCAGATGGCCGACATCCTCTACCCGCAACTGGACGAGCCGAAACCGACCGTGATTCCGGTCGGCCCGGACCAGGACCCCCACATGCGGCTCGCCCGGGACCTCGCGGCGCGGATGCGCTACTTCGGCGTGACGGAGGCGTTCGCCAGTTTCGAACTGGCAGACGAGGACGAGCGCGCCCTGCTCAAGTGGTTCTACACCGAGGTCGAGCGGGCCATCGAGGACGGTATCGGGATGGAGAGCCACGGCGCTCAGGGCGAGGTCGGGCACACGAACTGCAAGCAGGCCGCGACGCTGCTCGCCGCTCTCGCCGACCCGGTGCTCTCCGAGTCGATGGACGGCAACCTGCCCGAGCGGGTCGACCCCGAGGAGCTGGCCGCGGTGGACAACGCCGACCTGTCGACGGAGTCGTGGACACAGATACTCGATGCGCTGGTGCCCTTCCAGCGACTCCCGCCCGCGACGGTCACCGAAGCGACGTTCGAATCGCTGACCGACAAACTGTCGTCCGGTGGCCGCGAACCGCTCCGCCGCCGGACGCGCTTCCTCGACCGCAACGCCACCGACGCGGCCTTCGAGGCGCTCATCGAGGCCGTCTCCGGCGAGAAGCGCGTCTACGACGAACACATCGACGCCTTCGAGATGGACCACGCCGAGGCCGAGGAACTCGCCCGCGAGGTGGAACTGGACAACGGCGGCTACGGCTTCCTGCCGCCGTCCTCCATCTACCACCGGTTCATGACCGGCCTCACCGGCGGCAAGATGTCCTCGTCGGTGCCGGCCTCCCACATCTCCCTGCTCGACGACCCCGAGGACGGCTACGACAAGGTGAAGTCGGCGACGACCGGCGGCCGCGCCACCGCCGAGGAACAGCGAGAGAAGGGCGGGAAGGCCGACGAGTGCCCCGTCTACGAACTGTACGCCTACCTCCTGTCGGGCGACGACGACGAGTTCGCCACCGAGGTGTACGAGGAGTGTGTCGGCGGCGAGCGACTCTGTGGCGGGTGCAAGGAACAGGCCGCCGAACTGATGGCGGAGTTCCTCGAGGACCACCAGGAGAAGCGCGCCGAGTGGGCGGAGAAACTCGACGAGCTGGACATCGACCTCGACTCGCACCGAAAACGGTCGTGAACAGTTTGTAGGTCGACACAAACCGTCCTCGTGGCGGAGCGGCCCGCTCGTCGGCGGCTTTCGGTCGGCTTACAACCGCGGTAAGGCTCGCTTCTGTCGACGGCCGACCGTGAACGATACTCCGCCGTTTTACTGTCGGTGTTCTAACTATTGGCTGCCATGCAGCGACGGGAGTACCTCCAGTACACCGGTGCAACGCTCGGCGGTGCCGCCCTCGCCGGCGGCGTGGCGTCCGAGGCGACGGCCATCCCGCTTCCCCTCGGGGACCTCCCCGACGGACCGACGGCCGTCGCGTGGGGCGACGCCGACGACGACGGCCGCGACGAGGTCGCGGTCGCCCTCCGGACCGACGACGGCCCGCGGTTCTGGGTGCTCGACGACGAGGACGCGGAGTTCGAGGTGCTGTTCTCCGGCGGCGACGAGTGGGGCGACGGCGCGTTCGCGACGGCGCTGGCCTTCGGGGACTACGACGACGACGGGGCCGACGAACTCGCGGTCGGTCGGCGGGCCGGCGGGAACGCCCGCTTCTTCGTCTACGACGACGCCGACGAGGACTTCGACCGACTGCTCGCGGCGGGCCGCAACTGGGGCAGCGACGCCGACACGACGGCGCTGGCGGCCGGTGACTTCGACGACGACGGCGTGGACGAACTCGCCGTGGGCCGCTCGGCCAGAACCAACGCCCGCTTCTTCGTCGTCGACTACGAGGACGAGGACGTCCTGCTCCGCGGCGGCCGGAACTGGGGGCGGGGCATCGCGACCTCGGCGCTGGCGGCCGGCGACATCGACGAGGACGGGGTCGACGAACTCGCGGTCGGTCGGCGGGCCGGCGGCAACGCCCGCTTCTTCGTCCACGACGACGCCGACGAGGACTTCGACGTGCTGTTCCGCGGCGGCCGCGAGTGGGGGTCCGACAGCTATCCGACCGACCTCGCCTTCGGGGACGTGGACGACGACGGCTACGAGGAACTGGGCGTCACCCGGCGAGCCCGGTCGAACGCCCGCTTCTTCGTCTTCGAGGACGTCGACGCCGACTTCGAACGCATCCTCGCGGCGGGCCGCAACTGGGGCCGGAACGCCTACGCCACCGGCATCGACTTCGGGGACGTGGACGACGACGGCTACGAGGAACTCGTGGTCACCCGCAAGGCGGAGTCGAACGCCCGTTACTTCGTCCACGAGGACGAGGACGCGGACTTCGAGTTGCTGTTCACCGACGGCGACGAGTGGGACGAGGACGGCTACGCCATCGACGCCGCACTGGGCGACATGGACGGCGACGACTTCACCGAACTCGCGGTGGCACGCACCGGACAGGGGCCCCGCGCCATCCTCCGGGAGGACGAGGGCGTCGACTTCGAGTTCCGCGGCTTCTTCCTGTTCCCGGTGTAGCGTCGTCGCACGCCCCCTCTCGGGGGCCGGTGACACAACGCTTTTAGCGCCGTATCACGACCGCTCACACATGGCACCCGAGTCCCACCGTGCCGGCGCCGCTCGCCAGCCAGCCCGCGCTCCGGGGTTCGGGTTCTTCTTCGCCGCCGCCTGACGGGTGGTGGACTTCGGACGCGTCGAGGGACGCGGCCGGACGAAACTGCCCGCCGAGCGAGGGGACGCGTCGACCCTCGCGGAAAGTGAGAACCGTTAACTGAGCGACCCGCGCTATTCCCCGACAACGACCGAGACACCCGTATGAAACGACCACAGGCACAGGTGGCCGTCCTACAGGCCGCCGACGCACAGGAGGACAGACGAATCGACGAGGTGGCCGCGGAGGCCGACCTCAAACCCGAGGCGGCCACCCGGGCGGCCTTCGAACTCGAAGCCGACGGCCTCCTGGCCGTCACCGAGGAGACGCTCGAACACTACGACCTGACCGAGGAGGGCGACCGCTACGTCCGCGAGAGCCTCCCCGAGCAGGACCTCTACGAGGCCGCCCTCGACGCGGGGGCCGACGAGGGACCGGTCCAGATGGGACAGGTCATCGGGGCCTCCGGCCTCGAAGGCGGGGCCGTCGACATCGCGCTCTCGAACTTCGCCCGGAAGGGGTACGGCCGGATAGACAGCGGCGAGATAACCGCCGACCCCGACGCGGCACCCGGCAAGGACCCGGAGATGCACGCGCTGGAAGCCGTCGCCGACGGCCGGGCCGAGGACGCCGACGCCGACGCGCTCGACCAACTCGAACGCCGCGGCCTGCTGGAAACGAGCGAGGAGACGGTCCGCTCGGTCCGGCTGACCGACGACGGCGTCACCGCGCTGATGGAGGGCGTCGAGGCCGCCGAGACGGTCGACCAACTCACCCCCGAGCTGCTCACGAGCGGCGAGTGGGAGGACGTGGAGTTCACCGAGTACAACGTCGAGGCGGACGCCGAGGACGCCCCCCACGGGAAAGAGCACATCCTCCGCCAGACGGCCAACCGCGTGAAGGACACGCTCGTCGGCATGGGCTTCCAGGAGATGGAGGGCCCGCACGTCGACGCCCAGTTCTGGATCAACGACTGCCTGTTCATGCCACAGGACCACCCCGCGCGGACCCACTGGGACCAGTTCGCGCTCTCCCGGCCGGACGAGATCAGGGACCTCCCCGAGGACCTCGTCGAGCGGGTGCGCTCGGCCCATCTGGAGGGCGTCGGCCCCGACGGCGAGGGCTACCACTCGCCGTGGGAGGAGGAGGTCGCCCGCGGGCTGGACCTCCGGGGACACACAACCTCGCTGTCGATGCGCTACCTCTCGGGCCACGAGGTCGGCGAACTGGAGCCGCCCCAGCGGTTCTTCAGCGTCGAGAAGGTGTACCGCAACGACACGCTGGACCCGACGCACCTGCTGGAGTTCTTCCAGATAGAGGGCTGGGTGATGGCCGAGGACCTCTCGGTCCGGGACCTGATGGGGACGTTCACGGAGTTCTACGAGCAGTTCGGCATCACCGACCTGGAGTTCAAACCGCACTACAACCCCTACACCGAACCGAGCTTCGAACTGTTCGGGACCCACCCCGAGACCGGTGAGGTCGTCGAGGTCGGGAACTCCGGTATCTTCCGCGACGAGGTGCTGGACCCGCTGGGCGTCGACTGCGACGTGATGGCGTGGGGCCTCTCGCTCGAACGACTACTCATGCTCATGTACGGCTTCGAGGACATCCGCGACGTGCACGGGACGCTGTGTGACCTGGAACTGCTGCGGGAGACGGAGGTGATGCGCTGATGCCCGTCGTCGACGTCGACCCCGACGAACTGCGCCACCTCACCGGTCACGAGGAGAAGGACGACGAGGAACTCAAGTCGGACCTGTTCGACCTCGGCCTGGAGTTCGAGGGCCGCACCGAGGACGACGAGTTCCAGCTGGAGTTCGCCCCCGACCGCCTCGACCGCCTCTCTGTCGAGGGCGTCGCCCGGTCGCTGCGCTACCACTACGGCGACGACCGCGGCGTCTACGTCCCGACGACGAACAGCGCCGAGTGGACCATCGAGGTCGAGGACCAACCCGAGGCGCGCCCGTACGTCACCGGCGCCGTTGTCCGCGGGCTCGACATGAGCGAGGACGCGCTGGAGTCCCTGATTCAGGTACAGGAGAAACTCCACGCGACGATGGGTCGCAAGCGCGCGAAGGGTGCCATCGGCGTCCACGACCTGACGATGCTGAAAGGCGAGGCCGCCACGGACGGCACCGGCAAGTCCATCACCTACACGAGCGCCGACCCCGACGAGGCGACGTTCGTGCCGCTGGACGCCGACCAGGAGATGACCCCCAACGAGGTCATCGCCGAGCACGAGACCGGCCAGACCTACGGCGACCTCGTGGCCGACTTCGACCGCGTGCCGGCCATCTACGACGCCATCGGGCTGTTCTCGTTCCCGCCGGTCATCAACGGCCGCCGGACCGAGGTCTCCGAGGACTCGCGGGACCTGTTCATCGAGATGACGGGGACCGACCAGTGGACCATCGACCGGATGTGCAACATCGTCTGCTACGCGCTCGAGGCCCGCGGCGGCAAGGTCGAACGCGTCGAGGTGCAGTACGCCGACGACGCGCCCGGCGAGTACGCCGGCCGGACGCTGGAGCGACCGGACTTCGAGGTGCGGACGAAGACGGTCACGCTCGACCGCATCGAGGGCATCCTCGGCGTCGACCTCGACCCGCGCGAGGTCGTCGACTACGCCGAGCGCGCCGGCCTGGACGCCACCGAGACGCGGAGCGAGGACGGCGTCGCCTTCGAGGTGGAGGTCCCGCCCTACCGCGTCGACGTCATCCACCCGCTGGACGTCATCGACGACATCGGGCGCGCGCTCGGGTTCAACAGCCTCGAACCGACCTACCCGGACGTCTCGACGGTCGGCGGCCGCCACGAGCGGTCCCGACTCGAGGACGCCGCCCGCGACACCCTCGTCGGCCTCGGTTTCGAGGACCTGTTGAACTTCCACATGACCAACGAGACGGAGAACTTCGACCGGATGAACGTCGCCCCCGACGACGACTGCGTGGGCGCCGCGGACCCGGTCACCATCCAGGAGCCCTACAGCGAGGACTACACCATCCTTCGCACGTGGGCACTCCCGTCGCTCATGATGGTCCTGGAGAACAACACCCATCGGCGCTACCCGCAGGACCTCGCGGAGATCGGCCTCGCGGCGTGGCTCGACGACACCGAGAACACGGGCGCCGCGGAACACCGCACCGTCGCCGGCGTTCTCGCCCGGACCGACGCCTCCTACGAGGACGCGAAGGCCCGTCTGCAGGCCATCGCCGAGGCGTTCGACAAGGACCTCCGGACGCCGGCGACGACCCACCCCTCGTTCATCGGCGGCCGGGCCGCCGAGGTGGTACTGGACGGGGACTCGGTCGGCGTCGTCGGCGAGGTGCACCCGAGTGTGCTCGTCGAACACGACCTGGAACTGCCCGTTGCGGCCTTCGAGTTCCGGCTCGACGCTCTAGAGTAGGCCGTTCACTTCCATCTCTCTGCCTACCGGTCGCTCGGGTAGACGTACTCCACGTCGCTCGGCTGTTCGTCTACTTCGCCCGTCTCGACGACGATGGTCGAGGAGAGCTTGTTGAACAGTCGGAGCCCCTCCTTCTCGTAGGCGAGCCAGCCGACGAGCAGGTCCAGCGGGAGCAAGAACGCCTTCCCGAAGCTCTCGATGGCCGCGGTCCCGTAGTCGATGGGGTCTCCGCGCTCGTCGGTCACTGCGATGTCCAGCACCATCTTGCCGGCGGACTGTCCCTGATAGCCTTCCAGCGCCGTCCAGTAGAGGAAGAGCGCGAGGCCGTTCAGGCCAGCGAAGGGCGTCGTCAGCGAGAGGCTGCCGGTCAGGACTGCGAAGACGCCCGCGACCTCGCCGAGGCCGGCGAGGACGGCACCGACGAGTATCACGTCGACGAGCCACGCGAGAAATCTGTCGTCCCAGGAGGCGATGTGGAGGGTTCGAGGGGCGTCGGCCATGCACCGGCTTCAGCCACCCGCCACTTCAACGTTCGCTACAGGTCGGCACCGACGGCCGCTTCGACGCTGTCGAAGCCGTCCGCCTCCAGCAGGTCGAGCAGGCCCCGGTTGATCTCTCGGGCGGTCGACGGGCCGTTGTAGACGAGCCCGGTGTACAGCTGGACGAGGGAGGCGCCGGCGCGTATCTTCCGGTAGGCCCCTTCGGCGCTGGAGACGCCGCCGACACCGACCACCGGCACGTCCACTCGCTCTGCGACGAAGCGGACCATCCGCGTCGACTGGCCCTCGATGGGCTTGCCGGAGAGGCCGCCCTGCTCGCTGGCGTTGGGCGAGCGGAGACTGGCCGGCCGCTCCGTCGAGGTGTTGGTCGCGACGACGCCGTCGAGGTCCAGTTCGGTCACGAGGTCGAGCGTGTCCTCGACGGCGGGTTCGGGCAGGTCGGGCGAGAGCTTCACGAGCAGCGGTGACGCACCGGCGTCTCGCAGTTCCGAGAAGATGGCCGTCATCGCGTCGCGGTTCTGGAGTTCCTCGAACCCCTGTGAGTTCGGACAGGAGACGTTGACGACGAAGAAGTCCCCGCCCTCGGCGACCCGTTCGTACGTGTAGCGGTAGTCCGCGGGGGCGCCGTCGGTGTCGACGTGTTCGCTCTTGGCGATGTTGACGCCCACCGGGACCGGTGTGTCCGTCGACGCGAGGCGTTCGCCGACGACGTCCGCGCCGTCGTTGTTCAGCCCCATGCGGTTGATGATGCCCTCGTCCTCGCGGAGCCTGAACATCCGGGGCCGGGCGTTGCCGGTCTGTGGCTCGGCGGTGACGCCGCCGACCTCGACGAACCCGAAGCCCAACGCCGCGAGCACCGACGGGATGGTCGCGTTCTTGTCGAACCCCGCGGCGACGCCGACGGGGTTGTCGAACGTCTGGCCGAAGGCCTCGACCGCCAGCCGGTCGTCCGAGACGGTGTACTGCCGCGCCATAACGTCGGCCAGTGGCGTCCCCTGTACGGCTTCGAGCAGCGTGTGGACGCCGTTGTTAGCTGTCTCTGCTGGCAGCGAGAACAGTGCCGGTTTCGCGATATCGTAGAGTCTCATGAGCGTTCTCGAACCCCCTCCCGGTGGCGCCGTGGCACCGACGGTGGGTCGTTAGAAGTCGTGTTCGACCTCTTCGGGGTCGGCCTTCTGGATGATGATCTTGTTGTCCCGCACCCGCACGAACACCTCGTCGCCGATCTCCATCCCGGCGACGGCGAGTTCGTCCTCGTGGATGTTGATATGTACGTTGTGGTACTCGCCGTCTTCGTCCTTGGCGCCACTCGGGCTGAGCTTCTTTTTTCGCACCATCGCGCTATCCTATTCCGTGCATCGCCGTAGGATACACTTAAGTCTACCGTGCCGCTCGTCGGCAGACGGCGCCTGTTCGGGGTGCGCGCGCGCCATCACGGGCGCTATTCGGCCCGATTTTGACGTGTATTCCGGTCGATATCTGTCGGAACCGCTCCTAGTATATAAACATACCCCGGGACGGAAGCCGGATTGGGGGGTATATTTATAATGTGCCATGTGCTGAATTGACATGGAGCGGTGAAAACCATGGCACGCGACAGTGACAAGCGCAACTTTGCGCTCCGTGAGGATGGTGACGAATCGAGCGTCTTCTCAGGCGGGACCCCCCGACAGGCTGCGTTGAAGGCAGCCCGACGGCTCGACCCGGCCGATAGCGAAGACGACGCCGACCGACAGGAGATACGACTCCGGGAGAAAGGGACTCACAAGGTCCATATCTACGAGGCATGGGCGTGGGTCGAAGAGGCTCCCGACGACAAACCGGACTGGATGCCAGGCGACATCACCAAAGGGAACGTCTCGAAACAGGGTGTCGAGCACCTCGACGACATCTGAGTCGCCGACCAGCACGGGATTTTTCCGGCCCGACTCGTCCCCAGTCACAACGCTCTCCGGGGTCGGCGGGTGCGCCCGCGGTGTCGCTGGTGTTCTCCCCCGACCGGTGCTCCCACGCATGTCCCTCTCTCACTCGTGTAACCGCCTGACGTAGCGGCCGTGGTTCGACGAGGTTAAGTGTGACACTCCCATCGACTTCGATGTGAACTCGGTACGGGGCGACGCGCCCCTGTCAGGCCGACTCTCGACGACCACTCACATGCAACAACGGGTCCGGACGCGAGGCGACACACGCTCGCCTCGTGCGGTTCGGCACGTCCGGACTCCGACGCAGTTAAGTGGTAGAGGGCGTTCGGAATGAACGCGACCGAGGCCTGGCCGGGGCCGACGAAACCCGGCCGAACTGGACCGCGGCGAGGTCACTCGCCATCGTAACTCGAAGCCTTTAAGATGGCTTCGAGACAACATACAGGTCCGGAGAAATGAGGATTCCA